>NZ_CP150281.1:4800000-6914259 GCF_037980415.1 Paenibacillus sp. FSL H7-0690 | reverse complement strand
AGACTGTCACTCCTTTAAATCTTCCAAATGTGGCATCAGCCATGAAGTGGAAATGTCGAAGAAAATAGGTTGGTGCTGATATTTATCCCCAGTAGGCAATATGAAGAGACAAAAAAATATGGATAAATTTGATTTGTTCACAACTTTATCCACAGCTTGTTGATAATTAAGAGAACAAACAAATCTATTCACATTCAAAAGTAATACCATCATAGCAAAACGCCCCTTGTTTTTCAATGAGCAGGGCTATTTTATCCACAAATTCAAGCACTTGTGTACAATTATTAGGAACACCACTACATATTGTTGATAATTTGTTTACGGTTCGACACTTTACGCCAAAGGTTCGATAATTTTATACACAGGTTGTGCTCAACTGTGAGTAGTCGACTTTATTTTTTGATCACAGGTGGATAACTGTCATATCTTGTGGATTACTTTTTTCCTGGGGAGAGTTGTGGATAAACACCTGAGCTTGAGGGGGAGGAACAAGCCGGTTACTAGGTTGACTTTTGCTCATAAAATATGTTTAAATATATAAAGGTGTTTTCTGTAAGGATATGTCTCGATATATAAAAATGATAATTCTTGTAGATACTGTCCCTACTATAAGGACGGCTTAGTCCGTTTCTGCTTATATGACAGTAATTAAGTTCCTGTAAGGGAGGTGCAATTATGAGACCGACATTTAGACCAAATGTGAGCAAACGTAGTAAGGTTCACGGTTTCCGTAAAAGAATGAGCACGAAAAACGGCCGTAAAGTGCTGGCAGCTCGCCGCTTGAAAGGCAGAAAAGTTTTGAGTGCGTAAGTTAGGCCACTAAGGGACCACTGCGGTGGTCTTTTTTTACTGCTTTTTATTATTATTGCTCTGCAAAAGTCTAGGATCTCGCTTAATGCGCTAGCTACACTTTGCGGGGCTATTTAACGTATATTGAGAAATATTTTGTGAGAAGTTGAAATTATTTTTCCTACTATATATAGAAGCTTAATTTCAGCACAGCAAATGTGGTCGTTTATGGCTGCTTGCAAATGCCTATACTATTAGAAGAAAAAATTCGGAGGGACACTTAAACCGGATTTTTATGAAGGAGATTCCCGTGCACAAAAAGTTACGTTTACGAAACCGTGCCGACTTCAGTCGTGTATACCGCCATGGGAAGTCATTTGCGAATCATCAATTTGTAGTGTATTGGTTTGGCAAAAAAGAGGTAGAGCGATTTAGAGTAGGTGTGTCTGTTAGCAAAAAGGTCGGAAACGCGGTTGTCCGTAACCGTATGAGAAGATTAGTTAAGGAAATCGTCCGTCACCATGAACCTGAGATTGCAGGTGGCTTAGACATGGTGTTTATCGTAAGAAAAGGAGCGCTTTCCATGGAGTATGCAGAGCTCGAAAAAAGTGTGCTGCATGTGCTTCGTAAAGCCAAGCTACTCAAGGCTTCCCGCAAATAAAGGGTGCTTAAGAGGCTTGTTTATTTGTATTCATAATTATGGTATGATTTACGGTGGAATGGAATGTTTAAGAGAGGGGTTTTGAAGTGTCTCTAATGAAGACTAGACGAGGAAAATGGTTTCTCCTCATCACGGTAATGGTGTTGTCGTTAGCTGTTCTGTCGGGATGCGCTCCGTCGACTGCTGTCACGCACACTACGGAGGATTTGAAGAATGGAGGCTTCTGGCAAAGTAATGTAGTGTATTATTTCGCCATTGCCTTGGACAAGTTTGCAGATTGGTTTAACGGAGAATATGGTTTAGCCGTACTTGTGATGGTTATAATTGTCCGCACGTTGATTCTTCCGCTTACTATTAAACAGGTGAAGAGCTCGCGTGCAATGCAAGCCATTCAACCGGAACTCCAAAAGATCCAGAAAAAATATAAAGACACACCTGAAAAGGTGCAGCAAGAAACAATGCGTTTGTTCCAAGAAAATAAGGTTAACCCAATGGCGGGTTGTTTACCGCTGATCGTACAAATGCCTATCTTTATCGCTCTCTACAACTCGATCTACTATAATCCACATCTACGGGAGCACACCTTCTTGTGGCTGGAGCTAGGTAAACCGGATCATCTGTTTATCTTGCCAGTGCTAGCAGCATTAACAACATTTATTCAAACTAGAATGATGACCAAAATGAACCCAGTGCAACAACAAGGGCCAATGCAGTTCATGATGATGATCTATCCAGTTCTGATCTTCGTTATGTCGTACAATTTCCCTGCAGCCTTGCCACTATACTGGGTGTATAGTAACCTTTACACTATTATTCAGAACTACTTCTTATACCGCAACAACGATAAACACAAATTGGCAATCGCAAGTGCTGTAAAAAGTACAGATGACTCCAGTCCTGCTCCGAAGAGCAAAGGCGGCAACAAGTCATCGAAGGGAGCCAAAAAGTCAAAATGAGCAAAGTCGTCGCAACAGGGAAAACCATTGAAGAAGCTGTAGAACGGGGACTAACCCAGCTTGGAGTTCAAAAGGACCGGGTAACGGTCAACGTACTTGAGCAGCCATCAAGAGGATTCCTGGGATTGATCGGTGCGAAAGGTGCCAAGGTTGAACTAACCTTGATAGCCGAAGCCGCACCGGCATCAGCGGCGAGTGCTCCGTCACTGCCTCAACAGTCAGCAAGAGAGAGCAAACAGGAGGCCATCGGCGGTGTGCCACGCCAAGATTCCGGACAACCGGTGGAGGAAGCTTACCAAGAAGCCGTTCATTTCATTGTGGATGTCGCTAAGAGCATGGGGCTCGAAGTGGAGGTAGAAATCGTCCACACCAAGGAATCCACGATTCTGCAAATTTCCGGTCCAGATTTGGGACTGTTAATTGGCAGAAGAGGACAAACTCTCGATGCTCTACAGTATTTGGCTAATATTGTAGCTAACCGTTATTCCGACAGTTTTATACGGCTTGTGTTAGATGCAGAGAACTTCCGTGAGCGCCGTAAAAAAACGCTTGAAGAGCTGGCTGATCGTTTAGCCGGACGTGTAATTCGCACTCGTAAAGAGGTTGTATTGGAGCCAATGTCTCCTCAGGAGCGCAAGATTATCCACTCCAGGTTACAGGATCACCGGCAAGTGAGTACCCTCAGTAAAGGCGAAGAGCCAAATCGCCGCGTCGTTATAACCTTGAAGTAAAGACTATATGGATGCAATGACTCCTTGACCAATGTAAGGGGTCATTGTTTTTTTAAAAATAAAAGAACGTTTCTATTCAAAAAATATAAGTTTTGGGGTGAAAAACAGCATGCTTAGTGACACCATTGCTGCCGTATCGACGGCATTAGGCGAGGGAGGAATTGCTATTATTCGGGTAAGTGGCCCACAGGCTATTTCCCAAGTGGCACCATTATTTCGTAGCCGAGTTCCATTAACTGAAGCGGAATCGCATACCGTTCATTACGGACATATCGTCAGTCCTGATAACGGAGAGAAGATGGAAGAAGTGTTGGTAACCGTTATGAAAGGACCACGTTCTTTTACGACAGAGGATGTAGTAGAGATCAGTGCTCATGGCGGTGTAATTTCTGTAAGAAGAGTGATGGACTTACTTCTGCAGCAGGAGATAAGGTTAGCCGAGCCGGGGGAGTTCACCAAGCGTGCTTTCTTGGGCGGACGTATCGATTTATCGCAGGCTGAGGCTGTTATTGATCTGATTCGCTCTAAGTCTGACCGGGCTTTTTCTGTAGCTTTAAAACAGGTTAGCGGATCCTTATCGGATCGAATTCATGCTTTACGCCATACACTTATTGAGATGCTGGCTCATATTGAAGTGAATATAGATTATCCAGAACATGATGTAGAATCCATGACAGCTGAATTTATTAAAGATAAAAGCAGTGAGGTTATGGAGGGAATAACAAAGCTGCTTAAGACATCTAATGAAGGAAAAATACTTCGTGAAGGGATTACGACAGCTATTGTCGGACGTCCGAACGTTGGTAAATCATCATTGCTAAACGCATTAGCGCGTGATAACAAAGCGATTGTAACAGATATTCCAGGAACAACACGTGATGTAATAGAAGAATTTATAACGATAAATAATATACCGCTTAAGCTGCTCGATACAGCGGGAATTCGTGAAACGATGGATGTTGTTGAGAAAATTGGGGTGGAGCGCTCCAAAGCGGCAGTTAGTGACGCCGACCTGATTCTACTTGTGCTGAATGCTAATGAAGAGCTGCATGAGGATGAATTGGCATTGATGGAACAAATCCACGGTAGACAGTGCCTAGTAATCATGAATAAAATGGACTTACCGCCCAAACTGGATAAGGATAAGTTGCACTCATTTTTTGAAGAGTCTAACATTGTACCGATGTCCGTTCTGGAAGAGGAAGGTCTAGACAAACTTGAAGATGCCATTTCGACACTCTTTTTTGGTGGAAAGCTGGAATCGGGTGACTTGACATATGTGAGTAATGTGAGACATATAGCCCTGCTCAAAAAAGCCTATAAATCACTTCAAGATGCATACGATGCTGCAGAACAGTATATACCGATTGATATGATTCAAATCGATGTACGGCTCGCATGGGAACAGCTTGGGGAAATAATTGGCGATACTGCAGCTGACTCTTTGTTAGACCAAATATTCTCACAATTTTGTTTAGGAAAATAAGATTCACGATTTAATATAATTTCAAGGGGGAAACAGGACATGAGTTATGATGGAGGCAACTATGACGTTATCGTCATTGGCGCTGGTCATGCTGGCTGTGAAGCAGCACTGGCTGCAGCCCGGATGGGTTGCAGTACGTTAATGATCACAATTAACCTGGATATGGTTGCATTCATGCCCTGCAATCCGTCCATAGGCGGACCTGCCAAAGGACATGTAGTGCGTGAAATTGATGCGCTTGGCGGAGAAATGGGCCGCAATATAGATAAGACATTCATTCAACTGCGTATGCTGAATACAGGTAAAGGACCAGCTGTACATGCTTTACGTGCACAAGCTGATAAATTCCTTTATCAACATACAATGAAGGAAACTATGGAGAAAACGCCTAATTTGACACTTCGTCAAGGGATGGTTGAGCGTTTAATCGTTGAGGATGGACGTTGTGTAGGTGTAGTTACGAAGACCGGAACCGAATACCATAGTAAGACTGTTATCCTGACAACAGGTACTTACCTGCGTGGTAAAGTGATTATGGGTGAGCTAACATATGAAAGTGGACCTAACAATCAACAGCCATCCGTGAAGCTTTCTGAGAACTTACGGGAGCTTGGGTTTGAATTGGTTCGTTTTAAAACAGGTACTCCACCACGTGTACATCGTGATACGATCGATTTCTCTAAGACAGAAATTCAACCAGGGGACGATGAACCGAAATTCTTTTCGTTCGAAACGAAATCATCCGATAACGAACAGCTTCCTTGTTGGTTAACGTATACCTCTGAGGTTACTCATCAGATTATTAATGATAACCTTCATCGTGCGCCGATGTTCACAGGTATTATCGAAGGAACTGGCCCACGTTATTGCCCTTCTATAGAAGATAAGGTCGTAAGATTCAGTGATAAATCTAAGCATCAGATCTTTTTAGAGCCAGAGGGAAAAAATACATCGGAATACTATGTACAAGGTCTGTCCACTAGTCTTCCTGAGGATGTACAGCTAGCTATCTTACGTTCCATTCCTGGTATGGAAAAGGTAGAGATGATGCGTAACGGCTATGCTATTGAATATGATGCAATGGTTCCTACACAGCTATGGCCATCTCTTGAAACCAAACGTCTTCCAGGTCTGTTCACTGCTGGACAAATCAATGGCACTTCCGGTTATGAGGAAGCAGCAGGCCAA
The DNA here is from genome assembly GCF_037980415.1 of Paenibacillus sp. FSL H7-0690. Classification (NCBI taxonomy): domain Bacteria; kingdom Bacillati; phylum Bacillota; class Bacilli; order Caryophanales; family Paenibacillaceae; genus Paenibacillus; species Paenibacillus sp. FSL H7-0690. The sequence goes on along the minus strand of NZ_CP150281.1, from coordinate 6,908,448 downwards.
GGGGTTATGGCTGGAATTAATGCAGCACGCAAAGTGCAAGACAAAGAACCCGTAATCCTAGATCGTTCACAGGGATACATTGGTGTACTCATTGATGATCTCGTGACTAAGGGAACGAATGAACCTTACCGTCTGCTTACTTCACGTGCAGAATATCGTTTGTTGCTTCGCCATGACAATGCAGATCTAAGACTTACACCTATCGGTTATGACATTGGTTTGATCACACAGGAGCGTTTCGATAACTTCACAGATAAGAAAGAACGGGTGGAGCGTGAAATTGTTCGTCTGCAAGAAACAAAGGTTAAACCTGTTGATGTAAACCAAGTACTAGCGCAATATGAATCGGCACCTATTGTAGATGGCAGTAATTTGCTTGTTCTGATGCGGCGCCCAGAGCTTGTATATAGTTTTGTTGATCAAGTATCACCATCACCAGAGATGCTGGATGCAGAAATGAAGGAGCAAGTAGAAATCCAAATTAAATATGCCGGATATATAGAAAAACAACTTCAACATGTGGAGCGCCTGCAAAAGATGGAGAAGAAAAAAATTCCAGATGACATTAATTATAATGAAATCCATGGATTAGCGATGGAAGCGCGGCAGAAGCTGACTAAGATTCACCCGATCTCTATCGGGCAGGCTTCTCGGATTGCGGGAGTTACACCTGCTGATATTTCCATTCTTCTTGTATATCTTGAGCATTACAACCGGGTAACCGCGGCGAAAGGATAAGCTATGGATAATACGGAAGTTCAATTCACACAACTATTACAGGAACGAGGCATATCCCTTACAGCAGAACAGTTAGCACAATTTGATCTGTATTATAAGGAACTCGTAACCTGGAATGAAAAAATGAATCTCACGGGTATAACTGAGCGAGAGCAGGTATATACGAAGCATTTCTATGATTCTATTTCATTAGCTTTTTTCCTTGATATTAACGAGATCACCAATCTCGCAGATATCGGTTCAGGAGCTGGGTTTCCAGGAATCCCACTTAAAATATGTTTTCCTCATTTGAAGCTAACGATTGTTGATTCGCTCAATAAACGAATTTCATTTCTGCAGCATGTAAGTACGACATTGGGATTAACTGATGTACAATTGATCCATGGGCGGGCAGAGGATGTCGCGCGCAAGTTCACTCATCGTGATGCCTATGATTTGGTTACAGCACGTGCGGTAGCAAGACTGTCTTTATTGAATGAATTTTGTCTTCCCTTCACACGCAAAGATGGGGTGTTCGCTGCAATGAAGGGCAGCGATCCCTCAGAGGAATTAAGCGAAGCTAAGTACAGCTTAAAAGAGCTTCGTGCTGAACTCAGCAAAGTGGAGTCGTTCAGCTTACCAGTGGAGGAGTCGGATCGACATATTGTTATGATCCGGAAGACAGGAGCAACACCAGCTAAATACCCAAGAAAAGCGGGAATTCCTGCCAAAATGCCATTGATGAAATAATGTTTCACGTGAAACATTGCCGATACTCAAAGTTCCTTTAGGAGCATTCTCTTTGAACAAAGGGGATGCTCTTTTTTTATGAAGATGATGATAACAAAAATCGATAAATATCAAATTAGATGAAAATTAGATTTATAAGCTGATTTGGTTGTTGCACCTGTAAAAATGCAGGAAAAATAGGTCTTTACGGAGAATATGATTATGTGGAGAAAAGTGATAGAATAGCATAGTAGACTTTAATTTTGTATATAACTCCTTCTCTGTACTCTTGTTCGAAAGAAGGAGAGATTATGATGCCTGTTCATTACAGGTAATTCCATAATATCAGAATGTTTTAGATTGCTGTACGATATGCTTTCCGTGAAGAAGGTCAAGAAGATCGTACTATAACGAAATTAGGTGGTTATGAACGGAATGAAAGAACAATTTACCAAGCTATTTGGGTTTAACGAGCGGAGCAGCGGAGAAGAAATCAAACAAATACCAGTTCATGAGGTCGTTAGCAGTCCTTACCAACCACGGACTATATTCGATGATGACAAAATTGATGAGTTATGTCAGACAATTAAAACTCATGGTGTCATTCAGCCTATTGTTGTACGTATGCGAGATTCCATATATGAGATCATCGCAGGTGAACGGCGCTGGCGGGCAGTTAAAAAGCTTGGTTTAGAGACGATCCCTGCTATTGTCCGTGAGTTCAATGATTCTCAGGCTGCATCTATTGCGCTCATAGAAAATCTACAGCGTGAAGGTTTGACCTCCATAGAAGAAGCTGTCGCTTATCAGAAGTTAATTGATCTTCATCAATTAACACAAGAAAGCTTAGCACAACGCTTAGGCAAGAGTCAGTCGACTATTGCGAATAAGATTCGTTTACTCCACTTACCTGAAGAGGTTAAGACAGCGTTGATGGAACGTCAGATTTCCGAAAGACATGCGCGTTCACTCTTATCACTGGATAGTGTGGAAATGCAATTAAAAGTTTTGGCAGAGATTATTGCAAAAGGATTAAATGTTAAACAGACGGAAGCTCGTATTGCTTTCTATAAACAAGTTTCGCAAACTAAAAAGTCAAAACGGGTCTCCTATACCAAGGATGTTCGTCTAGCTCTTAATACAATTCGTCAATCTATTGATATGGTGTCAGGCTCAGGTATGGAAATCAAAACGTCAGAAAATGACCGTGGTGACCATTACGAGATTGTAATCCAGATCCCCAAAAGATAAATTGTTTCAAAAGCTGAAGGCGGCCTTAAAGTGATTGGCCGCCTTTTGTGTGACTTAAACCAGGATGTATTGCTCAGTCCTGCATTTTAGAGTTTTAGCTCATATAAAGTAACATAGTTTGGCCGTTTATACTTGCGATCTACGAGAAGATTCTTCCTAACTATTCGAGGTGAAATTAGTGTCCAAGATTATTGCCATAGCAAATCAAAAAGGCGGTGTCGGTAAAACAACATCCTCTGTGAACCTAGGTGCCGGTATGGCTACATTAGGAAAAAGAGTGCTTCTAGTTGATATCGATCCTCAAGGTAACACTACCAGCGGCGTTGGCATCAACAAGGCGGACGTAGCGAATTGTATATATGACATTCTCATTAATGAAGTAAATCCTCTAGAAACGATACTTGAAACTCAAAATGAAGGACTTCACATCATCCCGGCAACCATTCAATTAGCGGGGGCGGAGATCGAATTAGTATCAACGATTTCCAGAGAGTTGAAATTGAAAAAAGCCCTAAATGCGGTTAAAAATAATTATGACTATATCATCATTGATTGTCCTCCATCCCTTGGGATTTTGACGATCAATTCCCTTACAGCTGCTGATTCGGTAATCATTCCGATTCAATGTGAATATTATGCGCTCGAAGGGTTGAGTCAGCTTTTAAACACCGTGCGTCTAGTACAAAAAAATCTTAATCCGCATTTAAAAATAGAGGGAGTACTATTAACCATGTTGGATGCCCGTACGAATCTAGGGATCCAAGTCATCGAAGAGGTTAAAAAGTATTTTCAGGAAAAAGTTTACAGAACTATCATTCCTCGGAATGTCCGCTTAAGTGAGGCACCGTCTCATGGACAATCCATTATTACTTATGATCCTCGCTCAAAGGGAGCAGAAGTGTATTTAGAGTTGGCAAAGGAAGTGATTTCTTATGAGTAAACGTTTAGGAAAAGGTCTGGATGCTCTGATTCCTTCTTTATCTATTAATGAAGATGATAAGGTAGTAGAAATCCCATTAGCTCAATTACGGGCTAACCCTTATCAACCACGCAAGGATTTCAATGAAGAAGCAATCCAGGAATTGGCTGAGTCCATCAGACAACATGGCGTGATTCAACCGATCATTGTACGGAGTGTTTTGAAGGGGTATGAAATCATTGCCGGTGAACGCAGATTCAGGGCATCGCAATATTGTGGTAAACCTACGATTCCAGCAGTCGTAAGAAATCTAAGTGATCAACAGGTCATGGAGATCGCCCTGATTGAGAACTTGCAACGTGAAAATTTAAATGCAATGGAAATCGCAGTTGCTTATCAAGGTTTGATGGATCAATTTTCACTCACACAAGAAGAGCTATCACTTAAAGTTGGAAAGTCCAGATCACACATCGCTAACTTCCTAAGATTGCTTACTTTACCGGAAGAAGTAAAAGAATATGTTTCACGTGGAACAATGTCTATGGGACATGCACGAGCTATTGTTGCCCTGAAAGATCCGGAAGTTATTAAACAATTGGCTGAACAATGCGTGGAACAGCAATGGAGCGTAAGAGAGCTTGAAGAAACAGTGAAAAATCTGGATCGAAAGCCAACGAACGGTACAAAGATTAAAGTTGTTAAACGTGATCCCTATATTGATAATGTAGAGGAAGTATTACGTGAACGGTTTAAAACAACGGTTAAGATAAAACAAGGTAAGGAAAAAGGGAAGATTGAACTGAATTACTACAGTGCGCAGGACTTAGAAAGATTGTTAGAATTATTGGGTAACTAAATGGGTATCTATGCCAAGAACATATCCTGAGCTATCCGTAATCGGATGAGTAGGGGTATGTTTTTTCAAAATATAAGGATGTATAAAGTGCAGCTGAATATTATTCTTATATTTTCTACAAATAAGGTTATTATCAATAAAGGGCGACAACGTTGTTTCTTCTTAATGAAAAAGAGTATGAGACGAGGAGCGGGGTTATGGAAGACTTCGTATATTTGGATCATGCGGCTACGTCCTGGCCTAAACCTCCAGAGGTGGCAGCTGCGATGATGAATGCTTTGCAGTCGGGAGCAAATGCTGGTAGAGGGAATTATTCGTTGGCCATGGGAAGCGGACGGGTGTTGGTGAGAGCCCGGAGTTTGCTGGCGGAGTTGTTTGGGGTTTCTAATGCACAAGACATAGCGTTTACCCAAAACACTACGATGGCATTAAATATGGCGATTAGAGGTACACTCAAAGCAGGGGATCATGTAATCTCTACAATGACTGAACACAATTCTGTGCGGAGACCTTTGGAATATTTACGTAAGTCACTAGGGATAAGTGTTGATTATCTGAAGGTGGATCGAGAAGGGCAATTGGATTTGAACGAATTGGACAAAGCGTTTCGACCAATCACTAAAATGGTAATTTGTAATCATAGCTCCAACTTATTAGGTAGTATACTTCCCATTGGTGAAATCGGGGATCTAGCTAAAGCAAAGGGTGCTATATTTCTAGTGGATGCTGCTCAAAGTGCAGGCTCGCTTGATATTGATGTGAAAAAGATGAATATTGACTTATTAGCTTTTCCCGGGCATAAAGGATTGCTTGGACCACAAGGGACTGGTGGGCTCTATATATCACCTGAATTGGATCTCGAGCCCTTAATGCATGGAGGGACAGGCAGTCAATCTGAGAATAGTGAACAACCCTCTGTTCGCCCAGATCGGTATGAAGCGGGAACGCAAAATGCGGTAGGAATTGCTGGTTTACTAGCCGGTGTTCAAAAGGTAAAATCGATAGGGACAAACGTTATCCACGAAAGAGAGTGGAAGCTGACTCAACTGCTGATGGAGGGCTTGTCCCATATTCCAAACATTAAACTGTTAGGGCCCACATTAGGGGCTCCGAGAACTGGAATTGTGTCGTTTGTAGTGGATGGGGAAGAATCGGCGAATATAGCCCACCGTCTAGATCGTGAGTATAAAATAGCCGTCAGAGCGGGTATGCATTGTACCCCACTGGCACATAAGGCTGTTGATACACTAGAAAGTGGTGCTGTTCGGGCGAGTGTAGGCGTAGATACAACAGAGCATAATATAAGCAGAATGCTAGCTGCTATGGATGAGTTATATGGCTGATGCCCGCAGCAGATAAATAAAAAGGATGGTCCATTCATGTCTGAAATGAATCAATTAATTAATGAACAGTTGCAGTGGTTTGTGTTTGGTTTCGTAGTAATTATGCTAGTATTGATAGTGACTGTAATCGCCCAGGGAGCTAAGCTGCGGACTATACGGCGCAAATATGAGGCCATGATGGCAGGAAGCGGTGTGGAGGATCTGGAAGGCCTTCTGGTTGATCTGAAGAACCAAAGCGACATGCTGGAAGAAGAACAACGTGAGCAAAAAGCGTTGATAGAAGCTACCCAAGTCAAAATCCGCGGCATGAAGTCAAATATCGCTCTGAAGCGTTATAATGCCTTCGGTGAACGTGGTAATGATTTGAGCTTCTCGGTGGCTATTCTGGATGACAATAGCAGTGGCATTGTATTAACCAGCCTTCATAATCGTGAGAACTCATATATTTACTCCAAGCCTATGCAAAATGGGGAATCACAATATGCCTTATCGCCTGAAGAAAAAGAAGTTATAACTCTCGCGTTGCAGCAGAAGTAGCATGCAGGTTCCATTGTTTTAGAGCAGAATATAGACTTGTAGCGATAATATCAGATAATCGCATGACTAGACTTAGCCGTGTATTCTGCAATACGAAATACTCCATAAAGCCGCCGACATTAACGATTCCAGTCAAATGGATATCTCCAACCGGCGGCAATTGTTTATTTACGCCAGCCCCTGGTCTGAGGGGACCTTCAACGACTTGGATGCAGCCAACACTAGTAGAGTGACCTAAGCAGGCATCTATTCCGATGACAAACGGGTTATTATATTTTTCATTAATTAGAGACAAAGTCTCTTCAAGATTGACGGCATGAACCGGTTCTTCAAGGGTACCGTATAAATGAAACAATGGACTATGAAAACGGGATAATGCAGTACCAACAAGAGGACCGAGAGAATCTCCGGTGGAGCGATCAGTGCCTACACAGATGACGATAATTTGAGTCTCTGGACGCGTGCGTGAAAAGTGAAAAAGTAGCCGATGAGTAATTGCGGAATAGATATCGGGATCTGTATGTGATATTTTTAAACAGGACGTTTCTTGCGCTGCTGTAGCCTTGGATGAGGAGTTCATACCATCTTCCTTTCTAAGGGTGATTCTATTTGTTGGTATCTAGTATATGGATAGAAGAGGGGTTTTATACTCCAGCAGCAAGAGATAGGACGATAAACCTATGGAGAGGCTTGACGTATATGCAGGATGAGATGTTAATAGCGTTTGACTCCACCCAGCAGGCGCTTCGTGCTGAAATGCTGCTTGAGTATGCTGAAATAGAAATTGATATATTTCCAACTCCGAAGGAGATCACCGCAGGCTGTGCAATTTCAATTCAGTTTTTTCAAAATGCGCTGGAAGAGGTAAAAAGAATTATAGTTGAGCAAGAAATAGAAATACGCGGCATCTACGGAAAACACAACGAGAACTACATACTGATTTAGGGGTAGGGAGGAGTACATGCGATGAATATGTGGATACTGGAGGCTGATACACCCGGTGCGGATACATTAAAAGATGCCATTCGCTTTAAAGATAAGGTGTGGAATTGGTTTACCGATGCTGATATGTGGGCGGATGTATTATTTGCGGGTCTACGGATTCTTGTTATTTTTCTCTTAACCCGGGTTATTATTAAAATTGTTTCTAATATTATTGATCGTTCGCTTGAGCGTAAAACCGGTGGCAGACTTCTGTCCAACACACGAAGGTTTACTACGGTTGGGGAATTGATGAAAAATGTAGTGACAGTTATCTGTAATTTTGTGATGATCATGCTCGTGCTTTCTGAGTTCCACTTCGATTTGGCACCATTGTTGGCTGGAGCGGGTGTGCTTGGTTTAGCAGTGGGTTTTGGGGCACAAAGTTTGGTGAAGGATGTTATTACAGGTTTCTTTATTATTTTAGAGGATCAATTTGCAGTGGGTGATGTAATTCAAACGGGGACCTATAAAGGAACGGTAGAATTAATCGGACTGCGAACAACCAGACTGTTAAGCACAACTGGAGAAGTATTTATTATCCCGAATGGATTAATCACGAACGTAACCAATTATTCTCTCTCGAATGCATTGGCTGTAGTTGATGTTCCTGTAAAAATGGAGCGGAGCTTGGAGGCCACGCTAGGTTTGATTGGAGAAGCGCTAAAAGGAATAGAAGAGCGTAACTCTAATGTTCTTGCTTATCCTAATGTGCTCGGTATACAGTCCATGAGTACTTCGGAATATGTAATTCGTATAGCGGCTAGCTGTTTACCTAATGCAAAAGAGGTTGCGGAGAGACAGATTCAGAATGATATTAAGCAGGCACTAGAGAAACTAAGCAGTCTAGAGCAGGCCCAAGCTGCTCAAGCCGAAGAGGAAGCGCGTTTGAAGGCAGAAGAAGAAGAAGCAAAGGCTGAAATTGAACTGGCAAAAGCAGAAAATGAGCAGGAAGTATCGGATACGCCTGACACTGGATCAAGACGCCAAATCGCAGCGACACAAGAGGGGAAAAAGGGGGAAGGGTAGTGGAACGTAAAGTTTTTCAGCTTGGAGATATTGTACAGATGAAGAAACAGCACCCTTGCGGTTCTAATGAGATGGAGATCATTCGCATGGGGATGGATATCCGCATTAAGTGTACAGGATGTCAGCATAGTGTTCTGATTCCCCGGGCGAAATTCGAGAAGAATATGAAGAAGGTACTGCGTTCAGCAGAGGGAAATACAGACAATAATTAAGCTTGCAAATGGCATGTCTGCATGATACAATTATTTTTGCTGCGGAGAGGTACCCAAGAGGCCCAAGGGGGCTGACTCGAAATCAGTTAGGCGTGTCACAGCGTGCGTGGGTTCGAATCCCACCCTCTCCGCCACTTCAGCATAATATAACATTTTAATGAATCCTTCGTTCCTGTAACGGAGGTTTTTTTGTGTCCACTGAGCTGTTTGCAAAAGATCATAACATGCAAAAAGAAGGGCCCTTTCGGGTCCTTCTTCAAGAGGCAGTACATCAATGATGTTGGAATTTCTCTGTATATAGCGACTAAAGTGATTTAGGCGTTGCTGAGGTTACTGCTTTTTAGACAATAACCCACTACTATTCCCAGCTAACAATAGATGCTGAATCAGATATCCTGTGATTGTGTTCGTCTACGACGGCCAACGGAACCACACCTCTCTTTTGTACTGCCTGAGTATAGTATGTGTAATGTCATTTTTTTTATACACATTTATTTTTATTTAATGTACACGTGCTTTTTCAACCTTTTTCCACTTCCGATTTTTGTTACTGGTCTCGGGGAAGGTGTCCCCTTTTTCCATTTTAATATGCTGTGGATTCTGAATTTCGGTATGGAAGCTTCGCGCTTCACCTACCTCTGTATACATGCCTGGATTGGGGGCCTTGTCGCCTTTTTCATATTCTGTCTTTTCGCCCATCATTATCGCTCCTTCCTTAAGTGCAGATGAATTCACCGATTATTGTGCGCAGGTAGGGTTTTTTTCATGTAAAAAGAGGGTGGAAGGTTGTCCGGTATTAATATTGCTTGCACTCTGCTGCTCGTTTTGGTATATTAATCAGGTGCGAGTCTATGTTTGTGCTCGTTCCTTGCTCCTGACGTGATTAGGGGCCTCAGACCATAAGGAGGTGAAAATTATGCGCAAATATGAAGTGATGTACATTATTCGTCCTGACATTGAACAAGAAGCTGTTCAAGCAGCAGTCGATAAATTCCAAGGCATCATCTCCAATGGCGGGGAAATTACAAAGCACGAAGTGCAAGGTAAACGCCGTCTTGCGTATGAGATCAAGAAATTCCGTGATGGCGTTTATGTTTTGGTTAACTTCAATGCAGAACCTGCAGTAGTTACTGAATTAGAACGTCTTATGAAGATTTCTGACGAAGTTATTCGTTATCTCATTACGAACGACGTTGCTTAAGATCTTGACAAGCTTTGTAATGAATCGCTCTAAAGGAGGGGACCAGAATTGTTGAACCGTATCATTTTGATCGGACGGTTGACCCGTGACCCGGAACTTCGTTATACTCCCGCTGGTGTTGCCGTAACTCAATTTACGCTTGCCGTAGATCGTAACTTTACGGGCCAGAACGGTGAACGTGAGGCAGACTTCATCCCGGTTGTTACCTGGAGACAGCTAGCAGAAACCTGTGCCAATTATTTGCGCAAAGGTCGTCTGACAGCAGTGGAAGGACGCATCCAAGTGCGGAACTATGAGAATAACGAAGGTAAACGTGTATACGTAACTGAAGTTATTGCTGATAATGTTCGTTTCCTGGAATCTTCACAAAGCCGTGAAGGTGGAAATACTTCAAGTGGTGCAAGTAGTATGCCTGAAGAGCCAGCATATGGTGGCGGTGGTAACGCTGGACGCGGAAATAACAACAATAATTTCTCGCGTAACAACAATACTCAAGATCCTTTTTCGGGCGATGGTAAACCGATTGATATATCGGATGATGATTTGCCATTTTAATTAGGAAGGACTGAAAAGAATATGGCTTTTAAACCAAGAGAAGGCGCTGACAACGACAAAAGACCAGCACGTCGTGGTGGACGCAACAAGCGTAAAAAAGTTTGCTTTTTCACTGTGAACAAGATTACTCACATTGATTATAAAGATACTGAACTTCTTAAGAAGTTCATCAGCGAACGTGGAAAGATTTTGCCACGTCGTGTAACAGGTACAAGTGCAAAATACCAACGCGCTCTTACCATTGCTGTAAAACGCTCGCGTCAAATCGCGTTGCTTCCTTACACAACGGAATAGGACGTTTTATAGAAGCAGTCGGGAAACCGGCTGCTTTTTTGTTGTGAAAAACCAGCGTGTGGATTACGTTGACGTTCCATCTGGAATGTGTTAAATTACAGCTATCCTATAACAAAAGGGGAAATATTGATGTTGGTGACCGTTCTTAACTAGCAATTTCATAACACTGGAGTAGGAAGGCTTTAGCAGGCTCGTCTTTTGGCGTTTACGTGCTCTATTTGAGTTCGTTTCGCGCAGAGGTCTGTTGTTCCTAACAGTGGATGATTTAGTTAAGAACACACGAAGCGTCATATGGCCTCTTTACGGCTGTTGTTCTCTTTGTAATTAACCGTGCTCTTAGAGCACGGTTTTTTTGTTTTTCGGCCACCCTGGCTTTTATGGGGACCTTAAGACGCCAGAGAACAATAGCATAAAAAGAAGGGCAAGGACTGCCATAGTGGCATTCTTTGTCCTTTTTGCGTTAGGGAGATTTAGTTCCAAAAAAAGTTAGATCAATAAGGAGGATTTGCTGTGAATTTACAAAGTCTAAACACGTTGGAATACGAAATTATTAAAACCGAGCTTAGCCGTCATGCGGTATCTTATGTAGGAAAGAAAACTGTAGAAGAGCTTATGCCTATGACCTATTTGCCTTCGATTCAAAGAGCGATGGAGGAAACGTCTGAAGCTAAAGAGCTGCTCGAGCGGGGGTCCAGTGTACCGATTCCTTCATTAGAGGGGATTGAGTGGATCATGTCACTAATGGGGACTGGATATTTGTACAGTGAGCAAGACTTCACTGCAGTGGCTACATTTCTAAAGAGCTGTAGTCAATTGCGCAAATATATGGCTTCTAAAGAGCAAAGTGCTCCCCGGATTGCTGCTTATGCTTCCTCGCTACTGGAATTAAATCATGTGCGGGAAGCAATTGATCGTTGTATCCGCTTTGGGGCGATTGATGATGGAGCTAGTAAGGGGTTAGAGCGGGTTCGTAAACGGATTGCCGTAGCTAAAGAACGTCTTCATAAAAAAATTGACGGGATCATGACGCGCCATCAATCGATTTTGCAAGAGAATATTTATAGTCAGCGTGGTGGACGTTACGTTATCCCCGTAAAGCGCGAGTATCATAAGCAAATAAAGGGATCGGTACTTGATCAATCCACAAGTGGACAGACGGTGTTCATCGAACCAGATGAGATCGCCTCCATGCAGATTGAGCTGGATTTGTTATTAGGAGAAGAGGCGCGTGAAGAAGCTGTGATCCTCAGTATGCTGACCAGCATGGTAGAACAGGAACAAACTGCACTGCGCCTAAATATCGAGGTTACAGGTACCTATGATTTTATTTTTGCCAAAGCAAAGTATGCACGAACGCTGGGAGCATCTGAGGTTACTCTAAATGATAGGGGTTTTCTAAGGATGAACGGAGGCAGACATCCCATGCTGCAGGGCATGATTCCAATTAGCCTGGAGATAGGGAAGGGATATAAATCCCTAATCATTACAGGTCCAAATACAGGCGGGAAAACGGTGGTGCTCAAGACCCTCGGGCTGCTGACCCTCATGGCTCAATCCGGGTTGTTGATTCCGGTCGAGGAGGGGAGTGAGTTTACGGTCTTTACGGATGTGATCAGTGTAATCGGAGACGGACAAAGTTTGGCCCAATCACTCAGTACATTTTCGGCACAAATGAAGAGTATTGAGGGAATGCTGAGAGATGCCTCTAAAGGGGTGCTGCTGCTCATTGACGAGCTGGCGGCAGGTACAGACCCTGGTGAAGGAATCGCCCTCTCAATCGCCATTCTGGAAGAGCTGAACCGTAAAGGGGCCAATATTATCGTCACAACCCATTTTAATGAGCTAAAAGCCTTTGCCGCTGCGACAGCCGGTTTTCAAAATGCACGAATGGAATTCGACAAAGAAACGCTGCAGCCGTTGTATCGTCTGACTATCGGAGAAGCGGGGGAGAGTTACGCTCTGCAAATTGCCAAAAAGCTGGGTATCCAGGATAACGTTATCAAGCGATCGTGGGAGATCGTTGAGGCGCAGCAGCAAAGGCTGCAGAAAGGTGATGGGTCGGCATGGGCAAGTCTTTTTAGCAAAGAGGGAGAGAAAGGGAAGACTGCACCTGTTATAGAGGATTCTGAAAAAGAAGAAAAGTCTGTTGAATCACTGAGCGATAAGGAGAAGCAGACCCAATATGAAATTGGTGATGCTGTTCTTGTAACTTCACTAGGGCGGATAGGCATTGTTTATGAGAAAAGAGATCACTTAGGAATGGTCGGAGTGATGATCCAGAAGCAAAAAATGCGGATTAATCATAAACGTTTAAAACCATATCTATCCAAAGATGAGCTGTATCCTGAGGAATATGACTTTGATATAATTTTTGAGAGCAAGGATACCCGTAAAAAGCGGAAATTGATGCAGCGTAAGCATGTCGAAGGCCTGAGAATTACGCATAAGGATGAAGAATAATGTAATAAAAGGATCTGCCTATGAGGTAGGTCCCTCTTTTTTTATAAATACTATGAAATATGCGTAAATTCAAGCAGGAGTATAGGCCTAAAGCTTAGAAGTTATTGTAACCATTCTAAAACTTTGTTACAGTAAATATTTATTCCATAGCTTATATGTAGATATACGTTCAACTAGAGAAGGGAAGGAACACATGAAGAATAAGAAGATATGCGGGTTCTTGTTAACAATGCTCGTGATGACTACTGTATTGTCAGCATGCAGCAGAGCAGGTACCAGCAGTAATTCATTATCTTTACATCACAATGAGGTGGTCGAAAAGCCACAGACTGGCGGAGTAGTTACTTATGGATACTCATCGCCGTTTATGGGCTTCTTTGAGCCTGCTTTTTATGAAGGTGAAGATGACTTTCATGTGCTGGAGTTTATTACTGAGGCCATGTTTACGATAGATGATGATTTATCAACGGTTCCTAATATCGCCACTTGGCAGGAGTCCGAGGATCATAGAATATTTACCTTTAAAATTAAACCGGGAATCCGTTGGCATAATGGAGATGAACTGACCGTAGAGGACTGGAAATTTGCGATGGAGACTATTGCTAGTCCAGAATACACCGGATCGCGTTATTATAGTGTGGAAATGATTCAAGGTGCAGAAGCCTATCATAAGGGTGAGGCGAAGAATATAACAGGTCTTAAGGTTATAGATCCTTATACTTTGAAAATAACAATGACAGCTGCCCGCGTAAATACGATTGATAATCTATGGCCGTATCCGATGAATAAAAAATATTATACTGGAGTCGCTGTTAAGGATATGCCTGAGAGTGATCAGATGCGAAAAAATCCGATTGGGATTGGCCCCTTTGAGGTGAGCCTTATTGAACCTGGCCAGCGGGTCGAGATGAAGCGCTTTGATCAATACTATAAAGGTAAGGCTTTATTGGATGGTGTGTTGTATAAGGTATTTGATGACAAGGAAATCATCAGCCTGTTTGAACAAGGCGTAATTGATATAGAGAATGCCCCACGAGATACTTATGAAAAGCTGAGCGAACTCGATAATATTAATATTTTACAATCAAATGAGCTTGCTTATGAGTATATAGGGTTTAAATTTGGGTATTGGGATAGTGAAGCTGAAAAAATCGTAATGGATAACCCTAAATTTGCGGATAAAAGATTACGTCAGGCGATGTATTATGCACTTGATCGGGAGGGGATCATTCAATCATTTTCTCATGGGTTAGGCAAGCCTATAGAAACTCCGGTTTCCAGTGCAAGCTGGGCGAAGATCCCTGACAGTCAGATTAATACGTATCCCTATGATCCGGAAAAAGCGAAGCAGCTGCTTGATGAGGCTGGTTTTGTAGATGTTGATGGAGATGGGCTGCGTGAGGATCAAAAAGGAGAAAAGTTAGTTATTCATTATGATTCTATGCTAGGCAGTCATTCAGCGGAGTTACGAACTGCTGCTATTCTGGAGGATTGGCGAAATGTGGGACTCGATGTGCAGCTTAATGGTGGGGCGTTAAAAGAGCTCAACACCTTCTATGAAGCAGTAGAGGCTGATGATCCGTCCATTGAGTTGTTTAACGGGGTATGGGGATTAGCTAATGATCCTGATCCTTCAGGTCTCTGGAGGGAGAATGATTTGTGGAACTACCCACGTTGGTCCTCGGAGCGGAATGAAGAATTGATTCGCGATGGCACAAGTATGAAGGCATATGATAGAGATTATCGACAACAAATCTATTATGAATGGCAGAAGCTAGTGAATGAAGAGGTTCCAATGATCTTTTTTGCGGAAAGAGAAAGCATTACTGCTGTTAATAAACGTCTACAAGGTGTGCGTGTTGATTCTTTGGGCTCCATAATTGAGCCTAATAAATGGTGGATAAAGGACTAAATTAAAAAAAATAAAAAAAATTACGCAAAAAGTGAAATCAAATTGCTGTTTCATTCGTCATATATATTATGGAGGATGACAACGATGAAGAGACGGATATTGATATGGGCTGGTGCAGCTTTGATAGTCGTTGTCTTAATTACGGTGTGGAGGCCTATCGAGCTGGGCTTTAAACCGGATATTGACGCGGGTTCAGCAGTGCTGCTAGATATGGATAGTGGAGACATATGGGTCAATATAAACGGCGATGTGCCTATGCCACCGGCCAGTGTGTCTAAATTAATGACTGAAATGATTGTGCTGGATCACATAACCTCTGGAACCCTTAGGTGGGAGGATAGAGTCCCTATTAGTGCTTACGCCAGTCAAATGGGAGGTATGAGTCTCTCATTAAAACGAGGAGATTTCTATACAGTAAGGGAGCTATTCGAAGGCATCACCATCTATTCTGCTAATGATGCTGCAGTTGCATTGGCAGAATATATGGCAGGATCAGAGGATTCTTTTGTACTTATGATGAATGATAGAGCACGTAGTTTAGGTTTATCTCCTAATACGGTATTTACCAACGCCTCTGGATTGTCGAGCAAGGATCTTGGTATCATTCGTCAGCCTACGCATATCGGTGGCCAGACGATGATGACAGCGAGGGATACAGCCAAATTGGCAGCTGCTCTAATCCATAATCATCCTGATGTACTGAATATTTCCGGTCGTACACAGATGCAATTAAAGGATAAAGGGTTATATGTTAGTAATAGCAACCTTATGCTTCCAGGTATGGGCGGCGCTTACGCATACGATGGAGCAGATGGGTTGAAGACTGGATATGATAGCCAGACGGGATATTGTATTGCGGGATCAGCCCAGCGAGAGGGGCACCGGCTTATTGCGGTCGTTATGGGGGCAGAGACCTATGGCAGCCGATTTGAGGGTGCTGCTAAATTGTTCGATTATGGGTTTTTCCGCGGTTTACATTATGGAGAACGGGTAAAACATATTATACATGCCCTTGGAATTCGAAGTTAAATTTGGAGCATCATACCAGTAATTATTACTTGGTATGGTGCTTTTTCCCTATTCATGTCGGTATTTGTTGTTTCTTTTTATCCATTTAGTGATTACAATAGAAATATTGTTTTATCCCATATTATTTTAGAAACGCAAAAAAACTTTTTTCTATAATTTAGAATGACCCGAATTTCCTGAAAGGGGGGACAATAAGATAATGGAATAAGGGACAGTAAATTCGCCGCCGAGAGAAATAAAACCATGACTGCCTGAGAACGATCAGGAGGCATTGTAAATATATGGTATTTGTAATTATTCTACAATAAAGAAGGAATCAAAGATGAAAAAAATAAAGAAAAGATACATTGCGCTAATTGTTCTCGTCGTTGTTATAGCGGGAGGCTTTCTGTTTCGGAATTCTTTGGCCGTATTAGCCTTTGACCTCTTTTTGTCCGATCGGGTAGAAAGCAAGCTGAAAGAAGAATCTTACCAGCCACTTAAGGATGAGAATAAGGTTAAGCCAGAGCCGGTTGTATACAAAAGCGATCCATTCTCGCTGATGCTGCTCGGGACTGATCAACGCGACAATGAAACCGCACGTTCGGACACTATGATGTATGCTGTTGTTCGCCCTGAGGATTACAAAATTCTGCTTATTTCTATTCCACGTGATACGTATACCGAGATTATTGGGCATAACGATAATAAAAAAGATAAGATTACCCATGCTTATGCTTTTGGTGGGCAGCAAATGGCTAAGGATACTCTGGAAGCACTGCTGGAGCATGATATTCAGTATTATGCCACCATTAACTTTCAAGGGCTCAAGGATGCCGTTGATGCTATTGGAGGCGTTCCGCTGCCAATCAAGAAGGATATTGTAAACAAGGGTAAGGACCATGAAAAGTTTACGATCGAGGGTGGAAAGTCGAATTATAACGGTCAAGAAGCACTCAACTATACACGCTACCGTGAAGATAGTGACTTTAACCGGACCAAACGCCAACAGGTTTTTATTGATGTCGTAGCTAATAAAATGTTATCGATCAGCCAAATCGGCAATATTCCTAAGCTGCTGGATATTATGGGCGATAATTTTAAGACCGATATTGAGCCTTCAATGATTATTAGTCTGGCCAAGAAATTTATGGGCGGCAAAGATATGGATATCTCAAGCTTTACGGTAATGGGCGAAGGAAAACGTATTGACGGACTTTATTATGATATCGTTGATGAAGAGGACTTGCGCGAAGCTAAGGCGCTGATTGATAATTGGATGAATGCAGGAACACCTGTAGATCAACTGATTGAGCCGGGAAAAGCAAGTAATGCACTCGAGCCCAAAGCAACAGCAGTTACGCAGTAATTCTAATTGGAAAGCTAAACTCATATAAATAAATTGCAGCAGCCATACACATTCTCATGGCTGCTGCTTACTGTCTTCATGTTATAATGAGTTGGAACTATTATTTAGCTGCTACGTATAATCACATTGGCATGGCAGTAAAAGGAAGTTAAAGAACCGTAATTCCTTCGGAACTCTTTGAGGAGGATCAAGAGATGAATATTGCATTTTTTTTACTTCCGAAACAGGAGGTGGCCTGCGTAACGCTCGATTCTACGCTGCGCCAAACGCTTGAGAGGATGGAGTTTCACCGCTATACAGCAGTCCCGATTCTTAACCGTAATGGAGAGTATGCCGGCACGGTAACGGAAGGTGATCTGCTCTGGTACATGAAAGAGTCGGAGGGTAAGGTTTCGTTTGAGAACGCTTCAAAATTTTTGCTGAAGGACGTTCCATTACGTATGAATAACAAGCCGGTCTCGATTGATGCGGATATGGAAGATCTAATTAATTTGGCTAAGGTGCAGAACTTTGTACCTGTGGTCGATGATATGAACCGGTTTATTGGAATTGTTCGCCGGAGTCAAGTCATAGAATATTGCGAGAAATTTGTAACAAGACAATCACAGGAATCATTATAGTCCCAGTGTATTCGCGGTTATAGAAGCTATCGGAACAAGGCCTGTATTTCCGGCGATAACGGAATGCGGGTCTTTTTTAAAGAAAGCTCCTCTCCAAAAAGAGGCATAGTCAGCATGGATTGAAGCATACTTAAGGGGCGCGGGGCGTCCAGTGTGACACCGAATTTTTTATGCTATAATGGAGAATAAAGCTTTTTGCCGGAGGTAGAGAGACGTGTCCAATGTGCCGAAGGATCTGGATGTAGCCAAGCGCGCCAAGGTAATTGAATGGCTGAAAACCGAAGTGATTGATCAAGTTTCAAGGTTATTTAAAGCGTTATGGGAAGGCAGTACTACCCGTGTCGGTGACAGTCTGGCTAGCTTGATTATGAGCTCTTATATTTTGGGCCGCAGACTAGGGATTCCTTATCGTTCTTTAGATGACTTGCTACTGGAGAAGCTTAGAAAGCACAAGCAGGAAGGGCATCAACTGGAAGATTGGTACCAAGATATATCTGCTTTAGAAGAACATATGCGTAAGAGGTGAATACTGTTGAAATTTCGCTGGTCATCTGTGGCTTGGAGCGTAGCATACTTACTTTTGCTGCTTAGTTTAACGACTCCACTCCTCATCATCACTACCCTGTTTATGATTGTTCCGGCAGTAGTGTTGTTTACTACACTGAACACGAGACAATTTGTACTGCATGTATTGCCGGTGTTGCTGATTGTAGGCTTGATTACACCAATTTATCTGTTGATAGCTGCGTATTTCTTAATACCGGCTCTGGTTATGGGGCGCTGGTATAAAAGACATGCCCCGGCCATGTCTACCGTGATCGCAGGTACGGTTACGATTCTTGCACAGTTCCTGCTGCTTTTGCTGCTGGGTACGGCATTATTTAATTTTGACCTGTCTACCTATGTGAACGATGTATTGCAAATGGTTAATTCACCTCTGTCTGAGCTCGGAACTACCAATCCTCTGCTCACTGATATTGGATTTTCAACTGAGGATGTAAACAAGATAAGTCATATGACGGTTCAAATGATCCCTATGACTCTAATCGTAAGCTCCTTCATGATTGCTGTGATTACGCATTCTATTGCCCGCCCGATTCTGAACAGTATGAATTATGCAGTACCTAAGATGAAGCCTGCACGTGAATGGAGACTTTCGAGATCGTTTATTTGGTACTATCTGATTGGTGTTGTTCTACAGCTCTTCTTCTCAGGGTCGGAGAACAATTTCATCCTCATGATTTCTGCCAATCTTCTGCCACTGCTGCGAATTGGCTTTATGATTCAGGCCATCGGATTTTTCTTCTTCCTGGCGCATGAACGCAAATGGAACAAGATGTCTGCCGTATTGTTAGCGATACCGGTTATTTTACTGCCGCCGCTGCGCATTATTGGTATTATTGATCTTGCGTTCCCACTGCGGGAGTATGTGACCAAATCGAAACGATAGGGTGAGAGTTCATGCCTAAATTTCTGCAAAGACGCTGGCACGGCTATCATACCGTATGGGCGTTCATGCTGCTGTTGGTCCTTATTATAATTGTCAGTATTTATAACTGGGCGCTTGGGGTCGCCGGCCTGTTTCTGTCAGGTACTTTATGCTTCTATATGTTGAAAGCGGAGATCTCGTTCCGCCGTAATCTGGTGGAATATATTAA
Organism: Paenibacillus sp. FSL H7-0690; assembly: GCF_037980415.1. Classification (NCBI taxonomy): domain Bacteria; kingdom Bacillati; phylum Bacillota; class Bacilli; order Caryophanales; family Paenibacillaceae; genus Paenibacillus; species Paenibacillus sp. FSL H7-0690. Next base: position 6,888,797 of record NZ_CP150281.1, on the reverse strand, counting down.
TGGACTATCTTTCCGCATTAAGCGGGTAGAGGGCGAAGCAGTCAGCATGCTGCCGCTTGGAATCATTCTGTTTAGCGAGGATCGAACGGTGGAATGGAATAACCGCTATGCCGGCGATATTTTTGCACGCAAGTCTTTAGTTGGGGAATCACTGCAAGAATTATTGCCTGATATGCAGTCTTTTTTCACAGGTGCTGCAGCGGGTAAGCGGGAGGTCGCCAAAGAGGGTGTGCTCCATGACACCCGCCTTGAGATCACCGTGGATGAACGATTTTATCAAGCTGTCATTATTCCGAGTGAGCGTATTCTTTACTTGTATGATATCACTGAGCTTGTGGTGTTACGTGAGCGGTATGAGGATGAGAAGCTGGCAATCGGCATAGTGATGATGGATAACCTGGATGAATCCGCTCAAGGGATGGATGATCAACAGCGAACCTCGCTGATTGCTAAAGTGACGAGTGAAATCACTGAATGGAGTAAGCAGTTTGAGGTTTATCTGCGGCGGTTGTCCTCGGAACGTTATCTAATGCTGCTTAATCATCGTAGCCTGCAAGCGTTGGAAGAGAGCCGCTTCGTGATTCTAGATGAAGTCAGAGAAATGACTGCTGATCTTAAGGTACCCATGACACTGAGTATTGGTCTGGCCTTTGGCGCAGACTCAGCAAGTGAATTAGGGGCATTGGCCCAATCCAGTCTAGATATGGCGCTTGGCCGAGGTGGTGATCAGGCAGCTGTAAAAGCAGGCCAACGGTTATCCTTCTACGGCGGCAAGAGTAATGCTGCTGAGAAGCGTACCCGAGTGCGGGCGCGGGTCATTGCGCATGCTTTGCGGGATCTGATGCAGGAGAGCGATCGTGTGCTGATCCTCGGTCATCGGACACCGGATATCGACGCTGTGGGTGCTGCAATCGGCCTGTTAAGGGCTGCGCAGATGTATAATGTAGAGGCTAGCATTGTGATGGAGACTCCTAATCCATCGATAACTAACATGATGGAGCAGATTCGTAAGGATGATGAGTTGTATAAGTCATTCATCACAACGGAGCAATCCCTACAGATCATGACAGAGCATACCCTGCTTATTGTTGTGGATACACATAAGGCGTCTATGACGATGGAGCCGCGGCTAGTGCAATATGCCAGCAGAATTGTAGTGGTGGATCATCACCGAAGAGGTGAAGAGTTCATTAACGATGCTGTATTGGTGTATTTGGAGCCTTACGCTTCATCGACTTGTGAGCTGGTGACAGAGCTGCTTCAGTATATTCATGAGAAGGTAAAGATCAGTCCGCTGGATGCTACAATGTTGTTAGCGGGGATCACGGTGGATACGAAGCATTTTGCGCTTCATACGGGGTCGCGTACCTTTGAGGCCGCAGGCTTCCTGCGCCGGAATGGTGCCGATACCGTACTTATTCAGCGCATGCTCAAGGAGGATTTACAGGAGTATATTTCCAAAGCCGAAATTATCAAACATGCGCGGATGGTGTATGACCAAATCGCGCTTGTAGTTACGGCACCAGGCATGAAAATTCCGCAGCTTCTTATTGCTCAGACTGCGGACACGCTGCTTGGGATGACCAACGTAGTTGCTTCATTCGTCATCAGCGAGCGGCCTGACGGCCTGATTGGCATTAGTGCCCGATCACTAGGACGTATGAATGTACAGGTCGTGATGGAGAAATTAGGCGGCGGAGGGCATCTGTCCAATGCCGCGGTACAGCTTGAAGGAACATGTAAAGAAGCAGAAGCCAGATTACTGCAGGTGCTGGCTGAAATCGAATCGAAAGAGGGGTTATTCGAATGAAGGTCATATTCATAAAAGATGTTAAGGGTCAAGGTAAAAAAGGTCAGGTTAAAGAGGTATCCGAAGGTTATGCTTCTAACTTCTTATTGCCACGTGGATTGGTTCGTCCGGCAACGGAAGGTAACGTGAAGACGCTGGAGAATCAAGCGGCTGCTGAACAACGCCGTAAAGATAACGAAAAAGAAGAAGCACAGCAATTGGGTAAGAAGCTTGACGAGCTAACACTGACAATGAAAGCAAAATCAGGTGAAGGCGGACGTTTATTCGGTGCTATTACAAGCAAACAGATTGCTGAGACACTGGCTTCCACCAAAGGAATTACTATTGATAAGCGCAAGATTGAATTAGGTGAGCCAATTCGCCATATAGGAGTATTTCAAGTAAGCGTAAAATTGCATACTGAAGTAAAGGCCACACTTAAGGTTGAGGTAACGGAGGAGTAACATGGGTGGAGATCTCTTTTTCGATCGGGTTCCCCCGCAGAATCTTGAAGCCGAGCAGGCGGTAATTGGTGCGGTTCTGTTGCAGGATGAAGCGCTCATTACTGCAATGGAACGGGTGAATACCGAAGACTTCTACGATAAAGCGCATCAAATGATTTTTGAGGCGATGGTGCAGCTCGGAGAAGAGAGCCAGCCGATTGATCTTGTTACACTTACGTCCAGACTGCAGGACAAAGGAGAGCTTGAAGATATTGGTGGGGTTAGCTACTTAGCTAAGCTGGCGCATGCCGTGCCTACTGCTGCTAACGTAGAATACTACGCCCAGATTATCGAAGAGAAAGCCATGCTGCGCCGTTTGATTCGCACAGCCACGCAAATTGTGAGCGAAGGTTATACTGGCGGTGAAGATGTAGCCGATATGCTTAGTGATGCAGAGCGGCGCATTCTTGAAATCTCCAACCGGCGGAGCGGCAGTGGATTTATTGCGATCCGCGATGTCTTGATGGAAGTGTTCGACAAGGTTGAGTTGCTTCATCAAAATAAGGGGGGTACCTCAGGTATCCCAACCGGATTTGTGGATTTAGATCATATGACTAACGGATTCCAACGTAACGATCTGATCATTGTTGCGGCTCGTCCATCTGTTGGTAAGACTGCATTCGCCCTGAATATTGCACAGAACGTGGCAGTACGCGCTAAAGAAACTGTTGCGATATTCAGTCTGGAAATGTCAGCGCCACAGCTGGTACAGCGGATGATTTGTGCTGAAGCCAACTTAGATGCCAATATTATGCGTACCGGTGACTTCAAGAGTGATGATGATTGGTCCAAGCTGACGATGGGTATTCAGTCTCTATCTGAAGCGGAGATTTATATCGACGATACACCAGGTATCACGGTAACCGATATTCGTGCAAAGTGCCGGAGACTGAAGAAGGAAAAAGGACTTGGCATGATCGTCATCGACTACTTGCAGCTCATTCAGGGCCGCGGTAAAGGCGGAGAGAACCGTCAGCAGGAAGTATCGGATATATCTCGTACACTGAAGCAGATTGCCCGTGAGTTGGATGTGCCGGTTATTGCCCTGTCGCAGTTAAGCCGGGGTGTAGAGCAGCGCCAGGATAAACGTCCAATGATGAGTGACTTGCGTGAATCGGGTTCTATCGAGCAGGATGCCGATATTGTTGCGTTTCTGTATCGTGATGATTATTACAATGCGGATACGGAGAAGAAGAATATTATTGAGATCATTATAGCTAAACAGCGTAATGGTCCCGTAGGCACGGTAGAACTGGTCTTTCTTAAAAATTTCAACAAGTTCGTTAACTACGAGCGAGCACATGCGGAACCATTTGCTGGTTAAACCTGACATGTATAATTCCCGAACGATTGCACATTTCTTTGTGTAATCGTTCGTTTTATTTGACTTTGAAAAAAACCGCTGTTACACTGAGAATTGTCCTTTAGCGGGTTAAATCTGCTTGGCGTCCGGAGGGCCACGTACATAAGAATGACGTATAGGGTCCATATTATGAAAAATAATGGTGCTAAGTAGCACCTACGGAGGAATGAACATGTCAACGGTAGTCGTCGTGGGAACACAATGGGGAGACGAAGGTAAAGGGAAAATCACTGACTTTCTAGCGGAAAGTGCAGATGTGGTCGCCCGTTATCAAGGGGGCAATAATGCCGGTCACACGATTCTGATTGACGGTGAGAAGTTTAAGCTCAGCTTGATCCCTTCGGGTGTATTTTATAAAGAGAAAACTTGTGTAATTGGTAACGGAATGGTTATTAATCCGGCTGCCTTGATCCAAGAAATAAATTATATTCACGAGAACGGTTTTGATACTAAGAACTTAGTGATCAGTGATCGTGCTCATGTCATTATGCCATACCATATGGTGCTGGATGCTCTCGAAGAAGACCGTAAGGGTCCGAACAAGATTGGTACTACACGTAAAGGTATCGGTCCTTGTTATATGGATAAGGCAGCACGCAACGGTATCCGTATTGCTGACTTGATGGACGCTGAGGAATTCGAACTGAGACTCCGCCCCTTGATGCAAGAGAAGAACCAAGTGATTACGCAGGTCTATGGTGCTGAAGCTCTTAACGTAGAAGAGATTCTGACTCAATACCTGGAATATGCAGAAGTGCTGCGTAATTATGTAACAGACACCTCTGTTATTCTTAATGATGCCATTGATGCGGATCGCAAAGTGTTGTTTGAAGGTGCGCAAGGAGTAATGCTTGATATCGATCAAGGTACGTATCCGTTTGTTACTTCATCCAACCCATCTGCCGGTGGGGTATGCATAGGTTCTGGTGTGGGACCGTCCAAAATCAAACAGGTTATTGGGGTTGCAAAAGCCTATACCACTCGTGTTGGAGATGGCCCGTTCCCTACAGAGCTGAATGATGCAACAGGTGATTATATCCGTGAAACAGGTCATGAATATGGCACAGTTACCGGACGTGCACGCCGTGTAGGCTGGTTCGACAGTGTAGTTGTGAGTCACGCTCGTCGGGTAAGTGGAATCACAGGGCTATCTCTTAACTCGCTGGATGTACTTAGCGGACTTGAGACTGTGAAGATCTGCACAGGCTACAAATACCGTGGTGAGGTAATTACTCATTACCCTGCTAGCCTCAAAATGCTGGCAGAATGTGAAGCGGTATATGAGGAACTTCCAGGCTGGAGCGAAGATATTACTTCTGCAAAAACGTTGGATGATCTTCCAGCAAATACACGCAGATATGTTGAACGTGTATCTGAGCTTACAGGTATTCCGATTGCTATCTTCTCAGTGGGTCGTAACCGTGAGCAGACGAATCAAGTATTGCCAATTTATATCTAAAACCTAGTTATACTAAGGAGCCTCGTTAGAGGCTCTTTTTTTTGTTCTGAGGACTATCTCTCTCTCTTTTGGGGCCTAGATTTATACCTAGACGTTTCCCAAGGCCGGTTCTAGTCAATACTGGATGTATAGAAGAACATGTACATGATCTACCAGATAGTCTTGAACATAGGTGAGAGGAGAAATGAAGATGAAGATCGTGAAGCGAGCACTTAGCGTATGTCTGATTGTGGTACTTGCCAGCACTCTTTCAATTCTAACAACGGGCGTGGTTGTAAATGCTTATATTCAGTCGGTACTGGCTAGCTTCGATATTAAAGTGAATACTCCCGGTCCGGGATTTGGAGGAATGATTCGGAGCATCATTGGCATGGATAACAAATCTGACTCGGATACAGCCAATAAAGAAGTAACCACAGGGAGTACAGTTAGCAAGGAGACCGACAAAAGCACGGATTCGCCAGCTAAAGGCAAGGGCGAGCCCGTAGATGATAATACTCCGACTGATGCCTTACCAGTTATGGGGCAAGTTACAACCGAAAGTTCAGCTGATAACGGAAGTGGAAGTGTTGGTGACCAACAATTAGTAATGACACCTGAGGCACTCAGTGACTTCAAAGATAATCTTCCATCGGAAGAGAAGGTAAATATATTCAATATTTTGATGTCCAAACTACCCCAGGATGAGATGGCAAAAATTTCAACAGCGATGGAGGATGGATTAACAGAAGATGAGGTTAAAGAGCTGCAACAGGTAATTGCAAAATATGTTGATGCAGACGAATATGAGAGCATAATGAAAATGCTTACACCAACTACAGAATCTACGCAATAGCTTTTATAATTGTCACTTTATAGACACAAGAAAAAGGTTAAAATTTCATATTTGCGCAAAAAACCCGCGTATTTGGCGGGTTTTTTGTCATGTCTAAAGTTGAAATTTTTCTCTAAGCTATGGTACAGTAAACAAGGACCTCAAGAGGTTAAATTTTTGTAACCTCCTTAACAGCCTTTTTATAGGTTCATTAGAAGCAGGAATTAAGCACTAGTATACGCAGAAATTTACATGGACGTAATCTATATAATCGAGGTCGTACAATTAGCTTGGCCGCTTTTGTCGGAAGTAAAAGCGGACTGAAAGGGAGAGTTTCATGAAGGGATTTAAGTTCATGCGTCGGATGAGCAAGCTGCAGGATGGACATCCAGCAGCATCCGAGGCGAATGTTCAACAGAGCCACAATTTCGATCACGACTCCAAACACTTTCAACAAGAGAAAGGTACTCGCAGATTTCGGCGTGCTTGGATTTTGGGATCTGTCGGCCTTGTGCTTCTAGCTACGGTTTTGGTTGGAGCAGAGAAAAAGTATGTAGCCGCTAACACGGTTACCTATTATCAAGTGTTGGTGAAGGGCGAAGAAGTCGGAAGACTTACCGATCAGACGCAGCTTAACCAGCTATACGATAAGAAACAACGAGAATATCAGGAGAAATATCCGAATTCAACCATGGTGCTGCAAACAGAGGGCATAACAATAGAAGAGCAGAAGGCATACAAGCCAGAAGTTGATAGTGAGGCGACACTTACTAAACTAGATGGAATGCTGAAAGCTTATGCGGTAGGCGTCCAATTGATGGTAGATGGCAAGGCCGTTGGCATAGTTAAGGATCAGGAAACTGCTAATGCTGTGCTCGAAGGGGTAAAAAATCATTATGTCCCACAAGCAGAAGTAGCAACGACGGCTAGTAAGCTAACAAGAACGGCTGCTTCCAGCTCATCTGCTGCAAAAGCGAAGGCTCCAGAGCAAGTAGAGTCGGTAGAGATTAGTGAAGATATTTCTATCGTTCCTATCAAAGCAGATCCTAATAAAGTGTTGGATGTGGAGGCAGCGGTCCAGACACTTACTGAAGGTAAAGAGGCGCCTCTTCTTTATACCGTTCAAGAGGGTGATACGATTTCGGGGATTGCCAAACGGTTTGAAATCACCCAAAAAGAGATTTATAGTAACAACCCTAACGTGAAAGAGCTGACGTTGAAGATTGGAGATACACTGAAGCTGAAGGTACCCCAACCAGATGTTACAGTAGTAACTGTGGAAAAAGTGACTGAGCAGATAGTGACTGAGCCGGAAGTGGTTGTGCGTTCGAGCGATCAGCTAGCGGCAGGCAAAAGCAAAGTGGTTCGTCCAGGACAAACTGGACTTAAAGAAATGGAGTATCGGGTAACAAAGGAAAATGGCACGGTTGTTCAAGAAGAATGGTTAGGCCAGACCGTTATAAAAGCCTCGCTGCCAGAAGTTGTTTATCGGGGAACGAAGGTTGTTGGTGAAGGAACAGGCATGTTCAGTTGGCCGGTAAGCGGGGCAACCCTGACAAGTAGCTTCGGTGAGCGTTGGAGCCGTGCCCATAAGGGTATTGATATGGTATCTAGCAATCGGAATATAAAAGCTTCTGATGCCGGGACCGTAATCTTTGCAGGGGTGCAGAATGGATACGGGAATGTAGTTATTGTGGATCATCGCAACGGATACCAGACCTATTATGGTCATTTAAAAAGCATCTCGGTTTCTACAGGCCAACGCTTGGAGCAGGGTGGCAAGATTGGTGTAATGGGCAGCACCGGACGTTCGACGGGTACACATCTGCATTTTGAGATTCGGAAGAATGGCACTGCTGTAAATCCAATGAAGTACTTGCAATAATTCATACTTTATCCTTTAACTGCTCGATTTTAATCGGGCGGTTTTTATTTTTTTTAATCTACGAGTGACGGCAAAGCCGTTTCTTTTTGCTGGGCAGGGGGATTGCTTATTTCGTAGGATGTGACGGTTAGACAGGTATGTTAAAATAAAGGAATGATCATTAAGTAAGGATAGGAAGGTGAAGCTGGGACATGCAGATGGGAACGATTCTGGTAGTAGATGATGAACAGCCTATTGCTGATATATTGAAATTTAATTTAGAAAAAGAAGGCTACGAGGTTATTTGTGCTTTTGATGGCAACAGTGCAGTGGAGCTGGCATTGTCCAAAAGGCCCGATCTTATGCTGCTTGATCTTATGCTGCCCGGCAAAGATGGCATGGACGTCTGCCGCGAGGTGCGTTCTGCGCACTTGGACATTCCTATCATTATGCTTACAGCCAAGGACGGAGAGATTGATAAGGTACTTGGCCTGGAGCTTGGTGCTGATGACTATGTGACCAAACCTTTTAGTACACGTGAATTGCTGGCCAGAGTTAAAGCCCAGATGCGGAGACAGCATAAACCGTCACCACAGGGGATGGCGAGTGAACCTGCAGAGAATAAGCAGGGCATTTATCATTTTGATCTGTTTATAGATACAGACATGTATATGGTCTATAAGGGCGGGGAGCCGCTTGACTTGACCCATCGTGAATATGAGCTGCTCTACTATATGATCAAACATGCCGGTAAGGTGATGACTCGGGAGCATTTGCTGCAGGCAGTGTGGGGATTTGAGTATTTCGGTGATGTGCGGACCGTTGACGTGACGATCCGTCGTCTAAGAGAGAAAATTGAGGAGAACCCCAGCAAGCCCGAATATATTTATACTCGGCGTGGACTTGGCTATTTGATGCATAGCCCTAAAAATGGAGGACTGTGATGAAGTGGCGGTCCTTTATCCGGACAATTCAGGCAAAACTTATTATTATTTACGTATTGCTGATTCTGATAGCTATGCAGTTGATCGGGGTTTATTTTGTCAGCTCGATGAAGAACTCGTTAACAGATAATTTCACTAAGGACCTTAAAGCACGTGCTGAGATGTTGTCTATCCTGACTGCTGATAAATTTGGTAGTGAGGCTGGAACGGCAGATGAGGAAACGGCTGTGGAAAGTCTGCGCGGGATGGTCAATAATCTGTACATTAACGGGGCTGAGATTCAGGTACTGGATGCCAGCGGCAAAATCATCACCACTTCCGTTCCCTCGCAGAATGACTATGTCGGGCAGCGTAACACCCAGACAGTTGTGAATCGGGCCTTGCAGGGCATCAGTGATAACGAGGAATATATTATTGCGGATGATAATGTGCGGAAAAAGGTTGTGGCTAAGCCTGTGCTCTCGGGGGACAAGGTAGTGGGCGCAATCTATATTGCTGCTGACATGAAGGATCTATACGCCACGATGGGCCGGATCAATAGTGTATTTATCTCAGGTTTGCTGTTAGCTCTAGCGTTAACGGTTGTTTTATGCGTCATTCTGGCGCACACTATCACGCAGCCTATTAAGGAAATGACGAGGCATGCTACGGCGGTCGCTGAAGGCCGATTCAATCGTAAAATGCCCGTATTGGGCAATGATGAAATTGGACAACTCAGTCAGGCGTTCAATTATATGACCGGTAGATTGCGTGAGGCACTCTCGCAGAATGAAGAAGAGAAGGAGAAGCTGACCTCTATTCTGACGAACATGAGTGATGGTGTTGTGGCTACAGATGAGAACGGAGCAGTGATTCTGATGAATCGGCGGGCAGCATTGATGCTCGGAAATGAAGGTCCGTTGCCGGAAGGTGCTCCTCTAGATAAACTGTTGGGCTTAGATTACGAACAAAGCGGATCTCTGGCTAAAGGTAATGCCCAATCTGCAATGCTTCATCTGACCCATATGGGTGGAGAAGATTCTAATATCGTAAGAGTGACGTTTACTCCGATTCATCGTCGAGAGGGTGGCATTGCCGGCACAATTGCTGTGTTGCAGGATGTCACCGAACAGGAGAATCTGGAGGAATCACGCCGGGAGTTCGTGGCGAACGTTTCGCATGAGCTAAGAACACCACTTACCACTATTAAAAGCTATGTTGAAGCACTGGATGATGGAGCACTTGAAGATCCGCAGCTGGCGGTTCGGTTTGTTGGGGTGATTCGCAACGAAACGGAACGGATGATTCGTCTGGTTACGGATTTACTGCATCTTTCCCGTCTGGATTCCAAGGAAGCTCTTCTTCGAATTCAGCAGACAGATATTACCGAGATGCTGGAGGATGTTGCGGATCGTTTTTCTTTTCAAATTCGGCAAAAGCGTATCGATATCAGTACAAGGGTCCGCAAAGATGTTACTACGGCGTGGCTTGATCGTGATCAAATCGACCAGGTCTTGGGGAATTTGGTCTCCAATGCGCTAAAATATACGCCAGAAGGCGGTACAATTGAATTGGAAGCGTTGAAGAATGAGGATGGAATGCTCTCCATTTCTGTACGTGATTCGGGGATAGGGATTCCGAAAAAAGATATCGAGCGGATCTTCGAACGATTTTATCGCGTGGATAAGGCACGTTCGCGGAACATGGGAGGCACTGGACTTGGCCTTTCCATTGCCCGGGAAATTGTGAAGGCACATGGAGGCTCCATTTCCCTGCAATCCGAGCTAAATGAAGGTTCAAAGGTAACCTTTACCCTGCCTTTGAACGAGCAAAGGGGGAGTGAGGCGTGAAGGAACGAATCAAATCATGCATTCTAGCCTTGCTCGTGCTCGGAAGCCTGGTTGAAAGCTATTATTTGATCTACCGCTTGCCTGGTGCTGATTCTGCGGTGCTTTCTGAGAACCTGTATGTGAAGACAGATAATATGGGTCCGGAAGAGAAGGTAGAGAACCTGTTATACCCTGACAAAATGATCATCCATATGGGGGAAGGCAAGCATACGCTTTTTTATCCGGACTCTACGTTCTATAGCTTGATCATGAATCGCTTAAAAGGTCGTGGCTTCGAAAGCTTTCAGCGGCACTCGGTACAGGATTATGATTGGGATAAGATCCGCAATGAGAATCCTGGGATTGAGCTTTCGTTCGGAGCGGGCATTCCGGTAACGTTATTGCAGCGGGTGATGCAGTTATCGCCAGATTCCCTTTTTGAAGGAGAAAGCATCGATCGCATTTGGATCTATAACATTAAGAACGATTCCAAGGCCCATGCTATTTTCTTCAGTACGAGAGGCGACATCATATACGAAGCGGCAAAAGCGGATTTAACGGTTCAGGATGTGCAGCAGCATGTCGATTTTGGTAAGAATTGGACGCCTTACAAGACCGTAAGCGGGGATTATTATGTGCCAGACAGTAAGATTTCTCTGGTTCAGGTAGACATGCCTTCCGGGATGTACACCATAGAGCAAATGCAGAGTAATCTTTTCTTCGATGTTGGAAGTACTAGATATATCCGGGAGAAAAACGGCTCGGAGATTTATACGGACAGCAAACGAAGCCTTCAGGTGGACCAGGGTAAGAACTGGATGAGCTATAGCGACCCTGCGGCGCTTCCAGCTGGAGAAAGTACCCCTGCCAAGGATGCTTTGGAAGCTGTAGAATTTGTGAACCAGCATGGCGGATGGAATGGGACTTACCGTTTGGAGGCTACAGAGGAAGGGAGACAGGAGAGAAAGGTCTCTTTTCAACAATATTATGGCTCCTATCCGTACGGCTCCTATCCGATAATGAGCCATTCATCATTACAGTATGGTGTAATAAATCTGGAACTGCAGCAGGGAACAGTATCCTCTTATGAACGTTCTCTAATCTATATAGATGAAAGTAAGGCCGTAAAAAAGGTAGTGGAGCTATCTGGAGGTGCGGATCTGGAGTATAGGTTGTCTCTGGTCAGTAAAACTTCGGCAGTGAAGGATTTAACGCCTGCTTATGTGCCTGAGGTGAAGGAAGATCATCTGGAGCTGATACCTGTCTGGAAAGTTACACTTAGTGATGGCAGCGTGCTTACTTTGAATTAATGGGCAAGTGGTTCATATAACATTTAGGAGGTTCGGGTATGGATTGGGGAAGAGCTAAAAATGTACTGATTTGCGCCTTTTTAGGTCTGAATCTGCTGCTATGTTACCAGCTGTGGGTCGATTTGCGCGATCAGGTTAGTGCTAATCTTGATTTTACTTCCCTGTCTGCTGAGACCCAAGCCGTAATGGAGCAGAAAGGGATTCGTGTATTGTGTCCCATTCCGGCCTCTACCCCGCAGCTTCCTAACATTACTTATCGTTATTCTGCTGAAGAGCAGACTGAACCACCAATTAAATTAGATGTACCTATAGACAGCAAGCTGATCTATTCTTCCTTCTCAGAGCTTAGCAAGGCACTTGAGGATAAGATTCCTGACATTTCCAATTATCGCTTTGATTCACAGGAAAGTGAGGTTGGAAAGTTTGTTCTTCATCCGCTGGTTCAAAATCAGTGGTCGTTGTTCCGTGTTAGGCTAGAGTTGATTAACAGTGATCAAAAAATCGTAGCTTACCGCTGGCCGAAGATTGAAATAGGGACAAGCAGCAGCGATAAAGAACAGAAGGTGCTTCCAGCATCGCAAGCACTTAGTAGTTTGATAGAGAAGTATTTCCCGGCAGATTCCGTAGTGAAGGAGATTGAGCTGGGGTATTACGGTGAGCTGTTCAACTCGGAAAGTCAGGTAGCTTCGCCGATGTGGCGGTTTATGCTGGAGAACGGCAATGCCTATTATGTGGATGCTATTAGTGCGGACATCATCAGTCCTAAGACAACAGAGTAGAAGGAGTAAGGAAAATGGGGATTTCATTTACAGTACTGTCCAGTGGGTCTACCGGCAATGTAACGGTGGTACGAAACGGGGAGACAACACTTATGATTGACGCAGGTTTTAGTGCCAAGCGGATCGATGAGCTGTTGGCCATGCGTGAACTAACGGGTAATGATATAGACGGGATTCTAGTTACACACGAACATTCCGATCATATCAAGGGACTCGGGGCCATGGCCCGTAAATACGATCTTCCGATTTATGCGAACACCAATACCTGGGGAGCTATCGAGAAGGGAATTGGTAAAATACCGGAGTATAACCGTATGATCATGGAGTCTGGCCAGCACAAGGATTTCGGCAGTATGCGAGTAGAATCCTTTGCGATTTCTCATGATGCGGCGGAGCCAGTGGGTTACAATTTTTATGATGGAAAAGAGAAGTTATGTGTAGCTACAGACCTGGGCTATGTTAGTGATAAGGTAAGAGATGCAATTTCAGATGCAGATGTATTGGTGCTGGAGGCAAATCATGATATCGAATTGCTGAGAATGGGACGTTATCCGTGGAATACGAAACGGCGCATCCTAGGCGACATGGGTCACCTTTCCAATGAGGCAGCTGGAGCTGCGCTTAGCGAAATTCTTACAGGGCGGACCAAACGGACCTATTTGGCGCATTTAAGCCGGGATCACAATATGATGGATTTGGCAAAAATGTCGGTACGCGGCGCAATGGAGGATCGGGGCTGTTTTTTCAAAGATAGTGAGTTCAGACTGTGTGATACGTATTATGATCAACCTACGCCATGGGATAAGCTGAGCCAGTCATAAGCTGATCAAGTTCAGCGGTCTTGCGATCTAATTCTTGGCGGGAGATTAGGCCTTTTTCAATCATCAATTCGATCATTGCGCTAAAGGCAAGGGTCATGTGGTAGTGTTCATCCTTTAAGTCACCAAGCTTACCGATAAACTCGACTAAATCCATACTTGTTGAAAAAGAACTCATAATTAATCCTCCTTTAATAGTGTGAATATATAGTGTAATTAGAACTGAAAACTGTAAAAAATTCGCAGGTGTTTTAGCTGAGGAAAATCCCGAATTGCAGGTTGCCTGTGATACAATTAAAAGCGTGATGAGCAAAGCTAAAATTTTAGGGACACTTCTATTTTATTGTAGTCTTTTAAGTTGCAAAATATTCCTAATAGAGAAGATATATTAAAAGATTATCATAATCTAACGATTGATCGAAACTCTTGTGGGGTTAATGGATAAAGTGAAACTTTTTAGTGATATTTGGAGTCTAATGGTTACAGAGGTTTGGTTCGGACGTGGTTGCTATAGGTTCAGGTCTTACCAACAGTGAACGCTTGGCAATAGAAGGGGGAGATTTTCGGTGGGATTGTTTGATGATGATTTCTATTCAACTAAAGTTTCGCGGTCCAGAGGGGATGAAGCATCAAAGGGATCGTTTGCTAATCGTAGACATTCTGTACGCAGATCGCGTAAGGGTTTATCTACTTGGCAAATATCCGCCGTTTGCTCCTTAGTCAGCGCTGTGGTGGCAGTTTTGTTATTCAGTATGTTTACAGGCCAGATGAGTCATGAGACTGCTCAGAAGCCGGTTGTAGCAACTGGAAATGTTGCCCCAAGCAGTAGTGATCCATTTGACCGGATTATTCAAGCTGCTGCCACGGTTCGCCCTGCAGTAGTAAGTATTATCAATCATAAAGAAGATAATGAAGAATTAAACATTCTGGATGAGTCTGCACTAGGCTCAGGAGTGATCTATAAAAAGACAGGGAATAAAGCATTTATCATTACCAATAATCATGTCATTGAAGACTCCGGTAATCTCGAAGTAGTTACAGTGAACGGAGAGACTCGTAAGGCAACACTCGTTGGAACGGATAAAGTAAGCGACATTGCGGTACTCTCTATTGATGCCAAAGGAATCGATACCATCGCGCAGCTCGGTGATTCCTCTAAGCTTCGTCTAGGTGAAACGGTCATTGCTATCGGTAATCCGCTAGGACTTGGTGATACATTGACCTCGGGGATTGTTAGCTATACTGAACGGATGGTTCCCGTATCCCTTAATCAGGATGGAGTATATGACTGGGAACAAGAAGTGATACAGACCGATGCGGCGATTAATGAAGGAAACAGTGGCGGCGCATTAGTGGATCTGGATGGCAAGGTCATTGGAATTAACACAATGAAGATTTCAGATACGGGTGTAGAGGGTCTGGGTTTTGCAATTCCTGCGAATCATGTGATAGATATCGCTAATGAGCTGGCTGAAAAAGGACATATTGCCCGTTCGTACTTGGGTGTATATTCAGTTGATTTGAACAATCCGTACGTTCCACTAGCAGAAGATCAACGCAATGAATTGAACCTGCCGAACAGTGTTAAGGATGGAGTAGTTGTTCTAGAAGCCGTTGGCCCTGCGAAGGAAGCTGGACTGCAATTCAATGATGTCATTACCAAATTTAATGATCAATCAATCATATCTACCCTTTCTCTTCGCAAGTACTTATATAATCATACGAAGATCGGTGATGATCTGAAAATTACTTACTATCGAAACGGCGAGGCCAAACAGGCAACAGTTAAACTTCTTGAAAAACCACAGGAATAATATGCTGGAAGTCGGTATATAATGATATAGCAGTTACGACAAGTAGAGCGGACTACCCCTTCGATTCCGAGGGGGTACCTTCTTGAAAAAGCGGATAAAAGTAACGTTTTTGGAAAAGCTATTTTTCTAAAACCATGATAATTATGCCAGAAAAAGGATCTATTTAGGGAATAAACACTAAGTGGCAGCCCTTACATTGGAAGGTAATACTTATTAGGGCAAAAAGGGATATATTCGGATGCTTGCTTGCCTTTGCTAATCAGGTGTGGTAATATGATATCAATCATACATTTAGTCCCTAATTCTCGCATTGAAAAGGGCTGTCATATTTGGTAATACAACCTTTTTCAATGTGTGAATTTTTTCTTTGTTTGAAGATAAAAAGAACATATTAATTTAAATTTGTGGAGGTAACACACATGCAAACAGGTACAGTTAAATGGTTCAACGCAGAAAAAGGATTCGGATTTATCGAAGTTGAAGGCGGAAGCGACGTATTCGTTCACTTCAGCGCAATCACTGGCGACGGCTTCAAAACTTTGGACGAAGGCCAACGCGTTGAATTCAACGTTGTTCAAGGCAACCGTGGACCACAAGCCGAAAACGTTGTAAAACTGTAATAATAGAAGAAACCGTCCCAGCTTGTGAAAGTTGGGACGGTCTTTTTATATCTAGTTACTCACTATTGACTTACAGGATGGGAGGAACGGCAATGAACTACCGGAAGAAACCTTTGGAAGAAATACCGGAAGAAAATACCGCAATTTGGGCATGTACCAATGAGGGATGCAACGGATGGATGAGGGATAATTTCGCATTTGAACATGCGCCTTCTTGCCGTCTATGTGACTCTCCAATGGTTCGCAGCACGAAGATGCTACCCCAATTGCTTAATTCGAATGGCGATCTCAAATCGCTGAAGAAGGGTATTTCCATCTAACCAATACCTAAATGAGTCAAGCATTTAATAGAACGACGAACCACTCAAGACGGGTAAACCGTCTTATTTTTTTTGCTTTCTTTATGCTAAATTGTGATCTTTGTCACAAATCATTTGAATTTCACCGTTAAATGACTATCTTTATGTGACATTTATCACAAAAAGAAGTTTAAATTTTTGACAGAATATAATTAACGAAAAGGGGAGAAGGAAGGGACAAATATGGATACAGTAATGCTGTCGCGTATACAATTTGCGTCGACGACAATATTCCACTATTTCTTTGTACCGGTATCAATCGGACTAGCGCTCTTGATTGCAATCATGGAGACAATGTACGTTAGAAAAGGTAATGAAGAGTACAAAAAAATGGCGCAGTTCTGGGGAAAGCTATTCCTCATCAATTTTGCAGTAGGGGTAGTTACAGGGA
The DNA here is from genome assembly GCF_037980415.1 of Paenibacillus sp. FSL H7-0690. Taxonomy (NCBI): domain Bacteria; kingdom Bacillati; phylum Bacillota; class Bacilli; order Caryophanales; family Paenibacillaceae; genus Paenibacillus; species Paenibacillus sp. FSL H7-0690. The sequence goes on along the minus strand of NZ_CP150281.1, from coordinate 6,872,162 downwards.
TATTGCAGGAATTTCAGTTCGGGATGAACTGGTCCGATTATTCACGTTTTGTTGGTGATGTATTCGGGGCTCCACTTGCAGTTGAGGCATTGGCAGCCTTTTTTCTGGAGTCTACTTTTATTGGGATATGGATATTCGGTTGGGATAAAGTGTCCAAGCGAGTACATTTACTGTCCATCTGGCTGGTAGCATTCGGTACGATGTTATCTGCATTCTGGATTCTAGCGGCTAACTCTTTTATGCAGCATCCTGTGGGTTTTGCGATAAATAATGGACGTGCAGAAATGAACGATTTCTTCGCGCTTATTACGAACGGACAATTGCTGGTTGAATTCCCACACACCGTACTGGCTGCTTATGCAACAGGTGCTTTTCTTGTAACAGGTATTAGTGCTTATAAAATATTGAAGAAACAAGAGGTTTCTTTCTTTAAGAAGTCTTTTCAGATTGCAGCCATCGTAGGGATTATTTCTTCTATTGGTGTAGCTGTTGCTGGTCACGCCCAAGCGCAATATTTGGTTGAAACTCAACCAATGAAAATGGCAGCTTCCGAAGGACTGTGGGGTAAGAGTGGTGACCCGGCACCTTGGACCGTATGGGCAAACATTGATCCAGAGAATCAAATCAGTACTGGAGAATTTCAAATTCCTTATATGCTGAGTTTCCTTTCATACAGTAAATTTTCCGGTGAAGTTAAAGGTATGCTTGAGCTGCAAGCGGAGTATGAGCAAACCTATGGCCCCGGTGACTATATTCCACCTGTACGTACGACATTCTGGAGTTTCCGGATCATGGTTCTAGCAGGAACGTTAATGATTGTATTGGGAATGTACGCTATGTACTTAATGTGGCGCAAAAAAATGGACCGTCCGAACACTTGGTTTATGCGGTTTATGTTATGGGGCTTGTTGCTTCCTCCGATTGCGAATACAGCCGGTTGGGTTATGACCGAATTCGGGCGTCAGCCATGGACGGTATTCGGACTAATGACAACGGAAGACAGTGTGTCGCCTAATATTACAAGTGGTCAAGTTCTGTTCTCCGTGATTTCTTTTACAACGATTTATTTAATTCTAGGATTAGTGTTGGTCGGATTGTTTATTAAAGTGATTAAAAAAGGTCCTTATGCAATGGATAACGATCACGGCGATTCGAATGATCCATATAACGAGGAGGGTTCCCATGATATCTCTTAATGAATTGTGGTTTGTGCTGATTGCAGTTCTGTTTATAGGGTTCTTCTTCCTGGAGGGTTTCGATTTCGGCGTAGGGATGGAAACACAAATTCTCGCTAAAAATGATACAGAGCGCCGTGTTCTGATTAACTCGATCGGACCCTTCTGGGATGGGAATGAGGTATGGCTTATCACAGCTGCGGGTGCAATGTTTGCGGCTTTCCCCGAGTGGTATGCAACGCTGTTTAGTGGATTCTATATTCCTTTTGTATTTGCCTTATTAGCTCTGATAGCGCGTGGTGTCGCTTTTGAATTCAGAGGTAAACGTGATTCATTGGCTTGGAAAAGAACTTGGGATGCCTGTATTTTTATCGGCAGCTTCCTTCCACCATTCCTCTTGGCTGTAGTGTTTGCAAGCTTTATCAAAGGGTTGCCTATTGATGGGGAGATGCAAATGTATGCAGGGTTCACAGATATCGTGAATGTGTACACTGTAGTAGCAGGGCTTACTGTTGTCCTTCTGTGCCTGGTGCATGGTCTCATGTTCACAACACTGCGTACAGTGGGTGATCTACAGGTTCGCGCTCGCAAGTTGGCTCAAAAATTGCTAATCCCACTCGCAGCTTTATTTACTGCTTTTGTGATTATGACTTATAATATGACGGATATTTTCGAGCAACGTGGAACGATTCTTATGATTATTGTAGCCCTGGGAGTTATCGCCTTTGTACTGTCCGGTTACTTCATGACGAAGAAGAAGGATGGCTACGCTTTTGGAATGACAGGAGCAGTTATGGCGCTTTCGGTAACTTCTATCTTTGTAGGATTGTTCCCGCGTGTTATGATTAGTTCAATTGATCAAGCTTTTAATTTGACGATCACTAATGCGGCTTCGGGCCATTACTCTTTGAAGGTAATGACGATTGTGGCACTGACCATCCTTCCGTTCGTATTGGGATATCAAATTTGGAGTTACTTTGTCTTTCATAAACGGGTTCACGAGAAGGAGCATCTTGAATACTAATGGATAAAAACTTGCTTGGGTATAAAGGAGTTAAGCCAGTCTTTCTGATTGTAGGCTTCCTTACCCTGGTGCAAAGCTTGTCCATACTTCTGCTGGCTAAATCGCTGGCAGAAGTCATCTCTGCGCTATTTGCGGGAGAACCTCTGAAGGAACAATGGGGCACTGCGCTATTGTTCCTTCTTGCATTTCTTGTGCGCCATGCTTGTGCTATGCTGATGAGCCGTGTCTCTTACCGCTTCGCGGAAGCAACGGGCAGCACTATGCGGAGGGAAATGATGGACAAGCTCTTCCAGCTAGGCCCTAGAATGGTGGGCGGGCGTGGAACCGGGGATCTTGTTACACTGGTGCTGGAAGGGGTAACTAAATTCCGCACGTATCTGGAAGCGATCATTCCTAGAATGGTAGGGATGTCTGTTACACCGATCTTGGTGCTTATATACGTCTTTACGATGGACACTACGAGCGGGATTATTCTTACGGTAACTATGCCGATTATTATTGTTTTTATGATTTTGATTGGGATGACGGCCCGTAAGCAAATGGATCGGCAATTGAAATCGTATCGCACATTATCTAATCATTTCCTAGACTCATTACGTGGGCTAGAAACATTAAAATTTCTAGGACGCAGTCGTAGTCATAGCGACAGCATTGCTGCTGTCAGCGATCGTTATCGCTCGGCGACCATGCGTACGCTGCGAGTGGCCTTTTTGTCATCGTTCGCCCTGGATTTCTTCACTATGCTGTCTGTAGCTTCTGTAGCGGTAAGTCTTGGTTTGCGGCTTGTAAATGAACAAATGACATTGGTTACGGGCTTAACGATTCTAATCTTGGCTCCGGAATATTTCCTGCCTGTCAGATTGGTAGGTTCAGATTTCCATGCTACTTTGGATGGGAAAGAAGCCGCTGAAGCAATGAAGAGCATTATAGATCAAGATGAGGTGAAGGCTGAAGTAATCGTCCCTAACGGTGATCTATCTGTCGGTTCTGCAGCAAAAACATCGGAACAAATATTCACTTGGCATGAGAATAGCGTGCTCACATTAAATGACGTTAGCCTGAAGTATGAGGAAGCAGGGCTTTCTTCGCTGGAAGCGCTGAACCTGCAATTTAAAGGAGCTAGCAAAATTGGGATTATCGGAGAGAGCGGGGCCGGTAAATCTACTTTAGTGGATATATTAGGGGGCTTCTTACACCCTACTTCAGGAAGTATCACGGTTAACGGTACTACGGTTAGTGCATTAACGGATGAGGCTTGGCGAAAACAGACCTCGTATATCCCGCAGCATCCGTATATTTTTAGCGGTACGTTAGCTGATAATATACGTTTTTATTACCCTGAGGCTTCTATGGAGGCTGTTGCCGCGGCAGTGAAAGCTACTGGTTTATCGGGTTTGGTGGATACTCTTCCGCATGGCTTAGATGAGATGATTGGTAGCGGCGGCCGTTCGTTCAGCGGTGGTCAGGAGCAACGGGTGGCATTAGCACGGGCACTGCTTAGCAGCCGTCCGATTATGCTTCTAGACGAGCCAACGGCGCATCTGGATATTGAAACGGAATATGAGCTGAAGGAGACGATGGTGCCGCTTTTTGAAGGAAAGCTGGTCTTTCTGGCTACCCATCGCCTGCACTGGATGCTCGATATGGACATTATTGTAGTAATGAAGCAAGGCCAAGTGGCAGAAATCGGTACCCATCAGGAGTTACTTGCCCGCAAGGGTGCGTATTATGAGTTGATTGGGTCGCAATTGGAGGGAATCCATTGAAACGTGAAGGATGGTTTGCTCCCTATGTATCGTCGTATTTTTGGCGTTTTGTGCTAATTATTGTGCTTGGGGCGTTGACGATTTTTACTGCCTCTTCATTGATGTATACTTCAGGATTTCTGATCTCAAAAGCGTCTACACCGGTCGAAAATATCCTGATGATCTACGTGCCGATTGTTGGTGTACGTACGTTCGGAACAAGCCGGGCAGTCATTCACTACGTGGAACGGCTGATTGGGCATGACACCATTTTACGGATTCTTTCTAAAATGCGTGTGCGCCTGTACAATATTTTGGAGCCACAGGCCTTGTTCCTGTCGTCGCGTTTCCGTACTGGGGATATTCTCGGGATGTTAGCTGATGACATCGAATATTTACAAAATGTATATCTGAGAACCGTATTTCCAAGTGTTATTGCTTTATTGATCTACGGGGTTGCAGTGATTGCGATGGGCACCTTTGATATCAGTTTTGCGTTATTAATGGCTTTGTATATTTTGGTGTTGGTCGTGGTATTGCCGCTTATATCTTTGTTGTTCACCCAGAAACGTCAACGTGAAGTGAAGGTAGAGCGTAATCGCCTCTATCAAAAGCTGACGGACGCCGTTCTTGGTATGGGCGATTGGGTCATTAGTGGACGGCAAAGTCAGTTCGTGGAGACCTATGAAGCAGATGAGAAAAAAGTGGCCAAAACTGATGCAGCGCTGCGCAGCTGGGCGCGTCTACGTGCGTTCATCGGGCAAGCAGTCGTTGGGGTTGGTGTACTTTCGATGTTATATTGGGCCGCCGGGGAGTATGCGGATGGTGCTATTGCAGGTACGTTGATTGCGGCGTTTGTCTTGGTTGTTTTTCCTGTAGCAGATGCTTTTTTGCCAGTATCCGAAGCGGTGGAGAAAATCCCGCAGTACCGTAACTCGCTGGAGCGGTTGTCTGGAGTGGTCGGAGAAGAGCAGAATATAGTTTCCGAACAGGCATCTGTAGTCGATGTTCTACCTCAGGCCATAAAAAGTGCTCATATCAAGCTCGAAAATGTGGGTTACCGCTATGGATCAGAGGATAACTGGTCGGTTCGTGATCTCAGCCTCGACATCCCACAAGGTAAAAAAATTGCCATCATTGGCCGTAGCGGGGCAGGGAAATCGACGTTGTTAAAGGCTATTCAAGGGGTTATCCAACCTTCTGCAGGTTCGGCTATGATTAATGGAATCGCGGCTGCTGCCTATGGCGATAATATTCCTTCTATTATAGCGGTGCTAAATCAAAGCCCACACTTATTTGATACTACGGTAGCGAACAATATTCGCATGGGTGATCCGAAGGCTTCCGAACAAGCGATTAAAGAAGCTGGCGCATTAGCCAAAATGGATACGCTGATCTCCTCGTTACCAGATGGATACAATACCTTTGTCCGTGAAGCAGGGCAACGTTTCTCCGGTGGAGAGCGTCAGCGGATAGCGTTAGCTCGTATTTTGCTGCAAAATACACCTGTCGTCATTCTTGACGAACCGACCGTAGGGTTGGACCCAAGCACGGAGCGTGATCTTTTGCAGACGATGTTTGAAGCTATGGACGGTAAATCTCTGATCTGGGTAACGCATCATTTGGTTGGTGCGGAGCAGATGGATGAAGTGATTTTTATGGAAAATGGCTCGGTAGAAATGCGTGGAACCCATGCGGAGCTGATGGAAAAAGAACCACGTTACCGCAGATTGTATGAGCTGGATCGTCCAGTGGAGTTTCTAGGGTAGGATGGAGAATTTGCAGATAACATTTATAGAAATTAGAGAAAGATAAGTGAAGAGATTCCTTTTGCCCGTTTGGGGTGGGAGGAATCTTTTTTTTCGGTAGGGCAAGAATATAGACAATGGATGAACAGATTGCTGGAATGGATAGATAGGAGTTCCATTTTCGTGGGAAGTATGGTAGAACAATAGAAGGAGTATTAGGCCGCAGCGGCACAGAAAGGGATGCTTGGTTGAATGTATGTAGTATGTAAAGAACATGTAGAGTTAGCCATCGACAAATTTGTGGACGAGTATGAGGATGCACCTGATATTGTGGACTTGAAGGAGACCGAGTTCTCGGACTGGGACCCGCCGGCCAAATGTGCGGAATGTGAGAAGAATGCGGAATATTTAGTGGTCTAAAGGACTGTTAAAATTTATTAAAAACACCTTGCAGTCCCGGAAATGGGCCGCAGGGTGTTTTTTTGCATGAAATAATATATGTGTTAGCCGATTAGGTCTTATGCATCTGCTGCATCTACTATGTCGGTCAGCGAGCTACTTCGGTTACCTCGGCGGTAGAGAATAGCTGAGATGATGGCGATCAATGCTGCAATAGAGAGTCCCCAGTAGATATTGGAGTAGGCTGCAGAAAGCGGCAGTCCGCGCTGCCATTCCAGAGCGCTTGCGGCCATAGCTACGCTGAAGGCGCCGCTAAAGAATTGCAGCAGCTGGAACAGGCCCATCCCAGAGCCGATTTGCGAAGAAGGCAGAATCCGAGAGATTTCATTGGATACACTACTGGACAGTGTCGTGAAGGCCAGACTCATAATCATATAGATGAACATGACGGCAATCCATGACCGCCCAGCAAAGAAAGCGAATAGGATGGTAGCGGTCAATACGAGCAATGGTGCAAAACGTAAAATCCCCGCATTGCCATAACGGTCAATGATTCGTCCCACGGAGCGGGAGACAAAGATGGCGAGCAGCGAACCCGGAAAGATCACAAGCCCGGCATGGCTTGCGCTGAAGCCGAAACGGTGAGTCAAAATCTGCGGCAGCAGGAATAACGTGGCAAAGCTGCACAGGTAGGAGGCAACTCCGATCAGAGTCAACACGAGATATGAGCGGTTACGGAAAAGCTCCGGCATCACGAATGGATCAGGTGTGCTGCGGATACGGCCAACAAATAAAGCAATGGCGACAATTCCGGCGATCAAGGCAATCCACAGCCCGCTGGTCAGGAACAGCAGCAGCCCGGTCGTGCCGACGCCCAAGAACAGCCCGCCAAGCACATCAAAGGAGCCACGGGTGGGTACTTCTTTGGGCAGCAGAATAAGGAACAGCGGCACTAGAAGCAGAATAGCTGCCGTTACAGAGAATAACCAAATCCAACCGAGATATTCGACGATGGCTCCGCCCGCGACCGGACCAAGCCCTAGACCCAGCGAGACGGCTGACATAATTGTCGCCATTGCTTTGCCGCGGCGGGCTTGCGGGATATAGCGGGTAAACAGGACAAGAGATAAGGACATTACCGCGCCCGCGCCCGAGGCCTGGAGAATGCGAACGATAAGCAGGAAGATAAAGTTGGTGCTGAAAAAGCCGGCAACAGCCGCGAGGCCCAGCGTCAACAAGCCTATAACCAACAGACGGCGAATCGGCAGAAAATCAGAAAGCCGGCTGTACGTGATTGAGGTAATCGAGAACATAATGGAATACCCGGTGACAATCCAAGAAGCGGACGCAGCCGTAATCCCAAAGGCTTCGGTCACATCAGGCAGCGCCAGATTGAACATAGCCGTATTCATGATGACGAGAACCACAGCGACACTGAACAGCAGGGTCAGCAGGCCTTCTCGTGGAAGAGGCGCTTCCGGAACGGAGGCTTCATGATCCGCATTCGCGGAGAGGTTATTTACAGAAGTCATGTGCGAAGCACTCCTTTTATTATTGTTTAATAGTTCGATTACTTACGAACAATTGAAATATAGCATGCGTTGATATAAAATGCAATTAGGAACACCAATATTTTTTTCGCATTCATCGTACGACAAAAGGGGATAATCATCCGTGAAAATACTATTTCATCCGGACCGCAAGGACATTCAGCTTGCCTCCGTATTGTATGCACTTAGCGATCCGATTCGCTTACATATCGTATCGGATATTCACTTAAATGGAGAACAGGCTTGCAACTGCTTCAACGTCCCGATCGCAAAATCCACCATGTCTCACCATGCCCGTACTTTGCGCGAGTCAGGGGTTGTTTTTACACGAGTTCAAGGAACACAGCGCATGTTGTCCCTGCGGACTGAGGATCTTAATGCACGTTTCCCAGGCTTGCTGGACTCTATATTGAGCGCTTATGAAGCTGGGGGGAAACCGGATTTTGTGATGGAGGAGCAGGAAGAAAGTAAGTAGGGATGGATTGAACCTGCTGAGGACGAGGAATACATGAAATTCTAGATTCAGGAAATCTAGGAATACTGGGGATCAGGAGATCCAGGGATTGCATAAAAAATAGGACATTTAGAGAATGCGCAAGAGTAGGCCGTTTTAATTGTCGTTTCTTTTCCACCAAATATGTGATAGAACAGAAGGTACTTACTAAAACTACAAGGGACGCCCAGTGCGCGTCCTTTTGCTATTTCTATAGAGGATTATGACAGGAGGCACTTATGCTTATTCAAATTATTGGCGTAGGAAAATTGAAGGAAAAGTACTTGATCGATGGCATCGCGGAGTATGCAAAACGGCTGACACCATACCTGAAGTTTCAGGTCATTGAGGTGGCAGATGAAAAAGCACCCGATTCTCTAAGCGAAGCAGAGGTCGTGCAGGTGAAGGGACGCGAGGGCGAACGCATCCTCGCGCAGATTAAGAGCGAGGCGCATGTCATTGCGCTCGCGATCGACGGCAAGCTGTGGAGCTCGGAAGAGCTTGCCGCAGAAATTGACCGGCTCGGCACCTACGGGACGAGCCATGTCGTGTTCGTCATCGGAGGGAGCCACGGGCTCTCCGACGAGGTCATGCGCCGCGCGCAGCAGCGCATGAGCTTCGGGCGCATGACGCTGCCTCATCAGCTCATGCGCCTGGTGCTGGTGGAGCAGGTGTATCGCGCGGTGAAGATCAATCGGGGGGAACCTTATCACAAATGATGGTAAAGCGGAGAACAGAACTCAATATTAGTTTAAATGACTTGAACTGCACGGCATAACGGTTGAAAGCCAATACAATTGAAATAACAAAAATGTAAAAAGAGCCTCCACTTCGATTTTAGTGGAGGCTCTTTTAAGGCTGCTAATCAATGCGCCAGATGCTCGCTCATACTTATGTAAAATTAAATGTTTGCTACTTGGCAATGATAGGCACCCATAATTCCTGCTCAATTTTGGCTCCAGGAGCCAAATAATTCTCTATACATGAGGAGTGAAGAGTTTATGGTTACCTCAGCTGAGAGCGATATTCAGGATATTGTAGGTATGCTTCGTGACGCTAATGATGAGAAGATACGCGTGGCGAAAAATGTACTTAAAGAATTATTATGAGATACGTCCCTCAGAGCAAATGAGGTCATTTAAAACAAGCGCACAAGCCATTGGCTTGTGCGTTTTGCTGCAGCTTAAGTATAGTTCTTATTTTATGATTAATGGTAATAGTCTGAAATTTGATTTTCTAATAATCTTATTAATTTAAACGGGAGCGGCCATGTCGTCATTTATCGGATTTATAGTAGTTATTATCGTATTATCCATCTTAACTGGGATGAAGCAGGCGACTAAGAAGAAGAGAGGACGCAGTACGGCAAGCGGAAACCTGCTGTTAAGAAAAGCAATAACAAAAGCGTGAAAACGACCTTTAACCGTTCTTCAATAACATGCAGTCCTGACGATGTACTTTTAAGAACACCTTTGGACAAACTAGCATGCAAACTTGCCGTTACAGACAAAGCGCTGAACCGTATCACAAGTAACTACAAATTTTATTAATTTTTGGGTCATAAGGAGGAAGAAATGACTGAATTACTAGCTCCAGCAGGAAATATGGAAGCTTTAAAAGCTGCAATTTCTAATGGTTGTGATGCCATATACTTAGGAATGCAAAAATTTGGTGCGCGTGCATACTCATCTAATTTTGATCTAGAATCGTTACAAGAGGCGGTTACGTATGCGCACCTGAGGGACGTTAAACTCTATGTTACAATGAATACCATCGTTTTTGAAAACGAAGTTGAAGAGATGAAAGAGCAGATCCACGAATTAAATAAAATCGGTGTGGATGGCATTATCGTCCAGGATCTGACTGCGTTCGATTATATCGTTAAAAACTTTCTTGATATGGAAGCACATTGTTCAACTCAAATGGGAATAGACGATTTAGACGGAACTTTATTATTAAAAGAACTTGGTGCCAAAAGAGTTGTTCTGTCCCGTGAGGTTGAGATTGAAAAAGTAAAAGAGATCAAAAGAAAAGCTGAGATACCTTTAGAAATTTTCGTTCACGGTGCTTTATGTGTATCTTACTCGGGAAACTGTCTAATGTCAGGATTAATGGGTAATCGAAGCGCAAATCGCGGAAGATGTGTGGGTTCATGCCGTAAGGAGTATGAACTCATGGATAAGACAACAGGTACATCTTTAGGGAAAAACCATATTCTATCTACCAAGGACTTAAACACAATCGACTATATCGAGGATTTAAAAGAAATCGATTCTTTAAAAATAGAAGGCCGAATGAAAGTGCCTACGTATGTTGCTAATGTTGTATCCAAATATCGCAAGGCCTTAGATCATAAAATAACCGAAGAAGACAAAGAAAATCTGAAAAAAACATTCAATCGAACATTTACTAAAGGATATTTGTTTCACGAAGATAGGAGAAATATTACAAACATTTTAAGACCTAATCACTTTGGTTATGAAATTGGAACAATCAGCAAGATTGTTAAAGATAGGTATGAAATAACACTTACACGACCTTTAAATCAGAACGATACCATTCGAATAAGTCACAACAATGAAGATGTTAATTTAACGGTTGCAAAACTGTACGATAAAGAGGGCGAATTAATCAACAAAGCAGAGGATGTCTGCTATATCAAAATCAAAGAAAAGATGTCTACGGGAGATTTAGTATATAAAACGAAGGATTATTTCTATAACAAAGAATTAGAATTATCACTGGAAAAAGAATTTAAGCGGTTTAACCTCGATATTAGAGTATATGCACGTCCAGATTCAAAGCTTGTCATAGATGCGGAGGGCTTAGGCTGTCATTATTCATATGAAAGCGAGGAAATACTAGGCGAAGCCATTAATAATCCAACAACAAAAGACCAGGTAATCAAGCAATTTTCAAGATTAAATGATACGATATTCGAACTTAATCATGTGGATTTTGAGGAATGCAATGCTTTTATTCCAGCTAAACTGTTAAATGCAGCAAGAAGAGATATTGTACTGGGCTTATATGACTTAAAGCTTAACAGCCAGAAGAAAAGAACCAAGGCTTTGGAAGCAAAAGAAAAAATAAGCTTTGCCCCTGAAAAACCATACTTTACGGCCTCTGTAACGACTAAGGAGCAGTATGATGCTTGCGTGAGCTGTGGAATTAAGGAAATCTATTATGAAAATGTTGTTAGAAGAAATCAGAATCGTTATAAGGAAAAAGAAGGGCAGCTACTAATCGGAGGATATGGCGGAATTTATCACTACAGAGAAACGAATCCGTTTGTTACGGACTATTCTCTAAATGTTGTTAATGCTACTAGTTGCTATGAATTATATAAATTAGGTGCAAAACGAGTCACTTTATCTTATGAATTGAATAAGAGCCAAATTGAAGATTTAAGGAATGCCTATTATGAAGAAAATGACGGCTATCCTGCACTGGAAATGATTGTATATGGCAAGGTTCCTTTGATGTTTACAAAATATTGTCCGATGAAAAAAATGAATCAATGCAAAATTTGCAAAACGAAGAGCTATGAGTTAAAAGATGAGCACGGAACGTTCCCTATAATTTCCCATAATGATTGTACAACGACTCTCCTTAATGGGAAGACGCTTAATCTTTTAGATGAGCTACAAAACATCAAAGGAATCGAGGCGCTCAGATTAAACTTCACAGTTGAATCAAAAGAGCAGGTTGTGAAAGTCATTAATATGGCGTCAGGCAAATTAAATGGCTCTATGAATAATGCTGTCTTTAATCAGGAAACAGACACAAGAGGACATTTTAATAAAGAGATTGTGTAGTCGTGGAATTCATTAAATGTTCTAAAATCTTGGGGAATACTATAAGTAAATCCGAGACAGGTGCAATTCAATCCAATCATAAGGATGAACTTCAGATGAAAATATTATTAGTTGAAGATGATAAGACGATCGCGTCGGGACTGGAATATTCGCTGCAGCAAGAGGGTTATTGGACTGTTCTCTGCCATAATGCCGCTTCAGCCCGAAAGGTGCTCGCCGAAGACATCGATCAGTTCACTATTACGAGCTAGAGAAGCTGTCCATCTATTTACGGGAGATTAGCAGCGGCCAGGCCTCCCTTGACCCTCGCGATAATCAAGAAGGTGAGCTTAGCATCTTAAAGAATGATATTTACAAGGTGACACGCATGCTCTCCGAGCATCGTTCTCTATTGCAGCAGGATAAGCTTCAACTGACCGATGCCATCTCCGATATTTCACATCAACTCAAAACACCGATCACCTCTATGACAGTCATGGCAGATCTGTTAAGCGCCCCTGATCTGCCTCCACTCAAAAGAACGGAGTTCACCCATCATATTCGCATTCAACTTGAACGGATCGATTGGCTTGTTTCATCTTTATTAAAGCTAGCGAAAATGGATGGGGGACTATCCCGTTCAAAAAAGATCGAATACACATGAAAACCCTAATCCTAAATGCACTGGAGCCGGTTATGATTCCGATGGATATTAAGGGACAGACCGTTTCCATCACAGGGGATGACAACGTCTCTTTTGACGGCGATTTCCATTGGACTGCTGAAGCGGTTATCAATATTTTGAAGAATGGAGTGGAGCATACACCTGAGGGCGGTGCGATTACCATCACATTTTCCGACAACGTGCTATTTACGGAAATCGTTATTGCTGACAACGGAGAGGGCATTCCGAAAGAGGATTTGCCTTATATATTCAAACGTTTTTATAAAGGAAAGAATGCTAATGAAGGAAGCATCGGTATAGGGCTTGCGATGGCTCACAGCATCATTGCAAGCCAGAACGGCGTGATTGATGTAACGAGCGACAGCGGGACTGGTACAGAGTTTCGGATCAAATTTTATAAGCATGTGATTTAACAGCACTCCATAAGTGACTAAACTGTCACCTCCAATGTCACTGTAAAGTCATTTTGGACAGATAAAATGATATTCATCAGATGAACGATGGAGGTACAACCATGCAAATGAAGCAGCATCGCAAGATTACTTTTTTTATCACGATAGGCTACACCCTGATTATTCTTTATTTTATGTTTTTTGCTTTCGGCAGAGCGGATAAGGTAGATCTAACCAGTCAGTACACCTTTATTTTTTTGCCGGACGATTTTTTTAGGGTGCCGGGTCTTTCCGATCTTCTACATCCGACACTGATGGACTTGGTGGGTATTGGAAACATTGCAGCCTTCATACCTTTTGGCATACTGTTTCCGTTGTTATACCGCACCAGCTTTGTTCGCTTCATGACAGGGTTTATCCTGTCCATTCTTGTGGTGGAGACCATCCAGGCACTAACATTCCTCGGCAGCTTTGACACGAACGACGTCATAAAGAACTCATTGGGCGCTGCTATTGGATTCGGGGCCTACAAGATTGGCTTCCGTACAAAAAACTACTGGAGAAATATCACTGCTACGGGAATTGCCAGTGCTGTCTTAATGCTCGGCGTGTGGGGGGTCTTAGGAGTAGTTGATCAAGTGTTCACCAAAGAGTTGGCCCCTTTTGTAGCGATAAACGAATGGGAAGATAGTACCGGAAATGGATTAACGGGAACCAAACAGGACAGTCTTAAGATTGGCGGTCAAGACGTGACACCCCAATATAATGTGTATGGCATCGAAGGTAAAAAGAAGGAAACATATACGTATTCATTAGGCAATAAGGGAGATCTGTATCTTAGCTTGAATTATGGAATTCCTGATCATAAGGATTTTCAGGGCAGCATTAAGGTTACCGTTGACGGGCATGAGCTCCTGTCTGTATCTGCAGAAGATCAGCTCCATGAGCCGGATATGAGGATCCTTTATCTCACCGGGGCTAAGGAGCTTAAGATAACCATTGAGGGGAATGAAACCCTTTGGGATGTTGGATATAGAGAGATGGTATATACCTGGAATTGAGCATCTAGGGAAGGAGGGATGGCAATGGAGATTTTAACAATTGAAAATTTGTCCGAAATATACGGCACAGGCGAATCGGCGGTGAAGGCGCTTGATGATGTTTCCTTTTCGGTCCAAAAAGGTGAATTCGTCGCAATTATCGGACCTTCCGGATCGGGGAAATCGACACTCCTTCATATGCTGGGCGGTGTGGATCGACCGACTGGCGGGAAAGTGTATGTTCAGGATACGGATATGTATACCTTGGACGAAACGCAGCTGGCCATCTTCAGACGCAGGCAAATCGGGCTGATCTTGTGAATACGTTGAATTTGCAGCATCGATTAAACCATCTGCCGAATCAGCTATCCGGTGGACAGCAGCAGCGTGTCTCGATTGGCAGGGCGATCATCGGCAATCCTGCGATCATGCTGGCCGACGAACCCACCGGGAATCTGGACAGCAGGAATAGCAGCGAGATCGTCGTTTTATTGAAAATACTGAATAAGACCTATCATCAGACACTGATCGTAATCACGCATGAAGAACGGATCGCCCTGCAAGCCGACAGAATCATTTCGATTGAAGATGGGAGGATTGCCAAAAACGAGGTGATAAGGCGATGAATATTGTCAATACATTAACCATCCGGCATCTGAAGCAGAACAAGAGACGAACACTTGTGACTATTTTTGGCGTAATTATTTCGGTATCCATGATGACCGCTGTCATTACGCTTGTTTTTTCCTTTGCGGATTTAATGATCAGACAAACTATCACAGATACAGGGGAGTGGCATATTCAGTATCAAGATATAACCAAGAAACAGCTTGCGGCGATACAGGGCGATGATTCAACCAAAACGGTTGCAATCACAAGAGACCTTGGGTATGCCCCATTAGAAGGGGGACAAAATTCCAATAAGCCGTACTTGTTCATTAAGGAATATGATGTGCAAGGGTTCACACAATTTCAGATTGAAATAAGCAAGGGACGTCTTCCGCACACGGACAAGGAGGTTGTGATCTCCGAGTCTGTTGCAACAAATGGCAAAGTGAAGTACGAAATCGGCGACCGTCTAACGCTTCGCGTCGGCGACCGATTCGAACAAGGGGGCGATCATCCCCTGGATCAGACGGAACCGCTGCGCAGGAAAGACGGCACATTGACCGAGACATTACAGCATAGCATAATTAGGGATTATACGGTGGTAGGCTTCATTAAACGTCCGGTGTCGGAAACGGCTTGGGCCCCGGCTTATACGATCATTAGCTATGTCGATGATCATATCATCGGGGGGGATGATCGGGTCGATGCGTCGGTGGTCTTGCAGCGGGTCAATCCGTTCTTGTTCGCACATGCGGAGAAGCTGGCTGAGAAAAACCAAATTGACACTGTCCAATATAATAACGATTTGCTTCGTTATTATGGCTTGTCCAGCAGCGGGGCCTCATCCAGCATGATGTTCTCATTATCGGCAATCATTATAGGGACTATTATAATTGGCTCGGTTGGACTCATCTATAACGCTTTTGCGATATCCGTCTCGGAACGTTCCCGCCATTTAGGGATGCTCGCGAGCGTGGGGGCGACGAAAAGGCAGAAGCGAAATTCCGTATTTTTTGAAGGTATCGTCATTGGTTTGATCAGCATTCCCATTGGCATCTTATGCGGTCTTGCCGGAATCGGAATCGCCTTTTCGTTCATGAACACAATGATTGAAGGGGCATTATGGACTAGTGAAAAGCTGAGGCTTATCGTCACGCCGTTATTGCTCTTGATTACTTGTCTTGTTTCGATGCTGACGATTTTCGTTTCGGCGTATCTCCCGGCGGTTAAAGCATCTAGGGTATCTCCCGTGGACGCGATTCGCCAAACCACTGACGTAAAGCTTACGGCCAAAGCAGTGAAGACGTCGAAGATCATTCGTAAGCTCTTCGGAATCGAAGCAGAAATCGGGCTGAAAAACTTAAAAAGGAACAAACGAAGACATCATGTTATTCTTTTTTCGCTTGTCATCAGCATCGTTTTGTTTTTGACTATATCGTTTTTCACGACTGGCCTGACACAATCTCTGGCATTGTCGCTGGAAGGCATCAATTACGATATTGAAGTGTCGTCCAGTAATGGCGAAAGACTAGATGACCGGTTGATGCAATCGCTTGTATCTCTGGATGGCGTCACGGAATACAACGTGAGTCATGAGTTAGTCGGGAACGCTTGGGTCGATGCAGCAAGCATCGCCGACGAGTTGCAAGAGAAGGTTAAGCAGGATAAGAGTATGCTGCAAGACGGGAAATACCCTTACGAAATTAAGCTCTATGCAATGAATGATTCGAGCCTGCAAGCCTATGCCAGAGCGGTTGGCGCAGATTACGAACAGCTTACGGATCTGGATCATCCCGCCGCAATCGTGATGGATACGATTCATTACAAAGATATAGATACGGGGAAATATATTCAGACGAAGTCCATATATGCGAATATCGGACAACATATCGAGCTAACGAGTTTTATTAAAGCGAGCGGGGAAGAAACGAAGGCAAATAAAGTGATATTTGCCGCATTGACGGATAAGGCACCGATGGGGATGAGCCCGGTAGGCGTAGGCGGGTTAAATATGATCGTGTCGGAACGCGTCATGAATCGGCTGGCAGACGGCGAGGAGCTGGCTAACGCTTCGATGTACCTCCATTTGAAAAGCACGGAACCGGTGAAAACGCAGCAGGAAATTGAAGCGATGAATGAGACCAATCTGAATGTCTACAATGTATATCAATTCAGAATAAGAGAAGAACAACAGATTCTGCTGATGAACGTCTTTTCTTACGGTTTTATCGTATTAATCTCTGCGATTTCTGTTGCGAACATCTTTAATACGATCTCAACAGGGCTGGCTCTTCGCAAACGGGAATTCGCGATGCTGAAATCCGTAGGCGCGACGCCAAAGGGGTTTGCAAAAATGCTGAACTATGAGAGTGTTTTTTATGGGGTCAAGTCGCTCTTGTATGGGCTTCCTGTCAGTTTCGCCGTGATGTTTCTGATCTATAAAGCATTTGCGAACAAATTCAGCTATGGGTTCACCCTGCCCTGGATGAGCATTCTGTCTGTCATTGTGTGTGTATTTGTCATTGTCAGCTCTGCGGTTGTTTATTCCGGAGCTAAAGTAAAAAAGGAGAATATTATTGATGCATTAAAGCAAGAGAATATATGATTCACTTACTTCACCCAGAGGAGGAGACGTTACCCGACGTCACACACAATCATGCGAGTCGACCGATTGCTCTCCATGCTGCTGATCATCTCCGGTAAAGGTACGGTAACGGGCAAGGAGCTTGCCGAGCATTTCGAGGTATCCTTGCGAATGAAGAATTTTCACGGCTTGTTTGGCAGGAACGAAGCTTTTAATGACATCATGTTAAAGGTTGAGCATACCTATAAGCGGGAGTCCGATAAGCACAAGCTGACTCTGGATATGTCCCATTTCAGCATGGAGCAGGAAAATAAAGAATACATTGGGATCATAAGCAAGGCCATCACGGATAACAGGCTGCTGGTGTTCGACTATATCAATAGGGATATGGAAAAGCTGGAGCGAACGGTAGAGCCAAGCTGGATTGACTTTCGCCACGGCCATTGGTATGTGATAGGCTTTTGCCGGGTCAGAGAGGACTACCGCAGATTCAAGCTCGTGCGGATTAGGTAACTGAGACAGGGGCCGCCTTTTGCAAAAAGAGAGCTGCCGGAAGACCAAATCGCCGAGGTTATTAAGCAAAGCTATTCGCAGCGGGACATACAGGTCGTACTCAGATTCACTTCGCGAATTGGCGCGCAGCTTACCGAGTATTTTGAGAAAGAGAAGATTAGCCGGGGTGAAGATGGCAGTAGGACGCTCCAGCTATATTATGATAGAAATGTGTATAAAGTGAAATTTATCTACATTGATCCATTTACACAAGAAGAAAAGCTAATCAATGAGGAAACCTATCGTTTCGGCGTACAATTCATGATTCCAAGTAAATCTGTCTGGGGATTAGGAGTGACTGGAATTGGATGGAAGGCGTTAGACGGGGCACCGGAAATTGATGAGTATGCTATGAACTTAGTGCCGGCACAAAATGTGACTTATGAGCTTATCTTGCCTGACGAAGGAAGCGGAGAAGGTGGAGAAGGTGGAGAAGGTGGAGAAGGTGGAGAAGGTGAAAATCCGGGATTTCAGGGAAGTCAATTCCCAGGCCTTACGGGTTTTATAAAGTTCTAATGTAGCTGTTATCATTTAGTTGGTTCTTATGAAAAGGTTCATCGCGGCTGACTGCTGCGATGAACCTTTTTTGCTGACTGTTCTATCACACAGACCACTTAATTTGCCGTCTTATTGATAAAATCAATCTCATTTCTGATCCCTTTATGGGCGTCATTCCACAGGCCCTTTGTCAGGCGAATGCGCAGCAGGCATGTGTTAGGATCTTCGTCGTTATTGGCTTCGTTATACCACCCGGCGAATATTGTGCGCAGCTTTGTCATCATCTCCGCGTTTTTCTCGTCACATACCCAGCCCAGGTTTTCACCGATACCATAGGCCGTAAAGTTTTCGACGATGATACAAACAGCGACTTCGGGGTTTTGGGCGATCTGCTGCATCTTGCCTGAGGTTGCGTAAGTAACGGTGTAGAACGCACCGTCCTCATAATAGGCGTCTACAATGCGGGCGGAGGGACGGCTTTTGCCATTAGTCCCCGGTTCCAGTGCGATGGTGGATAGTGAGATCAGGCCGTCCTTGTTACCCGCTTGTTCTTCCAGCAGCTTCATGGCTTCGTCGTACTTGCTCATTATATTACCTCCTAAAGTGTCATAAGGCATACATTATTAAGCTTATCATTGTAAAATCTTAGTGAATGTGAAGAATAATACGATAAAATATTAAATCGCTATCAATCCAAGCTTATACTCGATGGTCTTTTTTTTATGCCATTTAATCTCCAGTCTACAAATATATCTATTTTTTTATCTAATAGACATTGTAAATTACCCTGGTCCTATTGTAGAATCAAGAAGTTGTCGAATAATGGTGTAAAATGCCATCCTTGGAACTCACTAGGACGACAGACTCATTGATATTTTTAGAGTAAGAAGGGGGAAGAAACAATGTTATTCCAAGCAGCACGCCGTAAACTCAGTCTGATGATTGTGTTTGCCCTATTATTAAGCACTCTTACGCCACATATGGTGTTTGGTGAGGCCGCGCAGTTCAAAGACATCACAGGCTCTTATGCGCAAAAGGAGATTCAATCATTAACTGAAGCAGGAATAATCTCAGGTTATGAAGATAACTCTTTTAAACCGAAAAAGGCTATGTCACGTGCCGAACTGGCGAAAATCATAGTCCTGTCGTTGGGTCTAGAAGCAAATGCTGATCAAGCCGCACCGTTTAAAGACGTTGCCGCGAACAGTTGGTATCGCGGTTATGTAGGTGCATTGGTAAAGGCAGGCATTACGGAGGGGACATCGGCCACCACCTTCAGTCCTAATGCAAATGTCACCCGTGAGGAGCTGGTCGTGTTTTTCATCCGAGCTTTCGAATTGGATGAAACAGCGAAGAAGCTTCCGGTTGATAGCAAGCTGTCGGATATCTCAGAGGTGTCCGAATGGGCAAAAGCGCAAGTATCCCTTGCCTTCAAAAATGGTTTCATCAACGGGGTCCAAGGCAGTGACGGCACTCTGAAATTCAAACCGAAAGAGCATGCGGAGCGCCAGGCTCTGGCTCGTCTGGCTTATGAGTTCAAAACCAATAAATCAGTATATGTCGAGAAATCCAAACAGCTTCTGGCTGAAGAGCTTAATAAGGGCAAGAGTCCTGAGGCAACACCGACTGCCACCCCGGCAACAACTGACCGCGGGACATCTGTGACAGCACCGGCGCCGGGAGCTTCAGGTCCGGGAACGGCAGCATCGGCAACCCCAGCACCGGCAACCCCAGCACCAGTGACACCAACACCAACATCGGCACCGACACCGACACCGACACCGACACCGACACCGGCAACCCCGGCACCGGCAAATGCTCTCCAGGTTGTGGTGAAGGGGGAGATTTCAGATGCCATTTATGTGGAAGAGCCAACAGAAGTTATATTCCGCTCATCGATTAATGCGCCAGGAACGGTAATTGCTAGTGTCTATCAAGTAGATGACAGCGGCAAAGTCATTTCGCAAATCATTTCGTTGTACGATGACGGTTTGGAAGCCCATGGAGACAGTCTTGAGGCAGACGGACTGTACAGTGGCAAAGCAGTATTGACTGAAAGTACGGAGGGTTACATAAATCTGCAGGCGTTTGTGGGAGATGTGCCAAGCAGCACAGTTTTTAAATTATCTGTAATGAAGCATCTTACGGATGAACAGCTTGCACAAACGGAAATCTTTGAAAATAATACACAGAGTAAGCTTGATCAACTGGTTACTTCATATGGTAATTTGCAAAAAGCAAAGGAAGAAACTGTGGCTTGGCTCCAAACCCAAGCAGAAGTAGAGCATGCTGGGATTTCGGGTGAAGGAGGAAGCATCTGGTATTTGCTGGACAACGGGATTCTAGGGGGGGTTTCCGCAGCTCCTGAGAATACAAAAGGGTTAAGCAGCACCGTAGAAGAGGCTGCGTCCAGTACTGCATTGGCGGCTGAGGCGCTAACGCAAAATGTGGAACAAACCGTAGCCACCATAGGAAGCCAGCGGGTTGCTGTAATTTCTCCGTTCTCAGGCACACTTCCATCTTCGACTGTTTATGATGCTGTATATCACAGCTTCGACCAGTCGAGTTACCCCTTCCTTGTGGAAAGAGTAAAGGACACCGCAGCGGGCGTTAATTTCTTTAAAGGGCTGAATCAGTATGGCGTCGTGGTCTTGGATACCCACGGAGATACTTACTATGATGAAATAGTGCTACAGAAGCTCCATAATAAATACGGCATTGATTTCAAATACGCTGGACCGCAAGTCATGTTCTTGACAGGAGAAAAGGCAACGACAGAGAGCAAAAAGACCTATGAGTTGGACTTGAAAAAGGGAAGACTGGCTATTATATCCGGTTATTATGCTATTACACCGTCTTTTATTACACGGTACAACGATATGCTTCCTGATACCATCGTATATAATGGCAGCTGCCGCAGCGCGTACAACGATTCCATGGCAGATGCCTTCATCAACAATGGTGCTGGCACTTATTATGGATATACCGATTATGTAAAGCTTGCATATGATCAAGCTATTGCTAAATCCGTATTTACCGCTTTAAACGATGACAACATGACAACCGAAAAAGCTTTTCAAGCAGCAGTGGCTGCCCATGGAGCAAACGATGGGTTGGCAGCATTCTTCATGAAAGGAAGCAGCATTGGCACTAAGACCGAAGGGGTCATCAACGGAACCTTTGAAAACGGAACTTGGACCGGCTGGAATGGAAACGGCGATGTTCGGGTGATCTCCAAGCTGGGACCGCTTAAACCGACAGAGGGGAACTACATGGCTATTATCAGCACTGGCCTTGGGTATGAAAACAATGATCAAGGAGGATATGACTACAATTCAGACAGTTATATCGAGCAAAGTTTCATTGTTCCGGCGGGTGCAACAACCCTATCGTTCGATTACAATTTCATTTCTGAGGAGCCTAAGGAATTCGTTGGAAGCAAATTCAATGACACCTTCAGAGCAACGGTAACTTCCAGTGTATACATTAATACGGCTTCCCTCATTACTTCTCACATAAATGGCGGCAATACAGTGACGTCCAGTGTCTATGGTAATGATTCTGTTATTATCGGGGCTGAATCGATTAATGAATCCACGGCCTATTGGATTGAAGAGAACAAAGTAGCGATTGATTTCTACGGCGGGGATCATACAACATACATGACGAATTGGAAGCATGTACAATTTGATGTAAGCCAATTTGCCGGCAAGGGCTCCATTGTCCTTCGGTTCCATGTTTGGGATCAAGGAGATAGTATCTACGATACGGCGGTACTAATCGATAATGTAATATTAAAGTAATCAAAAAACGGCTGGATCAGGGGAACCTGACCAGCCGTTTCTTTTGGAAATAAGCTAATGGGCGTGCGTTTGGATATGGATTCCAAATAAAGTGTGCATATTGCACATAATTTGTGTTATACTTTATTATGTGCAATATGCACATAATATGGGGTGGAAGAAGGGTGTAAATATGAAGGCAGCAATCGTAAAGGTTAAGGGGACGATTCCCGTAATGGGTCATTTTGATTCCCCCGTTGGGACAGAGGGGCTAGTTATAATTAACGTTACGGCCACAGCCTTGAGTCGAGTTAGCAAGTTCCGTTCAATGGGTATGCACTATTCTTCTGAAGATAACTTTCCAATTGTAGCCGGTATCGACGGTGTAGGAACTTTGAAAGATGGGTCTCGTGTTTACTTTGCGCTGCCTACTGCACCATATGGTAGTTTCGCTGAGCAAACAATCGTCAACGAAAAGCTGACTGTCCGTTTACCAGATGGTATTGATGATCTCACTGCTGCCGCTATCGCCAACCCTGCTATGTCGTCATGGGCTGCATTGGTATTTCGAGCTGGTTTTAAATCCGGTCAAACTGTATTGATTAATGGCGCTACTGGTGCATCCGGTAGTTTAGCAGTTCAGATTGCTAAGGGTCTGGGGGCCAAGAAGGTCATTGTAACAGGACGCAACGAATCAAAGTTGCAAGCACTTGAAGCTGATGAGGCCATTGCATTTGATATGACAGCCGACAACGGTCAAAAAATGTTTGAAAACGCCCTAATGCCAGTTATTGCTGAAGGTGTTGATGTTATATTGGATTATCTTTGGGGCGACAGCGCACTCGCCATCATGTCAGCTCTTGCTAAGGCGAAAACGGATCGTTCAACCCGTTTTGTAAGCATTGGAACTTCATCTGGCCAAGAAAGCATTCATTTACCTTCATCTCTTTTACGCTCATCAACAATCGAACTCGTAGGTAGCGGAGATAAGAGTGTTTCCAAAGCTGATATGCTATCCGCTGTTAGAGGTGTCTTTGAAATGGCCGCCGAGGGGAAGATAAAAATTACCACAAAAGAGTTCGCTCTAGAAGATATTGAAGAGGCCTGGAATGCCCCGCTAATGCCTCGTCCTGTTGTAAGGGTGAAATAAAATGGAAAACGATATTTTTAAAGCGCTGATCGATTTAGTTTCCATTATCAATAGGCCAGACCGCGATAAGAAGATGATTGCTAATGCTGGCGTAAATTTGGAGGCAGCAACCTTTCGTGTCTTTGTGGGCATCGTGCATCTCCAACCGACTAGTGTTGGTGATTTGGCCGCCATGATGGGAAAAAACTATTCGAGTGTTAGCCGGCAAATCGATAAGTTAGAAAACGCGGGGTTGGTTCATACGTATCCATCAAGTGCAGATTCCCGCATTCGTGTGTCTGAATTGACGAAAAGCGGGGAGGAAATCAATGCAATGATTAGCCTCACCCGTGAACGAATTTTGCATGAAGCTTTGGATGACTGGACTCTGGAGGAAAAAAACAGCTTATTGAATAACTTAAGGCGTTTATTTGAATCGCTGCAAAGATTCGACTAGTTGCAGATTATGACTGTTCACACACAGTTCGATGTTTATTGCCATGGTGGATATTCGGGTAAAAGGAATTACGGATTCAATGGGGAACCATTCTGAAATCGGATTTACGAGGAAGCCGCAAAAATGCTAAAACGCTACTGACACAACGTTGTCAGTAGCGTTTTTGTATATTAGGTGTATAGCGAGTAGCGCATTGTTTTGGAGATAGGTGACCTTGCTCATAATCTTATTATAGAGGTGGAATTTATTCATGAGTAATATCAAATGGGAAGTGGATCCGGACCACAGCTCCGTCGAGTTTTCGGTGACGCATTTAATGATTAATAAAATCAAAGGAGTATTTGAGCGTTTCCAGGCGATTTTAAGTTTTGATCCCAACGAGTTAACGACCATGGGTATTCAGGCTTCCATAGACGCAAATAGTATCACAACTCGCCAAGCGCAACGAGATGAACATTTGAGGGGCGACGATTTCCTTCATGCTGCCAAGTATCCAACCATTGCATTTCAAAGCACCAACTGTGTCTTTGCTGGTGAGCGGCAATATGAACTTACAGGCAATCTAACTCTGCATGGAGTAACCCAATCTGTTACTTTTCATACTGTTTTTGAAGGACTAAACAAGGACCCCCGCGGACGGGAACGTGTAGGATTTCACTCAACAGCCAGTATTGATCGTAATGAATTTGGATTGAAATTCAACTCGCCTCTGGAAACGGGTGGAATTATAGTCGGAAATGAAGTGAGGATCGAGCTTTATATTGAGGCAATTAAAATAAATTAGTGACCCTAAAGACTATCCTTTTATCGGGATGGTCTTTATTCAAAACTTGCTGTTACAGAAATTGCGCTGAACCGTATTACTAATTAATGTACTCTTGCACCGAGCGGAGAAGCTGCTTGGGCTTTTTTTATGTGCAGAAATGACTAGAAGATGCCTTGACTAATATTTGCATTAAATGACCGGGAGGATGGCATGCAATTTCAACCAATTTATTATAATGGGGAATTATTTCTACCGAAGATCGAATTAAATATGACACCGAACCAATCGGTTGGCATCATAACGGACTTGAAGCGAAAGCAGCTTTTAATGAATCAATTAGGTGATCATTCCCAATATTATTTATTTCGGGCTGGGCAAAACGAGTATATGCGTTTATCGGTGGAGGAACTAATCACTTTTCTAATCAGAATAACGGAGAGGTATGAGCGTGCCGCTTCGTTGATAGATTATTTTGCTTTAAAGGAAGAACGGAAGGTAAAGATCAAGGATCTAAGCTCATCGAAAAGAATGTATGTGACATTGCTGCGTGTATTTTTTGCGCATCAGCCTACACTTGTACTGGAGGAACCCTATTTTTACTTGGAAGAGCAAGATTGTCGTCAACTCAAACGGATTCTTGATGATCTTTCACAAGAAAAGCAGATTTTAATTTTAACTTCGAATTTAGAGGATGCCCTTATTTCCTGTGATGCCATTTATCGGTTGAACGAATCGGGATTTCATCCATTGGATATTCGGGACTTCGACGAGGATAAGCAGGAAGTACAGAAACAAGACGAGGCCAATATAACCTTGCAGAAGATATCTACCAAAAGAAATGACAAAGTGATTTTATTTAATCCGCCTGAAATTGATTTTATAGAAAGTGTAGAGGGGTCAATCCTTGTTCATGTGGGCGGTGAAAATTATGACTGTGCGCTGACGCTGACCGAGCTCGAGCAGAGATTATTAAATTTCGGTTTTTTTAGGTGTCACCGATCCTATATTGTTAATCTGCAAAAAGTAAGAGAGATTATTACATGGACGAAAAATAGCTACAGCTTGCGATTAAATACAGGTCAAGATGCCGTGGTTCCGTTATCCCGTTCAAAATTGTCTGAATTAAAAGCTCTTCTTAACATTTAAAGGGTACCATTCAGGCGCTTACAGCTACATTTCGGCGCGTTTTGATGGCAGGAAGCATGTAATCTGTATATGTTTAAGCCATCAACACTAAGGATGTGGAGTTAATGAATGTTATTCGGGTAGAACGTATCCGTAAGAGATTTGGAGAAAAAGATGCGTTAGCAGATGTTTCTTTTTCAATTCCTAAGGGTGAAATTTTTGGTTTCCTTGGACCGAGTGGCTCAGGCAAAACAACATTAATCAAGATTTTAACGGCACAATTAAATCCGACAAGTGGACAGGCAAGTGTATTTGATCAGCCAGCGGAGATGATGCAGCAGTCTGCTCAGAAGATGCGTTTTGGCATTTTGACGGATAACAGTGGTCTATATGAGAGGTTAAGTATTGAGGAAAATCTGGAGCTGTATCGTAAGCTATATGATCTTCCCAAATCTGCGGTCGACAAGGTGCTGCAGTTTGTAAACTTAAGCGGAGAGCGCAAAAAGAAAGCCAACCTCTTATCCAAAGGGATGCGTCAGCGTGTCATGCTGGCATGCGCGATTATCCATGAGCCGGAATTATTATTTCTGGATGAACCAACTTCGGCTTTAGATCCGGTAAACACAGCACATATTTATAAGGGCTTACGCTACTTAAATGAGAAAGGAACAACGATTTTTCTGACTACGCATGATATGTCTGAAGCAGAATTGATATGCAACCGTGTAGCGATTCTGTATCAGGGACAAATCCAAACCATAGGCTCACCAAAGGAACTTAAGCGGCAGCACCGGGAGAACGTAATTTGTGTGGACTTAATCAATGGGGAAACCTACGAGCTCCCGATCGATGAGGGGACGGCTGATCAAATCGCGGATTGGATGAAACGGGGGCTAATTGACCGGTTAGAGACGAAAGAACCAAGTCTAGGTGATATTTTTATTAAAATGACAGGAAGTGAGCTACTATGAGTATCTCATACAAACGTGCCCGGGCGATATTTGTGAAGGATTACAAAGAGTTTTCACGTAACTACGCGCTGTCCATTATGCTGATTTTTCCTATTATTATCGCTCTGATTTTCAAGAGGGCAGGTGCGTCTTTACCTGGAGCCAGCGGTTTTCTTTTTAATAGTTCGTTTGTATTGCTAACATGTTTCGCACAAGCCTGCTTGATTGCGGAAGAGAAGGAGCGTAACACTTTACGGTCATTAATGATGACACCGGCTACGACCATGGATGTACTAATCGGTAAAAGCAGTTTGGTCTTTGTCATGTCTGTTGTTGTTCTCGCTATTTCCACATTATTATTTGGCTATGAGCCAGCTAATATATGGGCGTTTGTGGCAGTAATCATTCTTTCGATTATTCTGTACACTGCAGCCGGGACGATCTGCGGTTTATTCTCTAAGACGTTGCTTGAAGCCTCATTATCTATACTCCCTGTGGCGTTCATATTTATGGGGGCACCGTGGGGAGAAGTACTAGTGAAGAATTATCCGGTCTTCAAAGTGCTGGATTACATGCCAAGCAGTCAGCTTGTGCATCTGCTGGGTCTAAGCAATACAGGTTATACGACGGGCGATGTATTGAAACCTCTCCTCATTAATTTGGCATGGACGGTTGTACTAACAGTAGTGTCTGTCATTTTGTATCAGCGGCGGTTGAAGGACGAGTAAGGGAGCTCTGAAGGGACTTTAGCCAGCCTTCGGTGGGTCTTTGGTAGGGTTGAAACAAGCGGCCGACTGAGACTATACGACGATTATTTTCCAATTGAGGCTGTGATGTTGTCATGACGGGATCTGCCGGGTAATAAAGATGATTAGAACTTTCAAATTTGGCTGATTTTGGATTGGGAGCCAAGGAAACGGGGGGAAAGATCATGGCGGCACAGACAGTATCAGGCATCAGCTCCGTACAGACCATTGCGGCCTACGGCGGTACACAGAGTGATGTCAGTTCTCTGGAGAAACAGCGAAACCGGCTGATGATGGAACTGGATAAAGTGAATGCGGCACAAGGAAGTGAGATGCAGACGCCTTATCGCCGGGAGCAGCTGCAGCGGCAAATCCGGCTGCTGGAGTCCCAACTGGTACAGAAAAGCGGGAGCAGCACCTCCGTAAATTTTGTGCCGGCTTCTCCGCTTCAGGATCACCTCCCCCTTTGGGGAAATGAAGGAAAGGGAGGCCTCAAGGGCATCGGCCTGACTGATCCCCGGACGGCGACGGTGGACGCGGAGGGTCATTTCGACGCGTTAATTTAGGCAAGCGAGCGAAGGTCCGGAAAGCGTCAGGTGATGAACTGACGGCCCATAATCATGAGGCTAGCTAGCCGAGCTTCCACCGAGAAGACCTGCAGCACGGTAGAAACAACAAAATAGGCGAGAGGGAAGCTTCAACACTTCCTCCTCGCTTATTCGTGTTCATGCAGTTGCTTAGGGTTCAACTACTTTATTCTGGTGTTCCTTGGGTTACCCCATGGATATACGAGAGCGTTGGGGAATCGACAGCCCCTTGTCCCGGATTATAGGTGAAGGAGTACTCGATGGTATCCCCGTGTTGCAGGTGATTTACAGGGTAGGTATAGTTACCGTTCCCTGCCGGGGTCATGGCTACGTTTAGCTGCCCACCGTTATTTAGCTTATAGTGTAAGTCGGCAAAGGTTGCGCCGTTCACATAGAACAGCAGGTCGTCGCCTATTTTCTTCAGACCCCGCACCTCATCGCCGACGATGATAACATCGGATGATGATGCCGGTACAACAGTGATGGTGGAGAGGGCTGTTTTATTGCCGTCGGCTGTTGTAGCCGTTACGGTTGTTGTGCCTGGAGTGAGTCCCGTCACGAGACCGTTCGGATTCACGGAAGCGACGCTGGTACCTGATACGGTCCAAGTGACCTGCTTATTGGTTGCATTAGACGGGGCAATATTGGCGTTCAACTGCACAGTCTGTCCGACCTCCACCTGCGCAGTGGTTTGATTCAGAGAAATACCGGTAACCGGCACGTTTACCGGATTCTCGCTGTTGCCTTCTTTATAGACACGAACATAATCCACTTGCATTGTTGCAGGAATATCCGACGGATCTGGGGTATGGCCGCTGTCGAAGTGCCCGCCGATCGCCAGATTCATAATGATGTAGAAGGGTTGATCGAATGGGGCGTTCGGATTGTTAGGTGCAGCTACGGAATACCATTGATCTCTACTGACTTTAAAGAAGAACTTGCCGTCCACATACCACTTCATATTATCTTCTTCCCAGATCATGGAGTACACATGATAATCATTGGCGAAGGTCTGGCCTTCAGGGAAGTGATATTCACCAGCAATATATCTGTTTACAGGCCATTGTCCGCCAAAGTGTATGGCCCCGCTGGTCGTGCCGGGCAAGCGTCCTTTGGCTTCCATAATATCAATTTCTCCGGATGCTGCCCACGCTCCATAAGCGGCATCTTCCGGAAGCATCCAAAGTGCTGGCCAAACGCCGTTACCTGTAGGCAGCTTAGCACGAATATCTACTCTGCCGTACTGGAAGGACAAGTGATCTTTGGTGTTAATCTTGCCGGATGAGTACTGGGCATACCGGCTTGGGTCCTGTGGAAAGGATTTTGAATCGTTCAAAGCTCTGATATTCAGCTTTCCGTCCTGTACAAATACATTTTGTGTACTGTCTGTATAGTGCTGCAGTTCCGCGTTGCCCCAGCCCCAGCTATTCGGATCGTCAGTAATATAATAACCTTGTTCGTAGCTCCATTTGCTCGTATCGAGCGCTGTTCCGTTAAATTCATCCTGCCAAATGAGATTCATGTCCTCTATCGCCGGGTCGTTTGGTGTTCCGATGGCAATGTCATCATGATCGGATACATCCGGACGTGGGGCATCTGGATTACCGATAAAGGTATAGTTGACGTAATTGTTGCCGACACTTCCGCCCGCCTGTCCATTTAATGGATAGCCAATACGGATTTGCACATCCTCTTGGACGGGCTGGAACCAAAGCCCATAGATATAGTCAGCCCAATAGCCCCACTGGTTGGCATCGGACATGTTGTTATAGCCATTGCCGGCGTATACAAATCCGCTTTGGCTGGAATCACTCATAGCAACCCATTGTCCGTTGATGTTAATTTGGTAAACGTAATTTCCTAGCTCAGTGCCTATTGGAGCGCCCCCATCAATTTTGGGTAGCGGGACACCTATTACACCTTTTGCATCTGCGGTAAAGGTCGTTCCCTCATAAGGTGTTAAGACATATGAATTTCTTACAGGTTTATTAAAGGTGAGGGTATAAACGACGTTAGCCGTTGAGGTTTTCGATTCTAACTTGACGTTGATAGACTCTGTTACGGTGAACCAGTAGCCACCGCCGCCTTCGGTGAATTGTCCGAAGTTGTTATCGTAGATCCAGCCGCTGGCTGCATTATTGTCAATATCAATCCATGTACTGCTGCTTACAGGTTTTACATATACCTTCAGATCTTCAGCTACGGCTTCATAGGTAACGGCCGGATCATTGTTGAAGGTAGGATAAGTAAAGCCTGCACTTCCTGTAAATCCTGCTGTAATCTGCGGCCCTTGTGTAGGGGCCATAGCAGTAATGGTCGTTTTGTTTATGTTTTGAAATACCAGGGTGTAATCAAGTGTAACTCCATTAGCCTTGGAGAATAGCTGAATCTCCGTTGTTGCGGAGAGAGTGAACCAATAGCCATTCAAGCCACCGTCGCTCCAGTGTCCCCAGTTTTGGTTGTAGGTATAGCCGCCTGCATTGTCAATATCCACCCAGTTTCCAGCAACTTTTACTTTTACACCGACGTCATCGGAAACATCATTCCAGGTGGCAGAGCCCCCATTAAATGTAGGCATGACGAAACCATAGCTAGCTTGCCCAACCCCTGATTTTGAGATGACAGGACCGTCTGCTGCTGAAAAGTAAGACATAGAGGTAACTGTGGTTCCTGCTGCCTGCACCTTTGAAGTCGGCAATAGGCCAACCCCAGCTAACAGTACTACTGCTAAGAACAAACTAAATACCTTCTGCTTAAAACCACTCTCCGTATTGTAAAGTCGTTTCATACTTGCCCTCCTTTAATAAAATAATGAAGAAACGAAACCGCTTACATTTAGGGACATCTCTATTCTATCGAATATAATAATCAGCTAAAAGGTACAATTATTTTTGTTCTAACCCAATTTTTTGGCTTTTGATTATTTATAGCGCTGTGTCACGGTACTTTTCCCCGCTGTCGTGCTTCCGGCGCATCATTTGCCGATATTCTGTGGGCTGCATATCCATGACATCCCGAAAGGATCGTGTAAAACTTTTGTAGCTTTCATACCCTACCATGGTGGCTACCTCTACAATTTTATGATCGGTTTCGGCCAGTAGCCGCCGGGCTTTATCCAGGCGCACATCGCGCAAGTATTCTGCAAAGCCTTTGCCGATATTTTTTTTGAACAGGTTAGAAAAATAGGCATAATTAAGCGACACGTGATTCGATACCATCGCGAGATCCAGGGGTTTATGATAGCTTTCGTGTATAAAGCGTATGGCTTCATTCAAATCTTGCGAGTTGCGATAGCTGCACTTATATTCATAATAAAATTGGTTCAGCCGAAGCAGCTGTTGTTGCAGCGCCTGAATATAATCGCGAATACCCGGATAATCGAATAGATTTCGTAAACATTCGATGTCCAGCGCTTCTTCCCCCATGTACGGGCGGATCACACGTACAGATTCCTCCAGCATCTGTACAATGGCACGGCATAGCTGCTGTGTGTATTGGATGTGATAGCGTTGCAATGTATCTTTGTGAAATATCATAGAAATGCCTTGGGTGATTGTACCGCTGTTTTTGGTGCCGATTAACTGGAACAGGGCATATAACTCTTCATAGGGAAGCTCCCACTGCTGCTCCAGTCGCTCAATATGTGTTGGCAAGATGCAGCTCTTCTCTGGAAACAGGTAACTGTGGCGATAGAGCTCCAACGCTTGTGTATAGCTGCGGGGCAACTCCTTCAATCCTTGCTGCGGGCTGGTCATGGCAGTAATGGCATCTATCTGTCCTGCTTTGAGGGCGGCCGGGAAGGCTCCCGTTTCTACGGCCGCATCAACCGCGAGAATCAGGTACGGGCGGTGTTGCAGGCATATACACCCTCGTCTGCCATACACACGGTAGGCAAGGGATTCCATGCTGTGGCTACTGTCAGCCCCCGGTTGGTTAATCCATAATTCCTCCCGCAGCAGACACAGGCGGTAATTACTCCACAACTCTGGATTCTGTTGCTGGGTCTGGATAACCCACGCCTCATCAATCATTGCACCCTGCATGAACATACTCAGTTCCTTGCGGTCTGTCTCCCGGGCGCGGCGCGAGATATGCTCCATATTACGCGAGAGCGTCTGCCGTGTTTTTATCTCATTCGCTACATGTTCTACTGCGGTTTGCAGATCTTCACGTTTCACAGGTTTGAGCAGGTAGCCCTTTGCTCCAAGTTCGATGGCCTTTTGAGCATAGGCAAAATCACTATAGCCGCTAATAATCAGATAATCTACCTCGATGTGCTTCTGTTTGCTCTGCGCCATCAGCGTCAGTCCATCCATATCGGGCATCCTGATATCAGTAATCACCAGTTGGATGTTGTGCTGACTCAATATATCCAAGGCCTCAATTCCGTTTACGGCACAGTAAATATTGTCCAGCTGCAGCGCAAATTGGCGCAGCATAGCCTGCAGTCCATCACGAATGTGCTTTTGATCGTCCACAATTAAAATATTGATCATGCCCTACCATCCTCCAAGATTCACATTTTCCCAAGGTAAACGTATGGTTACACAAGTATAGGCGCCCTGCACACTGTCAATCCAAAGACCGCAGTCCTTACCATAATGAAGCTGTATGCGCTTATGCACGTTCTCCAAGCCCAGTCCGTTTTTGCTGGTAACAATCGGTGAATCTGAGTCGCCCCGCAGCACAGCCTGCAGACTGGACAGCATTTCCGGGTCAACACCTGCGCCATTATCTCGTATCTCAATTAACAGAAGGCTGTCATTTTCTACCGATACGGTAATTTGGATACGTACGCTGCCGCCCGAGGGCGCTGCATGATGAACGGCATTTTCGACGATGGGCTGCATGCACATTTTAGGAATTGTATAACGCAGTACCTCCTGCGGGAGATCGGCCGTCAACTCAATGCTGCCATCCTCCATAAAGTTTATGAATCGGACATAGCTGTGTATGTTGGCAAGTTCTTCGCTAAGCGCAACCGTATCGCTGCGCCATTGCATGCTGTATCGCAGTTGTGAGCCTAAAGACACCAACGCTTCCGCGATAGCCGGCTGTCGCTGAACCTCCGCGAGCATACGGATGGATTCCAGCGCGTTATATAAAAAGTGTGAATTGATCTGCGAATGCAGCGAGTGCAGCTGTGCATTTTTGGCGATCAGCTGCTTATCTACCACTTGGGTCATCAAATGTTTGATTTCGTCCAACATATTATTGTAGCTGACGGCCACCTCGTCGATTTCGTCACCGGTTTCGTTTTTATCCAGGCCGGTATCAATTTTCGCATCCAGTTGGCCTTGCCGCACCTTGCGCATAGAAGCCAGCACCCTGTCGAGCCGGCGGAAAATGCGCCGAGTGGTATGTGAAACGAGCAGTAACATCAGCAGCAATACACACAATGTGATCGCTACTACGAGCAAATACCAACTTCGTGGGCCTTTCATCAGCGCTTGATGAGAGGCAATATCCACTACATAGGCGTTCAGTGGGGCGATGTAGCGATATAACGCGTAGTAAGTATGGTCGCCTACCTTTACCTTAATGGGGCTACTCTGCTGCAGCACATCCAACCGCTGGTGAATGCTGCCTAGAATTTTATCCAATTCTTCACCGGCATTTTGAGAAAAAATATGCTCAGGATTGTATACCGATCGGGAAGAGTCGGCTCCATCCATCACTACAGAAAAGAAATCCCCCCCGCTATCCTCAAGCAAGTCACTGAAAAAGACGCTATGCTGGGCGCGGATTTCCATAATGGTAGGGAGCTTCTGCTGTTGCCCCTGAAGGCGTACCAGCCGGTAATAGGATAGCGTATGCTCTCCATCTTTAAAAGCAAATAAGCGGTATGCCGCACCGCCTTCCTCCCGAAGTGTCACCCAGTAGTCCTTCGGCCAGAACTTGTCATAATGATAGATTTCAGGCCAAATCTCAAATAGGTTTGGATTATCGACATAGAAACTGAGCTCGCTGATCATCTCGTAGCTTTGAATGATATTATGCATTTGCTCAAATTGATTTTGTCTAAATTTTACGAGACGCAGGCCATCCCCGCGCATATTGGAGTGAATAAAATCTACAAAAGCCTTTTGATTCAGCGCAGTAGAGGAAGCGTTCTCAATAATACCCATTTTGCTGCGCAGCTGTTCGTTAATTCTTGAGACATGACTGCTGCCGGTAGCCATAGCGTCCTTGTATAGCTGACTTTCCTGTGTGCGGATAAATAAAAAGGATACCACAATCGCAGGGATGGCAATCATCATGCTAAAGGCCAAAAACAATTTTTGGGAGATGCGGGAATTACGGTACAGCTTCTTCATTTTAGTCAGCAGATACTTCATTTAAGTAGCCTCCTACCCTTGTAATATACCATATATTACAAACTGCCCGGTAGGTAACTAGGCTGTTTTGTTAAATGGTTAAAAGAAGCGAAAAAGGGAATACCGGCCAACCTTTCGGTGGCCGGCAGTAATCTTTATACGGGCATTATTACTCTGCCATTTTGGATTTTCGCACATCCAGTTCAGCCTGGCGGTATTCCATCACCTTGCCAAAGTTGTAATTCTCGCGGCGGTCAAGGAAATTGTCGAAGATTTTATCAAATTCAGCCTCATTCTTGGCCGTAATTAGCTCAGGGAGTACTTCCTCCCAATTTTGCGAAATACGGGACCAGGCTACCGACACATCAGAATCGCCCTGTGGATCTAAGCCCTTATAGATACCGCTATCAATATCGGCCTGCTTATTGGCGAAGTCTTCCATTTGCTTAATGACAGGAGATTTCTCCGGTCTCCACTGGTTGACGATTACAGGGTTTCGCATCATCCAATAGGTATCCATGATGCCGTATTCTTTCTCCAGCTTCTCAATATCAGTGTCGAGTAATTTTACCATTTCAGGCTTCAGTTGCGGCTTGCCATCCACCATCTCCCATGTTTCGCCTTCCTTGCCAAGGAACAAATCTCGCTGGCCTTCTTCGCTGGCCAGATAGGTCAAAAAGCGGATGGCTCGTTCAGGGTTTTCGGTTGATTTGCTAATCATCGTCACCATCCAGCCGTCCATGTTGCCAGGGAATAACTTAGGGTTATCGCCCTTGCTGTTCTTTGGCCCATCGACTGCGATGTAGTAAGAGTCCGGGTTGCCGCTAGCAGCCAGCATAGGATTGACAGCCGACATACCGGTCCACTCGCGGACCATCATGAAATAGCGGGCGTTGTTTGTTTTTTCCTCTACCTGAGTATCGGAATCCACCAGGAAATCCACATTAATCAACCCGCGCTCGTAAGCCGTACGGAAGGTTTTAAGCCAGGCAATATAATCGGGATCGGTAATGCGGTCGTATACTTTTCCGTCTTTCTCATGCGGTACGGCCAGTAGGTTCTGCAGATATTCGGTCATCCCGTAAGGGACGTTCCCTTGTGCAAAAAAGGGACTGATGGGCTGGCCTTTATATTGGGAGTACTTATCCTTTACCAGTTGCAGTGCGTTCAGAAAGCCCTCTGGAGTGCTAAGGTCCGGGCTGCCCATCTCCTCATACAGATCTTTCCGCACCAGGAAAGTCTGGTTGGCGGCCGTCATGCCAGTTTCATGCATCAGGTTGGGGCTATATGAATCATTCGGAACGCCATAGGTATTGCCATTTTCTTGACGATACCACTTCAGTGTACCGTCCCCGGCCACCTTGAAGAAGTAAGGGTCATACTTGTCAGCTAATTCATTTAAGGCGTAGACATGATCGCCTTCCCACAGCTTTTTGACAGCGGTTTCCCACGAACCCATTGATATCAAGTCTGGCAGCTTGCCCGAGGTCATCATTAGGGTAATATGCTCATTCGCTTCACCAGAAGGTACTTCAAGCTTGATGTTTACGCCTGTTTTTTCCGTTACGTACTTGGAGGTCAAGCTGTCTCCCCAAGTGTGGGCATACCAGTTAGCACCTACGAACCAGGTCAAATCAACAGGGCTGGTATCCAGCTTCCATGCCGGATCATCGGGATTGAGCTTTGCTTCACTCTGCGGCGGCTGTGTACTATCTGTAGGCTGTGGTGTTGGCTTATTTTCACTATTCGCTGAATTGGAACACGCGGCTATGCCTAGCATCAGGCTTGCGGCCAGAACGAGGGTCAACCCCGGCTTAATGAGATTGCGTTTCATGACATAATCATCCTTTCTTTGCTGCTTCTGAATTTTTGTATACCAGTTTCTAGACACTCACACTCTTATCCCTTAATGGCGCCAATCATTACACCTTTGACCAGATAGCGTTGAATGAAAGGATAGACTATCAGAATAGGCAGTGTGGCCACCATCATGGATGCAAATTTAATAGAGTTGCCGGGAAGTCTTGCGCCGAATTGCGCCATAGCTTGCTGCTGCATGAAGGACATAGAATTCTCCGCAATGATTTTGTACAGCATGGTCTGTAGTGGCAGTAATTCCTGCGAACGGATGTAGATGACCCCCTGGTAATAATCATTCCAATGATAAACGGCTGAAAAAAGCGATATAGTCGCAATGACAGCCATGCTATTGGGCAATACGATTCTGAACAGGACACCATAGTCTGAAGCACCGTCTACTTTCGCAGATTCCTCCAGGCTGTCAGGTATGGTGCGGAAGAAGCTCATGAAAATGACCATATTAAAAAAAGTGTACATAGAGGGAATGATGAATATCCAAAAATTATCATATAATCCCAGCTTCGTCATCAGAATAAATGTAGGGATCAGCCCGCCTGAGAACAGCATCGTAACCAATGCGATTTTAAGATACAGCTTGCGTCCGATTAGATTAGACTTGCTCATTCCGTAAGCAATAATGGCGGTAAACAACA
This sequence comes from Paenibacillus sp. FSL H7-0690, assembly GCF_037980415.1. NCBI lineage: Bacteria > Bacillati > Bacillota > Bacilli > Caryophanales > Paenibacillaceae > Paenibacillus > Paenibacillus sp. FSL H7-0690. The sequence goes on along the minus strand of NZ_CP150281.1, from coordinate 6,835,499 downwards.
CATGCGTTGCTGTCCCGATGACTGTGCGCAGAGTGGTGATGTAAAAACCGTTCATCATTGTTTTATCATTGAACACAACGCTATAGCTGGCCAGCGATAATTCCTTGGGAAACCAGTTGACGGTGCCCAGGGATGCCTGCTGCGGCGCATTAAGCGAGTTAATGAATACAAACCACATCGGGTACAGTGTTAAAAAGCAAACCGCCAGCATCAGCAGGGTGTTGCAGACCTCAAATACTCCAATTTGCCGAAATCTTTTGCGTCTTTCCATACCTCTGTCCTCTCCCTTCTAAAAAATGCTGTCGCCGGTTAGTTTTTTGGATGTGTGATTTGCCAAAAACAACAAACCTAGCGCCACAATAGAGCGGGCGAACAGGACGGCTGTTGAGAAGGAATGGCGCCCGGAGACCAACCCCATGTTGTAGATATACAAGTCTAGGCTTTCCGCCATCCTCATGTTCATATTGTTCTTCAACATAAAGATCTGCTCAAAGTTACTGCCAAGTATCCCGCTGACAGCGAGGATGAACAAAATAGCGATGGTGGGGCGTATGCTCTGAATGGTGATATGCCACATCCGTTGCCGCCGGTTTGCGCCATCCAGCTCAGCCGCTTCGTACAGCCCCGGATCAATGCCGGATATTGCCGCTATGTAGATAATGGCGCTCCAGCCGGTTTCTTTTAACGTATCGGTAAAAAAGGTGATCCACCAAAAGTACTTAGGGTCGCTGTTAAACAGGATTTCGCGTTCCTGGAGCCCGATCGCCATCATCAACTGATTGATCACACCGCCCTCGCCCAGCCAATTGAGCGCAATGCCGCCAAAAATCGTCCAGGCAATAAAGTGCGGCAGGTACGAAATGGTTTGTACCGTTCGCTTAAATCGAAGACTCCGTATTTCATTCAGCAGCAAGGCAAACAAGATAGGAATGGGAAAACCCAGGACCAGCTTGATGCTGCTCATCCCCAGAGTATTGCGAATCGAACGCCAAAAACGCTCATCCGTCAAAAAATCCTGAAAATGCTTCAGCCCGACAAACGGTGATTCTAGTAAGGGTTTGGCGATGCTGTAGTCCATAAATGCAATAATGAGCCAAAACATAGGGATATAACAAAAGATAAACATCCAGATGATTCCCGGGATAACCATGCTTTGCAATTGCCACTGCTTAAAAAGCGCTTTCATTTGTTCCGTTCTGTATTGGAACATTTTCCGTGCCCCCTTTCTATTTCATCGTATGAAAAAGCGTATAGGAAAAAAAGCCCATGATTATCGACCCTATCCCATTTTTTTAGATTTGTTTGACCAGCCGCAAAAATTAAGTATGCTGTGATTAAATGAAGGGAGTGTGCAAAGGATGAATAAACCTATATGGGAACAGAATTTCTTAGATAGAAATGCCGATTTGAAGCTATGGAATATCCGCCTTGGCAATGACTTGTTAGATAATGAGGGTAATCCCATAGACCCAGGTTGGGGCAACGGAGAGCAGCAGTATTACACGGATCATTCCAGCAATCTGTATATCGATGAATTTGGCTTAAATCTGTGCGCACGCAGTGAATCCATTGGAAAGGATGGGCGTAATTTTGCATATACCTCGGCTCGTTTGGATACAAAGGACCATTTTTCCTTTTGCTATGGGAAGTTAGTTGTGCGTGCAAAGCTGCCGGTGGGGCAAGGGGTTTGGCCTGCCATCTGGTTGCTTCCGCAGGAACAGGCTTACGGACCTTGGCCAGCTTCCGGCGAGATTGATATCATGGAAGCCAAAGGCCGCTTGCCTCAGCAAATATCCGGAACACTGCACTACGGAAAGGATTGGGAACATCAAATCGTCGAGGAGTTCTCACACCATTTTGAAAGCGGAACTATTAATGAATTTCATGATTATGCACTGGAATGGACCGCCAGTTCGATTCGATGGGTGGTAGACGGACATTGCTTTGCCGAGCGCTGCTTGGAGCCAGGGGTTATGCCCTTTAACGAGTCATTTTATCTGGTGCTGAACCTTGCAGTGGGCGGCTGGTATGACAATGTAGCGGTTGACGAGGCTGCACTGCCAGCGGTGATGACGGTTTCAGGGATATGGCTGTACCCATAATTAAGAATCTTTGTGAGGCTCTATTATCGATTTTCAATACCTACATCCCATCTGGTAGAATAGGGAAAACCATATTTCTCTATATTCTAGTAACTTGATTATAAGCTTGGGAGGTAGACCATGGACAAAGAACTAATCGCACAGCTGACACAGTGGCATGAAGATGATGAACACCAGAAGATTGTAGACACTCTGATGGAGATTCCTCCAGCGGACAGAGATTACGAGATGGTCAGCAGTCTGGCAAGAGCGTATAACAATTTGGAACGTTATGAAGAAGCCCTTGAACACTTCGCGAAGATTGCGGAACAAGGGCAGAATGATTATCTGTGGCATTTTCGTGTGGGATATTCCTACTATTATTTGAATCGATATGAGGAAGCGGTGAGAGTGCTGGGTATTGCCCATGACCTCGATCCGGATGATGAGAATACGGCCATGTTTCTGAAATTCAGCCAGCGCAAGCTACGCAAAGAACAACACGCCGCAGCCAGACAGGCAATCAGAGAGCAACATAATGATTCAGGGACGACTGCAACTCCTTTTGAAGGGATGGACCTCTCCGAATTTTGGAAAGATAGCGATTATGCGCTAAAAGAATATGTTTCGGCCCCGCCTACGGATGAGCTGATTGCTTCTGTAGAAGAAGAACTAGGTTACAAGCTTCCTGCCTCTTATATCAGTCTGATGAAGCAGCACAATGGGGGAGTGCCTTATAATACCTGTTTTCCTACGGAGGATGCGACCTCATGGGCTGAGGATCATATTGCGATTACGGGCATTATGGGCATCGGACGTGAGAAAAGCTATTCACTCTGCGGCGATCTCGGCAGTCCGTTTATGATTGAGGAGTGGGGATACCCTGACATTGGCGTGGTAATTTGCGATTGCCCTTCGGCAGGTCATGATGTCGTGATGCTGGATTACCGGAATTGCGGGAAGGACGGTGAACCCGAGGTGATTCATGTGGATCAGGAAGATAATTATGAGATTACATTTCTGGCCCCAGACTTCGAGACGTTTATACGCGGCCTGGTGAGTGATGAAGAATACGACACCTCTGAAGAAGATAAAGAGGAGGATTTGCGCAAAGTAGCCGTAGGCCAATTCTCACCATTGCTTGCGAAGCTGTGCAGCCATGTGTCTGAAGTAGATCAGCTTGAGCAGAAGATCCGTAAAGTCTGTACCCGAATCGTTGAAGAGAAGGGACACTTCTCCTTTCATGCGGATGAGCTTTCTACTCTGATGTATGATGTGCAGTTCTGGCTATACACAAGCTCTTATCCAAATACGAGCCGTCAACAATATCTGGATGTATATGAAGAAATGATTGCTTTTGGCGGCGAGTTCGGCCAAGGCGGGTATGCTCCCGGCTGGATCAGCGATTGGCTGGATGGCCGAATACGGGAAGGACTGATCGTTCAGGAAAACGGGGTGCTTAGCTTCACAGATCAAGCCCGCTCAGAGGTCATTGCACGGCTGGAAGCGGAAGCTGCAAAATAGGAGACGTTGATGCGGGATTTATTCCCGTGCGGAGCTCGATTGATCACGATAGTATTCAAGGGTCATCCCACAAGGGATGGCCCTTAAACTTGCCGTTTGAGACAGTGCACTCCGCATAATAAGCGAAAGAAAATTAAAGCGCTTACTCGTGAGTGTTTATTAAAAAATGTAATTATTAACATTTTTCGACAACATTCACCTTACTTTTACATGGTAGTTATGATATATTCTGGGCGAATATGGATAACAAAAAAGTGAAAGGGGAATGAGTATGGAAGCGTTGGTGTGGACATCCAATCATAAGCTGGAGCTCTGCGAATGGGAAGAGCCGCAGATTGCAGCACCGGATGAAGTCAAGATCCGGATTGAGATGACAGGTGTATGTGGAACAGATTTAGCAGTCATAACTGGGAAAGAGGAGGGGGTTCCAGGCGTCATTTGGGGTCATGAGGCAGTAGGGACTGTAATCCAAATCGGCAGCAACGTTGACCGTGTTAAGGTAGGCGACCGCGTAGTTATCGATCCGAATCAAAGCTGTGATGAATGCTATTTTTGCTTGAAGAAACAGCCGCACCTCTGTACGGGCATCGATGGAAATGGGATGCCTATTGCGGGTTTGAATCGAAATGGGACATTCACTTTTTTTTACTCAACTGCACAAACGTTTGCACACCGTCTTCCCGATCATATGAGCTGGGAGACGGGGGTTTTGATTGAGCCGCTTGCCTGTGTACTGCACAATTTCAAAGAAGCTAATGTCACAGCAGACGACAAGGTACTCATTCTTGGATCGGGTCCAATGGGACTGTTAAGCCAAATTGTGAGCAAGTCGAAATCTGCGCTCACGGTAGCGACTGAAGTTAATCCCTTTCGGCTAGCTTTTGCCAAAGAGATCTCAGATTTTGCTCTAACCCCTGCCCAATTAAATCAAGCTACCGTAGACAAAATCTGTGCGGGACATAAGTTTGATGTGATTATCGATACGGTGGGCACTCAACTCGAAATGGCGGAAAAGTGGATTGAACGTGGAGGCCGCATCGTTCCTTTTGGTATTAATGCGAAGTATCGCTACACCTTTTCCCCTACCAAATTCGTGCAGCATGCAATAAAAATTATAGCAGCAGGTGAATACCGCTACATGTTCGAGGAAGCTTTGCGGTTTGCCGCTGAAACTCCTGAAATGGAGAAACTAGTAACTAGAAAAGTTAAGCTCAGTCAGCATGAAGCAGCGATAGATGAGTTAATCGGCTATGAATTGAACTCTTTGAAGGTGGTTGGGAGTGAAACCGTAAAGACGGTTTTTGTTCCCTAAACGTAAGACTACAATCAATGAGAGGTGGCACTGTTGATGAGCAATGATAGCAAATTCAGATTAATTCAAGATTACTTGTCTACACAAAAGGCCAAAGAGGTAGAGCCAATTTGGATACCCGCAGTGTGGAATGAGTGCCAATATGAACGTGTTCTCTTAGAAAAAGAGGGTGAAATTTGTGTACACCCGTATGATTTTTTGACTGATCATTTGAATTATGTGGACAGGCTTTCGTGGAGATATCTGCTTAAGGAACGCATAAATCTGGACGATAGCGCGATCTATTCTTCGCTTATTCGCTATTCTACGGCTTGGGATTATAACCATGACGGAAAAATTGAATCGGGTACTTTTTTAAGATTCTTTATTCTTCTGCCTCTGCTAAAGAAAATGGGCATCAATATTCTGTACATGCTTCCAGTTAACCAGTACAGCAAGTTGAATCTGAAGGGGGATATTGGGTCCCCTTACGCAGTGCAATCGTTATTCCATTTGGACGAGAACCTGCACGATAGCCTATTGGATGATATGGAGGAGTTTACGATCCACGATGAGCTCAGCGCTTTGGTAGAGGCTTGTCATTTACTTGATATTAAGACTGTTGTTGATTTCATTCCCCGTGTGACGGCGAAAAACAGTGTGTTCATTACCGAGCATCCTGAATGGGTGTATTGGATCAAAATGGACGAATTAGAAGGCTTTGCGCCGCCCGCGATTCCCCAGCTTGGATTTTTTGAGGAGTGTACGCCGGACAAATTGGAGACGGTCTACCGCAGCCAGGAGACAGCAGTATTTCTGCGGAAGTTCACGCCACCGCCCAATGAACTCCATCCAATCCTTTGGCAGCACTTAAAGGAGAAAGCTGCTAAAACTGGAGATGAGCTATTAACTTTGGTGGAGCAAGAGATGGGGATAACGACTGCTCCAGCGCATTCGGATTGGATAAATGATGTGCAGCCGATTTGGACAGACATTACGTTCTTACGCCTCTACAAGGATTTCTCTCCGCAAGTGAGACATCTTATAAGTCCGGATCAGGCGCCATATGTCCTTTTTGATACGATTAAATGTAATGACTACCCGGGAGAGCAGCCGAATCTGGAGCTGTGGGATGTTCTGGAGGAGGCAGTACGGGTTAATCTCGAAAAATATGGGATTGACGGCTTCCGCATCGACATCGGACACGTGCTTCCTATTCCGTTGTTGACTCGTATTTTTGACACGATTAAAGAGATGAATCCAAATGCGATCTTAATCAGCGAAGATTTGTTCAATCGCAACCACAAGAAGGCAGCAAACACCGGCTATAACATTATGCTTGGCAGTGGATGGAACGTCATGACACAAATTACTAAAGACAATCTCGTTTCATTCTTAGAAGAGCTGCCTGAGTTGAATATTCATGTGTTTGCCTGTGCAGAAACAGCAGATACTCCTCGGATCACCAGCCGTGGCGGTGTTGAGGTTGCTCGGATGATTGCGGTATTTAATCAATTTCTTCCGAACGCAATTCCATACGTGACGACGGGGTATGAAATGAATGAGGAGCAGCCGCTCAACTGTGGTCTTGGAGACAACACGAACGGAGAGGAGATTTCCCGAGCTTTTTTTAACGTCATGCAAATTAATTGGACCAATCCTACACCGATGCTGCCGCTGTTGGCGGAGCTAAGTGAACTCAAGAGAGATTGGCGCCACCTAGTGAAGCCGGAAAACTTTTTTGTGGCTCAATCCCCGGAAGGTATTGTTCTGTATGGGTATATGCATGGAGATGAAACGCTGCTGTGCTGCTTTAACTTGAGTGCTGCTGCTTTCTGCCAAGTTGATTTGAAGGTTGCCGTACCTGGACGATGCCCAATGACGGTAACACTGGATAGTTCCTTAACGGGTAGCAGCGTAGGTCAGGCGTTCGATTGCTTGCTGCTTGCGCCTAATCAGGCTTTAGTGCTCGTAAACAGTCATAGACAATTTAGGTAAGGGAGAGAGGCTGCAATGGAAAAGAACAATAAGGAAGTCGTGGTATGGCATGAGTTTGATGGTCCGGGAGATACCTCGATTGAGGTGCTGGAGGGAATTTGTAAGCTGTATACTGAGCGCTTTGGGGTACAAATTACGCCACAAGTCATGAATATTACGGAGCTGACTGCGCGCCTGAACCAAATTAAGGACACCCAGCAAGGTCCACATCTGGCGATGGTTCCTGCCGACATGTCCTCCTATGTTGAGAACGGTCTTTACTCCGAAGTGCCGGGCGGGCTATTTGGCGATACGCTGACTGAGGGTGCTCTTTCAACGATGCAAATGAATGGTGTTCAGTATGGTATCCCGGTATTGCGGGGCAATCATCTGGTTGTGTATTACAACCCGTCGATTTACCCTAGTGCGCCGACGACATGGGACGTGTTCGAAGAGGCAGCAGAAAGGTTATCCGCCCAAGGTATCGTACCGATTGGAGCAGACTTACAGCAAGGCTATTGGTTTATTCCGTTCCTTACAGCTTTCGGCGGCTGGCCTGTACAGAATGGAAAGCCGAATATCGTCACCTCTGAAATGAAGCAGGCACTTCAGTTTATTAGCGACAAGATGGATCAAGGCGTGCTCGTTAGTCTCGACGGCTCGACAGGACTGCTTGAGCAGTTCATTGACGGTAAGATCGGCGCCATTATTTGTGGCGAGTGGATTTATAACCATCTAGATAAGCATATGAACAATAGGCTTGCGGTTTGCCAGCTTCCGAGCATCGAAGGGCGGCAATCGTTATCCATGTCTTCTTCTATTGGCCTGATCTACCCTAATCATTCATTAACGTCCGAGGAGCGGGAAGATATTTTATCATTCACGCGCTTTATGCTGAGTGACGAATGCCAAACGATGTGGACGCTGGGTGTACAGCGGATTCCGGCTCATGAAGAGGTACTGAACCGTCTAGCTGCCTCTGCTGCGCCTAACAAAAAGATGATTTTATCGCTTCTAGATCACTCACGGCCGATGCCGACTTATCCCTTCATGATCCATGTATGGGAGGCGTTAAATGCGGGTCTTATCGAGCTGCCCTTGAGCAATCCTGAACAAGCATTGAACAAAATAGAACAGACTATTCAAGCCTCTTGGGGCGCATTTAAAAGCTAATAAGAGATGGGGAGAGCCAAATGAAAACAACGATATTCAGCCAAATTTCTATTGATGGAAAGCTCACTATGGGCGCTGGTAATTCGAGTAAAGAGCTTTTTTCTTTGTTTTCCAGTGAGGATATGGAATTTATTCATCTATTCCGGGGGAAGGTGCAGGGAATTATGGTCGGCAAAAATACAATTTTGACGGACAATCCCTTCCTTACTAATCGGTATGAGGAAAATAAAAATCCAATTCGTATCATTCCGACAACTACCTTGGATATTCCGCTAGATTGCAATGTACTCTCGGACCAAGGGAAGACGATTATTGTCACGACCGAGAAAGGACGGGATGAAGAAAAAATCAAACAGATCCGGCAAAGAGGGAAGGAGTGCCTTATCTGCGGCGAGGATAAAGTAGATTTTGTAGAGCTTGAACGTCAGTTGGAGGAGAACTATGGGATTACCAGTCTGATGGTCGAAGGCGGTGGATTCTTAAACTGGCATATTTTCAATCAGGATATCGTCGATGAGATTATACTAATGCAGCTTCCAATCATCATAGGCGGCTCCACAAACATTACTTTAGTGGATGGAGACGGGTATCAGCAATTGAACTTTGCGAAAAAGTTCAAGGTTGTAGAGATTCAACCAAAAGATAACTACACGCTCATGCGCTACAAAAAGGTGATCTAACCTCACACTAAGTCATAGACTGCGAATGGCTATAAGTTCTGGAAAAATCGAGAATATGGGGGTTGTGAACGATACATGTCAGAGAAAGAAGATTTCTACAAAAGTGTGTATAAAATCGCTGTGCCCGTTACGCTTCAAAGCTTGCTGATGGCATTGCTTAATTTGACGGATCAATTGATGGTTGGGCAGCTGGGAGATGTGGCAATTGCCTCGGTGGGGATGTCGACCAAAATATACGGGATCATCGCGGTTGTCTTGGCCGGTTTATCGACGGGTGTATCCATATATGCAGCCCAGTTTTGGGGAAATAAAGATTCCAAAAGCGTCTCTCAAGTACTGGGTCTCGGACTGATCACCGGCTTTGCGTTCTCATTCCTGTTCTCTGCGGCTGTCTTCATCGATTCGCCGCTCTTTCTGAGCCTGTTCACTACAGACGTGAATGTAATAGATGAGGGTTATATTTTTCTCCAGATAATGTCGATCGGTTTTGTACCTGTCATGCTCACGATGATGTATTCCGCGATTTTACGCAGTACTGGCCATGCCAAATGGCCGATGTATGTAAGTCTAATTGCAGTTGGATTGAATATTATACTGAATTACGTACTTATTTACGGTCATTTCGGTGCTCCTGCGCTTGGTCTGAAGGGCGCTGCCATTGCTACTCTTATCTCTAGGGTCTTCGAATGCTTGTTGATCATTGGTGCCGTGTACCGGTATCGTTTACCGGGAGCTGTCGGGTTAAAGAACTTATTCATCGTTCCTAAACCGCTCATTCGCAAGTTTTTTGGAACGACCTATCCGCTGCTACTGACTGAATTGATTTGGGTATTGGGTGAAACGGCATATGCGGTCATTTATAGCCGTATGGGGACGATGGAAATGACTGCAATGACCATTACCTTCCCACTTCAGGGTCTTTGCATCGGTTTATTATCGGGTCTGGCTAGTGCAGCAGGGGTAATGGTTGGCAACCGTTTGGGTGCGAATGAATCTGATATCGCACTCGATCATGCGAAAAGGTTCATTCGCCTAGGCATCATTATCTCTCTGATTGTCGGGGTTATCATTGCGGCAGGCTCGAAGCTGTATGTCTCTGCGTTCAATATCTCCGAGGATGCTAAGCAAATGAGCATGTATATCGTTATCGTGTTTGCTGGATTTCTTTGGGTCAAAGTATCCAATATGATTATAGCCGGCGGTATTCTAAACAGCGGAGGAGACAGCAAGTTCGTATTCGGCATGGAGTCTACCGCAACGTGGCTGATAGGTGTCCCATCCGGGCTGTTGCTGTCATACATTTGGAAGCAACCTGTCTACCTTGTGTATCTCGTCATCTCGCTGGAGGAGGTTGTCCGCTTTGGTTTCGGCTACGCCCGGATTTACTCCCGTAAGTGGATGAGAAATTTAGTTCGCGATCTGGCTGAAAAAGCTATGTAATGTACGACCTGATTGGGTCGATGTGGAGTATTAACCCCCCCTAAATTGGAGATCTCTTCACTTAACAATGCAAAAGGTACTGCCTCAAGGTAGTGCCTTTTTCATTGATTTTTAAATATCCAGTTGGGTGGTTTACGATCCATATAGTATTATTTCAATTCAATCTGTCCTTGTTCGGTTCCCCAGAACCCAGTTTGGACATTCAAAAGAAAGCCAGTCATATCTTCTGGGATTTCAAATACTACATTGCCTGTTTGAGCCAATCCAGGATTGATTTCTTCATATAAAAAATAGTCTCCGGAAGTAGTAATCAACATGCCTTTTAGTAGTTTCTTGGTAAGTTTTTAATAGTATTAGAGTGCAGTGTTTGAATATTTCTCGGGAGCCGTAGATGAGAGAAAAATAGGCCGCACTCCATGAAAAGAGCGGCCTATTTCTTTTTACATTTACTTAGGTTGCTTACGTCTTCTGAGATAGGCCCAGATCACAAATACCGCTGCTAGAGCAATAATGGCGCTAATGGTGATAGACCTTGTTAGGTGATTATTATCGTCCGGGTAATACACGGAAGCAAGGGTTTCATAAATCTAAAATAGTCTATGGACTGTTCAACAAATTTTGTGAGTGCTGCGGAGATGATTTTATAGGATCAGCTCCGCAAGACGATGAATACCCTGCTCAATCGCTGCCTCATTTACTTTTGCAAACCCTAATACCCATCCTTTTCTTTTGCTATCCAAACAATAGGGCCCAAGAGGGTACACACGTATTCCATGTTGTAGGGCTAACTTTGTCACAGCTTCCTCGTCGAATGTTTCCTCAGCTTCTAATAACATATGTAATCCAGTTTCTACTCCACTGAGCGTGAAGCGCTCCCCTAAACCGCTAGCCATAATAGCTTTTGCCATGACCTCGTGTCTTCGCCGGTACACATTTCTGACTCTTCGCATATGGCGCATAAAATGACCATTTTTAATGAAGTGGGTTAGTGTTAGCTGATCCATAATCGGAAGATGACGGTAAGTCAGCTCCTGCACCTTTGCTAGCTGAGCAATTGCCTCGACTGATCCAATAATAGCCGAAATACGAATGCCTGGTGCAATCATTTTAGAGAAACTCATGAGATACAAAGTATTATTAGATGCCTGACTAAACAGCGTTGGCAGCGGCTCCCCGCGATATCGAAATTCACTATCATAATCGTCTTCAATGATCCAAAATCGTTCTTGAACGGCCTTATGCAGCAATTGTTGCCGGCGGGGCTCCGACATAACGACCCCTACTGCGCACTGGTGGGAAGGGGTGGCAAAGACCAGTTTGGATTGCGGGTGAATATGCTCAACCACTAGACCATACTCATCAACAGGAACGGGTACCACATTCATACGGCGGTATTTCATTGCCATCCAAGCAGCTGGGAAACCTGGATCTTCTACTGAGACAGTGTCCTCATCAGCTAAAAGTGACTGTGCGATTAAGTCAATACTATGCTGAGCTCCTGAGGTCAACAGAATCTGATTGGTTTGGACATGTATGCCCCGTTCAAGTGATAAATAACGCTGTATTTGCTCACGTAATGGTGTGTACCCGTAGCAGTTACCGTAAGCCCAGCTTGATAAATCCATTTCAGCGGATGCCTGGAGCAGCGATTGCCGCCAGTTTTTTTGGAATTGTTCGTCCAAATAGGGTTCATGGGGACTGAAATCAATATCCACTTCTAGCGGCTCTTTACCTCTGAACCAGTCATGTAATTGATCAACAGCTGAGTCTAGCAAGGAGAGTGAAGGAGGTGTGGGGCCCTCTGTTTCTATTTCCTTCGTTGATATAGCGACTTGCTTCCATGTACTAACTCGCGTCCCTCCCCGGCGGGAGGTAACTGTATAACCCCGACTTAACAATTCCTCATAGACGATCTGTATAGTTGAGCGGGAGACACCTACGATGTGCGCAAGTTCGCGGGTAGGAATCAGTAGTTCTCCTGGTGCCCAGACTCCGCTAGTAATATTATGGATCGCTTGATCAAGCAATTGCTGCCAGATCGGTCTCTTATCATTACGAATTACTTTCATCATCGTACATACCTCCAAATAGAAACTCCAATCATAAAAAGCTGATTATGGATTGCTCTAAACAGCGAATTATGGATATTTTAATGCAATCCATTCATTGATATACTACCGTAACAACGCTGGTATCCGCAATTTAAATAAAAGGAGAGATTCGATATGAATTCGGTTCGTTACAAGACCAGGGAATGCCTAGATCAAGAGAAGATTGAAAGGTTCCTTCACCAAACGAGATTAGGTTATCTGGGGTTGGTTGATGGGAACCTCCCTTATGTTGTGCCACTTAATTATGTATGGACTGAAGGGAAACTGTATATTCATGGGGCTGGAGATGGAAGACGTAATCAGGTCATGCGTGATAATCCGGAGGTATGTTTTACGGTATGTGAGGAATACGGAACTATTACAGATCCGGTACCAGCCAAAACGGATACAGCTTATATGAGCGTAATGATTTTTGGACAAGCAGAACCGATTTCAGATTTGGATGAAGCCACACACGTACTTCAGGAATTGATCAATAAATACGTACCGGGTTATTATAATCGCCCCTTGTCCAAGCAGCATGTGGAAAAGTATAGATCGGCTGTATTTGGCGGTCCGGTTCAAGTTTATCGGGTAATTCCGTATCATATCACGGCAAAAGAAAGTCCTATTGAAGCAGAAAAAATGTATAAAAGGGGCATGGGTACTGGACGAGATGTTTAGCCGCAAGATACCATTACAAATGGTGTTATGCTAACGAGGTCTTTGGCAGCCTTTATGTCCTAATCATATGGGGAGAGGGAGGCTTTTTAGAGGTACTATCTATCAAAGTAGGCCGCAATCCAATGAAGGAGGGCGGCCTACTTATTTTTACATTTATTTAGGTTGTTTACGTCTTCTGAGATAGGCCCAGAACACAAATACCGCTACTAGAGCAATAATGGCGCTAATGGTGATAGACCTTGTTAGATGATTATTATCGTCCGCATAATATGCGGAAGCAATGGTTCCCGACCCATCCTGCTCGTCATCGGAAGAATCGTTCTGCATCGTTTGTAACACATCAATTAAATGCCCGGGTGCTTGAGGCTCCGAAATATTGCTTAGTCCTTTTGTTTCTGCTGATGAGGCTTGTTGTGGGGCGATGATTAGTTCCTGATTGTCTTTCTTGAAGGCAGCTATATATTCGTCCCGCTCACGGATAAGTGTAGGCTCACTCACTTCACCCTCAGCTTCTAGTGAATGAATAGCATAGGCCAAAGTATTAGGATTTCCTCCAAACTTAGTAACTTGATAGGACCCGTTTGAATCCTTTTGAATGATCATTTTAGATTTGGGTATTCCGCCCGATAAAATAAGAAACTCCCAGTTGTCTTGGGGTGTGACCGTTTCAATCAGACTATTGGAAGCCGCCCTAAGCTTAGCGCCATCAATAAAATGAATCTGCATTCCTTGACCTACGGTAATTTCACTAATCTCTGCTTCATTGTTGTAACCATACCCTTCAGGATCTTTAGATAGCCCTTCTTTAATCAATGTTAATCCTTCTGTATTTGCAAAAGAAACAACATCTTCAGTTACGGTCTGAGCCCATACAGGTGAGAAAAAAGTCAGAAATAAAACGAATGAAGTTACAGTTAACAGCAGCGTTTTCTTAATGGGAAGCCCTCCTTAAATATATTTGTTGAAGCCATGAAGTCCCCATCTCCAGGTTCTATCGTAGCTGGAGCCACCTTTAACGTTGGTGTATAACATGGAGGTTTTTGTGCCCCCACTCGGGTTCATGTGTTGAATCCAATCATTTCCACTATATGTGTCGTACCCATAGATAACTACTGCGTGCCCGCCACCGGTAGCACTATTCCATTTCCAGCTTACATATATAGGACTGCCAACATTATCAATCTGGTTTTTTACATCGCTGTAAGATAGTGCTCCTGTATGATTCCAACTGGAGACACCATAATCATGAATGCCTTCTTGAACAGTTCCATAAGATTCACTCTCGTCTGTTGTACAGCCGGAGGTTCCCTTCACATGATCATAAAAAGAACATTGGCTTACAGAGATTCCGTAATATTGAAGTATGGTAACGCTAGTCGCAGCCCAGCACCAATTATTCTTAGCTTGTGTAGCTGTAGGGTAGCCAATTAAATTAGTCGCATATGCTTGGGAAACAAAAGAAAAAAGAAAGACTGAAACAAAGGTTCCAACAAGCATCAATCTCTTTTTTAAAGATAATTTCATGAATGGAATCAGATCCTTATTATGGATTAATATTCCTTTTAATAACACTATTAAAATACCGTATATTAACTTATGTGTAAAGTTTACATATTTTTTCGTTTTTATAATACAGTCTACACATTTGATATGGAGAGGGGGATACTGATATGGATAAGGAAATATTGATGCTCGTAGGAATACGTGCTCCAATGATCCAAAGCAAGCCATTCATAACAAAAGCCACTCCGCTAAGGAATGGCTTTTCTTCATTTACTCTGCAATTACTAGTTACAACTGAGGTTCTTCCTTGCTAACTAGGTTTGCTTTCTTTTCAATCATGAGCTTGTTTTTCGTGGGCATAAATAAGGTTATAACAAATGCGGCAATGGATAAAATCATCATGAAGTAGTAGGCGTCACTTGCCCCAAGAATTGATGTAAGGGATTTAAGAATGTCAGGAGTAGTGGAGGGATTGTTCAGCATCACTGTAGTTGCATGACTTGTTGCCTGCACTGTATAAATTGTAATTACGACAGCAGTACCAATGGCCCCGGCAATTTGGCGAACGGTATTGTTCACAGCTGTACCATGAGTGCCAAGTTGTTTGGGCAACGCATTTAGTCCGGCTGTATTGAGTGGCATAGTAATGAAGCTTAATCCAATTCGCAGGCCAATGGTACGAATCATTAGATACGTATACGTAGTTGATTCAGATAAATCTGTTACCGCCCACATAGATGGAATAATAAACAATAGACCAATGATGAACAGCGGCTTCGCACCGAAACGGTCGTATAGTTTACCGGTGACGGGTGACATGAACGCATTTACGAGTGCGCCCGGCAACAATAGTAGTCCTGCATCAAATGCTGTAAACCCGCGGCCATTCTGCAGATAAATAGGCAATAAGATCATATCTGCGTACATCATCATCGTGATTAATACGTTAATAAGAGACGTCATCGTAAACACTTTATTTTTGAAGACCGACAGGTTTAGCAGCGGATCATCCGATTTGATTTGTCGAAGACAGAATACGGCTGTTACCACGACCCCAATCCCTAAGGTCAGGATCACGATTACATCATCCCAGCCTTTACTGCCTGCACTACTGAAGCCGTATAAAATTAAGCCAAATCCGACGGTTGATAAAAGAACACTTATGACATCAAGCTTCGACTTAGACGTCTCAGATACATTCACTAAATACTTGAGTGCCAACGCTATAACAATGAGGACAAGTGGAATAAGCCCGATAAATAACCAGCGCCAAGAGTGGTATTCGACAACAAATCCCGCCAGCGTTGGCCCAATAGCAGGAGCGAATATCATCGCCAGTCCAAGCAGTCCCATAGCGCTGCCACGTTTTTCAACGGGGAAGATCGCCAGCACAACACTCATCATGAGCGGCATTATAATGCCAGCACCGGCAGCTTGGATCATTCGTCCGATTAAGAGTAGACTAAAGCTCGGCGCTGCTGCACAAATTATAGAACCGATTAATAAAAATGACATGGCACTTATAAATAATTGCCGTGTTGTAAAACGTTTCATTAAATAGGCCGTAATCGGAATCAAAATCCCGTTGATCAGCATAAATCCTGTTGAAATCCATTGTACGGTTGTTGCCGTGACATCAAATACATCCATCAGACTACTTAAGGCGACATTTAAAAGCGTCTGATTGAGTGTGGATAAGAAACAACCAAAGATTAAGATGGTTAGTAAGATCCCTTTATTTATTTTCTTAATGTCTTCTTGCATGTTGCAGTCCTCTCTTCATTGCTTTTTCGACATAGTGTCAATAAAATAAATCATATCAGGATTTAAATAGTATTCCTATTTGCAATTTTATTGAAAATGTCGACTAATCGACAGAATAGGCAAATTAGTTGATGAAAGGCCATTTAAACGATAATAGAGGGATGAAATGACTGAACATAAAAGAGTTGACCCACGAGCTATTCGCTCAAAAAAGATGCTTAAGAACGCCGTTTTTTCATTATTGGCCGACAATGTGGAGATTTCGCAATTGACCGTCCAAAAAATCGCCAACCGCGCGGAACTAAATCGTGCAACGTTTTATTTGCATTATGAGGATATTAACGATTTATTGCGCCAGATCGTACATGAAATCTTCGATGACCTGTCCATGAAGGTTGAACCGCTATTACAAATGAAGAGCAACAACGAACAGGAGCAGCTGGTCACCTTTTTAAATTATTTTTTTGAATACCGGAAAGTTTTTGCTGTATTGATTGAGCATAAAGGCTTCAAAAAACACTTGACCAACCTGTTAAAAAGTACTGTCGAAAAACGAAGAAACGCGAGGAACATTGACCTTACTAAGGAGGTAGTCTCCGTTGATATTATTGCAGCCTCACTACTGGGGATTATTATGTGGTGGATTAAGGATGGCAACCAATATAGCGCTGAATACATAGCGGGGCAAATTACCTTGATGTATAAAAGAAGGTATTTATAAGAGCTTTTATGATATATTCAAGTAAAGTTTGAGTCCCTAGCCAATAATCTAAAAAGGAAGTGCGAACAATGGATTTAGAAACGGTCATGCAAGAGCTTGAAGCTCTCGGCAAGGAACGCACCAAGAAAATATATCTATCCAATGGCGCGCACGAACCGCTTTTTGGTGTGGCCACAGGCCAGATGAAGCCTATCTTCAGAAAAATAAAACATAATCAACCCTTGGCCGAGCAGCTTTATGCTACGGGAAATTACGACGCTATGTATTTTGCCGGGGTGATCGCGGAGCCTAAAGCAATGACCGAGTCGGATTTTGAGCGGTGGATTGATGGCGCTTATTTCTATATGCTATCGGACTTTGTGGTGGCAGTAACGTTGGCGGAGACGGATATTGCGCAAGAGGTTTCTGATAAATGGATTGCCAGTGAGATAGAGCTGAAAATGTCGGCGGGCTGGAACTGTTACTGCTGGCTGCTCGGAAATCGCCCGGACAGTGAATTTTCCGCAGAAAAATTGGCCGCTATGTTGGAGCTTGCTAAAAATACGATTCATGATGCTCCTGAGCGAACGAAATACGCAATGAACAATTTCATCTACACTGTGGGCGTATCCTATCTGCCGCTTCATGATAAAGCGGTTGAGATTGCAAAGGAAGTTGGCCCGGTGGAAGTCCATACCGGTAGTGCAAAAAGCAAGATTTTGAATGCTTCAATTAATATTCAAAAGGCAGTTGATAAATCGCAGCTCGGCTTCAAACGAAAACATGTAAGGTGTTAGTCAATCATGGACATCAATGACCTTATTGCTGTATGGAATCACGCGAATTGCAAAGTAGTTGATATTCGTCGGATGACCCTTAGACCTGGCGAATCTATACCTTCCTATTACGTCCCCTCAAGGCTGTTTCTTATGTCGATTCACGGTAATGCTACAGTTAACCTGGGAAGCCAAGTTCACCGTTTACAGCGCTTTACAGTGCTTCATGTAGGCAAAGGAACTGTGCTCAACATTGACGCAGGCAGCGAGGGGCTGGATTACTATAGCATTTATTATAAAGTGAGTATGCCTCCCTCACTACCCTTAGAGATTGCTACGCTATACGAGGGCGCTAAATCCTTTGATCATTCGTACAGCATGACGCCTGACAATTCTGTAGCGCTGTATCGCATAGTGAGCGAGATGTTTAAGGAGTGGGAGAAGCCGCAGCCGCTTGCGCGGTTGCATGTTCGCACTTTACTCCATCAGTTTGTGTATGAGCTATTTCATCAAATGTCGGTGCAAGGGGTTAATACGACTAAGCGTGATCTGGCCGCCCGGATTGCCGACATTATCCATGAACATTATACGGATAACATTACGCTGGAATCATTATCGGAAATCCTGAACTATAGCGTAACCCATTTATCTTCCTACTTCAAAATCCGTACTGGACTTAGCCCGATTGATTACTTAATTAAGGTGCGCATCGAAAAAGCGGTGGCACTTCTGCTGGAAACAGATGCTACGCTGAAGGAAATTGCAGTGGGCGTCGGTTATCAAGACCCTAGTTATTTGGGCAGGCTGTTCAAAAAGTATAAGGGTGTTTCCCCGATTAGCTATAGAGAATTGCATTCCAGAAAGAACAAACTAGAAGATAGTCCTGCCACAAACATAGAATCCTCCATTGTTGCCCTTGAATCATTTGACTATACTGATTATATTGATAACGATTATCAGTATCATTTTGATCAAGAGGGAGATTCATTCATGTTTAAACATTCAAGGCCTACGCTGGCATCGGTATTGCTGTTAAGCTTCATTTTGGTACTGAGCGCATGTGGTACAAACGGTGCTACGGAGAATGCTGCCTCACAGCAGCCGAAGACCAAAATCGTTAAAACGGTTAACGGTGAGGTGGAGATCCCCCTTCATCCCAAAAGAATTGTTGCAGGTGAATATCTCGGCAGCTTAATTGCGCTTGGCATTACACCTATCGGAACCTCCGAACATCATATTAAAAATCCATATTTTCAGGAGTATTTGAAAGACGTTGAGAATATAGGGGACGGAAATGGAAATGTAGAGAAAATTCTGTCGCTTAATCCCGATTTGATTATTATGGATGATTTCTATCCTGAGCTAAATGAGCAGATGTCAAAAATCGCACCTACGGTCGTTATTCCATACGCTTCCTTAAAAACGGTACATGAGGAAGTGGGTTATTTCGGTGAGCTGCTTAGTGAAGAAGATAAGGCCAAAACCTGGCTTGCAGACTATGACAGCCGTATGGCCAATGCCAAGGAGAGCGTATTGAAGGTTGTGCCTGCAGATAGCACATTTTCCATTATTGAATGGTCTGAAAACAGCTTGATGGCCGTCGGAACAGACTTCGGCAAAGGTGGACAACCAATCTATAATGGATTGGGATTTAAGCCTCCTGCGGATATCGCCGCCGAAATGGCCGATCCGGGCTGGGCTTCATTCTCTGCTGAGGTCTTACCAAAGTATGCCGGTGACTATATTATTCTTACCTCCGACTCGAAAAAGCTGGATGAACTTAAAGCCGACCCGATCTGGGGCGCACTGCCAGCAGTCAAAAATGATCACGTATTTCTTTGGACAAGCGATCGCTCCGGCTACTGGGACCCAATAGCTATTCTGAGTCAGACAGAAGAGTTGGCGGCTTGGCTGACAAGCCACTAATAGAGTGTGTTTCAAAACATAAAGGGGCTGTCTCAGGAGTAGAATTCTACAATGAGATAGCCCTTTTTTCATATTAACCATCAGCCAATCTTGATCTGTTGGTTGCGATGTTTCCGAAGCAATGCGTGATATTCGCGTATTTCGCAGTTGAAATAAAGCGGTAATTAATGTTATTGACAAAATATTTGACAATGATTAGTATTGAAAAATATTAAAAATGAAGTTAGCGGCATAACAATTAAATAATTCGCAAGCTATGATTGCTATGGATCACACTATAGCAGGAGCAGCTTCTGGAGAGACCGTGGGGGATTCCCCCGGCGCCGAAGGGTTCACAATCTCAGGCAAAAGGACAGAAGAGTACTAGATAATTCATTTGTTATTCTGATCATCGTCAGAATAAAGGAATGTATTTTATTTATTATTCTTAGACCTAAGAGATTGGAGCGTATCCAATCTCTTTTTTGTTATCATTTTTACTTGTACATTTTTTCACATAAGGGGGAGTTTGAAATGGCAGCACAAGAATTAAAGAGAGATTTAGAGAATCGGCATGTTCAGCTCATTGCGATTGGTGGAACCATCGGTACCGGATTATTTTTAGGATCAGGTAAAGCTATACAGCTGGCAGGACCATCGATCATTTTTGCTTATTTAATCGTGGGTATCGCTATTTTTTTTGTGATGAGGGCATTAGGAGAACTTCTGTTGTCTAAAGCAGGTTATCAATCTTTTACAGACATTGCCGAAGACTATCTTGGACCGCGGGCGGCGTTTGTAACCGGATGGACCTATTGGTTTTGTTGGATCATGACGGCTATGGCCGATATTATAGCTGTTGGGGTCTATGTACAATATTGGTTTGATATCCCGCAATGGATACCCGCAGTCATTTGTTTAATTATTTTATTAGGACTCAATTTATTAACGGTAAAAAGCTTTGGCGAATTGGAATTTTGGTTTGCTTTAATTAAGGTAATCACTATTCTCGCATTGATTGCTATCGGGGTAGTCTTACTGGTGATTGGATTCAAAACAACTACCGGAACCGTTGCGCTCAGTAATATTTGGGCACATGGGGGAGTATTTCCAAACGGCATTTCAGGGTTCCTACTTTCATTTCAAATGGTTGTGTTTGCTTTTGTGGGTGTGGAATTGGTTGGCGTATCGGCAGCAGAGACCTCCAATCCAGAAAAAACTATCCCATCGGCGATTAATAAAATACCTTTACGAATTCTATTTTTCTACGTGGGTGCTATTATTGCCTTATTATGCATCAATGCTTGGACAGAACTAAACCCGGCAGAAAGTCCTTTTGTTAAAACATTTAGTTTAGTGGGGATTCCGATTGCCGCGGGGGTTATTAACTTCGTTGTATTAACTTCAGCTGCGTCCGCTTGTAATAGCGGGATGTTCTCAACAAGCCGGATTCTATACAATCTAAGCAGAAATGACCAGGCTCCAGCCAACTTTGCAAAGCTTAATAAAAATCATGTACCAAGTAATGCTTTATTCATATCCACGCTTGTCTTATCTGTAGGCGCTTTGTTGAGTAAGCTGATTCCGGAGACGGCTTTTGGCATCGTGACAACAATTAGTGCCATTTGTTTCATCTGGGTTTGGGGCGTCGTTCTAATTTGCCATTTGCGATATAAAAAGACGAAGCCGGAATTGCAGGCCAAATCAAAATTCAAAGCACCGTTTACACCCTTTGTGAATTATGTTGTTCTAGCTTTGTTTGCAATCATACTCATAATTATGCTATTTGCTGATGAAACTCGTCCGGCCTTATTGTTGACGCCTTTATGGTTTATATTATTATTTGTTTTGTATTCGATAAATAGAAGAAAGAGGGAAAGAATAACGCCTGATCCAAGAGCACGTCTCGAAGGTATTCGGACTAACACGGAGATCCGGCATGATTAGTCGATGAGGGTGCTTGCTGATATTACAGTTGGATAGGCAGACATAGAAATCCACCACCGCATACGGTGGTGGATTTTCTCATTAATGTGGTCGATGCTCTAGAGCGTCTTTCCCAATGTACGCATAAAAGCTTCTATATTGTCGGTTAGAAATCCACTATTCTTAAATCCTGCTTGGGTAATCATATCCTTGATATCTCCCACAAACCCACTCAGGCTGGCAGTGGAAGCATTTTGGAATCTGTTCTCACTGGGGATATTGCCAATTTGTTTTGTTAAATCCTCTTTGTATTCCTGTATCCAATCCTTACGAGTTGCTGCATTTTTGGCGAAGCTTAGTAAGATGCTACTCCAGTCTTTCCCGTTCGCAACAGCTTCCTGTAGCTTTTCCAGCGTTTTTGGCTCAAATTTCTTCATCATATAGTTTAAATCCATATAATCATCTGGAGCTCCAACCGGTCTTTGCGGCGGTGTATCGTATTGGATTTGTTTCGTTTCAGGATCTATCGTTCTTGTCGTGGAGATTGCTCCGATCTGACGGATCGTATTCATAAATTCTGCCGCTTTATCATCCTTCATGTGATTGTCTGCGACATACTTCGCTTGAGTCAGTCCCAATTCTAATAACGCTGATCTTTCCTCTTCTCCGGTTACGTCTGTAATGAAGTTGGATTGAATGATGCCGTAGACAGCTTCCTTCACTTCTGAGGGTTGATCTGCCAGCAGGCGAGTTAGCGAATCGTTGATTTGGGCAGTTCCGAAATAGGTAGCCGAATGATTTACAATATCCGATGCTGCCAACTGTCTGGAAGCCGAACTGATTTCCACAGTGTCGGTCTCATGCGACAGTTCGGGTATTGTGCCATTGACTAAGGACGGTTTATCCGCGAGCTTTTTCGAACTTATGTATGCATTTAAATCAAGCTGGGTTGAGCTTTGAATCTTCATCATTAACGCACCCCTATCCGGTTTATTTATTCCATTTATTCTCTTCTATCCATAATATCGGGATATTCTTCCATGTTTTTTAATCAGTCTAAAATTATCCTCTATTTAAAATCAACTTTGATTTGTGCTATCTCACTATTCGTGCCAATTCGTAATGGCGGTCCCCAAGTCCCTGCACCAGATGTAACGATGACGTGAGGGCTGTTAGAATTCTTCTGATAGTGGCCATAATCTACTGTAAACATAGCATTGGTGATCAGATTTGCAGGGAATACTTGTCCTTGATGCGTATGTCCGCTAAGTATCAAATCAACGTCATCTGTGTATTCAATCCTATTGGTTGGTTGATGATCCATTACGATAACGGGCAAATTTGTATCAATGTCACTCATCACTTCTGAAGTAATTGCTCGGGGGTTCCCTTGATTACCAATCGGTGATGAATCCCTTCTGCCAACAACAACGAATTGATTATCAATAACGACATGCTCATCATTTAGAAGTTTGATATTACTCTTATCTATAAAGTTCACGATCTCATCGTATGAGCGTCCTGCATCATGGTTACCTAAACAAGCATAAACTCCATAGGTTGACTGAATAGTACTTAATAACTCTATTCCTTTGGAAGGGTTAGAGAGCGCATAGTAGTTACCATTAAATATATCTCCTGTCATCAACACTATATCCGGCTGTAGTCCATTAATACGATCAACAACGTCTTCAATAAACTTTACATCATTTACGTAGCCTAAATGTAAGTCGCTGATCAGGACGATATTTAACTGATCTAATGAAGTGTTTTTATGTATTTGGAGCGGATAGGTGGCTTCTTTTAAATGATTTGCATTATAAATCCCATAGGACACCAATCCTATGACTAGAATTAATACTATGGACCTTGTATGAAGAATAACACGTGCTGGTATAGGAGAAGGGAGGACCTTGATCCATTTACTAATTAGTAAGATTACATCTGAAAGGATCAAAAGCAAGAACAAATAGAAGTAGATACCCATCCAATAGTCCCCGAATTGACCAATAAAATTAACAATATTTGAATCGGTCGTCATAGCTGAAGAAGACAATAGTAAATTAATAATGATTGATAACGCACATAAGCTGTAGATGACTCCATATATGATCCCGTTTATATGTGAAAATATATGTTGTAACCATTTAAAAATCTTTCTCGCAATGTAATAGTTAGTTGCCGCGTACATAGCGAATATAAATAAAAATGCAAATACCATAGGGTACACCATCCTAATGCTTTAGATATCAGAACTAAAGTGAATACAATAATTATAGCAATAATTACTAGTTTCAGAAATTAAATGGGGTATTGAGTTTACTGGTTTTTTCAGTTATTGTTTATTACTATTTCAGCTGATATAATTCTTATTTCGACAATCAATTTAAAAGTGGTGAATTCATGAGAGAGTTCTACAGTCGGGTGAATCGAAAAACCTATTACATATTAATGTTAATGATCATCGTTCTTATGATGTCTGGATTAATACTATCTACTCTAGAGTTAGATGGAATTGATTTTGGTTATATCATTCATTTTTTATGTGTGGCGTTTCTAACGGTTTGTTTATGGATTTACCCTAAGCATGAGACACATACTTTTAGAAAGATTATCATTCTATTTGGATTTGCGTATTTCTATACGCTATTCTTTTTATACCCTCAAACTTGGACTACCTATATCCTCATTTGTCTTATTCCTGCACTCTCTATTCTATTTTTTGATTTAAAATTGTTCTATTTTTCCTTCATTATAAATGGAATACTGATGGTAATTACATTTGGCTATATCCTCTTGATTGATAGAGGGGATCTATATACATATTTACATTATGATATTCTAGGGAATTTCATTAATATAATAGCGGTTCAAGTGTTATTATTTTTCATTTTTCAAATATCATTTAAACGGATGAAAAAACAGCAGCTTTATTATGAACAATTACAGCAATCTGAGCGCTTAAAGATGGTTGGACAATTAACTGCTGCCGTTGCGCATGAAATTAGAAATCCAGTGACAGTGGTTAGAGGTTTTTTGCAGTTTTTTGATGAGGATCCTTCATTTGATGATCCTATGAAAAGAAAATTTAAATTAATGATTGATGAATTGAACACAGTAGAACAGATTATCTCGCAATTTCTAACCCTTTCAAAGCCAAATGGAGAACAAAAACTTGAAAAAGTAGATGTGAAGGATGTTATTGAGAGTGTCACAGGATTGCTACATTCCTATGCAATGTTATCTGATAATCAAATTGTTACCTATGTAGAAGAAGACTGCAAGATCTCTATTAATAAAATTGAATTTAAGCAGCTGCTTATTAATATAATAAAAAATGCTTTAGAGGCTTCGGATGTTGGTAAATCTGTCTCTATTATGGCGAATAGGAACAATAATTTTATTGAGATAACAATCATCGATGAAGGAAGCGGGATGTCGGAAGCTGAGGTTAAGTCGCTAGGGACTCCTTTTTATTCATTAAAAAGTAATGGAACAGGCTTAGGATTAATGATTTGCTTTAATATCGTAGAAAAGTACGGCGGGGAAATTTATTATAGTAGTTCTGTAGGTAAAGGGACAACAGCTACTATCCGCTTTTTAGCTATAAATGACCAGTAAAACGGAACATTCTTTCCATTGAAAGAAGGGGATTACCTCAAGCCTTCGGCCGGAGAGGTAATCCCCTTTCCTAGTAAATATGTTTATATTTGCTGCGCTAAAGGTTACTTCAGAGGGATTTTAATCTCCAATTGCTTGTTGTAATTTTTAACTACATTGCCTTTGGCATCTACTTTATAAGCCCCGGTGTTGCCTTTTTCAAATACGGCTTGATACGGTCTGATAATCAGATATTCTGCCGCTGAGCTAGGTGCTTCGAACAATAAATCTTCAGAAACCGTATTTTGAGTTGCTGCAACAGAATCCCTTGCAATAAATTCTAATTCATTTCCCAGATTATCATAAATGTCATATCCTAAAGCCTGTGCTTGGGTGGCAACCCCTTTAACCGCTAAAGCGATACGCACAGAAGTCTCTCCTGCAGCAACACGGGTGGTTTTGATTTCAAATTGGTTGTCTTTCTTTATAGCAGGCAGCTGAATGTTACGCACTAATCCTGCTTGCTTGAGAGAAAATTTAAGTACATACGGTTCATCGATTCCGTTAAGCTTCACATGGATACTCAATTCAGAGGAAGCCAGGTTTGCCTTTTGTTGCTCAGTTAACCATCCGGTCTGCAATACAACAACCGCCTTGTTGGCATCACCGTCACTGATCCAGCGTGGTGTTTTTAAATCAATGCCTCCTGGTTGAGTGAGCTTGGCGTCAATTCCCACAATAGTACCTTCTGCAAGATAGGGCTCACCTTTATCATTTAAAGTTACTCCTGCGAGCATTCCTGAAAATAGCGATCCCTCACGGCTCAGGTCGATCTTAATATAGTTACCATCAAACTGCGCACTGCCCTTTAAAGTAAGCTGATCGTGTGAATCGGCCACTTTTGTTGTATTCAGGGAAGCTTCAACAGCGGGTTGAGCACTGGATGCTTGGGTTAAAGCTGGCATTCCCAACGCTCCTAGGCATACAGCAGCACTTAAAATTACAGACATCTTCTTAGTCATTTTTTTCATGATATTATCAAGCTCCTTAATTTTTATTTAACTAGCACGTTTATCTCTAGACCGTCAATATAATGCTTCACTGGGTTTCCAGAACTGTCTGTTTTAAATGCTCCATTCTTACTTTGTGGGTTCTCAAACTCATAAAGATAGCCACGGATTGTGAGCATATTAGGGTGTTTCTCAAATGGCTCAGTAAGCAAATCGACATTAAGTGACCTATTGGAAGTCGAGAGGACTTTCTGTGAAATATCTTTCAGCACCTGTCCTTGTTGATCCTTTACTTCAAAGCCCACTAAACTCAATGCTGTATGATCTTCGTCTGTATCCTGTTCCAGCATGAGCGACAGGCGTGTCGTTAATGGACTATATTCCAGCTTTTTCAGGATCAAACTCCATCCTCCAACTTGTGCGCGTATGTCAGGTGTGGAAATTTTATTAATCGTAGCCTTCCGCGCAGGAATTTGGAGAACAAACGGTTCATCCATACCGTTTAAGCCAAGGGTTACAGTCAATACAAATCGATCAGGAAAAGGTTTGTTGGAGATTCCGGAATTCGAGGAATCCACTAGTCTAAAAATAGCTGTGTTGCTTTCCGCACCTTCTATCCAGCTTAGAAACGGCATAGCTTTCCAGAGACCATCTGAAAATTGCTCCAGGGAAGCGCCGTCGATCAATACTTCTGCAGAGGTTATTGCACCTTTCGCTAAAAAAGGCTTACCATCCGCTCCAATCGTTACTCCGGCTAGCTTACCTTCCAGTTCTTCTCCCTCACGCTTCACCGAGAATGCCAACCGGCTGCCATCAAATACAGCCTCTTCGGCAGACAAGGTGATCCCTTCATGCGTATCACTACTGTTTAGACGGGAAGTCAGTCCCAGACGCTGGGCCGCTTGTAACCCTATATCATCTGCCCGTTCAAAAATACCGCCTATCAAGGGAAGCTGCTTGAGCGCATTGGCCAACGTAGGCGGATAGATAGCCGTTAGCATAACACTTAACAATATCGCCGCAGTCACAGCAGCTGTGATTTTTGGATATATCCGCTTTTTCTTTTCCTTTTCTACAGGATCCTGGACAATGGTGGCCAGCGATGCATAAATCGAATCCTGCCGTGATCGTAGTAAAGGAGGAAGCTCCTGTATATTAGCTTTCCCTAGCTCCCTGATCTGCTTTTCTAAATTGTTATTATTCATTAGCAAGACCCTCCTCCCGCACAGGATGTATCTGTTTGGACAACAATCTCCGTGCGCGATGAAGTCGTGCCCTGACCGCTCCCTCGGAGATGTCGAGCACATCTGCAATCTGCTTAATGGATAAATCGTCATAATAAAAAAGCACGATAGCAAGCCGCAGGGATTCGTCCAACTGATTAATGAAGCTTTGCAGGTCTACGTTGCCTGAATCTTCAAAATGCACATAGGAAACGACCGGTTCCTCGGGAATTTCCGCCACAGCTATAGTTCGTTCTCGCATACGAAGTAACTGATTGCATTCATTAATCAGGATGCGTATAACCCAGGTTTTAAAAAACTTAGGCTGTTTAAGGTTGGCCAACCCTTTATACACCTTCAGTGTTGTTTCCTGAAGAGCATCCGCGCAATCTTCATCTTTTAGCAGAATGGTTTTGGCTAATCTGTACAACTGGGATTCCAGTTGCCTGAAAAGACGGGTAAACGCCTCGTGGTCGCCTTTCTGCGCTTTTTTGATATCCAGTTCGTTTTCCAGCAAATGATTTTTCCTCCTTGAGGGCCCTCTGTATAATTAGATGGAGAAGACATCCAAAAAGTTATATTTAGGATAAAATTCATTCTCCTACACAAGTCACTTACCTCGGTAGTAGTATAAAATCCATGCAATTCATTGTTTTTGGCAAAGATGGAGAGGTTAATAGAAAGGGGGGGGACTTCAAGTGGATAAACTGAAATAAATTCAGGAATTACCACCTTATCAGAAGAGAAGTAGTGGGGTAATCCTGAATTAAAAAGTGTATACATATACCTTGGTACGCAGTGTGTCCGTGCATGTTATGGTACGGACAGGCTGCATGCATGGAAGGGCAAAACAAATGCTAATGACCACTGCGCCCGGCAGTAGCTCACGCTTGAACTTGTCCCCCAGCCGTTTCATCGCTCCGGGAAATAAGTAACAAAGAACTATATCCGCATGCTCGTAAGAGCTGCTATAGATATCCCCACGTACATAACGAAGCCTTCCGTGGAGCAGATTCTGGCCTTCGTCTGCTCGCAGCATACGTGTGCCGAACCTAGCAAGCAGCTGGGATGTCCACAAGGGAATACTGGAATTTTCAATGCCTGTCAGCCTTTTGCCTGGACATTGGCGAATAACATCCATGCCAAGTGTTCCCCAACCCGATCCCGCCTCCACAATGCTGCTATATCCCGGAATCCGATTCACCTCAACGGCAACAGCCGAGCGTACAGATTTTGACGTAGGCATCGGCGATATCCCGTTCCTCCAGCTCACCAGCACAATCGACACCATGGATAACAAGGCTGCGAAGGCGATGAGCCAAGCGATGACTTGAATCACGATCAATACTATCATTCCTTCTTCATCTGCTAGAAGCAGGATTCAATTCTCTTACTTTCTCCCAGCATTTCGTTTATTAACTTCATATGGATAAAGATCCTGAATTTCCTTGCTTTCAATATCTTGACCTACATAAAAAATCAGAGTGGGATCATTTGCTGGATGGGCATAAGAAAGATAAGTGCGATGTATAAAATCAAAGTCCATCTTACCCAGCTGGAAATCGATTTGATATTTATCTTCTAAATAGACTTCAAATTGCTTTTTTAAAGCCAGAGACTTCCACGGAAGTCCAAAGAATAAAAAGTAGGTTCCTATAAGAAATATCAAAAAAATTAAGAGGAAAAGCGACTTTTTACTGAGAATGGTATGTTTTATAATTCATAACCCTCCCTAGCGTTTATTCTACATGAACTTTGCTGGACATATCAAAATCAACCTCTTCAAGAAATTCGATAACTTCTCCATTGGGACTGTGAATGATCGCGTTTTTAATTAGAAGAGGCGGTTCGCCCAGAGACAGAGAATCCGGTGCTATAAAAGCCTTGGCCCCATGTGCAAGGGCTTTTTGATACATCTCCTCTACATTATCTACATAGAAGGCAAGATGTAATAACGCTCCGTGCGCTATATCTTCATCAGACAAGGCTTTTTTTCCTTGAGCGGCGATGACTGCATCATTATCAAAAATCTCAATGCAGGTTCTGCGGTCAGGTGAAATCAGCATGGAGGCTTCTTTGATCTGAAAGGATGGCAGACTCCAATGATGACCTAGCTTGAATCCTAAAACGTCAATATAGAATGAAATAGTTGCTTTATAGTCTTTGGCTTGAATTGCTACATGTGCAAGGCCTTTTACACTCATTTATAATCGCTCCCAACTTTAATATATACTTATTATAGTTGTATTAAAATATGAGATATATATATAAGATAAGTGTTTTGTAGTAATATGGTTATTAAATTTAAGGTATTATAGCGAAATAAGTTTATTTTATAAAATGGGTTTAGGAGGCGCTTGCTATGGAACAACTTGTGGATGACATTGATAAAAAGATTATGCAATTACTTCAGTACAATGCCCGAATGTCCATTTCACAAATCAGTAAAGAGGTTTCGATGTCACAACCCTCTGTTAAAGAACGAATGATCAAGCTGGAGGAAAGGAATATCATTTCTGGGTATCATACAGCTTTTAATCTACGAGATCTGGATCGGGGCACAACTACGTTTATTCTATTAAAAACAGAACATTGCCAAGAGATTACGGATTTTTGCAAATATGCTATGGAAGTTACCGATTTATATCGGATTAGCGGAGAATATAATTACCTCATAAAGGTGCAAACCGCGTCGATTGAGGAGTTAGCTGAATTCCAAGACAACCTTATAAAGTTTGGACCTTCAAAATCTCATATCAGTCTGAAAAATATATTGGAAAACAGGGTGTTGCTCTAAAGCCCATTTTCCAAACACAATATCTAGTAACCGCTTTCATTCCATTGTAGAATGGATGAAAACAACGTTAGCATTAACTCGGATACAAGGGAGCATGGGTATGGAGAGGTTTTTATTCAGTAAAAAGTATATTCCGTTCACCTATAAGATGATGATACCGTACCTCATTCTAGTATTGCTGACAGATGTATTGGTGGGTTATATAGCTTATACGATGCTCGTAGAGTCCAGAACGGAAATGGCGGAAACGAATGTCCGGACAGCTTTGAAGCAGACGAGGAACAATATCGAATATCAGACAGATGAAATCAAACGAATGACTAACTCGCTGTTTCTCAATACGAATTTTCAGAATGCTCTGCAGTTTAGGGGAGATGCATTGGAAAACATGCTCAAAATGAGGGATGATATCGTTCCTTATATGAAAGCCCCTCTGCAATTGTATGGGAACAATCTGAGACTTGTGCTCTATACCGCAAATGAGACGATGCTTGAAATCCCCGGTGATGATATGTCTGTACCTATCGGTAGAAGCGATTATTATATTCTTTCTGATCAGGTTATTGAAGATAAGGAATGGTTCAAGTCGATTGTTGCTAATAACAAAGACAGCTTGTGGCTTCAGGCGGACAGCGACAGTGAACTAAGCAATATTTCGTATTTCCGCAAGCTGGTTTCTTCTAAGGGAGGCCCATCGATTATTGGTTATATTCGCGTCACGGCGAGAATTGACGAGCTTTTTGGCAATTTCGATACCTTTCCGATTGAACAGGGTATAGACCTTCGTCTAGTGGATCGGGTTAGTGGATTAACGCTTTATGAACAAGGTATTGTCGATGAACATGCGAAGCAAGACGCTTATCTGATCATTAGTGAAGATATTCCGTTGTCTGACTATGCTATCGAGGTACGGGTGCCGCATGCCTATTTGAATAAAGATGCTAGCCGAATGCAGAAGGTGATCACCACGGTTTGTTTGATCAGCTTTTTAGTCATGGCGGTGATCGGCTTCCTCGTTGCCCGCATATCAGGCAAAAAAATTAAACGGATCGTATATTTGGTCCGGTCGTTTCAGGAAGGGAATTTTTATAAAAGAATCGGGTTTGCCGGGAATGATGAATTTGTCTACATTGCTAATAGTTTTAATCAGATGGCGACTAGTATCCAGGACCTGATCCAGAACGTCTATGAGCAAGGGATTCAGAAAAAGCAAGCAGAACTGGATGTGCTTCAAGCTCAGATCAGTCCGCATTTTTTATACAATACATTGTCGACCATTGGCAGCTTAGCCAATTTGGGCGAAGTTGAGAAGGTTACACAGATGGTACAAGGTCTTTCTAAATTCTATCGCCTCACCTTGAATGAAGGACATGTCTATATCTCTCTTGAAAAAGAGCTGGAGCAGGTAAGGATGTACCTTGAAATTCAGAGGGTAAAGTATGCCGATGCGTTTGAGGTTTATTATGATATTGATCCTGATATTTTACAGGTTCCTATCATCAAGCTGATTTTGCAGCCATTTGTAGAAAATATATTCAAGCATGCTTGGTTTGGGGAGACGATTGCGATCCGGATTACCGGAAAACGGCTGGGCGAACGCATCGAGCTCAAGGTCATCGATAACGGAATTGGTATGCGGGCGGAGACACTGCGAAATATGCGTTCAAGCTCATTCCATTCGAGCAGCTATGGACTGAGAAACGTGGAGGAACGAATCAAGCTGAGATACGGCCATGATTTCGGCATTCATATCGGCAGTTACTTTGGGGCAGGAACGACCGTTCAAATTATCTTACCGGTGGATAATGCGGAAATCCGGGAAGTTATGGGGGAGTAAATAGTATGGCGATGGAAATCAACGTTCTGTTGGTGGATGATGAAGTGATCGATTTGGAATGGCTGAGACGGCGGGTGGCGGGCAGTGATCATTTGCCTTTGCATAGCGTGAGAACGGCAACGAGCGGTTTTGCCGCTTTAAAAATGATGGAGCAGCACCGCATTGATATCATTCTCTCCGATATCCGCATGCCGATTATGTCGGGCGTGGAATTTGCCCGGAAAGCGAAGGAGATTAACCCTGAGGTCCATCTGCTTTTTATTAGCGGACATCAGGATTTCAACTATGCCAAAGAGGCCATTCAATTAAATGCCTCCGGTTATTTGCTTAAACCCGTTGATGATGACGAGTTAAATAAGACACTGACTGAACTCTGCGCCAAGATTGAGAAGGAGAGGAAGCAGCATATTTCCTTGTCGGAAACACTGACGCTTGTGAATCAGGAGCTGCTGCTGCGCTGGTTTAATGAGACTGCCCCGGGGCAGGTGGAGACGCATATTCACAACGTTCTTACGTCTTACTTACAAGGCGCGTCGGCGGTTGCCATCGTCGAGATTGACGATATGGCACGGAAAATCCAAACTTGGACGGAAGAAGAGCGGAGTTTATGGAGCAGTACAGCCAATCATTTTATCCGGAAGTTCGCGCAAGATCAAAATTTAGGCATGGTCATCACAACCTATGACTATCATTTTGTGATCCTTGCTGCGGTTCAGGAACAATATTTTACCGCTTTGATGGAAGAGCTCATTCGGTCATTCTATCAGGAATTTTCCTGTTCAATTACGATTGGAAGAGGGATGTACACAACAGAACTGGGTAAGCTGCATGATTCCTATCGGCAGGCTCAGGCTGCTTTAAGTATTAAATGGATTGTTGGGAAAAATAGAATCATCCAAGATGCCTCGGAATGGAGCCCGAAGGAAAAAATCGCCTCAGATTTAGAGGTTATTGTGGACCGGATGCTTAAAGCGATGCTCGATTACGACCTTACCACCATTGATGATTGTTTGCTGCAGCTGTTTGCCGGGGACAGTCCGCTCTCCCAGAAAAACGACATCTACGATATCATTATTCGAATTACCTCCAAGCTTCATGCCGATCTGCAGCAAATGAACGAGCATCTATACGAGATTTTGAATTGGGATTCACATCATCCCTTTGTGCTGTTTCAGTTTGAAACGGTGCATGATATTCTCTCTTGGCTGAGAAGAAGATTTTTTGAGTTGTCGGAGCTGCTTTATTTGAAACGGCAAAGACAAAAGCGGAAGTTAATTGATGAAATCACGGAATATGTGAAAGAAAGATTAGATCAAAAAATAACGCTGAACGAAGTGGCCGCCCATTTCGATTTTACGCCTAACTATCTCGGTCATTTATTTAAGGTTGAAACCAACAGTTTATTCAGCGATTTTTTAAGTGAATTACGGATGAAACGGGTATGCGAGCTGCTCGAAGATCCGACTAAGAAAGTTTATGAGATTGCAGAACAAGCCGGATATAAAAATATTATTTATTTCAACAGACAGTTCAAGCAATACATGGGCATGTCACCCGGTGAGTACCGGAAGAAAAATAAAATCTAACAAAAAAGCGGTGAAAATGAAAACCCGGCGATGATTTTTCGGTTATTGGAGAATCGCTGCCGGGTGTTTTTGGTCTGCCGGCTAACCTTTTTTTGTCGAATCGTTGAATTAGTATTATGTTTAGTTGTTTCGCTGAATTATCTAAGCGCCTTTGCCCTTTTATAATAAGAGATATAGAGAAGAGAGGGGTGCAAAGATGAAAGGGCATACATTTTGGAGCGATTTAAAGAATTATAGGGTTCTCTTGCTGATGCTGGCTCCGGCGGTTGCTTTTTTCCTTCTGTTTGCCTATGTCCCGATGGCGGGCATTATTATTGCCTTCAAGCATTATGATTATGCGGGCGGTATTTTTGGAAGTGCCTGGAACGGGCTCGACAACTTCCGCTTTTTCTTTGAATCAGGCGATGCTTGGCGGGTAACACGAAATACAGCACTATATAACATTGCGTTTATCGTCGTCAATAACAGTTTGCAAATTTTTGCAGCGATTATGTTGTTTGAGGTCGGTGGTAAATGGTTCCGCAAAATCACACAATCGGCGTTGTTCCTGCCTTACTTTATCTCATGGGTCGTTGTCGGAGCGATTGCTTATAACCTGCTCAATTATGATATTGGCACCGTGAATGCTTTGCTCAGAGGTATCGGACTCCAGCCTGTCGATATTTATAATACACCTTCCTATTGGCCGTATATTCTGGTTATAGTTTCTGCATGGAAAAGTCTCGGATACGGAACGGTGATGTACTTGGCCGCGATTACGGGGATAGATACAGAAATGTATGAAGCAGCCGAAATCGATGGGGCTAATATTTTTCAGCGAATTATGAAAGTAACCATTCCGAATTTGTATCCAACGATTATTATTCTGGTGCTGCTGGCAGTCGGGAACATTTTCCGTGGTGATTTCGGGATGTTCTATAACATGATCGGCAACAACGGCTTGTTGTTCTCCTCGACAGACGTTATCGACACTTTCGTATTTAGGTCACTGATTACTTCGAATGATATCGGCATGTCAGCTGCAGCTGGTGTTTTCCAGTCCGTTCTTGGCTTCGCGACGATCATGTCAGTGAACTATGCTGTCCGTAAATACGACAAAGACCGCGCTCTGTTCTAATCGTATCAGGAGTTAAGTCTTTCATAATGGAGGTAACGATATGAAGCAGCTTGATCGTAAAATATTTTCAGGTATTGGTTATGTATCCCTGATTTTTCTCTCAGTTTTATGTATTTTTCCTTTTATACTTGTCGTATCTTCATCCTTTACGGAAGAATCCAAAATCCTAACGGATGGTTATCAATTTATACCGACTGCCTTCTCAACTGAGGCCTACAGCATTTTGTTTAAGTATCCCGAACAGATGATTCAAGCCTATATAGTGACAATAGGAGTTACTATACTCGGCACGGTGCTTGGCTTGTTTCTGACTTCGATGACTGCTTATGCGCTATCCCGAAAAGATTTTAAGTGGCGCAATAAATTTTCGTTCTTCTTTTTCTTTACGACTTTGTTCAGCGGCGGTTTGGTTCCGTGGTATCTGCTTATGGTCAACTACCTTCATATGAAGGATACGCTGATGGCCTTAGTGGTTCCGATGATGCTCAATGTCTTTTATATCATTGTTATGAAGTCTTTTATGGGCAGCATTCCGGAAGCTATTGTAGAATCAGCAAAAATTGACGGCGCAGGCGACTTTAAGATCTATGCTCGTCTAATCCTGCCGCTGTCCAAGCCGGCGTTAGCTACCATTGGATTGTTTCTAGCGCTGGCCTACTGGAATGACTGGTACAATGCATTGCTGTTTGTATCGAATGAAAACTTGATGCCGCTCCAATATTATTTGTATAAAATGCTAGGCAATATGGATGGCATGCGCAAAGCGATGATGGGTGCAGGGGCAGTCGTAACGACATCGATCCCAACCGAGAGCTTGAAAATGGCGATGACAGTTGTGGCCACTGGCCCGATTTTGCTGGCTTATCCATTCGTGCAGAGGTATTTTGTCCAAGGTTTGACGATTGGTGCTGTGAAAGGATGAACCCGGGGAAACTCGGTTTATCAATATAATTAAACACAAGGGGGAAGGCTTGAGATGCTGAAGAGAAATAGATTGATGATGCTAGCGCTCGTTTTAACCTTCGTAATGATTCTAAGTGCATGTGGTGGTGGCAATAACAATGCTAATACGTCTGCACAGGCTACAAATAATGCGTCAGAGGGAGGAAGCGACACTACGAACAACTCAGAACCTGCAACTACCTCAGACACCCTTGATACCTCTAAAGAAGTGAAGCTGAAAATGATTTTTGTTGGCCCTAAACCGATAGACTATGATAGCGTTTTTGCTGAGATTAATAAAAAGCTGAAAGAAAAAATCAATGCTACTGTAGAGGGCGAGTTTCTGGATTGGTCGGACTGGGCACAAAAATATCCGCTGAAGCTGGCAGCTAATGAGGATTTTGACCTCATCTATTCGGCAAACTGGGCTGGTTACAATGACCAGGCGCTGAAAGGCGGATTCCTGGAATTGACCGATGAGCTGCTTACCAAATATATGCCGCAGACTTTAGCAGCTATGTCTGATGTGAGCTGGGATCAAGCTAAGGTAAACGGCAAACTGTATATGGTTCCGCAAAACAGAGGGGAATCCGTTGAAAAACTGATTTTGTACCGCGAGGATTTGCGTAAGAAATACAATCTTCCGGAGATCAACAGCCCAGAAGCGTATGCCACTTACTTGAAAACCATAGCACAAAACGAAAAAGGAATTACACCGTTCACCCCGGAAACAGGAGACTGGAAATATCATAATTTGGACCGTGTATTGCTGAAGCAACAAAACGAATGGAATATGTTTGATCTCGACCTTCCGTTTGCTTTCAAATTGACGGATGAAAAAGGGCAAGTATTTAACGTATATGAAACGCAAGAGTTTAAAGATCTACTCGTATATTACAAAGATCTCGCTGATAACAATGCATGGTCGAAAAACGTTCTAAACAGTAAAAATGATCATCAGGCCGATTTTAAAGCAGGCAAAACAGCATCGATTACGCACAACAACGGAACACTTGGAGCACTTATGGCTTTGATGCGCCAAGAGAATTCCCCTTATGAAGTAGCATTGGCTGACATCAACCAAGGCAAGAAGAAATCAGTGGCGATTTCCACCCAAAACGGTACTTCGATCCACGCTACTTCCAGAAATGTGGAACGTTCCTTGATGTTCCTCGATCTGATGCAAAATGATAAAGAACTGCACGACCTGATGATGTACGGCCTTAGCGGTGTACATTACGAAGCGGTTGGCGATGACAAATATAAAGCCCTTGAAAAGAATCCGAACTATACTGGCTTCTCTAACTGGAACTTCAACTCGCCACTTAACCGTGACAATGAAGCATTCCCGCAAGAAGCAAACGATCTGGCTAAAGGCTGGGAAGCAAATGTCTATCACTACGCGCTTGAAACCTTCGTATTCGATAACAGCAAAGTGAAAACGGAAATTGCCAACGTTGGTAACGTAATGCTCCGTTATGCGATTCCGCTCGAATACGGCGTAATCAAAGATATCGACAAAGGTCTTGAAGATCTGAACAAGCAACTGAAATCCGCGGGCATTGATAAAATCCAAACCGAACTACAAACTCAAATCGATGCTTTCTTGGCAAACAAATAAGCTACAGAATAAGGGAGACCTAACAGTCATCAAATGGCTGTTAGGTCTCCCTGTTTAATTGGGCTCATCCGCGGGTGAAGCCGCTATCGGACACAGTTGACCCTAATAGCAGCATTATCGCACTTTTGGAATACTAACGGACCTCACAGTCGCTATTAGCCTAAAACATGCCTAGAATGAAGCTCAAGATAAAGAATAGTTGCACTGGAGTCCGAAAGTCTGCTTTAAAGGCTGAAAATCAGTAAATAAAGTCACCTCGGTCCGTTAGGCAGACCAGAAACAAAAGGCAGCAACCCTTTTGCTAGGGAAATGGATACTTAGGGAGAACGGCTACTCTTTGCAGAAAGGAATAAAAAAGAAGAACCGGCATGAGCTGCCGGTTCTTCTTAATATATAATTTGCGCGCAATGAAATAACGTGATATTATGAGAAGACCACTGTTAATATGCGTATTTTAGACAGATTTATTACATCTTATTTATACATTAATAATACCACGCGGATTGGCAGTTTGTCAAATTTGTATTTTTGCTTCTTGATAACAACCTTGAAAAGGAGCGTGTTAGTAAAAATGTTAAACGAAAAAGATTGGCAGGGAGAACAGAAACGGCTAGATTCGGTCACGGAAGAATTGCAATCAAAGATTGGCGAGCTGGAACCGGAAGTGACAGGATTACGTGAACAGGTGACGGACATCCGCAAGCAGTTTTGGGAGGAAGTTACGGTCAATACGAGCACACATGAGGATTTCGAGGAGACCTTTTACAGTATAAAACAGCAAGAAGCGTTGTTGTCTGAACGGGAACGTAGCCACCGCCAACGGCTGCTGCGTTATAAAAACATGAAACGGCTGCTGCCGTCACCCTATTTTGGACGAATGGACTTTCAAGAAGATGGGTTGAACTCCAGTGAGCAAATCTATATCGGGGTGGCGTCTTTCATCGATGCAGAAGGTGTAAACTTTCTGGTATATGACTGGCGGACACCTATTGCAAGTATGTATTATGACCATTCGCCAGGCCCCGCCACTTACGATACACCGGGAGGACAAATCTCAGGAACGATGATGCTGAAGCGGCAATACCAGATCCGTCAGGGTCAGCTTCAGAACGTGTTCGATACGAGCTTAACGATCGGTGATGAATTACTTCAGCAGGTGCTTGGTAAGGGTGCGGATTCACAAATGAAGAGCATCGTGGCGACTATTCAGAAGGAACAGAACGCTATTATCCGCAACGATAGTAGCCGTATGCTCATTGTGCAGGGGGCGGCGGGCAGCGGAAAAACATCCGCAGCGCTGCAACGGGTAGCCTATTTGCTATATAAGCACCGCGATAGGCTCAAGGCGGATCAGATTGTTCTTTTTTCGCCTAATCCGATGTTTAACAGTTATGTATCTACGGTGCTTCCCGAGCTTGGCGAGGAGAATATGCAGCAAACAACCTTTCAGGAGTATATTGATTATTGGCTTGGATCTACGCTTCGTCTAGAGGACCCGTTCGAGCAGATTGAATATGTACTGACGTCCAAAGCTTCTCCAGAGTATGAAGCACGGCTAACTGGAATGCAGTATAAAGCTTCAGAAGCTTTTCTGCATGCTTTGCAAAACTATGCGTTGTGGTTAGGGCAGGAAGGGATGTTGTTTCATAGTATCCGTTTTCGGGACCGCGAGTTGATTACTGCGGAGCAGATGAAATCGCAATTTTACAGCTATGATAGCTCCATCCGTTTGGCTAACCGCATCGTTTTATTGCGTGAATGGCTACTGCGTCAGTTGGCTTCGCTGGAGCGTCAGGAACAGGAGGCATTCTGGGTTCAAGATGAACTCGATTACCTCGATACCGATCAGTATGCCGAAGCCTACAGTGAGATACTTAAGAAGTATCGGCGGGAGGAAGCCGTCTTTGATTTTACGACTCAGTATCTTGAGAACTATGGGGATTTTCCTAATCAGGACCAAGGGGAAGAGAATGTTTTTGACTTTGGTCTGCAGGAAGAAGAACTGCTGCGCCGCATGATTGTGAAGGAGCACTTTACACCGCTGAGACGCGATGTCAAACGGTTCAAGTTCATAGATACGATTGGGTTATACGATCAGTTGTTTAGTGCCGACGCCAGTTATCGGCATATGACGAACGAGACTGAGGTACCTGCTCAGTGGCAGGAAATTTGTAAGCAAACAAAGGAAAAACTGAGCCGCGATAAACTCTTTTGCGAGGATGCCACTCCATTCCTGTATTTAAAAGAACTTGTCGAGGGTACTCGTATGAACACAGAAGTTCGGCATCTGTTTATCGATGAAGGCCAGGATTATTCGCCGTTCCAATACGCGTTTCTCAAACAGCTGTTTCCCCGCGCGCGCATGACTGTGCTCGGCGATTTCGGCCAAGCAATTTTCCCTCAAGCAACGAATTTGCACGAGGTGGATTCACCTTTGATCCGGCTTTATGGTGAAGATGAAACGAGCCTGATCCGTCTAATTCGAAGTTATCGTTCAACTCGTCAGATTGTGGAGTTTACGAAGGCGTTGCTGCCTAATGAGGAGATCGTACCTTTTGAAAGAGAGGGTAAGAAGCCGTTCCTAGTGAAGGCAAGTAGCGACGTAGAGCGGGCAATAAGAATTAAAGAAGATCTCGCGGCGTTGATGGCTGAAGGGCTTGACTCTATTGCCGTGATTACCAAGACTGCAGCTGAAAGCCGTGCGGCCTATGAAGAATTAAAGTCACAAGGATGCGAAGCTCTGCGGCTTATTACGAAGGAGACGCTCACTTTTGAGAAAGGGCATTTTAGTAATTCCCGCTTATCTCGCAAAAGGGGTTGAATTCGACGCCGTACTGATTTATGATGCTTCCACACAGACGTATGATCGGGAAAGCGAACGCAAGCTTTTTTATACAGCCTGTACGCGTGCGATGCATCGGCTTCTGCTGTACACAACAGGTGAGTGGTCACACTTTATTCAGCCGTTAGAGGTATCTTTATATGAGGTTGTGCAATGAGATTGGAGAGATAAATGAAAAGCATATTGTATAAGTTTATGAGTAAATTTACATCTCTTAACGAAGTGGAACAGCAGGATATTGTTGAAGGTATTCCTATTGAGGAATACAAGAAGGGAACGGTACTCCTTAGACAAGGAGACGTTCCCTCAAAATGTTTTTTTGTGTTAAAGGGATGTGTGAGGCAGTCCTCGATAGATGAATCGGGCAAAGAAGTCACATCTAATTTTTATACGGAAGAGCAAGCGGTTTCGATTTTTAATCGGCATCAGGAGAGTAGACCCTCAGCGTACACCTTAACCTGCCTAGAAGACAGCATATTGGTGGTTGGTGATCTTATTGCGGAACAGGATATGCTCCATAAACACGCTCAGCTGGAAACCATGATACGCAAAATGGTAGAGGAAAACTTGGGTGAGGTTCAGGATGAGTTGACTTCCTTTATTGCTTCCAATCCTGAAGAACGTTACAAAGCCTTGTTACAAAAAAGACCTCATTTACTTACCCGTGTCCCCCAACATCAATTAGCCAGTTATTTGGGGATTACGCCAGAGTCATTAAGTAGAATTAAGAAGCGGGTTCATTCCGGTGATGAATAGCAAAATCGTTATACACTTTTGGGGATTTTTCCACCTCTAAGCAGTAGCCATATCCCAAAGCCTAGTTCTCCTACAATCATAGGAATAGTAAAAATAAAATTAAGTGTTGTAATGACTGCCTCATATTGTGGGAGAAACATTTTGCTTAGATGAATGATAATATAGCCTATTGAAGCAAGCAGCAGCAAGATGCTGATTACTTTAGGAATGACATCGGATTTTAAAGCCACATAGCCCACTATTAACAAATGCCCGCCAAAAACGACCAGCCCCATAGACCAAATGAATTGAAATGCATCCAGAAATAACATCATAAATGCTTGAGTTTGTTCGATTGTTAATGAGGAAAAGCCATTTGTGTTTCCCGTGAGCAGCAGCACAAATATCAAAGTTAATATAGAGATTGCCAATATAGCGGAATAGGTTAGACGGAGCCATGCGCCAAGTAATGAAAGATTTTGGTTGATGGGTTCTAGAAACACATAAAACGCCCAGGCGACCAGAATGTCAGTAATCATAATGATGATCCAGCCCAAGATTTCCCCTTTGAAAAGATTGTTGGAAGATACAATGTTAATAAATGTGGCACGGGCATCGCCTTGCACAACAAGAGTCCCATGGACAAAGCCATATGAAAAAAATGAAGCGAGGGTCATGATGATCAGTGATATTCCAGCTGTTAAAGCGGACTTACGCTGGTTCGATAGGTCTTTTTCTGAGATAGCCATAAGATAGCCTCCTAAAGGACTTTTATTTCATTGTAATTAGGAGTACTATGGCGGGCATTGACTTAAATCAAGACTCTGAATCAATCAAGCGAAGTAAGTATCATTGTTATCGCGTTATCAACAAAGGATCGCTCCGGGCGGGATTTCAAGAGTACAGTAAGCCCAATTAGCGATACGATTAGTGCCTGTGCCAAGGCCTTCGCATTTACACCACCCTTAAGCTCACCTGATTGTATACCACGTTCAATAGTTTCTTGAAATATGACCGATAGATACATTTGGTGTTCTCTTGTAAGAATCTCGAATTTCTCATCATGAGGTGCT
The DNA here is from genome assembly GCF_037980415.1 of Paenibacillus sp. FSL H7-0690. NCBI lineage: Bacteria > Bacillati > Bacillota > Bacilli > Caryophanales > Paenibacillaceae > Paenibacillus > Paenibacillus sp. FSL H7-0690. The sequence goes on along the minus strand of NZ_CP150281.1, from coordinate 6,793,602 downwards.
AGCTCAACCATTGTATTGATGCAAAAACATCCTCGGTTCACACTGCCTGCATACTCCTCCGCCACCACATCTTCAAAAAAACTACGAAAGACTTTTTTTACGGATGGATTGCTTTGAAGTTGGGCTCGGACACGGGAAGCATGGGACATCGTGTATTTACGTAGCGCAGCTTCGAACAATTCTTTTTTGTCTCCAAAAGCTGAGTATATACTGGGGCGTTGAATGCCCATTCTGGAAGTTAAATCGCTTAATGAGGTAGCCTCATATCCCTTCTCCCAAAATAGCTCCATAGCTGATTCTAATACTTTTTCCTCGTCAAATTCGCGGGTTCGAGCCATTATTAACACCCCTCGTTATATTTGATTTCAATAATTTATTACCGAACAGTATTTTATAATACTAGAACTAGTCGTCTATATTGTCAAATCAAAGTCGGTAGCATCAAATATTTATGTTGACAAACACCATTTTGTAAGATAAATTTACTGAGCATAATAACATACTGATCAGTATGAAATGTGTTTGCGATTTAAATTTAACAGAGAAAGGGTGTGTCCAAAATGCAGGGGACTAAAGAAAAGCTTTCGTCACAAGAGACGCATACGCCATCTGATTCTATTCATGCTTCCTCGATGCCTCGGTATATGACACTTTTGTTTGCCGTTGTCTGCGGGATGTCGGTTGCAAACATCTACTTTGCTCAACCGTTGCTTGATCATTTGTCGAAAGAATTTGGTATTGATTATTCAACCATTGGTATTCTTATTACTATCACGCAGATTTTTTATGCAGTAGGGCTGTTACTGCTCGTGCCACTAGGAGATTTACTGAATCAGCGCCGCCTGATTATCGGCCAGATGTTATTATCTGTGGTGGCTTTGATTATCGTGGGTACTGCCTCTTCCAGCACGGTACTATTCGTAGGTATGGCTTCAGTGGGACTACTCGCTGTTGTAACGCAGACGCTTGTTGCGTTCGCGGCGACAATGGCTGCCCCTGCCGAACGCGGGCGAGTCGTAGGCATGGTCACAAGTGGAATTGTGATTGGAATACTTCTTGCGCGATCCATTTCAGGAATACTTACAGATCTTGCAGGTTGGCGTTCCGTATACCTTTTTTCTGCTGCTTTAATGCTTTGTATGGTGTGTACATTATTTAGGGTGTTGCCAAATGTGAAACGTGAGGTAAAAACACTGTCATACGCTCAGCTGCTTAGCTCAGTGTTTATGTTGTTTGTACAAGAGAGAGTATTGCGTATCCGCGCTATTCTGGCTTTGCTGATTTTTACTGCTTTCAGTATTCTGTGGACTTCTGTGGTCTTGCCTCTTAGTGCTCCGCCGTTATCACTTTCACATACTGCAATTGGGGCATTTGGTCTGGCGGGAATTGTGGGAGCATTAGCTGCTGCACGGGCGGGAAAGCTAGCGGATCAGGGTCATGGACAGAGAACGACAGGCATAGCTTTACTTCTATTGTTGATTTCATGGTGGTTTATCAGTTTTACGGAGCAGTCGCTGTTGGCATTGGTCATTGGTATTGTTCTGCTTGATTTGGCAGTGCAGGCGGTGCATGTCACCAATCAAAGTATAATACTTACCTTGCGCATGGAGGCACGTAGTCGGCTCACCGCAGGGTATATGGTTTTTTACTCCATTGGAAGTGCTACCGGATCGATTGCCTCCACTCAAATATATTCTCACTATGGCTGGAACGGGGTATGTTGGCTTGGAGCTTCTGTTAGTGCTGTGGCTTTTTTATTTTGGGCTTTAACCTTGCGTGCTACGAATGCCGCGTTGCAACGGCGCCCTGCTTGGAAATAATCGGGGCAAGTCAATAAGGGTTGAGGTTCCGCTTTCCGGGCATGTTATTTAAAACAGGTTTGGGAGGGGATAAGGATGTCTAGAAGGAACAGGAAATATGCAGTGCCGGGAGCCAGCCGCGGAATGCAAATTTTTAAAGCGGAAGTGATGCGGCGCGAGGGGTATGATGTAGATCCGGAGCGGCCTGATGATGTGAAATACGAAGTTGCAAAAGAACTGGGTGTCCCTTTGGAGCGCGGTCAAAATGGTCATTTGAGCACAGAATCGGTGGGCCAGATCGGCGGTAAAATTGGTGGATCGATGGTCCGCGAAATGATTCGTCTCGCACAGCAGCAATTGGTGGATCAGGAAAGGCAGTAGCATTTTTCTAATTTATGTTGCAGAGATCGCGGGAGGCGGTTTTCGTCCTATATTGTATGGGACTGAGACCGTCCTTTCGGTGTTTGCGTTATTTTATATTTGTATAGTAAAAAAATTCCTGGAATTCCCTAAAACAACCTGATTCATGGTAGAATTTTACCGATGTTCCACGGTATAGTGGAGAAGGATATATCATCATTCAAGTCTGTAGTGGGAGAGGAATTATCAGATGAATCAGAGATATCGCAAACGCAACACGGCTGCTTTTACGGGGGCATCGTATTTTGCATTGGGGGCAGGACTTTTTCTATTCTGTTTGGGAGTGTACAACGACACTTGGGAGCTAAACGTAAAAGGGTATTATTTGCTTTGTATGGTGTTAATTACGATTTCCTGTATCGTTGTGCAAAAGGTGGTTAGGGACAATACAGAGGATAAAGAATTTCGTTTGGATAACCCTAAACACAGGATGAGAAACACAGGGGCCTTCACAATTATGGCTTTTGTGGGTTTGATTATCGGGTATGCGATGTTTTTTATTGGCCTTTACAATGCTCCATTTGAATTAAATGTAAAGGGGTATTACATAGCTGTTATTCTCTTGATTTCTTATAGCGCTATTGGCGTTCAGAAAGTGACGCGGGATAACGCGGAAGATAACGAGATTCTTGCCGAGCAAGAGGCGAGACGGGACATCCAAGGGTAAAGAGGAATATAGCCAGCTTTCTCGCTGGCAACAGCAGGCTGCTTCAACTTTACTTACCATCATAAATTGTAAACAGGAGCTTCGTGAATTTACGGAGCTTCTTTTTATTTTTTGAAATAGCAGCAATAATCTCACCGATCTGAACATTATGAGGACTATTTGTTAGAACAACATCCTTAGTTTGGATTGTTTTTTACTATACGGTTCTCTATACTCTTCATAATACTTGAAGTAGGAGTGGATAATAGATGATCCGTCTGAAGGATATAGGGAAGTTCGAGGAACTGCCGCAAATGGCCATGCATATTTACAAAGGAAATATTCCGGAATTAGAGGCTGCCATTAGAGCAGGCTGGGATATTGAAGAGGGCATCGTCCTTAGCAAATATACCACGTTAACCCCGTTAGATTTGGCGCTTATATCAGAGAGAATGGATGTCATAAAGCTGCTGGTACAGCACGGTGTAAATCTGAATGTGAAGAATAATCCGGCTTTTTTGCTCGCGGTTCGCTATTGTAAAGAAGATATCGTCCGCTATATTGCAGCACAAGGGGCCAAACTGGACAAGCTTAATCAGGTCAAGTCAGGTGCATATTCGCAGGCCTACTATGGCAACAAAAACAATATCCCGCTCATACATGAGCTAGGATTAGATATTAAGCAGCATGGTGGGGCTGTATTACGCAAAGCGGTGTCAGATCACGACCTTAAGACCGTTGCTTATTTATTGGATCATGGGGTGGACATTAATTACAACAATTCCGATATGGTCTATCCTTATCAAGCCACTCCGTTAACGGTTGCCACAAGAATGGGTAATCAAGCGATGGTACAATATTTGATTGAACGTGGCGCAGACGTTACCTTGGCGGAAAAAGATGGCGATCGCCCTTACACCATTGCTGTGAGCAATAAGAATACAGCTTTGGCTGACTTTTTGAAATCGTTAGAGCCGGCTGAATTTCATGATATCGAGAATAAGAAGTTTGAGCTGAGAAAATATAAATTGTCTGATGAATTGGTTAGCTTTCTTACTGGAACAAAACTGCGTCTTGAGCTAACACAAAATGAATATGAAATTAGATATATCGACTTTTTCACATTAACTGATACCATTGAAATAAAAATCGGCCGGCAAAAGCTGCTCCGTCTGTCAGCCGATATAGATAATTACTCTGATCTGCTGCTTATGTGGAATCCGAAGAAAAAAGGCCTGATAGGCTGTTACGACGTGGAACATCAGACGTACGCGGATTTATGTAGTTTTGCAGATTTTCTCACGCAACCGGAGATATACCTCATTAATTTTCTTGAAGGAACATAGTTGTTAATATCTCATGATCTGTCTATTTCTTTTGCAGGAATCATTCTATTCGTCGTTGAATATATCCCGGTAACCGTATTACGTATTCAAAATACGTAGCCACAGGAGGAGAACAACATTGAAATCGATTACCGTTCAAAGCCTTACGGAAACGTTTAAGCTGGAAGTGCTTGCGGGTGCTAGCTGCATGGACCGCGAGATCACTCGCTCTAAGACACATAGACCTGGCCTGGAGTTCGTGGGTTACTTCGACTTTTTCCCCATGAAGCGAGTACAAGTATTGGGCCGTAAAGAAATCAATTATCTGCTAAAGCTAAGCGTTGAGCAACGCAAGTTACATATTGGCAATATCGTTAAGTATCATCCCCCATGTTTTATTGTGACGACGGGTCAGCAGGAGATTCCCTATTTGACTTTATTCTGCGACCAAGAAGGTATACCACTACTTCGGACGGAAGAGACGACGTCAGAGTTCATCGCAAAGATTGATACTTATCTGGTGAAGGCGCTGGCGCCAGAACTTTCAATTCATGGAGTGTGTGTGAACGTGTCTGGTATAGGTGTCCTATTGAGAGGCAAGTCCGGGATCGGAAAAAGCGAAACCGCTCACACGCTCATTAGAAGAGGCCATCGGTTTGTGGCCGATGATGTAGTTGTGCTTAAGAAGCTGGGACCGGCGACGCTTCTCGGCACGCATAATGAAACGACCCGTGAATTCCTAGCGCTGCGCAGTATTGGTCTGATCAATGTTGTACGGCAGTACGGGCGTAGAGCTTTTCAGGAAGAGACACGAATTGTACTCGACATCGAGTTGTCACCATGGCGGGAGAATTCCTTGAATAATGAGCTCGAAATCGAACCCCAGTTCACAGAATATCTTGGCGTGCAAATTCCGCATATTGAAATTCAGCTTCAGCCTGGCCGCGACGTGGCTGGCCTGATCGAGGCGGCTGCGAACAATTGGTACCTTAAGCAGCTTGGCTATAGTGCCGTTGAAGAGTTCCTGCAGAGGATCGAAAACGGGATGCAGTCGTAAAGGCAGGATAGAAAGCAGCAATTATAGTTACCATAATTAAAATGGTTTTCTGTATACGAAAAACAGACCGCAGATAAACGCTGCGGTCTGTTTTTCACAGCAAAAAGGGAAGTTGCTTTTTGATTGATAGGGCTAGGACATGCGTTATTGGCTGGGCATAGGTTAGAAATGGTATAATTTCTAATAGGTATTTTGAGTGATCGTTAATAGGAGGTATTAATGATGAGTGATGAGTTATTGGCAAAATTGGATGAATGGCATGAGGAAGATGAATTTCAAGAAATCGTGGATGCAATCACGGAAATTCCTGAAGAGGAAAGAGATTATGTTCTAACTAGTCATTTGGGCAGGGCGCTTAATAATCTCGGGCAATATGAAGAGGCTTTAGAGCAGTATTTGAGCATTGAAGATGAGGGTGAAGGTGACCCGCTCTGGCATTACCGTATCGGGGTTTCTTATTATTATCTGAAAAGATATGACGAAGCTTTAAAAGCGTTTACGATTGCCGATCAGCTGGAACCTGATGATGAAGACACATTGGAGTTTCTGGGCTGGATCAAACGTAAATTGGCTAAAAAAGCTGCGAAAAAGCCTGTAAACAAACCTGCTAAGAAGCCTGTAATAGCGTTGGATACCACTAATTTCTGGGATGACAGCGAGTATGCGTTCTCAGAATATATTTCTGACCCGCCTTCAGATGCATTGATTACTTCAGTACAAGAAGAGCTGGTCTTTAAGCTGCCTGCTTCCTATGTGGATATGATGAAGTTACATAATGGGGGAATTCCTCATAACAATCGTTATCCGATTCCGGGAACAGGAGAATTTATTACGATTTCTGGTATCCTCGGAATTGGACGAGATAAGAATAAGTCGCTGTGTGGAGCTTCAGGCAGCCGGACTGTGATTGAAAATGGACGTTATCCTGAAGTTGGTGTGGTGATCTGTGATTGTCCTTCTGAGAATGAAGTGGTGATGCTGGATTACCGCGAGTTCGGGAATGATGGCGAACCTGAGGTTATTCATGTAGATCGGGATAACAAATACAAAATCACACGTTTGGCTGACAATTTTGAGACCTTTATCAGCGGACTGGTGAAATAGTCTATTTCGCTGGCTAAGAATACTTATAATCAAATCAAGGCATTCCTTAAGAGGAGTGCCTATTTCTATTAGGGGATTATTAGGGAAGCGTCTTTCGGACTCAGCTGACCTTAAATGCAGCTTTTTCGCATATTTGGAATGCCAACGGACCGCATAGCAGCTATTGGCATAAAAAACACCCAATATGAACCCGATTCATAGGAATAGCGTCGCTGGAGTCCGAAATTACGCACAAAAGGCTAAAAACATGCCAATAACGTCATCTGGGTCCGAAAGCCTCAGTGGACGAGTGCGATTCGGCGATTTAGCTGAAGGTGAGGCTGATTCGATTTCGTTAGGTTTTAACTAGCCAATAATCGGTCTTGAGTCAGCTAACCAACGACCCAAAACACAGAGCAGCGGTGCTCCCATTAATGGGGGAACCGCTGCTGCTCTGCTGTCTTTTTCTCGGATCATTGCTGGGTGTTAAACACCTTAGATTGCAGGATATCGATGGCATGGTTAATCTCGGCTAATTCCTCTGGGGGAACCTCTTTAATCCGGTTCAGAAAACGTTCACCGATCCGTTCAAAAGCTTCGTTCATCATCGCTTGTCCAGCATCAGACAGCCGAATCATTTGCTTACGCCGGTCCTCGGCGACATCAAGCTTCTCACACAGGTTTTTTTCTGTTAATTTCTTGAGCTCACGGCTGGTATTCGGCATAGAGATATTCTTACAATCGCTGATTTGGCTGAGGGTAACAGGCTGGCTAACCGCAATATATTCCAGAATACTATATTGAACGGGCGTAATGCCTTCCGGTCTAACATCTTTGGTAAAGTCAAATGTTACTTCATGGACTGCTGTCGTAAAGGTAACAATTTTCTGAAAAAACGCTTGTTTGTCCATAAGGATCACCTCTTATTGTAAACCTTAACAAAATAATTATCATAATACAATTATCATTTGACAACTAAATAACGGTTGTGATACCATTTTGTTATCAAATGATAATTAAAGAGGTGGAGCAATGAACGTTTTAGTCATCTATACACATCCGAATCATAAAAGTTTAAGTTATGCTTTTTTCAATAAAGTCATTCAGGGAAGTAATGAGAATCAAAAGATCACGAAGATAGAGGTCCTTGATCTTTACGAAGAGCAATTTGATCCTGTGCTGGTATTTAATGAAAATAAACGTAGAAGAGACATGCATATCGATCCCAAGCTAGAGAAGTATCGGGAGCAGATTCGTCAGGCCGATAAAATTGTGTTTGTGTATCCAATCTGGTGGGGACGTCCTCCCGCGATGTTGCTCGGTTATATTGACCAAATGTTTGCTTCTAATTTCGCTTACAGAGAAAAGGGTGGTCTCATCCCCGAAGGGCTGCTGAAAGGAAAGTCTGTGGTTTGCATTTCCAGCATGAAGGGGCCGACCCTTTATCCTTTATATTGGCTGAATAATTCCCATAAAGTGCTGATGAGAAAAGCACTATTTCAATATTGTGGCATCAAGAAAGTGAAGTTTTTCGAATTTGGGAATATGGAGAGTCCAAAAGGGAAACATGATAAGAAGTTAAATCAGGTGTACCAATATTTTAAAGCTGTGGCTAATTAACACCTCGAAAATATCTGCTCTATGATTATTCGAGATAACCCCGGAAATGGATGTCTCAAGCGATCCCATAGTTGGATGGTCCAAAACAACGGTGGGATCCTTATCTTTTTGACTAGCCAGAACGATTTTATTTTTGCTGGCTAGCTCATGATAGAGGACAGCCATTTCTTCAATATCTTTTGCGGCTAATAAGGGCACTAGTTGTGCTGCTGATGTTATAGCTTCGTTCCTCGTTCGTCTTGAAATCAAATCAAACCAAATGTTCTCCACGATATAAATACGCGCATACATTGTAGTCATACATTTCTTCCACAAGATGCTTTTTCATTTTTTTATAATACCTAGATTAATCTAAAGGAGCTTGTGAGCTCAGATGAAGATGGAGAAATAGCTCTCACACCGGTGTAAGGTATGGTGTTGCTGGCTAATTTTTTTTGTTGGCTTTTGAAATAAGGGCTGTTATATTTGAAAATACTATGTAACTTAAGGTTCAGCAACTGGGTATCGACACAATGGAGAGGCGGATTCACATGCAACAAATGTTAGACAGTATGATTAGCGCAACAAATGACTTTCTTTGGTCAAAAATTTTGGTGGTTCTGCTTATTGTTTGTGGAATTTATTTCACCATTCGATCGAAGTTTGTTCAGTTTAGCATGTTTAAAGAAATGTTTAGGGTTCTTAAAGAGTCCAATGAAAGGTCAAAAGATTCCATTTCGTCGTTTCAGGCTTTCTGTATCAGTATGGCAGCAAGGGTTGGGACAGGGAATATTACAGGGATCGCAATTGCTATCGCAATAGGTGGACCAGGGGCTGTTTTTTGGATGTGGGTCATAGCTATTATTGGATCAGCGTCCGGATTTATTGAAAGTACTCTGGCACAGGTGTATAAAGTGAAGGACAAGACTGGATTTCGTGGGGGTCCCGCCTATTATATGGAGCAAGGCCTGAAAAAACGTTGGATGGGCGCGGTATTTGCGGTTTTGATCACGTTATCCTTTGGTCTTGTATTTAATGCAGTTCAATCCAATACGATTACAGTGGCCTTTGAGAATTCATTTGGCACTAATCGGGTGATTCTTGGGCTTGTAGTTGCTGCTGCTTTTGCGGCTGTTATCTTTGGTGGGGTTAAACGTATTGCTAGAATGTCCGAATATATTGTAGTGGTAATGGCAGGGATCTATATTGGGGCTGCTGTTATTATTATGTTAATTAATATTACGGAAATACCGGCGATTCTGGCGCTTATTGTGAAAAGTGCTTTTGGATTTGAACAAATCGCAGGGGGATCTTTTGGGGCAGTCATTCTGCAAGGGGTGAAACGGGGACTATTCTCCAATGAAGCGGGAATGGGTAGTGCTCCGAATGCTGCGGCAACTGCAACAACTAGTCATCCGGTGAAACAAGGGCTGATGCAAGCGCTGGGTGTACTTACAGACACGTTACTTATTTGTTCGAGTACTGCTTTTATTATCTTGTTATCCGATGCGTATAAACAGCCAGGGCTGGATGGAATTAAGCTGACACAAGCGGCATTAAGCGAACATATTGGTTCGTGGGCCTCGGGATCCCTAGCGATCATGATTTTATTGTTTGCTTTCAGTACGTTAATCGGAAATTATTATTATGGTGAGACCAATATAGAATTCTTGAACTCCAATAAAAAAGTATTACTATTCTATAGATACAGCGTCTTGGCGATGATTATTTTTGGCTCCGTAGCTAAAGTTCAATTGGTATGGGACTTGGCTGATTTATTTATGGGCTTCATGGTCATCGTGAATTTGATCGCTATCCTTTTGTTATCTAAAGTGGCCTTTGCCGCCTTGCAGGATTATAAGCGCCAGAAGCGGGCAGGGAAGGACCCTGCCTTTTATAAAGATAGCATAGAGGGTCTGGAAAACGTGGAGTGTTGGGACAATTCTTCAGACATAAAAACATAGTAGGGTAAGTATTTGCGGGCTCATGAAACTGAGCCCTTTTTGCTGTAGGCACTTAAATGTCTATGCATTATTTGTTGAGAATTTCTTCTATGATTTGTTTTGACTCTGTTTTAAACTGCTCAATATTTTCGCTTATAAGCAGCACTTTTTTATTGTCCAATAGGATATATGAAGGGTAAGTGTTGATCTTCAAATCCTCTTTTAAGCGGCCCCCCTCTTTCGAATCTTTTTTGATAACACCTGCTTTGCTGATAGAAGTCATATTTTCCTTGTAAATATCCTCAAGCTCTTTAGTTTGCTCAAAAAAACGATCGTTCTCCGATAAAATTAGGATTGAAAAAGATTTATTTTCTTGAGTAAGGTATGGCGTCAAAAAGTCATCTTTTTTCTGATTACCATTACAAGCTGCGATAAAGATTAAAGTAATCAAGCTTATCAGCATAATTACTAAGGCGTTTTTTTTCATATATACACCCTATTCTTTTTTATTCATAACGACAATTATGTTTTGAACTCCACATTAACTTCTAGACTTACTAGATCATATCCTGTTTTCAGTTATAAATGAAAATAATGAAATATTTTTTGAAAAAAAGCAAAAAAGACTTACATTAATCATTTTTATATTGTTATAATAACAAACAGACCGGTTGGTATGTTAGGGGGAGTACGTTATTGTGGATACAAAATCGCTAATGATTGAGACGGCGACACTTCTTTTTCAGCAAAAAGGATATAAAAATGTAGGCGTGAATGAAATTTTAAAAGCCTGTAATGTGACCAAAGGAGCGCTTTATCATCATTTTCCAAATGGAAAAGAAGAACTATTAATTGCTTGTTTAAAGGGCTTAAATGAAGCAATTACGATAGATATTGAGGATATTTTTAAAAAGCATCCATCGACGTTAGAAGCTATACAATCCATGATCGACAAGTTAATTCACAACTTAGAAACTGAGGGCACGATTACCGGATATACCTTTAGCAGTATTGTCAGTGAAATGGCTACGGTGAGTGAACCTGTCCGCCAGGCATGTAGCTTGCTCTATGAGAACATGGAACGAATATACTGCGATAAGCTTGTAACTGAAGGTTATTCGCAGGAATCAGCCTCCGAGATGGCATTGTGGATGACGGCTTCGATCGAAGGGGCGATGATGTTGTGCCTAACGCAAAAATCCACAACTCCCTTAAAAACTATCGCCAAACTATTACCGACAATTTTGAAAGGAAGTACATCATGAATCAAGAAGCAAGATTACCAAGAAACGGCAAGGAGGGGGCATTATATGGTGCAATCATTTGTACACTGACGGTACTGTTTATGTCCTCAATAAATATCATTTTAGGGGTTGGAGAATTTAATGGTGAGGTTGCCTTAACGATTCTTAAGGTGTTTCCGATCATTTGGGTAATTGTCATGATTATTGAGCCTGTTGTTATTGGCCGTATTGCCGAAAAGCTGACAGCTACATTCACACAACCTACAGATAGCTTCAACGCCAAAATCCTATTCCGTATCTTATTCACCGTACTAGGAATGTCATTTTGTATGACGTTTATTGGAGACATTATCGGAAACGGGTTGAGTTCTCAAACGTTTAATCACTTCTTAGCCAATTGGCCAAGAAATTTCCTGATTGCACTGTTCGCTGAAAGTATATTGATACAGCCGTTTGCAAGATTTGTGATGGTAAAGCTACATGCTTCTCAGGACAAAAAGAAATCCAGCGCTGTTGGCGTAACTATACATGGATTATCAGAACAAAATTCCTAACCTAAATAAGCTCTCAGGCGAAGCGATTCGTTTGAGAGCTTTTCTATTACCGTGTATAATGATGTTTTGGCTGAATAATTGAAACTCAAATCTTTGCCCGATATCTTTCGGGTAAGCCCTCCTATAAAACCATGAAAGCATAACAATGAAAGGTGATTTTCTAACATGATGATCTATAGTCGTCTTGCCATAATGATGCCCCCATTTCCCTAGCTAGGCTCATATTCTTGTAGTTGTTCGAGGATATAAGCTTGTAGGAGGGCGAAAATAAGATGAAAAAATATGCAGCACCATCGTTACTTTTAATGATTGTTCTTGTGGCTTTTCCGCAAATTAGTGAGACGATTTACACTCCATCGTTACCGGATATCGCAGTAGCACTTGGGGCCACCAATAGTTCTGTACAGTTAACGTTAAGTATGTATTTTATTGGATTTGCTTTAGGAGTTTTTAGCTGGGGTTGGTTGTCTGACTTCATCGGGCGGAGATCTTCCATGCTGGCTGGACTTCTTGTATACGGTATGGGAAGCTTGATGTGTTTTTACTCAGAATCCATTCATTTGCTGTTAGTCAGCAGGTTTATACAAGCGTTTGGAGCAGCAACAGGTTCGATTATTACCCAAACCATTCTTCGTGAGAGTGTCTCCGGGAATAAACGGCATGTTATGTTTGCCCAAATCTCGGCGGTCATTGCTTTTACTCCCGCAGTAGGTCCGTTAATTGGCGGATGGGTGGATCAAGCTTTTGGTTTTCGAGCGGTTTTCTTTACATTAGTAATGATGAGTGTGTTGTTATTTATGTATGCTTTTTGGAAGCTGCCAGAAACCACTGATGTTTCCATGAGAAAAAAGGTGGCTATTCTGCCTATAGTCAAAAAAATGCTCGCATTGCCACGTGCATTGGTGTTTGGGTTACTAATTGGAGGCATTAACGGAATCTTGTTCAGCTATTATGCTGAAGCTCCTTTTATATTTATTGAACACTTTCAGATTTCGCCAGGAGTCTATGGTTTTCTCGGCATTATTGTGGCTTTGGCGTCGATTGTAGGCGCAATGATCTCCAAAAGATTATTAACCCTCTATGCCCCAGAAAAAATAATCCATATCGGCTGTCTAGTAATGGCGAGCGGAGCCTTGCTATTAACAATCGCAAGCAGTCTTGACTCGCTGCCGGATATGATAGTGATCGTATGTATTCTAATAACACTGTTTGTCCTATTAATGGGTGCAGGGATTGCTTTACCTAATTGTCTAAGTCTTGCTCTTGTTCAATTTCAGGATGTTGTAGGAACAGCAGGTGCGATATTCAGCTTGGGTTATTATTTGCTTGTTAGCTTGGCGACGTGGGGAATGAGCGCTCTCCATAATGGTTCATTACTGACGATGCCTATTTATTTCTTAGGGATTAGCGGCGGAATGTGGTTATTAGGCAAAAAATTTATTGTAGTGGAATAGAAATAACTTCTTAGTCATTTGATTAGTAAGATATGGATCGGGGCGTCCATAAATTAAGGGCAGTCTGGAACTTTTTGAGTTCCGGACTGCTTTTTGTTTGTTAGTCCACTTCTGGCACAATGACTTGGATATGACGAGGGAGAACACTTAGCGTAATAGGCAAAGTTGGACCTTCTTCGCCATCTACATTGGTTCTTACGGTTTCTGGAGAGCTTACACTTACATTGTGGGCTGTGAAATAGACAACATCTTTATGATCCTTGAGGGTACCCAGCAGTAAAGATATACTGGCTGTAATGGTATTGAATATACTGAGGTCCAAAATAATAAAACAATGAAGCAGACCGTCGTCAACCGCAGCATCCGGTATTAGATTCTCGAACCCGCCGACTGAGTTGGTTAATACGGCGAGAAAGAGTAAGGAATCTCCTTGCCACATTTGTCCATCATGGTGAATGACAAGGGGGTGGGCTGTAGGGCTTGTAAGTTGTTTAAGACCTTCTTTTAAGTATGCCAATGAGCCGAGTTTGGTTTTATCTTCGGAGGATACAGAGGATAATGCTCCGGCAATTGAACCTACAGCAACCACGTTGCCGAATAGGCGGTCATTTAAGCGACCGATATCTACTGTTTTTAAATTTGAGGAGGCAAGGGTTTGAATGGCTATTTCGGGATTCAGTGGAATTTGTAATGCACGGGCGAAATCATTAGCCGTTCCTAAAGGAACCACACCTAACTTTGGGTGGTGTTCCTGATCGATAAGACCATTAATGGTCTCGTGAAGCGTGCCATCCCCGCCGATGGAGATCACCAGATCATAACCTTCCTCACAAGCAGCGATGGAATAACGAGTGGCGTCTAGTTCTTTTGCCGTCTCCTTGATCGTAACGGAGTAGTCTTTATCACTTAGAACTCTTGTTGCATATCTGACATATTGGCTGGCTTCTTCTTTGCCGGAGGAGGGGTTAATAATAATCATAGCTTGCCGCATAAGGATAATCCTCTCTATTGTGATCTAGTAGGAGTTTATTCTTACCATTACCCCAAAGTAGACCGGCAGAACTCGTTCTCATAAAAAAAGATGAGCAAGATTGACCTAAGTCATCCTGCTCACCTGTTTGTTCAATTAATAGACTTTATCTCCATTAAAAATGGAGTTCTTAACGATAACGTAATCCACATTACGGATAGCCTCTAACTTATTGCCACCTGCATAAGAGATAGAGGATTGAAGATCCTGCTCCATTTCTCTTAGGGTTTCTGCTAAAGCCCCTTTATGCTCAACCGCAATTTTTTTACCTTCGACGTTCTTCTTTTCACCTTTTTGGTATTCTGAAGCGGAGCCAAAGTATTCTTTATAGAGCTTCCCAGCGATTTCAATGGTTTCACCCGGAGATTCCTCATGACCGGCAAATAGTGAACCAATCATGACCATAGAAGCGCCAAATCGTACCGATTTAGCAATATCACCGTGTGTGCGAATGCCACCATCGGCAATAATTGGCTTGCTTGCAGCCTTGGCACACAAGCGTAGTGCAGCTAACTGCCAGCCGCCTGTACCGAATCCAGTTTTGATCTTAGTGATACATACTTTCCCTGGTCCAATCCCAACTTTAGTAGCATCAGCTCCAGCGTTTTCTAATTCTCTAACGCCTTCAGGTGTTCCTACATTTCCTGCAATAACAAAACTGGCAGGCAGGTATTGTTTAATATGTTTGATCATCCGAATAACTGCTTCGGAATGGCCGTGTGCAATATCAATTGTAATGAATTCCGGAACCAGCTGTTCTTTAGATAATTGTTCTACGAAATCATACTCTTCTTCCTTAACTCCGACGCTAATGGATGCGATTAATTCACGGGAGTGCATGTCTTTGATGAAAGACGTACGTTTCTCCGGTTCAAAACGATGCATAATGTAGAAATAGCCATTTTGCGCCAAGGAGATAGCGATCTTCTCATCAATGATGGTTTGCATGTTGGCAGGTACCACCGGCAATCTAAATTTATGCCCACCGAGGGTGACTGATGTATCACACTCCGAACGGCTGTTTACGATACATTTTGCAGGAATTAATTGAATATCTTCATAATCGAATACTTCTTTCATAATTTACACCTCTAAATGCGAACATTATAGTATTTTGGTTTGTTAATTGTTCGTCCAAATTGTAATGTACCTCATTCTGCGCCGTAAGTCAAAATTCTAGTACATTATGGTGTAAATTGGACATAATTATACGGCAAATTGGTGTACAGCATTCTTTTTCCTCCATTTAAAAAAGCTTGAAGGCAATATAAGCAGCAACGATCCAAATAATGATCGCGGAGATCTTATTAATAATCCGCATGATTTTGCCACTTGAGTCGATTTGTCCTACGGTTTTTCCGGCTACAGCCAGCCCAAAGAACCAAATCCATGACACTAGGATAGTCGCGCCAGCAAATACAACTTTGTCTACGCCTGTGTAACTAAGTGAGCTAGTGCCGATGACGCCAATAGTATCCAAAATCGCATGTGGATTTAATAAAGAAACGGACAGCGCGAACAGGATTTGTTTTTTGGAGGATAGAGGCGTTGCGTCTTGCGCTGACGATGTAGGTGTACTTTTCCAGATAGACCATCCCATATACAAAAGAAATAAAAGTCCTACAGCAAATAAAGCGGTCTGCAGAACGGGGATGGCAAACACAAGGACTGAAACACCTAATACGGCTAATAGAATAAGCAGGGTATCGCATAAAGCGGCTGTAACAATAACGGGAATGGCTTTTTTAAAATGTGGCTGCGAGGCCCCTTGGTTAAATACAAAGACATTTTGTGCGCCAAGTGGAAGAATTAATCCAAAGGCCAGTGCAATGCCATGAAGTAGTGCGGCTAACATAGTTTATTATTCCTCCGATAGTGTTCATACTTTATAGAATTTGCTGTCCTATTGGTTTAATTGGTCTACTATAATTTTATGGACAAATAATATGTACTATCATACAGTCTGTGTTTTGATTTAAAAAGCTGCTTAATATAATCTTGTTGTCCCTTAGAAAAGGTAGTAAAGTAACAGAATGCATACTATATATGGAAAGAAAGGTTGATATTTTTGAAAAAAGGAATATTTACAGGGTTGGTTGCTCTCTTGTTGATGACTACAAGTACGGTGACCTCTGGCACTGTAGAAGCTGCAGCAGCAGTAACCAAATTACCGAATGCCCAATGGAGTCAGCTGAATGTTGTGGGAGAGCTGGAGAGTGTGGAAGGCAATCCTATGGAGGTTACTAAATTAAACACAGTGTATCTACACACCAAAGAAGAGCATGCTACTCAAACTAAGATATGGTTAGTGGATACGCTGAAATCATATGACACACAGACTGGAAAGCTGAAGTGGTCGGTTAATTTTGCAGACCCTGGTACATCGATGTTTCGTGAATCCAAAGAATATTTAGTGTCACCAGATGGAACGCTATACCTAACTTTTACAGATAATCTTTCTCCTGACGCAACTCAAATCTACGCGGTGGGAGCTGACGGGAAACGGAAATGGAAGGTGAATTTATCTCAAGCAGAGGGATACTTGTATAGACTTGATAACGGCAATTTAGTCTTTGCATCCCGAGGACAGTTTGATGGTTCCGGTAATTATTCTGGGTCCCTAACCTTAATTAATAAAAATGGAACTAAAATAAAAAACGTAACTTACAAAGGGACGGTAGCAGGGAAAGGGAATCGTATCCTCATTCAAACAAATTACGGAAGTGGGAAAGGCTCGCGAATCCAGGCTCTTGATTCTTCGCTAAATTCAGTATTTACATACCAGTTGCCTGCGGATTCGTATACAGAAGTCGATTACAACGAGGTGCTCACCGATGGAACCGTACTAATTCGGGCTAATCTTCCCAAAACAGGGAACCGACTATTTGGTTTTGACTCTAAAGGTAAATTGCTGTGGGGTAGAGATGTCGCAGGTAATGCTGTCATATCATCCCTGGGAGAGGTATATGGGATTTATGCCAATGGGAAGCTGTCCTTATATAATGTAAAAGGATTGGTTAAGTCAGTAGCCCTACAAGATGAGACGGAATTTTTTGTTTCGTTGTATCAATTACAGGATGGTAATATTGAGCTTAGCTTTCCTGGTTCTGCAACATATATTTTAAATCCTAAAACGCTCGCAGTAGATTATACTTTCAGGCTGAAGGATGATTTTAATTTCAATTATGTGGGGAATAGCGTGGGATATGTAAAGACAGACAAAGGATTTTCAAGAATTAAGTTTTAAGTCTTGGTATTAAAGAATATGATTGATCAAGGATGCCTCCCTAAATGGGTTGGCATCTTTTTTACGTTAATGCTAAGTATACAAGGGTAACTATTCACTAATTACACCATTAGTAAAAATGTCATCTCAACTCATGACTTTTTGTAACTAGTGAGCCCTTAAGGGGTTACACTATAATAAAGATTAAGTCAGCAGAGTATATAGGGGGAAATGCCTTGTTTAATCTGGTCAAACAGTGGTTCTGGTACGATTGGCTCGTCCTCCTGTTTCGGATTTGTTTTTCTACTTCTTTTTTGGTCACCATGTGTTATCTTTCGGAGGATTTTACGATTCCTTTCTGGATCGCGTTTGTTTGGGGCGTGGTCTCTTTTTCTGTGCCTTGGTTTTGTTTGCAGCTGCATTACAAGTATTATCTGATCGCGGAGATCCTTTTTTCGGGTGGGCTTTGTTTATATTTGGCTGCTTTGTTTCCTGAATCGTACGTAACTTTTCTGCCTATCGCTTTTATGATCGCCAGCAATAGTGCACAGAAGTCCTATCGTTGGGCAGCTCCGATCACGGTCATTTTGATTCCAATTATGTTATCTAGATTGTCACAACAAATGGATGCTGTATCGATGATTGTTAACATGGGTTTGGTGTATACGCTTGGGTTCGCTTTTCATTTACTGGTGGTGAATCACAAGCAGGGCAGAATTATTAAGGAGCAAAATGCTGTTTTAGAGCAGTACATCTCGCAAGTTGAACGTATGACACTTCTGGAAGAACGAGATCGTTTATCCAAAGATCTGCATGATACGGTGGGGCATTCTTATACTTCAATTATTATGGGGCTAGAGACTTTACGTTCGGAGGTGAATACTTCTGAAGGAGAGCACAAAATAGATGCCTTGTTAAAGTTAACCCGCAATGGCTTGGATGATGTTCGGCGATATTTGCACCATGTGGGCGCTTCGGAGGATTCATTGACGCTAATGCAGTCCCTGCAGAAATTAGTGGATGATTTCCAGACCTTCTCCAAGGTTAAGATTCGCTTAAGAACATTCGGAGAGCCGTATACAGTATCTAAGCAGGCCCAAATGACATTATACAGATGTTTGCAGGAGTCGATAACCAACGCTGTACGTCATGGTCAAGCCAGTGAAATTGTCATCAGCTTACATTATGAAGAGAAGCTGATTCGGCTGGATGTGCAGGATAATGGATTAGGCACTGAAGATTTAAAAGCAGGATTTGGTGTGAATGCGATGAAGGAGCGTGCCTCCAACTTGCAAGGACAAGTGTATTTCTACTCTAAGCCAGGGGAAGGGACCTTAGTGACCTGCAGTTTACCAAGGCTTGAAGAGATACAGGAGGAAACGATTCGTTTATTGCTGGTAGATGATCAACCCTATATCCGGGATAGTCTGCGAATTATTCTAGAGCAGGAGCCGGATTTTGTGATCAATGGGTTAGCTGAGAATGGTGAACAAGCGATAAGCTTCTGCGAGCAGGAACAACCTCACGTGGTGCTGATGGACTTAAATATGCCGGGCATGGACGGTGCGGAAGCGACCAAGCTTATTAAGCAAAAGTGGCCAGGGGTACGAGTGTTGATCCTGACTACTTTTCAAGAAGCAGATATGGCAGTCGAAGCACTGCAAAACGGGGCAGATGGCTACTTGTTAAAGTCTACCGAGCCGCAGGAGCTGTTCGAAGGAATTCGTCTCGTACATCGGGGCGTAAAGATGATTACACCCGATATTACGAATGTATTAATTGATCACTATGAGATGCATCCAGCTTCAGAGGCGCCACCGACAGAGAAGAGTAATGAATATGGACTGACTCCGCGTGAGCTGGAGATTCTAGAATGCCTCTCGAAGGGAATGCGTTATAAATCTATTGCCGCTAAACTATATCTGTCCGATGGAACGGTGAGGAATTACGCGTCCACCATCTATGCCAAGCTCGGGGTACGAAACCGTGAGGAGGCAGTCGAGAAGGCTTTTGGCATTTCGGATTAATCCTGACCGAAGTATTTGAAGTTGATGAGCACCTTATTGTTTGCTTTCCCTTGTGGGAGTAGGCAGTAGGGTGTTTTTTTTGTCATATGACATTATGGCACTGGTCGATTTTACACCAAAAGCACTAGCATAGGAGGTACTTAGAAATGAACAATTTTTATTGCAGAGAGGGAGAGAAAAGCATGAATCAAATAATCCGGAAACATGTGAGAAATTTTTGTTTCTTATTAATTACTTTTGCCACAGGGCTATTTTACTTTTGTTTTTATCTGGTGGGCATTACCTTTGGAGTTTCGATGTCCTTCACCTTAGTGGGGATCCCGATCCTTTATTATGTTTTGCGTTCTACCGAGACTTTTTTACAGCATGAGCGAATTCGAACTAAAGTCTATACGGATATCTCGGTTCGCACGCTCCCAACCCGATCTCAAGAAGAAGGCAGCTTGTGGGAAAGGGTTAAGGCAGAGTTTCTGGATGAACATAACTGGAGAGCGATTTTAGGGTTGATGTTGCAGTTTGGAATCGGCATGGTCAGTCTCATTTGTGCCACTCTTTTTTACTTGACCCCTATTATTCTCTTGTTGTCACCTGTCCTGTATTTATTAGATGTGTCCTCTATATCGCTATTTGGGATTGAAAATAAAACATTTAACATCTCACTTTTCTTCATGTTGTTAGGTGCAGTGTCTCTATGGATAGGTGCTTATCTCGGAAACAGTCTGGTAAAGATGATCGGCAGGTATACGCGGCGTTTAGTGAAGGATTTTGCTAGAAGATAAACTTAAACAGGAAGAAGGAAAAATGATGGTAACCTCAGTTCCATTTATAAAATTATTCTCACAATCCCTTTGGATGATGTGGGAGAACATATTTGCTGTCATCACCAAATTTCGTAGTCAGTCCGTGCGTAGATATGGGATATGTAAGTTGGTAGTGTTGAAATATCACGGAGAAAGTTTGGTCTGCCAAGATGGGCAACGGATACTTCCGGGAGATTGGGTGGGTGAGCTTCATTTGGACAATCGCCAGATTGTGCAGCTGACACGTACGCTTGGCGCAGATCGGGCCGGAATTCGTACGGCACGCATGCTTCGCGAGGCTATGAAGGAGATCAGTCGCGATCTAGACAGCAATCCGGAACTAAGCAAAGTAAACGCGCTAACCGGGATTACACTGCTTCACCGGGGGATTATTCATGGAATAGGGTTTGAGCAGCGTCCTATCAAGTCCAAATGGCAGCGGCACTGGTTCGGGATATACCTTCGTTTTTTACTTCGCATGCTGCATCCGGAAGGGAAACATCGTGTAGAGGACAGCACAGAGAAGTTATCTCCCATGATGCTTGTGCTTAGCAAGCAGTCCTTGAAAGCGCGGTTTGCCCCGCGTAAGACAGAGGCGGCTTCCTAATGTGGGCCTTCATAATTTTAGCAGTGGATGTGATTGTTTTTTATATGATCGTTCCTTTTGCGCTTACCCGAATATTGGGATGGGGGGTTCACTCGGAGGTAGGTGCAGAGAAAGAAATTGCGTTTACGTTCGATGACGGTCCGGATCCTTGTTATACACCTGAACTTCTAGATCTATTAAAAGAGCATGGCATAAAAGCGACCTTCTTCGTATTGGGCAAAAAGGCGCAGCAATATCCGGAACTGATCGAGCGTATGCACAGAGAAGGGCACCAAATCGGCATTCATAATTATACTCATACACCCAACTGGATCCAGTTCCCCTGGACCAATAGACGGAAGCAAGTAGATCGCACCGCAGACATTGTTGAGCGAATTACAGGAGAGCGGCCTATCTTTTACCGCCCACCTTGGGGGCTTCTTAATCTAGGGGATTTCTTTTTGCTGAGAGAATCTTATCGAATCGTATTGTGGTCTGTCATGGTCGGAGATTGGAAAGCGTCACTGAGTGCAGAGCAATTAAAGGATGCCTTAATAAAAAAAATAAAACCAGGCTCAATCATTGTTCTACACGACAGCGGAGATACACCGTGGGCAGATGAAGAAGCGCCCTTGAATATGATCACTGGATTAGAAGAAGTCTTAAAAGAAATGGATAAAAAGGGTCTGAAGTGTCTGCGGATAGATGAACTGCTGAACAAGGAAGTTAATTATAGTAGAGAAGCTAGATCCAGAGTCAAACATCGGGGTCAGATTGATCTGTAGCTATTGAAATTTCTCAATCATTTTTTATATGGCAAGGGCTATGGTAACATTTAGAGTAAAGCGGTCCGTACCTATATAAATTGTTGAGAAAAGGATGGGGTAGCATGTTGAATGCTTCTTACTGGTTAACCAATATAAGATTAGAACAAGGTTATGTTATTGAGGATGGGCAAGTAGCGGGTACGAATACGAAGGTTTGTCATCTCCGCATTGACGGGGATAAGATTTCAGAAGTTGTTGGAGCAGACATCGAGCTTCAGAGCCAGCTCCCGAAATATGACTGTAAAGAGTTGTTGATGCTGCCTTCTTTCGAAGAAGCACATATCCATTTAGATAAAACATATTTCGATGGACCTTGGAGAGCGGTAAAGCCTGCGTCCAGTGTTTTCGAACGGATTGAGGAAGAGAAGGTATTATTGCCTAAGCTGCTGCCCATGGCGAGACAACAAGCAGAGAGCATCCTGACGCTTATTCAGGGGTTTGGTGCCACACATGTGCGCAGCCATTGCAATATTGAGCCTGTCAGCGGCTTGCAACGATTAGAAGCGACTGTACAAGCATTAAATGCATTCGCGGGTAAAATTTCATCTGAAATTGTGGCGTTTCCGCAACATGGCCTGCTGCGCTCGGATTCTGTGCAGCTGGTAAAACAATCTCTGGCAGAGGGAGCAACCTTTGTAGGCGGAGTAGATCCTTATACGGTGGATGGAGATATCGAGAAGTCACTTCAGACGATGGTGGAATTAGCAGTGATGAGTAATGCCGGCATTGATATTCATTTACATGATGGAAAAGAAGCGGGAAAGAAAACACTGACGCGGTTAGCTGATCTGACGGAAGAAGCTGGCTTGCAAGGAAAGGTCACGGTCAGTCATGCGTTCTGGTTCGCAGGAGCTCAGCAGCAAGAGGCAGAAGAGGTAGCTAAACGGATGGCATCACTGGGTATGACTATTGCATCCACAGTGCCTATTGGAAGAATGATGATGCCACTTCCGATGCTGCACAGCCAAGGGGTAAAAGTGAAGCTGGCAACAGATAGCCTTACCGATCACTGGTCCCCTTTTGGAAATGGAGATCAACTGGAGAAGGCAGGGCGTTACGCGGAGTTGTACGGCTGCAATGATGAATTGGCATTATCTCAATCCCTCAGATTTATAACAGGAGGATTAACACCCCTTGATCCAAAAGGCGAGCAGGTATGGCCAAAGGTTGGCGACACTGCTAGCTTTGTGCTGCTGCATGCCAGCTGTTCGGCTGAAGCAGTTGCCCGAAGAGCGCAGCGCCAAGCGGTCTGGTACGAAGGCCGACTGGTGAGTGGTTCGATAACAAATAGAGACCTGTGAGGCAGATGATATGCTCCTCTCTACCTATCTGCAACAGTATAAATCGGCGATCCTCTCACTCCCGAAGGGTACAGTGCTAACTAAAGAGGATCTGCAGGTGGAAAAGCTTCTAATGGAGCGTAATGGCAAGGTGGAAATGTATTATGCCCCCCATAATGAGTACATTAATCCTTCTGCTAAGGTGATCATTATAGGGTTAACGCCCGGGTTCACACAAATGGGCATAGCGATACAAGAAGCGATCATAAGTCTGGAAGCTGGTTTGTCAGATGAAGAGGTATGTAGGACAGCGAAGGAAGCGGCGAGATTCGCAGGCTCCATGCGGAACACGTTAATTCATATGTTAGATACACTTAAACTGCATCAACACTTGAACCTAACCTCTTGTGAAGAACTATTTCAGCAGCAGCAGACGATCCTGCACACCAGCTCTTTATTACATTTTCCCGTGTTCGTGGATAAGAAAAATTATAGTGGGGCCCAGCCCAAGCTACTTTCAAATTCATTCCTCAGGGCGCAGGCATTATCTTCCTTGCGTGAGGAGCTGAACATACTGAGCCGGGCCTTAATTATTCCCTTAGGAAAAACAGTGGAAAGTATACTTCA
This sequence comes from Paenibacillus sp. FSL H7-0690, assembly GCF_037980415.1. Taxonomy (NCBI): domain Bacteria; kingdom Bacillati; phylum Bacillota; class Bacilli; order Caryophanales; family Paenibacillaceae; genus Paenibacillus; species Paenibacillus sp. FSL H7-0690. The sequence goes on along the minus strand of NZ_CP150281.1, from coordinate 6,770,075 downwards.
ACTCCTTGTGTCCGCAGGTGAGCTTGATAAACAACGCTGCTTATGGGGATTTCCCCACCCCTCGGGCGCCAACGGACATCGATATAAGCAGTTCGCCAGCCAGCAAGAACAAATGGTGAAGATACTGCATAATCATTCATGGAAGGGCTGATTCATGCTCCCCATCAGATGATCTACATGAAGTCGAAAAAATAACGAATGACATGAAAAAAGACCGGTGAAGTGTAGGTTAAGCTATCGATCCGGCTTAAATGGCTTTGCTTCAATGCCACGAATTTATCGCCATCGCCGATTAGCAGATCCCGCTTTAACACGGAAACCGTTAAACTGCCAAAGAAGCCGCTCAAGCTGATCAACATGCCTGACAATAACCCGAAGATTGGGTTGAGCGGCGTCAGGTAGGGATAGATTAGATAGGAAACTCCTGTCGTGATGACAAATGCAAAAGCGAAACCCTCCCAAGTCAAATACGGATTGGCGGTGGGAACTATTTTCCGCTTTCCTACATAGAGTGATGCCAGATAGTGGACCACATCATTGAGCTGCGTTAGCACTACTAGAAAAAGCACAAGCCCCGCTCCATACTCCGGTGTAGCAAATTGAAAGTAGGCCAAGTGACTAAGTCCGAATACCATCAGCATAAGCCCCCATTGGGTGGAGCTGACACTACGCATAAAACCAACCGTGCCTTTATTAATCATTCTGGGCAGCGGTAGGAGCAAGAATACATATACCGGGATGAAGACAATAAACATTCCGTACCACTCGATATAAATCCAGTAGAACTGCAACGGAATGGATAAGTACGCCCACAGAAATAGCCTGCGGTCGGATTTTCGTGATTTCATCATAGAGAAATACTCTTTCAGTGCAAAGAAGCAGAGCACCATGAGAGACAGCAGAGAGACGACGGGATTAAATAGGGTAGCTAGGCAAAAGATAAAAAGCATTCCCCACCACGTCTTGATACGAAAGCCAATGCCCGTATAATCCTTATTTGGTTGTAGCTTCCCTATAACTACATACATCAAGTGAATGGCCGATAAGGCCGCAAAGATAAGAATTATAGTTAATAAAGAGCGGTCGATAACTGATCACCAACTTGTCCTAGAGTAGATTCCATTAATGGGTTCATATGTTATTATGAAGGAAACGCTCAAACTTGATAAGGGGAAAATTGTAAATGGCAGCAGATCCATCGGTCTTTATATTACTGACGAATACCGGGACGCTTTTTACGAAGCTCATTCAAGGCTATACAAAAGCACCCTATAATCATGCCTCGATCTCCTTTAATCGGGAGCTTTCCGAGCTGTATAGCTTTGGCAGAAAGCATCCGAGCAACCCCCTGAATGGAGGGTTTGTGAAGGAGGATATTAAGACAGGTACGTTCAGCAAATACCCTAATACAACATGTGTCCTATATGAACTTCAAGTTACAGCCCGCGAAGTGGAGAAAATGGAGCGGGTCTTGCAAGTCTTTATCCGAAGCCGTCAAAAGTATCTCTATAATATTCTCGGCGTAATTGGCATTGCCCTGAAGGAGCCTGTCGAATTCAGCAACTCTTATTTTTGTTCGCAATTTGTAGCGGAAATTCTAGAGCGGTCGGGCATTAAGTTATGGGATAAGCTGCCCGCACTCGTTACTCCGGATGATTTTCGCCAAAGTGATCGGCTGCGTTTGGTTTACCAAGGTAAATTAAGTGATTATGAACCTGAGCGCCTAGGAGGAGACGAAGGATGAATAGCAAAGAAATATTTTCTAATCGGGTGGATTCGTATGTGAAATATCGGCCGAGCTATCCTGGAGAAGCCATTGATTATTTGTACAATACTATTGGGCTCCAACCCAATTGTGATATTGCTGATATTGGTGCAGGAACAGGAATCTTCTCAGCATTACTTCTGGAGCGCGGGAGTCGTGTGACTGCCGTTGAACCCAATCCGGAAATGCGTAGAGCTGCGGAAGAGAATTTCGCAAAGGATAACCATTTCTCTGTATCGCCGGGGTCTGCTGAACATACAGAATTATCCGACCAGTCCATGGACTTTATCGTATGCGCCCAAGCGTTTCACTGGTTTGATAGGGACGCAACGCAATTGGAATTCAAGCGGATTCTAAAACCGGGTGGAAAAGTTATTCTGATATGGAATTCCCGGCTTACTTACGGTACCCCATTTCTGGAGGAATATGAGCAGCTGCTGCAGACCTTCGGGACGAACTACACTCAAGTTAATCATAAGAACATTACCCCTGAGATCCTTAGTTCCTTTTTCAAGAAAGGACAGATGCAAGTAGCGCATTTTAGCAATCAGCAGGTATTTGATTTGGAGGGCTTAAGCGGGCGGCTTCGATCGTCTTCCTACACTCCGGTCCCCGGAGATCCAAGCTATGAGAATATGATGGCCGAGCTGCGGAATATTTTTGAACGAAATAACCAGGGTGGGCAAGTGTTTTTTGATTATAAGACCGAAATTTATTGGGGCGAAGTGTAAAGTAAATAAAAAGACTCAAACCTTAGAGATAACAGGGTTTGAGTCTTTTTTACTTGTAGTTATGAAAGATGTACGTAAAACGTGGTGGACTCGCCGACAAAACTTTTGGCATAAATTTTTCCCTTATGCTGTTCAATAATCGATTTGGCAATCGCCAGCCCTAGGCCATATCCCCCTTGTTTACGCGCCCGGGAAGCATTTGTACGGTAGAATCGGTCAAAGATGCTCGCTAAGTGCTCCGGCGCAATGCCCTCCCCCGTATTGGTGACCGCTAACACCATGTCATTATGTTGTTTTTTAAGGGATAAGGTGACTGAACCTTTAGGGTTCGAATATTTTACAGCATTGTCCAAGAGGATCATAATCACTTGTTTGATCTGTTCACTATTGCCTAGCACTGTCAGATCAGGCTCGATGTCATATTCAAGGGAGATATGCTTCTCAAAGATTACAGCTTCCATCGTTAAAATGATATTTTCAACCACGTCGCTCAGATTGAATTTCGAATAAATCATTCTCGATCTGGAATCGTCCATCTCGGTCAGGTACAACAGATCATTGGTCAGGCTGGTCATTCTTTCTGTTTCCGACTTGATATAGTGCAGCCACTTGGACTGATTGTGAATGGTGTCATCACTGTTGGACAGGAGAACATCCGCATTGGTGTTAATAATAGTCAACGGCGTCTTTAACTCATGGGAAGCATCCGCAATAAATTGTTTCTGTTTCTCAAAAGCCTCCTTTACCGGCGCAATTGAACGATTAGCAAAAAAGCGGCTAGCGAAGTACAAGATAATCAGCATCACTGAGCCAACTACAGAGAAGGTATAGATTAGATTGGTGAGGATTTTTTGCTCTGCAGTGATGTCCAGAAATACAAGCATCGCCCCATCATTCGTATGCTGGATGTTGAAGATCCATTTGCTGCTATCCAAGGTGAACCTTCCGGTATCTTTACCGGTGCTTAGTGCTTCTTGCAGAGCCGTATTATAAAATTCATCGTCCATACTAAATTTGGAATCTTTCCCCGTAAGGTTGGACGCTGTATCTATTTTCAGCATAAATGAGATTGAGCGTTCTGGAGGAGGTGTTCCGTTATCCGTACGTTTATTATCCACACGTGGTAACGTGGCTCCCCCTTTGGTATTGCCTAATCGTCCTGTGTCACCACCGGGAGACTTGTAGTTTTCCATGATTCTGTGAAGATCCATCTGAATATCGTTTTGGACATCTCGGTACGTAATTACATATATGGAGATGAAGGCCACAAGCATGATCACCGAGATGGTGACTAAGTTAACAATAAGAAACCGATTTCTGAGCTTCGTGAACATCAGGTCGTCACCTCTAATACATACCCTACGTTTCTGATCGTACTAATGCGTACGGTCGAATTTAAGAAGGTCAGTTTTTTTCTCAAAAAAGAAATATACACCTCTACATTATTGTGCTCAGCATCTGAATCAAAGCCCCACAGCTTCTCAATAATTTGTTCTTTGGAGGTTACAGCTTGTTTCCTCAAGATCAGAAGCTCCAATAGCTCGCATTCCTTTAGATTGAGCTTGATCTCTTTGCCACCCACGGTAAGCTTCAGATTGGATGTATTCAGTTCAATATCCCCGAACTTTAAAGCATCATCCGGTATCACCTCGCCTTTACGTCTTAGTACAGCCCTTATTCTTGCCAATAAGATCTCCGAGGAAAAAGGTTTGGCGATATAATCGTCAGCTCCATAGTCCAGCCCAGTGACCATATCTGTAATTTCACCCTTTGCGGTAAGCAGGATAACGGGAGTGGGTATCCCCTTTTTCCGCAGCGTCTTGAGGACGCTGACCCCATCCATCTCAGGCAGCATGATGTCGAGCAGCAGCAAATCATAGATTCCACTCAGTGCGTAATCCAGACCCGACCTGCCGTCATGGACTGCATCCACCGAATAATTATGTTTTTTTAATATTTGAGTTAAGGCTTCAGCGAGATGAAGCTCGTCTTCTACTATTAATATTCTCATGGTTTTGCCATCCCCTACATAGAACCAGTATTTGTTATTGAGGTCATTATATCAGGATTACCTTTATTGAACCTTAATGAAGGTTGAGATAGAAGTGACTGCGAACAGCAGTTTGAAATCAAGAAATCTGCAGACAACAGCGGCCGGAAGTCCAACATCACCGCAGTTACGATGTACACCTGTTAAAGTCGTCAGCGGTCTTCTCCAACTATTAAGGGAATGTAAAAGATAATCAATAATTTGTAAAACCATTTAAGATTCATTAAAGGTTTGGGATCTAAGATACATTCATAAGCACACGAGACAACGATAAACAGAAAGGATTGATCACATATGGCGATTGAGGTATTCAACCGTTATGAGAACAAATATTTGTTGGACAACGAAGCCTACTATAAATTTTATAACCAATTGCTTGAATACATGGAACTAGACGATTTCAACAAGCAACATGAGTTTTACTCCATAACCAACTTATATTATGACACGGAGCACAACACCCTGATTCGTAACAGTCTTGCGAAGCCCAAGTACAAAGAGAAGCTTCGTTTAAGAGCTTACGGTGTTCCAAATCAAGATACGAAGGTGTATCTGGAAATCAAGAAGAAGGTATTTGGTCTTGTTAATAAAAGAAGAACGTCGCTCAAATTAAACGAGGCTTATGATTTTGTCGCCACCGGCATGGAACCGGAATTCAAGGATTACATGAATAAACAGGTGATTGAAGAGATCAAATATTTTCTGACACGCTATGATTTGCAGCCCAAGGTGTATCTGTCTTATGACCGAAAAGCGTTGTTCTGTAAAAACAATCGCGATCTAAGAATTACATTCGATACAAATATTCGCAGCCGCCGGTACGATCTGAAGATGGAGCACGGTGTTCATGGCGAACCCTTGCTGGAGCCGGGGCAGTGGCTTATGGAAGTAAAGGCTGAGAACACGATTCCGGTCTGGCTGGCCAAAATGCTCTCAGAGCATCAAATGTACCGTACAAGCTTCTCCAAGTACGGCAACGAATATAAAAAAATGCTGAAGAACAGTAAAACAGAACGGGAGAGTGCCCTCTATGCTTGATTCATTATTTACCGTAGCAACTAGTACAGAGTTAACGTTTACCAACGCACTGCTAACTATTTTTATAGCTATTGCTCTTGGCGGGATCATTAGCTACACCTATATGAAGACCAATGCAAGCGGCTATTCGCAAAGCTTCACACTAACAATGGTACTGCTGCCCGTAATTGTGGCCATCATCATTTTGCTTATCGGAAGTAATGTTGCCAGAGCTTTCAGTCTTGCCGGGGCGTTCTCCATCATTCGGTTTAGAAGTGCGCCGGGCGATCCGAAGGATATCACATTTGTTCTGTTCACCATGGCTTCTGGACTTGCCTGTGGAGTGGGTTCCTTTGGATATGCAGTTTTTTTCACACTTATCCTATGCGCCCTTATGTTTATCCTTAACCGGACTAACTTTGGTGTAAGAACAACGTCGCAAAAAACATTAAAGGTAACCATCCCGGAGAGTCTGGGATATGAGGAAGCCTTCGCTGAAGTATTCAATAAATATAACGTTGGGTATGAGCTTAAAAAGATTAGAACGACTGAGCTTGGCAGTTTATATGAACTGGTCTACGCTGTAACGCTGGGTGAGGCTGTAAACCAGAAGGAATTTTTGGATGCGATTCGTACCCGGAACGGTAATTTAGACCTGTCTCTGACCATGACTCCAACTGCTAATGACTATTAAGATAACGAAAGGATGGATGAAAAATGGATAAATATATAACCGGAAGTAAAGTAGGAATCTTGCTATTGTGTGCATTACTTATGTCGGCTTGCAGTACCAATGCCACAACAACACAGTCTGAAGCGGCGGCGGGTACAGTAGCAGCCTCGGGAACAACGATAACTCAGAATGGGGCTGCTACGGGAGTACAACTGGCAAGCGCCAAATTGTCCGATCTGGTGACGTTCGATGAAGAGGATTCTAATACAACTTGGACGGCTGACCAATCGACGGAAATTGCTTTGGCTGGAACAAGTGCGCTTGTTGACGGCACCGGGGCTGAGTCCAAGGATGGCTCAGTGACAATTACTGCAGCAGGAACTTATGTGCTGTCTGGTAAGCTGAGTGATGGACAGATTGTAGTTAATAATCAGGATGAAGGTGCTGTGCACTTGGTACTGAACGGTGTGAACATCACGAACAGCGATAGTGCAGCAATTGATATTAAAGAAGCGGGGAAAGTGATCATTACCTTGGAAGACGGGACGGAGAACTCCGTATCTGATGGAGCAACTTACGTGTATGCCGATGAAACTACAGATGAACCGAGTGCGGCTATCTTCAGTAAAGCGGATTTAACGATTAATGGGACCGGGAAGCTGTCTGTTTCCGCTAACTATAATGACGGAATTACGAGCAAGGACGATCTAAAAATTATGGGTGGCACTATTGAAATTAAGGCTGCCGATGACGGGATTGTAGGTAAAGATCTTGTCGCTGTACAAGACGGAAATATCAGCATAACGGCAGAAGGCGATGGAATGAAATCAACCAACGATACTGAGACGGACAAAGGCTTCATAGCAATAGCAGCAGGAACATTTGATATTACGGCTGGTAATGATGGAATTCAAGCTGAGACTTCACTTGTAATAGAGGGCGGAACATACACCTTAGTTACGGGTGGGGGCAACGAGAAGGGTGAAGTGAAAACAGGTGATCAAGGGCAAGGTATGGGCATGAGAGGTGGCCGAGGTCAGGGAACAGGGGATCAAGCACCAGGAACAACAGGAACAACAGGAACCTCAACATCTGAAACCAAACCAGAGACGATGCCAGAAACAAAACCGGAGATACCAACAACGGAAGCATCAACAACGACAACAACGGCAACAACTACAGAATCGGAAATACCAAGTACTAAAGGTTTGAAGGCTGGAGGAGATATTAGCGTAAACAACGGAACCTTTACCATCGATTCTGCTGATGATGCAGTGCACAGCAACAGTAACATTGCTATAGCTGATGGAGAATTCAACATCAAAACTGGCGACGATGGAATCCATGCGGATGCTTTGGTGGCGATATCTGGTGGTAAAATTGATATTACGAAGAGCTACGAAGGGATTGAAGGAGCAAACATCGAGATTTCCGGTGGCGAAGCTCATGTGGTTGCTTCTGATGATGGAGTGAATGTAGCAGGAGGTAACGATGAGGCGACTGTAGGCGGCGGCCCTCAGGAGCAGGATCAATTCAGCGATTCTGCTAGCAATATGCTAACGATTAGTGGAGGAACACTAACGGTCGATGCTTCAGGTGACGGGCTGGATTCGAACGGCTCCATCACAATGTCGGGTGGCACGGTTATTGTTAATGGACCTACCAATAGCGGTAACGGTGCACTTGATTTCGACGGTAGCTTTGAACAGAGTGGAGGAACTTTAGTGGCTGCGGGAAGTTCGGGCATGGCACAAGCACCGTCTGACACCTCTAGCCAACATGCAGTCAGCATGACCTTCCCTCAGACCCAGGAGGCTGGAACATTGGTTCATCTAGAGGACAGCGAAGGTAACTCGATCCTGACCTTTGCTCCTTCGAAGAGCTACCAAACGGTGGTGATTAGTTCACCGGATCTGAAGGACGGCGGTTCTTACACCCTCTACTCGGGAGGTACCTCGACCGGTAGTGAAGCGAACGGACTGTATACGGATGGTGAATATACAGGAGGAACAAAAGTAGTAGCGTTCGAAATTACAAGCAGCGTAACTTGGCTAAATGAATCCGGAGTAACAACCGCAAACACTAATCAAGGTCCAGGTGGCGGTGGTGGTGGAAACAGAAGACCTTAGGTTATAAATTGCATTCAAAAGCCACTCCAGCATTTTGGAGTGGCTTTTTTTAGTTTGAGATAAATTAGTCGCCGTTAACAGGGATGGAATTCTGTTTAATCGGTTGATTTGAAGTGTTGATGATCACATTATGTGAATTAAAAGACAGAATTTCAATCAGCTGCTCTGCCATATGGTTAGCTGTATATTTAAATCCGCCTTTTACCCACTCTATGATTAATCCAAATAGAGCATAGGCGGTATAACTGGAAAACAATTCGATATTTACATTGGTATTAGTGTTATTAACTGCGACTAAGTCCCGCTTGGTGAGCTCCTTTAAGAGGTCGCAAATCCTATTTTGGAACCCTGGCAGAACATTGGAATTTATAATGATGGTATAAAAATTAGAGTAAGAGACCACATGTTCAAAAATCTTGATGCTCGAGGTGGTCAGCTCACTAACTATAAATTTATCGGTATGAAGATAGGGTTCTTTATAAGCCTTAATTAAATCCTCCAACACATCATCAATTAGCTCATTTAGAAGTTCTTCTTTGGTTTGATAATGTTTATAGAAGGTTCCGCGGTTTAAATCGGCAAGAGTAACGATATCGGTTATCGTAATGGTGCGGAAATTCTTTTTTTCCATGAGTAATATCAATGCGTTTTTAAGCTCTTTACGCGATTTGCTAGTTCTCCGATTATTTTTAAGCAACAGAAGACCACCTAACTGTCTATTTTCTAATCCTATTTGAACAGAATCCCACGTTATATATATTTATGAACATTTGGTGTCCCATTTGTATATTGATAGTTAAATTTTAGAGGATTAAACTTGAGTAGTATAAATTTTAAGCGTTAAAGAGATTTTATATATTGATATTTACATTATAGATAAACGTAAAGGAGACTTCCAACATGAAACTTCAAGACAGAGTTGCAGTGGTTACTGGGGCGGCATCGGGTATGGGGAAATCTATCGCAGAGTTGTATGCTAAAGAAGGGGCAAAAGTGATTGTAGCCGATCTGAACCTAGAAGGTGCTGAACAAGTAGCCGCAGGGATCAATAGTAACGGTGGAGTAGCTAAGGCACTGAAAGTAAATGTTGCCCTGGTTGGAGATATTGATAGCATGATTGATACCGCTGTAAAAGAATATGGCACGCTAGATATTTTAGTGAATAACGCAGGGATTATGGATGGCTTTGAGCCAGTTGGTGATATTACAGATGAACGATGGGATCTTATCTTTGATATCAATACCAAAAGTGTAATGCGGTCCACTCGTAAAGCGCTGCCTATTTTTCTGGAAAAAGGAAAAGGGGTTATCGTTAATACCGCTTCTACAGGTGGCGTAAGTGGTGCCCATGCGGGAGCAACTTATACTGCCTCTAAACATGCTGTAGTAGGCTTGACGAAAAACACAGCTTTTATGTATGCCAACAAAGGGATTCGTTGTAATGCTATCGCACCAGGAGCTACTGCCACAAACATCAGTGCTTCAATGAAAAATATAAATGAATTCGGCGTGAGCCGTACGCAATTAACACAGGCTGTGATCCCTCGTGTAGGTACACCTGAAGAAATCGCACAAGTTGCGTTATTCCTGGCTTCGGATGATTCCAGTTTTGTAAACGGAGCTATCATCGCTGCTGATGCGGGTTGGACTTCTGCATTCTAAATGTTGGTTGTCTACCTCTGCCTCAACAGTTTATCCAAGGAGTCTTACGGACCCAGATGACGTTATTCGCAAATTTTCAGCCTTTTGAGAAGGGATTCGGACTCCAGAGACGCTATTTCATATAAATCGGCCCATATTTTGTGTTTTCGCGCCAATAGCTGCAGTGGAGTCCGATAGCAATTCAAATGTGGAATAATGGCGCATTTAAGGTCTTCTGGGTCCTCTAACCAATTTTTTGGGGCAAAATGTTATCGGATTGAACGCAGGGGTGCCCCAGCACGCTACCATTTTGCCAAATGATGACCCAAACGGGAGGCTACATAAAACTCCGCTAGAGATTAATCTAGCGGAGTTTTTTCTACGCTTGATATTTCCAGGGGAACCCTGCAAAATAGAGAGAATGCTAACTATAGAGGAGTTATATGAAATGAACGATGTTATGGTGCGGAATCATGTAAAAGTCATTGGAGCAGGAGAAAAAACTATCCTTTTTGCGCATGGATTTGGGTGTGATCAAAGCATGTGGCAGTTTATCACGCCGTCATTTGAGAAAAAGTATCGAATCGTTCTATTTGATTATGTAGGCTCAGGCCATTCAGATTTAAGCGCATATACATCGGATAAATATCATACTCTCCATGGTTATGTACAGGATGTACTAGATGTTATCGAAACATTTGAACTCAAGGATCTTATTTTTATAGGCCATTCTATTAGCTCTATGATCGGTTTGCTTGCTTCAATCGAGCGGCCGGATTATTTTAATAAAATGATTATGATCGGACCTTCCCCACGTTATTTAAATGAGGGAGATGCTTATTTCGGGGGCTTCGAAAAAAGTGATATTACTGAGCTTCTGGATATGATGGAGATGAATTTCGCGGGCTGGGCTAGCTTTATGGCTCCACTTGCGATGAATAATCCTGACCCAATGTTGACTAAACAGCTGGAACGAAGCTTTATTTCGGCCGACCCTATTATCGCTAGAGAATTTGCGGAAGTTACATTTTTTTCGGATCATCGAGAAGATCTGCCTAAAGCGACAGTGCCTACACTCATATTGCAATGCTCGGATGATAGTATCGTTCCTATAGAAGTAGGAGAATATTTACATAGACACATGAATAATAGTACGTTCCGGTTAATGGAGGCCAAGGGCCATTATCCACATATTAGCCATCCGCAGGAGACCATTACTTTGATTAATGAGTATCTTGGGTGAGATGGAGAAGATTATGGTGTTGAAAGGATATTTAGACAATGGATGACCGGTTAAAATATGCGCCATGCGGATATGTTTCCATTACCCATGAAGGAATGATCCTCGATGTGAATCAAACCTTTTTGGATGGGATGGGATATCAGCAGGTTGATTTGGTGAATAAACATTTTGAATCTATCATGTCTACGGCCAACAAGCTTATTTTTCATTCATACTTCTATCCTTTTATCAATCTGAATGGACATGTAGAAGAGCTATTTATCAATTTGAAGGACAGCAAGGGGCAAGCCGTGCCTTACTTGTTAAATGGCAGACGCCTTGAGTGTGAAGGTGTAGAGGTCATTGATTGTATTCTCGTACAGATGGGCAAACGTATTGATTATGAGCTAGAGTTACGATCTGCGAAGAAGCAAATAGAAGAGGCGTATTGGGAAAAAGATCAGGCGCTGGCAAAGCTCAAACAAATCCACCTGGAAATCGAGCAAAAGCAAGCTGAATTACTGGAGATGAATGCCGTTTTAGTAGAGCTATCTACTACAGACAAGCTTACTGGATTAAAGAATAGAAGGTTCCTGCAAGAAAAGCTGGAAGAACAGATTGCAGCGTATCAACGTGATCAGGCGCCTTTTTCATTATGTATTCTAGATATTGATCACTTTAAAAATGTGAATGATAGCTACGGTCATCAGATGGGTGATTATGTCCTGGAGAAATTGGCGAGTGTCCTGAAGTCCCAATCTCGTAAAGAAGATATCGTAGCTAGGTATGGTGGTGAGGAGTTTATCCTTTTGCTGCCTAATACAGATTCATCGGATGCCACGGCAATAGCGGACAATTTGCGGCAATTCATAGCCAGCTCCACTTGGGAGATTGGCAGCATTACGGTAAGCATTGGCATAGCTACCTTTGAAGCAACCGATACAGACATCACTCTTCTGGAAAAAGCTGATCAAGCGCTTTACGTTTCTAAAGAACAGGGGAGAAATCGCGTTACGCATATTATGGATTTGAGTGAAAAGCTTCTTTAATTGGAGGCTTTTTTTGTTATTTATAAACGATACATCCTCTTTGCTCTAATTGCTCTAAAATGTCTGTTCCCTTCAAGCTGTGATTCCATCTGAGATCCAGTTTCTCTAATCGTTCAAGCTGTAAAAGGGAATTCGGAATTTCATGAATGGATCTCCTTTGTAAATCGTATTGGCATCAAGCCTATGTGACAACGTTACGATAGAATATAACAGGATGATGATTTATTATCAGTATGTTGGCATACAAAACTATGGAATGTGGATCATGCCTACATTATCTATTCGGGGATTATGGCGATCTGGAAGTGATCCATCCCTCCAATATAAGAGTGCTGTCTGCGGTGGCTATGAATGATACTGTATTATTTGAGATTAAACATGAGCCTTTTAAGCAGATGTTTGCCGATTACCCGTTGATTAAGGAGCAATTGATGCTGCTGCAAATGGACCGTTTATTTTTATCGAATCGGTTATTACATGAAATGAAATTTCATGATGCGAGAGCGCGTGATATGATCGGAACGTTAAGGGAGACGGCTACCCTTGTGCTTAAAGATCTGCAAGAACAAAAGATTATTGAGATTCAACATCAGCAGATCACCGTGTTAGACCCGGCGTATTTACTGGAGTATACGGATTTCGATTGAGAAGAGCCGTTCCGGGATTCAGAGAATCGATTATTAAAGGGGTTATGAATGTGGCTTGTAATCATTGTGTAGTAAGAGATCTGAATTTTGAAATCAAGGCTCATGGTGAGCTTAATCTTAGGGTTTTACCTGAGGTTATTCATCACTTGAGTAGAAGTAATACGATACATAAGGTGGAAGAAAATGTGATTACAATTAAGGAGGCTGGGGTGCGGGATTTTCTGGATTTCTGTAATGACCATATGGAGTCGGAGCAGGTTGAATTCCGTATAGATGACCAAACATGGAGACCTCTATCCGAATTACCCACTGTACTTGATATGGAGTGGATTGATGAGGTTATCACTAAGGGTCTTGTTACTTGCTACTTCCAACCGATTGTGAACGTAAGGGAAGAGATTTTTGCATACGAGCTCCTATCCAGATTTAAAAAAGAAGACGGATCTCTTATCTATCCTAATGAGATTTTTGCGGCGGCAAGGAATCGTGGGCGTTTATATGCTTTAGACCGGTTATGTAGAATGACGGCTGTAAAATATGCTGCACCCTTAAATAAAAAAACGTTTATTAATTTTATCCCAACGTCGATCTACGCTCCAGAGTTCTGCTTAAGATCAACCGTTGAACTGGCCAATCAATTAGGCGTCGATCCTTCTCTTTTTGTCTTTGAAGTTGTTGAGACGGAGAAAGTGGATGATCTCGCTCATTTGAAAGCTATTTTGACATATTACAAGGATCGGGGATTTGAATACGCTTTAGATGATGTTGGTGAGGGCTTCAGCACGATCGAGATGTTATTGGAGCTTAAACCCCATTACATGAAGCTGGATATGAAATATGTTCAGGGTGTGTCCAGCGATCTGAACAAACAGAAAATAGCAAAGCAATTTTTAGAAAAAGCTTTAGAAATCCAATCCGTTCCTTTAGCAGAAGGTGTGGAGTTTAGAGAGGACTTTGAATGGCTTAAGCAGAGTGGTTATCAGTTGTTTCAGGGATATTTATTTGGAAAGCCTGATCCTATTCCCAAACAGTAATCCTAATGAGTATATATCCGTCCAGAGGATGAGATGAATTTCAGGTCAGAGTCTGAGTACAGCCAACCCCCGCGGTTGTATAATTTAGGTAATTTGAAAAGGGGGACGGGATGGATATGAAATGGCATCAATTTGTAACGCGCTGGGCGGATTCTAGGGGCTTTGATGGACGAGAGATTGATTATCAATGGCCTTCTCCTTCATTTCCGGTCATCAGTATTCGCAGTAATCTAGGGCGATACTCAGGTCAAGCGTATGGCCGTGGAGGTAAACCCCGTGTGAAGACAGCCGTTGGATTAATCGCTATTGGAGATGTAGCTGTTGGCTTGATTTCCATAGGTGCGATAAGCGTGGGCGTATTATCCTTAGGAGCAATATCACTGGGAATGTGGTTAGCGATCGGAGCAATAGCACTTAGCTGGCTTGGCTTCGCAGTGGGAGCGATTGCGATTGCAGGCGTGGCTGTAGGAGCGATCGCAATCGCGGAAAAAGCGTTGGGGGCCATCGCCATAGGGGATACGGCGTTTGGTGCGATAGCGATAGGCAGGATCGCTGGGGGTGCCATAGCTATCGGACAATGGGCATATGGTGTAATCGCAGTTGGCGAACATGGTTTCGGATTAATTCCCATCACGGGCGATGTGTGGAATTGGTTCCGGCGTTTGTTTGGATCGGGGAGTTAAGTAGACCTACAGTCCTAAAGGATGCCCTTCTCTTCCGGGATGGTCGATAAATAATATCTATCACATAAGAAAAACTAATTGCAATTACCTATATTCATTTCATACCAATTAATCATGCGATCCGATCTAGGCTTATGTTACTCTTTGAATGTATTCGAAACTTCATAGGCAAACCTATGGAAATGTAGGGACGCAAAGCTAAAGGGACTAAGGTTATCATAACTATTGTCAGCCAGCTGCCAAAGAGTGTGTAACGCTTTTTGTTAAAATATAAGAAAGTATAAGTTATACACCTATACTTAATATCTTATATTTCTCGCTTAAACGCTTACCGTCCTTATAAGGACGCCGAAGGCGTTTATGCTTGTTAAGGTTTAATAAAAATTAAGTCTTAATTTTTAGGCGACTTTATACGCAATCAAGCTACTCTTTTGGGGTAGTTTTTTTTGTGCCCATTTTTGGGCACTGGAGAGATTCATATGACATCTGGGGGTAAGAAAAGATGAAGAAAATGATTGCGATCGCTACATCGGCGGCCATATTGGCCAGTTTTTCAAGTGAGGCAGGTTATGCTTTAGCAAGTGAGGTAAGCAAGGTAAATGTAACAAAAACAGTGGCGCAAAGTAAGGTTAACTTATTAAGCAACGCCTCGGTTATTCCGTTTGAGCTGTACGGCAAGGATGCTCTAAATGCCTATAATGAGGTTTTTAGAATGAATCCAGCAAATATTAAATCCATCACAAATAACGGTGGCAACTACTCAGGCTCGCCTATAGCTAAGGCTATGGATGGGGATATGAGCACGCATTGGGAGACTGGCAAACCGAATAGTTCAACGTTTACGAATGAGATTGTATTTGTTTTCAATGAGTCCACTGAATTAAATAGAATGGTATACGCGGCTAGGCAATCCGGTGCGAAAGGTAAAGGTTTTGCTCAAGAATTTGATATCTACGGCTCCACTACCGATGCGGGTGATTTTACGCTCGTGTCTTCTGGAGAATATACAGGCTCAACCGGTGATGTAGTGGAGATTCAGTTCGCACCTACGACTTTTAAGAGACTTAAATTTGTCTTCAAAAAAGCGAACCAAGATTGGGCGAGTGCGGCTGAGTTTTCTTTTTATAAAGAGGATAGTGTCTCTGCTAAAATGAAAAAATTATTTACAGATGATACCTTGAGCCAAGTTAGTGCTGCCTTTAATACGACAGAGAAATTAACAGCTTTAGAGAATGAAGTGCAGGCACATCCACTGTATGCGCAGTTTAAAGAAGAGATAGAGAATGCAAAGATCCTTTTGGAGAACCATCAGGTAGAGGCAACGGTAGCCAAGGTTTCGAAGCTAAAAGGGTATGGAACAGCCTATGAAAATGCCTATAGCCAAGCTTATAGAATGCCGAATGCAAACGTATCAAAAGTAACGGTGAACGGTGGAAGCTACTCAGGTACGAAGCCTGAATATATGCTGGATGACCAGCCCACTACGCATTGGGAAACGAACAAAAACAATGATGCAAGCTTCACGAATGAAGTTGTGTTTGAACTAGCGCAAGCGGAGGTGCTGGACAGAGTAGCTTTTTTAGCTAGAGATAACCGCAAAGGATTCCCAGAGGCTTTTGAAATCTATGCATCAGAGACGAGTAAAGGAGAGACCTTCCAACTTGTATCTAGCGGAACCGCGATTAGTACCAATGACTTTCTGGAATTTAAATTCGAACCGACGAAGTTTAAAAGATTAAAATTTAAGTTCACAAAAGCTAATATCAACAGACCTTTTGCGGCTGAATTTAGATTTTATACAGAAGATAAAGTAAGCGAAGCAGTAAATGGCATTTTCACAGATGGAACGATGAGTGCGGTTGTGCCTGCTTATAATAGCGTCGAAGCAATCAACGAATTAGAAGAAGCGGCAAAAGTACATCCGCTCTATCCAATCCTGAAAGATTCTTTGGATTTAGCTAAGAAGCTAGTGAATGGTGAAGTTCAAACCGAAGGCACCATCATTGAGGCGGAACAACGTGGAGATATGAAAAAGCATGCGCAGGAAAACCTGAGAATTGGTTTTGGTACGAACAACCAGCCTACAGGTCTCGTTGCAATGCCTGGAGATACGATCAACGTTTATGTGGACGCAGCTTCTAACGATAAGCTACCTTCTTTAGTCTTTTCTCAACAAGAGGCCGCTTGGAATGTTTGGGCTAGAGGTGTGCAATTGCGTCCAGGTAAGAACATTATAACCGTTCCTGAATTTGCTACGAATAGTTATTATGCACATGAAGTGACTAAGGGCGGTACAGTGTATATCGTCAATCCATATACAGCTGAGGAACAAGGGAAAGCGCCATTGATCCGCTTCGAAGGTTTAGAAAAGATTCCTTTTATGACCAAGACCACGGATCCAGAACAATTCAAAACCTTCTTAATCACATACAAACAAAGACTGGACGAAGATAAAGCGGCTCATCCAAATGTTCAAGATCGTAAACTCATAGATGTGGTAGAAATGGCCAGCGATCATGTTATTTTCACAGGAACGGCGACGGAGGCGTACAACAAATATATTACGCAAGGAAATAACCCGCTGGACACCGTAACTGGGTATGACACCTGGATGAAGAGCATTTTTGCCTTCTATGGCTTGGATGGCAGTAGCGAGATTCATGATGCCAAGCTAATTCGTGAGAATATTCGCTTGATGCAGCCTTATGGTGCGATGTATGCAGCGGGAGATCATACAGGGATCCAACTTGGAACAGTAGGAACCATGTTAGGTGATTTTAATAAAGCCTATCCGGGCTGGGGACTGAATCACGAAATTGGGCATCGCTTGGCTATGGGTGAACGGGAATATGGCGAAGTAACTAATAATATGGTGTCTATGTTTATGTCTGTCGCAGCGAATTCGATAGATAATCGTATACCGTATGAATCAGATATCTATAAATATGTCCTCGAAGAAAATAAAGTGGTTATGAATCAGCAGGGCTTATTTGCACAACTCGGAGCCTATTGGCAGCTGGAGCTGGCACATCCGGGATACTGGACAGAGCTGACCAAGCTATATCGGGAGCGGAAGGTCACCCTTACCAACGGTGACAATTCCAAGCAGCAGTATTTGGTGGAGTTCTCTTCCGAAGTGCTGAGTTTAGACTTAAGCAGCTATTTTGCCAGACATGGCTTCACTGTGAATCCTGAGACAAAAGCGAAAGTAGCCAAGTATCCGGCACCGCAAAAGTTATGGTATTTAAATAACTCGGTGATTAATTATGAGGGAACTGGAATAGCGGATAAAAATCTGGCCATTAAGGTTAATATCACACCTAACACCACGGCTAGAACGAACACGTTAAGTTTCAGTATAGATAAAGAGCTTAAGCAAGACTTTTTAGGATATGAAGTGTATAGAAATGATGTGTTAGTTGGTTTTACAGGAACTGACCAATTTGTGGATCAGAATGTAGATGCGAGTATCAACTATACGTACAAGATCGTCGGTTATGATAAAAAGCTGAACCCACTGAAGCCCGTACAGGTTAAAGCCTTTAAGCCAGCCTTGTCTGTTGAAGATCAGCTCACTTTAAAGCTTAATCAAACCTTTGATCCGATGAGCTATGTAAAAGCGGCTAACTATCTAGGAAACGATATTACTGCAGATGTCTCTCTGAAAGCCAATAACGTTGATGTAACGCAAAAAGGCAACTACGAAATTGTATATGAAGTGAAAAGCGAAGGGGTTACGGAAACGAAAACCACACAGGTTACGGTAACGAGCGACTACGCCTATATTTCCGATCTCAATGCCAAGTCAGTCGTTGTAGGCTGGGGTGAATTAAAGAAAGATAAAGCCGTTTCCGGAGGAATCATAACCCTTGTTCGCCAAGGGTTGGCTGCGACGTACGCGAAAGGGATTGGTGTTCATGCCAACTCTGAGGTAGTTTACGATATTGAAGGTAAGGGTTACGACTTCTTTGAAAGCTACATTGGGATTGATCAAGCCATGAAAGGGAAACCTTCCTCGGCTACTTTTGCAGTGTATGTGGATGGAGAACAGAAATTTGAGAGTGATGTTTTCCGGGCAGGAACAGAACATCAATTTGTGAAAATCCCTGTGACTGGCGCAAGAGAGGTGAAGCTGGTTACAACAGATGCTAAGGATGGCAATGCTTCAGACCATACGGTATGGGCGGATGCGAAGTTCTCGAATAATTCAAGCAAACCTACCATTACAGTACCGGAAGAGACAACCTTCGTTAAGCTGAACAGCGAATTTGATGTGTTGAGCGATGTAACAGCTTTTGATACGGAAGATGGTAACTTAATTGGAGCCGTTGAAGTGCATTCAAATGGATTCACATCAAGCAAAACAGGGACTTACAACGTCGAATTTTCAGTTACAGACTCAGATGGGAACTCCGCTGTGCAGGCCAGAAAGATTGTTGTATACAGCGCTAGTAAATACCTGAGTGATATAGATTGGCAATCGGCAAAAACGGATTATAATGTGGTTCGAAAAGATAAGGCTAGCTCTAACAATCCGATTAAGCTGCTGGTAAATGGCGAGGTCAAAGAGTTCGCTAAGGGCTTAGGAACCCATGCCAGCTCTGAAATCGTGTATAATCTGGCGGGTGCAAACTATGAATATTTTGAAACGTATGTAGGGGTTGATAGAAATATCCCTGAGCAAAGCAACTCCAGTGTAATTTTCAAAATCTTTGCCGATGGGGCAGAGGTTTATAACAGCGGACTGATGAAATTTGGTACAGAGGCCAAGCTTGCGCGGATACCTGTTAAGGATGTAAGTGAATTGAAGCTGGTGTTAGATAATGCAGGTAACGGAAATGCTTCAGATCACGGTGATTTTGCTGATGCGAAGTTTATGATCTTGAACAATACACCAGAGCTTACCATACCTAAATCTGTCTCAACCAAAGTGGGTCAAGCGATTGATATCAGTGAAAGCTATTCGGCAATGGATTCGGAAGACGGTGACTTGACGGCTCAAGTGAAGGTCACAGGCCAAGCGCAAGTTAAATTCAACCGGGCCGGAAAGTATCCAATCACTTACACAGTAACAGATAGTGATGGAAATACGACCACGAAGATTAGAACTATAGCCGTAGTAGACATGACGGACTTTACGTATCTGACGGATTACGACTGGAATTCTACTCAGAACAGCTATACTGCACCTTTGAAGGATAAATCTATTAGTGCAAATACGCTGAGATTAACAGATGAGAACAATCAGGTAGTGTCCTATGAAAGAGGAATTGGAGCGCACTCTAACTCGACGATTGTATACAATCTAAGCGACAAAAACGCGGACTATTTCACTTCCTATGTAGGTGTAGATAGACAAATGTACGGTTCTGTTGGTTCGGTGAGCTTTGAGGTGTTTGTCGATGGAGAGAAGAAATTCGATAGTGGGGTCATGGGTTCGAGAGATCCGCAGAAATTCATCGAATTGGATATTAATGAAGCAAAAGAACTGAAATTAGTCGTCACAGACGGGGGAAATGGCAACGGATCTGACCATGCTGCATGGGGTGGAGCCAAACTACATTTCGCTAATGGAGATCACTTATTCACTAGAGATCTCGAACAGGCGATTGCAGCGGCTAAAGCAATTTCTCTAGAAGGCTTCACACCTGAGAGCATCGCGGCATTTACGTCCAGCCTCTCGATAGCAGAGACAGTGTTGGCTAACTCTTCTGTTACGCAAAGTGAAGTAGACGAAGCTGTAGCAGCGTTGCAACAAGCAACCGAAGGTTTGGTCCAAATAGATCTTACGCAAGTAATTACTGTGGCGGACCCGTATTTAAGTGCTTCGATCAAGACTACATTGGGCGTAACTGGAGAATTAACATTAGGTGATATGTATAACCTTACAACGTTAACTAGCGAAACCAGAAGAGCCAGATCCTTGGAAGGTTTGCAGTACGCGAAGAACCTAGAGACACTTGATATTACTGGAAATGAGATTACAGATTTCTCCCCATTACAAGGATTAACTAAACTAACGAGCTTATTGGCCGACCCACAAATGGTAGAGGTAGGAGAATTTAAGGGACCTGTAGTTGAAGTGGCCAATCTGGTGAAAGGGCTCGATGGCAGCAAAGTGATCCCTAATTCGGCTGGAGTAAGAAACACTAGAACATCTAAAGAAATTGTGTTTGATATGAAGGAATGGGCTGCTAATCCGGATGTGTTCACTATTGACCTATCAAACGAGGAGAAAGGAACTTACATGCTGGGGTTAACTTACCAAGTCGCAGGTAATCTCGTGCAAATCATTTCTTTTATTGATAATAATTAAATTCCCAAGAAAGCAGGCGGATTGTGGTCTCTATAACCATGGTTCGCCAGTTTTTAAATGAGGGGTTTTTATGTAAAAATATCCATTTTGTCATATGACAAAAGAAATGACAACGCTCACTATAAGCGGTGTAGTCTTTTAACTATACTTAATCAGAAATGCGCCAAATTTAAATGAATACTCCAATTGAAGCTTTTTATACAAAGAAGTAAATAATGTATGCGGTTTAGAGGGAGGTGTTTCTGTGAAAATCATCATTGTAGATGATCATCCTTTAGTTAGAAGAGGGCTGGCATCTGTCATTGCAATGCAATCGGATATGCAATTTGCCGGTGAAGCTACGAATGGTCCGGAAGCACTTGATGTGATTGAAGAGACAAAGCCAGACATTGTCCTCATTGATCTTAAGCTTGCTGATGAATCAGGACTGGATGTCATTAAGATAGCACGTACCCGCGGCATTGTTAGTAAATTCATACTGTTGACTTCCTCTGCGAGCAGAGAGGATTTTTTGAGGGCTGAAGAAGTGCTGGTAGACGGATATGTTCTGAAAGAGGCACTGCCGGAGGAATTACTGTTTGCTATCCAGTTGGTGTACAAAGGGAGAAAATACTATGATCCTGGTCTAATGGAAGAAAAGATGCGAATGAGCGCCAGCAGTCCAACAGATGAATTGACACCAAAAGAGAAGGAAGTCCTGATTCAGCTTGGACAAGGTGCTTGCAATAGAGTGATTGCCACACGTCTTTTTATCAGTGAATTTACGGTGAAGAAGCATGTCAGTCAGATTTTAGCGAAGCTGCAGGTTACTGACCGGACACAGGCGGCATTGTGCGCAAACGCGATAGGATTAACGAAATATGAAATGTCTTATGAGTAGAACGGCAAGATCAGATGTTATAATGGCTTTAACTACTTTGCGAGATTGAGTATTCTGTCTAATTGTAATTAGGGAGTGCTGTTGATGTTTGAATTGCCAGGATACCAAACCTTAGATCTGATAGATAATACCGCAGATATCAGGTTATATAGACTCCTACGTCAAGAGGACGGCCTGAGGGTTATCGCTAAGACAACAATAGGAGAATACCCGGGAGCTGCCATGGTCGATGCTTTTCGTCATGAGTATGACATGCTTAAGCGACTTTGCGGTCGTGGTGCAATAGAGCCGTACAGTTTGGAAATTATGGCGGACCGACCAGTCCTTCTCTTAAAAGATATAGAGGGGAGTACCCTTGGGCAGATCCTGCGTATGCCTGTTAATTCACTGGGTCTTCCAGCGCTAATTCGAATCGCTACAGCTATTGCTGATTGTCTTATGCAAATTCATCGTGAAAAAATAACACTAAATGAACTAACCCCCGCTCATCTAATCGTCAATCCCATTACTTTTGAAGTGAAATTTATTGATATAAGAATCTGTTCTACCGAAAACACCACGAGTCCTTTGTCACCGTTAGGCGGCCGGCCCGATGTTCTGCTTCCTTATATAGCTCCAGAACAAACGGGACGAACCGGAGTCAAACCGGATTACCGTTCTGACTTTTATTCGCTGGGGATCATCCTGTATGAATGTCTCTCGGGCAGCAGCCCCTTTGAGCTGCATGATGTTGTTGATATTGTATATCGTCATCTTGCAGATACACCTGAGCCTCTGCACCGCAGGTTCCCCACTATCCCTCTATCGGTCTCTGATATTGTTGGTAAATGCATGGAGAAAATGCCTGAAGCGAGGTATGCCAGCGCGTTTGGCATTAAATCGGATCTTGAGGAATGTCTATCCCGTCTAGAAGAATCCGGACATATTGAGCCTTTTCCACTAGGAAGCTGGGATATCCCAGAGCGCTGGATGGTATCAGGACGCTTCTATGGAAGACATCTTGAGCAACAAAGCTTAAGAGAAGCACTGCAACGAGCATCACAAGGTGCCGTAGAGACGGTTTGGATTAGCGGGGAGAGTGGTATCGGCAAAACAACCTTTCTGAAGGAGACCCTTACAAATACAGTCTCTTTGGATGGTTTCTTCGCCAGAGGCAAATTCGAATCCCGACATACCTCACTCCCTTATGGCATCTGGCATCAAGTCATAGAAGAGTTGGTTAGTCAGCTGCTGATGGAAACAAAGCTGCAGGTGGAGGTTTGGAGGCTGCGTATTCTACAAGCAGTGGACAATTACGGTCAGTTGCTGATCGATTTTGTTCCTAAGCTTGAACTCTTGATTGGCCCTCAACCCTCCGTGCCTCCACTGCCACCGCTGGAAGCTCAGCATCGCTTTCAATTAATCATGAGCCGATTTATTCAACTCTTTCCTCATGAGGATCATCCTTTGATCTTGGTATTGGATAATTTGCAATGGGCTGATGATACGTCGCTGCAATATCTCACTTCGCTTATAGAGGATACAGCAACGACTCATCTGCTAATCGTGCTTTCCTATCGCAATCGGGAGATTACAAGGCTGCACCCGCTCAGTAGGCTGGAAAAACATCTGATTGACCGCAACGTAGCGATGAGCAGAATTTCTTTACAAGCGCTTGAACTCACCGATTTAAAACAACTGCTACTTGATGTTATGCGTTACGAGGCAGCTGACTTGGACGAGCTGGCGCGCGTGCTGCTTCATAAGACAGATGGAAACCCGTTATTTATTAAGCAATTCCTTCAAGATTTGATAGATGATCAGCGAGTGGAATTTGATGAGAATATTCGAAGCTGGAAATGGGATCTCCAGCGTATTACTGAATTGAATGTACCCGATAACGTAGCTTCATACCTTTCAAGTAAATTGCAGCAATTTCCTGAACAGACGGTATATGCACTTAGCAGAGCCGCATTTATAGGCAGCCTATTTGATTTACGTACACTTGCTGATATTACGGAGACACCGATAGAGACATTGAATGATGCGTTGGCGGTTGCTGTACATGGGCGCTTGTTGCAGCCCGTTAACGGGGAGGAATATCCGCATTATAAGTTCCAGCACAACCGCATTCATCAGGCAGCATATACTTTTATTTCCGAAGAGGAGCGTTCCGAGCTGCATTGGAGGATTGGTCTTTTATTGCTAGGCCGCAGCCCGCTAAGTGAAGGAACGACCCTATTTGAAGCTGTCCATCATTTGAATCAGGCACTTACATGGTTAGACCGCCCTGAAGAGAGGCTTCAACTAGTAGAGCTGAACTTACAGGCAGGGATAAAAGCGAAGCAAACAACCGCACATGAGACAGCCTTGCAATATATGCTTCAGGCAACGTCATTATTAGAGGAGCAGAGCTGGGAGGCGCATTATGGGCTGACCTTCCGGGTATTCCGTGAGAGGGCGGAGCTCGAATATTTATGTTCCCATTTTGATACGGCTAATGAATTATTTCATCTGTTGATTGATAAAGCTACGACAAATATGGATAAGGCTTACGTCTACGTAATGAAGGTGCAGTTGGAAGCAAGTAATGATAACCATGAAGAGGTGATCTCCTTAGGCCAGCATACCTTATCGTTACTGAAAGTGAAGCATCAATTTGATCCTGGTTATGCTCAATTGACGCTTCAATGGTTACGATTGCGGCATAGACTCAAGAAGGTCTCACTCGAATCGCTTACTCTTTTACCTCCAATGACTGATGAAGCACGTAGAATCGCAATGTCTACTTTAGATCATTCAAGCAATGCTTGCTTCTACGTCAATCGAGAAGGGTGGCTTGCTTCTTCCTTCACCATGATTGAATTAACGCTTGATTATGGGATGACTCCGGAGGCTTCCATTGGATTCATAGGTTATGCAATGTTTCAATACTATTACTTCCGTAATGATGAAGAGACATTCAAATGGGCCATGCTGGCGTTCAGCTTATCCGAACCCTATCCGAAACAGCACATGACAACCTTAGCCGCGTTCGCCATGTGCTACGATAGCTGGCGGCATTATGATCCTGCTATGCTCCATACGTTTACCGAGAAAGCTGGTAAAGTAGGACTGGAATCAGGTGACTTATGGAAGGGCAACCAGAATGTGTTGATCAACTGTGCCTCCCTTTTGCAATTTGGTCATCCTCTCGGCGATATCTATGAGCGATTAATTACTCATTCCGGTGATTTGCTGCGCCATAACAACAGTCTTCATTGTAAGCAGGCTATTGTAGCAGCGGCCATTCTTGTTCGCTTGACAGGTTATCGCTCTATAGATGATCCCTTTCCCATCGCGGAGATTAGCGAGCCTGCTTTTTCACAGTCGGTTCATGGGGACACCTTTGATTTTATACAAGAAATGGTCTGGATCTATCAATATTTGACGGGCTATGTATTTGGGGAATACCGAGAAGCCAGTGAGGCATTAGCCAAATCAGCGGCCATTATAAAATCACGCGAAGATGGCCTAGACAGTCCCATGCAGATCATGTATGAATGTTTAGTCTGGGCTCAGTTGTATGAGGAATATAACGCTGAAGAGCAACGTACATATCGGGCAAAAATGCGTAAATGCTTGAAGAAAATGAAAAAGCTTGCCAGGCGTTGTCCGGGGAATTATCAGCATAAATATCTGTTAATGAAGGCTGAGTTAACTCGTCTATCGCGAGATCCCCGCCAAGCTGAAGCATTGTATGAGCAATCCATTGAGAACGCTCGGATCCACGGTCATATTCACGATTTAGCGATGGCAGCGGAATGTTATGGTAAATACGGGCTTCGTCATGGCAAAATGCATCTGGCAAGAATCTATATGACTGAGGCCTATGAGGCTTATCTGCAATGGGGCGCAAAGGCTAAAGCGGCTGACCTGGAGCAGCAGCATCGCCATTTGCTGCATATTAAACGAGAGCCCGGGCTCGATCGTGTGGATTCCCTTTCTGTGGTAATGTCTGCCCAAGCATTATCCGGCGAAATGGAGATGAGCCGATTATTGGCCACGCTGATGCGAATCATGCTCCACAATGCTGGGGCAGAATATGGGGCTGTTATTTTTGATCATGACGGCAAATGGATGGTGGAAGCTTATGGGACCTCAGAAGCCCAGCATATCGAATCTGTTCCACTTGGGGAAGAATCGGGGTTGGTCCCGGCAGCGATTATAGCTTACGCGGCAAGAACACAAGAACAGGTTGTATTACATGATGCACTCAGTGAAGGAATATTTACACGTAATACTTACGTTAGGAATAATAGACTGAAATCGGTTTTATGTCTCCCCATCATGAATCAGAATAAATTGGTTTGCCTGCTCTATTTGGAGAATAATCTATCGCCGGGTGTATTTACTCCAAGCAGACTCGATGTGCTCAAGCTGCTTGGTTCACAATGCGCAATCTCAATCGCTAATGCCAAGCTGTATTCGGGAATCCAATATCTCAAAAAAAATCTGGAGGATCAGGTGGTAGAAAGAACTCGTAGCCTGGAGCGTTCGATGCGTGAAACATCTGCGGCTTTGGCCGAAGCTACTGTTTTTGAGGAACGCAATCGTATTGCCCAAGAGATTCATGATATTGTCGGGCATACCCTGACATCGACGATTCTGCAGATTGAAGCTGGCAAGCGGCTGCTTCAGAAGAAGGAGATAGACAGCGGCTTTCAGCGTCTGGCTGAGGCCCAGGATCTTGTGCGGCATAGCTTGAATGAAATCCGCGGCTCTGTCCATATGCTGAAAGAGGACAGGTATTCTGATCTAACCGTGATGCTGAAGCAGTTGATTCGAGATACAGAACGCAATGCAGGCGTTGTTGTTCATGCAGTTATTTATGATCTGCCGGAAGCCATGTCAACAGCCTATAAAAAGGCAATCTATCATGCTTTGCAGGAGGGCTTAACTAATGGGATCAGACATGGGAAGAGTGTGGAGTTCCATTTTAGTCTGGAGTCTGTTGGAGCGAACTTGCAGTTTAGACTCAAGGATTGTGGGCTAGGGATGAGTCCAATCGTGATGGGATTTGGACTTAGGACGATGAAGGAACGGGTTGAGCAGCTGGGAGGCAGCTTATCCATCGATTCAGAAATGGATGAAGGCTGTTTACTGGAGATTGATCTGCCCATGCGAAGGGTTGTGGATAGAACATGAGTAAAATAAAAATTGTAATTGCCGATGATCAATTGTTGACGCGGGAAGGACTTCGCACCATTTTGGATCTGGAAGATGATATGGAAGTGGTTGGTGCTGCCAAGAATGGAGAAGAAGCTTGCGAGATGGTTGAGGCACTCCAGCCTGATCTGGTGCTGCTCGATATTCAAATGCCAGTTATGGATGGCCTTAGCGCCTTGAAACGAATAAAGCAGATTCGGCCGAACATCTTCATTCTGATTCTGACTACTTTTATAGAGACTGATTATATTGTAGAGGGAATGGCCTACGGAGCAAGCGGTTATATGCTGAAGGACATGGATGCAGATAAAATGATCGCTTCGATTCATGATACGTTATCCGGGCAATTTATTCTGCCAGCTCCGGTAGCAGCCAAACTGGCATCGAGGATGAACAGGTTAACAGAGGACTATGAACACTGGCAAAGATCGGGTCTGGATCGTATCAGTCTGACAGAACGGGAAGAGGAGCTGGCACAGCTCATTATCCGGGGACTGAACAACCGTGAAATCGCCGATACATTACATATTGCGGAAGGTACGGCGCGCAATTATATTAGCAATCTTTACAGCAAATTAGAAGTGGTTGATCGGGCCCAAGCAATTGTGCGACTGCAGGCTATTTTGTAATAATTGTTGCTGTTAACGAATTACTGTCGGGGCCAAATATTCAAACAGCGGGAGATTCCTCAGTATTCCAAATGTAACGGTCAGAATCAACATTATAGCCATAATTGCCTGGCTAAGAGGCCGGATTTGCTTCTTATTAGTAATCCAATACAACATATACAGAGGTGCTAAAATAAACAGCAACGGGTTAAATCTAAACGCTTGAATAACGTCGAACTTCAGCAAGGAAAGAATAACTCTTGTGACTCCACATCCGGGACAATACAATCCAGTCCATTCATGAAATGGACAAGGGATACTAATATTGGTTAAGGGTATCCATGCTTTGAGATATACTACGCCGACGAGACTTAAGGACACACCCCAAAATAGTTTAGGGAGTGTCCTTTTATAAATCGTAAACTTATACCAGTTTATTAACATCGGATTGTACCAAGGCATACGTGACAATACCCAGGCCAAAGAGTGTCAGGATCACATAAAGCACTGAATTATCTGACGGGTATTGGCCGCGCTGTCTTTGAGCTTCAGCAATATGTTTACCTACCTGATAGGCCCAAATGAAGCTCCAGATCCCGCACGTAACCAACGTTAGAAGGAAATGTTTTCCTCCTGTAAATGTATAGTCTCCACTCAGTTCGCCTACCTCATTGGTTAGAACAATAAACCAATAGATTGTATAGAGCCCACATGTAATTAATGACAAAATAATGGCGAATGCAACACTTCTGCGACTTATCATTACTCACTCTCCTATGTATTTACATAAAAATTCGACATTTCCATCTTATTGAATTAGGAAAAAATATACAAGACAATATTTGAGAATTACTGTCCGCTGTCGAAATCTAGACAAACTTACTGCTGATATCTAGTGGAAACCTTACCAAATATGAAATATACTTTTGAGGCTATGCACTGGAACCACAACTAGATTTACATTAACGAATGGAGGACACTTTGATGTCAACTTTGCCAAATTGCCCGAAATGTAATTCAGAATACACTTATGAAGATGGTAGTTTGCTCGTCTGCCCGGAATGTGCGCATGAGTGGAGCCTCGACACAGAGGCTGAAAGCAGTGAAGAGAACAAGGTTGTCAGAGATGCCAACGGAAATATTTTAAATGATGGAGATGCTATAACTATTATTAAAGACCTTAAAGTAAAAGGAAGCTCATCCGTTCTGAAGATAGGAACAAAGGTGAAAAACATCCGTTTAGTGGACGGAGATCATGATATTGATTGCAAAATCGATGGTTTTGGAGCTATGAAATTAAAGTCCGAGTTTGTTAAAAAGATCTAAAAAATAAAAATCAGCTTAACTTCAACAGAAGTAGGCTGATTCTTTATTTTAAACGTTATCTATTAATCTCAACAATCTGATTTCGTCCGGCATTTTTTGCTTGATATAAGGCTTTGTCCACTGATTCGAATAAATCATTTAGTTGATTGGTCAGGCTTTCTGTATATTGTGCTGCAAAATTACTAATGGACAGCAGTCCCATACTAACAGTAATCGAGAGGGAATGAGCAACATCCTCTACATGTACTTTATTAGCTTCTATTATAGATTTGATATGTTTTGCTAAGTGGTTTGCTTGTGTTTGATCTGTATTTGGTAAGTAAATGATAAATTCTTCTCCGCCATAACGCGCCAGAACATCCGTCTCCCTCAACGTTTTCTTAATTACCTCTACCGTGCTGCAAATGACGACATCACCGATTAAATGGCCGTAATTATCATTCACTGTTTTGAAAAAGTCGATATCCAGAAGGATGATAGCAAAAGGCTGCTTGAGTTTCATATTTTCTATGATCTCATGCTCTAAGTGCAACGTTAAGTAATGACGATTATAACAACCGGTTAGGCTGTCCGTTATGGCCATCTGCTTAAGTTTTTGGTTAGTCTGCGATAATTCATCCTGGATTTCAGTTAATGCAGCATTACGCTCTTGCAGGGTCTCGTTCTGGTGATTGGTCTCGGCTATGAGGCGATGCAGCTCGCTTCTGTCCTGAAAAGTGAGAATGCGTCCAACCCTGATTCCACCTACCACAATCGGCGCCGCAGTAATGTTAATGTATGCATCGAGTGAGGTGTAGAATAGTTCAACCTCAGTCCTCTCCATGGGCTGGTTCAAGTATGTATGAAGGAATAAATCGAAAGCTCCGGAAGTTTGCTCTATGGGTGCGATGGTCGACACGTCAAAGTGAGCACCGATTTGCAGATGGATTTTTGGAAAAAGCGAGCGATTGATTTCTACTACAGTCTCACTATCATCCAGTACAAGAATTCCTTCTGTAATGGTGTCAATGATATCCTGATGGGCGATGGTTACGAGATCAAATATTTTATCCCGATGGATAGCAATTACGAAAAAGATTGCCGAGATTAAGATCCCCAGAGAGGTCAGCCCTGGAATAACTGGATCAGATTTAAGCAATACCACATTAAGAAAAACATCCAATAAAATAAATACCGTTAGCACCAGCACCCCTTTGAGCACATGAGCAACCTGTTTTTTGATCCGCTGTGTAGTGTTTGAGACTAGCGCTGAATAGATGATATACAGAGAAATCATTACGCTGGTGGTTAAGAAGATAATAAGCAGCCAAAAAATCGGACCATAATATCTTTCGATATATCCGCCGTTCATAGGGAGAACAAAACTTCCGTTTGGATTGGCGATCACCCCTACTAAGATCAAAGCTGCGAGAATGTATAGGATCAATGTGTTCTTTTTTCGAAGAAGATGTGAATTCCCGGTGAGTAGTACCGTGAACAGAAGCCAGCCAATCGTTAACAGAACCGAGTCGATAAAAGCGAGCTTTACATAAAACAATTGAAACTTGGGATCGTCGGTCGTTTTGATAGCGAATTGGCAGAAGGGCCATAACATCATAGTAAAATGAAAAACTAAGTATGCTTTATGTAGGTTAGTGATAGTTACAGACGCAAATATGTAGATGAACAAAGCGAACAAAACAAAAAATAATAACAAATCAATCCATGTCATGATATTCATTTCAGTGACACCTTCTCCCACCCGGTTAACAGTTCTTTCATGTTACCTTGAATTTTATTCGTTTGCCATATGATTATTTGTTCTACGACAACCGCTATTTGTTTAAGAGTCTTTCAACATATTCCTTCAAAATCCTCTATTTGTAAGCGTGGTTTTGCAAATTTTAAGGATGAGTTTCCCGGGAAACTAGGGTTGGACAGAATGACTAGCTTTTTTAACCTTAACTTGTGTTATAATCAAACAAACAATTTAAAGAGGAAATTATAGTTAAGGGGGATTTGTAAGTGGAAATAGGAATAAGCACGTTCGTAGAAACAACACCGGATGTTCAGACGGGTGAAGTGATAAGTCATGCGCAGCGATTGCGCGAGGTTGTAGAGGAGATTGTGCTTGCAGATCAGGTGGGTTTAGATATATTTGGCGTGGGCGAACATCATCGCAAAGATTATGCGGCGTCTTCTCCAGCAGTTTTACTGGCTGCGGCGGCCTCACAGACGACACGGATTCGGCTAACCAGTGCGGTTACAGTACTTTCCTCTGATGACCCCGTACGTGTGTTTCAGGATTTCGCTACCCTGGATGGAATCTCGAATGGACGCGCAGAGATCATGGCAGGCCGGGGTTCTTTTATTGAATCGTTCCCGCTGTTTGGGTATGATTTGAATCATTATGATGAGCTGTTCGATGAGAAGCTGGACTTGCTGCTCAAAATACGGGAATCCGAAAAAATAACCTGGAGCGGCGTGCACCGTCCTGCCATTAATAATCTGGGGATTTATCCGCGTCCCGTGCAGAATCCATTGCCAGTATGGATTGGCAGCGGAGGAAATACAGAATCCGTAATTCGTGCAGGTCTACTAGGGTTACCGCTTGTGCTGGCTATCATTGGCGGCAGTCCGCTACAGTTTGCTCCGCTCGTGAAGCTCTATAAGAAGGCTGCAGCGCAAGCGGGACATGATGTATCGAAGCTGCCCGTTGCTTCGCACTCGCACGGCTTCATTGCAGAGGACAATCAGCAGGCTGCCGATATGTTCTTCCCTTCTACACAAGCTAGTATGAATGTTATTGGCCGGGAACGCGGATGGGGTCAATACACCCGTGCAAGCTATGATGCGGCGCGTAGATTTGAAGGTGCCTTGTATGTAGGTGACCCAGAGACCGTTGCTGAGAAAATCATTCACCTGCGCAAGCAAGTAGGCATCACACGTTTTATGCTGCATGTGCCGCTTGGCACAATGCCTCATAAGGATGTAATGAGAGCCATTGAGCTATTGGGTACCCAAGTAGCACCCATTGTTCGCGCTGAGATATCGAGATGGGAAGCAGAGGTTGAAGCTAAGTAGTAACTATGATCTTACTTAATTATTGAAGCTGTTGATAATGGAGGAAGGCTACCATTTTGCACGTTTAACGGGTAGAGAAATCCTTGCCGTCCTGAA
Source organism: Paenibacillus sp. FSL H7-0690 (assembly GCF_037980415.1). Classification (NCBI taxonomy): domain Bacteria; kingdom Bacillati; phylum Bacillota; class Bacilli; order Caryophanales; family Paenibacillaceae; genus Paenibacillus; species Paenibacillus sp. FSL H7-0690. The sequence continues at coordinate 6,737,958 of NZ_CP150281.1, read as the reverse complement.
GACAGCTTTAGGTTCTTTGGACAAAGTGAAAAGAGTAGTCAAAATTCAAGGCTTCGTTAATGCAGATCCCCTTTTTGAAGAACATCATAAAGTGCTTAATGGTTGTTCAGATTTAATGCTTGAGGTGTTCGGAGACAAGGGTGTTCATGCTCGTTCTGTATTGGGTGCTGTTTCTGTAAGGGATAATCTTCCGATCATTATTGATTCCATTTTTGAAGTTGAGGAACCTGTCTAGCCGGCTCCATGAGGCATATTTAAAAAGAGGACTATGATACCGAAAGGTGATCGTAGTCCTCTTTTTTTTAGGTGCTTATGCCGTAGGTAGATGCTTACCCCAAAATTTGTAACAAAACTAATCACCCTTTTTTTAGTAACAATAGGTGTACATATCAATCAACGAGGTGATGACATCATGAAATTTCAAAAGAAAGCTATGTTACTTTTACTACTTACATCTATGCTCTATACTGCTCCGGCCTATGCGGCGACAACGCCTCAGACTCCGGTTACAGCCGTCTATCTGGATGATCAACAGCTACAATTGGGGGCTCAGCCCTTGTTAGTAAACGATACAGTACTAGTCCCTATGCGCAAGTTATTTGAAGCTCAGGGGGCAAAGATTACTTGGAATAATGATACCAAGACCGTTAAGGCAACCAAGGGAGACCTGGTGCTGACCTATCGTATTGGTGATCAGGCAGCGAATAAAAATGGCCAGTCCTTAAGTGTAACGGTTCCCGGCCAGATTGCCGGCGGTTATACGATGATGCCACTGCGTTTTGTCAGCGAAGCTTTGGGCAGCACTGTGAAGTGGGATACCACTACTCGTGCCGTTCGTATCTACTCGGCAGTGGATTACGATACGACAATTCTATATGGGGTTAACCTGCGAAGTTTGCCAGACTCGTCAGCCCAATCAACAGTGCAGCAAATGTTGTCAGCAGGAGATAAGGTACATGTGTTTAGAGAAGTAGATGCTTTATGGTTAGAAGTGCGAACACAAGATAACAAGAGTGGCTATATATCTGCTAAACCCAAATATAGCAATTATACTAGTACGGCTCTTGTAGAGCGGCAGGGAAGCGAGCTGCTTGCTTACGGAGAAAAATATCTGGGAACACCTTATGAATTTGGTGCTGCTACTGACCAGACATCTACCTTTGACTGTTCTTCTTTTGTAGGACATGTATTTAAGGATGTGTTGGCAATTGACTTGCCACGTGTCTCTTACAATCAGGCCAAAGAGGGCAAAGAGGTTGGAATTAACGAGCTGCGCAAAGGGGACCTGTTATTCTTCAGTGCACGAGGACTCGATATTGGGCATGTGGCGATTTACGCGGGAAATAATCAGATCCTACATACGTACTCCAAGGAGCTTGGCGTTCATTATGAAGCCTTAAGTGACAAGTGGAAGAAACGTTTGGTGACGGCTCGCAGATTGTTTTAGCTAGGTAATAATTAGGCTATAATTATCACGGTGAAGAAAAGTTGAAATCCCCTCTCCATTAAAAATTATTTGCAGGCATAAAGACGGTTTTTGAGTCTCTTTTCCGTCTATGTTATGAGCTTGATGTTAAGGAGGAAAATAGTGACTTGTACAGACGCAGAACTGGTAGATAAGGTGTGTAAAGGTGACATGGATGCATTCAGTGTACTTATCGGCAAATATTCCAATGCAGTATACGGGGTTGCTTATGGTAAATTGGGTGATTTTCATACCGCACAAGACATTGCCCAAGAGGTTTTTGTTAAAACCTATCGCAAATTACCTAACTTAAAGGAGCCTGAGAAACTCGCCAGTTGGTTATATGCGGTTACTGCACGGGAATGCATGGATTGGTTTAGGTCAAATAAAAAGAAAACTGCTTACGAATTCATGCAAAAAATGGAGGTTCCGCAGCCAGAATCTACCGAAGATCAGCTGCTCAGAAAAGAACTCCAGCAAGATGTGTGGAAAGCCTTAAACACCCTATCAGAAGCTAACCGTATAGTCACAATTCTCTACTATATCGACAGTTACAAGGTCAGGGAAATCGCCGATTTCCTTGATTTATCCAGCGAAGCTGTTGAGAGTAGACTCCGCAGATCAAGAGCGATCTTAAAAAGGGAGATGTTGAGTACAGTGAATAATAATCTTAGTGAAAACAAATTACAGGACGAATTTAAGAAGAGAGTCTTTCAGGATGAAAGAATGACTGAAACGAATTTTCGTCGTGTGGCTATGGGCCAGAGTGAATTTGATGATATTGATATGCATAAAACAAACTTCTCCAATGTAAATATGGAGGGGACCGGATTCGATAATATTAATATGAGCAGTACTACCTTTAATGACATCAATATGCATTCTGTTAAGTTTAATGAAGTGGGGCTGTGGGAAATAGAGGTTAGTAATAGTGAACTAGGGGAGGCTTATTTCCACGATATTCATTTGTACGGTAAAGGCAATAAGTTTGAGCGATGCCAGCTGAACGGGACATCCTTTGTAGATTGTGATCTTTCGAATGTAGATATAAGAGACTGCAATCTTTCAGGCGTCACAGTAAATGGGGTTTCATTAGAGCTATTGTTAGACAGCTATAATAAAAGGAAATAGACTATATAAATCATAGATTTAATCGGAAACCACTTCTTTCTAGGAGTGGTTTTTGAGTTTAGGGTATAATGGATGAAGAGTGTACAGCACAACCTATAGGAGTGAAAAATAGATGAAGCGCATCACCATTTTAATTGCGGATGATGAGGCGGAAATTGCCGACTTGGTGGCCTTGCATTTGCAAAAAGAGGGGTATCATATCCTCAAAGTGTCCGATGGAAGGGCAGCGGTACAAGCCATTGAGTCGCAAACGATAGATTTGGCGATTCTGGATATCATGATGCCGGGGCTGGATGGTTACGAGGTCACCCGCCATATTCGGGAGCATCATCATCTGCCGATTATTTTTCTGAGTGCTAAAACTTCCGATCTTGATAAAATCACCGGACTGGTTATGGGCGCAGATGATTATATGACCAAACCGTTTAACCCAATGGAGCTGGTCGCCCGGGTCAATTCCCAGTTGCGGCGCTCCATACAATTCAGTCAGCCCGCTGCCATACCTAAATCGGTGCTAGAGGTTCGGGGATTGATGATTTCACCGGATGAGCATACGGTTACTCTTTATGGTGAGGTTATTGAGCTAACTCCAAAAGAGTTTGATATTTTGCACTTATTGGTCAGCCATCCTAAGCAGGTGTTTAGTGCGGAGAACATTTTTCAACAGGTGTGGGGCGATGCTTATTATGAGAGTGGGAACACGGTCATGGTGCATATCCGTACCTTGCGCAAAAAGCTCGGTGAAGACATCAATAAGAATAAATTCATTAAGACGATCTGGGGCGTTGGATATACTTTTAATGGGTAAAGCCCGTGAGATTTATTTATTTTAAGAAAAACTTTATATTTGTCCCGCCTTTTCTTTAAAGTGTCTTCGTTATTCTATTCCTATCAAGGAAATGGGAGGACATTGCTGATGAAGAAGTGGGGCTTTTTGGCGTTGGTTGTGTTGTTGCTTGGGTATGCAGCGGCTCGTTATTTACCGAATACGGGTAATTTAGGATACGATGATAAGATTCGCAAAGAATCTAATAGAAATAACAATAGTTTAGAGGTAGTAACACAAGATCAAGTGTATCAAGGGGATTTGTTGCTGGTGAACAAACAATACCCGGTACATGAGGATAGTGTGAAGTCTGATATCGTGACCTTATATGAGCAGGCGGATCTGGTGCAGGGTTATGGGCTGCTGGATACCTCGATTCGTTTGTCTGAAAGTGTAGCGCATAAATTCAATAAGATGGTCAAAGCTGCCGAAAAAGAGGGTGTGAATCATTTTTTAATTAGCAGCGGGTACAGGGACTTTGAAGAGCAAGAGAAATTATATCAGGAAAAAGGTTCGGACTATGCTTTACCGGCGCAATATAGTGAACATAATTTAGGATTATCTCTGGATATCGGGTCGTCCCAATCAGAAATGAGTAAAGCGCCTGAAGGAAAATGGCTGCAAAAAAATGCCTGGAAATACGGCTTTATTCTTCGCTATCCGAAAGACAAAACCGAGATTACGGGGATAAAATATGAACCCTGGCATTTCCGTTATGTAGGGTTGCCGCACAGCGCCATTATTCATGAGAAGGGGCTTGTGCTAGAACAATATTTGGATTTCTTGAAAGAGAACAAAGAGATTTCAACAACAGTAGACGGCAAAGCTTATACAGTAAGTTATTTTGCGGTATCCAAATACACTACGATCAAAATTCCACAGGAAGGGCAATATATGACGTCAGGCGATAACATGGATGGCATAATTGTTACTACATATTAATGACTAAAGAGCCGAAAAAAAAGTCTGCTATAAACCTTTTGCTGGCAGCGATATTTATCGTCTATATGTATTTTTTAATCCGAATTATTTTATTTAAAGGTGCACCGGTGAACTTATTATCGCTTTGGGAGCAAGCGGGACGTATGTTTGAACATCCAGACCGGATTTTTAATCGGCGAGGCAACTATATCCCTTTTAAGGAGATCTCCCGGGGGATGGACGATCTGTCGCTTTCAGATCCTTTTTCATCGATTAATTTAGTAGGGAATTTGTTGGCCTTTATTCCGTTTGGGATCTTGGTGCCCATGCTGTTATCGCAAAAAGTAAGGCTGTTTCGAAGAGTTTTCTTCCTCTCGCTGGCGCTGAGCTTCTGTTTTGAATTCACACAATTAGTATTGTATATCGGCACCTTTGATGTGGATGATCTTATTTTGAACACTGGCGGCGGGGTGGCTGGTTACTGTATCTATAGACTGTTGACTTCTTTCGGATGGATTGCATCTATATCAAAGCGGTGTTAGTATTTGTGGATATAGATCTAGGGTAGAAGGGGCATGGTATGAAAAAGCGTATTTCGGATATTGTTTCCATCATTGTAGGAGCTTTGTTATTCTCCTTGGCCGTTAATTTGTTTGTGATTCCGAACGAGTTCGGTGAAGGCGGGGTCACGGGACTGACTATGATTACTTACTATTTGTATCAGTGGTCACCCGGTATTGTTAGTTTGATTCTTAACGCTTTATTATTAATTGTGGGGTACAAATTTCTAGACAAAACTACGACGGTATACACGATTATTGCGGTGTTTTTCAATTCGTTATTCCTGATTCTTACGAAAAATTGGAATATTGGCAGCGATGAGTTGATAATTAATGCAATATTCGGGGGTATCTTCTCAGGTGTGGGTATCGGGCTAATTATACGAGTGGGTGGAACGACTGCAGGGTCAACCATCATCGCCAGAATTCTACATAAATATTTGGACTGGAATGTTAGTTACGCGCTACTGCTCGTCGATTTAATTGTGGTGTTCGCTTCGTATTTCATCATTGGAGTACAAAGTCTGATGTTTACGATCGTGATGCTCTATGTAGCCACTAAGATAATGGACTTTATTATTGAGGGAGTGAACCCTAAGAAGGCTGTTACGATTGTATCCCAAGAGCAGGACAAAATTGCTGAACAGGTTAATGGAATTATGGATAGAGGCGTCACAGTAATATATGGCCGTGGGTACTATACCAAGACACCTAAAGAGCTGCTGTATATTGTGATTAGCAAGCAGGAAGTGACTATGCTTAAGAAAATCGTCAAATCCATTGATAAAGAGGCGTTTATTACCATCCACGATGTAAGAGATGTATTCGGAGAAGGTTTTGTGGAGCTGTCAAAATAATAAGATAAAAAGCTATCCCGGAAGCTATTATGGCTGCTTGGATAGTTTTTTTTGATTTCGGGTGCATTATTGTGATGGATATCATTGCAATTGTTGAATCGTTCACATTTTTTCAATTTCCCGTGTGATTGAACGCACACTATGGGATGTTCAGCTTCTATATGCTTTTTATAGAGGAATTAATTTATTGCAGGAAAGAGGGTATTTAGATGTTAGATCAACAAACCATTGAAATCATAAAATCAACGGTGCCCGTATTGCAGGTTCATGGGAAGACCATCACAACTACTTTCTATGGCATGTTATTTGAAAATCATCCGGAGTTACTAAATATATTTAATCATGCCAACCAACGGGAAGGTAAACAGCAGACTGCACTTGCTAACGCCGTACTCGCGGCGGCAATGAATATTGATCAGCTGGGAAATATTTTGCCTGTGGTAAAACAGATTGCGGAGAAACATCGGGCATTGGGAGTATTACCTGAACATTATCCCATCGTAGGTGAGACTTTGTTAGCTGCTATTGGGCAAGTACTTGGCGATGCGGCGACGCCGGAAATTATTGATGCTTGGGCAAAGGCGTATGGCGTGATTGCAGATGCCTTTATTGGTGTCGAAGCAGAGAAGTATCGTGAAGCTGCCGAAATTCCCGGGGGTTGGAGTGGATTTAGAAACTTTGTGGTTACTAAGAAGGTTAAAGAAAGTGAACTTATTACTTCCTTCTACCTTTCTCCTGAGGATGGAGGGGCTATAGCTTCTTACTTGCCGGGTCAATACATCACGGTTCGTGTTCAGCCTGAGGGAGAGGAATACACCCATGTTCGCCACTATAGTTTGTCCAGTGCGCCGGGACAGTCGTATTACCGCATCACAGTTAAACGGGAAGGTGAAGGGCCGGATAAACCGGCTGGAGTCGTATCTACTTTCCTTCATGATGTCGTACAAGTGGGAGCTATATTGGAAGTAAGCTCGCCAGCAGGTGATTTCGTACTAAATAAAGATAGTGATCGTCCAGTGGTTCTTATCAGTGGTGGGGTTGGACTAACCCCTATGGTAAGTATGCTGGAGACATTAATTGCTACGCAGCCAGAACGAGAGGTAACGTACATTCATGCAGCCATCAATGGAAGCTTGCATGCTATGAAAGAAATGGTGGCGGATTTGGAGCAGTCCCATCCTACCCTACGATCCTATGCATGTTATGAAACTCCAAGTGAAGGAGATACGTTCCATAAAACAGGTTATATTGATCTAGCTTGGCTGCAAGAAGTAACAGACGTAAACTCTGAATTCTATTTCTGCGGACCGACTCCTTTTATGAAGGCGATATATAAGGCTCTTAAGGAATGGAAGGTGGCTGAAGACAGAATTCATTATGAATTCTTCGGCCCGGCGGGAAGTTTGGAAGCCTAAGCTGTAAAACCAAAAGAGCGTCCCAGTCCTAATGACTGGGACGCTCTTTTTTACAATAGAAGTTTATTTGAAGGCAGCGAATGGGTTAGTTCCCTTTGGTAATATTGAACTGAAATTAAAGGTGTACGTAGGAATTCCAGCCGCATAAGGGGCAATTTCATACTGTTGGTAGAAGATTGCAAGGCCACTCTCGGAAACGTAGAAGTTTGGTTTTTCTGTTAGTCCGCCAGGTGTATCTGGAAAAGCTAGCTCCTTGGTGCTTTCCTTCAACATTTTATCTAATTTTTGTTTGTAGTTTGGCTCTGCCTTCAGCAGGTCCTTAAGTTCAATTGGTTTGCCGTCTTTCAGCGAGAAGGTAAATCCTTCACGAAGGGCTCCACCATGAGCTCCACCAGTATAGCCATATTGATCAGTCACGATGCTCAGAACCCCTTCACGGTTAAAGGAGACGACAAAAGTTTGAGAGAAGTCATATTTATTCTCTATAGTACCATCTCTACGGCTAGCCTGTTCTTCACTCTCTGCGACGAATTGTTCAGCTTGTTTTTTGAAGATTGCATTAATCTTAGTCTGCACTTCATCCGTTAAGCCACTGATTTTGGGATATTGCACTTTGATACTGGCATTTTTATTGCTCTTATCTAAGGTTTCAGAGGTAATTTTGATGTTATTCATTACTTTTTTACTTAGATCAAGTGATTTCAATGAAGGATTATAAACGCCTTGCACTCCTAAATAGTCAGACAACAGTTTGAACGGAACATAAATCCGGTCGTTGATGACCTTCACATCATGACTGCCGGTCATGCTATAAATGTAATAGCCATTCAGGGTTGTAATAACACCGTAATCTGAGACCTCCATGTCCAGCTTCATGGAATCGCTGCCTACACTATAAGTTTTGGTGCTTGCATTATAGTTAATGGAGAGGCCAAAAGCATCCCGTAGTACAGTTAAAGGGATCATGGTGTTGCCGTTTACTATTTTCGCTTGCTGCGATAAGGTCTGGCCTTTATATTTAAGCACTACAGAGGGTTGCTGTGCGGCTTGTTTTACCGTATTTCCTCCGGTAGTTGCGGCTTGAACTGAAGTTCCTCCTACTAGTCCCGACCCTCCAAGCAATACTCCAGCAGCCAAGATGGCTGAGGTCCATTTCATACTTTTATTCATAACTTAATCTCTCCTTCCCAAGGATGGGCTTATGTAGTTGCAATATGATATTTTTTCCTCTATCACTCCTACAATTATACCTAGGTCCCAAATAGATTTGATTACAAAGACGGTTACAGTGTTGTTGCATAGATATGCAAAAGGTATATACTTTTTAACCATTTTGTACGATTAAGACACTAGCATTAAGAATGTAAAGTAATTACGGTGAGCTCGGGACGACAATTAAAACGAACAGGCATACGAGTTACTCCTATCCCGCGAGTGGTATAGACCTGAAGTTGGCTGTTGGGCAGTTGATATAACCCACTTGAATATTTACTTCCGTGAGGCGGGGTATATAAAGCTCCGACAAATGGAAACCGCACTTGGCCTCCGTGGCTATGGCCAGACAATTGCAGATCTATAGGCAGCTTACAAAAGTCATCGGCGAAATCAGGTTCATGGGCCAGGAGAATTGTGCAAGCCTCTTCCGGGATATGAAGCAGCGCTTGGGCGATGTCTGCTTTTCCGACCCAAGGATCATCTATTCCGGCAATATAGAGCTTGTCCGTACCTTGGGTTAGGACGATATGTTCATTATGGAGCACGTGGAAGCCCGATTGTGTTAGCCCTTTCGTTACAACCTTTCTGGTCCCAAAAGCATCATGATTGCCTAATACTGCAAATTGTCCAAAAGGAGCCCGCAACTGAGAGCACAAGGCTACGGCTTCTGCAATATAATCGGCTGAATGATCTAATAAATCGCCGGTGAAGCAGATCAGATCTGGCTTTACATGTTGAATTTGCTGCGCTAGCTCCGTTAAAGCTTGCGGCTTGGAATATACCCCCTGATGTAAATCACTAAAATGAACGATACGAAATTTATCGAAGGCTGGAGAAAGTCTAGGGAGTGTAATATCTACGTATTTGATTTCCAGCCAGTAGGGTTCGATCCAATGTGAATAGATACCGGATGCACCAGCTGTTCCAAGAAGGCCTAGAGTTACTTGAGCGCTTTTCTGTAGAAATTGTCGTCTGCTAATAGTATTCATAAACAAATCATACGCGGGGATTGTTACTCTACTATGACAATATTCATTTAATAACCCATTGTGACGATAAAACTACATATACATTTTTTTTATATGGGAGATGAAGAGATGAGTATTATCGATGCCTTAGTCCTCGCAGCACCTTATTTCAAAAAGATTCACTCGCAGGATATTATGATTGGAATCACGGACAGGGAGATCTTCCATTATTACGCACCAAGTAAAGTTATTGATCTCGGATTGGTTAAGGGTAACCCTATCCCGCCTGAAGATCTGTCGCTTTCAAATGGACTGAAAGGTATAGCAAGCTCTAACCGAATCCCAGCAGAAATTTATGGAGCTCCTGTAATCTCAACATGTGTACCTATCTACGGAACGGATGATGATGTAATCGGGGTTTTTGCCATTGCCTATACACTAGAGAACGAGAATAAGCTTGAAGGATTCACAGATGAGATTAATGAGATAAGCAGTCATCTAATGGAGATGGTGCAGAGCGTAGCTGCCCAATCTCAGGAGTTATCAGCTACTTCGCAGCAAATATTAGATAATACGCGTAGAGCCGTAACGGAATCACAAGAAGTGAATAAGGTTGCCGGCTTCATTCGTGAGATTTCTGAGCAGACGAACCTGCTTGGGCTGAATGCGGCAATTGAAGCCGCTCGTGTAGGAGAGCAAGGGGCTGGTTTTGGGGTGGTTGCTACGGAAGTACGCAAACTGTCCGTTAACACTAAAGAAGCAACCCATAATATTGAAAAATCACTGAGTGATGTTCAAAAGTCCATTAAGCAAATGGAGCAAGAAATTGAAGCGATCTCTGCTTCTTCACACTCACAAGCAGAATTGGTCACTGAATTCAGCGGAGTCATTGAGCGCCTGAATAAAGCGAGTAATGAAATGACGTCCTTTATGCAATCCATTATCCAGTAGATAGTGAATGCATAAGATGACTTCACCCAAACCATGCTAGAAGAGAACAGGCGCATTTCAGAAGGGAGCGTATTTCATTTATGAAACAACCCGATTCCAGTCTGCAAGCGAATGACAATGTAACTCAAGCCAAAAATTCTTTGGGCAAGCTTCATTTCTCTGTCTCTCAGGCACTTAGTCATCCAACAGAACAGACTTTGGCACAGGCTGAGAACCGCCTGGCACATACTGAGCAGGCGATTCAGCAAGCTCAGGACTGGCTAGGTCCTCAAGGTGTGGAGTTGGCTGAAGAACTGTTGACCGAGGATAAGAGCAGACTTGCCTCATTGAATAAGCAAGGGAAACGTTCAGAGCGCTAAATGTTCCTGCCACAACCTGTGAAGCTCCAAGCTTCACGGGTTGTTCTTATGCGCTTTTCCCTGAAAGATGTGGCATAGGAAGAGGGATGTTATACTGGATTGAGAGTTTAAGCAAGGGTTTAGATGGGGGATAAGGGATATGAATGGCAAGCACATCGAAGAATTAACCCGGCAGGCGGAAGCTTTCATTCGACAATGTTACGCTGAACTAGACAAGTCTGAAGCCGAGACGGATCATCGCATCCTAGCCGTACATGAGGAAATTAACCAATCAGGCAGTTACACACATACAACGGAAGAATTAGCGCATGGTGCAAGAATGGCCTGGCGCCATAATAGCCGCTGCATTGGGCGTCTTTTTTGGCAATCCATTGAGCTAATCGATGAACGCCAAGCAGAGACTGAGGAACAAGTTGCTGAAGCGTTGCTGCGACATCTGGAAAAGGCGAACAACGGAGGACGTATTCGTTCACTCATCACGGTCTTCCGCAGCGGAGAAGATCCGAATCAGCGGATTCGGATCTGGAACCACCAATTGATTCGTTATGCCGGTTATCCTGGCGATGAAGAACACGGACGTGCAGGCGATCCGGCATCGGATGAATTCACAAAAATGTGCCAGCAACTAGGTTGGCAAGGAACGGGTGGCGATTATGATGTGTTGCCGTTAGTGATAAGTATTGGCAACGGGCATCCCTACGTTTTCCCTATTCCTGATCACTTCATTCAGGAGGTACCGTTAACACATCCTGAAATTGAACGTTTTGCTGAGCTTCAGCTTCGTTGGTATTCTGTACCCATCATCGCGGACATGCAGTTGGAAATTGGCGGTATTCTGTACACGGCTGCTCCTTTTAACGGTTGGTACATGGAGACTGAAATCGGCTCGCGTAACTTGGGGGATACCGGACGATACAACACTTTGCCAGCTATAGCTGATGTGATGGGACTGGATCGCTCCAGCAACACAACGCTTTGGAAGGATCGGGCGCTTCTTGAGCTGAATCGCGCAGTGCTGCATTCCTTCAAGCAAGCAGGTGTCAGCATCGTGGATCACCATACAGCAGCAGATCAATTTGTTCGATTCCAGCAACAGGAGAACGAGCAGGGGCGCCAAGTCTCAGGGCGCTGGTCCTGGCTGATTCCGCCTATGTCACCTTCGTCTACACCGATTTGGCATGATCGTACGTTAAAAGAATATGATTTCAGCCCTCGTTTTCTTTATCAACAATCACCCGTCGCAACCTGCCCGTTTCACTAGCTAACGAAGGCAGTATATAGGTCGCAACTTGAATCTGGATAGAGGCATTTTCCTCGGAAATGTCTCTTTTTGTTTGACTATAGAAAAAGCGCCAAGTTCCCCTTCTAAGGAAACTGGCGCTTTTTAGGCTTTTAAATGATCCAGAAAAATTTGTTTAAGCAGCTCAAGCTGATCGTCGGAGTCTAGATCCGATTCCAGCAGGAGAATGTTTTTTTTCATCGTTAGTTTTCTGGAAAAGAGGGCAAAGCTATTCATGAGCGTAATTAAGGTCTCTTTTACGGGGAGACCCGCACGAATAGAGCCGTCTTCTACCCCATTTTGAATGATCCTGGAGTATTCATGCCAAATTTTGCGATTGAGTGCATTGAAACTTAGAACATCCTCAACAGGTTCACTTGAGTGTGAGGCGTAGCTTTCGAAATTGACCATAAAAATAATACTTAGATGATTTTGATCCTGAATAAAAAAATCAAATAATTTCTCGATTTGTTCAAGACAAGTAAGGGGCAAGTCCGCTACGTATTTAAAATGATCGAGCATAGGCTCCAGCATTCGGGTGGCTACAGCCACTACGAGTTTTTCTTTTCTGGGAAAATAGCGAAATAACGTCGCAATCCCGATATTGGCTTCGCTTGCGACATCTTGCATCGTCGACTTTTCGATTCCTTTTTGTGATAATACTCGTTCTGCGGATTCGAGGATCGTAATTAATCGTTGCTGTTTACCATCGGATCTTTCTTTTTCGTATCGTGTTTTAGGATTCATGAGGGCTAGACCCTTCCATTTTTTGATTGGGATTTTCAATTATTAGTATTATATCCACCGTTTATTGGATTAAGCAAGGAGTGGTTGTAGTTCTTTTGCAAAAATGATATGATGTATATCACAGTGATAGTGTGACTATCATCACTCAAATATTATATCACAATACGATTATAGAGGAGACCTAATTATGAATCGTCTAACTAATAAAGTAGCAATTATTACAGGTGCAGGCAGCGGTATGGGCCGTGAAGAAGCCCTTTTATTGTCCAAAGAGGGTGCTACAGTTGTAGCCACTGATATTAACGAGGCTGCCGTACAAGCAGTTGTGAAGGAAATTGAAGCAAATGGTGGACAAGCAGCAGCTTATGCACATAATGTGGCTTCCGAAGAAGACTGGATCAAGGTTGTAGAAGATGTGATTAGCAAGTTCGGGAAAATCGACATTTTGGTAAACAATGCAGGGATCTCATTCCCGGTTCAATTGCTCGAATCCACTGTTGATCAATGGAACAAAGTAATGAACATCAACGTGAGCAGCGTATTCCTTGGCATGAAGCATGTTGTTCCTCAAATGAAGAACAATAAAGGTGGTTCCATCGTTAATATTTCATCCATCGCAGGTTTGACTGGCAGCAGCGGTGCTGGTGCTTATACAGCTTCTAAAGGTGCAGTTCGTATGCTAAGTAAAGCAGCAGCTGTAGACTTTGGTAAAGATAACATTCGTGTGAACTCTGTTCACCCAGGATTTATCGAAACCCCAATGAGTGCTGAATTTGTAAATAACGAAAAAATGCATAGCTTCTTTATGTCTCAGACTGCGCTGCCACGTGTTGGACGTGCTTCTGAAGTAGCTGAAGCTGTATTGTTCTTGGCTTCTGATGAAGCTTCTTACATTACAGGTGTTGAGCTGCCGGTTGATGGCGGAGTTGTAGCTAAATAATAATCTCTAATTAAGAAACATTAAGAAGCCGTCCCATACGTAGATTTTCTCTACGCACGGGACGGCTTCTTTTGCTGTTTTAGGCCCATTTCTACTGAACATTAGCCTACACCCCTGCATACCATATAGCACTCGGATAGTAGGAGAAGGGTGTGGTGCAGAGATGGGCATCCAGTTAACAGCGCTCCATTATGTATATCTGGCATTTATCGTATTTATAATGGCACTTCTGATCAAGAGACGGGACACAACGATGATCTGTATTGCGGGCATCTTTGTACTTGGGTGGTTAGCCACGGAAACCGTCAGTGGTTCAGTCACAGGTGTATTCAACTCTTTTGTATATGCAACCAAGGAGCTAATGGGTACAATCATGATTATTTCGATCATAGTAGCCATGAGCCGGGTATTAACACGCACGGGGATTAACGAGATCATGGTTGCTCCACTTACCCGCTTTTTGCGCACACCGTTCATAGCCTTTTGGGGAATCGGTCTGATTATGATGGTCACCTCATGGTTCTTCTGGCCTTCACCCGCAGTGGCCTTGATCGGGGTTGTGCTGCTGCCGGTTGCCATTCGAGTGGGACTGCCGGCTCTTGGAGCGGCGATGGCAATGAATTTATTTGGCCACGGGATTGCGCTCTCAGGTGATTACATTATTCAAGGTGCACCTAAACTAACAGCAGATGCGGCCGGACTTCCAGTGACCAGTGTCATGGAGGCGAGTGTTCCGCTTGTAATTGTTATGGGCGTGGTGACTACGATAACGGCATACTGTATGATGCGCAGAGATCAGAAGAAGGGAACTTGGCGAGACGGGCTTATTGCCGGGAAAAGTGCCGTGAGTGCGTTATCTGCAGAGAATGATACGGCAGAAGATCCAGCGGTGATTCATCCAGCATTGAAAAAATTGCTGGCAATCGCCATTCCCATCCTGTTTTTAGCCGATGTAGCAGGCATGTTCCTGCTCGATTTGCAGGGTGGAGACGCAACTGCCTTAGTTGGTGGTACTGCGGTATTCATTCTGGTTGTAGTAACCTTGTTGGCACATCGTAATAAAGGATTGGAGCAAGTAACCTCTTATCTGATTGATGGACTTACGTTTGGCTTCAAAGTATTTGGTCCTGTGATACCGATTGCCGCTTTTTTTTATCTGGGGGATTCGGCGTTTGCCGAATTATTCGGCAAAGTGCTGCCTGCCGCATCTCAGGGGATTGTAAATGATCTAGGGGTCGCTCTAGCTCATAACGTTCCTCTGAACGGCGCAGTGGGTGCTGTGACCGCAACTATAACCGGAGCCATTACAGGCCTAGATGGTTCAGGGTTCTCGGGCATTTCACTTGCCGGGTCTATTGGGAAATTGTTTGCGGTGGCCACACATTCCGATGCGGCGACTTTAACTGCGCTGGGTCAGGTAGCTGCAATTTGGGTAGGTGGAGGCACGCTGATTCCGTGGGCATTGATTCCGGCGGCCGCTATTTGCGGAGTAAGCCCCTTTGAGCTGGCGAGACGGAATGTTAAGCCTGTACTCATTGGGCTGGTAGTCACGACGATTGTCGCCATGTTTCTGGTGTAGAGGCTGGATAACTATAGGAAACCAAAAAAAGGCTGCCGAGAAGATCTCGGGCAGCCTTTGGATGTCTTTAATGTATCCCTTTCATGAAATTCTGAATTTTGGAAGAGAATAGGAAGAGGATAAGCGCAAGGATAAGGGCCACTCCACCAATTACTCCAAAGTACATCATTTCGGTATCCGGGGTATAGAACTTCACAATCTGAGCATTAATTGCTTGGGCAGCGGCATTCGATAAGAACCACATACTCATCATTTGAGCGGTAAAAGCCGCCGGTGCCAGTTTGGTCGTTGCTGATAAGCCCACAGGGGACAAGCATAACTCCCCGATTACAATGATAAAATAGCTGAGTACCAGCCATAATGGATTCACAAGTGAATTAGCTCCACCGAAATAAGCAGGTACTAGAATCACCAGGAAGGATAAACCGGCAAACAATAAACCAAGCGAGAACTTTTGCGGAATCGAGGGTTGACGGTTACCGAGCTTTAACCACAACCAGGCAAATATAGGTGCAAGAGTGATAATAAACAGCGGGTTAAGCGATTGGAACCAAGCAGGAGAAATGTGTAAACCTGCAAAATCCAATTGGGTCCGTTTATCAGCAAAACTAGCTAGAACTGTGGAAGTCTGCTCTTGAATCGCCCAGAACATAATCGATGCGATAAATAAAGGAATGTATGCGAGAATTCTTGACCGTTCAACGGCTGTTGTTTTGGGACTGCGGTACATCATAATGAAATACATCGTAGGAATAAGTAAGCCTAATACCCCTACTATTTTTATTAATGTTTCAAAGGTAAGCACTCCGGTAAGAATGCCGATCGTAATCAAAATCGCAAGTACAACTAATCCTACACCAATCCAAGTAAAGATCTTTTTCTTCTGATCTGCAGGAATAGGGTTGTGTACAATCGTACCGGCCAGACCCAGATTTTTTGTGCGAGTCATAATATAAACGACTAGTCCAATAAACATTCCGACTGCGGCAATCGAGAAACCAAGATGGAAATTATTCATGCCTACTGCGCCAACAATTAGTGGGGAGAGAAATCCTCCCAGGTTGATGCCCATATAAAAAATGCTGAAGGCAGCGTCACGGCGGTTATCCTGCTCGCTATAAATTTCGCCGACAATACTTGAAACATTGGGTTTCAGTAGACCCGTTCCGAGTACGATTAAAACCATCGAAGCAAAAAACAATGTGGTATTGCCTGGAATAGCCAGTAGTATATGCCCGAACATGATTAAAACGCCGCCGTAGAAAACAGCCCTCGAAGTCCCGAGGAGCCGATCCGCAAGCCAGCCTCCGATGATCCCTGACATATATACAAGCGATCCATAGATAGACATAATAGAAAGTGCCATATCTTCAGGTAATCCGAGACCGCCTTGGCTCACTTCATAATACATGTAGTAGACAAGGATAGCTCGCATGCCATAATAAGAGAAACGCTCCCAAAATTCTGTGAAGAAAAGGGTGAAAAGTCCCTTAGGATGTCCGAAGAAACCCTTTTGCGGGACGCTATCTACTATTTTTTGCCGGTCTGTTACTGCCATGAATCAAATCCTCCTAGATGACAAATATCTATATATCATGATGCAAACGCCTCTATTTTATTTATAATCCTCTACTGTCTAAGACCGCAACCCTTGGGCAGGAAGGTTTTGAATAATGCCATAATTTTTAGTGATATTTCCATTAGATCAATCGAACTTGCTTTTATTGTATTTATTTGACTGCGCCAGATTGAATGGTCTTACTTAGCGATTTATGATACTATTTACTCCTATATAGAAAGAGGACGTGAGCTAATGATCAACATAACGATTCCAAAAGCGGATGTTAGTATTACTAAACAAATTAACCCGCAGTTAAGCAATATTTACGGATTTACGGACTTTCACCTGATTCCGAGAGATTACGGCGGTATCTTTATGTTCTACAATGATCAGGATGAGTTGTTGTTTGTAGGTAAAGCGAGAAAGCTAAGACCAAGAATTAAAAAACATTTTGAAGACACCGTATCTGACATCAAGCAACATCGGGACGAGGTCACCAGAATTGATGTGTGTTTGATCGAAAGTCCAGTTCATAGAGAGATCTACGAAACCTATATCATTAATGAACTGAAATCTAAATACAACGTAGATAAAGTGATGTTTAGATAAAAGTAAGACCCAGGCACCGTCCACGTGATGGTGCTTTTTTGTGTTCTGAGAATAGTTGCGAATGAAATGGAAGTAAAGGTGCACAATATACAAGATATTCAAATCCATCACTGTTCACAAGGAGATAGGTCATATTGAAAAATAAGTATTTGATGTTGAAGCTAACCTTATTGTGTATGTTTCTGGTTGTAAGTGTTACACCTACAATTGCCGATGCTGCAGCAGCTAAAGAGAAAAAGAGCTCCCACAAGCAATGCTTAACCCCCTCCGTAATTGAGCTTAAGGATAATCTTAGGAAGTTATGGATCGATCATGTGGTATGGACAAAGAACTACATTGTTAGCGCCTTTGCAGATTCTGAGGACAAGGATAAGGTACTGGCAAGGCTGTTACAGAATCAGCAGGACATAGGGGATGTCTTTAAACCGTATTACGGTGAGGCAGTTGGAGATAAGCTGGCTCAATTATTGCGGGAGCATATTCTTATTGCCGGAAAAGTTCTAGGTGCTGTAAAGGCTGGAAATCAGGCCGATGTGGAAAAATACAATAAAGAGTGGTATGCCAACGCTGATGACATTGCCAAGTTTCTTAGTAGCCAGAACCCCAAATATTCTTATGAACAATTAAAGGAAATGCTTCATGAACATCTGGAATTGATTACTGATGACGTGACAGCTAGAGTTAAAAAGGATTGGGATGCCGAAATTGCCGCATTTGATAAAGGGCTGGAACATATGATCATGTTCGCAGATATCTTAACCGAGGGATTGATCAAACAATTTCCCGATAAATTCAATTGAAATCAAAGCACCCGAAGGGGTGCTTTTTTTATTTTGCAGAAGAGAATAGGTCTTTAGGTGCATTTCAGAAAGTTAGATATAAAGGCTCACTTACATACAAGATAAGTAAACTATAATAGACTCGTGGGCACTCGACATTTTTTGACATTTTTTTATAATTGAGGTGATAAAATCGATGATTTCCCCCTTTTTTAAAAAGAAAGATTCGGTGGATAAGCAATCCAAGTCGGATATGGTTCAAAAGGTACAATTATTAGATGAACAGGTCGAAGAAATAGAAGAAAAGACCTCGGACGAGACTTTAGCTGGATTGGTTACTACAGGCAAAGCTCAGCTTGATAAAAAATCACTCGATTTGATCTTCTCCGTGGAGCAGATTATTCAGGCCAGACAACATGCGGAGACCAATATTAATGAGCTTCAGGATCGGTTAACCCATTCCAGCAGTCATGTGGAGCGCTTAAACCGGGATATGAAGAACCTCAATAAGGTTATTGAGGAAAGAGAAAAGAATGTCCGCGAGCTTGAGCATAAGTTGATTGAGAGAAATTTGAAGGTCGATCAAGTGCTGGAGGATTACCGGGAGCTTCAAACTACGCTCACAGCTGAGATTGAGGAATTGAAGAGTACCATTGAGCTGGAGCAGCAAAAATATGTAAATCTGATTCAAAAACATAACGAAGCCCATGCAGAGAAACTCAAAAAGATGAATGATCTGGAAGAGAAAATCGGACGGGTGGAGATTGAGAATGCACATCTAAAACAAAAGTACGATACGATTCGCCAAGAAAAGGCGTATCTCTCGGGTATGATCAGCGATTTCACCAATCGGATGACGGTTCCTTTTGGGAGTGGCAGTAGTCTGACGGATCGAAACGATGGAAACGGAGATACATAGGATTCATGGCATCTAAGGAACCGGACACCATTCTAATGATTGAGTTACTGTCGCTTGAGCATGAACAGGCCGGTTATCAGATTGAGGTAGGTCTAACCCGTAATGTTGGGTACGCAAGAAGCAAGCTCACCATAGATGAATTTACATACGAACAATTGAAGGCGCTAGGTCCCTTTTCCGGAGGGAGAATGAGATTGTCGCTGTATCCGAAGTGGGATCCGTTTCGGAATAGTTACTACAGCACGCTGATTATAATGAACAGAGCTTACAGCGAAACATTGTATTTTGCCTGTTCTGAAAATTATGTAACCCAACTTCTTCAATTAAAGCAGCAGGACTATCCTCAAGTAGAAGAGGAGAGGGTAGTTCAGACCATGCTTCCCTCTACAGAACCAGGGCATAGGATAAGCAGAAAGAAGACCAAACGAATTGGACTGGTTGCACTGCTGTGTCTCATGTTCGCTTGTTTGATATTTGTGTTACCTCTGCGAATGGATGGACAACTCGTAGATAGTGCTGAAGCGCTGGAGGAACCCGTATTAGGGGCCGACTCTGAGCCATTACTTTCGGTACCGTTCGTTACCCTAGCGCAGACGATATCGGTTCATAACCAGCAAGCTGAGCCTACACCAGAACCTTCAGTCCCTCCTCAAGAACAGACATTACCGTACGAAAAGTATGAATTACCCGAGAATGAATTTTTGTATAGTTTGCCGAAGGGTTATGTTGCCTTGTCATTTGATGATGGACCGTCAAAGTATACGAAAGAGATCGTAGATATTCTAGTAGAACATAAGGTGGCTGCCACCTTTTTATTCATTGGGAATAAGGTAGCTCATAATGCGGAAGCCGTTAGGTATGCTAATGAGCATAAGATGTCGGTTGGGAGTCATTCGTGGGATCATAGCAAAATGACTGCTAATGGCGTTGAGGAGAACCGGAATAACTTGGCGAAGACTAATCAGGCGCTGGAGGAAATTACACAATCACCGATTACTATTTTTCGGCCGCCATATGGGGCGATCAATGACAAGTTAACCGCCAAGGTGACGGAACAGCAGATGAAGGTATTATTGTGGAATCGTGATCCCGAGGATTGGAACGTCAAGAACCCAGAGGATATTCTTCAATATGTTCATCATGCCGATCCGTCCGGCGGAGTCTATCTATTTCACGAAAAGAAGATTACTGTAGAAGCTTTGCCCGCTATCATTAAGTATTTCCAAGAGAAAAACCTAAAATTTGTTGTTTTTAAATAGAATCAGAGAATCCATGTTATTGCAGAATAAAAGTGGCTGTTACAGGGTTGTGATCACTGTGTTCGAAGGATAACTCATGACCCTGTACGCCGCTTATGCTGACGTTTGGTGAGACTAGGAAGCCATCAATCACTGCGCGGAAATTCACACCTTCTGAATAGGCAACATCGAGCGTCCGGACGGAGGGTACCTTGGCATCTACAGCCCACTGAAAGCCCTGTTGAAAATGTTCAGGGAATTCCTGCAGCCATTGCGGCCAATCCTGCGTTGTCTCGAAAGCATCAGGAGCTGTACCCGGAAGGGAATGGTTCCAATCTCCCCCTAAGATGAGGTAATTCCCTTTGTCATTCTCCTTCTTGATATAAGCCGATAAATACTCCAATTGCTGTTTGCGAATCGTTCCGCCTTGGTCAAAGGCTGATAAATGAAGATTGACTAGAATCAGTTCTTTTCCATTATCAACGGGGAATCTGCTCTCCACAAAAGCACGGTCGAGATCAAATTGTTGGCGAGGCCAGGTTTCTTTGCCCGGGAGATCATATCTAATATTACTTGTGCTGTTAAAACGGGATAAAGTTAATAAACCGCTGTTCACCGAGCCCATCGGATCAAGAACAGGAAGCGGTACCCAAGGTACCTTGTAGTTGGTCGCGAAAACATTGCTGTAATCAGCAAATTTATTCGACAAGTAAGAGACTTCATCTATACCGTTGCTACGGGAAGAATCGATGTCGACCTCCTGCAGCATGAACAGGTCCGAGTCTGTAACTGTCATAAGGGACGCTACGGCCTCAAGGTTTATCTTCGTTTGTTCCCTACTGCTTGAGCGTGACTTTGTTCCGCCATCCATAAAGAAATCTTGGCCTTTATCCAACCCGGCGTAGCCAATATTAAAGGTAGTTACAGAAAAGGACTCTCCCTGCTTCATTACTTTCTGCGGATTATTGTTTACAGTAAGTGTAGTAATCTCCTGTGGTTTATAGTCAGTGAGAGTAATATACACTAAAAAACCGCCAAGGATTAGAACGGCAGCTAGAAGGGTGAGACTGATTGCTTTTATTCTTGTTGAACCCATATGATTCCATCGCTCCTTAGATACATGTTCATAGAACAGACTTTAATGGTGTAAACTTCGACACAACCCAATAACTCCCCTTGTTTTAATAAAAAAAATTTGAGACAATGAGTAGTGATGGTCTGAACTTTAACGTTTTGAAAAGAGGATAACGAATGAATATAGAATCCATTTATGGATTAACTTTTGATCAACTGGCGGCATGGCTGTTAGAACGTGGACATAAAAAGTTTCGGGCTACGCAGGTCTGGGATTGGCTTTATCGGAAGCGGATTACAGACTTTTCGGAAATGCTCGATGTAAATAAAGATTGTGTAGAATTATTAGAGCAGAATTTTGTCATTCATACCTTGGAAGAACATGTGAAGCAGGAATCTGCGGATGGGACGATTAAGTTCCTGTTCCGCCTAAAGGATGGCAACCTGATCGAGACCGTGCTTATGAGACAGAAATACGGCTTGTCTGTATGTGTAACCACGCAAGTGGGCTGCAATATCGGCTGCAGCTTCTGTGCAAGTGGGCTATTGGCGAAGAGCCGGGATCTCTCCAGCGGAGAGATTGTGGAGCAGATTATGAAGGTCCAGCAGCATCTGGATGCGGCGAACCTGGATCAAAAGGTCAGTCACGTCGTAGTGATGGGCATTGGCGAGCCATTCGATAACTTCAAGAACCTGCTCGATTTCCTGGCGATTGTCAAAGATCACAAGGGACTAGCAATTGCAGGTAGAGGGATTACCGTATCAACGAGCGGATTGGCTAACAAAATCGTTGAATTTGCGGATGCGAATACGCAGGTGAACCTGGCGGTTTCTTTGCATGCCCCTAATAATGAACTGCGGACGCAGATCATGAAGATTAACAAGGCCATTCCAATAGAGAAGCTAATGGAGTCTATAGATTATTATTTGGAGAAAACCAAGCGGAGAATTACGCTGGAATACATTCTGATGAAGGATGTAAACGACGGCAGAGAGCATGCGCTTGAACTGGCCGAGCTGATTGGCGATCGACGCCCACTCGTCAATGTGAATTTGATTCCTTATAACCCGGTGGATGAACACAGCCAATATCAAAGAAGCGAGCGGGAGACGGTGCGGGCCTTTTTTGATACCTTGAAGAAGCAGGGTGTCAGCGTAAGCACTCGTCTGGAGCATGGTGTGGATATTGATGCTGCCTGCGGACAGCTGCGAAGCAAACAAATCAAGAAATCCAAAGCCATGGCTTGACGGACTACCTCGACAACAATATGTTACTTTTTGTGATACAATGACGTGGCAGGTATTAGGAAAAGAGGTTGATTGAGTTATGTTGACATTTACGGGCTACAATGTGGAGAATGTAAAAGATCCTTTCGGTATACTAACCGGTAAACGGTATGAATTTGTCGTTCAACTGGACGTTCCAGAGGATGATGAGCTGTATGTAGAGAACGGAGTATCCGCTAGAGCGATTATTAAGGTGGATGAAGATCAAGTCAGCATCGTAAGTTATGATCTACAGGAGACAACTTCAGGTCAACTGCTCGATTTCGATATGGAAGAGGACGAGGAAGAAGCGTTACTCCTTTTTTGTAAAGAGCATTTGCCAGAATAATTAAGCAGCATTGACCTCCTTGCCCAATGTTCCATTGTGGCAGGGATTTTTTTAAAATATAAGCATTTATATGATTTGTACTTTAAAGTATCTTTATATTTCTACGAGAAATGGTTGTCGTCCTTTAAGGACGACAATGTTGTTTCTTCTTGTAAGATCTTTCGCAAGTTTGGGATATATCGGTTAAAATATTATAAAGCATCCAAAATAGGAGTTGTATACATGTCTAATGAAGAAGTGTTCTTGACCAAAGAAGGGTTGGCTCAATTAGAGGAAGAGCTGAAGGAATTGAAAGGCGCAGGGCGTAAGGAATTGGCCGCACGGCTTAAATTGGCGATCAGCTATGGAGACTTGAAGGAAAATAGTGAGTACCATTCGGCCAAGGACGATCAATCGTTCATGGAGACTCGTATTATGATTCTGGAGAAAATGTTGACCAAAGCCAAGATCGTGGATGAGAGCCAAATGGATCTGTCAAAGGTTAGTATGGGTTGTATTGTTATTCTGAATGACATCGAATATTCGGAGAAGATCGAATATAGAATTGTTGGAGCTGCTGAGGCAGATGTTCTTAATAACAAGATTTCCTATGAAAGCCCGCTAGGCAAGGAATTGCTGGGTAAAAAGGTCGGCGATATTGTTAGTGTGAATGCACCGATGGGCATCATTAAATATGAGTTGCTTGAGATCAAAATGATGTAACAATATACCGAAAAGCTCCCAACCCTTTGTAAGGGTTGGGAGCTTTTTTGCTGGTATGATAGGTTTTGGCTATGAGATATATTGATTTCATATCTTAGACGTTCTGCGCTGTTACGCTTATAGTTTGAAGTAACCTACAACAGAGGAGTTCTATTCATGATCCAAAGTGTGTTATCGACGTTATACCAAGTCATCGTGCCTTTGTCCATTCCTGTGATCGTGGGTGCGCTACTTGGGCGGTTTAAGAATCTGGATACGAAGCCGTTATTGACGCTTTATCTATACTTTTTAACGCCGGCAATTATTTTAAATACATTGGCTACTGCAGAGATATCCATGGATGATATTTATAAGACGCTCGCCTTTTCGCTTCTAAATCTAATCTTCTTATGGGCGATTGCGAATATAGTCGGCAAATTATTGATGCTAGATCCATCCGAAGTATCCGGTCTGACCTTGATTTCAACGTTTACGAATAGCGTGAATTATGGACTTCCGCTGGTGTTGCTAGCTTTCGGACAGCTTGGTCTCGATAAGGCCTCTGTATATGTGATCGGACAGATGATTATCGTGAATACGATAGGCGTTTATTTTGCAGCAAGATCTCAGTTCTCGGTAAAAAATGCAGTAAAATCGGTCTTTTCACTTCCTGCCATTTACGCAGCTCTGTTGGCCCTTCTTCTCCGTATCTTTGGCCTGCATTTGCCTGCAGAGGTGGCTACAGGGGTTGCCTTGGTAGCTGGAGGATATTCACCGGTGGTACTGGCGATCCTTGGCGCACAGATGGTTAAAGTGAGAAACATGCCATCCGCACGCAAGGGTCAGTCTACTTTTTGGACTGGGCTTTCGATTCGATTAATCTTAGCGCCGCTAGTGGCTTACCTCGGATTATCGATCCTGCAAATTACCGGAACCTTGTTCTCTGTGCTGCTGATTTTGGCTTCTATGCCAGTTGCCGTCAACGCCGTCGTGCTAGCCGAGCGTTTTAATGCCTCACCGGAGCTGGTATCCAAATGTATTTTGTGGACGACGCTTGCTTCGTTTCTCGTGTTGCCGGTGCTTATAGTGTTAGTGCAAGGTGCGTAATCCCTTAGAAATCAAAATGATCTGGGTCTGGACCTACCCGCTGATCTTGGTTGAGAGAGTTAATTAGAGTCATATCCTCGTCAGATAATTTGAAATCAAACACGTCTACATTTTCGACGATCCGGTGTTCTTTAGTAGACTTAGGAATGGTGATAATCCCCCGTTGCAGGTCCCAACGGACAATAACCTGAGCGACGGATTTGTCATGTTTGACGGCAATTTGTTTCAGTACAGGCTGATCGAACAATTGACCTTGCATTAACGGAGACCAAGCTTCTAATTGGATTCCTTGCTCTTTGCAGAAGTCGAGCAGCTCTTGCTGATTCAAATAGGGATGTAATTCAACTTGATTGACCATCGGCTTAATCTCAGCATCTTTCTGTACATCTTCAAGATGGTGAATCTGGAAGTTGCTGACCCCAATGGCTTTTACCCGGCCCTCTTTATACAACGTTTCAAGCGCTCTCCAAGACTCTTTATATTTTCCTTTTACAGGCCAGTGAATAAGGTACAAATCCAGGTATTCAAGTCCGAGTTTAGCTAAGCTAGTCTCGTAGGCGGCAATGGTTTCCTCGTAGCCCATATCTGCGGTCCAGACCTTTGAGGTTACGAAAAGCTCTTCTCTGGACAAGCTGTTCTCTTGCAGAGCCTCTTGGATGGCTTGTCCCACGCCTGTTTCATTCTCATAAATTGCGGCAGTGTCAATGCTGCGGTAACCGTGTCTAATAGCGGATTTGATCGCTTGTATCAGTTCTGCGCCTTCTTCCACTTTAAATACGCCAAGCCCTAGCCAAGGCATATTTACACCGTTGTGTAATGTAGTTGTATCCTGTAGATGTTGAGCCATAATAAAGTAACCTCCTAAGATATTTAAAAGTTTGTTTGGGTTGTTAATGGACTGCTCTTTAAGCAGCTTTAGTCTGGAGAGGAGCCTCATCTTTCTTCTCCAGAGCACGGCTCCATGCCGTCAGTATTACTGCGGACAGAACCATGATGGCACCTACCCAAGTGGTATGAATCAGTCCCATATGATCTGTGACGATGCCGCCAAGGTACGCACCAATGGCAATACCAGCGTTAAAAGCAGCAATATTTAATGCAGAAGCTACATCTCGTGCACTTGGCGCATATCGATCTGCAAGCGTAACAACATGTACTTGCAAGCCGGGCACGTTCATGAAAGCTAACAGTCCCATAAAGAAGATCGTAATCAGTGCGGCAACCTTGTAAGGTGCGGTAAAAGCTAAGACAAATAAGACGACAGCTTGGACTGCAAACATATAGAATAGAGCATTCATCGGTTGGCGGTTGGCGGCTTTACCTCCAATCACGTTCCCGATGGCAATCGCAATGCCGTATACAAGCAAGATTACGGCGACTGTATTCTCTTTGAAGCCGCTGATCTCATGCAGAAGGGGCGATAAATAAGTAAAGACTACAAATGTGCCCCCATAGCCCAAAGCCGTAATTGCGAAGGCAAGCAGTAAACGCCCATTGGTGACCAGCTTAACTTGCTCACGAAGGGGTGTATGGGTACCTTTGCGCAGCCCGGATGAAGGAACAAGGATCAGATTGCCGATGAGTGCTATAAGCCCGATAGCAATAATAGCAACAAATGCAGCACGCCAGCCGAGTTGTTGGCCAAGGAACGTACCTAGCGGAACGCCAGTAACAGTAGCTACTGTAAGTCCAGTGAACATGATGGCAATGGCACTGGCCTTACGATCCTCAGGCACGAGGTCGGCGGCAATGGTCGAAGCAATCGACATGAACAAGCCATGGGCCAGAGCGGAAATTACTCTCGCGATTAACAGCAATGTAATTCCGTCCGCAGCCGCCGCAAGACTATTGCCGATAATAAAGACGATCATAATGCTTAGCAGTAAGGTTTTGCGCGATATCGACGTGGTTAGCGACGTTAAGATGGGTGCGCCAAAAGTTACTCCTAAAGCGTATAAAGTAACGGTCAACCCGGCTGTGGTTACCGGTATATGCAGATCCGTGGCGATTAGAGGCAGCAGCCCCACACTTATAAACTCAGTGGTACCAATCGCAAAGGCACTAATGGCTAGAGCTAAGAGTGCCAAGGTGCTTCTTTTTTTATCTAAGGACATTTCTTTCACTCCTACGCTGTGTTAATCACCGGCCGGTAAGTGCTATTATGAAGAGATCTGTCCATTTAGTATAGTACGTACTTTAAAGTGCTATAGGTACTAAAAAGTACCTATAGCACAACTCGCCAAACCGCAAAAAGCATGGGCACCCTGATCTCGTCAGGTTTGCCCATGCTTTTTGCTATGCTTGTTATATAGTCCCAATAGGGTTAACTAGACCGTTGTTTGAGGTGGCGCCGTTTAGCTGTGCCTTTGTTAGTGGCGTGCCCACCCGATCCTCCACCAACCGCCTGCTGTTGTCTTGTTCCTGGGCTTTCAATAGCGGAGTTTGTTCCACCGGTGCTGAACGTTCCGCCTCCGCTTGCTACCTGAGTTGCGGAGGCATTCTGGCTCCGTTTAGGCAGTTTAACCGTCTGGGTATTGATAACGACCACAACTTCTTTGCGATACGGATATAATAAGAGGGGCTTAGCTTTGCCGCGTTTGTAGCCCCCACTGCCTAGGTTAGTCGCATCACCGCCTGCGCCGACACTTTGTTGTTGGCGTGTATAGGGAGAAGCAATGGCGGCATTATTGCCGCTTGCGCTGCTGCGCCCTGCACCGCTTGCAATTTGTGTAGTGTTGGGGGCGTTCGTATATTGATTGTTGATGACAAAG
The DNA here is from genome assembly GCF_037980415.1 of Paenibacillus sp. FSL H7-0690. Lineage (NCBI taxonomy): Bacteria > Bacillati > Bacillota > Bacilli > Caryophanales > Paenibacillaceae > Paenibacillus > Paenibacillus sp. FSL H7-0690. Next base: position 6,710,391 of record NZ_CP150281.1, on the reverse strand, counting down.
ACTAATCTGTCCACTCCGTGGAGTGGGGTCCTTGTAATTATGCGCCGTTTTCCTTTTTGAATAATGACAACGATCCGGTCTCTTTTATAGGCCACCCATATTCACTCTCCCATACTTTGACTTCATTAACATTAATGCAGATGGGGGGAATAAGTGATGAATACGGGCGATCTACCTCGAAAAACAATCATTTGCCTAAGTTAGCTGCCTACTAAACGGTTTATTTATTCAAAGCTATATTTGATCCCCCATTGCTCCCGGACATTGCTCATAATGTCCATGACATCCAAGGAGAGGTTGAGGGTCTCTTTATGGCTTTTATCTGCAATATACCGCTGCATATCTTCAATCTCGTATTGCAAAGCTTTGGCTGTATCTCCAGCTTCAATCGTCTCTACTGTGCCATCCAAATATTGAATGGTGGCTTTGCTGGCCCGCGGGAAATTGTCTACGGTAATAAATCCGAGCTCTCCTGCAACCACCCCCCGTTTAGGCATTTTGGAGCGCATTGTAAGGGAGATTACCGCCATTTCATCTGCCGCATTGTTAAGAATAATACCGGATTGCTCGTCCACTCCTGTCTCGAATTGTTTTACCGTAGTAAGAATCTCATGGGGCTGTTTGGACAGGAAGAATCTTGTGAAGGACAGCGCATATGTCCCAATATCCAGCAGTGCTCCGCCCGCCAGATCTTTGCTGAAGAAACGGTTGTTCACATCATATTCTTTATGGCTGCCAAAGGAGACCTGCACCATTTTGAGGCGCCCGATGATGCCGTCATCAATGAGCTGCCGCAGTTTCTTATACAGTGGCATATGGTAGATGGTCATAGCTTCGGCCACAACCAGATCCTTTTCAGCGGCAAGTCGGGTGACTTCTTGAAGTTGTTTGCTGTTCACCGTGATTGCTTTTTCGCAGAGAACATGTTTGTTATTCTGTAAGCTTTCAATGATGTATTCATAATGATTGCTATGTGGCGTAGAGATGTACACTACATCAATTGCAGGATCTTGCAGCATTTCACTGTAACTGCCATAAGCTTTCGTGGCTCCATATTGATTAGCGAATTGTTGTGCTTTCTCCAAGCTTCGCGACCCAACCGCATACAACGTTCCTCCCGTTTCATTCAGCGCAGCCGCAAATTCGGCAGCTATACTTCCTGGACCGACAATTGCCCACTTTAAAGGGTTCATTTCCAGCACCTCACTTGTTTGATTTTTTGTTTTTATTTAGAGATACCTTGATTCCATCTGAACCATTCATCTTCATAAAAGTTTTAATATTAAGCACATTTGTGCAATATAATAATAAATGTGCAAAACAATCGTCTACAGTATAGCGGGGGGGTCTAAATCCGTCAAACTGTTGAATACGCGGGGGCGTTGTAACATGGATCGAAAAGAAGATAAGAAGCTGCTTATTAAAATAGCACAAATGTATTATGAACAGAATTTAACGCAGAGTGAAATCTCCAGCCAACTTGGTATATATCGTACCACCATCAGCAGGATGCTAAAGAGGGTACGTGAAGAAGGGATCGTTACAATAACTATTAATTACGATACTGGCGATCATTTTACATTGGAGCAGGAGCTGAAGGAGCGGTTCGGGCTACGGGAAGCCATTGTTGTGGAGGTAGATCCTGCACAGTCCAGCACGATTAAACGCAAAGCTATAGGACAAGCCTGTGCGAGATGGCTCGAGCAAGTGCTTCTCCCGAAAGATACGATTGGGTTTTCTTGGGGAAGCAGCTTAGCTAGCGTTGTAGAAAGCCTAACACAAGCCCAGAGACCATTTGTAACCTGTGTACCTACGGTCGGCGGCCCATCAGGAAAGATGGAGAGCGGGTACCATGTAAATAACATCTGTTATCAAGCTGCTCTAAAATGGGGTGCGCGCTCGTTAATGATTGATGTTCCAGCGATCACGGAGCAAAAGGAAACTAGAGATCAACTGATGAATTCCCAGTATTATCAGACCATTGCCAAGGCGTGGGACCATCTGGATATCGCTGTGTTCGGCATCGGATCGCCGGAAATGAAAGGGGAAGAGGCGTGGCGCGGTTTTTATGGTGATGCAGTGATTGCTGAGCTGGAGAATGGAAAGGTCGCTGGTGATATCTGTTCACGATTCTATGATGGCAACGGGATTCCCGTGCATACCGGAATATCGGATCGAACACTGACCATTGAGCTGGAGCAAATTAAGCAAGCACGGTATTCGATTGGTGTAGCGGAGTCACTTGAGAAGGTAACGGGGATCCTTGGGGCACTAAATGGGGGTTATATGAATGTACTTGTAACGACCCAAGAAACAGCGCAGAAGATATTGGAGTAGTAACTACTAAATGTAAACAATTGAATTTCGTGAAAATAACCTGAAAATGGCATGCAAATTGCTTAAAATTTTGCTTGTAAGCACCAGACAGAGCGTGTAAGATATACAAGGTATTCATATTGAACATTTATAAAAATATAAGTTTCACATTATACATTATCCTTATATTTGCTTGTCAACTCATATAATCTTGGGAATATGGCCCATAAGTTTCTACCGGATAACCACTGTAATTATCCGACTATGAGTGAAATAGCGCATCTAGGGTTCCGCTTCCTGACTATGGAAGGACTGGACCGAGCGATGCGGACACTATGCAGTGTTACACCACTAAGGGACAAAAACCCAGAAGGACAAATTCACTTGAGAGAAACGACTCAAGGGATTTGTCCTTTTTTTGTTTTTAATTCAGAAGGAGAGATCAAGTTTACTATGAAGGTACTTCAAGAGCGCATCAGACAAGAGGGTCTTATTTTATCAGATACGGTACTAAAGGTAGATTCATTTCTGAATCATCAGGTGGATACGGAGCTTGCCTTACAAATTGGACAGGAGTTCAAGCGGTTGTTCGGACATTTGCCTATCACTAAAATCATCACTATTGAAGCGAGTGGCATTCAATTTGCCATGGCTACGGCCATCGCCTTAGGCGTACCGTTTGTATATGCGAAGAAGAAGAAAGCAGTGACCTTATCTGAAGCGGTCTATTCCGCGCCGGTACATTCTTTTACACGCAAAGAGGATTATATGGTTAGTGTCTCGCAAAAATATATCGGACCAAGCGATAAGGTGCTTATTGTAGATGACTTTTTGGCTACTGGTGCTGCTCTTGTTGGACTGGTTGATATCGTGCAAGAGGCTGGCGCTGAGCTCCTTGGCGTTGGTTGTGTGATTGAAAAATGCTTCCAAGAAGGCCGGAGTCTACTCGAGGATAGAGGGATAGAAGTCCATGCTTTAGCCCGGATTACATCTATGTCACCAGGTGAAATTCATTTCATTGATAATGAAAGTTCAAAAGAGCCAATCAAGGAGAGTGCGAGATGTTAAGCAAGAAAAAAGTATTTGCGTTAGGATTTCAGCATGTACTGGCGATGTATGCCGGAGCAGTTGTTGTTCCGCTGATCGTAGGGAACGCGCTGAACCTGAATGCCACCCAAATGGCCTATCTTATCGCAGCTGATTTGTTTACTTGCGGGTTAGCTACTTTGCTGCAGATTATGGGCACTAAGTATTTTGGCAGCAGGCTGCCGGTTATTCTTGGATGTACCTTTACGGCAGTAGGGCCGATTATCGCTATCGGCAGTGCCAACAATTTGGCGACGGTGTACGGAGCAATTATTTTATCTGGTTTATTCGTGGTACTGGCGGCCCCCCTTTACGGGAAGCTGCTGAGGTTTTTCCCAACGATAGTAACGGGCTCAGTCGTGACCATTATTGGGTTATCTCTTATTCCTGTAGCTATGAATAGCGTAGCTGGCGGAGAAGGCAGCGCTGATTTTGGGAATCCCCGCAATTTGTTGCTTGCACTGATCACGCTGCTGGTCATTTTAGCGGTTAACCGTTTTACTACAGGATTTCTTCGCTCGGTCTCTGTCTTGATAGGTCTTTTAGTGGGTACAATTATTGCTTATGGAATGGGCATTGTTAGTTTCTCTACAGTAGGTGAAGCCTCTTGGGTAAGTGTTGCACAGCCTTTCTACTTCGGATGGCCTCAGTTCAATCTTACGGCTATTTTCACTATGATCATTGTTAATATTGTTAGTATGGTGGAGTCCACAGGTGTTTACTTTGCGATTGGTAAAGTGACGGATCAGAAAGTGGAACAAAAGCAGATCGTAAACGGGCTGCGTTCAGAAGGTTTGGCGATTATGCTGGGCGGGATCTTTAATGCATTTCCGTACACAGCATTTTCGCAAAATGTAGGTCTGGTCTCGCTGACTCGGGTCAAAACTCGGAATGTTATTTTTGCAGCCGGCGGGATTATGGTTGTGCTTGGACTACTGCCTAAATTGGCGGCTCTGACAACAGTTATTCCCAATGCCGTACTGGGTGGAGCGATGATCGTGATGTTCGGATCGGTTGCTGTTTCCGGGATGTCGATTCTGTCAGAGGTAGATCTGCGTAAGGATGGTAATCTGCTGATTGCCGCTTGTAGTATCGCTGTTGGATTGGGTTCGGCAACTGTACCTGCAATGTTCGATCAATTGCCTGAATTCGCTCGGATGCTGCTGCAAAACGGTATCGTATCCGGTTCCCTTACAGCGATTGTGCTGAATATCTTCCTCTCGAAGACAAAGGATAATGTTCTGGCAGAAGATCCTGCTGCCCCTGTTCTAACGAAAGAAACTCAAGTTTCTTAATACGTCTAATTCATGTTAAAAGACCAAGCTCTGGTGTGCTGAAACCTAAGCTTGGTCTTTTTCTCATGCTCAGAGCTTGTGCATATGCACAAAAAAATAGGTTGTCCCGTCAATATTATTGGGTTTGTAAGCGCAGTATACTCAGTTTAGAAAGCGTTATCAAATTACACACTGTATAGTGTCAAATTCTTATACTAGGGGGCAACTAGAGATGGAAGGCACAGTAATTAACTGGATGGGCGCGATTGCGGGATTGATTCTGGCCGTCGTATTGATTTTCAAAAAAGTTAACCCGGTCTACGCACTCTTTTTAGGCGCGATTGCCGGAGGGATATTAGGCGGGGCATCCATTGCAGAGACAGTACAATATATCATCGACGGAACGAATAGTGTTATGGGGGCAGTTGTACGTGTACTCGCGGCTGGTGTCCTTGCCGGGGTATTGATTGAATCAGGGGCAGCCGAACGAATGGCCGAGACCATAGTAGATAAGCTTGGCGAAAAGAAAGCGTTATTATCTATAGCGCTGGCAACTATGATTATTACAGCGGTAGGCGTATTCATCACAGTCGCTATCATTATTGTCGCTCCAATCGCTTTGTCCGTAGGTAAGAAGATCGGCATTTCCAAAACTGCTTTGCTGCTCGCACTGGTCGGTGGCGGTAAAGCCGGTAACATTATTTCACCGAACCCGAACACCATTGCCGTAGCTAAAGGCTTTGATGTAGATTTGGCTCAGGTCATGATTCATGGATTCATCCCAGCCATTGCGGGTCTGATTGTCACTGTTATTATTGCTAATCTGCTGGTCAACAAAGGTGTGAAAATTGCAGAGGGCGACGTTGTAACTAAAGAGGAAGACAGTACTAAGGTTAAACCTAGCTTTGGCCGTGCCATCGTCGCTCCAGTTGTCGCTATTTTACTTCTAGCCATTAACCCAATCGGAAATATTCTAAATATTGAATTGCTGAAATCATTTAAAGTCGATTCTATGATCATCTTGCCTCTTGCCGGCATTATTGGATTGATTGCTATGAAACAAACGAAGAACATCATTTCTTTTACAACCTCAGGGTTAAATAAAATGACAGGTACAGCCATTATCCTGATTGGTGCTGGTGCTATCGCTGGTATTATCTCGAAATCGGATTTGAGTGCTACTGTTGTAGATGCAATAACGGCTATGGGGATTTCCGGAACGTTCCTTGCGCCAATTGCAGGGATCCTGATGGCGGCTGCTACAGCATCAACCTCTACGGCTTCTATCGTGGCTGCCGGATCATTTGGTCCCGCTATTCTTTCGATGGGCACAGCGCCGCTAAATGCAGCAATTATGGTGCACACCGGGGCTACAGTCATTGACCATCTGCCACACGGTAACTTCTTCCACGTGACCGCTGATTCCGTTAAGATGAACATTAAGGACCGGATGTCACTGATTCCTTATGAAAGTCTCGTGGGTCTGACGATGGCTATCGTCGCCACTATATTATACGGCTTCATCCTATAATTTATATTTGCAACTAGAAGGGACGGATATTCTATGAATAAAGACTTTGTCATCGTATTGGCACCGGATTCTTTCAAGGAAAGCATGACAGCCAAAGAAGCTTGTGAAGCCATGGAAAAAGGCATTCACAAAGTAAATTCTAATATTACTTGTATTCATGTACCCATGGCAGATGGCGGCGAAGGAACGATGCAGTCCTTGGTCGATGCAACGGAAGGTACAGTATATATAACAAAAGTTAAAGGGCCACTGGGCAATGAAGTTAGCGCATCCTACGGAATCACAGGAGACGGGCTGACAGGGGTGCTGGAAATGGCTAGTGCGAGTGGTATTCAGCTGGTATCCCCTGAGACACGTAACCCGTTGATTACAACCACCTACGGGACAGGACAATTAATCAAAGCATGTCTGGATCGTGGGGTCAGCAAGCTGCTGATCGGTATCGGTGGCAGTGCCACCAATGACGGAGGCGCCGGGATGGTGCAGGCATTAGGCGGCAGGCTGCTGGATGCCGAAGGCAATGAGCTGTTGTTTGGTGGTGGTGAGCTCGGCAGATTAGCCCGTATTGATCTGAGTGGATTTGACCCTCGCCTTAAGGAAGTACAGGTTGAAGTGGCTTGCGACGTTACGAATCCATTATGTGGTCCGACCGGGGCTTCCAATGTATTTGGTCCGCAAAAAGGGGCTACTTCGGATATGATCAAACAGCTGGACAGCAATCTGCATCATTATGCGAGTGTCATCAAAGAGCAATTGGGTTTCGATATTATAGATATGCCTGGTGCTGGTGCAGCGGGTGGCCTTGGGGCAGGACTGGTGGTGTTCTTAAACGGAATATTAAAAAAGGGCATTGAGCTTGTGATCGACTATACTGGACTTGAAGAAAAAGTGCAGCAGGCGGACATGGTGTGGACCGGGGAAGGAAGCATCGATTTCCAGACTCAATATGGCAAGACCCCGCTTGGCGTTGCTGAGGTCGCTAAGAAATATAATAAACCTGTGCTGGCCTTTGCGGGACGGATCGGCGATCAGACGGAAGTGCTGTATGATAAAGGGATTGATGCTATTTTTGGCATCATGCCAGGTGCATCTTCATTGGAGGATGCCTTGAATAAAGGGCAAGAGAATCTGGAAAGAACGGCTGAGAATGTGGCTAGGTTAGTCATGTTGAACCAAGGAAGCTGATTGAATTATACAAAGTGATAGAGGGGCTGACTGAACGGAGTCAGCCCCTTTTTCTTTTTTAAGGTAGAAGCTTTCTGAGTAGAATATAAAGGGACAGGAGGTACAGACATGAAGATATCGAAATCACTTGCAGGACAAATAGCACAAGAAATGATGAGCGTAGTTCCTTATAACATTAATGTTATGGATGAGAGCGGCTTTATTGTAGGAAGCGGAGATCTGAAACGGGTCGGAACCTTACATGAGGGAGCGAGAATAGCCATTCAAAGTGGGCATGTCTTTGAAGTGTACGAGGATGGCAGCGGCATGAAGCCGGGGGTGAATGAACCCATTATTATAGATCATAAAGTTTTGGGTGTGGTAGGTATTACGGGACATCCAGATGAGGTTAGGCCGTTTAGTAAGCTGGTCAGAGTCACTACTATATTACTTATTGAGCAGGAAGCAAGGAACAAGCTGGAACAGGATGAGCGAGTAAAACGTGTGAAATTTTATCATGAATTGTCTTATCGTAAAGAAGCATATGATCTTGAGTTTCTGGAACGGGCGGGCAGCTATGGGCTTGATCTTAAGAAAAAATGCTGGGCGATCCTAGTGGAAGGCGATGTGAACGGAAAAGAATTCAAAAATGTATTTAGGTCCTATCCACATTACTGGAATTTGGAGAATGATAAGGCGGTTTTTTTTATAACGGATGTTTTTCTTTATAAAGAGCTCATAGGAAAACTAAATTCATGTGCGAATGTGGGGCGAATAGGTTCTGGCGAAGCAGAGGAGTTAGCTGCATATTCACTTGAACAGGCCCAGGCGGCGATTAGTGTTGGCAGTAGAGTCGACCCGCTCAAGAAACTGTACACTTATGAAGAACTAAGATTCTTAATTCATCTCTCCTATGATGGGGCTGAGCGGCCCGGGACGATTTATGCACTGCTGGATCAGTCGGGCGATAAGACAGGCCTGATTGAAACACTGCAAGTATTTATTGCTGAGAATGGGGACCATAATCGTACTGTACAGAAGCTGAATATTCACCGAAATACACTGAACTACCGGCTTAATCGCATTCATACATTAACGGGCAAAAATCCACGCAACTACATGGAGTTGTTTGAATTGTTGTGCGGATTGATGTGGCGTAAGTAGTCTAGATCCCCCTATTCCAATTGCCATCCTGATTTTATAGGCATAAACTTAGATAAGCTTGTATAGATAAATTAGGACAGGGATGGATAGGAATGAATGAGAAAGTAGTAATGAATGATAAAGTAGTCATGCCATTATGGACCATGTGCCTTTTTATCGTAGTGATGAACACAACGATGTTTAATGTATCACTTCCAACCATTATTCAGGATCTCCAAATTTCTGCTGATCTAGGTTCATGGGTAATTTCGAGCTATTCGATTGGATATGCTTTATCGACGGTTATTTATAGCCGCTTATCAGACGTGGTGCCGATTCGGAGACTTTTAACCGTTGGCTTAATTACTCTCGGGTTGGCCTCAGTGTTTGGATTATTTGCGCATGACTTTAATACATTATTGATAACGAGAATAGTACAATCTGCTGGCGCGGGTGCGATGGCTGGATTGGGGCTCGTACTGGCTAGCCGTTATGTGCCTATTGAAAGACGTGGTGCGGCTATCGCCATGATCTCCGCAGGGAGTGCAATGGCCTTTGGTTTGGGCCCGATTTTTGGTGGTGTCATCAGTCAGTATTTTGGCTGGAACGGGTTATTCGGAATTACTTGCCTTGTGCTTGTTGTATTGCCAGTACTGCTGCGGTTATTACCTAAGGAACAGCCGCAGCCTGCAAGCTTTGACGTTATTGGGGCGGCGCTGACCGTTGTAAATGCAGCAAGTCTGCTGGTAGCCGTAACCACCCAATCTCTGGTATGGTTGGCAGTGGGCGTAGTGTCTATTATCGTGCACGCTTGGTATTTGAAGAAGGCGAAGGAATCCTTTATTAACCCGCAGCTGCTAAAAATGCCGGGATACTTGAAGCTAGTTACCATAGGCTTTTGTATTCTGGTGCTGAACTTGGGGAATTTGTTCCTGATGCCGCTTGTGCTCGCTAATCTGTTTGGTAAATCCTCGTTGATGATTGGTTTGTTTATCGCACCAGGTGCGTTATTATCCGCATTTCTTACCCGTTTTGTTGGACGTTTTATTGACCGGTATGGCAACTTGCGCTTCTTAATCATAGGGCATTGTATTCTTGCCGCTGTTATGGCTGCATTTGCGCTGAACCTTTCTGTATCTCCTGTAGTTCTTCTGCTTGGTTATCTTTGCTTCTCTCCGGCCTTCTCGGCGACAATGGCATCCTTAAATAATGAAGCTTCTCGGGTTCTTCCGCGAACTTGGATTGGTTCAGGTATGGGGCTTTTACAACTGATTCAGTTCTTTGGAGGTTCTGTATCTGTTGCGGTCTGTGGGCTGTTGCTGCATGCTCAGCGTGATCTTGCGCCGGCAAAAGCCTATGAGCATGTATACGGACTGTTGCTCCTTGTCAGCTTGTGTTCGTTAGGAGTTCTCCTTTTATATAGACGTTCTTATTCCAAAAGTAATGCTGGGCAATCTATACAAGCTTAGAACTGAAACGAAAAGGTGATAAAAACGTATCAGATGCTATAGCAGATATAAGGAAGGAATGGTAATAATGGATAACGGGATGAGTGTAGTTTTAATCGAAAAAATGCCAGAAGGTGATCTACGAGTGATTGAAGAGCGTACGTGGAGCATGAATATGATAACTGCACTTGAACATGTCAATTATATAGTGGTGGGCAGTAAGGAATATGAGGCGGTTGAAGGACGACTGAATGTGGATGAGGGCAAGCTGGAGCTTTTGCTTGTTCCGATGCACACTGAGGGATAGAAGATCATCAGGGAAGGAGAACCTTACGATGGCTAAAGAAGAAAGGGATAAGGAATTGCCTGCATCAAAATTATTTACCGCAGATGGCAAACCCATCCGTGTATTATCAACATCGCTAGGCATAGCCTTATTAGCGAATGCTATGTTTATTCCTGGCGGAGCGGGGGCTAGCGCGAATACTTCTGCGGGCGAACCACAGCTAGTCTCTTGGTCTAATGAAGAGGTTAAAGCTTATTTTGATAAAAATGTGGATTGGAATATTCCCTACCCCGAAGAAGGTACGAAAGAGGTAGAGGAGCAAGGCCAAGGCGTAGTAACTTCAAACGGAACAACGGTAGTGAATAACTATGGCGGTTATCATTCAGGTTTTGGCTGGACGGATTTGCTTCTGTATCATATGTTGTTTAACAGCGGTGCCAATTACTCCTCCAGAGGATGGGCTAAGGACCGTCCTACCTATTATGGAGGCACGAGAACCACTTATAAACCACCTACTTATAGCAGCGAAAAGTTCCAGAATAAAAAGGTGCCCGGTTCTGTAGTGAAACCTAAAACCTCAACCTCATCCACGGGTTCCATCACGAGAAGAGGTTCCTCTTCAAAGAACGGAATCGGTGGCACTTCCAGTGGCTTAAACTCTTCGAAGAACTCTAAATCAAGCTCGGGCTCGAAATCTTCATCGAGATCTGGTTCCAGCAAGAGTGGTTTCGGCGGATGAGTGATCAGCAGAGCGTGTTTGAGATTCTAGATTTGTCTGATCTGGAGCGGGGCCCACGGGTACAAGCGCTGCATGAGCTTGGGTTCACCTGGGCAGATCTAGAGGAAGAAGAGTACTGGATGGATGCAATAGCTGTCATGCGCAGCGACATTTATAAAGAGCTTGAGGAAGCCTCCGCAAAGCTATGGGCTATCCTCGATAAAGCGGTTCGGTATATACATCTAAAACGCGATTTGTATGAGCTGCTGGGCATTCCTCCTGTTCTTTGGGAGATGCTTGATGGGTTTCCTATTCCGGAAGAAGGTCTAATCAGTCGGTATGCAAGGTTCGATTTTGCGATAGCTAATGATGGAACCATCAAGCTTCTGGAACTGAATGCCGATACACCTACAGGTTATGTGGAGGCTTCCATAGCAACACCTTGGATCTGTGAACAGGCGGGTGTGACTAGTCCAAATCATGCGATGAAGGAACAACTTGCCGCAGCCTGGCAGATAGAACGACCAGATACCGCAGCTTGTGTTGCTTATGGCTCTCATCTTGAAGATTCGGGTACGATTGAAGCCTTGGCCAGACATAGCGGGCTTACTATTCAGTGTGTGGATTGTCTCGATCTGTGGGTCGATGAGGGCATTCTGAAGGACGGGGAGGACCGGGTGATAAAGCGGATGTTCGCCCTATATCCTAAAGAGTGGATGGCCGTCGATGAGGGTGGAGATGCACTTGCCTATGCTGTTGAACAGGGAAATCTTCAGCTTTTTAATGGACCACACAGTATTCTGTTGCAGTCTAAGGGATTGATTGCAGCTGTGTGGGGAATGTATGAGCTTGGCTTATTATTTGACAATGAAGAGCGTGAGGCGATCTCACGTTATATTTTGCCTACTTATAATAAGCCTGTGTTCTCTGGCAGCTTTGTGTCCAAATCTGTATTTGGCCGCGAAGGCGGTTCTGTACGTCTCTTTGACGATAGTGGAACTCTAGAAATTGAGGACGAAGAGGGTTATGATAGCAGTCAGCTTTTTCCCTCTGTATATCAAAAAAGAGCTGAACTAGCCCGAATACACACCGCCGAAGGTGAATTCCACCTACTGACAGGCATGTTCGTCATTAATGGGAAGCCGTGTGGGCTGCTCGGCCGGGCTGGCGGACTGATTACGGGCAATGCCAGTCATTTTATCGCGTTGGGAGTGAGATAGTTGGATAAAAGTAAGGCTATAAACAAGTCGTCTACCAGATTAGTAAAGGCCCGGATCGGGGCTTTATGTATGATGCTTCTAACGGTATTGCTGCTTAGTGCATGTTCCAGTAATCAGGGGAGTGTGTTTGATTCAGGCACTGCCGAAACTTCTGACAGTGTTGCACGGGTACCTTGGGATTACCGGGTTGTGGAGAGTACTGTAGGTGATCTAATTGGTAGTGATATGACGGTGTTGCCGGATAATGAGCTGCTGCCGAATGATGAGAATTATGCTACTGGCGATAAAATATGGACACTGCAGTTCATGGACGCTGAGCTGATCACAGATGCCGACCAACGCAATGAAGTCCGCCTCTCTTCCTGGACGACCATTAAATCGTATCCCGATGAAAAAACAGCAGTCGAGGATCTTACCAACCTTAAGGTATCGGTAACTACAGATGTTGATCTTGTAGGAGTATACAAGACAAAATATAATGAGAAGACAAGAAACTTTGCCGTCCTCGAGCTGCCTTCCGGCAACCGGATCAAGCAGCCGATAGACGATGAGCGTTATGCAGCATTAGAGAAAGAAAAGACCGCTTCCGTAGTCCTTGAGGAAGTACATGATTTCGCCGATTATGACTCGGCATATGCGAAATTTCGGGGGTGGGCAAAGTGACGATTGTTGTTAATTTAATAGTCAGTATATTTGTGATTATTCTTCTGCAATTGTTGGGTATGGTTATCTTTGGCTTGATGACCCCGTTCAAGGATATGGAAGAGCTGAAAAAAGGGAATGTGGCTGTAGCTCTAGCGCTTGGCGGCAAATTTCTCGCTACAGCAATTATCATTGGAGTAGCGGCGTATACGAATACCTCTATTCTGCATATGATCATTTGGTTTGCTGTCGGTTATGTGTGCCTCATCGCTGCTTATTGGATTTTTGAATTGGCGACCCCAAGCTTTAAAATTTCAGAACATCTGGAAAAAGGCAATGTGGCAGTAGGCACCATGCTCTGCTTGGTGTTTATCGGCACAGCATTTGCAGTCAGCAGTTTGATTGTTTAGTTCACAAATCGCAGATGGACATGGATAAGGCTGCCCTCAGTAATAACCTCGAGAGGCAGCTTTATTAATGTGAGGAAGGGATGGCAGATGCATTTTTTTCTGAGAATATCCAACAGGATGATGCGTTTACGCAAACGGTCGATCGGTCTGATTATTTTGATCTTTATAATTCTTAGCGCATCGATAGCTTACCTGCTTGAACCGAGTACATTCCACAACTGGTTTAATGCCTTCTATTGGGTTATGACAACGATGGCCACCGTTGGGTATGGGGATTATTTTGCCGAGACGGTAGTGGGTAAGCTATTCACCATGTTTCTATATATTTTTGGGATTGGTCTTCTCAGCTTGGTTATTGGCAAGGTCATTGACTCTATTGCAGAGGTGCAGAGAAGGAGAGGAGCAGGAACATTGAGCTTCCGGGGAAAGGATCATGTGATATTAATCAATTGGAGTAAGAAAGCGCAAGCTGCGGTAGATGAGGTGTTATGCTATTCACCTAAATGTCATATCGTCATCATTGATGAGATAGGACGGCATCCGCTGGAGCATATGGAGCAGGTCCACTTTGTAAGCGGTGATGCTTCCAGCGATGAGATTCTCCTTAAAGCTAACATACACGAAGCCAGGGCAGCCATTGTGTTCGGAGACACACGGATTGATGAAGCATCGCTAATTGACGGGAAATCTCTGCTTATCGCCTCCAGCATTGAGCGCATAGCGCCACAAGTACATACTACCGTAGAAATTATGCAGGAGAAGAATATACAGAATTTCAGGCATGTTCAGGTCAATGAATTCGTTCTGTCGCATGATGCCATTTCTAGATTGGCAGTCCGATCCGCTCTGCAAGAGGGGAATTCAGAGGTGATTACGCAGCTGCTGAGCCGCCAGTATGGGGATGATATTTATGAGATTCCAGTGAATAGTGCATGGAAGACCTATGGGCAGGCGTTTCAGGAATTGCTCCTTCAAGGTGCAACTTTACTCTCGGATCGTAGTGACCTTAGCATCAATCGCAAGCTGGACCAGCCTATTCCTAAAGAGGCTAGATTATATATTGTTTCGGATGAAGAGACGTATCGGAGAATTAAAGGTTAGGTCAGTGAGCGAGTAAAGCGGATTTTCGGGAGAATGGCTTCTCGGAATTCCGCTTCTTTTTGTTTGCCGTTCCTTCCTTAAGGGTAAGAGATGAATATTATCGTTACTCTACCTTTCGGAAGGAGCCATTGTTAATGAGTGAACAGCAAAAAGTGAACGGAAATAGCAAAAATGAGCAACTGGAACAGTTTCGCAGTAAGGACGAAGGTCACGCTTTAACAACCAATCAGGGATTGAAAGTGTCCGAGGATGAGTTCTCCCTAAAAGCCGGTGACCGGGGGCCAACCTTGCTGGAGGATTTTCATTTTCGGGAAAAAATGACCCATTTCGATCACGAGCGGATTCCTGAGCGGATCGTGCATGCACGCGGATTTGCCGCCCACGGGGAGTTTGAAGTATATAAATCGTTGAAAGAATATACGAAGGCGAAATTCCTTCAAGATCCGTCCGTGAAGACCCCGGTGTTTGTCCGGTTCTCAACGGTAGCAGGATCACGGGGTTCAGCCGAAACTGTGCGGGATGCCCGGGGCTTCTCGACCAAATTTTATACCGAAGAAGGCAATTATGATTTGGTAGGCAATAATATGCCGGTCTTTTTTATACAGGATGCGATTAAGTTCCCTGATTTAGTGCATGCGCTTAAGCCGGAGCCGCATAATGAAATGCCTCAGGCAGCATCAGCCCATGATACCTTCTGGGATTTCATCGCCAATAATCAGGAATCGGCCCATATGGCGATGTGGCTGATGTCCGACCGCGCCATTCCGCGCAGCTTCCGGATGATGGAAGGGTTTGGAGTTCACACCTTCCGTCTGATCAATGAACAGGGGAAAGCGCATTTTGTTAAATTCCATTGGAAACCAGTGCTTGGTGTACACTCTTTGGTGTGGGACGAAGCACAGAAAATATCCGGAGCGGACCCTGACTTTCACCGCCGTGATTTATGGGAATCGATTGAAGCCGGCAACTTTCCGGAATACGAGCTGGGCATTCAGCTTCTTAGTGAAGAAGACGAATTCAAGTTTGATTTCGATGTGCTGGACCCTACAAAGCTATGGCCAGAGGAAGACGTGCCCGTGCAGATCGTTGGGAAAATGACCTTGAACCGCAACGTGGATAATGTTTTTGCCGAAACGGAGCAGGTGGCTTTCCACCCTGGACATGTAGTGCCAGGGATTGATTTCACCAATGACCCCCTACTTCAGGGCAGATTGTTCTCTTATACGGATACCCAGCTGATTCGGCTTGGGGGTCCTAACTTTCATGAATTGCCGATTAATAGACCGGTGTGTCCTTTCCACAACAACCAGCGTGACGGATATGGGCGGCAGACGATTAATCAGGGCACTGTGAGTTATCATAATAATTCTCTGGCCCAAAATACGCCGAGACCTGTCCCAGAGGCTGAAGGCGGTTATGTGCATTATCAAGAAAAGGTTGAGGGCCGTAAGGTACGCAGCCGGAGTAAAAGCTTTGAGGATCATTTTTCACAAGCCAAGTTATTCTGGAATAGTATGAGCCCTCCGGAACAATTGCATATTATCGAAGCTTATTCTTTTGAGCTTGGAAAGGTTAAGAGTAAGTCGGTCCGACAGCAGGTCGTAAATATGCTTGCTAACATTACCTCCGAGCTTGCTGTACCTGTGGCAGAAGCCATTGGAGTAGCGGCTCCAGAAGTTGGCGGTTCCGAGGTCACTCAAGCTTCCCCTGCCTTAAGTCAGGCTAATACGAAAAAACATCCCAACACGCGGAAAGTAGGCGTGATTATCGGAGATGGTTTTGATGAAGCTGCGGTAATGCCTGTGTTGGACACGCTTATGGGAGCTGGGATACAACCGGAGCTAATCAGTGATAAGCTTGGATTTATTAAAGGCTCAAGCGGCACAGAGCTTGAAGTCATCCATACCTTGTCCACTACAGATTCGGTGCTCTTCGATGCGATTTATGCGGCTGGTGGAAATGCGGAACGCAAGAAATTCCATAAAGATGCAGCGTTATTCCTCAACCAAGCCTATGCACATTTTAAACCTATCGCGATGACGACAATACTTGCTGAGCTGCTTGCAACAGATGAACATAGAAGCAGACCGGGAGTCATAATAGGCGATGGTGGGGAAGTTTTCGCGGCTAGCTTCGTTGCAGCCATTACTGCCCATCGTTTTTGGGAACGTATGGAATAAAGTAAGTAGATGACAGAAAAAGGAGGATCTGCTCGTCAGAAGGCGTGTGGATGCCTCTTTTTTTTCATCTAATGGTTTCATAAATTTAACATTTGGATTAAGGATGTGATGTATATTACCGTTATAGATAATACTAGGCAATATAAGCAGATGCTTAGGGAGGTGATTTTTTGAGGAAAGAGATAGCTGTTGCTGTAGTGGTACTTACAGGTTTTACAGCATTAACAGCATGTGAGCAAACAGCAATACCGGCATCAACACCCTCGCCCTCCGCAAATGTTCATACAACAGAGCCACCGAATCCTACGGGTTCGGCTAATAATGATATGGGGGACCCTTCACAGGAATTGGATGCTTTAGAGCAATTTATTGTTACGAAGCTTACCGGCTCGTCCGGTGTTTATACGAATTTAATTGAAACAGAGCAATCCGGGGAAGCAGCAAGCGGCCATGAGATTCTAAGTGAGTCTGCCTCTCTGAGGATGCTGGCAGCCGTACGGAGTGGTGAGAAAGAGCGATTTGCAGAAGAATGGGCGCTGGCTAAGCAAACCTTTGATATGAAGGGTGGTTTTAGCTACCGATATAGCCCTAAACAGCAGAAATTATATCCTGTGAATGCTGCCGTTGATGACTTACGTATCATTCGTGCGCTTTATGAAGCGGGGGATACGTTTAGAGATAAACAATATACAGAAGAAGCGGCTAAGTATGGTGAGAGGTTTTATAACTATAATGTAAAAAATGGATATATGTATGACTTCTATGATGAAAATTACAAAAAAACCAACACATTCGTTACTTTATGTTATATTGATTTAGGTACAATGCAAAAATTGTCGGTTTCTGGAGAATCTCGTGACTTTTTGTTGAATAATATGAGCGTTATTCTGAAAGATGGATATTTATCAGATGAGTTTCCCTTCTATGAAACAAGGTTTAATTATGAGAGTGGAACCTATAGTTCGGAGAATATCAATACAGTAGAATCGCTACTGTCTATTCTGGCTTTGGCAGAGGTAGACCAGCAGAAATCCTCCAGCATTAATTTTATCAAGCAGCAGGTCGAGGCTGGCACATTATATGGACAATATTCGCGTGAGGGAAAGCCGCTTAACGATATTCGCTCAACAGCCATTTACGCCATTACGGCTATGATTGGTGCCGAGATCGGAGACGATGCACTCTATCGCAAAAGCATTGAAAGAATGAACGAGTTCAGAATAACCGATGCCGGCAGCTCACTGTATGGAGGCTTCGGCGATGTAGCTAGTGGCCAAGCCTATTCCTTTGACAATCTGATGGCGGCATTGGCTTATGTCTATTAATTTAAACCTATAGTAACGAAGGTGAATCTGCATGATAAACAACACGGTGAAATCACCTCTGAGGCAGGGGATGACACTCGCTAACCTACCGTTGCCATTGTCCCCGGCTTTTATCACTGCTGTTGGAGTGTTGCTTATAACCATCATCGCCTTATTTACCGCCCCGTATGTCGGAATGGCGGATAATGGTGATTTTTTTCGCAGCATCTATAGTAACGGAATTTATTTCAATCTGCCGGATTATGACGAGCAATACTTTGGTTATTTTGTAAAGCAATATGGAATCTTTCAATATTTTAATGAGAATGGCGCGACATTATTTTCTTCACAGTCCCTATTTATTCAGCTGGCCATTGGACTTAATAAGCTGTTTTTTAGCAGCGAGGTTTTCGATATCCGGTTTCAAGCAGTCATTTACACGATTTTATATGCTGCGGCGATCTACTTATTAATAGAGGCTATTACATGGGGGATGACCCGCAAGCAGGGATGGGTCACTGCAGGTATTGCTATTTTTATATTTGGAGATACCGGGTATACCGCTTATTTCAACTCCTTTTACGGCGAGAGCGTCGTGATGATCACGATGATTACTATGTTCGCAGCTTGGTTGTTGTTATATCAAAAAAGATACAATGACTATGTGCTGCTGGCCCTGTTCTTGATCAGTACGATCATCCTGACTACTTCCAAACAGCAAAATGCGCCAGTGGGTATAATCATTGCGGTTCTGGGGTGTTCAATCCTTTGGATTCGCAGGGATAAGATCTTTCGTATTCTGACCCTGGTTTCCCTTGCCTTGATCCTGTTCGCAGGTGTGTTCACTTATTTGAATATCTCGGATGAATTCGTGAATATTAACCAGTTCCATGCCATGACCCGAGGGGTGCTGAAGGATTCCACCGATCCGGAGAAGGCACTGAAGTCATTCGATATTGATGAACAATATGCCATCTTGAAGAACAGCATTTACTACGAGAAATACGGAACTATTGATGTGAATTCACCAATCCTCCAAGAGAACTTTTACAGTCGTTACGGATTTGTTTCGATCCTTAAATACTATATATCGAATCCGGATCAGCTTAACTCGATTCTTAATGTAGCTGCTCAAAGTGCATTCTCGATTAAACCAGCGGCGATGGGCAATTACGAGCAATCTGTTGGGAAGGAATTTCGAGCACAGAGTCACTTTTTTACTGGATACAGTCAGCTGAAAAAAGCTTTAGCACCACGAACGATAGGTTTTATCTTCCTTTGGACAGTGCTTGTCATCGGTCTGTATATGCCTTCCTTTGTAACAGCCATTAAGGCACGCAATTTTAGAGGATTGCAGCGGATGGTATTGATTGTCGCTACGATAGGCATTGGTCTTTCAGGCATTTTTGTATCGATTATCGGTGCCGGTGATGCCGACATTTCCAAGCATGAATTCTTGTTCACTTTATCTTTTGATTTGGTGACCTTTCTGACAGTATCTAGTGTGATCGGACGCAGATTCTCCAAAAATCGCAAAAAGCCGGTTAACGAGAGCCCCACCATGTCTAGTCCATTTACAAAGCCTCAAAAGGATGTGAGTGTTTGAAGCGCAGAGGGATCTTATACTGTATATTGCTGCTGACGCTGAGTTTAACCATCCTATTGCTTCCCGCCACTCCTGTTCAATCTGCTGCATCGCCACAACAAGTCTTACTGCTCTATGACAGCCTTGCCAAGGGGACCTCTAAGGATGGAAATGTGACTGAACTTCAACGTCTGCTGGCAGCTTACTCGACAAAGGTTACACTTCGAAGCCTAGATCAATACGAGCAGGGGATGCTGAAAAATTACTCCAGAGTGATCATGGTCCGTAACGAAGCGGATATTTCGATCACGAATAAATCCTATATAGAGGATTGGGAGCATTATCAGGGGCAATATTTGCATATAGGGTACAACCCACCCGCTAGTCTAACGAAGGCGTTACAGCTAACCACTGATGTGATCTATGACGGGAGTGCTGAGCTCGAAATTGGACAGTTCTCCGGAATTCAAGCTAAGGTGCAGAATATGCCTTATATTGTAGCGAGTCAGGCGGTCAAATCCTTTGGGAAACTCTCTTTTGCGGAGGAGGGTCTGCAAGCACCGTACGCTGTGAGTAAGGGGAATGATACATATGCCCCATATTTTGAACAAGGGAATATCAGTACGCTAGGAATGGCGTATGTTCTGAAGGATTGGCTACATATCACTGCTGCTGCTCCTAAAATGTACCTTGCGATCAAAGAAATCTATCCTTTCTCCGATCTGCGACTGCTGGCAGAAACGGGTGAGCGGCTGTATCAACTGGGGATTCCGTTTCTTGCAAGTGTGCGGCCTGTGTTCAGCAATACCGACTATCCGGCCATGCAGCGTTATTTAGTGGCTATGAAAAGTGTGCAATCCAGCAATGGAAGCATTCTGGTCAATGCCCCAGTGGTGATGCCAACGATAAGCTCCAGTGACCATACGCTTAAAGGAAAGATGAATGATTTCATCAATCTGTTGGCCGAAAACGGGCTTGGGCCGCTTGGAGTCGGAGCAGAAATGCATTGGTCGTATGACAAAGAGTATTCAGAAGCGGGGATGAGCTTTTTTGATTCCGTGGTGTTGTATCCGGATGAACAGATTGATTATATGGAGCAGAGCGACACCTCTAAATCCTTTCCATCCTCTTTATATAGCGTTCCGCTGGAATTTCTTCAAGCTTTGCATACATCCAATAAAGTGATACCGCAATTGCCGATGGATACTGTAATCACCGTCGACATGCCCGAGGATGAGCGTCAGCTTGAAGAAATGCTGCAAAGTCTGGAACGGAATTGGGTTTCTTTTGCCGATTATAAGCAAGAAGAGCATCAGGTCGTTACTGATCAGAACACAATCTCCTCATTAGATGGAATGATTTCTATTAATGGACAACCTCTAAGCCTGGACTATACACCGGAAACAGTGGATAGCGATTATCGCTACACAGAGGAGCAGCAAAAGAGCTTCACCCGACTTTTTAATATTCAGAATCAATTTTTTATTGTTGTGATCATGATTTCTCTGCTGCTGTTTGGCGGATTGTTGATGATCGGATACCGGTTATATCGCAGAAAGTTTTTGAAATGAGACAACTAATCGTGATTTGGAGGACCCTATGACGATTTCAGACGTGCTGATGGTGATTGCGGTGATCTGTATTTGGTCTCTGCTGCTGGTGAATGTGACCCTCATTATCGCGGGCTATCTATATTACATTAAATCCGAAAATGAGGATATACCAGAGATAGAGGGCGAATATCCTTTTGTTTCAATTATGGTTCCCGCTCACAATGAGGGGGTAGTGATTTGTAAGACGGTTGAATCTCTGCTGGCGCTGGATTATCCGCAAGATCGGTATGAGATTATTGTGATTAATGATAACTCCTCTGATAACAGTGCCGAGCTGCTTGCGGGCATACAATCCCGAAATCCGGGGCGTCAGCTGGTAGTCATTAATACGGATGCAGTTACAGGAGGCAAAGGCAAATCCAACGCCTTGAATATAGGCTTTACCAGCTGTAAAGGGGAGCTAATCGCCATTTATGATGCCGACAATACTCCGGAGAAAACAGCTTTGCGTTATCTGGTTGCTGAGATCATGCATGATTCCAGCCTCGGTGCGGTGATTGGGAAGTTCCGGACCCGTAATCGTGATGCAAGTTTACTGACCCGGTTCATTAATATTGAGACCTTATCCTTTCAATGGATGGCTCAAGCGGGACGCTGGAAGCTGTTCAAGCTTTGCACTATTCCGGGAACCAATTTCATTATGCGCAGGTCAATTGTGGAAAGCATCGGTGGTTGGGATGTTAAAGCGATAGCCGAGGATACAGAAATCAGCTTCCGGATTTATATGATGGGTTACCAAATCAAGTTCCAGCCGAAATCCGTCACGTGGGAGCAGGAACCACAGACCCTGAAGGTCTGGTTCAAGCAGCGAACCCGCTGGGCGAAGGGCAATATTTATGTCATTGTCAAAAATATTCCGCTGCTGTTCAATAAATCGGCCGCAAAGGTGCGGTTCGATATTCTTTATTTTCTATCCATTTACTTCTTACTGCTGCTGTCGTTAATCACCTCGGATGTGCTGCTGATCCTGCATGCTTTGGGTTATGTGCATACTACTATTGCAGGTCTTAGTAATTTCTTATGGCTGCTCGCTATTATTCTTTTCGTTGTGGGGACCTTCATCACGCTAACGACAGAAAAGGGCGAGATGAGCTTGTCCAATCTAGGGATTGTAATGTTGATGTATGTGTCTTATTGCCAGCTGTGGATGGTTGTCGCGGCTAACGGATTATATCTATATCTGAAAGACCTCATCTTCAAAAGAGAAGCCAAATGGTATAAGACGGAGCGCTACTAACGAGGCACCAAAAAGTCATATGAGAAAAATGTAATCACAGGAGAAACAGAACATGAAGATAAAAAAACAGCTGGTTATACTGTTAACCTGCCTCTCCCTTTTGTTAATTCCAATCCATCCTGCTGCCGCAGAGACGTTGCCGCAGGATCATAAGTCCACTTACACAACCTCATTTACGGGAACGGACTCGTCCTTAACAGGTTCGAGTGCCCAGCAGCAATATTTTGAGGTTCTGGATTATTGGAATGTGGATCAAGTAAAGATCAAACTGCATTTTCAAATTTCACAAATTACCGAAGAGCAGATTTCTAGTGTTACCTTAACGCTAAACGGCAGCCCGTTCTATACGTTTCGTCCGTCACTACAAGACAACGGCGAACAGCTGTTGACCCTTGTGGCGCCCAAGGGGTTTCTGAAAAAAGGGACGAATACGCTGGGCATTCAGGGCTATTTAAAGACAGATCGTCAAGATGACCTCTTTTGTTCGGTCGATGAAACGTCGGATAATTGGCTGCATCTGTTCAATACGTCCAGTATTAACGTGATTTATACCGCAAAGCCCTTGAGTGGAGGGATCAGTGACTTCAGCGAGCGATTCGCCGGGATAGATACCTTAACGAAGAATCAGAGTATTCTGACTGTACCGGACAAAAGCACAGCGGCAGAAATGGAAGCAGCCACTTATGCTCTCTCCGGGCTTGTTAAGGGGATTACGTTAAATGATAAGACTATTCCCTTGCTTCCCTACCGGGCAGACACTGTGCAGAATAAGGGCGTAGTTGTACTGGTAGCTATGTATGACAGAGTACCAAGCGGGCTGAAAGCTCAGCTAAGCTCCACTGAAGATTTGGGTACGCACGCGCTGCTCCAGCTAGTGAATAAGGATACCCAGCCCACCTTGGTTGTAACCTCGAAGGATGAGAACTTGCTGATTAAAGCGGGTCGTTTGATTGCTAATCCAGAGCTGATCGGGCAGATCACTAGTGATCTGAAAACAGTAACGGATGCTACAGAAGTATCAGCACCTGCGCTTTCGATTAGCTCTAACATCACGTTCACTGAGACAGGTGATAAACTGACCGGGGCACATCATCAGGAGCAGACGTATTTTATTTCATTGCCAGCGAACCGCTCGATTGCCGATTCCGGTAAAATCAGATTGGATTTCCGTTATGCACAGAATTTGGATTTTACTCGTTCATTGGTTACCGTGAGCATCAACAATACTCCGATTGGCAGTAAGAAGCTGACTAAGGAACTGGCGAATGGCGATATTCTTAATCTCTCGGTGCCTCAGAACTTGAATATCTCCGGAAATTTCTCGGTGACAGTGGCTTTTGATTTGGAGATCGAAGGAGCCAGATGTATTATCGATCGGGACCAAATGCCGTGGGCTTATATCAGTAAAGATTCTGTAATGCAGCTGAATACGAAGGATCGCACGGATCTCTTATTTAATAACTATCCATATCCGTTCATTCGCGATGGGATCTATAATCATGTGGCGGTTGTACTGCCCGAACAAATGGATGATTACGCCTATTTAAGTGTATCGAATATCTTTAATCTGCTTGGTAAATATGCCAGCGGAAATATAGGGAATATCCAGTTCTATACCGATTCTGTCAGCGCCGATCATTTGAAAAATAATAATATCATCGCTATTGGTGCTTATAAGAATAATAAGGTGATCCGTGATCAGAATACTAAGCTTTATTTTCAATATAACGGAGATGGAACCACAATTCGCTCCAATGAGAAAATGAGTATTGAAGAGCAATACGGCGCACGAATCGGAACACTGCAGCTGATTGATTCGCCATTTGAGGCGGGACGTGCATTGCTCGCGGTTACAGGGGTCAGCTCGGAAGAGTATTACTTAGGATCTAAACTGCTCGCTACAGAACGGGACAAGTGGAAGGTGTTTGGCGATGGTGCAATCGTTGATAAAGACGGTAATGTCAGCGCACACCGCTTCAAAACAATCACTGGAGCAGCCGAGGACTCTGTGGCCCAGAAAATAATGGAACGGTCGGATGTACTCAGTTTTATCATCGTGATTTTACTGGTGCTGACGCTGGTGGTTCTATCGCTGATCCTGCTGCTTCGCAAACACATGAAGAAACGTGGTGATAAGCGTGAGACGTAATCGCAGCTTAGTGTCGGACATCGCTCTCTTATCATTCCTGGTGTTATCGTTCCTCTGTATCGTCTTTATTGCGGGTGCACCGGATGATTACCTCCAGAATATTATCATTTTAACGGTGGCTTTTATTCTGGCCATTGTTACGTATTTTACGACGGTCACTGCGGGTCTGGTCTTGAATCTGGTGTTTATCTTTGCTTACGGATTCTACACGATGTACCAGACGATAACGCTGGGGGAAACGATTAGCCTGAATACTTATTTCTGGCTAATTATGACTCCGCTATTAACGGTCGTTCTATGGGTATTCACTTTAAGCAGCCGTGATTTGCAGGTGGAGAATGAGCAGCTACGCAAAAAGACTGCCAATATGGCTATCGTAGATGAAAACACAAATTTGCGGAACAGTATTTCTTTTCAGACGGATGCTACATTATTTACAAGCATTTCGACCCGCTATCAGATTCCGCTCACCCTGCTAGTGGTGAAGGTGAAGTATTGGAAAGAGATCAGACGGATCATTCCTGAAGATCAGCTGGCAGAAGCTATCTATGACGTGTCTCAGCTTAGTCAGGCGAGTATTCGTACCAATGATGCACTCTATCTGCTAGATAAGGATGAAGCAACATGGGGCCTGCTGCTGTTCACAGACAGTGATGGGGCGAAGATTGTGATCGAGCGGATTAAGCTCAAGCTTCAGGAGTTGAATGACAATAATTTCTCCAGAAAATATAAGGTCAGCCTGGGTCTTAAGATTGGGGCGGTCGAATACCAAGCCGGCACGATTGAGAATCCGCTGGATTTCATTGTTCAGGCCAAAAAACAGCTGGAGTACGACGTGTAGGCCAGCTTAAAAATCAACGGTTTCACTATCAGCCTCTGTATGGATGGCGATGAGCACGCTTGCCGGCTCATCGCCTTTATTTATGACCAGATGTGGCACACAGGCATTCCAGCTAAAGGAATCCCCCGCTTGGAACATCCCGAAATCTTCACCTTGCTCCGCATAAACCTCACCTTTTATTACTAAATGGACCTCTTTGCCTTCGTGCGCCTGCGGAGTTTCACCCGTAGAAGTACCCGGAGGGAAATGGACAAGCACCATTCGTACACCACCTGCCGAGCTTAAATGCTCAACTTGCAGTTTATCACTTCCGCTACTGGTGATTTGCCGCTCCTTGGAGCGTACCACCTGCATCCGCTCTTCCTTTTTTAACAGCAAATAAGCCAACGGAACGTTCAGCGCATCCGCAATCAGGCTAAGGGTTGCAATCGAAGGAGAGGTCTTATTAGTCTCAACTTGGCTCATAAAACCTTGTGACAGGCCAGTAGTTTCACAGATTTGGGCAATCGTAATATGTTTTCTTTTACGGATTGTACGAATGTTTGAACCTATATTCATTAGTAAAGCCCCTTTTAATATTAGTAATAGCAAATATATTTTTATATTAACAAATTATTAATTGACATACTAGCTAGAGGTTTATAATATTATCTTTACAAATATTATTTTTGTATTACAAATATTTTGAAGGAGTGTTTAGTATGAAGGCACCTTATATATATGATGTCAGTCTACCTTCCGGTTACGATGAGAATCGGGTTTATCCGGTTATCTTCACCTTGCATGGCAAAGGTTCCAATGAGAAGAATATGTTCGGGCTTGTTGAGTCCTTGTCTGAAGAGTTTATTATTATCGGGATTCGGGGAAATATGATTTTAGGGGCAGGATTTCAATATTATGATCTCAAAAGTCTAGGTCATCCCATCCGCGAGCAGTTTGATCAGGCTGTATCGCAATTGCAGCAGTTTATCGAATACGCCACCGACAAATACCTTATAGATGCTAAACACCGTTATCTGCTTGGCTTCAGTCAAGGAGCCATTTTGTCCATGACTCTCGCGCTTACAATGGGGAATTCGCTTCGGGGAATTGTAGCGCTGAACGGTTATGTTCCGGGGTTTGTGAAGACGGATTATGAGCTGAAGAGTGTGCAGGAGGTATCGGTCTTCATCTCGCATGGTGAATATGACTCTGTATTTCCAATTTCAGTGGGGACAGAAACAGCCGCTTATTTCGAAGGTCTAACCCCATTATTAACCTTTAAAACTTATCCTTCGGATCATGGGGTATTACCGCAGAATCAGCAGGACCTGATCGCTTGGTTACGGCAGAACTTAGGGAGTGATAAACTATGATACCTTCTTACTTTATTGCCCATGGTGCTCCTTCTCTGGTACTTGATAACAATGCATATACGAAATTTCTTGGGGAGCTCGCTGAGAGGAATGTCAAACCGAAAGCGATTGTTGTATTTTCTGCACATTTCGAAGAACACACACAATCGGTTGGAGTTATGGAGACTTTCGACACCATCTATGATTTCTATGGCTTCCCAGATGAGATGTATCGAATGACTTATCCTGCCAAAGGGGACAATGAGGTTGCACAGCAAATTATGTCTCTGTTCCACAAGAATGGGATTGTCAGCAAATTTAATACAGAGCGTGGACTAGATCACGGAGCTTGGGCTATTCTTAAATTAATCTATCCGAATGCAGATATTCCTGTCGTGTCTTTGTCAGTTAATCGAGAGCTGTCCAATGAACAGCAATATTTAATGGGTAAGGCTTTATCTGAGCTGCGTGAGCAGGATATTATGATTATTGGGAGCGGTGGAACCGTCCATAATTTGCGTAACGTGAAGTGGGGAATGGAGAACGTCGAGAAATGGGCGGAGACATTCGATGACTGGCTGCAGCACAGGTTGGAAGCTTGGGATACAGAGTCGCTATTTAACTATCAGGAGCTTGCTCCTTATGGCGTTGATGCAGTGCCGACTAATGAGCACTTTATCCCTCTGATAATAGCTATGGGAGCTGGCGATAAAGGGAAAGAAGCGAAGCTGCTGCACCGAAGTTATCAGTATGGCAATTTAAGTCTTAGCTGTTGGGAGTTTAATTAAGAAGGAGGCATTAATGATGGACTTGGGACTTCGTGGGAAATCAGTTTTTGTAGCCGCAGCAAGTAAAGGATTAGGACTCGCAACTGCGCTGGAGTACGCCCGTGAGGGAGCGAAGGTAATGATCGCCAGCAGGAGTATGGAGCAGCTTGTAGACGCACAGAAAGAGATTCAGGCAGCCACAGGACAGCAGGTGAACATGGTTCAGATGGATGTGACTGTCCCAGAGGATATCGTACATGCTATTCAAACGGCTGTAGCCCTAAACGGTGGGCTTGATATTGTAGTGACCAATGCGGGGGGTCCTCATGGCGGAGGTTTCGCTGATATGGAAGACGCGGATTGGAACCAGGGGTTTGAGCTCACACTGATGAGTACCATTCGTTTGATCCGTGAATCACTGCCGCATCTGCGCTCTTCTGGGGCAGGGCGAATCGTTAATATAAGCTCGATTTCTATCAAGCAGCCTATTGAGGGGTTAATTCTTTCCAATGTTTTTCGCGCTGGCGTGTATGCCTTGACCAAGAGCTTGGCTACTGAGCTGGCTGCGGATCGCATTTTAATTAATACGATCGCACCAGGGCGTATTGCAACCGACAGGATTCTTCAACTAGACGGCAAACGTGCGCAAGCAGAGGGGATCCCTATGGAGCAGATTCAAGAGAAAGCGCTGCTGCAAATCCCGTTAGGAAGATTGGGCACGCCCGAAGAATTCGGCAAGGCTGCTGTTTTTCTAGGCTCTTTTGCGAATACTTATGTTACGGGACAATCTCTTTTAGTCGATGGAGGAATGGTGAAGTCGCTCTAACCTCCGGCGTTATGGGTAGGCTTTGAAAGGTTATGGAAAAATTAGTAATTTGAATATTAGTTGCTTTGTGCTCTAAATAAGCGTATGATGGAGCGGTGGTCTAAATCGTAAGATTTACGAATTTTCCTACGTTTATTAGGTTATTCTATATATAAACCTACAGATCATTTGGATAATTTACCATAAAGGCTCCACGAATTTATTCAGAAGGAGGACGATCAGAATGAGAGAAGGCATACATCCTAAGTACAACCAAGTGATTTTCTTGGATGCAAGCGTAGGCTTCAAATTCTTGAGTGCATCTACTAAATCATCCAATGAAACTATGGAATGGGAAGACGGCAACACTTACCCAGTGCTCCGTGTGGACGCAAGTTCAGCATCCCACCCATTTTACACTGGTAAACAAAGAGATACAGAACAAGGCGGCCGTGTTGATAAGTTCAAACAACGTCTTGCACAAAAGAAATAAGAATCCTTACGGATTGAAGAGGGACAACCCATGTAGAAGCAATCGCTTCGGGGATGTCCCTTTTTTGTGTTCAGGCATGTTAAAATGAGATGAATTTAAAAATATACATGGCGTCGAGGGAGCGATCAGTGATGGAAAATGTAATAAAAGTAGATACAGTCCTAAAGAGTGAAGACGTTCAGGAGTTTAACTTATGGTTCAGCTTGAATAGCCGGATTATACTCAACTCTTTTAGCGTAGTCGCTTACTTTATGATTTTGTTATTAATTACTAAGGATTACAGTACTCAAAGCATCTCAATCCTTGCTGTGACTGCTATAATTCTTGCCGCTGTCTTATGGTATATGACCAAGGCAAGCTTGATCAAAAAATCGAAAAAGGCGTTCAAAACAGATAACCTAATTCAGCAACCGCAAAATTATACGATTTCAGATGAAGGCATATCTTATCTTTCCGAAGCGGGCACTGGGCAAGTGAAGTGGGAAGAGATACATAAGATAGGTGAAACTACGAACTTGTTTGTGTTTTTTGTGTCCACACAGAGAGCGCTGATTATCCCTAAACGTTTCTTTGAATCGGCACAAGATAAAATAACATTTAAGGATTTAGCCAGAAAATATATGTTCTCCAATCGGGTGAAATTTAAAGCATAAGATGTGCTGTTATTGTTGATTCATTTGTACCAAGGATTAGGCTATAATGATAGGAGCGACTTGAAAAATAGGAGAAATATGGCATGCCATGGATTCAGGGATATCCGTATTACTTATTAATGGGCAGTGTTCTAAGTCTGTACATGGGCGTCAGCTCCTATCGGCACCGTAAGTTAGCAGGGAGACGCTATTTGTGGATCTTAATGCTGTTAGTCAGCCTTATATTTGTTGCAACGGCGGGAGAGATTATGTCACCCTCTTTTCAGTCTAAGCTGTGGTGGAAGAATGTACAGCAGGCTCCGCTTTTTTTTAGTGCGCTCTTTACTTATGCTGTGGTAAAAGAATACGTATCTCCTTCCACAGGGCGCCTGCCCGTGAAGCTTGCCATCTTCTCTATCCCTATTGTTATGGATGTACTTCTTATTTTTACGGATAGCTATCATCATCTGATGCGCAGTGAAGTGTCCGTCCTGACGGTCGCGGGTGTTAGTGGAATTGCTGTAAAGCCTACGCTCCTTAGTATGGCTTTTATTGCGTATGATCAGCTTTTTGGGCTATATGCGGTCTGCTTGCTGGCAGTTTCCCTACTGAATACCCCGAGAGTTTATTTGCGGACTAATATCCTGCTGTTGGCGGGTTTGCTGGTTCCGGTTATTTCCGTCTTTTTACTTCCCCTCTTGAAGATTACCATTACAGGTTTTACGGCGTTTACTTATTTGCCTGCGATTATAGCGGCTTATTTCGCACTTTTTGTTAGCTCCAAATTAACCATCTTCCCTCTAACCAAAAACAAAATTCTAGAGCACATGAAAGACGGCGTAGTTCTGACTGACCGTTATGATAATATCATTGGCATAAACGATGCGGCGACTGCTATTTTATACGACATTACCCGAATAGCGAACGATAACTGGATGGGAATAAACATTGATCTTTTTATGAAATCTCACAAAGACATTGCAGCTCATTACAATCAGAGGACGGAAGGACAGTTTGAGGTAGTTTGTTCTGGCGCAGAGGAGCTCTGTTATGGGGTTTCTTTAATTGCTACGGAACATGCGGCAACAGAGAATAAGGGTATGCTTATTGTGTTTAGTGATCATAGTGAGAAAAAGCGATATGAGCGTGAACTGGTCTATCAGGCAACGGTTGACGATCTGACAGGACTTTATAATCGCAGGCATTTCATGCAAAGGGTCCAGAATCAAACGATCCCGGATGGATTAGGGTTGGCTCTGCTGCTATTTGACATCGATGATTTTAAATTAATTAATGATACTTATGGTCATTTAGCGGGCGATCAGGCGTTAGTTGATTTCTCGAATAAAATCCTTCAGGTATACCAGAATAAAGGTATTGCTGGAAGAGTAGGTGGCGAGGAATTTGCTGTATGCTTTTTCGCTGAAGATAAACGTGCAGCCTTAAAAGAAGCAGAGGATTTTCGTACAATGATGAGTGATTACACGATAATCTTGAATGAACAGGATAGCATTCATCTTACCGCAAGTATCGGAATCTCTTTTACGGAGCGTAGAGAGGTGACTTTCGAAGATTTATATCGGGAAGCGGATGAAGCGTTATATCACTCTAAGAATACAGGGAAGAACAGAGTTACGTTAGGTCGTGAACCGATCATAAGAGAAACAGTAAAGGGATAAGAACATTGAAGATAAAGGAGTGTCCTAATGAATCTGACTGTTGATGAAGTGATGAGCAAGCTTGAGGAGATGGGTACAGAGCAGACGAAACATACCTTCTTACGACATGGCGCAGTGGAACCTTTATTTGGAGTAAAGGTAGGGGATATGAAGAAGCTGGTTAAGGATGTGAAAAAAGATCAGAGTCTGGCAAGGGCTTTGTATCAGACAGGCAATTACGATGCAATGTATTTGGCTGGGCTAACGGTCAATCCTAAGACTATGACGAAGGAAGAGCTTCAAAGCTGGGCTTCGGCGGCCAACTGGCATGCGGTAGTGGAATATATAGTATCCCCTCTCGCCGCAGAGAGTCCATATGGATTGGAACTTGCGAGAGAGTGGATTCGTTCCTCAGATGAACTAATAGCTATTTGCGGCTGGAGCACTTATGCCAATTACATTTCAATTACACCGGATGATAAGCTGGACATTGCTGAGATTAGGGAGTTGTTACAACAAGTGGGTGCTACTATTCATCAGGAGCGAAATCGTGTCCGTTATACGATGAATACTTTCGTAATTATGGTGGGCAGCAGTATCACAGAACTGCATGAGGAGACAGCAAAGATCGCAGCAGGTATAGGTAAGGTCCAGGTGAACATGGGACAAACCGCTTGTAAAGTTCCCATGGCTGTTGATTATATCGCTAAGGTTGAACAGGCTGGGAAGCTTGGTGTGAAGAAGAAAACTTGTATTTGCTAAGTTAGATATTTAGGTAACCCTTCAAGGTGAAAGGCACTTGTGGGTTTTTTTTTATTCCGGGAAAAACAAGTGTTTCAACCCTGCTGAAATTGTTTAAATTAGCCACAGCCAAAACTTACATAGAAGAATAAATAAAGCCGTAGTTCAAGTAATCCTTTGTAATGATGTAGAATAGGAAGGGGTTTATAGTTAGAAGACAGGACGGGGGCTAGTTGTGAACAAACGCCGATTTACATTGCAGTATAAAATACTGTCAATTACAGTTTTAATCGTGATCTGTCTATTAGGATTTGTTTTTGTCATGCATGGAAGAATTAATGAGCTGCAGCGGGAGACCAGCTTTATTTCTCATCAGGACCGAGAGATTACTAATTTGGCTAATCTGATCGAAAAGAATGTTTTAGATATGGAAACGGGCCAACGTGGATATGTCATCACTGGCGATAACAAGTATCTGGAGCCCTACAATTTGGGTAAGGCTGAATGGGAAGCTAATTATGATAAGCTTTACGTGCTGACTGCTAATGATTCCTTTCAGCTTCAGCGACTTGTGGGTATCGAAAGTGATATTAAACAGTGGATCAAGCAATCTGGTGATTATTTGATCCAGTTAAAAAAAGAGGGACAGGAAGCTGAGATCCTAAGATACTTCAATTCAGACGATGGCAAAGATCAAATGGACCGGATTCGTAATCAAATCAGCGCTTACCGCGAGACGATGAATGAGAACACTAACAGCCTGATAGCTAGACAAGCAGACAAGAATAAATTTCTGCTTGAGCTTCTTTATATTGCTTGGGCATTTATAGCTGTTACTTCCATAATTGCCTCATGGATCAATTCACGCGCCATCGTTAGTACGATTCATAAAGTTACCCATACGATTGTGGGTTTAGATTCTATCGAGGATAAGAAGACAAGGATAGAGATTACCACAAATGATGAAATTAGAGATCTGAGCATAGCAACGAATCATCTGATAGACATGCAACAAGAGCGGATATGGATTCAAGATAACGCAAACGATTTATTGGCTAGGTATCAGGGTATAACACAAATCCCGAAACTGGGGGACATTTTTCTTGGCAAAACAGCAGAAGTTATTGATTACCCATATGGTTCCTTATATGTGCGGACACAAGAACATGAGCAGGACTTTTTAAAAAGAGTCTCTACTTTTGCCGGAAACAGCAATTTCCCGGATTCGCAGACCTTCTATATCGGTGAAGGACTAGTTGGACAATGTGCTAAAGAGGCACGTCTGATGCATGTACAGGAGCTGCCGGAGTGTTATATCAGTATTGAGTCCGGGCTAGGCGCCTCTGTACCGAAGTCGCTGTTGCTGCTGCCAATTTCTTTCTCAGGTGAGGTAGTTGCTGTGGTGGAAATCGCCTCCTTTGCTCCACTTACGGAACTGCAGATCAGGTTCTTGAAATCTATTTCGAATGCGTTTGGCTCTGCCATCAACAGCACGATTAGCAGTATGAGAATCGATCAGCTGCTGGAGCAATCTCAACGTCTTAACGAAGAGCTTCAAGTATATACGGAAGAACTACAAACTCAGTCAGAGGAGCTGCAGATCCAGACAGAGACGCTGCATGCAACGAATAGAAAGCTGGAAGATAAGAATCTGCTTGCAGAACAAAAGTCAGTTGAGGCAGAAAAAGCACGAACGGAGCTTAGTCAATATGCAGAGTTATTGCAGCAAAGCTCACAATATAAGTCGGAGTTTCTGGCTAATATGTCTCATGAACTGCGAACTCCGCTTAACGGCATTTTGCTGCTCTCGGAATTTCTTATGGAGAACCAGTCGGGAGCCTTAAGTGAAGAGGATATTGAATTCTCAAAAGCTATTCATTCTTCGGGACAAGATCTGTTGGCGTTGATTAATGACATTCTGGATTTGTCCAAGGTTGAGGCGGGAAAGCTGAATATTGAAATTGAAGCGATAAATATATCGGAGATTCCGGAGGCGATGACTCAGAACTTCAGCCAGCTTGCTCATAAAAAAGAGATTCCTTTGCACATACAGCTAGGAGAGGACTTACCCCCGTTGTTTTATTCGGATGCTCAAAGGGTGCGGCAAATTATTATAAATCTGCTGTCCAATGCGTTTAAGTTTACAGCGGAAGGTGCAGTCACTCTGGAAATCCGTTTAGCAACTAAGGACGAGCTGCTGGATTTGGCAGATTTGGGTGTTGGGGTATTTATTGCCTTCGCCATCAAGGATACTGGAATTGGGATTTCAGAAGACAAACAGTCCATCATCTTCGAAGCATTTCAACAGGCGAATGGAAATACAGAACGTCAATATGGGGGAACTGGGCTTGGTTTATCCATATCCAGAGAGCTGGCAACCTTACTTGGTGGTAGAATTACGCTGGAGAGCCAAGAGGGTGTGGGCAGTGTCTTTACAGTGTATTTGCCTTTGCAGCTTGAGGCTCCAAGCCTTGAGGAAGTGGCTGATCAAGCGACTGTTATTCAAGAGATCGGGAGTGGAGTGGTACTTGCCGCTACAACGGCTGAGGATATACGTACTGACTTCACTTCTCTAAATCAAAAGCATGTACTTATCGTGGATGATGATGAACGGAATTTGTTCGCTTTATCAAATACCCTAAGAAAGCGCGGGCTGCATGTAACTACAGCTACTAACGGAGAGAGCGGCCTGTATGAACTGGAGCAAGCGGCTTCTATAGATATCGTTCTTATGGATATTATGATGCCAGTGATGAACGGGTATGAGGCAATCAATCGGATCAGACAAATGCCCGCAAAGAAGGATATTCCCATCATTGCACTGACTGCAAAAGCGATGAAGGAAGATAAGGCTAAAATCCTACAGGCTGGGGCAACAGATTATCTCAGTAAGCCTGTTAACTTGGAGCGTTTATTAGCGTTGATGCAATTGATACTGGCTAGCGATTCATGAGCTAGACCTCCAACTTCGGACAACTCGAGTGAAGTTGCGCGAACGAAGTAACTATAATCTGCTCTGCTATCGGACACAGCTGACCGTTAACGCAGCTTTTTACCACATTTGTAATTCTAACGGACCCCACTGACGCTATTGGCATAAAAAACATCGAATATGCCCCTCTTTTTAATGAATAGTGGCGCTGGAGTCCGAAACGCTGCTCTGAAGGCAGAAAATTCGCAAATAACGTCAGCTGGGTCCGTAAGGCTCGCGATTATGATCATCTAAAACTCTGCAGCAAGGCAAGTAAAAGTGTGACCAAGCGTTCAGCCGGCTTTCGTTTACCTCACAAAACGGCTGAAGCGAGTCAGCCAACCTATAGTCTATAACGCAAAACAGCGATCCTCCCATAACGGAAGGATCGCTGTTTTAATGTCTCTAGTGTCTCTCTTATTGTTGCGCAGAATCTACTACAACTTTGACAGCTGTGCCGATGGGTGGCAGGCTTCTGGTCAGCACTGGGCTGTAGAATCCGATAACTTTTGTGCCTTTAACAAGCTCGCTGCTTTTAACAGCTTCGCCGTCTTTGTTAATGAGCACTGTGTCTTCGCTAATGCGCAGTACTACTTCTTTTTGTGACAATTCGCTCAGGCCACTACCTTTAACAGTGATACTGATATTTCCCTTATCGTCTTTTTGAACTTCTTCAATAGTACCAGCAGTACCTAGAAGATCATCTTGTTTTTGCTTATCCAGAACGGTGATTTTGTAAGTTGGTGTTTGTGGCGGAAGACTCATAGTCATGACCATGGAGTGTTCTGCTTTTACTGTCATCCCGATATGGAGATCTTTGAGTGCAATTTTAGTGCCGTCAGCCATCTCAATAGCCGTATCTTCCCCTACATTTAATACGATTCCATCCGTACCTACACCTTGGATTTGAACGGATTGGTATTTACCACCATCATAGACTGCTGTAATCACACCAGTCTTAGTCATGTGCTGCTCGGCGGCATTTGTGTTGATCACAATGGAATCTCCCTTCACAGTCATGTTTTGATGAATTACTTCGCTTAAAAAGGAAGCTGGGACATACAAAGTGGAGTCAACCAATTGTGGTGCAGTTCCAAGTGTTGTATTCATTTTGTTGATACTATAACGATCTTCTCCAGCTTTCACTGTAGTGAATACAGCGCCATTGATAAGTTCAACGGATTTATTCTGTGCATTCCAGGTTAATTCAAATCCAAGGGCTTCAGTAATTGAACGTAGTGGTACCATCGGCTCTTTACCGCTTGTGCTTTGGAAGCCTGTTTCTTTAATAGTCGATCCGTTGATTTCAATCGCAAACGTCTTTTGATTAACGCTAGCGGAGGTTTGTGTAGCCTCATTTTTAGCAGAAGTTGTGGTGGGTGCAGCATAAGCTGCTCCTGTAGAAAGTGCTAGGGACAAAGTTAAAAGAACTGTACTTGTTTTTAAAATGTTGTTCATGGTTGTGAGCTCCTTTTAAAATCTTTTGTTAGTGTTGTTATTATTCTGACGGGACACCCCTCCAAAATGTTGCAGTTTTTTTGCATCCCGATTGTAATCTTCATTCACTGCAAATATAAAAAAAGCATAAGACCCCCCAGCTATATGTAGTAATATGTAAGTATTAACAATCGCTCACATAAGGAGGCGCTATGGAGTCATTCAAAGATCGACTGAGATTCATGAAGGTACAGCAGGACGGGCTGATTAAGGAATATGAGGCTCTGATCGCGGAATATGAAAGTCACGATCTGGTCAACGAGAATGAATACTTGAAGAAGCAATATGAGAAGCATAAGCTCGCTTTGGTCGAGCTAAAGACTCAGGTAAGTAAGCTTCAAGAAGAGAATACTGAGCTAAGAGTTGCGCTAACGGAACAAATTTTAGATGAAAAGCTGGGCATTCTTAAAGTGTCGAGGCAGAAGCTGCAGACTTATTTTGCCTCTAGAAGCCACGCTCATACGGATCGGCTGACGGCTTTTGAAGTGGAGACGAAACGCCATATTCAGCAGCTGTACCACACAGCCTCCAGGCAGCTGGGTGAGGAACAAGCAGAGATATCCAGTCGACTCGGGGCGTTGGCGGCAGAATTAAATGAGCGTGTGCTGGCACAGCGGCAGAGACTGAGGGAAGCGGAGCTTCGCCTCAACTCGGGCATGGATAATGGATTACATGACTTTGCTTCGGAAGAGATCAGTGAAGAGGTGCTTAAGCGCCGAAGAAAACAAAATCAGATCGAAATGAAGATTGGACTAAGCTGGATTAACAAGCTGGGTATTCTACTGTTGATTTTGGCGGTGGGGGCAGGCTTCCGGTATACCTATTCCAACTGGTTCACAGGTTATATGAAGGGAAGCGCTTTTTTTCTACTGGGATTATTGATGCTGGGAGGCGGGGAGTGGTTATACCGCAAAGGAAAAGGCACCTTCGCTTTAGGGCTGCTTGGCGGCGGGATTTCGGTGCTGTATGGCTCTATTTTTTATAGCTATTTTCTGCTTGATATTATTAGTATATATGTAGGGTTATCCTTGTCTGTACTCGTTACTTTAACTGCGGTACTCCTGTCTTTAAGGTATGAATCACGGAGTATTTGTGCGCTGGGCTTAATCGGAGGATATCTGCCCTTATACTCTTATCTGGGGGCGTTTGGCCTTTCGGGCAACGCGGTTTATGTGGCTATGGGTTACTTGTTTTTATTGAATTTATTCATCTTATTGATTTCTTTCCGCAAACGCTGGAACGTTGTCAATTATATTAGCTACTTATTTAATACACCCTCCATGCTCATATTAATAGCTTTGTCGGATAGCAACGGAATTAATATGTGTTATGCTGTTTTGACTTTTGCGATGTATCTGGGAATTACCTTGTGGTACCCGTTCAAATATCGTTCCAAGCTGTCCTGGTGGGATTTCTCTCTCTTAGGATGTAATACGTTTATTAGCTGTCTCACCTTGTATATTTTATTTATGGATGCAGGACTGAAGGATTACAATGGTGCACTGGCGTTGCTTTTCTGCCTGCTGTATCTCGGTCTGGGTCGAGGACTTGAGAAGCTGATGCCACAGGAAAAAGAAAGCATGCTGCTGTTCTATGCCACTTCACTGACCTTCGGCATATTGATGATTCCATTTCAATTTGGAGCGGCTTGGTGGTCCATCGGTTGGCTGATTGAGGGCGTCGTTCTTACGCTGTATGGCAATCTGAACCGCTTTAAGGGGATGGAAAGGGCGGGTTGGGGCATTATGATGCTCTGCCTTGTAGTATTCTTCTGTCTAAATGTACCGACGCAGTGGGTTGCAGACTATCAATGGATGAATTTTAGAGATGTCTACTTCCCGCTAAAATATGTCTTTATCACAGCAGGCATGCTGATTGTCGCGGTGTTGTATGCTGTTCAGCATAACCGTAAGGATGCTCTTCAGCGCAGCGAACCTTATGAAATCACCTTAGCGTTGTGGTTCAAATATGCGGCGTTATTAAATTTCTGGATCTACGGCTTGTATGAATCGGGAAGATTGTATCATCTGGTTGTACCGGAGGATTTTGCGCATAGAACCTTCTATAATTTGCTGCTGTCCGCTGTATGGACCTTGGTTCTGGCTTACGTGCTGCCAAAGGTGAAGGTCCTGTATGACACGATTGTTAAATATTTTGTGAGACTTCTGTTTGGGATTGGCTACGTCATTTGTATAGTGATTACAGTAGGTCTGCCAAGTCTGCAAAATAATTTCGCGCAAAATACAGCAGCTGATTATATCGCACTGGCCGTACTGATTATCTTTAATATCTTTGTTTGGTTTAGCGGACGTGATCTGCTGATTGCAGCGCTGAATCGCCAGTTTAAGAGTATGGAGATCTATCCTGTTTTCATGGCGATTTATTTACTTGGCATTATCACCGCTTTCCTAGGAGTGCAATTGCAATTGAGTGATGCAGGGTTAATTTTTAGTCTCATTTATCTACTATTAGCAGTTCTGTTTATCATGTATGGCTTCCGCAAAAGGTATGTGTACATCCGGCGCTTCGGCCTTGGATTAACGCTGCTGGCCACGGGCAAGCTGCTGCTCTATGATTTGGGTCTGCTGAATACTGGCAGCAAAATCATAGCCTATGCCAGCTTTGGTATCTGCTTGCTCGGCATCTCCTATCTCTATCAAAAGGTGTCAAACCGGATGGAGGAGGGCCAGACAACCACCGACAATGGCAATGGCAATGGTACTAAGGGATAAAACACAGAGAGAATAATAGGAAGGAAGACGGTGGATGTACGAGACTTATATTTTCGACCTGTATGGCACATTAATCGATATTCAGACAGATGAGGAGAAGCAGGAGGTATGGGATCGATTATCGCTCCATTTCGGATATCAGGGGATGTCCATAACAGGAAGTGAGCTACAGGCACAATTTCTGCGGGAGAGGGATTTACAGCTCGCCGAAGCCGCACGGAATTGTCAGTATCCAGATTTCGTAATGGAGGATGTGTTTCGTTCTGTGGCCCGTCAATTGGGTGGGGAACCGGATCAAGCGTGGTTACATGAAACGGTTAGATGGCTGCGGACATTATCGATGATCCATATCTCACTTTATGAGGGTGTGGTTGAAATTCTGCAAACATTAAGAGAACGTGGCAAAAAGGTGTTTTTGCTCTCCAATGGCCAGAAAACCTTTATAGAAGCAGAATTAATGATGCTGGGTATTCTTCCTTTATTCGATGGCATTGCCATTTCCTCCGAAGCAGGAGTGAGTAAGCCGGATCCGCTATTTTATCGTTATTTAGTTGAACATTATGGAGCGGATTTGCGTTCAGCCATCATGATCGGGAATGATCCCCGTACCGATATTGCAGGGGCGCTAACGATAGGAATAGATTCCTGTTACATTCGTACGGCTTCTTCACCCCACGATACGACTGTGGAGAGTACTCAATCGATTTGGGACGGGGATTTGCGGAAGATCCCCGGATGGAACGCTTAGACACACAAAAAGTCCCCGTAACCGGATTCTTGCTGACCGGTTACGGGGACTTTTGTATGTCGGGCGTTCGTGACTAGAGCGCCGATAATTTATTTAGATTACACCTTCAGCCAGCATAGCGTCGGCCACTTTTTTGAATCCAGCGATGTTCGCTCCTGCAACAAGGTTGCCGGACTGTCCATATTGCTCGGATGCATTTACAGATTGTTCGTAGATGGAAACCATGATTTCATGCAGCTTCGTATCTACTTCTTCAAAGCTCCAGGACAACCGCATGCTGTTTTGTGCCATTTCAAGCGCAGAGACAGCTACGCCGCCAGCATTAGCAGCTTTAGCAGGTGCGAATAGTACGCCAGCTTGTTGGAACTGATGAATAGCTTCAAGGGTGGACGGCATATTGGCACCTTCGCCTACTGCTTTTACACCATTCTCAATCAGTTTCAATGCCATGGCTTCATCAATCTCATTCTGAGTAGCACTCGGAAGGGCGATATCACAAGGAATGGTCCAAATTTGCGTGGAATCTTCAGTATACACAGCGTTAGGATGTTCATTCACATATTCACTAATCCGTTTTCTTTCGACTTCTTTCAGGCGGCGGACAGTTTCGAGGTTAATCCCATTTTCGTCATAGATATATCCGGCGGAATCACTACAAGCTACGACTTTAGCGCCTAGCTGTACAGCTTTTTCGATCGCATAGATCGCTACGTTACCAGAACCGGAAACAACAACGCGGCTTCCTTCAAAAGAAAGGCCTTTTGCTTTCAGCATCTCGTTTACGAAATAAACTGTACCGTAACCAGTAGCCTCTGTCCGAGCCTGACTTCCGCCGTAACCAATACCTTTACCAGTCAATACGCCAGCCGGATATCCTCCGCGGATCCGCTTGTATTGTCCGTACATGTAGCCGATCTCACGACCACCTACACCGATATCTCCTGCAGGAACGTCTTGGTCAGGACCGATGTAATTTTGCAATTCAGTCATGAAGCTTTGTGCAAAACGCATGATTTCGCCTTCGGATTTACCTTTAGGATCAAAGTCGGATCCGCCTTTACCTCCGCCGATGTGTTGGCCGGTAAGAGCATTTTTGAAGATTTGCTCGAAACCAAGGAATTTGATAATACTAGCATTAACGGATGGGTGAAAACGAAGTCCACCTTTGTAAGGTCCAATTGCACTGCTGAACTGTACACGATATCCACGGTTAACTCTGACCTTACCTTGATCGTCTGTCCAAGGAACACGGAACATAATCAAACGTTCTGGCTCAACCAATCTTTCCAGAATGGCATTTTCCTGATACTTAGGTTCAGCAGCGAGGATTGGAAGCAAAGATTCAAGGATTTCCTTTACGGCCTGATGAAATTCGGGCTCAAAAGGATTACGCGCAACAACCTGTGCGTATACGTCTTCGATATAACGATGTGCCTTGTTGCTGTTTGTGTCTAATTGCTGGGTAGATACAGAGCTCATGAATTCAACCGCCTTTTCTAGTATTCATTTGGTCCAACACTTTTTTTATATTTTGGCACAAGTCAATGTTCCTCACAACTGTTTTTATTAAATAACTTACTTCAAGTGGAACGTTATAGACGCTGGGATGATAAGAAAAGTGTGAATAAACCGCGGTATACTTCGCGTAATGACGCGTTAAAGCGCGAAATATGCTACAATGATTGTGTAATAATTGTAAGGAGATGAAATTTAAAAAATGAGTGACAAAGTAAATGAGCAGGAGCTAGTAAATGTATTATCTGCCAAAACCAAAGTGGATCCGCAAATCATCCGCTTAGTATTGAAGCATGAACAGACCTTTATCAATAAGGCCAAGGCGAACGCCAAGGGTGAGGTAGACATCGACAGCGATGATCTGGTCGACTATGTCACTGCCCAACGTGATGTGAAGCTGGATGAAATCACAGTAGAGACCATTCTTGATGCAGAAATGGATTACTTGATGGATAAAGGATTGGCAGGTTATATCGACTAACATGGGTGTTCGTCCGGCTCGGCTGCTGCTGTTTATAGGCAATAAGAGCCGGAGTGAAAATTAAATAGGCATACGCATTGCTTTTAGTGATTTAGTGTGGTACAATGAAATCAATCATAAATTTAACCCTTAATTCACATATTGTAAAAGGTTATCATTTGTGCGTATGAGTCCTTTTCCAATGTGTGAATTTTTATTTGTTCGTACACTACGTAGGAATAAAAGGACATGTGTTAAATAAAATATTGGAGGTAATATCATGCAAACAGGTACAGTGAAATGGTTTAACGCAGACAAAGGATTCGGTTTTATCGAGGTTGAAGGTGGAAGCGACGTATTCGTACACTTCTCCGCAATCACAGGCGACGGATTTAAATCTTTGGACGAAGGCCAACGCGTTGAGTTCAACGTAACTCAAGGCGCTCGTGGACCACAAGCCGAAAACGTTGTAAAACTGTAGTTTAAAAATCAGGCTGCCCTTAACACAAGTTGAGGGCAGCTTTTTTTATTTTCATAGTATGAATCTGCCCCTAATAGGGTAGCGATATCGTCTCGATTCGATCCAAGGAGG
The DNA here is from genome assembly GCF_037980415.1 of Paenibacillus sp. FSL H7-0690. Taxonomy (NCBI): domain Bacteria; kingdom Bacillati; phylum Bacillota; class Bacilli; order Caryophanales; family Paenibacillaceae; genus Paenibacillus; species Paenibacillus sp. FSL H7-0690. The sequence continues at coordinate 6,668,198 of NZ_CP150281.1, read as the reverse complement.
GGTACTTATGTATTTTCGTAAAAAAGCACTGGAGGAACTTCCGCAAGAAGACACAGCTATTTGGTCCTGTACCAAGGAAGGTTGCACAGGTTGGATGCGCGATAATTTCGCCTTTCAATATGTACCTACCTGCTGGCAATGCAACTCTCCCATGACTAGAAGTATGAAGATACTGCCAACGCTTGTGAATACGAATGCAGACATGAAGGCCATGAAGAAGGGCATTTCGATTAAGTAATCGAAGAAGCTAATATACTCAAACAGCTGGACCCTTGGACGGGAGCAGCTGTTTTTTTGTTTGAGTATTTTATTTACTGTGCAGTAATTTCTCCCATTCCGTTAAGGTTATGTTCTCTGAGATATTCTTCAGATGTTCAGGAACCTCTACGTGGCACATAAATTCCAAGCTGTTGCCGTCAGGGTCGTTGAAGTAGACAGAAGCATTTCCTTGATAAGCCCGGATAAAAGGCTCAACAGAAGTCCGGTTGCGGAACGGAACAGCCTCTACACCAATCGATTCCAGCCATTGCAGTGATTGCTTCAAATCCTCGTAAGTGACACGGAAGGCAATATGCCGCAAGGACGGATGGTATGGGGTTTGGACCTCCTGGCCTTCCCAAAGACCAATCCAGCTTCGACCTTCCTCGATCCAGAAGAATACAGTTTCTTCATCCCGCCAAGCCATTCTCAGACCTAATTTTTCATAAAATTCGATGGATACTTCAAGATTGCTTACTGGTAAATGTGCTTCATATAGTCCTTTGATCATTGGATAGCACCTGCCGGTCTGTCGATTTTGCGGGCTAAGTTCAGGAATGCTTCTAATACTAGGTGGATGCGATCTTCGATTTCTTGCCCGCCCTCGTATCCGTCGTACTCGACCTCGAACCGCTTGCGTTGCAGTCCACCGATGGAGATCCAGTCTGGTGTATTGATGCCGTGCAGGTTGCGTACGATGGCTTGCAATTGAAGTAATGAGCTTATCCCTACCGCTCCCCCGGCTGAACTGGTGGATAACACAACTTTACCGTTGAAATGCGCCTGGCCTAGATGATCAATCGCATTTTTTAATACGCCACTTACCGAGCCGTGATATTCCGGAGTAACCAAGATTACTGCATCCGCTGCTAACATCTCTTGTTTAAGCTCGTTTAAATGTTCATGCTCTGTGTAAGCCTCGTCTGGTGAATAAAAGGGAAGTGGGCGTTTGTAGAGATCAAACACGTTAACCTTTTCTCCTTGCTGACTAATGAAATGGGCGGCATGTTCTGCCAGCTTCGTGCTGGTTGCTTCTTTTCGATTACTGCCTGTCAGGATCATCACTTTCATCTGTATCCACTCCTATGTGAGGTCAGTTGCTATAAACCAATGATAGTTGAATCGGCCTCTGTTAACATCAGCACATGGAATGAACATATATAATAAAAACGCTCAGCCATTGTGCTGAGCATCTAAGACTAAAGTTGTAGAGGAGTTTTGATTCTAGGCGTTATAGCCGCCTTTCAATGCGAAAATGGCAGCCTGAGTCCGATCCGCTAAGTTTAGCTTTCCGAGAACGTGGCTGACATGGGTCTTAACGGTTTTTTCGGTGATGACCAGCTTGCTGGCAATCTCTTTGTTGCTCATACCGAGCGCAATCAGGTCTAATACTTCTTGCTCGCGTGGGGTAAGAAGCTCTAATCCGGTGATTGCAGCAGGTGTTGTGTTTGGGCCGTTCGGATCGGAAGTATTAAGTTCCATTTGCTCTAGTGTAGAAGTCGCCATTAGATTCATCAGTTGGCTGGCAGCCTCGGAATGTAGCTCCACTTGCCCGTTATGTACCTTACGGATCGCAACTACCAGCGCTTCTGGTTCTATATCTTTAAGCAAATAGCCTTTGATTCCTACGCGGATAGCCGGGAGTACATGATCCTGATCCGAAAAGGAGGTCAATACAATGACCTTGACCTGCGGGTGGGAGATCCTCAGCGCTTGAGCGGTCTCAATGCCGTCCATAATGGGCATATGCAAATCCATTAATATGACATCCGGGTTCAATTCGGCTGTTCTTTCCAGTGCCTCGCGGCCGTTGGAGGCCTCCCCGATAACCTTGATATCGGGTTGTGTGGAGAGAAATACTTGCAGCCCACGGCGTACCATTGCATGGTCGTCTACTAATAATAAGTTTATCGTCATTTATGATCACCCGACTTTATGTAGATTGGATGGGCAGAGGTATGGTTGCCTCAACCGTTGTGCCCTGATTTTCCACACTGTGGATATGAATACGACCGAAGAGGGCCTCTGCTCTTTCCTTCATAATATGCAGACCAAGAGATTCATTAGTGTCTGTGTTAGAACGCCGTTTGGCCCCGCCTTTACCTTGGTCGGCAACGCTCAGTACCACCTCGGCTGCATTCAGATGTAGAGATACCTCCGCTTTAGAGGTTCCGGAATGCTTACGTACATTATTGAGTGCTTCTTGGCCAATGCGCCACAGCCCTTCCTCCACGTTGCGGGGAAGTTCGTGAACACCGCTCCGTTGCGTCTGTATCAGCAGCCCTAGCTGCTGGCCATGAGCCTGCAGCGCAGTCAATAAACCGGCTTCCAGTCCGGCAGGCCGAAGCTGCATAATTAATACACGCATTTCTTTGAGTGCTGACTGGGATAAAGCTTGAATATCGCGGACAGCCTCAGTAGCAGGATGGGAGATATGCTCCTGCTTCAGCATACTTTCCACGCCTTTGGCGGTCATTGAGAGGGAGAAGAGGATCTGGTTCACGGAGTCGTGCAGGTCACGGGCCAGACGATTCCGCTCATCAAGACGCGCAATTTCGCGGCGTTTCTCTCCAAGCTGAGCACTTTCCAATGTAGCGGAAATATGCTCAGCGACAGCCTCAAGCACCTCTCCATCCGCAGTTGCGGAGGCTAGTGCTTTAGGTGAGGTGATCAGTAGAATTCCTGCACCTTGTGCGGCAATCTGCCGAAAGGGCACAGCGAGCATCACAACATGCTCCGCGACAGGTTGTTCAGAACAGCAGGACTTCGTAATTTCCTGCTCTTCATCAGGGGTTAATGTCGCAAAGCGTTGTCCTTTCGCGATATCTCCTAGACGTACTTTAAAAGAATCCGAGAGCTCGAAGGGAGCTATTTCCGGCATTATATTAGCCGCATAGGCAGCATGGACTTCGAATTGTCCCTCATGCTGCCCGATAATCGCTGCAAAGGGCCAATCGAAATAGTCGCCAATCAGGGCGGCGCTTTTCTCGATCAGAATACTGGGCGAGATACATTGGTTGGCGGTTAGATTTAAAGCTGCGCTGAATTCGCCTAATTTGGCGTACAGATTCGCGCGGCGCTGCTCGGTGCTATATAACTGCATCCGTTCTATAGCACTGCCAATTTGCAAAGCCACGGATTGCAGCAAAGCCAGCTCGCTGTCGGCGTAATGTGCTTTGCCTGGTGCGGCCACATTCATAAGTCCCAAGTAACGCTCACCTGAATGCAGCGGGACGGTGGCGTGGTGGGTGATGCCCAGCGTGTCGCCCCAGTTATACTGCCTGGCGTTACTCAGCCGCTTGCAGCTTAGGATGTTAACGGCATGCTCGAGCCGACCGTCCCATAGGCGGCTTAGGCACCAGCAGCTTCCGCACTGCATTGGTTGTTTATTGTCGCGCTGTAGTGCAGGTGGCAGGCCTCGATCAGCGGCACACTCATATTCCATGTATTCTTCGCTCAGGAAGATCCAGCCTGCAGTGTTTCCGGTTAACTCAAGTAGCTTGCCCATGACTGTGTCGAGCATGGGTCTGAGCTCATTGGAACTGTTTAAAGTCTCCGCAATCGTTTTGAGCGTCAGTAACTCATGGATTCCGGTTTCCTCCGGCATGAAGTTCTCTCCTTTAGCTTTGTGAATTATGTTCTATCTATTGTAACGTAGAATGGTTCATTCATTCTCAAATTTTATGTAATGTTGGCGTAAATAAATAGAAGGTCCCTTAAGATCTGATATGACCTTAAAGAACCCTCTGTATATACATATTAATTTACAGCTGCAGGAGTAGCGGAAGGTGTACAGTGTTCTGGAGCTTCGTGTTCGATAAGTCCATGTTTCTCCCAAGCTCGGCTCTTCCAGCGGAAATACATAATGACGGCTCTCACCCACTCATCGACCGCAGTAGCAATCCACACGCCGGCTAACCCGAGATCAAGTTGGAACACCAGGAAATAACCAAGAGGTAAGCTCATGCAGACCATGGAGATCAGTCCCATATATACAGGGAATTTGGCATCGCCCGAGGCGCGTAAAGAGTTAATGATAACCAGATTGGTTGTGCGCCCGGTTTCCAGGAAGAAGCTAAGCAATATGACCTGCGCCCCCATCCTAATGATGTTCTCATTGTCTGTGAAAAGCCCGAATAGCGGTACCCGGAAGAAAATCACCACAGCATCTATTATTACGGTAACCAGCAACGCCCACTTTACACTGGTGAATACACGCTTATAGGCTTCATCAGGTCGTCTAGCTCCCACGAGATGTCCTACAACGATGGAAGTTCCCATAGAGACAGCTACACTGAATAAATAAATATAATTGGAAATATTAAGCGCGTACTGGCGGGTAGCCATAGCTTCAGCGCCTAAATAAGTAATATACAGTGTGAATACAAGCTGGCACGACTGATAAGTGATGGATTCAAAAGCGGACGGGATGCCGATTTTGAGAATTTGCAGCACGTATTTTTTAGAAAGATGAATGTAATAGGTTACTTTCACCCGTACCTCCATCACTCTGTAGAGCAGCAGGAAGAATAGGATCAGGCAGATAAAGCGACTCATCACTGTTGAGATAGCCGCACCCTCCACACCTAACGCCGGAAGTCCGAAATGACCATAAATGAGCAGGTAGTTGCCCACCACGTGAATGATATTCATCAGCAAGGATACGACCATCGTCTGTTTGGTGAAACCGTGAGTACGGATAGTAGTCGCCAGAGCATTAATTAATGCTTGCAGAAAAATACCGCCCCCAACAATATTCATATAGGCTTTGGCGTAAATGAGGATATCCCCTTTTACATTCAGCGCAGTCAGTAGCGACCCTCCGAATATCAGCAAAAACGTACTTAGGAGAATGCCGACTAACAGGTTTAGGGTAATGGCATTGCCGGTCACTTGAGCGGCTTCCAGAGGTTTTTTGGAACCGAGATATTGGGAGACCACAATAGCTGCGCCGTTACCAATTACACTGAGGACTAAAATTGCTATCGCAATGATCTGATTCGCTGCGCCGACACCAGACACGGCATCGTCCGACACTGAACTGATCATAAAAGTATCCACACTGCCCATGAGCATAAAGAGGAATAGCTCGAGGAAAATCGGCCAGGTCAGTTTGACCAGGTTGAATTCCTGGTGATTATTTTGCTTCATTGTGCACCTTCTTATATTATGATGTACTTCCTAAAATTTCATAAACAAACTGTAATATTAGCACAGCTTTCATGGAAATGCAGTATTTTTACAGAAAAATGACAAAACGTTTTTAATTTAAGTCGAAAAGAGCCCTTTAACCGCACATTAGTATCCTCCAGGTAACTACATCACAATAAAGTGCCTACTTCCCTAAAGGGATGTAAGGAACTACAATTTGTACATGACTTACTAAAATATATTAATAAGGAGTGCAAATAAATATGAAATTACAATTAGCGTTGGATTTAGTGGACATTGCGGGAGCGAAAGAGGTTGTCTCAAAAGTTGCCGAATTTATAGATATCGTTGAAATTGGAACACCTATCGTTATAAATGAAGGGTTACATGCAGTGAAGGCAATCAAAGAGGCTTTTCCAGCTTTGACTGTGTTGGCGGATTTGAAAATCATGGACGCAGGTGGATATGAAGTGATGAAGGCTGTGGAAGCGGGCGCGGATATCGTTACTGTACTTGGTGTTTCTGATGATTCTACCATTAGAGGTGCAGTGGAGGAAGCGAAGAAAACCAATAAAGAGATTCTAGTTGATCTGATTAATGTGAAGGATATCCAAACAAGAGCGGCTGAAGTAGACGCACTTGGCGTAGACTATATCTGTGTACACTCTGGATATGACCATCAAGCGGAAGGTAAAAATTCTTTTGCAGATTTAAATGCGATTAAGAGTGTGGTTAAGCAGGCCAAAACAGCTATCGCTGGAGGGATCAAGCTAAGCACACTTCCAGAAGTGATCGCCGCGAACCCTGATCTTGTCATCGTTGGCGGAGGCATCACAGGTGAAGCGGATCAAAAGGCTGCCGCAGCAGAAATGAAACGTCTAGTTAGTCAGGCTTAAGATTACAATGAAATATGCGCAGCAAATTATAGAGGAGCTCCAGCGCTCCATATCTCAGCTTGATGAAGAAGAGACTGAGCGAATGGCTGAGCTGCTGCTTCAGTCCAACAAGATCTTCGTGGCTGGAGCGGGCAGATCTGGATTGATGGGACGGGCCTTTGCTATGCGGTTAATGCATGTTGGTAAAGAGGCTTACGTTGTAGGCGAAACGGTGACTCCGGGGATTGAACAGGGGGATGTGTTAGTCCTCGGTTCCGGTTCCGGTGAGACAAAAGGGTTGATCTCTATGGCTGAGAAAGCCAAAGGGGTAGGCGCAGAAGTTGTTGCCGTTACCATTGCGCCGGATTCGACGGTTGGACGTTTAGCGGGCTACACAGTGAAGCTGCCGGGATCTCCAAAAGATCCGGCCAGTGGAAGCTACAGCACGATCCAGCCGATGGCTTCTTTATTCGAACAGACGATGTTGGTCTTTTATGATGCTATTATTCTGCGAATGATGGAGAAGACGGGGCAGACGAATCAGCAAATGTTCGGCAAGCATGCTAATTTAGAGTGAACGTACAGAAACGAATGCCTTCCAATGAGGAGGTTATTCGTTTTTGTGTTAGTATGATAACAGGAGAGAGGAGGCGCTTTAGGTATGGCAACCGAGATTAAAGATCGCATAAACTTGAAGGAAATTAACTGTGAGAAGGAATTGACGCTTGCGGTGATCGGAGGGAAATGGAAGCTGATTATCCTCTGGCATCTAGGGCTTGAAGGGACAAAGCGATTCAGCGAGCTGAAGAAGCTAATTCCTCATATCACGCAAAAAATGTTGACCAATCAGCTTCGCGAGCTCGAAGAGGACCAGCTGGTTCTAAGAAAAGTGTACGCTGTGGTTCCGCCAAAAGTAGAGTATTCCCTGACATCATATGGCCAAAGTCTGCTTCCCGTCCTTCGATTGATGTATGATTGGGGTAAAAATTACGGAGAAAACGTGATCTGGAAGGACACGCCGCCGGAAGAAAGATGCTAATCGAATAGCCTATGAACATTAATAATCCCTGAGAGGTCTGGATCGGCCTCTACAGGGATTTTTTGGTGTTTTAAAGGAGTGATGCGGATAATGCTTTAGGCTTTCTGTTCGAATAGCTTAGCAATCTCCACGATAACATTTACCGCTTTTACCATATTGTCCGCAGACGCATATTCGAATTTGCCATGGAAATTCTCGCCTCCGGTGAAAATATTAGGTGTCGGCAAGCCCATGTAGGAAAGCTGCGAGCCATCTGTACCTCCGCGAATCGGGCGGATGATCGGTGTGATGTTAAGGTTCTCCATCGCCTCATGGGCAATATCGACGATATGACGCACTGGCTCGATTTTTTCACGCATATTGTAATATTGGTCCTTCATTTCAAGCACGATGTTCTCTTCACCATGGATGTTTTTGAATTCTTCTACGACAGCTGAGAGATATGCTTTACGTGCCTCGAATTTCTCACGGTCGAAGTCGCGGATGATATATTGCAGCTTGCTGAATTCAGGTGTGCCTTCTATAGAGCTTAGGTGATAAAAGCCTTCATAACCGTCTGTATATTCGGGCGCTTCCTCAGCAGGGAGTCTGAGATGAAGTGCCATGGCGATTTTGGCGGAATGAATCATCTTTCCTTTTGCAGTCCCAGGGTGAACATTAACGCCGTAGACTGAGATTTTGGCTGACGCAGCATTAAAGCTTTCATACTCTAATTCTCCGAGTGGACCTCCGTCTACAGTGTAAGCATAGGAAGCATTAAAAGCGGCTACGTCAAATTTATGAGGCCCGCGGCCGATTTCTTCGTCTGGTGTGAAGGCAACTCTAATCTTGCCGTGTTTGATTTCTGGATGTTGAATGAGGTAATGCATGGCGGTCATAATCTCAGCAATACCGGCTTTATTATCTGCGCCAAGCAGGGTCGTGCCGTCGGTTGTAATTAAGGTGTGGCCTTTGTATTCCGCCAGCTCCGGAAAGCTCGCTGTGGATAATACAACATTCAGCTCTTTATTCAAAAGAATATCTTGACCATCATAGTTCTCGATAATCTGTGGCTTCACATTCGTTCCGGTAAAATCAGTCGCTGTATCCAAATGGGCTAAAAAACCAATGGTCGGAACATCCTTATCCGTATTCGCAGGGAGTGTCGCCATAACATAGCCATGCTCGTCCACCTGGACTTCCTCCATGCCGATTTCCTTAAGCTCTTCAACCAGCTTGTGGGCCAGAACCATCTGTCCCGGAGTGGATGGGCAAGTCTCATTATCTTCATTCGATTGGGTATCCATTTGTGCATACGAAATAAACCGTTCTACAACCTCTTTCTTCACCTTGGGTCATCTCCTCTTTACTATTGTATATATATAGTATCACTTTCCATATAAGGTCTCATCCCTGAGGAAGAAGATTGAGGTAATATTTAAGATTAATGCGGCAATATTTCTTGTTTCACTAACTTCGCTGAAAGTAAATAACGGTCCGGTGCAGATCCCACATATGAAAAGGGATAACAGGTAATCAATGTGAGGATGGCCTTATTACTTGGCTTTATAGCACCACGTTCGTCCCCGTCAACAATTGTGCTGCCTGTTACTTCATAGGTAAAAGTCCCATCGGTACTTTCCAGCTCGATAAGATCTCCAGCGACGAGTTCTCCCAGATTACGGAACACTGTATCGCGGTGGCCTGCGAGCACACTGTTGCCGGTGGCACCGATAGCTGCGCTGCCTTTATAATGTCCGGCTCCCTTTTTTAGCTCGGGGCTTTCCGTGCCTTCTAGCACTGCGATCTTTTTGTTTAATTTGGGGAAACGAATCTCTCCTATGATTTCACCTTCTGAATAGGAATGAGCGGGGTGCGGCTGTTCCTTGGCTGAACTGATCATTCCCATGGGAAGAGGGATTTCTTCGGCAGAAAGGGGGCGGGCGACAGCTTCCTCCCTCTTTTTTGCCCAATCATTTAAAGCCTGTTTAGCTTCGAGCGGTGCTTTGACCACTTGTACAACCGAGTAAATCAACACAACTAAAGAGAGTATGAAGATTAGCTTCACGGCTAGCAAGACACCATTACGCTTCTTCATACTCTCTCACCTCCAGACTTATGCTGCAAAATGTGGTTATTTCTTCGATTTCAATCTGCGCATGATAATCACGCTGAGTACCGCAATGGCTAAGCTGGCAAGAATCAAGTTATACCAAGGCTCAGCGGTATTTGGAAGCTTGTTGCCAACCTCTGGTGCTCCCAGTGGAAGCTCATCATCAGGCAGGGCGATTTCATTGCTTGGCTGCGGTGTTGCACTGGTAGTTTGGCTGCCGGCACTTGGTGATGCTGTCGGCTCATTATCGCCTCCACCCAGTGGGATCGGCGCTTCAGTGACACTAATTTCATCTACTACTGGTGAAGCTGTAGGTATTGGCGATGGTGTTGGCGTCGTTGATTGCCCTGGTGTGGCAGCTGCTGTTGCCGTTGGCGAAGTAGCCGTCGTGGTTGGTGAAGCTGTTGCGGTCGGTGAAGCTTCAGGTGTAGCTGTAGCCGTGGCAGTAGGTGTCGTAGTTGGCACTACAGTAGGTGTAGCAGTCGCTGTAGGTGATGGCTCCGGTGTAGGCTGAGCTGTGGCCGTCGCTGTCGGTGAAGGACTAGGTTGAGCGGATGGCTCCGGTCCTCCAGAAGCGGAGAACTCAAAGGCTACAGTGGTGGTTTTCCCTTGATATTCGTTCCCTGCTTCCCACGGGAAAATTACATCCATTTGAATTACACTTTGTTCTCCCCCGGCAAGTGAACCGATGGCAACTCTTCCGGCAGCCTCACTCATCACCCCTGAATAGATGATTACTCCCTCTTTTTCGAGTGTCATTTGGAGAATATCGTATAATTCTGCGTCTCCAGAGATGAATTTGAAGTCCACATAGTAATTAAAGCCCTCACTACCTGCGTTAATAATTGTGTATTCTGAGTTCGTTTCATCACCAGGCTGCATATTGTTCATGGTGGCTGTGCTTGTCGTATGCGAATTCACCGTAAGCTTAATGGTATCTTGCGCACTAACTCCGCCAGCATGCCAGATGACTCCTGCTAGAATAGTCAGGATATAAGCAGCTATGAAAGCCGAGCGATATTTCTTCTTCACTTTACTCGCTCCTTTCTCCTGAACCCCATATTAAATTTTGTAGACATCATTTGCGGGCTTCCGGCAAATTCTTCTCTTCTAATCGGATTTTTCATCAAACATTGTCGAAATAAGTAGTATCTCACAGAACCACTTTCTTGTGCGTATACAGGAATCTCCGTGAAAGTGGAAGGAGAGGGTAGAGATATACCGCCAATTCGTTCGTTATAGCGAATAACTAAAGTATAATCAAAATAATATCTAAACAAAAATGGGATATTAGAAGGAAATCCATCATATTTGATCAAATATCAATTATATTAATGGTTTTACACCAGTTCTCTCTATTTAACTCTTTATTTTTATGTAATTCATTGTTTTTATTGTGTTTTATTGAGAACGATTATGAATGCAAAATAAAAAGGCAAGACATACATCTGGAATAGGGCTCAAACCCCGATACCAGACCTATCGTCTTGCCTTAATTATGATGATAAATTAGATTTCCTTCATAGCGTCGGCTACAATCTCATAAGAGCGTAGACGAGCGTTAGGATCATAAATTCCACCAGAAACAATCAATTCATCGGCCTGTGTCTCTTGCAGGATTTCTTGAAGCCGTTCTTTAATTGCTGCTTTATCACCAGCGAAAGAGTAACGCTGTTTCTCAAGCATGGCTGCTTTTTCTTGCATCGTCCATAGCCCCTCCATACTATCAACCGGTGGTTGTAACTTCCCCGTACGTCCGCGGATGATATTAAGGAATTGCTGCTGCTGCGAGGTAGCCAGTCGTCTTGCCTCATTCACGGTATCGGCTGCTGTAATACCAACTCCGACCATCACATAAGGCTTGTCGAGTGCTGCTGAAGGACGGAAATTACTATGATAGATGTGTAAAGCTTGTAGTAAATATTCTGGTGCGAAATGGCTGGCGAAAGCAAAAGGTAAACCTAGCTTCCCTGCCAGCTGAGCACTAAAACCGCTGGAGCCCAGCAGCCAGATGGGGATATTCAAGCCTTCACCAGGAACAGCACGAACCCCAGCCGGTCGTGATCCTGCACCTGCAGGATCGAAGTAGGCTCTGAGCTCACTTAACTGCTCGGGGAAGTCACTGCCGTCGCTTCCGAGACCACGGCGTAGCGCACGGGAAGCCGGTTGATCGGATCCTGGGGCTCTGCCCAGTCCTAAATCAATCCGTCCTGGATATAGGGATTCGAGGGTCCCGAATTGTTCCGCAATGACAAGTGGTGCGTGGTTGGACAACATGATGCCTCCAGAGCCTACGCGTATGCTTTTTGTGCCGCCAGCAATGTGGCCAATTAAGAGTGAGGTAGCAGAACTGGCAACACCAATCATGTTGTGATGCTCAGCAAACCAATACCGGTGATAGCCCCATGCCTCAGCATGTTGAGCTAAAGCTAAAGAGTTATGAAAAGAGTCTGCCGCTGTGCCACCCTCCACAATAGAGGCTAAGTCCAGTACGGAGAATCGAATATCGCGCTGTTGCTTCAATGTAATCCCTCCTATAATAAACGCTCAGATAGTCTAGAGCAGTATTTGTAGCTGCGAATATTGCTACTCGCCTAGTATACCATGTAATAAAACTATATACACACTTTAAGTAAGTTATACGCACTTTGTAATGATTAGATAAGGAATAAGTATGTCTTTAAAAGAAAATGTAAGCGCTTTAAAATATCTGTTGTTATTTCTTAACGGGCTTGCTATAATCACATCGAAAAGTTACCTGAAAAAAAGGAAGTTATCGTTATGAAGCCAACCATAAGAGATGTTGCCAGAATGGCGGAGGTGTCGATCAGCACCGTATCGCGGGTTATGAATGCACCGAATACGGTCGTAGAGAGCAAACGGAATCGAGTGATGGAGGCTGTAGAACGTTTGCAATATCAACCAAATGCGTTTGCACGCGGCCTGATCTACAAGAAGTCTTTTACACTGGGCCTGCTGATTCCGGATATTGAGAACCTGTATTTCGCAGGGGTTATTCGGGGAATGCAGGATGCATGCATCAAGCTCGGATACAGTTTAATGATCTGCAATACGGACCGCGACAAAGAACGGATGCTGTCTTACATCGATAACTTTCATGAGAAGCAGGTGGATGGGATCGTGTTCGCCAGTGATGTCCTTTATCCTGAGACACATGACAAATTAGTCGGTTGTAGAATTCCTTTTGTGTTGGTATCCTCGCATTCTGATGAGTACGACATTCCATCTGTGGAGGTGGATGATGAACAGGCGGCTTACGATGCGGTAAAGTTTCTGATTGATTTAGGGCATAAGGACATTGGCATGATTGGTTTTAACCATGATAACTCCGTATCCGGCCCGCCTCGTTATGAAGGTTTTGTAAGGGCATTAACAGAGTTTGGACTACAGCAGAATATTGTGAAGAGCAAATATGCCAATCACAGGTTCGAACACGCTTATCAAGCTGCGCATGAGTTGTTTACTGATTATCCCGAGCTGACCGCCGTTTTCTGTGTTGCTGACGAATTTGCAATGGGGACGATTTCTTATCTGAAGGATCGTAATATTCTAGTTCCGGGTCAGGTATCTGTGATTGGATTTGATAATTTGCGGATGTCGAGTATGTTCATTCCAAAGCTGACCACGATTGCGCAGCCGATTTATGAGTTAGGGTATCGTGCGGCGGAGATGCTGCATGAATTGCTCACAACAGGTGGTGTCCAGGTATTGAATGAAAAGATGGAGCATAAGCTGATTGTGCGGGAATCCACGCGGGAAAAATAAAGGCTCTTTATTTTTGTGACCTTCTTCTGAAAAGCTTTTCAGAGCCATGTATCGGTCTTAATTAAAATTTAAATGTTAGGATAGAAAATAGTATGAATTCTTATGAAAAACATCTCATTTTCCGATTGGAAACGGTTACTAATTATGATAATATAAAAAATGTAAGCGCTATTATTAAATTACATTTGTGATGGAGTTTGATTTTAGGATATTTACCTGTCTTCTGAAAAGCTTTGCAAGGAGGTGATCTGCTACAAGCTGCTAATACATGCCAGGGTGCCCGGATGATTGAATAAGATGTTATCTCTATAACCATTAAAGGGGATGTACAAAAGATGAAGAAGATCTCAGGACGTAAAAAGTCGTTGGCTTTAGTACTGTGTTTATCCTTCACAATGACGCTGAGCGCATGCGGCGGAGGCAACAATAATGCGGCGCCTACAGATCCACCGGCGGCAACAGTCAGCCCAACAGCAGATAACACCGAGAAAGCGACAAATACACCTAGTGCTGAACCTTCGGGTTCCCCGTTAGATTTAGCGATGAAAGGTGAATATAAAGGGACTAAAGTAACCATGTTTGGACCCTTCGTAGATGCTGACCAAGTGAAATTTGAGAGCAGCATTAAAGAATTTGAAGAGAAGACAGGGATCGATATTCAATACGAGGGCTCCAAGGAGTTCGAAGCAACAATAAATATTAGGGTGGACGGCGGAAATGCTCCTGATATCGCTGACTTCCCGCAGCCGGGATTGCTGGCATCGATTGCTAAGACGGGCAAGGTTATCGATTTGACCAGTGTGCTGGATCAAGACAAATTGACGGCTAATTACAACAAGAGCTGGCTCGATATGTCTACGATGGACGGAAAAGACGGGAAGATCATGGCGGGGATTTGGAACCGCAGTAATGTAAAGAGCTTGGTATGGTATCCAAAGAAACAATTTGATGATGCAGGTTACAAGGTTCCTGAAACTTGGGATGAGCTGATGGCACTCACTGAACAAATTGCCAAGGATGGCGATCCTGCCTGGGCTATTGGCATTGAGAGCGGTGCTGCAACGGGTTGGCCAGCAACAGACTGGGTCGAAAATATAATGCTTCGTACGACTACGCCTGAGAACTACGATAAGTGGGTAAAAGGTGAACTGCCATTTACTTCACCAGAAGTAAAAAATGCTGTTGAAATCATGTCTAAAATTTGGCTTAACAAGGATTATGTTTACGGTGGTGCTAAGTCTATCGTGACAACATCCTTCGGGGATGCCCCAGCGCCAATGTTCACTGATCCGCCTAAAGCCTGGTTTAATATGCTCGGTAACTTTATTACAAGCTTCTTCCCTGAAACGGCAAAGGTTGATCAGGATTATGATTGGTTCTACTTGCCGCCAATTGATGCACAATATGGTAAACCAGTGCTGGTTGCAGGTGATATTTACGCTATGTTCAACGATCGTCCAGAGGTTCGTGCAGTCATGGAATTCTTCACCACTGGAGAGTCGATTAAGAGCTGGGTACAATCTGGCGGCGTAATTGCTCCTATGAATGATGCTTCCCTTGATTGGTATACCTCTGAATCCGATCGCCGGATGGCGAAGTTGGTTCAAGATGCTTCCACACTGCGTTTTGATGGCTCTGATTTGATGCCAGGTAAAGTGGGTGCAGGCACCTTCTGGAAAGGGATGACCGACTATGTGAGCGGTACAGCGACACTGGATCAAGCCTTGGAACAAATCCAGTCCGGCTGGAACAACTAACCTAATATTTAAAGCGCACAGTAAAAAGAGGGGCAGTGAGAAAAGAGGATTGTCTGCCCCTCTTTTTGTTTTCTAACTAGTGAGTTCGATGCTTATGATAAGAGTTTTGCTCCGCAAAACTTATAGGAGGAGCTGGAGCTAATATGGGTGCACAATCACAGCCACAGCCACAAATGCCAACACAACCACAAGCTAGGCCAACCGTCAGCCTGAAGGCGGTAATGCTGTCCCTAGTTGTGTTATTAGCGAATATTGTTGTTAACGGCGCAATCTTTTTATTCTTCCGGGATTCCACATTAAATCCGCTGCTAACAGCGGTTCTGGCTGTCCTCTGGGGAGTTCTAGGTGTTTATCTGATTTACTATACGCTGACGTGGGCGGTTGAGCAGTACCCGGATCATATCCGGCGTAAGGTGCTGCCTTATATCTTTATTGGTCCGGCAGTGATTATTCTGGGCTGGTTACTGGTCCTGCCTGCACTGCGAACATTATATTTGAGCTTTTTTAATGCTTCTTCAGAAAAATTTGTGGGTCTGAGCAATTATGCAGCGATCTTTAGCGATCATCTGATGGCAACGGCATTGCGTAACAATTTACTTTGGGTATTCGTTGGCACGCTTGCTTGTGTAGCATTCGGGCTCTTAATTGCTATTCTTGCCGATCGCAGCAGCTATGAGAAAATCGCCAAATCGATCATCTTTATGCCGATGGCTATTTCCTTTGTAGCGGCAGGAGTCATTTGGAAATTCGTTTATTACTATCAACCGGGTGACGAACAAATCGGGCTGTTGAACGCAATCGTTACTTATTTTGGGGGAGAACCCCAAGCCTGGACGAGTATGCTTCAGCCGTGGAATAACTTTTTCCTCATTATTATTTTGATCTGGATGCAGACGGGATTTGCAATGGTGATTTTCTCGGCAGCAATCAAAGGGGTTCCTGACGACATTTTGGAAGCTGCACGAGTGGATGGAGCAAATGAGGTGAAGATTTTCTTTGGAATCATGATTCCATATATTTCATCAACCATTCTGACAGTGACAACGACCATTATCGTCTTTACGTTGAAAATATTTGACGTCGTCATGGTGATGACAGGAGGTCAATACGATACAGAGGTTGTTGCTACACAGTTCTACCGGCAATTCTTTATGTACCGTAATTTCGGCTACGGCTCCACGCTGGCTATTGTTCTACTGATCGCGGTGCTGCCTGTAATCATAATCAATCTACGTCAGTTCCGTAAGCAGGGGGGATTCTAATGGCTGGCAAAAAGAAGAGAAAAGGCAGCAAAACGGTTGTAAATATCGTGTTGGGTGTGATCTGTTTTATTTGGCTGCTTCCGACTCTTGGGCTATTTATTTCCTCCTTCCGTCCGGCTGCTGACATTCTGCAGACCGGATGGTGGAAAGCTTTTCCTCATCAGGAGTGGAAGGCTGGAGAGACGATTCAGCTATCCAAGGATGTGGATCTTCGGGAGCCAATTGAGGTGAACGGTAAAACTTATACAGATGATGAGCTGAAGGCTGGCGTGAAGGCAGATGGCAGCCGGCTTATGTGGGAGAATCGTAGAGCGCGTACCGTAAATGAACAGATACAAGGTTGGAAGATGACACCGGATCTCACGCTGGATAACTATAATAATGTGCTTTCCGGTAAGGAATACAAGCTGAAACAGGCTGATGGTAGTGAAACGGTGCAAAAAGGCTCCGGATTGTCACAGGCCTTCTGGAATACGCTAACGATTGCTGTTCCAGCAACAGTTATTCCGGTGCTGATCGCTTCTTTTGCTGCATATGCTTTTGCCTGGCTGCGGTTTCCTGGGCGCAGAATCCTTTTTGTAATCATTATTGCAATGCTCGTCATTCCGATACAGGTTGCGCTTATTCCAGTGCTTAAGGATTATACCGCACTTGGGCTAAACGGAAGTTATCTGGGAATTTGGCTGGCGCATACGGCTTTTGGATTACCGCTGGTTACGTACTTTATGTACAACTTTATCAGTCAATTGCCGAAGGATTTGTTCGAATCGGCTTTCATGGATGGGGCAAGTCATTTCACTATATTCAGTAGGCTAATTCTGCCTCTATCAGTGCCAGCACTGGCTTCTATCGGGATATTCCAATTCCTGTGGGTGTGGAATGACTATTTAGTCTCATTGATTTTTATCGGCAATCAACCGTCTGTGCAAGTCATGTCGATGAAAATTGCCGATTTAGTAGGCTCACGAGGCAACGATTGGCATTTACTTACTTCGGCTGCATTTATCTCTATGCTGATGCCGCTCGCTATTTTTTTCCTGCTGCAAAAGTATTTCGTCAGAGGGCTTATGGGTGGGTCGGTGAAAGGTTAATGATTTAGAACCCGAATGAAACTGTGATCAGGGGGAGCTTAGAGAGATGAAGATGAAACCATACGTACATCCGGCGGCGGTATATCCTTACCGGGAGTGGAGTCTTGATGAGGAAGCTTATAGTGAAGAGAACAATCAAAGAAGCGAGAGTATTTTTGCTCTTGGCAATGGATATATTGGTATGCGCGGTAATTTCGAAGAAGGTTACCACGGCAGCTCAGGCTCGTCTGTAACAGGCAATTATTTGAATGGTTTTTTTGATTCGGAGCCCATTGTATATCCAGAAGGAGCGTACGGATATCCATCCCGCAATCAAGCGATGCTGAACGTAACAGATGCCAAGATTATTGAACTGAATATTGAAGGGCAGACCTTTCAGTTAAACAGTGGGCAAGTGCATCATTATGAACGAAAGCTGGATATGCGAAGCGGGGTTCTGCATCGGCAGGTAGATTGGGAATCTCCAGCTGGTCACCGGGTACAGCTTCATATCCGGCGGATGGTGACTTTGCAGCACAAACATCTGGCGGCGATAGATTATGAGGTTAAAGCGCTGAATTTCAGCGGAGTGCTTACCTTCACTTCATCCATCGACGGCAAGATCCAAAAACCTAAGGTAACGGATGATCCCAGATTGGGCTCGGGAGGCAAGGAGCCCAGTCTGCTCCTGGAGGATACCGGTCATGAACCGGGACAGTCCTTCTTATGGATGAAGCAGAGGACGCGGCATACCCAGTTTGCCTTATTAACAGGGGTAAGTCATAAGCTCGATTCAAGATCTGAGGATAAAAGGATCGTGCAGCATGAGGGGCAGAAATTATCCATGCAGTTTGTCGTCCCGGTGGAGCGTGGGGAAAGCGTCTCACTAACCAAATATATCTCTTACCATACCTCTAAAGATTATCCAGAAGACGAACTACTTAGTAGAAGTACTGAAATATTACACTTAGCAGACCATAGCGGGTTTGAAGCGCTTGCCCAGGAACAGCAGGCTTATCTGGATCGATACTGGGCACATACGGATGTGGAGATTCATGGTGATCTTGCGCTTCAGCAGGGCATTCGCTTTAATGCTTTTCAACTGCTTCAATCCGTAGGCCGTGATGGGGTTACGAATATTGGAGCCAAGGGATTAACGGGTGAAGGATACGAAGGGCACTATTTCTGGGATACCGAGATGTATATGCTGCCCTTCTTTACGTTCACACAGCCGGAGATTAGCCGAAAGCTGCTCGAATTTCGTTATGCCACGTTAGACAAAGCAAGGGAGCGTGCAGCGGTAATGTCGCAGAAGGGAGCCTTGTTCCCTTGGCGGACTATAGACGGGGCAGAGAACTCTGCGTATTTCCCGGCAGGCACGGCGCAAATGCATATTAATGCGGATATTGCGTATGCCATCAAGCAGTATGTACTGGCTACCGGAGATTATGATTTTTTGGTTACGAAGGGAGCGGAAATTTTATTCGAAACTTCCCGCTTTTGGTTGGACTTGGGGTACTTTAATCCGGCTAGGGGCGGTGTCTTTTGTATTGATGCAGTAACCGGTCCTGATGAATATACAGCTATCGTCAACAATAATGCATACACCAACTTTATGGTACAGGATCAGCTTTATTATGCACACGAGATGGCAGGGATATTGTCTAAGCAGTATCCTGAGCATTTTGAACGCCTGAAGCAAAAAATCGGTCTGACTGAGCATGAGATATTAGTGTGGCTGGAAGCGGCGGACAAAATGTTTATCCCCTTTGATGAGGGACTTGGCATTTATGCTCAAGACGACACGTTTCTCTCCAAGAAAAAATGGGATTTCGAGCATACACCAGCTGACAAATATCCGCTGCTGCTCAACTACCATCCGCTGGTAATTTACCGTCATCAGGTGTTGAAACAGGCGGACTTGGTAATGGCGATGTTTCTACTGGGTGACCAATTCAGCTTGGCGGATAAGATCCGGAATTATAATTATTATGAGCCGCTGACGACGCATGATTCTTCATTGTCACCGTGTATTCACAGTATAATCTCTGCTGAGATTGGTGATTTGACGGGAGCCTATTCCTATTTTGACCGCACGGTACGGATGGACTTGGATGATATCAACCGCAACGTAAAGGATGGACTGCACACTGCTGCTATGGCAGGCTCCTGGCTGTCGATTGTGAATGGTTTTGGTGGCATGCGCTTATGCGGCGGGATGTTATCATTTAATCCTAGTGTGCCAGCGCAGTGGGAGAGCTATCGGTTTAAAATAACATGCGCTGGACAGCTGTTGGATATTTTTGTGAGTGATACAGAAGTGATCTATACGCTGCTGGAGGGCGAAGAGCTTGAGATTATGCATAAGGGAAACCTTATACAGTTGTCTGCACAGAAGCCGCTGAGGCTTTCGAATGTGAAGCAGCTTGAAGCTGTTATTTTCGAGCTGGACGGGATAATTACTGATACTGGAGAGTATCATTATGAGGCTTGGAAGGATCTGGCGGATGAGCTTGCGCTTTCTTTTGATCGAGAGAAGCATAAGAGTCTTAAGGGCCTAAGTCGAATGGAATCTTTAGAAGTCATTCTGGAGAGTAGTGGACTGAATTTGCCGCAACCGGTAAAGGGAATGCTCTGCAACAAAAAGAACGAGAAGTATAGACAGCTGGTTCAGCAAATGACGCCTGCTGAGCTGTATCCGGGTATCCACAGCGTGTTGTCCGATTTGCAGCAAAGAGGGATTGCTATCGGACTGGCTTCAGTGAATGAGAATGCGCTGCTGATTCTCGAACGCTTGCAGATCGGGCATTGGTTTCAGGCGGTGGCTGACCCTGGCAACTTGCGTAGAAGCAAGCCAGATCCAGAGATTCACTTGCAGGTTGCGGAGATGCTGGGCATATCCCCAGACTGCTGTGTGGCGATTGAGGATACCGAGGAAGGAATAGCCGCAATTAATGCTGCTGGTATGAGGTCAGTGGGAGCTGGAGTGGCGCTCGTAACCGGGACCGCGGATCTATGTCTGGCTTCCACCGCAGAGATAAGTGTTGAGAAATTGTTAGAGCTGTTTGCGTAGTTACCCTGATAAGCAGCAAACCTCCCGATCATGGGAGGTTTGCTGCTTTGTTTATTTCATTACTTTTCGAACCAGCTTCACTTTATTGCCATAAGGTGGATATACGATTCCGAGGTCGATCCGTGTGCCTCGCTTGACGATGCTTTTACGATGGGAGAAGACCTCAAAGCTATACTTCCCGTGATAACCCCCGATTCCTGAGTTTCCTACTCCACCAAACGGAAGATAAGTGCTCGCCACATGTGAGATCGTATCATTGATACACCCTCCCCCGAATGAGACCCGGGACAGCACCTCATGTTCTACACTCTTATCCTCCGTAAATAGGTATAGTGCCAGTGGCTTTGGATGTTCATTAATACTCTGAATGGCCTCATCCAATTGATGATATTCCAATATTGGGAGGATCGGACCGAAGATCTCATCTTCCATAGCAGCATCCGTCCAAGTGGCAGGATAGATTAAAGTAGGCTCAATATAACGTTCTTCTGGCACGATGGTGCCGCCCATAATCACCTTGCTCTGATCTCGCGCAATGAGGTCAGCAAGTCTTTGCAGCTGGCGATCATTCACGATCCGGCCATAATCTGTATTAGGCTGTGCATCCTGACCGTAGAACTCAGTGATGTGATGTTTGAGTTTGGTGATCAATTCTTTGGCAATATCCTTGTGGACCCATAGATAATCCGGTGCGATACAGGTTTGGCCCGCGTTCAGCAGCTTGCCCCAGACAATCCGTTTCGCTGCAACATCAAGATTAGCGGTCTTATCAACAATAACCGGGCTTTTCCCGCCAAGCTCCAAGGTTACAGGCACTAAATTTTTCGCTGCCGCTTCCATTACGATTTTGCCGACAGGCACACTGCCCGTAAAGAAAATATAATCAAACTTGGCGTGGATCAGCAAATTAGTGGTCTCTTTTTCCCCTTGAATTACGCGGATATACTGCGGCTCGAAGGTCTCTTGAATAAGCTGTTCAACCACGGACGAGATGGCAGGTGTGCTCTCAGATGGCTTGAGGACAGCGCAGTTACCAGCGGCAATGGCGCCGATCAGGGGCTCAATCAGCAACTGAAATGGATAATTAAACGGGCCAATAATGAGCGTTGTGCCGTAAGGCTCACTTAAAATATAACTTTTTGCAGGAAATAAGTGCAGCGGCGATCGAACCTTTACAGGCTTCGCCCAACGCTTAAGATGTTTCATCATGTAGCCGATACTGTCCAGCGTAAAGCCGATTTCTGTGGCATAGGCTTCGAACTCACCTTTTCCTAAATCCTGTTGTAGTGCGGTGATGATACGTCCTTCGTATTGTTTAATAATATTCTTAAGCTTGAGCAGCTGCTGGAGACGAAAAGAAACCTCCTTAGTTACGCCGCTATTAAAAAAATTCTTATGCTCTTCAAGCATTCCTTGAATGCTGTCAGCTGTATAGGTTGTCATTAATCTTTCCTCCATCCTTGTAAGAAGTTAGAGCATACGACTATGGGAGCCGGTAAAAAGCGAACGGCTCGCGATAACGGAAGGAATCACTGGCTTCATCCAGCTTGGCCGAAGTTTCTTCATTAAGTACAAGTGAGGTACTAAGCAAATTTTGTTCCAGCTGTTCCACACGTGTAGCCCCGACAATAACCGTCGAGACGGCAGGCCGATTCATAAGCCAAGCTAAGGAGAGCGCGGTAGATGAGGTTTCCATTTCCTCAGCAATTTGACTCACTTGGCTTCCGAGCTTGATCCGGTCAGCATCAAGGAATCTTTTGAAATTAGGATCGGTATCTGCTCTGGACCCCGATGGCGCTGAGTCGCTTGTATTATATTTGCCTGTGAGAATCCCGCCAGCTAGTGGAAAGTATGGAATGATCCCTACACCTTGATCCAGGCAGAGCGAAAGGAGCTCATTCTCCGGTGTCCGGTCTGCTAAGGAGTAGCTGCACTGAATTGAAGTGTACTTGGTGAAGTTGCGTGCTTCACTAATCCCAATCGCCTTCATTAATTGCCATGCTGTATAGTTGGAGGCCCCGATATAACGGACTTTCCCCGAGGATACCATATCGTCCAAGGTTCGTAAGGTTTCTTCAAGCGGCGTATAGGGATCAAAGGTATGAATCTGGTATAGATCGATATAGTCCGTCTTAAGGCGGCGAAGGCTATCTTCAAGCTCCTGCAGCAAATGGCGACGGGAGGAGCCGCTACCGTTAGGACCCTCATTTTTGACTAAACCTGCTTTAGTTGCGAGAACAGCCTCATGTCTCCTACCTTCCAAGGCCAGACCGATGATTCGCTCGGATTCTGAGCCAGCGTAAATATTAGCAGTATCTATGAAATTAATTCCATGATCGAGCGCAGCATGTACAATCTGAATGGAGGTCTCTTGATCCGCACGTTTGCCGAAAGCGTTCGTTCCCAGTCCTAATGCGGATACCTGTAATCCGCTATTTCCAAGTCTTTTAAAGTCCATCTTCAGCACTCCTTATCATCTATTAATTAATCCATTTTATTTTTGAGTGAAAAGATCCAGCGCTGTCTCAATGAAGAGCTTTACAGCAATTGAAGTGTCGGCAAGCGAGCTGACCGCAATTTGGATATCTCTATAAGCATCCGGTTGCAGCTCACGGGTAACCACATTTGGAGGCAGAGATAACAAGGACAGTTCAGACATCACGCCGATCGCCAGTCCCTCCTGAACCATATTAAGAGCTGTTGCAAAGTTATTAACCACATATTTTACATTCAGATGGCTATTACTTCTGCGGAATAGCTCTACAACAGGCGGTTCATATCCTGCTTTGCAAATCAACATGGGCTCGTTCGCTAATTCCTGCACACATACAATGGATCGCTTTTGCAGGGGATGGTCATCTCTAAAAACGGCAAACAATTTCTCTCTATATAATGGAATGGTTTCGAATTCTGCACTGGGAGCGAGCAATAAGCCAACATCAATTTCTTTTGAATCCAGCCATTCTCTGACTTCAGCGATAGAACCCTCCTGTAAGCTAATCGTAATATTTGGATATCTTTTAGTGATAGAGCTAATAATCTTCGGTAGAAAATGAGCCGATGCCACAGGGAAAGCTCCAATGCGGATACTTCCTTTTTCAAGACCTCTCTCCGCGTAAATCTCCTGATTGACCTTATCAAAGCCCATTAGAATTTCACGGGAAATAACAAGAATACGTTTGCCGATATCCGTAAGCATCAGGCCATTACGCCGGTCTCGAAGCAAGAGCTTCACGTCTAATTCGGCTTCGAGGGACGAGATCGCCCGGCTGACCGCAGGCTGTGTCATATTCAGTTCTACACCAGCTTTAGTAAAGCTGCCGCTTTCGGCGATTTTGACGAATAAACGAATTTGAGTATTGTTCATAACAAATATGATATGCCCCTTATGATTATTATTCATTTCATTTATGCTCTTGTTTATTGTATCATTTGTGATGAATCTACACCAAGGAAGTGAACAAATGAATCAGCAGAAGAAAAGTATGATCCTTCTTATTTTTTTGGTGATTGTATGGGGCATTAATTGGCCTATATCCAAAATCGCCTTAGACTATGCTCCACCTCTATTATTTGCAGGTATTCGAACCGTCGTAGGCGGTATTATTCTGATTCTAATTGCACTGCCCAAGGTGAAGGAGCTTCGCTTCAAGCAGCTCTGGCCGATCTATCTGATCTCGGCGGTACTTAGTATTGTGTTCTATTATGGATTTCAGACAATTGGCTTGCAGTATGTTCCGGCGGGATTGTTCTCATCGATTGTATTTTTGCAGCCTGTATTGTTAGGTATTTTTTCTTGGCTGTGGTTAGGTGAGAGCATGTACGGGCTTAAAATGGCTGGTTTGCTGCTTGGCTTTCTCGGGGTAGCCTCTCTTAGTATCGGCGGAATTAATGGGAGTATCTCCATATGGGGAATTGTGTTGGCTTTAGCCAGTGCCTTAAGCTGGGCATTAGGAACAATATATATGAAACGGAATGCTGTACGTGTGGATATGCTGTGGATGACGGCTATGCAAATCACGATCGGTGGCATCATTCTGCTACTTTCGGGATCAGCTACGGAGAAATGGTCGGATATCACCTGGAGTGGAACCTTTATTGTGGATACCTTGTTTATCGCAATCTTTGTTATTGCTCTGGGCTGGCTAATTTATTTCAAGCTGATTAACGAAGGAGAAGCAGGAAAAGTAGGTTCATTCACCTTCTTGATCCCCCTGATCTCGATAGCAACCAGCGTAGTTTTTTTGAAAGAGCAGATTACCATAAACCTTGTGATCGGATTATTGCTGATTGTCAGCAGTATTGTACTGGTAAATGTGAAGATAGGGCGTGCTGCCAAACAATCAGTCAGTTAAATTTGTTGGATGGTTGTAGTAACCAATCGTGCTAAAGGGCATTATGTCTAATAGGGATTGAACATAAAAAAAGGACACTCCCAAGCTTAGAGCTTCTGGGAGAGTCCTTTTTTAATTAAGCGTATAGCGCGTGTGATTTCAGCTGTTGAAGGCCGAGCTGCAACTACGTAAGTAGCAGAACTAGCGCGTTCCACTTCTTCGAGTACCCGGTTTAAGTGACTGAAGAGCGCTCCTAGATCACGAACTGATGACAGTGAGCACCGTCCTTGCAGTTCAGAGAAGCTGGCCGCCTGCAAGTCGCGGGCACGATGCAGACAATCTGTAAGTGAACGTTGGCATTCAGCCTTGGATAAGGTCTTGGTACCATAAACAGCTATACAATCGGCTGTTGCCTCCAGCACTTCCAGCATCCAGTCAGAATTGGCATGATGTGCTGGCAGCAAGCAAATATCGTCGGCAATTTCTTTAACATAGGAATGAATGGTCTTTAGATGTGCTGTGGCTTGTATAAGTCCCTTTAGATCACCACGACACTGATAGTGAGCAATGGTATAGAACATTTCCTTCTGTTGTTGATTGCTGGCAGACAGCAGTTTACCTGCTTGCTCCAGCATATTATTATCCTTTGATGAATCTCTTCTTATGCCTACGAGACCTTTTAAAGCATCCGAAAGTAGAAGGCTTCCATCGAGTGCCAATGCTTTTACCTTGACGAACCTGTTCGGTGGAACGATAATCATATTGATGATCAAGGCAATGAGCACACCAATAAAGGTTTCGGCGACTCTCCACAGCACGTAATCATTGTGATAAAAGGTAAGGGCCAGAACCGAGGTCACCCCCACCTGCGAAACCGCTTGGATATTCATCCGACAGGCTGTGGCAATTCCAATCCCGATGAGCAGAATTAGCAGAATGGAAAATGCACCTACATCGAAGAATTGGCCTACAATCAGGCTGACGATTCCGCCGATAATAATGCCGATCAGGCGGTAGATTCCTTTTTCAAGTGAAGCCTTCACACTGGCTTGAGTAATTAGAATGGCTGCAAGCGGTGCAAAGTATAAATATTGGTCACCATATAAACTGTGTACGGCTACCCAGGATAGTGATGCGGCAAGCGTAATTCGTATCATGTAAAGCGAGAATCCATATTTTTCAAGGCGGTCTAGTAACCCCTCGTTCATTATCATTCATCTTCTTTCGCAAAAATAAGAAAACCACACTGGCTTTTCAGTTCGTTTTCATTATAGCACCTCAAAAAGGGCAGGGAAGACTGGACTTTTTACAAACTTGTTAAGTTTATGCTTAGCATTTAACAATGTAAGCTATCGCATATAATGGTACAATCTAATATGCTATATCTATTGGAGCGTCGAAGGAGAGGGAAAATTGTCGCTTATTAGCGCTGAGCATACTCATTTCGATTGTTCTCCGCAAGATGCGGGTAAAATAGTATTGTATTACTAAGGTAAGGGAGGTTGTTAGCTATAGCTATTCAGGAAGGTACCATCATTTCATTTGAAGAAGTTACTAAGCAATATGACGACGAAGATCCGGTGTTAAAAGGAGTCAGCTTTGAGATAGAGCGCGGCAAATTCTATACACTACTTGGTCCATCTGGCTGTGGTAAAACGACTATTCTTCGATTGATCGCCGGGTTCGCTGAGCCAACGAGCGGTTCTATTTATTTAAATGGAAAAGTAATTAACCACATTCCCGCCAATGAGCGGCAGGTCAATACGGTATTTCAGGATTACGCATTGTTTCCACACCTGAACGTATTCGAGAATGTGGCTTTCGGACTGCGCATTAAGAAGCTTAAGAAGGATGTTATCACGAAGAAGGTGCAGGAAGCGCTAAGCTTCGTTAACCTTGTGGGTTATGAGCAGCGTGCGATTAACGAAATGTCCGGCGGTCAGCGCCAGCGGGTTGCCATTGCCCGGGCGATTGTGAATGAGCCACAGGTTCTACTGCTGGACGAGCCTCTATCGGCGCTAGATCTCAAGCTGCGCACGGAGATGCAGTACATACTGCGGGAAATGCAGCAGCGGTTAGGCATTACCTTTATTTTTGTAACGCATGACCAGGAAGAGGCACTCGCGATGTCCGACTGGATTTTTGTCATGAATAAAGGAAAAATCGAGCAAAGCGGCACCCCTAACGATATTTATGATGAGCCGATTAACCGTTTTGTGGCGGATTTTATTGGCGAATCGAACATTGTGCCGGGAGTTATGATCGAGGATTATCTGGTGGAGTTTAACGGCCGCCGCTTCGAATGTTTCGATGCCGGGCTTAAACCGAATGAATCCGTAGAGATTGTTATTCGTCCTGAGGATTTGGAAATTTCTACGCTGGAACAGGGTAAACTACGTGTGCGGGTTGATTCCCAGCTGTTCCGGGGCGTGCATTATGAAATCAGCTGTTATGATGAATCCGGGCATGAATGGCTTGTGCATTCTACACGTAAGGCGACTGTAGGCAGTGAAATTGGCCTTTATTTTGATCCGGAAGCGATTCATGTTATGCGTTTCGGTGAAACGGAGGAAGAATTCGACAGACGTCTGGAAGCTTATGGCGAGGTGGAGAGTCATGAAGAATAAGGGCAAATCGTACTATCTCATCCCTTATTACCTCTGGATCGCATTGTTTGTAATTGCACCGGTAGTGCTTGTCATCTATTATTCGTTATTTGATTTGGATGGCCATATTACTCTGGATAATTACGTCAGTTTCTTCACCCCTGTATATTTAAAAATGACGCTGACCTCGTTCTGGTACGCGTTTCTGATTACAGCATTCTCTTTGCTGGTTGCCTATCCGGCGGCTTATCTGTTGACGAGAACCAAACATAAGCAGCTGTGGTTATTGCTGATTATTTTGCCGACATGGATTAATTTGCTGCTAAAAACCTACGCTTTTATAGGGATATTCGGGACATTTGGTCCGATCAATAATTTCTTTGATCTGCTTGGAATCGGAGAACAGCAAATTCTGTTTACGGGCTTCAGTTTTGTATTTGTATCTGTCTATATTTTTATTCCGTTTATGATCCTGCCGATATACAGCGCTTTGGAGGATTTGAATTTATCCTTGCTGGATGCGGCACGTGATTTGGGGGCTTCGGGCTGGACCACGTTTAGACGTGTTATTTTTCCGCTGACCATTTCGGGAGTACGCTCAGGCTGTATGGCAGTATTCATACCTGCGCTGTCCCTGTTTATGATCACCCGTCTGATTGCAGGCAACAGGGTCATTACGCTGGGCACCGCAATCGAGCAGCATTTCCTGGTCACTCAGGACTGGGGCATGGGTTCTACAGTTGCAGTGTTTCTGATTGCCATTATGGCGCTGTTTATGATTATCACAGGCGGATCGCGGAAAGGGGCGCGGAATGAGAAATAAAAATGGATTCTCTAACCTCTACCTAGTTCTGGTGTTCATTGTTCTGTATGCTCCTATCTTCTATTTAATGTACTATTCGTTCAACAGTGGGGGGACGATGCATAAGTTCGAGGGCTTCACGCTGGATTACTACCGTGAGGTGGTCCAAGATAAGCGCCTGATCATCATCGTAATCAATACGCTTGTGATCGCGCTGCTATCCTCGGCTATTGCGACCCTTATCGCTATTATTGGTGCGCTGGCCATTAAAAGTGTGCAGAATCGCCGCGCCAAGAACACCTTGCTGTCTCTGAATAACGTGCTGATCGTCAGTCCAGATGTCATTATTGGTGCTTCGTTCCTTATCCTGTTCACCATAGCTGGCATCAAGCTGGGTTTCGCGTCTGTTCTGCTTTCACACGTTGCATTCAGCGTGCCGATTGCTGTATTGATGATTTTGCCGCATCTACAGGAAATGAGCCCTACATTGACGGATGCAGCCCGTGATCTTGGGGCAAGCCGTAAGGATGTGCTGACTAAAGTAATCTTGCCGATTATTAAACCAGGGATATTCAGCGGATTTTTTATGGCGCTTACGTATTCACTGGATGACTTTGCGGTTACGTTCTTCGTAACAGGCAACGGTTATTCGACGTTATCGGTTGAGATATACTCTAGAGCCCGGCAAGGGGTGTCGCTATCGATTAATGCGCTGTCGACAATGATCTTCCTGTTCACCATTCTGCTCGTGGTTGGTTATTACTTCCTGACCCTTAAGAAAAACCGTCATAACACGGCAGAAGCTGTGGCGGAGCCTGTTGCAGAAGCGGGGGTGCCTAGATGAAACAGCTGATAAATGCTTTTCTGGCGATCCTTATCACGGCATTTGCGCTCATGTACTTGGGCTCTTGGATGAATTCGAGAGAGGGATATTCGGGTGGAAACACATTGACTATCTATAACTGGGGCGACTATGTCGATCCGGATCTATTGAAGGAATTTGAAAAAGAGACCGGCTTAACAGTCATTTATCAAACCTTCGATTCCAATGAAGCTATGTTGACCAAGGTTGAGCAGGGCGGAACTACCTTTGATGTTGTAATCCCTTCGGATTATGCCATTGCCAAGATGAAAGAAGAAGATCTGCTCATCCCGCTGGATCATAGCAAGATTTCGAATCTAAAGAATATTGATTCACGCTTTATGGACCTTTCGTTTGATCCGGGTAACAAATATTCTGTGCCATATTTCTGGGGGACCGTCGGGATTATTTTCAATCCGGAAATGACTAAAGGCATGGACTTCACCAGCTGGGATTCTCTTTGGGACAGCAGACTGCATAATAACATCTTCCTGGTGGACGGAGCCCGTGAAGTGATGGGCATGGCCTTGAACAGCCTGCATTATTCCGTTAATGACAAGGATGAGGCACATCTGCAGGAAGCACTGACTAAGCTCAACAAGTTGTCTCCTAACGTGAAGGCGATTGTCGGTGATGAGATCAAGATGCTGCTGGCAAATGAAGAAGCTGCGGTTGGGATTGTCTGGTCCGGCGATGCTTCCGAGATCATGGACGAGAATGATAAGCTGGATTATGTAGTGCCGGAAGAAGGCTCGAACAAATGGTTTGATAACATGGTTATCCCTCGGACAGCGAAAAATGTGGATGGAGCGCATCAGTTCATCAACTTCATGCTCCGCCCAGACGTTGCTGCTAAGAATGCAGAATATGTAGGTTATTCCACGCCTAACATTCCTGCGCTGGAGCTGCTTCCTGAGGAAACTTCTGAGGATACCCGGTTCTATCCACCTGCTGAAATTACGGACCGGCTTGAAGTATACGATAACCTTGGCAAACGGATGCTCGCTCATTATAATGAGCTGTTCCTAATGTTTAAGATGAATAAGAAGTAAGCTGACTAAAGCTAAAGCGAAACGACATTAAGAGCGTCTACATACGGGTAACCGTGTTAGACGCTCTTTTTCGGTTTGATCATCGTGTAACCTCAAGACAACAGACAGTTTAGCCGAAAGTATAATATAGTATAATAGTAAGAATGGACAACAGGAAAAGAGGAAACGAATGCCTACTATACTGGTTGCTGACGACGATGCGAACATTCGCGAACTTGTCTGTTTATTTCTCCGCAACGACGGATTCGAAACAGTTGAAGCTGTGGATGGCAAGGAAGCGCTCGCCGTATATGCTGGAACACATGTCGATCTTGTCGTGCTGGATATTATGATGCCAAATATGGATGGTTGGATGCTTTGTAAGGAGCTCCGCAGAGCTAATCCTGATCTTCCATTACTTATAGTGACTGCCAGAGGCGAAACCTGGGAGAAAGTGAAGGGCTTCGAATTAGGCACGGACGATTATTTAACTAAACCTTTCGATCCGTTAGAGCTGACGGTTCGTGTTAGGTCATTGCTGAAACGATATCGGATTGGCTCCACGCAGATGATCCAAATTGGCAATGTCATCCTTGATCGACAGACCTATAAGGTGATGAAAGGCACGGAGTCATTTGCCTTACCCCTTAAGGAGTTCGAGTTGCTGTACAAGCTTGCTGGAACCCCTGGACAAGTCTATACGCGCGAGCAGTTGATCGATCAAATTTGGGGAATTGATTATACTGGAGATGATCGGACGATTGACGTGCATATTAAACGCCTGCGTGAACGGTTTGCGACTACCCCTGATTTTCGTATTGAGACGGTGCGTGGACTTGGCTACAGGCTTGAGGTGTACGAATGATTAGATCCATATATACACGCGTTGTACTGACCTTCTTAGCCTCCGTAATCGGGGGCACAATCATTGCTTTGTTTGTGGCAACTTGGGTATTCGAAGATAAACTGAACGAGAACTCGCGAATTCCCTTATTGCATTTTGGGCAGGATATTGTCAGGGTTTACGAGACCTTCCCATTTCGTGAAGCCAACTCTTTCGTAAGTGGAATGAAGCAGCTTGATTCCTACCACATCCGAATTTTCGACGAAGCGGGTAAATTCCAATCTTACGGAACGCTTAATGGGCACAAGCCGGTCCCTGTAACTATGGAAGAAATAAAAAAAGTTCTCGCAGGAGAAGTATATCAACCTCATAACAGGAATATTTCTGCGCTTCTCCTAGGCTTACAACTGAGAACGGAAGACGGCACCAAAGCGATGTTTGTGGAGACGCTTAATCCCCCTTCCGTCACTGCCAGAAGGAACTTGGTATTAAATTTCTTGCTCTATTCATTGATAGCTGGAAGCCTCTTGATTCTGGTAGCTGCAATGTTCTTAGTCAGACCGATCAAGAAGCTAACCAAAGCGACCAGAAGAATAGCAGCTGGTGATTTTAACGTCGAGCTGAATATTAAGCAAACCGGTGAGCTAGGTACCTTGGCTCGCAGCTTTGAAGAAATGATGCACGATCTGCAGCAGCTTGAGCAGATGCGTAAGGAGTTTGTATCCAATGTGTCGCATGAGGTCCAGTCTCCGCTCACCTCAATATCTGGGTATGCGATTGCGCTCAAGCGAGTAGATCTTGCAGAACAAGAGCGAAATCGTTATCTGGATATTATTATCGCTGAAGCAGAACGGATGTCTAAAATGAGTGACAGCCTGCTGAAGCTGAGTTTATTAGAATCGCAGTCCCAACAGCTACGGCTAACTACATTCAATCTGGACGAACAGATAAGAAGAGTAATCGTAGCGATTCAGCCGCAATGGTCAGCTCGTAACATCAGCTTCGACCTTGATCTAAAGCCTATTATCCTACTGGCTGATTATGACCTGTTAAGTCAGGTATGGACCAATCTCCTTGGCAACAGCATCAAGTTTTCTAAGGATAACAGTGTAATTAACGTCAGCCTCAAACAAGATATCAACAACGTGACCGTTCGGGTAACAGACACTGGCATCGGGATTTCACTTGAGGATCAGCAACGTATATTTGAACGGTTCTTTAAGGCTGATCGATCCCACAGCCGTAAATATGGTGGCAGCGGGATGGGACTTGCCATTGTTAAACAGATCGTAACGCTTCATAAAGGGGATATCCGCGTGGAAAGCGAACCTGGCCAAGGAACGACCATCGTTGTCACCCTCCCAATTATAGCGCCGACAGAGTAATTAGCTTCCAGGCGGTGCCTTGCGAGGGCTTGAATGCATCCCGAATTTTTCATGCTACAGCAGTACAGGCAAGTTTTCTTGTCTTGTGCTGCCGTAGCATTTTTTTTACCTGTTCATTTTCAGTTCATATTGTCGTCATGAGGGGTACATCTTTGTTAGTTATGATCTCATTAGCGAAACGTTAAGGGAACTTAATAAACAGATTAAAGACAGGAGAAGATGAGGGTGACACAACAAGAGGACAAAAAAACGGGGAATGGACAGAAAAAACATAAACTGCGTAACCTGTTGCTCAAAATATTAGGAGCAATAGTGATCGTGGTCGTACTTTTTCTAGCCGTTGTCTATACAGTTAATGTGATCAGCAACAAAACAGATCAGAAAAAAATACAGCACTATGGTCAGTTAGTCCCTGTTGACGGGAAAAATATGAATGTTTTGATTCAAGGAGAAGGTAAACAGACGATCGTGCTCATACCAGGCTTTGGAACAGGAGCGCCAGCGCTTGATTTCAAGCCGTTGATTGATGAGTTATCACCATTCTACAAAGTGGTGGCGGTTGAACCGTTTGGGTATGGACTCAGTGATGAAACGAAAAAAGAACGAACTACAGAGAATATCGTTAGTGAAATTCATGAAGCCGTTCAGAATCTTAACATTGACCAATACATTCTAATGGGCCACTCGATTGGAGGTATTTACGGATTGGAATATGCGAAGAAATATCCAAACGAAGTGAGTGCTTTTGTGGGTATTGATAGTAGTGTTCCGGAACAAGGCGGTATGGATGTTAAATTTCCAATTAAAAAATTAAAGCTGCTTAAAGATTCAGGGATTATAAGATTGGGCTTGCAATTAAGCGGTGACCCTTATGATGGACTGCCATTTGATGATGAAACCAAAAAACAAATGAAATTGATTTCGCTTAAAAATATGAACAATTCCACTACCTTAAATGAAATGGAACATATTTATCCTAACTTTGTTGCCTCCAGAGGCTTAACATTTGACAAGAATCTTCCCATTATCTTCTTTATACAAGCGAATAATACTACCGTGAAAGACTGGATTCCTCTACATGAAGGGCAAGTCAAGGATTCTGTGCATGGAAAAGTAATGACATTTGAAGGCGGACATTACTTACATCATTCAAAATCCAAAGAAATCGTAGAGAACCTAAGGGTATTCATGGAAGAAGTTAAATAAAAAGAAGAAAACGCTCCGAACTCCTCATATGAGGGGGCGGGGCGTTTTTTTGGTTGTGATCGAAGATTATTTGATGCCGATTCTCATTCGGTAGCTGATCAGAACCTCTAATGTTCTGCCTTTAAAATGCTGTTCAACTGCGGCGGTGTAATCGGCGATGTCTTGCTCAAGCAAGGTAGCGTCTAGTTTCATTACGGTTTGCACTCCCCCTTGACTTAGGGTTAAACCAATATATCGCTGGGCATCGCAGGACTCTAGGTTGTGGAATACGATTTCTCTGGCAAAAGAGAAGGCTCCACTAGCTTTGATCCGTGACAAATGACCTTCTTTGTCCCATTTATGTGCTCTCTCCTCATTAGGTAAAAGCGAAGCCAGCAATTCTTCTGTTTTGGAGATCAGCTGGTTGTATCGTTCTTCTACATTTTGCTGAAGAGATAAAGGCCAATCGCAATCGTAGGCGGCAAAGACTCCGCCTTTTTTTAAGACCCGGGAGATTTCTTGCAGTGTACTTTCAGGATCCATCCAGTGGAATGATTGCGAGCAGGTAACTATGTCTACACTATCTGATGCAAGCGGAAGCTGGTTAGAGTAGCCTTGCACAAAAGTAATTGATTGGGGTGCTTCTAATCTGCTAAGTTTATCGATTGCTTTTCCCAACATATCTGGATTGGGTTCGATACCGATTACGCGTTCTGCGACATCGTTCCAGAGAAAAGTAGACAAACCCGTACCGCAGCCTATATCTGCGACGAGTGAAGGGGTGGTACCTAGGTAATCTGTTAGCAATTTGATAATCATCTCAGGGGCTTCGGGACGGTAGCGGTCATATTCATTTTGAAACCCCAAAAAGCGGTCGATGTTTTGTTTGCTGTTTTTTTCAGGTATCATGTGATCCTCCCTCATAGATCATGTTTATAGGTCTATTGTATAATCACTGATTCGATAAGCCAAATAATGTCTGGCTGGAAGGCTACGTAGAATAAATAAAATCCCCGGAGAACACCTTATAGGTGTGGCCGGGGATTGTTAAACTATCTGGTAAATGCTAACGAAGCAGTGCTGGATCGATTGCAGGCACAAGTCCTTCTGCCGCAGCACGATTAAGCAGGGCAGAGATTGCGGCATAGCCGTCCTCACCCAGATTCATCGAGAAGTCATTCACGTAGAGATCGATGTGGGATTTAGCCACTTCAGGAGCCAACTCTTGAGCATGGCTAAGCACATAGTCTCTGGAATCCGTTGGATGATCCCACGCATACTGAAGAGAGCTGCGAATCCAGCTGGTGATAGCATCGGCATCTAAATCACGGCGGGCAATGATAGCACCGAGAGGAATGGGCAGTCCGGTATCGCTTTCCCACCAGCTGCCTAGATCAGTCAGCATATTAAGACCATAAGAGGCGTAAGTGAAGCGGGCTTCGTGAATTACCAGCCCTGCATCGATATGGCCATCCCGTACGGCAGGCATAATCTCATCGAAAGGCATTACGACTATTTCGCCGATGCCTCCAGTTACATTTTGTGCTGCCCATAATCGGAAAAGCAAATAAGCCGTAGAGCGTTCGCTAGGTACAGCAATCCGGCGTCCGGCCAGCTTTTCTGGGCGTTTGACCGCATGGGGTCCACTTGCTGTAAGCAGCAGCGGGCCGCAGCCGCGTCCTAAAGCGCCGCCGCATGGCAGCAGTTTGTACCGCTCTAGAACCCAAGGCAGAGCAGCGTAGGAGATTTTGAGGACTTCTGGTCCTTCTCCGTCAGCAGCCAGCGTATTGGTAATATCAATGTCGGCATAGGTTACATTTAGCTTAGGTGCATTCGGGACAAGCCCGTGCGCCCAGGCATGAAATACAAAGGTATCGTTAGGGCAAGGGGAAAAAGCGATATTAAGCTCAGTTGTCATTACAGCACCTCCAGTAATATAGCGGCTGCCGCCGTTAATGCTTCCATTGCATCACCGATCTTCCAAGCGGCCCGGTCGCGGGGACCGACCGGGTTCGAGATGGCGCGGAGCTCCAGTACCGGGAGCCCCAGCGCCTGAGCGGCCACGGCAACTCCGTGGCCTTCCATCGCTTCCGCGACGGCATGGGGATGCCGCGCGAGATGGGCGGCGGCCGTCTCCGCGGTGCCGGTCGCCGTCGAGACCGTAAGCACGGTGCCCGTGCTTACGGGTAACCCGGCCGCAGCCAGCGCGGCCGAAACCGCTTGCACCGTGCCGCGGTCAGCCGGCACGGACACGCTGCCGAAGCCGAGCTCGGCAGCGCTGCGGAAGCCCTCCGGCGTCTCGGCCCCGAGGTCGGCGGCAATCATCTCGCTGGCTACAACCAGCGAGCCTAAAGGCGCCAGCCCCGGGAATCCGCCGCCGATCCCGACGCTCAATACGCAGCCGTAAGAACCGGCTGCGAGTGCCGCGGCGGTTCCCGCCGCCGCCGCTGCCGGCCCTGCGCCGGCAGCGATAACATGGAACCTGTCGCTGCCTTGCAGGCCGCGCAGGACCGCGTCACGCTCCGCGTCTACGGCTGTCACGATCAGCACGCGTCGTGCTCCAGCCTGCCCCTCCATAGCTTCTTCGGTAGGGGTTGGATTGAACGAACTCATCAGGTCGCCTCCTTTAGGGTATTGAAATCGCTTACTAAAGAGTCATTCGTAAAGACAAGAATACGCCCTTTTATAGGTCAGGTCAAACTTGGGGTGATTTTTATCACTCCCTGTAAAGTGTCAAAGGAAAACTTACCGGTCTCTAGACGGAAGTGACTTTTTTAGCGATGAGGTTGACAAGGAGGATGGGAAGTCGTATAGTTATCTTAAATTAAAGATACTTAACGTAAAGACAAATAAATGGATTGAATACAAGTTTGATTGAAGTGGAGGTGGAATTGATGAGTGATAAACAAATAAATCTGCGTAATACAGAGAGTGCACCTGACGAAGAACAAGCCGCCTCACTGAAATTGTTCGTAGTCTTATCTAAGGCTTATAAAAGCCTAATGGATCATGCGGTGAAGGATATGAAGAGTTATGGCTTGGCTTCGGCTGAATTCATGGTGCTTGAGGTACTTTACCATAGAACGCGGATTCCGCTGCAACAGATTGGGGAGAAAATTCTCGTTACGAGCGGAAGCATTACCTATAATATCGACAAGTTGGAGAAAAAGGGACTGCTGAAACGTGTACCCTGTAGCGAGGATCGCCGCGTTACTTATGCGGAGATTACGGATGCAGGCCGTGAACTGTTTGATGAGATTTTCCCTCGTCATGTAGCCTCAATTCATGATTTGATGGGTGGATTAGATAAGGAAGAGAAAGTCCAGGCTATCGAATTAATGAAAAAGCTTGGCAAAGGTGTATAGGCGCTGCGAACATGACGAATAACTAGGCGCTTCTATAAGGTTGGAAGTAGTTCGGCTCCATCCTCATTCTCCCAACTCCAGTAAGTATAAGTGAAACCCTGCTTTTTTGGGTATATCACTAATAAGATATTTAACTTAACGAAGCCAGGTAGCCATTTACTTAAGATTACCTGATATTTCGACTGGGGGCTTGGCCATGAAATGGCAGGGAAGAAGAGGGAGTTCGAACGTGGAGGACCGCAGAGGCATGAGCGGCGGCGGCAAGATGATTGGTGGCGGGATCGGAGGAATTATCCTTGTCCTGGTCATCACGTTACTCAGTGGAGGCAATGCCGGGGATATCCTGGGAAGTTTGACTTCCACAGGCTCCAGTTCAACGGCCCCTTATGAACAGACCGCAGAGGAGCAAGAGCTTGCGGAGTTTGTATCGGTAGTTCTTGCCGACACAGAGGAGGTTTGGGGTGAGATTTTTCAGCAGCAGGGAATGACCTATACGGACCCCACCTTAGTGCTATACAGTGGGAGTGTAGACTCTGCTTGCGGAACAGCCACCTCGGCAGTTGGTCCCTTCTACTGTCCGGGTGACGCCAAACTGTATATTGATCTGAGCTTTTATGATGAGTTGCAGCAACGCTTCCACGCGCCGGGCGACTTCGCCATGGCTTATGTCATTGCCCATGAGGTTGGACATCATGTACAGACATTACTAGGCACCTCGAAACAGCTCGATTCCCTTCGTCAGACGTTGAGTGAGAAGGAGTACAACAGATATCAGGTTCGTTTTGAGCTGCAGGCTGATTATTTCGCCGGTGTCTGGGCCAATCATGCTAAGGGTATGAATCTGCTGGAGGAAGGCGACTTAGAGGAAGCTCTGGCAGCTGCAAGCGCCGTCGGCGATGATACGATTCAGAAGCAAGCTCAGGGCTATGCAGTGCCGGATAGTTTCACTCACGGTACCTCAGAGCAGAGAAAGCGCTGGTTCTACAAAGGTTTTAACTCGGGTACGATTAAGGGCGGCGATACGTTTAACGCCTCCGAGTTGTAGATAGAAGAGGGAAGAGGAGAGCAGCCCATAGGTTATTCCGGTTCGCCGGGCGCTCTTTTTTACCCAATATCTTAACATTAAGATAATTAAATCAAAGGAATAGGGGAAGGTAAAATGATAAGTGTAGGACTGTTATTAATGAGATTGGTGATTGGGCTTGCTTTTATAGGACATGGCGCACAAAAGCTATTTGGATGGTTCGGAGGATACGGTCCGAAGGGTACGGGAGGCTGGATGGAGTCCATCGGAATCAAACCGGGTGTGACTATGGCGATTTTAGCAGGGATTATGGAACTGGTGGGCGGATTTATGTTCGCGGCAGGACTGTTAACGCCTGTTGCAGCGGTGCTAATCGCTGCCACGATGCTGGGGGCAATCGTTAAGGTTCATGCTCCAAATGGTTTCTGGTCCACTTCGAACGGAATTGAGTTTCCACTCACGGTTTTGGTATTTGCGGTAGGTGTGGCGCTTACGGGACCAGGTTCGATTTCTCTAGATGCATTGTTTTTTAACTAAGAAGGGAGTTTATAATAATGACACTTCAAACTGCAGGAATACATCATATTACAGCTTTTGTCGGAGACGCTCAGCGCAATGTTGATTTCTACGCCGGGATTCTGGGCCTACGGCTCGTGAAAAAAACGATTAATTATGATGCTCCAGAGGTCTATCATTTATACTTTGGGAATGAGCAGGGTTCGCCGGGAACGATTATTACATTTTTCCCTTCGCCTGTAGGGCGTAGAGGCAGAATAGGCAGTGGTCAAGTTGGCGTAACGATCTACGCAGTGCCGGTCGGTGCTCTGCAATTCTGGGAACAACGCCTTGCTGAATACGGAATTTCGGTTACAAAAGGAAGTCGGATCTCGGAACCCTATTTATCTTTTGCCGATTACGACGGTCTGCGGATTGAACTGGTGGAACGTGAGGAAGGCCCGCTCAGTAAGTGGTCCTTTGGTGGGATTCCTACTAAATACGCGATCAAAGGTTTTGGCGGGGCTGTGCTGTATAGCAGCAATCCGTTGCAAACAGCCGAGACACTTGTTCATACGCTGGGTATGGAACATATTGCTGACGGAGATGGATATACTCGCTATAGAACCAATGGGGAGCTAGGTAATATTATTGATTTGAAGACATCACCCGTTCCGCTCGGAGCGGGAGGTGCAGGGACAGTTCATCACATCGCGTGGCGGGCAAAGGATGATGCAGAGCAACTGGAATGGTCGCGCCATGTACAGAGTCATGGGCATAGACCTACACCCGTTCAAGACCGTCAGTATTTTAATGCGATCTATTTCCGTGAAAGAGGAGGAATCCTGTTCGAAATCGCTACAGATCCTCCAGGTTTTGCCCGTGATGAAGCCCCAGATGCGTTGGGTGAAAAGTTGATGCTGCCGTCCTGGTTTGAGCCGCATCGCGCGGCCATCGAAGAAAACTTAACGCCTATTCAAGTAAGAGAAATTGAGGTGAAGCAGGGATGATTCATGTATTCCGTAAAGGTAAAGATATAACTAAACCTACATTAGTGTTGTTTCATGGCACAGGTGGTAATGAGCAGGATTTGCTGCCGCTGGCTGAGATGTTATCCCCAGATTCATCGGTGCTAGGTATACGGGGTAATGTGCTGGAGAATGGCATGCCACGATTCTTCCGTCGGCTGGCAGAAGGAGTGTTCGATGAAGCGGACTTAGTTTTCCGTACCCATGAGATTAAGCAGTTTCTGGATGAGGCGGCAGAGAAATACGGGTTTGATGCCAATAATCTGGTAGCGGTTGGTTACTCTAACGGTGCAAACATTGCTGGTAGCCTTCTGTTTCATTATAAGGACATTTTCCGCGCGGCAGTGCTGTTGCATCCGATGGTGCCATTACGCAATGTGGAGCTTCCTTCTCTAGAAGGGGTGTCTATCTTTATTGGGGCAGGTACGAATGATCCGCTAATAACATCTACGGAAACTCAGGAGCTAGAGGGGATTCTGCAGAAAGCAGGCGCTGAGGTTACAACCCATTGGGGCAATCAAGGTCACCGCTTGAGTATGGCGGAAGCCGAAGCCGCCAAAGATTGGCTACAGGGGTTTAGCACATCTCAAAATGCATAAAACAATTAGGATAACCGCCTTTTGGCGGTTATTTTTAAGTTATTAGCCCCGAATGAGGCCTTATAAAAGGATTGATCATTTGAGTTCCTTTACGTTAGTATGAAGAATACAAAAAAGGCCCCCGGGTTGCTTTAGAAAGGTTGACGTAAGGATCATGATTGGAATGCAAAATGCTAATAAACTTGCTGTAGATGGACCCTCAAGGAAGCAGAGATTGCAACTTGCTGTTATTCTGGGCTCCATTACAACCATTGGGCCGTTGTCGATTGACATGTATTTGCCAGCACTGCCTACACTTGTCGACGATTTCGGTACGACAGCTGCTTTGGTGCAGCTAAGTCTCACCTTCTTTTTATTGGGACTGGCCTCGGGTCAGTTAGTAGCTGGACCACTGAGTGATGTATATGGACGTCGCCGTCCACTGCTTATAGGGATGTTCATCTATGCCGTTTCCTCAGTGCTATGTGCTTTTAGTCCTTCGATTGGACTTTTAATTGTTTTGCGGTTTATTCAAGGTCTTGCTGGTTCAGTGGGTGTAGTTGTCTCTAGGGCGGCTGTGCGTGATCTGTACAGTGGCTCTGAACTAACGAAATTTTTCTCTTTATTGATGATTGTTAATGGTCTGGGTCCGATTTTGGCTCCAGTCATTGGAGGCCAGCTCTTAAGAGTGACTACATGGCAGGGGATATTCCTCGTATTATTTGCTGCCGGAATTATTTTTTGCTTGACGATTCTCCTGCGCTTGCCTGAGACATTGCCGAAGGAGCGGCGCTCCAAGAGTGGGTTGAAGGGTACTTTGCTTACCTTTAAGGTGTTACTTGGCAACCGCAAGTTTATGGGTTATGCCTTGTCCCAAGGTTTTGTTACAGCGTCTATGTTCGCTTATATCTCTGGGTCATCTTTTGTTTTGCAAAATATTTTTGCGGTTACTCCGCAGGTATATAGCTTGATCTTTGCTGTGAACGGGATTGGGATTATTATTACAGGTCAAATTGCCGGCAGACTTGCTGGTAAGGTGAGTGAGACGAAGCTACTGCTTAGCGGGTTGCTGCTCTGTACAATGGGGGGCGTCTTGCTGCTGCTTACGATCCTGATAGGGGGAGGGCTGATCCCTATTCTAATCTGTCTGTTCGCTGTTGTCTCCAGTGTGGGGATTGTCGGCGCAACCAGCTTCTCACTTGCAATGCAGGACCAAGGAGAAGCCGCAGGCAGCGCTTCGGCTTTGATAGGGCTGATCCCGTTGCTGCTTGGTAGCTGTGTAGCACCGCTTGTGGGTCTTGGAGGCGTAGATTCAGCCCTTCCAATGGCGATTGTGATTGCCTGTACGGGTGTTCTCTCTATTCTGTCTTATCTTCTGTTGGTCAAACGGTGGAATTCCAATTATTGACAGGTTATCCTTATAACCTTGAAAGAGAGCAATACTTTCAGCAAACTTTCAGCGGGTTTTAACGTTCCTTATCTGCAAAAGGATTATATTGGAGGTAAGGAAGGGAGGGATGATTATGAGTATATCCGCAGTCTCAGGTTCTACATCGTATACTACCTCGACGTCTAGTACTACAGATACCAGCGCGCTCGAGAAACAAAAAGCGAAGCTGGAAGCCGAATTGGACAAGATTGATGCCAGCTCGGATGACGCGATGACCAAAGAAACGAAAACGAAACAAATTGAGCAGCAGATCAAGCAAATCGAGGCACAAATTTCCCAGAAGTCGCAGAGCAGTGCTTCCGCTGCAAGCAGTAGTGCAGAAGCACCTGCCAAACCTGCAAACAACGCGCTTGCTGCGGCAAGCCCGCAAGAAATCGCTACCGCAACAACGAATAGCCAAGGCAGATTTGATATTCGTGTATAAACCATACTAAGTCGTGTTACATAACAAAAAGGGCATCCTTTGCCGTGAGGGATGTCCTTTTTGTTATGTATTTTTAAGTTTAGACTACAATTTAAATGTTCTTTTATCACATTGTTGGCCAATACTAGAAAGATACCCCTAAAATAAAGTTCCGTCATATTGATCTGTCCAGCTTCGTAATATATTAACTATGCTTATCCTCATTTCCCAAAAAATCTTTAACTGTTGCAGGGGTTAGGGATTTGCTGGCAGTCTAATAGAGTAGGTGTTGATTATCACGGGTCTTCTATTCCAAGAATTGCTATAATGGACTAGTTGTAAAAATTGTCTAGCACAACGTGTGTCAGCGGTAAAGGCAGGTGGGCTCATGCATTCAAAGCAACAGACATTAGAAAGATTCAAAATTGT
Organism: Paenibacillus sp. FSL H7-0690; assembly: GCF_037980415.1. NCBI lineage: Bacteria > Bacillati > Bacillota > Bacilli > Caryophanales > Paenibacillaceae > Paenibacillus > Paenibacillus sp. FSL H7-0690. The sequence goes on along the minus strand of NZ_CP150281.1, from coordinate 6,626,014 downwards.
AAGACTGATCTTATCTATCTATCGGATCCGGGCGGTCAGAGCTCTTTTTCCAGTGGCTATCATAGCGTTCGTATACTGGGAGGGGCAACATGAGCTGAAGCAGGTTCATTTAGGACTTATAATGCGTGAACTAAGGCGAGTACCTACGTCTGCTATTTTGCAAATGATTGGTTTTGCACTTCTTTCCGTAGCTGTGATGAGTGCTTATGATTATTTGATTCGGGCCCATTTTCGTTTAAAAGTAGGGCTGTGGAGTACCTTTCGGTATGCATGGATTGCTAATACATTTAATAACTTGATTGGGTTTGCAGGTCTGGCTGGAGTTGGTTTAAGGACGCTGCTGTATAAAAAAAGCGGAGTGCCGACCTCCGTACTAACACCCGCCATTGTATTTCTATCGCCGCTTATGATTACCGGGTTATCACTACTTTCATGGGCGAATATCTTTGGTTTACTTCCGGCAACGGCTTTGCTGGAAGAACATCGCTGGCTGGTATTTGCAGTATGGGGTATGGCGCTTTATTTGCCGGTTTTTGTGTTTGTGCAGCGCTCATCGCTTTATGCGAAATGGATTAACCGGGGAAAAGGCAGAACACCATGGCTTACAGTCGTTAACTCCGTCGGTGCTTCCTTTCTGGAATGGAGCTTTGCTGGCGTGACGTTTTGGACCATCAGCAGCCATCTCTTGGATGAGGTCCATTTTATAGCTATCTTTGGTATATTTACGATTGCTGCTATTGCCGGAATCTTGAGTATGGCACCCGGCGGTATCGGTGCATTTGACCTTATCGCCTTGCTCGGGCTGACACAGCTTGGCTACCAGACCGATAAGGCGATGGCGGTGCTTGTCATCTTTCGATTGTTTTATTATGTCATTCCTTGGTTGATTGGATTGGTGCTGGCTGCACTGGAAATTGGTCTGCAAGGAAAAAAGGATCAAGATCGTTCAGTTCCAGGGTTCGAACCCTCTCTTAACAAATGGCAGAAGATCTGGGGCTGGCCGGGTCAGTATACCTTTCTGAGCGATCTTGGGATGTGGGCTCTTGGCAAGCTGGTACTAGCTAGCGGGCTTATTCTCTTACTATCTGCAGCAGTACCCGGATTGCTGTATAGGTTGAAGATTACGGAGGAAATATTGCCGTTTCCCGTAATGCAGCTTTCTCATCATCTGTCTGTCCTTATTGGTTTTATGCTGATTTTATTGTCGCGGGGCATTACATTGCGGGTCCATAGTGCATATGTATGGACTAGCATACTTCTGTTTATTGGATCATTGTTTGCAGTCACTAAGGGTTTTGATTATGAAGAGGCGCTTTTGCTACTTATAGTAGCGCTTATTCTTTGGATATCCAGATCGCGGTTTTATCGGATTAGTGCGCCAATCAGCAGACAGAGCGCGATCCGGTGGTTTGCCCTCACTTCAGTAATTGCACTAAGCTACTATCTGATGGGCTGTTATGTACATCGTGGATTTCTGAAGCATCTGCCTCCGGGTGTACAGCCTGAATGGTTGCAGCGATATAGTCATGTTGCATTTACGGCAGTGGGAGGATTGGTCTTGTCTTGGGTACTGCTCATAATGTGGGTAAACCTCAGGCCCCATCATAAGGAGAACGAGCTGTTCGGGACCTTGGATGTAGCTAAGCTGAAACATTTTCTAGATGGAGTTCGAGGCAATACCTTAACTCATACGTTGTTTTTGGGTGATAAGGGCTTCTTCTGGGCTCAGAACGATAAAGTGCTGCTCGCTTTCGCCAGAGTTAGGGATAAACTCGTTGTGCTGGGTGATCCGCTGGGAGAGAGCAGCTTAATAAGTGAAGCCATCAGTGAATTTAGACAAGCTGCAGATCAGTATGGTCTGGTTGTAGTTTTCTATCAAGCTTCACCTGCTTTTTTATCGGTCTATCAGGAGCAGGGCTATCGCTTTTTTAAGCTGGGTGAAGAGGCAGTGATAAGCCTTGATAACTTTGCACTCAGTGATCTGAAGAATGGTGATCTGCAAAGGGTAAGCGATCGTTTTGAACGGGAAGGCATGATTGTTGAAATTACAGAAGCGCCGCATGCTGATAGTTTGCTGAGAGATCTGCGAACGATTTCGGACGAGTGGTTGAATGGCCGAGCGGAAAAGGGTTATTCGTTAGGGTGGTTTAAGGTCGAGTATCTGCAACGGGCTCCCATTGTGGTGCTGCGGAACACCAAAGGTACAATACTGGCATTTGCTTCTATTGCCCCAGGGTATGATCAAGGATTGACCCTGTCCGTAGATTTGTTGCGCCAGCGGAAGAATGTGCCAAACGGGACGGTAGATTATTTATTGGTTTGTATGCTGGAATGGGCGAAGTCCAAGGGGTATCGGCGATTTAATCTAGGCAACACTCCTCTATCATCCAGTGGGGGTCAGGACCCCGGAGCTCTGAAGGAGGAGAAGCTGGCTCATCAAGTGTTTAATAGAGGTGGGCATGGGCATGGTTACGGTTTTGCCAGATTGCGTCGTTACAAGGAAAAGTTCAATCCAGAGTGGGAGCCGCGTTACTTAGCTTATCCAGCGTCCCTAACATTACCCGTCTTAACGCTGGATCTGGTGAGGCTTGTATCCCGCCATCCGGAGCATAAAACGAATAACTAAAAAAAGGTGCCCAACGCCAAACGGCGTTGGGCACCTTTTTAATCAGGTTTACTTCTTGTCAGCTTCTGCATCTGGCAAAGCCCAGACGGAGACGCTGCCGCCATTGACCGGGAAGGTCGCCCAACCATCTTTTTCAATGGTTATGGTGGCTTTATGGTTATGGGTGAAATCCACCCATGCTTCACCGGCGCGATGTTCTCCTACGAACATTCTCTTCTGGCCATTCTCACCATTACTGATCACAACCGCACAACCGGAGTTTTCAATATCCTCCACGCCGAGCCGTGTCCAGCCAATCGTGTTAGGATGATCGAAATAATCCTTCTGTTCACCATAAGCTTTGTGATAGCGGGTATACAGCAGAGGGTCAATCGCATCTTTTTTACCTGCTACAGGTGTTGGTCCTTCGATCCCATAATAATCCCCGTAAAAGACCACAGGATATCCATCCCGTCGCAGCAGGATAAGCGCGTAAGCACTTTGCTTGAACCAATCATCTACCCAGGATTCCAGGGCTTCGTGAGGCTGAGAATCATGATTGTCAACGAAGGTTACAGCATTGGTGGGATGGGTCTGCACCAGTGTGTCATCAAGAATTTTGGTCAGATCATAGTTTCTGCCCTCCAAAGAAGCTGAATGCAGCTTGTAGTGAAGGGATACATCGAAGAGGTCAATTTTATAATCGACGGTATTCAGAAATTGTCGACAGGACTCTAAGTCGGAATTCCAGAATTCACCGACGATATAGAAATCCTTCTCGCATTTATTAAACATCTCTACCGCGAATTCTTTAACAAACTCATGGTTGATATGTTTGATGGCGTCCAAGCGGAAGCCGCTGCAGTGGAGGGTATCCACCAGCCATTTTCCCCATTGGATCATTTCTTTTTTGACTTCCGGATGGCTGTAATCAATATTAGCGAACATTAGATAATCATAGTTTCCGAACTCGTCGTCAACATTCTGATTCCACGCTTTATTCTCGCCTACTATACGGAATACGCCGGTTCGCTCTTCTTTGGCGTCAAAGTCAGTGCCGTTAAAATGATTGTGATTCCACTTAAAGGCAGAGTGTTCATTCCCGCGGCCAGGGAAGGTGAATTTTGTCCAGCCCTCAATCTCGAAAGGTTTCGAAATTTCTTTCATCCGATCATTGGGGTCGACCTCGATGACTTGGAATACTTCCTTTTCATCCGCGCCAGCCTTATGATTCATCACCAAATCAACGTAAACGGCGATGCCATTCTTTTGACATTCCGAAATTGCGTTGATCAGTGCTTGTTTGGTGCCATATTTGGTGCGTACCGTACCTTTTTGGTCATATTCGCCCAGATCGTATAGATCATACACGCCATAGCCTGTATCGTCAGCGGAGACGGCCTTTGTCACAGGAGGTACCCAAACAGAATCAATGCCTACGGCTTTTAGCGCGGGTGCAGTTTCTTTTAAGCGATCCCAGTGTTTCCCGTCCGCAGCAACATGCCATTCAAAAAACTGCATCATTGTATGGTTCCTCATTATTTCTTACGCCTCCATATCCCATCAAGCAAATTTTACTCTCAACACTCTGATTAGTTTTTCAGATAACTCTTATTAAACTTAAAAACAGACTATGAAAAATAAGGCCAGTTGTTGAATGCGCAGGAAGGGACATGATTGTCATTAAACAGGCTTGAAAAGAATGATTTCTGACCTTTGGGAGAGATGCACAGCGTTGCGTCCATTCCGTTTGGAGCTATACAGAGCATGGTCGGCTTCAGATAGCAGTTCTTCTAGAGTGGCCTCTGGATTTAGGGCCTCCACAACTCCAAAGCTTGCGGTCACATTAATGGGCCCGATGACGGTATATAAGGTGCTTTGTTCAATATCCGCGCGGATAGTTTCGCAGATCAATGCTGCTTGCTTCAGTGACGTCTCTGGCAGACAGATCACAAATTCCTCACCACCATAACGGCCAAAGAGATCTCCCTCCCGCAGATGTCTGCTGCACACCTGGACAATATGCTGTAGAGCTTGATCTCCATATTGATGCCCATAGCGGTCATTAATGCTCTTGAAGAAGTCCACATCCAGCAAAATCATAGATAATGAGCTTCGCAGGCTGGCAGCCCGGGCAAGCAATGCTTGACTCAGCTCCAAAAAATAGGAGCGGTTATAGATACCCGTTAGGCTGTCCATCGTAGCCAATTGACGCAGCTTCTCCTGAAGCAGTATTCGTTCAGTCACGTCAATCAGCATGATCATCTGTCCTGCTATGTGCCCCTCTTGTTTCTGTACCGGAGAGGAGCGGATTTGATAATAGCAGATCTCCTCTGCTTTGTTCCAAGCCACTTCCCGTTCTTCGCGCAACAGTGGCTCGGCATCCATCACATAGGACAAGGCATCTTTGCCTGCGTTAAGAAACAATTGTGCTAGCGGTTTGCCAATCGATGAGGAGTTGAGCCCCTCTATCATATTCGCGGCTGCACGATTGTAATCGACGAGCATGTCCGAGCGGTCGGTGACAAGCACTCCCTCCCGCATGCTCTCGAACAGATTCTCACGAGCAATAGGTGCAGCCGTTAACATGCCCCGGGATAAAATAGCCCAAATATATAGGGAGGAGGTTAGGCTCATAATGATCGGGACGGGATCCATTCCGTAAGGAGTCAAGCCTATCAGATACAAAAAAGCGCCGAGGGTTGGAAGGCTTAACCCGATTATTATTGTGATGATCTGCCTGCGGTATACCCTTTTCATCCGGTTCCACTGCCATATCATGAGGCAAATGGCTGCCAGCAGACAGCCGAAAGTAAAGCTGCCGTGAACGATATACCAAGGTCCCATCACAACATCAACGAGTGGGGTGGGCGTATTTTCCCGTAAATAAATGGATTTATAGAAGAGATGATGGTAATCATTGGTCCAGACCAGCAGCGTTGTAATGAATGGAATGATAAATAACGCCGCCCGTATGCCTTTTTTAAACAGCGTCTCCAGCCCAACGAAATGGATCACCATGATTAGACTAGCCGGCGCAATAAAGGGCATCCCCAGATATTCTAACTTAATCCAGAAGCTGATTTCCTCCAGAGTTTTCCCCGATAATTCTAATGCGAAACCGAAGGTGTAAATAGCAGAGGTAAAGGAGCTTATAACAAAAGCCCTGATTCCTAAGAAATCAGTTTTTTTATAATAGGCGAAAAGGGCTAGTAAGACACTCAGCACACCTGATATAGCAACAATTACAATATAATTCGAGATTATAGATCCCATGGGTCTATTGTCACCTACCGAGGAAAGATATGGATAAATATTACCACATATTCGCGGATATAAAAAAATACTTCGGGTTTGTGGTCAAAAAAATGTCTCCTAGACAAAATGACGCAATTTAACAGGAGCTATTTTACTAATTGTCTAGTGAGAGTCCAGTGAGCAGCGTGTAACATGTTAGTTAATACTACATGCAATAGAAGTTTTCTTTATTTTATCTGAATAGCGTCAGTTTATATAACATTATAAACATGGCTTATTTTGAAAAGGGGGGCTGAGGATGTCATCACTAGCGACAAATATTCCTGAGATTCAGCTGGAGAATGTTGAAATGCGTTATCGGACAGAAGCTGCGGAAGTGCTTGCCCTGCATCAGGTGAGTCTTGATATTGCAAAAGGGGAGTTCGTCTCCCTGCTCGGACCTTCCGGATGTGGCAAAACGACGCTGCTTAGACTGATGGCCGATCTCATAGCACCAACAGGCGGGAACATTGTGGTAGCTGGGAAAAGTGCCAGAGAAGCCAGGCTGGCGCAAAAATATGGCATTGTTTTTCAAAGTCCAGTGTTATACGACTGGCGGAAAGTGAAGCATAACATCACATTGCCACTGGAGCTGATGGGGGTAAAGAAGTCAATCCGTGAGGAAAAGGCGATGGAGCTTCTTGATCTGGTGGGGCTGCAGAGCTTTGCGGATAAATATCCGTGGCAGCTCAGCGGCGGGATGCAGCAGCGTGTAGCGATTGCTAGAGCACTATCGATGGAGCCGGAAATTCTGCTCATGGATGAGCCGTTCTCTGCACTGGATGAATTTACGCGTGAGCGATTGAATGAAGAGTTATTGTCTGTCTGGAGTAAAGTGCAGAACACAATTGTTTTTGTAACTCATAGTATTCCTGAATCTATATTCCTCTCTGACCGGGTGTTTGTTCTTTCCCCGCATCCAGGTCGCTTGTCCGCTGTGGTCGAAATTCCTCTGCCACGTCCGCGAACGGCGGAAATGAGAAATAGCCCAGAGTTTTTCGAACTGATCGCACGTATTCGCGACAGCTTCGAAGGGGTGTAGTGATGAAAGGGGGCAGTATCTTTGTGCGAGGTCGTCTGCTGCCGTTGTTCGTCTGGAATATTGGCCTGCTGCTAGTCTGGGAAGGGACTTCCTGGATGCTGCTCCATGTGGTGGAGACGCCGTTAGCACAGTCCAAGCTGCCATATGTTCATGAGGTGTTAGCTACCTTATGGCAGTATGGAGGCACGCTCTTGAAGGAAGGGGCTGCGACCTTCGGTAATGCTGGTGTTGGCTTCCTGATTGGAGCGGTAGCTGGTGCCTCATTGGCGGTGCTGATGAGTTTGTCGAAGACAATAGAGCAATTAACTTTTCCTTATGCTATTGCCTCGCAGATGATTCCGATTCTGGGGTTGGCACCCATCATCTACGGGATTGTGCGCGATGAGCAGACCTCGCGGATTATTATTTCGGGGTATATCACCTTTTTCCCCGTGGCTCTGAACATGCTGCGCGGCTTGCGGAGTGTAGATCCATCAGCGCTCGAATTGATGCATTCTTACGCGGCGAAACCTTGGGCGGTCTATTGGAAACTCAGATTCCCGGCGGCTTTGCCGGGTTTGTTCGGTGGGCTTAAGATAGCTGCCCCACTTGCTGTGACTGGAGCTATTCTGGTGGAGCTTATGGGTGCCCAGCATGGCATTGGTGTAATTATGCTGCGCAATCTCTATTATGGAAGCTCTCACACCTATATGTTCTGGTCTACGGTGATTGTGGGTGCCTTGCTGGGAATCGTAAGCTACTGGTTAATCAGTCTGATAGAACGCCTGGTAACGCCTTGGCAGCCTGAATATCGTCCGAAAGGAGGCAGCCGCTAATGGAAACTAACTCCGTTCGGGAGACCACGTTTATAGGCTCTACTGGTAAAGAAATGGCTCAGCCGGCGCTAACGGCTACACCAAAGAATGCTGTAGCCGTTCCGAAACCTGCGGAAGCTACGGCGAGTCGCGGCGGCTCACGAATGCTGAAGAGGATATTTAGCGCAGGGGTACTGCTGCCTGTACTGGCAGGTCTGTTATTTCTTGCACTATGGGAATTTCAATTTTTTCATAAGATCTTTGATCTGAAAAAATATCAACTCCCGCTGCCTACAGCCATCGCCGAAACCATGCGAGATAATTTCAGCTTGTTGCTGTCCTATACCGGATACACTCTTGCTGAAGCTGTGCTGGGAATGTTGGCTGGTTCTGCTATCGGCTTCCTGATCGCTTTAGTCGCGACAGCTTGGCCGCGCTGGGGGAGTGGAAGCTTGACGCTGGTTGCCGCCCTAAATGCTGTGCCTATCGTCGCCCTCGCGCCCATCATGAATCTGTGGTTTGGAGATGGGATAGGCTCACGAATTGCCATAGTAACAGCAACTACAATGGCAGCGATGGCGATCAACGCCTATAAAGGTATGGCGGCGATTGATCCATTGGCGCTGGATCTGATGCATTCTTATGCGGCGGGTAAACCGGCGGTATTCCGTTATCTGCGGATTCAGAGCAGTCTGCCCTATGTATTTACAGCACTGAAGATTAATGCTACTGCCAGTATGATTGGTGCCATTGTTGGGGAATTCTTTTTCTCCTCAAAAGGGCTTGGATATCTGCTCTCCAATTCCATTAAAGTTGCCAAAATGCCACTGGGTTGGTCCTGTATTGTGTTGGCTGCAATTGCAGGCGTGCTCTTCTATTTAGTGGTTGAGCGGCTGGAGAAAGTATTCATTAAGTGGCATCCTTCGCAGCGTACTTAATATTACCCTCATTACATCCGGCCATAGTGGGAATGGAAAAGAGAAACCGCCCACGGCTGTATGCATAAACGCACCACGATGATTGTCCATACTGTGCTTGTTACAAACTTAAATTACGATAGGGGGAGTTCGATTGATGAACGGGAAAAAACGCAAATTTCGTGGTGGTTTGTTGGCAATCGTGATGATGTTGAGTGTTTCTTTAATGGCGGGTTGCGGTGGCAACAATAATAACTCGGCAGCTGAAGCTACGACTGCCCCTGAAGCTTCAGCAGCTCCTGACGCAAGTGCTGCTACTGAACCGGCTGCTGATCCAGTTACAGTGAAGCTACAGCTGAAATGGGTGCCGCAGGCACAATTCGCTGGGTATTTTGTGGCGCAGGATAAAGGATATTACAAGGAAGAAGGCTTGGATGTAGAAATTCTGCCGGGTGGGCCTGATATCGTTCCGGAACAGCAAGTGGCAGGTGGCTCCGCAGATATCGGTGTGGGTTGGGTAGCCAGCTTGCTGCCGAGTCTTGAAGAGGGAATGCCGCTGGTGCAGATCGCGCAAATCTATCAAAAGAGCGGGTTGGTCCTGGTCTCCAAAAAAACTGCTGGCATTAACTCAGCCGCTGATCTTAAGGGTAAAAAAGTCGGCAACTGGATGGGTGGCAACGAATTTGAACTATTAGCGTTATTCGATAAATATAAGTTCGATCCGAATAAGGACCTAAGCTTTACGAAGCAAGGGTTCACGATGGATCAGTTCTTGGGCGATCAGATCGATGCGGCCTCAGCGATGACTTATAACGAGTACCAAGTGGTTTTGGAGTCAGGTATTAAGGCTGAGGATCTGAACGTCATCGACATGAATACAGAAGGCGTTGCGATGCTTGAGGATAACTTGTTCGCGAATAAGGAATGGCTTGCGGAGAATAAAGAGACTGCAGCAAAGTTTGTACGTGCCTCCCTGAAGGGCTGGAAAGATGCAATTGCTGATCCTGCAACTGCCGTGGACAGTGTGATGAAGCAAGCGGAAGACGGCAGTACGACGAAGGAACATCAGCTGACAATGATGACTGAGGTTGCCAAGCTGATTCTGCCTGAAGGCTTTGACAGTGCCAAGATGGGATATACCGATGCGGCGGCGTTCCAGCAAACCGCTGATATTTCGCTTAAATTTGGTGTCATTAAAGAACCGGTTAAGGTAGATGAGGCTTATACGAACGAAATCGTAGAAATGGCGGCAAAATAACTAACTGAGCTTAATGTTATAGTGGATGGCCGCCTGATCTGGCGGTCATCTATTATAATCAGCAGTCCATCAGTGCATCTGAAACAGAGAAAGGGGTGCGAGCTATGTCTCTCCTAGTAACGCAGGCTGAAAGAGTTAAGAATTATGTGAATGGAGCTTGGGTAGAATCGTCGTCCGGGCGAGATGAAGAGGTTTATAATCCGGCGACAGGTGAAGTGATTGCTTATGTGCCCATTTCTAGTAAGGAAGAGCTGGGTGCGGCGGTAGAAGCGGCTGCGGCGGCATTTCAAGCGTGGAAAAGGGTCGCTGTGCCGCGTCGTGCCCGCTATTTTTTTCAATATCAACAGCTGCTGGTAAAGCATTGGCATGAGCTGGCCGAGCTGATTACGCTGGAGAATGGCAAAAGTCTGGAAGAGGCGCAAGGTGAGGTGCAGCGTGGAATTGAGTGTGTGGAATTTGCCGCAGGCATCCCCACGTTGATGATGGGCAGTCAGCTTCCGGACATTGCTACCGGTATTGAATCCGGGATGTACCGTTATCCATTGGGGGTGATCGGGGGAATTGCCCCGTTTAATTTTCCAATGATGGTTCCTTGTTGGATGTTTCCGCTTGCCATCGCTTGTGGAAATACCTTTGTGCTGAAGCCTTCTGAACGGACGCCGCTGCTGGTTAATCGATTGGCAGAGTTATTTGCCGAAGCGGGCTTTCCTCCAGGTGTACTGAATGTGATACATGGGGCGCACGAGGTTGTGAATGGGATGCTGGAGCATGATGAAGTGAAGGCGATTTCGTTCGTCGGTTCGCAGCCGGTTGCGGAATATGTATATAAGACAGGGACAGCGCAGGGAAAACGGGTGCAGGCGCTAGCTGGAGCCAAGAATCACTCGATTGTGCTGCCTGATGCGGAGCTGGACAATGCGGTCAAAAATATCATTGCGGCTTCCTTTGGCTCGGCAGGTGAGCGGTGTATGGCTTGCTCGGTCGTAGTGGTTCATGAGGATATCGCTGACGAGCTAGTGAACCGTCTGGCTGCGGCTGCGGATGAGCTTAAAATTGGTAATGGCGCGGATGATGGGGTGTTTTTGGGTCCGGTAATTCGTCAGTCGAATAAGGAGCGGACTCTTTATTACATTGAGACTGGTGAAGCTGAGGCAGCCAAGCTTGTGAGAGATGGGCGGAAGGATGCGGCTACGGGGGGTGCGGGTTATTTTATCGGGCCGACGATATTTGATCATGTACAGCCGGGAATGACCCTCTGGAAGGATGAAATTTTTGCGCCGGTATTGTCTGTGATTCGTGTGAAAAGTCTGAGTGAAGCGATTGCGGTAACGAATCAGTCCCCATTCGCGAATGGGGCGTGCATTTATACAGATAGCGCAAAGGCGATCCGTGAATTTCGGGAAGAAATTGATGCAGGGATGTTGGGTGTGAATCTGGGTGTGCCTGCCCCCATGGCATTTTTCCCCTTCTCGGGTTATAAGAAATCGTTCTATGGAGACCTGCATGCCAATGGCCGTGATGGGGTGGAGTTCTATACGCGTAAAAAGATGATCACTGCCCGTTATTAGAGAAAATGAGCTGCTGAGAGGAGAAAATGTTATGCAGATTCTGGGGAACGATAGTGAGCTTGCGGTGAAGAAGGATCAGGAATATTTATGGCACAACATTACACCTTATAGTGAAAAGAACCCGCCTATGATTGCCGCCTCGGCAAGTGGGTCGTGGATTACAGATATACAGGGCAATCGATTTTTGGACGGGATGTCTGGCCTGTGGTGTGTAAATGTGGGATACGGGCGCAAGGAGCTGGCGGAAGCTGCTTACAATCAATTGCTGACCCTGCCATATTTTCCTCTGACACAAAGTCATCTCCCGGCGATTGCGCTGGCGGAGAAGCTGAATGAGTGGCTCGGAGACGATTATGTGATCTTTTTTTCCAATAGTGGATCGGAAGCCAATGAGGCTGCTTTCAAAATGGCCCGCCAGTACCAGCAGCAAATCGGCCAGCATTATCGCCATAAATTCATTGCCCGTTATCGTGGGTACCATGGCAGTTCACTTGGGGCATTATCTGCAACGGGCCAGGCCCAGCGCAAATATAAATATGAACCGTTGGCGGGTGGTTTTCTGCATGTAGCTCCCCCGGACAGCTATCGCCGCCCGGCTGGGATGACTGTGGAAGAATTCAATCTCCAGTGTGCACAGTCCATAGAGGATATGATCATCTGGGAAGGCGTGGAGACGGTAGCTGCGGTGATTATGGAGCCTGTAATTACGGGTGGTGGCGTCATTGTACCGCATCAGGTTTATTTGGATCGGGTGCAGGAAATCTGCCGTAAGCACGGTGTGTTGCTCATTATGGATGAGGTGATTTGTGGATTCGGACGTTCTGGACGTAAGTTTGGTCATCACAACTTTAATGTGAAGCCTGACATCGTAACGATGGCTAAGGGACTGACTAGCGCTTATCTTCCTCTATCTGCCACTGCTGTTCGTAAGGATATCTATGAGGTATTTAAGGACAATAGCGATGACTATGGGCATTTTCGCCATGTGAATACTTTTGGTGGTAACCCTGCTTCCTGTGCGCTGGCGCTGCGTAATCTGGAGATTATCGAGCAGGAGAAGCTGGTGGAACGTGCGGATCTTTTAGGTAAAAGAATAAATACAGAATTTACTGAGCTGCTTGATCACAAGCTTGTAGGTGATGTCCGCAGCTTTGGTTTGGTGACAGGGATTGAGCTGGTTGAAGACAAGGTCAGTAAGAAACCGGTTGATCTGAATATTGTGAAGGGGATTATTGCCGAATGTAAGTCCAAGGGGCTTATCATCGGTAAAAATGGCGATACCGTAGCTGGGTTCAACAACGTGCTTACCTTCGCCCCGCCGTTATCCTCCACGGATGAAGATATAGAATTTATTATCGATACCTTTAAATCTGTGCTGAACGGGGGCTAGGTAAAGTGATTTTGTCTGGATATAGAAATTGGTAAGCGCGCAGGGCGACTTGAATGGAGATCCGATTCTCTGGCTGCATGAAGTCTTCACCCAGTAGCTCTGTTATTTTGTCCAGGCGATAATAAAGGGACTGTCTGACAATGAATAAGTTTCGAGCGGCAATTTGTTTGGAACCATCATGATCCAGATAAACACGAAGGGTAAGCAGCAGCTCGCTGCCTTTGGTTTGGTCATGGTCGATTAGCGGGCCGAGATAACTGCGAATGAAGTTCTGCAACGTTTTTCCGTCGTTTAAGCTCAACAGCAGCTGGAATACACCCAGCTCTTCATAGAAGAGTAGTGACTTCTGGTAACAGGAGTATAACGACAATGCCTGTAGGGCTTCCTGATAACCGGAATAGGCTCGTTTTAGGCGCTTATGCGATTTGCTGACTCCAATGACGAGCTGCAAATCCTTGAGCTTCTCATCGGAGCGGATGTTCTGCAGGGCTTCAAGTGCTTGTTGAAGTCGCATTTTTCCAGGCATTTTCGATTGGATGTCAAGGGCGATGACGGTGAGGCGATTGTTCTTAAGGGTGATCAGTGGACGTAAAGAATATTTCTCAAAGATGGAACGCAGGATGAGCGAAAGGTGGAAGGTGATGGACTCCCATTCGTTCTCTGAGCTGTTCCATTTTACATCTCTGGGGTTCTTGATCTCTATAAGGCATACACGGTAAGGGAGCTCGTTGACTACGTTGAAATTAGAGCCGATCAGGCCCTTTAAGCGGTTATCATCTTCGATGCGGCCATTGATCAGCTCGTCGACCCATAGATTTTCTGAAAAAAGCTTACGCTCCTCCATATACCGCGTCCGCAGCAGCTCTTGTGCAATGGACAAAGAGGCGGAATCCAGCAGCAGACAGTCGAACTCCTGTGGTTTGTGATTGCATACCATCAGAATGTAAGCCCAGGTCTGATCCAGCGCACCTACAGGCTTGAGCGCGATGGTCTTCTGTCCATATTCCCGGATATAGGGGGCGGCGTCAGGTTGAATTCCTTCCAGCTCGTCGCCGAAGGCGGTGAAAAAATTCAGCAATGGAGCCTGCTCTTCCGGCGGAAGTGCCGGAAAAAATAAGGGTTTGCCTTGCAGCTGCATATAGACAATTTGTGTGCGGGTACTTTTGCACAATAATTGCAGCACTTTCAGCGTTCCTTGTGAAGTTAAGGTCAGGCGGTGGAATTCACGTGAGATTTTTTCAAGTTCTTGGAGCATCCGGTGATGCCGGTTGATGATAATCGAGTGAAGATCCAACGTGATATCTACGAAACGAACCGTGCGGGTGAAGATGATTAGCGGAAAGTCATGCCTGTCGGCTAAGTCGATCATCTCTTGCGGGATGGTACTGAAATACGTACCTAACTCAATACATAGGCAAGCTGCATTTTTGTCGATCAGGTTCTGCATAAACTCCAAGGAGGAAGGGAGATCGACACTTGCACCAATCCCCGTAGTCAAAATCATTTCTTCGCCATGAATCAGAGTCTCGAAGTTGGCACTTTCCAGCACATGCACCCAGCGAATGGCACGGCTTAGGCCGCTTTTCCCGCCGATCACCTCGGCTTCTGCGAATAGTGGTCTTTTTAAAGCGTCACGAATGGTTAATACAAGCTCCCAGTCCATAGGTACTCCCCCTCGATCTTCTGCGCTCTGGCCTTCGGCTAACGCCTTGTTATTCTCAGCCTATTCTCACACGTAAAAAATACAGTTTTGAAATTAGACAAAGTGTCTAATGCAACGAAAATTCGAAATGACTATAGTTTGATTAACGGATGTCAGTATATATAACCTAATCAGGAAGAACGTTGAGAGATAATTTCTGTTAATGCTTATATTACTACAATAAATTAAAGATGTAAGCAAAATATTCAGACAAAACTTGAAATAATGTTATATTATATAACACAAATATGAAAAATTACCCATAAGGAGGGACTAGTGATGGAGCATTCATCTCCGTTAACAGCATTTACACCTGATATGTTCATGCGCAATTTCGCCGAGGCTGAGCCGCCTCTGACCCATAAAGGTGCCCTGGATGAGTCTAATCGCTGTCTATATTGCTACGATGCCCCATGTATAAAAGCATGTCCGACCAGCATTAATATTCCCTCCTTTATCAAACGGATCGCTACTGACAATTTGAAAGGCTCGGCACAGACGATTATGGATTCCAATCCTGTGGGTGCCAGCTGTGCTCGTGTTTGTCCTACAGATGAGCTGTGTGAAGGAGCCTGTGTGTTAAATGATGCCTCGGCGCCGATCCAAATCGGACTGCTGCAGCGTTATGCGACAGATTGGGCGATGAACAGCGGAGTTCAATTATTTAAGGCTGGCACCCCTAATGGGAAAAAGGTAGCCGTAATTGGTGGTGGTCCTGCGGGATTGTCTGCGGCTAGGGAGCTCGCCCGTGAAGGTTTTGCTGTTGTGATCTACGAAGCAAAGGCGTTAGCGGGTGGGCTGGATACACATGGGATTGTATCGTTTCGGCTCCCGCAGTCTGTATCTCTTTGGGAAGTAGAGCAGGTAGAGAAGCTGGGTGTGGAAATACGTACAGGTGTAAAAGTCGGAGTGGATGTTTCTGTAGATGAGCTGAAGTCGAATTATGATGCTATCGTTTTGGCAGCGGGTATGGGATATGTGCCTCCAATAGGGATTGAAGGTGAAAAAATGGCTGGAGTTTATGACGCTATTGCGCTTGTAGAATCTACTAAGACGGGCATTCCTCTGCTAGAGCTGATGGATCAGCGGGTCGCTGTCATTGGGGCAGGGAATACGGCTATTGATGCAGCGACTTGCTCAGTGCGGCTGGGAGCCACCAATGTGAAAATGGTCTACCGCCGGACCCGCGAAGAGATGACGGCATATGACTTTGAATATGAATTCGCGAAGCAGGAAGGTGTGGAGTTCAGCTGGCTTACCTTACCGAAACGTATCGTGGGTGATGAGCTTGGGAATGTAACCGCACTGGAATGTGTGCAGATGAAGCTGACGGAGGAGCTGGGCAAAGATGGGCGTCCAATACCTATGCCGATCGAGGGTTCTGAGTTCTTGATTCCTGTAGATGCGGTTGTAATAGCTATTGGTCAAAAGCGTCGTCTGGATCTAATAGATTCCTTAGGTCTTATGCATGACCGTGGGGTTGTTAAGGTGGATGAGGTCACCTGCCAAACCTCCGATCCGCAGGTTTATGCCGCTGGGGACATTATTTTTGGTTCAGGTAAGGGTGAGGCCATGGTTGTGTCAGCGGCACAGCAGGGAAAAGATGCAGCCCATGCGATTGTTAAACAATTCTCAGGCCAGCAGGAGGTCGTTGTTAGATCAGCGGGCTGAGCGTAGAAATCAAATTGGATTTTACATGACAGGGAGGGAACATCATGGCAGATTTAAGTATTAATCTCGCAGGAATCAAATCACCGAATCCGTTCTGGCTGGCCTCCGCGCCGCCTACGAATACAGGTTATCAAGTGCAGCGGTCCTTTGAAGCAGGTTGGGGCGGTGCGGTGTGGAAGACGCTCGGCGATCCGATCATTAATACCTCATCGCGTTTTGCGGCAGTAAATTTCAATGGGCAACGGGTTGCGGGCTTTAACAATATTGAACTGATCACCGACCGTCCGCTTGAAGTTAATCTGAAGGAAATCTATGAAACGAAAAAAAGATTCCCTAATCATGCGATTATAGCCTCCCTGATGGTAGAACCAACGCAGCATAAATGGCATGAGATTGTTAAGCGGGTAGAGGATGTGGGTGTAGACGGCCTGGAACTTAATTTTGGCTGTCCGCACGGGATGGCTGAGCGTGGAATGGGCGCTGCTTCGGGGCAGCAGCCTGATCTGGTGCAGGCACAGACCACCTGGGTAAAAGAAGTTGCAACGACCCCGGTGATTGTGAAGCTGACGCCTAATATTACGGATATCACCGTCGTTGCCCGCCATGCGGTTAAGGGTGGAGCAGACGCGATTAGTATGATCAACACGATCAACAGTCTTGCTGGTGTAGATATTCATAGCTGGAACACAATTCCGAATGTTGGGGGTCAGGGTGCACATGGCGGTTACTGCGGGCCGGCTGTGAAACCAATTGCGCTTAGTATGGTGGCCGAGTGTGCCCGTGACCGGGGAGTAGGCATTCCTATCTCCGGTATTGGAGGGATTTCCACCTGGCAGGATGTTGTTGAATTCATGCTGATGGGTGCTACGGGCATTCAAGTATGTACAGCGGTCATGCATCATGGCTTCCGGATTGTGGAGGAAATGATCGATGGCCTGAACAACTATTTGGATGACAAAGGTTTGGCTTCTGTAACAGAGTTAATCGGTAAATCGGTATCCCGGTACTCGAACTGGGGTGATCTGGATCTCAACTATAAGGTTGTTGCCCGTATTAATGAGAACAACTGCATCAACTGTAATAAATGCCATATTGCCTGCGAAGATGCTTCACATCAGTGTATTGATATGTTAACTAATGCAGATGGGAAAGCTATTCTACAGGTCCGCGAGGAAGATTGTGTAGGTTGTAATCTTTGTTCTATTGTCTGTCCAGCAGACGGCGCGATCGATATGGTTCCAGTGGATACCGGGGCAGCTCCACTGACCTGGAATCAGCGGCAGAAAGTGATCGGCAGTTTGAATGGCACCTATTCGGAAGTGGAGGTGGTTTAAGGATGAAAAAGATTATTAAAAATGGCATCATCGTTACCGCAGCAGATACTTATACAGGCGATGTGGCGATTGAAAACGGGGTTATTACGGAGATTGGCCTTCATTTGGATGTCCCTGGTGCGGAAATTATAGATGCCTCGGGGTGTTATGTTTTTCCTGGAGGCATTGATCCTCATACCCATCTGGATATGCCTTTTGGCGGCACGGTTACAGCTGATAATTTTGAGACGGGAACTATTGCGGCTGCATATGGCGGAACGACCACAGTCATTGATTTTTGCTTAACCACCAAAGGACAACCGCTACAGCAAGCCGTAGATACATGGCATCATAAGTCGCAGGATAAAGCTGTGATTGATTACAGCTTCCACCTTATGGTCTCAGAATTAAACGATAAAGTACTGGGTGAGCTTCCGGAGATAATTGAGAATGAAGGCATTACCTCGCTCAAAGTATTTATGGCTTATAAGAATACTTTTCAGGCGGATGATGGCACACTTTTTAAGACCCTTCAAGCTGCGAAAAAAGAAGGTGCACTCGTTATGGTGCATGCGGAGAATGGAGATGTCATTGAATATCTTGTTGAGCAGGCCTTGGCCGCAGGCAACACTGATCCGATCTTTCATGCGCTGACCCGCCCGCCGGAGCTGGAGGGTGAAGCTACGGGACGCGCAGCTTATCTAACCGAACTGACAGATTCTCAGCTGTATGTTGTACACGTGACCTGTGCGGAAGCTGCTTGGAAGATTGCTGAAGCGCGTAAAAAGGGACTGCGCGTCTACGGCGAGACTTGTCCACAGTATTTAGTGCTGGATCAGACGGCACTGGAAAAGCCTAATTTCGAAGGTGCTAAATACGTGTGGTCTCCGCCCCTGCGTGAGCAGTGGAATCAGGATGTTTTGTGGGATGCGTTATGGAGCGGCAGCTTGCAGACGATTGGCTCTGACCAGTGCTCGTTTGATTTCAAAGGACAAAAGGATCTGGGGCTGGGCGATTTCTCCAAAATCCCGAACGGTGGGCCGACCATTGAGGACCGGTTTACAATTCTATATTCGGAAGGTGTGCAGAAAGGCCGGATCTCATTGAACAAATTCGTAGACATTATTGCTACCTCTAGCGCCAAGCTGTTTGGCTTGTATCCGCAAAAAGGCACGGTCGCAGTAGGTAGTGACGCTGACCTGGTCATTTTTGATCCTTCTGTAGAAAGAACCCTTTCTGCGGACACGCACCATATGAACGTAGATTATAATGCGTTTGAGGGCTTTGAAGTGAAGGGAGAGCCTGTTTCTGTTCTCAGTCGAGGCGAATTTGTTATTCGTGACAAACAATTTGTCGGCAAAGCAGGTTCGGGAAAATATTTGAAACGCAAACGTTTTGCAGCGGAGGCTCCTCTTCCTTCTAAGGCAGAAATCAGCGGAGGTGTAGTCTAATGTCTGCTTTTGCGGAATATGCCAAAGAACAGCAGGAGATTGATGGGCTGCTTTTTAAAGGATATACGATTGCCGGCATCCAAGAGGATTTGGACGGTGCCCGAATAAAGTTTGTCAGAGGGGAGCCGGCTAAAAGCTCGGTAGAGCTGTTACTGCTGACAGCGGATGCCCGTAAGTACGTGACAACCCTTGTGGTTGCGGGGCTGAGGGCGGAAGGTGAGCAGGCGGGTTGTTACAGTGGAGAGGTTTGAGGGAAATGGAATTGAAAGCTGAGTAGTGAGCCTGCGCAGGATAGGGGGCCTACTGCTCGGCTTTTTATTGTGTTCCTGAAAGGGTGCGTGGAGATAACTTCTCTGAAAATAGCCGATTATCATCGCGGCATACACTTTTTGGGGAAAACCTCCCTAAAAAGTGGCTGATTAGGGTCCCCGAATAGACGATTTAGGGAAAACCTCCCTAAAAATTACTGAAATACGCCGATTTTGCTCAAATTCGCTGAATATTAGGGAAGTTTTCCCTGATTTGCAGTTATAGGCACCTGAAAGACCAAAGATCAGGGAGGATTTCCCTAATCTATTTCTGTCGCTGCTGCTCACGCTCTATATACTCATACCGTAATATGGACATGATATGCAGAGATTCAAAATGTCCCTCAACCTTCATACAATCACGTAGAGTCCCTTCCAGTGTAAAGCCACAGCTTTCATAGACATGGCGAGCCCTGTGGTTGTGATCTCTAACATCCAACCATAGCCGATGCGTCTCGGTGTGCTGGAAGATCCAGTCGCTCACGAGACGAAGCGACAGTTTGCCATACCCAAAGCCCTTGGAATGGATGACGATTCGTTTAATACAAACGGTAAGATGAATATCTTGAAGTCCTGTTACGATGATATAGCCGACTCTTTTCCCGGACCTCTCCCAAATTGTAAGATGCAGGATATCTGGATCATGGATAGCCGTAATGTGCTCGTCTTTACTCCACTGTCCGATATAGGCACGATTAAGCTCACTTTGTTCAATGGCTAGAACGAACGCTAAATCCTGCTCAGTGGTAGTTTGCAGATCCAACGTTTCTGAATGAATGATCATAACCTTATGCCCCCGTCTAATATGTATTTTTGTCTATAGTAACGAAGAATTTTCTCCCTGTCATTTAATTAGTCCCGGTTGCTCACTCTATATTGGCGGCACTGTAGGAATAAACGTAACTTCGTGTATAATTGAGACCAAGTGTTAAGAATTCCAATCGGATGAGGAGATCAGCTGGTTATGTATTTTCTTGATATTATGTCTTGGCTGACAGAGGATAATCTGCGGCATCTGCTTGAACAATATCGTTCGTTTGGGCCCTTTCCGGGCATTGCGTTAACGTTTATGAAATCATTTATACCACCACTGCCAACTATTGCGATCGTAGGGTTAAATGGGGCCGTATATGGTTTATGGTTAGGTTTTTTGTATTCTTGGATCGGTCTGGTTGCAGGCTGTGTGACTACCTTTTGGATTATCCGCAAAGTAGCCTCCCATCGTTATTTACGAAAATGGGCAGCGCGGCCCAAAGTAGCCAAAAGCATGACGTGGGTGCGGCAAAGCGGATTTAGCTATGTTTTTCTGCTTAGTATATTTCCGGTAGGACCTTTTGTTGTGATTAATATGGCAGCGGGGCTTGCCGGGATGAGGTTCCGTTCGTATCTTCTTGCGCTCACGGTAGGCAAAGCGATTATGGTATTCGCAGTTTCATACATTGGCAACGATCTGGAACGTTTCATTCGCCAGCCGTGGGAGATTATCTATGTTCTGTTGTTTATCGGGCTGTCGTTATGGGGAGTCAAAGCCATCGAAGCGCGTTTTGCTAGAACAGCACAGGATGGGAACAAGATAGCTTAGCATAGAGTCAGAATTAACTTGAATCCCTAAATTTAAATAGAATAAAGGAGGAAATGATGATGAAATATCGTAAGCTTGGCAGTACAGGAATGAATGTCTCGGTGATTGGCCTAGGGACTTGGCAGTTTGGCGGAGAGTGGGGCAAGGATTTCACTCAGGTTGAAGTCGATGCCATGCTGGATAAGGCTGGAGAGCTGGGTATTAATCTGATTGATACGGCAGAATGTTACGGAGATCACTTGTCGGAGAAGTTCATCGGGGATTATCTGGCGCGCCGCAAACGCGAGGACTGGGTTGTAGCTACGAAATTTGGCCATCATTTTCAGGGGCATTTGCAGCGGGAACAGCTATGGCGTGCTGAGGATGTGCTTAAGCAGCTGGACGACTCCCTCCGCGCACTCCAGACAGAGTATATTGACCTCTATCAATTCCATTCCGGAACGGATGAGCAATTCGATAATGATAAGCTGTGGAGTATGCTCGACAGACAGAAGCAAGCCGGCAAAATCCGTCATTTGGGCGTGTCGATCAGTGCATCGGGCTCGGGGGTGCACCAGACCTCTGCGGCAGCGGATGTGCAAGCAGAGGCCATACAAGTAGTATATAATCGGCTGGATCGTCAACCTGAAGAAGAGATTCTTCCGCTGTGCATCGAGCATCAATTAGGTGTGTTAGCTCGCGTTCCGTTAGCCAGTGGTTATTTGAGCGGCAAGTATAAGCCAGATGCGGTTTTTGCTCAGGGTGATGTGCGAGCTAACCATAAAGAGGATGTAAGACAAAAGCAGCTGCGCGCAGTAGCAGAAATTGCTGCTAATGAAGTGCCGTCAGGTCTGGATATGGCGCAGTGGGCTTTGGCTTGGTGTCTCCAGCATTCCGCAGTAACCAGTGTAATTCCGGGCTGCAAAAATGTAGAACAAGTCATCTCCAATGCCAGTGCTGCCGATTTGGACATGGTGAAGGGCAACGTGTGATAAGTTAGATTGTTACATGGTGAAGAGTTCTTGGAGCTTCATCTCGGGTGAATGCTGCGCGTAGATATGATTCCAGCTGTTCGTGGAAGTATCGTAAAGGTAGTCCTGCTTCCATTGCTGGACATGGGTCGCAATACTCCTTACAGCGGATACAATTCTCTTTACTTCCTGATTAGTCATAATGGGATGTAGGGAGATGCGAATCCACCCTGGTCTGAAGGATTGGTCGCCGCTCATGATCGCTCCGGCAATCTGAGCGGATTGCGTCCACCCTAATCCAAGCAGGTAATGTCCGTATGGACCTGCACAAGAGCAGCCGCCTCGAGCTTGTATGCCGAAACGGTCATTCAACAGCTGAACAGCGAGGTTGTAATGGATATCACGAAGTGTAAAAGAGACGATTCCATGACGTTCTGTATGATCTCCGGCCAGCAGCGCGCACTCCGGGATGCTGCGGAGTCCTACCATTAATTCCTGACATAGCTCGTGTTCTCTAATCACCATATATTGACCGTTTCCATTCATCTGCTCCTTCAGCTTCACGCAAAGCGCCGTGCGAAAAGCTTGTAAAAACCCCGGTGTTCCCCCGTCTTCCCGCATCTCAATCGCATTAGTGTAGCGGCGTCCTCCCCAAGGGTTGACCCAGGCTACTGTACCTCCACCCGGTTCGTCAGGAATACGTCCATTGCTCAGCGCTTCATCAAAGATTAGAACGCCATTTGTGCCCGGCCCACCCAGAAATTTATGCGGAGAAAAAAAGATCGCATCAAGCTTCTCCAGTGGGGAAGGTGGGTGCATATTGATAGGATCGTAGGGAGCACTGGCGGCAAAATCCACAAAGCATACGCCCCCATGACGATGCATAGTAGCCGCTAGCTTTGCGTAAGGCGTCTGAATTCCAGTCACATTAGAACAAGCTGTAAATGAACCAATCTTGAAACGGCGATTGGGGTACAGTCGCAGCTGGTCTTCAAGCTGTTGAGGGTCAATATTTCCGTCCTTTCCGGCGGGAATGGTAACGACGTCACCAAGTCCCTCCTGCCAAGGAAGAATATTGGAATGATGCTCCATATGGCTGGTGAAGATAACGGGGCGGTCTTCCAGTGCACGGTTATTATGTTCCTGTAGCCATTCCGGGAGCCTTAATCCCATGATACGCTGCAGCTTGTTCACGGCTCCTGTTGTTCCATTGCCGCAGAAGAGCAGTACATCCTGAGGGCCAGCATTTACATGGTTCTTAATGATTTGGCGAGCTTCATTATAAGCCTGCGTCATGATTAGTCCGGTGGTGTTGGAATCTGTATGTGGATTGCTGACGTAGGGACCGAAGGCTTCCTGCAACTTGCGTTCGATCGGTTCATATAAGCGCCCGCTTGCGGTCCAATCGGCATACAGAAGCGGCTGTCTGCCATAAGGGGTGTTGATTTGATGCCGAATGCCGATGGTGTGACCACGAAAAGTATCAAAATGGTCTTGTAATGAAGCGGGCGTCTCTGCAGAAGAGGCGTGGATGATGTTTAGCACGGATATTCCCTCCAGCCCGTACGCCGTCAGTGCTAAGTTAATGGGGTGTATTTTCGGCGTGCCAGTAGTTTCTATGGCAACAGTATATGCCTGCATGGGGGATTGGGTTAAAGCCTAGTCAGACTTTAAATAAATAACTGTACATCACTTTCTAAAGCATCTTTTAAATATGCCGCAGCATCGATGATTTCGACCTCTGGCAGCAGTTCCTCGGGCTTAAAGCCCATGATCTCCACAGAGAGCTTGCAGGCATAGAATTTGATGTTTTTTTTACGAGCCCCTTTTAGAAAATGAATCAGCTTCGGTGCGCCTTGTTCCTCCATCATTTCCTCGAGCATCATTCGTCCTAGCCCGCTAAAGTTCAGATGAGAGAGCGGCAGCTGCCCAGGGCCCTTCGGTGTAATAACATCCATCAGCTTCTCGTAGATACTCTTGTCCTCAAGAGTCATCTTCTCCGGATCACGCACCAAAAATAGACCCCAGAATGAAAAAAACATAGTAACCTCGACATCGATATCTCTTGCGGCATTCGCTAGGATCAGTCCAGCCATCGCTTTGTCGTATTCCCCACTGAACATTAGCAGATTGATTTTTTTGCTCACCCTGATAATCCTCCCGTTACTTTTATTAGAATGTCATTAGTATGGTTGTGAGGGGGAGAACTATGCGAAGAAGCTTTCTGAAATTATAAAAAAAAGCCCCCTTTCGGGAGCTTGAGATTTACTAATGTGCTTCAGGATCTTTAGATTCTGGACCTGCATTGCGACTGATGTCGTAATAACGGGCGGACAGCCAAATAGCTCCGGTAAATAACACAATGAGTCCAAGGACGATAGAAAAGCGCCAATCGCCTGCTTTGAAATTCAACTGAAGCACCGTTAGTACTAGTGAAACTTGGGTCCAAACCAGTGTTCTTTTGCGAAAAGCCGCAATATCACCAACCATCTTCGGGATATTCCGAATGATCAGGTAGGCAATAACTGCGAGAATAAGGGCGAAAATAGCAGTTACCGCTAATTCAGAAGAGGACAGGACATGCATAGTCTCAGCATCCTTTCGGCTTGCAAAAGTATTAGTTTCAGATCAGAACAATTTCTATTTTTTGAAGATGCCCAGCGGAGCTCCAATCGGTAAGAAGCTGCGGCCGAAATGAGCGTTTAGCACGGATGCTCCACATCCGTAAAGGGACACGATACCAATACCAAGCTCAGCACAAGCAGCTAGCTTATGGAAGAATTCTGGAGCGATCCCAAAGGAATCAAAGGTTAGTCCGATAAAGAGAAAATCTATCAATACAAAAATAATAAGCAGAACTCTATTTGCCTCAACGGCACCAATCGTCATAAAGAGTGTGAAGATCAAGTAACCCAGAAATACAAATCCGAGCTGCTTAGGATCTACAGCCTCCGCAAGCGTTGGACCAAATACGCCAAGCTTGATTAGCCAGCTGCTAGCCATGCCGAACCAAAAGAAAGCGTAGGCGCCAAAGGCGGTCATACCAAAGGTATTGTTGTGCTTAGCATCCTGAATGGCGGCGAATAGCTGCGCGAATGCTCCCAGGAAGATAGCCCAAGGAATAACGTAGCTAAGTCCTGTTGTAAATTCAAGCTTCTGTGAAGAAGCGACCAATGTGACAATAGCCAGTCCGAATAGCCCGATGGCGCTAGGGTCGGCAGTGACGATTTTGACAGATTGGGTGTTAGGGGATTGCGCTGACATGACAGTAAAAGCCTCCATTATTATATATAGTTTTACGCTCTTAAAAACAGCCCGTAAGGGGCGCTGTTCATAGGCTTGCCTATCATATCATATCGGTATGTGCTTGCCTATAAAACAACACTCATTTTTTGTCGTAAAATAGGGGTCCTGCGTGAAATAAGGAATTGTTTACATTTTTATCTTCCATTATCAAGATACTTAACCAAACAAACGGAAGTATTATGTCAAGAATAGACATTATATGCAGTGATAATCTTCACAATCTATTGAAAATTGATGTATAATAGTCAGTGATAATTATTATCAAATCATATGAAAAAGGCGGTAAGCTTGAAGTGAACAAATGGACATTATTTACCAAGGCGACCCGGTTTTGGAGTTTTTCTGTTATGCTCATCCCGATTGTTTTGGGGACCGTTGGGGCATATGTATGGGAAGGGACATTCCATCCGGTTTTATTTATTCTTACCTTAATAGGGGCGATTTCGGCGCATTTGTTCTCCAATATGGTGAATGATCTGTGGGACTTCCGCAACGGAACCGATACAGAAGCAAAGAATTCCGCTGGTGAAATCAGCACAAACTCCGGGCTACTGACAGGTGGAATCCTCTCGGAGTCTTTTTATGCAAGGATGACCTGGAGTATGCTGGCGATTGCCCTTATCTGTGGTGGGATTCTTAGTATATATAGCGGTTGGAACATCCTCTGGTTTGTACTTGTTGGTGCTTTAATCGCTTATTTCTATGTGGCTCCGCCACTGCGTTATGGCTATCGCGGCAAAGGTTATAGTGAGATGGCCATTTTTATTGCTTTTGGGATTATGCCTGTATTAGGCTCCTATTTCGTACAAACCGGTCAGTTTAGCATGAAGCCTGTAATTCTCTCGCTGCCTGTCGGATTTTTAACTACATTATTGTTGTTTAATCACCATTTCCTACATTGGAAAGCGGATGAGCAGGCGGGTAAGCTTACGCTTGTTGTAGTATGGGGAGAACAAAAGGCACTTGTATTCTCACGTGTACTTCTTTTTACTGGTTACGCTTCGGTGATAGTCTGTGTGCTGTTGGGTGTACTTCCTGTTTACGCACTGCTGGCGCTGGTTACAGCTTTCTGGCCGCTGCGCATTTACAGTAGTCTCAAGCAACATAATGCTTCGCCGGCTTATATCCCGCTGATGGGTGCTTCACAAAAAGCCTCCGTACGCTGCGGAGTAGTAATGGCAATAACTTTATTAATTCAAGGCTTGATCTGATACTAATAGATGGACTACAGAAGGAGTGAGCTTTCATGGAAAAGAAGGACAAGGAATTGACGGCAGAAGAACAACAAGTTAAAGGCAATCGCATGGTTCTTGGGGATTTTCACTCTATTTTAGAAGAAGGAAAGGTCTGGAAGACGGGTGGATTTACACTGCCTGACGGATCTTTTTGGGCTTACCGTGAGCCGGAGGCTGTAGTTATCGTTCGTAATGATACCTTGTATGTACGTGCGAAGTTATCTCGTGAGAACCATCAAGTGCAAATTCTGGACAATGCCAAGCACATGTATTATTCAGCCAAGCCAGTGGAGATTCCGGAAGCTGGAGAGATTAGCATTGAGCTGCAAATTCGTTGCCGTACACAAGGAACTGCACCTGGAGATCTGTATGATGGATATGTATCGCTGAACCTGCTGGATTTCACGACAGGCGCTGCGCTTGATTTCTTCGCGGGAAATGACAAATACGCTAGTGTATATGGTATATTGCCGTTCCCGGGTGTACAAGTGCCAGAAAGCACTGGAACGAAATATTTCTGCATCTTTAAAGAAGATACGGATTTCAAACCACGGGAATTCAATACGTACCGTATTACCTATCACCGCGGCAATGATGAGGCTGTATTCTATTTGAACGGCAAGGAAGTACGCCGCGAGAAAAATATACCGCTTAAATTCAGTAACTTCACTGTAGCGCTCGGAATTATGACAGAGAAGGATCTGAGTCCTGAAGGCAGTGTGTCTGTACATGGACAAACAGTTATTGCAGAATGGTCCCCGGTGACGGTTACAACAACTGAACAGTAATGCCTTGCAGGCTCATTTGACAGATAAGGGTGTATGGTGTGAATATTAAAAGCTTTCTAAGATTTGTGGAGCTGCCGACGAAGGTAGCCAGTATTATTCCGTTTCTAATGGGAACGTTGTATGCCCTGTACCGGTTTGAGGATTTTTACGTATTGCGTTTTGGATTGATGTTCGTGTCTTTGCTTAGCTTCGATATGGCGACGACGGCGATTAACAACTATTACGATTTCAAAAAAGCCTCCAAAACCCACGGCTACGGCTACGAAACGCATAATCCGATTGTTCATTTTAAGCTAAAAGAGCGCACCGTCGTGGCGACGATTGTTATTTTGCTGGCGCTGGCAGCAGGAGGCGGGATTGCGCTTGTCACTCAGACGGGTTTGCTGGTCTTTTTGCTGGGTGGACTGTCGTTCTTGATCGGTATACTTTATTCGTTCGGGCCGATTCCCATCTCGCGTATGCCGTTAGGTGAGCTGTTTTCGGGTTTGTTTATGGGCTTTGTTATTATTTTTATCTCTGCCTATATCCATACGGATGAGCATGTGGTTTCACTGCTGCTTCAGAACGGCTGGGTCAGCTTGAATATCAACATCGTGGAAGTGCTGTACCTTTTCTGGTTTTCCGTGCCCGCTATTTTGGGGATCGCAGGGATTATGCTCGCTAATAATATTTGTGATATTGATGAGGATGTGGAGAATCGCAGGTACACGCTTCCGGTGTACATTGGCCGCCGCAATGCGCTTGTGCTTTTTAAATATCTCTACTATGTCTCTTATCTGGATCTTGTAGTGCTGCTGATCTTAGGGATTAATCCTATTCTGGTTCTGTTGATTCTACTTACGCTGATCCCGCTTCGCCGAAATATTGCCTTGTTCACAGAGAAACAGGAGAAGGCGAGTACCTTTATTCTTGCCGTCAAAAACTTCGTATTGATGAACCTTGCGCGTATAGTTGTGCTGGGTGCGGCTGTGCTGTTAAATGCACTAATATAAACATTCATATTTTATAAAAAAGCAGTGTCTATCGGGGTTGGAGCTCCTTTTGGCACTGTTTTTTTGCAATTTGCAGGCTTCTTTCTGTTAGAGAAACGTTTCATTCTATGATAAGGTGGCTTTAAGTATAGTAAGTAATCTATAAGGAAGAAGGTTAGCAACGATGGTGCAAAAACTTCGCTGGGGAATCATGGGCTGCGCGCAGATTGCGACAGGTTCAGTGATGCCGGCTATAATGGATTCGGAGACGGGAATGATTACAGCGGTAGCCAGTCGCGGTTTAGAAAAAAGCAGCGCTGTAGCCGCAGAGTTCGGAATAGATAAAGCTTACGGCAGCTATGAGGAATTACTGGCGGATAAGGATATTGATGCGGTGTATATTCCACTGCCAAATCACCTCCATCGGGAATGGGTAATCCGTGCGGCGGAAGCTGGCAAACATATCTTATGTGAGAAACCGATCGCGCTGAACAGTGAAGAAGCGGCTGAGATGGTAAAAGCTTGTAATGATGCTGGAGTCCATTTGGCAGAAGCTTATATGTATCGGCATCATCCTCGGATTGCGGAATTGCAAGAGATTATCGCTAGCGGAGAAATTGGCGAATTACGCTCCATTCGAGGCACTTTTACTTATAATGACGCTACAGACACCTCTAATATTCGCTTTAAATCCGCTTGGGGCGGCGGCTCGCTTTATGATATCGGCTGTTATCCGCTAAGTGCAGCACGACTGCTGTTCGGAGCTGAGCCAGAAGCCGTAACAGTACATGCTATGTTCTCTCCGGAGCATGACAACGTAGATATGATGGCTTCAGGACTGGTAGAGTTTCCGAAGGGGCTAAGCCTGATTTTTGATTGCGGGATGTGGGCATATAACCGCCAGCTGTTAGAGATTCTGGGGACCGATGGAATGATTGAAGTGCCTATGCCTTTTAATGCTAGAGATGAGGACGCTGAATTTTTTGTGCATACGGGAGAAGGGGTAAGACGGGTTGATGCCACCGGGGCGAATCCCTATACACGGGAGGTCGATGATTTTGCCGCCGCAGTATTTACAGGAAAAAAATTATTTGCACCTGAGGATGCAGTGCTGGGCATGCAATTGATCGAGACTTGTCTAGCTTCTGCTAAAAAGCGGGAAAGAATTAGTATGCTATAAGAAGATGAATCCAATAGGAATCTATGCAAAAAAAACCTCCGGGCGCTCTGCTTTACGCAGATTCCGGAGGTTTTTACAGTTTCAGCTTTTAAACGGTGCTCAAGAGAATATCATCGTCATCATTGCTATTAAACGCTTCGCGGTCAAATTCACCTTCGGAATTAGCTACTAACAGAGCTGTTACAGCTGTTCCAGTTGCGTTTACAGCGGTACGGCCCATATCGATGAGCGCTTCAACACCTGCAACGATAGCGATTCCTTCAAGCGGCAGCCCGAGAGCAGTTAAGACTACTGTGGTGGAGATTACGGCTGGTCCAGGTACGCCAGCTACACCAATGGAAGAAATAATACTTACTAATACCAGTGTAATATAGTCGGTCCAGTTCAGATCAATACCGAATACTTGGGCGGTAAATACAGCCACAATAGCTGGCCAAATCCCACCGCACGCATTAAAGTTCACAGATGCCCCTAACGGTGCGATAAAGCTCGCGATCCGCGGGGAGACATGAAGCCGCTTCGTAATCACTTCTAGATTGACCGGTAGGGTTGCGTAGCTGCTTCTGGTTGTGAAGGCAACGGTAATGGTTGGATACACTTTGCGGAAGAAACGAATTGGATTCACCTTCGCTACTAATAGAACCAATCCGCCAAAGATAAGTACAAAATGTATAATCATTGCTACGTACGAGGTTATAATTACGCTGCCTAGCTCCTGCAACGTCTCCCAGCCATAACGTGCGGTGATTCCGGCAATCAGTGCGAATACGCCATAAGGCGTCAGGCGAATAATGAATTTCACAACCTGATGCAGTATCAGTGTCAGGGATTCAATAAGATCACGTACAGGCTTGACGGCTTCCGGTTTCTTGGAGCCAATCTTGATTATAGCCACTGCTAGGAAGATCGCGAAAATGAGTAGAGGCACAACCTTACCCGTAGCTGCTTCATTAACAGGGTTAGATGGAACAAGATCGAGGATAACCTGGGAGAAGGTCGGGATTTCACGGGCTGCAAAATCTGCGGGTACATCTTGTTGTATACCTTGGCCGGGATTGAACAGCAGCGCAACGGATAGGCCGATAATAGAAGCGATGCCCGTTGTTCCGAGGAACCAGGCGAAGGTTTTGATCCCGATTTTGCGTAGATACTCCAGATTGGTTAAGGAAGAAATGCTGTTTAATACGAGTACGAATACTAAAGGAATGACGAGCATGCGGATCAAGCTGATATAAATGCTGCCGAATGTGCTAATAGCTTTGGTCTCTAAATCGAAGTACTGAAAGAATATACCGGCAATAAGTCCGATGCCAAGTCCGATGAGTACCCGGGTACCAAATCCAATTCGTTTACGTGCCAGTAGAAACAAAATTGCAAACACAAATATGGAAGCGACAAATCCATACCAGTTCGTTTCGATGGCGGATAATAAGTTGTTATCTATGTTCACTACCAATACCCCCTTAAACCTAGTTTTTTAATGTGATTAATCCTATTGAGATCAATCTATATAGAATTTATAGTAAAGTCAATGTAATTATATGTTAAAAATAATAAATTCCGATAAAAACCATGTGAAAAATAAAAATTGATTGACAAGGCACTATGGCATGAATAATATGGAACTTAATCACAAGCCAATTGGAATCGACTGGACAGCCGGAGATTCAACGAAAGACGCGTAAATTGCGTCCCGTTGAGTCTCTTTTTTTTTACTTTAGAGAAGGGAGAGTTACGGATTTAAGGTACAAGAATGTAGTGAAGGGGTTTCTTATTTTATTTGAAAAGGATGGTACACATATGAAAAAGCTTTCGATCTCTTTGGTTGCCGCCGCTATCGTCTTCTCCGCATTGACGTATGCCGCGGTATCCGCTAACAAAAAAACAGCAGAGGCAGCACCCATTCAAGAGAGTAGTAATACAGCAGTAACCGCAGCAGCTTTACCAGTAGCTACTTCTGCGGCAGCAGTTATTGTTCAGGCAGAAGCTACTGCAGCTCCTGTAACAGAAGCTGTCCAGCCGGAAGCTTCGGCTCCAGCAGCTGAGACAGTCACGGCAAAAGCGACTACGGCCCCAGCCGCAGCTGTTGATTCTGCGGCGAAGGTTGTGGCTTCAGCAGCTCCAGAAGCGGGTGCAGCTCAGCCTAAAGCAGCTGCATCCCCGGCTACGGACACCGCTAAGACGGCAACAGCTGCAACAACGGTATCTGCATCTGTTAAACCGCAAACCAGCGCAGCAACGCCTGCGCCAACTGCTGCGCCTACGACTGCTCCAAAAGCAAACGTAACCGCTAAAGCCGTTCAGCCGACTGCCGCTCCTGTTGTATCTGAACAGCCTAAGGAAACCGCAGCTCCCGTAGCAAAAGCAACGGAGACACCTTCCAAAAAGGCTATAACCTTCTCTACCACAGAGGTAGTTAAGGCGACCCCGGCTCCGGTAGTTGAGTCTTCTCAACCGAAAACATCGTCTTCTGCACCTGCATCCACAGTCAGCGCGCCAGCAGCTGCTCCAGTGGAAACGGTTCAGGCACCCGCACCGGCACCAGCCGCTGAGGAAGAGGTTTGTCCTTGATGAGCAGCAGGCTCATTCAGGATTCCTTTCAGCCCATTCATCCCATAAACCTATTTAAGGCGAGGTGCACATAATGATACGACCATTAACCTTCAAAAAAATTATAACGCTGCTGCTGGCAGCCTCCCTGCTAATCCTGCCTACTCAGGCAGGAAGAGCTTATGCTAATTCGGATACCACAGAAGCGATAACCTCTTCCCAAGGCGGCGTTAACCAGTTTGACTATTTCAGTCATGTCTATGACCGTCTAAATGATGCTAACCATGTATTTAAAACAGCGACATATGAAGATATCGTTCATCTTTTTGAGAGTGAAGGCACATACGCTGTTCTGGTTGGCGGCGCTTGGAGTGAGAATACACAGGCCGATATCGGCTTTATCAACGAGGCAGCCAAGGAATATGGCATCTCAACGATTTATAACTTTGATACTAAGCTGGACGGGGACACCCTTCAGATTGCAGACAGCAATAATAAATTTGCCTATAAATATGTTGATCTGGTCAACAAGTATTTGAAGAATTTAAATCTGTCTTCCAAAGATGATCCAGAACGCAATGTCAGCTATACCAATAAAAACGGGGAAGTTGTGACTGCTAACAAGCTCGAGTCTCCATTCTTATTGGTATACAACAAGGATCACAAGGATGCACAGGGAAATAGTGCTCCTATCGTATCCTATCTGGATAAGAGCTATTCGTGGAATGAGTTCCTGACGAACGGAACACTTGATGCGGCGAAGGTTAATGCGTATAAAACATCAGTAAGTGAGGTGCTGGGTGCCGCTTCCCGATATGACACTATCGACGAGTCGGCTTATATCAAGGCTGCATTTAATAAGAACTATGAAGGGGAAAATGAGGGCAAACCTACGATCTTCAACGAAGCGGATGGCACGCTTGTTTATGAACATGTGACCTATCATCAGCTGAAGCAAATTTTAGCGAGTGAGGGAAACTATGCGATTTTGTTAGGCGGCTCGTGGTGCCCTAACACGCAAGCGGTGATTAAATATATCAACGAATATGCCAAAAAACATAATATCCATAAGATCTACTTCTTCGACACTAAGCTGGATGCTGGTGTGACCGTTGCTGAGCCTAATAACAACAGCGGCACTAAGGGCAGTGCGAATCCGCATAATAATAATGAGCTTCAGATTAGAACCACCAATCATCCGTATGCGCAGCTTTATGTTGATCTGGTTCGTACTTATCTGACTAATATCAAGACCGAAAACAATACAGCTGCTAAACCAACTGTAATTAGTTATGTAGATGGACTTGGAAACACCGTGAGCGGAGACAGACTTCAGGTTCCATATCTGTTCACTTATAACAAGGACAACAAGGATGCAGGAGGCAAAAACACACCGATTCTAGGGCATGTTGAACTTATGTACAGCTGGACGAATATCCAACCGGATTACGTGCAGGCTAATTACCCAATCGGAGCCAGATACAATAACACTACAACAGCGCTGGATAAAATATTCTCCAGACTCGAAGCTGTGCCGGCAGGACTTACGGGTGTAGCACCAACTGCGGCCGACAATAAGGATGGGCAAATTGTAGGCACCAGTTCAGCATTGGAATTTAAGCTTGCTGGAGACGAGGCTTACACCCCAGTTTCGGGATCAGCCATCACAGGGCTTGCACCTGGTGTTTACAAGGTAAGATATGCCGCAACATCGGGCTATCAAGGGCCAACTTCCGCAGCTGGACCCACAATCATTCCTTATAATGCTGGCGAAGACGTAAGTGTGGAAGTTCCTGCTTACACCCATCAACAAGCAGCTCCGATAGGACTGGTAGGCGTAGCCCCTACTTCTGAAGCTAATGATGATGGGCAAATTACGGGTTCAGCGGAAGGACAGGAGTATAAAGGCGTTGGAGAAGCTGATTATAAGCCTGTAACAGGTGCGGCTATCACTGGTCTTACTCCGGGCTTCTATAATGTGCGATATGCGGCAAAAGAGGGATACAGCGTTGGTAAAGACGCTACAGTTGAAGTCCCGGCATATGGTGAGCAAGCGGCACCTACAGGATTAGTAGGTGTAGCACCAACCAGTGCAGCTAATGACGACGGTAAAATTATAGGAACTACGAAAGCGCTGGAATATAAGCTGTCTACCGTTACCGATTATGTCTACGCATCAGATGTAGAGATCGTTGGACTTGTGCCGGGTATCTATCAGGTAAGATACGCAGCTAAAGAGGGATTTAACGCGGGTAGAGCAGCAGATGTAATCGTTCCAGCATTCACTGCGGAACAAGCAGCTCCAACTGGGTTACAGGGAGTTGCTCCTACCTCAGCAGCGAACAACGATGGAAGAATTACGGGAACCACGACAGCCTTAGAATATAAGCTGTCGAGTGTAACTAATTATGTGTATGCACCAGATAAAGAAATCACAGGATTAATACCGGGCACGTATCAAGTGAGATACGCAGCCAAAGAAGGTTATAAGGCAAGTCCAGCGACTGACATTGTGGTTCCGGCCTATGTGCCTATTTCAGATCCTGGAACAGGTGGAACAGGTGGATCGGGTGGCAATTCTACACCGAGCACGACTACACCAACACCATCAGCAAGCCCGCAACTGGTTGCTGCGGCAACAGCAGGGAATACCGTGAACCTGTCAGCAACAGCGGCAACTAAAACGGATAAAACCACAGGAGTTACTACTGCTACGATCACAAAAGAAACGGCTGCTGAATTTGTGAGTCTCGCTAAGAAGGCAGAAGCTGATGGGAAGAAAGCTGTTCTTGAAATTAAAGTTGCAGCTACTTCGGATACTCAAACAGCTGATCTTATACTTCCAAGAAGCATAATTAATGAGTTAGCCGCCGGAACGAAGGCGGAGATTACCATTGATTATGAGAATGTGGGTACGATTACGTTTGATGCCAAATCATTGGCGAGCATTAGTGCAGCTTCAGATGCCGGAGACATCATTGTTAGAATCGCGAAGGTGTCATTAACGGCAGAAGGCAAGGCTGTTCTCGGAGACAGACCGGTCTATGACTTGTCGGTTATAGCGGGTGAAAGTACGATTTCCACCTTCGGTGGGGGGAGTGTTCGTATCAGCGTACCGTATGTGCTGCAAGCGGGAGAACGGTCAGATGCGGTTATTGTGTATCACATTAACAGCACTGGAAGTTTGGACAATGTACGTGGAAATTACAATGCCGCCAAGAGAACTGTAGATTTCGTAACCACACATTTCTCCCAATATATTATTGGATATAATCAGGTGAGCTTTGCAGATGTTCCAGATGCATCGTGGTATAGCCATGCAGTAGGTTTCTTAGCAGCACGCAGTATCACATCTGGTACGGATGCTGAACATTACAGTCCTAATGCTGCAATCACTAGAGGGCAGTTCATCGTCTTGTTGCTCAAGGCTTATGACATCACACCGGATGCCATTGCTGCTGATAATTTTGCAGATGCAGGTAATACGTATTATACGAATTATCTTGCTACAGCTAAGCGTCTTGGGGTAGCAACCGGTTCGGGAGATAATCAATTCCAGCCAGATATTCAGATCACTAGGCAGGAGCTATTTACACTCTTGTACCGCTCGCTTGTAGCGCTAGGTGAACTGCCATCTGAGAAGACAGCGGCCACGCTTGCCGGCTTTAGTGATGCTGGACAGATCGCTGGTTATGCACAAGAAGCCCTTCAAGCGCTGGTAGAGAGAGGCGTAGTGACCGGAGCGAACGGTAAACTCAATCCAAAAGAAGTCACTACAAGAGCAGAAGCAGCACAGGTTATTTACAATTTGCTATCCAAATAATCAGCCACTAAGACATAGCGGACGTCACGTAAGTAGCGTTCAACTATGAATGCGGCGACTTGGTTTGGCTAAGACAGCAGAGCAGCGATTCCTCTTTTATTGGAGTATCGCTGCTCTGTTTTTTTGTTTGTTAGCAGGCTGGCTGGTTGCCCTTGCCCTGTCCGCTTGCCCTCATGCCCTCATGCCCGCTTGATTCAGCAGTTCATTCATTATCGGCGCGGCTTTCGGACCCAGATGACGTTATTTTCCACTTTCCAGCCTTTGGGGCATAGTTTCGGACTCCAGCGACGCTATCGCTTTGAAAAAGGTGCGTTTATGGTGTTTTTCATGCTGATAGCGACTATAGGGTCCTTTAGCACTCCAAATGAGGTAAAAAGCCGCGTATAAGGTCAGCTGTGTCCGATAGCGTGCTCGCTCTCTTACTTATAAATGCTACCCGACCAAACGTACGCTGATCTTAGTCTGGTTTGCTCAAATAGAGGGGGTGCCAACAGCCATTTCGTGGCATCGGTGGTGCTGCCTTTCGCTATAAATCTCTAGTGGGTGGCCTAATGGCCACTCTTTTTTAACTAGACATAAGATTAGCAGACTAAATCATGGAAGAGGATTCTACTAAATGATACAATTATTGTAATTACATAAAGTAGTAATATTTCACATTATTGATTAGTTACTAGAAAGGGGACTGAGATATGGGTTTAGCTGACGATCCGGTCATAGCGATTTCAGGTTTATGGATGAACTATACA
This sequence comes from Paenibacillus sp. FSL H7-0690, assembly GCF_037980415.1. NCBI lineage: Bacteria > Bacillati > Bacillota > Bacilli > Caryophanales > Paenibacillaceae > Paenibacillus > Paenibacillus sp. FSL H7-0690. The sequence goes on along the minus strand of NZ_CP150281.1, from coordinate 6,589,564 downwards.
GACCGAATGGTGCTAAAGGGAATTGATCTTAAGGTATATAGAGGACAAATTATTGGTTATATCGGCCCTAACGGGGCAGGCAAGAGTACAACGGTGAAGATTATGCTCGGTCTGGTAGAAGGATATAACGGTAAAGTGGAGATTTTCGGTAAGGATATTGCCGATGGAGATGTTTCTTACAAGAAACGTATAGGTTATGTGCCGGAGGTAGCCGAATTATATGATAGCCTCACTGCAAGAGAGTATCTAACCTTTGTTGGCGAGCTGTATGGGCTAGGTCGTGCGGAGGCGGACTACAAGGCCAAAAAATTAACTACACTGTTAGGTTTGGAGAAGTCTTACGATATGCGGATTTCTTCGTTCTCAAAAGGGATGAAGCAAAAGGTGCTGCTTATCTCCAGCATGCTGCATGACCCTGATATTTTATTCCTGGATGAACCGCTGAGTGGTTTGGATGCTAATAGCGTGATGATAGTGAAGGAGATTTTTGCATCGCTGGCAGCAAGGGGGAAGACCATTTTTTACTCCTCACATATCATGGATGTGGTTGAGAAAATCAGCAGCCGGATCATTTTGATTGATGGCGGGGATATTGTGGCGGACGGAAGTTTTGCAGAGCTGAAGGAGAAAGGCCGCGAAGGGACGCTTGAAGATATTTTCAATCAATTAACCGGATTTGATAAATACCGTGATATCGCTGGTGAATTTGTTGCGGTCATGCAAGAGCAAGAGGTATCCTCTTATGACTGATTTCTTCGTGCTAAGGCTGTTGGATAAGCTGCGGGGTGCCTTTATAAGATTTGGAGTCGATTACGACACCATGCGGAGTATTTTACAGATCAAACTGACCATGGACGGAAGAAGAACGCCTACAGCGCTTGCAGGTATGCAGAAAAAGGAGAACGCTAAAGAAGGTTCACCTTTGCGATTACAGTGGATTTATTTACTATTTGGTTTAATATTAATTCCGCTAACGCTATCCAACGATCACTATATGCTGCAAATGAGCTTAACCTTTGGGATCATTATGTTTTTTGTCTCCACAACCCTGATCTCTGACTTTTCTTCAGTAATGCTTGATTTACGTGATAAAAATATTCTTTTTTCCAAACCCGTCAACCGTACCACCTTAAATATGGCCAAAACCATCCACGTACTTCTCTACTTAGGGACAGTTACATTGTCGATCACTGGTCCATCTTTGGTATTCAGCCTATTTAAGCAGGGGATCGCTTTTTTTCTGATGTATGCGGTGACAATTGTCTTGTTAGACTGTTTTATCCTCGTAATAACTGCACTGCTCTACCTGATAATCATGCGGTTTTTTGATGGGGAGAAGCTCAAGGATATTATAAATTATACGCAAATCCTTCTGACGATCGGAATAATGGTGGGCTATCAATTCATCTCCCGGTTGTTCAACCTCACTGAGCTTGGCGCTGCTTATCATCCTGCTTGGTGGCAGTACTTTATTTTTCCGGTTTGGTTCGCGGCTCCGTTTGAACTGTTGCTTGGTGGAGCTAGAGAACCCTATTACTTCATTCTTTCAATGCTGGCTTTGATAACCCCACTTGTACTGATCGCAGCCTATATTAAGCTGATGCCGCAGTTTGAACGGAATTTGCAAAAGCTGGCGGAGCAAGGCTCCGGTGGAAAAGACAAGGGCCAGATCGCAGAGTGGCTCTCCCGCAGAGTATGTAAGGAACCGGCAGAGGGGATTTTCTTTCGGTTTACTTGGTCCATGATGAAGAATGAGCGCGATTTTAAGCTGAAGGTCTATCCTGCACTTGGCTTTTCTATCGCATTCCCGTTTATTTTTATATTTGGTATATTGCAGAATAGTTATGATGGTTCCCTTAAAGGTTCAAAAGTGTACTTGTTAATCTATTTCTGCACGATGTTAATGCAGACTGTAATACAGATGCTACGATACTCTACAAGTTATAAAGGAGCTTGGATTTATAGGCTGATTCCTTTACCCGATAGCACGCCTATTTACCGTGGGATGCTTAAGGCGGCGCTGCTACGGCTAGTCTTGCCTTTATTTGCTGTAGATGCGGTATTGTTCATTCTGTTGTTCGGTGTGCACATTGTACCTGATTTAGTAGTGGTATTATTCGCCATGCTGATTTTCTCAGTCATCTGCTTTCGTGTTTATCCGCGGAGCTTACCTTTTTCAGAGCGTTATGAGGCGGCTAAACAAAAGGATTACACTGGAGTCGCCTTCATGCTTATGTTTTTGCTGATGGGGATGGCGGGTATTCATTATGTCTTCACTTTATTTACCGGAGGAATTTACATCTATCTGTTAGTTCTGGTAGTTTTGAATCAATGGTTATGGCGAAAGACCTTCCCCAAAACCCCATCAACCACAGGTCACATATCCAACTTTTCGGGGTGAGTGAATGCGTCAAATATGGACATTTTTTGCCGACATAAAAAAAGGGTATAAATTCCAGTATTTTCTTAGACAATCGGCTGAATACAAGGTAGAATACATCTAAAGTTGCTTTTCAGGGATAACCTATAATCTTTACGCACTCTTCCATTTATCTGATATTCGTGTACTGATTTTTTACTTGAGAAATACGCTGCAGCGATTACGGTATTCAAAACCGGTGAAGAGGTTAACTAATGGATAAAATGGGAATCCACTATAACGTTTGGATTGTTTTACTATCATTTGCGCTAGCGGCGACTGCAGCTTATTCCGCGCTGAATCTGATCTCGCAAGTCCCTCGTTCGTTTGGGAAAGTTCGTCGCTTATGGTTAATATCGGGGGCATGTGTACTCGGCAGTGGCATATGGTCGATACATTACGTAGGGATTATGGCGAGCCGTTTTCCTTTTAGCGTGAATTATTATCCAGGCAGGGCTGTATTATCGTTATTGGTTGGTGTGTTGTGCTGCTATTCGGCATTCCGGATTACGTTTGTGCCACGTTTAAGAAAAAGTTGTTTAATAGTTAGTGGTGTTCTTCTAGGCAGCGGAATTTCGGCTATGCATTATATCGGAATGTCCTCCATGAAGATCGCAGCGGAGATTCATTATGAGATATGGACTCAGACATGTGCTGTAATCCTCGTTATGCTCTCGTCTTTTATCGGATTATTTCTATTTCACAAGTTTAAAGACTATGTGGGTTTTAACCGCTGGAAGTTATACTCTGCTCTCTTTATCGGATTTTCGGTGACTGGATTGCATTATACGAGTGTAAGGGCGACTCATTTTGAATATAACGGTCTACTAGGCAATACAACTTTTTTTATGGAGACTGATGTTATTCTTTTAATGGGAGTGTCCTTGGTAACGCTATTTATGCTTGCGATTTCTGGTGGTGCTGTATTTCTGGACCGGCATGTGCTGGAACGGATGGCTTATTATGATCCACTAACTGATCTTCCGAACAGGCATGGCCTGGTACGTTATTTTAAAGATGAATTTTTCGGGAGTAGATCTGGCGCCGTATTTTTTGTGGATCTGGATCGGTTTAAGTCGATTAATGATACGCTTGGACATGATATAGGCGACTTGTTACTGCGAGAGGTCGCTATAAGATTAAGACGCTCTGTAGGAAGTAAGGGCAAGGTCTTTCGTTTGGGCGGAGATGAATTCCTGATCGCTCTTCCAGATTGTACTGTGGAGGATGCGCAAGAGGAAGCAGAGCACATTTTATATGAGCTTAAGAAATACTACAGCATTCAAGGTAATGAGCTATATGTTACTGCAAGCGTGGGGATCAGTATGACCCCTATGCATGGAACTGACCGCTCAGCGTTAATGAAGGCAGCCGATACAGCTCTTTATACCTCTAAGGATTCGGGTAAGAATAAATTCAGTGTGTTCGATCAGGAGATGAACCGCCATCAGCTGCGACGGATGTCGCTGGAGAAGGATCTTCGTAAAGCGCTGGCACGCTCCGAGTTTATGGTTGTGTACCAGCCAAAATGGGATTCGTATATGAACGTTACCGTGGGTCTTGAAGCACTGCTGCGTTGGCGGCACCCTGAACATGGGATAATCTCCCCGGCTGAATTCATTCCCATTGCAGAGGAAACGGGACTGATTGTCCCGATTACCTATTGGATGCTGCATGATGTATGCAGCCAGAACATGCTTTGGCATAAGGAAGAGATAGCAAATGTCGCAGTCTCTATTAATATGTCAGCACGGATGTTTGAGGGCGGGGGCTTATACGATGTTGTAGAAGAAGCACTCACACGTTCAGGTCTAGAGCCGCATTTCCTTGAACTGGAGATTACAGAGTCCATTGCGATGAATAACATGGAAGAGACGGTTGCGCAGCTCTCCAGACTTCGGGCACTTGGGGTAAGGGTATCACTGGATGACTTTGGGACAGGCTTTTCATCCCTTGGTAATTTAGATGAGATTCCAGTGAACACACTCAAGATTGATCAAGTGTTTATTCGTAAGAGCAAGATGCATTCCAAGAAAGCCATTATCAGTAATATCATTGCGATTGCCACCAATCTTAATATGGAGGTCGTGGCGGAAGGTGTGGAGACACCAGAGCAGATTGAGCTGCTGCAATCCTTAGGCTGCAGAGTGATGCAGGGTTATTATTATGGGCGGCCAATGCCGGTGCATGAGCTGGGCCAGTGGTTTATAGCGAATACAGCAGTATCGTAGCAGATGATCTCAATACATAGAATAAGGGGCTAGCGTCTAAGCAGAATATCTCTGCTTGAATGCTAGCCCCTTTGTTATTAAGAAACCTTAAATCGTTCAATCAGAATTTGCAGCTTCTCAGCTAGGGAGGACAGGAAAGCTGCTGCAGACTCAACTTCCTCCATTGCGGCAAGCTGTTCTTCTGAGGAAGCGGATAATGTCTCTGCACTGCTGGCCGTCTGATTAGCAACATTTACGATATTCTGAAGGGTTGTAACGAGACGGTCGGAGATCAGTGAAAGCTGGCGAACCGTTCCTGAGATCTGCTGGCTTTGTGAGGCCATTCCCGAGACAGACATTTCAATTTCCGAGAAGGACTGGCCTGCCGTGGCAATCATTTCTCTGCCGTGCTCCATCTCTTCTGTAGAGCGTTTCATAGTTTCTCCAGCCTGATCCATCTGGTTTACGATGATGTTGACCAGTTGGCCAATTTGCGCAGCGGAATGGGCTGAGCGCTCAGCCAGCTTACGTACGGAATGAGCAACGACCGCGAACCCTCTTCCCTCTTCTCCAGCTCTTGCGGCTTCAATCGCTGCATTCAGGGACAGGAGATTGGTTTCTTCTGCGATGCTGGCAATAGTACCCACGATATTTTCAATTTCTTTGGAATAACCACCCAAGGTTTCAATAATGAGTGCTAGGTCGGTAATACTGTCACTTACGACTCTCATCTGCTGTGTGGTGGAATCCATTGCCTCACGGCCTGTACGTGCTTTATTAGCGTTGCTGACCGCATTATTCATTGCGTTATCTGCATTGCCTGCAATCTCTGTGATGAAACGAGACAGGTCTTGTACAGACTTATATTCACCCTCCATATTCTGCAGCTGTGAATTCGCGGTATCGGCAAGTTCAATCGTAACATTGACGCTATATTCACCGGCCCGGTTGGTTTCCTGCGCACTGGCGGAGAGCTCTTCGGAAGAGGAGGCTACCTGCATGGAGGTCTCATTGACCTCGGTAATAAGTAAGCGCAGGCTTTGGGTCATGTCATTGAAATCACGGGCTAATGTACCAATCTCATCCTTGCTGTTGAATAAAATAGGATTATGAGTAAGGTCGCCCTGTGCAACAAGGTTGACCCCTTTGGACAGCTTCGTTAACGGACTAATCATTCGGCGGATTAACAGATAAGCTGCCACAATAGCTATAACCAGAATGGAAGCACCGATAATAAAAGGCTGAACAATGATATCTTGAGTTCGTTCTTGAATTATGGAGCCATCGAAATTAATAGCCATCAGCGCAACTATAGGTTTAGATGGATCGTGATCCTGATAGATGGGGCCGTAACCTGTCTTAAGTGAGGTACCTTCGTATGTATAAACCTTGGAGTAGGAGGAATGCTTATGCTCAGTAATCATTTGCTTATCTTCATCTGAAAAATAAAAAGTATCGCCTGCTTTATAACCTCTAGCCTGGAAGCTTGAATCTGCGGCAAGTACTTTTCCGTCTAAGGATAAGATGAATGCCTCTTTAAAAATAGCCTTATGTGCTACAATCCAACCGATTCGATCCTCTACAGCCTCCAGTTTACTTTGATCGCCTGCCAACAATGCGGAAATGTCTGCGGGGTCAATCAGGCCGGTTGTAATATTAGCGCATCCTACCAATTCGATACCTGCGGCTTCGTCTACTTGCTTATAAGCTGTACGGTATCCGAAAAACCCGATGGATGATCCTACAAGAAGTAAGACGACGAACATCATCCAAGTTAATTTAGTTGCTAATTTCATTCTTCGCACCAACCTTGACAAATTATGTTCTCAGTGATAATAGCTCTCACCTCTACGATTATATCGTATTGATATGCTTATAACCTTACATGGAATATAGTATTTCTGTGTCGGAAATTGGAGAATGGTGGAAGTTTGCGCTTTCCATCATGCTTTCAATGGTTTAGTAGACAAAACCATTGAATCATAACCAGTTCTAATGGTACGCTTGAGTTATTAAAAACGGATTGGGGTTGAACAAATATGCCACATCAAATAGATCCGTTAATAGATCGTCTAGGACTATCCATGTGGAGAGTACAGCGTAAGATTATGTCTCAAATGTCTTTGCACAAAGAACTCGGACTTACGGTGCCACAGATGGGTCTGTTAAATATGATAGCGAAAGAAAAGAAGTCGCGGGTGGTACAGCTGGCAGAATGTATGGAGGTCAAATCCAGTGCGGTGACGGTGATGCTGGACCGTTTGGAGGTGCTGGGTTATATCAAACGTGAGCCGGATGGGAAGGATCGGAGAGCGGTTGTAGTGACGATCACCGAAAAAGGTCAGCAGGTGCTCGAAGAAGGACATTTCCGGTCCAAAGAACTGCTGGCGGAGCATTTATCCATACTGAAGCCCGAAGAACTACGCAACTTTGCAGAGTATTACCGTATGATCGAGGACCAGGAGCGTTAGTCAGCTAAGCTTCGGAATGGATATCTTTATAAAAACAGCAGAGCAGCGGTTCTCCTTATTGGAGAATCGCTGCTCTGCTGTTTTTGTTCGTTGGCTGCCTACGCCCTGTAATTTATTGTTTAGGTTGTTTGTCAGGCAACTGAGTGATATAGCTGTGGGAAAGCTGTAAAAGCCTCAAGGCACGGTTATATTCGTCTTCAGTGGCACTCGGCGTTGTTCCATTGTTATAAATAGAGTACTGAGTGTTGTCTTCAAAGCTGTTACCAGGAATAAGCAATCCTGAGCTGGCAATGAATGAACCAGAAGGTAAATAATATCGTTCTGGCAGCAAATTATAAGTCTGACTGAGTAGATCTTGACCAAAATATACGTTATTCTCTAATGAAATCCCAAGCAGACTGGCTGCGGTTGGCATGATATCTACTTCCCCGCCTACTTCGTCAATGGTCTGCGATGCTACGCCAGCACCTGCATGAATAAGCAGAGGGATGTTCATCATATCCGCATAACTGTATTCATGACCATAGATTTCAGTCATCAATTCTTTATCATCATGATCGAGGGAATAAATCGGCAATCCCATATGATCTCCATAAATCATGATTACACTATTGTCCCAGACACCATTTGCTTTTAGCTCTTCTACAAAATGTCCAAAAGCATCATCCGCATAGTTCTGGGAACGGATATAGTCACCAACAAAAGTACCTTCATAACGCTCCGGCAGCTTCATGCGGTATTTTTCTTCCGGAATAGTAAAAGGGTGATGCGCTGACATTGAAATGACTTGAGCGTAAAAAGGCTGCTCCTGTTGGTCCATTTCTTTTAGTTTATCGGCTGTCTTACTGTAGAGCGTATCATCAGAAGCTCCAAAGAAGAAGACATCATCTTCACCAAAAAATTTGCGGTCATAATAATGATCGAAGCCGAGGGAGTCATACAGCTCGCCGCGGTTCCAGAATTCTACGACATTGGTGTGGAAGGTTGCTGTCTGATATCCATTTTCTTTAAGCACGCGTGGCAGACTTGGAAGTACCTTATCCACATAAGACATCGTTGCCGCTCCACGTGGAGGGATGTAGAAGGAAGTGTTAACTACGAACTCTGCATCCGACGTATTCCCTTGGCCAACCATTTGATAGAAATTAGGGAAGTAAAGACTGTCCTTCATTACCTTGTTCAGGTTCGGTGTAATTTCTTGACCGTCTAATTTAAGTCCCAGCAAGAAATTCTGGAAAGATTCCATTTGAAGAATAATAAGGTTCTTGCCTTTAGCGATGCCTTGAAGTGGAGAACTAGCCGCAGTATTAATCCCCTTCAATTTGTTGATGGCATCCTGTGTAATGTCACTTGAATCGACTAGCTCAGGCTCTTCTTTAGCGAAGATCGTATAAGCTTCATAATTAAGAATTCCCATTTCTTGAGCTTTCTTAATTTCGTTCATACTGGCCTTATTAGGCAAGATGTTGAACAAACATAAAGCAAGTGAGACTGCAAACAGAACACTATACTTAAGTTTTCCGCCACGGCGGTGGTTGATATTCTCTTTCTTATAGACCCGGCCTTTTTTATTAAAGAAGAAGTAGACGCCAAGAATAATGATGTCTGTAAAAATCAGCAGGTAGTATGGATCCATTAGTGAGAATACGCTGTTGCTGACGGCGGTGACTTGATTCACCTGCTCCGCTGCATGGTAAGTCACAATAACACCGTAATATTTAAAATACATAATGGCTGCGAAGAAAATGGCTGTCACTAATAAATTTACGGTCATGTAATATCCGAGCTTGCGCTTGGAACCAAAACGTTCAATGATACAGAAGAGCGCCCAAGCAAAGGGGATTTCAGTTAATAATGATTTCCAGGGCAATATATCGTCAAAGATTACGCCCCATGCCAAGAAAGCTTTTAGAATAAAAATTATTGTGAAAAACACAAAAGGTTTAACGATCCACTGTTTAAAGTTAAAGGATGACACAGCTTCGCCTTCTTTCTACATGATAAAACGCCATTTCCCGGCTAGGAAGAAACAGCGCCCAGACAAAATAATTCCATAGTAATAAAATTTATTATGCAGGGCTAGCTATAGAATGTCAAAAATCGAGAACCTAAGTATAAGCTTAGTGGAGCGCGTAAAGTTGAACACAAAGGGTTGAAGCTGACGCTCCTGCTCTCATGCAGGGTTATACAACGAATTCAGGACTAAAATGGCAATTGGGAACAAAAAGGATATATGGATAATAAAAGGAGGTGATGCTGGATGAGCTCTACAGTAGCTTTATCAGTTAGAACTCTCGTTGAATATGTTTTTCGCAGCGGAAGCATTGAACCTGGCTTTCATGGAACGGGCGCTATGGTCGAAGGCACAAGAATTCATCAGAAGATCCAAAAGCAATATAAGGAAGGTGACCGCAAGGAGGTTTATTTGAAAACGGAGATTCCTTATGGAAACCTGCTTTATGTTGTAGATGGGCGTTGTGATGGATTGCTTGTCTCGGAGGATGGGAGCTTTACGGTCGAAGAAATCAAATCAACCTCCGGACTGCTGGATTTACTGGATGAAGGACATGAGGTTCATTGGGCACAGGCGCTGATGTACGCATATATGGTGGCTCTGGAGCAAGAGCTTTCTTCTATTCAGGTTAAGCTTACCTATGTCCACCGGGCTACTGATGAGCAAAAAAGCTTGTACCGAACGTTGTCTTTTGAAGAACTGATTTCATTTGTGAATGACACAGTGGCTAGATATGCTCCATACGCTGAGATGATGGTTCGTCATGATGCTAAGAAGGAGCAGAGTCTTCGGGAGTTGAGCTTTCCGTTCTCCTCTTATCGAAAGGGACAACGTCATTTTGCAGGAGCTGTATACAAGTCCGTCGTGGAAAAGGTCAGTCTGTTCGCTCAAGCCCCCACAGGTATCGGGAAAACAATGTCGACGTTGTTCCCTGTCCTTAAAGCGATGGGCGAAGGACAAGCTAAAGGATTGTTCTATTTAACGGCAAAGACGGTTACCCGTTTTGCCGCGCAGGAAGCCATCTCGCTGTTGCTAACGCAGGGTCTTCAGCTGCATGTCATCACACTTACCGCTAAAGAGAAGGCTTGTTTTCGCGAAGAGGGGATATGTGGTAAGGATTCCTGTCCTTATACGGATGGTTATTATGACCGGATCAACGAGGCATTAATGGATCTGTTAGAGCATGAGACGCTGATGAGCAGAGACACCCTTGCACTGTATGCTCACAAACACAAAGTGTGCCCATTTGAGTTCTCGTTGGATGCAGCCTATGCCTGTGATGCTGTGATCTGCGATTACAATTATATATATGATCCTCGCATCAGTCTGAAACGGCTAACAGAGGAAAGAAAGAGAGAAACGGTACTTCTAGTAGATGAAGCACATAATCTGGTAGGCCGGGGACGGGAAATGTTCTCCGCCTCTTTGCTGAAAGCCCCTTTCCTGGAAATCCAGCGCCAATATAAAGAAATGAACCGGAATTTGAGTACAGCCGCTAAATCGGTGAATGCTTTTTTCATCTCCCTTCGCAAAATTTGCAATGAAGAGGGGCAAGGGCAGTGGGACTCGTTCCCGGAGGAGCTGCCGGCTTTGCTTGAGATATTTTCTTTGGAGGCGGAACAGGAGCTTATTCACCCGAGCTCCAGTATTGTCTCACTGAATGGGGAAGGAGAAGGGGAAAATGTCCTCTTGGATACCTATTTTGCAGTTCAGGGCATGCTCCGCACCTTTAAGACCTATGATGAACGCTACATTACCTATGCGGAGGTTCGTAGAGGGGATGTCTATCTCAAGCTATTCAATTTGGATCCCTCGCATCTGCTACGGCAGATGTCCAAGAGCTTTCGCAGTCAGATCCTGTTCTCAGCTACACTTTCTCCATTATCTTACTACCGGGATATGATTGGTGCAGCGGAGGAAGATTACAGTTTAACCGTGTCTTCCCCTTTTCAGAAAGAGCAGTGGGAAGTAACCGTCTTACCTGTCTCCACACGTTATCATGACCGGGAAGCCTCCCTAGTTCCGTTGACTAAAGCACTGAGCCAAATGGTCTCTAAAAAGGGCAACTATCTGGTGTTTTTTCCTTCGTACCTCTATTTGCAAAACGTATATCAGGCCTTTACGGAGTATTACCCTGAAATCCGGACATTGATGCAGGATACTGGCATGAGCGAGCAAGCTAGAGAAAGTTTTTTAGCCGCATTTAGTCCAGATAATGACGAGACGTTATTGGGATTTGCTGTACTTGGAGGGATTTTTTCAGAAGGTGTGGATCTGCCAGGGGATCGCCTCAATGGGGTTATGGTTGTTGGCGTTGGCCTGCCACAGCTTGGTCTTGAACGCAATCTGCTGCGTCAATATTTTAATGCCAGAGGAAAAAATGGCTTTGATTATGCCTATGTCTATCCGGGAATGTGTAAGGTACTCCAAGCCGGAGGCAGGTTGATTCGCAGCGAGACGGATACGGGCATTATCGTGTTGGCGGATGACCGTTTTTTGCAGAGTCCATATATGCATTTGCTTCCCGAAGAATGGAGAGATTATCTTATACGCTCATAAGAGGTTATAATCTACGAAAGGGTATTCATAATCAATCGGCAGGAGGAAATAATATGACAATAAAAGTGGGTATTGTGGGTACAGGTTGGTTCTCTAAGGTACATGCTGATTTGCTGGCGGGGATGGCTGATGTCCAGTTGCAGGCAGTCTGTGGAAGCAGTAAAGCCAAAGGCGAAGATATGGCACGTCCATATGGAGCTGCTGGATATGGTGATATTACAGAGATGTTGGATGCGGAGAAGCTTGATGCTGTTTATATCTGTGTGCCTCCACAATCTCATGGTGCGATTGAACGTTCATTAATCAAGAGGGATATTCCTTTTTTTATAGAGAAGCCGCTTAGTATGACTACTGAAATTCCTGCCAGCTTGCTGCAAGATATTAAAGAACATAATTTATTGACCTCGGTAGGCTACCATTTCCGCTATCAAGAGAATGTTAATAGGCTCAAGGAAACACTACGTGGTGACAAGATCGGTATGGTCATGGGCCAGTGGATGGGCGGCATGCCGGGCGTAGCTTGGTGGCGTGATCAGGAGCAATCCGGAGGACAGTTCACCGAGCAGACCACTCATATCGTCGATTTGGTGCGTTATCTGGCAGGAGAGGTAAAAGAAGTATACGGCATGTTCGGAAATCGAATTATGCATGAGCAGCATGAAGGTGTGAGTGTAGCCGATGTAGGTACCGTATCTCTGAAGCTTGAGAATGGAATCATAGCTAATATTTCAAATACATGTGTGCTGCCTGATCCGGTAGGAAGTGTAGGTCTTAGTTTCTATAATGATCGGGGATTGCTGGACTGGAACCCGGATCGTCTCTTGGAAGTGCGAAGTGGCAATAGCACCGAATTTGAAAACACAGGAAATCCATATTTAGTGGAAAGTGAAGCTTTTCTGTATGCTGTACGGACAGGAGATCGTTCGCGTATTCTCAGTGACTATGAGGATGGATTCAAGACGCTTAAAGTAACTTGTGCGGCTTACGAGTCCGCACAAAGTGGACTTCCGGTTAAATTCTAAGTTTGGATTCTTAAAAAAAGGACATGCCGCCTTAGATGTGCTAAAGAGACGTGTCCTTGGCTCAAGCTGGGTTAGCCTAGTGGAGGAATATTGCGAGTAAAGCTGGCGCCACACCTATGGATAACAGCGCGGACAGAATCATCGCAATACTGGAGATGGTTCCGGTCAGTGAACTAAGCTCGAAGGCCTTGGATGTTCCTGTACCATGCGCAGCGGTTCCCAGCGATACACCACGCGCGATTTCATTGTCAATGCGGAAGATGCGGAGTACTGTAGGGCCCATCATTGTACCGAGTATCCCGGTAATGATGACGAAGACTGCAGTAATACTCGGTACACCGCCGATACTTTGCGAGATGCTCATAGCGATCGGTGTAGTCACCGAACGTGGAACCAGACTGGCTGCCAGATCGCCGCTGACATGCAGCCATTTGGCGAGCAGAATGGAAGAGATCACCGCTGTTATCGTCCCTGACAGCACGCCTGCCGCAATTTCGGCGGCGTGCTTTTTGAGCACCTTGAAGTTTTTATGCAAAGGGATTGCAAAGGCCATAGTTGCCGGTTGCAGCAAATCCGTCAGCCATTTGCCTCCCGCATTGTAAGAATCATAAGTAATGCCTGTGATGAGTAAGAAGATAATCATAAGCACGGGTGTAATGATCAATGGAGAGGTGTACACTTTGCCACTAGAAGCATAAATGCGTTTCGCCAGTAGATATACAGCAACCGTAAGACCGAAGAATAATAGAGCGTTTAACATGATCCTTTCCGCTCCTTTGCTTTGTAAATTCTACTGGTAAGTAATCCGGAACTGGCCATTACAACAATCGTACCCAAAATGACCACCGCGAGGATACGTAAACCATCAGTTTCCAGAATATTGGCGTATTTCATTACGCCGATAGCAGATGGAATAAAGAACAGCAAGAGCTCAGCCAGTAGCCAAGAAGCACCAACTTCAACCCAATTCAGATGAATGACACCAAACTCAAGCAGAAGAAACAATATAATCATTCCGAGTATGCTTCCGGGAATAGGGATATGCAAAAATGGGGTTACAGCATTGATTAGTAATGAGAATAGGGTGAGTCCCGCTACCTGCAGCAAGCCTATAACAATCTTTTTCATAAGGCTTCGCTCCTTTCATGATAATGAAAGTTTACATCAATTGTTTTCATAGGTAAAATGAATAGATTGAATAAATGACATTCCTTTTGTCTATGGATCGGAGGTTGGAAAATGGATATCCGACAATTAGAATATTTCGTCCAAGCAGCACGAATGAAAAGCTTTACTCGGGCTGCCGAATCCTTATATATTTCACAACCTACGATCAGTAAAATGATCCGGAATATGGAGATCGAGCTGGAGGCTGATTTGTTTTACCGTGAAGGGAAAAGTGTCCGGCTTACAGATGCGGGGGAAATTCTGTTCACCAAAGCGCAAAATATCGTGGAGTCGTTCGCCAGCTTGTCTTCTGAGCTGGATAGCTTACGAAATTTGGAGCAGGGCCACATCCGCATCGGTCTGCCTCCAATGGTAGGAGCGAGCTTTTTTCCTTCGGTGATTGGTCAATTTCATAAACGTTATCCGCAGGTTACTATTCGTCTGCATGAGGATGGCGCGAAAAAAGTGGAGGAAGATGTAGAAACGGGCTTGCTGGATATCGGAATGGTTGTGCTGCCTGTAAATACAGCCAAACTTCATTGCTTCACCTTTGTTGAAGAGAAGCTGAATCTTATTTTACCTGTTGGACATAGATTGGCCGAGGCAGACCTTGTTCCGTTAAGTGAACTAGCCGAAGAGGAGTTTGTGCTGTTCCGGGAGGATTTTACGCTGCATGATCGGATTATTACGGAATGTGTGAAGGCGGGATTTCAGCCTAAGGTTATCTATGAGAGCTCCCAATGGGACTTAATTAGCCGTATGGTGGCTGCCGGAATGGGAATCGCATTGCTGCCAGAAACCATTTGCCGGGATATGGATCGTTCACGATTGGTCGTTGTGCCTTTGACGGATCCGGTAATTCCGTGGCAGCTTGCTATGGCGTGGCGTAGAGACCGTTATTTATCTTTTGCGGCACGCGAATGGATTGCTTTTGCAAAGGGACTTTTGCGAGAACAGTATCCAAATGAGCTCCCTGACGAACTTGTGGAGGACTCTGAATAAGTAGTAATTCCGTTTTTGTTAGAAGCTCTACAATTTTTCTTTTTTTTGAAAATATGTTTTTTGGTATCATGACTTATGATAGGAGAAGATGTTGATAGAGAGAAGGAGAGAGATGTGACACAAAATCCAAATTCCTCCAAGAATAATCATAGAAAAGATTATAAAGAAGATGAGCTACTTGTAACTATAGAGAGTCTTAGATGTGAATTGCTGGAGGTTGCAGAGCAACGCAGTCTTAGTGACCGTGCTGTTCTAGAGCTCAGTGAGCGATTAGACAGCTATATTTTGCTGGCACAAAATAAGATGATGGAAAATTTGCGCAACCGGAAAGCCGGCATTACATCCTATAGTAGAAGTTCCAAAACCGCCATCACTGTTAGCTAAACTACCGACAACATAGAAATATAATACTATGAAGATGTTACTGATCTAGAGGAGCGTATTAGGCTCCTCTATTTGTCGTACAATCTATTTGTTGTACAATCCATAACTTTCACCTATAATGTCAATTAATAGAATCTTTTCAAGTCAAACTTTGGGGGTGCCGAGTGGAGGGAAAGTTAACAACTATACGCTCAGAAATTGAGAAAAATTTGTCCCGCTCCGGCCATAATCTCGCCTCATTTTCAAAAATTTGTGGCCTGAATCGAGGCAGCCTCAGTGCAATTCTGCATGGAAATCCGCCGAAGCCTATGTCCTTGGGACAAGTAGATGCAATTATAAAAGCCTTTGGTTTTCCAGAAGGTTGGTTATATCCTCTATATGTTGATGAATGCTTCAATGATGAGAAGGTCTCACGCCGTAGAGTGGAGCCTTTTTTGATTCGTTGTGCTGAATTGGGCAAACAGCCTTGTATTGAGGACACTTTAAGCAGATTACTGGAATATCCGAAGTCTCTGGATATCGTTTATTCGGTAGCTGATAAATTGTTTAAAAAAGGTAAAATAGATGAATCGATATTTTTTTATAAAGTTGTAGCTGAGAATGAGTCCGACAGTTACTCGGAGCGGCTCGCAATAAGTCATTATCGTATTTTTAGAGCCATTTTATCCATCGTCGATTCAGACGAGAAGTTACATGCAGTTATTACTTTTGAACCTTTCAGGAATCGTCTACCAGAAAATATGCAATTGGATGGTCTCTTAACTTTGACACAGTTATGTTTCGATCTTCGTCGATGGAATAAAATGGAGTCGTTCGCTGATGAGCTAAGAACGCTGGCTAATGCTGTTTACCGCGAGCAACTGCGAAGTAATGTGGATAAACGTAAGGAAGTTCTTCATACGGAACGTCCATTAGTGGTTTATTACGGTCATGGGTATTTGCTTAAAGCGATTTCGCTGACCAAGCAAGGTAAATATGAAGAAGCCAAAAAGTATACTGCAGGCTACGCAGATCTTGGCTGGTTTGAAATGATGAACGAAGAAGGTCGTCAGGCGGTAGAACAATTTCGGTTATTCGCAATGGGCAATGGTTTCACAATTGAGTTGTTGATGGGTAATGTGGATGTTCTATCTTCCTACGCGGCCTTTTTAGCAGATCACCCAGGTGAAATCTTAGCTGGACTTATAACTATTATGGATGCTGCTAATCGTTACGGGTTCTCTGCTGACAGTGTACTTACACGATTCTCACGAGAAATGTTGAGGTTTGAAGGGTTCCAGGAGCCTAATAATGTAGATCGCGTATTTCGTTTGTACTATCAAGTAGCAATCTATGAAATAAATAAGCAATGTTATAGCACAGGTGTAGATTATCTTCTGAAATCTTTGGAGTTATCTATAAAGCAAAACAACGGAAAAGATTTCATTAATTGTATAACCTTATTTGAGACGAGCAGGGATTACGCTACTGCTTCTCAACAGGATAAATATAGAGAACTAGTAAAGGGGGTGAGAAAAAATGAAAAAATCACTGTTGATGATGGTAAGCGTGTTAGCATTGTTTAGCTTCATTATCATTGGACCTGTGGGCTCTGGAAGTAATGGAGGCATTACAACCTATGAGCACGGAGCTTGGTTCTAAGGGTGAAAACATCTATTCAATCCTTAAAATACAGAGCAATACATAAACCGATAACTACTCCCTTGCACTCGTGCTGGGGAGTTTTCTTTTTCGTAATAATTGATAGCGTATTCATAATTTGACAAAGCAATCTGGCGAAAATATAATTAGGTAGCCTAAATAATATAGTGTTTAATAATTAGTTGACCTAACTAAAATAGAGGTGAAGGAAATTGGGATAAACGGAGGAAATACAGAAAATACTGAAAATTCAGTCGCACACGGGCTTTTTGCGGCGATGAAACGCCTGCACAAAGCTCAATGGCAAAAGGGCGTTGAGGGCCACAAGCCAAGTGAGATGACTTTAATGATATGCATTGAAAAATGGAATCATTCTGATGAAGAGGGTCTCAAGGTGTCTGAAATCAGCCGACTACTTGGATTCACTCCTCCTACCATCACGCAGCTGATTAACAGTCTTGAAGCGAAACAGATGGTGGAAAGACGCGCGGATCCTTCGGATCGAAGAGTTGTACGCGTGAAATTAACGGAAAGTGGAAAAGAACTCACACGAAAAGCAGAACATTATCGTGATGTGATGCTAGATAAGCTTGTACAACACTTAGGCGAAAAAGACACTAAACAGCTCACAGAGCTATTGCTTAAGGTACACGAATACGTTGAGGATAATCCACCACCTGATTGGGATAGGCTACAAATGAACGGAGATGAGAAGCTTGATTAAATTATTTAAACAACTGAAGCCTTTTAGGGTAGCTATTGGTGCTGTATTAATCCTTGTATTTTTGCAGTCCATGGGCGATTTATACCTTCCTACTCTGATGTCCGACATCGTCGACAAAGGGATTGTTCAAGGAGATCGCGCTTATATTTGGAAAATAGGTAGTTTCATGCTCCTGGTTGCAGGTGGCGGTGCTTTATGTTCGGTAATTGCCAGTTACTTATCGGCAAAAGTAGCAGCTGGGTTTGGTAAGCTCACCCGTGCACGAGTATTTAACCATGTAGAAAATTTTACGCTGCATGAATTCGATAAGCTGGGTACAGCTTCCTTGATTACACGTACAACAAATGATATTACACAAGTTCAAACGGTACTTACTATGATGTTGCGCATGATGATCGGAGCACCGATGATGATGATTGGTGGTATCATCATGGCAGTATCTGAAGATGCTAAATTATCATTGATTTTTGTAGTCGTTATTCCTGTACTTGTAGGGGCGATCTTCTTTATTGGGATGAAGGGTCTGCCACTGTTTAAAGCCATTCAGATTAAGCTTGATAAATTAAACCTGGTGCTGCGTGAGCATCTGACAGGTATTCGTGTTATTCGTTCTTTTAACCGGATTGATCATGAGAATAGACGTTTCACCGAAGCTAACCGTGATCTTACGGATACAGCTATCAAGGTCAATAAAATTATGGCCGGCCTGATGCCGCTGATGATGATTGTAATGAACTTTTCTATGATTGCTATTCTTTATTTTGGTGGAATCCGAATTGGTGATGGCGACTTGCAAGTTGGGTCCCTGATGGCATTTATCCAATATGCAATGCAAATTATGTTCTCTCTGATTATGGTATCGATGATGTTCGTGTTAATTCCGCGTGCTTCAGCTTCAGCCGTGCGTATCAATGAGGTACTGGATATGCAGCCTGAATTTACAGATCCTACTGAGAGTGAACTGCATACAACAGCTCAAGCTACTAAAAAAGACGGACGCGATTCTTTGCGTGGTTTTGTTGAGTTTGAGAATGTATCTTTTTCCTATCCAGGGGCAGAACAGCCTGCACTTTCGAAAATTAGCTTTAGTGCTCGTCCGGGTGAAGTTACCGCAATTATCGGGGGTACCGGATCGGGTAAATCTACACTGCTTAGCCTGATTCCAAGATTCTATGATGTTAATGAAGGTGCTGTACGCGTAGACGGAGTGGATGTACGTGAGATGACACAGGAAGAGCTGCGGAGCAAAATCGGTTACATCCCACAAAAAGCAGTATTGTTCTCGGGTACGATTAATGAGAACATCCGCTACGGTAAAGAGGATGCTACGGATGAAGAAATCATTCATGCATCTAAGGTGGCTCAAGCCTACGATTTCGTATCCGCGATGAAGGATGGGTTTGACTCAGAAATTGCTCAGGGCGGGAATAACGTCTCAGGTGGTCAGAAACAGCGGTTGTCCATTGCTCGGGCGCTTGTGAGAAAACCTGAGGTTTATCTGTTTGACGATAGCTTCTCAGCTCTTGATTTCAAGACAGATGCCAAACTTCGCGCGGCTCTCAAAGCTGAAACTACGGAATCCACCGTATTGATCGTAGCTCAACGGGTTAGCACCGTTATGGATGCGGACCGGATTATTGTAATTGATGAGGGTGAAATTGCTGGAATGGGCACTCACCGTGAACTGCTCGAGAGCAGTGATGTGTACCGCGAGATCGTATCCTCGCAGCTGTCAGAGGAGGAAATAGCATGAGCGAACAAAACAGAGAACATAAACCTGCAGCTCCCCGCGGCCATAAAGGACCGGGTGGACCGGGTGGTCCTGGAATGAGGATGCCGGCAGAAAAAGCTAAAGATTTTAAAGGTACACTTCGTCGCCTAATCAAATACTTGCGCCCGCGTATGGTTCAATTGATTATTGTACTAATTATGGCGATTGCCAGTACGGTGTTCAGTATCTTCAGTCCAAAAGTTATGGGTAAAGCTACAACCAAACTGTTCGAAGGTGCTTACGGCAAACTGATGGGTGTAGAGGGTGCCTCCATTGATTTTGGATATATTAATGATATTCTGATCCTGCTCGCGGGATTGTATCTGCTTAGTGCTTTGTTTAGTTACATTCAGCAATATGTAATGGCGGGTGTAGCGCAGAAGGTAGTTTATGACATGCGTGAGCAGATCAACAGTAAGCTGGAGCGTTTACCTTTAAAATATTTTGACTCCCGTACACACGGGGAAATTCTTAGCCGTGCTACGAATGACGTAGATAACATCAGTACCACGTTGCAGCAAAGTTTAACGCAGCTGATTACCTCAATCGTCACTATTATTGGTGTTATTGTGATGATGCTTACCATCAGCCCATGGCTGACGTTAATCACGATTACTACGTTGCCACTCAGCTTTATTGTGATTATGGCGATCTCTAAACGTTCGCAGACTTATTTTGTGAGACAGCAGAAATCGCTTGGCCAGTTGAATGGTCATGTAGAGGAAATGTATACGGGGCACCGGATTATTAAAGCTTTCGGCCGCGAACCGCAGTCGCTTAAAGATTTTGATGAAATAAATGATAAGCTTTATGATTCTGGCTGGCGGTCTCAATTTATGTCAGGTATGATTATGCCGCTTATGATGTTTATCGGTAACTTGGGTTATGTGCTTATCTGTGTTGTGGGTGGTATTTTTGTTACTAAAAAAATGATTGATGTCGGGGATATTCAAGCCTTCATTCAATATTCACGTCAGTTCACCCAGCCGATTGCACAAACGGCTAATATTGCTAACATTATTCAATCCACCATTGCTTCCGCAGAACGTGTATTTGAACTTCTGGATGAAGAAGAGGAAGTTAAGGAAGTTAATACTACACTTGTGAAGCTTGATGAAGGTGCTCCGGAAGGTTCCGTTGAGTTCCGTCATGTGAAATTCGGCTATAAAGAGGATGCTATTCTGATTGAGGACATGAATATTGAGGTTAGTCCAGGTCAGACTATAGCGATTGTCGGTCCTACTGGTGCTGGTAAAACCACTTTGATTAACCTGCTGATGCGCTTCTACGAGCTTAACGACGGGGAAATTATCATTGATGGCGTCAACATTACCGACATGAAACGGAGTGACCTACGTAGCAAGTTTGGTATGGTGCTTCAGGATACCTGGCTCTTTAACGGTACGATTCGTGACAACATTGCTTACGGTCGTGAAGGTGCATCTGAAGCTGATGTGGTGCGGGCTGCCAAAGCTGCGCATGCCGATCACTTTATCCGCACACTTCCGCTTGGCTACAATACGGTGTTAAATGAAGAAGCTTCTAATATTTCACAAGGACAGAAGCAGTTGATTACTATTGCTCGCGCTATTCTGGCCGATCCATCGATCCTTATTCTTGATGAAGCCACGAGCAGTGTCGATACACGGACTGAATTGCTGATTCAAAAAGCGATGAATGCGCTGATGCAAAACAGAACCAGCTTCGTTATTGCCCATCGTCTCTCGACGATTCGTGATGCGGATCTCATCCTTGTCATGAATCAAGGTAGTGTAATCGAGAAAGGCAACCACGAAGAACTGCTGGCCCAAGGCGGATTCTATGCGGATCTCTATAACAGTCAGTTCTCTGAAGGAGATTTGGACGTAGGCTAAATTGAAGTGAAGAAAAAAGTATAGATAACCCATAAACCCCTCTTTTCACATGTTGCTGATTTTTTATGTGAAGAGAGGGGTATTTTATATGTGATGATGTGTTTTAATTTTTCTGAAAAATAAAAAAAGTTTGATTAAAAATTAAAGCATATATATGATAGAATAAAAAATGACCCGCGGCTCATTTTTAAGGCTGCAAGGTAAAGGAGAGGATGAAGGGAATGTCAGGCTACGGAAAATGGGTGGCAGGAAAAAAGACGAAGTGGATTACTCTTCTCGTATGGATAGTGCTTGTAGGTGCACTTACCCTGTTATGGCCTGCAGTGAATTCTCAGGTTGCTAATAATGCGCCTAACCTCCCAGATGATTCACAATCGGTACAGGCAGCAGCTATTGCAGAGCAAGAATTCCCTAGTGGAAGTGGAGTGCCGGCGCTGCTCGTATGGCATAGAGAAGGTGGGCTTTCACAAGATGATTTAGTACATATCACTGCTGTGTACAAGAAGTTGGAGCAGCAACCATTGCCCCATCAGAATTTTGTTCCCCCATTAGGACAACTGCCGCCACAGGCATTACAAGCCTCGTTATCTGAGGATCTTAGCACGCTGGTAACCCCGGTGCTTTTTGATAAAACGGCAGATAGTGATCAGCTCGGTGAAGCTGTGACAGAAATGAAGAAGATCATAAACACAGAGACGGGTGGAGACCCCTCCGCGGCTAAGGTAGATGGAAAAGACCTGAGTTTACGTGTTACGGGTCCAGTGGGCATCTCTATAGATGCTTCAGGCCTGTTTCAGAACGCAGACGTTTCCTTGTTAATTGCTACGGTTATGCTTGTGCTGGTGTTCTTATTGGTGATTTATCGTTCACCGATCTTGGCTTTTATTCCACTTATTGCGGTTGGATTCGCTTATGGTGTAACTAGTCCGATTCTTGGAAAAATGGCGCAAGAAGGCTGGATCACAGTGGATTCACAGGCTGTCTCGATTATGACTGTTTTGCTATTCGGAGCTGGTACGGACTATTGCCTGTTCCTGATCTCACGGTTCCGGCAGTTATTGAAGGTAGAAGAGAGTAAGAGTCGTGCGCTTCTTCGCTCCATTACCGAATCTTCAGGCGCCATTGCTATGAGTGGCTTCACCGTCGTGCTCGCGCTGTTTGCGTTATTGCTGGCTAAGTATGGAGCTTATCATCGATTTGCCGTTCCATTTAGCGTGTCTATCTTCATCATGGGAATTGCCAGTCTAACTCTCGTACCAGCACTGCTGGCAATCTTCGGACGGACCTCGTTCTTCCCATTCATTCCGCGCACACCGCAAATGGAGGTAGAACGGGCTAAGGCTAAAGGCAAACCTGTTCCTGAACTCAAGGTTTCCCGTAAAAAGGGTATTGGCGGCTTGGTAGTAACCCGGCCATGGGCTATCGTGGGTGTGACCGTTATCGGACTGGGGATTCTGGCTTCATTCTCCAGTGGCATCAAATTTACCTATGATATCCTATCCTCTTTTCCTAAAAATATGGAGTCCCGCGAAGGTTTCGACCTTATTGGCAAACAGTTCTCTCCCGGAGAATTGGCTCCAGCGAAGCTGATTATTGATACCCAAGGAAAAGCAAGCGGAGAGGATCTAAAGGTCATTCTTGGCGGACTCACCTATGTGGACACGGTTTCCGATCCGCAGCAGGGGGCAGTAAACAAAGATATTGTTGGTTTTGATATTGAATTTAAAAGCAATCCTTACTCACTAGAAGCGATGGGGCATATTCCCACCCTTCTTGATACCGCAGAGCAGGCATTAATCGATGTAGACGTTGCGAACCCTGCGGATCACGTGTGGGTAAGCGGACAGACGGCGACACAGCACGACACTAAAGAGATTGGGGATCGGGACACCGATCTGATTATCCCCGTAGTCATCGGAATGATCACCGTACTGTTGTTGATATATCTGCGTTCAATAGTGGCCACCATCTATCTGGTCGGCACCGTTATTCTCTCCTTTTTCTCAGCGCTTGGCTTAGGCTGGATTATCATTCACTATGTGATGGGAGCAGATGCTATTCAGGGAGCGATCCCACTGTATTCCTTTGTTTTCTTGGTGGCACTTGGAGAAGACTACAACATCTTCATGATCTCGAATATCTGGAAAAAGCGTAAAACCATGCCGCTTAAGCAGGCTATCGCGGAAGGAGTGAATGAGACCAGCTCGGTAATTACCTCTGCCGGCCTCATTCTGGCAGGTACATTTGCTGTATTGGCAAGCTTGCCGATTCAGGTGCTTGTGCAGTTCGGTATCATCACCGCTCTTGGTGTTCTGCTGGATACCTTCGTGGTTCGGCCGTTCCTTGTACCAGCTATTACAACGCTCTTTGGCCGTTGGTCGTTCTGGCCGGGTAAACATCAAGAGGTGGAGACCCCTCAGCCAGATGTAAGTAAATAATGAGTTTATAAACAAACAGGGATGTCTCAGAGCCATATTGGCTCCGGACATCCCTGTTTGTTTTAGGCTTGGGCACAGGACATCGCTGGATAATAGCGCTGCTTGTACCAACTAACTGAACAGTATCTATTAGGCTAATCAATCAGTCAGCTGGACGATAATTACTCTAAGTTTTTACTGTAGCAATTAGCATTTAGAAGTGATAACTGTGTTAATTAGCGGCTGATTCTCTTAGCCCAGTGGTAGAAGACAATTAGCGTGCTGCATTGGCTAGCCCAGTGGTAAAAGACAATTAGGTGGCTCCATTGGTTAACCCAGTGGTAAAAGACAATTAGGTGGCTGCATCAATAATAGTTAATTAGCTCGTATCACCGGTTACCTAGCAGTAATAGTCAATTAGTTAACTGTACTTATCGGGCTACCATTCCGTACACACTGCTGGTTCAATCTAGCTACTGCTCTGTTTGGGTGGTCCAAATCCTTAGTTACTGGGCATGCGGCTGATCATTAGTTCATATTTATCGATGGAAGCACCCAGGATTGCGTCATTACCACCAGCACCACGGTGCGACTGACGGAAGGACTCGCTGGAGGTCCAGCCTTTGAATGCATCCTCATTCTCCCATACGGTGCAGATTTTTAATTCCTCGACACCTTCTTTGGCATTTCCACGCCAAACCTCCATACGTACAAACCCTGGCATATCCTGCACACCATTATTTCCTCCGAAACGTTGAGCAATAGCTTCGCCATGGCCTTCTTTTACTTTAATAGTATTAGTTACTACCAGCATGATAGATAAACCTCCGATCAGAAAGTTAGTATATTTTTCAGGACATTGTGAATCGAAATAATATGACATGGGAACCTCGAAAATTAGCCAATATCTCAAGGTAACATCGTGATTTTCAACTTACAAAATAAAAGACCATCCCACAAGACACAAGAGTGCGGGCGTTTAATTGCACTTTGTACACTTAAATTATCCGTCACACCAGAAACGATCGAATAAGTGTATTCTCTGCAACTAATTTGTGCGAATCTGGTGAATCGCCGAGATTAGCCTTCTTTTAACTGTATAGAGTGCAATTAAAGTATGATTTCTACTCTAATTGCGCTGAATAGATGTACAAAGTGCAACTATTATCTATTTAAACGTTAAGTATTGTGCAAACTCAGGTACCTGCGGAAAATCAAAGTGTCTACTGCAAGTAAAGTGGCTATTGCAAGTTGAAGTAACTGCTGCACGTTAAAGTAACTACTGCAATTAAAGTGCCACCTCAACCGTAATGTTACTCTAAGCCAAAGTGCCAACCCAACTCCAAAGTTTTTACTCAAAACCACCATTACAGCTAGCACCTAATTCCAGTCCCAGTTCCCTAATAAAGCCCCCAAATGAAGTTACATTGCAGAATGTGCAACAGAATAGCCTGAATGTTATCTGAATAAGGCAGTCTGTTGCATTCTGTACAATAGAATCAAGCCCAAATCGCCTAAAAAGGAGGGGAGCCACTAAACTGATTGCACAAAGTGCAATCACCCAAGGTTTCGCCCTTAACTAGAGGGATTCAATTGCACAAAGTGCAATTAGAAAACGCAGTAGAGCAATCCTGAAGCGTTATCCCGCACCACGTGCAATCACCCAAGGCCTCACCCTCGTCTAGAGCGATTCTATTGCACAAAATGCAATCACCCCAGATCACCCGGCTCCCCCCGCGTCCAGCGCGATTTTATTGCGGATTGGTGGTCCATAGTCCTGCTGTTTTTAGGAAGACGCGATCCGGCAGCTTCAAAGCTGTCAGTGCCAATTCAGCAACATCTTCAGGTTGCATCATGCGGTCTTCGTCACCGATTTTAAGTCCAGCATTGGAAGCTAGGCCAGTGTTGACGGTGCTTGGAGTCAAGGCTACGACGCGAATATTGTGTTTGCGCACTTCTTGTGCGAGGGCTTCGGTCATGCCCATGAGAGCGAACTTGGACGCGCAATAAGCAGAGCCTGTCGCGAAGCCGCGTTCTCCGGCTGTGGATGAAATATTGATGATATTTCCGCCATTTTTCTCAATCATCGCAGGCAGTGCAGCACGAGTTACGTAATAAGTACCGTAAAGATTAACTTGGATGTGGCGCTCCCAGTCTGCAGGATCCATTTCTACTAAAGTGCCGAATTTTGCGATCCCGGCATTGTTGATTAATGCATCAAATGCTCCAAGCTCATTTTGCAGGGAAGCAACAGCACGTTCAGCTTCTTCGCGTACGGCGATATCGGCCACGGCAATGCTGACTTTAACGTCATATACTTCCGTTAAGGCTGATTTTAACGCTTCGAGATCACCTGAAGTTCTGGAGATCAGGCCTAAATTAGCACCTTCCTTAGCCAGTGCCATAGCCAAGGCTTTTCCGATCCCTTTGCCTGCACCAGTAATTACAACACTCTTTCCTCTCAAATCCATCTCTATCGTCACTCTCCTTCAAACTTTTTTGAAGCAGCTGCTTCATTCAAGTCTTATTATACCTGAATGCTGTAGGGCAATTACAATCGCCCCTTAGAAAATGGTCTGCAAATTTTCATGAAGCCGAACTGCCTTTTCATGAAAGGTATTATTCATGGAGTTTCGTCAGCGGTACCGAAGCTGGGCCCTCTAAAACCTCGCCATCGTAGGAGAAGCGGGAACCATGGCAAGGGCAATCCCAAGAACGATCCCCGTTGTTCCATTCGCATTCACAGCCCATATGGGTACAGGTTCTATCCACCAGATGAAGTTTACCTTCTGTATCCTTATAAGCTCCCACACGTTTGCCATCATGGAACACAACGGCTCCTTCGTCAGCTTCCAAATCAGTTGTCTTTTTATGGACGATTTCCACTTTGCCCGCCACGAGCTCTTTTGCCACATTGGCATTTTGCAAGATGAAGTTTTTTAGACTGGTGCCAGCTTTGAAGCGGGACGGATCGTACAATTCGGTATACGGATTATCTTTGCGCTGAATCTGATCCGAGATAATCTGTGCGGCCAGCGTACCGCTTGTCATGCCCCATTTTCCAAAACCTGTGGCGATATAAATCTCTTCGTTGTCCGAAATCTTGCCGATGTAGGGCACTCTGTCTAGGGTGATTAAATCCTGTGCTGCCCAGCGGTAAGGGATTGTTTTGATGCCGAGCAGATTTCCTGCGAATAGCTCCAAATTCTCATAATGTCCTATCGTACAGATGCCCTGGCCTGTCTTATGGTTGTCTCCCCCGACAATGACCAGATTCCTGCCTTCCCACTCTACTGCACGAAGAGAACGGGTGGGTTCGCTTGCACTTAGATACATTCCACCCTCAAAATCCGTTTCAGGCTGGATCGCCAGACAGTAGGAACGTTCAGCATGCAGCCGCGAGAAATATAGTGCTCCTCCATCGTAGAATGGGAAATGAGAAGCTGAAACGGCGTAGCGGCAGGTGATCCGATGCTCGTCCTTTTCAGTAAAAAGCGTAAGCTTATCGTTCTTCTCCACCTTATCCGCCATCATCGTATGCTCATAGATTACGCCACCTTTATCCTGAATGACCTTCAGTAGCCCCTTCAGATATTGCAGCGGGTGAAAGCGGGCTTGTCCTGGTAATTTAATGGCACCACTCGCCATCAGAGGGATAGAGACGTTATCTAGCCATTCTCCGGGCAGACCCAATTGTTCATAGGCTTTATACTCTTCCTCCAGTTGTTTAAGCGTTTTATGATCTTCAGCATCCGCGTACAGAAAAGCCGCCTCATGTTTCATGCCGCAGGATACTTCAAGTTCCTCAGCCGTATTCTGGATCCAATTCATAGCCTCGCTGTTCGAGCGATAATAGAGCCGGGCTTGCTCCTGCCCAAAATGCTTTATCAAATGATGATAGATTAACCCGTGCTGTGCTGAGATTTTTGCACTGGTAAAACCCGTAGTGCCACTCAGAATTTCTCCAGCTTCTAAGAGTGTGACTTTGTAGCCTGCGTTGCTGAGGAGATAGGCTGTTGTAATGCCTGTAATTCCACCGCCTACCACTGCCACATCTGTAGAAATATCTTCAGCCAGCTTTGGAAAAGCCGGTAAATCCGTGGTATCTCTCCATAATGATTCCGGAAATTGTGGAAGACTTTGCGTTATTTTACGGTTTGGGTCCATCTATTATCCCTCCATCTTTACAATCTTCATCTCATTTATTACCACAGTCCTGTGAAAAGAAACTTCCCATTCCATCGTGCTGTGCATGAATTCAGAGAAACAGTGCCAAAATAAGGTGGAAACTGGGACGTAAAGGATAAATAGGAGGGATGATGTTCCATGTCAGTTCAACAGGATAAGGACAATATTTCTCTGGAATGGATCAAAGATCAGCTGAACGGGTTCGCGGATTTAATCGATAAAACAAGCGTTGCCCCTTTTGGGCAAATCAACCTGCTATATATCAAAAGTGTTACAGATGCGCAGACACTCAGCCGCCACGTGATTGCGCCGTTTTATGAAATGGAGAGTATTAGCGCTTATCAGGATTACATTATGACTTATCCGGGCACTGAAGAGGCGACTACGAGAGAGAAGGCGATCGACCTTTTGCTCAGTGGTTATGTGCTTCTGGGTATAAAAGATGTGATATATTTCTTCGATGCTATGAGTACGGAGAGCAGCGGTGTTAGTGAAACGTCTGCCGAAAGTATTTCACAGGGGCCGTCAGATGCACTGACAGAGGATATAGCGATTAATTTGAACATGATTCGGCGGCGTTATCAATCGACTAATCTCAAAATGGAGACCATGGTCATCGGCGATGTCTCTAAAACAAAGATAGCTATTTTATACGATGACAGTCGTGTTGACCATAACGTTTTAAAAGAATTAAGGGAGAAGATGGGAACGCTAAAGGTTGATATTTTGCAGGCTACAGGAGAGCTTGAGAAGTTTATAAGCAGTGACAAATTAAGAATACTCCCTAAGTCCATCATCACCGAAAGACCGGATAGAGTGGTGTTTAATTTGTCTGAAGGAAAAGTAGCGATAGTGCTGGATACAACCGGTTATGCGATAGTGCTGCCTTCTATTTTTAATGATTTCTTTACATCCATGGATGATAAAATACAATTTCCTATCGTGGGGCGATTCCTAAAGCTGCTTCGGATTATCGGTGTGTGCATGACGTTGTGGCTGCCTGCGCTCTATGTAACACTCACCTCGTATAACCCAGAGATTATTCGTGTGCAGATTGCCTTGCTTATTGCGGGCAGTCGTGCGACTGTGCCTTATCCTTCTTTTGTGGAAGTGCTTTTAATGCTCATGATGATGGAGTTTCTGACTGAGGCGAGCTTACGGCTCCCCAAGGCAATTGGTCCAACGGCCACGACGGTAGGGGGGCTTATCTTGGGGCAGGCAGCGACGGCAGCAGGACTTGTAGGAAATATCATGATCATATTGGTTTCTGCTGTTGCGATATCTAATTTTCTAATTCCGCTGAATATGATGAGCTTGTCCATACGAGTGCTGAAGTATATTTTTCTAATTGCCGCAGCTTTTTTAGGATTGGTTGGGGTAGTAGTCTGTGTCGTGGGATTCGCAATGTATTTATGCAAACAGCGTACCTTCGGACAACCTTATTTCAGATTGTTTTTTCTCGATAATCTCGGCAAGAAGAAGGGTGGAGAGCATTGATGGCCAAAAGCCGTTATTTCTACTGTCTTTTTCTGATGAACAGCCTGATCAACATCATTAATTTTGTTCCAAGGGAACTAATAGACAGACGTTTTGGTGGCGCTTTGATGTCCATACTAATCGGAACGATTTTGGGCACTTTGTTTGTCTATATATTTACTGTACTGATTGCTAAATTCCCCGGCAAGGGGTTTCCGGAAATATTTGACTCTTTGCTTCCTAAGAAGTTATCCAGAATCTTACTGGTCCTTTTTGCTGGCTTATGGTGTGTGGCCGGGGGAGTTACATTGCTTTCTTTTGTAGATATTACGCTGCGGTTTATCAGTCCGGATTCGAGTCCTTATACGGTTGTGATCAGTTTTTTAGTCTTGGTCTGCATCTGCTGTCGCTTCGATTCTCTATCACTCTTGTATGGGCTTGAAATCATTCTCAGCGTATCCTTACCTTTAATTATTTATGGCCTCGTAAAAGCATTGACCAATCCGGACTTTAATTGGGATTCTGTTCTGCAGGTCACTACATACTTCTGGCATAAGCCGGACCTAATGAGCCTTGCGGCGGCTACCTTTTCGTTTAGCGGTTACTTAAACCTGGCCATATTTAATCGGGTATTTCATGGGCTGAAGCTGAAGCATGTCTGGATTTTAGGGGTGGAGGGTCTTTTCGTATTACTCTTGACTTTTTTAGTTCCCATCGGCTATTTCGGAACCGTTGCTATTGATAGACATGTGTATACATGGTTCTCGACGGCCGACAGTATTCGGATGGAATCCTTTATTATTGAACGGATGCTGTTTATTTTTTATTTTGCCTATTTAAGTTTATCTCTGGTGAGTGTAATCGTTCATTGGCATGGAGGTTTAGAGCTTTTTAAAGGTGCTCTTTCATCTGCAAAAAAACAGTCCCCAAAAGCAGAGCGCTGGAAAGAGTGGGGGATCCTAGGCTTGTTTAGCGCGATGGTTCTTTCCTTAATGGGGCAGGATCAGTATCAACTTAATATGTTTGGTGCCTGGTTTCTGCAAATTCGCTGGTTTGGTGAGATGTTCATCATCGCTCTATTGTTTTATTGTTATCGCAAAGCTAGGAGGGGGAAGCTATGAGAAGAGTACTTGCTGGAATTGGAATTACCTTGCTCCTTCTTCTTCCCGGTTGTGACTTCAAGGAGATTGATTTGCGGATTTTCGTGTTAGCGATCGGCGTTGACCAAGGTACAGAAGCAGGGAATTTTAAGATTAGCTTGAAGCTTGCCATCCCTCAGGGGGATGTTACTAAGATTGATGAGAAGATGCAAATCTTGACTGAGGAGTCTCCAAGCATTTCGGAAGCCCTTCGTAGAATGAAATCCAGAGTGGAAAAGGAGCTTGATTACTCCCATTGTAAATCAATTGTTTTGGGGGAAGGGGTTGCCCGTGAAGATATTCTCCATGTTATGGATTGGGCTGTGCGACGTAGAGATATCCAGCTTATTGTCAATTTTGCAATAGGGCGTCCGGAAGCACTTCAAGTGCTGAAGGTAAGACCCGAATCGGAGCGGATCCCATCGAATTCTCTTATTCTGGCTATGAGTGGACAAGGCACAGAGTCTCCATTTATTTCTAGTGTGTATTCCTTTCAGCTGATGAGAAATATCTTTGAGGAGGGGATTGATCCAATCCTGCCGATTATTGAGGCCAAAGGGGATAAGGAGTTTTTAATTGATAAAATTGCTCTGCTGAATAATGAGAAAATCAAAATGGTTCTTACGCCAAATGAGACCCGGCTATATAATCTGCTGTCACGCCCGAATCTGCGGACTAACTTACCCGCCCATTCCGAGGGAATTATGTTTCAATATTACACAGAGAGGTCATCCTCGCACTATAAAATCGTAACACCAGAGCAAGGGAAAGCTACTATTCGTTATCATATTAAGATAAAAGGTATTCTCGAAGAGAGTAGTAGCCCAGATCTGGTGACACATCACATGTTGAAGAAGATCCAGGAAGCCGGGGAAAAGGAATTGGAAGCGGATATCTTAGCATTGCTGACCAAAATACAAGCCAGTGGCTTAGATCCCTTGGGTTGGGGGCTGCATTATGGAGCAAGGCATTTTAATAACGATACGGAAATGAAAGTGTGGAAGGAGCTCTATTCTAAACTTGATTTCCAAGTGAAGGCTGATGTAAACATTAAATATTCAGGAATGATTAGGTAGCTTGTAAAGTAACATGTGGATAAAAATGGGATTGACGTTCCCATTCACAAGATTTATACTTGATCTAAAAATAAGTTAGAGGATGATAGGAATGAAAAGTCTAAATTTGACCTCCCAACGTCAAGCCGTTTACGATATCGTCCTTAATTCACATGACCATCCTACTGCTGCGGAAGTAATGAATCGGCTAGTAGAGCAGGGACATAGCTTAGCATACGGTACGGTATATAACTCTCTGCGTTATCTTTCAGATAAACAAATGATTCGTGAGCTTAAGCTTGGTGAAGCTGCCAGCAGATATGACGCACGTATGGATGATCACCAGCATATCATTTGTGAGGTTTGTGGAGCAGTGGATGAGGTTATGAATCAAGTTCCGCGTGAATGGATGAATACAGTGGCCAAGGATACCGGTTATACCATTGGTCATGCTCATGTAGTATTCGGGGGCGTCTGCCCAAACTGTAAGAACAAAAAGAATAATTAGGATAGAGGTGCCGGAGCCTGTGCTGCGGTAATAATATGTATATCCGGAGAGACCGCTTTCATTGAGGCGGCCTTTTTTGTTGCATTTATATGACAATTCTCAAAAAAAATGAGAAAAACAAAGAAAGATAGGAGGAAAATCGGTTCCTAAAACAGATTTTAAATTATATATTAAGTCTGGTAAATGTATCCTTGCCTAAGACTCAGATGAGAGAGAGATGATGACGTCTATGAAAAAAAATGCGGGTATGACTATCCGTACCAAGTTAATTCTTACATACCTAATAATACTGCTGCTGCCCAGTATTATTATAGGCTGGCGAACCTATCAAGCTGCCAGCCAGGAAGTGGAAGATCAACTGGTGAACAATGCTACCGAAAGTGTGTTGGCCGTAAATGAAATCATTAACTCTAATATTCAATCCAAAATAGATGCGATTTCTTATTTTGCCGCGGAGTTTTCATCTGAGGGGATCAACAGTGAGGGATCTGGGGGGACTTCCTCTGCTGTAAAAGCCAGACTGAAGGAATATGTGGCGCTGCATCCGGATGTACTGGACATTTATGTGGGTACAAGCAATGGCAAGGCTATTCATGCTTTAGATGCTAAGCTGCCAGAGGGTTATGATCCAAGGCAGGAAAGCGCCTATATTAATTCTCTGAAGCAAGGAAAAGGGGCAGTGATTTCTCCGGCTTTTCAAACCGTAAATAAGGAAACCGCGATTGCGATATCAACGGTTCTTAAGGGCGGTGATGGGGTGATCACAATGAATCTTAACCTGTCTACTTTAGGGGAGCTGACCTCAATTAAGGTAGGCAAGGAAGGTTATATCCTTATCGTTGATAACAGCAAGAAGTTTCTAGTTCATCCTACAGAAGCTATCGGGCAGGAATCGTCTGATGATTTTGTTAAGAAAATGTTCGAGAAAGAACAAGGGGTCTTCGATTATGTCTTCAAGGATACGTCCAAAAAGATGACCTTTATGGTCAATGAACTGACGGGTTGGAGAATCGGAGGTACGATCAGCATTGACGAGGTTAACTCAGCAACTAGTGGAATCCGCGATACAGCTCTGCTTGTTATTGTAGTTTCCGTTCTGCTTGCGCTGGTTGTGATCTATTTTAATATTCAATCGATTTTGAGACCGCTTTTCCGGCTGCGGAAAGCAACTGCGGTGATAGCCAAAGGTGATCTGTCGGAAGACATGGGTGTTTTCCGTAAAGATGAAATAGGGCTGCTGGCAGAGAATTTTCAATTAATGCTGATCAGCTTGCGCGAGATGATCATTGGCGTGCAGGAGATGACAAGCAATGTATCCTCCTCAGCGGAAGAACTGACGGCTAGTGCGGATCAGACTGCCCAAACGATTGAGCAGGTGACCATAGCGATTCAGGACGTAGCGGCAGGGACGGAGCGACAGGTGGTTAGTGTACGAAAAGGAATGGAGAGCACTGCCGCTACAGCTAGTGAGGTCGAGCAGATTTCCACATATATGGAGCAAGTATCCACAATGATGGACAAGACTTCACTCTCAGCATCGGAAGGTAATGATTCGGTTATCAGCGTGGTGGATAAAATCAATGGTATCCATGAAACGGTCGGAGAGCTGGGCAGTGTAATTGACAAGCTGAATGAAAGAACCAGTCAAATTGAGGGCATTGTTGGTGTCATCACCGGGATTGCCCGCCAGACCAACCTGCTGGCTCTCAATGCTTCCATTGAGGCAGCCAGAGCCGGGGAACAAGGGCGTGGATTTGCGGTGGTTGCTGCCGAGGTGCGTAAGCTGGCAGAGGAATCAGAGAGATCCGCACATTTGATTGCCGAACAGATTACCGCTATTAATAGTGAAATGCTGCTGGTAACTCATACGATGGAAGACACCAGACAGCGCGTATCCGAAGGCATTGAGGCTGTGGATACTTCCGGACGTTCTTTCTCCCGTATCCGAAGAGCAGTAAAGAGTGCCGCGGAGAAGATTGAAGCCATGGGTGGGGTTGTGCAGACTTTATTGGTGGAATCTAATGATATGGAGAAGGCTATTGGGGAAATTCGCGGCATATCGGAAGAGGCGGCTGTGAATACAGAAACTATCGCAACTGCCGCACAAGAGCAGCTTGCTTCTGTAGAGGAGATGGCATCCTCGTCTACCGACCTTAGCCGTCTTGCAGAAGAACTGCAGAAGCTGGCGAGCCGCTTTAAGATAAACGCTTCTGGTAATAAGAATGATTTCTGATAGGAGAACCGTGCTTTTTATCTTCCCTTTTGAACTCCTTTGCAAGTATACTGATAAACAATAATGTTGGGTTAGGCAATGGAGAGAGGAGAGATAATAGGAAATGGCAGAGCAATTAAAAGGGATCACTGTCGCCTTGGCGGGTCCGCGCAAATCGGAAGAAATGGCCAAGCTGGTTCAGAATATGGGGGGGACGGCAGTAGGCCGGCCTGCTCAAGGGACTGTATTTCTTGATGACGAGGCCTTGCAGAAAGGTTTGAATGCATGGATCAATCAGCCTCCCTACTTGGCGATCCTGACTACAGGGATGGGACTTGATGCTCTCTTCGATATGGCTGAGCGAATGGGGATCGAAGAACGTTTCTTAGAAGTACTTTCTGGTTCTATTATTGCCGCACGGGGTTATAAGACAGTGAATGCTTTGAAAAAAAGAGGAC
Source organism: Paenibacillus sp. FSL H7-0690 (assembly GCF_037980415.1). Classification (NCBI taxonomy): domain Bacteria; kingdom Bacillati; phylum Bacillota; class Bacilli; order Caryophanales; family Paenibacillaceae; genus Paenibacillus; species Paenibacillus sp. FSL H7-0690. The sequence goes on along the minus strand of NZ_CP150281.1, from coordinate 6,554,853 downwards.
TTACGCCGGAGGTTCGTGACGACGACGGAAGTACAATCGGATTGATTCGTGGGCTTCAATCCCTGAATTTGCAAGGGAAAGAAGTCGTTCTTCAGCTGCACGGCGATCCAGCTCCTCATATGCTTGCATGGCTGCAGGAGGCTGGGGCTACTACCCGCCAAGTGCTGCCGTATCGCCATACCCCACCTGAGCCGGGCGAACTGGAAAGATTGCTTCTAGAAATCATATCAGGCAAAATTGATGCCGTGGCTTTTACGAGTGCACCACAGTTTCGTTTCCTCTGTCAATTTGCCCGGGAACAGGGAAAGCTGGAAGAAATGCTGAAGTCTTTCGAGGATAAAGTGCTTGCTGTTTCTGTAGGACGGATTACCTCTGAGGCGCTTAAAGAAGAGGGCGTACAGCGTATCATTATGCCTGAGCATGAACGGATGGGAAGCATGATTGTAGAGCTAGGCAAATATGTGGCGGCGAATCGCTAAGTCACAAGTTGCGTCAGCTTTACACGAATGACGTTATCGCACAGAAGCATTCCCGCCTGTTATCATGGCCGGGGATGCTTTTTTACCCGGAAAAATAAGCCCAAAGAGCAATATACCTGCCATCTGCATGGACATTCGCGGCAGTTTTCCTTAGAATATAGGCAACATGTGACGAATAATAACAACGAATAAGGAGGAGGATCCCATGGACAAGAGAAAATGTCTATTACTTGGTGATTACACCCATCCCCGGTTTCATCCACTTCAAGGAGTGGACCAACAAATTAGTGAGATCTTAAATGATTTATTAACCGTGCAATGTTCAGAAAATAAAAAATTAATGCGCATTGAGCATTTAGCAAGTTATGACCTATGTATTGCTTACAATGAATTGTGGAACGAAACAGTCTCCCCTCAACAAACGGCTGGTTTGCTCAGCTATGTAAGTGGAGGAGGCGGACTCATTGTTCTTCATACGGGAGCTTCGCTGACGAAACGTAACGAGCTTGCACAGCTAATCGGGGGTCGATTTAACGGACACACAGCTTACGAACCCCTGAACTTCAAAGTGCTAGAGCATGACATCACCGAAGGTGTGGAAGATTTCCAATTGGATGAGGAGCCCTATCATTTTGAATTTGACCCGTTCACAGAACGGACTATTCTACTTCAATATGAATCTGAGGGGCAATGGATTCCAGCTGCATGGTGCCATAGCTATGGTTTAGGACGAGTAGTATTCCTTATGCCTGGTCATCATGAACCCTCCTTCCGTCATCCGGCACTACGTAAACTAATTCTACAGGCGGCTACTTGGGCTGCCCGTATTCCGGTCACTAACTAAGCAATGTTGTGTTTTTTTTGAAATACGTACACAGTGGGGTATACTTTAATCATAAACTCCGTTATGTAATGAAACGGAATCTTTGGGAGGAAAGTGCCATGAGTGATTTGTTTAAAAAAGCGATCTCTTTAGGAGTGGGCCTCACCATTGTCAGTAAGGAAAAAGTAGAGAAGGTTGTTGAAGAACTAGTGAAACGCGGGGAGCTTGCTCCTTCGGAATCTAGGGCTCTCGTCGATCGGCTAATTGAACGTGGTGAGGAAGAACGAGGCATGTTCAAATCTGCTGTACAAGAGCAAGTACAACGCGTGCTGAAGGAAATGAATGTGCCTGTACAAAACGATATTGCCGAGCTGGAAGGGCGAATTGCAGTATTGGAGCGCCGGTTGGCCGAGCTAGAAGGGATTTCCCATCTAGAGGGAACATCGGCGGAAACGCGTTCGGACTAAATGGCAGTACGCATTAGACATGCCGGACGTTACCGGGCAATCGCCATGGCGCTTATGCGCCATGGTTTTGGCTATATGGTGGAAGAGCTGGGGCTCTATCACTTACTATCCCTTCCACGTCGTCTTGTAACGCAGGAAGCACACACAAGCCTTACGCTTGGGGAGCGGATTCGGCTGGTGCTGGAGGATTTGGGTCCAACCTTTATTAAGCTGGGACAACTCGCCAGTACCCGTTCAGATCTGCTGCCTGATTCTATTATTCAGGAATTGGTAAAACTACAAGATAATGTGCCTCCTTTTCCTGTCGACCGCGTGCGCGCGATCATTGAGCAGGAACTGGATCAGCATATGGATGAAATCTTTAATTCTTTTGAGGATACGCCACTTGCTGCCGCATCCATCGGTCAGGTGCATAGGGCTGTGCTTCACAGTGGACAAGTCGTAGCTGTTAAAGTTCAACGTCCGGGTATTCTGCGAACGATGAGCAGGGATTTGGAAATCCTCAAAGATTTAAGCACGCTTGCTGAAAAGCGGCTCGCTTGGGCGAGGCAATATCAGCTGTGCCGTATGGTAGAGGAGTTCTCGAAATCGCTGCTTGGCGAGCTGGATTACAGCCAAGAGGGGCGTAATGCAGAGAAAATCGATCAGCAGATGGATTATGAGGGAGTGTACATCCCGGATATCTATTGGGACTATACGTCAACACGAGTGCTGACGATGGAATATGTGGTAGGGACAACGCTGAGTCGTCGCGATGAGTTGCTGAGTAAAGGCGTTAAGCTTAAAGCCATTGCTCAGCAACTTGTGGAAATGATGCTTAGACAAATCTTCATTCATGGTTTTTTCCATGCTGATCCTCATCCGGGCAATGTTATACGGATGGGTGATGGAAAGCTGGCTTTGATTGATTTTGGCATGATGGGTCGGCTGAATGAGGAGATGAAGGAGCAGCTGTCTGCACTTATTATCGCTCTGATGCGCAAAAATACGGATGCGATGGTCCGGGCAATTTTGCGTCTTGGAGTCATTCCTGAGGATGCTGATCGAAGTGCGCTGCATGATGATATGGATCGGCTGCGGGATGAATATTATGATGTTCCATTTAGCAAAATGAGTATAGGCAAAGCCCTGAATGATCTGTTCGGCATAGCGCGAAAACACCGTTTAGTGCTGCCGCCGGATTTGACGATGTTAGGGAAGACAATGCTCACGCTGGAGGGAGTCATCAGCAACTTAGATCCAACCATCAGTATTTTGGAGATGGCGGAACCCTTTGGGCGGGAACTTGTGAAGCAGCGCTTTAGCGGCAGTCGATTGCAGCGTAAGTTCCTGGGAGGCGTAGCCGACTTAACAGAGAGTCTGCTGGAGCTTCCTGGGCAGGCTAAGCAGTTATCCGCGCTGATCAGTAAGGGAAAGATAAAGGTGGAGATTGTGGCACCTGAGATGCAGAATCTGGAGCGTAAGCTGGACCGGGTAGGTAACCGTTTAGCATTCAGTATTGTGATGCTCGCGTTTAGCATCATCATGACAGGACTCATTATTGGTACTGCGATGCGTGGACAGCCTTCAGTGTTATGGAATTTCCCTACAGTGGAGGTTGGCAGCGTAGTGGCTCTTCTGATGTTCTTGTGGCTGATCTATGCGATTTTTAAATCGGGAAGGTTCTAGCTTAAGGGATTTGAATAATTATTCTTCAGCAGTTTCACACAAATGCCTTTCTATCAAGTACAATATAAAAGATAACTTTCTAAGCTTAACTTTACTTCTATTGTATAAAGTGGAATGGAACGCAAATGGAGTGCCGTCTTAACGTCCGGTGGATCGCTGCTGCCCAGAAACCGAACTTTGACCGCACTCTTTTAACGGGTCAAGGGATACATGGGACGGAAGGATGCCGGTGACGGTGTTCTTCCGCTTTTGTTTGAATATAGCTGAATCTGAAGCATATGCCCCAGAACAGGACAGCCTATGCAGGCTGCCTCATACAGGGCTTTTGAAGACGGAAGTTAAGAAAGAGATGTAATCAAATTAAACCGAGAAAATAGTGAGGTGGAGAATTTGCCGGGATTTAAAGATTTAGGAGTTTCAGAATTACTGTGTACATTGCTTCAAAGTCAAGGCATTGTTAAGCCTACGCCAGTGCAACAGGAAGCCATTCCGCCATTGGTGCAGGGCTTGGACGTAATAGCTAGAGCGAAGACAGGTACAGGGAAGACCTTGGCCTTTTTGCTGCCAATTATGGACAAGATCCATACAGAGCGGGCTTACCCTCAGGCGCTGATTATGGCTCCAACACGTGAGCTGGCTTTGCAAATTACAGAAGAGGCACGCAAGCTGGCGCGTCACACGGATATCAAAATATTGGCAGTTTACGGAGGTCAGGATGTAGAGAAGCAACTGCGCAAGCTGGAAGGCGGCAGACATCTTATCATCGGTACACCGGGCAGACTTTTGGATCATATGCGCCGGGAGACGCTGGATCTTAGCGGCGTAAAAATGCTCGTTCTGGACGAAGCCGATCAAATGCTGCACATGGGCTTCTTGGAGGATGTTGAGACCATCATTACGGCTGTCCCTTATCGTCGTCAGACTATGTTGTTCTCCGCGACAATGCCTGATCCGATTAAACGTCTCGCTGCTAATTACATGAAAGAGCCACTGGATATCATCATTAAGAGTGGTTCTCCGATTCCGCTGGATAATATCAAACAGCAAGTAGTGGAATGCTCGGACCGTAATAAAGAAGAAGCGCTCAAATCCCTCATTGAACGGGATCGTCCTTACTTGGCTATTATTTTCTGCCGGACGAAACGACGGGTATCCAATTTGAACGAAGCGCTGCAAGCAGCCGGTTATGAATGTGACGAGCTGCACGGTGATTTGTCCCAAGGTAAACGTGAAGGCGTGATGAAAAGATTCCGTGATGCGAAGCTGCAGCTGCTTGTAGCGACAGACGTAGCAGCTCGGGGTCTGGATGTTGAAGGTATTACTCACATCTTTAACTATGATATGCCGCTTGATGTGGATAGCTATATTCACCGGATCGGCCGGACTGGCCGTGCTGGAGGCAAAGGGCTTGCAATAACTTTCGTATCTCCACGTGATCAAGAGGGTCTGGATTTGATCGAGCATGGCATCTCGCAGCGGCTGGATCGCCGCCGTTACGAGAAGGATGAATTCGGCGTTGGCGAATTCATCCCTGTGCAAGGCGGCGGACGCCACGGCGGTCGCCAAAGCGGCGGCGCTGAGGCAGCGCGCACGGGCCGCGGGCCGAAGACCGGCGGCTCTGGCCGCGGCGGAGCTCCGCGCGGCGAAGGCGGAGCGCGGCAAGGTGGCCGTGGCCGCGGTAAAGAAGCAGGCGGCTGGGGCGCGCCTGCAGAAGGTCGCCGCGGTCGTTCCGATGCGGCGGCGGGCAAGCGTGGCGGCAGCGGCTATGACGCTGCTGCTCCTAAGGGCGGCGGCAAGGCTGCCGGCGTAGTGCGAGTAGGCGGCGGCTATGGCGCCTTCGCCTCCAGAGGCGAAGCGTCTGCCAGCGGCAACGCGGCAACGCCTAGCGCTGGTTCGCGCGGTGCGAACCGGAAGGGCGGACCAAGCACTGGCTACAGTGAGAACGTAGCTAGAGGTGCGGACGGCGGTGCCTACACTGGAGGCACTCCACGTGGCGGCTTAGGCAGCGGCTACGGTGCAGGCCCGTCTAGAGGCGGCAAAGGTGGTAAAGGCAGCAAAGGTGGATACGCCGGTGCCAAGGGTGGCGCTGCTGGCAAAGGCGGCCGCAACAGCGGCGGCGGATCTTCACGCGGTGGCCGTAGCAATGGATCCGGTGGCTTTAAAAGCGGCGGTCGCGGCACTTCCAGATAAAGTTAGTAGAGTTTTATAGATGAAACTTGTTACCATAGGGTAGTTAGCGCTGAAGCTAATGACCTATGGTAACCTTTATTTTATAGCGTGGAACATATTGATTTTTATATTAAAAATAGGTTCTTAGTGAAACATTTATGAAGGAAAGCCTGTCTAATAGATAAATAGAATGTTCGGCTTCGAGGAGGAAGAACTTACAGATGTCAAAAAAATTTAAAATTATAATCTTGTTAATTGTCGTTATTGCTGTCGGTTGGGGAATAGGAAAGTACACGTCTCCTTCTGCTTCGGAGAGTAACGGTTCAAATATAAATGTGGGGGATAATCTTCAAGGTGAGCCTGGGGAGACGGGGGAAAGTGATGGAGGGGGGATTACAGACCCGGCAGTAGCTGATCCATCGGATACAACAGATCCATCAGAACCCTCTAGTCCGCCTGAATCAGGCGGTGATAATGCAGGTAGTGTTCCAGATTCTATATCTGCAGAGCCTGATAGTATTACAGTGATGGTAAATAAGCAGTATGGTTTGCCTGATAATTATAAACCAACGGATCTTGTCTATCCTGATGTCCGGTTTACCTTCAAAGAGAAAATCGAAAAGCGTATGATGCGCAGCGAAGCCGCTAAAGCCTTGGAGAAGATGTTCGCAGGTGCAGAAGAAGACGGAATTTATTTAGCAGGCGTTTCTGCCTACCGCTCACAGGCAACCCAGACGACTTTGTATAACCGTTATGTGGAGAGAGATGGGGAAGAAAAAGCCCGTACTTACAGTGCAGTCCCTGGCTATAGCGAGCATCAGACCGGGCTGGCTATTGATGTCTCGGGAAGTGATGGCAAGTGTGCCGCTGAGAGCTGTTTTGGTGGGACGAAGGAAGCCGAGTGGTTGGCCAAGCATGTAGGGGAATATGGTTTTATCATCAGATATCCTGAAGGTAAGCAAGACATTACCGGATATAAGTACGAGCCTTGGCATATCCGTTATGTAGGTAAGGACATTGCTGCCTATATCAATGAGAAGGATATTACGTTGGAAGAATATTATGACGCAATTCCGGTATCGAAATAACACAGACGCAGAGAGCAGTCCTATGAAATTTGTAGGGCTGCTTTTTCTATGGCTATAAAAAGAGTTCAGAAGTTGCATTCCCTTACAGTTCGGGTAAGATACGTAGTGTAGTCTAAGTAAAAGGAAAGAAGGGGAATAAAGATGTCGATCTACAATTTTGCCGGCGTTACACCTTCGGGTAAAGAAGTGCCGTTTGCGGAGTATGAAGGTAAGGTGCTGCTGATTGCTAATACGGCTAGTAAGTGCGGACTTACGCCACAGTATGGAGATCTTCAGAAACTATACGAACAGTATAGCGATCAAGGACTTGTAGTATTAGGATTCCCCTGCAACCAGTTTGCGGGCCAGGAGCCAGGTACGAGTGAAGAGGCTGAGGAATTCTGTCAGATTAATTATGGAGTTACCTTTCCGGTATTCGCCAAAGTTGATGTTAATGGACCGGATGCCAGCCCGCTTTTCAATTATTTGAAGGAGCAGCAGCCTGGTGCTGGGGACAGCAGCGACATTAGCTGGAATTTCACGAAATTTCTAATTGATCGCAGCGGCAATGTAGTGGCTCGTGTGGAGCCCAAAGAATCGCCGGAAACGATGAAACAACATATTGAGTCACTACTGTAGATCCATTATGGGGTCAGTTGCAGAGTGATCCTCCAAGTATCCCCTCGACTCGGTTTCGACCGATGCTCGCGGGGATTTTCTTTTTTTAAAGGATTAATGGAGATTGTCTTGAATTTTTATTGTGATAAATTATACTTGACGCTTTAAAAAGACGATGTATCCTTTGAAGAGAATATAGCAACTGTGCGAACATGCATAAAAAAGCGGAGTACAGCAGGATAATAACGGCAGGAGGGTTTTATACAAGCATGAAGTTAATTACAGAGGTAGCAGCACAAGCAGGAATCGACGAGCAGCATCTGGAACTATACGGCAAATATAAAAGCAAACTCTCACCTTCCTTATGGGAGGATATGAAAAACAAGCCAGATGGCAAGCTGGTTCTGGTCACTGCGGTGAATCCGACCCCTGCTGGCGAGGGTAAGACCTTAACAACCATCGGGTTGGCGCAGGCAATGAATGCAGCAGGAGTGAAGACCGTGGCTGCTTTACGTGAGCCCTCGCTTGGACCTTGCTTAGGGATGAAGGGCGGTGCAACAGGCGGCGGGAAGTCGCAGATTGTTCCGGCTGATGAGATTAATTTGCACTTTACCGGTGACATTCATGCGGTAACTTCTGCGCATAATTTATTGTCCGCAATGATTGACAATCATATCTTCCAAGGCAATGAGCTGAGACTGGATCCGCAGCGTATCGTTTGGAAACGTGTCATGGATATGAACGACCGCAGCCTGCGCAGTATTGTGACTGGGCTCGGGGACGGAAATGGAGCGGTACGGGAAAGTGGCTTTCAGATTACAACGGCTTCTGAGATTATGGCTGTGTTATGCTTATGCGATAACCTTATTGATCTCAAGAAGCGTTTAAACCGTATTCTGATTGGATATGACCAAGAGGGACAACCGGTAACAGCCGAGCAAATCGGGGCCGTTGAAGCGATGACAGCGCTGCTTAAGGAAGCAGTTAAGCCAAACTTGGTACAGACTCTGGAAGGTACGCCTGTTATTGTACACGGGGGGCCGTTTGCGAATATCGCTCATGGCTGCAGCAGTGTTATTGGCACTCGTTATGCCCTTAAGCTGGGAGATGTTGTGGTCACCGAAGCAGGCTTCGGAGCGGATCTTGGTGCAGAGAAATTCATGGATATCAAATGCCAACAGGCCGGGTTAAACCCTTCTGCTGCTGTTCTTGTCGTAACTGTTAAGTCCTTAAAATATAACGGTGGTGTGCCTAAAGGTGAGCTTCTAACCGAGAATCGGACGGCGCTTCGCGCGGGATTGGTGAACTTAGAACGTCATGTAGAGAATCTCGGTAAATTTGGAGTCCCTGTTTTAGTTGCCATAAATCATTTTGAAGGGGACAGTGAGGGCGAGATTAATGATGTATTGGAGGCCTGCCGCAATTTAAACGTGCCAGCTGCGATCTCAAAAGTATGGGCGGAAGGTAGTGCAGGTGGACAGGAATTGGCTTCTGAACTGAACAAGCTCTTGGACAATAGTGGCCCGAGCCAGTTTGCTCCTCTGTATGAGAAGGATCTCGACATTTCATCCAAAATCAACAAAATTGTCCGTGAGATCTACCGCGGGGCAGAAGTGAACTTTTCTCCGGCGGCTAAGCGGAGTCTGGCGGTTATCGAGCGGCTTGGGCTAAATGATCTTCAAGTATGTTTGGCGAAGACGCCTTATTCCTTCTCCGACCAGCCTAGACTCCTCGGAGCACCAGAAGGCTTTACGATTGGTGTCCGAGATATTACCCTTTCGCTTGGTGCAGGTTTTGCGGTAGTTATTACAGGCAATATCGTTACGATGCCAGGTCTGCCAGCTAAGCCAGCCGCTGAGGGACTATGGATGGATGAGGACGGAGAGATTCACGGTTTGGTGTAAAAGTGTTTTAATAAAAGGCTTCTCCTTGTTGGTATTAGAGGGGAGGCCTTTTTTTATGCTTCCTTTGGATTCCTGCAAATACGGATCATAATGTACCTCCCACGTGGCAAAGCTAACGGAGTCGCATTCGGCAGCAGTGGCGGAAAAAACTTAAAATTGTGAACAATATGAGGATATAGGTAAAAAAGACTTGTAATGTGATAAATATCACAATATAATCAGTTTATAAAGTGAAATAAATCACAACTAACCCATTGTTGATCAGATTCCATCATTGATCGGTCATGCAAGTCAAATATATAACCCGATTGTCCATTTGAAGGAGGAAGAAATAATGAAAGTAGCTGTCATTGGATGTACCCATGCCGGAACCGCCGCAATTGTGAATACTGCTCAACTTTACCCGGATGCCGAGATTACTGTATATGAGCGTAATGATAATATTTCCTTCTTATCCTGTGGGATTGCCTTGTATGTAGGTGGAGTGGTTAAAGACCCAGAGGGGCTATTCTATTCTTCACCAGAAAAGCTTGCAGAGCTTGGCGTAAAGACCAATATGCGTCATGAAGTAACTGCAGTGGATACGAAGTCCAAAACATTGCGTGTACGCAATCTGGAGACAGGCCACGAGTTCGCTGATACCTACGATAAGCTGATTATGACTACAGGTTCATGGCCGATTGTGCCGAAGCTTGAAGGATTTGAACTCGAGGGGATTTTACTTTCCAAGAACTATGATCATTCCAACACTATTATAGAAAAAGCTAAACAAGCAAATAAAATCACCGTCGTCGGCGCTGGATATATCGGCGTAGAACTGGTGGAAGCTTTTCAAATGAATGGCAAGCAAGTTACACTAATTGATGGTGAAGATCGCATTCTGAGTAAATATCTGGACCAGGAATTTACTGCACCGATCGAACAATCTTTTCAGGATCATGGGATTAAATTGGCACTGAATGAGAAGGTTAGCTCTTTTGCAGGCAAAGACGGTAAGGTAACAAAGGTTATTACAAGCAAAGGTGAGCATGAGACAGATCTGGTCATTCTCTGCATTGGTTTCCGTCCTAATACTGAACTCTTAAAAGGTCAAGTCGATATGCTGCCTAATGGTGCCATTGTAGTCAATAACTATATGCAGACTAGCTGCCCGGATGTATATGCCGCTGGCGACAGCTGTGCGATTCATTACAACCCTACAGGCAAACACGCCTATATCCCACTGGCAACCAATGCCGTACGGATGGGAACCTTAGTTGCGCGCAACTTGGTAACAGAGACCATTCCTTATATGGGTACACAAGGAACTTCGGGCATTAAGATTTATGAAGACAATATCGCTGCAACAGGGCTTACTGAAGAAGGAGCTAAGGCTGAAGGAATGGACGTAGAAACCGCCATGATTATTGATAACTACCGTCCAGAATTTATGCCCACCTTTGAGCAGGTTCAGTTAAAAGTAGTGTTTGATCGCGCCACACGCCGTATTCTCGGGGCTCAAATTATGTCCAAGATGGATCTGACGCAATCGATCAACACAGTGTCTGTATGTATTCAAAATCAAATGACAATCGACCAACTTGCCTTTATCGATTTCTTCTTCCAACCGCATTACAACAAACCTTGGAACTTCCTGAATACAGTAGGTCTTCAAGCGCTGCCGACAACAGTACCAAGCAAAGAGGCTGTAACGGTTTAAAAAGGGACGTTGTTCCTGAGTGATTTATCGACGAAAAAGACAACCTTATAAAGCTTGAGAAGCAGCGATCCTCCTGTTACGGGAGGATCGCTGCTTTTTTTGTTAGGTGCTGAATAGCTGCTTGGGTAGATGCAATCCAATGGCTTCGGTGATGGTAGCAAGCCAAATATGCTCAAAAGCTACGTATAAGGTCAACTGAGTCCGATCGTGGTAAGTCACCGCCCTCCGCAGAAGATTTCGGACTCAGAAGCCGCTAATTAGCAAATAATCGCCGTTTGAGCGTGGTTTCGGACTCCAATGCAGCTATTACATAGAATGAGTTACAACTAGTGTGTTTTTGGTGCTAATAGCGACTATGGGGTCCGATAGCGAGCCAAATGTGCTCAAAAGCTACGAATAGGGTCAACTGAGTCCGATCGTGCCGAGTCATCGCCCTCTGCAGAAGCTTTCGGACTCAGAAGCCGCTAATTAGCAAATAATTGCCGTTTGAGCGTGATTTCGGACTCCAGTGCAGCTATTACATAGAATGGGGTACAAACAGTGTGTTTTTCGTGCCAATAGCGACTATGGGGTCCGATAGCGAATCAAATGTGCTCAAAAGCTACGTATAAGGTCAACTGAGTCCGATCGTGCGGAGTCACCGCCCACCTCAGAATTTTCCAGACTCAGAAGCCGCTATATAGCAAATAATCGCCGTTTGAGCGTGATTTCGGACTCCAGTGCAGCTATTACATAGAACGAGTTACAACTAGTGTGTTTTTCGTGCCAATAGCGACTATAGGGTCCGATAGCGAGCCAAATATGCTCGAAAGTTACGATTAGGGTTAACTGAGTCCGATAGTGCTGAGTCATCGCCCTCCGTAGAAGCTTTCGGACTCAGAGGCCGCTAATTAGCAATAAATCGCCGTTTGAGCGTGGTTTCGGACTCCAGTGCAGCTATTACATAGAACGAGTTACAACTAGTGTGTTTTTGGTGCCAATAGCGACTATGGGGTCCGATAGCGAGCCAAATGTGCTCGAAAGTTGCGATTAGGGTCAACTGAGTCCGATCATGCGGAGTCACCGCCCTCCGCAGAAGCTTTCGGACTCAGGAGCCGCTAATTAGCAAATAATCGCCTTTTGAGTGTGATTTCGGACTCCAGCGCAGCTATTACATAGAATGAGGTACAACTAGTGTGTTTTTGGTGCTAATAGCGACTATGGGGTCCGATAGCGAGCCAAATGTGCTCAAAAGCTACGAATAGGGTCAACTGAGTCCGATCGTGCCGAGTCATCGCCCCCCGCAGAAGCTTTCGGACTCAGAAGCCGCTAATTAGCAAATAATCGCCGTTTGAGCGTGGTTTCGGACTCCAATGCAGCTATTACATAGAATGAGGTACAACTAGTGTGTTTTTCGTGCCAATAGCGACTATGGGGTCCTATAGCGAGCCAAATGTGCTCAAAAGCTACGTATAAGGTCAACTGAGTCCGATCGTGCCGAGTCACCGCCCTCCTCAGAATTTTTCGGACTCAGAAGCCGCTAATTAGCAAATAATCGCCTTTTGAGCGTGATTTCGGACTCCAGTGCAGCTATTACATAGAACGAGGTAAAACTAGTGTGTTTTTCGTGCCAATAGCGACTATGGGGTCCGATAGCAAGCCAAATGTGCTCAAAAGTTACGATTAGGGTCATCTCGGTCCAATGTCCGGGTGTGGGCCAAATATGCTCAAAAGCTACGATTAGAGTCATCCGAGTCCGATAGAATGCCGATAGTGAAGTATGACTATAGTGAGGTATGACTCCAGTTAGGTATAGCTCCAGTGAGATATAGCTGCATATAGGGTCAACGGTGTCCGATAGCTGCTGCGTACGCTCAAATGTAATCCAACGAAACAAGATATGCTGGCTTAGCCGGTCATACACAAACTTCTATTTGTGCACAGGTCGCAGTAAATTTGACATGTCAGTGAAAACTTTCACTTAGTTTTCTCAAAGTGATAATTATCACGTTAATGTGTTTTACGACACGCTACAATGGTCATAAAGGAACAAATTTGAAGTAAATAGATGAAGGGGATAGGAACCATGGCTTATAGCAAACCGCAGCAAATTGCCGAAGTAACTGTAGAGAACGGCATAAAAAAAGCTCATAATCCGCTAAGTACCGTACTTATTCTGGGCTTTTTGGGAGGAGCGTTTATTGCGCTCGGGTTTTTATTAGATATTCGCGTCATTGCTGGCGCACCACAGGAATGGGGTTCCATTGCTAACTTTATCGGAGCCGCAGTCTTCCCCGTTGGGCTGATCATGGTACTCCTTGCAGGTGGAGAACTACTGACAGGGAATATGATGGCCGTGCCGCTTGCTTTTATGGCTAAGAAGATTTCTTTCTGGGAAGTTGTGAAGAATCTTTTGCTCATTACGATTAGTAATCTGGCAGGGGCATTATTTGTAGCTTATTTCTTCGGTCATGTGGTGGGTTTAACTTCAGAGGGTGTGTATTTAGAAAAATTGGTGGATATGGCTGGTCATAAAATCGATGCAGAATTCTTTCCGGCATTTGTTTCGGGTATCGGCTGTAACTGGCTCGTTGCGCTGGCCGTATGGCTCTCCTATGGAGCAGATAACTTCAGCGGCAAAATCCTTGGTATTTGGTTCCCAACGATGGCCTTTGTTGCGATCGGATTCCAGCACGTTGTAGCTAACATGTTCCTAATTCCAGCAGCTATTTTTGAAGGTTACTATTCATGGGGGCAATACTTCACTAACTTTGTTCCCGTCTGGCTCGGAAATCTAACGGGTGGGGCAATATTTGTCGCAGCTGCCTATTGGATGGCATACTTGCGTAAAGCACCTACGGCTATTCAATCCGTAGATAGCATGTCCGGCAGCAGTGTCAAAAAACACGCTTAAGCTCGTCTTATAGAGCACTCCATAGAACATTCAAGGTCTGCCTTATTGGTGGCGTTAATGTTTTAGGGGTGCTTTTTGTTATGTAGACACAAAAAATCCGCCGTGATTTATCCGCGCTCGGGGGAACGAAATCGGATCACGGCGAATTTTGAAGGGGGAGTGTTTCTAGGCTCTATTACCCCGTCTTTCTAAAAGCGAATCAGTTTCTTCTTGTTTAGTTTGCTTTACGGACGACAGCCACGGCTTTAAAATAAGAATAGATATTAGAACTAGGGAGGACTGCGGACGTGAACCCCAAGGGAGACGGGATATTTCATGCGATATGTGCGTCTTATCCTCTAGATTTCATGCGTACTTTATCACGATAAAACGTCAATGTGTATGCTTGCTCATAGCCCTGTTTTGGGATGATACTGGATGAATTAATGACACATATATAACAGGGGATGTACACTACTTATGAAGTTTTTACAGGCATATCCAAAAGAAGTGAAAATATTTCTAATTGCCAGCCTAATTAACGCAACAGGTAGTGCGCTGATGTGGCCGCTCGTTACGATGTATGTATTTGATGAGCTTGGACGCAGCATGTCAGATGCTGGACTGGTGATTCTTATTCAATCGGTTGGTGGGATCGTGGGTCAACTACTCGGGGGCTCACTCTATCATAAGGTAGGCGTTAACCGGCTGATTGTCGGAGCGCTCGCCATGAATGCTTTGGCACTGTTCACCTTGCCGGCAGCTAGTAACAACTGGACGTTATTTATGGTAGCAATGGGACTGGTAGGATTATTTAATTCCTTATCATTACCTGCCATTCAGGCATTTATCGGCTTTCGTTTCACGAAGCAGCGTGGTGAGCTGTTTAATGTTATTTATGTCGCCAATAATATTGGTGTAGCACTGGGGACGGCATTAAGCGGGTTTTTGGCCGATATTTCCTATATGCTAAGCTTTGTAATGAATGGTGTAACTTCGGCGGTATTTGCGGGTTTCTTTTTTATATATCTGAAGAAAATCGGTGGAGAACCTGCGCATGAGGTAATGGGGCATCAGAAGAATGAACCAGAGAAACAATCCACGTGGAAGCTAATGGGGCATACTCGTATTTATCTTTATATGGGGATCGGTTCTTTGTTCCTGCTTCTCGGTAACTCTATCTGGAATACAGGGGTATCTCCGTTCATTATTTCAGAGGGCTGGCCTAAGAAAACTTATGGTTTTCTCTGGACACTGAACGGTATTTTGATTTTTGCAGCTCAGCCATTGGTAACAATGATTAAGCGCTGGTTCGCGTCTACCTCAACGGCGCAAATGACTGCAAGTGCCCTGTTTTATTTGGGTGGCTATGCGTTTCTTTTGTGGATGCCTAATTATCCTGGCTTAGTTCTTGGAATGGTGCTTGCTACACTGGGAGAAATGCTGATTTCTCCAGCGATGCCATCCTTTATCTCGGATCATGCGGGGCGCAGCGCACCGTTTTATTTGGGACTAAGCGGAGGGATTGGTGCAGTCGGGAGAGTCATTGGCCCTTACTTCATGGGCAGACTGTATGATAGTGGTGGTTTGGCACCAACAGCCTGGCTGGCCTGTGCGATGGCGCTGCTGTCTGTAGGATTTTTCGTCATCCATGCTTTATTCAATCGTAAAGGCCATTCGTTAGAGCGGTCCCTAGGATAACTATACACAGTGGATTCCAACATCTGCTGTGAATTCTATAGAGGTGCAAGGCAAGGGGTGTACATCTTATGAAACAAATCAACAAGGCAAGGTTAACTATTAGACCCTCAGAGATTAAAGACGTGCGAGAACTGATTGATCTGGACCATCTGATTTGGACAGAGGATACTAGCCCGGGACCTATGTTGTGGCGCTCACAAGAAGATTTCTTACTGAATGCTCCCCCGGGATCACAGCTCGTAGCGCTGCAAGATGACAAGCTATGTGGATATGTCGGGTTTGGCTGCCCTAGTAGAATGGAGAGCAACCGGCATGTGTGCGAGGTTAATATTGCTGTTCATCCGAACTATCAACGTTTAGGCATCGGCCGGCAGCTCATGGAAGCCATTAAGGAACACGCTGCGGCGCATGCTATTCGTAAGCTTCGTCTGCGTGTATTATCCTGCAATGAATCAGCGATTTCTTTTTACCGGGAATGCGGTTTTGTGGAAGAGGGGCGTCTGCGGGAGGAGTTTTATCTTGGCGGTCGTTATGTGGATGAGATATTTATGAGCTGCATGCTGACAGGAGGAAATGGATATGGAGATCGTCTCGCTTAATGTCGGTCGGCCGGTGACGGTGGATTATCGGGGAAAACCTTTGGAGACCGGAATTTATAAAACGCCTGTAGATGGATCAGTTCAGCTACATACCAATGGATTTGTTGGAGATGGCCAGGCAGATCTTAAACATCATGGAGGTCCTGACAAGGCGGTATGCGCCTATCCCATTGAGCACTATCCGTATTGGGAACAGCAGATGGGAAAGAAACTGGAGTACTCGGCTTTTGGAGAAAATATCACCACAACGGGTCTACTGGAGACAGAGGTGTGTATTGGCGATGTATATGAAATAGGCACCACTTTGCTTCAGGTTAGCCAACCACGATACCCTTGCTTCAAAATCTCACAAAAGCATGGACCCGCAGATCTACCGGCTCAAGTTCTGGATACAAGGTATAGCGGATTTTACTTACGTGTACTTCGTGAAGGAATGATTTCAACCGGCGATGCAATTGTCAAAAAAGAAAACGGAGACAGCAATGCTTCCGTGGCGCATGTACTGCATTTAATGCAGGTTGGGCTGCAAGAGGAAGCTGCTCTGGCAGAGCTTGTGGAGCTGGAAGCTCTCTCAGCCGTAGTACGGAACAAGTTTCGAAAACAACTGGGTATGCCAGAGATCTAATCTTGGTCTGCACAATAAAATAAACCTGGGGGCGTATGCCGGCCAGGTTTATTTCTGCTTGCGTGTTTGTATAACTTTCCTTAATCAACTTAGCCGAGCAGTTGCCACTCACTACGCAATAAACCATATACGGCGTGATTCACGTAGCCATCGGGCAGCTTTTCTGCCTGTCTGATCACACCTTCGAGCACAAAACCAAGCCGTTCAGGAATTGCCCGGCTAGTTACGTTGGCGGTTGCGCAGCGAATTTCTACCCGCTGCAGCTCCATTTCCAGCAGGGCGTAGTCTACTAGAACTCGGCAGGCACTGGTCATATAACCTTTGCCTTCATATCCATCACCAAGCCAATAACCAATCCCTACGGAACGGTTATGCCAGTCAATCTGGTGATACCCAATGACGCCAGCGAGCTCGCCGCGGACCCAAAGTCCAGCAGTGAAGGCGCCATTGTCGGTGCCTTGTTTTATAGCATTTTTAATGAAATTAAGGGTGTGATCCTGTTCCGTAACGGCATCAACCCAAGGAAGCCATTGCCTAAGTCGTTCCCGCGAGCGCTCCACTAACGCGAATATGTGCCTAGCATGCTCAGGCATGAGTGGCTTTAAGATAAGCTCTTCGTCGATGACATAATTAAACAAGCAGTTGCCTCCTTTTCGGCACAAGGCCTTATGTATGATTATGGATTTTTTCTTATGATTATCATGCTACTCTATCGCCCGCAGAGAAGTCAAAAGGTCTAAAGATGCTAAAAATTGATCCAGGCCATGTGCCCCCTTTTATTGAACAATCTACAGTTAACGGGTATATTAGTAGGAAACATGTTTATACAAGAAGTAGTGTAACACTACAGAACGAAAGGTTGATAGCTGTGGAGAACCGTACTACCCCCTCCAATTTTATTAAAAATGTTATTACCGAAGACCTCCGTACGGGTAAAGTAAAAGAAGTTGTCACACGCTTTCCGCCGGAGCCGAACGGTTACTTACATATCGGACATGCCAAGGCGATTTGGATTAACTTTACACTGGCGGACGAGTTCGGTGGCAAGACTAACCTAAGATTTGACGACACGAATCCTGCCAAAGAAGATACGGAATATGTGAACTCCATTCAGGAAGATGTAAAGTGGCTGGGCTATGAATGGGAAGAGCTGCGTTTTGCATCGGATTATTTTGAGGAAATGTACAAACGTGCCGAATTATTAATTACTAAAGGTAAAGCTTATGTAGATGACCTCAGCGCGGATGAAATTCGCCAATTGCGGGGAACGCTGACGGAGCCAGGACAGAACAGCCCACATCGTGAGCGCAGCATCGAAGAGAATTTGGATCTGTTCCGCCGTATGCGGGCAGGGGAATTCAAAGATGGTGAGAAGGTTCTTCGTGCCAAGATCGATATGGCATCACCAAATATTAATCTGCGTGATCCTGTCATCTATCGGATTACTCATGCGCATCACCATAATACAGGGGATAAATGGTGCATCTATCCGATGTACACGTTCGCTCATCCACTTGAGGACGCCATTGAAGGAGTAACTCACTCCCTTTGTTCGCTTGAGTTTGAAGATCAACGCCCATTTTATGATTGGGTCGTAGCGGAATGTGAGATGCCTTCAGTTCCGCATCAATATGAATTCGGCCGTCTGAATCTCGCTCAAACTATGACTAGTAAACGTAAGCTGAAGCTGCTGGTAGACGAAAAACATGTGGATGGCTGGGACGATCCGCGGATGCCAACGATCTCCGGCCTGCGCCGCAGAGGATATACGCCGGAAGCGATTCGTAAATTCGTGTACGAAGCAGGGATCTCCAAGAGTCAGGGTCTAGTGGACCTGCAAATGCTGGAGCACTTTATCCGGGAAGACCTTAAGTTAACTGTGCCTCGCACCATGGCTATACTTCGTCCGCTTAAGGTTGTTATCACCAATTATCCGGAAGGCCAAACAGAATGGCTTGAAGCGGAGAATAATACAGAGAATGAAGAAATGGGTGTACGCCAAATTCCGTTCTCTCGTGAGATTTATGTTGAGCGCGACGACTTTATGGAGAATCCGCCCAATAAATATTTCCGCTTGTTCCCCGGCAATGAAGTACGCCTGAAGCATGCTTATTTCATCAAATGTAATGAAGTCATTAAAGATGAGAATGGCGAGGTTGTTGAACTGCATTGTACGTATGATCCGGAAACAAAGAGTGGTAGTGGATTTACAGGCCGTAAGGTAAAAGGTACTCTGCACTGGGTAGAAGCTAGTCAAGCTGTGCCTGCAGAATTCCGTTTATACGAGCCACTGATTTCTGCTGAAGAAGTAGATGAAGCTGCAGAAGTTGAAGGTCTGGATTCCACGGTAGAGAAAGCGGAGCCTAGCTTCTTGGATCAGCTTAATCCTAAATCCATTGAAATCTTACAAGGTTTTGTGGAACCCGCGCTTAAGGACAGTGTGGCTCAGGATAAATTCCAGTTCTTCCGTCATGGCTATTTTAATGTAGATAGCAAATATTCGGCGCCTGGGCATCTCGTATTCAATCTTATCGTTTCACTGAAGAGTTCATTTCAGCCTCCAAAACAAGGCTAACACTTGATTCGTTCAGGTTCTTTATAATAAAACAGGCTCAAACGTCCCGTTTAGGTACGTTTGAGCCTGTTTTTTATATTTTCGCTTATAATATTTCGATGTGAGAGAGTTCTTCCTCATCCTCTGTAGGGGGCCGGTAGCCTCCACGGTTTACAAAGAGCCACATGAAAGTAAAGCCTAGCGTTCCAAACAGTGTCAAGAAGACACCCGCTTGATACATGCTCTGTGCCCCTAGATTTTGATACATCCAACCTCCGAGAACTCCTCCAACAATACCGGCTATACCGCTCCAAGTCAGTGTGTAGAGCGCTTGTCCTGAAGCACGGTAAGGTCTTGGAATAAGAAGCATGGTCAGTTGAGTGCCTACATAGAAGAAACCACCAAATGTTATGCAGTGTAAAATTTGAATGAGCACTACTTGGAGGGCTGTAGTCGCGTCCGCCATGAACCACCATCGTAGTACGAATAAAGCGCTAACCAGCGCAAGCCAGCCGAGCAGAACAGATATTTTACGTTTAAGGAATCGGTCGCAGAGAACAAATACACCCACTTCCAAAATAGAGGAGAGGAATACTGCGAGACCAATCATTCCCTTGGAGCCGCCTAGGTCCGTAATATACAAAGACATGAATGTAGTGTTCATGGTGTTCGGTATGGAAACTAGGATACCAAACAATATGAAACACAAGAAAAAGGGATTATAAATTAGTTTGCTGAAGCCTCTATACGGCATAGGAGCCATGCCAATGGTATGGTTAAGTTTCGGTAATGCAAGAATGGATAACATTGATGCACATAGTAAGCCTGCAAACAGATAGGACAAGATAGATACACCAGCCCAATCAAGGACCAATCCGGCGGCAATTGCAATTAGTGCCCACCCCAATGAACCCCAAAGCCGAAAAGAACGGAAGCGATAGTTAGTTCCGTCAATATAGCTGAGAATCATCGTATTGCTCTGAGCAAATAACGGTCCTTGGAAGAAATAGAACAAAAGAATGGAGATGTAGATCATCTCATATGTATTTGCCCGAAACATAAGCTGGGATAACACTAACGTTCCGATTAACATAAGCAAAACGATTCTCCGGATATTCTGGTATCGGTCAGTCCAGATTGCCCAGAATGGATTTGCAAAGATGGATACTAGCGCACCCATAGAAAATACGGCACCGATCTCTAATTTGTTCATCCCTACATCCAGCAGGTATAGTTGAAAGAAGCTGGAGAAGAGGACCATGGTTCCGTATACAAAAAAATTGAACCATTTTAAAGACGTGAAAGAAGATGGATAGTTAACGCCTTTCCGCAAATGCGTCACTCCTTTCCCACTAGATGTCTTGCATGGATATACTGACCAATATTAGGCCCTTCTATCACTGTAACACGTGTTGAAAAGGGATACAAACTTCCTTTTTTACTTTTTTACATTTTTTTAACGTTTATTTAAATTTGATCCGCTAAGTGACAAAAAACGCATATAACAAGTTTGCAGGTGGTAGAAATGTTAAGAGTTCGCTCCTCCTTATTAGGAATATGCCTGAGGATTATCCTATCTACGTTTGTATAAAAGAGAATCAATGGGTTTAACTTCAGTTTACAATTCAGGGCTAGGATGGGGTTAAGCGAAACAGAGAAGATACATTCTTCTCGCAGATTCACCAAGAAAAGGGGAGTTTTTGCATGAAAAAATCCGAAGCTAAGGGGAAAACGGCGCTGAAGCCATTCCTCACATTATTAAAAGAAACCAAGCCTTCATACGGCTTATTGGCAATAGCCATTGCACTAAGCATGATCTCGACATTGGTTAGTCTGGTGATCCCAATGTTTACCAAAAATCTGGTGGATGGCTTTTCTTTGGCTTCTGTCAGCAAGCTGCAAATTGCAGGCATAGCGGGTGCTTTTATCGCGCAGACGATCGCCGGGGGAATCTCTATCTATCTGCTGAATTATGTAGGCCAGAAGATGGTTGCAGGTCTTCGTGACCGGTTATGGCGTAAATTTTTAGTGTTGCCAGTAGCTTATTACAATGATAATCGGACAGGAGAAAGCGTCAGCCGGATGACGAATGATACAGGGATCATCAAAACGCTGATCTCTGAACATCTGGCCAGCTTATTTACCGGAGTGATTTCCATTGTGGGCTCCATTGCTGTGCTGTTATTTTTAAACTGGAAGATGACCCTTGTTCTGTTCACCGTTCTTCCACTATCTGCGTTGATTTTGGTGCCACTTGGACGGCAGATGTACAAAATCTCCAAAGGCATGCAGGACGAAACAGCTTCTTTTACCGCCACACTTAGTGGTGTATTGTCAGAGATCCGTCTGGTGAAATCCTCGGGTGCAGAGAAAAAAGAGTACGAAGCAGGCAAAACCGGAATTATGAACCTGCTCTCCTTTGGTATTCGTGAAGGCAAAATCAGCGCTATGATCAGCCCACTGGTCTCTTTTGTCTTTATGATGTTACTTGTGGTCATTATCGGTTATGGCGGAATGCAGGTATCATCCGGTGCTTTGACAGCTGGAGAGCTGGTAGCCTTTATCCTGTATCTTATTCAGATTATTATGCCGCTTACTCAATTGACCACGTTCTTTACACAGATTCAGAAAGCTAAAGGGGCATCAGAGCGCATTATTGAAACCCTGGCAGCAGAAGAGGAGGTATATGAGGGCCAGGAAGAGGCGAACGGTGCAGAGGGTCCTATCTCGGTAGAAGATCTAAGCTTTGGATATAAAAATGGTGAGAATGTGCTAACCGATGTAAGCTTCCGGATGCTTCCGGGTCAGGTGACGGCTATTGTTGGACCGAGCGGGGGAGGCAAGACTACATTATTTTCACTGCTCGAACGATTCTATGAGCCTCAGAAAGGTATGGTTAAGCTAGGCGATAAACCAGTGTCAACCTTCTCATTACGCTCATGGCGGAAACTGATCGGGTACGTCTCACAGGAAAGCCCATTGTTGGCAGGTACGATTGCTGAGAATTTAACCTATGGATTGGATCGAGACGTTAGCATGGAGGAGATGCGCGCAGCAGCAGCAATGGCTTATGCAGATGGCTTTATCGATGAGCTTCCTGAAGGATATAATACGGATGTCGGTGAGAGAGGTGTGAAGCTCTCGGGTGGACAGCGGCAACGGATTGCTATTGCTAGAGCGCTGCTGCGGAATCCAAAGATTCTTATGCTTGATGAGGCGACCTCCAGTCTGGATAGCCAATCAGAGGCCGTAGTGCAGAAGGCACTGTCCAATTTGATGAAGGGCCGGACTACGATTGTAATTGCGCACCGTTTGGCTACTGTTGTAAATGCTGAGCAGATTATTTTTATGGAAAAGGGCCAGATTACCGGGATGGGAAGACATGAAGAACTGCTGGAAAACCATGAGCTATATCGTGAATTTGCCACCCAGCAGCTGCAGATGAATAACCTTGAGATTCAAGACAATAAAGAGGAGGCTCCAGTGATACATGACAAAAATACTAGTAGCGGACGACGATCCGCACATCCGCGAATTGGTAGAAGTATTTCTGAGAGCTGAGGGGATGGATGACATCTATGGAGCTTCTGATGGACTGGAGGCTCTTCAGATTCTGGAGAGCCATAACATAGACTTAGCCATTATTGATGTGATGATGCCCAATTTGGATGGCTGGGAGCTGTGCCGGAAGATGCGCCAAACCTATGATTTTCCGATATTGATGCTGACGGCTAAGGGAGAGACCTCACAAATTGTGAAGGGCTTTGAGCTGGGAAGTGATGACTATCTCGTCAAACCCTTTGAGCCAGTGGTGCTTATTGCGCGAGTAAAGGCGCTGCTCAAACGTTACCAAATCTCTGCTGCACAAAGTGTGGGGATTGGCCGGCTGCGAATGAATCGTAAAACCTACGAGGTATCCTCAGCGTATGGAGAAGTCACTTTGCCACTTAAGGAATTTGAGCTGTTATTTAAGCTGGGCAGCTATCCGGGGCAGACATTGACTAGAGACAGGCTAATCGAAGAGATATGGGGTTATGATTTTGAAGGGAATGAGCGGACGCTCGATGTGCATATCAACCGTTTGCGCGAACGGTTCGCTCCTGATAAATACGGGTTTGTTATTCGCACCATCCGCGGATTAGGCTATCGGCTGGAGGCAGAGGCATGAACCGGTTTAAGGAGCTTCTTAAGCGGATTGGGATGACTTTTATTTACTTCGGTGGTGTTGGGATTAGCTGGAGTGCAGCTTATTTCTTGATGAACTGGATATATGGCAGGGTTGGACGCCCCTCTTCGGAGTATTTGACCCAGTTAATCGGCGTGATGGTCGGAATTGTGATTTTGTTTTTGATGGCATTGGTAACCTCCAAGTTATTCCGGGGCTGGGAACGTGTTTTTTATAAATCAATTATCGAAGGTTTAGGGCGGATTGCTAAGGGTGATTTCAATGTGGTACTGGATAATACAAAGGACTACGGTGATTTCGGTGAGATTGTAGAGAGTATCAACGTAATGGCCAGCGAACTGAGCCAGATGGAGACCATGCGTCAGGATTTTATCTCTAATGTATCGCATGAAATTCAATCTCCGCTAACCTCTATTCGGGGGTTTGCTCTTGCGCTGCAGGATGAAACTCTGAGTGTGAAGAGCAGGAGGCACTACCTTAATATTATAGTGGCTGAGAGTACCCGCGTATCTGGGCTCAGTGATAATTTATTGAAGCTGTCCGCGCTTGAATCGGGCAATTTTCCGTTTGAAAATCAGATTTACCGCCTGGATAAGCAGCTTAGAGATACGATTCTGGCTTCTGAACCACAGTGGTTGGAGAAAAAAATAGAGGTAGAGGCTGAACTGGAAGAAGTGAATGTATCTGCTGTAAAAGATTTAATGAGTCAGGTTTGGACTAATCTGCTGCATAACAGTATCAAGTTTACTCCGCAGAACGGTTGCATCCATATTAGCCTTCGCATGGTCGATGAGCAGGTAGAGGTGGAGATTCAAGATAGTGGGATTGGCATCTCGGAGGAAGATCTGCCTCGGATCTTCGAGCGTTTCTATAAGGCAGATAAAGCTAGAACCGCAAGTGGTGGCGGTAGTGGACTAGGTCTGTCATTGGTTAAAAAAATCGTTGAGCTGCATGAAGGTAAGGTAACTGCAAATAGTCGCCCGGGGGATGGGACAGCGTTCAAGGTGAGCTTGCCAGTACGAATGAAATAAACTTGCTGTATGTGAAAAACAGCTGAAGCCGGTATTCTGGGTGGATTCGAAGACAATACCTTCCGTCCTGAGAAAAAGGCTACAAGAGCCGAGGCGGCGGCGACTATTTCTAAGCTGCTCGAAGCTCTATCTCTCTAATAGTGATTGAATAGCTCATCGCTAAGCTTTAAGCACAACGCCGCTTTCCCAGATCGTTCAGTGGGAAAGCGGCGTTTTTTGTATTTATGCAATTAAAAGAGGAACTATAATACCGGGATGGACGTTTATCCACCAATTTGAGACATGCGCCGAGCTGTCGGCGTGTGGCTCTGTGCTTTTTTCTCCAGAGCTAAGGCCATTTCATGATTATGGGGTTTGTTGCCCAGCGCTTTCCGGAATAAGGCCTGCACAGCAGCAGGATCGCTTATCAAAGGGCGGACATTGTATTCATCTGCCCAATATAGGCAAGCTTTGATGTGCCCATCTGCGGTAAGTCTCAGGCGGTTGCAATTATCGCAGAAGTGCTCGCTCACCGGATGAATCAGGCCGAATGTACCAGGGGCTCCGACAACCCGCCGATTCTGGGAAGGGCCATTCCCGGAGGGCATTTCTGCCGCTTCCGTTTCCCAACCAGCCTCAGTACAAGCTTCTACAACCCTTTCCAGAGGCAGATAAGTTTGGCGCCAAGCATCAGTAGCACTGCCAATCGGCATGTATTCTATAAAGCGTACATTTAGAGGACTCTCCAGCGTAAGGGAGATGAAGTCTTTGATTTCGTCGTCATTAATTCCTTTCATCAATACAACGTTAAGCTTTATCGGTTGAAGTCCGGCGGCTTGTGCGGCCTCGATCCCCTTTAATACCTTGGCGACTTCGCCGCCACGAGTAATCATAGAAAATCGATCCTGCCGTAAGGAGTCTAGGCTGATGTTTACCCGTGACAGACCGGCTTCTTTTAGCTGTGCTGCTTTGGCTGGAAGCATTAAACCATTTGTAGTCAGCGAAATATCTTCTATACCTGGGATCGCAGATATCATAGCAACAAGCTTTTCCAGATCTTTGCGGACAAGAGGTTCTCCACCAGTTAGTCGTACTTTACGTAATCCAAGAGGGGCTAGTGACTTAACGACTGCGGTAATTTCCTCGTAACTCAGAATCTCGTCCTGCGGTTGGAATTGCATCCCTTCCGCTGGCATACAATAGATGCAACGCAGGTTGCAGCGGTCGGTAACCGAAATGCGGATGTAATCGTGTAAACGTCCAAAAGGGTCCGTCAGCGGCTCCATGGCGTTGCTCCCTTCCTTTAAATCTGGCTGATAAATTGCTCTTATACTTTCTCGTATACACGCATAACGTCCCTAATAGGACAGAACGCAAAGTTGTTTATACTTGTTTAGAATTTTAAAGATCGCTTGGTTTCACGTCAATGAGCAAAGTTCTGGACGACAGGGTTTCATTACATAAAACTGGACAAACTAGATAAGAAGATAACGCATATTGAACAACGGAAAGTGTGACAAAAGTACGACAAATAAAGTTTTTAGACATAGAATGCTCACGGAAAGCGCTTTTAATATCCGATATAATCTAGGTGCGGATTAGTTTTAACGTTCACTTTTGCGAAAACAGATAGGATACCGGAAACCGCACGTCGGTAATGTGACGGAGAGTGACCGGGAAACCATTGAGGAGGATTTGCAAAATGAGTACACATACTGTTCCATCGCTCACCGTTCCGGAGGCTTTTAGCCGTTGGTTGGAAAGTCGGGGATTAATATATCAGCTTTTAGTGGATTTTTTGGGTAGAAAACCATCACTCTCTCTAGTGGCTCAATGGAGCCGCAATCGCCAGATGAGTGTAGCGGCTGAGATGACGGAAGGCGGTCGGGAGCTGAAGCGCTATTTGAGTCAGGAACCGAACAAGCTGCCAATGATATGCGAGAAAGAGAGCAAAGAATATAAACGGCTTATGCAAGAACAGTCCGTTAGTTCTTTTAAATTGCGCGAAGCAGCGATTTTAGGACGCTCGGAGGATTTCTGTAACGTGCTTGCGGATGTGTACACCTCCGCTGGAATTGTATTCAATAAGTGTAATGGTGAAGCCGATGATCATATTGCTATTGAGCTCGAATTTATGGCAGTCATGCATGAGCGTATGCTTTACAATAGCTTTTCAATAAGAAGTGCTATGGAGCTGCTTGATATTCAGGAGTCCTTTTTGGAAAAGCATCTACTGCAATGGACACCGCAGTTCTGTCAGAAACTGAATGCAGCAACAGATAGTCCGCTATATCTAGGCCTCTCACATATGCTTGAGGAATTTCTGCCACTTGATCTGCAAATGCTTCGTTCCTGGAGAGCTTCATTGGAGAGCAGTGCAGCTACAAGCATTTAATATTAGAAAGCCCGGCCTAATTGATAGGTCGGGCTTTTGCGTGCTGGTCAAGTAGATATGAAGCTTTAATAGAAGCTCTGTAGAAGCACAAATAGAAGTACCGTGGGAAGCATCCTAGTAATGATCTAATTAAACTCCGATAGAAGTAGAGGCTGAAGGACCAACTGAAGTAGTAATTGAAGTACCAACCGAAGCGCCTTATTGTTGCCTAACTCAAGCGCCGATAGAATAATTGGGCAATTTCTCCCTGAAATTCTAGAGTTTCTGGTCATCAGACTAATAATTAGGGAAAACCTCCCTAAAATATAGCTGATTCGGCGGTAATTAAAGAAATCCCCCTTATTATCAGGGGGAATTCCCTAATTTCGTTCATTTAGAGCGAATATTGGCTTTTTTCAGGGAGTTTTTCCCTAATTAGTTTAAGATCGACTCCGCACATCGCCCAAACACAGAACGCAGTAAACACAAATGTACGCCGTCCAAACGACCCACGCAGATCACCCGCTGTATACCGCACATCGCAAACGTTCACGGTACATTAGCCTCCACCACGCACAAACGCACATCATCCACCGTTCTCCACTCCGCACCCTAATGGCGTTGAACATTGGCACAGCACACAGTCTATTGGCTAAAGAAAGAATCCGCTGTGCAGCCTTTTACTAAAAAAAGAAGCTGCCTCATAAGTAGAATTCACTACTTTGGAGACAGCCTCTCGTTTGAGCCTATTTACTTGTTCACATCATAGTTCTAATCAATTACCTTTTTGCTGCGGAATTTCATCAGGAATTCATACACGACTGGCACTACTACAAGTGTCAGCAGCGTGGAACTGACCAAACCACCGATTACGGTCACACCGAGCCCCTTAGAGATAATTCCAGCACTGTTTTCAAGTCCAGTAACCAATGGCAGCAATGCACCAATCGTTGCAAGTGCAGTCATCAGGATTGGACGTAAACGTGTGCCACCTGCTTCAAGCAAGGCTTGACGCGTAGTGAGTCCTTCTTTTTCCTTATGAATAACGCGGTCGATAAGGACAATCGCATTCGTTACTACGATACCAATCAACATCAGCGCACCCATGAGCGAGGACACGTTTAAGGTTTCCCCAGCGATCAGAAGGGCAACGAGTACCCCGATCACTGTGAAAGGAAGTGAGAACAGGATAGCGAATGGTGCTAATCCACCGCCAAATGTAACCACAAGCACGAAGTATACGATGGCAATAGCAGCCGCCATAGCAATTCCTAATTGACCAAACGTATCATTGATCTGCTCGGTTACACCGCCGAAGGTAACAGTTACACCATCAGGCAATTCCATAGCGTCTATTTTTTCTTTCACGCTGTTCGAAGCGCTATTCACGTCACTCGAAATAATTTCGGCAGTAACATCTACCTTCATTTTACCGTCCATACGAGTAATCGAGTCAGGGGAGGAGCCATTTTCAATTTTAGCGACTTGCCCGATTGGCACGGAGATGCCTAGTGGGGAAGTCAAAGTAGCCTCTTCCATTTCTTTAATACTCTTGTACGTTTCTTTATCTGTTTCGATATAGACTTTGTAGTTCTTGCCGTCCAATTCTACTTCTGTGAGCACTGGACGTGTGCCTGCTGGACTCAGCTTCATCGCAATTTGTCCGGCTGTAAGTCCAAGGGAGCTAAGCTTCTGTTGATCCGCTACAATCGTATATTGATCGTAAGCTTCCTTGAGACTTGTTTCTGCGTCTTTGAAATTAGTGGTGTCAGCCTGTACGATTGAGGCAATCTCATCCGCGACTGGCTTCAGCTGATCCAGTTCATCTCCGAATACATTCACGGTCAGAGTGCTTCCACCCATGCCTCCACTCATCAGAGCGGACATGTCACCCCATACACCATCTGGCACTTCTGCGGTCAAACCTTCAATAAGCTTCTCTTTAACAGCTTCAAAATCAGGAGTGTCACTATCATAAACGATGAAAAATAGTCCTGAATTGCTGGATCCACCCATACCCATCGGGCTTCCGCCGCCAATGGAATATTGCATTTTGTCTATATGCTTCTGCGCTAAAATGTATTTTTCAGCTTTCAGACCTTGCTCTTGAACTTCCTCAATCCGTTGTCCAGCCTTTGGTGAATAAGTAAGCATTACGGTTTTATCCTCTTGGGATGGCATAAAGCTTACACCAATAGGTTTGATTAAGAACAAGCTGCCTGCAAGGAGAAGAACGGCAACTCCAAACGTAACGAGCTTATGAGAAAGACACCAGTTCAGAATCTTTTGATAACCAGCAGAAAGTTTGTCTGGTTTCTCGCTGTGAGTTTTTTTACCTTTCAATCCATTACGGAACAACGAGTGAGCCATTGCAGGAACTAGGGTAATCGCAACTACTAATGAAGCGAGCAGGGCGAAGACCATGGTTAGAGCGAAAGGCAAGAACAGCTCACCAACCATACCACTAACCAAAGCAAGTGGTAAGAACACCGCGATGGTTACAATTGTAGAGGACATGATAGGCACGAACATTTCACGTGTGGCCGCACTGATTAATTCTCTACCCTTCAGTTTCTCACCAGATAAGGAGAGCCGTCGATATATGTTCTCTATGACTACAATCGAGTCATCGACTACCCGCCCGATCGCGACCGTCATCGCTCCCAGTGTCATCATATTAAGCGTAATGTCCATCTGCCGCAGACACAGCACTGCGATCAGCAGGGATAATGGAATAGAGATGATAGAAATAATCGTCGAACGAATATTCCGCAGGAACACCAAAATGATAATTACTGCGAATAAGGCACCAAATACCGCTTTGGACAACATCGTATTTACGGAGTCCTCAATGGGCTTCCCTTGGTCAAGTAGAACAGTAAGGTCAATGCCTTTATATTGTGCTTTTAATTCTTCAGTTTTGTCTTTAACGCCATTTACAACATCAACAGTGTTGGCATCATTGGCTTTGACAATCTGAATACCGATCGATTCTTTACCATTTGTACGGGAGATGGATTCGGAATTGCCCACAACCTCAATCGTGGCCAGCTCTCCGAGCTTCACGGTTGGAAGTCCCATACTTGCAGCTCCGCCAGGAGCAGCATTTCCAGCACCAGCACCAGCAGCTCCGTTAGCAGCACCAGCATCAACGCCGGCAGCTCCAGTAGCTCCAGTAGCTCCAGCACCAGCAGCGTTAGCGCCAGATGGCATTACCGGAATGGTCACATTTTTAAGATCCTCAACGGTAGTGATGTTGCCATCCACGACAACTGCCTTTTGAGCCTTGTCCATCTCGAATAGTCCGAGTGGAACACGGAGGGAAGAGCCTTGAATGATACCTTTAACGGTATCTTCGGTCAGTCCATATTGATTGAGCTTATCTTGATTGAATTTGAGTGATACTTCTTTGACGTATTGACCAGAGATTTGGATAGAAGCGACACCCTCAACATCCTCCAGGGCCGGGCGAATATCCTTCTCAGCAATACGGGTCAGTTCCTCAAGATCCTGGGTATCCCCGTTAGAAAGACTGAGGGAGACAACAGGCATTGAGCTAAGACTAAAGCGGGAAATGGAAGGCTTCTGCACATTGTCAGGTAATGAGACTTCATTTAGTGATTCGCGCACTGCTGCTGTAGCATTATCCAGATTTGTTCCATAATCGAATTCAATTTGGATGCTGGAGGCATTCTCCAGAGAAGTGGAGGTGATCGTCTTTACACCATCCACATTGCGGAGCTTTTGCTCCAACGGTTTGCTGACATCATTAACGACGCCTTCTGGTGCGGCCCCCGGATAAATGGTTGTTACGCTAAGATAGGGTATACTAATATTAGGCAAGGTTTCTTGCTTCATCGTCAGTCCGCTATATAAACCGGCAAACACAATAATTATCGTCAGAAGCCAAATGGCAAATTTGTTCCTGAGCGAGAAATTAATTAAGCTTTTCATAAGTTTCGTTTCTGCTCCTCTCGGCCCTTTTCTTTACGAAATAAGGCGCCATTATAAAAAATCATAATACTCACTATCCATGACTTTCTCTCTACCGAACTCTTCTTAGAGTCAATTAACGAAATACACATGAATTGTGCGGAATTGAGGCAATTAGCTTCCTCAGCTCTTCCAATTCTGCTGTGAGCTCAGAGCAGGATTGGAGGTTGGACAGCATCCCCTGAATGATTGCTTTTCGCGGGTGAGGGATAAGCACTTCACCTTCCAGAATGTTGAGCGATTCCAGCAGATCGGCTGCTTCTTCGGAAGCTATATTATCTAGTTTACTGATCGCAGTCTTCATTTCCTTAATGAGCTGTAATGGATTTTTTCGTTTGTTCTCCTCATTCTCCGCCATCCAGTTTGCTAAAGTAGCAGAGTTGATTAGCGGAGCCTGTTTACTAGTAAGCAAGCCAGACACGATCATATCCATTAAATTCATTAGATGATCTGCCATATCGGCAATAGGTACCTGCGTATCCTTACGAAAAATAACCGCAATATAAGATTTGATGAGACCATGTCCGATCATACATAAATCTCCGGTATAGGGAACGACGTCTTTTCCGTAGAGCAACTCCATTTTTACCTGGAACCATCTTAAGAAGGAAGCGTTGTTTCTACGCAGCCAGTCCGGGACTTCAGTATCAAATCCTTTGCCCGCAACCTCCTGAATTTGACGCTGCAAGAACTCGCGTAATTCGTACACATGACTTAGCAGAATTTCTATCTGATTCCTAAGCTTCTCACGTGGTGTTCGTCGGGTTTCCTGTTCTTCACGTAACAAGGGATCCCGAATCATCCGATAACAATAAAGGAAGATACTGCGCTCCAGCTCTTCTTTTGATTTAAATACCAGATATAAACTGCCCTTCGAAATCCCGCATAATTCAGCTATCTCTTGCATGGATGTGGACGAGGAGCCTTTTACAGCGAATAACTGCATAGCAATCTTAATAATCTGCTCCTGCTTATCAACAGTTTTATCATTCATTAAAGGATTAACCTCCTTTCTGACTACCCGGTTCTATAATTGACTAGTTGGTCAGAATAATTATATTCTATACAACCAGGCATTACAAATATCGGAACAGAAGGGTTACAGTTTTGTCGTAAATAGACTTTAAACAGTAATTTGCTAGGAAGAAATGTGTTCTTCATGTAATATATAAAATGTGTCAATTTCGTGTTGCTTGTATGAATAAGAAGGTAGGTAGAGTATGAGAAGAGGACTTCAATCTATAATTATCATTGGGGCATTCATAGCATTTTATTATTTTGGTTTCGGCATTTTTGGGAGTACTGCGGGAACGATTATTAGTATCTTCTCCACTCTGACAGTCATTTCGATTAGCTTGGCTATTTTTATGGAGAACCGTAATCCTTCTACAACAATGTCATGGATCTTATTGCTTGCGTTGATCCCGGTGCTGGGACTGGTCTTCTATTTTCTATTTGGGCAAAATGTGTTCAAACGCCGTAAATATGATAAAAAGGCACAAAGAGACCTTATGGCCTACGAAAGAATTGAGAATGACGCTTTACGTACGCACCAAGATTGGTCAGTCTTTGATCCCTCGCGCCAAAAACTGCTGCTGTTATCCAAGACTTTAGCACGTACTCCTATTTCCTTTGCATCAGAAACACGTATCCTCACTAATGGTGAAGAGACGTTTGGTACGTTATTGTTGGAGCTCCGTCAAGCTAAACATCACATTCATATGGAGTATTACATCTTCCGGGCGGACCACATTGGAACACGCATTAAACAAATTCTGATCGATAAAGCTCGCGCCGGTGTTGCAGTCAGATTTATGTATGATGCCGTTGGCAGTTTTCAGCTTTCCAAAGCTTTTTTGAAGGAAATGAGTGATGCCGGGGTTCAGGTGGCTTCGTACGGAAATTCAACATCCTTTTTTTCCAGTCGTGTGAATTACCGGAATCACCGTAAGATTGTTGTGATCGACGGCGATGTCGGATTCATGGGGGGTCTCAATGTAGGCGATGAATATTTAAGCCGCAGTAAGACTTATGGGTTTTGGCGTGACACACATATGTTGGTTAGAGGCGAAGCGGTACGGACGATGCAAATTATTTTTCTGCAAGATTGGATGCACACTACGGGTGAAAAAATACTGGAGCAAGACTATCTCACTCCGCAGCTTCGCTTTATGACAGGTGATGGTGCCGTACAGATTATTGCTAGTGGGCCGGATAACGAACGTCGTGCGCTCAAAAACATTTTCTTCTCCATGATCACTTCTGCCGAGAAATCGGTGTGGATTGCCAGTCCATATTTTATTCCTGATGAGGACATCTTAACTGCACTGCGTGTAGCTGCTGTTTCTGGTTTAGATGTGCGATTGTTATTCCCGGCTAAGCCGGATAAATGGATTCCGTTTCTGGCTTCACACTCTTATTTTCCGGCGTTGCTGGAAGCTGGCGTGAAGATTTATGAATATGAAAAGGGATTTATCCACTCGAAACTGCTTATCGTTGATGGTGAAATAGCGACCATTGGCACGGCCAATATGGATATGCGCAGCTTCCACCTTAACTTTGAAGTGAATGCACTACTGATTCAGACGGAGAGCGTTGCTCGTATTGTTGCTGATTTTGAACGGGATTTATTATCTACCAGCTTAATTGAGCATGAAGAATTTATGAATAAGCGTATGGTGATCCGTATACTGGAATCTGCTGCTCGGCTTATGTCACCGTTACTATAACCCAAAAACCACCGCAGAGGGTGTGATCCCTCATCTGCGGTGGTTTTTGCTTTAAAAAGTGGTTAAACCCAAGGTGGTCTGCAACCGGAACAGAATGTACTTGAACCAAGTTACTTCCCCCTGATAAGCTTCAAGAGGCAGAGTATACTCATGGTCCTCGTTATTCCACAGTCGATTGAAGTAGGTTTCCATCTCGATATAAAGAGGCTGATCTTGTTTTACAGATACCCACAGATTATTCTCCAGGTTGTAGTCATCCAGATTGCGTGTCGTAAAATTGGTGGAACCGCCAAGAATGATGGAACTTCCAGTCTGTTTGGCAATGAAGAGCAACTTTGGATGATATTGCTCTTTGGTCGTATTGTACCAGCGAATAGAGATCTCTCCGTTTGTGCGCTTGTTCAAGTTCATGGCAACTGGACGGTTAGGAATGCCGATTTTATCACGGCCGAAGGCGTTCTGATTGGGGTCCAGTATCAATTTTACCGTAGCCCCTCGTTGGGTAGCCTCTACCAATTCATCGAGAATGGCATCATCGGCAAGGTAGAACATACCCATCCAAATGGTGTCACCCTTATGCGCAGATTGGAGGGCTTGCCGTGCATATTTATATACCTTTCCTTCCGTTAAATAGCGGACCTCCATAGATTCTTCAGAGTGCTGATCCTTCTCTTTGGTGAAGTCTGGCTCATAAGTGAGTAGTGGCCCTGCATCCGAAAGATTGGCCGCGGCTTGTTCCGTCTGGAGAATATCAGCAATAATTGGGCCTTGTACTTCCAGAGCGATATTGGAATGATAGGCGCTGGCATCATGGATATTTCCTGAGGAGACTAGAGCGGTATTCTCACTAACAACTACCTTACGGTGGTTAGCCTTCACATTAAGTAGCTTCAAATAAGAACGTGCGGTAATATCCGGTCCTCCGCTGGCCATAAGATTGGGAATCCGGCCTTCGCCCGACTGGCCGAACCATTGAATAAAGGTACGCCAGACAGCGGAATAAGCAGGCGTAGAATCGCGTAGAGCATTTACATCGATCAAAATCACTTTAATCCCCGCAGCCTTCAATTCTTCCAGAAGATGATTGGGTGCAGAGTTGTAATTGGTATTAACCTCATCTGTAATGAAGACGATCTCCATCTCAGGATAAGTTGTTTTTTGTAAAATAAGCTTGTCCGTCAACATTCGGCTGACCGGAGGAAATGACTGATCTTTATGGGTATAATCATTGAAAAGGAATAGGTCAATCACCAAAAATTCTTTGGACTCCTCGATAATTTGTAGAATCCTCGAAAGAATCTGACTCTCTTGAGTGCCCGTGGCTGTACCGTCCGAATAGGTCAGGTCGTGCCAGAAGGATACATGATTCGTTTTGTATATAGGGCTTTCATAGGAAATGCCGCGGGGTAAAGGTTTGTGTGTCTGATAAATCATTACGCCGGTTAACCAGAGGATTAGAATGACGAAAGCCCATAACACCCGTGTACGGCGGCGTGTACCGGAACGTTTCTTCGTAGTTAAACCGGGAGTGTAGTTTATTTCTTTAGGTTTATGGGGGTAAATGGGTTGCTGACGATCTGAATTCATGGAAGTTCCTCCTGAAATTATTGCAGAGCACTTCCTAGTGATTGTTATGCTCCGGTGTATTACCAACCTATTAACACCTAGTGGAGCGAAATGAAGCAGCCCAAATATCCTTATCATTAATGAAATAACATTCGGCTAGCTATAATGAGTTTGAGCGATTAGTACGATGTTTATGAAATTAATGATTACGAAACCGGAGAATTGTAATCGCTAACCTCATATTGTAAATTCATCTGTAGGGATATGTTATAATAAATCGAGTTTGGAAATAGGAGGAACGCAGCATGAATCATACGCCAGAAGAGGCCGTGCCATATGATGCGACTAGGCAGTCTGGCGCAGATCATGGCAAGGACCTACCGGCTGCAGAGGCTTCTGACAAAAGATCTTTATTGCCTACATCGAAGACAGGCGAACGCAAAATTGAACATGTACGCCTTTGCCTAAATGAGGAAGTAGGTGGCGTCGGTGTGACTACAGGGTTTGAACATTACAGATTTCAGCATAATGCTCTGCCAGAGCTGAATTTCGACGATATATCATTGCAGACTACGTTTTTGGATCGTAAGCTGCGTACGCCGCTGCTCATCAGCTCGATGACAGGTGGCAGTGCAGCTACAGGAGCGATTAATGCCCGGTTAGCCGCAGCTGCGCAGCGTCGGGGTTGGGCGCTGGGTGTAGGTTCGGTTCGGGCGGCAGTGGAGCGTTCTGAGCTTACGGCAACCTTTTATGTGCGGGATCAAGCGCCTGATATTCCGGTTATTGCCAATATTGGTGCTGTACAGCTGTCCTATGGTTTTGGGATTGAGGAATGTCGCCGGGCTGTGGATATCGCAGGTGCTGATTTTCTTGTACTACATCTGAATGGCCTGCAAGAGGTCTTTCAACCGGAAGGGAACACTGGTTTTGCCTCTTTGCTATCGCAGATAGAGAAGGTATGCCGGGCACTTGAAGTCCCTGTAGGTGTGAAAGAAGTAGGCTGGGGCATTGATGGAGATGCAGCTGCACGTCTTTATAATGCAGGAGCGGCTTTTATTGATGTTGCGGGTGCAGGCGGGACATCCTGGAGTCAGGTGGAGAAGTTCCGCAGTGTAGATCCTATACGGCGGGCAGCGGCGGAGGCTTTCGCGGATTGGGGCACTCCAACAGCTGATTGTATCACAGAGGTGCGTACAGTTTCTCCGCAGGGCGCTTTGATTGGCAGCGGCGGACTGAAACATGGCGTGGATGCAGCGAAAGCATTGGCACTTGGAGCTGATCTGGCAGGCTTTGGCCGCAATCTGTTAGGGCCGGCTGTCGATTCTGAAGAGGCGCTGGATGCTGCATTAGCACAGGTAGAACTGGAGCTGAAAATAGCAATGTTTGGTATTGGCGCTCCAGATTTAGCAACTTTACGTGGAACTTCCCGTTTAATACGTAAATAGGATGGTAAATATTGAAGCGAGGAAGTGAGTAAGATTATGATTAAACTGATCCATATGGATGAGTCGGCCTTTCAATTTTTCTTAGGTCAAGCTACCCGGGATTATGCGGAAGATAAGATCAGCGCCGGTGCTTGGGATCCAGAGATCGCGATGAAGCTGTCTGAGGAAGCTATAACACGCTCTTTGCCAAAAGGGCTGCACACAGATGGTGCTTATCTATATTCCATAGTAGAAATAAGCAGTGATGAACAGGTGGGTTATATCTGGTTTAACGTAAGTGAAGGTCGTGGTGGCCGCGAGGCTTTCATTTATGATTTTTATGTTTTTGAACCGTTCCAGAGTAAGGGTTATGGCAAGCAGGCTATGATCGCACTCGATGAAGAAGCCCGGGAGATGAATGTTACCAAAATCGGGTTGCACGTCTTCGGCCAGAACAATCGCGCATTTGAGCTATACAAAAAAATGGGGTATATCGTAACTGACATCACGATGTCTAAAGATCTATAGTCCATAAGTGTGAGGACCTCGAAAGAGGTCTTTTTTTTTGTTGTTCTACTGAATTATTATGTAAATAATTGTGATAAATATATTTGATTTAGGATGATTAGGAAAATATGATTAAAAAATAACTTCCTGAAAATGGATTAAGTCATAAAGAGAGAAAAGGGGGGATTAAGGTGAGGCCAAGGACTGTATCGTGGGTGGTTGTTTCCGCAGTAGTATTACTATTACTGGTTAGCTGCAACAGTGGCGATTTACCAGGAAAGAAGAAATCTGAGTCTGAGCAAGTCCAGGCAAGTCCGGTTGCACCGCTAGCCTCTTCAGCTGTAGTTGAAGAACAATCGAAAGTAGCGTTGCCTTCATTGACAGTAGAAAAAAGGCTAGAGGATTTTGATTATATGTGGAAGATTATTGAGGAGAACTATCCTTTCCTAGAGGTGAATAAACGTCTCAATGGAGAGGATTGGCTTGCTAAAAAAGAGGAATACCGCAATAAAATAGCAGCCGTGAAATCGGATGATGAGTTTTTGAGACGAATGAGATTTGTCCTTAGCAGATTAAACAATGGGCATACGAATTTTATATCCAAGGAGGAATATCCTTGGTATCTACATACCTATGTTCAAGCAGGTTTTGGTTATGAACCTTGGATCGACGTGGTTCAACAGCCTAACGTATTGGCCCGTTACAACCAGAAACCTTTAGCGGAGCAGCAAAGCTCTAATGAACTCAATAATGATATGCATAATGGTGGAGATGGAGTAGGAGATGTAACAAAAAAGACTTCTGGGAATGTAAAAAAAGTCATTATAGAGCCCGATCGAATCGCTTATCTCGGCATGCAAAGCTTTGACGGGAGTCTCATGGAGATGGACAGCTCCGAGATCCATGATTTTTTAATAGAGGTAAAGGACTATAAGACCTTAATATTAGATATCCGCGGAAATGGCGGAGGAAACAGTAATTATTGGAGAATTCATATTGTTCCTCTGTTGATTAATAAAACTATCGAATATAATACTTACTTCCTTTATACAAGAGGCAAATATGCGGAGACTTTTATGCAGGCACGTCAGATCACAGCCGGGCAACAACCTATTTCCGGCATCAAAGATGAGCAACTGCCTAATCTGCCATCTGAGGCTTTAAAGATGTTCAAGACATATAGAAAAATAAATGATGTAGTAACTCCTAATAAATCTGTTGGATTTAAAGGGAAAATCTATTTGCTGGTAGATAGCTCTGTGTATTCATCAGCGGAAGGTCTTGCAGCCTTTGCAAAAGGCACCGGGTTTGCAACGGTTGTAGGCGGCAGGACAGGTGGGGATGGACTAGGGATAGATCCGCTTGTTGTTGCATTGCCAAATAGCGGTTATGTATTCAGGTTTTCCTTTGAAATGGGTCTGAATTCTGATGGAAGTTGTAATGAAGAGGTAAAGACTGTGCCTGATGTGGAGGTTGATCCAGATAAATCTAAGCCATTACTGGACCAGCCGGCGATAAAAAAGGTATTAGAGCTTGCGCGTTCGGACACATCTGCTTGACATCCGGTGTTGCTGGCGAATATGTTCTAATATATAATGGTTTAGATCGTATAGCTTATTCGGATGATCAATTTAGCTGAAAATAGGAGTTGTCATATAAATGGCTTTGAAAGCTGGAATCGTCGGACTTCCTAACGTAGGAAAATCCACATTGTTTAATGCGATAACGCAAGCGGGAGCAGAATCCGCTAACTACCCTTTTTGTACCATTGACCCTAACGTTGGTGTTGTTGAAGTTCCAGATGAACGTCTTGATAAACTGACTGAGCTGGTACAGCCGAACAAGACCGTACCTACTGCTTTTGAATTTGTTGATATTGCGGGTCTCGTGCGTGGTGCGAGTAAAGGAGAAGGACTAGGCAACAAGTTCCTGGCCCATATCCGTGAAGTAGATGCTATCGTGCATGTGGTTCGTTGTTTTGAAGATGAGAACGTTACCCACGTTGATGGAAAAGTAAATCCGATCAGCGACATCCAGACCATTAATCTGGAGCTGATTCTTGCTGATATTGAGAGCATTGAGAAGCGGATTGAGCGTTCCCGTAAGAATATCAAAGGCGGCGACAAGAAATACGCTCAAGAAGTTGAACTGCTAGAACGCGTCAAAGAAGTGCTCTACGAAGATAAACCTGCACGCAGTATAGAATTGTCTGATGACGAGAAGCTTATTATCCGCGATCTTCATCTGTTAACATTGAAGCCAGTGCTGTATGCGGCGAATGTAAGTGAAGATGAAGTGGCAAGTGCTGAGGACAATCCTTATGTACAGCAAGTTCGCGATTTTGCAGCTACTGAAGGTGCAGAAGTGGTTCCGATCAGTGCTAAGGTGGAAGCAGAAATTGCTGAGCTTGAAGGCGAAGATAAAGCTATGTTCCTGGAAGAGCTGGGACTGGAAGAATCCGGCCTTAACCGGTTGATTAAAGCGGCTTATAAACTGCTTGGCTTGTATACGTATTTCACAGCAGGCGTTCAGGAAGTTCGGGCGTGGACGATTCGCCGCGGCACCAAGGCACCTGGAGCTGCCGGTGTGATTCATACAGATTTCGAACGCGGATTTATCCGTGCTGAAGTAGTGGCTTACGCGGATCTTGTGGCAGCTGGTTCCATGAACGGTGCGAAGGAACGTGGTCAACTACGTCTTGAAGGTAAAGAATATTTGGTGCAAGACGGCGACGTAATGCATTTCCGTTTTAACGTTTAAGAAGGTTTAAGTGTACGAATGATAAAGGGGTCATCTCGAGCAGTGGGAGTTTCTATTGCTGGGATGATCCTTTTTAAAAATATAAGCTTTTTATTAAGGTATTGTGCGTACGGAACTGTAGCCATTTCACAATATCTTTGGTATAATATAAAGTCGTATATCTATTTTTATGACAGTACAAATTTGATGTTATATTTGCGAATTTGAAATTGAATCAGGAGAGGTGAATTCCCTTGTTGGACCGATTGCAATCCCTGGCGGACCGCTATGAGAAGCTCAGTGAACTGCTTTGTGATCCGGATGTTGCAAACGACAGTAAGAAACTGAGGGACTATTCCAAAGAACAATCAGACCTACAGCCCGCATTTGAGGCGTATACTGAATATAAGAGTGTAATGGAAGAGCTTGAAGCTGCTAAGCAGATGCAAGGCGAAAAGCTTGATGATGAGATGAAAGAAATGGTCAAGATGGAAATTGATGACCTTTCCAAACGTCAAGTGGAACTGGAAGAGAGAATCCGCGTATTGCTGCTGCCTAAAGACCCGAATGATGATAAGAACGTAATCGTTGAAATTCGTGGTGCAGCGGGTGGAGATGAAGCAGCATTGTTCGCTTCAGATCTTTACCGGATGTACACTCGTTATGCTGATGCACAAGGATGGCGCGTTGAGTTAATGGATGTTAACGCGAGTGATCTTGGTGGATTCAAAGAGGTAATCTTCCTTATTAACGGCCGTGGTGCATACAGTAAGCTGAAATACGAAAGTGGTGCGCATCGCGTACAACGTATCCCAGCGACCGAATCCGGAGGTCGTATTCACACCTCTACTTCTACGGTGTCTGTGATGCCGGAAGCTGAGGCTTTTGAGATCGAGATCCATGATAAAGATATTCGCGTGGATACCTTCTGTTCTAGTGGTGCAGGCGGACAGTCTGTAAATACGACCAAGTCTGCAGTACGTGTAACCCATGTACCTACAGGCATCGTTGCTACCTGTCAGGACGGTAAGTCACAGAACTCCAATAAAGAAAAAGCGCTGCAAGTGCTTCGTGCCCGTATCTCTGATATGAAACGGCAGGAAGAAGAAGCGAAGTATGCCGGTGAACGGAAGAGCAAAGTAGGTACGGGGGACCGTAGTGAGCGCATTCGGACGTATAACTTCCCACAGAGCCGGGTTACAGACCATCGTATTGGCCTGACACTGCACCGTTTGGAGCAGGTTATGAACGGAGAAATCACTGAAATTATCTCAGCCCTTTCAATCGCTGAACAAGCTGACTTGATGGATAATATGGATAATGGAGAATAATGCTTTGAACGATGGCGTATATGTCATGTCGGAAGTCAAAAGCATCCGGGAAGCCTTTGCGGAGGCTTCTTCTTTTTTGAGCCGGAGCGGCTGCAATGAACCGCAGCGCAGTGCACAATTGCTGCTGGAGCATGTGCTTGGACTGTCTGGTGCAGCTTATTACATGGCGCTGGCAGATCCTTTTCCAGCTGCGGTTAAGGAAGCATTTGAGGCGGGAGTTACCCGCAGGGGCGCTGGTGAGCCGGTGCAGTATATCATCGGCGAGCAAGAATTCTACGGGCGGCCTTTTGAGGTGACGCCTGACGTGCTTATTCCGCGGCCGGAGACGGAGCTGCTTGTCGAGGCGATTTTACGTTACGGCGCGGAGCTTTGGCCGGACGGCGTTGTAACGCCGGGCGAAGCGGCGCTGGATAGCGCGGGCGGCGCGGGGGACGTGCGCGCCGCAAGACCGCTGGCCGCCGTCGATATCGGCGCCGGCAGCGGTGCGATCTCCGTCACGTTGGCGGCGGAAGCGCCGGCGTGGCGGGTCTGCGCCGGCGATATTTCGCCGGCGGCTCTGGCTGTGGCCGAGCGCAACGCTTTGCGCAATGGCACAGCTGTGGATTTTCGGCTCGGCGATCTGCTCGAGCCGTTCGCGGGGATGGAGACGGATATTCTCGTCTCCAACCCGCCATACATCCCCGGCGAGGATATCGCCGGGCTGCAGCGTGAGGTGCGCGACCATGAGCCGCGCACTGCGCTGGATGGCGGAGCGGACGGGCTGGACCCGTACCGCCGCATGATGGAGCAGCTGACGCTGCTCCCGGCACCGCCGCGCCTGATCGGCTTTGAGCTTGGCTTCGGTCAAGCTGAGCAAGTCGCTGCACTCCTTGCGGCAGCGGGCCATTGGACCGAGATTATCACCATTAATGATCTGGCTGGAATCCCGCGTCATGTGCTAGGCATAACGAGATAATATTGCCTGCTATGCAGAGGGTTCATTTTGTCCGGAGTAGAGAAATTGTATTTTCAATCCGACTTCCTTTACAATAGAATTTAGCAGGATTTCTTAGGGGATCATAAAGAAAGCCCAGATATAGAGTAGGGAGGCAGAGCGTGCTTCAGAAGATTAAAAAGATTGATGGTGCTATTGTAGTCGTTCTGTTATTACTCATGGTGGTCAGCATCTTCGCCATATATAGCGTTACTCATGGAAGAGAGAAGCTGGACGGACATCATATTCGTATGATGATGTATTATGCTATTGGTTTTGTAGCTTTTATTGGAATGACCTTTTTGGATTACAGAATATTAGTGAAATATGCGATATATATTTATCTGTTTGGGATAGGGATGCTGGTGCTCGTCAGCTTTTTGGGCGAGACCAAAAATAATGCGCAAGGCTGGTTGACCCTGCCGGGGGGCCTGAGTCTGCAGCCTGCAGAGCTGTTCAAGCTGATATTAATTCTTTTTCTGGCAGCCATGCTTGTCCGCAAGAATAAGAGTAAGCTTCTGTTCTGGCGGGATGTTGTGCCGCTCGGCCTTCTGACCTTGTTTCCGTTCCTTATTGTCCTTACCCAAAATGACCTTGGGAATGCCTTGTCTTACGTTGTGATTCTTGCGGGTCTGTTGTGGATTGGCAATATTAAATACACGCATGCATTAATCGGGCTGGTCATCGTGGCTAGTTCTGCGATTGCGGGAATTATGAGTTATATCCATTATCATGATGAAATTAAAACCTTTCTTACGGATATTGGACGATCTCACTGGATTGAACGTTTTGATCCTTGGCTTGTTCCAGACAAGGCAACAGCCAAAGCCCTTTATCATACTAAAAACGCCAAGCTGGCGATTGCATCAGGTGGAATGAGTGGCGAAGGCTACATGAACGGCAGCTCCGTTCAGACGGATCGGGTGCCATATACGTATTCAGATTCTATCTTTGTGCAGATTGCCGAAGAATTTGGGTTTGTAGGTTCGGCGTTTGTGTTGCTGCTGTACTTTATTTTGATTCACCGGATGATTCTGATTGCGCTGGAGTCTAGGGATAGAGCTGGCCCTTTCCTGATTGTCGGTGTTGTCGCGATGATGTTGTATCAGATTTTTGAGAATATCGGCGCATTTATCGGCTTGATGCCATTGACTGGTATTACGTTACCTTTCATCAGCTTCGGGGGTACATCACTGCTTATCAACATGGCCAGCATTGGTTTGGTAATGAGTGTACGTCTGCACGGGCAAGAAGTGGAAGAGGATTTTCCTAAACCTACTCCTTATGCAGCTGCCAAACAGGTGTAACTACGAAATAAAATAGAACCGTCAGGTCCTTATTGTTTAATAGGGGTGCTGGCGGTTCTTTTTGATGGAGGACGGCTTCGTCGGATTGGTGTAATATAATACGGACCGTTTCAGGTAAGCAGGCTGGAAGCAATTCGTATTTGTATTTGCATTTGTATCATATTCGTATTTGTATCCTGACTCGGACTCAGATGCGCTTATACTCGAATATTAACTACGTATTGGATAGTATCGGACCGCAAAGACGTTATTTGATCAAAAAGACTGGATTTACTGCAAAATGGCAAGTAATAACGACTCTGGAGTCCGCAAAAGTTCCCGTGAAGCAATAAATCCATAAATAAAGTCTACGGAGTCCGTTAGGTTTGGATCATAGAGTAAAATCACGTCTGAGTGTAATTTTAATAGAAAGATATTTTATAGATTGGCTACATAAATTTGGAATTATATTCACGAATGTTCTACAATAGAAAGGAACGACTTTCCCTGAGAGAGGAGAGTTGAAACCTTAACAGAGTAAGGGGCTTGCAGATGCTTCAAAAGTTCAAAAGGATTGATAAGGTAATCGTTACTGTTCTGATTATGCTGATGGTGATTAGTATTTTTTCAATATACAGTGTAACCAATGGAAGAATAACGCCTCCGATGAAATTGGATGGATTTCATTTACAAATGCTTAAATACTATATTTTAGGTTTTGTAGTTTTTATTGTGCTCGCTTTTGTGGACTTTAAGATATTTGTTAAACATGCACTTTATATTTATCTCTTGGGCTTAGTCTTGTTAGTGTCGGTTAGTTTTATTGGTAAAGTAGAGAACGGTGCTCAATTGGGACTTGAGATCGGTGGACTTAGGTTTCAGCCTGCCGAGCTG
This sequence comes from Paenibacillus sp. FSL H7-0690, assembly GCF_037980415.1. NCBI lineage: Bacteria > Bacillati > Bacillota > Bacilli > Caryophanales > Paenibacillaceae > Paenibacillus > Paenibacillus sp. FSL H7-0690. The sequence continues at coordinate 6,510,596 of NZ_CP150281.1, read as the reverse complement.
TTTAAATTGGTATTGATTCTTTTTTTATCATCGATCTTAATTCGAAAACAAGGGTCTACCTTAACCTTCTGGAAAGGGATTGTTCCTCTCACCATTCTTACGTTCATTCCATTTGGTATAGTCATTATGCAAAATGATTTGGGAAATGCCCTTAGCTACATCGTAATATTGATTGGGCTTCTATGGATCGGGAATATCAAATTGTCGCATGCACTCATCGGTTTGCTTATAGTGGGTGGGATCGGCCTTGCTGGGATTTTGAGCTACATAAACTATCATGATGAGGCAGTCAAATTTTTTGAAGGCATTGGTAAGGATCATTTAGTGGAGCGGTTTGACCCTTGGCTGGTACCTGATTTAGCGACAGATAAGGCAAGCTATCACACGAAAAATGCCAAAATAGCTATAGCCTCCGGGGGAATGAGTGGAGAGGGATATATGCAGGGCAGCTCTGTGCAGAATAATCGTGTCCCATATACCTATTCGGATGCGATATTCGTGCAGATTGCCGAGGAGTTTGGATTTGTGGGGTCTGCGCTACTGCTCTTGCTCTTTTTTATTTTGCTGCATCGGATGATATTGATTGCTCTCGAGAGTAAGGAGCGTAGCGGACCATTTCTAATCATTGGAATTACGGCTATGCTGTTGTATCAAATTCTTGAGAATGTTGGAGCTTTTATCGGCCTGATGCCGTTGACAGGAATAACACTTCCGTTTATCAGTTATGGAGGCACGTCTCTTCTGATTAATATGGCCAGCATGGGGGTCGTGATGAGCGTGCATCTTTATGGGCAGGATGTAGAGGAAGATTTGCAGCTGCATAAGGAGCTGGCATTGAAGTTATAATTTTAATAGATTCATAGGTTTGCAGTCTCTTATCTCCGGGCATACTACTAGCATGAGAGTTAAGAGGAGAGGGGCTGCAACAAATGAACGATAATCATATGGATAAAAGAGATTCCTTACGTGTAACTTTTAAGTATACTGCCATTTTAATTTGTTTTTTTATGGTCCTCATGATGGCTTGGGAAGGTCAAAAAACCGATGCTGCAGTAGCTGAAGTATCTATTCCCCAAGAATCTATCCGGTTACGTATTCTAGCTAATTCTGACGGAGCGCAAGATCAGCTGGTGAAACGGCAAATTCGCGATAAAATTGTGGAGCAAATGAACCAGTGGGTATCCGCTCTTGAGGATCCACAGAGCTTGGAGCAGGCACGTGCTCTGATTAGAAATCATCTGCCGGAGCTTAACGCGTTGGTTGGATCAGAGCTGGAGAAACGGGGCATTGAATATTCCTATAAAGTGGAGCTGGGCGTAGTCCCTTTTCCAACCAAATTATACGGTGGCACCGTCTATCCTGCTGGGGAGTATGAAGCTGTTCGGGTCACACTTGGTGCGGGCAAGGGGCAAAATTGGTGGTGTGTACTGTTTCCTCCGCTTTGCTTTATCGATGCAGGCTCTGGAGATGCGGCAGCACCTGCTGCTGACAAAGGTACAAAAACAGTGTCCGCTGCTGGTGCGGATAACAGTGCTAAGGTGAAATCAGCAGCTGCAAAAACAGTGCAGGCTGATTCCTCGGCAGGAAGTGCTTCATCAGGAGAAACTGCTGCTGAGCCAGAGGTACGGTTCTTCGTCTGGGAGCTGCTGCAAAACCTTTGGAACTGGATCAGTGGATTATGGTCGTAAGACCCCAGATGTGTTACTATTTTATAAGCAGATCTATCACGGCTCCCTACAGGGGCCGTTTTTTTGCTAAGCTAAATTATATCTTCTAGAAAGCCTGTGATGAGAATGAATGAACACAATAATCCTTTATTCGCCGTTCAGCGGCGGAGTGGAAATAGAGATGAGACTGTATACTGGAAGTTGAATTCCGCTGAGGGAACGAACTCTGAGGTATTTCAGCCGAATGAAGCTGACAAGCTGGCGATAGCGGAGGCAGCAACAATGCTTCGTGAAGGCGGAACCGTGGCTTTTACAACCGAAACCGTCTACGGGCTAGGGGCGGATGCCCGAAATACGGCGGCAGTTGAGGCTGTTTTTGCGGCAAAAGGACGGCCCTCTGACAATCCGTTAATTGTGCATATTGCGGATACGGCAGCTTTGGACGAGCTTGTTGCAGAGGTGCATCCTAAGGCGGCGGCGTTGATGGCAGCTTATTGGCCTGGTCCGCTGACAGTTGTGCTTCCTGTTCGTGAAGGTGTACTGTCGCCCTGTGTGACGGCGGGTTTGGATACGGTTGGTGTGCGGATGCCGGATCATCCGGTAGCTCTAGCACTGATAAGTGCCGCAGGTTGTCCAGTTGCGGCGCCCAGTGCTAATCGTTCGGGTCGCCCGAGCCCGACATTAGCTTCGCATGTGATGGAAGATTTGGCTGGATACATTGATGGCGTCCTTGATGGTGGTGCTGCTGGAGTTGGACTAGAGTCAACAGTCGTGCAGGTACAGCCTGACGGAAAAGTTGCTGTGCTGCGCCCCGGCGGGATTACTTCGGAACAATTGGCTGCAGTGGTGGGAGCAGAAGCTGTAAGCTCAGAGCCCGGTAATGCTGAGACAACTGCTGCCGCTACCGCAACCGCTACTGTCTTGGCTGATTCGGGGACGACAAACTCTGTTATTGATTTCAGTACTGCTGAGCCAATCACAGCTAAAGCAACTACCGCGCAATCTTCAGCGGATTGCCTGAATGTTAACAATCGTGAGCCTTTCGAAAGGGCTTCCGCATCTATTGAGCAGCATGGTGCGGATGCTGCTGGCGATATTTCGGCGCCGCGCGCGCCGGGCATGAAGTACACGCACTACGCACCGCGCGGCTGGCTTGGTGTAGTGCGCGGCTCTTCCCCGCAGCGCGTGGCGGATGAAGCCGCAAGTCAACTTCAGGCGGCGCAGCTAAACGGCGAGGTCACGGGCTTGCTCCTCTTCGATGAGCATAAGGCCCTTTATCCCGCCGACCCTGCCGCCTGTGTTCTTTCCCTCGGCTCGTTATCCTCGCCGGAGGAAGGGGCTCGCTCCCTATATGCCGCCTTGCGGTGCTTCGATGAAGCGGGAGCGACTTACATCTTAGCCGAGGCTTGCCCGTATACCGGCCTCGGCGCTGCAATCATGAACCGGCTTATGAAAGCCGCCGGCGGATCTGTCATCGACGCCGGATAACCACGGCATTGCTTTTTCGTATATGACTCCCATATGAAGTCATGAATACCCCCTTGTCCGCATATCGTTGTTGTACAAGATATTTCGGACTTGGGGGGTTAAGCATGGGCTTAGGAGATGTATATACCGAATGGGGGCAGATTGTTACCATTACTATAATGGCGGTTGCATTAGGGATGGATGCCTTTTCGCTCGGTGTAGGGATCGGGATGAAAGGTATTCGTCTGCTGCATGTTCTGCAAATGAGTCTGCTCATTGCTGTTTTTCATATGCTGATGCCTCTCCTGGGTTTATTGACAGGAAGTTATGTCGGACACCTGTTAGGTCAAGTAACGACTTATGCTGCTGGAGGTCTTCTAGTTCTTTTGGGCGGGCATATGGTGTACAACTCCTTTCGTCCGGATACAGGAAGCTCACGAGCTATGGATCATCGAACCTTGTGGGGGATGATACTTCTTTCGCTCAGTGTCAGTATTGACTCTTTCTCCGTGGGTGTATCACTGGGGATGTTTGTGAATGGAGTACTTTTGACCATCTTAGCCTTCGGTGCTTGCGGGGGACTAATGTCGATTCTAGGGTTGCTAATTGGACGGCATGTCAGTCGTGGTCTCGGGGATTATGGAGAAGCGCTAGGCGGTGCAATACTTCTGGGGTTTGGCTTGCTATTCATCTTTTGATACAATAACGGCATTAGAATATTTAATTTCATGGGGGTGCAAAACATGCTGCATATTTTATTCGTCTGCACCGGGAATACATGCCGAAGTCCTATGGCTGAGGGGCTTTTACGAAAGCTCGCGAAGGAACGTGGAATCGACCTGGAAGTGCGGTCTGCAGGTGTATCCGCCATTTCCGGTACTTCTATATCAAGACATGCTGCAGCTATACTGCAGGAAGAAGGAATTCATGATTCAATGGAGTCGTCACAATTGACAGGTCAAGCTGTCGCTTGGGCCGACCTTGTGCTGACCTTGACGGGTGGGCATAAGCAGCATTTGCTGCAGTATTTTCCGGATGCTGTAACGAAAACCTATACATTGAAGGAATACGTGCATGATGAAGATACGGTGACGGAAGATATCAAGGAATTGGACAGCCTTTACGCAGATGCGGAGTTGAGCTTAGCCCTTGGTGGTGAACCGAATGCAACGGATCTGCAGCGGATGATTGAGATTCGCCAGCGTATTCCGAGCTTCGATATTTCTGATCCATTTGGTGGCACGCGTGAGGACTATGAGCTAACTGCTGCTGAGATTCGCACTGCGCTATTCAGTTTGCTGGATAAGCTGGAAACCTTCCGCCATTTGTAAATGGTTGATTTTCAGTTCACTTTGCTTTAAGATGAAGTTACAAATAATCGGTTCCGATGTAACTGGCGACAAATGTGGATCAAACCACGATGGAGCATCGGAATAAACGGCCGGTCGCCTGGGCAAAAGAGCAAATCCGCAGCTACCTGCGGACTGCTCTTTTTTGTTTAAAATAAGCTTGTTTGAAGTTTGAGGAGGTAGAGTGATGGACGAAGTAGTGGAGCTATCATTAACTGAAGCCACCGTCACTGTGTTAAGGGAGTTGGCGGAGGCTGGTAACCTTGGGTCAGGCAAAATTGTTGTCGTCGGAGTGAGCACAAGTGAGGTTGCTGGTGTCCGGATTGGAACTGGTGGTGCACTTGAAGTTGCAGAACAACTGCTTGAAGGTGTTCGTTTAGTAGCAGCGGAAAAAGGATTTCATCCGGTGTATCAGTGCTGCGAGCATTTAAATCGTGCACTTGTCATGGAACGCTCTCTGCTAGAGTCACTTGGTCTGAAGGAAGTATCAGCTGTACCTATACGAGGTGCTGGAGGTTCGATGGCTACGGCTGCTTATCACGCTATGAAAGATCCTGTTTTGGCGGAAACGATAGAAGCTCATGCTGGTTTAGATATTGGCGAGACACTGATAGGAATGCATTTACGGCGGGTAGCCGTTCCTTTCCGTCCGACTCTACGATACATTGGAGCAGCCAGAGTGAATGCGGCATGGACCAGACCCCCACTAATTGGCGGGGAACGTGCGGTATATCGTGCTCCAGAACAAAGTGGTTCACAGTTTTGTGATTAACGAACTTTAGTTTTTATATTTTTTGCAGAAACGTAGACCTAAGTCTCTTTATGGCGGGCAAATCGTTTCTACTTAAATACAACATATCTACACACACTAGGGAGGAAATAAGAACATGGAACAATTGCGTAAGAGTGACCCGGCAGTACTGGAAGCGATGGAACTGGAACTGAAACGTCAGCGTGCCAACATTGAGCTTATTGCCTCAGAGAATATCGTTAGCGAAGCCGTAATGGAAGCTATGGGCTCCGTGCTTACGAACAAATATGCAGAAGGTTATCCAGGCAAACGTTATTATGGTGGCTGTGAAGATGTAGATATCGTTGAGAACCTTGCTCGTGATCGTGCAAAAGAATTGTTTGGCGCGGATCATGTCAACGTACAACCACATTCCGGCGCTCAAGCAAATATGGCAGTTTATCTGGCTGCACTTAAGCCTGGCGACACCGTTCTTGGAATGAATTTGGCGCACGGTGGTCATTTGACACATGGTAGCCCAGTTAATGCTTCTGGATTGCTTTATAACTTCGTTGCTTATGGAGTACAAGAAGATACTTTCCTAATTGATTATGATGAAGTACGTAAAGCAGCCTTCAAGCACCGTCCAAAAATGATTGTGGCTGGTGCTAGTGCCTATCCGCGTATTATTGATTTCGAAAAACTTGGCGCTATCGCCAATGATGTGGGTGCGCTATTTATGGTAGATATGGCCCATATCGCAGGATTGGTTGCTGCTGGTCTTCATCCGAGCCCGGTTCCTCATGCTCATTTCGTTACAACTACTACGCATAAGACTTTGCGCGGTCCCCGCGGAGGTATGATTATGTGCAGACAGCCATGGGCAGCTGCTATTGATAAAGCGGTATTCCCTGGTTCCCAAGGTGGACCTCTGATGCATGTAATTGCTTCAAAAGCAGTCGCATTTGGTGAAGCATTGCAGCCATCCTTTAAGACTTATGCTCAAAATGTAGTGAAGAACGCTAATGTTCTTGCAGAAACGTTGATCAGCGAAGGGGTTAACATTGTATCCGGAGGTACAGATAACCACTTGATGCTGCTGGATACCCGTAATCTGAACATTACCGGAAAAGATGCGGAAAAAGTACTAGATTCCATCGGGATTACTGTGAATAAAAACGCAATTCCATTTGATCCTACAAGTCCTTTCGTAACAAGTGGTATTCGTATTGGTACACCTGCAGTCACATCCCGTGGTATGGACGAGCAGGCGATGGTCACTATTGGACGTATCATTGCTAATGTTCTAAAGAATCCGAAGGATGAGGCAAACTTGGCAGAATCTGCGCGTCAAGTGGCTGAGTTGACTGACCAATACCCTCTTTATCCAGAGTTGAAATACTAAATCTTTGCTTCTAATAAGAAATGATTCTGCCTCCATCCATACCCTCTTCCGGGTTTGATGGAGGCTTTTTTGTTGCATATTGTTCACAAATATCACTGTAGGTAATAGATGAAATTGAATGAAATTAATCATGAAAGTTCATGGAACTTTCAATAAAATTAGTGAAAATAATGTGAATAGTATGAAAAAGCCAAAGTTGCACAACATAATCTAGGTTTTATAAGTGATTGGTTTCCTAATTAAGCCAATCATTACCTTTAAAAACAAGGAAATACAAAGGAATATGTTCAATGTGAGTTCAAGTACCATTCTGAGGTGAAATGCAGCGGCGGGAGTGCTATAATAGACAGGATTTAGCCACTGAGAAGCAAAGCGCTTTCTATGGCTATAGACAAGACTTACAATTACCGGAGGGACAGTAAATGGGAAAATTGGTGATTTGCGATCATCCTTTAATTCAACACAAACTAACATTTATTCGCGACGTTAGAACAAACACGAAGGATTTCAGAGAACATGTTGACGAAGTTGCCACATTGATGGCTTATGAGATTACACGTGATATTCCACTAGAGACCATTACGGTACAAACACCGGTCACTGAGACGGAAAGCAAAGTGATTTCGGGAAGAATGCTGGGGCTTATTCCTATTCTTCGTGCGGGTTTAGGTATGCTTGAAGGTGTACTGAAGCTTCTACCTGCGGCTAAAGTAGGACATGTAGGGCTTTTCCGTGATCCAGACACTCTTCAACCAGTGGAGTATTATATCAAGCTTCCAACGGATGTACAGGAACGTGAGTTGATAGTAATTGACCCGATGCTTGCTACAGGCGGATCCGCAATTGCTGCGATTACCTCACTGAAGAACCGTGGTTGTACACAGATCAAAATGATGAACTTGATTGCAGCGCCAGAAGGTGTTGCTGCAGTTCAGGAAGCTCATCCGGATGTTGATATTTATGTAGCAGCGCTTGATGATCATTTGAATGAACATGGTTACATCGTGCCAGGTCTTGGTGATGCTGGTGACCGTCTTTATGGAACCAAGTAATAAGTAATTAAGTATTAAGTATAGTAATGCGAGAATATTTGATGAGAGGGTAGGGGTAATGTCCAAAATCAAAGTAATGACTATTTTCGGAGTGCGCCCCGAGGCGATCAAGATGGCTCCTCTGGTTCTTGAACTGAAGAAGCATCCTGAGCATATCGAATCAATAGTATGTGTAACAGCACAGCATAGAGAACTGCTCGATCAAGTGTTGGAAGTGTTTAATATCACCCCTGATTACGATTTGGACGTGATGAAGGACCGTCAGACCTTGAATGAGATTACTATTCGTGTGCTTGAAGGTTTGGAACCTGTACTGAAAGAAGTTAAACCTGACCTCGTGCTGGTGCATGGGGACACCTTAACAACGTTTTTAGCTAGTTACGCTTCCTTCCTGCAGCAAATTCAGGTTGGGCACGTAGAAGCAGGACTTAGGACATGGAACAAATTGTCTCCGTATCCTGAAGAAATGAACCGTCAACTCACAGGTGTGTTAGCTGATCTGCATTTCGCTCCAACTGATTTGTCAGCTAACAATCTGAGACACGAGAACAAAAAAGAATCAAGTATTTATATCACAGGCAACACCGTAACTGATGTGTTTCAATATACCGTACAGCCGGATTACCGGCATCCTGTTTTGGATTTTGCTTCAGGAAAAAGACTTATTTTGATGACCGCTCACCGCAGAGAATCTCAAGGTGAACCGCATCGTAATATCTTCCGAGCTATTAAAAGAATCGCTGATGAATTCGAAGATGTCGCCATTGTTTACCCTGTGCATCCGAGTCCTGCCGTTAAGGAACCTGCGCATGAGATACTGGGAGGACATCCGAGAATTAAGCTGATTGATCCGCTGGATGTCGTGGACCTGCATAATTTTTATCCGCATACCCACTTGATATTGACCGATTCCGGCGGTCTGCAAGAGGAAGCTCCTTCTTATGGAGTGCCTGTTCTTGTGCTTCGTGATACAACGGAGCGTCCCGAAGGGATAGAGGCTGGAACGCTGGAACTTGTGGGCACGGACGAGGAGAAGGTGTATCAACGGACACATGCTCTTTTGACTGATAATGAGCTCTATCAGTCGATGAGTCGGGCCGCCAACCCGTATGGAGATGGCAAGGCTTCCCAACGGATTGTCAATGCGATTTTGCACCATTTTGGTGTTAATAAGGAACGTCCTGAAGAGTTTCACAGAATGTTCACAAAAAATAAATAATTTCAATTAAACTAATATCTGATCTGATTAAAATCAACATACAGTGAAACTGTACGGTTTATATGGTTTTGGAACGTTTTGCTGTGATTATTTTCATGTTTTCAAGGGTTTTTAGGCAATGTTCAATGAATTGACAAAGACTCAGGAAATTCAGTAAAATTAGTTGGGATTGTAGCCCATGAAAGAACAAAATAGCAAGGACAGCTTGTTACAGACCGCGCTTGTCATTGGAAGTGCAGGCACTTTGCTTGCCGCTTACATTCTTATTGGTTTTTTTGCGGCAAGATGGCTGAAAGACCTGATGGAGGGGCCGAAATATTGGCTCGCCATTGGCACTATAACTGGAATGATTCTGGGAATTGTGAATGTCGCCTTGTTAATTAAAAAATTTTTGGGGGAGCAGAATGGATAATATGACTCCCATGATCAATACCGTCACTAGAGTTACGCTCGTCCTTATGGCAGGACTCTTAATGGGCTGGGTGCTTCATCATGAGACCCGGGCAATTACACTGGGCATGACTCTGGGTCTGGTGGCGGGATTGGTAAACTTTCGTTATCTGGCCGTCAAGGTTCGACGGGTTACGCAGTCGATTGCGAGCAACGAAGGGAATGCCTTCAGCCTCGGTTTTGTTACACGGATTAGCTTCGCAATTTTGGTCACCATGTTCTCGGTCAAGATTGAGCATTTCTCCCTGGTAGCAACTGTTTCGGGCGTATTCATTCCTCAGCTTCTCGCCATTCCTGCGGGGATATATCTGAGTGTGAAGAATAAGCTTTAACCAGATTAAAGAGAAAGGGGGATGATACTATGCATGACATGCCGAAAATATTTGTCGGGGGAATACCGATAGATTTATCCGCCGTGTTGATGCTTCTGATCAGTTGTACAGTGGTGTTTGTTCTGGTTATGCTTTCGGTTCGTAAGCTTTCCGTTGAAAATCCATCCAAGCTTCAGAACTTCATGGAATGGGTTGTGGAATTTGTAGAGGGTGTCATAAGCAGTGCCATGGATCTGAAGAAAGGAAAACCTTACATATCTTTAGGGTTGACATTGATTCTGTTTATCTTTGTTTCCAATCTACTTGGATTGCCTTTCTCCGTTGTAACTGAGGCGCATGGACCTGTAACAGTGTTTGGCCACGTGATTGAAGCAACTAAGAACTTGGCGAATGGTGAGCATGCAGAAATTTTATGGTACAAGTCGCCAACTGCTGACATTAACGTCACTGCAGGATTGGCAATCATAGTATTTGTACTGATGAACTTTCTGGGCATTAAGCTCAACGGCAAACATTATTTCAAACACTACATCGAGCCGTTTCCAATCTTTTTGCCACTGAACATTATCGAAAACCTGGCAAAACCTGTAGCGTTGGCTATTCGTCTATTCGCTAACATTTTCGCCGGAGAAGTACTGATTACAGTCATTTTGAAGCTGGGGATTCTCAGTATTCCGTTCCTGGCTGTATGGCAGGGCTTCAGTATTTTCGTCGGGGCACTACAAGCGTTTATCTTTACGATTCTGACGATGGTTTATATCGCACAGATGACGATTCACGAAGAAGAAGCACATTAATGAACTGCTGCGAAGAGAACGGCTATCGTCTGATTTTCCTTCGTGGGAGATATCTTATATCATTAAACACAAATATGAACCGAAATTAAAGGAGGATATTTACAAATGGAATTTTTAGCAGCAGCAATAGCGGTTGGATTGGGTGCACTTGGCGCAGGTCTTGGTAACGGTATGATCGTTAGTAGAACAGTTGAGTCCATCGCTCGTCAACCAGAAGCGAAAAATGCTTTGCAAACAACAATGTTTATTGGTGTAGGTATCGTCGAAGTTATTCCGTTGGCAGCAACAGTTATCGCATTCCTGATTATGTTTACTTAATAAACCGTAGTTACGGTTTGGCGGGGACGGCCGATGCCATCCGCGCCTTACTTTTGTATACGTCCGCATGACGCGGTAACGGAAGGGAGTGACCTCAGTGGATATTGTTTGGACAAACATAGTATTTTCAATTGTCGCCTTTGGGATTTTATATTTCTTGCTTAGCAAGTATGCGTTCAGCAAACTTTTTGCAGTTATGGAGAAACGCCGTGAGCTGGTAATGCAGCAAATGGACGAAGCTGCGAAGACTAGAGAACAAGCGGTCGCGTATGTGGAAGAGCAGAAGCAAGCGCTGAACAGTGCACGCCAGGAAGCTCAACAGATTATTCAACAATCGCAAATCACAAGCAATCTACAGGTAGAACAAACTTTGGCACAAGCCAAAGCAGATGCAGCACGTGTCAAAGAAGAGGCCGTGCGCGATATCGAGAACGAAAAGAACAAAGCAGTGGAAGAGTTGCGCAGCGAAATTGGAACGGCATCTGTTCGTATTGCTTCTAAACTTCTTAAGAAAGAAGTTAGTGCTAACGGCGAGCAGGAGCAACTTGTGAACCAATACCTCAAAGAGGTAGGAGGCCAATCATGAGCCGCGATACGGTAGTTGCCAAGCGCTACGCTAGAGCATTGTACAGTGCAGCGGTAGAGAAAGGGATTACCCTTGAAGTAGAAGAAGAGCTCAAGGCAGTGGTTGGATTATTACATTCCGACCAAGAGATAAAGCGGTTTATTCTTGCACCGCGCATCTCGGAGTCCGACAAGCTGAAAGTGCTGCGCACAGCGCTTCAAGATAAGCTCTCTCCCATCGTGATGAACATTGTAGAATTGTTAGTAGAGCGAGGCAGAACCGATATTTTTGCCGATCTGCTGGATACGTATATCAAGATTGAAGGAGACGCTCTTGGCATTGGTGATGCTAAGGTATACTCTGTTTATTCTTTAAGTGAAGAAGAAAAAGCAGCTGTAGCTGCAGAATTCGGCCAACTCGTAAACCGTAAAATCCGGATTACGAATGTGGTGGACCCAAGCCTGTTGGGAGGACTGAAAGTTTATATCGGCGATACGCTGTATGACGGCAGTCTGTCTAACAAATTGGAGCGTCTCGAGAAATCCTTTAATGATAAGCATAGAAGATAGGGGTGAGGATATTGGGCATCAGACCTGAAGAGATCAGCACTTTGATCAAAAGTCAAATTGAGGAATATAAAGCCGATATCGAAGTTGCCGAAGTCGGCACCGTCATTCAAGTCGGCGACGGTATCGCCCGTGTCTACGGTCTGGAAAACGCAATGGCTGGCGAATTGCTAGAGTTCTCCAACGGAGTAGTGGGCATGGCGCTCAATCTGGAAGAAAGCAACGTCGGTGTTGTTATTCTGGGTGAGTACAAGGAAATTCGTGAAGGCGATCAAGTAAAACGTACAGGACAAATTATGCAAGTTCCTGTTGGTGAAGCTCTGCTCGGTCGTGTAGTTAACGCACTTGGTATGCCGCTTGACGGCAAAGGCCCAATTGCTACAACTGAATTCCGTCCTGTAGAAAATAATGCACCAGGTGTTATCGATCGTAAATCGGTACATGAACCGATGCAAACAGGTCTTAAAGCCATTGATGCGATGGTACCAATCGGTCGTGGACAACGCGAACTTATCATTGGTGACCGTCAAACAGGTAAGACTGCAATCGCAATTGACGCGATTATCAACCAAAAAGGCAACGGCATGAAATGTATTTATGTTGCCATTGGTCAAAAGCAATCCACAGTAGCACAGGTTGTAGAAACTCTTCGCCGTCATGGCGCTTTGGAATATACAATCGTTGTAACTGCATCGGCTTCCGAGCCGTCCCCATTGTTGTACATTGCTCCATACGCAGGTTGCGCAATGGGCGAATACTTCATGTACAAGGGCGAGCACGTACTGATCATTTACGATGACCTTTCGAAACAAGCTTCGGCTTATCGCGAATTGTCCTTGCTGCTTCGTCGTCCACCGGGTCGTGAAGCATTCCCGGGTGACGTATTCTACTTGCACTCCCGTCTTTTGGAGCGTGCAGCTAAGCTTAGTGATGAGCTCGGTGGTGGTTCATTAACCGCACTTCCATTTATCGAAACACAGGCATCTGACGTATCAGCTTACATTCCTACGAACGTAATCTCGATTACAGATGGTCAAATCTTCCTTGAATCCGATCTGTTCTACTCTGGTCAACGTCCGGCAATCAACGTCGGTATTTCCGTTTCCCGTGTAGGGGGCTCCGCTCAAATCAAAGCGATGAAGAAGGTAGCCGGCTCGCTCCGTCTGGATCTTGCCCAATATCGCGAACTTCAAGCCTTCTCACAGTTCGGCTCAGATCTTGATAAATCTACACTCGCCCGTCTAAATCGCGGGGCACGTATGATGGAAGTTCTGAAACAAGGTGTGAATCAGCCGTTGTCTGTTGAGCATCAAGTGCTTAGCTTGTACACAGCTGTAAAAGGATATTTGGATGATATTCCAGTTAAAGACGTAAAACGTTTTGAAAAGGAATTCCTTGCTTACATGGATAGCAGTGCTGCTGATGTAGCTCAATCCATCAGGGATACAAAAGATTTGACAGCTGATAACGAAGCCGCTCTTAAAGCAGCGATTGATACCTTTAAAAGAGGTTTCGCTACTAGCTAATATAGATAGACTTTAACGGATTTTACTAAGTGAGCTTTGGCTCTGCCGAAGCTCAGGCTGTGCTTATGAAGTAGCTTTGACTTCGTCAAAGTTAAGAGAATGCTTACGAAGTTAGCTTTGACTCCGTTAAAGCTAAGATGATGCTTACGAAGTTAGCTTTGACTCCGTCAAAGCTCTAAGGTGGTGAAATCATGGCAAGAAGCATGCGTGATATTAAACGTCAAATTAAGAGTGTTCAAAACACAAGACAGATCACAAAAGCGATGGAAATGGTAGCCGCATCCAAGCTGAGAAAAGCTCAGGAGAAGGCAATTGCCGCCCGTCCTTATGCTGAGAAGCTAAAAGAGGTTGTATCGAGCATTGCGGCTGGCACAGAAGGTGTTCAACACCCTATGCTGGTTAGCCGCCCTGTGAAGAAGACTGGTTATCTAATCGTTACCTCTGATAGAGGGCTTGCAGGTGGTTACAACGCTAATATTTTGCGTAAGGTGACAATGCTCATCGCGGAGAAGCATAAGTCCAAAGATGAGTACGCATTGTTTGTTATTGGTCGTAAGGGCCGTGACTTTCTACGTCGCCGTGAATATCCGATTGTACAGGAAGTTACTGAGCTGTCGGATGCGCCGAAGTTTGCTGACATCAAGTCTATCGCGAATTCGGCAGTACAGCAGTTTGTAGATGGTACGTATGATGAGTTGTATGTTTGTTACAATCAATTCGTCAATGCTATCACCCAGATCCCAACCGTTGAGCGACTGTTGCCTATGGATGGAGTAGGGAATCAAGAGCATCATGAAGCTTCTGCAAACTACGAATATGAACCTTCACCGGAAGGCGTGCTAGAAGTATTGCTTCCAAAGTACGCTGAAACTTTGATTTATAGCGCTATTCTGGATGGCAAGGCCAGTGAGCTGGGTGCGAAAATGACAGCTATGGGCAGTGCAACGAAGAACGCGTCGAAAATGATCGGAGAACTTACCCTTACGTACAACCGTGCCCGTCAGGCGGCAATTACGCAGGAAATTACCGAGATCGTGGCCGGAGCGAACGCGCAGTCTTAAAATACAAGAAAAGTTAAACTAAGTGCTTAACTTGTCTTGTATTTTACGAGAAACAGTGTCGCTTGCTTAGGGTGCATAGCTCCTTAAGAACGGCACTGTAAGTTCTTCTTAAAATATAAGAAAGTATGGTTTTACACTATACAAAATGCTTATATTTCTACGAGAAACGGTTGTCATCTTTATATGACGACAACGTCGTTTCTTCTTGATGTAACAGCTTTCGAGGAGGGAAAAGAAGATGAACAAAGGACGCGTTGTAAGCATTATGGGTCCGGTTGTCGATATTGAATTTGAACGCGGCCAGTTGCCCGAGATTTTCAACGCTATCAAAATTGAAACCGTCTTGGACAATGGTCGTCAGCTTAACCTAACACTTGAGGTTTCCAATCACTTGGGAGACAATCTGGTACGTTGTATCGCGATGTCTTCTACTGATGGTCTGGTTCGTGGACTGGATGCAATCGATCAAGGAGGTCCAATTTCGGTTCCTGTAGGGGAAGCGACATTAGGCCGTGTATTTAACGTACTTGGTAATCCAATTGATAACGCTGGTGAAGTTCTTGCTGAGAAAAAGAACCCGATTCACCGTCTCGCACCAAAATTTGACGAATTGTCAACACAAGCGGAAATCTTGGAAACAGGTATTAAAGTTATCGACTTGCTCGCACCTTATGCTAAGGGTGGTAAAGTCGGCCTCTTCGGCGGTGCCGGCGTAGGTAAAACAGTAACAATCCAAGAATTGATTAATAACATTGCCCAAGAGCACGGTGGTATTTCCGTATTCGCAGGTGTCGGTGAACGTACTCGTGAAGGTAATGACCTTTATCACGAAATGACGGATTCCGGCGTTATTAAGAAGACAGCAATGGTCTTCGGACAAATGAACGAGCCTCCAGGTGCACGTCTTCGTGTAGCTTTGACCGGTTTGACCATGGCGGAATATTTCCGTGATGTGGAAGGTCGCGATACGCTGCTCTTTATCGATAATATATTCCGCTTTACCCAAGCGGGTTCCGAAGTGTCCGCTCTTCTCGGCCGTATGCCATCTGCGGTTGGTTATCAGCCGACTCTGGCTACTGAAATGGGCCAGCTGCAAGAGCGTATCACATCGACTAAAAAAGGTTCAGTTACATCGATTCAAGCAATCTACGTACCGGCGGATGACTACACTGACCCTGCTCCGGCTACAGCGTTTGCTCACTTGGATGCAACAACTAACCTTGAGCGTAAAATTTCCGAGAAGGGGATTTTCCCAGCGGTTGACCCACTGGCTTCCAGCTCGCGTTTGCTCGCTCCAGAAATTGTTGGTGAAGAACATTACAACGTGGCACAAGGTGTTAAACAATTGCTGCAACGTTATACCGAGCTTCAAGACATCATTGCCATCTTGGGTATGGATGAATTGAGTGAGGATGATAAGGTTATCGTAGCTCGTGCTCGTAAAGTTGAACGCTTCCTGTCGCAGCCATTCCACGTGGCTGAACAGTTCACTGGCTTTAAGGGTAAATATGTACCAATCAAAGAAACTGTACGCAGCTTTAAGGAAATCCTGGATGGTAAGCATGATGATCTTCCAGAAGCAGCTTTCCTATTTGTAGGTACGATTGAAGAAGCAGTAGAAAAAGCGAAATCGATGTAACCTGAGCTTAGCTAATGCTTTCGATGCAAGCTTTACTTCGTAAAGCTTAGTGCATGCTTTCGAAGCGAGCTTTACAATGTAAAGCTTTAAGGAGGAATGGAAGTGAATACCTTTTTGTTGGAAATTGTCACGCCGGAGCATCTCGTTTACTCCAAGCAAGTGAATAGCTTGATTGTGAGAGGGGTCGAAGGCGAGTTGGGTATTTTGCCGGGACACATTCCGCTTGTGACTCCACTTCAGGTTGCTCCGTTATCCGTCAAATCGGACGGTGTTACGATCTCCATCGCTGTTCATGGCGGGTTCGTTGAAGTGCATAAGGACAAAGTAACCGTGCTGGCTGAAAGTGCCGAGCTGCCAACAGATATCGATGTTGAGCGCGCCGAAGCGGCTAGAGAACGGGCTCAACGCCGTCTCCAGACTCGGAGCAAACAAGATGATATCGATCACCGCCGTGCGGAATTGGCGCTGCAACGCGCTGTTACACGGATTAAAGTGTCCACAGGAAAAGGACAACAGTAGGATAAAAGCAGTCAAGCCTTAGGGTTTGACTGCTTTTTATTATAGTAATCTATTGAAAAAAGGTTAAAATTTCTTCATTATTTTGGATAATGGCGTTGAATTGTTTAAAAATTTGTAAAAGTACTGGATTCTTTTGCCCTTCACAAGTATGATATAAGAGTCGATTTCCGAGTAATACGAACACGGAGGGTTAGCATGGAGGATATATTGTCGGGTGGGTTGTCTAGCGCAGTTGGAACCAGCAGTATGGTCTCAATGATTGTATCTTTGCTCAGTGTTGTATTATCTTGGTGGGCATTGCAGAACCTTAAGCTCGATTTGGTCATAAGATATCCCAAGAGTCCTCAGGGAAGGCTGCTGCACTTGCTGTTGGCCATTGTACTTGGTCGTTTTGTAGCGGGGTTCTTCCTGGATTACCTGAGCTGGAGTGGGATGATCCGATATATGTTTTAAGGGGATGTAGTTTGGTTATAAGTGTCTTAGGTCGCAGTGGTCAAAAGGTGTCGAATAATAAGGTTTTATTATGTCAACACTGAACTTTAAGGAACATGCCCGAGTAAATGGGCGTATTGATGGAGTAGAGAACTTTTTTGCAATTACTTTAATCTAAAAAAATAATTTAAGAAATAATGGACGCGGAGGGAAACCGAAAATGAGCAAATTTATCGTCCGCGGTGGCAACAGATTGACCGGGAGCGTGAAAGTTAGCGGCGCAAAAAATTCCGTATTACCGATCATAGCCGCCTCTCTATTGGCAGAAGAAGGAGTAAGCGTCATTGTAGACGCACCTCCGCTTGATGATGTGATGACGATATCAAAAATGCTGGAATCTCTGGGTGCAGGGGTTACATATCAGAACGATATTATCCAGGTGGATGCTACAAATATCACATCCTGTGAAGCACCTTATGAATGGGTTCGAAAAATGCGGGCGTCTTTTTTAGTCATGGGCCCACTGTTATCTAGACTTGGTCAGACAAGAATTTCCCTGCCAGGCGGCTGTGCCATTGGTACACGACCGATTGATCAGCATTTGAAAGGGTTTGAAGCACTGGGTGCGGAGATTAGTCTCGGCCAGGGCTACATTGAAGCGAAAAGCAACGGACGCCTGCGCGGTGCCAAAGTGTATTTGGATGTAGCAAGCGTAGGTGCGACCGAAAATATAATGATGGCAGCTACATTAGCCGAAGGCGTGACCGTTATCGAGAATGCGGCTAAGGAGCCTGAGATTGTCGACCTGGCCAATTACTTGAATGGTATGGGCGCAATCGTACGCGGTGCGGGAACAGGCGTTATCCGTATTGAAGGGGTAGAACGTCTGCATGGGGTCAAACATCATGTAATCCCTGACCGTATCGAAGCAGGTACGTACATGGCGGCTGCAGCAATTACCGGTGGCGATGTATATGTGGAAGGCGCAATTGCAGATCACTTAGGTCCTGTTATTGCTAAGATGGAAGAAATGGGTGTAACCATTATTCCTGACGAGAACGGTATTCGTGTAATCAGTGACAAGCCTCTCAAAGCTGTTGATTTGAAGACTTTGCCGTATCCAGGTTTTCCTACGGATATGCAGTCGCAAATGATGGCATTATTGCTGCGTTCTGAAGGTACTAGTGTCGTTACAGAAACCGTATTTGAGAACCGGTTTATGCATGTGGATGAATTCCACAACATGAACGCTGAGATTAAAATCGAAGGTCGCTCGGCGATCGTTACAGGTAATGCACAATTGGTCGGAGCTAAGGTTTGTGCTACGGATCTGCGTGCGGGAGCTGCGCTTATTTTGGCAGGTCTGGTTGCTGAAGGCACTACTGAAGTAAGCGGAACTCATCATATTGACCGCGGGTATGTTCATTTGGCTGAGAAACTGTCCGGACTGGGTGCGGAAATTTGGCGCATCTCCATGGAAGATACTTCAGCGCAAACCGTGAAGGATGAAGTTCTTAAACCGGAAGTATCCAAGAGTGAATCGACTAAAAACGAAGAGGTTAAACCACGCTTTCAGGTTCAACCAACTTGGGTATAATATCAATCATTAGGAGAGACCAGGCTGCAGTTTGCAGCTTGGTCTTTTTTTATGGAATCCTCATTTGATGGGGATTTTTTTGTATGCAATTTAATAGCCTGTGGTCTAGTAATAGATTGAGGACAGGAACTCTATTTCTCTCAAATTGTGTTCTAGCAGTTGCTGCAAATTCATATCTATAAGAATCACCAGTGATTCACGGAAGGAGCCATAGAGATGAAAGATTTCCGCTACTTGCGAAGAAACAAGACAACGCGCTGGCACTCGCGTCCCCTTGCTCCCCGGCGCAGGCGACTCATCCCCGTCGCCTGGCTCGCAGCGCCTTTCCTGGCGGCGCTGCTGATTCCGCTGGCGGTTGTCCCGCTACACCGGGGACAACCGGCGCCTGTGGCCGTGCCAGCAGTCACGGCCCCTCCGGCGGCGCCGGAGACGGCTGCGCAGGAAGCGCCGCAGCCGGACGTCTCTGTCTATTTGTCACACAGCGGACAAATAGAGACATTGCCGCTGGAGGACTACGTCCGCGGCGTGCTTGCGGCCGAGATGCCGGCCGACTTTGAGCTTGAAGCGCTCAAAGCGCAGGCCGTAGCTGCCCGCACCTTTATCATGCGCCGCCTGGTGGCTGGCGACAGAAGCGGCGTACCCGTTCCGGAGGCGGATGTAACCGATACGGTAAGCCATCAGGCTTACATATCTAAGGACACGCTGGAACGGCAATGGAAGCTCGGCGGAAGAAGCGCCGACCTCGCAAAGCTGCAGCGCGCGGTCCTTGAGACGCGCGGAGTGATCATGACTTATAAAGGGCAGCCGATAACGGCCTCCTTTTTCGCCTCCAGTGGAGGATATACTGAGAACTCAGAAGAGTATTGGAATGCAGCGATTCCCTATCTGCGCAGCGTGACGAGTCCTTGGGAGAAAGAGATTACCCCAAACTATGCAGTGACTAACACCTTTACTGTTGCTGAAATACTTACTAGATTGGGTCTAAACGATAAAGTCATTCCAGCCTCCAAAGAAACTACCAATTCAGGAACTACAACTAAGATTTCATCATCTTCGAGATTACCTATGGAAGTGTTGTCTCTTACCACTGGACATCGGATTAAAGAGGTCTCAATTGGAGGCTCTATATTTACTGGACGTGAAGTGAGAGAGAAGCTGGGCCTACGATCCAGCCAATTCAGTTGGAGTCGTAAGGGAAATAAGATCTTAATCACGACCTTCGGAAATGGGCATGGAGTAGGGATGAGCCAGTGGGGGGCAAATGGGATGGCTAAAGAGGGTGGAACTGCTACCCAAATTCTCAAACACTATTATAGTGGTATCTCATTTACACAAATCTCAACTCTTCTGAAAAAATAACTTGAAAGATACGTATAAAAGAGAAAACCCCGGTAACACTGGTTACTGAGGTGATAACCATATGAATGAACAAGACAAAAACAAAACAAACCAAGATGAATCTCTCAAAAAAACTCAGGGAGATTTACCTGGCGCAAAACCTTCTTCATGGAACAGACTGGTATCTAAACGTTGGGTATTCCCAGCAGTCTACACGGCGGCAGCGGCAATTATACTAACCTTGGTGTGGGTCTATCAGGATGCCGGCCAGAAGCCGCTCAACCAGGACACCGCCGCCACTTCGCAGCAAGTAGGAACTTCCGCTAACGAAGCTGGTACAACAACCGGAGGTCCAGATGCACTTGAAGTTGTTGCTTCAACGGAAAGTATGACTTGGCCAGTAGCTAATCCAGGTGAAGTAGAAGTAGTTAAGCCGTATTATGATGAGAATGGTACAGAGGACAATCACGTTGCCGCTATGGTGCAATATAACGACAAATTTATTCCTAATGTCGGAATCGATATTGCCCGTGAAGACAACAATACGTTCGATGTTAAAGCAGCGCTCAGCGGTGAAGTGACCAGAGTGGAAGATGTTGCGGTATTAGGTAAAGTGATTGAAATTACCCATCAAGGTAATTTGAAGACTGTATACCAAAGTCTTGGTGAAACAAAAGTTAAACAAGGCGATGTAGTGAAGCAAGGAGATACTCTTGCCACAGCTGGTCGCAGTGAGATCGAAAAGGACCTTGGAAATCATGTACACTTTGAAGTGTACGAAGATGGCAAAGTAGTCAATCCATCGGATTTACTGCCACAGCGATAAAAATTTCTATAGCAGGGGGCGAAAGCCCCCTATTTTTTTGTGTATATAAGGATTTTTAAGGTTGTGTTTGTGATGAGCCTTTTGTTTACGCGGGAAACGGTTGTTGTTCTAAAGGAAGAACGACGGCTTTTCATCATGCTAATAACACGGGTTATTAGGTTGTCCATTAAATAAAATGAGCCCTCCATAGCTTGTCATGTCTTGAAAGCGCGAATATATAAGCCCGCCCCTCATATAATGTACCAAACTATCCACAGTTGGGAGGCGGGAGCGTGCACGATTACATCAAGGAACGTACGATCAAAATCGGACGCTGCATCGTGGAAACCAGGCATACGGTCCGGACCATAGCCAAGGAATTTGGCGTTTCAAAGAGCACGGTGCATAAAGATTTAACTGAGCGTCTGCCAGAGATCAACCCTGATCTGGCCGATCAGGTGAAGCACATTCTCGAATATCACAAGTCCATCCGACATCTTCGGGGGGGAGAAGCCACAAAAATCAAATATAAAAAATCGACGGGGAAAAAACGTGAGGTTGCTGTAGCATCAAAGCCATGAGATTTTCGGAAATTTAAGGAAATATTCAGCTTTAATACATTGTGTACTTCCCCTAAAGTATGGTATTTTTAAATTTAGTACTAACTGCTGTTTTTTCAATTAAAATAACACTTTGGGGGCTCTTTCATTATGTTTAGCAAGGATATCGGAATCGACCTCGGCACGGCCAATGTGCTCATACATGTTAAGGGAAGGGGAGTCGTTCTGGATGAACCTTCCGTGGTCACACTTGAAAGTGATACGAAGAGAGTCCTTGCGGTGGGAGAACAGGCACGTCGCATGGTTGGACGTACACCTGGAAATATTATAACAATCCGTCCTCTCCGGGATGGTGTCATTGCAGATTTTGAAATCACAGAAATGATGCTCAAGTATTTTATCGACCGCGTTGGCGGCCGGTCCTGGTACGCACGGCCCCGTATTCTGATTTGCGCCCCTACAAATATTACATCTGTGGAACAGAAGTCCATACGGGAAGCGGCAGAGCGGAGCGGGGCTAAGGAAGTTTTTATGGAGGAAGAGCCAAAAGCCGCTGCAATCGGAGCGGGAATGGATATTTATCAGCCTAGTGGGAACATGGTCGTCGATATCGGTGGCGGAACGACGGATGTAGCCGTACTTTCTATGGGCGACGTCGTTACCGCTTCTTCGATTAAAGTCGCAGGAGACAAGTTCGATGAGGCCATTTTAAGATATATTAAACAAAAGTATAAGCTGTTAATCGGTGAACGTACGGCAGAGGATATTAAGGTTACAATTGGCACCGTGCGTCCAGGCCTGATGCAGGCTGAAATGGATATTCGTGGTCGTGATATGGTAAGTGGACTCCCTCAGACGCTCACTATTACTTCAGGCGAGGTAAAAGAAGCACTATGGGATCCGGTTTCTTCTATTGTGGCAGCTGCTAAGTCCGTTCTGGAACGTACACCGCCTGAGCTATCCGCAGATATTATTGACCGGGGTGTTGTTCTAACTGGTGGTGGCGCTTTACTTAATGGATTGGACGAGCTCCTCTCAGAAGAATTACATGTTCCGGTGTGGATAGCGGAAGACCCGATGCATTGTGTAGTTAAGGGAACCGGAATAATGCTAGATAATTTGGACAAGGTCGTTAAGAAAAAGTTCTAAGCAGCCGATATAAAAGGTAGCAAAAGATTCGGAAGGGGACTACCTTCATGATAAGAGGATTATATACAGCCGCTGCAGGTATGGTTACACAGCAGCGTAGACATGATACGGCAACACAGAACATCGCTAACTTGAATACAACGGGGTACAAGCAGGTTGACAGTGTCAATCATGCTTTTCCGGATGTACTGATCTCTGCTATGAGTAATGGCAATACAAAGCCAGTGGGGCGCCTTAACACTGGGGTTTTTGCAGAACAATCGATATCCCAATATTTACAGGGTGATTTAAGGGAGAGCGGCAAGACCATGGATTTTGCTTTATCTACGGATTTGCAAGTAGCTGATCCAGTGACAGGTCAAAATATCTCCTTTGATGGTTCAGGCAAATATGTAAGCCCTGAGGGTGAGGTTGTTTATCGTCCACAGGCCTTCTTTACTGTACAGGATGCTGAAGGGAATAATCTGTATACGCGAAATGGGAGCTTCTCAATAAACGCGGCTACAGGAGAGGTACTGAGCAGTGGTGGCTTCAAGGTTCTTGATTCCACAGGCAAGCCCCTTGTCTTGACAGGAAATCAGGACACCCTTAAAGTGGACGGGCAGGGTAATTTGCTTAATCCAGTAACAGGACTTCCGACAGGGACCAAGCTTGGTGTGAGTGTAGTAACAAAGCCACAGGAGCTTGTACGTGACGGTAATGGTGTATTTCACGCTGATGATGTAGAGGCGGCAGATATCCGTTTCTCTAACGGAACAGATAACATGCAAGTACGCCAAGGTTACCTGGAAAGCTCCAATGTAGATCCTACTCAGGTTACTGTGGATTTGAATGCCGCCTATCGGGCTTATGAAGCGAACCAGAAGATTGTTCAATATTATGATGGCAGCTTGCAGAAGGCTGTAAGTGAAGTTGGCAGGGTATAGGCAGTGCTTAGGAATGAGCTTTACAGGTAGAGCTTATAGGAGGTTTGATCTATGAACAACTCAACGATTAGTGCAGCAGTCTCCATGTCGAGCCTTCAGCAGCGGCTTGATATTATAGCGGATAATCTAGCCAACATGGATACCAATGGTTATAAGAGCAAGCAGGGCTCTTTTGAGGACGTGCTGACTCGTGTACAACAGCAATCAGATGATTATGACCAACCGGGCCGTTCTACACCCCTAGGCTTTAATATGGGTTTTGGGACTTATGTGCCTTCGATCTCAACGAATTGGGAAGAGGGACCCCTTAAAGAAACAGGGAGTCCGACCGACTTAGCCATTCAGGGCAACGGGCTTTTTGGTGTTCAGGTCAATGGTACTACAGCGTATACACGTCAGGGTGATTTTCACTTTATTCCTGACACGACTGATGCTAAAAAGATGGTATTGGTTGATAACACAGGAAACTCGGTTTTAAATACAGAGGGCAAACCTCTAACGGTTCCTGTAGGTGTGAATGCTGCTATCGATGAATCTGGTCGTGTGTTAACAAAAAAGACGGAGAATGGACCTGTTCAGGTAGCGGGTACTATAATGATAGTAGAACCTAAGACACAGAATGCCTTAAAGGCTGTCGACGGGAATTTCTATATGCTTGCAGATGGGGTTACAGCACAGCAGGCTTTTGTACAAAGAGCGGCAGGCGAGGCATCTGGAATTGGAGTGCGCTCAGGATGGCTGGAGCAGTCGAATGTCGATATGACCTCAGAAATGACAGAAATGATGCAGATTCAACGCACGTATCAACTCGTAGCTCGGGCACTTTCGTCCAGTGATCAGATGTTTGGTCTAGCCAATAACATGCGCGCGTAGAGGTGAAGGAATGGATCGACAGGAAAAAGTTAAATCGGAAGAGAAGAAAGAACCCTCTCCACGAGGGATCTCCAAATGGACCATGATACAATGGGTTCTTATTCCCTTGCTTCTCGTAGCTGCACTTGGAGGCGGCCTGGCCGTCGGTTACGTTGTCCTGGGTAAGAAAGAGTTAAGCGATGCTCTGCAGTGGAGTACGTGGAGACATGTATATGATTTGGTTTTTGCTCCATAAATGAAGATGATTTAACCACTCCCTTGTTATATAAGGGAGTTTTCTTTTTTATGCTGAAAAATGTATAATGGTGGGGGGCCTCGGGCAGCAAAAAGGGCCCTCTCCGCCATGCTGCCGCATCCGGTGGAGAAAGCCCCTTATCTCAACCTCCACTTCTGCAGTTGGTGAAGGATAAATATAGTTTTTACCGAACCTGCCTAATTTTATGCATTTCGGCAAAGAATAAAAGAAAATGTGCAACATCCGAAAGGAGTTTTGTCATAATGCTGGATATCAACCAAATTCAAGAAATCATCCCCCATCGGCCTCCATTTCTGCTGGTGGACAAAATTATCGAGATTGAAATGGGCAAAAAAGCTGTAGGAATCAAAAATGTAACGATCAATGAACCGTTCTTTGTAGGTCACTTTCCGGGCTATCCGGTAATGCCGGGTGTACTGATTACAGAAGCCCTTGCACAAGTGGGTGCGGTTGCTATCCTGGGAGTAGAAGCTAATCGCGGCCGAATCGGTTTTTTAGCTGGGCTGGACGGATTCCGTTTCCGTGGTCAAGTGGTACCGGGCGATACACTTACTCTTGAAGTAGAGATCACCCGCCTTAAGGGCAGCATCGGAAAAGGACAAGCTACTGCTTCCGTTGAAGGTAAGGTTGTAGCCTCTGGAGAAATTATGTTTGCTCTGAGCTAAATATTTTATTTTTCTATAAATATATCTAAAGGAGAGATTCATATGACTCAATTAAGTGCGAAAGCGGCAGACACATTATCCCGCTGGTTGCAGGACCCTTCTGTTGACGAGGCTACAAAGGCAGAGCTTCGCGCTCTGGAGAATGAGCCACAGGAGCTTGAAGAGCGTTTTTACAGAGACTTAGAGTTTGGTACAGGCGGCTTGCGTGGGGTTATTGGTGCGGGCAGCAATCGTATCAATCGTTATACTGTTGGCAGAGCTACACAAGGCTTCGCTAATTATATTCTAGAAAAGCATACTGGAGAAGGCAGACCTTCGGTTGTTATCGCGCATGACTCTCGTCGCTTCTCGCCTGAATTCACACTTGAGGCTGCTCTTGTACTGGCTGCTAATGGCATCGAGGCGCATTTGTTTACCTCCCTTCGATCAACACCACAGCTATCATTCAGCGTGCGTTATTTGAAAGCAACAGGTGGTATTGTAATCACCGCGAGCCATAACCCTCCTGAATACAATGGTTATAAGGTCTATAATTCGGAAGGCGGACAGCTTGTACCACACGAAGCCGAAAAGGTCATTTCTTACATACTAGAGGTTGACACTTTTGATGGTGTAAAGCGGATTTCGCAAGAAGAAGCTGAAGCTCAAGGGCTGTTGCACTGGCTAGGAGAGAAGGATGACGAAGCGTTTACCGATACTGTTGCTGCGGTCAGTCTTGCAAGTGAAGAGATTGCCTCTACGCTTGGAAAAGACTTCAAAATCGTATACACTCCGCTGCATGGTACAGGTAATTTGCCAGTCCGCCGTGTACTTGAGAAAATCGGGTTCACCCAGGTACATGTTGTACCTGAGCAAGAACAGCCGGATTCTGAATTCTCTACAGTGAAATCGCCGAACCCGGAGGAGCGTGAAGCTTTTACGCTGGCTATGAAGCTGGGCGAAGAGTTGAATGCTGACCTTTTGATTGGTACAGATCCTGATGCAGACCGTATGGGTGCGGTAGTTCGCGACAATGAAGGTAAATTTGTTGTTCTGTCCGGCAATCAATCCGGAGCACTGATGATTCATTACTATTTGAGTCGTTTGCAGGAACAAGGAAAGCTGCCTAGCAATGGTGCGGTTGTAAAGACTATCGTTACTAGCGAAATGGGGGCTGCTGTAGCTTCTCATTATGGTGCAACTGTATTTAATACGCTGACTGGCTTCAAATATATTGGAGAAAAGATGACCCAGTTCGAACAATCCGGAGAATACACATATCTTTTCGGATATGAAGAAAGCTATGGTTATCTTGCAGGCAATTATGCTCGTGATAAGGATGCTGTTCTTGCTGCTATGCTTATCGCTGAAGCGGGTGCTTATTATAAAGCTCAAGGCAAAACATTATATGATGTTCTTCAGGAATTGTACAAGCAGTTCGGATACTTCTTGGAAAGCTTGGAGTCCCGTACGCTGAAAGGCAAAGATGGCGTTGCGCAAATTCAAGGAATCATGAATGATTGGCGTTCTAATGCACCACAAGAAATTGCTGGATCTGCCGTAACAGAAATTCAGGATTATTCCCTGGGCTTAAATGGACTGCCGAAGGAAAATGTACTGAAGTATTTGCTGGCTGACGGATCTTGGTTCTGCCTGCGCCCTTCCGGCACAGAGCCTAAGATTAAAGTTTATTTTGCAGTAGTGGGTGACTCCCTGCAGAATGCTAAGGATAAGGTTGCTGCACTGTCGAAACAGGTTATGGCTCGCGTTGACGGGGGACAATAATAAATATAGAGTGCTTTCTATATTGTGAATTATATTTTACGTAGAAACGGGTACCGTCTCTAAAAGGATGACGATCCGTTTCTACTTTTGTTAAAAGAGTTTTTAAAGCGAAAGAGGAGGTACTTTTGGTGCGGCAAAAATGGCAACGTTGGAATATTACTTCCCGAAAGTGGCTGTGGATCATAGTTGTGGTTGGCGTTATAGCAGCCTTGCCTGTGGTCTATGATCGACTGCAGACGGAGAAGTCTTCCAAGACAGTAGAATTTGTATTTGATTATCGTGATCTGGTTGATGTAGCCAGCTATCGTGCAAATCCACAAGATTATATTTCCGAACAGTTAGATCGCCTTAAAGACGCTGGTGTACAGAGCATGGCGATTTACGAAAGCACATTGGAAGATTACCGTAAGGCGCGTCGTCTAATGATATGGGGTGCGGCTGATATAGCTAATCTTACGGACACGATCATACCTGAAAATGAAAACTATACCTATATTCTGTTTACCAGTGCTGATTACAGCGATACTTTAGCGCCTGTAATTAAAGAAGCATTTAGTAATCTTGGGATTAATTCAAGAGACTGGAGTTTCCGCGGACAGCAGGGGCTTATCATCGAGACCCCGCTAGAAGACGCTACATTGAAGCCGCTGCAGCCCGATCCATTTACACTGGACATGCTGCATAACAAGGGATTCAGTATTGTACCTCGTCTTGTGGATTCTCTGACTTATAATGAAGCCACGGTAAAGAAGCTGTTGGATCGTTATGAGGAATTGGGTGTTAAACGGATTCTATTTGAAGGTGAGTCTGTTAAAGGGTTTAATGATGATGCCGATACTGGCAGTATCACTGACTTTGCTAATCTCCTTAAGGAACGTGGAATGGGGATTGCAGCAATTGAGAATATTAAAAAACAGCAAAAGGGCTTTAACAGGCTCGCTTATTTGCTGGATTATAATGTGACACGTTTATATTCCCTTAGTGAGGGAGATTCTGCCTTAGATCCAAAAGTAATTTCGGACCGTTTCGCTCTGGCAACAAAGGATCGGAATATCCGCATGATCTACTTAAACACGATTCCTGCAAGAAATACTGCTAAGGCACAGGTTACAGATACATTAGATAACCTTATTACCAGCCTAAGCGAACCAGGCGGAGCAGTTGAGCAGATTAAAGACAATGGATTTAAACTGGGACAAGCTACGGCATTTGAGGTTGTAGATTCCTCTTATCAACGTTACTTTAAGCTAGTTGCGGTGGTTGGAGCAGTGTCTTTAGTGGCTCTGCTGGTCTCTTACTTCATTCCACAGCTCACGCTTGCTGCCTGGGTGTTAGGTCTGATTGGAAGTGCAGGCCTGATGCTAGTGAAGCCTGAAATGTTTGAACAAGCGCTCGCGCTTGCCGCTGCGATAAGTGCACCAACGCTTGCCGTTGTGCTTGCCATTCGTAAGGTTAATGAAATGGGGCCACCTCTACGGAGCAATCCCCTTACCTATAAGGCTATGAGCCCGCAACGCCGGTTTACACATAGCTTAGTGCTTTATTTTAAGACTTCACTGATCTCTTTGAGCGCTGTGCCGTTTATGATAGCACTGCTTAATAATGTAACTTATAGCCTGGTTCTCAACCAGTTCCGTGGTGTCAGTCTGCTTCATATGGCGCCTATCGGTCTTGTGGCACTTTACGTGCTTTTGTATCGTGGGGATTTTGTCTTTAACAAGACAGGTAAGCTACTGCGGACACCAATCACATTTGCGATGATTATCATTGCCTTTGTTTTGGCGGTTGTTGGCTATTATTACATGACCCGTACAGGTAACGGTGGCAGTGTGAGTCCGTTGGAAATGGTTTTACGTACATTCTTGGAAAATACGGTTGGCGTTCGACCGCGTAATAAAGAGTTTTTGCTAGCGCATCCGTTATTAATTCTTGGCGCATTCTTGGCCTTTAGATATCGGAATGCAGCGTTTATCATGATTATTGCTGTAATCGGTCAGCTCTCGATGGTAGATACCTTTGCTCATATTCACTCGCCAGTTCTGATCTCGCTCATTCGTGGCTTGCTCGGTCTTGGATTAGGACTGATTATTGGTGTGATTGCCGTAATCGTATGGCAAATTGCAGAAGGGTGTTGGAAACGATGGTCGCCACTCCTAAAAAGATAGTTATTTCCGGTTATTACGGTTTCCATAACAGCGGGGATGAGGCGGTACTGCAATCTATATTGATTGCACTGCAACAACATGCTCAAGCTGCAGGTATAGAGATCGAACCCATTGTCTTGTCCATCGATCCTGAGTGGACTAGCGCCACATATGGAGTGAAATCTGTGCACCGGATGAAGCTGGTTGAAGTCCGTCAAGCTATTTATGAGAGTTCTGGTCTGATTAGCGGTGGAGGCAGCTTGCTGCAAGATGTAACAGGAAGCAAGAGTATTCCTTACTATTTAGGTATTATTAAGCTTGCGCAGTGGATGGGTAAACCGACCTTTATTTATGCTCAAGGTATCGGACCTGTGAATCGTAAGCTTTTCCACCCATTAATCAAATCAGTGTTTCGCAAATGTACTTATATCTCTGTGCGGGATGAACAATCCCGCGAGCTTTTACTTTCTATGGGATTAGAACAGAAGAACATAGAGGTTGTTCCTGACCCGGTGATGGGCTTATCTTTACCTGAAGAGACTGATGCTGCTGAATTACCAGAGTCTTCAGATTCACTTCCGGTAGTAGGTATTTCGGTACGTTATTGGGAACAAGATCGCAAGGAGCTGGACGCTCTTGCTCAAGGCTTGATTAAGGCGAATCTTGAAAAACCATTGCATTTAAGATTCCTTCCGTTTCATCTTCCATCTGATATTGAAGCCTCACGTTATGTGATGGAGAAGCTGGAAGAAAATATAAGCCAGCATGGGGGGCAGGTCAGTATTTGTGAAGATGCCAGTCATCCGCAACACATGCTGCGGGAAGTAGGGCAATGTGAAGTGCTGATCGGAATGCGTCTTCATAGCCTGATTTATGCCGCAGGGCGGCGAGTTCCGCTGATTGGTATCTCTTATGATCCGAAAATTGATCATTTTCTAGACAGAGTTCGGTGTCAGCCTGTGGGCACGACCCAATCATTAGATGCTGGACAAGTTGCTGCTGAGATAGGCCATCTTTTGGAAACAGCAGAGGGATGGAGAAATGAGAGGGAGACGATCCTCTCCTCGTTGATTCAAGAAGCAGGGGCTCCAGCACGGCAAATCGTAGAATATTTCCACCATAAAGGATGATCTAAAGTGAAAGCAGAAAGCGCGGTACCTACAGTTCCTATTTTTGGGATTAGAGTCTCCAAGGTTGATATGGCAGCAACTGTTGCATATTTGACAGAGGCGGTTCATACCCGTATCCCGCATCAAGTGATTACAGCTAATCCGATTATGGTTATGGCTGCTTTGGAAGATCCAGCTTATATGGAGATAATGAAGTCAGCTGAATTAGTTGTCCCAGATGGAACCGGTGTGGTATGGGCTGCTAATTATTGTAAGGAGCCTGTAACCGAACGGGTAGCTGGTTTTGACCTGTTACATGAATTGATGCAACAGGGTGAAAGATATGGATGGAAGGTATATCTCCTTGGTTCTACACCTGAGGTGATTCAGGAAACCGCTGAAAGGTTACAATTGCAATATCCGCGTGTTATTATTGCAGGATATCATGACGGTTATTTTGGTCCGGAATCGGATGATGAGATTATTGCTGGAATTGTTAAAACCAATCCTGACTTATTATTTGTGGCCAGAGGCGCGGATAGTCAGGAACCATGGATTGCAAAACACAAATCCAAGTTAGGTGTTCCGATCATGATGGGGGTCGGCGGCAGCTTTGATGTAATTTCTGGCAAGAGCAAGAGAGCACCAAAAGTTTTCCAAAAAATGAGAATTGAATGGTTGTACCGTTTATTAAAAGAGCCTACGCGGTACAAAAGAATGCTTGCGTTGCCGAAATTCGCATTAAAAGTGGTGCGTGAGAAAGATAAAGTAACAAAAGTCTAGTCAAATGCCGATATTCACCTAGAAAATCAGATGAATAGCCTAAAAAAGGGATTGGAATTTGTTTTTGTAACAGCGTATAATTCAATGCGGTAGAGAAATGGGGGTCGACTGATCAAATGTTAATCATATACATCGCTGGATTTATCGTATGCATGGGACTCGCACTTGGCCTCACACCTTTGGTGAAGAAATTCGCCATTAAGATTGGTGCGACAGATGTGCCGAATGCTCGTAAAGTGCACACGAAAATTATGCCCCGCCTTGGCGGATTAGCTATTTTTCTGGCGTTTGTGTTAGGCCTGCTTGCCGTATTGCCGATTATTCCATATGAGTTCACTCCGCGGGAGGCCAACTTCATCAAAGCGCTGCTGTGTGGCGGCGGACTGATTGTACTTATCGGAGGTTTGGATGACCGATTTGAATTATCAGCAAAGTTGAAGCTGCTGGGCCAAATTGTCGCAGCATGTATTGTAGTTTTCGGTTTTGGTATTACTGTAGATTTTGTGAATATTCCATTTAACAATACGTATTCTTCGTTGGAAAGCTGGATTGCTATCCCGCTTACGATTTTCTGGATTGTTGGTGTCACCAATGCTGTTAACCTGATTGACGGGTTGGACGGGCTTGCTGCTGGTGTATCAGGGATTGCGATTGCTACGATTGCGGTAATGGCTTTCTTGATGGGTAACACGATGGTTGCCATGTTATGCCTGTTGCTTCTGGGTAGCATAATCGGATTCTTGTTCTTCAACTTCCATCCCGCCAAGATTTTTATGGGGGATACGGGATCGCTGTTCTTAGGCTTCTGCTTAGCTTTACTTGCTTTGCTAGGGTTTAAACAGATTGCCGTGGTTTCGTTTATTACACCTTTGCTTATTATTGGTGTACCGTTGTCAGACACGTTCTTTGCGATCGTGCGCCGTAAGCTGCAGAAGAAACCAATCTTTGCACCAGACAAAGGTCACTTGCATCATTGCCTTCGCGAGCTAGGCTTTAGTCATCGTCAGACTGTGCTCATTATTTATGGTATTGCTGCATTTTTTGGAGTTTTAGCTGTTATTCAATCCTCTGCCGCTCTTTACGAGGCGAACTGGGTTACCTTCGTAGTCATCTGCATCATGCTCTTCTTCTTGCAGATCGGTGCGGAAGTTACAGGTTTGATCGGTAAGACTAAACGTCCGCTGATTGATTTCTTTTTAAGAATTCGTATGAAGGCTAATCCGGAAAGAGGTTCCAAATCTTAATTTATTAATGGTATTATTCTAATATTTTCTATAACTAACAAAACTCATCCCTTTTCGGATGAGTTTTTTGTTGTTTTCCCTAAAAATATCGCTTCCTATGACCGATAAAGAACAAAGTGAAGGTTTACGAGAATTTATACTCAAAGGAGAGATATAACACATGCAACGCTTTAAGAGACCGTTCGTTTGGCTGATGCTGGCGGCTTTGATCGTTTCTATGTTCCCAGGTAAATACACGCCCATAGCGGCAGCGGCTACCACGAGCTCCACGACTTTCTTCAGTCCGGATGATCTCACATTACGTAATACTGTTCTGTTGAAACAGGATGTTGTAGCAACAACAGCTAATCCTAATCCTGAGGGACTTATTGACCGTTCTAGTGTTTACAAAGTAAGTAGCCCTACCTTTTCAATTACAGGAACCTACTCTCAGGTAACATCTTCCACGATGAAGGTTACTGTAGAGCAGCTTACAAAAGATAGTCAATCTAATAAATGGGTAACAGATGCTACTCACCTGACTACGGGAGCGGTAACAACAGATACCAATAGCCCGGATAACCGTTTTGTAGCATCTGGTCTTGTTTTGTATACAGGTTTTAATAAGGTGACCTTTTCTGGTATGCAAGGGAATCTCCAACGTTCAGAATCATTTTATGTTCTTTACGATAAAGTTCCCTATGTAACAGAATTAAAAGTTTTGGGTGGTCCTTCTGCGCTTAATTTAAATGAAGGAACACAAGTTGTCGTACCAGTATCTACAGTTACTCTTCAAGGTAAAGTAACGAATGCCACTAAAGTCAGTGTCTCCGTGAATGGAGGAACTGCATTACAAACTTCCCTATTGGAAGACGGAACATTTTTCACCCCCGCGCTGAACTTGAGTCCGGGATTAAGTACGCTTAAGATTGTTATTCAAAATGCTTCGGATTCAATAACAATAGACAGATCCGTATATTTCTTTGATAAGGATCAACCGTACGCTTCTTTGAACATCAACCACGACAATGCGGACTATAATATCTTAAATGATAATGTGCCTACGTTGACTGCTGATTTGACTCCAAGTGTTGCAGGTTTTACTGGACAGATCTTAGTTCCATATAACGTGGCTCCGTTTGCAACAAATGCTGTGCTAACTCTTAATAAAGGTAATAGTTCCGAAAAAGTTGTAACGATTAGTGCTGTGACAGAAGAATTAACAATTCCTGGTCCTGATGGCGTTACGCCAACGTATAAATTGGTTAAATTTAAGACTGCAGCTGATTTAGAAATCTTGGCGGGTGTAAATGACTTTAAATTGTCTGTAGATTATGGCAGCCACAGCAGTTCTCATCTTTATTCATATAAATTTTTGAAAAATGAGACTGTTATAACAGAAATGTACTACCTTCCTGGATATACAGGCTCAGGTGATCTTACCAATATCTCTAAATTGCCTTTGAATGGCCAACAGTTAGAGACGGATAGTTTCTATATAATGGCGAAGACAAATAGATCAACAACCCCAGCAGATATAACTGCAAACTATTTGCCTTTGAGTAATAAACCACTATCCATAGAATATGTAACTGCAGGCACAGGAACAAATGAATATATTTATAAAATATCAGGGTTCTCTAATGGTCAACAAAAGGTACAATTCCGTTATAAAGGATCCGAATCCTTCTATAATGCTGATATTTCATATGTATCGAAAAACTATATATATGTAAGTAATCTGCAAGATGGTCAGACCTACGAATTCGATTCCAGTGTAGAAAGAAAACTTAATGTCGCTGGGGAATATATCGGGTTCGAAAATATAGAAAATGCACAAGTGCAAATTAACGGTACAGACAGTAACTCATTATCTAGCAATCCTTTTAAGCTTGAAGTAGAAAAAAACTCAACAGTAAATAAAACAACTTTTAATTTCACTGTGACAATCAGTCAGACGGGACCACTGGTATACGGTGAGAATAAAATCGTGTTTACTGGAGTCTCAAGAGATAATGCTGGTAACCAACGTATTATCAAAAAAGAACTTAAAATTTACATCATTGATACCAACATTTCTGGGGTAAAACAATTCCATCCTACTTTAGGGGATAATCGTTTACCTTTTACAACTACAACCCTTTCTAATGAAGTCGAGCGTAATGCCATGCTGGCATTGCCGGCTGAGATTGTATATAAGGATGAAAAATATACAACAAACAAAGATAAATTCGACTTGGTACTACAAGGTAGTGGTGCTACAACGCTGAATCTTTATCAGGGCTCTACTCTGGTGTTTACTTCGACGGGGCAGGATAAGCTGCTAATTGACGGTACGGAATCCGATGGACCTATTGGTCCTAAACGTTATCCTGATGAAGTGGCTGCAAATGGTCTGTATTATGACTACATTGGCAGTGCTAAAAACTTTATTTTAAGATTACGTGACATTAAATTTGATGCCCCAGGAAGTCAAGTCTATACCCTAGAGCTTATTAACAAAACAGGGGCAAGAACTACACAACGTCTTGAAGTAGTGCGGGAAGTTGCTCCATATCGTCTTCTGTCACCTGTAGCGACGGTAGGTGAGCAAATTGTTGTTAACAAAAACTTTGTTCGTTTTGATATTGAGGCTGAAGGTGCCACTAAAGTAATAATTGGCAAAGAAGAAGCAATTAAACGTACGGATTTGCCAAATCAAGATCGCTTCACCTATGATTATGTGGGCTTAAAAGCAGACAAATCGAATCCCATTAAGATACAAGTGGTTCGTGCTAACTCCACAATAAGCGATACTATAAATGTGTATTATGCTAGTGCAGTGCAGATTGATACACAATATATGGCGGAGAAGGTAGCTACGAAGTATAGTGTCTTTAATAAAACCTTGGAATTGAACTTCCCTAAAGGTACGATTATGAAGGGATATACTAGCTCTGGTGCTGCAAAATATTATCCTAATACAAAACTGTTGTTTGGTATCGCGGATCCCGCTGATGGCGTTGTTGAACGTAAGAATGATTACGGGAACATTATCAACGTAACGGGTAGTGACGACAGAACCGAAGGCGGGGGCGGGCAGCTTGTGATTCCACAGGATCTTGCTCTACGCTTTACATCAACCGTTTCTACTAATAACTTTTCGAGAGTATCGGATATCTATTGGCTTAGTGGTGGTCTAGGAAATGATGGCGTTAATCTTGAGACCAACGGGGTTACCCCGCATTTCGTGGATGCCAGTGGAAAGACTGGATACTTTACGCAGTATAGTCAAACAAGAAAAATCGTACCTTCCCAACGTGGTGAATTGACGCTTACTTTCAACTCCAGCATTGTGGATGAAGTGGGATCGACTATTACAGTATTCCGATATACAGATTCAGGTAAGTGGGAGAACTTGGGCGGGGTCGTAGATACGAAAAAACATACCATCACCGTTCCATTCGATGAATTTGGTTATTACACTGTTATGAAGCTGCGCCGTGGTTTTGTTGATATTACGAATCATCCTTGGGGCAGAAATATAATGAATGGATTGTATTCCAAAGGATTTATGACTAATCTTCGAGCAGATGCATTCGGGGCGGATGATTTGACCACTCGTGGTGAATTTGCTACATTGTTGGTGAAATCATTAAGTATTCCTTTGAACTATGATGCTAATAAACAAACCTTCTTTGATATTGTGCCAGAAGCCGTCGCGGCCACATGGGATTTCAAACACATTGAGACAGCTGCTAGGGCAGGTATTGTTACAGGCCTCAGTGATGGCTTCTTTGGGCCTGATCAAGCCTTAACACGTGAACAAGCCGCAGTAATGATAGCTAGGGCGTTGAAACTCAAGATGTCGTTGAATGACAGTAAACTGTTGGCAAGCTTAAGCAAATCATTTGTTGATACAAGCAACATGGATTTCTACTCACGTCCTGCAATTGAAGCTATATCTAAAGCTAAGATTATGGAAGGAAGTGCTGTGACCGTTACAGGCCAAAAGAAGCCCGTCTATAACTTTAACCCGAAGGGTAAGTTGACTAGAGCAGAGGCCGGTAAGATTACTGTGGCACTCTTACAGAAGAGTACAAGCATCTTCCCTAAGAACTTTAACTAAAGAATAAAAAAAAGTGCTCCGGCCTGCGAAAAGTATTCGTAGGTCGGAGTTTTGATGTAAAGATAACAATTACCAGCGACATAAATTTTGTAATCTGCACCGATTTACGATACAATAATGTAGAAAATATTATTTTCTGAAAGGTGAAAGCCATCGATGAAACCGATTTTATCAAAAGCACAGTTGGATTACATGAAAGCCAAGAATATGTTTGAGAATAGAGCAAAAGTGTTGGAGAAGGAAATTGCAGCTAAACGGGCACTACAGGAGATCACTCAAGAGGTCATGGAAGAACTGGTGCAAGCAACAGGATTCCACGATTCATACAACGAGCTTGTTGTTACTGAGAATGCTCTGATCGAATGGTCTCATACTACAATCAAGCATGAGAAGAGCTACCGCGAGAACCGCGCAGCTATTGATGCAATGTATGACAATGTGAACTCGAGTCCTGAGAAGCGTCAGGAATTGATCCAATTATCTATGAAGATTCGTTAGAAACAATGTAATAGAAGCAAGCGTCGGCAACGGCGCTTTTTTTGTTTTTTGTAGGAATGTTTAAATTAATAGTACAAGTGTTAATGATTCTTAGTAAATATTGCATAATGACGTTTAGAAAGCGACTATGATATACTGTTTTCCGTAGGCACCCATGATTAACAATAGTTAGTAGAACATACATATGTATCTTCTAATGGGATCACACCGGAAAATATAAAAAAGAAGATTTTTTTTGAGAAACCGCAACTTTTTCAAATCTTCTGCGTTTAAGGTGTAGAGTCATTTACACAGGGGCTGAAATTAACCGCTGGTAAAGCCAATTTAACAAAATGGAAAAATTAGCTTTACGTGACTTGAGGCACATTGTATAATACTTAGGTATAATTAGGAATCTAGTATTGTCATGTCCTAAAATCGTTTACCAGTTTCTGTGATACCCGTCACAGACATTATTTATACTTAATTTGCTCAACTCGGGAAAGGGGGTGCATCGGCTAATGAGTGACATGAGCTACTCAACTAAAGAAAAATCTCAGTTTATGAACGTCCAAGGAGGAGAAAAAAAGGTTATGAAGAAAATTTTATCCGTAGCATTATCTACAGCAATGGCATTCTCGATGTTTGCCTCTGTAGCGTTTGGTGACGCAGCAACAACTCCGCAACAAAAATTTGATGCTTTGGCAGCGAAAGGTATTCTCAACGGATACCCAGATGGTCAAGCTCACCTTGAAAAAGATCTTACTCGTGCTGAGTTCGCGAAGATCGTTACTAAATTGTTCGACCTTACTGAAGTAACTAACAAATTGTCTTACAAAGACAAAGGTTACAACGCATCGAACTGGGCTGTGCCTTACATCGAAGCTGTTACTGCAGTAAACTACATGCAAGGTAAAGATACTGTTAAAGGTATCTTTGACTACAACGGTAAAGTAACAGTTGAAGAAGTTGCGGCTGTATTGTTCCGCGCTTTGAAATTGGAACAACCAACTACAACTGATAATTCTGCATCCGCATGGGCTAAAGGTTATGCTCAAGCAGTAATCAATGCAGGTTTGGTTGCTAAAGACACTAACTTCAAAGCTAACGCTAGCCGTTCTTTGGTAGTTGAAACAGCTTATGCTGTGGATCAATTGAGCCAAGCAGCTACAATCGTTTCTGCTGAAGCATTGAGCCCAACTAAAGTAGTTGTTACTTTCTCTGACAAAACTACTACAACTGTTGAATTGACAACTGCTCTTGTAGCAGGCGTTGAAACTACAATCAACTTCAAACACAATGATCATGATTACACTACAAAAGTAACTTTGGCAGCTCCTAAGGTTGTTTCCGCAGAAGCTCCAAATGCTAAACAAGTAGTAATCAAATTTAACCGTTCAATCGATGTTGATACACTGGCTGAATCCAGCAAAGTTATCGACGGCGTAGTAAAAGTAACTAAAGTGGGTAGTGATGTTAACGAAGTAGCTAATGCTAATGTTACCTTCAACGCTGACAACACTGAAGCTGTTATTACCCTGCCAGGAGTTAAATTCCTTAAAGGTAACTACACTGTAGTTCTTAACGATGCTGTAACAACAACATCTGCTGAAGCTATCCCAGCTTACACACAACTGATCACTGTTGCTGATACAGTTGCTCCAACACTTGCTTCTGCTAGCTCTACTGCAAAAGCAACTACTAAAGATGTATACGTGAAATTCAGCGAACCAGTTAAAACTACTGGTATTGTTGCTTACGTAAATGGTCAAGTTGCTACTGTAACTGTAACAAATGATACTTACACTGAGTATAAATTGTCTGCAGGAACATTGGATAGCGGCAAAACTTACGATGTATCGTTGCTTAACGTTACTGACTTTGCAGGTAATGTAGCTAATCCTAACCCAATCAAAACTACTGTAACTGTAGTTTCTGATGTTGCTGCTCCAGTAATCAAGAGCGTAACTCCAGTAAGTGACAAGTATGTTGAAGTTGAGTTCGACAAAACAGTTGATCGTGCTTCTTTGGTTGGTAATGTTCGCTTGTTGAACTCCGTTGGTGAAAGCCAAGGTACGTTCCAAGTGTTGACTACTGACAATGGCAAGAAGTTCACCCTTCAAAGCCCATTGACTAGCTTCCCTTCAACTGGAACTTTCACTGGTTCTGTAGTATTCGGAGCTTCTGTAAAAGATACTCTGGGTAACATTTTGGGAACAGCTGCTAGCCAAGCAATTACCTTTACTAAAGACACTGTAGCTCCTACTGTAACTGGTGTTACTTACACTACTACAGCTGTTAATAAAGGTCTGGTTCTGAAATTCTCTGAAAATGTTGTATACAAAGGTAAAGGCACCCTGCAACTGATTAATGATACTACTGGTGAAGCTACAACTGTGCTTCACAATTCTAGTCTTGTTAAAGGTAGCGGAAGTACTTTCACTATCACTGGTGTAAGTGTACCAACTGCTGGTAGCTACACATTGCGTATTCCTGCAGGATTGTTCGTAGATAAATCCTACAGTGCAAATGAACTGACTGCTGCAGTATTGCCTGTAACAATCGGATCTACTTCAACTGACGATAAAGCTCCAGAATTGTTGGTTGTTAATGGCGCTGCTCCTATCAAGTTCTATGATAGCAAATCTGTTGGTGATGACACTTATGGTGATGCTTTGATCACTGTTGATCTGTTTGATGCTAGCGGTTTGAAATCATCCACAATTCTTGATAAAAACAGCTACACATTGAACAATGCTGGTCTTCCAAGCACTTCTTACGTTACAATTAAAACATTGAACGAAAAAGGCGAAGAAGTATCATCTGCTACTAACCCAACTCGTGCTCGTGCATATGTATATATCCCTAGCTCCAGCATCACAGAAACTAAAGACTATGTCTTTGCTGTGAATGGTGTTACTGATACTGCTGGTAACGTAATCGATGGTACAGTTGCACAACAAAAAGGTAAGCTGACTAGCAGAATTAGCCCTGCGTTTGATTCAGCTGTAGTATCCAGCGGAGGTTCAACTGAACTGATTCTCGGATTCTCCAAAGACCTGAATGAAGCTACAACTGAAGCTGACTTGAAAGCGAACCTGGAATTCTACATCAACACTGATGTTAATTCTAGCAACAAAATTTCATCAGAAAACATTCTTTCTATCACTCCGATTAAATACGGATCTGATAAAGGAAAATGGTCTGTTAAATTCTCCAAGAAAATCATTGATTCCGCTGCTGGTGCTAAAGAAGAACTTGATCTTAACGCCAACGGTGTTAACAGAATCATTGTTAAAGTTAAGAAAGACGCTGCAATCTTCGATGCTGATGGCAACAAGATCAAAGGCGAAACAGAAATCTCCGCTAAGTAATCTCCGATTACCGAAGCACAGAATAGCCTCTTCGGAGGCTATTCTTTTTTTATAGGTTTTTATCCCCAATAATGAGGAGGAACTTCTTTGAAATCGGTATGGAAAGTAACAACCACCGCTGTATTGCTGGCTGGTAGTGTATGGGCTGGATCTCTGCTAAATATTACTGCTGAAGGTGCAGGTGTTGGTTCTCAGCCTGGCACAACGGATGATCCTGTAGTTACGAAAAGCTACGTAGATCAGCAAATTCAGAAAGCACTTTCAGGTGGTACAGTGACGACTCCGGTAGCGACTGCTACACCTGCGCCTAGTGCAACCACAGCGCCAGTAGCTACACCTGGTCAAAATAGCAGTAATGAATCTGTGATTGTTGATGTGAAGCCTGGCCAAACTTTAATTGCTTCTGCAGGCGCTGAATTTATCGTTCGCGCGGGTAAAGCAGTAATCGTTTCACAAGATGCGAATGGTGTGGCAGATTTAACAGATGGTAAAGATCTAACAAATGGACTAGCTGCACCATCTAACCACTTATTGTCCTTCCCTCGTGATGGTCGTGGAATAACTGTTCAAGAGGGTCAAACACTTGGTCTTGTTGTGATGGTTCGTGGTGGATATACCTTGAAATAATGTGTAATGATATATATTCATAATGCCCGTAAACAGACGTAATCATACCTTCAAACTGTTTTCCAAAGTTACAAATCATTGGCGCGATTGAAGATTAAGTGATGGACGCACAATATTCCTGTAATCTTACAAATTCACAGGAGGTGCTGTAACATGGCACGTAATAATCGTACAGTCGTACCTGAAAGTCGGACAATGCTGAAACAAATGCAATATGAAATTGCAGCTGAATTTGGATTATATGGGGCTCATTATGGAGGCGGGGCAGACACGGAGTTTGCTTCTGAGTTAGGAGCAGTCGGAGGTAGTGGTTCTGGCCGTAGTCAGTACCTTGGGCATCTAAGTTCAAGGGATAATGGGTCTGTTGGAGGAGAAATTACGAAGAGACTCATTAAGCAAGCTGAACAGTCTCTTTTTCAATAATATCAGGGGTTAGGATGCCCTTATTCCTTATCTGATATTGCTTTTTTATAGCGTGAAATCAATATTCATACTCTCACGGGGGGTTCTGTGTTTAATTGACACCACCCCCTAAATAAGATAATATGACTTTTGAGGAAAGCCTTAAACCTTTTCCATATGGAAAAGGTTCATTTTTTGAAGAGTTTAGTGAATGTAGGCATCAAATTTTGCAAAAATCCTTCATAAAAAGAAATCAGGCAAACCTGAATTATTTATATTATTTAGTTTTATTATTTGGCCTGTTATCATTAAGGAATCCCTTATACAGTGTCAGACTAACCATATGGGAGGTTGTTATACTTGTCTATTAAAGGGCGTCATTTGTTTACTTCTGAGTCCGTTACGGAAGGGCATCCGGATAAAATCTGTGACCAGATTTCCGACGCGGTATTGGATGCATTTTTAGTTAATGATCCTAATGCACGTGTAGCCTGCGAAGTAGCAGTAGCAACAGGTCTTGTACTGGTGATCGGGGAAATCAGTACCAAATCAGAGTATGTTGATATTCCTGCCATCGTACGCAATACCATCAAAGAAATTGGATACACACGTGCAAAATATGGTTTCGACTATAATACTTGTGCTGTGTTGAGTTCTCTTAACGAGCAGTCCGCTGATATTGCCCAAGGTGTTAACTCTGCTTTAGAACACCGTGATCCTGCTCAAGTAGCTGAAGAAACTGCTAATATTGGTGCAGGCGATCAAGGGCTCATGTTTGGGTTTGCTACGAACGAGACACCTGAACTGATGCCACTGCCGATTGCTTTATCACATCGTATTGCACGTCGTTTATCTGAAGTTCGTAAGAACGGAACCTTGGACTATCTTCGTCCAGACGGTAAAACACAAGTTACGATTGAGTATCAAGATGAAAAACCTGTACGCGTAGACGCTATCGTAGTATCTACACAACATGCAGAGGAAATTTCTCTTGAACAAATTCAGGCGGATATTAAAGAACATGTTATTTTGCCTGTTGTTCCTGCGGAACTGCTTGATGCAGAAACCAAATACTTTATTAACCCAACCGGACGTTTTGTTATTGGGGGTCCTCAAGGGGATGCTGGTCTAACTGGCCGTAAAATTATCGTCGATACATACGGCGGATATGCTCGTCATGGCGGCGGAGCATTCTCAGGTAAGGATCCAACTAAAGTGGACCGTTCTGCGGCTTACGCGGCTCGTTATGTAGCTAAGAATCTTGTAGCTGCTGGTTTGGCCGACAAATGTGAGATCCAACTTGCCTATGCCATCGGTGTAGCTACTCCTGTCTCGATAAATGTGGATACATACGGAACAGGTAAAATCAGTGAAGAGAAAATGGTTCAACTGATCAGCAACAACTTTGATCTTCGCCCTGCGGGCATCATTTCTATGCTTGATTTGCGTAAACCGATTTATAGACAAACTGCAGCTTACGGTCATTTCGGACGTACTGATGTTGATCTTCCATGGGAACGCGTAGATAAAGCAGAATTGCTAAGAGATCAAGCAGGGTTGTAATTCATCATACGGTCTTATAATATGTTAACCCGCAAGTTGGCCATGGTGTCAGCTCTGCGGGTTATTTTGCGTGCGAAAACGAGCAAGGCTAGTGAATCTAACCATAGAGAAGTAGACTACTAAACTTTGCCAGCCTTTTAGCCGAAATATAAGAATATACATAAAGACGATAGTATGGCTTGAGAGGAGTCTATCACGGAATGAAAAGAAAAATTTCAATATGGACGGCACTTATTCTAGCGGGAGAGTTAGTACTTGGTTCGGGTTATCCTGCTATTGGAATAGGGAATTCAGCAGTGTACGCTGCATCAGAGTTTGGTATAACAGTCTCACCAGCGCCTGGAGCAAGTTATGTAAGTATAGGATCATCCCTTAGACTGAGCTTTGATCGTCAAGTAAACCCGCAGTCAGGTGAAATTACTATTACGGGTCAAGGTGATAGCTCACCTTTTTTAACGATTCCTATTGGTAGTTATGGTCTAATTGGTAGTTCAAAAGATTACGAGCTTAAGCTAAATCAACAGTTTACTTCAAACAAGACTTATACAGTGACAATCCCTAAGGGGTTGTTCAAGGATAATGATGGTAATGAGTCAGGTGTTACTTCATGGGCATTTACTACTGCGCCTGAGAGTAATACAGCGATTACGGCAGGCAACTTTTCACCTGCTAATAATACAAGAGTGGATGCAGGAGCCCTTAAGGAGCTAAGTCTAACCTTAAATAAAAACCTGATAAAAGGTGGAGGTTCCATTCGAATTTTGTCGTCTGCAGATAATGCAACCGTACAAGAGTTCAAAATTAAGGATGATGATACTAGAGTCAACGTTCAGACTGATGCTAACTCTACTACAGTTAAACTAACATTGGATAAAACATTGGCCTCCGGAAGTAACTATTATGTTCTTATAGATTCTTATGCTTTTAAGGATGTTGATAATCGAACGTATTCCGGGATTTCAAGCGGTGATGTGTGGAGCTTCTCTACTAAAGGTGTGGCAGAGATTCCAGTGACTCCTGCACCGGCAAACGGATCAGGTGGGGTATCTACCACTGGAGCCCTACAGCTTACATTTGATCGTCCTATGATGCCTGCAGCTGGAACCATAACAGTATCTCCAGGTGCAGCTAACGATGCTAGAACGAGATGGCTTAATGTAAACTCCCCAGCCGTTACAGGAGGAAGCAGCAGAACTATAACATTGCTTCCAGCATCAGCAGCATCACCCTTGCTAAACAGTACGCAGTATACGGTGACGATACCGCAGGGAGCTTTTTACGATCAAGACGGAAATGTATTTCCGGCTTCGGGTGCGTATACCTGGACATTTACAACGGCTTCTTTGACAGGACTTAACGTAAGCGCGCTAAACCCGGCTGACCGGAGTGAATCCATAGCTAACAACAGATCATTTTCTGTCACATTCAATCGTAATGTGAATTATAACAGTGCTGTGGAAAATGGCGTAGCACTTTATAAAAGTGGTGGCGCACAGGTTCCGGTT
The DNA here is from genome assembly GCF_037980415.1 of Paenibacillus sp. FSL H7-0690. NCBI lineage: Bacteria > Bacillati > Bacillota > Bacilli > Caryophanales > Paenibacillaceae > Paenibacillus > Paenibacillus sp. FSL H7-0690. The sequence goes on along the minus strand of NZ_CP150281.1, from coordinate 6,466,254 downwards.
ACTGTTAACCGGAGTACAACTGCTGCAAACGAATATGTAATTACGCCTAAAACAGCTTTAGATAGCGACTCAACCTATTATATTGATATTGCTAAAGGAGCTTTTGTAGACGCTATTGATGCTAATGTTATCTATGATGGACTAAGCGGCAAAAATTCATGGAGCTTCCGGACCTTGTCTCAGGACAAAACAGCTCCACAGCTCACATCTGCATCACTCGAGAACAATCGGACCATTCGTTTAAAATACAATGAGAGTCTCAACTCTTCCATTGCACTGTTGATCTCCAGTTTTAGTGCTACGGTGAATGATGAGAGTCGTACAATTGAAAGTGTCTATATCCAGGGAGACAGCGCCTATGTGGTACTCAGTACAGGGGTAGCGGTTGGACAGAACGTGAAGGTTAGCTATACAGGGGGTCTGCGGACCATTCAAGATCCAAGCGGAAATGCAGCCAGCACCTTTAGCTCAAAGCAGGTTACTAACACTATCGAGTCCTCCATGCCTACACCCAAAGATGGACGGATCACGGGTAGAACGGTAGCGTTGAATTTCAATGACTCCTTAAAGGCAGTTTCCTCTTACGCACATAGTCAGTTTCTAGTGACTTCAGATGGGGGATCCCTAGGGGTCAACTCCATAAGCTCCAGCGGGAACACTGTATATTTAGGGTTAAATAGCGATGCTTCTAATGGCCAGACCGTTCGTGTCTCCTATTATGCAGGCTCTTATCCTTTGCAGAATTCTTTTGGACAAAATATTGCGGATTTCACAGATTTCTACATTCGCAACAGCAATGATACAATTCCACCCGTGTTCCAAAGTGCAACCGGAGGTGGCAATAAAATCCTTCTGAATTACAATGAAGGCTTGTCAACGACAAACCTCCCGATGAACAGCCAGTTCTCTGTGCTTGTTGGCACCACTCCTAACTATGTTACGAATGTATCGGTCAGTGGCTCACAGGTCACGCTAACGCTCCAGAGTGCTTTGGCGGTGAATCAGAATGTTACTGTATCCTATGTTCCGGGGACTACCGGAATAAGCGATTTAAATGGAAACCGTGCAGCTTATATTAACCTGCAGCCTGTGTCCATCTCGGAAAACAGCGGAACTAGCATACCTGAGATTAGTTCTGCCACCATCAATGGCGACGAGCTTACGGTTACATTCAGTAAAAACATGCAGGCATCTGGTTCCCTCTACGCTAATCAGTTCGGAGTTAGAGCAGATGGGAGCAGTATGGGTGTACAAAACTACACTTTGTCAGGGGATGCTTTGAAAATAACAACATCCTCAGTAGTAAAGACCGGGCAAACTATCGATTTGTCCTATATGTCAGGTTCAGGTACGATCAAGGATCTGAACGGTAATATACTGTCCTCATTCTCTTCTCTCTCTGTTAAGAACCTAACCGGCGTGAGCACCGGAACGGGAAATCGTCCATCCTATCTAGGGACGCTTGCAACAAGTGAGTTTGGAAAAGAATACGCGCTGCTGAAGAGTGACTCTTCACAAATCGTGGATGACCGTTCGTTATACAATCAATCTGTAAAAAGATATACCTTAAACACAGATCGCCTGACGGCCAGTTATGAATATCTGTATAAGGCAAGTAGTGATACATTAGCTTTTGAGGTGCCTGCTACAGAACAATCGGCCTATGTGACTGTTCCTTTAAAGCCTTTGCTTGATGCTGTAAATCGTAGTAAAATCACAAAATTTATGATACGTTATGGCGATCACTTATATAGCGTAGGACTAGACGATATCGATATGAACGGATTAGCGACTAGCTTGATTGCAGATAGTAAAAATATCTCGCTGGTGTTCCGCTTAGAAAAGGTTCCGGCAGGTACGTTCTCCCCATTTGAGCAAAAGCTAAAAACTATGGGGATGCAGAGCGTTACTAGTCTTATGGATGTCCGGGTGACTGCGATAGTAAGCAGCAATTATTCTAATGCTAAGGCATTATCGGTACCTGGAGAATACACTGTGCGTACAACTTCTTCATTGAACAATGCGCAGACATCTGCTGCTAGACTGGATCTTTCCTATTACGATGCAGCCTATCTGCCAACAAAAGTAAGTACGGTAGGTAGCTATACGATTATTCGTGCTCGTACGGAGGGTAATCAGGTGTTAGGAACTTTTATATCAACCCGGGCCTTCTCAGATATGAGTAAGCATTGGAGTAATTCGATCGTAGCAGAGCTTAGTGCAAAAACTATTATCGATAGCAGTTACGGGACTACATTTAGTCCAGAAAAAAAGATTACCCGTGCAGAGTTTGCAGTAATGCTTAGCCGGGGACTTGGTTTGCTAGGCGATCGCGAGACCGCACAGCGCTTCCGGGATGTGCAGCCTTCTACACAAACTGGAGACTATATTGGTGCAGCAGCTAAGGCTGGTATTATTACAGGGAACACGGATGGCTCCTTCCGGCCTAACGATAATATCACTCGTGAGCAGATGGCAATCATGATGATTCGGGCAATGGAATACACCAAACATCCTATTACATTAAGCGGCACTTCTGCCTCAACACTGGCTCGCTTTAAGGATAAGTCCAAAATTCAGAATCAAAGTGCAGAATTCGTAGCTAAAGCTGTGCAATCGGGGATTATTTTGGGAATGACCACAAGTGAGTTCCAACCTCAGGGTAATGCCACTCGTGCACAAGCTGCTGTGATGTTGCATCGGATGCTGAAGCAAACAGATTATTTGTAGAATAAATTGATTGGTAAAGCCTGGCATTCTGCTGGGCTTTTTTTTATGTTAATAGTTTGTGCTACGAGACTCTATAAAGCTTGAAATCTCTCAATTTCGCAACTTTTTCGCTTATTTTCAGTCTATTAAAAGAGTACTAGAAAAATAGGAACCAGTTTCCAGACTTTTGATAACGGACTTGAAGAGTAAAAAAGAGATGGGAGAGTTACGTCGAAATGAATGAAGTTTTCATGGAGAAGAAGAGTAGAGAAGTTGTTCGGGGAATAAAATTATCATCTACTAAAAAATGGGTTGCCGCTTCATTAGCAGGTGTGTTGTGGATTATGCCGGTAATTGGCAGTGAAGGCTTAGCAATGTTTGGTCATAGTTCCACACCAATTGCTGCCGCAGCCACATCTAATTTTAAAGTAAGCAAGCTGGGAGAAGAAGTAATTACTTCGGGCGCCATTATGATGAAATACAAATATACGGCTACACGTTCAGGAGCGAGTGCTTCTGGCTTGGCGGATGTTATTCGCGTTGACCTCAACAATCCATATGTTTCATTAGATGTTATGACAGGTAAAGGTGGAAACCTGACAACACGTCAAAGTACTGGCGGGATGGCTAAGGAAACTGGAGCCGTGGCTGCAGTAAACGGAGATTATTTTAATACAGGCGGGGAAGGCGCTCCGATTGGTGGACAAGTATCCAGTGGCGTCTTGGTTTCCACCCCTTCGCAATTGGATGGAATGTATGCCTTTGCAGTGACTAAGGACCGCAAGCCTCTTATTGATGAGTTCAGCTTTGAAGGAATGATAACCGCACCTGACGGCGCACAGTTTGAGATATCCGGTATCAATAAAGGTGCTTATAGCCCTGAAGGTGGAAGCTCTACTTATAGCCATGCTAATGCAATGTACATCTATACGGATGTATGGACCGCACTCGATCGTCCCAAAAACAGCTCAACCACACCGACAGAGGTGCTCGTTGAGAACGGCGTAGTTACTCAAATATCTGAAAATGCTGCGCTTCCTACAGCGGTTCCAAAGGGAGCTTATATTTTGCGGGCCCATGGCTTAGCCGCACGGTATGTTACTGCCCATCTGACTGTAGGACAACCGGTAACAAGTGTGTACTCCCTGAAATCCAAGACTACGCAGCAATCGCTAGATCCTGCTAATCTGCAAACAATGATTGGTGGACATACGATTCTTGTAAATAACGGAAAAGCTGCAACGTTCTCTCGCTCGACTAGCAGCATTGGCGGTTATCGTGCACGTACGGCTTTAGGATACTCTCAGGATGGACGTTATGTTTATATTATAGCTACTGAAAAAAATGGCAACAGCTCAGGAATGTCATTGACCGAGTTGCAATCTTTTATGACCAATATTGGAGTCTGGAAAGGGCTTAACTTAGACGGAGGCGGCTCTACAACGATGGTAGACCGGCCTCTTGGTGAAAGCTCAGCCACACTAACCTTTAATACAGAGTATGGCACAGAGCAGCGCAGCATTGTTAACGCGCTTGGTGTGTATACTAACGCACCACAAGGTGAAGTAAAAGGAATTAAAATTAGCGGAAGCACTTCGCTATTAGTTGGACAAAAGGCTACTTATTCGTTAAAAGGTTATGACACTTATTATAACCCTATAGATGTAGCAGCAGGCAATCCTACTTGGACATCAAGCGGAGGAAGCGCAACTGTAAGTGCAGGAGAAGTAACGGCAGTGAAGCCAGGCACCGTTACCTTAACGGCTAAAAGCGGCGTAGCAAGCGCTTCTACAACCCTTACAGTCTTGGGTGGAGATGATCTATCCAGCATGAGTGTAGGCACTGCTACAGCGCCACTGACAGCTGGGACAACTGTATCTGTCCCTGTAAAGGCCTCTACGAAGAGTGGAGCAACCATAAGCGTTCCAGATTCAGCGCTGAAGTGGGAGTTTGTAGGCTTTAAGGGAGTCGTGCAAAATGGCAAGCTTACTGTAAACTCTGTGGATGCAGGGGTTACTACAGGTTACGCTATTGCTCGTTATGATGGATTTAGCACAGCGGTTGTATTATCGACAGCAGCAGCTACAACATGGGAAGATTTCGAGAAGGTAAGTTATCCAGTCAACTTTACTACCAATGTGCCAGCGGTACAGGGGACTGCAACAATAGTAGACGGATCGGCTGAAAGAGTAGGCTCCAAGGTGCTGTCACTCAGTTATGATATGACGGCTGGCAGCGGTAAAATGTACGCTTATGCTCAACTTAACGGCACAAGTGGAAAAGCCGTTCCAGCGCTTGCAACTTCGATGTCAGTTGATGTGATGGGCGATATGAGCTTAAATTGGCTGCGTGCTGAGTTTGTAGACAATAGTGGAGCTACAGCCTATGTAGATCTTGCGAAGATTATCGATTGGAACGGTTGGAAGAACATAAACATCGACTTGTCAGGATCAGGGATTAAATTCCCGGCTACGCTGAAGAGACTTTATGTAGTCAACGTAGAGGAAGGCCAAGATGAACGGGCGAAGACAGGTACCGTTGCTTTTGATAATATCACCTTCACAATGCCTTCACTTTCCAGTGATGCAGGGTTACCAAAGGGTACAGCTTCGATGAGCATCGGCTCCAAAGCAATGACCGTAAACGGAAATAAGAAGGCTATTGATGTAGCTCCAATTGTGAAAGACGGCAGTACTTATGTGCCGATCCGTTATGTGCTGGATGCTTTTGGAGGGAATGCTACCTGGGATCAGGTGAATAAGAAGATCATGGTGTTGCGCGGAGCCAAGGCACTGGATCTGACGGTAAATAAAAAGGAATACCTGTTAAATGGTAAGCGACAAAGTGCTGAAGTAGCACCTATTATTTTACAGGGTAGGACTTTAGTACCTCTGAGACTAGTTTCTGAACAGTTAGGATTAACTGTAAAATGGGAACAGAAAACGAAGACCGTAACTATCGAATCGTGATATGTTAATATATAAGGAAAACCTTAATACGATCCGATAGAAAAGGGGCAAGCATCCGTGGAATTTCAAGCCGATGCGATTGATCGCGTTATTAAAAATACCATCGACGTGATGGAGAGCAGCAAGTATCAGATTTTTGAAATATTGCAGGTTGCACGTGATGAACTTGCTGCACTCAACAAGGAACTGCAGCGGGTCATGGACGAAACGGATGAAACGTTGAAAAAGGTAGACAAGCTGGAGCTGCAGTATCACCGCTCCAGAATCCGGCTGACAGAGGTCAGCCGGGACTTTGTCCGCTACTCAGAGAAGGATATCCGTATTGCTTATGAGAAGGCTACGGAGCTTCAGCTCGAACTCATGATGACGCGTGAGCGAGAGGTCTATCTTCGAAGCAGACGTGATGAATTACAAATGCGAGTGCGCAGTGTCGAAAATTCTGTAGAGCGTGCAGAGTCAATTGGTTCGCAAATGAGCGTAGTGCTCGAATATTTGTCGGGAGAACTAGGCCAAGTGACGAGAATTGTCGAATCTGCGAAGAACAGACAGATGATCGGACTCAAAATTATCCTGGCTCAAGAAGAAGAACGGAAGAGAATTGCCCGGGAAATTCATGATGGTCCCGCTCAAATGCTGGCAAATCTAGTCCTTAGGACGGAAATTGTAGAAAGAATGCTGGTAAAGCAGGAATTTGGGCTGGTGCAGGACGAAGTAGTAGATTTAAAAGGGCAGGTTCGTAACAGCCTGGAAGAAATGCGTAAGGTTATTTTTAATTTACGACCGATGGCTCTCGATGATTTGGGCTTGATTCCGACTTTGCGGAAATATGTGCATGATTTTGAAGAGAAGACGAAACTGCGGACGACTCTGGAAACCCGGGGACAGGAACACCGACTATCCTCAGCGATGGAGGCGGCGGTATATCGTCTTGTTCAGGAAGCATTGTCTAATGCAGCAAAACATGCCTACCCAAGCTTCGTATTGGTGGAGATTACATACCAAGCGCAGTTAATTAAGATTGTGATTAAAGATAACGGATTAGGCTTTAATGTACAAAAGTTAAAAAATCAGCAAGGTAATCGGGAAAGCTTCGGGCTAGTAGGTATGCGGGAACGTGTAGAGCTGCTTGAAGGAAGAATGGAAATTGTATCAGCCGAGAATCAGGGGACAACAATCGTGATCCATATTCCGACGAATGTGGAGAAGGGGAAGGAGTAGTGTGATGGAGAACTTAAACTCTAGTAAAACGCCCATTAAGGTTCTTTTGGCGGATGATCATCAGCTTTTTCGTGAAGGGCTGAAACGCATTTTGAATATGGAGGAGGATATCGAGGTCATAGGGGAGTGCGGCGACGGTATTCAGGTATTAGAGTTTTGTAACGGGACTAAACCGGACATCGTATTGATGGACATCAATATGCCTGTTGAGAACGGCGTAGAAGCCACTCAAAAACTTCGGGAAATGTTCCCGGAGGTTAAGGTAATTATTTTATCCATTCATGATGATGAGAGTTATGTATTTGAGACCCTTCGTAAGGGCGCCAATGGTTATTTATTGAAGGATATGGAGGCTGAATCCCTTATTAATGCCATTCGTTCGGTCTGTGAAGGACATGCCTTTATCCATCCAAAGGTTACTGGAAAGCTTATCAATCAATTGCGGCGTATGACTTACCTTAACGAGACTGGTGTAACTACAGATACAGTGGTGAAGGAAGCTGGTGTTAAATTTATTGCTGGCGACAACAATCCTCTGACCCGTCGTGAAGCAGAAGTACTGCGTCTAATGGCTGAAGGTAAGAGCAACAAAATGATTGGTGAATATTTATTCATTAGTGAAAAAACAGTTAAAAACCATGTTAGCAGTATTTTGCAAAAAATGGAAGTGGATGATCGGACTCAAGCTGTTATTAATTCGATTAAATATGGCTGGGTAACCTTGTAGAAGCTTCACAGTAATACGTTACATATAGGAAAGAAATTAAGTAGACACAGCTTGCTTCCCTGATGGGTGTTCTAGGCAGTCACCGACCTTTTAATGCCGGCATATAGTGTTGGTATACAGAGGAGGTGCATCTCCATGGTAGCCCAGTTGATATGGATTGCGGTTGTTTATGTATCCGCTGCAGTGATGATTCATATGTTGCATAACCGGCAGAAGGTGCGTAAAACACCGCAGTCCGGAAAATGGATTCATTATATTTTTATTACCCGCAATCATGAATCTGTTGTGGAATGGTACATTCGGGCACTGACATTTCAAGCTCTTCTAACCGGAAAACGATTGCGAGTAACGTTCATGGATGATGGTTCGAGCGATGGAACACTTGGGATAGTTTCCAAAATGGCCGCTAGCGGCTGCTCTATCGATCTTGCAACATCTATGTACTCTCTTCAGATGAGTGAAGAATTGCAGCATGAAGGAATTGTAGTAGACTTGCGGCTGTCAGGGCAGTCTGTATCGCTGCCTTTTATGGGGATGGCAGGAAGTAGGGGATGCGAATCAAAGCGCAACAGATCTTAAGTAAATATGTAAGTAACGGGTGAAGCACACTCTCCAAGAACTGGGGGAGTGTGCTTTTTGCGTTTGGGGAGACGGAGTCGTGAATTTGGGATCAAATATGGAGTTGCTAAGTACAAGCGAGAGGTAGGAGGGATTATTATGCAAGTCGCTGTATATGCTGTGGAATGTAGGGGGAGCTGGAGGGTTGAAATTTCATTAGATCTTAGCGTGGATAGATGGTGGTGGTCTGTAGCTAGACCGGAGAAGAAAGCTGGGAGTTCCTTAGCGGCGAATAGTTTGGTTCTGCTTTCTTCTGCGTTGCCGCTAGGTTGGGCTGTGAAGCTCCGGGACAACTTTAAACAAAGAAGCGCAATGGGCACCTGGGGGATTAAGGAGTGGGGGCAATATATTAATAGTATGCTTGAGGCTGAGTTGAGAGAGGAGAAAGAGGCAGGGGGACTGTGGGAGGCTCAGTGGTTGAATGATGGAATATTCATATGGAAGCCTAATGAATCAAGTTTCGGAATAGATCAGGACAATAAGAAGAATGAAAGATACGATTGGTGTGAAAAAGAGGATTTTCAATCTGGATTACTAGAATCGGATTCAGAACAATTATTGCGGGCTGTGGCCGGGCGCTCTTTATTGGAGCCGGAAGTAGAAGCGCTGCTGGCAGAAGAATTGCCAGAGCTAGGAGGTTGCTGGCGCCAGGCGGCACAACTGGCGTATCTGCAGGGGCAGCTGTTGCTTACAGCCGCCGTAGGCAATGCGCCCCCGGCTACGCACGGGGCGCGGGCCCGCCAGCTCCCTGCGGGTGCTGGCGTTATGATGCGTGCGGCGGCTAGGCTGCCGCACGTATTGCGGCGCGGCGCTGTCGCTCGCCGCGCGGTTTCGCGCTGCCTGCGTTGCGGCAGCGTGCCCACCGGCCGCACGGCATGCGCCGCGTGCGGGCTTATGGGCTGCGCCTATTGCGAGGCCTGCCTCGCGCTTGGGCGCAGCCGGGCTTGTGCGCTGCTGCTGCGCAGCGCAGCACTTCCGGCCGTGCGGTGCACGGCCGCCCTTGACCCCGCCGCGGCCGCAGGCCGGTGGGGGCTGAGCCCAGCGCAGGCGGGAGCCGCTGGCGCTGCGCTGGGTTTTCTGGCGGAGGCGCGCAAGCGCTCCGCCAGTACATGCCCAGAGCGGTTTCTGCTCTGGGCGGTAACGGGAGCGGGGAAAACGGAGATGATCTTCCCGCTCCTAGAGGCCGTGCTCGCCGCCGGAGGGCGGGCGCTGGTAGCGACGCCGCGCCGCGACGTCGTACTTGAGCTCGCGCCGCGGCTCGCCCGGGCTTTTCCGGCGGAGGTTCTCGCCGTACTTTATGGCGGCAGCGCAGATCGCTGGGTGAGCGGTCGCTTAACGCTCGCAACCACCCATCAGCTCCTGCGCTTCCATCAAGGTTATGATCTCGTAATCATCGACGAGCTGGATGCGTATCCTTACCACAATGATCCTATGTTGGCCTATGCCGCTGAACAAGCCTGTAAAGTGGACGGCTCTTTCATCTATTTATCAGCTACGCCACCACAAAAAATGCAGCGTTTGGTCCGGTTAGGCAAGCTTCCACATGCCAGAGTGCCTGTCCGCTTCCATGGTCATCCCTTGCCTATCCCGCAGCATTTGAGTATACCCTCGGTTCTAACCTGTCTGAAGCGTGAGAGTTTGCCAAGATCGCTTATACAAAATCTTCAAAAGTCACTGGAGCGAAAAGCACAAATTTTTCTATTTGTGTCTCGAATAGCTCATATCGAAGGATTGCTGATCCTACTTCGTCGTAGCTTTCCCGGCGTGGTTATTGAAGGCACCTCGTCCAAGGATTCATTTCGGGCAGAAAAGGTGACTGCTTTTCGCAACCGTATCATCTCTTTGTTAGTAACTACTACGATCCTGGAACGGGGAGTTACCGTGCCACGCAGTGACGTATTTATTTTGGATGCAGACAGTGGTCTTTTTGACGAAGCCTCTTTGGTACAGATGGCAGGCCGTGCTGGTCGTTCTAAAGATGATCCTGATGGCCATGTTGTATTTGCCTCCCCTCAGTGGAGCCGATCCCAGCGTGGAGCGATTGCTCAGATTCGTACTATGAATATCATCGCTCGCCGCCATGGATATTTCCGTAAAGGTGGGGCTAAATGAATACCATGCTTATAGGGGTACGAAAATCTTTGTCTCTCCTCCTCACCCCCTCGTTGTCTCAATGTCTAACCTGCGGGAAGCACAGCCCACAGTCCTCACAGCTGCCTGGTATCTGTAAGGATTGTGCGGAATCCATTCCTTGGATACGCGCTCCACGTTGCTTGGTTTGTGGGCGGCATGTAGGCTGTCCAGACTGCACTCGCAGCGCTGAGCCCTCACCCATTGTATGTAACCGGAGTGCGGTAGCCTACACTAATGAGATGAGAGAATGGCTCGGTCAATATAAATATCGCGGGAATGAACGATATGCCCCTCTACTTGGACTCATGCTGGATAGGGCATATTTAACCCTAAAGGAGGAAAAGCAACAGGGGGCTCTTTCATCCCAGAAGGCATCGTTTTTTCATCTTATTCAACATAAAAGGTACAAAAAAAACAGCCTTTGGTCAGCTGATTTATTAGTTCCGGTACCTGTCAGTGATTCAAGGCTTCTAGAACGGGGCTTTAATCAAGCGGAAAGATTGGCCGATGTCCTATCTCGGCATAGAAAGATTCCACAGCTACCGCTACTAATTCGTACGCATCATACAGGTAAGCAGAGCTTTAAAGGACGTGCGGAGCGATTGGCAGATATGAAGAATGCTTTTGGAGCAAATCCGGCAGTCTCCACACTATTTAAGGATTGGCTGAAAGATAACTCACCTATAAGCCATCCTATTCGAATTATTATTGTTGATGATATCTATACAACCGGAAGCACGATTCGTGCTTGTGCCGAAATTCTAAAACAAATGGTTTCTAACTATGATTATGTTGCAGAAATCTATAGCCTAACCTGGGCGCGTTCCTAAAACGCGAAAAATGCATGATTGTGAACAGCTATATCCATTCCATTAAGGATTAGTTGCGGTTGGTAGCGTTTCTTCTGTCCCATAGACGAATTCCTTGCAATCATGTAATCTAGGAGCATAAGAATATTATGCATTGCACAGAATGTACGGAGAGGAGCGGCTGCTTGTTATGAATCTAGACAATTGTCCAAGGTGCGGCCGGTTGTTTGTCAAGAATCTTATGGGGTTGTGCTCGGCCTGTATCAAAGAGCTGGAGCATGAATATGAGATCTGCGTGAATTATTTACGGGAAAACAAAGGAACCAACATTCAGGAGCTCTCCGATGCTACGGGGATTTCTATTAAAGAGATTACCCGCTTTATTCGCGAAGGCCGGATTTCTATAGCTAATGCACCCAATATGATGTACCCTTGCGAAGTGTGTGGTACACTGATTCGGGATGGCCATATGTGTGACAGCTGTCGTAGCCGGCTCAGGAAAGATCTCACGAATGCTGTCAAGGAAAATTCTGCTGAGGATACTACTAAAAAGACATCTGATGGTGCATATCGTGCCATAGATAAGCTGCGTGACCTATAAAATCTGCAAAAAAACGTTTGCAGCTATAAAGAATGTTTCAGTCTACGCCGATAAACTTAGTAAAGATTATCGGCTTTTTTATATTAGAAGGAAGGTGGAAGTTATGAAAATTAACGAGACCGGACGAATTAACGCGATTAATCCGTATCAACGCAGCGCGGAAGCGCAAAGGCAGGAACAAATGAAGAAAAGCACACGCAAGGATGAGGTTTCGATCTCTGATGAAGCGATTCAACTCTTGCAAGCACAAAACACTGGCAAGAATGATCCAGAACGCGCACTTAAGATCGACAATCTAAAGCAGCAGGTCTCCGCAGGTACCTATCAAGTTGATGCATCTAAGCTAGCAGAGAAACTCGCCCCTTACTTTAAGCAATCCTCCGAGAATTAGGTGAAAACATCCATGGCATTGACGACATTAATAGAACTATTGGAGCGGCTAGATGGAGTGCATGTTCAAATGCTGGATCTGGCCGCTGAGAAGAAACAGACAATTATGGATAACAAGGTGGATGCGTTAATCGACATCCTTAACCGTGAATCCAAGCTAATGAAGGTAATTGGGCAGCTCGAGGAAGAGCGAATATTAGCCGCATATACCGTTTTGCAAGGTGTGGGTATTCGTTCCAACCTGAACCTGAACCTAACGGAGCTGTCCAGGCTTATATTTGACCCTGAAGACAAGGCACGACTGCTGCATATTCAGCAGAAGCTTTCGGGCACTTTGCATCGCCTGAAAGAAGCCAATGACCTAAATCAGAAGCTGATAGAGCAGTCGCTTACATTTATAGATTATTCTTTGGATCTGTTGGTCGGAAGACCAAATCAGGATATCACTTATCATCGTCCGTCCGACAAAGGTAACAACGTAAATCGGTCGGGGATTTTTGATGCACGAGGTTAGAATTGTACTGATGAAGTGTTCTGCCGGAGCAGAACATAAGGAGGAGTAAGAAGCATGACATCCACATTTCACTCGATAGAGACGGCGAGACGCAGCCTTTTTACTCAGACCGCAGCTCTTAATACAACTGGACACAATATCGCTAATGCGAATACCGAAGGTTATACTCGTCAACGTGTTAATATGCAAGCCTCTTTACCTATTGAAGCGTACGGATTGTTAAAATCTACCGTTCCAGGTCAAATGGGTACAGGGGTGGAATTCTCATCTATCGATCGGATTCGAGAAATGTTTCTGGATGATCAGTACCGTGGTGAGAACGCTGCTTTCGGCAACTGGAGTCTTCAAGCAGATACGCTCTCTAAGCTGGAAGCTATCGTTAATGAGCCATCGGATACAGGCATTCGTACAGTTTTGGATAACTTCTGGAAATCGTGGTCGGATCTAAGTAAGAACCCTGAAGATCCAACAGCCCGTAAGATTGTAGTGCAAACTGCACAATCTTTGACAGATGCTATGAACTACATGAGCACGCAACTGAATAATCTGGAGCGGGATCTAACCACTAATATAGATGTTAAGGCAAAAGAAGCTCAAAATTACCTGACTGCTATCGCAGATCTAAACAAATCAATCTATAAGATTGAGGGTATGGGGGATCATGCAAACGATCTACGTGATCAACGCGATCTGATGGCGGACAAGCTCTCCAAAATTGCTAATATTACTGTTGTAGAGACGGAAGAGGGTTATAACATTTCTCTGGGTGGACAACCTCTCGTAGAGGGTGGAGAAGTTACCGCAACCGTAGATAGTGCATTTCTTAATAATGCTTATACCTCCGGAACCTTGAAGGGCGGCGAGGCATACGGTATGATTTTCTCCAATAATACCTATGTTGCCGATTACAAGAAACAGCTCAATGATTTGGCGAGCACTATTGCTACAGGTGACGTTGAAATTACAGTGCCAGCTGGCTCCAATCTTCCTGAGGGCACAGTGTTGACAAGTGATGCCAAGATTACACAAGCTGACGGTACCGTAGTTACTTTGACCGCTGGTCAGGCCATGCCTAAGGGCGCAACAATGTATGAGGACGCCAAGACCATTGTCAAAGGGTTTAACGGACTTCACAAGTTAGGTTACGCGATGGATGGAAGCGTCGGACGCGATTTCTTTGTAACATCAGGCGAGGCTGGAACGATTAAGCTAAATCCGGAAATTGCTGCGGATGTGAATTTATTCGCAACTTCGTTACGTACAACTGTTGATGCGAATGGAAATACGCAAGTCGTTAAAGGAAATAATACGTTGGCACTCTTATTGACTAGCCTGAAGGATAGTAAATTTACTAAGCCAGACGGTAGTGTAAGCAACACTGTGGGAGGGCTTTTTAGCTCTATGGTTGGTCAGCTGGGTATTCAATCCCAAGAGGCTGCACGTCAGACGGATAACTCAGATTATCTCGTAGAGCAAGTTAACTCCCGTCGTCAATCAGTCAGCGGCGTTTCTCTAGATGAAGAAATGTCGAATATGCTAGTGTTCCAGCATGCTTATAGTGCGGCAGCACGTTTTATGACTACTTTTGATGAACTGCTCGACAAATTGATTAATTCCACCGGCACAGTCGGCAGATAAAAGGAGATATAGCGTATGTTGAGAGTAACCTCTAACATGATGAATTCACAGCTTCTGCTTAACTTAAACCGTAATGCACGTACAATGAACGACACACAGCTACAGCTTGCCACAGGACGTAAGATCAACAAAGCTTCCGATGATCCAGTGGGTATTACTTATTCTCTCCGCTATCGTGCTGAGCTTTCATCTAACGAGCAGTACACCAAGAATGTGGATAGTGCCATTTCATGGCTTGATTATAATGATACGGTACTCGGTCAGGCTGGAGATGTTGTTCAGAAGATTCGCGAATTGACAGTACAGGCAGCGAGTGGAAGCAATCCGCAGTCTGCACTCGATAGTATCAATGAAGAGGTTCTGCAGCTAAAAGAACAGCTTGTGGACATTGCTAACAGTACACTAAATGGTAAATATATCTTTAATGGCGAACAATACACCACCAAACCATATGATTATACTAAAGGTGCAGACGGTACATACGATGTATCTAAACCGATTACTACGGATACTGGGCAGATTCAGTTTATTGTAGGTGAAGATGTGCGTATGCCAATTAGTACTACCGGTAATGATTTATTTGGTTATACTGGGGATGCGGATAATCTGTTCAGTATTATTAATACTATTTCTGCTGGGTTAAAATCTGGTAATCTTAGTACAGTATCTGGTCAACTTGATAAAATCGATACACGTGTAGAGACTATTCTATCAGCACGTTCCGAGATAGGGGCTAAGACTAACCGCGTTGAATTGATGCAGGATCGGCTAAGTGATTTAAATATTAATTTGACGGAACTTCAAGCTAAGACAGAAGATGCAGATTACGAAGGTTTGATTATGGAGTCGAAGATTCAAGAGAATATTTATAATGCTTCCCTTTCTGTAGGCGCTAAGATTATATCTACAACTCTAGTAGATTTTATTAGATAACAGAGGTGGTTCTCGTTGCTGCAGCCGATATTGCAAATTCGTCAGACTCCTGCTTTGATTGGAATTGATAATGAGCAGGGAACATTTTCGATTACTCAGCCTAAACCTGAGGTCAAAATAACAACCACTCCAGGGAAACTTACGGTTCAATCTTTTAGGCCAGAGCTTACCATAGATCAGTCCCGAGCTTGGGCAGCCTATAATGGTGGTAATATGTTCGATATGAACAAACGAATATATTCAGGTATTCAACAGTTATATCTTCAGGGTATTGCAAAAAAGGTCGAGCAAGGCAATCGGATGGCCCAGTTTTTTAAGCCCGGAAATACCATTGCCGAAGTCTATGGAACAGATACCGAACCAAATTCATTTCCAGAGATTCGTGGTCCGGCATCATTTGACAATGTAGATATTCATATAGAAACGAGAGCACCACAAATCGATTTTCGAGCCGCAAAAGTGAATATTCAAGTGGTAAGACATGATCCTGAAATTGAATATACCCGTGGCAAGTTAAATATTTATATGCAGCAATATGCTTCCATAAAGTTTATTCCACCGGAAGTAAATCTTCAAACGTAGCTCTTAAGCTATAGACGTGCCAGAAAGCGCCTCTATAGCTTTTGTGTTATAAATAATAATCTTAATGGATACCAGTTTCGTGAGCGAAACTTTTGAGGAGTGGGCAACTTGATTATAGAAACACTATCTTGGGGTAAACTAGAAGTGGATGAGGAGCAGATATATCATTTCTCCAAAGGTATACCTGGATTTGATGAGGAAACGGACTTCGTCTTAATCACGATACCTGAGACGCCTTTTGGGTATTTACAGTCTATAAGAGAAAAAGGATTATCCTTTCTGTTAGGAGATCCGTTTTCTTTTTATCCGTCCTATGAATTCGAACTGCCTGATGATGAGGCTGAAGAGTTAGGGATCGATACAGAGTTGATCGTCCGTTGCATTATTACGCTGAAGGAATCAGTCGATCAGTCGACGATCAATCTTCTGGCTCCAATTGTTATGAATCCTTTAGGACATTCCGGTAAACAAATCGTTTTACATAGGACTCCTTATCATACGAAACATAGTTTGGTGCAGGAGAAGTCAGTTATAGAGGGAAAGGATGGTGGATAATATGCTCGTACTAACCCGTAAAAAAGGTGAGTCTATTATTATCCAAGATCAGATAGAGCTGACAATTTTAAGTGTAGACGGTGATACGGTGAAGGTTGGTATCTCTGCCCCAAAACATGTAGATGTTTTTCGCAAAGAAGTGTACCTATCGATTCAAGAAGCCAATCGCGAATCTGTTGCTCCGCAGCAGTCTGATCTGAGTGCATTAATCCATAGCCTTCGTAGTGAGAGTAATAATAACTAATCAACATATCGCATATAAGGAATCCAAAACCTGAGACTGCACAAATGCAGATTCAGGTTTTTTATTTAGTTTGAGAGATTTCTCCAAAAAAAAATTCAAAAAAACTTCGAATTACTCTAAACACTTTGGTACTTGCCGTCGATATATGAAGTAGACGCTGAATCGGCAGGGCGGCCGACCTTAATGGTTCGGCGTTTACCACATGGATGTGGAACTAATTTAATTTCAGGGAGGAAATATCAAATGATTATTAACCACAATGTTACAGCTTTGAATACTCACCGTCAATTGGGTGCAAACACTGCAGCAACTAGCAAGAACATCGAGAAATTGTCTTCAGGTCTTCGCATTAACCGTGCAGGGGACGACGCTGCAGGTCTTTCGATCTCCGAAAAAATGCGCGGTCAAATCCGCGGTTTAGACCAAGCATCCCGTAACTCACAAGACGCGATTTCCTTGATTCAAACAGCTGAAGGTGCTCTTGGCGAAACTCATTCTATCCTGCAACGTCAACGTGAACTTATTGTTCAAGCAGGTAACGGAGGAACATTAGCAACAGAAGATCTGACAGCTATCAAAGATGAAATTGCAGAATTAAACAATGAATTAACAGGTATTTCCGAACGTACAGAATTCAACGGTAAAAAATTGTTGGATGGTAAATTTGACGAAGATTTCCAAATTGGTGCTAATGCAGCACAATCACTTAATTTGAAAATTGAAGGAGCAACTGGTAAAGGTTTCAGTGCGACTGATTTAGGTGTCAACGCGCTAGCTCCTGATGGTACAACTGCTAAATTTGATACTGACGTTAAACTTGTAGATGATGCAATTAAATTGGTTTCTGCTTCCCGTTCTAAACTTGGTGCAAACCAAAATCGTCTAGAACATACTATTAACAACCTTAACAATGCTTCTGAAAACCTGACTGCAGCTGAATCCCGTGTTCGTGATGTTGATATGGCGAAAGAAATGATGGATCAAACTAAAAACTCCATTCTTGCTCAAGCTGCTCAAGCTATGTTGGCTCAAGCTAACCAACAACCACAAGGTGTGCTTCAATTGCTTCGTTAATCTTTAACGATAAGAAAAGGAATGGGATTCCCATTCCTTTTTTTATATAAACTAGTCTATAAGGGGTTAATCATAAATGACATCGAAATTAGTTGAAACGCTAACTCCTCAATATGTCAAAGAATTTACTTGTATTGGTTCGGCCTGTGAAGATACGTGCTGTGCAGGATGGCAAGTAACTGTGGACGAGCAAACATACAAGAAATATAAAAAAGTTAAAAATTATAAGATCAAGTCACAACTAGATGAATATGTGATTCGCAATCGTTCAAACCCTACAAAGAATAACGTAGCGAAAATGAAAATGAATAACTCAAGGTGTTCATTCTTAAATGAGGAAAATTTATGTGACATTCAATTGACCTTAGGAGAAGAAAATTTGTGCAATACCTGTGCTGTTTATCCTAGAATAGTTCATAATGTAAACGGTGTTGTTGAACGTTCATTAACTGTATCTTGTCCTGAAGCAGCTAGGTTAGTCTTGTTGAGTAAAGATGGAATTAGCTTCGATCAATTCAAAGAATCCCCCTCTACAAGGGATGTAACAAGAGCAACCATTCATACGAATAAAGAAGTAGCTTCTGATTGGAAGGACTATTTCAATGAATATCGTTACGTGACTATTTCCATACTGCAGAACAAAAATTATACCCTGGAAGAACGTTTGCTCGTTCTAGGTCTACTTTATAACGAACTACAAGAATGCGTGGATAACGATCGAATAAATGAGATTCCCGACATCTTTGGGCAATATATTACAAGTGTAGAAAATAACGCTCTCCAAGGAGCATTTGAAAATATACCAAATCGATTAGACATTCAACTTCGATTAAGCAGGGAACTTGTCGTATTACGTTTGCAATACGAAATTACTTCATCTAGATATTTAGAGTGCTCAGGAGAGATGATGTCTGGTTTACATATTGAAAAAGATGCTTCAGACGAAGAGATCCTTGAGAATTATGCATCTTCTTATGAAAAATACTACGCACCTTTTATGCTTCAGCATGAATACATGCTTGAAAATTACCTTGTCAATTACGTGTTTAAAAATATAATGCCTCTTGATAGTGATTCTTTATTTGAGAGTTATACTCGTATGATCTTGCATTATTCTTTAATCAAGATCCATCTAATTGGAATGGCAAATTATCATCAAACCTTAACCGAGGACTTGGTAGTTAAACTTGTACAATCCCTCTCAAAGACATTTGAACACAATAAGCTATATTTTAGAAGAATAATGAAATTAATAAAAGATAACGATTTTATGAAGTTAACATATATGTCCATTTTGATAAAACATTAGTAGAGTTATATTTTCCAAACCTAGGAAGAAGGCCTACAGAACTGCTATGTAATATTAATAAGTGAATAAGAAATCTTCGATTATCTAGGTTATTTTTATCTATGCCATATCACTTTCAGTTCGTGGAATGTTCTGGACTCAAATACACTAGGACATTAATTAAACAGATAAAGATGTCCCTCTCTACGGAAAAAATCAATTTTTTATATTTCTATTCTATGAACTAGCGCTGAAGCCCTCTAGAGACTCTGGTCAACTATACTTTTCTTAAGTGAATCCTAAATTATCCCTAAAACTAACCGATATATAAAGTATAAATTTGAGCGTTGTTGGAGGTCGGGGTATATGAATGTACAGTTTTCCCTTTCTGCTAGTTCTATGACGGTTGGATCAAGCAGATCTGAAGTAACGTCTGGAGTTGAGCCCGAAAATATCGAAAGTAAAGCAGATCCTACTCGATATGCTAAGGAAATCAGTCAGAAAGAGAAGCAGGATAAAAACGTATCAGTTGCTGAAGAACAGCTAATTCGTACCATCGAGCGAGCAGTTAAATCTTTACAGGGCCCCCAAACCACGCTATCAATTAGCATCCACGAGAAAACGCATGACATTATGGTCAAGGTGCTCAATAAGGATACAGGAGAACTTATTCGTGAAGTTCCTCCAGAAAAGACTCTAGATTTAGTGGCTAAAATGATGGAGATTGCAGGTATTCTCATAGACGAGAGAATTTAGTATAGGAGGTGCTGTTTTGGTAACAAGAGTAAATGGATTCTCAGGTATGGACATTGATAGTATGGTTAAGAGTATGATGGCTGTCAAGCGTGCTCCCTTGGATAAACTATACCAACAAAAAGAGACTTTAAATTGGACTAGAGATAGCTACCGTGAAATCAGTAGTAAGCTATATGATTTTAGAATTAATAAGTTATCAGATAAATATAATGTGTCATCTGCGTTAAACGCAAATAAATCCGTTGTTACCGGTTATACAGGTGCAGTGAAGGCTGAAGCTACAGCCGCCGCAAACAGAGTAGATATGGAAGTTGAAGTTATGAATTTGGCTACAACGACTACATTAACGACATCTGGTGTAGGAGCAAATAAGTCTAGTAAAATTACATTAGCAGAATTGGCTGCAGATGCAGATACTGACAAAGAGTATAGTTTAAACATTAATGGTGTCAATTTTACTAAAACAGATGAAGCTGGTGTAACTAAATCTTTATTCACAGGGGCCACTACGGTCGCTTCTTTTATTTCAACTGTTAATGCTGACAGTAAAGCGAATGTAATCGCTAGCTTCGATGAGGCAACAGGAAAGCTCATTATTCGCTCCAAGGCAAGCGGGGCTCCGAGTACAGATCCAGATTCAACAAGTATGAATGGTAAAATAGAACTTGGAGGCCAAAACTCTATACTGTCGCTTTTTAATGGCGGAAATGACATTGACGTTAATGATGATATAGCTATGGGTGTAGATGCTCTTGTCAGAATTAACGGTCAGGGCTTAAGTCAAAAGAGTAATACCTTCACTATAAACGGAGTGCAACTAACGTTGCTTGCAAAGACGGATGGGAATGGAACGACAAAGATCAGCAGCGAATCTGATCCAAATAAGGCACTCGAAACAATTAAAAGTTTTGTTGAAGACTATAATAGTTTATTGCAGTTATTAAATAACAAAGTTAATGAAGCTAAATACAGCGATTATGCTCCTTTGACGGATGCGCAAAAGAGTGATATGAAGGAAAGCGAAATCTTGGCCTGGACAGCAAAAGCCAAAAGTGGTCTTTTGAAAAATGATGACATTCTGAAATCTACAATAACCTCCATGCGTACGATCATCACAGAAAAATTGGGTGGTTTAAGTGCAATGGGTATCACAACAGGTACTTATTTAGAGGGAGGAAAGTTAATTCTAAATGAATCCAAGCTCAAGCAGGCGATTAATGATAATCCCCAAAGTGTTATAGATCTATTTCAAGGAGCTGCAGGTGCATCAAGTGAGGGACTATTCAGCAAATTGGGGAAACAACTAGCAACACCATTAGAAACTATCTCAAAACGCGCTGGTACTAATAAGTATACCACTGACATTAGTAGTGCCTTTAAAGAAGATAGCGTTATGGGAAAGAGACTTAAAGACTATAACACTCGGATAAGTAGCATGGTGAAAAAGTTGGATAACTATGAAACACGTTACTATAAGCAGTTCGCAGCGATGGAAACAGCAATGAACAAGCTACAGACGCAGTCTTCCAGTCTCTTCTCCAGCTAGGATAATTATAAAATATAGAGGGTGAGATTATTGATTACATCTCCATATGAGAAATACCGCCAGTCTTCTGTCCAAACCTCTACCCCTGTGCAGTTGGTCATTATGTTGTATGACGGTGCAATTCGTTTTGTAAGAACAGCGATTGACGGTCTCAGTAAACAGGACTATGAGAAGACAAGTCTTAATTTTGGCAAAGCACAATCTATAGTAAGTGAGTTAATGAGTACATTAGATTATTCATATGAGATATCTAACAACCTCTATTCACTTTATGAATATACAAATTATCTTTTAGTTGAAGCAAACATTCGTAAAAGTCCAGATAAAGCTGAAGAGGCTCTTGTTTATCTAACCGACCTTCGGGAAACTTGGCTACAAGCATCGAAGATCGCTGTGGGTCAGGGACAGGCTGATAGTGCTCATGGATGAATTAATCCGGAGTTTGGATCAACTCACCCGGGAGATCGAAGAGCGTCTTCAAGAGACCACCTATGAGGAGTTGGAGGCTTTTGTGGACGAGCGCCAGAAACTTGTCGATTCAATTGCAGAAGAAGCCAAAATTTGTCGAGCAACGCCTGCACAAAAGCAAGAAATTAATCGAATTTTGGAACATGATAATGTGATCTTAGATAGAATGAACGCTCTTCGCTTCGAAGCTCAAGACTGGCTGCAGAAGCGGAATCAGGCCAAAACACAACGCAACGCCTACGAGGCCGCCTACACCCCAGACAGTTTCCTTATGGATCGCAAAAAATAATTTATCAGTGTTTCACTATAGGAGTAGACGGGTATTAAATACCGTCTGCTCCTTTTTTTGATCATTGTACCGAATCTATTTCTTGTTTATGGAAAATTTAATAGTTTATTTTACGTGGTAAATTATTGAATGTAAACATTTTCTTTTCCAATTGACAATAAAGAAGTTACGGTGGTATAGTCGAATTGTGAGCAAGACTCACGTTCATCTGATGACGAAGGGAATGTTTAATCAATGGAAGGTAAAGTAAAATGGTTTAACGCAGAAAAAGGTTATGGTTTTATCGAGACTGCAGACGGTGGCGACGTATTCGTACACTTTTCCGCGATTCAAACTGATGGTTTCAAGACATTGGATGAAGGTCAATCCGTAGAATTCGATATCGTTGAAGGTGCACGTGGACCACAAGCAGCTAACGTAATCAAATTATAATCATCCGGCGAAGCCGAACTACATATAAGTAGATGGTTAGCAATTTAGACAGCGCTAGCAGGGATCTTGGAATCTTCCAAGATCCTTTTTTTGTGCGTTCATATGTGTCTAGTATAGCCAATCCTAGTAAAGAAAATAGCCTATTTTGTAAATTCATTTTATGGAAAATGTTAGAACTCTGCAAAAGGTGGGTAATAGATATACGTTGAGCTGTTTATCTTACCTCGACACACACTATGTTAGCCTAGGTTACTACATTCACGAAGAAATTCAATATAGCCTAAGCTATCAAAACAATTAGGAGGGTGATTAGCAGGATGAAGAAGATGTGGCGCGGTCTTATGACCGGAATATTAGGTACTAGTATGTTATTGGGGTCTCTCGGCAGCGTATCTGCTGCAACTGTACCTAAGGATATTCAAGGCCACTGGGCGCAAGGTCAGCTGCAGGAATGGCTAGATAGAGGTTACCTTGGAGGCTACCCAGATGGAACGGTGAAACCAAACAAAGCAATTACGCGTGGTGAGTATGTGACTATGGTAAATCGCCTGTTAGGGTTTACAACTAAAGCAACAGTAACTTTCAAAGACATGAAGAGCACAAACTGGAATTACAGTGAAGTGGCTAAAGCCGTGGAAGCTGGATATATCGGAGGATACGAGGATAATACGTTCCGCCCTAATAATCCGCTTACAAGAGAAGAGGCAGCTGTAATTACTGCAAAATTACTTAAATTGAGCACCAATACAACTTCGAACAAATTTAAAGACAATGCACAAATTGCAGCATGGGCAAAAGGTGCTGTAGCAGCCGCAGTGGAAAAGAAGATTGTTAACGGTTATCCAGATGGAACCTTTGGTCCTAAGAGATCGTTAACACGTGCCGAGGCTGTAGGTATTATCAATACTTCAGCTATCTATTATCCTGGTAGTGGCACAGGTGGTGGTGTAACACCTACACCAACTCCAACGGCGACTCCGACACCAACAGCTACACCAACCCCAACTGCTGCTCCAGGTGGTAGTACGGGCGGAGGTTCTGGTGGTGGTAACGGTGGCGGCGGAAGTAGCACAGCGCCAACAGTAAGTGGGGCAACCTACGGTAATGTTGGTTCGGTCACAGCGGATGTATACCTGACACCTTCCGTAACTGGTGCAGTATACTATGTTGTAGCTCCTTATAATGCTGATGTAACTGCTCCAACTGCATTGCAGGTGGAAAAAGGACAAATTAGTAACGGGACTGCAAGTGGTATCCATGGTAGTGTGGCGACTGTAGCTGAAACAACGGTTACATTCTCTGTTTACGGATTGAATCCTGGTACAGAATATGCAACATATATCACGCTGGCGGATGCAGCTGGTAACTTGTCTACTGTAACGACAGTTCGGTTGACTACTGCTCAAGCTACTGCTAGCTCGATTTCGCTTTTTGAGCCGGGACAAGTTAGTACAGTTACAGCAGATGTATATGTTAAATATGGTGTGACAGGTGGCACTACAACCCCAGTTAGATATGTAGTATTGCCAGCAAATGATAAGGCACCTACTGCAGCACAGATTGCTTTAGGTCAAAATGGTAGCGGTACTGCATTGGCTGCTCCATGGACTAACACGCTTACGTTTGCTCCTGGTGTAAAGCATACACAGACTTTAACTGGTTTAGCAGCAAATACTGCCTATAAGGTATATGTTATTGCAGGATCGGGTTCTCAATGGTCTCCTGTAGAAATCATTCAAATTCATACCAAATAGCCTGACCTTATGTGATTTCATTCGGAGAATATAAGAGTGGAATCCGTACTATAATAACGACAGGTTTACTTTTGGTCCGGTAGGGCGATTGGTTGCTCTTACCGGACTTGTTTTATTTGTGAACGCTATGACAACATTTGTTATCTAAATGTAAGGGCTGTAAGGAATTGCTTTTTACTTAGCGCTTACAATTTGGTATAATGAAGGTGTAACTAAAGGAGGAGTGGCCATGCAATTCACCATTCGAGGTCAACAAATTGACGTGACCGACGCTTTGAGAGAGTATGTTGATAAGAAGCTCAGCAAACTTGAGAAGTATTTCGAAGCACCCCCTACCTCTGAAGGGTCTGTGACGCTTGGCGTAGTTCGCGGCCTTCATACGGTGGAAGTAACCATTCCGCTTGCTGGCGTGACGCTTCGTGCGGAAGATCGCAGCGATGACATGTATGCTTCCATAGACGCCGTTGTGGACAAGCTGGAACGCCAAATTCGCAAACACAAAACGAAGCTGAACCGTAAGTTCCGTCAAGAGGGACTCAAGACGCTGTTTGTGGATGGAGCTAGTGCCGCTGTTGCTGTAGAAGAACAAGATTATGATGATTTAGAAGTGGTTAGGAACAAACGCTTTACGATGAAGCCGATGGATGTGGAAGAAGCGATTCTGCAAATGAACATGGTAGGACATAATTTCTTTGTGTTTTCCAATATCGACACCTCGGAAGTTAGCGTAGTTTACAAACGTGATGATGGTAAATATGGACTGATTGAACAGGGCTAAGATACAATGATGCCAGTTATGCTCTAAGTATAAAGGGCCTCGAGAGTTAGTCAGAACCTAGGAAATTTAAACCGAGCCCCTATTCGCTTATAGCGAATAGGGCTCTTGTGCGTATATATGAAAAATGTGGCTGTTACACCTTGTATTGCGGCATCTCTTACAAACTGTTACAATTTATGAAGCAGCGGAATCGAATTTATAAATGGCCCTTTCAATTTTGTGAGGATGGGCTCGGTTCCACCATCTGTGTTGCATGAAAGGGGTTAACCATGCTAGGACTTGTAAAGAAAATATTCGGAGACACAAACGATCGTGACGTTAAACGTCTCATGAAGACAGTCGATGTAATTAATGGATTGGAGCCGGAATTTGTAGCACTATCCGATGAAGCTTTAAAAGCTAAGACGGAAGAGTTCCGCGCCCGTATTGAGAAAGGCGAAACCTTGGAAGAAATTCTTCCTGAGGCGTTTGCAACCGTACGTGAAGCTTCCAAACGGACGCTTGGCATGCGGCATTTTGATGTACAGTTAATTGGTGGTATGGCCCTGCATGAAGGCCGAATCTCCGAGATGAAGACTGGTGAAGGTAAGACTCTAGTAGGAACATTGCCAGTGTACTTAAATGCTTTGCTTGGTAAAGGCGTACACGTAGTAACGGTCAATGACTATTTGGCTCAGCGCGACAGCGCACAAATGGCACAAATCTATAACTTCCTGGGCATGACGGTTGGGGTTAACCTAAGCGGTATGGACCATGCTGATAAACAAGATGCTTACGCCTGCGATATTACGTATGGCACGAACAACGAATTTGGTTTCGATTATTTGCGTGACAACATGGTGCTTTATAAAGAACAAATGGTTCAGCGCCCTCTTTATTTCTGTATTATTGATGAAGTGGACTCCATTCTTATTGATGAAGCACGTACACCTCTTATCATTTCCGGACAAGCTGAGAAGTCTACTGAATTGTACTTTGCAGCAGACCGTTTTGTGAAAAAGCTTAAAGCTGAAGAAGACTACACAGTTGATATCAAAGTGAAGTCCGTAGCCTTGACTGAAAAAGGTGTAGCTACTGCTGAACGCGCTTTTGGTATTGAGAACTTGTATGATCACAGTCATGTAACCTTGAATCACCATATCGTCCAAGCCCTGAAAGCAAACGTAATTATGCGTCGTGACGTAGACTACGTTGTTAACGAGGGTGAGGTCGTTATTGTTGATGAATTTACAGGACGTTTAATGTCAGGTCGTCGTTATAGTGACGGTTTGCACCAAGCGATTGAAGCGAAGGAAGAAATCGAAGTACAGAATGAGAGCATGACGCTTGCTACGA
The DNA here is from genome assembly GCF_037980415.1 of Paenibacillus sp. FSL H7-0690. Classification (NCBI taxonomy): domain Bacteria; kingdom Bacillati; phylum Bacillota; class Bacilli; order Caryophanales; family Paenibacillaceae; genus Paenibacillus; species Paenibacillus sp. FSL H7-0690. The sequence goes on along the minus strand of NZ_CP150281.1, from coordinate 6,439,894 downwards.
TTACTTTCCAGAACTATTTCCGTATGTATCGCAAATTGGGCGGTATGACAGGTACAGCTAAAACTGAGGAAGAAGAGTTCAAGAAGATTTATGGTCTTGAAGTTCTTCAAGTCCCTACGAATAAACCGAATCAGCGCATAGATATGCCGGATGTTGTCTACAAGAGTGAGAACGGTAAGTTCAACGCTGTTGTGGCAGAAATTGTAGAGCGTCACAAAAAGAACCAACCTGTACTTGTGGGTACAGTGTCGATTGAGAATTCAGAGCTCGTATCTGAAATGCTGAAGCGCAAAGGCGTTAGACACCAAGTGCTTAACGCGAAACATCACGCTGCGGAAGCTGAAATCATTACACATGCAGGTCAGCCAGGTACAGTTACGATTGCTACCAACATGGCTGGTCGTGGTACGGACATCGTTCTGGGCGAAGGTGTGACAGATCTTGGTGGTCTGCATATCATTGGTACAGAGCGTCATGAATCGCGCCGGATTGATAACCAGCTGCGTGGTCGTGCGGGTCGTCAAGGAGACCCAGGTTCTACACAATTCTACTTGTCCCTTGGGGATGAATTGATGAAGCGTTTCGGCGCTGACAACGTTTTGAGTATGATGGATCGCCTTGGGTTTGAGGAAGATCAGCCGATTGAGAGCCGCATGATTACGCGTGCTGTGGAATCTGCTCAGAAACGTGTTGAAGGTAATAACTTTGATATTCGTAAAGTCGTATTGCAATATGATGACGTGATGAATCAACAGCGTGAAATTATTTATAAACAACGCCGTGAGATTCTGGAGTCTGAAAATATTAAAGATATCGTACTTGAAATGATCAAGCCAGTTATTGAACGTATTGTTCACGCACACTGCAGTGACGATATTCCTGAAAACTGGGAGCTGCAAGAAGTTGCTGATTACGTAAACAGCAAGCTGCTTGAAGAAGGTGCTTTGACTCGCGATATTCTGTGGGGCAAGGAAGCAGAAGAGATCATTGAGTACATCTTCGAACGTGTACTTGAGAAATATGCTGCTCGTGAAGAACGCCTGGGTTCAGAATTGGTACGTGAATTCGAGAAGGTAATTGTGCTGCGCTCCGTGGACAGCAAGTGGATGGATCATATCGATGCGATGGATCAATTGCGTCAAGGGATTCACCTGCGTGCTTACGGTGGTACAGATCCACTTCGCGAGTATCAATTCGAAGGATTCGAAATGTTTAATACTATGACGGCTACGATTCAAGAAGAAGTAGCTACTTATATTATGAAGGCTCACATCGAGACAAATCAGGAGCGTCAATCCGTTGTAGAGGAAAATAAAATTTCCACTAATAGCGAACCTGCTGAAAAACGTCCGGTACATGTTGAGGCGGCAGCTGGTCGTAATGATCTTTGCCCTTGCGGAAGCGGCAAGAAGTACAAGAACTGCCACGGTCAAAACGCATAAGACAAACGTTTAGTAGCGCTCATATTCAGGTGTTGAAGATGTAAGTCTTTAGCCCTGATCTCTATGGGTATACTAACCATAAAGAGCGGCTGGGCCCGGGGGTATCCCCCGTTTACGGCCCAGTCGCTTTTTTGGATATTTAGCACTTGAGTGAATGTGGAATGGAGAGAAGGTTTGGAACTGGAGAAACGGAGTATTCGCCTTTATTTCGGGATTCCAACCGCTATGCGGTTATCAATTCAAGGAATCTGGAAACAACAGCGATCGGAAGTCCAATCCTTCTCGGAATGGCTGAACATTCACTCATTACTAACTTTCCAATAGTGAAGACCGTAACAACCTATTTTGAAAGGTGAAGTGACCATATGATTGAAGCTAATGTAAAGCAGGATCTGCGTGAAATAGGCAAGAAACTAACTGACCTTAGGGGGTCTCTTTGACTTAGATCTTAAGCAAGAGATGATCTCGAACTTTGAAGAAAAAATGGCTGCTCCAGGCTTCTGGGATAATCCAGAGCAGGCACAGAGCGTGATCGGCGAGATGAATGCCGTGAAATCGTCCGTGGATCAATACGAGAAGCTGCAACAAGAATACGACGATGCTGCGATGATGGCGGAGCTTGCGGATGAAGAGGGCGATGAAGGTCTTGCGGCAGAGATTGGGGAGACGATCAGCAGTTTAGGCAGTAAAGTGGATGAATTCGAGCTGCAATTGCTACTTAACCAGCCGTATGACAAGCTGAATGCTATTCTTGAGCTCCATCCGGGTGCGGGCGGTACGGAATCCCAAGACTGGGGCCAGATGCTGCTGCGGATGTATACCCGTTGGGCTGAAAAACGTGGATTCAAGGTTGAGGTGCTGGACTACTTACCGGGTGATGAAGCGGGAATCAAGAGTGTCACATTACTTATTAAAGGCTTCAACGCCTACGGATATCTGAAAGCTGAAAAAGGTGTACATCGGCTAGTACGGATTTCTCCGTTTGACTCTTCGGGCAGACGGCATACCTCTTTTGTATCCTGTGATGTCGTTCCGGAAATTGCCGATGATGTAGAAGTTGAAATTCGTACTGAGGATTTGAAGATCGATACGTATCGGGCGAGCGGCGCCGGTGGACAGCATATCAATACCACAGACTCTGCGGTGCGGATTACTCACTTACCTACGGGTGTGGTGGTAACCTGTCAGAACGAACGTTCACAGATCAAAAACCGCGAACAAGCGATGAAAATGCTGCGTTCCAAGCTATATGAGCGCAAACTGCAAGAGCAGCAGCAGCATTTGGATGAGATTCGCGGTGAGCAATCCGATATTGCTTGGGGCAGTCAGATCCGTTCCTATGTATTCCATCCGTATAACATGGTTAAGGATCACCGTACTTCCGTGGAAACGGGGAATGTGGGTTCTGTTATGGACGGAGATATTGATGTATTCATTGATGGTTACCTGCGTAGCCAGATCAAGATTGAGGCAGAATAAAAGAGAGAGTTTCGGGGGAAACGGATACCATTCATGGATTAGGATGGGATGGCCGTTTCTTCTTTCGTAGAGCAAGATGACACTTTAAGGAGAGCCTTTGAAATGCAAAAAGTCAATTCACGTAATAAACCCCCACTGATTCCTCTGAATGGGCCACTCCGACATGTGGTGGATACGATGTTAATTTTGCTCGGATCGCTAGTTACAGCGCTGGGGTTTAATCTTTTTTTTCTGCCTAATCATATTGCTTCTGGTGGTGTATCCGGTCTGTCGGTATTGGCTGAAGCTTGGTTTGGGGCTGAGCCGGCATTTACGCAATGGGCGCTTAATATTCCGTTGTTTGTACTCGGGGTAATCTTCTTGGGTAAACAATACGGAGTTCGCTCGCTCCTTGGGAGCTTTGTGTTGCCGCTCTTTATCTTGTTGACAAAAGATTTGCCTGCACCTACCACCAATCCACTCTTAGCCTCCATTTATGGCGGTATCTGTGTGGGGGTGGGGTTAGGTCTTGTGTTCCGCGGACGGGGCTCGACAGGTGGACTTACTATTTTGGCGCAGATTATTCAAAAGATATCCGGTCTCAGCTTCTCGATTTCTGTAGTGCTGCTGGACGGGACGGTCATTGTGCTGGCTGCTTTTATACTCGGTATGGAACAAGCACTGTATGCACTGATCGGTCTGTTTGTTACAGGTAAGGCCATTAATGCGATAGAGGTAGGCTTCCGTTATACAAAGGTGGCTTACATAATCTCGGACAAGACGGAAGAAATATCTGAGGCGATTTTGAATGATCTGGATCGGGGTCTGACGAAGCTGGATGCACATGGCGGTTATACTGGTGATGAGCGTACGGTGCTAATGGTTGTAGTAGGTCAGAATGAGGTTTCCAGATTAAAAGCGATTGTTCAATCGGTAGATACTAGTGCTTTTGTGATTATCACTGAGGCGCATGAGGTGCTGGGTGAAGGCTTTAAAAGAGAAGTGTAATTTCTCCGAAAGGAGAAGCTACGCTTCTCTTTTTTTGTAAATAGAATTATATTTAGGAATAAAGAAAGTTAACACTATGTGTTGTATTTATATTAATTCAGTCGTATAATAATACATATTTCTAAGACGGTATGCATTATATTATTTATTATAATTCATGATAAGCAGGAAGTGGGGATGACAGTGGAAGGCAAGCTGAGAGCGGCGATTGTTGGATCAACGGGTTATGGGGGCGTAGAGCTGATTCGGCTGCTACAAAGTCATCCTAAGGTAGAGATTACTTCGGTAATTTCCTCATCAAGTGCAGGGGATGCTATAGAGGAAGGTTTTCCGCATTTGACGGGCATCATTGATCGAAGGCTGGATGGCGTTGACCCGGCTCAGATGGCTGAGCGGGCGGATGTGGTATTTACGGCAACGCCGTCGGGTGTGAGCGCAAAGCTGGTGCCGCAGCTGCTGGAAGCTGGACTAAAGGTCTTGGATCTGTCCGGTGATTTCCGATTGAAGGATGGTGCAGAGTATGAGCACTGGTATAAACATCCCGCTCCGGCTGATGAATATCTAGAGCAGGCTGTATACGGACTTTGCGAGGTGTTTGGAGAGCGTGCGGCTGGGGTTGATTTTATATCTAATCCAGGCTGTTATCCTACAGCTACACTTCTTGGACTAATTCCTGCAATTCAGGCAGGTTGGATTAAGCACGACAGTATTATTATTGATGCGAAATCAGGAGTTACTGGAGCAGGACGCGGAACAAGCCTGATGGTACATTATGCAGAGATTAATGAGAACTTTAAAGCTTATAAAATCAATAAGCATCAACATATACCGGAAATTGAGCAGACGCTCACAGAGATTGCTGGAGAAAAGGTAACGGTAACGTTCACCACACATCTCGTGCCGATGAGCCGGGGAATTATGAGTACGATGTATGCAGGGATGACGGACAATTATACGGAACAGGATTTTGTGAATTTATACCGTGAATATTATGCGGGCCGGCCATATGTGCGGGTGCGTGATGTAGGTGTGATTCCGGCGACAAAAGAAGTTAGCGGCTCTAATTATTGTGATATCGGATTTGCAACAGATGCTCGTACAGGGCGGGTGACCATAGTCTCCGTCATTGATAATGTTGTAAAAGGTGCGGCAGGGCAGGCAATACAGAACCTTAATTTGATGATGGGATGGGAGGAAACCCTTGGCCTCGGCTACACACCTGTGTATCCATAAGGATCAGCGGTACAAATAATATGAGCGAGATTGAGTTATTTACCACCTTGGAGGGTGGAAGCATCACTTCACCTAAGGGTTTTAGGTCCGGAGGATTGCATTGTGGATTGAAAAAAACAGATCGCAACGATCTCGGAGTGATTCTGTGTGAAGTTCCGGCAACGGCTGCGGCCGTGTATACGACGAATGTTTTTCAGGCGGCTCCGCTGAAAGTGACTCGGGAAAGCCTTTCGAACGGAGTATTGCAGGCGGTTATCGTGAACAGCGGGAATGCCAATGCCTGCACAGGCGAACAAGGTGAAGCAGATGCTTATGAGATGCGCGCTGCTGCGGCTCAGCATTTAGGTGTGGCCGTTAATGATGTGGCTGTTGCTTCGACTGGAGTTATCGGTGAACTGTTAAAGATGGACTGCGTACGTAGCGGGATCACTGCAATACCAGAGAAGCTGGATGGAGGAGCTATTGGCGCGGAGGAATTCTGCCAAGCTATACTTACCACTGATTTAGTTAAAAAAGAGATTGCCGTGAAGGTGCTCGTTGGCGGTGTAGAAGTTACAATTGCCGGAGCTGCAAAGGGCTCAGGGATGATCCATCCTAACATGGCTACCATGCTTGGCTTTATGACCACGGATGCTGATATTGCAGCGGAGGATTTACTTAGTCTTCTGCGTTCAGCTACGAATGTTACTTTTAATATGATTACAGTGGATGGAGATACTAGCACCAATGATATGTTAGTGTCGATGGCGAGTGGGCTTGCCGGTAATGAGAAGCTGACACGGCTGCATCCGGATTGGGACGCTTTTGCTGCTGGATTCACTTATGTGTGCCAGACGCTTGCCAAAGCGATTGCTCGAGATGGCGAAGGTGCAACTCACCTGATTGAGGTTCAAGTGAATGGTGCTGTTCATGATGAGGCGGCGGCAGCGATTGCCAAGACAGTGGTTGGTTCTAGTCTAGTGAAATCTGCTATTTTTGGAGCGGATGCGAACTGGGGGCGGATTATTGCTGCGGTTGGACGCGCGGGTGTTCCGGTATCGCCGGAGCATGTGAACATTTCGTTAGGGGATATTGAGGTGCTTTTGCACTCGAAGCCAGTTGCTTTTGACGAGGAAAAGGCTTTGACCTATTTGCAAAAAAGTGAAACTGTGCTGATCACTGTAGATCTGCATGATGGAAGCGGGAAAGCAACGGCTTGGGGCTGTGACCTAACTTACGATTATGTGCGTATTAACGCCGCATATCGCACTTAATTTATGGCGTGTTAAGCCCATAAGGGAAGGATACCGATCATATGACGCTAAATAGCGAGCTTGAACTTATAGATGCTTTAGATGGTAGTGGATTGTTTGTAATGAAATGCGGCGGCAGTACGCTTGCGGCTCTACCTGAATCTTTTTTTGAGGATTTGCGAGATTTGCAGGAGGAGGGCATTCAGCCAGTGATTGTTCATGGTGGAGGGCCAGCCATTTCCGAGAATCTAGCGAAACTGGGCATTGAAAGCAGCTTTGTGAATGGCCTGCGAGTAACCACCGAGGAAGTACTAGATGTTGTAGAGATGACGCTGGCAGGAAGTATAAACAAGGCGATTGTCCGGCGAATTCAAGGGAGCGGCGGTCTAGCTCTGGGGCTTTCGGGCATCGATGGCAATATGATTATTGCTAAACCAGTGGCAAACAGCGCCGAAGTAGGTTTGGTAGGAGAAGTAACGGAAGTTAAGGCTGAGATCATAACTGGTATTGTTGGGATGGGTTATATTCCTGTCATTGCACCTATCGGAGTAGATGCAGCAGGTCAGCGCTACAATATTAACGCAGATACGGCAGCAGGGGCAGTTGCTTCCTATGTGGAGTCTCCCAAAATGATCGTCGTCACAGATGTGCCAGGCATCATGAGTACAGTGGAAGGTGAAAAGATTGTGCTTCCCTCCGTTACTGTACAGGAAATCGAAGCCTTGATCGAAAGTGGGGAAATCTACGGTGGCATGATCCCCAAAGTGCGGGCAGCTATCGATTGCATTCAGGGCAGCGTATCAGAGGTTATCATTGTGGATGGAAAAGAACCACGGGTGCTTAGTCGAGTCCTGCAAGGTGAAGCGATAGGTACACGTATTATTCGTTCGTAGAATCATAGATGAATACAAATTAGAGGCGCAGCCTGTTCACAGGAGCAGCCGATGGGAGAGTGACTTAGAATGAGCAAGCTTACACAAGCGGAGTTGGATTCGCAAGCAGGGGCACAGCAGACTGATACAGTAGGACCAGGTACACCGGATGTTGCAACAAGCAAGCTGAGTGCAGTGTTCCCTTCTTACGCCAGATATGATCTCAGCTTAGTTAAAGGCAAGGGCACCTGGGTATGGGATGATAAAGGCAATAAGTATCTGGATTTCACCAGTGGATTGGCTGTGACCAGTCTAGGTCATGCTCCTGAAAAAGTCAGCGCTAAGCTGAAGGATCAGATTGATACGCTCTGGCATGTCTCGAATCTGTTCCATATTCCGGGACAAGATAAAGTTGCCAACCTTCTGACAGAGAATAGCTGCGCTGATCAAGTGTTTTTCTGCAATAGCGGGGCAGAAGCGAATGAGGCTGCTATTAAGCTGGCCCGCCGTTACCATCAGAAGATTAAGGGTGTCGACCGTTATGAGGTTATCACATTCGAACAATCCTTCCATGGACGTACACTGGCCACACTAACAGCTACAGGCCAGCAAAAGGTGAAAGAAGGGTTCCTGCCGCTTCCAGCAGGTTTCAAGACCGTACCCTTGCATGATCTCCCAGCGTTAGAAGCTGCTATCGGAGATCATACAGCTGCTATCATGCTGGAGATGGTGCTTGCAGAGGGTGGCGTGCTTGAGGTAGAACCTGAGTTCTTGAACGCTGTAGTGGCCTTGTGTAAGAAACACGGATTGCTTCTGATTGTAGATGAGGTACAGACAGGTATGGGACGTACAGGCAAGCTGTTCGCTCATCAGCATTATGGAATTGAACCGGATATTTTCACCTTGGCTAAGGGGATAGCTAGCGGGTTCCCGGCAGGTTTAATGCTTGGCAAAGGGTATTTGCGTGAAGCCTTCTCAGCGGGCAGCCATGCGTCCACCTTCGGGGGAACACCGCTAGCAACAGCTGTTATGGCAGCGACGATTGAGACGATGCTGGAAGATGAGCTTCCACAGCGCGCCGAAGATATGGGTAAGTACCTGACAGATCTTTTGAAAGAGAAGCTGGCGGACTGTTCTTTTGTGAAGGATATCCGTGGTAAAGGGCTGTTGATCGGGATTGAATGTCAATCCCCAGTGGGCGATATTGTACTGGCTGGACAAAAGAAAGGCCTGTTGTTCGTGACAGCCGGTCCTAATGTCCTTCGTCTGCTCCCTAATCTATATGTAAGCAAAGAGGAGATCGACCAAGCGGTGGACATCCTATGCGAACTCATTCATACTTATGCTAAACAAGCAAACGGGGAGGTAAGCTCATGAGTCAGGGCATACAGAGTAACAAGCACAACATTGCGCAGCAACTGAAAGGCCGTGATTTACTGGAGCTGAACGACTACAGCCCGGAGGAAATTACGTATCTGATTGATTCGGCGATTGAGCTGAAGAAGAAGCAGAAAAATGGCGAAGAATTTCAGCCGCTGAAGGGTAAAACCATTGGTCTTATTTTTGAAAAATCCTCTACACGTACACGTGTGTCGTTTGAAGTTGGAATGTATCAGCTGGGAGGGCATGCCCTTTTCTTGAGCAAAAATGATATCCAGCTTGGACGCGGAGAAACTGTTGGTGATACAGCGCAAGTAATGTCGCGTTATCTCGACGGGATTATGATCCGTACCTTCGGTCATGACAAGGTTGAAGATCTCGCTCGTTATGCTTCTATTCCCGTAATCAACGGTCTTAGTGACCTGGCACATCCTTGCCAAGTGCTGGCCGATTATCAAACGATTTATGAGCACAAAGGAAAGCTCAAGGGCCTCAAGCTGGCTTACATCGGCGATGGCAACAATATGGCGCATTCCTTAATGATTGGCGGAGCTAAGCTGGGCGTGGACGTATCTATCGCCGGACCGGAAGGTTATGAGCCAGATGCAGCGGTTGTCGCAGAAGCTCGTGAGATCGCTAAAGAAACCGGAGCGAAGATTGTGGTCACTCGCAGCCCGCAAGAAGCTGTACAAGACGCTGACGTCATCTATACAGACGTATGGGCGAGTATGGGCTTCGAGGAGGAGCAAAAGGCACGTGAAGCGGCATTCAAGGACTATCAGGTTAATGAGGAGCTTGTAAAAGGCGCTAAGAGCGATTATCTCTTCCTGCACTGCCTGCCAGCCCACCGTGAGGAAGAAGTCAGCACAGGCGTGATTGACGGCCCTAACTCGGTGATCTTTGATCAGGCTGAGAACCGCCTGCATGCGCAAAAAGCTTTAATGGCTGCGTTGATGAGTTAAGGAATTTAAAAAATATAAAATATAAATCACTATATAAATTGAATTAATGTTGGGCGAAGTTAGACTTTGGACGATGGAGTAATGGAGCGGAATTTTTGGAACTGTAGGAGCGTAGCGTTCGCCTTTATCATCAGATTTTATCCGCACAATGCGGTTTGAATTAAAAGAAATCTGATGATAACAGCGACCGGAAGTCCAAATATTCAGTGTAATTGCGATTTATCGTCAGAGTGCTGGCAAAGGCACGTTTATTTTAATTTATATAGCCCACACGAAAGGAAGTTGCCACACCATGGCTAAAGAAAAAATTGTACTCGCCTATTCCGGCGGATTGGATACATCTGTTATTTTAAAATGGCTTAAAGAAACTTATGACGCGGAGATCATTGCCTTCACTGCTGATATCGGCCAAAAGGAAGAGCTCGACGGTTTGGAGGAAAAAGCACTCGCTACCGGCGCATCGAAAGTATACATCGACGACCTGCGCGATGAGTTCGCTAGCGATTTCATCTACCCGATGTTCCAATCTGGTGCCCTTTATGAAGGCCAATACTTGCTCGGAACTAGTATTGCTCGTCCATTGATCGCCAAGCGCATGGTAGATATCGCCATCGCTGAAGGCGCAACGGCTATCGCGCACGGCGCGACAGGAAAAGGGAACGACCAAGTCCGTTTCGAGCTTGGCGTAGCTGCATTGGCTCCGAACATCAAGGTGATTGCACCTTGGCGTCTGGAAGAGTTCCGCAATCAATTCCCAGGTCGTGCGGAAATGATCGCTTATGCGGAAGCTAATGATATTCCGGTACAAGCCTCTGCGGCGAAGCCGTATTCGATGGACCGTAACCTGCTGCACATCAGCTATGAGAGCGGCGTACTGGAAGATCCTTGGTTCGATCCAAGTGCACCAGAGAACAAAGGAATGTTCCTGCTGAGCAACGCTCCTGAGGATGCTCCGGATGAAGCGGAATATTTGGAGCTCGAATTCGTTAAGGGAGACTGCGTAGCCCTGAATGGTGAATCCTTAAACCCACTTCAAGTGATGGAGAAACTCAATGAGCTAGGTGGTAAACACGGTATCGGGCGTGTGGATATGGTTGAGAACCGTTTTGTCGGCATGAAGAGCCGCGGCGTGTATGAGACTCCAGGTGGAACAATCCTGTTCGTCGCTCATCGCAAAATGGAATCCATCACGATGGACCGTGAAGTGATGAACCTGCGTGACAGCCTGATCACCCGTTACAGCACTTTGGTGTATAACGGTTTCTGGTTCGCTCCAGAGCGTATCGCACTGCAAGCTCTTGTAACACAGAGCCAACAAAATGTAACGGGTACTGTTCGTCTTAAACTGTACAAAGGCAACATCATCGGCGCTGGAGTGAAGAGCCCAGTCAGCCTGTACAATCCTGAGATTGCAACGATGGAAGCTGATCCTACACAAGCTTATGATCAAGGGGATGCCACTGGTTTTATTCACTTGAACGCATTGCGCCTTAAAGTTTCTACAGGTGTAAATGGAGCTTCTAAATAGTACGATAACATAAACTTAAACGGGCAACCCCGAAGGCCGTTCCTCCCGTCAGGATAGGAGCGGCCCTCTGGCGTCCAAGAGGAGGAAACTACAGGTGAGCAAGCTTTGGGGCGGACGGTTTACTAAAGGAACAAACAAGCTGGTAGAGGAATATACGGCTTCCATTGGCTTTGATAAGGCTTTGGCCAAAGAGGATGTACAAGGCAGTCTGGCGCATGTCACAATGTTGGGCAAGTGCGGAATCCTTCCACAAGAAGACGTGGAAACAATCAAACAAGGTCTGAACAAAGTGCTGGACAAGGTCAATGCTGGAGAGGTTGTTTTCTCAGTATCGGATGAAGACATCCATATGAATATTGAAAAACATCTGATCGAGGAAATCGGTCCAGTTGGTGGTAAGCTGCACACAGGACGTAGCCGTAATGATCAAGTGGCTACGGATATGCACCTTTATTTACGTGGCCGTGTAGTTGAGCTGGTTAGTTTGCTGCATGAGCTGCAGGAAGCTTTGATCGAACAAGCAAAAGACAATGTGGAGACCATCATCCCTGGTTATACGCATTTGCAACGGGCACAGCCGATCCTGTTTGCTCATCACTTGCTGGCTTACGTATCGATGTTCCGCCGCGATGCAGAACGTCTGACGGACAGCTACAAACGGATCAACGTGCTGCCACTCGGAGCAGGAGCGCTTGCTGGAACGACCTTCCCGATTGACCGTCATTTTGTAGCGGAACAACTGGGTTTTGACAGTGTGTATGAGAACAGTCTGGATGCTGTCAGCGACCGCGATTTCATCGTGGAGTTCTTGGCGAATGCTTCCCTTATCATGACACATCTATCCAGACTCAGTGAGGAACTGGTGCTGTGGAGCAGCACGGAGTTCAGCTTTGTAGAACTGGATGATGCTTTCTGCACAGGCAGCAGCATTATGCCGCAGAAGAAGAACCCTGACGTACCAGAACTGGTACGTGGCAAAACAGGCCGCGTTTACGGCAACCTGATTGGCTTGCTGACGGTGCTGAAATCATTGCCACTGGCTTACAACAAGGATATGCAGGAAGACAAAGAAGGCATGTTCGATACGGTTACTACGCTGACTGGTGCACTGCAATTGTTCGCGCCGATGATCTCCACTATGAAGGTGAACAAAGGTCGTATGCGTGAAGCTGTGAACACGGATTTCTCGAATGCAACGGATATCGCCGACTTCTTGGTAGGTAAGGGGCTTCCTTTCCGCCAAGCGCATGAGGTAATTGGCAAAACGGTACTCTACTGCATCAACGAAGGCAAATTCTTGTTGGATTTGACGCTGGAAGAGTTCAAGCAATTCTCACCGCTGTTCGACGAGAATATCTATGCTGTTCTTCAACCGGAAGCTGTAGTTAACGCTCGTAACGTTTATGGCGGCACAGCCACCGTTCAGGTGAAGGCTGCAATTGAACGGGCAGAGCTGGCATTGCACGAAGCTAATGAATGGGTTGTACAACACGGAGACGCTATATTGTAAACCGTATCAATATCAAATCTCGCCTCAGACCTTTATAGGTGTCAGGCGGGATTTTTTTTATTATCTAAATGAACTATGACTGGATTAGCAGTGTTCTTTACGGTTATCCTTAGGTTAGGGATAGGAGGGTTCGTAGGTATGAACAGAAAGCAAATCCTAGACGAGCTTAGATCGGAATTAAAAGTAGGCAATCATATTATTGGAGTAGCCACCGGTGCTGGTATAACGGCAAAGTATGCGAAGCAGGGTGGAGCTGATTTCATTCTGATGTTAAACTCGGGTAAATTTCGCCAGATGGGGAGGAGCTCTCTCGCTGGTATTTTACCATTTTGTAATAGCAATGATATGGTGATGGACTTTGCATCTAGAGAGATCATACCGTTGGTCAGAGATATCCCTATTATTTTTGGCCTCAATGCAACTGATCCGACCAAAGATATGGAATCCTATATAAGTGAAATAAAGAATAGAGGCTTTGCCGGCATTAATAATTACCCCACGGTGGGTTTAATAGATGGTCAATTTGGAGAAGCGCTCGAAGAAGAGGGGAATGGTTATCTACTTGAAGTAGAAGCCATAAGAATAGCCCATGAGAAGGATTTGTTTACCATTGCTTTTGTATTTGACGAAATCCAGGCAGCACAGATGATTGAGGCTGGAGCGGATATTATTTGTGCACATCTAGGTCTAACAGAAGGCGGGTTATTAGGCGCTAAAAAAGTATTCTCTCTGGAAGCTGCCAAGGTTAAAGCGGACAAGATATTTAATACATGCAATGAGCTAAAGCCAGATTTAATTAAGCTGGTTTACGGTGGTCCGGTGAAAACGCCAATTGATGTGCAATATATGTACAGCAATAATCAAAACTTGATGGGATATATCGGAGGCTCTGCTTTTGAAAGAATTCCCTCGGAGAAGTCCATTACGAATATAACCAAAGCTTTTAAAGTGTCGGGGACGCTGGATGAAGATGATTTTATGGTCAAAATGTTAGACGGCATCACAAAGCACTATGATTATGTTGAATTTGTAAAAGAATACGTAGCTCAAAATTATAGGAATGAGATCTTGTTTGCAGATTTAGCTAAGGTGGCACATGTATCCCGAAGTTACTTGAGTAGTTTGTTCACCAAAAAAGTAGGCTGCAGCTTCCAAACGTATCTCGTGCAATTTCGGATGGATAAGGCGGCGGAAATATTACATAGAGACCCTATCCAGTTATCTGAGCTAGCGCCATTAGTTGGATACCAGGATTATGCGCAGTTTAGCAAAATGTTCAAGAAGTATAAAGGGTTCTCTCCAAAACAATATAAATCTAACATAAACACAAAAACATAAGACATAAAAGCGTTTTCATCCATAAATCAAAGAAGTATGATTAACTCATAAGTTGATCATGCTTTTTTTAATATAAGAAAGTATAAGTTTCACATTATACATTATCCTTATATTTCTTGTTGTAGATATTTGAAGAGGAGGTTGAAGAAATGAAGACGATTGCTATTGCCGGAACTTTTGACACCAAAGGTGAAGAATATCTCTACATTAAAAATTTACTGGAAAGCTTGGAGCTGGGTACATTTACAATTCATACAGGTGTGTTTGAGCCCACTTTTACACCGGATATCTCTAATAGAGAAGTAGCAGCAGCCGCGGGTGTAAGTATAGATGAGCTCGTTGCCAAAAAAGATAGAGCACTAGCAACAGAATTATTAGCCAAAGGTATGGAAAAATTAGTACCTGAATTATATAAGCAAGGCAAATTTGATGGAATTATCTCCTTTGGGGGCACTGGAGGCACTTCACTTGTAACACCGGGTATGCGGGCATTACCTATTGGTGTACCTAAAGTGATGGTTTCGACCGTAGCTTCAGGGAATACTGCTCCATATGTAGGCACTAGTGATATTGTCATGATGCCATCCGTAGTGGATGTTGCTGGACTAAACTCTATTTCAACAAAGATTTTTACCAATGCAGCTTTCGCCATCGCCGGTATGCTTAAATTTGAGAATAAACAAGTGATAGAGAAAAAGCCATTAGTAGCTACAACAATGTTTGGGGTAACAACCCCATGTGTAACGGCGGCCCGTAACTATCTTGAGGCTAGAGGATATGAAGTGCTTGTATTCCATGCAACAGGGGTAGGTGGCCAGTCCATGGAAGCGCTAATCGAGGCTGGTTTTATTGAAGGTGTATTGGATCTGACCACAACAGAATGGGCGGACGAAATTATTGGCGGCGTGCTGAATGCTGGACCTCATCGGTTAGAAGCTGCTGGTAAACATCATATTCCACAGGTTGTCTCGGTAGGCGCGCTTGATATGTGCAACTTTGGTCCTTATGATACGGTACCAGCGAAATTTGCTGGGCATAAGTTTTATAAACACAATCCAACAGTTACTCTGATGAGAACAACAGTAGAAGAAAATGAAGCTATCGGCAAAAAGCTTGTCGAGAAATTAAATATGGCCAAAGAGAAAACGGTGTTAATGCTGCCGCTTAAAGGGATATCCGGCATTGATGTTGCAGGGGAAGCTTTTTATGGGGTAGAGGAAGATCAAATGTTATTTGATACCTTAAGAAATGGTGTAAACAGAAATGTTGTCGAGGTTATCGAAATGGATTGTGCCATTAATGATATGGAGTTTGCAGAAGCAGCAGCGCAGAAGCTAATAGATCTCATGAGCAAATAAGGCTTTTATAAGATAAATAAATATTTAAATGGAGGCGTTACACATGAACAAAAATACAAGAACTGAAATCATGGCGAAGTTTAGAGAAGAAGTGGCAAATGGAAAGATTCTTTTAGGCGTGGGAGCCGGCACTGGAATTACTGCAAAAAGCAGCGAAGCTGGCGGAGCAGATATGCTGATTGTTTATAATTCAGGAAGATACAGAATGGCAGGCCGTGGATCACTGGCAGGGTTATTATCTTATGGGGATGCCAACCAAATTGTAGTCGAAATGGGCTCGGAAGTATTGCCTGTTGTTAAAAACACCCCTGTATTGGCAGGCGTATGCGGAACGGACCCTTTTAGAGTAATGGAAGTTTATTTAAAACAACTTAAGGAACAAGGTTTTAGCGGCGTGCAAAACTTCCCAACCGTAGGTTTGATCGATGGCGTGTTCAGACAGAATCTAGAAGAGACCGGCATGGGATATGGTTTAGAAGTAGATATGATTAGAGCTGCGCATGAATTGGATATGCTCACCACTCCTTATGTATTTGATCCTGAGCAAGCAAAAGCCATGGCAGAAGCAGGCGCAGATATTTTGGTGGCACATATGGGCTTGACTACCAAAGGTACAATTGGAGCTAAGACCGCTCTGACATTGGATGATTGTGTAGAAAGAATCGAAGCGATTATTAAAGCAGGGAAAGCAGTAAATCCAGATATTATGGTGATTTGTCACGGTGGACCGATTGCAGAGCCGGAAGATGCGGCGTACGTAATTGAACGGACAGAAGGCATAGACGGATTCTTTGGTGCATCGAGTATTGAAAGATTTGCTGCTGAAAAAGGAATCACAGAACAGACTGGATTATTTAAAAATATCACCAAACAAGCATAATTGCCTTCGGCGTCCTTATAATTAAAAAAGAACCCTCCGAAGAGGGCAATCTGAGTAGAACAGATATTAAGATGCAGCTTATGGCTGCATCTTTTTGTTGTCTATTAGGTACAGCTAGTTACTTTTTAAAGGTAGCCATGCCAGCACATCGCGGATTTTGGCATCCCAGTATCCCCATTCATGTGTCCCCGGACCTTCTTCATAGGTTAAAGAAAGTGAGGTTGCCTGGCAGGCATCGCGGAATCTCAAGTTATCGGTATATAGGAAATCCTCTGTGCCACAGCATTGATACAACGCTGGTTTTGGTCCCGTGGAGCGGTTCACTTCCTCAAGCAGCCAAAGAAGGTCTTCCGGCGTTCCGGCGGTATCTTCTTTTCCGAAGATCATTTCGTATTCTTTACTTTTAGTGGTAGCACCTTCCCCGTTCAAGAAATTATGCGCCATATCAAGTGCTCCAGACAAACTCGCTGCCGCTGCAAAAGACTCGGGTTTACGCAGTCCCAGCTTAATTGCTCCATAACCACCCATCGACAACCCCGCTACAAAGTTCTCCTCGCGTTTATCGGAAAGCGGGAAAAATGAGCGCGCCAGCTTCGGCAACTCCTCACTAATGAAGGTCCAATAACGGCCTCCCATCGCCATATCTGTGTAGAAACTGCGGTGCACATTCGGCATTACCACAGCTATCCCCATCTCCGCTACATACCGTTCTATGGAAGTCCGGCGCAGCCAGATCGAATCATCGTCAGACAAGCCATGCAGTAAATACAAAGTAGGGTGAAGATCACCTCTTGTTACATTACTCATCCCGATTTGTGTAGTTGTTTTTTGCGGCAAAATTACAGTCATTGAGGTATTCAAACCTAGTACTTCAGAATAAAATTTGCACTCTATTAAAGCCATTTCATTCATCTCCTCTCTTTCCAAATCATAGCATAGACCTAAAGTGAGAGATATTGTAGAAATATCTGAATTATAAGGGTTTTGAGGATTGCTGTAGCTGGATATGAGAGAATATAATGGAAGTAGAAAATTTAGGAAAAACGTGCAAATACGAAAAGTATTTTCATAGGCGAGAGGCGGAAAGTAGGATGAAACCGGGCCTAAAGCAGGAAAAAGGATTTACGTTAATCGAAGTGCTGGCAGCTATTGTAATTTTATCGATAGTTTCACTGGTGCTTACGTCTTACTTTACTAACGCCATGAGTTACTCTAAATCGAACCAGAACAAAACGATTATGGTCAATCTGGCGCGAAACGCGCTGTTTTATGTGGAGAAGCAGGATTTTGAGGCGATGAAGGAATTTTTTACGCAAGGGGAAGATGCGATAGAGGCTGAAAAATGCACCATAGTTAATTGCAGCTATAGTAATCTATTCTCAAACATGACAGCTTTGGCAAATGTTCTGAATCCAACAGTTAATGATATCCGTTATAAGATCAATATTATCTATCAACCGGAATTAGTCGATCATCCGTCCACTACTCCGATTGATAAATCAGCTGTAAAGTATTATTTAATACCCGTTAAAGTTGAGGTAAGACGAGTAGAAAATAATGAACAGCCCGCTTATAACGTAATGTTGGAGGGATACATAACTGATGAAAGAATTCGTTAAACGACTTAGGTCGGAACAAGGTTTTACTTTGGTGGAATTAATTGCGGCACTGACTGTATTTGCTATGATAGTCGGTCTAATCTCTGGAGTTACTATGTATGGATTTCGCAGCTATCATAAAATCTCAGTTCAGAACGCTTTACGGGACGAAGCGGATCTGATCATGTCCTCTATTATTACTGAACTCTATACATATAGTCCTGAACGGCTACAAAATATATCTGGAGGAATTGAACTAATAAAAGACGGGAGTTCTCCGCGTGTGATTCGGGTATCAGGAAATGAAATTGTTATAAATGGTAAGGAAAGTGGAGCGGAATCTGGTTCTCCTATCGCGGTACAATCGAATATGGCAGGTTCTATCATAACTGCTTCCACATCAGATGGTAGATCATGTAATGTAGCCTCGCTATGCAATTCTGGTCTGATCCAGATTAAGTTGGTATTAAAGTATAAGGGAAATGAAACGGATAAGATGGAATTGGAAAGCCAATTTGGATTTTAGGAGGAAAACAGAGATGTTGAGGCGGGCAAGCCTTCGATCGGAACGAGGTTCGGCTTTGGTACTTGTGATGTTTATCGTCCTGTTGCTCACTATTTTAGGAGTTACGGTGCTTAGTGCTACGATTGGAGGAGCTAGGCGTACCGAAACTCGTGAGAATGATGTACAAAGCCTTCATTTAGCGCAGAAATCGATTGATGAGGCGATTGCCTATATTACAGCAGATTTAAATCAGAAAATACAAGTTAGTAGTAATACTACTCAGGCACAGTTTGATCAAGAAATAGAGACATTTTTAAGGGGCCTCAATTCTAATAAAGGAGCTTTTGTTACCGATACAAGCTTACAGGGAGCTAGCAATGAAATCACGGGAATTACTCTCGATGGCAGTTCTACAAGTAGTAAGCATGTAGTTACGATTAAGGCCAATGCAACAGTAAACGGCGTGTTAAGGACGTTGCAACAAAAGGTTGTGATTACGACATTCCCAGATTTTTTGAATTATTCATTAGGTTCTGAGGGAACGATCTATTTGAATGGTGCTCCTTATATTCAGGGGAATATTTATGCTGGAAATCAATTAAAAGTTAGCCAAGTGGCTAAGTATAGACATAACGCAGATTTGGAAAAACGCAGTCTATTTCCGTTAGTCGATGGAGAAGCTCATATTCAATCAATGAACGATCTGTTTTATTCCAGAACTGGTGATATTTTTGAAAAGGTGCCGACAATTGATGATGCCGACTATTCTTCACTAGATAATAGGGTGAAGACGATCGTTGAAAAAGCAAAGATCAAAAAGAAAACGACGTTTGTCCAAGTGAATGTGGAGGATTCCTTCCTAGATAAAGTTGCTGAAGCTTCAGGGTCGGCTGGAAATAAGAAGGTATTCAGCGATAGATATTATGGAGAGGCTGGATCAAATAGTAGTGAAGAACCCACTGCTAGAGGAACAAGATTAATTAACACGCTTCAGCAACCCGGAGGCATTTCCACCTTATGGATGCCTATGTTAGAAGATTTTGAGGACATTGCAACTGGTGATACAGATGAAGAGAAGGAGCAGGAGAAACATAGACTTTTCGAAGAAGCGAAGCTATCAATGAAGCAAAACCTTGAGAGATTGGAGAGAAGCACGATCTTTATAGGGAATCTAAAGTTGGATGGAGTAATGTTAAATCAGATAAGGGATACTTCTAAGCTTAATCTAAGCACAGGGGCTCATTGGCTTATTGTAAACGGTGATTTAACAATAGATAGTTATTCAACGGCCATTGTCCAAAGCAACATTCTGGTGACAGGAAATTTATATATCAGAGGAAAAGCTGAATTTGATTCTACTATGTTTGTGCTTGGAAAAACTGATATTGTGGATGCCACGATATCAGGAATACCAACTGCAGGTAGCGGAAGTAAAGAACTTGTATTGATCTCAAAGGGAGCTATACTTATTAATCGGGTTGAAGAGTTTAAAAATGAGGCTACAAGATTAAGAGCCTTTTTTTATACGGATAGTACGGCAGAGTTGTACGGTGTGGGCTCTATATTTTCACTGGATGGTGGCTTTTTTGCTAAAGGAGATTTGATAATCAATGCGGTTGTTGGCAAAGTCAAGAAGGAGACAGGATCCGCAAACTTTAATTTTGATATCCAGACGGAGGTTGAGTCTCCTCGTTTTATTGTTAATTATAATGAACAAGTATTCGAAGATCAAAATGTGGGACTGCCACGTGTGAATCAAATAAACATTAATGTAGGTCCCATCGAATTATTGGTTTCCGGAAATTAAAGGATAATATGAATTATAAAAGCAGCCGATCAACTTCTGATCGGCTGCTTTTACATAATATAGATTTTGATGTGATTTAGTAGCGATTTTCTATAGTATCTTGTGTTCCAATAACCGTTATCGTATAAAACGCTTCAATTGTCTTCTTACTTTGGGTAAAATAATAAGCTCTAATAACAGCTTCTCCTTTACTGAGCCCACGATAGACTCCATTCTGTTCTTGCAGAACAACTGGCTTAGAAGCATCCTCACTTGATTTATTACTTACTATCTCCCATTGTAGTTTGTGTAAAATGCTATCAGGTAGATTTCCATAAGGAGTTATCCATAAGCAGGGTAGCAAATTAAGGGATTCTCCGACTGTGATTTTTCCTGATTCCGGGTGGAATAATAGTCCAGGATCAAGAGGCACACTTATTGTATGAATATTACTGATAGTACCAGCGGCTTTGACCTGGATCTGGATATTTTCATGTGAACTTAAGCCCTTTAATATAACGTTCTTCGTGGAAGTTGTTATAGTTGAGACAGGAGTAGGATTATCCGCTGCGACAAATCCAGCATATTCAAGATCATTCTGGTTAACCAAACTCCATTCATACTGCTCTTTACTTGCGCTGTCAGGATCAGTAATTACCTCTAAATTAATTGTTTCTTCCTGGAAAACACTCTTAGATCCTTTGATTGTTAAGGACTTAAGTCCAACAGTTATTGTTTTGAAGGTATTAACGCCACCTGTATTCAAATCAGTAGTTACAGTAAGTTTTACAGTATATACCCCTGATTTTGTTGCTGTAAGATGAGCCTGGTCGTTATCACTATTAAGAGCTACATCATTAGTTGGTAATCCATTTGCATCCACGACGCTCCATGAAAATTGGGTTCCCGTTTCTTTTGTTAAGTAAATAGCGTTGAAATCTATTTTCTCATTTACAAGAGCACTGTTAGGTCCAACAATATTTAATTGTGGATCGAGAACAGTAACAGTAGCCTTACTAATAAGATTACTTCCATCGTTAGCAGCTACTGTAATTTCAGCAGAGCCAACCTTTTTACCAGACACGACGCCTAATGGACTAACACTAACAATATTATCGTTGCTTGATGTCCAGATCAGTTGATTGAATTTCTCCAAGGGCTTAATAATCAGAGAAAGCATTTGGCTATCTCCTAATAAAAGTTGTGCTCCACTTAACTCTAAAGTAGTTATTCTGTCGATGGCAGTAATCGTCATCTCAGAAAATTTAATGATCGTACGCACTAGCGGATTAGAAGACGGCGACGGTGTCGGCGTTGATGATGGTGTCGGTGTTGGTGTTGGTACAGGAACTGGTCCCGTATAGGGAAGGATAGCAATATAGCATGATGCAGTACTCAGAGAAGCGGCAATTACATTGCCATATACATTCCCATTGCTGATGTTTAGTGCTGCTTTAGGAGCCAGGATCGAACCTTTTATTTCTACCCCCGAGATATTGACCGTTGTTGCATCTGGAAAGTTATATAGGATGTTGTTACCTGTTGTATTCTGTGGCAGATCAAAGGCTTTGTGAACATTAACAGTTGAACCAGTAATAGTATAAATCATAGTAGAGCCTGAAGAAGCAGTAATATTAGTCCATCCTGCCTGATTAAAATAATCTGATGTAAGGTTAAATATGTTGACTGAATGATCTCCTTTAATATATAAACCGTTATATTTTAGCTCTGTTGTTCCATTTTGCGGAACCGTGGCTAGTTGATTCGATAGATTCACATAATATTGTTGAGCTGACGCAAAATCGATAAGTGTATCGGTAACCTTCCTGTATGTTCCTGAGATGATGCTGCCACTATCAACTTTATTGAATTCTCCTTGGTGAATGATATTTCCATATACAGTACCATTGGTGAAATCTAGGTTACCACCAGTAACTATAGCATAAGGTACTTTGTTGCCGTTGGACATGTTAATGTCCACGCTACTGGTAGTAGTATCACCCCCAGCTGCCAGGTTACCCCTCAAAGAAGCAGTCACTGTGGCTTTTCCAAATATAAAAGCATTATAATCACCAGCAATTCCAAGCCCGGAGCCAGTTGCAGAAACCGATGGGTTGAAATTAGAAGTAGCGCTAGATGATGGACTAGCCGTGACAACTGCTGTCGCCGTTGGAGTAGGAGATGCAGAAGGAACAGCATGAATATCTACGAAGTCAACTAAGGCATTATTGAATATATATCTTGCTGCTACATTTGCTGATACATTAATAGTGAATTTGATGGGTTCATGAGAATCGGGTTGGAACGTCTTAATCCCATTCATGTTCTTCAATGTATAAGTAATGTTATTAAGCGGCTTCTCTAATGTTAGTCCTGTTTCTACACTACCAGAAGGATTAGTCATCCCATCAGGTAAACCTGATGCTTCAAGTTTAATGTTCGCTGGTAGAGTATCACGGAAAATAATATTAGAAATTACTTGATGATCGTAGGCTTGATCGATAGTACTTACTTGATCAAAAGGAATAGGCTTGGCTTGAATGACATAAGTGATAGTAAAAGATTCGTTTTTTGCTACTTCGCCGCTAGTGCTAACATTGGTTGACAATTCCCGTGATAATTCAAGATTCGATCTTGCCTCCGAAATGGTAATATCAATATTTTTGGGAGATGCATAAGCGCCTTGCTTATCACGCGCTGTAATTTCTATTGTGAGTTTACCACCGCTCGGCAGAGGGTTTGGAAATACCTGATGAATAGTTTCTCCTGAAAGAATTGCCTTCTCTGCCATCCCTGTATTAGGTAGATAAGTATCTCCGGACTTAAAACGAATAGTTGTAAATAAATCACGATCTTTTAAATCGGGATCTTCGACAACATAATCTATTAATAGTTCATTCTGGTAAGAAGGCTTTATTTCACCTTGCTGAGGTGTTGATACAGTGATCTCTGGCGCATGATTTGCACCAATATACGCGCGATACATTGTATTGACGAAGAGCTTTTGCTCCCATTCCGGAAATTTAATGCTGGATGTTCCGAATACATGACCAGTACCTGAGTAAGTGACATTTCCTTTTGAGTATGTGTAATAGTGGTTCCAGCTATCATCGATATCGCGCGAACTCCCGGTTATGTTATACCATGGGATGACCGAAGCATCCTCCAGATCCAAAGTGAAGTATTGATTATGTGTAGTTGCTACTTGTGGTGGAATAATATTTGTCTGCTCATTATTTGCATTGATAGTACTTAAGTAGAAAGGGTACTGGGTCAGCAAGCCATCATTGATTGGTTTGACTGTAGTTGAGGGACTAGGAGCGTTTAAACCTAAGTTTGTTTCCGGGTCGATCTGACCCGTGATTTTTTTGAATTTTTTAACCCAATTACTTTTATTTTGATATACCGTATCATGTGTGAACATAACGCTTTGTTTAGTAACCTCGGTAAAATCAATAACAGCCTGGGTTGCAAGGTCACTTAACGGGGCTTTGTCATTATAAACATCGCGAAATCCAAAAATGAGCATATCATATACGCCGTTTAATCCATATTTATTATCTTTGGCATACTGAGTCGCAATATCGGTGTTGAATTCGGAAATGGTCTTGGTTGTAATTTTTAACTCGTAGCTGCTATTACTTAGGAAGCTTTGCGTCATATTTTCAGGATTGCGTAAACTACTGCTTCTTTCATTAGCAGCGATAGTAGGCAACACCTGAAGAATATTAACGATTGTTTTCTTGCCAAGGAATTGAATCGTACCGCTATCAAAGTCTTTTAATTTGTTCGGATTTAAGTTATCTACGATTTCTAGCTTCCAATATAGAAGCCCGGAGTATGTATTAGGAAGCTTGTATACAATTTCACCATTAGGATCTTGATTTAAAGTCTGTACAGCTACGACGTCATTTTCAGTCATTTTAATCGACTTATCTACACTGACATACAATTTGGCTAGAATGGGACGATCGTTGAGATTATTTACATTTGATACGTTGAATTTAAAACTAAGATTATTTCCGGGTTTATAAACATGTTCCTGGTTCTGGCTGTAATCAATAATGTTAGCTTTATTAGTAATTTGAATACGAGGACGTTGCTTTAAAAGATCCTTCTGAGCAGAAGACTCTTTCTTCAAATTTTCGATCCATGTATTTAACTCATTGTTATCGACGAACTTAACATTTGATTTTGGTGTTAATGTCCGGTAGGTATTGAAGGTGTTGTACAATATTCCTCGCTGGTTAGTTGTTTGCGTATCAAACGGCTCTTTGTTGAGTAATACGTAAAGTCCTTTATTAATAAAATAGTCGGTAATTTCTTTGGCTTTCAGGGCAGTTATGTCATTCATAACTGCTTTGGTATTATGATCTTTTCCGGAGACCCCACTTGTACTGTAAGTCCCCTTCCCGATATATACCGCATCATATCTCCCGTCCAGATCATCCCGCAGCGCCACAAAGCGCTTCATACTCATCGTGTCGATGGTAAGGTTAGATATTCCCGTTTTTAGAGACGCAAGCTCACTAACCCCACTCTCTGTAACCTCCAGCATACGAATTTGGTATTCATTAGAACTGGCATCGACATTCATAAAGTGATTTTTGATTGGCAGAACAAGCAGAAGGAGAAGCAGGGTAGTTACTGTAAAAATAAAAACTTTTTTGTTACTGGCAAGTTTCATTGTCATCTCTCCCTGATTGTTAACTATTGGCAGATATGGTCGTATTCCGTCTCGTATATGCTAGATTCCGACAGCCTTTTTCATTCCGTGTCGTTGTAAAATTATCCAATCTATGTTATATACATTCTAGGACATTCAGCATTGATAGACAACATAAATCTATTGAAATATACCTATTAAATTATAACTAAAGTCCTAGTTAGATTGAAAAATACTCAAAATTGACAAATTTATGGAAGGTCTATTTATGGTAATTATATCTTTCGTTTTTGAGGGAATCTTGCTGGGAATTTGATTTCTATTTCTATAAAAAATATCCATTATTTCAGCCGGCATAAATAACGGCATACGGAGATGAATAGACTTGACTATCGCGAAAAAGAGACTGGGAGACTTGCTGGTAGAAAATAATATTATTTCGCAGGACCAGTTGCTTGAGGCTCTCGCGGAACAGCGTAAGAGTAAACGTAAGCTCGGCGATCTGCTAATCTCTCAAGGTTATATCACGGAGCAGCAGCTGATTGAAGTGCTTGAATTTCAACTCGGCATCCCGCATGTCAGTTTATTTAAATACCAGATAGATCCCGCAATCACGCAGATTATCCCTGAAAGTATGGCTAAGCGATATCAGGTGCTTCCCTTCTTAAAAGAGGGTGGTAAGCTGATGGTTGCGATGGCGGACCCGCTGGATTATTTTGCGATAGAAGATTTACGAATGAGTACTGGTTTTCGGATCGAACCCGCTATTTCTACGAGAGATGAGCTGCAGCGGGCGATTGCGCGTCACTATGGCATGCGCGATTCTATGAATCAGATGCTGGTAGAACTTCCGACACAGGAAGAAATAGAGGAGACCGAGATTACAGATGAGGACTCTCCAATCGTACGTTTGGTCAACCAGATGATTCAGCAGGCAGTTGCCCTGCGGGCGTCTGATATACATATGGATCCAGGTGAAAATAATTTAACCATCCGCTACCGCATTGACGGAACCTTACGGACAGAGCGGATTATTCCTAAGCAAATGCAGGGCTTTATCACCGCCCGTCTGAAAATAATGGCCCGCCTGAATATCGCAGAACGGCGTTTGCCGCAGGACGGGCGGATCAAAATGCAGTTCGATTACAAAATGGTAGATATTCGTGTGTCTTCATTACCAACGATGCACGGAGAGAAGATTGTGCTGCGGCTGCTAGATTTAAGCACAGGGGTCAAATCCGTAGATGCTTTGGGATTCAGTGAGGGGAATGCAGAAGCTTTTAAGGAGATGATAGCTCGTCCTTATGGGATTTTGCTAATCACGGGCCCTACAGGTAGCGGAAAAACAACAACTTTATATTCAGCGTTAAATCAACTTAATGTAGAAAGCGCAAATATTATCACAGTCGAAGATCCAGTGGAATACCAGCTTGAAGGAGTAAATCAGGTGCACGTAAACTCGGCTATTGGACTAACCTTTGCAGCTGGGCTACGTTCGATTCTTCGACAAGATCCGAATATCGTAATGGTCGGTGAGATACGGGATGCTGAAACTGCTGAAATTGCTGTTCGCGCCTCATTAACGGGTCATCTAGTGTTGTCTACTTTACATACAAACGATGCGATTAGCTCCGTCTCCCGATTGCGGGATATGGGGGTAGAACCTTATTTGATCGCTTCTTCGCTGATTGGTGTGGTAGCACAGCGGCTGGTGCGCAAAATTTGCACTGACTGCAAAGAAACCTACAAACCATCTGAACAGGAAGCAATTATGCTACGTAGCCTAGGACTACCTGCGGAAGAGTTACAGCGTGGACGCGGCTGTGGTAGCTGTAACAATTCTGGCTATCGTGGACGAATAGCGATTCATGAAGTACTCAGTATTGATGATCACTTACGGCAGCTCATTACAAACACTGCCTCAGTAGAGGAACTGCGTGCAGCAGGTAAAGCGCGAGGGCTTGTTCAACTGATGGATGACGGACTACTCAAGGTCAGTCAAGGAATTACAACGCTTCAAGAAGTCATGCGCGAGACGGTCTCACATTAGAGGTTAACAGCGATTTAGCATTCTAACTTAGGGGGAGCGGCTAATGCCAACGTATACGCGGGATATTAGACAACTATTACAAACGGCTTACTCCTCCAAAGCTTCTGACTTACATATTTCCGTAGGATCACCGCCGGTTATTCGGATGGATGGAAAGCTGCACTCGCTTGAGGGTGAGTCCGTGGTTGCTGAAGAAGCGGCAGATATGGCCAAAATGCTACTTGGTAATGAACGAATTGAAGCATTTCGGAATGCGGGCGAGTTGGATTTTTCATATCCGCTTGATGGTGGGGTAAGATTCCGGGTGAACGTTTATCGTCAGCGGGGCGAGGTTAGTATCGCCGCCCGGGCCATTCCTGCAGAGATTCCGAGTCTGGAACAGCTGTCGATGCCTTCGATTTTAACTACTTTGTCGCTTAAGCCACAAGGTCTAATTTTGGTTACAGGACCCACAGGCAGCGGCAAATCTTCTACGCTTGCAGCTATGCTGAATTATATTAACCAGACGGAGAGCAAGCATATAGTGACGTTGGAAGATCCGATAGAATTTCTACATAACCATGGAACCTGTCTAGTAGATCAACGTGAAGTGGGAAGTGATACGGCTAGTTTTGCTAATGGATTGCGTGCTGCCTTACGTCAGGATCCGGATGTCATTCTCGTTGGTGAGATGCGGGATTTGGAGACCATTTCAGCAGCGGTTACGGCCGCAGAGACAGGTCATCTTGTGATGGCAACTTTACACACAACAGACGCACCACAGACGATTGACCGAATTATCGACGCTTTTCCGGGCCATCAGCAGGGACAGATTCGTTCACAACTAGCATCAGTGCTGCTGGCAGTAGTCAGTCAGCGGTTGTTCCCAAGGGCTGGAGGTCGGGGGCGTTTATGCGCTACGGAAATTTTGATCAATACACCAGCCGTAGCCAATCTTATTCGTACCGAAAAAACACATCAGATCAAAAATGTGATGCAAACGGGACGCTCACAAGGCTTGCACACCTTGGACATGAGCATCCGTGACTATTTATCGCAGGGGCTTATTGATCCAACAGCAGCTAAGGCGTTTATGGCGGAGGTGAGCAGCTGATGCCTCTTTTTGAATATCAGGTGAAGACATCCGCAGGCAAATCTATCAAAGGGAAACTAACGGCAACCGATAAACCTACGGCGATGGAGGAGCTACGCAAGCGGGGACTTACGGTATTTTCACTGATTGAACGCAAAACCACAATTTTATCGATGGACATTTATATTGGTAATCCCGTTAAGCCGATTCATTTCATCATTTATTGCAGGCAGTTTGCCACGCTTATGCGGGCGGGGGTATCGATTGTGGATGCAACGCGTATTTTGGCAGAGCAGACCGAGAGTAAGCCACTGCGCAAAGCGTTAGTAGATGTTAATTCCAGCCTGATGCGCGGGATATCGTTTTCACAAGCCGTTCAGGATCATAAAAAAATCTTCCCGCAGCTATTTGTCAGTATGATCCGTGCCGGTGAGGAATCCGGTGATATTGAGGGGACGTTGGACAGGTTGGCTATGTTTTTTGAGAAACAGCACACCACGACAGAGAAGATAAAATCAGCGCTTACGTACCCGATTACCGTAGGGGTTATGGCGATTGCCGCGGTTATCTATCTACTTTGGGCGATTGTGCCGCAATTTGTGACCATGTTCGAATCGATGGATGCCGAGCTTCCGGCAATTACACAGATGGTCTTGGCACTTAGCAAAAGCATTCAAGGTCAATGGTATTTCTGGATACTCGGAGTACTCCTCCTAGTGATAGCTTTTCAGATTACAAAACGTACGGAAAAGGGTGCTTACGCTCTGGATTATGCCAAGCTTAAGATACCTGTGTTTGGTAAGCTGAATCAAAAAGGCTCGATTGCTCAGTTTACGCGCACATTTTCTTCTCTT
Organism: Paenibacillus sp. FSL H7-0690; assembly: GCF_037980415.1. Taxonomy (NCBI): domain Bacteria; kingdom Bacillati; phylum Bacillota; class Bacilli; order Caryophanales; family Paenibacillaceae; genus Paenibacillus; species Paenibacillus sp. FSL H7-0690. Next base: position 6,411,162 of record NZ_CP150281.1, on the reverse strand, counting down.
TATGCCAGCTCTGTACCGATCCTACAGTCCTTGGTGATTGTTGAGGAGGTAGCAGGAAATAAGGTCATCGGGAAATTCATCCGTAGTGCAGGGGATTCGCTGAGACAAGGAAATCCACTATCTGAGCCGCTAAAAAAAGCTTGGGTCTTCCCGCCACTAGTTACGCAGATGATAGCGATTGGCGAAGAGACGGGGGCGCTCGACACGATGTTGTCCAAGGTAGCTGATTTTTATGAGATGGACGTGGAGAATACCGTTGACCGTCTGAAATCGCTGCTTGAACCACTATTGATCGCTTTTCTAGCCGCTGTTGTAGGTGTCATTGTAGCCGCCATTATGCTGCCGATGTTCAGTCTGTACGGTAATATGTGAACCTCTTGGTTCCTTGTATATATTGAGAGGGGTGACGCCGGGGAGGCGGGGCAAGATCCACGAACTTACGCTGGCATTTAGACGACGATGGACGAGCTGTTTCCGTAAGCACAAGAAAGATGATGCTGGATTCACTGAAATGAAGAATATAGGTTTTATCACTCACACACCACTTAGAGGGGGAAATCAAATGTTAGCACAAGCCATTAAGAGAAGATTAAGCAAAGAGGAAAATCAAAAGGGGTTTACGCTGATTGAGTTGCTGGCGGTTATTGTTATTTTGGGGATTATTGCGGTAATTGCTATACCTTTGATTGGGAATGTAATATCGAATGCTAAAGAAGATTCTGATGTAGCAACAGCTCGTCAAATTTATGATGCATCAAGATTATATATTGTTGGTGAAAAAGATGGGAAGTTTAATGATGATACTGCTGCTGTAACGGTAACTCTTAAAGAAATGCAAGATGAAGGTTATCTAGATAAGGAGATCAGTCTTCCAAGTTCAAAAGCAAAGATCACTGAGGCAACAGTTAATTATACCAAGGAAGGACAATTGGATAACATTGTAATTAAACCAATAGCAGCTGGTGCAGATAAAACAACAGGTGTTTTTACAGCTAAACAAGTCTTAAGTTCTAAAGCAAAATAATATATAACTTACTACTGTTATTATATTCCACTGATTTGTTTCCTTAAGGAATCGGACTTCCCGATTCCTTTTTTAAAATCCAGAAGCTAACAGAGGACAACCATGACGATATTTATCGCAAGTTACATCACATTACTGGGTCTGATTCTAGGCTCCTTCTATAACGTAGTAGCGCTGCGGGTGCCGGCCAAGGGATCCTTGCTTAATCCGCCGTCACATTGCCCGAACTGCAACACGCGGCTGAAAGCGCGGGATTTGTTTCCGGTGCTAAGCTACCTGCTGTCAGGAGGCAAGTGCCGATACTGCGGCACAAGGGTATCGCCATTATACCCGCTTGGAGAAGCGGCAACGGGTTTGCTTTTTTTATGGGTGTATTTGCAATTTGGCCTGACGGGTAAGGGAATCATCGGGTTCATTCTTGTGAGTTTAGTGGTTATCGTGACGGTTGCGGATTTGAAGTACATGCTGATTCCCAACAAGGTATTGTTGTTTTTTTTACCGCTGCTGCTGATTCTTGTACTGCTATTTCCAGAAGGACCGATATGGCATCATCTGCTAGGAGCTGTGCTTGGGGGAGGGGGCCTTATCCCTTTTGTTCTATTAGGTGGCATGGGGGCTGGAGATGTGAAGTTATTTGCGCTGTTGGGTTTGGTGATTGGCTTTCCGAATGTAATTTTGGCCTTTTTTGTGGCTTGTCTGCTTGGGAGCGTGGTGGGCGGACTGCTGATGCTGCTCGGTGTAATCAAACGTAAACAGCCGGTACCCTTCGGCCCATGGTTAGCTATAGGAGCTTTAATTAGTTTTGGATATGGTTCACACATCATCGGCGCGTATCTCTCGCTCATCGGATAGGAGGACATCGATCACATGCTTGGATTAGGCCCCAAAGTGGCCGGACTTTCAATTGAAGCTGCCGGAATCCGTTATATTAGTTTTAAGAATAAACAGTCATGGGAAGTCCGTAAAAAACGGTTTCTCCCGCTCCTTCCAGGCATGATCATTGAGAATCAGGTGGCGGATAGCGAGGCGCTTTATGATCGGGTAAGGCAGTGGGTGAAGAAGGAAGGGTTAAGGGGAAGTAAGGTTTCTTTGTCCATTCCACCTTCGCAGATCATTATCCGTAAAATGAGTATTCCTAGTACCAATGACAAACAGGTAGAACAACTCGTGAAGCTGGAAGTGGAGACGGGATTGCATTTACCTTTTGAAAATCCTGTCTACGACTATGTAACGCTCGAAGTGGATGAGGAGCAAAGTCATCTGCTCGTATTTGCTGCTCCGCGAAAATCGATTCAGGATTACGTAGAAATTCTGGAGCGGGCGGGTCTTCGGATAAGCAGTGTCGAAATTTCGGCAACCGCCTTGGCGCGTGCTATAACCACTGGGCACGGGGAGAGCTTTGCGGAGACGATGCTGATTAATATGGAGCCATCGGTAATGGACATTTATATGTTCAGAAACGGGAATCCGGTCTTCATTCGTACGATAAACTTACTTGATCTACATAAAGGAAGAAATTTAGCGGGAATGGATCTTTTGACAGACAGTGAAACCTTGGCAGAAACAGCTGTCGCTGTGGAAGAACATTTATCACCCGAGCAAATGGTTGAAATCACTGCGGAAATCTCCCGTATGCTCAGCTTTTATCAATACAGCTTGCATGATGGTTCCACTCGTATCAACAATTTAGTGATTACGGGCACTCCCTCGATTCGTAAACAACTGGACCTGGAACTCCAGCAGTCCCTAGCTGAACTTGAAATAACACCAATAAGTCTGGAACAGATGGCTAGTGCTGCTGTTTCTGACCCTGATCTAAATGATTACCGTGTAGCTGCCGGGACCGCTCTAAAAAATAGCATCAACACGGATACGATTGATCTATTGCCGAGAGAAGATCGGGAGACGTTGCTATTTCCTTATGTCACGATGGGGCTTGTAGCGATCTGGCTGCTGGGGATGATCGGAACGGGGATTTATTTTTCGGCCAATAAGGGTCAAATTTCTAACGGTAAAGAAGAGCTGCAAGGCCTGCAGGATCGCAGTTTAATGCTCCAAGTAGAGCTCGCGAAGCTTAAGAACAGCGGACCTGGACAACTGGATCGGAAAGCAGCCATCACAGTGCTTCAGGACAATAAGGTGATTGCTGTCCCTATCTTGGACGAATTAGTGGAAGGATTGCCTAAGGAGGCACTAATCCGTGATATTAACTATACCTACCGGACATCTATAGATCTGACTGTAAATGTATCCACTATGGAGGATGCTTCCAACTATTTAAGACAACTTCGCCAAATGTCTTTTACGGCCGATGCCTCTGTTCAAAAGCTTACTGAAGGAGCCGCCGATGCCATTTCATACAATACGTATACGGCTATTTATAAAGTGAACTTAGCAGCGGCTAAGCAGCAAAAAAGTGAAACGGATGCCAGCCAAGGGGAGGTGAGCAGCGATGGAACAGATCAATAAATATCGCTCTCCCATCGTACTAGGGGTGTTAATTCTATTCCTGATATTGTTTGCGTTCTATATGCTAGGTGTTCAGCCGACTAATAAGGAAATTTCCGCACAGAGCAGCGAGATCAGTCAGTTGGAAAAGGAAGCAGAAATGCTCCAAACCAAAATCAATGAGCTGAAGGGCAGCGGCAATGAGGGAGATCTAGAACAGAAGGAATTACTGGGGGAACTCCCAAAGGGCGATGACAGCGAAGGTCTGATTGTTGATTTGCGGGAGGTTAGCACGTCCTCACAAGCGCGGCTAAAGGATCTTAGTTTTGTTTTGGATGAGGCTAATCCGATTCAACAAATGACAGGTTCAGCTGAGGTGTCATTCCCGACGGTCAAACAGATCAAAATGACTGCAGTGGTGGAGGGGACATATTCGGGGATACGGCAATGGATGGATGAACTACAAGCCTTACCTCGTATTGTGAATGTGGACTCTTTCAATTTTCAGCAATCCTACGAGAATCGTACTAAGAACAATACGGAGAGTATTTTGACTGCTAACGTAGCTTTTACAGCGTATTATGAGGCCACCGCAGCAGCATCCAATTAGGGTTCTAGTACTACTTTATTTAATTATATTACTCCGCTTTTCCTGTGAATCAGGAGGGTGGAGTTTTTTTATATTTTCAAAAGAGTTGTAATACGTTTTCATTCCTCTGTTTATTGGGTATTTTAGCTTGCGGGGTGCATAAGCTGAAACAGTGGCGATCGCCTGTATTTTTTAGATGAAAGAGGAGGAACTTCAGATGAACAAAAAATGGATGCTTGGTTCGTTGGCCCTATCCTTAGGCCTTTTATCAGCAGGTAGCGGAGTTATGGCAGCTTCATCATCAGTGGGAAGCTCGGCAATAAAAAATGTGGCTGTGATTGGCACAGGAAAAGAAGGCCCAGCTACCATAAACAATTTGACGGTAAAAAGTGTGGTTCCGCTTGTTGTACATGCCAGAGCAATCTATTTCTATACTAGCCGCGGGGGCAACTTTTTCCCGATGGAAACCTTCATGTATAAAGCGCAAGAGTACCGTTACCTTTCCAATGATATTGGGACAAAGGCGAAGCTGATGAATTACATAAAAAAAGCCTACACGCATAATGCAGCAGCTTATTATGTGCAGACTCAATTTTTGGAGCATGAAGGTAGAATGTCACAGGTGAATGCGGATCTTGGAAACTCATTAATGTTTGAAAAAGCCACCGCCCGAATGCTCTCCAAAACTGCAACAACCGCTGAATTTGACTTAACAGTTCCTTATTCGAGCGGGCAGGAAGGCAGTGAGTCGGTGTATGTGAAGCTGAAAAAGGTGAATGGATACTGGAGAATTGATACGTCACCGGATATTCTTTTTTGAGGTAGGTTTAGGGTAGAAGAGGAAAGGTAAAGAGGTTCTACGCTTGGGCGCGGATAAGGTCAGAGGTATATGCAACACCAGCGAATTTACCTTTGCGAGTGATAATGACACAATCATTTTTCATAGGATCTGGGCGGTTCATAGCGAGGCTCAATACCATATCGAGTGGAGTGGAAATGTCAAGAATGAGCGGGGTTTTGTTCATAAGCTTCATGGCAGGTTCTCTGTAGAACAGGTCTACTCCCGATCTTCCTGTAGCTTTCAAAAAGAAACGTTCGCTCATCAACAATCCGAGGGGTTCATTCATAGCATTGCAGACGACGATACATTTGGATTCTGGATGCTGAAACATGACGCGAAGGGCTTCTCTGCAAGTGCGTGAGGCAAAAATAGCAGGAGCACTGCGGACAATACCAGTAAGATCATTTACAAGAGCTGTTGTCATAGGATGTTCATCCTTTCTGATTATGGGTCTACTTCTAATGTACCCCTGAATCGTAAATTTCAAAGCCGGGTAACGTAAGCTACAGGTAAAATAGATGGCTGGAAAAAATAACCGATCAGACCTTAGGGGCTCTGACCGGTTATTTGTTGTTAGCTATTCACTGCGGACGCCGTCCTCCACCAGTTGCTTTCGGGGGACATCCGGGATTATGGATTTGCTCACGCCTCCACGATTAATGGCGATTAATCGTTTTTGTGCGTAATATACGTCGCGGGACAGTTTATTCACCTCAGTGGATTTACCGTCAACATACTTTGTAATGTAGGTTTCAACAATATATCCGGTTTTCCCATTTTGAATAACGCGTGAGCTGCCACGAGGCAGTGAAGAATCGTTTACGTATTTATCGACTGGTGGGAGTACCTCTACTGTTTTTGAATGAACTTTGTAAGTGACATTTTGCGGAAACGTGCCGAACAGCTTTATGGTCAGTGATTTACCCTGCACAGCTGCTTTAATTATGAGATATTTGCCAGTCGTATTGCGAAAACGAAAGTTGATATAACCTTCAGCGAATGTTGCGTCCTGACCTTTGGGCAAGTAGTTGACGGGCAAGGAATGATTACGGCGTTCCACAATTTCTAGCCCTATACGCAGTGCGGCATTGTAAAGAGTGCTCGACACTTGGCAGATCCCTCCACCAACACCTGCTTGCAGCTTGCCGTTCACAATCACCGGCGCTTCACGGAAGCCGTAATTCACCTTTGCTTTTTCTATAGCTTTTCCATAATCAAAGACGGCTCCAGGCGGGAGAATGGTTCCATCCACAGCTTTGGCAGCAGCTTCCACGTTGTAGCTTCGTCCAGGTCCACTTGCACCTAGAGAGGTGCTGAACTGCATTACTTTTCGCTCGATACCTTGTTCCTTTAATTTCTTTAAAGTTATGTCAGGCTGCAGGATTAACAAAGGGACCTGCATCGTGATTCCTTTCTCCAGCAGGGCATTCAGATGATTAAAGCTGGTGGGGGCAGCTGCTCCTAAGGAAGTCTCCAGAGCTGTCCAATCAACCTCCAGGGAAGTTTTCTCAGAAGTATATACGATTCGGTCATCGCCTGTAATTCGTCGTGTAGCGTCCACTGGTTCACCAAAGGACTCCTTCTCCCAACTGGGACTTAGAATCTTTTGAAATTGTGCGATTTCCAGATGGGTTTCAAGCTTCCACAACTTAGGGAAGTTATAGCGTGCCTTTACCCGCTCCCAAAGCGTTCCTTCGGCAAGCTCTTTTAAGCCCTGCTGAAAAGCAGAGGCATCATAGCTCAATCCAGTCTTACTAAGAGTTAGGGGTAAATCTGCATTGCCTTCCACTTTTAGCACTAGAGGGACGGATTCGAGGGCATGCAGCCGTTTATCCAGCTGGGAGCGGACCTCGGTGAGGGTCATACCTCCGACCTGCCAGCCGGCAAGGGTTGTACCCTTTGGAAGCGTGGTTTTGCTGCCATATAGATGAAGCCCTCCGTAAATACAGGAGCCGATAAGGACGAGTGCGATGACCACTATGAGGGCAGCATGGATTTTTTTCATGATTAATCTCCTTTTGGGGATTTGGATTGCGCTAAGCAGGCGCGGCCCTGTAACAGAACTTAAAGAACACTTCGTGGGATACCGATAATAAATTAGTAAGAAATAAGTAGTCTCTAATAAAGGGAGTTACGACATCTGATAACAGGCACCGCTAGGTGCTTTTTTATATGTATATGTCCAGTCACTACAAAACTTTCGAATAGTCGTGCAGTTACGGGGTACTCAATCAGTTACAGATTTGTTACAATAGATACATTGCGGAAATATTGAAGTTTATGGAAACTTGAGGTGGACAATGTCGATTCGCACAAGTGGAAAATGTCATAATTGGGAAGTGAGAAAATGATTGAAATGCAAGATGTATGGAAAACGTACCCTAACGGAACTCACGCACTGCAAGGAGTTTCAGTGAAAATCGACCGCAATGAATTCGTGTACGTTGTCGGCCCTTCCGGCGCGGGTAAATCTACTTTTATGAAATTGATTTATAGAGAAGAAGTGCCTACCAAAGGACAGATTTCGGTGGGAGGTTTCAATATAGGAAAGCTAAAACCACGCAAAATCCCTTATGTCCGCCGTAATATCGGCGTTGTATTTCAAGATTTTCGGCTTTTGCCCAGAATGACGGCATACGAGAATGTAGCTTTTGCTATGGAAGTTATTGAAGCGCCGAAAAAAGTCATCAAGAAGCGTGTGAATGAGGTTCTTGATTTGGTTGGGCTGAGAAGTAAAGCGAATCGTGAGCCCTCACAGCTTTCTGGTGGTGAGCAGCAACGGATCGCTATTGCACGGGCTATCGTCAACAATCCTTCTGTTATTATTGCGGACGAGCCTACAGGTAACTTAGACCCCGAGACTTCATGGGGCATTATGCAGCTGCTTGACGAGATTAATTTTCGTGGAACAACGATTGTAATGGCTACCCATAACAGAGATATTGTGAACAAAATGCGCAAACGGGTGCTTGCGATTGAGAATGGAAACATTGTCAGAGACCAAGCGAGAGGGGAATATGGTTATGAGTTTTAAAACCTTCTTGCGACATGTGCGGGAAGGCTTCAAAAGCGTATTCCGTAATGGCTGGATGTCGATCGCCTCAATCACTTCGATTGTTGTTTCTCTTTTTGTTCTAGGTGTATTTATTCTTCTTGTTCTTAACGTAAATTCTGTAGCTGATGAGGCAGACAGTCAGGTACAGATCAAAGTGCATCTAGCTTTGAATACGGATCAGAAGATGCGTGAGACCCTACAGACTGAAATTGGCAATATGCCGGAGATCAGCAAGATTACATTCATCTCCAAGGAACAGGGACTTAAAGATCTCCGCGCAGATATGGGCGAGGAGGCAGCAGAGCTTCTGGAAGGGTTCGATGAAGACAATAACCCGCTTCCAGATACCCTTCAGGTAGAAGTTATTGAACCTACTACCGTTGCTTTTGTGGCTGAGAAGATTCAAGCCCTTAACAAGACACATACCGAGCAGCCTATCTACAAAGTGAAATATGGCAAAGGCTCGATAGAAACATTGTTTAAAATTACGCGTGCCGTACGCAACATTGGCTTTATTTTTGTAGCGGGGCTGGCACTTATGTCTATGTTCCTTATCTCCAATACTATTCGGGTAACGATTCTTGCCCGGCGCAAAGAGATTGGGATTATGAAGCTGGTAGGTGCGACAAATTATTTTATTCGTTGGCCTTTCTTTATAGAAGGGGCATTAATTGGACTCATTGGATCATTGATTACTTCGGGTGTTTTATATGCCGGTTACAAGGGTTTGGAATCTTCGATACAGGGAGATCCAATGCTCGGATTGCAGCTGATCCCTTTCAGTGATATTTGGCTGCTGCTCGTAGGTCTGTTAGTTGGACTAGGTGTGTTGATCGGCGTCTGGGGAAGTACGGTTTCTATTCGTAAGTTTTTGAAAGTTTAATTTAAGAGTGAAGGATGGGGAGTGCGAGTTGAAGAAGATTGCCGCCGGACTAGCCGTAATGTTACTAGCTGTCACTATATTCCAACCCTCTGATGGATATGCCAAAAAAACAAGTGTTGCCGAAATCGATAAGCAATTAAAGCAGCTGCAACAAGAGGTGCAGGAAGCTAAGGCGCAGCAAGAGAAAGCGGAGTCCCAAACGCAGGAAGCGCAGCACTATAAGAATAAGACAAATATCAATTTACAATATGTATTGCAGCAAGTGGATCAAGTTAAAGGCAAAATGACCGAAATCTCTAACAAAATTTCCGATACAGAAGAATCTCTTAATGTTACAGCAACGGAATTGGATGAAGCAGAGGCACGAGTGGCCTCAAGAGAAGAACTCTTAGGATCCCGTGTCCGGTTGATGTACACGGATGGAGCGGTATCTTACCTAGATGTTTTGCTCTCATCGACAAGCTTCTCTGATTTTCTGGGCCGCACCGATTCGCTTAAGATGATTGTGGATCAGGATCAGGAGCTGTTAGTCCAACACAAGCTGGACAAGCAGACAGTTGTAGAGAAAAAGCAGGAGCTTGAGGGGCAATATGCTCAAGCCAAGCAGTTATACACCTCCTTGGAAAATCAGAGAAGCCTGCTGAAAGAGAAGGAAGCGGAGAAGCAGGAGCTTATCGCATTTTATGATAAGCAGATTCAAGAAAGCGATGATCTAAGTGAAGAGCAGAACGAGAAGCTGGTTAAGCTGGCAAGCGAACGTTCTGCTTTGGAAACCCAAAAGGATAAGATTAAAGCTGAGGAAGCAGCGCGCAAAGCAGCAGCCGCCAAAGCAGAAGCGGCACGCCGGGCAGCAGCAGCTGCCAAGAAAGCCGCAGCCAGCAAGGCAAGCAGCAGTTCAAGCTCCAGCTCCTCAACCGCGTATGCTGGTGGAGATGGACCCTTCCTGCTCCCTGTAGGCTCGGCAAGAATCTCCTCCTCCTACGGACCACGGACACACCCTATTACGGGGGAGAAGGGGAAAGTACACACCGGGGTAGACTTTGCAGTTCCACAAGGAACCAATATTCATGCGGCTGATTCGGGAACGGTAATCGTAGCTGAATGGTATAGCGGTTATGGATATTGTGTAATTATTGATCATGGCGGCGGAGTTTGGACCCTCTACGGACATATCCGTAAAGGTGGTATCAAGGTTAGTCCTGGGGATAGAGTCAATCGTGGGGATGTGATTGCTGAATCCGGTTCTACAGGTAATTCGACGGGCCCCCATCTCCATTTTGAAGTTCGGATCGACGGCAAGACAGTAAATCCGATGCCTTATCTCTAATTTTTAAGAACTTATAACTCATATTATTTGAGCGTACGGCATATACTGGAAGAGATACCGTACCTTTCAGGACGGACTTATGGAGTTGTTTGCGAGATGGACAAGAAGGGACGGTGGGAACATCATGTTAAAAAAAAGCACAGCGGCGTTTATGATTATCGCCGCCCTGCTATGCGGTAGTCTGGTGACCTTGGGCGTGACGGGTTATAGTCATGTTATCGGACAAGCTGCAGGAGAAGGACTGGCCTCGGCATTGCAGGTTACTGGCCTTCAGCAGAAGGAATCCCAGAAGCTTGGAACGGCTCTCAGTCTGATTGAGAGCAATTACTACGAGACAGTAGATCGGGAGAAGCTGATAGACGGTGCTGTCAACGGTATGATGGAAGCGCTGGGCGATCCTTATTCCAACTATATGGGCAAAGAAACAGCTGAGAAATTCGAAGAAAGTATTGAGGGTTCCTTTTCAGGTATCGGTGCGGAGGTCTCTTCGGATAATGGCAAGGTAGTCGTGGTCTCTCCGATCAAGGGCTCACCTGCTGAGAAAGCTGGGATTCAGGCCAAAGATGTTATTCTGTCCGTTAACGGTGAATCGCTGGAAGGCATGGAGCTGAATGCAGCTGTTGCCAAGATTCGCGGTCCTAAGGGCAGTGAGGCCACTTTGAAAATACAACGTTCCGGCTCTGTAGAGCCACTCGAATTTGTTCTTACCCGGGATGATGTGAAGCTTGAAACAGTCTACGCTACCATGGAAAAGGACAATGTGGGTGTAATCGAGGTTACGCAGTTCTCCCTGAATACCGCAGAACGATTCAAGGAAGAGCTGGAGAAGCTGGAGAAGCAAGGCATGAAGGGACTTGTTATTGACGTCCGTAATGATCCAGGTGGTGTTCTTCCGATTGTTATTGAAATGGCAGAGCAATTCGTTCCAGCTGGCAAATCTATAGTGCAAATAGAATATAAAGACAAAAAACGCGAAGTTAGTACCTCAAAAGGATCGAGTAAAGCTTATCCAGTGGTCGTGCTGATGAATAAAGGTAGCGCAAGTGCTTCGGAAATATTGGCGGGTGCTTTGCAACAGTCGGCAGGAGCTAAGCTGATCGGTGACAATTCTTTCGGTAAAGGTACCGTGCAGACGAGCTTTGACAAACAGCTTGGAGACGGCAGCTTGCTGAAAGTTACCATTGCCAAATGGCTTACGCCAGACGGCACATGGATTCACGGTAAGGGCATTAAACCGGATATCGCGGTAGCGCAGCCGGATTACTTCTCGGTGGCTCCAATTAACAAGAGCGTGGCGCTGCAATATAATATGAACAACGCTGATGTTAAGAGTGCACAGACGATGCTGGACGGTTTGGGTTATAAGCCTGGACGTAAAGATGGCTATTTCGATGCTGGCACTAAGGACGCAGTGAAGAAGTTCCAAAGTACAGCAAAGCTTCAAGTCACAGGCATAATTGACGCCAAGACAGCCGAGGCGCTGGAAGCGGCGCTGATCAAGGTCATTCAAGACCCTGTTCACGACAACCAACGGAATAAAGGGATTGCTGAGATTCAGAAGGAAATTAAGGCGGCAGCGTCGAAAAAGTAAGAAGGCTGAATTCAGCCTTCTTTTTTTCTTTTAGATAAGAAAATGCCAACCGACGTAGAGGAATTAGAATATATACAAATCAGTCATCGGACGAAAAGGAGTGTGACGAACAGTTTGAATGTGATTCAGGAACTGTTAGGAAGCTTGGGCACTGCGTTCTTACACTTATTGATCCAGCCGTATTACTACATTGCTATTATATTTATTGCGTTATATTACCGTAGGCAGGTGGCATTAGAACGAAAGCTGATACATGTGAAATTACATAGCTGGGGTCAGGAAACGTGGCGGACGGTATGGAGTGGTCTAGTCATGGGTTTGGTCGTCTCTATAGCAGCCGTTCTGCTAGGAATATCATTATCAGGTACCGCTGTAGCCTGCATTTGGGTAGTTAGTCTCGTGTTGTCGCTATTGCGTGTACGGTATTTGTGCTTTGCGTATTCTATAGGCTTGTTAGGTATCATTCAGTTTGTAATTTCTTTCTTTCCAGATGCTTTAGATAGTGGAACGGTAGGGAATATTACCACCGCCATACGGGAGATGGATATTCCTGCTTTGCTAGTGTTAGCTGCGCTGCTGCACATGGCGGAGGCACTGCTGGCCCGCAGACAAGGGGCCAAGCTTGCAACGCCGCTCTTCCTGAAGGGAAAGCGCGGCATGGTCGTCGGCGGCTATCAGCTGCAGGCCTTCTGGCCGCTGCCGCTGTTCCTGCTGCTCCCATCGGGAGCAGGAACGGATTTGCCATGGCACTCGCTGCTCGGCGGCAGCCTTGGCATCGTCTCTTTGCCCGTCATCATCGGCTTCAGCGAGATGACACAGGGCATGCTGCCCGGGCGCAAGGCGGCCCGCACTGCAGGACGGCTGCTGATCTACAGCATCGTCCTGCTCGGCTTAAGCCTGCTTGCCGCTTGGTGGAGCCCGCTGACTCTGGTCGCGGCGCTCGCAGCTATTGTGCTGCACGAAGGGTTAAGCTGGTACAGCGCTCTGGAAGAGCGCAGCATCAGCCCCATCTTCGTGCATCCACCGCGCGGCCGCAAAGTGCTGGCCGTGCTGCCGGGCAGTCCCGGCCAGGAGCTGGGCATCCTGCCCGGCGAGATCTTACTGAAGGTCAACGGGGTCCTGTTGACCGATGCGGCGCAGCTACATGAGGCGCTGCGCATGAATCCAGCGTTCTGCAAGCTGGAGGTGCTGAACCGTGAAGGGGAGAGCAAATACCTTCAAAGCCCGATCTATGATGGGGATCACCATCAGCTCGGTATTATTTTGGTGCCGGAGACAGATGGGATGATTACCACTGAGGCGAAGCCTTCCAGCATCTACAGCATCATCGGGATGAAGACAGGCATACGCAGCCGGAACCTTCCGGACGGCCAACTTAAACGAAAAAAAACCACTGAAGCCAAGCAGGAATCAGCGGAAGGATAACTAGAAGATGCCCCATAAGCCATGAAATGGTGAATGGGGCATCTTTGTTTTTGATTAGATGGTAGTTTTGCGTGCGAGAAGTTGCTATCGGACCCAGTTGCCCCTAATCACAGCATTTTCGCTTTTTTAGAATGGTAACGGACCCAAAAGGCGCTATTGGCATCAAAAACACCCCAAATGAGCCTCTTCTGAGGAATAACGTCGCTGGGGTCCGAAACTCTGCTCAAACGCCGATAAAATTGTAAATAGCGTCGCTGGAGTCCGAACCCGCGTCCAAGGAGTAATGTCACTGGAGTCCGTAAGAAAAACTAACTTTGGCAGTGGACTATTCATATGCTATATGTTACTAGTTCAACCTTGCCTATTCTTCAAATAAAAAATTGCAATTTGCGTACGATCGCGGAGCTCTAATTTGCTTAATATATCCGTTATGTAATTTTTGACGGTGCCCTCGCTTAAAAAAAGCTGTCCGGCGATTTCTTTGTTACTATGCCCCTCAGCGATAGAAGCCACTACAGCCAGCTCTGTTTTGGTCAATCCGAAGGATTCCAGTGGCTGTACCTGTGGCAATTCTTGCCGTGCCGTAGGCTGCAGAAAGGTTGCCAGCTTGCGGGCGATATCAGGGTGGATAAGCATGTTCCCTTCAAAAACCGTTTTAATGCCCTGGATGATCCGGTCTGGCGGTATGTTTTTGAGCAAATATCCACTAGCTCCGTTACGCAGTGCCTCAATGATATATTCATCGTCGTCGAAGGTGGTCAGCATCAATATTGCAATTTGCGGAAAAGCCTGCTTAATCTTCTCCGTTCCTTCAACGCCACCGCAGCCGGGCATGCGGATATCCATCAGAGCCACATCGGCCATTAATCCTTCTTGAAGTAATTCCAAGGCTTCGTTACCTTCACAAGCTGCTCCAACAACTTCAATATCTGGGTCCATCCCTAGCAATACTTGCAGACTTTGGCGAATAAAGGGGTCGTCATCAACAATTAACACTTTAATCATTAGCATGGCTCCTTTCGTTATACAATCTCATCTTGCTTATAAATGGGCAGCCGCGTAATGACTGTAAAATGTGGCTCCTGCCTTAGTTCGAGTGTTCCACCGATTAAATGCGTTCGCTCGTACATTCCTTTCATCCCGTCCCCACCACGGCCCAATAATTTGCTGAGTTTCTCTCCTTCGGGTAGAGAGCCATTGTTGCTAACCTCCATAGTGATTCCTGCTTGCACATAGTCAATTTTGATCCGGATGGACGTTGCTTTTCCATGCCGCAAGGCGTTAGTTATAGCCTCACGGGCGTTTTTGTACAGGATCACTTGAATACTAGGATAGAGTGGATAAGGTATGCCTTGTACTTGGTATGAGGTCTCGATCCCCGTCTCACGCCCAATCTCTTCGAGCAGCCGGTCTAACGCATAAGCTCCCTCAAGCTTCGGGGTGTAGTTGATACGTTTAACTGCGGACCGCATATCGTCCATGCTAGCCGACAGCTGGTCACGAATCAATTCCATCATTTGCATTCCGCTCTCGGGAGAGGTGGGCAAGGTCTGGAGGGCGGCCTCCATCATCATTTTAATCCGGATTAACCGGTGGCCGATATCGTCATGGAGCTGGCGTGAGATTCGGACGCGCTCTTTGGACTGGGCAGACTCTTCTACTTGCGCGCTGAACTCCAGCAGGCGGTTGCGAGCTTCATCGAGTTCGAAATGCTTTTTGCGCAACTCATCATATAGAAGAAGAGTGTCTTCGCGCCGCTGGCCAGCTTTCAATAATAGCTTATTTAGGTAGGCAGTGAGCAGAAATGAAAGGTTAATGTAAGTCACTACGAGCGTTGGAGAATTCTGGAGTGCGACGTTCAAAGCTATCAGATGTACACCTGTGAACACGTAAGGCACCGCTTTAGGCTGGAGTCTGGAATAATAAAGCAGTGCTGATATAGCGGGGAAAATCATCATGCTGCCATATTGATAACATAACCAGGCCGTGAACAAGATTTCAATGATACTAATCAAAGCATGAATAGATCGAGGGAGCTTTGGCACCATGACCACAAGGAATAGAAGCATCAGGATATGCAGCGTGAAGATTCCATAATCGTTATATTGATAGACATAAATGGTAATAAACGCAGGGATTAAGATGAGTCCGTAACGCAATAAGTTTAGCTCTCTGGGCACGCCTTAGTCATCCTTTATGTTTTTTAATAATCTTAGCATATTATCCCACCACTTCAGGAGATGACTTTAGTCACCTTCAAAAAATGACCTTTCGTACATCCGCAAAAATTCAACCTAGAATAAAATTGAAAATATAGAAGCACACACGACAGGGGAGATAAGAGATGGCAATCGCGGTGTTGACCGATGTGGTGAAACGGTATGAGAACAAATTAACGGTAGATCATGTGAATGTTACGATTCAAGCAGGAGAGATCTTTGGCCTGCTAGGCCCGAACGGGGCAGGTAAAAGTACAACTATAAGTATGATTTGCGGCCTGCTAAAGATTGATAGTGGAGACATTGTTATTGATGGGTTATCAGTCTCTTCGTATGCACTGGAGGTTAAGAAAAAGATCGGTTTGGTTCCGCAGGATTTGGCTTTGTACAATACAATGACAGCAGCTGAAAATGTAACTTTTTTCGGAAGATTGTATGGCTTGCGGGGGAAATTGCTGAAAGAGCGGGTGGCGGAAGCTCTTGCTTTCACAGGACTTAGTGACCGGGCCAAAGAAAAACCAGCCACCTTCTCCGGAGGGATGAAAAGACGTTTGAATATCGCTTGTGCCATCATGCATCATCCAAAGCTGATTATTATGGATGAGCCGACCGTAGGAATTGATCCGCAGTCTCGTAATCATATCCTTGAGTCGGTCAAAGAGCTGAATCGGCTTGGCTCAACCGTCATCTACACTAGTCATTATATGGAAGAGGTTGCAGCCATTTGTGATCGGGTAGCGATTATGGATAAGGGACATATCATTGCTTGTGGCACGGAAAAGGAGCTGCGGGAACGGGTTTCTCAGGAAGAAAAAATAGTGGTCAAAGCAACGAACATCACCCCGGAGCTAATCAATGAGCTTAGTCTACACCCGCGGATCACGAGAGTGGAAAGTAAAGAGGGAACGGTAGAAATGTATCTCCCCTCCTCACAGGATGAGCTGCAGGATATCTTATTTATTTTTGCTAAACATGAAGGCGTTATTGGTTCTTTAAATATTGAGGAGCCGGATCTGGAGACTTTATTCCTTAGTTTGACAGGACGGACATTGCGCGATTAAAGGAGGGAGAGAACGCTTTGAGAAATATTTGGACAATTATGATTTATGAGCTTCGCAGGCTGTTTATTTCACGCTCAATCATCATTAATATGTTTCTGCTACCGCTGCTTTTGATCTTTCTGCTGGGTGCTTCCCTCTCCAGTGTAATCGGTGATAAGGCAGCGTCTAAGATTGACCCTGTACGTGTTGGTGTAGTTAATCTTTCTGGAGAAGGGTATGAAAGCTCGGCGATGATAGACAGCTTTTTGAAGACGCCGGAGCTTAAGGATATCATTATTCCGGTCAAAGTAGGGAGCCGAGAGACAGCGGAAAGTGGCCTGCGCGCCGGGAAATATGGTTATGCAGTTATTGTTCCCCTAGGCTTCGATAAGAAAGTACAAAGCGGCGAAACTGCAAAGCTAGAGTTTGTTCTGGGCAAAGATCGGACAGATAACATGGTTGCGGGGACGGTATTCGATAACTTTTTGAACAATATTAACTATAAGCAATCCGTAGCTATGACGTTGGGTCCAGAAGCTTTGACTGCTACTGCACCAAGTTTGGGAGAGCAGCCATCTGTTAAGGTTGGGGCGCTCAGTGAAGGTGGCCGATCCTATACAGCCTCCCAATTCTATGCGGTATCCATGATGCTGATGTTTCTGCTATATAGCGGTTTGACCGTCAGTACCTCTCTTTTTAATGAAAAAGAAAATCATACCCTCTTCCGAATAACTTCAATGCCGGTAAAAGGTTCTGAGCTGTTTATTGGTAAAATGCTAGGCGTAGGGGTTGTAAGTGTAGTGCAGTGCGCAGCGATTATTATCCTGACTCATTTGTTGTTTGGCGTAAATTGGGGCAATCGTCCGGGCTTGCTGCTGCTCTTCTGTCTCTTAATGATCATAGCTTCCATGACGTTATCGATTGTTATTTCAATGTTTAGCAAAACTAAAGCAAGTGCAGGAAGTATTGTTAATGTTATCACTGTGGTCATGACCTTCATTAGTGGAGGGATGGCTCCACTTCCGGAATCATGGGTGAACTCGGTCGGGGCATTTACCCTGAATCACTGGGTGCTACAAGCTGTTCTAAAAATGATGCTGCATGCAGAGGTCTCAGAGATTTTGCCGAATCTGCTGGTCTTGTCGATCATCTGTCTGGTTCTATTCAGTGCAGCGGTTATCTCGTACCGGAAGGTAGGTTACCATGGATAAGATCTTAACGATTGCTTGGAATATGGTGAAAAGAACGATTGGTTCTCGGAATGGGCTGCTTTCGTATATTCTTCTGCCATGTCTTGTCGTGGCCGGGGTAGTAGCAATTAGTGGAAGTATGGGTGAGAGACCGGCTACTATTTTATATTCGAATATGGACGATGGTGCAGCGGGCAAACATTTGCTTACCGAGCTGGAGAATACCGGTGATTATAAGCTGGTAGAGAAGACAGATGAGGCTGATCTGAGGGAGAGTATTATCGATCAGAACGGAGAAGCCGGTATTTTGATACCGCAAAACTTCACCTCCGCACTGCTTGCTGGAGAAGAGCCACAAATTAGTGTGTATGAGCTTAAGGCTACTGAAACATCCATTATGGTAAAAATGAAAACCAGTGTAATTGCTGATGAAATGCGAAACACTGCTGGACTAATTGGAGCAGCTCGGACTGAGGCTACGGACTCGGACTCACAGTTTGCTGCCGTAATGCAAAGAGCTGAGCAACATAGTGTAGGCAGTATAAGAACAGATTATGATTTATATCCCAAAGAGGGCTTAAGCATCGTCACAGGATTTACTTTGATGTTCTTAATGGGGCTGGTTACAAGTTCAGTGTCGCTTATTATGGATGATCGAAGAGAAAGAACGATGAAACGTATGTTCAGTGCCCCGGTTCGTTCGTATGAGATTGCCCTCGGTAATTTTCTGGGAAGCTTCATTGTTGGGTTAATTCAAATTGTTGTAGTACTTGCTTTGGGCCGTTATGTACTGCAGTTTGACTTTGGATTACCGCTCTACTTGTATTTCTTGGTTCTTGCAGCATTTATGCTCGTTTCCATGGGCTTAGCCAGTACGGTAGCAGGTCTGATTCGCAATCCCAATAATACTGGCATGCTTAATTCGCTGATCCTGACCCCAACATGTATGCTTGGAGGCTGTTTCTGGCCGTTATCCATTATGCCGGATTATATGCAGAAGGCAGCTAATTTTGTACCGCAAAAATGGGCGATCCAAGCGATCGATATCGCTGCTACAGGTGGAGGCTGGAATGAATTATGGCTGCCTTTTGCCATCTTGGGTCTTATGGCCGCGGTGCTGCTGGCGATTGGTTCTGCTATTCTACGTCCGAGTGAAGCCGGAATTAACGCTTAAAAAATTTACAGATCATATAGATATGCATAGCTTGGACTACTCTATTCAGGTACAATAATAGGTATCAAATGTCCCTAGTTCTTAATATGTGTAAAAGAGGGGATTTCTAGGAGGATGAGCAGATGAGCAGCAATAAATTGGCTTGGACATGGCGGGTGAAGGAAGAATGTTTAGAGGAGTATGTAGCTATGCATTTAAATCCTTGGCCAGAAATTTTGGAGGAGCACAGTAAGGCTGGTATTTCTAACTATTCCATCTTTCAGAATGGCAATCAATTTTTTTACTGTTATGAGTGTGAGGATAGTAAGGCGGCTTTCGATTACATTGCCAAAAGTGATGCTTGCAACCGCTGGAATGCGATTACCTCTAAGATGGTTGAAGGTTCATTTGATTTCAATGATGAGGTGCCTATGCAGCCCTTACGTGAAGTGTTCTATCTGAAATAAGCAATTCAATTCTAGAACAAATCAAATGTGCATAATTTATATTATCGGCGCATCTGGTTTACAGTTATTTTAAATATAGGTATAATATAATTTATAAAGTTAAATTGAATAATTATTTGTTTTTTGGAGGAGCCTGTCAACAAGGGCTCCTCTTTGTCTTTTTTTGGCTTGGAGAAGCTCCTGGTTGGCAGTTCTTATATACAACAAGGGAGTGGATTGAAAGATGGAGTTTGTTTTATATCTTATGCTGATCATATTGTTCACCAAAGTAGCTGGTGATCTATCTGTGCGGCTTGGACAACCAGCTGTGCTAGGTAAGCTTATTGTGGGAATCATACTGGGGCCTGCGGTACTGGGCTGGGTTCAGGATGGAGAGTTTATTCATTATATCTCTGAGATCGGTGTTCTACTGTTAATGTTCATAGCGGGGCTTGAGACGGATCTGGATCAATTGCGCAAGAACTGGAAATCAGCTTTTGCAGTAGCCGTCGGTGGAATTATATTACCCTTTTTGGGTGGGTTCGCCTTAGGAGAAATGTTTGGTTTTGCTTATCATAATGCTTTGTTTATGGGCGTTATTCTTAGTGCAACATCGGTCAGCATATCGGTGCAGGTGTTAAAAGATATGAATAAGCTGAACACACGTGAAGGCTCTACAATTCTGGGGGCTGCCGTAGTAGATGATATTCTAGTTGTTATTTTGCTCGCTGTTCTGATGAGCTTTTTTGGTACAGGTACAGACGTTTCTATTGGTCTTTTAATTGGGAAAAAGGTGTTGTTCTTTGCCGTAGCGATTATTGCCGGCTGGTTCATTGTTCCTCGGGTCATGAAATGGATGGCTCCGTTGAAGGTGACAGAGGCGATTATTTCAGCAGCGTTAATGATTTGTTTCGCATTCGCCTATTTTGCTGAAATCATGGGGATGGCAGGAATCATTGGTGCCTTTGCGGCTGGGATTGCTATCTCGCAAACTTCCTTTAAGCACACGGTAGAATCCAAGCTCGAGCCGATTGCTTATTCGATTTTTGTGCCGGTCTTTTTTGTAAGTATCGGACTTAGTGTTTCCTTTGAAGGAGTAGGCAGTCAAATAGGCTTCGTGATCTTGCTTACGGTTGTTGCCATTCTGACCAAGCTGTTTGGTGGCGGTCTGGGTGCGCGTCTTACAGGCTTTGATAACCACTCGTCTGCCATTATTGGGTCTGGGATGATTTCACGGGGGGAAGTTGCGTTGATCATTGCCGCCACAGGGCTGCAAAGCGGCTTGTTACAGCAACAGTATTTTACTTCGGTCATTATTGTTGTCATTGTAACTACACTTGTAACGCCGCCACTATTGAAATTTATGTTCCGTGATCCAGTACGTGCGGAAGGGAAATAAACCATAACAAAAGGGAGTCCTGTTGGCCATTTATATGGCTAACGGGGCTCTTTTTTTATGCTCACGTTCCAGTTGCCATCATCAAGAAAAAGGACGGGGATCTGTCTACAGAAGGGGAAAGTTCCCCGTCTTAAGACTGAGTACGAAACCAGCCGTAGGGCTGTTTTGAGTTCAGCCAAAAATGACTAAACTAAATCTCGGGATGGAAATTAATACATAATCAAACAGACATAAGGGGAGTGCCAGAAATCATGTGGAGCGGAAGGGGAAAAAGAAAATGAAATGGTTAACAAAATGGTCGTTCGGTAACAAGGCTGCGGTGGGGCTTTTAGTAGTCATGGCTCTTGTGGTGGGAGGGATGAGCTACACTTCGCTACCGATGGAATTTATGCCAGAGGCGGATAATCCTCAAGTGACTGTAACTGTGCTGGGTCCTGGCCAGGATACACATGCTATGGAGACTAATGTAACGAAGCCGATAGAAGCTGGAGCAGCTTTTGTGAAAGGGAAGAAGGAAATACTGTCCACTTCCGGAGACGGATATGCGCAGGTAAATATTTTTTATGATTCGAAAACGAATATGAAGGATGCTGCGCAGGAGGTCCAGAAGGTCGTCGATTCATTGAAGTTCCCGGAAGGGGTAATGGCTCCTTTTGTACTTCAGTTGAATACCTCCATGATTCCTGTATCACAGGTTACTCTTGCTTTTGACGAAGGCCTGACTAAAGAGAATCTTAAGCTTGCGGAAGAAACTATCATTCCAGAGATGCAAAAAGCTGAAGGGGTAGCGAACGTTGCTTTATATGGTAAGGTAACTCCGCAGGTCAGCGTTAAGCTGGACCCGAAATTAATGGCTGAGAAGGGAGTCACGACTCCACAAGTATTAGGTTTACTTCAAGGACGTAATGTATCGGCATCCCTTGGGGAGCAAACGATTGGTGGGCAGACCGGCAATGTTAACGTAGTTTCTACGATAGATAGTATGGATACTTTGAAAAAGCTTCCTGTATCTGCGGGCGTTAAGCTACAGGATATCGCTGCTGTCGAATTGAAGCAGGATCAGGAAAGTGTCAGCCGTTCGAACGGGAAAGACGTTCTATTCGCCATAGTGACCAAAGAGGCTAATGCGAATGCAGTCAGTGTCGGAGATAACATTCAGGCTGCCGTAAATCATATTAATACAACCATTCCTAATGCAGAAGCAGCAGTGGTATTCAGTACATCGGATATGGTAGTTAGCTCGGTGAACAGTATGATGCGTGAGGTATTGCTAGGTGCATTATTTGCGACGATTGTGATTCTGTTGTTCCTGCGTAACCTGCGGGCTACTCTGATTACGGCAGTATCCATCCCACTTTCGTTAGCAGTCACCTTATATCTGCTGAATATTTCCGGCATAAGCTTGAATATCATTACACTCGGGGGAGTCGCGGTTGCGGTAGGCCGTTTGGTCGATGATAGTATCGTGGTGATTGAGAACATTTACCGTAGGCTGCAAAAAGAACCCTTTTCCCGAGAAATGATTATTAGTGCAACTGGGGAAGTGGCTAGAGCGATTACCTCATCAACCATTGCTACCGTAGCAGTATTTTTGCCGATGGGTCTCTTGCGTGGTAGTTTGCAAGCTTTCCTACTGCCGTTTGCTTTAACAGTGACCTATTCATTGCTTACTTCACTAGTAGTAGCTTTGACGGTTGTTCCTCTTTTAAGCTCATGGCTGCTGAGAAGAACATCAATGAAAGAACACGAACCTTCTAAATGGTTTATCCGCTTTCTGGACTGGAATCTTCGCCGTAAATGGGTTAGCTTATCGTTGGGTCTCCTGCTTCTGATTGGCTCCATTGCTGCTTATGTGACTATGCCCAAAGGGGCGCTCGATGCTTCGGATGCCAGCTATGTTTCTGTTCAGATGAATTATCCGAAGGATGTTCCTGTCAAAGATATTTTGGAAAAGGGAAAGCAGTTAGAACAAGATTTGATGAAGCAGCCACAAGCAGAAACGGTAATCATGCAATCAGGGAATAGTGCGGACGCCGCTAAGTGGGGGAGTGTTACCTCTGAAACCTTAGTGGACTATACCGTTGTTATGAAAAAAGGTGCAGATGCTCAGGCTTTTATTGATCATGTTCGTGAGGTAAAAGATTCATACACTGGAGCAACACTTGTTGCTAACCAAATGAGTATGATGGGATCCAGCTCTACCAGTGAATATATTGATATTGTCGGAGATAATCTTACAGATATTACTACTGTAGCAACAGAAGTCACCGCTAAGCTGAAGACCGTAGAGGGAATTCAAAAAGTCAGCAGCAATATGGAGGACACGAAACCTGTATTTTCCTTTAAGGTAGATCCGGCGCAAAGTAATGCGCAAGAGATTTCAATGCAGCTGTCAGCGATGCTTAATCCGATTCCAATGGGGCAAATTGAGCTCGATGGTGACGCAGCAGGTGTAGTGTTAGATCCTATGGTTCAGCCGCAAACGGAGCAGGATTTAAAAGCGCTGACGCTCATGACGGCTGAGGGGCCGAAGCCACTGTCTCAGCTCGCAACTTACGAGGTTCGGAATGAACCGGCAATGTTGTTCCATAAAGATGGGAAGCCGTATGTACGAATTACAGCAGAGGTTGATCCGAAGAAGGTGTCTGAGATCGGTGCAAATATTAAAAAAGAAACCGATAGTCTTACACTTCCGAAAGGCGTGACCTTATTTGCAGGCGGAGCGTCAGTTGATCAGTCAGAGGATTTCAACGACTTGGGCATGACGGCATTGATCTCCATCGGGTTGGTTTATCTGATTATGGTACTCACCTTTAAAACCCTTCGGGCTCCACTGGCGATTATGTTCTCCTTGCCGCTCGCGGCGATTGGTGCGATTGTTGGACTTATCGTGTCCGGTGTAACGCCTGACTTCACTGCTCTGTTCGGGGCGTTGATGTTAATAGGTATTGTTGTTACGAATGCCATTGTGCTCATTGACCGGATTAAGCAAAATGAAGCCAATATGAGTATCCACGAGGCTATTCTAGAAGCTGCCGGAACACGGATGCGTCCGATTCTCATGACAGCGATTGCCACCATCTGCGCCATGACACCGCTGCTGTTCGGCCATGCCGAGATGGGCAGCATCGTCTCGCAAAGCTTGGCGATTGTAGTCATTGGCGGTTTAACCGCAGCAACACTGCTTACGCTGATTGTAGTGCCGGCGATTTACGAGTTGTTCTACTTCCGTAAATCGGCAAAAGAGCGTAAAGGAGCAGAAAAGACTAATGCTCCGGCGCTTTAAATAAGCAAACGGCAAGCCTCCGGGTTAATGGGGCTTGCCGTTTTTTTTGTTTTGTTACAAATTCTTATAATTATGGAGTTAACTTGTCTAAACTAATAGCCAAAACTTTGTTTAGGAAAGGCTGAAAGGCGCTTTGCCAGATTGCAATATCCCCCCCTGAAATAAATATTTATTTTTTAATTTTAAATATTGCTATTTTCACAACAATGTACAGAGCATTTAACATAATTATTAAGAAAGATATTATTGGAAATATTCTATTTACCGCAGAAAATGCCAATATAAATAATGAAAACAAAAGTAAAAATGGAATAGACTTTGTATACTTTCTACTGAAAATCCCTACTAAACTCTTGATGGAATTCATTCCTTTCAGGGTAGCAGATATAAATATGTTGAGCATGATTTCTCGCTAGTCTCAGACTCCATTGTGAAATTTTTTTCTAATCAACGAATATCCCTATTTTCATAGAAAAAATGGATTTCGTATATATTCTAGGTAGGATATAGACAAGTGGTAATTGTTATGCTCTATTCTTTTTTGACGAAATTCCAAGAATACAGGACAGGTGAAAATTTCTTATCAAATAATCGGCCATAGAAAAATAACCCAAACAATGTTATTTCAATTCTTACTAATCTCCCACAACCCTAACTAATTATGTCATTGTTTTCCTTTGAAGGGAGTGATATGATATGCTCTGTTTCATTAATACCACAAGTTGGGAGAATGGATTGTTTGAATATTGTTGAATGCGAACGTGCCTGGTTTACGGTAGATGATGTAGATAAAGAATCTAATAATTCCGTGTGTGAATTTTGCCAACCCTGGAGTAACCTCAAAACAGAAAAATCCTTTTCTATAGAAGAGCTGGTTCCCTACGAGATTTTAGTTGAAGTATTACATTCAGAATTGGCGAAAGTAATGGAATTTCTCTTATTGCCCTTTGTCTTTTTCTTAACAGATCGAGCCGGCAATATTATTAATATTGTCAGTCCATTCGAAACGTTTCAGGAGAAAGTAGATCATTATGGAATTAGGAGTGGAACTAATCTTTCGAAGCAAATCTCTGGAGTGAATGCAGTTTCTTTAGCGATGGAGGTTGAGTCAATTGCAGTAGTGCGTGGAGAAGAGCATAGTATGCCAATGTTTAAAGAGTGGAATTGTGTATGCGCTCCTATAATGATAAATGATTGTATATGTGGATATATAGACATCTCATTTGAAGCCGAGAGGCAACTTGGTTTTTCGATTCTCTTTATTAAACAATTATCCGAAAAGATTGTGTTGAAGTTGAAGGAACGAAGCCCGAAGTTAATTGAGTACATATTTCAGGAGAAGTGTGATTTGTATCGATTATCCCCTAGAGAGAGAGAGGTAGCGTATCACTGGGCACTAAGAAAAGGGGCGCTGCAAATTTCCAACGACCTTAATGTGAAAGAGGGAACTGTGCGGAATATCGTTAAGAGTATTTACAGTAAGATGAATATCAGCGAGAGATGGGAATTGATTGAAAGATTGGCCATTGTGGTCCCAACTATTTAGGAACTGTTCTATATCCGTATCAGCCAGAGAACGTAGGGGAAGCGGGTAAGATTGAGCTCCGGCGCTTTAGATAAGCAAACGGCAAGCCTCCGGGTTAATGGGGCTTGCCGTTTTTTTGTTTTGTTACAAATCCTTATAATTATGGAGTTAACTTGTCTACACTAATCGGATAGGTCTGATCCAGCATCCATTTGCCTGCTTTGGATTTCTTCAGCGTTGTGACAGAGGTGGAGCGGTTATCCTGAAACTCAGGACCCTTAAGCTTGATGCTCGTCTGAACCATATATACGGCTGCGGTATCCTGGGTATAATGAATGATTTTGGCAGATTCCAGAGTGAACTTTAGATCATAGACTGTGAAAATTTGGCTGAAGAGCTGTTTGGTTTGTTCGAGAGCAGGGGACTCAGGATCAATAGTAGATAGCACACCTTGAATATTCTCTGCATTGGTATAGTCCAAGTTGCTCTTAAGCACAGCTAATATATCCGTTTCATCCGACTTCGTCACAGCTGGCTTAGCGTTCAGCAGTTTATCTGGGAGTATATATTGTACGCCTTTAATCTGCAGGTTGTTGATTTTCCAGTCTTCAGTGCTGGCAGTACGCGTTAAGCTATAAATATATTCAGAGGTATTGTCTAAGGTGAATGGACCGCTGAGGTGTGTAGTCGTTTCAACGGTGTGAACCGTAGCCTCTGTGGGTTGAAGGCTGATAACCTCTAATTGATCAAGTGAAGTGGTCAGATCGTATTGTTCCATTTGGCTCTTAATCTGTGGCCCGATGATCACAAGAGGAGACTTGCTATCGATTAGGCTCATGAACCCTTCATAATTCTCATTGTTGGTATAGGTTACGTATTTTTCAAAAAAAGCATTGATTTCCTGCGGGTTTACCTGGTTAGTCTTGCCTGTAATGGTTACTGTCTTCGAGTGTGCATTCCAGGAGACTTCATTACCTGTAGCCTCCCCAACGAAGCGCAGCGGAATGTAAGTGGAATTATTGATGAGCTTAGGGGCAACAGAAAGTTGGGTTATTACACCATTGACGCTGGCCTGCTTGCTGCCTAGTTGCAGTGTAATCGTAAGCCCTTCCTTAGTACCCGTTATGGTACCTGTGGTTTGATTCCAATCGATTGAAAGTCCTAGTTTTTCAAAAACCGGGCGAAAAGGAACGACAATTGTACCATTATCATTGAAGGGAGCCTGTCCCTTCAGTGCGAGCTGTTGCTGATTGATCTGAATGGAGATTGGCTTCTCTGCGGCATGGACAGGCCAGGCGATAGCGGTAGAAAGAAGAGTTGCTGCGATTAGGCTAGATATGGTTTTCATCTTGTGATATCTCCTTTGGGTTATGAATGATAAATTAATGGTTATTAGAGGATAACTCCACTAAGAGCCAAAGTAACTTTTGCTTGGAATAAACCGTACTTTACTTTTTGCTTATCGAATTGCCGATTTAAGTTTAGTAAATCCAGCTTGTCCTGATCTGCCTGAGCCGCTGAGATTAACCCGCTATTTAGGAGAGTATCATTATCCTGGGAGACGCGTACGAGTTCCAATTGCTGCTCTTTTAGTTCTGAATATTCAAAATCAATTTCATTTGCTTCCGGCTTATAACTAGCCAGTTTTTCTTCGAGTTGTTGTTGTACTATATTTTTGTGTGCAATCTGGCTAGACCATAGGACTGAATAATAAGTGATGAGTTCAGCATCGGAAGCTTTAGCTGCGTCAAGATTATCTTTGGCGAGTGTGATACGTGCATCTTCTTCGCGTAAATCATAATTACTAGAGAGGCTAATTACTGTATTACAATTCACAGGCTCTGGTGTACTGGAAATGACATCATCTAGAAGGACTTCTGAATAGGATGATAATCCTAACTCAAGCTTAAATTGTTCTAACTGAGCTTCATAACTTCGAAGGTTACGTTCAAAAATAGATTTTTGTACTATGTTTTTACGATTAAAATCGTCCAAACTTCTCTTAGACAGAAGACCATGCTCATAGGACCGCAAGGTATCCTCAGACTGTTGAAACCAATATTGGCTTTCTTGTTTGTCATATTCAATCGTTTTTTTTAGAGAAGAGAGTTGATAATATTTCTGCACAGCATAGTAGCGGATGAGGGCTTCTGTTTTTTGAAGTCGTAACTGATTAATTACTTTATCTGTTTCTAATGTGCGTAACTGGTCACGAAATTCCTTAAGCTGCGCAGTTTTAGTCTCTTGATTGTAACTGTTTTGGCTTTCATTCTGAGCGCTAACCCATTGATTCAGAGATGTGTTAATCATAATTTGAATGAGAATGGATTGATTGACCCCTGCCTGTTCTTCTTCACTTAAATCAGCGTAACCAGGAATACTATTGATAAAAATATCAGGATTTACTGGCAGCAGCCCGCTGGTTGTGACTACATTTTTTTGCTCCAACTTTTTCTCTTCAGATGATACATATGAAAATTTGGAATCCGTTTCTGCAATATTCCATTGTGAGAGCTTGATATCTACATAGTTAGTTAATGCTAGCTGGATTGCTTCTTCCATGGAAAGCGATTTTATTGCGCTGGATACCTGCGTATCAGCATAAACTGTAATGGAATGCGGCAATAGGAGTAATAAGAAGGAGAGTATCAAGAGAGCTGATTTCTTTAACATTTAGCTGGCAACCTCACTATTCCTTTAAGTTGATTTTTTCAAGAACAAAATCAATGATCTTCTTGGAGTCGGTAATAACAGAGGCTTGCGCTATCATCCCTACACGAAGCTCTCCACGTTCACCTCTGCGATTAACAAGGGGGTCATTGGATATCGTTGCCTCCACCAGATAGTAGCTTAGACCGTCTTGCTGAATAATTGAATCTGTGCTGATAGATGTAATCGTACCTTTTTGGGAACCAAAATTTTGTTTAGGAAAGGCTGAAAAGCTGAAATCAACTTTATTGCCAATCGCTATTTTTCCTGCTTCAGCATTAGGTACAGCGATGCTCATTTTATATTTTGACTCGTTGCTAGGTATAATGGAGATCAAGGCTTCGCCGGATTGTACCATGTCCCCGATGCTGGTTTCTTTTAAAATATTAATGGTCCCGGAAATTGGTGCTATGAGCAGTCTTTTGTCTCGTTCAAGCTCAAGTCCCTTAACAGCCTCTTGCAGCGTAATTAAGGTTCTTTTATTTTCTTCTATTGCTGAATGAATCTGTACAATACGGTCAAGTTTCAGTTTTTTCAATGAGGTTGCTTCAGATGAACGGTTAAGTTTCTCTTGATTCAGTAGATCATTTTGCTGCTCAGCCAGCTGTTTCTTTTGCATTTCTAAAGTTTTTCGTTCTGAAACTGATGGATCGTGCCCATTTTTTAGCAAATCGAGGCTGACCTCTATCTCAACCAATTGCTGATTGTAATTGGTGATATTGCTTTCTGAGCTGAGCACGGCTTCGGTTTGGAATTGGTTGATTTGCAAATATGAACTTTCATATTGATGCTGTTCATCTGTAATCTGGGATTGAGGCACAAGGCGGTCCCCCAAGCTGAGCGAACGATTATAGATTTCTTTTTTCTCAGCAGATTGTTTAGACAGTTGGACATATTTAATTTGGTATGTATTATATTGTTCCGTCCGTTTGGTATCTTCAATTGGAAGAAGATTTTGATTCTCTTTGATGGATTGCACAAGCAATTTCTCGTTTGCAATTTCAACATTTAGCAGTTTCTTTTTTCGTTCCAATTCAATTTTATTCTGAAGAGATTTATCCGAACTAGATTCGGCACTAAAGGTAGCAGAATCTTGCAAGCCTATATTCTCGTGAATGGCAGCTGTAAGCTGATCCTGGGTTCCTTGAAAGGTCTGCTGCTGCTGGCTGTATTCAAGGAGAAATTGTTCTACCATGTCATAATAGTAACCCTCATCTGCACGTTCAGAAGAAAACTGATTATCTAAATTGCTAATGCTTTGTTTATACAGCCCGAGATAGTGCAGTTTCTTAGTGAGCTTATTGATTTCTGAATTACGATTGGATAATTCTATATCAAGTTCTTTATGCTCAAAGGAAATTAACTGCTCGCCCTGCTTAATTTGCATCCCTTCATGGACATATACCTGTTCCACTTTTCCCATAGATGAAGTCTGAATGGTACTGACTTTTTCATTGGGTCTAACTACAGCAGAGGCTTTGGCAACTTCATCGATCTGGCCAAAATAGGACCAGACTAACGCAGCCCCCAATAGAATGAATAAGATAAGTATGAAAATGGAAATCACAGGACTGATCTTGGATTCCATGATTTCTCTGCTATCTGTCATTTCTGATAAGTTATGTATTTGTGCGCTCATACAAGAGACACCTCGCCTACTCCTGCGGCATATTGATGGTTATGTTCTTGTTTTTGTTCAACTCCAGGGAGTTGATCTTTCCACAATTCATAGTACTTTTCACGGTAATCCAGAAGCTCCTGATGAGTTCCATGCTCAATAATCCGTCCTTGATCCATGACATAAATCCGATCACAACGCATGATTGTACTCAACCGGTGAGCGATAATAATCGTAGTCATGTCTTCAAAAGCATTAATCGTCTCCGATACAGCCTTCTCCGTTGTAGAATCCAGATTACTAGTGGCTTCATCCATTATAAGAATATCGGGCTGTTTAAGAACTGCCCTGGCGATAGCTAGTCGCTGCTTCTGTCCCCCGGAAAGGTTAGTAGCATTTTCTTCTAACAAAGTGTTGTAGCGGAGTGGAAGCTGATTAATGAATTCGTGTGCCTGTGCGGTCTGGCAGGCCGAAACAATTTGTTCCAGATCCGTATCCTGATTGACACCCAGACATAAATTTTCCCGGATTGTTCCGCTAAAAAAGAAAGTATCCTGTGATATATATGCGATTCGCTGTCTCAAGCTATCTAAATGAATATCTTTAATATTGTAGTTGTTAATTAAGATATCGCCTTTTTCATGTTGGTAAAATTGCATGATCAATTTGATCAGGGTGGTTTTACCCGAGCCGCTCTCACCGACAAAGGCGACTTTCTCGCCCTGTCTAAGTCTCAAATCAATATCATGAAGTACAAGGGAACGTGTACCATATCTGAAGCTGACACGATCAAATCTAATATCACCTTTTAATGAAGCGGGTTGAATCTTCTTGTCCTCATCCTCAAGCTTCTCCGCTTCTAAGTCGAGTATTTCCCCCAATCGGTCCGCCGCTACAACAGCTGTTTGCAGGGTAGGCTGGAGATTGATGAGATTTTGAATAGGTTCAAGGAAGTAAGCAAGTAATGAGTTATAAGTGATAAGTTGACCCATGGTCATATTTCCTTTTATTACTTGATTACTACCTACCCAGAGGATGGCTACACCTCCAAGCAACTGAACCACACCTTTTAGCGAGCCTTGTATATTATTGAAAATACCAAAGCTGAACACGGATTTCAGAAACGTGATGAATTTCTGTTCCGTCTCAAAGCCAACTTTAGACTCCGCATGGTAGGCTTTGACCGTCTCGATACCGTCTATGGATTCAACGATGTAGGAGGTAAGTTGGGCGTTTTTCTCCATTTGTTCACGGTTTAACCGGTCGAATGGCTTGTGGAATCCCCACACTAACGCTAGATACAAAGGAACCAGCAGCACAGTTACACCAAATAAAAGGGCACTCTGCGAATAAAGAATGATTCCCCCCGCAATAACCATGATAATATCGATCATGATGGTTAGGGTTGCGCTGGAGATGGCATCCCGTACCTTAGAGGCATCCATAAGTCTTGAGATGATTTCCCCCGTCTTGCGAGTACCAAAAAAGTTCATGGGTAGCTTCAACACATGATGGTAATAGCCGAGAATTAGCGAAATATCAAGCTTTTGGCTCAATGTTAGTAGAATGTGACTACGAAAAGCGTTCAATAAAACTTTGAATAGATATAGAATGATTACTCCAATGGATACTATATTCAGAGTCTTCTTTAAGCCAAAAGGAAGAATCTCATCTAGCAGAAATTGAAAATAAAAGGCTGATAATATACCTAATATTGTATAGAGCATGGATGTCAAAAAAATTCCTAGTAGCATTCTTCTCTGAGGAATAAGTAAACCAAAAAAACGAGTGAATAAACCCTTGGACTCACCGCCCTTTTTGAACTGAGGGGTAGGAACCATTAATATGAGAACACCGGTCCAGATTTTAAAGAAGTCTTCTGGTGTATATTTAACAATGCCCTTCGCAGGATCCGAAACGACAACTGTTTTTTTTGTGATTTTATGAATAACAACGTAATGCAATAAAGTTTGGTCTATGACCACATGAGCAATAGCCGGAAGGGGGAAATCTTCGAAGAATGCCTCGTGAGTCCCTTTTACAGCCTTGGCAGTGAATCCTAATTTTTCAGCAGCTTTAACAAGGCCATAGGCGCTGGTACCCATTTTATCGGTTCCCGACATCTCGCGAATTTTAGTTATAGGATAGTTGAGACCATAGTTTTTACTTATAGTGGCGAGACAGGCAGCCCCGCAGTCTTTAATATCTTGTTGTTTGACACATTGGTATTTAGTGAATGCCATATAATCCTCCGAAAAGCAATTATTAAATGATGATTTTATATTGTGACCTGTGCTATACAATGAATCATTTATCTTTGTTGCTCATGTAAAATGCAATGAAAAATCCGATCAGGCCTAACGCCACTAATCCTACGCTTAATAAAATATCTCCAGATCTATTGTCACTTCGAATAATACCTTTTGAAGTTAACATATCTAATATGACTAAAGAAAAATAGATGAAAGCATAAATAAAAACTGCTATAAATGTCTTGTTTTTATTTTTCTTATATATATATATACCTGTTAGAAAAATTAAGAAATTCATTATAAACCATTGGGATGGGAGGATTATATTAGGTCTTACAATTAATAAGAATGATATTACTAGCCCTAAAGTAATGTCTATTCTAATTAGATACGATATTAATTTATCTATTTTCAAAAAAATCACTCGCAATCTATTTATGATTATTCTCTTCTTTTATAGAAGAAAAGATGGAGACATATCCATCTGAAGATGAATGTCTCCATCAAAATTTAGAATGAAGTACCCACTAAATATCCGGCAGCCACTGTACCACTTATGTAGACAACTGCGGCTGTGGCTGTTACTGGTGCGGCAGCAACAGCAGACATGATTGTAACCATACCTAACACTCCTGCACCTACCTTGGCCCAATCAACGCCACCATCAATATTGATACTATCTTCAAGTGTAAGTTCTGAAAAACTAGGGGCATATGAAAGCATTTAATTCCTCACTCCTTATAACAGATATTTAATGTTTTAGTCCGCTACCAGTAAGATATCCAGATACTATTGATCCACCCACTGCCATAATCGCAGTAGGAATCGTTACTGGTGCTGTGGTAACAGCGGCTACCACGGTTACCATTCCCAAGACTCCATAAGCAACATTATCCCAATTTATACCTCCGGAAATCTCCATCGTTTCAATGTTGGACAATGTTGAAAATTGACTATTAAGACTCAGTTCCATTCTATTCACCTCCTTTCGAGATAGACGAGTTTTGACTAGTTAAAGAAGACTAGGATTGATGCCAATACAAATATCTATTTTTATATTTTCACTAGTACCTTCAGATAAGTTTATATTATATGCGGATGTTATTTGATGTAGATTGTTTTGAGAGATATATTTGACTAAAAATTCATAAGCAGAATTGATGCCATTCATTTTACCTTCATACATCAAGCAAATTGCATTTATTAACTTGAATTCTTGCTTATATATAAAAGGGGGATTTTTTTTAATTTCTCCTTTTACTGGTACCATAATCTCAAAATCCACCATCTCTATGCCATTATTTCGGGATACAGAATGAGTAGAAGTGATTAAAGGACCATTCTTTTGGAGGTTATAGTTGTTTAGTGAAAGGATAAATTCGTTTAGTTTATGATGTAAACAACTGGAAGGAATAGTGTTGCGATATGAGACTAAATTAAAATACTGGAATGTTTGTTTTTCATTAATTTTATACAATTCCACTGTGTTATCTCCTTAGAGGTTTCTTTTTTCTATGACTTAAGGCACATTGAATAGAAGAGAGTGTAAGGATAATTATTAATAATAAATGGGGCATCTAGCGGTTATTTAAGTTCTACAAATGTAATTATGGTCTTTATAACAAAGTTTGAAAATATCCCCCATTGGATATTTACTAATATGAATAAATATGTTAATAGTTGGTTGAATCTTCAATATTTAAATATATAATGGTATCATTTTACATTATAAATGATGGAAATCAGGAGGAGTTGGAATTGACAGTAACATACGATCAGACAAAACTTTGGTGTTCAGCTGAAGATCTAAAAAAGGAACAAATGGATTCTATCTCTTCATTGGGTAAAGTCAAAAGTTCAAAGGACCCACAAAGAACGAGTGCGCACTCTTTTGAGGAGATTGGCCAGGAATCTATTTATCACGAGGCAATGATTCTTTCCCTACATAACGAGATGATTAAAATTAGTAAGTATATATCGGTAGATTTTGCGGCTTTTCTAACAGATGATATGGGGGGAATTCTCGATCTGTATTTCTCTTCAGTACATATAAAAGAAGAATTTGATAAGGCAGGAATAAGAGTTGGGAAGAGTTTTGCCAAACAGGATTTCGGGCTAAATGGTGTTTCACTTTCTATGGAAATGAATTCTATTGGAGTAGTTAAAGGGAGCGAACATACGAATTCTATATTTTCTAATTGGAACTGTGTATGTTCTCCTCTCTACTCAGATGGTGTTATAAGAGGCTATGTAGATATTTCTTTCTACAAAGGACTGCAAATCGAATTTGCTATTCCATTTATGCAACAGATAGCTGAAAACGTTACCGAGAAATGGATGTGGAGTAACCCTGAGATGCAGTTACTTAGACTAGAGTTTAGTTTTGAACAATTCAACTTGACTGCCCGAGAAAAAGAGGTGGCTCAAATGTGGTTATGTGAAAAAAGTGCATTGCGTATTTCTAACGAGTTGGGAATTAGTGAAGGTACAGTTAGAAATGTAGTGAAGAGCATATATAACAAAATGAATGTAACTGACCGTTGGCAGTTCACTAAGAAACTTTCATTTAATCCCGTACATAATCCAGAACTTCTGTATGTAAAATAGCATTTTTTAATATGAGAAAAGGAGACCACATGTTAAGTGGTCTCCTTTATTTAGTGCGCCCAGCCGATAGTTATGGATTTCGTCCGAAAAGACAAGGGCATGATGCGGTAAGGAAAGCCAGAGCATTCATGAAAGAGGGATATCGATTCGTAGTCGATCTAGACTTGGAGAAATTCTTTGATCGCGTCAACCATGACCGACTGATGATGAAGATTTCGGCTAAAGTGAAGGACAAGAAAGTTCTCCTGCTGATTCGTAAATATCCTCAGTCAGGTGTGATGGAGAACGGGCTAGTAAATACGACAACAGAAGGGACACCGCAAGGTGGTCCACTCAGTCCGTTGTTATCTAACATCGTTTTGGACGAGCTCGACAAGGAACTCGGGAAAAGTGGACACCGCTTCGTCCGTTATGCGGACGACTGTAACATCTATGTGAAAACACTAAGAGCAGGAGAGCGAGTGAAGGCATCCGTTACCAGATTCATTGAGACAAGACTAAAACTAAAGGTGAACCAAGCGAAGAGTGCGGTGGACCGCCCATGGAGACGGAAATTTCTTGGGTTTTGCTTTAGTAGCGATAAAGAGCCCAAGGTGAGGATAGCAAAACAGTCCTTGCAGAAAGCGAAGGCTCGAATTCGGGAGATAACGTCCCGGAAGAAAGCGATGCGAACGGAAGAGCGAATCCAGGAGCTCAATCGATACTTGATGGGATGGCACGGATATTTCTCGCTGGCGGATACGCCAAGTGCCTTTAAAGCGATGGATATGTGGATTCGAAGGAGATTGCGAATGTGTCTCTGGAAGCAATGGAAGAGCCCGAGAACCAAAGTCAAAAGGCTTATATCCTTAGGCGTGCCTAAGGATATAAGCCTTTTGAGTGGGGAAATACTCGGAAAGGGTATTGGCGAATTGCAGGGAGTCCAATTCTGCAACGTGCATTGAATAACCAATATTGGGAATCCAATGGATTAAAGAGTGTATTGGACAGATACAACTCCTTACGGAATACCGCCGTATACCGAACGGTACGTACGGTGGTGTGAGAGGCCGGGGGCTCGCCGCCCCCTCCTACTCGATTTATTATTGAAATATTAACCGCAAGAACAATTCAAAACCGGCTTACGCGCAGCCTGTGTCTCATCCAAACGGCTAATCTCTGTAGTATGCGGTGCGTTGATTACGATTTCCGGTGTCTCCTGTGCTTCTTTAACGATCTGAATCATCGTATCGATGAAACCGTCTAGCGTTTCTTTACTTTCGGTTTCCGTTGGCTCGATCATCATGCATTCCTCAACAGTCAGAGGGAAGTACACGGTTGGCGGGTGGTAGCCGAAGTCGAGCAATCGTTTAGCAACGTCTAAGGTGCGCACGCCATATTGCTTGAGGTTTTTGCCGGACATAACGAATTCATGCTTACATACACCCGGATATGGGATTTCAAAATACGGCGCCAGACGGTGCATCATATAGTTCGCATTCAGCACAGCATTTTCGGATACCTCACGCAGTCCGTCTGGACCATAGGTGCGGATATAGGCATAGGCACGAACCAGAATACCAAAGTTTCCATAAAAAGCTTTCACGCGTCCAATAGATTCAGGACCACCGAAGTGAAGTGAGAAGCTGCTATCTTCATTCTTCACCACAGTAGGTTGTGGTAGGAATGGAATCAAGATGGATTTTACGCCGACTGGTCCGGCTCCAGGGCCGCCACCGCCATGTGGGGTGCTCATTGTCTTATGCAAGTTCAGATGCACAACGTCAAAGCCCATGTCGCCAGGTCGGGTAATGCCCATAATGGCATTGGAGTTGGCTCCATCGTAATAGAGTAAGCCCCCTGCTTCATGCACGATCTCAGCAATCTCGACGATTTGGGTCTCGAACAAGCCGAGTGTGCTTGGGTTAGTCAGCATTAGTGCGGCTGTGTCGCTACCGACGGCTGCCTTCAGTGCTTCAA
Source organism: Paenibacillus sp. FSL H7-0690 (assembly GCF_037980415.1). Taxonomy (NCBI): domain Bacteria; kingdom Bacillati; phylum Bacillota; class Bacilli; order Caryophanales; family Paenibacillaceae; genus Paenibacillus; species Paenibacillus sp. FSL H7-0690. The sequence goes on along the minus strand of NZ_CP150281.1, from coordinate 6,374,576 downwards.
GATCGACCATTCCTTTATCTGTGGAAGGGATCGTGATCGTTTCAAGTCCTGCTGCTGAGGCACTAGCAGGATTGGTTCCGTGCGAGGAATCCGGCACGATAACCTTAGTGCGGGTCTCGCCGCGACTTTCATGGTAGGCGCGGATCATCATGAGGCCGGTCCATTCACCATGCGCACCTGCGGCAGGCTGTAAGGATACAGCATCCATGCCCGTCAGCGCGGACAGATCATTTTGCAGGGTATACATTAATTCCAGTGCGCCTTGAATACTTTCTTCCGGTTGGTAGGGATGAATTTTGGCGAAGCCGGAGAAGCGGGCAACATCTTCGTTAATCTTCGGATTGTATTTCATCGTGCATGAACCGAGTGGATAGAAGCCATTGTCTACACCAAAGTTACGACGTGAAAGAGAAGTGTAGTGGCGAATGACATCCACTTCCGATACTTCTGGAAGTACGACGGGTTCGCTACGGAGTAAACCTGATGGAATCAGAGACTCCAAGGTTTCTTCCTGTGGTACATCGCATAGTGGCAAAGAATAGGCCGAACGGCCGGGACGGCTTAATTCAAAAATTAGACTTTGCTCCGGTTTCATAAACAGCCCTCCAGTGCGCTAGCGAATTGGTCGATTTCGGTTTTGCTTCTTTTTTCCGTTACGGCAACCAGCATATGTCCAGCAAGTTCAGGATAATCACGACCCAGATCATAACCGCCGAGATAACCGTCCTTCAGCAGCTTAGAATTAATAGCGGTCACGCTGCTGCCTTCAGGAAGCTTCACAACAAATTCGTTAAAGAATGGGGAGGAGAAGGCAAGTTCAGCACCTGTTAGTCCGCTAAGTTTATTAGCAGCGTAATGGCTTTTGCGAATATTTAGTTCGCCTACGTCACGCATGCCTTCTTTGCCCATAACGGACAAGTAGACGGATGCGCAGAGAGCCAGCAGTGCCTGATTGGAGCAGATATTCGATGTCGCTTTTTCACGACGAATATGCTGTTCACGCGCTTGAAGTGTAAGAACGAAGCCACGTTTACCGTTACGGTCTACCGTTTGGCCAACGATCCGGCCTGGCATGCGGCGCATCAGGTGATCAGCTACGGCAAAGAATCCGCAAGTTGGACCCCCGAGAGAAGCTGGAATACCGAGTGGCTGAGCATCACCGACTACGATGTCGGCTCCAAGTTTGCCCGGAGTTTCAAGTACACCAAGAGCTATTGGGTTGGCGCTGACTACAAGAAGACCTTTAACCGCGTGAATCAGCGGCTCAACCGAGCGAAGATCCTCAATGCTGCCGAAGAAGTTAGGCGATTGCACCAGTACTGCGGCAGTATCACCATCGATAGCTTCAGCAAGTTTAGCTTGATCGGTAACACCGTCTTTATAGTCAATCTCCACCACCTCCAGACCCCAAGCATTAGCCGAAGTACGTAGCACTTGGCGAGCCTCAGGATGAACGGTACGGGAGACGATTAATTTTTTGCGTTTGGTAGCACCAGCCGCGAGAACCGCTGCTTCGGATAAAGCTGTAGCGCCATCATACATACTGGCATTGGCAACTTTCATACCGGTTAGTTCGCAAATGTAGGATTGGAATTCGAAGATCGCTTGCAGCTCACCTTGGCTGATCTCCGGTTGATAAGGAGTGTAGGCAGTGTAGAATTCAGAACGGGAAATGACATGGTTGATGACCACAGGGATGTGATGATCGTATAATCCGGCGCCGAGGAAGCTGGCGTGAGAATCAAAGTCGGCATTTTGGTCAGCCAAACCTTTCATGTGGCGCAGCAGGGCGTATTCATCGAGTGGTTCAGACATCGGCATAGTGCCTTGGTAACGTACCGCTTCAGGAATATCGGAGAACAGCTCATCTATAGACTGAATCCCGACGGCCTCCATCATCTCTACGCGGTCCTGTTCTGTCATGGGCAGATAACGGTGCTTCATTAAGGTTTCACTCCTTGGCTTTTTTAAAATATAAGAAAGTACAATTTTCACGCTATACTTTATCCTTCTATTTCTCGCTTAAAAGCTCACCGTCCTTATATGGACGCTAAAGGCGTTTATACTTGTAAAAAGGGGCCTTAATCACTACAGCCTTAAGCTGCTTACCGCGTATCTCCACGTAAACCTCTGTGCCTATTTCACTGTAAGCAGCATCAATCAAAGCCAACCCCAGGTTACGTTTCAGCGTAGGGGACTGCGTTCCGGTTGTGACCTCACCAATCTTAACCCCATCTGCCCAAACAGGATAATGGGAGCGTGGAATGCCTCGATCAATCATTTCTAGGCCGACAAGGCGACGGGGAATCCCAGTTTCTTTTTGCTGTATTAGTGCATCGCGTCCGATAAAGTCTATTTTGTCCAGCTTCACGAAGAACTGTACTCCTGCTTCAAGCGGGGTGATGTCAGCGGATAGCTCCTGACCGTACAATGGTAATTTTGCCTCAAAACGCAGGGTATCCCGTGCACCCAGTCCAGCAGGTGTTAATCCGTGGGGCGCACCTGCTGCAAGCAGTCCATTCCATAACGTTTCTGCACCTTCCAGCGGAGCGTAGATCTCGAAGCCATCTTCACCGGTATAACCCGTACGGGAGATAAGTACCTCTACACCGCAAACGGTGGCGCGTTCAATGAAATGGAAAGGCTTGAGTACTGAAATAGGAGCATCAGTAACTTCCGTGAGAATGGTCTCTGCCAGAGGACCCTGCAAGGCGAGCAAAAGCGTCTCGTCAGAGACATTAGTGAGTGTGACTTCGCCGAATTCAGAGGTCAAATGCTCTTGCAGCCACTGGAAGTCCTTGTCGATGTTGGAGGCATTTACGACTAGCATATAACGACCTTCACTAAGGCGATACACGAGTAGATCATCGACAACTCCGCCATTTGGATAACAGAGCAGCGTATATTGTGCCGCACCATCCGTGAGGCGGCTGACATCATTGGTTGTCATTTTTTGCAAAAAGGCTTCTGCACCGCTCCCAATCACCATGAATTCACCCATATGCGAGACATCGAACAGCCCAGCCTGCTGGCGAACGGCTTCATGCTCTTTTACAATACCTGTAAACTGGACTGGCAGCTCCCAGCCACCGAAGTCAATGCACCTGGACTCCGCATAAGCGGAATAGAGATCATAAAAAGGTGTTCTTCTCAAAGCATCCATGTCGTCACTCCCCTTGATCTGATTACATACGAAAAAAGGACAGGCAGAAGCAATCATGCATAAATGCACAAATCGCTTTCTGCTCTGTCCTTTGTACCTGAGAGTTACCCTGCCGTAACTAGCTTGCAGGTTTCCCCGTTGGTGATCTGACGCATCTAGCCTTGCGTCTGATGCTCTCCAGAGATACGTCCGACAAAGGTCCTTTTGCCTGAGAGATTCACCCCTGTTAGGGCTTACTCCTTCGGCGCCGTCTTCAAGTGAGACAGTCTCTCCCTATGCCATCATCCGCAATTATATTTCTTCGAGAAACGGTTATTGTCTATAAAAAGACTACAACGTCATTTCTTCTTGTATGTCTCCATTAAACGGGTATAGTCGGGCGCTGTCAACAAGAAAACGTCGAAAAAATGACAAATTTAAATTTCCTGTTAGTAATATTGACATTGTGAGCCGGGATAACTTAGGCTATAACTAAATTTAGAACTCCAAATTGGAAATGAGGCGGCTTGAAATGAGTGAAGTATTAGACAACCTTCTTTACAGCGAAGAGCATGAATGGGCACAGCAAGTAGAAGGACGAGTAGTACGTGTTGGGATTACGGACCATGCTCAGCATTTATTAGGCGACATCGTATTTGTTGAGTTTCCTGAGGTAGGATCGACCATTTCGGCCGGTGACAGCGTAGGCAGTATCGAATCCGTTAAGACGGTATCGGAGTTGTATTCGCCCGTCTCTGGGACGGTTACCAAGGTGAATGATGGATTAGAAGCTAGTCCGGAGCTTATCAATGATCAGCCGTATGGCGGGGGTTGGATTTTTGAGATTGAAGTTGATGGAGAGTATGCTGATGCTGTAAAAGGTCTGTTAGATGCAGCTGGTTATAGCGCGTTAGTTGCTGAATAATTGGAAATCGGGGACGGAAAATAGTCTGATCAAGTGTGATATTTTTAGCAGCAAGTTTCTGTGATTCGGGGACTTGCTGTTTGTGTTTCTTATGTGAATTGTGCGAGTATTCGTAAACCCAATCGAGTGGTTTGAGGGTCTAGTGGAGTATGGAATTAGGGAAAACCTCCCTCATTTTAGACGATTATAGCGTGAGAGTTAGGGTTTTAGGAAATTCCTCCCTAATCATCTCGGTAAAACCACTATTTCAGACTAAAAAGAGTAATAATCAGGGAGAAATTCCCTCATTCCGCGATTGGATACGATAATAAGTGAATAATCAGGGAGGTTTTCCCTAATTAAATTGGATGAAGCCCCTTGTAAGCTCAATGTGGTAATTGCAAAGGCCCCTGCCGCCGAACTTAGCTCTGAGCGCAAGCAACTATATTTTATTCCACCTCTTGAAGCTGTCGAAGTACAATGATCTCTACGCGTCGATTTTTCTGTTTGCCTGCTACCGTAGTATTATCTGCTGTTGGTCGGGTATCGGCATAACCTGCATATTGAAAAGTGTCCGGGTTCAGTCCTTCATTATCTAAGAAAAAGCGCAGCACAGAAAGCGCACGAGCACCCGATAGCTCCCAATTGTCGTTATAACGTGAAGCTGATGTCACTGGTGTATTATCCGTATGTCCTTCAATGCTGATCGTTGCTCCGATATCTTTGAATAAGCCAGACAACTGCTGAAGAGCAGGAAGGGCTGGTGACTTCACATCTGCTTTACCCACATCAAAAAGAAAACGGTCGCTGAGCGTGATTTCTATGCCCTGCGGTTTGTCGGCTACAAATATTTGTTCACCGAGATTATTCTCCTCCACATAGTGGGTGATCACACCCATTAACTCAGCAAGCTTCGCCTCTTGTTCTCGAAAAGCCAACTCCCGAGCTGAAGGTGTTTCATTCTCCGTTTGTTCATCAGAACCGTCATTTGGTTTTGCAGTTGCGTTCGCATTCCCATCTGTACTCTCTGGTTTGTTGTCAGGGGTCTTTCCAGCATCTAAAATACCATCCCCGCCTTCAAGAACAGTGCTGCTCGACTTGAAAGTCTGGGATAAAGAGCCGGTCACGATATTATATTTGTCAGTGTCCAGGCTGCTCATCGCATACAATATAACGAAAAATATAAGTAAAAGTGTAATTAGATCAGCGTAAGTAATCATCCAACGATCACGGCTTTCTCGATTCTCTACCCGCCGTTTGCGCCGGTCTCTTTGTCTCATATAAAACCTCTTGCTTCTGCACGGTCATCTGTGGTGGTGTCTGAAATGAAGGAGTTCAGTTTTTTACGCACCAGCAGCGGATGATCCCCGTTCTGTAGAGAAAGAATGCCTACTAGCAGCATCTCCATGCTATGCAGCTCACTTTGGCTGCGGGATTTGATTTTGGAAGCAATGGGTAAAAATATTAGATTAGCGATGGCTACTCCGTACAGTGTTGCAGTGAACGCTACTGCGATAGAGGTACCTAGATTTGATGGGTCCGTAAGGTTGCCCAGTACCCTAATGAGTCCCATAACTGTACCGATGATCCCCATCGTTGGAGCATATCCGCCAGCGGCTTCAAAAATCTTGGCGTAGCTTTCATGCTTCAATTCTTTCGCATCCATTTCCAATTCCAAAATCTGTCTTACCTGCTCAGGGTCAGTGCCATCGACGATAAGCAACAGTCCTTCGCGTGTAAAAGGATCAGGATGCAGTTCCGCTTGTTTTTCGAGCATTAAAACGCCGCCTCGGCGGGCCACTGTGGCCATTGCGATAAGCTCTTCTGCTTTCTCTTCATCACGTTCAGGATTGCGGCCAAAAGCCATGCGCAGAGCGGCGGGAATGGAGCGTAGCTTAGCTGCCGGGAAGCTGATCATTACGGCAGCAATCGTACCTCCAAATACAATCAAAGCTGCATTAAGCTGCAGCAGTCCGGAAAGGCTTCCGCCTTCCCAGAGGTAGCCGCCGATTAGCGCAGCCAGTCCGGCCACTAGGCCGATTATTGCGGTAATATCCATGCTTCAAGCTCCTAACATTTCTGTGTATTATGGTTTGCATCGATCTAAGCAACACTGTATAATGAACGGGAACACATATTCTTATCTTCCATATTTTTTACTGTCGTATGGAGAGAGAAGATTCAGACAACAATTATAATATATTAATCTAGTTTAGACGATAGAGGGGAGACGGGCAAATGAGTGATATTGTCGTCAGTACGAAGACTTTTGAATTGAAGTCCGAGTATACACCCCAGGGCGATCAGCCTCATGCCATAGATGAATTACTACAAGGCATCCGGCAGGGTAAGAAGCACCAGACGCTGCTGGGAGCGACAGGTACAGGGAAGACCTTTACTGTCGCGCAAGTTATTTCCAAATTAAATCGCCCCACGCTGGTTATTGCGCATAACAAGACACTGGCTGCCCAGCTGGCAAGTGAGTTTAAGGAGTTTTTCCCGAATAATTCGGTAGACTATTTCGTCAGCTACTACGACTATTACCAACCAGAGGCGTATATTCCCTCCTCCGATACTTATATTGAGAAAGATTCCAGTATTAACGAAGAGATTGATAAACTTCGCCACTCCGCGACAAGCTCCTTGTTCGAACGGCGTGACGTTATTATTGTAGCGAGTGTGTCTTGTATTTACGGTCTCGGTTCACCAATGGAATACGGAAGCTTGCTGTTGTCCTTGCGGGTTGGGATGGAGAAACCGCGCAATGAGATTCTGAGCAGACTGGTGGATATTCAATACCAGCGCAATGACATCAATTTTGTACGCGGAACATTCCGTGTACGTGGTGATGTGGTTGAGATCTTCCCGGCCTCTCAGGGTGAACATGCGATTCGTGTTGAATTGTTTGGGGATGAGATTGAGCGGATCACTGAAATAGATGTTTTAACGGGCGAATTGATCGGTGAACGCGATCATGTCGCCATTTTTCCGGCTTCTCACTTTGTTACCAAGGAAGAAACGATGCGTGTAGCAATAGTCAATATTGAACGGGAGCTGGAAGAGCGGCTGACCGTGCTTCGTGACGCAGGCAAGCTTCTGGAAGCGCAACGTTTGGAACAACGGACACGTTACGACATTGAAATGATGAAGGAAGTGGGTTTCTGTTCCGGGATCGAGAACTATTCCGGGCCACTAACCTTCAGGGAACCGGGAGCAACTCCATATACGTTAATGGATTATTTTCCTGATGATATGTTAATCGTCGTAGATGAATCCCATGTTACCCTTCCGCAAATTCGGGCGATGTATAACGGTGACCGGGCGCGTAAAACAGTGTTGGTAGAGCATGGTTTCCGTCTGCCTTCTGCACTGGATAACCGTCCGCTTCAGTTCGAAGAGTTCGAAGATAAAGTAAACCAGATCATTTACGTTTCCGCGACACCTGGACCTTATGAAATGGAACACTGCGAAACTATGGTGCAGCAGATTATCCGTCCGACTGGTCTATTGGATCCAATCATCGAGGTCCGTCCTACAGAAGGTCAGATTGATGATCTGATTAGCGAAATCCGTGACCGGGTTGAACGAGATGAACGTGTACTCGTTACCACTTTGACGAAGAAGATGTCGGAGGATCTGACAGACTACTTTAAGGAAATCGGGATTAAGGTTCGTTATATGCACTCTGACATCAAGACGCTGGAACGGATGGCGATCTTGCGGGATCTTCGTCTCGGTACGTTCCATGTGCTGGTAGGGATTAACCTCCTGAGAGAGGGTCTCGACTTACCGGAGGTATCTTTAGTTGCAATTCTCGATGCCGACAAAGAAGGGTTCCTTCGTTCCGAACGTTCACTAATTCAGACGATTGGCCGTGCGGCTCGTAACTCTGAGGGTCGTGTAATCATGTATGGTGATCGGATCACTGATTCGATGGAGAAGGCGATGAGCGAAACATCGCGCCGTCGCGCCATTCAGATTGCCCATAATGAGAAACATGGCATCACCCCAACCACTATTAATAAAAAAGTGCGTGACATCATCGAGGCAACGAAGGTTGCTGAGTCTAAAGCTGATTATCTCACAGGTGTTGGTGGCAAGATGAATAAGAAAGAAAAACAAAGTCTGATCCAGCGTCTGGAAGCTGAAATGAAGGACGCTGCCAAGAACCTGCAATTCGAACGCGCGGCAGAGCTACGCGACGCATTGCTGGAGCTTCGGGCTGAGTAACAAACCATTAATGCATCACCGATATTTAAAATAGGTATTGAACGGTGCTGTCCTAGACCGTTCTTTTTGAATCAATAGAGGGTCGCGTATCCCGCGATGTTTATGACACTTATGCGTATCCGCAGGGACAGCACCATGCAATGAACTTGGCATTTATGCGTATCCCGCAGGGACAGCACCGTGCAATGAACTTGGCATTTATGCGTATCCCACAGGGACAGCACCATGCAATGAACTTGGCACTTATGCGTATCCCGCAGGGACAGCACCATGCAACGTTTATGACAGTTGCATGTACCTGTCTTTAGTTAGTGCGCTAACGTCCAAGCGGTCCCGTAGGGATAAGCGCTCTGAGCATTGTAGTCACTAAGTTACGTCCCACCATACTCCTTCTCCAGAAAATGCGGGTGTCCAGAGGGTGCAACCCTTGGGGCCCTCCCTTGGAAGGGAGGGTTTGGGAGGGATCGAAAGGCTTTGAAAGGGTTCTGAAGAGGCTTTGAGAATATTTTGAAATAAAGTTGAAATAGTTTTTTTAAAAGGAGAGGTTCCGTTGGCGAACGAAAATATTGTAATTAAAGGCGCGAGGGCGCACAATCTCAAAAACATCGATGTGACGATTCCACGTGACCGTTTCGTCGTGCTGACGGGACTTAGCGGCTCAGGTAAATCATCGCTTGCATTTGATACGATTTATGCTGAAGGACAACGGCGTTATGTTGAATCTTTGTCGGCTTATGCACGTCAGTTTTTGGGACAAATGGAGAAACCAGATGTGGATTCGATTGATGGTTTGTCCCCGGCGATATCTATAGATCAGAAGACAACAAGCCGGAACCCACGCTCCACGGTAGGTACAGTTACGGAGATTTATGACTATTTGCGGCTGCTCTTTGCACGTATTGGTCATCCCCATTGCCCAGAGCATGGCATTGAGATTACCTCCCAGACCGTTGAACAGATGGTAGACCGGATTATGCAGTATCCAGAGAAAACTCGGTTACAGATCCTGGCGCCAATCATTTCAGGACGTAAAGGTGAGCATAAAGGACTTTTCACAGATATCTCTAAGCAAGGCTTCGTACGTGTGCGTGTGGACGGGGAGCTAAGAGATCTGTCAGAGGATATTGAACTAGAAAAGAATAAAAAACATACAATAGAAGTTGTGGTAGACCGGATCGTTGTTAAAGACGATGTGGAGACCCGGCTGACGGATTCACTGGAGACGGCGCTTAAGCTTTCGGGCGGTAAAATCCTTGTTGATATCATCGGCCAGGAAGAGCTGCTTTTCAGCTCTAACTTTGCTTGTCCAATTTGTGGTTTTAGTATTGAAGAGTTGGCACCACGGATGTTCTCTTTCAACAGTCCGTTTGGAGCTTGTACAGAATGCGATGGACTTGGCATGAAGATGGTGGTCGATCCAGACCTGCTTATTCCTGATGCTGAGAAATCCATTGAAGAAGGTGCTTTTTTAGCTTGGACTGGAAGTACTTCTAATTACTATCCGCAATTTCTGAAGTCGGTTTGTGAACACTTTAAAATTCCTCAGAACGTTCCGGTAAGCAGTCTGACACCTGATCATATGAATAAATTACTGAATGGTACAGGCAGTGAGAAGGTTCGCTTCCGTTATGAAAATGATTTCGGTCAAAAGAAAGATGCGATGGTTGCTTTTGAAGGGATTATACCTAACCTCGAGCGGCGTTACCGTGAAACTGCTTCGGATGGTATTCGTGAATTTATCGAAGGATTTATGAGTGCTAAGCCATGTCATGTGTGTAAAGGTAAACGTCTGAAAAAAGAAATATTAGCTGTGACTATCAATGATCATAATATTTCTGATGTTACGGACCTTTCAATAGGAGACTGTCAGCATTGGTTTGAAGAGATAAAATTGAGCGAAAAAGAAACAGCCATCGCCAATCTCATTTTAAAAGAGATCTGCAATCGGCTTGGATTCCTTGTGAATGTAGGCTTGGATTATTTGACGCTTAGCCGTGCAGCGGGTTCGCTTTCCGGTGGTGAGGCGCAGCGTATTCGCTTGGCTACTCAGATCGGTTCAAGTCTCATGGGCGTATTGTACATTCTGGATGAGCCAAGTATTGGCTTGCATCAACGGGACAATGATCGCCTGATCTCTACGCTTGCGCATATGCGTGATTTAGGCAACACGCTGATTGTTGTAGAGCATGACGAAGATACGATGATGGCAGCGGATTATATTATTGATATTGGTCCGGGCGCAGGTATTCATGGTGGACAAGTTATGGCTCAAGGGACGCCAGAAGAGATTATGAAAGATCCGAATTCATTAACGGGTGAATATTTAAGCGGACGTAAATTTATTCCGGTTACTGCTAAACGCCGTCCTACCGATGATCGCTGGGTAGAAATACGTGGTGCTAAAGAGAATAACCTGAAAAATGTGAATGTGAAGATTCCATTAGGTGTATTTACAGCGGTGACAGGTGTATCGGGTTCCGGTAAATCCTCGCTTATCAACGAGATTCTTTACAAGAGTTTGGCACGGCAGCTGAATAAGGCTGTGAAGGTGCGTCCTGGTCAGCATAAAGAAATTCGTGGACTAGAAAATCTCGATAAGGTTATTGAAATCGATCAGTCGCCAATCGGGCGGACACCGCGCTCCAACCCAGCAACTTATACAGGTGTATTCGATGACATCCGTGACCTATTCTCCAAGACAAATGAGGCTAAGGTACGTGGTTTCCAAAAGGGGCGCTTCAGCTTTAACGTAAAAGGCGGACGTTGTGAAGCTTGCCGTGGAGACGGGATTATTAAGATTGAGATGCACTTCTTGCCGGACGTATACGTCCCTTGCGAAGTATGTAAAGGCAAACGGTATAACCGGGAAACCCTAGAAGTGAAATATAAAGGCAAAAACATTTCAGATGTGTTAGAGATGACGGTAGAGGATGCAACAGAGTTTTTTGTAAATATCCCGCGTATCCATCGTAAAATGCAAACACTGATGGATGTAGGCCTTGGTTATATTAAGATTGGTCAACCGGGAACCACTTTATCCGGTGGTGAAGCACAGCGGGTAAAATTGGCTTCTGAGCTCTACCGTCGCAGTACGGGTAAAACACTTTATATTTTGGATGAGCCTACGACAGGTCTGCATGTAGATGACATTGGTCGTCTGCTTGAGGTATTGCATCGTTTGGTGGATTCCGGAGAATCGGTTCTTGTTATTGAACATAATCTGGATGTAATCAAGACAGCGGATTATATCATCGATATGGGACCGGAAGGTGGTAGCGGCGGTGGTACCGTTCTGGCAACAGGAACACCGGAGAAGATCATTACTGTCACAGAGTCTTACACAGGTAAGTATCTGAAGCCGGTTCTGATTCGTGATACAGAGCGGACCGAAGCGCTTATGCTTGAGACGGCGGAAACCCTCTAAATAAACAGAAAGTAATATAACCTATGTATAATAAGGCCTCGGTATCTTGCCGGGGCTTTTATTGTAGGATTATCCGGTAATTATACGAAAGACGGCTCATAGATATATGATGTGATCTTTCTAGCAAAAGTTATACGGATTCTATAGAAAAAATGGATTTAATAATAGGTAAGGTAGGCATATGTAGGACATGTTCGTAGTAAGATTCAATGAGGAGTATTCTGTTGATAGGGTTAACGGGTAAGTGATTAACATTAGGGTCAAAAGTTCCTTGAAAACCGAATAATTAATCCTTCATATCACTCTATCAAATAACTGTTTATTAGATTAGGGAAAACCTCCCTGAAAACCTGAGTTTTTAGATCATAGAAGGTGAAATCCGGGAAAACCTCCCTAATTATCGGGTGAATTTACTCATATAGCCGGTTTTCTAATGATTTTTAGGGAGGAATTCCCTGATAATCACAAAATGAGCTGATAATCGGTCAATTTTAGGGAAAATTTCCCTAATTCATTAAAACCCTAAATTTCGAGCCCAGAATGTTAAGTTCTAAGTTCTAAGTTCTAAGTTCTAAGTTCTAAGTTCTAAGTTCTAAGTTCTAAGTACTGAATTTTAATTCCAATTCACTGCTCAATTTATCTCATCTCTAAAGCAGTTAACGGACTTTCTATTGTAACCTTTATGACGATAGAGTTGATTGGACTCACAGTACTTTCACTAATCCGCCCCAATTGTCAGTGATCAATCTCATCGTTATTACGGATTTTGCAGGGATAAAATATATTTTTTATGACAAATACATAATTTTTCTACAAAACCTATTGCATCGCCCAAATGGTAGCGATAACATAGAAGGTGATATGGGGATTACTGGATCTTGCTTGACAACATTTTTGAGGAGGTAAGGTTATGCTGCTTGCAGAAGTTGCCGCGCAAGGACCGTCTAAATTTCATACCTTTGATGTGTTTATGATTTTATTTACCATCTTGATTTTGGTCGGGGTTGTTCGACTATTGAAAGCTCCCCAGAAGAACAAATTTGCTATTGGTTTTGGAGCCGTTAGTTTGCTGGTTTTTGTGATCTCTGACTATGCCATGGTGATGCATTGGTTAAGTTAATGAAAGAACTAAATTGAACAGCTTTGCACCAAAAGACTCCTTTAACGCCATGGGCGCATTGAAGGCGTCTTTTTTCAAATAATATAATGTAAAATTTATCCATGAGCAAAGAGAGGGTCTGGTGAGGAATGAGGAGTGTTGGGGAGAAGCTGGTGAAGAAAGGATTAGGTCTATTACTGTGCGGCGTAGTGCTGTCGGGAGTATGGAGTCAGTCGGTGTTTGCTTTTGATAGTACTAGTAAGGTGGTTAGTAAAGCAGCGGCAGAAGATCCGATACCTGGAATTATTAAAAGTATCACTCCTTCTGTTGTGGGCATTATCGGCAAAGACGAGAGTGGCGGTAATAGTGGCCCGGATGATCGGTACAATCTGACGCATGGCTCCGGCATCATTGTGAAATCGAACGGATGGATTGTAACCAATGCTCATGTAATCAAGGATCTGCAAAATGCCATAGTGGTCACTTCGGACTCTAAAACCTACAGCGTTAAAGAAACCTATCTGGATGAAGTTAGTGATCTGGCGCTGATCAAAATCAATGCCACCCATTTAAAGCCCGCCAAGTTTATTCCAGCGAATAGCAAAACAGTGGTTGGGGAGAAGGTTATTGCTATCGGAACACCGATTAGCTTTTCTCTACGAAACTCAGCGACTGTAGGCGTTATAAGTGGTCTTAACCGTGAGGTAGATGCGGCTTATCGTCTTATCCAGAGTGACACTGCGATTAATCCCGGAAACAGCGGAGGGCCGCTTGTAAATATGAAAGGTGAGGTGCTGGGAATCAACAGCCTGAAATACTCAGCGGTGGGTGTGGAAAATATGGGGTTTTCGATTCCAGCGAATACTGTGCAGTATATTATGAACCAGCTTTTAAAATATGGTGAGGTACAGCATCCGAGTCTAGGGCTAGAGCTGGAGGCGAGCTGGTCTACGATTGTGGGATTGCCAACGCTGGACCCGCTGTCCGTCACTAAGGTGGTGTCTTCAGAAGCGCTCAAGTCAGGGGTTGCTGAAGGGGACGTCTTGTATAGCATCGATGGGCATCGTGTGGTCTCACTAGTTGATATTAATGAATTGTTCAAAAGCTACCTGCCGGGAGCAACTGTGCGGCTGGTTATGCAAAGCGATGGGGATATCGTCGTCCGTAAACTCGTGCTCACTCAAGGTGATCCATTGTTAAGCGGAGATGATTATGAAACGGATGGGGACGAGCACGCGGAAGAGTGATCAGCAAACTGGAGAGGGGGACGGTAAATGGGCTTTAAAATTCTAAAACAAGGATTTTGTGCGATGCTGACCTTATTACTGCTATTTTCTATATTACCCATACAAACAGTATTAGCTTCACAAGGAGATAAGCTACAGCTGAGTCTAAAAGTTGGCAGTACTTCAGCTACGGTGAATGGTAAGAAGGTGGCTATCGAGCGGCCTTATACGGAGAATGGAACGGTTATGGTCCCGCTTGGGGTTTTTAAAAAGACGTTTGGCAGCACTGTTTCCTTAGAGCAGAACAATGTTGTAAAAGTAACCTATGGTGCTCATTCAGGGGTGATGACGATTGGGAGTGATATCGCTTGGAAGGATGGGATCAAAGTTAAACTGGGCTCAGCGCCCCGGATGGTTTCAGATGTGCTGATGGTACCGCTACGCTTTGTAGCTGATGTGTTAGGTGCGACCCTCTCTCAAGGGAGTGGGGGTGAGCTAATGGTTACCCTAGTTCCTATAGACAACGAAGAAGATACGCCAGAGGATACTGGGATTGACAGCGATGTTGGTAAGACTCAAATTGGAAACAGTTATTATCATTGGACACTGAATTATCCCTCTGGGCTGATTGCTGGAAATAGCGGTGGAGATGAAAGTGTGGCTACCTTTTCAAGTGCGGACAATCTATATTATGTGGAGATTCATGTAAGTGACCAGGCGGTTGCGGTGGATGCGGATGGGCTGCTGGAACAGCTGGTTCGGGAGGTCGAGGCAGGTGGGGAGTTGATATTGGATCGGGAGTCGTTCCCCAAGGCCGCGGTACCTTATGCTAGATTGATCAGTAAAGATTCCAGTGGAGCGCTCTGGGAGAGCAGACTGTTATATGCTGAAGGTCGACTATACGAGATTTATTTGACGGATAACAAAGCAGTTAATTATAAGGATTTTGCTAAATATACAGGATTACTTAACTCTTTCCAGCCTTCTTTTGATACTAAAAGCAAAAAAATCCGTGATCTTTCTACGGTGAAAAGTGGATTGCGTGACGCGTACAATGAGGACTATGGGATTTCACTACAGGTTCCCGCAGATTGGAGTAAGGACGACCAGCATCTCTATTACGAGAGTAAGCAGGGAAGTCATCTGAGTGTGGCAGTTACCTCGGCACCTGCTGGTTCTACACTAGAGAGCTGGGCTGAAGATCTGAAAATGAAAACTAAAGAAAACTTTGTAGCGGATGCTTATATTCTGAAAGACAGCAACAAGTCGGAGATCTCGGGCGTATCCGCACAAATTAATGAGCTACAGCTAAATTACGGCAACGGTGTTACTACAGAATATCAAGCTCTCATACTCAAAAATGGGTATCGTTATTATTTTGAATATGTAACAGCAGCTGGGCAAGATGACGATAAGGCAAAATTCAAAGCCATCATATCCTCTATTGATATTGATTTTGCTCTGCTGAAGGAGAACTTCGGGCGGCTCGCTAGTGATGATTATAAGACGCTCAAAAATAAGACATTAACCAAAGTATCCAAAACCTACGGCTATGCCATCGATATTCCAAGTTTATGGACACCTTATCAGGATATTTTTGAGACGCAGTCGATTGAATATCGGTTCAGCGGAGGACGTCTACAGATCAACTCAAAACCCGAGGGTTCAGTGGATTATACAGTTAATGTGCTCAAAGATGCTTATCAAAATAAAAATAATGATCCCAAAGGCCCTCGTATAGAAAGTGTAGTGGAGTCTACCATTGCAGATGTCCCTGCTACGATCATAACTGCACATCAAATCAAAAATGGTATCCCTCTTCGCAGTAAGCAGGTTGTGTTTGGTAAAAATGATGTGGTCTACACGATTACCGTTACGCTGAATGATGCCAATGCCACTGCAGAACAGCAGGCTCTGTTAGACAAGACACTACAATCGTTTCGGTTTACAGGCAGCAAGTAGTTAAAAGAGTACCAATGTCGTAGTTGACACACGAATAGAAGCGTGTAATTCAATCAGACGAAGAACGTCCCAGTTGCCGATTTGGCTTGGGGCGTTCTTTTTTTGTATAAAGGGGGAAAAGGGATATGAGGTGTACGATTGGAATCGTTTGTCACAATTTATTGATATCGCTAGGTTCGGAGCCAATGTTATCCAAGTTGGGCATAATGTGAATAGCTAAAGGGTGGATTGATGTATTTGATACAACATTCTATCGTATGTCCCGTATGTCACGGAATTCCTAGTGAATTGTTGTAAATGTTGCAACTTTTTGTACCGGTTGTCGCTACTAGAGTGTGAGAATGATGCTTTAAGTACAACATTTAGTTGTCGAAGCGCTGGATTAGGCAATAAAGTTGCATGTTCTACAACATTCATGGAGTAAAGAGCAATAAGCAAGAAGTCAGCTTCCTGACAGCATTATGACTTTTATTCTATATAAATGTTGGTAAACGCATAGCGCTCAAGTGTGATATTTGATACAATTATCAAGTTAATCAACTAGAAATGACCCGTCAAATGGCGGTTTGGGAGGATATAAATGAAAGAGCAACAAATACGCAGAGAAGACGTGGAGCTATTGGCACCCGCAGGTGATTGGGACTGCATGCGTGCAGCGGTAGCAAACGGAGCGGATGCTATCTTTTTTGGCGTAGAGAAGTTTAATGCACGGGCCAGAGCGAACAACTTTCGCATGGACGAGCTGTCGGAAATTATGGCGTTTTTGCATAGCTATGGTGTGAAGGGCTTTTTGACCTTTAATATACTGGTTTTTGAAAATGAATTGTCTGATGCAAAAGAACTGATTGATGCGTGCGTGGATGCTGGCGTGGACGCAGTAATTGTACAAGATTTAGGTTTGGTCAAAATGATCCGCGAAATCTCACCGGATTTTCCGATTCACGGATCGACACAGATGACCATTACTTCGCCGGAAGCGGTCGAGTTTACTAAACCTTTCAGTTTGGAACGTGTGGTATTAGGTCGTGAGAACAATTTGAAACAAATTCGTACGATCGGGGAGCAAGCCCGCTTACCGATGGAAGTATTCGTACACGGTGCTTTGTGTGTTTCCTACTCAGGTCAATGTCTGACCTCTGAAATGTGGGGCGGACGTTCTGCCAACCGCGGTGAATGTGCTCAGGCTTGCCGCCTGCCGTATGATCTGATGGTGGATGGTGAGGTAAAACCTATGGGAGACGTAACTTATCTGCTTTCTCCTAAGGACCTGGCAGCAATTGATCTAATGCCTGAACTGATCGAGGCGGGTGTGACTTCTTTTAAAATCGAAGGCCGCCTCAAAAGCCCGGAATATGTAGCGAATGTAGTTAGTAAGTATCGTAAAGCGATTGATCGGTATTTTGAAGGCGATCTGTCTAAACCTTCGAAGGAGGAGGTGCGCGAGCTGCAACAAAGCTTCTCCCGCGGGTTTACACATGGTTTCCTGGATGAAACGAACAATAAGAAACTGGTAGACGGGACTTTCCCAAAAAGCCGTGGTGTATATTTAGGGACGGTTGAGCAAATTCTGCGTGACGGAGTGGTCTGCCGTATTCATGCACCGCTTAAGCGTGGGGACGGAATTGTTTTTGACGCTGGGGATCCAACGAAAAAAGAAGAAGGCGGCCGTGTCTACGACCTTCGTCGTAAAGGTGTGAAGCTGGAAGGCGAAGCCGGAGAAGGCTGGATCATCGACATCGTAGCCGGTCGTAATGATGTGGATCTTCGTCGTCTAAATGTCGGTGACCGCATTTGGAAGACAAATGACCCTGCGTTAGATAAGGCGCTGCGCCAGACTTATGAAACTGAAAAGCCGTACCGGGTATTTCCGGTACATGTTAGAGTGCAAGGCTGCGTCGGCGAGAAGCTGACGACTTGGTGGACGGACGTTCAGAAGAACGTTACCGTCCGTGTGGACTCGGAGCTCGCGCTGGAAGCCGCGCAAAAGCGTCCGATGGATACCGCGCTGCTGGAAGAACAATTCGGCCGCCTGGGCGGGACCGTGTTCCAGCTTGACGCGTTGGAGTCGCATCTGCAAGGCGACGTCATCGTCCCTATGCGCGAGCTGAACAGCATCCGCCGCCAAGCGGTGGAGCTGCTTGCGGGCGAGCGCCCGAAACCGCCCGTCTACGTGAAACGGGCGATCGAGGTTTACGGCGACGCCACCCGCAGGGGCGTCGCTCTGCAGCGCGCTGGTGAAGCGGAGCTCACCGCGCTGTGCCGCAGCCTGCCGCAGGTGCAGGCTGCGCTCGAGGCCGGCGTGAGAAACATCTACGCCGACTTCGAGTTTATCAAGCAGTTCCCGGCAGCGGTAGATGCGGTACGGGCTGCAGGGGCCAGCATAGCGCTGGCCACGCCGCGCATTCATATGCCGGGCGAGAACGGCTACCACGCGAATATTCTTCGCTTGCAGCCGGATGCTGTGCTCGTGCGTAATACAGGCGCGTTATATTATTATCTGCGCCGCCGCCAGGAGCAGCCGGATGCTGTGCATCCACGCCTGATCGGTGATTTCTCACTGAATATCGCCAATCATAAAGCAGTGGATTTGTTCCTTGAGGCTGGCTGTGACATAGTAACGCCATCCTATGACTTGAACATTCAACAGATGGTTGATCTGCTTGAACACAGTGATACGTCCCGGATGGAGATTGTTATTCATCAGCATTTGCCGATGTTCCATACTGAACACTGCGTGTACTGTACCTTTATGAGTGAAGGCACAGACTATACGAACTGTGGTCGTCCTTGTGAAGAGCACCGTGCTTCTTTGCAAGACCGTATTGGAATGTCACATCCAGTTCGTGTGGATGAAGGCTGCCGTAATACCGTCTATAACGCTGTTGAGCAGTCTGGTGCGGAGTATCTGAATAATTTCCGTGACCTAGGAGTATCTTCATACCGTGTGGAGTTCTTGGAAGAGACACCAGAGCAAGTGGCTGAGGTAATTAGCCTCTACAGCCGCGCTCTGCGTGGTGAAATCTCTGGTACACAGGTATGGAAGAGCTTAAAGGCTACTAACCAACTTGGTGTAACGCGTGGGCAATTGGTGAACGCGAAGTAATAAGAGTTAAGAGTTGAAGAAAAAGGGCTAAGTAACTACCAGGTAGATGCTGGTATTGCTTAGCCCTTTTTTTAGAATTGATCTCGTCCTCATCCTAATTTGCATATACTAAATAATATATCATGAGGGTCAGCAAAGTGTTTATTCTAGCAGTAAATGATTTTATAATTCCTTCTCTCTTATTTCAATGGAATAGATATACAAATATAACAAACACTCTGACATAAATCTGCTATAACTGCTATAATTGAAGGAAATATGCCATTTTACATACTGAGTATTTAGAATGGAAGAGTATCTGACAGAAGGAGTTAATGTGATGAAGATCCGTAAAGCCATTATACCCGCCGCAGGTCTTGGTACCCGTTTTTTGCCTGCGACCAAAGCAATGCCTAAAGAAATGCTCCCGATTGTAGATAAACCGACGATCCAATATATTGTTGAAGAGGCTGTTGCTTCTGGGATCGAGGATATTATTATTGTAACAGGGAAAGGTAAACGTGCGATTGAAGATCACTTTGATAACTCTTTTGAACTGGAATTTAACTTAGCAGAGAAGCAGAAGTGGGAGCTGCTTGAATCCGTTCGTAAATCTTCCGAAATGGCAGATATCCACTACATTCGTCAAAAAGAACCAAGAGGTCTCGGACATGCAATTTGGTGTGCACGTAAATTCATAGGAAACGAACCGTTTGCTGTCCTGCTAGGCGATGATATTGTTGAAGCGAATAAACCTTGTCTCAAACAGATGATAGATGTTTATGACGAGTATAAATCTTCTATCGTGGGTGTTCAGCCTGTTCCATGGGAAGAAGTATCACGGTATGGTGTTGTAGATGCTTCGCCTTTGGCAGAACGGGTATATAAAGCTAATCGTCTAGTAGAAAAGCCAAAGAGAGAAGAGGCTCCTTCTAATCTAGCAATTTTAGGACGATACATCTTAACCCCACGTATCTTTGATATGCTAGGTGAGCAGCAGGTAGGTGTAGGTGGAGAGATCCAACTTACTGATGCGATAGCACGTCTAAGCGAGGTTGAACGAATTATTGCCTATGACTTTGAAGGTAAACGTCATGATGTTGGTGAGAAAATGGGCTTTATCCAGACCACCATTCATTATGCACTTCAACACGAGGAGCTTAAAGATGACTTGCTTCGTTATATGAAAGAGCTTGTTGAGAGTGAAGCGGCTAAGACCGGGCTATAAGTAAATCTCGTATAATCGAAAAAAAAGCGCGCCACGGTTATTACAGTGGCGCGCTTTTATGGTTTCTTTCTTTTTTAAAATTGTGAATTTGTAATGGCCTCAACTTGTGCTGCTTCCGCAGGGTCAGCTGCAATCAGCGAACCGTATAGTGCCTGATCCTCGCCACCGGTTTTCGCCAGTGCAGCTAGGTACCAACGAGCAATCTCTCGATTAGTTGCATCTGCGAAATCTTGGCTTAAAGCTGTTTTTAAGATGGAGGAGGCAATTTGTATCTTTCCAGACATATACTGCATCTTTCCTACCTTCAGTGTTACATCCGGATTAAATGTCTTCGAAGGATCATTATCCGCAAGTACATGATCGTAGGCCAAAAGCCCAATGACAAAACCAGCTTTCATATTGTCTATTCTATCTGGATTATCTTGTTGTGCATAAGCTGTCTGCCCCAAATCAAATGAACGGCTGATGAGTGAACTGTACCAATTTATATCCCATGGAGTTTCACTGTTCATGATATCCGTGTAATTAGCATCTGAATTAAGCTTGAGGGTGGTCTTCGCTGCATCCTCTTGTCTGGATAAAAGCTGCATTTTGCCAACGTTCAAAGCGATAGTTGGCGTTACTGAGAAAGGACGCCCTTGCAGTTGTTCTGGTGGAAGAGTCTTCAGATGATCTATTCCAGCAAGAACGTGATTATATGCTTCTTGCGCTTCATTGAAATACTCTTGTTTCTTTGTCTCATCCTTTTGATTAAGTGCTTGCTGACCTAAGGCAAAGGAACGGCTGATTATTGCATCATACCAATCGATATCCCAGTTGAACTTATCTGCGTTGTCACGGTAAATACCCAAGGCGATGTCGCTTTGACCTTTCAGATCGTAGTAGCTCACTAATTGGAGCAGAAGATTTTTGTTGTATGGCTCATCTTTGAGTGCACGAGTTAAAACATTGTAAGATTCGTCAAGGAACTGTTCCTCTTGGGTCTGGCTAAATACCTGCTGATCTAAGGCTGAAAGATAAATTGTCGATTCTGGATGGCTTGGACGTTTGTTCAAAGTCTCTATCAAGGGAGCTCTAAGCTCTTCGTAAGAATTGCTATAACTCCTCAATTGTTTAGCTTTCAAAGCGGAGTTACTGGAGCCAATATAGCTAATTGATAAGAACACTAGGAACAAGGTTCCTAAAGAAAGCACAGCGAGGTATCCAAAACGGATGCCCGCTTTATTCCAATTTTTCCGTAGTGGCTTGCTATCCATAACAGCTGCCATTCCAGCAAGACCAATAAAAACTAGTATGCCCATAAAGGCATAACTCATATTGAAATCAAGTAGACTGTGCACAAGAATAGATAGAGCAATAATTAAATAGAAGAAACCATTCTCGAATTCATTCTTATCCCGTTTTACATATCCACGAATATATTTATAGAAGATATACAGAATGAAGCTCATAAATATTATAAATCCAACAATACCTACTTCAATGAGAAATTGTAAGAAGAAGTTATGCACCTGCCGGCTTGTATAAGGATTATTCTGATAATGCTCATAGAGTGATGCCCAGCCTCCTCCACCAGCACCGAGGATCGGATAATCCTTAACCACCTTCAAGGCATCCTTATAAAAAGTAATCCGCTCGAGTACGCTATGTTGTTGGAAGTTGATGTTCTCTAGGCGAGTCTCCATATTGTCGGGTAAGATGCTTTTTGCACTCGTACCGATAAGCAAGAAAGCTACAATAGCAACTAGAGCGACAGATCCGAGCGGAATCCAAAGACCTGTCCGTTTACGTGACGACCAATTCTCTAGTTTTGCATACAACCATGGAGCGACAAAACGCTGAATGACCCAAGAAAGGCCAGCCACAAGTATTGAGGCTCCTAATAGATACGTCCAACCTTTTAAAGCTGAAGAAGAAGTGAAATTAGCATTTAACTCTATTCCTAGGTTAGTAACGGGTGTCGTAATGAGCAAAGCTACAATACCAGCAACTCCTAGATGCAGAATCCAAAGAATTTGCTGTGCAGGTTTTAGGAATAGAAGTAGGAGTATGAATACTACAGGTAGCAGGACTAAGCCGCCACGAGATAAGGTTAACAAGATCGACACAATGATGGGAACTAACATAAAGCCATGAGTTAACGATCCATACCAATTTTTAGAGCGAATAAGCGCGAATATTGCTACAAATAGAAAGGCCATCAAGAAGGCAGCGTACGTGTTTGCGTACTGAAAGATCGAAGTCAGACGAAGTCCGTTAGAGTCAGTCATAACAGCATCTAAATAGACATCATTTCGGACGGTGTTTGAGAACCAACCTATAAGATTTCCTGCTAATTTACTACTGCCTAGCCAATTTAAAAGTCCAAAACCCACTATAAAATAGGCAATCGCTAATATAGCATTTTGAATGACAACATTTACTTGCTTTTGCTTCATGAGATAAAAGGCTATAATGAAAACTGCGGCATATGTACACTGAATGAACAGCATATTCATCGCCGTATAATGCGAAACTGCGACAAACAGTGACAGAGCATAGGTCACAGGGAGCAATAATGCTGCCCAAGCCACTAAATCACTCTGCTCTTCAAGCTTGAATTTTTTGTAGTACAAGCCAACACAGGCCAGCAGCATCAGAGCGCTTAATAGTGCGGACAAATATATTGGCTTCTCGTAATCTACTAGCGATCCATTAAACAATCCCACTTGAAATGGGGTCCAACACAAAAATAGAATAAAACCAACAACTAATGCCCATATCGGACTTGCTATCTTTTCAACATTTCTCGACTGAGCGGCGTTTTTACCGTATACTGGTTTCGACACGTTATAATCTCCTTTTCCTGTAGGTACGTGGATATTTTAACATATGTAAGGCGACCTAACTACTTTTTATCATTAATAATAAATACATTAATAATAAACGTATAGGTAATAAATGCAATAATAATATATATATGATTTTACTAAGGAGACGCACAAATGAGGAAAGAACCGTACATGAAGAGGATCAAAAATATATGTTCCTTAACTAAAAGTTTAGCTATTAATGATTTCAAATCAAAATATGCAGGTTCATATTTTGGATTGTTATGGGCGTTACTAATGCCATTAGTTACTATACTGGTTTATTGGTTTGTTTTTGAAAAAGGTTTGAAAGTCAGCGCCCCGGCTGATTTAAACGCACCTTTCGTTTTATGGTTTGTATCTGGGATTATACCTTGGTTCTATTTTTCTGAAGCATTAACAACAGCGACACATAGTTTCTTAGAGTATAATTATTTAGTTAAGAAGGTTGTTTTTAGAATTGAATTATTACCATTAGTAAAGATATTCTCGGCATTCTTAGTGCATCTGTTTTTCATTATAATCTTATTCTCCTTTTTTATTAGTTATGGTTATCCTATCAGTTTTTTTGCAGTTCAAATTATATATTATACCCTATGTAATATAATTCTTATTTCTAGTATATCTTGGTTAACTGCAGCAATTACTCCATTTTTTAAAGACTTCTCGTACGTATTGTCTATTATTTTGCAGTTTGGTATGTGGTTAACGCCAATTCTTTGGTCTGTAGATGTTTTGTCTCCGCATATGATTTTTTTGTTTAAATTAAATCCATTCTATTATATCGTAGAAGGTTTTCGAGATTCTATGATTAATAAAATTTGGTTTTATGAGAAATACAAATTGACACTTTACTTTGCATTTGTAGTGATAGTTAATTTTGCTATATCAATAAAAGTATTTAGAAAACTTAAACCACATCTTTCTGATGTGCTTTGATAAGGTGGTTTGGAAATGGAAACTATAGCGATCAGCGCTCAAAATGTCAGCAAAACTTATAAACTATATAAAACTCCTATGGATAGGCTCAAGGAGTCTTTATTTTATCGCAAGAAGACATTGTATTCTGAGCACCATGCTCTTCAGAATCTCAATTTCACTATAGATAAGGGAGATATTGTAGGTATTATTGGAGAGAATGGATCTGGTAAATCAACTTTGTTAAAAATTATAACCGGAGTATTAACGCCATCAAGTGGTATCTCAGAAGTGAATGGAAAAGTAGCTGCACTTTTGGAGCTTGGTGCCGGATTTAATTTTGAGTATACAGGTATTGAAAATATCTATTTAAATGGTTTGATGATGGGTTTTAAAAGAGAAGAAATAAAAGAAAGACTTGAGCAAATCCTCTCGTTCGCAGAACTAGGGGAGTATATTTATCAACCAGTTAAAACATATAGTAGTGGTATGTTTGCAAGGTTAGCCTTTTCTGTTGCTATCAATGTACAACCTGATATTTTAATAGTTGATGAGGCTCTGAGTGTTGGAGATATGTATTTCCAAGCGAAATGTATAACGAAAATGAAAGAATTATTTCTACAGGGAGTTACAGTTTTATATGTAAGTCACGATTTGAATTCTGTTAAGTCCTTGTGCAAAAAGGCTATATATTTGAAAAACGGAAATCTTGAAGCTTACGGAGATGCTGAAAAGGTAGTAGATATGTATGCTAAATATGTTAGAGATCAAATGAACAATAATACTAAGGGGAGAGTGAACTCGGAAGATAAACTGTACCATCTCGATGAGGTTTCCCTGGATGACAATCTTGTTTTCAAAGAGAATTCTGAGTTTATGGAGAAAGTGGAATATTTCAGGCAGGGGACCCGTGATGCGATTTTAACAGAGCTAGAAGTGTTAGATAGCAACAATAATCCAGTTATAACAGCTGATTTTAATGACAAAATTAAAATTAGAATGCATATAAAATTTGATAAAAAATGTCAAATTTCTGTTGGGTATCATATTAGAGATAAACAAAACATCGAATATTTAGGCAGTAATACTTTGATTGAGGAAATCGGCGAAATATCTGGCGAAGCAGGTCAGAAGATAATTGTTGAATTCAAAACGCGCTTACCCTTAGTAGAAGGAATGTATAATTTTTCTACTGTTCTTTCTACCTCAACTATAAAAAATAGAACATCGTTATTCGTAGACTATACAGAGAACTCATATATATTTGAAATGCGCGAAAGGGATCCTTATAAGATCTGGAACAAGTTATACATTCCAAATGAAATACAGATAAGTAGAGTTAATTAGGAGGTGAATTTTGAGTTGTGATTCCATTTCATCAATTTCAACGTTATAAGATGGTAGAGATTATTTTTGAATTATTGGGGATTAAAGAACTTGAACTTTCTATTCTGGAAGTAGGGGCGAATGAACATAAAAATTTAGAGAACTTTGTTGAAAATAAGAATATAAAATATTTGGATTTACTCCTTCCTGAAGAGTTATTAAATGATCCATCATTCATACAGGGTGATGCTACTAACCTTAGCTTTGATAATAATTACTTTGATTTTGTTATTGGGCTGGATGTCCTTGAACATATTCCTCTGAATAAGAGAAATGATTTTCTATCTGAAATTGAAAGAGTATCTAAATATGGATTTATAATTTCAGCGCCGTTTTCAAATAACGGGATAGAGGAAGTGGAAGAGAGATTAGGTGCTTTTTTTCATTATTTATATAACGGTGAAATACTATGGAGTAAAGAACATCAGGAAAATGGTTTGCCTGATCTTCAATTAATTAAAGATAAGATGGATCAATTTAATGGAGAGTGGAATCAATTTAACCATGCTTCAATTTTTCTGTTCGAGAAATTTATGCAAATGGAGTTTAAGACAGGATTACATCCTGATATATATGAGTACTGGAATACGGTAAATAGTTTTTACAATGAAAAATTATTTTATAAAGATTTTAATAATGAAGAATCAGTACGTACGTTTATTATATATGGAAAAAATGGATTCGAAAAAAGAATTGATAACTTGCCTTCGCTTTTCAAAAAAATAAGTGCAGAAATGACCTCGGAAGATTATGCAATGATATCGCATCATGAAAATATGATTGACTTTATGTCAACTCATAAAATGAATGCAGATAACAACAAAAAAAACGGAGGTGATCTTGATAAAGATAATTTATACCTTCAAATATACTGGGATGATGGTCAGGGGTACAGTGAATCAAAAAGTGAATCTTTTAAAGTAGAAAAATCCCAAAAAATATTTCAAGTTAATTTCGATCTTCCTGCTTTAGCCAATAAGATTAGAATAGATCCTTCTGCTACTAAGTGCATTATTGAAATTTTAGATTTAGAATTAACAAATCAAGATAATTTAAAAAACAAAGAATATACACTGAGTTCAAATGCTTTCTCTACAGAAAATAACCAATATATGTTTCTTAATAATGACCCTCAAATTGTTATTGAGGTTATGCAAGGCACTTATATTAGATCAGTTTCGTGTCTGCTTAAATATAGTACTCCTGTACTAGATATATCAGAGGATTTAATTTCAAAATTACAAGCGAATAGTGATTGGGAACATACTAAATATAAATATATGAATTTTGTGAATAAATTACGGATGAAGAATCAAACTCTCAAAAGAAGGATTAAGACTTTAAAGTTAACAAATGAAGATCTGATACAGAGAAATCAAGAAATGCAAGAAATGAATGAGTCACGAGAAAATTGGTTTGATGATGAGTTTAAGAAGAAAGATGAAGTACTTAAAATGATTGAGTTGAATAATTTGGGGATTTCAAAAGAGAAAAGTGAATTAGAAAAAGAAATCGAAGCTATTAAGAATAGAAAGGCCTATAAGTTAATAACAAGATTAGAACCAATCATTGATAAATTAAGGAGAACAAAAAATGACTGATTCAATTACAAAATGTAGTATTCTATTGGTGACATATAATCACGAGAGTTATATCAATCAAGCAATAGACAGTATTCTAGAACAAAAAACGACGTTTGATTATGAAATTGTAGTAGCAGATGACTGCTCAAAAGATAGTACTATGAGTATAATTCAGCAATATGCTGAGAATCATCCTGGGAAATTTAGAATTTTAGCTAATGAGAGTAATTTGGGGATAACGCTAAACTATAAGAGAGGCTTTGCTGCATGTAAGGGAGAATACATAGCTATTCTAGAAGGTGATGATTTTTGGACTGATCCTTTGAAAATCCAAAAACATGTGGATTTTCTAGAGTCTAATAAGGCTTGTGTTATGACCTTTAATCAATTTGTGGTACATGACATGAAGAAAAAGAGATATAATGTTCAACCTTGGAATTGGGATCGTAGTTTCCAGTTGATCACAGTCTCTGAACTTGTACTGGACAATTTTATAGGTAATTTCTCTACTTGCGTATATAAGGCTAAGTATTTGAAGCAATTAGATAGCTCTTTATATGAGTTGACAGTTTATGACTGGATGACGAATATAATGGTATCCCAGAATGGACTGATTGCCTATCTCCCAGAAGTGATGTCTGTGTATCGCTTGCATCCGAACGGAACTTGGAGTCAAAAGAAGGAATTGGAAAAGTTGAAAGATACTATTTCCTTAATAGAGCAGTATGATAAATATCTAGATGGTCTGTATCATGAAGAGTTCAATGCTCATAAAAGAAGACTTCAGGATAGAATAGATAATATAGATGGTCCTTTGATTATTACTAGTAAAGAGAGTATTAAACAAAAAGTAAAGAAATACCTTCCTCCATTTGCAACATCACTCTTAAAAGGTATAATACCCCCAAAATTTTATAAATAGAGCAGGTGCAGAAATTGAAAAGTACTAATCCGAAAGTTTCTATAATTATTCCATCCTATAATCATTCAAAATTCATTGGAAAAGCTATAGAGAGTGTTTTAAACCAAACGTATGGAAATTTTGAATTACTAATTATTGATGATGCATCACCTGACAACTCTGTAGATGTGATAAAGAAATATGAAGATTCCAGGATTAAATTTTATGGATTTGAAACAAATCAGGGAGCAGTTGATACACTTAATCATGGAATAATAAACTCATCATCAGAGTATATTGCTTTGTTAAACTCAGATGATTATTGGGAAATAGATAAATTAGAGAAACAAGTACACTTTTTAGAAGAAAGTGATAGTGTGGATTGTGTTTTCTCAGACGCCAATTTTATTGATGAAGCAGGAAAAGTATTATCAAAAACAGATTATTTTTGGGCAGATGCATTCACTCAAAATAATAAGTCTTCGGGGCAATGGTTAAAACAATTATTTTATAAATTAAATTGCTTTTGTCATCCATCGATGCTAATTAAAAAGGAAGTCTATAACGAAGTTGGATTGTATGATCCGAGTTTGAGACAATTACCGGATTTTTCAATGTGGATAAATGTTATTAAAAAATTCAATATTCATGTAATGGAAGAAAAATTAGTTAACTTTAGAATATTATCTAATGAAATGAATACTAGTTCTGTTACTTATGAAAATAGAATTAGGAATAAAAATGAGCTTTTTATTATTATGAGTAACTTTTTTGATGAAATAAAAGACGAAGATTTTGTTGAAGGTTTTCTAGATGAATCGAACGCCTTATATACGAAAGAAGAAATTGAATGTGAAAAAGCATTCGCTTATTTAAAAGAAATATCTCCTGATATCAAACCTATTTACGTTCTTATTGGTTTACGAAAACTTAGCATTCTTTTGAAAAATGAAAACACAAGAAGAGTTTTAAAAGAAAAGTATAATTTTAGTGCCAATGATTTCTTCGCATATACTGGTAAACTTGATATTATTGATGTGTTTGAAACGTCATTTCATCAGGTAGTAGTGGAAAGTGCTAAACGGAAAATTCAAAAAGATACAAACCTATATTCAACGATCAGGAAATTTTTTAAAAAATAGGAGTCGGTAAGCATGTCAAATGAGTGGAATGGATTACCGATTGTTATTTATGGTACTGGAGGGTGTGCTAAAGAAATCAAAGCTTTAATAGATGAAATAAATGATTATTCGTATACTAATATATATCATTTGGTTGGTTTTGTGACTAATGATCCAAATGAAATTGGTAAATCTATTGAAGATGTAGAGATTATTACTTCTAATATGGAATTTTCCGGGTATAGCGACAAATTCTCGGTGATCGGTGTGATAATTGGTTTAGCGGATCCAAAGATTAAAGAAAAGATATATCAAGAAATTATGGATTTAAATAAATCGAATATTGTTTTTCCTAATTTAATACACCCTCTCTCTAAATTGTCTAAAAGTTCTAATAATAATATGGGGTATGGAAATGTAATCTGTTCAGGAGTAAATCTTACTGTTAATGTGAAACTAGGGAATTTTATATTATTAAATCGATCCTGTAATATTGGTCACGATTCTACGGTTGGTGATTTCTGCACTATTAATCCTGCAGCAGTCATCTCAGGGAATGTGTCTATTGGTGAGTTAACATTAATTGGTGCAGGAGCTTGTGTTAGAGAAAAAACTAATATAGGTGTTAAAAGTATTGTTGGGTTAGGGGCAATAATAATTAAGAATGTTGAGGATTCTACAATAGTTATTTCTAAGGCTGCAACAAAAATGTCTACATGATTTATAAGTGGAGGGCAACTCATAATGAATGAATTAATTAAATTAGAAACACCTGTCAATGTAACAAAGACTTATATGCCTCCTTTTTCGGAGTTTACTGCAGAAATTGAACGTCTCTGGAATAATTCTTGGATTACGAATAATGGAGAGTTGCACCAAGAATTCGAGAAAAAGCTAATTGATTTTTTATCCATTAATAATGTTAGTCTTCTCGTAAATGGACACTTGGCTTTAGAAACAGCCATTAAGACTTTAGGGATCACTGGTGAGGTTATAACTACTCCGTTTACATTTGCTTCAACTACTCATGCTATTGTCAATAATAATTTAAAACCAGTTTTCTGTGATATTGATTTAAGTGACTATAATATTGATTGTACCAAAATAGAAGCACTTATTAATGAAAATACGAGTGCCATAATGCCCGTACATGTATTTGGAACTCCATGTAATGTAGACGCTATTGAGAGGATTGCTCAGAAATACAATTTAAAAGTATTATATGATGCTGCACATGCATTTGGGGTTGAGATTAATGGTAAACCTATAAGTCAGTTCGGAGATATTTCGATGTTTAGTCTTCATGCTACGAAACTCTTTCATTCAATTGAAGGTGGAGTATTAGTTTATAAAAATGACGAATATAAAAGAATAATTGATCTTTATAAAAACTTTGGTATTAGCGGTCCTGAAACTGTTGAAATTGTTGGTTATAATGCAAAAATGAATGAGTTCCAAGCAGCAATGGGACTCGTGAACTTAAATCATGTTCAGGAAAATATTGAAAAAAGAAAATTGGTAACAGAAAGATATGTAGACTTACTTGGGGAGATTCCAGGAATAAGTCTTCTGGATTACAAAAAGTCAAATATAGTTTATAACTACTCTTACTTTCCTATTGTAATTGATAAAGAAAAGTACGGAGTATCCAGAAATACTCTATATGAAATCCTTCGGGACAATAATATTTTCACTAGAAAATACTTTTATCCATTGGCAACTGATTATAGTTGTTTTAAAGAGGAGTATTCAAATATTGAATTGCCTAATGCTAAGAAAATAAGTGATAACATCCTAACTCTCCCTATATATCCTGATTTAAGTTATGACATAGTTGATTTAATATGTAAAAATATAGATATAATCCATAGAAGGTCATTATGAAAGGCATAATTCTTGCTGGAGGTACTGGTTCTCGTCTATTTCCTTTGACTAAGTTACTAATAAACACTTGCTACCTGTAGTAAATATCCTATGATATTTCATTCCGTATATAAGTTATAAAAAGCTGGAATAAATGATATCCTAATTGTTACTGGTAAAGAGCATATGGGTGATGTGGTTAACCTATTAGGTAGTGGTCGTGAAATGGACGTGTGCTTTACATATAAAGTACAAGATGAAGCAGGTGGGATTGCACAAGCTTTAGATTTAGCTGAGCAATTTGTTGGTAATGATCAAATGGTTGTAATACTTGGAGATAACTTCTTTGAAGATGATATTACGCAATATGTATAGAACTTTGTTGATCAAAAACAAGGGGCCAAAATATTGATTCAAGAAGTATCTGAACCCAAAAGATTTGGTGTTCCCGAACTTCGCAATGGGCGAATTCTTTCAATAGAAGAGAAACCGGCTGAACCAAAATAGAATTACGCAGTAACCGGTATCTATATGTTTGATAGTCATGTGTTTGAAATAGTTAAAAGCTTAAAGCCATCCGCACGTAGTGAATTAGAGATCACAGATTTAAATAATGCATATATTGTAAGAGATGAGTTAACCTATGATATTCTGCAAGGTTGGTGGACAGATGTTGGTACGAATGTGTCCTTAGCTAAGGCGAATGAACTAGCACAATCTGTTGTGTTTGGAAATGAGCTCGGTAAGCTGAAATTATAATGGTGAAGGAGGAGAGGCTATGAAGGTAATTCCTCTTCAACTGTTTGGTGCAAATTTAATAGAGCCTGTGGTTCATGGTGATAATCGTGGTTTTTTTATGGAAAGTTATAATGAAGAAATAATGAACAAGTTAGGTATAACTCATAATTTTATTCAAGACAACCACTCCCTATCTGCTGAGGTGGGTGTTTTGCGTGGTCTCCATTACCAACTTAATCCCAAATCTCAGACTAAGTTAATTCGTGTCTTATCGGGTGCTATTTACGATGTGATTGTTGATATTCGTCTTAATTCGCCTACCTTTGGGCAATGGGTAGGTGTAATACTTAGCGAATATAATAAGCGACAGTTGCTTGTTCCGAAAGGATTCGCTCATGGCTTCTGTACATTAGTACCTAATACCCAAGTGTTATATAAGGTGGACGAATATTATTCCCCTGAGAATGATCGTGGCATATTATGGAATGATCCAGCGCTGGGTATTGGTTGGCCAACTTCTAGTGCGATATTATCGGATAAAGATCAACGTCATCCTTTACTGAAGGATGCGGAGTTAAACTTCGAAATGTAAACATCTCATTGAACAAAAGGTGGGCTATAAATGAAACTGCTAGTTACTGGCGGAGCCGGATTTATCGGCAGCAACTTTGTATTATACATGCTGCAACAACATCCTGATTACCAGATCGTCAACGTGGATGCATTGACTTACGCAGGTAATCTGGAGAACCTAAAATCGATGGAGAATCATCCGAACTATACGTTTGTGAAGGCCGACATTACAGATGTTACTGCGATGGATGAACTGATTAGCCAGGGTGTGGATGTCGTTGTCAATTTCGCGGCGGAGTCGCATGTGGATCGGAGTATTTTAGAGCCGGAAGTGTTTGTGAAGACGAATGTACTTGGAACACAAGTGCTTTTGGATGCGGCGAAAAAATACAGTATCACTAAGTTTGTTCAAGTATCTACGGATGAGGTATATGGATCACTGGGAGCGACTGGATTATTCACCGAAGAAACTCCTCTGGCTCCTAACAGTCCATATTCAGCAAGCAAAGCAGGCGGAGACTTGCTAGTACGTGCGTATCACGAAACGTTTGGACTGCCAGTGAATATTACCCGCTGCTCAAACAATTATGGCCCGTACCAATTCCCGGAAAAGCTTATTCCGCTGATGATTTCCCGTGCACTTGCTGATCAAGCGTTGCCTGTTTATGGCGATGGAATGAATATCCGCGATTGGTTGTATGTTGAGGATCATTGCAGCGCGATTGATTTGGTTATTCATGAGGGTGTGAACGGCGAAGTCTACAACATTGGTGGCAATAATGAACGTACGAATGTGCATATTGTAAACACGGTATTGCAGGAACTAGGCAAGCCTGATTCTTTGATTACTTATGTTCAAGACCGTCCTGGTCATGATCGCCGTTATGGGATTGATCCAACTAAGATTATGAATGAACTGGGATGGAAGCCGAAACATACGTTTGAAACAGGTATTAAAGAAACTATCCAATGGTATCTCAATAACCGCGAGTGGTGGACCCGTATTCAATCTGGGGAATACCAAAAATATGCTGAACAGCAATATGGTGATCGTTTAGGTGACTCATTGTAATTTTGATACGGGGGTAAAATAGCTATGAAGGTACTTGTTACAGGTGCGGCCGGACAACTAGGTCAGGACGTAGTTTTACTGCTCCAGCATCAAGGTCACGAAGTGTTGGCTTGCGATCGTCAGGAGATGGATATTACTGATCTGGATCAGTGCATCCAAGTTATTGGCGGGTTTGGACCGGATGCGGTTATTCACTGTGCTGCTCATACGGCAGTAGATGCGGCAGAAAGTGATATTGATGCAGTTTATTTAATTAATGCTACTGGCAGCCGAAATGTAGCGCTTGCTTCTGAAAAAGCTGGAGCCAAGCTGGTGTATATTAGCACGGATTATGTATTTGATGGTATGGGTGCACAGCCTTACCATGAATATGATAATACAGACCCTAAGAGTATATACGGCAAATCGAAACGTGCGGGTGAGGTACTCGTTCAATCCCTCTCCTCTAAGTATTTCATCGTACGAACGTCATGGGTGTACGGCAAATACGGAAATAACTTTGTCAAAACAATGCTAAAGCTTGGTCAAGAAAAGCCAATGCTTCAAGTTGTCGATGACCAAAAAGGTTCGCCAACATATACAGTCGATTTAGCTCAATTCTTGGTTGAGCTTATCCAAACTGAGAAGTATGGTGTATACCATGCGTCAAATAGTGATTCTTGTACTTGGTTTGAATTTACACAAGCGATTTTTGTAGAGGCTGAGGCTATTTTGGGTTTGAGTTTTACGGCCAAACTTAACCCGTGTTCTACGGAACAATTTATACGTCCTGCACCACGCCCTCGTAATTCTGTGATGGAGCATTTGTCAATACGTACAAACGGTTTTCAGGATATACGTCACTGGCGTGAAGGTTTGAGAAGCTTTCTGCTAGAACTTAAAAATTAATAGTGGTAGCATTATCCCCGTAACGGGAAGAGAACTAGGTCTATGAATAGCCCTTATTTAGTATTAGGTACTAAATAAGGGTTAATTAATTAATGTTAACTGCCATATTAGTATTAAATATAAAGGATGAGCTATGAATTATGGAGATTATAAGCATTTGTATCCCTTGTTATAATGAAGAGAAAAGTCTTCCTATTTTTTATAATGAAATAATACGGATTGCTAAATTAATGAACGAGGTTGAATTTGAATTTGTTTTTGTGGATGATGGGTCATCTGATAACACTTTAGATATTATTAAAGATCTTGCTAATTCAGATAATCGCGTTAGATTTATATCTTTCTCACGGAATTTTGGAAAAGAAGCAGCTTTATATGCAGGTATTAAATATTCAAAAGGCGATTATGTTGCAGTAATGGATGCGGATATGCAGGATCCACCAGCACT
Source organism: Paenibacillus sp. FSL H7-0690 (assembly GCF_037980415.1). Classification (NCBI taxonomy): domain Bacteria; kingdom Bacillati; phylum Bacillota; class Bacilli; order Caryophanales; family Paenibacillaceae; genus Paenibacillus; species Paenibacillus sp. FSL H7-0690. The sequence continues at coordinate 6,339,939 of NZ_CP150281.1, read as the reverse complement.
CCTTCCTAACATGCTTAAGTCTATTAAAGAGGAAGGATATGATTGTGCTGCTACAAGAAGAAATTCAAGAAATGGCGAACCCGTAATACGTTCTTTCTTCGCAAGAATGTTTTATAGAATCGTAAAAAAAATATCAAAGGCTGAAATTATTGATGGAGCGCGCGATTTCCGACTAATGACTCGTCAAATGGTTAATGCAGTATTATCAATGGGAGAATACAATCGCTTTTCAAAAGGTATTTTTGGTTGGGTAGGTTTTAAAACCAAATGGTTTGAATTCGAAAATATTGAAAGGGTAGCTGGTGAGACTAAGTGGTCTTTCTGGAAGCTCTTTATTTACTCGATTGAAGGAATTGTCGCATTTTCTACTGTTCCGCTTGCTCTTTCTTCATTAATAGGCTTGTTTTTTTGTTTTGCTTCTTTTGTTCTTATTTTGGTTATTATCTCTAAAACTTTATTGTGGGGGGATCCTGTAACTGGCTGGCCTTCACTAGCATCTATAGTTTTTTTTGTTGGAGGGATTCAACTTTTTTGCACTGGAATTATAGGGAATTATTTGGCGAATATTTATCTGGAAACAAAAGGGCGTCCAATATATATAGTAAAACAAGAAGGATAGCATGAAAAATATAGTTGTGGAAAAGACACAAGAGGTATGTATGAAACTAACTAACAATAAGCTCATAAGGTTCCTACTCGTTGGTGTATTTAATACAATTTTGGGCGCAATCACTATGTTCCTGTTGTATAATTACTTTGGATTTGGATACTGGAGTTCAAGTGCATTGAGCTATTTATTTGGTGGGGTTATTAGTTATTTCTTAAACAAGACCTTTACTTTTAAATATGGTAACTTCGACTACAAATCATTTTTTCAATTCTTTTTAGTAAGCTCAGTATCTTATTTAGTTGGTTTTCTTATATCTAAGCGCCTTATACTAGAAATTATAAATTTACTTTCTTTAAAGTTTTCAATAGAAACTAATGAACAACTAGCAATGTTATTCGGTATGGGGTTATATACAATTTTGAACTATTTAGGACAGCGTTTATTAGTATTTAGAAAATAATCGTAAAGGATTTGACATATGATAGATCATATAAAAAAGTTTTCCAATAAATATAATGTTACATTACTGTTTATATTTTTTTCAATTATTATGTTTATAGTGAATCTACATGTGGATAGTAATATTTCAGATGATATTGAATTTAAAAAGGCTCTAACTGATGTGAGTTCTTTTGAATTTGTCAAAAATTACTATTTAAATTGGAATGGCAGAATTATGATTAATTATTTCCTTACAAGTATAATAGTTCTAGATCCAATTGTTTGGAAAATACTAAATACCATGATTTTTATCTTGCTATTTTTAACTATGTATAAGATTGTATTAGCCATAACTGGAGATAGAAGAGAAAAAAAGACATACTTGATAATATCTATTTGCCTGTCCATTTTTTTATTACCTGATGCAGTTTTTTGGAGTGGTAGCATTTGGGTTACTGGATCTTTTAATTATCTTTGGCCTACTGCTCTTGGTTTATTTAGTTTAATTCCTATAATTTATAATTATTTCGAGAAGGAGTATAATAATAAGTTAATAATTTTTAATTTATTGGCTGGGATATATGCTGCATACTCAGAGCAAATAGCTGCGATTGTGATTACTTTTAGCACAATTCTAATTTTACTTTCTGCTCTTAAGAAAAAGAAAATACATATACCTTCTATGCTTGTTTTAGCAGTTGTCATAATTAATGCTATTATAGGTTATACAGCACCTGGGAATGTCAAAAGGTTTGCCTCGGAAGCTTCATTATTCCCGGAATATGAAACGTTTTCCTTGTTTAAGAAATTATTTTATGGGTTGTTTTATAGTCTTTGGCATCTTGTTAATGAGGCTAGTTCTATAATGTTTATAATCTCATTACTCATTACAATATTGATGTTCACAAAAAATAAAAGAATAATGTATAGAATAATGTCCTTAGTACCGGTGGCATATTTCGGTATACGCATGATTTCTGCAAAAAGCAGACCAGGGAATGTTACTACGGCATTTGATCAAACTCTTGAAATGTTCATTAAAAGCAATAAAATTTCTATGTTTGATAATTTATATGATCTCCCCAAAATATTCAGTGATTATAATTCAAAATCAGTAAGTATGAATGTTTCGATATTATTGGGCTTACTAGTTTTTCTTTGTATTGCCTTGTCTATTGTGAAGTTATTTGGAAATTCTAGGATAACAATTGTGAGTGTTCTCTTTTATATGGCTGCTTTAGCCTCAAGTATTGTTATTAGTTTTTCACCAACTATATATGCCTCAGGGCATAGAGTTTTTTATGCGACTGACATTCTCTTATTAATACTACTAGCGACTTTACTTTCTGTTTTATTAAATACTATAACAGAGTCAAAAGCTCTATTTAGAATTTGGATTTATTATGAAGCTATTTTAGTTTTTCTGGCACTGAGGCATCTCACCTTTTATATCATTCTTTATTGATAAGAACAAAATCGAAAAAAATTCTTGAATAATGTCAACATCATAAGGATCTGAGGATTATCATGCTTACCAAAACCGTTAGTGTACAACTAGTTACATATAATAGTACTGATGATATTGTAGGTTGTTTAAAGGCAGTCCTTGCACAGGATTATCCACTAAAATGTATTGTGATTGTGGATAATGACTCTGAAGATGATACTATAGAGAAATTAAGAGAAGCATCAAGCTTTGTCGATCCTATGGGTAAACCCCTTATGGCTATCTTCCCGGATGAGAAAATTTTAAATATTGATAAAAAATCATCTGAAATCACTGACCTACAATTGTTTGTATATCAGAACTTATGTAACACTGGTTTCGCGCATGCTCATAATAAAGCTATCGGTGTCACAGATACTGACTACGTACTTGTCCTAAATCCAGATCTGATACTAGCGAAGGATTACGTATCTAGATTAGTTACACGGCTGGAGGAAAATCCTTTAATTGGCAGCGCCACAGGTAAGCTTTTGCTAAAGGCTGATCACGGATTAGTGGATAGCACTGGTCTTCAGATGAACAAGGCACGGCGTGCGTTTGACCGTGGTGCGGGGGATCCAGCAGAACTATGGACACAGTCGGGTACAGTATTTGGTGTATCTGGGGCGGCGGCGATGTATTCTCGACGGATGATTGAAGACGTTAGTGTTGATGGGGAGTTTTTTGATGCAGATTTTTTTGCATATAAGGAAGATGTGGATGTGGCTTGGAGAGCCCAGCTATTTGGCTGGCAGGGGTATTATGATGCTGAGGCAATTGGGTATCATGAACGTGGGTGGAAAACGTCTGGCCGTAGTACCAAACCAATGTTCATCCGGCGAATATCTTACATTAATCGCTACAAAATGATCTACAAGAATGAATCGGCTCGAACTATGCTGAAGACAATCTTAGTTTCTCTTCCCTATGAAATTGCCGCGCATGGTTATATGCTTCTGAGAGAGCCAAAGTTAATCGTAGCGTGGAAATCCTTTTTCACTCAGCTCCCAGCGTTAAAAAAGAAACGAAAATATATACAGACCATCGTAAAAGAGCGAAAGAACACGTAAATCAAACAGTATCTGGAAAAACCTCCCTGAAAGGTCACCTCCTCTCAGGGAGGTTTTATGTTATAATAATTGTCGGTAGATTACTATATTTGTCAGGAGCGTTACGCAGTGAATGTAGATGTAAGCATACTTATTGTCAATTACAACACGTGTCGCCTGACGATGGACTGTATCAGGTCGGTATATGACTCAGAAACGAACTATTCCTATGAGATTATTTTGATAGACAACAATTCCCATGATGATTCGGTAGAGATGATTGGTAGAGAGTTTCCAAGTGTCATGTTGATCGCAAATAACGACAATGTCGGTTTTGCCCGTGCAAATAATCAGGGGATGGAAGCTTCGTCCGGACGGTATGTACTATTGCTCAATTCAGATACGGTGGTGCGCAGGGATACGCTGGAGACGATGATCTCCTTTATGGATGGTCGTCCCGATGTTGGGGCGTCAGGATGTAAGATTATATTGCCAGATGGGTCGCTGGATAAAGCGTGTAAGCGAGGATTTCCTACACCGTCAGCTTCCTTCTATTATGCTTTTGGTTTCAGTAAGTTGTTTCCGGATCGACCGAAGTTTAACGGTTACCAGTTAGGTTATCTGGACCCTGATCTTGATTACCCGATAGATTGTCTGGTGGGTGCGTTTATGCTGCTGCGGCGGGAGACGATTGATCAGGTCGGCGGATTAGATGAAGAGTTTTTTATGTACGGTGAGGATTTAGACTGGTGCTATCGTATTAAAGAGGCTGGTTGGGAGATTTATTATTATCCGAAGACCTCCATCGTCCATCTCAAAGGCGGCAGTGCCAGACGTAGACCGTTCAAGATCGTCTATGAATTTCACAGGGCAATGATTTTATTTCATCGTAAGCATTATAGTAGGAAGTACAACAGTATTATAAATGGAACAGTATATGCTGGTGTTGGTATGAAGTTTGCTCTGTCCCTTTTGCGGAATGTCCTAATCTTTCCTAAAGCAGTTCCATCACCTGCACAGAGTCTTAGCTCTGCTACGGAAACAGGCGCTCGTAACGATAAGAATACTGAGGTGAGATTATGATTCGGCGGAATCAGAAATTTTTGACACAGCTCTATATGGTTGCTGACTTTCTTGTCATCCAACTGTCCTTTTTAGCGGCTTGGTGGATCAAGTTCAAAAGCGGATGGATGGAATCCTATAACACGCTTCATGTAGAGTCTTACGCTTATTGGAGTATGATTTATGGCGTAGTAGCTGTCTTAATTGGTATCCTTTTATCGCTTTATTTGCCTAAGCGTAAGAAACGTTTCGTCGATGAATTTCTGAAGATTTTTCAAGTGCATATAATTGGTATTTTTATTCTGCTGGGTTTGATGTTTTTTGTGAAAGAAATTGATATTTCCCGTGTCTACCTTGCTATTTATATGGGATTTAACGTTCTTTCCATTATGCTTTACCGTTATGTGTTGAAGAAGATGCTTAAATCTTTGCGCGAAAAAGGATTGAACCGCCAGTTCGTACTTATCATCGGCGCTGGTACACTCGGCAAAAGATTCTACAACAATTTGGAGCAATATCCAGAGCTCGGATATGAAGCTATTGGTTTCTTAGACGACTATCATACTTGGGATGGAATTGAAGAACAGCGCTATAAACCGATTCTAGGTACGGTTGATCAGTTATCCGGAATGCTGGAGATGCTGCCTGTGGACGAGGTTATTCTAGCCTTGCCGCTCGATGCGCATTCTAAATATCCTTCGATTATTGCAGCCTGTGAAAAAGCAGGGGTACGCACATTGATTATTCCGGATTTCTTTGATTATTTACCAGCTCGTCCTTACTTTGATAACTTTGCAGGTATGCCAATGATTAATGTTCGTGATATTCCACTGGATATGACGGGGAATAAGATGGCAAAACGTTTGTTTGATATCGTGTTCTCTCTATTCGCTATTATTATGATATCTCCCGTGATGCTGATCGTAGCTCTCGGCGTACGTCTTACCTCACCGGGACCGATCATATTCCGGCAGGAACGGGTGGGACTTAATCGGCGTAATTTTATGATGTATAAGTTTCGTTCAATGAAGCTGCAGCAGGACGGGGAAGAGGATACAGGTTGGAGTACGCGGGAAGATCCTCGTAGAACTCGATTTGGAACCTTTATCCGTAAGACAAGTCTGGATGAGCTTCCGCAATTTTTTAATGTATTACTCGGTCATATGAGTGTAGTTGGCCCACGGCCAGAACGACCATTTTATGTAGAACAATTCCGTGATGAAATTCCGAAGTATATGGTGAAGCACCATGTGCGTCCAGGAATTACGGGCTGGGCACAGAGCAATGGGCTGCGCGGGGACACTTCAATTGAGGAACGGATTAAGCACGATATTTTCTATATCGAGAACTGGTCCTTACTGTTCGATATTCGAATTATTTTCAAAACGATTCGCAACGGCTTCGTTAACAAAAACGCATATTGAGACCTGCACTTATTTAGATTTGTGAAATTTTAATAATACCCCGTTTTGCCACTGGCAGAGCGGGGTATTAATTTTCTAATCTAAACTTTGCAAAGGAAACTCACAACTATGAATAAGAAAAAGATTATTGCAACCGTAGTAATGATTGTCGCACTAATAATAATTCTTGTAATAACGTTGAACAAAGAGGAAGAGCAACCCGCGAGCGGTTTTGAAGCGCACAGAATCGTTGCACATGCCATGGGGGGAATTAACGGCTATACGTATACCAATGCTTGGGAGGCCTTTGTCGCTAACTATGAACGGGGAACTCGCGTATTTGAAGTTGATTTTTTGTTATCGAAGGATGATCAGTTGGTTGCTCGGCATGAATGGACAGGCAATATGAGCAAGCTTTTAGGTCAGTTGGAGGTTCTCCCTGCTAATAAACAGGGTGTGGCACTAGATTACGAGGAATTTATGGACAGCCCCATCCTGAATATATACTCTCCGCTTGATATTGAGAAGGTGCTTGATCTAATGCAGAATTATCCAGATGCTTATATCGTTACGGATACCAAAGAAATCCAACCGGAACTTATAGAGAAGCAATTTACATTGCTGACCGAAGCGGCGCAGCGTCGGGATCCAGCGTTGTTGGAGCGGATAGTTCCACAGATCTACAATCAGCCGATGCTTGATGAGATCAATAAGGTGTATTCTTTTCCAGAAGTGCTTTACACCCTGTACCAATCTAAGGATACGGATGAACAAGTTATTGAGTTTGTTAAAAAAACAGGTGTGGATATTACGATGCCAGTTAGCCGGGCCACCAAGAGTTTTGTCAAACAGTTAAAAAATATCGGAGCTCGTGTATACGTTCATACAGTGGATGAAGAGGATGAGATTAGAGCGTTATCTCGTATGGGTGTAGACGGATTTTATAGTGATTTTGTGCCTGAAAATGATTTGAATAACCTCAGAGGTATACGCTGAAATTTATCTCCACTCATTACAACTAATATATCCCTGCAAAGTGCTGCTTTCCTCAGATGTGTATTCAGGTACTTTGCGGGGACCTCAAATTTACATACGAAAAAATGTTCGTATTTTTGTTCGCTTTAAATTGACACACCTCCTGTGCTGGCATAGACTAGATCTATATCTTTTGCGGCGGCAGGAGTGTTTTGTCTTGCCCAAATGACAATTAAGGATGATTCCCATGAAATCAGTACAGCAAATGATCAAACCTTGGCGGCATGTGTTTAAGTTGGACCCAGATCGTATGATTTCAGATGAGGATTTGGAGGCCGTTTGCTTGTCCGGCACGGATGCCATATTGATAGGAGGCTCTACAGGAGTTACTTATGAGAATACAGTAGATCTCTTATCAAGAGTAAGACGTTTTGAGCTGCCCTGTGCACTCGAGGTATCCGAACTTGAAGCTGCTGTACCCGGATTTGATCTTTATATGATTCCTATGGTGCTAAATACACCTGATCCAGCTTGGATTGTAGGCCATCATCGTCGAGCTATAGAGCGTTATGGATTTATGATCCCATGGGATCAGCTGCTAACGGAAGGTTACGTCGTTTTGAACAGTGATTCTTCAGTTGCGCGGATTACAGGGGCCGAGACAACCATTAATGCTGAAGAGGCGGCTGCGTATGCCCAGGTTGCGGACAAGCTGATGTCCCTGCCAATAGTCTATCTTGAATATAGCGGTAGATTTGGGGATATGGAGACAGTACGTATAGTGCGTGAGATGGTGGAGCAAGCCCAGTTATTTTATGGAGGCGGCATTACTTGTGAGGCAGAGGCCGAGCAGGCAGCAGCTCTATGTGATACAGTAGTTGTCGGCAATATTATTTATCGGGATGTAGAGCAGGCAATTCGTACGGTATTTGCTGTTAAAAAGACGGTGCAAGAGCAGTTCGACTAGCGGTTAGCTTATGGACTACTTATGATTTGTAATTTCATTTTTAGAAAGGAGCATGTTACACATGCAACTTATTAACATACAAGACGCGGTCAGCCGATTGAATCCTCCACAAAGGCAGGCTGTCGAAACTACTGAAGGACCCCTTTTGATTATGGCTGGTGCGGGCAGTGGGAAGACGAGAGTGCTGACTCACAGAATTGCCTGGCTGATTGCTAATCGAAAGGCGCCGCCTTGGGCGATTTTGGCGATTACATTTACGAATAAAGCTGCGAGGGAAATGCAGGAACGTGTATCTAAGCTCGTTGGACCTGAGGGAAGAGATATTTGGGTATCCACCTTTCACTCCATGTGTGTTCGGATCTTGCGGAAGGATATTGAGCGCATTGGATTTACTTCCAACTTCTCGATTCTGGACTCTACAGACCAGTTATCAGTCATTCGTAATTGCATGAAGGAACTGAATATTGATACGAAAAAATTCGAACCGAAAGCTGTACAAGCCATAATTAGCGCATCTAAGAATGAACTGATTACTCCGGCGCAGTATGAGCAAAAAGTCGGTGATTATTTCGAAGGTTTAGTTGCCAAGGTTTATAAAATGTACCAACGGCGTTTGAGAAGCAATAACTCGCTTGATTTTGATGATTTGATTATGAAGACTATCGAATTATTTAAGGAAGTTCCCGAGGTTTTGGATTTTTACCAAAAGAAGTTCAAATACATCCATGTGGATGAGTATCAGGATACGAACAGAGCACAATACATGTTGTGCCGCATGCTGGCAGACAGCCACCACCGCATTTGTGTGGTAGGGGATAGTGACCAGTCGATCTATCGCTGGCGTGGTGCGGATATTACGAATATTCTTAATTTTGAAGAGGATTATCCGGAAGCGAAGACGATTCTGCTAGAACAGAATTACCGTTCAACCGCTAATATCCTGAATGCAGCCAATGGGGTAATCGCGCTTAATAGTGGCCGTAAACCGAAAAAGCTGTGGACCGATTCCGAGGAAGGCGCCAAGATTAAGGTGTACCGGGCGGATTCCGAGCATGACGAAGGGTATTTTGTAACCGGAGAAATCAGCAAAAATGTGAAGCAAGGTCAAGCTTACCAGAATCACGCGATTCTGTATCGGACGAATGCTCAGTCACGGGTAATAGAAGAAATTTTGATCAAATCAGATATTCCATATCAAATCGTTGGCGGGATCAAGTTCTATGATCGTAAAGAAATCAAGGATCTGCTGGCGTATCTACGTTTACTGTCTAACCCTGATGATGATATCAGCCTGACGCGTATTATTAATGTTCCTAAGCGTGGATTAGGAGATACAACGGTTGGCAAGCTGGCAGCTGCTGCTGGTGAACGTGGTGTTTCTATTTTCCGAGTGCTGCAAACGGTCGATGATTTGGGCTTTGCCGGACGGACGCGGAATATGCTAGTAGAGTTCTACGATATGATTGAAGCTCTACACCGTATGGTGGAGTTCTTGTCTGTAACCGAATTGACGGAAAAAATACTGGAAATGTCGCAGTACCGTTTGGAGCTGCAAAATGAAAACACACTCGAATCACGCTCGCGGCTAGAGAATATCGATGAGTTCTTATCGGTGACGATGGAGTTTGAAAAGAACAACGAAGACAAGTCGCTGGTCTCCTTCCTCACGGATCTTGCACTTATCGCAGATATCGATAGTGTGAACGATGATGAAGAGGATCGTAGTGATGCGGTTGTGTTAATGACGATGCACAGCGCCAAAGGTCTGGAGTTCCCGACGGTATTTATCGTCGGAATGGAAGAAGGCGTGTTCCCACACAGCCGTGCCTTCCAGGACAACGACGAGCTGGAAGAGGAACGCCGGCTTGCGTATGTGGGGATCACCCGCGCGGAGAAACAACTGTTTCTCTCTTGTGCGCGGATGCGTACGCTCTTTGGCCGGACGACGGCGAACCAACCGTCCCGCTTCTTAGAGGAGATTCCGGAGGAACTGAAGGAAGATACCGTTAAGACTCAAGACCGCTTCCAGCGCGGAGGCGCGGAGGTAGGCGGTGCTTACGGCGGACGCGGCTTCGGCAGTGGTGGCCGTGGGAACTTTGGCGGCCGGGGCGGAGCCGCCGGAGCTACGCCGGCAGGCGGCGGAAGCACGGCGTCAGCGGCGGCAAGCAAGAGCAGCGTGACCGTGACCTCCGGAGGCGCACAGCGTGCTACCGGAGCAGGGGCTGCTGCAGCTGGCGATTACAAAGCGGGTGACAAGGTCTCCCACGGCAAATGGGGCACGGGCACCGTTGTATCTGTTAAAGGCAGCGGGAATGACACGGAGCTACAGATTGCTTTTCCGGCTCCCGTGGGTGTGAAACGCCTGCTTGCGGGGTTTGCGCCGATTACTAAAGTGGAATAATAGCAGACAACGATTAACGAACGGATATTTAGACCACGCTAACTTTAGGAAACTTATTGACGGAGGGATGTACCTGCATGGATGCTATGCATGTGATGGAAGAGCTTGTTGCGGAATTAAATAACTATAATTACCACTACTACACGCTGGATGCACCGCTAGTCAGCGATAAGGAATACGATGTTTTATACGACAAGCTTGTAGCACTGGAGGCTGAGAGTGGCTTCGTACTACCGGATTCGCCTACACAACGTGTAGGTGGAGAGCTGCTTAAGGGCTTCACGCCGCATCGGCATCTGGCACCGCTTTGGAGTCTGGATAAAGCACAGAATATTGAACAGCTGCGCAGCTGGAATACCCGGGTGCTCCGGTTAGTGAATGAATACAATCTTAAGAATCCAGATACCCCTCTTCCTGATCCTTGTTATGCAGTAGAACTGAAGTTCGATGGCTTAACGCTGAATTTAACCTATCGTAATGGTGTTCTCGAACAGGCATCAACGCGTGGCAATGGTGTAGTTGGCGAAGGAATACTTGCACAGGTGAAGACCATCAAATCCGTTCCATTGACGATTCCCTTCAAGGATGGGGTCATTGAGGTTCAGGGTGAAGGGATTATGAATCTGTCTGTGCTGGCTGATTATAATACAAGGGCTGCAGAGCCGCTGAAGAATGCGCGTAATGCAGCAGCAGGTGCACTGCGTAATCTTAATCCGAAGACTACTGCGGACCGCCGTTTGAACGCTTTTTTCTATAATGTAGGCTTTGCAGAAGGCGCGGAGTTCGCTGACCATCAGGAAATGATGGATTTTCTGCGGAATAACAAATTTAAAGTGAACCCATACCTGACCTACTGCAATGATTTTGATGATGTAACTGAGCAGCTCGCTGGAATCGAGGAGAGTCGTTCGAGTCTTGATTACCTCATTGATGGGGCTGTAATTAAGGTCACGGATTTCCGGATCCGTGAGGTGCTTGGCTACACTGACAAGTTCCCGCGTTGGGCAGTTGCTTATAAATTTGAAGCCGAAGAAACGACGACCGTGCTGGAGTCTGTTAGCTGGAATGTAGGTCGTACAGGTAAAGTGACTCCGCTGGCGCGGGTTGAGGCTGTAGAGCTTGCCGGAGTTACCGTTCAGAACTGCACCCTGAATAATGTGGGTGATATTGAGCGCAAAAACTTGAAATTCGCCTTAGGTTCGCGGGTCTTTATTCGCCGTTCCAATGATGTTATCCCAGAAATTCTTGGCAAGGTAACAGAGGAGAATGACGGTGGAGAGATTATTTTCCCTGAGGACTGTCCAGCTTGTGGATATCCGTTAGAAATGCGCGGAGCACATCTTTTCTGTAACAATAAACTGAATTGTAGGCCGCAGATTATCAGTCGGATCACCCACTTTGCTTCGCGTGATGCGATGGATATCGAGACGTTCAGTGAGAAGACGGCGGGTCAGCTCTATGATGAGCTTAATGTACATGACTCTGCGGATCTGTATGAACTGAACTTTGAGCAGCTTGTACAGCTGAACCGTTTTGGTGAGAAAAAAGCACAGAATTTGCTGCAAGCTTTAGAAGATAGCAAAGGTAGAGATCTTGCTTCATTTCTCTTTGCGTTAGGGATCCCTAACACAGGTAAAGCAACGACGAAGATGTTGGCTGATCATTTCCGCGATCTGGATGCTGTGATGCAGGCCAAAGCCGAGGAGCTCGCTGAGTTACCAGACATTGGTGGGATTGTCGCCGAGAGCATTGTCAGCTTCTTCACAGACCCAGTTGTAGTAGCTAATGTTTCCCGCTTGCGGACGTTGGGTGTGGAAGCAAAGGCTCCTGAGGCGCCACGTCCTGTTAGTACCGATTCCTTCTTTAGTGGCAAAACGGTCGTATTGACCGGTTCCTTGCAAAAGCTTACCCGAGATGAAGCAGCTGAACGTCTGGAAGCACTCGGAGCAAAGGTGTCGGGAAGTGTGTCGAAGAAGACGGATTTAGTTATCGCTGGTGAAAAAGCTGGCAGTAAGCTGGCCAAAGCTCAGCAGTTAGGCATTCAAGTCATTGAGGATGAAGATGAGCTAATTCGCTTGTTGGATATGTAAGTAACAAACTATATTCGATTCCAAAAGGTTCCCGGTTCCATTTCGTTTAAGTACGAGAGGAGCAGGGGCCTTTTTTGCGTGGATTACAACTAAACGTTTCTTTTTTAGAAAAAAATTCGGTTGATCTGCTAATATATAGGCTATAGATATTTATTACTATATTTGAAAGGAAACCCTTCCTGTGAAGAGAGAAACGATATTGTTAGTAGACGATGAGAAGGAAATTGTAGAACTGTTAACGATTTATCTCTGTAATGAAGGCTATAGACTGCTAAAGGCTTATGATGGAATGGAAGCGCTGGAATGTCTGCAGAAAGAGGAAGTTGATCTAATTATTCTTGATGTCATGATGCCTAAAATGGACGGGCTAGCTGCATGTATGAAGATCCGTGAAGAGCGGAAAATGCCAATTATCATACTATCAGCCAAAAATACAGATATGGACAAGATCTCCGGCCTGAGCCTCGGGGCAGATGACTACGTGGGCAAGCCGTTTAATCCTTTGGAGATTGTGGCACGAGTAAAATCACAGTTGCGCCGTTATCACGGATTTAATAAGGATAGTAATACGTTAGGAAACGACAGCAAACTAAGCTTTGAGGATCTGACTATAGATACGTCTAAGCATGAGGTATATGTAGACCAGCAGAAGATTAAACTTACTCCGCGGGAATTCTCTATTCTAGAGCTTTTAGCGAGACACCAAGGTCAAGTGCTTAGCTTGGAGCAAATTTACAATAAGGTATGGAATGAACCCTTTTTAGATGGCGGTAACACAGTGATGGTACATATTCGTAATCTCCGAGACAAAATCGAAATCGATTCGAAACGCCCACGTTATATACAAACCGTCTGGGGAGTTGGCTATAAATTAGACGGACCTTCCTGAAAGGATTAGGTGAGGCTTCTTGAATTCTAAATATATAACGACGATTCGCTGGAAGTTTATGTTTGCTTTTTTGCTGAGTGTGCTTTCGGGCGCTTTGCTGCTCATGGCAGGGTACCAACTCGTCAACTTTATGATCTATCTAAATCCGGCTTCAGAGTCGGCTCCCTATTCACGCATACTGCGCTGGATTATTAATCATATTGGCTCTATGCCACTAATGACAGCAGCGGGTATTATCAGCTTTTTATTATTCTTTTTTATCTACACTCGTAAAGTTGTGCTGTATCTGGAAGAGATCACAAAAGGGATTCGAGAAATTACAAGCTCCGGGATGTCCCATAGAATTGAAGTCAGAACCACAGATGAGCTGGGTGTGCTGGCTGAGAATATTAATGAAATGGCTGAGCGTTTGCAGCACTCCATAGAGGAGGAACGTAAAGCTGTAAATGCGAAAAATGACTTGATCACAGGTGTTTCCCATGATTTACGCACCCCGCTTACCTCTGTCTTGGGCTTTCTGGAATACATCGAACAAGATCGATGTCAGGAAGAAGCGGAAATCCGGTATTACGTGGATATAGCCTACAACAAATCCCTGGTGCTGCGTAAACTGATCGATGATCTTTTTGAATACACACGTGTAAATAGTGGAGAGTACCCTTTGGTTATGCAGAGATTGGATTTGAAGGCCTTCATACGGCAGCTGGCGGAGGAGTCAGTTCCTGAACTAACAAAGGCGGATATGATCTATGAAATCGAGGACGTTGCTGATGAGTTATGGATAGAGGCTTCGCCTAAAGAATTAGTACGTGCTTATGAAAATTTGATTACTAACGCGATCCGTTACGGCAGAAGCGGCGGGAAATTGGAGATAGGTTTCAGTAAAAAGGAAAATGATGCTGTGGTCCGTATTAGCAACTTCGGAGAGAGGATTGCGGAAAGTGATATCCCTTTTATTTTTGAACGATTCTATCGGGCAGAAAAGTCGCGTTCACAGCATACAGGCGGCTCAGGGCTTGGACTTGCGATTGCCAAAAGTATCATCGAACGCCACAATGGCGTTATTTATGTAGAAAGTACATCTCTTCGCACGGATTTTATTACCCGTTTCCCATTCTTCATAGAATCTTAAGAAAACTATGGCGGGTTCTTAAGATTTGGAAGTTATCCTTGTGGCACAAGGAGGGAACTACCATGCCAAAACTTCGGACGGTTCGTATCAGCTATTTATATATTTTTATGGGTTGCGCTCTTTTGAGTGCTGCCTTTCTTTTTGTTGTCCAGCGGGCTGTCGATTTGCTGTATTCTCATTATTCGGGTCAACCAGAAGCCTTTTTTGTCCGGCTTATTCATTGGGTTATTAATCATATGGGTCAAACCCCTAGTGCCATCCTTCTATTTATTCTAGTCTTCGGTGGGCTGTATGTTCTTCGTTCACAGAAAATGGCTGATGATTTGCGCTCGCTAGTGGTGGGAACCTCGGAGCTGGCAGATAAAGGAGTCGCCCAGAACATCAAGGTTCTCTCTGGAGGAGAAATAGGTGAAATTGCTGCTAACCTCAATCGAATGCAAAGAATAGAAGTTCCAGATAGAGGTGCAAGCTCAAAGCGGATAGAGGACACACCAGCAGTAGCTTTATTAATAAGGACTAGGGCGATACTTCGCACTCTCCGTGAGGTTGAAGAGGATGGGGCGGAAGTACATGCACTTCTTGCAGCAGCGAATGATGAAGTGCGGAGTATGGAGCGGTTCCTGGAGAACCTGATTATCGAATCATGAGCAGATGGAATGCACGCACCCGGATATTGCGAGTAGGGTACCTATTATTTGATGTGAGTGTTATTAGTACGGTATTGGTGCTTTTGATTTTGTTTTATGTATACCAGTATGGGGGGATTGTACTTAACCGGCATGAGGATAGGCTGCAATTGCAAGAATCAAGCCTCATCACAGCTTCAGATGGAACAGTTATACGAATGACTCCGCTACCGAGCTCGGGTTATAGGCTTACAGCAGAGCTTGAGGAGATGCCGGCTTTATTAATAGATACCTTTTTAACAGTAGAAGACCGCCGTTTTTATAGCCATCAAGGGGTCGATTATAAAGGGATATCACGCGCTTTCTTAAAAAATATCTTGGACATGAGTTTATCAGAAGGTGGCAGTAGTATTACTCAACAGCTTGCTCGCAATCTTTATTTGAACAGAGATAAGAATATGCTGCGCAAGTTAAATGAAACCTCTATTGCTTTTGCCTTGGAGCAGCGACTGACGAAACGTGAGATTTTGCAGCTGTACCTCAATCAGATTTATATGGGGCGGGGACAATATGGAGTAAAAGCAGCAGCGAAGCGTTACTTCGGCGTGTCTGATCTGAAAAAATTGGAGATCTGGCAAATAGCCACTCTGGCGGGAATCCCTAAAGGCCCCTCTATTTATAACCCAGTAGACAATAGTGCATTATCCAAAACGAGAAGAAATCTAGTGCTAAAGATGATGTTCAATCAGCGACTAATCACGTATGGGCAAATGCAGGAAGCTATGAATAAACAATATCAGCCTCCAGCTGCGGTCGAAAATGGGGTTGCCGGAGTGTACTATGTGGATGCCGCCCTTAAGGAAGCGGCTCAGATCACAGGGAAATCCGTAGAGGAGCTTCGTACAGGCGGCTACACTATAGTTACAGGTTTGAACATCAAAGCACAGCAGGCACTTGAGCATGCCGTTCTCAAAGAGGCTTCATTTCCACCTGACGGAAAAGATCAGCAGGTAGAAGCAGCTATGACCATAATGGATCATCGTACAGGAGAAGTAGTGGCATTGATTGGTGGGCGAGATCAAAACGAGGGCAATTTGAACAGAGCTATTATTGATGCACGTCAGCCGGGTTCCAGCTTTAAGCCGATCATTGATTATGGACCTGCACTGGAGAGCGGGAAATTCAACCCGAATAGTATGCTGTCCGACCGTAAAGTTGCTTATGGCAGCTACAAGCCTGAGAACTTGAACGGTATATACCAAGGTCAGGTCACAATGAACACAGCTTTGCAAAAATCCATCAATGCACCAGCCGTATGGGTATTGAAGCAGGTTGGAATCTCTTCTGCGCGGCAATTTGCCGCCAAATTAGGAATTGTACTGACGGAGGAGGACAATCATTTATCAATAGCTTTGGGGGGGCTTCATAATGGGGTTTCTCCACTAAAAATGGCCCAGGCCTACAGTGTCTTTGCTAGTGGAGGCAAATTTAATGCGGCTCATATGGTGCGCTCCATAACGGATTCAAAAGGGAAGGTCTTGTATACTCATCCCTCTGAATCACGTCAGGTAATCTCGCCGCGTACCGCAGAAGCGATGACGGCTATGTTACGCAATGTTGTTAATGAAGGAACAGGGAAAAAGGCGCAGATGAACAGACCAGTAGCGGGAAAGACCGGTACGACCCAATTGGACTTGGCTGGCGTGAGCAAGAAAGCTAATCGGGATCTTTGGTTTGTAGGCTATACTTCGGAGTGGACAGCTGCGGTATGGATGGGTTTTGATCGTACGAATCAGGATAATTACATGACTGAAGGCAGCGGGAAGGCTGCCGCTCTATTTTCTACAGTAATGAGTAAAGCCTTAAGTGATCATTGAGAAGTTATTGCGCCGCCCATTCTTCTAATTTCTCATCTCTAGGAAGCAGCAAGGCAAGAAACCCAAGCAGCGGGAGGAAGCCGCAAGCGATGAACACTTTAGCAATCCCGATACTATCAATGAGGTTGCCGAGGACTAATGAGCCGATCCCGCCGAGTCCAAAAGCAAGTCCCGTGATCAGACCTGAAACTGTGCCAATGTTGCCCGGATATAGCATTTGAGCATAAATGACGGTAACAGAGAAGCTGGACAGAAGGATGAAACCGCCAATCAGCAGCAATACAGCCGCCCATAATGGACCTACAAAGGGTAGAGCAAGTGCAAAGGGAACGGTTCCTACCATTGATAGTAAGATGAGATTACGCCGTCCAAAACGGTCAGCCAGCGGACCTCCAAAAAATGTACCCACTGCGCCAGCAGCCAAATACATAAAAATATAGATTTGGGCTTTATCCAGCGTCATTTGATATTTGTCCATTAGATAGAAGGCGTAGTAACTGCCGATAGAAGCGCCATACCAAGACCTAACAAAGACTAGGAATACAAGAATAATCGTTGCTGTTCGTATACTTTTTCGGCGGGCGGGGTCGATTGCTCGTGCTGTTGATTTTTTATGAAAGGTATAACCGGCATCTAGCATTTCTCTATACCAGCGAGCTACATAAGTCTGAACAGCGATTCCGGCAGCCGCGACGATCGTGAAGCCTAGGGCACCAATCTGGCCAAAGGGGATGAATACCCATTTCGTAAGCATTGGACCCAGGGACTGGCCAGCATTGCCGCCCACTTGAAAAATAGATTGCGACAATCCCTTTCGCTGACCTGCCGCCATATGAGCAACACGCATACCCTCTGGGTGGAAGGTGGCTGAACCGAATCCGATCAGGATAACCGAGAATAAGACCAGAAAATAGCTATTGGCATAAGCCAATAGAAGTACACCTAAAAATGTGCTGCACATACCCAGTGGTAATAATATAGGACGGGGTTTACGGTCTGCAGCATATCCAATGACGGGTTGGATTACTGATGACGTCATATTTAAAGCGAATGAGATCCATCCAATCTGGGCGAAAGAGAGCAGTAGATTATCTTTGAGAATAGGGAAGATTGCTGGAATGACTGCCTGTATAGAATCATTAAATAAATGAACAAAACTGACAGCTAACAAAATTTTATAAATCGTTGCCTGCTGCAGATTACGCTGCTCCTTGTCCTTGCTGTCTACCGTGGACGCAGCGTCTGTAGGTTTGGTCTTCATTTTGACTCCTCTCTGTACTGATAGTTACAAGGTAAGATTGGCGAATACGATAAATTCTATTTAGCCACAAATAATGGATGAATGGTATCAATTTGTGTTGTATTGAAGTTATTTATACGAATGATTTTTTTATTTCAAAAAAAGCTTGCAAACTCAATGACAGCATGGTATATTATCTCTTGTGCTTACGACGCATCGCACATACGAAACACAAGCGATGAAGAAATAAGTTGACAAGATAGAAAAAAACATGATATACTCTAATTCCTGTGCAAGAGACATTGAATGTCGAAATGCTAGGAGCAAGTTCTTTGAAAACTGAACAAATGGAACACGTTAATTTTTAAAAAGATTCAATTAATGAATCGTCAGTTTCAAAATGAGCATATCGCTCTTTTCAATACTAATTGGAGAGTTTGATCCTGGCTCAGGACGAACGCTGGCGGCGTGCCTAATACATGCAAGTCGAGCGGAGTTATTTTGAAAGCTTGCTTTCAAAATAACTTAGCGGCGGACGGGTGAGTAACACGTAGGCAACCTGCCCTTCAGACTGGGATAACTACCGGAAACGGTAGCTAATACCGGATAATTTCTTTTTTCTCCTGAGAGAAGAATGAAAGACGGAGCAATCTGTCACTGAGGGATGGGCCTGCGGCGCATTAGCTAGTTGGTGGGGTAACGGCCCACCAAGGCGACGATGCGTAGCCGACCTGAGAGGGTGAACGGCCACACTGGGACTGAGACACGGCCCAGACTCCTACGGGAGGCAGCAGTAGGGAATCTTCCGCAATGGGCGAAAGCCTGACGGAGCAACGCCGCGTGAGTGATGAAGGTTTTCGGATCGTAAAGCTCTGTTGCCAGGGAAGAACGTCCGGTAGAGTAACTGCTACCGGAGTGACGGTACCTGAGAAGAAAGCCCCGGCTAACTACGTGCCAGCAGCCGCGGTAATACGTAGGGGGCAAGCGTTGTCCGGAATTATTGGGCGTAAAGCGCGCGCAGGCGGCTATTTAAGTCTGGTGTTTAAACCTTGGGCTCAACCTGAGGTCGCACTGGAAACTGGGTGGCTTGAGTACAGAAGAGGAAAGTGGAATTCCACGTGTAGCGGTGAAATGCGTAGATATGTGGAGGAACACCAGTGGCGAAGGCGACTTTCTGGGCTGTAACTGACGCTGAGGCGCGAAAGCGTGGGGAGCAAACAGGATTAGATACCCTGGTAGTCCACGCCGTAAACGATGAGTGCTAGGTGTTAGGGGTTTCGATACCCTTGGTGCCGAAGTTAACACAGTAAGCACTCCGCCTGGGGAGTACGGTCGCAAGACTGAAACTCAAAGGAATTGACGGGGACCCGCACAAGCAGTGGAGTATGTGGTTTAATTCGAAGCAACGCGAAGAACCTTACCAGGTCTTGACATCCCTCTGAATCTGCTAGAGATAGCAGCGGCCTTCGGGACAGAGGAGACAGGTGGTGCATGGTTGTCGTCAGCTCGTGTCGTGAGATGTTGGGTTAAGTCCCGCAACGAGCGCAACCCTTAACTTTAGTTGCCAGCAAGTAATGTTGGGCACTCTAGAGTGACTGCCGGTGACAAACCGGAGGAAGGTGGGGATGACGTCAAATCATCATGCCCCTTATGACCTGGGCTACACACGTACTACAATGGCCGGTACAACGGGAAGCGAAGCCGCGAGGTGGAGCCAATCCCATCAAAGCCGGTCTCAGTTCGGATTGCAGGCTGCAACTCGCCTGCATGAAGTCGGAATTGCTAGTAATCGCGGATCAGCATGCCGCGGTGAATACGTTCCCGGGTCTTGTACACACCGCCCGTCACACCACGAGAGTTTACAACACCCGAAGTCGGTGGGGTAACCCGCAAGGGAGCCAGCCGCCGAAGGTGGGGTAGATGATTGGGGTGAAGTCGTAACAAGGTAGCCGTATCGGAAGGTGCGGCTGGATCACCTCCTTTCTATGGAGAATCGTTCTCTGCAATGAGAACATTCAAATCGGAAGTTTAACTTCCACAACCAATTAACGTGTATCCATTTGTTCGGTTTTGATGGAATTTGCGGGGCCATAGCTCAGCTGGGAGAGCGCCTGCCTTGCAAGCAGGAGGTCAGCGGTTCGATCCCGCTTGGCTCCACCAACAAACTTCATCTATTTGTTATGTCTATACACTTGATCCTTGAAAACTGGATACCGAAACGAATTTGCGTTTTAGAACATCTTTTAGCAACTTGTGCAAACAAGTAAATGTTATTAGTGAGATGATTCCAAAGAGAATGTCATCGTATGATATTTTCCTGCGGAAGAATCAAGGTTAAGCTAATAAGAGCACACGGAGGATGCCTAGGCGCCAGGAGCCGACGAAGGACGTGGCGAACAACGAAACTGCCTCGGGGAGCTGTAAGCAAGCTTTGATCCGGGGGTGTCCGAATGGGGAAACCCAGCTGTGGTAATTCGCAGTTACTCATTTCTGAATACATAGGAAATGTAGAGGCAGACCAGGGGAACTGAAACATCTAAGTACCCTGAGGAAGAGAAAACAATAGTGATTCCGTCAGTAGCGGCGAGCGAACGCGGAACAGCCTAAACCTAAGAGCTTGCTCTTAGGGGTTGTGGGACGTCTCACATGGAGTTACAAAGGAATATGGTAGGTGAAGAGGTCTGGAAAGGCCCGCGATAGAGGTAAAAGCCCTGTAACCTAAACTGTATTCTCTCCGAGACGGATCCCGAGTAGTGCGGGGCACGTGAAACCCCGTATGAATCCAGCAGGACCATCTGCTAAGGCTAAATACTACCTGGCGACCGATAGTGAAACAGTACCGTGAGGGAAAGGTGAAAAGCACCCCGGAAGGGGAGTGAAATAGAACCTGAAACCGTGTGCTTACAAAAAGTCAGAGCCCTATTAATGGGTGATGGCGTGCCTTTTGTAGAATGAACCGGCGAGTTACGTTTAACATGCAAGGTTAAGCCGAGAAGGTGGAGCCGCAGCGAAAGCGAGTCTGAATAGGGCGAATTAGTATGTGGACGTAGACCCGAAACCGTGTGATCTACCCCTGTCCAGGGTGAAGGTGCGGTAACACGCACTGGAGGCCCGAACCCACGTACGTTGAAAAGTGCGGGGATGAGGTGGGGGTAGCGGAGAAATTCCAATCGAACTCGGAGATAGCTGGTTCTCCCCGAAATAGCTTTAGGGCTAGCCTCGGTATAAGAGTAGTGGAGGTAGAGCACTGATTGGGTGCGGGGTCCGCAAGGATTACCAAGCTCAGTCAAACTCCGAATGCCATATACTTATTGCCGGGAGTCAGACAGTGAGTGCTAAGATCCATTGTCAAAAGGGAAACAGCCCAGACCATCAGCTAAGGTCCCCAAGTGTGTGTTAAGTGGGAAAGGATGTGGAGTTGCACAGACAACCAGGATGTTGGCTTAGAAGCAGCCACCATTGAAAGAGTGCGTAATAGCTCACTGGTCGAGTGACTCTGCGCCGAAAATGTAACGGGGCTAAACACACCACCGAAGCTATGGCTAGATACTATGTATCTGGGGTAGGGGAGCGTTGTGTAGGGGTTGAAGGTGTACTGAAAAGAGCGCTGGACACTACACAAGTGAGAATGCCGGTATGAGTAACGAAAAGATCAGTGAGAATCTGATCCGCCGAAAGCCCAAGGTTTCCTGAGGAAGGCTCGTCCGCTCAGGGTAAGTCGGGACCTAAGGCGAGGCCGAAAGGCGTAGTCGAAGGACAACAGTTTGAAATTACTGTACCACCGTAATCCGCTATGAGCGATGGGGTGACGCAGGAGGGTAGTGACGCGGACTGATGGATGTCCGTCTAAGCAGTGAGGCTGATGTGTAGGCAAATCCGCACATCATTAAGGCTGGGCTGTGATGGGGAGCGAAAATTGTAGTAGCGAAGGTCATGATCTCACACTGCCAAGAAAAGCCTCTAGCCAGGAGAAGGTGCCCGTACCGCAAACCGACACAGGTAGGCGAGAAGAGAATTCTAAGGCGCGCGGAAGAACTCTCGTTAAGGAACTCGGCAAAATGACCCCGTAACTTCGGGAGAAGGGGTGCCCCGGTAGTGTGAATAGCACGAGGGGGCCGCAGTGAAAAGGCCCAAGCGACTGTTTAGCAAAAACACAGGTCTGTGCGAAGCCGCAAGGCGAAGTATACGGGCTGACGCCTGCCCGGTGCTGGAAGGTTAAGGGGAGTGGTTAGGGGTAACCCGAAGCTATGAACCGAAGCCCCAGTAAACGGCGGCCGTAACTATAACGGTCCTAAGGTAGCGAAATTCCTTGTCAGGTAAATTCTGACCCGCACGAATGGCGTAACGACTTGGGCGCTGTCTCAACGAGAGATCCGGTGAAATTTTAATACCTGTGAAGATGCAGGTTACCCGCGACAAGACGGAAAGACCCCATGGAGCTTTACTGCAGCTTGATATTGAATTTGGGTACGATCTGTACAGGATAGGTGGGAGCCGTAGAAATCGGAGCGCAAGCTTCGGTGGAGGCGCCGTTGGGATACCACCCTGATCGTATCTAGGTTCTAACCTAGTACCCTTATCGGGTACGGGGACCGTGTCAGGCGGGCAGTTTGACTGGGGCGGTCGCCTCCTAAAGAGTAACGGAGGCGTTCCAAGGTTCCCTCAGAATGGTTGGAAATCATTCGCAGAGTGCAAAGGCATAAGGGAGCTTGACTGCGAGACCTACAAGTCGAGCAGGGACGAAAGTCGGACTTAGTGATCCGGTGGTACCGCATGGAAGGGCCATCGCTCAACGGATAAAAGCTACCCTGGGGATAACAGGCTTATCTCCCCCAAGAGTCCACATCGACGGGGAGGTTTGGCACCTCGATGTCGGCTCATCGCATCCTGGGGCTGAAGTAGGTCCCAAGGGTTGGGCTGTTCGCCCATTAAAGCGGTACGCGAGCTGGGTTCAGAACGTCGTGAGACAGTTCGGTCCCTATCTGTCGTGGGCGCAGGAAATTTGAGAGGAGCTGTCCTTAGTACGAGAGGACCGGGATGGACGTACCGCTGGTGCACCAGTTGTTCCGCCAGGAGCATGGCTGGGTAGCTACGTACGGACGGGATAAGCGCTGAAAGCATCTAAGCGTGAAGCCCCCCTCAAGATGAGATTTCCCAATTAGTAAGACCCCTTGAAGACGACGAGGTAGATAGGTTGGAGGTGGAAGTGCAGCAATGCATGGAGCTGACCAATACTAATCGGTCGAGGGCTTATCCTATACGTAGAATGCAGATTTGTTTCGGATTCAGTTTTCAGGCATCAAGCCTGAAATACGCTTAGAAATTCATTGTCACTTCTGGTGATGAACCGAATTTCACGCGGCAGCGTCTGTTTGACAGACGCATGTTTGGTGGCGATAGCGGAGGGGTTCCACGCGTACCCATCCCGAACACGACCGTTAAGCCCTCCAGCGCCGATGGTACTTGGACCGAAGGGTCCTGGGAGAGTAGGACGTTGCCAAGCACAAATAGACCACTGTTGATAACTCGACAGTGGCTTTTTTGCGTCTATTATAGATTGTGGAAAACTTGTGGATAATTCATTGGAATTTGCAGAAAACTTACGCACATGTGGATAGATGATTAAAAGGCAAAAAATCACCAAATGGTGTGGATTAAGTACATATTTATGTAGATCTGTCAACAGAAAACCTAAGTAATACACGGGTTGCTGTGGATATAGTCATATTTATGTGGATAGAGGGATTAATAAGTGGATAATTATTTTAACTTGAATAGAACAAGATTACAAGACTATTTTTAAAACTGCCTAAGGCTGTGGATAACTAAAAAAAGTTCGAAAAATATCCTTATAATTCGCACACAATACACTCTCTTGTTATACTAACCATAAAAGTAAATTCATAAATGATGAGGTGAGTTTTGTGGATATCAGACAGTTGCACTCAGAAGAGTTTGATCTAAGCATGGATTTATCTGAATATGCTTTTCAATATAAGCTGCCTAGTGAGAAAAGGGCGAATGCTAAGGAAAGATTTAAAGCAGAACGCGTATGGGGTGCTTTTGAAGAAGGTACTTTGGAAGCTAAACTTACTCTTCTTCCGTTCGAAGTGTACATACAAGGTAGATTAGTACCTATGGGAGGGCTCGCAGGGGTAGCGACATGGCCAGAGAATCGCAGACAGGGGCATGTGGCAAAGCTCCTAGCGCATACGCTGCAAACGATGAATGAGGCGGGGCAGACATTATCTTTTCTGCATCCGTTCTTGATCCCCTTTTATCGCAAATTTGGTTGGGAAGTTTATTGTGAATATAAGAAATACTCCATTCCTGTTGCCAAGTTTCCCAAGAAGGTTGAAGTTGAGGGCAAGGTAAGACGTGGTGTTATAGATATCGAAGTATTGGACAACTTATACAATCGTTTTGCAGTTAGATATAACGGAACACTTAAGCGTGATTTGGACTGGTGGGAAAACTCTGTTCTGGATGATGAAGGTCAGACTGCGGTATTTTATTCACAGCTTGGGGAACCTGAAGGATACGTACTATATAAGATAGAAAATAGAGAGCTGGTCATTGATGAATTTGTGTTTTTGAACGAACAGGCCCGGCAGGGGCTATGGACATTTCTTGCGAATCACGATTCGATGGTGACCGGTGCATCGCTAAAACTGGTGCCATCCGATGATATGTTACCCTTTTTGCTGCCTGATCCGCGTATAGAGCAGGAGAATTATCCTTATTTTATGGCGCGTATTGTTAATGCTAAAGCATTCGTGGAGAGTTATTCTTTTAAGCGTCACAACAGTCAGAAGAAACAGGTTATCTATATTGAAGATAAATATGCCCCATGGAATGACGGGTTGTGGGAATGGACTGTCTCCGAAAAGGGAGCAGCAGCTTTCTTGCGTATAGAGGGTGAACGGGATGCAGCTGACTTAAGCTGTGATATTGGTTCGCTGACGATTCTAATGTTTGGATATAAACGCCCGGCAGAGCTGGCTCGTTATGGACGTGTGACTGGTAATCCGACGGCTCTGGAATGGCTCGAAGAAATCATACCGCAAGCTGAAACTGCACTTTTTGATCATTTTTAGAAAATAATTAGGCTCTCCCCTTCGAAAGATGCTGGGAGAGTTCTTTATTTCCGAATACATTCGCTGAAAAAAGTGAAAAATAAGAGAATCCTCTTGGAATTAGCACAGAATATGTTATAATATTAAAAAGTCAAAGAAAGTCAAAGTCAACGCACCTGATGACATACAGTGCGATCCTCTGAATTCGTGAAGTTTTCTTCAGACTTATATGAATGAAGTTCACTAATGAATGTCATTAAGGATGCGGGCCGTAAGCGATATTATGAAGCTTTAAAGAGCACTGGAGGATGAGTGATGCGCAATATCTCTGATATTATTGAACAATATCTGAAGAATATTTTGCATGAAAGTCCCGAAGGTACGGTGGAAATCCAGCGAAATGACCTGGCGGACCAGTTCTCATGCGTACCGTCACAGATCAATTATGTTATTAGTACACGCTTTACACTGGAAAAAGGCTATGTGGTGGAAAGTAAACGTGGTGGCGGGGGATATATTCGTATTCAACGTTTTGAATTGCCGCCCAACGTGGCACTGCATGCCCATTTAAACCATACTATAGGTGGCGGGATAGATCAGAACGCTGCCGAAGGGTTGATTTATCAACTGGAGGAAGCTGGTTTTCTAAGCAAGCGTGAGGCGTGTCTTATGCGCGCTGCTGTTTCTCGGGATTGCCTAACGGTTAAGATTCCATATCGGGATGAGATTCGGGCCAAGATTATGAAGGCGATGTTAATCTCTTTGTTAGGCAAATAATTGTCAATCATAAGGGAGGGGCTTTCGCTTATGCAATGTCAGGAATGTGGCGTCAAGCCAGCAACACTCCATTTCACCAAGATCGTGAATGGAGAGAAGACAGAATTTCATATCTGCGAGAGCTGTGCGCGGGAGAAGGGTGAACTGATCCCGGGAACTGCTGGAGGATTCTCCATTCACAGCTTGCTGTCCGGTCTGCTTGATCTTGAAGGGGCCGGTAAGGAAAAGACGGCTGCTACGAAGACTACGCAGAGTCTGCAATGTGAGAATTGTGGAATGACGTACTCGCAGTTTAGCAAATTGGGTCGTTTTGGCTGCAGCTCCTGTTATAAATATTTCAACAGTGCACTGGACCCGCTCTTTAAACGGGTGCATGGCAGCACTTCGCATGTAGGCAAGATTCCTAAACGTGCTGGAGCACAAATTGTGTTCAAGCGGCAAATTGATGAATTGAAGCTGGAATTACAGCAAAGTATCGCACAGGAGGAATTCGAAACTGCGGCAGAGCTGCGGGATCAAATTCGCCAACTTGAAAAAGAAATGGCACAAGAGTAAAGTCTTTGATATATAGGGGGGATATGACATGTCAAGTCTCCGATTTACTGAACAAGCGCTTAGTGATTGGATGCGCTCGGGAGGCAGTCACTCCGAGATTGTAATTAGCAGCCGTATGCGTATTGCACGTAATTTAGAGCATCTTCCATTCCCTATGCTTGCTTCCTTAGAGCAATCGGAAGAAGTATTAGAGCTGCTGGCCCCTGTGTTTCATGGGGAAACTGCTGCCGAATTCGGATCTTTTCAACTAATAAAGCTTGCTGAAGTGAATGAACTGGATAAAAAGGTATTGGTCGAGAAACATCTCATCAGTCCTAATCTGGCTAATGATTCACGTGGCGCAGCTGTGATATTAAATGAAGATGAGTCGGTTAGCATCATGATTAACGAAGAAGACCATCTGCGGATCCAATGTCTGTTCCCGGGTCTTCAGGTAAGAGAAGCATGGGAACGTGCGACAGCCATCGATGATATCTTCGAATCGGCTGTGAATTACGCTTTTGATGATAAAAGAGGATACTTGACCAGTTGTCCCACCAATGTGGGTACAGGGCTGCGTGCCTCAGTAATGCTGCATTTGCCAGCACTAGTAATGACCCAACAGATCAATCGCATATTGTCAGCAGTGAATCAAGTGGGATTGACTGTAAGAGGAATTTATGGTGAGGGCAGCGAAGCAGTAGGGAATATCTTTCAAATTTCCAATCAGATTACTCTCGGTCAAACGGAAAGTGAAATCATCGAGAACCTTCACAGTGTAGTCACCCAGATTATAGAGCATGAACGAAATGCCCGTGAAAGGCTGCTTGTAGATTCCGCTTTAAGAATTACAGACCGAGTCAAAAGATCTTATGGGATTTTGTGTTATGCAGCTCTAATGGAGCTTAAAGAATCCGCACAACGGCTGTCTGATGTGAGACTTGGGGTTGACCTTGGCATACTGGAAGGCCCTTCGATTTCCGTGCTTAATGAGCTTAACGTTAAGACACAGCCAGGATTTCTGCAAAAAATGTTCGGTGACGAGATGAACGCCACTGAACGGGATATGTATCGGGCGAAACTGCTCCGAGAAACACTGGGAACACAACATTAATATAGATATTTATTATTCATGGAGGTGCAGGAGATATGATGTTTGGAAGATTTACGGAACGCGCACAAAAAGTGCTAGCGCTAGCGCAGGAAGAAGCTGTTCGTTTAGGACACAACAATATTGGCACAGAACATATTTTGCTAGGACTTATTCGTGAAGGAGACGGCATTGCTGCTAAAGCATTAATCGCTTTGGGTCTGGGTCTTGAGAAAATCCAGGACGAAGTGGAGACACTGATTGGCAGAGGCCAAGAACAACCTACGAACATTGCTTATACTCCTCGCGCCAAAAAAGTAATCGAGTTGTCGATGGACGAAGCCCGCAAGCTGGGACATACGTATGTCGGCACTGAGCATATTCTGCTAGGACTTATTCGTGAAGGAGAAGGTGTCGCGGCTCGTGTGCTTAATAACCTCGGCATCAGCTTGAACAAAGCTCGTCAGCAAGTGCTTCAGCTTCTGGGAAGCAGCGAGGCTGCATCCAGTCATAGCGGAACACCTGCTAATGTCAGCACACCTACTCTAGACGGTCTAGCACGCGATTTGACGGCTTATGCCAAGGATGGCAACCTGGATCCAGTTATCGGTCGCAGCAAGGAAATTGAACGTGTTATTCAAGTACTGAGCCGCCGGACGAAGAACAACCCGGTGTTGATAGGTGAACCTGGGGTTGGTAAAACAGCTATTGCTGAAGGCTTGGCCCAAAAAATCATTAATAATGAAATTCCAGAAACACTGCGCGACAAACGCGTAATGACGCTCGATATGGGCTCGGTAGTGGCTGGTACTAAATATCGCGGTGAGTTTGAAGACCGCCTCAAGAAAATCATGGATGAGATTCGCCAAGCGGGGAATATCGTACTCTTTATCGATGAGCTTCATACGCTGATCGGTGCTGGTGGCGCAGAAGGTGCTATTGATGCTTCCAACATTCTTAAGCCGGCTTTAGCCCGCGGAGAACTTCAGTGCATCGGTGCGACTACGCTGGATGAATATCGTAAATACATTGAAAAAGATGCAGCTTTGGAGCGTCGTTTCCAACCGATTACGGTGGATCAGCCATCTCCAGAAGAAGCGGTACAAATTTTATTTGGACTTCGCGATCGTTATGAAGCACATCACCGTGTGAAAATTACGGATGAAGCTATCGTGGAAGCTGTAAAGCTGTCTGATCGTTACATTCCGGATCGTTTCCTGCCGGATAAAGCCATTGACCTTATCGATGAAGCAGGGTCTAAAGTAAGGCTTCACTCTTACACTATCCCGCCAAATCTGAAGGAACTAGAAATGCGCTTGGATGATATCCGCAAGGAGAAGGATTCTGCTGTTCAGAGCCAAGAGTTTGAGAAAGCGGCTGCCCTGCGTGATACGGAGCAAAAAATCCGTGAAGAGCTTGATACGACTAAGAACCAGTGGAAAGAAAAACAAGGACGCACCGATTCTGAAGTTACACCTGAAGATATCGCACAGGTTGTTGCAAGCTGGACGGGAATCCCTGTAAGCAAGCTGAAAGAAGAAGAGACCGACCGTCTGCTTAACATGGAAGCTCTGCTGCATGAACGAGTGATTGGTCAGGACGAAGCTGTTAAGGCTGTCAGCCGGGCATTGCGCCGGGCGCGTGCGGGTCTTAAAGATCCGAAACGTCCAATGGGCTCCTTTATCTTCCTCGGTCCTACGGGTGTAGGTAAAACTGAGTTGGCTCGTGCGCTTGCTGAAGCCATGTTCGGCGATGAGAATGCGGTCATCCGTATTGATATGTCGGAATACATGGAAAAGCACTCCACATCCCGTTTAGTTGGTGCCCCTCCTGGATATGTCGGCTATGAAGAAGGCGGCCAATTAACAGAGAAGGTACGTCGTAAACCATACTCGGTAGTACTGCTTGATGAAATTGAAAAAGCACATCCGGAAGTATTCAACATTTTGCTGCAAGTGCTTGAAGATGGTCGCCTCACCGACTCCAAAGGCCGGGTAGTTGACTTCCGCAATACACTTATCATTCTGACCTCTAACGTAGGCGCACAGGCAATCAAGAAGAATTCAACGCTTGGATTCACGGCTGTGCAAGATGCAGGAGCAGAATACGGCAATATGAAGGGCAAGGTTATGGAAGAGCTCAAGAAGAGCTTCCGTCCAGAGTTCTTGAACCGGATCGACGAAATCATCGTCTTCCACTCACTCGATGAGAAACATATCGCTGAGATCGTTACGTTGATGTCTGATGAGCTGCGCAAGCGCCTGCGTGAATATGATGTTGATTTCGTACTCACGGATGCAGCGAAGGCCTTCTTGGCTAAAGAAGGTTATGACCCAGCCTTTGGTGCACGTCCATTGCGTCGGGCAATTCAGAAGCATATTGAAGACCGTCTTTCTGAGGAATTGTTGAGAGGAAATATCCAAAAGGGTGATTCCCTCAATATTGATGAGGTCGGGGGAGAACTTGTGGTGACTAAAGTGGACGCTCCAGTAGCGCCAGCGCTTGAAAAAGAAGTAGAATCCGAATAAAATAAACAAGGCTTTCACTCCTTATTTATAGAGGAGCGGAAGCTTTTTTTATTGGAAATAGATCAATTTAAAATATACATTTAATGCAAATACCGAATGACCTTTCGTTAAAGGGGTAGAAATGGTAAACTTTCATTAGAAGAAAATGATCCGAATTGTAAACAGTTCGGACCGTAAGGAGAACAAATGGCTAAAGCAAAAACAAAATTTTTTTGCACCGACTGTGGATACGAATCGCCAAAATGGTTCGGGAAATGCCCAGGGTGCCAGGCTTGGAACTCCATGGTGGAGGAAACGGAAAGCGTAGTCAAAACACAGGGAATGAATGCCCCTATTTTTCATAGTAAAGAAAAGGCACAGTCGATCATAAGTATAGAAAGTGACAAGGAACCGCGCATACTGACAGGTATAGGTGAGCTTAACCGTGTTCTCGGTGGGGGGATCGTACCAGGATCGCTGGTACTAGTAGGGGGAGACCCAGGAATCGGTAAATCTACGCTCTTATTACAGACCTCGCACGCCCTTACAACACAGGGATTGCGAGTACTGTATATCTCGGGCGAAGAATCGGTAAGGCAAACTAAGCTGCGCGCGGATCGCCTCGATGCGTTGTCAACGGAGCTTTATGTACTATGTGAGACAAATATGGAAAGCATAGAAGAAGCGATCGAACAAATCCAGCCACAATTTCTTGTCATCGATTCTATTCAGACCGTATTTATGCCAGAAGTAACGAGTGCGCCAGGCAGCGTGACCCAGGTTCGGGAGTGTACGACAAGATTTATGCGTATCGCTAAGATTCGTGGAATTGCAACAGTTCTCGTTGGTCATGTTACCAAGGAAGGGGCTATTGCTGGACCACGGATGCTTGAACATATGGTGGACTGCGTGCTGTATTTTGAGGGTGAGCGGCATCATACGTATAGACTTTTGCGGGCTGTAAAAAACCGCTTTGGCTCTACGAATGAAATCGGCATTTTCGAAATGGGTGAAGCGGGGCTTACCGAAGTAGAGAATCCATCGGAGCTCTTTTTATCGGAACGTCCGCTTGGCGTGGCTGGTTCTACTGTGGTGGCAAGTATGGAGGGAACTAGACCTGTGCTTGTAGAACTTCAGGCACTTGTTGCTGCCACCCACTTCCCTTCCCCACGGCGAATGTGCACAGGCATGGATCACCAGCGGATGGCACTTATTATCGCTGTACTCGAGAAACGGATGGGCATGTTCCTGCAGAATCAGGATGCATACCTGAATGTTGCCGGGGGAGTAAAGCTGGATGAACCGGCGATTGATCTAGCTGTAGCTATTAGTATCGCCTCCAGTTTTCGTGATATTTCAACAAAACCTTACGACGTTTTCTTCGGAGAAGTAGGACTTACCGGTGAGGTAAGAGGCGTTTCGCGCGCGGAAATGCGCGTTAAGGAGGCCGCAAAACTTGGCTTCCGGCGGGTGATTATGCCTGAAAAGAGCATGAAGGGATGGAAGCACCCGCAAGATATCCAGATTATTGGCGTCAGTACCGTAGCAGATGCACTATCGGTCGCGTTAGATTAGGGGGCACAGGGATATGAAAGAATATAACCAATTAGAGAATATGAATGATCTGCTCAGACTGGCGGCACCGGGTACACCTTTTCGGGAAGGTTTGGAGAATGTGCTGCGCGCTAAGACAGGGGCACTTATTGTCGTAGGGTACAGTCCTGAGGTGATGGACGTAGTGGATGGTGGATTCTCCATTAACTGCGATTTTTCACCCAATTATTTATATGAGCTAGCTAAAATGGACGGAGCTATTATTCTAAGTGAGGATTTAAAGCGTATATTGTATGCTAATACACAACTTATACCGGATTCCTCTATCTCATCCATCGAGACGGGGATCCGTCACCGGACCGCGGAGCGGGTAGCGAAGCAAACGGGTAAGCTGGTGGTTTCCATTTCACAACGCCGCAATATCATCACGCTCTATCAAGGCTCGATACGTTATGCACTCAAAGAGATCGGGGCTATTTTGGCAAAGGCTAACCAAGCGATTCAGACACTCGAGAAGTATAAAGCAGTGCTCACGCAAGGACTGACGAATTTGTCAGCTTCAGAATATGAGGGCATTGTTACCGTTGCTGAAGTAGTGGGTGTTATCCAGCGTGTAGAGATGGTTTTGCGCATAAAAATGGAGATCAAACGCTATATCAACGAATTGGGCAACGAAGGACGCCTGATCAGCATGCAGATGGAAGAACTGGTTGGAAATACAGAGGAAGAAGCATGGCTTCTATACAGAGACTATGCTAAGGAAGAGCAGGAAGATAAAATCCGTGAAATTATCGCCGGTCTCAAACGGATAAGCGATGATGATCTGATGGATGATAACCATATTGCCCGTATACTGGGTTATTCCTCTACGGCAATTACCTCTGAAGAAGTGGTGACTCCACGTGGTTATCGCCTGCTTAACAAAATTCCGCGGCTTCCGAATGTGATCATTCACAATCTGGTGGAGCGGTTTGAAATGCTGCCTAATTTGATGTCCGCAAGCATAGCTGAATTGGATGAAGTGGACGGAATTGGGGAGGTGCGGGCCCGTAATATTCAGGATGGGCTCAAACGTTTACAGAAGCAAGTTCTTATTGACAGGCAAATGTAAATAACATACAATCACGTAATATTGGGGACGTTAAAGGCCAAAGTTAGAAAATTGAGGTGAAGAAATGATACAAAAATCAATTCCGAGTCTTTTTACGATAGGTAATTTGATGCTCGGAATGTTTGGTATCATGATGGCGTTTGACGGTAAGATTAGCATGGCCGCTATCATGGTTATTATTGCTATGCTGTTAGACGGCTTAGATGGTCGAGTAG
Source organism: Paenibacillus sp. FSL H7-0690 (assembly GCF_037980415.1). Lineage (NCBI taxonomy): Bacteria > Bacillati > Bacillota > Bacilli > Caryophanales > Paenibacillaceae > Paenibacillus > Paenibacillus sp. FSL H7-0690. The sequence goes on along the minus strand of NZ_CP150281.1, from coordinate 6,306,827 downwards.
CTCGCGCTCTAAAATGCGAAAGCGAATTTGGCAAGGAGTTGGACTCCTTATCTGATGTCGTTTCTTTCGGAGTCGCACCGGCCGTTATTTTGTACGTCTCAAGCCTGCAGGATTTGAACTCTGCATTAGGCTGGACAGTAACTGCGATTTTTCCGGTGTTTGGTGCTTTGCGCTTAGCCCGTTTTAATGTTCGTCCGGGGGTTCCGGGTTATTTTATCGGTTTGCCAATTCCTGCTGCAGGTGGTGTACTGGCCACATTAGCTCTTTTTAATAAAGATGTTTCGGCTCCGTTTATGATCGTTGCTACACTGCTCTTATCCTATTTGATGGTCAGCACTGTTAAATATCCTAACTTCAAAAAGATTGGATTGCCGAAAAAAGCGGTGGTTGGAGCGCCAGTGGTTATTGTTGTTGCAGTGGCTGTAGCTGTTGTGTTCCCAGAGCAAATCGCTAAGCTGATCTTTGTCTTACTTGGAATTTACGCATTATACGGCTTTAAGCAAAATATTGATCGGTTGACAGCCAGACGCCGTCATCGTCGTCGTAGCCGTTCAGAGGATAAAGTGTATCATTCCAAGAACGGTTAATCGGTCCAAAAGGTAAGGTAACTGAATAAATTATGACCAAAGGTTTTGTCTTCCCTGGGGGATGGCAAAGCCTTTTTGCATTTCCAGCGCTACCCCAAGTTTATCGTCTTGAAAATTGGAACATACTGGTGAGGAATAGATCCATTTAGGATGAATAAAAAGGAGGTGCGTTAGGTTATGTGGAAAAAAGTGATTTTGTCTTTTGCCTTAATATGTGGTGCTTGGTCAGGTTTTTCGCTATACCATGCGCTCGAAAGAGGATTCCCCAAGGGGATGGAAAAGCTGGGTGAAAGCTTACCTGTAGAAGGAAGCATTTTATTTACGGTGCTGGGTGCCATTATTTTTTTGTTTGCGGGGTCTTTATGCGCGGAATGGGGAGGTTCAAAACTGCGGGAGGCGGTTCACTACTGTTCGCGTATTCCAATGAATGAATTAGCTGCAAGTGCAGCTGGGCTAACAGGGGGGCTTCTGTTATCTCTCCTGTTATACCCTGCAATGATCTGGCTTGGGAAAGCTGGGCAGCTGCTGCAAGTGCCAGCTACGTTAGCTTTTGGATATCTGGGGCTGCGGATCGGTTTGGAGAAAAAAGAGGAGCTAGCTGCACTGTGGACATCTGGACGCTGGGGTCAAGCGGCTGAGCCGGAAGGCCGCGGGCTTGAGGAACATAAAATTCTCGACACAAGTGTTATTATCGATGGAAGAATCGCTGACATTTGTAAGACGGGATTTATTGAGGGAACCATTGTCATACCTGAATTCGTGCTTGAAGAGCTCCAGCATATTGCTGATTCCTCGGATCTGTTGAAGCGGAACCGGGGACGGCGTGGGCTTGATATTCTCAATAAAATTCAAAAAGAGCTTGATGTGAAGGTATTGATCTATGAGGGAGATTTTGAAGAAATCTCTGAGGTTGACAGTAAGTTAGTGAAGTTAGCGAAGGTACTCCAAGGTAAAGTAGTCACTAATGATTTCAACTTAAATAAGGTTTGCGAATTGCAGGGTGTTTCCGTTCTGAATATTAACGATCTGGCGAATGCTGTGAAGCCTGTAGTGCTGCCTGGTGAGGAAATCGTAGTTCAGGTCATTAAGGATGGCAAAGAACATGGGCAAGGGGTAGCCTACTTAGATGATGGAACGATGATTGTTGTAGAAGGCGGACGTGAATATATCGGGACTACGATGGAGGTTCTGGTCACTAGCGTGCTGCAAACTTCGGCTGGCCGAATGATATTTGCTAAGCCAAAACTTTTGGAAAAAGCGCAATAAGTGAAGATAAAGTGTATGGGGACTGTCCTATGGGTTGGAAATGCCCGCCAAACACGTTATGATGGGATTATACGTGAAAGACAGGAGCCAGATTAATGTCAAACAGTGTGGGCGTCGTCATTGTGGCGGCAGGCAGAGGAACGCGAATGGGAACTGCGGAGAGCAAGCAATATTTGTTACTGCAGGGGAAGCCGATTATCGTTCATACGCTGGAGGTATTCCAGCAGCACGAATTGATCTCTGAAATCGTGCTCGTAACCGGTGAAGAGGATATTGAACGCTGCCGGGAATGGATACAGCTCTATAAGCTGGACAAGGTTAAGGCTATAGTAACTGGTGGATCTGAGCGTCAGCATTCCGTACATAAAGGGTTGTTGAAACTTACGACACAGTGGGTAATGGTACATGATGGTGTTCGTCCGTTTGTACAGCCAAATGAAATTGAGGCTTGCTACGAACGAGCGAAGCAGATGGGTGCTTCGGTTCTTGCTGTACCCGTCAAGGATACGATCAAACAGGTGGATAATGAAGGACAAGTACTGTCTACGCCGGATCGGCGAAGTCTGTGGGCGATTCAAACCCCGCAGACTTTTCGTCTTTCTGATTTGCTGGAGGCTTATGCAGCGGCGGAGCGGGATGGCTTTCTGGGCACCGATGACTCCAGCTTGGCGGAGCGTGCGGGGATTCCGGTTTCTGTGGTAGAGGGAAGCTACAGAAATATTAAGATTACGACACCTGATGATTTGGATTATGCAGAATTCACAGAAAGAAACAGGGGAGAGGGACAATCATGATCGCTGTAGGACAAGGATTTGATGTGCATCAGCTGGTAGAGGGCAGGCCTTGTATTATTGGGGGAGTTACGATTCCATACGAAAAAGGATTGCTTGGGCATTCCGATGCAGATGTGCTGCTACATGCAGTTAGTGACGCGATTCTAGGCGCACTTGGACTTGGTGATATTGGCAGACATTTTCCGGATACAGATCCAGCTTTTAAGGACGCAGATAGCTTGAAGTTATTAGAAGAGGTATGGGCACTTGCTCGTGAGCGAGGATATAAGCTGGGAAATATCGATTCAACGATTATCGCCCAAAAGCCTAAGATGGCTCCGTACATTCCACAAATGACCGAGATTATCGCACGTGCGCTTAATGCTGACCCGTCCAAGGTGAATGTTAAAGCTACTACAACTGAGCAGCTTGGTTTTGCCGGACGCGGCGAAGGAATTGCCGCACAATCTATTGTCTGTCTACTCCAAGATGTGATATCATCTTGAGATGGTCTAAGTAGTAAATTAAGTTCAACCATATGAAGCGGAGGGAATACAATGACGGATGAAGTCCGGGTGCGTTACGCACCGAGCCCTACGGGACATTTACATATAGGTAACGCCAGAACGGCGCTGTTTAACTATCTGTTCGCCCGTAATAAAGGCGGTAAATTCATTATCAGAATTGAAGATACAGACGTAAAGCGCAATGTCGCTGGTGGTGAAGAGAGCCAGCTTAAGTATTTGAAATGGCTGGGTATGGATTGGGATGAGAGCGTTGATGTGGGCGGAGAGTACGGACCTTATCGTCAGACAGAACGTCTTGACTTATATCGTGTACATTGGCAGGATTTGCTGGACAGAGGTTTGGCTTACCGCTGCTATTGCACAGAGGAAGAGCTGGAAGCGGAACGTGAAGAACAGACTGCCCGCGGAGAAACGCCTCGTTATTCTGGCAAACACCGTGATCTGACTGAAGAGCAACGTTTAGCTTTTGAAGCTGAGGGACGAGTGGCTAGCATTCGCTTCCGTGTGCCAGAAGATCGTACGTATGCGTTTGATGATCTCGTAAAAGGCAGTATTTCTTTTGACACAAAAGAAATGGGTGACTTTGTTATTGTGAAGAAGGACGGAATTCCGACCTATAACTTCGCGGTAGCTGTTGACGATCATCTGATGGCTATTACTCACGTATTGCGTGGAGAAGACCATATTTCCAACACACCCCGCCAGCTTATGATCTATGAAGCGCTTGGCTGGGAGCCACCTTTATTTGGTCACATGACGCTTATTGTTGGCGACAACCACAAGAAGCTCAGCAAACGGGATGAATCCGTTATTCAGTTTATCGAGCAATATGATGAATTGGGTTACTTACCTGAGGCTCTGGTTAACTTCATTTCTCTGCTTGGCTGGTCTCCAGAGGGAGAAGAAGAGATCTTCAGTAAAGAAGAACTTATTTCTATTTTTGATGCGGACCGTTTGTCCAAAAGCCCGGCTGTATTCGATAAAAACAAGCTGGCGCATCTGAATAATCATTATATTAAGCATGCTGATCCTAAACGGATCTCTGCGCTAGCTATTCCACATCTGCAAAAAGCGGGTAAAATACCTGCTGAGCTGAACGAAGAGCAACAAGCATGGGCGGAAAGCCTTGTCGCGTTGTATCAAGAGCAGATGACTGCAGCTTCTGACATCGTGGCGCTATCGGAACTGTTCTTCCGCAGTCACCTAGAATTAGAAACGGAAGCAGCACAGGTTCTGGCTGAAAGCCAAGTTCCTGAGGTATTGTCTGCTTTTCTGGCTAAGGTTGAAGCCTGTCAGGATTTCAGTGCAAGCAACATGGCTGTTCTGATTAAGGAAGTACAGAAAGAAACAGGTCATAAGGGCAAAGCACTCTTTATGCCAATTCGTGTGGCTCTGACCGGACAAACGCACGGACGTGATCTTAATATAACCATTGCTTTGCTCGGCAAAAACCGGGTCATCGAACGTTTGAAATCACAAATTAAGGGCGCTTAAGGTCGTATTTCATACGACTAAACCCCCTTGTCAGTATCTTGTCTTTTGCGCTAAGATAGAATTATATGATAATAGCTGTGATCAGGAGAAGTACGTCCATTGAAGACAATTGCCAGAGAGAATAACCGAGAAAGGGACACCCTTTCGGGCTGGGAGTTATTCATTTGTCCGGGGCAGAACATGCGCCTGTGAGCTGCACGGTTGAATGACCTTTTTAAGGCTCATTAGATCGCGCCGGGAACGTCGCCGTTAATGATGCCAAGTGGAACGAAGAAATTCTGCCGTTTGTTACAATAGCGGCTCATTTGATTCGTTCAAGCAGAGTGGAACCGCGGTTAAACGTCTCTGCAGCATTATGCTGCAGGGGCGTTTTTTGTCTAAATATAAGCAAAAATAATTTTCATACAATACTCTTTGTCTTATATTTCTACGAGATAACAAACCAAGCGAACACTCACCGCATATGTATGATAAGGATGATGGGCCTGGAGACAATACCTTTCTTATGTACCTGTAAACAGGAGATAAGGAAGTTAAGAAGAGAGGAACCGTGATGTTTAAGCATATTAAGTCGGACATTCGGGCGGTATTTGATAACGATCCTGCTGCCCGCAGCTGGTTCGAGGTTGTCTTCACATATGCCGGCTTGCACGCCATTTGGGGTCACCGGATCGCCCACTCTTTTTTCAAACGCCGCTGGTATACAATGGCTCGTATGGTTTCGCAGTTTAGCAGATTTATGACTGGTGTTGAGATCCATCCTGGAGCTGTCATCGGAAATAGGCTGTTTATCGACCATGGTATGGGGATTGTTATTGGAGAAACCTGCGAAATCGGTGATGATGTTATAATCTATCAAGGGGTTACGCTTGGAGGAACAGGAAAAGAAAAAGGTAAGCGACATCCCACGGTCGGCAACAATGTAGTTATTGGTTCCGGTGCGAAGGTTTTAGGATCTTTTCGTATTGGTGACAATTCAAATATAGGTTCGAATGCAGTTGTGTTGCGTGAAGTGCCTAACAACAGTACAGTAGTAGGGAATCCAGGTCGTGTGGTAAAACGTAATGGAGAACGGGTATCCGATCGGCTCGATCATACGAAGATGCCTGACCCGCTTGTCGATTCATTGCGGTTTTTGCAGAAAGAAATCGAAGAAATTAGGGAAAAGCTTGGCGCAGAAGATAAACAAAAAACCGCACAGCGGATAGCAGAAGCTCAGCAGTATATTGGTGACTACGAAATTTAAGCATCCCGGTATTAAGGAATCCGGAAGAACAGAAAGGGCTGGAATAAGGATGGCTTTACAAATATATAACACAATGACACGCAGCAAGGAGCAGTTTGTGCCCCAGGAGCCGGGCAAAGTTAAGATGTATGTGTGTGGTCCAACCGTTTATGGATATATGCATATCGGAAATGCTAGACCTATAATTGTTTTTGATATGGTCCGGAATTACTTGGAGCAGTTAGGTAATGAGGTGCGGTATGTTACGAATTTCACGGATGTCGATGATAAACTGATTCGCAAAGCCGAAGAAATGAACACTACTGTAGCAGAGGTAGCGGAAACTTTCATTGCTGCTTACCGTGACGACCTGGAAGGGCTTGGTGTTAAACCGGCAACCTTGAATCCCCGTGTAACGGAAAGCATGGAGCTGATCATTGGATTTATTAAAGAGCTTGAGGAAAAAGGATACGCATACGAAAGCGGCGGCGATGTATATTACCGCACTTCAAAATTTGAAGACTACGGTAAATTATCTCGTCAGAATCTGGATGAGCTGCAGTTTGGTATCCGTGTTGAGGTGGACTCACGTAAGGAAAAACCGGAGGATTTTGTGCTTTGGAAAGCAGCCAAACCTGGTGAAGTGCACTGGAGTAGCCCTTGGGGAGACGGACGTCCCGGCTGGCATATTGAATGCTCGGCTATGGCGCGAGAGTTCTTGGGAGATACGATTGATATCCATGGTGGTGGACAAGATTTGCAGTTCCCGCATCATGAATGTGAATGCGCTCAGACCGAAGCTCTGACTGGTAAACCACTCTCTAATTACTGGATGCATAATGGATTCATCAACATCGGGGACGAGAAAATGTCGAAATCGCTCGGTAATGGCTGGCTTGTAAAAGACATCCGTGAGCGTTTTAAAGCAGGAGCTATCCGCTATTTCATGCTATCGACCCATTACCGTAACCCGCTGAATTTCTCAGAGGAATCTATGACTTCCGCCGAAAAGAGCGTTGAACGGATCACGCTTGCAGAGAGTAACGTTAAACATCGGCTTGAACTCGCTGCTGATGGTGCTCAAGGTGAGGTCAACTCAGAGATTAATGATAAGCTGTCAGCTATAGTGGCCAATTTCCATGCTAGAATGCAGGATGACTTTAATACGCCTGATGCGATCACGGCTATGTTCGATTGGGTGAGCCTGGCAAACCATACGCTTGCGAATAACGAGGCTGCTCCTGCTGATTTTGCTGCATTACTGCAAGCTTTTGGCGAAATGAATGCTGTGCTGCGATTGACGCCTGAACTGGAAGAGGAAATAGCAAGTGAAGAAGTTGAACGGTTGATCGCCGAGCGGGTTGAAGCTCGTAAGAATAAGAATTGGAGCCGGTCTGACGAGATCCGTGATGAATTAGGCCGCTTGGGCATATTGCTTGAGGATACTCCACAAGGAATGCGGTGGCGTCGTAAATGAGTGAGGAACGCAAGTTTGATAACGGATGGTTTCCTTATGAGCCTTCCAAACCTGCGCGACTACTTTCGCCTATTGTTCTAGCTTATGTAGGAGATGCTATCTATGAGGTGGCTGTTCGCCAGTATTTAGTATCTCTTCCGAATTTGCGTCCGAACCATTTGCATCGTTCTGCTACAGGGCTGGTATCCGCTAAAGCACAGTGTGCAATTCTGAACTTTTTGGAGCCTAGTCTCACGGAAGAGGAGAAGGATGTCGCCCGTCAGGGAAGAAATGCGAAATCGGGAAGTGTTCCTAAGAATGCGGATGTGCTTGAATACCGTCATGCTACAGCTTTTGAGTGCTTGATTGGTCACTTGTACTACACAGGACAACAGGAGAGAATAGAAGAAATTGTGCACAAGGGTATACAGTTTATGTTGAAACAGCCGTGATAGGCTTTGGTGAAATAGAAAATAGGAGAAGTGAACATGGAAGAAGAATTGAAGACTGAAGAGGAAATATTGGCAGGGAAGCATTCTGTGCTTGAAGCGCTTCGTGCTGGTCGTACATTAAATAAAATTTGGATTGCAGAGACAGCCCAGAAGCATCTGACAGCACCCATCGTTGCAGAAGCCCGGAAAGCGGGAATTGTCATTCAGCATGTGGACAAGCGTAAGCTGGATCAACTGGCACCAGGCGTGCAGCATCAAGGGGTGGTTGCACAAGCAGCACCATTTGCCTATGTTGAAGTGGATGATCTGTTAGCTATAGCAGAAGCCAAAGGGGAACCGGCATTCCTTATTTTGCTTGATGAAATTGAAGATCCCCATAACCTGGGCTCGATTCTGCGGACGGCGGATTGTACTGGAGTACATGGGGTAATCGTACCTAAACGCCGTTCGGCTCAGATAACTGCGACCGTGTCCAAAACATCCGCGGGTGCTGTGGAGTATGTTCCGGTTGCCCGGGTTACAAACCTGGGTCAGACCATTGACCGTCTAAAAGAGCAGGGAGTCTGGGTAGTAGGAACAGACGTGGATACCGATCAGAATCTATACCAATCCGATATTTTCACGGGTCCGGTAGCTGTTGTAATTGGCAATGAGAATAAAGGAATGGGACGCCTGATTCGTGAAAAATGTGATGTACTTCTTAAGCTGCCGATGGCCGGAAAGATCAATTCATTAAATGCCTCTGTCGCCGCAGGAGTCATTATGTATGAAGTGATACGCCGCCGGCAACAGCAGGGATAGCTATGGCCGACTGGCGCGATGTGCTGCTTGTGGATGGATATAACATGATCGGTGGCTGGCCGGAACTTGTGGCACTGTCCCAGATTGGTATGCAGGAAGCACGCGACCGCTTGATGGATTTGCTGGCAGATTACCAGGCTTTCTCTGGACGAAGAGTTATTGCTGTTTTTGATGCATACCGTGTTCCGGGGTTGGGAAGGTCTTTTGTCCAGGGTAAGGTCCAGGTGTACTTCACCAAGGAAAAAGAAACCGCAGATGAATGCATTGAGCGACTGGTTGGGGAATATAGCAATCGGCGCCGGCAGATCTATGTGGCTACGAGTGATTTTATAGAGCAGCATATTATTTTTGCACAAGGTGCATTGCGAATTTCGGCAAGGGAATTGCATCTGGAAATTGAAGAGAATCAGAAACAAGTAAAAAAAGCTATTGAACCTGGCGGTGTCAGTTCTACTCGTCATTCTTTGGAAGACAAACTGCCTCCCGATGTGCGCAGTAAGTTGGAAAAATGGCGCAGACAGTGAGATCGAGGAAGAATCAGGAAATATTTTATTCCAATTTATGCTATTCTAGATTGATTTTGGACAAACTCCGGTTGACGGTGGAAGGTAACATAATATATACTGATCCTATATTTCGCGAAGTAACGATGTGTCTTGCGTTGCAGCCGGGGGGATTCTTGGTGAGTGTCGACCTCAAGGAAATAATGCTGTCTGAGTATGATTTCATAAGTGATGAAGATATTGTCGAGGCTTTCCGTGGTGGCGACAGTGGCGCATTAGAACACTTGATTAATAAATACCGTAACTTTGTACGTGCTAAAGCCCGCTCTTATTTCTTGATCGGGGCAGACCGTGAAGATATTGTACAAGAAGGAATGATTGGTCTATACAAGGCTATTCGTGACTTTAAAGGTGACAAGCTCTCTTCATTCAAGGCTTTTGCTGAGCTCTGCATTACACGACAGATTATAACGGCTATTAAGACGGCCACTCGTCAGAAACATATTCCGCTGAACTCTTATGTTTCCTTGGACAAGCCCATTTATGACGAAGATTCTGATAGAACACTTATGGATGTCATTTGTGGAACACAGGTTCTAGATCCAGAAGAGCTAATTATTAATCAAGAAGAATTCATTGGTCTTGAAGATAAGATGGCGGAGATTCTAAGTGACTTGGAGCGCAAGGTTCTGATGTTGTATTTAGACGGAAGATCCTATCAAGAGATTGCTGAAGATCTTAAGCGGCATGTAAAGTCTATTGATAACGCTCTACAACGAGTAAAAAGGAAATTAGAAAGATATCTAGAAGTACGTGACAATTGATGATATAATGAACAAGAGAGGGCTCGGACATCGAGTTCTTTTTTTTAGTCTTTTTGAAATCACTCGGATAGAATTAGGTGCTTGCACCATAAATTACTATTTGAGCCGATTTTAGTCGTTGCCGTTGAAGGTAGGTTTATACACAGACGGAATACCCCATAATGGTAAGGAAGACAGCGAAGTGTGAGGAAGAGATAGACCCAAAGACAGGGTACGGCCATATGACTACTAAACCCGGAATTACCCAGTGCAGAACGGAATTCTTTCGTTGACACAGACCTTGACATTATGCTAAAGTGTTTTAGGTAGGCCTAAATTCGCGGCTTTTTTTAGGATCAATATTTGCGTCTTCTAATGTGAATTAGAAGGACGTCTCGGGAGGTGCACATCATGCGGGTAATTATCACTTTGGCTTGTACAAGTTGCAAACAAAGAAACTATGCGACTACCAAAAACAAGCGAAATCACCCCGACCGCATGGAGATGAAGAAATTTTGCAAGTATTGTAACTCGCAAACTCCTCATCGCGAAACCAGATAGTCTGTGGAGGTGTAGTCGGCATGAAACGTAGTTTCAAGTCTATGTTTTCCTTTTTCACTGAGAGCTGGAGTGAACTCAAAAAGGTTCGCTGGCCAAGTCGTAAAGAATTGACCAACTATACATTGATCGTTCTCGGTACGATTGTAGTTGTCGCTATTTACTTCTGGGTTCTGGACATCGGTATTTCCGCTGTGATTGAAGCGATTATTTAGAGAGGTCCCAGGTGGCTTGATATGGAAAAAAGATGGTATGTCGTTCATACCTATTCTGGGTATGAGAATAAGGTCAAAGCCAATTTGGAAAAGCGCGTTGAGTCCATGGGCATGGAAGACAAAATATTCCGCGTTCTTGTTCCTATGGAAGAAGAAATCGTAAACAAAGACGGTAAGAAAAAAACCGTTATGCGTAAGGTTTACCCCGGATATGTTTTGGTGGAAATGGTTCAGACTGATGATTCCTGGTATGTTGTCCGCAATACTCCGGGCGTTACTGGATTTGTTGGTTCGACAGGCTCAGGGTCTAAACCAACAGCTTTGCTTCCGGAAGAGGTAGAACAAATTCTGAAGCATATGGGCATGGTTGAACCTAAAGCGAAGATTGATTTCGAAATCAAGGAATCCGTACGTATTATGGTTGGTCCGTTTGCGAATTTTGTGGGCTCCGTGGAAGAAATTTTGGCTGACAAGAGCAAGATCAAAGTGCATGTTAACATGTTTGGACGGGAAACCCCGCTAGAGTTGGATTTCACTCAAGTGGAGAAAATATAACATAAGCTAGGGTTTCTTGTGGGAGAGCGCTATTGGCGTTCGAAGACCACTATTTTTGCAAGGAGGTGTCACTCATGGCTAAAAAAGTTATTAAAATGGTGAAACTGCAGATTCCTGCAGGGAAAGCGAATCCAGCGCCTCCAGTAGGTCCGGCGTTAGGTCAAGCAGGTGTCAACATCATGGCATTCTGTAAGGAGTTTAATGCTCGTACTGCCGACCAGGCTGGCTTGATCATTCCGGTTGAAATTACAGTATTTGAAGACCGTTCCTTTACTTTCATCACTAAAACTCCTCCGGCTGCTGTTCTGCTTCGCATCGCTGCTAAAGTAGAAAAAGGATCCGGCGAACCAAACAAGAAAAAAGTAGCAAAAATCGGCCGCGCTGCGGTACGTGAAATTGCTGAAACAAAAATGCCTGACCTTAACGCTGCAACTGTTGAAGCTGCAATGCGTATGGTTGAAGGTACTGCCCGCAGTATGGGTATCACAATCGAAGACTAGTAGTTTTCGAAGAATCGGTCATTCGTGACCCGCAAGTATGTGGGAGGAATTTCCGCTAACACCACAAAGGAGGAACATTTTCATGGCTAAACATGGTAAGAAATACCAAGAAGCTGCTAAGCTGATCAACAGCGAAGCAACTTACGAGCCTTCAGAAGCTGTAGAGCTTGTGAAAAAGGCAGCGACTGCTAAGTTCGACGAAACCGTTGAAGCAGCAGTTCGTCTGGGTGTAGACCCACGTAAACAAGACCAAGCAGTTCGTGGTGTTGTTGTCCTGCCTCACGGCACTGGTAAAACACAACGCGTGCTTGTATTTGCAAAAGGTGAAAAAGCGAAAGAGGCTGAAGCTGCTGGCGCTGATTTTGTTGGTGATCAAGACATGATCAACAAAATTCAACAAGGCTGGTTTGAATTTGATGTCTGCGTAGCTACACCTGATATGATGAGTGAAGTCGGTAAACTGGGTCGTCTGCTTGGTGGTAAAGGTCTTATGCCTAACCCTAAAGCTGGCACAGTTACATTCGATGTTTCCAAGGCTGTGCAAGAAATCAAAGCCGGTAAAATCGAATACCGTCTCGACAAAGCAGGTCAAATTCACGCGCCAATCGGCAAAGTGTCCTTTGATGCTGCACAATTGAACGATAACCTTAAAGCTCTTATCGACGCTTTGAACCGTGCGAAACCAGCTGCTGCTAAAGGTGTATACCTTAAAGGCATCTCGATTTCTTCCACAATGGGACCTAGCGCTCGTGTGAACACAACCGTCTTCAGATAATTAAGGGTTGACTCTTTGAGTCAATTTTGATAATCTATAACAGTTGTGAAACTTAAGGTATCAATCTTAACCTTGAATATGCTTACCGTAGACAGTAGGTGCCTTAGTGCTTAATTTCCTACCGAGGTGTTGTGATAGAAACAAGAAGTAACGAGCTCGCTCGTATAACTTTCGTTTTATCAAGCCTTCGTGATTCTGCGGAGGCTTTTCTACTGCCTGCGTAGGAGCGGTGAAGCTTTCCTTGGAAAGAACGCCGACACATAAATTTTCAGGAGGTGTATACATTGGCAAATGCAAAAGTAATTCAAGCAAAACAAGACGCGGTTGACGTCGTTACTGCAAAACTGCAAAACAGTCTTTCGACTGTTGTAGCTGACTACCGTGGATTGAACGTTTCCCAAGTGACTGAACTGCGTAAGCAACTTCGTGAAGCTGGCGTTGAGTTTCAAGTCCTGAAGAACACATTGCTGCGTCGCGCAACTGCTGCGGCTGAGTTGAGTGAATTGGATGAAGTTTTGACTGGTCCAACAGCTATCGCATTCAGCACAACTGATGCAGTAGCACCAGCTAAAATTTTGAACGATTTCGCCAAGAAAAACGACGCTTTGAAATTGAAAGGCGGCGTAGTTGAAGGTCGTGTCATTGACGCGGAACAACTGAAAGCACTGGCTGAGCTTCCATCCCGCGATGGTTTGCTGTCCATGCTGCTTAGCGTACTTCAAGCTCCAATGCGCAACTTCGCGCTTGCAGTTAAAGCTGTTGCTGAAAAAGAAGAACAAAGCGCGTAAGCCTTTGACTCTTGCAGCATAATCAATACCACAAATAAATTTAAATATAAAATGGAGGTTCAATCATGAGTAAAGAAGCAATCTTGGAAGCAATTAAAGGCATGAGCGTATTGGAACTGAACGACCTGGTTAAAGCAATTGAAGAAGAATTCGGCGTAACTGCAGCAGCTCCAGTAGCAGCTGGCGGTGCAGTAGCAGCAGTAGCTGAAGAGCAATCCGAATTTGACGTAATTTTGACAGGCGCTGGCGCTTCCAAAATCAACGTTATCAAAATCGTTCGCGAAATCACTGGTCTTGGCTTGAAAGAAGCTAAAGATCTTGTAGACAACGCACCAAAAGCAATCAAAGAAAAAGTAAGCAAAGACGAAGCCGAAGCTACTAAAGCAAAATTGGAAGAAGCAGGCGCAGCTGTAGAAGTGAAGTAATTCCTTCTATTACTGAAAACCCCTTGAACTTGTTCAAGGGGTTTGTTTTATAAATAGAGTTAGTAGGGCGTATATACCAACTGCTAACATAATAGGAAAGGGAGGAAAGAGATGTCGCAACATTATTATTCGCAGCAGCCGGAAGTACGTCATGACAGACGTAGCATTGATACCGTACTAAGAGGCAAAAGCTTTCGTTTTACGAGCGATGCCGGTGTATTCTCTAAAGGGGACATCGATTACGGTAGCCGAGTTCTTATTGAAGCTATGATAATTCCGGACGGTTCAGCGGTGCTTGATGTAGGTTGTGGTTATGGGCCGATTGGATTAAGTGCAGCATACCTAGCTCCCAAAGGACATGTAACCATGATTGATATTAACAGTCGTGCGGTAGAACTGGCGCGTGAGAATGCTCAGCACAATGGAATCCGGAATGTTACGATAATGGAAAGCGATGTGCTCGGCGCATTGAATGAGCAGCAGAAGTTCGATGTGATTCTAACTAATCCTCCGATTCGTGCAGGAAAAGCTGTAGTGCATAAGATTTTTGAAGATGCGTATGAACATTTAAATGAGGGTGGCTATCTGTGGATTGTGATTCAGAAGAAGCAGGGCGCTCCATCCGCAGTGGCAAAACTAGAAAGCTTGTTCTCAATGGTGGAAGAAGTGGGGAAAGACAAAGGCTATCGTATTATTAAAGCGCAAAAATAAAATACAATAGGTTATTGACATGTGATAGTGATAATGGTATTATTATAAAATGTCAGTATTAAGATAGGCTCCATGTCTTTAGTTTGCTGAAATGTCAAGCAATATATTGTCGCCCGGCTAGCGCATGCCGCACGGCAAGTTTTTGCGAGTTGGTTGTCTATGCTCTAACGTAGCAAATGCTGCGTGGTAATAGATAATAGCGCATAAACTATTGCTTGGTGACGTATAATATGTACGTTTTGGGCAAATCTACTTGATAAGGAGTATTTTGGTCATGGATAAATGCGCTCTTTTTTCGAAGATTTCGATAAGGGCTTTTCTTTTATTTATGACTGAATCCTTGTAGTATGGTTCCATTATACGGTTCCAAACAAGGGTTCGCAATCAATTTTTAAGTGAGTAGACATGAGGGGTGAGTAAAGTTGGCAGGACATCTTGTTCAGTATGGTCGACGCACTCGGCGGAGCTATGCGAGAATTAACGAGGTACTCGAGGTCCCGAACCTGATCGAGATCCAACAAAAATCTTATGATTGGTTTTTGGAGGAAGGATTGCGGGAAATGTTTCAGGACATCTCGCCGATCCAGGATTTCACAGGTAATTTGGTACTAGAGTTCATTGATTACAGCCTGGGTGAACCGAAATATACGGTTGACGACGCTAAAGAGCGGGACGTAACGTATGCGGCTCCTCTGCGTGTAAAGGTGCGGCTCATTAATAAAGAGACCGGTGAGGTTAAAGAGCAGGAAGTGTTCATGGGAGATTTCCCGCTGATGACGGAGACCGGCACTTTTATTATTAATGGTGCGGAACGGGTTATTGTCAGCCAGTTGGTTCGCTCTCCAAGCGTCTATTTCAGCACAAAAGTGGATAAGAACGGCAAAAAAACCTACACCGCCACAGTAATCCCGAACCGCGGAGCCTGGTTGGAACTTGAAACCGATGCTAAGGACATTATGTATGTTCGTATCGATCGGACTCGTAAAATTCCTGTTACCGTACTTTTGCGTGCTCTCGGTTTCGGTAGTGATGCCGAAATTCTGGAATTGCTTGGCAATGATGAATATATTCGCAATACGCTGGATAAAGACAACACGGACTCCACGGAGAAGGCGCTTATTGAAATTTATGAGCGTTTGCGTCCGGGCGAACCGCCGACACTAGACAATGCCAAAAGTTTGCTGGTTGCGCGTTTCTTTGATCCAAAACGCTACGACCTAGCTAATGTAGGCCGTTACAAAATCAATAAAAAGCTACACATTAAGAACCGTCTTTTCAATCAGCGTCTTGCTCAGCCTTTGGTTGACGACTCTACTGGAGAAATCCTGGCAGAATCCGGCCAAATGGTCGATCGTAGACTGCTTGATGAATTGATTCCATATTTCGAAAAGAATGTTGCCTTTAAAAACTACCGTGTTACTGGTGGAGTTATGGACAGCGAAGATATTCCTCTTCAAACAATTGACGTATTCTCGCCAATTGAAGAAGGCCGGGTTATTAAGCTGATCGCTAACGGCAATATCGACAAATCTGTTAAGCATATTACTCAAGCTGATATTATATCCTCAATCAGCTACTTTATTAATTTGCTTCACGGAATTGGCAATACCGATGATATTGACCACTTGGGTAACCGTCGTCTGCGTTCTGTAGGTGAACTCTTGCAGAATCAGTTCCGTATCGGTTTGTCCCGGATGGAACGTGTTGTACGTGAAAGAATGTCGATTCAGGATGCTAATGCGATTACGCCTCAGGCTCTGATCAATATTCGTCCGGTCATCGCGTCTATTAAAGAGTTCTTCGGTAGCTCCCAGCTGTCTCAATTTATGGATCAGACGAACCCGCTTGCGGAACTTACGCATAAACGTCGTCTGTCCGCCCTCGGACCTGGTGGTTTGACACGTGAACGCGCGGGCTTTGAAGTTCGTGACGTCCATCACAGTCACTACGGTCGGATGTGTCCAATTGAAACGCCGGAAGGTCCAAACATCGGGTTGATCAACTCCTTGTCTACCTTTGCCCGCATCAATGAATACGGCTTTATTGAAGCTCCGTATCGTTGGGTGGATCCGAAGACTGGTAAGGTGACTGAGCAAATTGACTATCTGACTGCTGATGAGGAAGATAATTATGTAGTTGCTCAGGCTAACGTGTTGATCGAAGAAGATGGCACCTTTAAAGAAGACATGGTAATCGTTCGTTACAACAAAGACTCAGACAACATTACAACGATGCCAAGTAATCGTGTCGATTACATGGACGTTTCGCCTAAACAGGTTGTATCTGTCGCTACGGCGCTCATTCCGTTCCTTGAGAACGATGACTCCAACCGCGCACTGATGGGATCTAACATGCAACGTCAAGCTGTTCCGCTTCTAATTCCAAAAGCTCCGCTGGTCGGAACAGGGATGGAACATAAATCCGCTAAGGATTCTGGCGTATGTATCGTTTCCAAGTATGACGGTATTATCGAACGTTCTTCAGCTAATGAAATTTGGCTGCGTCGCGTTGAGACTGTCGAAGGCAAGGAAGTTAAAGGCGATATCGTTAAATATAAATTACACAAATTTATGCGTTCTAACCAAGGTACCTGTATTAACCAACGTCCTCTAGCTAAAAGAGGGGATATTGTTAAGAAGGGTGATATCCTGGCAGACGGTCCTTCCACAGAAATGGGCGAACTTGCTCTTGGCCGTAACGTAGTCGTTGCGTTCATGACTTGGGAAGGTTACAACTACGAGGATGCGATCCTGTTAAGTGAAAAGCTGGTTAAGGAAGATGTATATACTTCGATTCATATCGAAGAATACGAATCTGAAGCTCGCGACACTAAATTGGGACCTGAAGAAATTACGCGCGATATTCCGAACGTCGGCGAAGAAGCTCTGCGCAATCTTGATGAGCGCGGAATCATCCGCATCGGTGCGGAAATCAGTGCTGGTGACATTCTGGTGGGTAAGGTTACTCCTAAGGGTGTAACTGAACTGACAGCAGAAGAACGTCTCCTGCACGCTATCTTTGGTGAGAAAGCTCGTGAAGTACGGGATACCTCTTTACGCGTTCCTCATGGTAGTGATGGTATTATCGTGGACGTTAAAGTCTTTACACGTGAGAACGGCGATGAGCTGCCTCCTGGTGTAAATCAATTGGTTCGTGTCTACATCGCTCAGAAACGTAAGATCTCTGAGGGAGACAAGATGGCCGGACGTCACGGTAACAAGGGTGTCGTTGCCCGTATCCTGCCAGAAGAAGATATGCCGTTCCTTCCGGACGGTACGCCAGTACAGGTTGTTCTTAACCCTCTGGGCGTTCCTTCTCGTATGAACATCGGACAGGTGCTTGAGGTCCATATTGGTATGGCCGCATTGCGTCTGGGAATTCACATTGCAACGCCGGTATTCGACGGAGCGCGTGAGTACGACGTGTTTGATACGATGGAAGAAGCAGGTATGCAGCGTAATGGTAAAACTGTACTGTATGATGGCCGTACAGGTGAACGCTTCGAACGTGAAGTTACTGTCGGTGTCATGCACATGATCAAACTGGCGCACATGGTTGATGATAAGATTCACGCCCGTTCAACAGGACCTTACTCACTAGTTACGCAGCAACCATTGGGTGGTAAAGCTCAATTTGGTGGACAGCGTTTCGGGGAGATGGAAGTGTGGGCGCTTGAAGCTTACGGTGCTGCATATACATTGCAAGAAATTTTGACCGTGAAATCCGATGACGTGGTTGGTCGCGTGAAGACGTACGAATCCATTGTCAAAGGTGAAAATGTACCGGAACCAGGTGTTCCTGAGTCGTTCAAGGTATTGATCAAAGAACTGCAGTCCCTGGGTATGGATGTTAAGATTCTTAGCGGTGACGAGCAGGAAATTGAAATGAGAGAATTGGACGATGAGGACGAGACGTCAGGCGACAAACTAAGCCTCAATTTAGAAGGTTCAGAAGTCGGAGTAGAATAATCAAGCTGGAGCTTAAAAGTTCCATTTTATAAAGGACCGCACGCCCTCTTTTGATGTAACAGTCAGAAGAGGGCAAAGCGGTACTAAATCAGGATTAGGTTAAGGAGGGTTGCTCCTTGTTGGACGTTAACAATTTTGAATTTATGAAAATCGGACTCGCTTCTCCGGAGAAGATTCGTTCATGGTCCCGCGGAGAAGTTAAGAAACCGGAAACCATTAACTATCGTACGTTGAAACCGGAAAAAGAGGGTCTTTTCTGTGAGCGTATCTTTGGACCACAAAAAGACTGGGAATGTCATTGCGGTAAATACAAACGTGTCCGTTATAAGGGCGTAGTCTGCGACCGTTGTGGCGTTGAGGTTACCCGTGCTAAAGTTCGTCGTGAACGTATGGGTCACATTGAATTGGCCGCTCCGGTATCTCATATCTGGTATTTCAAAGGTATCCCAAGCCGCATGGGGCTTGCACTAGATATGTCTCCAAGATCACTTGAAGAAATTATCTATTTCGCATCTTATGTTGTAACGGATCCAGGTGAAACTCCACTGGAAAAGAAACAACTTCTGTCCGAGAAAGAATATCGTAGCTACCGTGAAAAATACGGTTATGGTTTCCAAGCCGGCATGGGTGCTGAAGCTGTTAAAAAGCTTCTTCAAGATATCGACATTGATAAAGAGCTGGAATTCCTCAAAGAAGAACTGCGTACGGCCCAAGGCCAACGCCGTAACCGGGCGATCAAACGTCTGGAAGTCATTGAAGCGTTCCGTAACTCCGGCAACAAGCCTGATTGGATGATCATGGATGTTCTTCCGGTTATTCCTCCGGAGCTTCGTCCGATGGTTCAGTTGGATGGTGGCCGTTTTGCTACGTCTGATTTGAATGATCTCTATCGCCGTGTTATTAACCGGAACAACCGTCTGAAAAGACTGCTTGATCTCGGTGCTCCTGACATTATCGTGCAGAACGAAAAACGGATGCTCCAGGAAGCTGTCGATGCTCTCATCGATAACGGCCGTCGGGGACGTCCGGTAACCGGTCCTGGTAACCGTCCGCTTAAATCGCTCAGCCATATGCTGAAAGGTAAACAAGGACGTTTCCGCCAGAACTTGCTCGGTAAACGGGTTGACTACTCTGGACGTTCCGTTATCGTAGTAGGACCGTACCTTAAGATGTATCAGTGCGGACTTCCTAAGAAAATGGCGTTAGAATTGTTCAAGCCTTTTGTTATGAAAGAATTGGTCAATAAGGGTCTTGCCCACAACATAAAGAGCGCGAAACGTAAAGTTGAACGCGTAAGTCCTGAAGTTTGGGATGTACTCGAAGAAGTAATTAGAGAACACCCAGTACTTCTAAACCGCGCACCAACACTTCACCGTCTCGGTATTCAAGCATTTGAACCGATCTTGGTGGAAGGTCACGCTATTCGTCTTCACCCACTCGTATGTACGGCGTACAATGCCGACTTTGACGGTGACCAAATGGCGGTGCACGTTCCTCTGTCTGCAGAAGCTCAAGCGGAAGCACGCATTCTTATGCTTGCATCTGGTAATATCTTGAACCCTAAAGACGGTAAGCCAGTTGTAACACCTTCCCAGGATATGGTCCTTGGTACTTTCTACTTGACCATGGATAACAAGGAAGAAAAGGGTAGTGGTATGATTCTGCGTACCGTTAACGAAGCTGTATCAGCTTACCAACGCGGAACTGCAGGACTTCATGCTCGTGTTGCTATTCCGGCTAAAGCACTTGGCAAAACATGCTTTACGGAAGAACAACAAAATGCAATGTTGATTACTACGGTCGGTAAGATCATTTTTAATGAAATCTACCCAAGTAGTTTCCCTTATATCAACGAAGCAACCAAAACTAACTTGCTGCACGGCACACCAGAGAAATACTTTATCTACGAAAAAGGCGCGAACATTCGCGAGCTGATTGAATCCGCTCCAGAAGCCAGTGCTGTAGGTAAAGAATATCTGGGTCTGATTATTGCTCGTTGTTTTGAAACTTATCACACAACCAAAACTTCTATGATTTTGGATAAAATTAAACAACTCGGATTCACTTACTCCACACGTTCTGGTGTTACAGTTGCCGTGTCGGACGTTATTGTCCCTGAGGAGAAAGTTACCATCCTGAAAGAGTCTGAAGCTAAGGTTGATGTGGTTGCTAACCAATATCGCCGTGGTTTGATCACCAATGACGAACGGTATGACCGTGTTATTGAGATCTGGTCGAAGACTAAGGATGATCTTACGAACATCCTGCTTAAGTCGATGGACCGTTTCAACTCTATCATGCTCATGGTTGACTCTAAAGCGCGTGGTAACAAATCGCAGATCACTCAGCTGGGTGGTATGCGTGGTCTGATGGCAACACCTTCAGGTCGGATTTTCGAATTGCCAATCAAGGCGAACTTCCGTGAAGGTCTTACCGTCTTGGAGTACTTTATCTCCACTCACGGAGCGCGTAAAGGTCTTGCCGATACCGCACTTCGTACCGCTGACTCAGGGTATCTGACTCGTCGTCTTGTTGACGTTGCCCAGGACGTTATTGTCCGTGAAGAAGATTGTGGAACCGATAAAGGCTTCACAGTTAGTCGTATTCAGGATGGTAAAGAAGTTATCGAAGATCTGTATGACCGTATTGAAGGTCGTTACTGCTTCGAAACTGTTCGTCACCCAGAAACAGGCGAAATCATTGTTCACCGCAATGATTTGATTGACTCCGATAAAGCGGAGTCAATTGTAAACGCAGGTGTAACTAAGCTGCAAATTCGTTCTGTACTGAGCTGCCGTGCCCGTCATGGTGTTTGTAAGAAATGTTACGGACGTAACTTGGCAACTGGTAAACACGTTGAGATTGGTGAAGCAGTTGGTATTATTGCCGCACAATCTATCGGTGAACCAGGAACCCAGCTTACAATGCGTACGTTCCATACCGGCGGTGTTGCCGGTGATGACATCACTCAAGGTTTGCCGCGTATTCAGGAGTTGTTTGAAGCTCGTAACCCTAAAGGTCAAGCTACAATCAGTGAGATCGATGGCGTAATCAAGGAAATCCGTGAAACCAAAGACCGTCGCGAAATCGAGGTTCAAGGTGAAGCAGAATCCAAGACTTATTCCATTACTTATGGTTCACGTCTACGTGTTAGCGAAGGCCAAGAAATCGAAGCCGGCGATGAGCTGACAGACGGTTCGATTGACCCTAAAGAAATGCTGCGTATCAAAGGGATCCGTGGGGTACAAAACTACATTCTGCAAGAAGTACAGCGTGTATACCGTAACCAAGGCGTTGAGATCAATGATAAGCACATTGAAGTTATGATCAAGCAAATGCTTCGGAAGATCCGTATCATTGACGCAGGTGACACAAGTCTGTTGCCAGGTGCATTTGCGGATATTCATGAGTACGAAGGTGCTAACAAGGAAGCTATCTTGTCTGGTAAAGAGCCTGCTGTTGCTAAACCAGTCTTGCTCGGTATTACCAAGGCGTCTCTTGAAACTGATTCCTTCTTGTCAGCTGCATCATTCCAAGAAACTACTCGTGTCCTAACAGACGCTGCTATCAAAGGTAAAGTAGATAAGTTGCTTGGACTTAAAGAAAATGTTATTATCGGTAAGTTGATTCCTGCAGGTACTGGGATGAACCGTTACCGTAACGTTAAGCTAAGTGATCCAAATGCAGAAAGCGAACTTGAATCTTTAGAGACGGTTCCTGCTGAATAAATTAGCAATCATGGTAGTGTGCTCATGTCATACCTACTCATAGGTGTGGCATGAGTGTTCTGCTGTGTATAATTTCTATAAAAATTGTTGCTGAATTTCTTGACACCATCTATTGATAATGCTAAAATGTCTAAGGTGCGTGAGTAGCCATGTTATCCTTGTTCATTGGAGGTAAAGAGAATGACTGATGATAGAGGACTACAGGATGCTCAGGTCAAGATCGGTACCAAACAAACCGTCAAGGCGGTAGAGTTGGGCCTAGCCGCAGAAGTCTATGTGGCAGAGGACGGAGATCAAAGGCTTACTTCCAGGATAGTTTTGCTTTGTAACAAACAAGGTGTTAAGATCACATATGTGGATACGATGCTGAATTTGGGCAAGGCCTGCGGAATAGAAGTTGGCGCTGCGATGGCAGCCGTCTTAAAACAATAGCTACAGAAATGTTTTTGTACTGGGGTGAACACCAGCGGCAAGAACTTTTCATTTGTCTTTTTATGAACCGCCTGGGTCTGTGGGCTTAGAGTTCTTAAATCGACTATCATTTCAGGAAGGGGGTGGCAACAACATGCCAACAATTAACCAATTGGTTCGTAAAGGCCGTCAAGCCAAAATCGAAAAATCTAAATCTCCCGCTCTTCAAAAAGGGTATAACGCCCTCAAGCGTGAGGCTACAAATTTGAGCGCTCCGCAAAAACGCGGTGTGTGCACTCGTGTAGGCACAATGACTCCACGTAAACCAAACTCAGCGCTTCGTAAATATGCCCGTGTTCGTTTGACGAACCGTCTCGAGGTAACAGCTTATATCCCGGGTATCGGACATAACTTACAAGAGCACAGTGTTGTATTACTTCGCGGAGGTAAAGTAAAGGACCTTGCAGGGGTTCGTTACCATATCGTTCGTGGTGCTTTGGATACAGCAGGTGTAGCTAACCGGATGCAAGCTCGTTCTAAATACGGTGCAAAACGTCCTAAAGCTAAGAAGTAAGATAACAATATCTGAATAATAAACATTTAAGAAAGGGGGATATCCATGCCACGCAAAGGTCCAGTTACAAAGAGAGACGTATTGCCAGATCCGTTGTATAATAGCAAGTTGGTTACTCGTTTGATTAACCGCATTATGCTGGGTGGTAAAAGAGGTGTCGCTCAAAGCATTCTGTACAATTCATTCAAATTGATTGAAGAACGTACGGGTAAAGATCCGATGGAAGTTTTCGAAGCTGCCATCAAGAATATCATGCCGGTTTTGGAAGTCAAAGCTCGTCGTGTCGGTGGTGCTAACTATCAAGTACCTATCGAGGTTAAACCAGAGAGACGTACTGCTCTGGGATTACGTTGGCTCGTAAACTACTCTCGCAACCGCGGTGAGAAGACTATGGAAGAGCGTTTGGCGGCTGAGATCATCGACGCTTCCAACAACACAGGCGCTTCTGTTAAGAAACGTGAAGATACACACAAAATGGCTGAAGCAAACAAAGCGTTCGCTCACTACCGTTGGTAGGATAAAGGTCATTCAAATAACTTATATTTTGAAGGGAGATCCATTTCATGGCTAGAGAGTTCTCCTTAAAAAATACACGTAACATCGGGATCATGGCGCATATTGATGCTGGTAAAACAACTACCACAGAGCGGATTCTTTTCTATACAGGCCGTACGCACAAAATCGGTGAAGTTCACGAGGGTGCTGCTACAATGGACTGGATGGAGCAAGAACAAGAGCGCGGAATCACGATTACGTCCGCTGCTACGACTGCTGCGTGGAAAGGTCACCGCATCAATATCATTGATACCCCAGGACACGTTGACTTCACTGTTGAAGTTGAACGTTCCCTGCGTGTATTGGATGGGGCAGTTGGTGTATTTAGTGCAAAAGAGGGCGTTGAGCCTCAGTCTGAAACCGTATGGAGACAGGCTGACCGTTATAACGTTCCCCGGATTGCATATGTAAACAAAATGGACATTATCGGTGCGGATTTCCTTAACGTAATCGAAACTATGCGTGATCGCCTTCAAGCCAATGCAGTTGCTATTCAATTGCCAATTGGTGCAGAAAGTGATTTCACTGGTATTATCGACCTAGTTGAGCAAAAAGCACACATGTTCAGAGATGATCTGGGCCAAAACATCGAAGTAACGGATATTCCGGAAGAATATTTGGCCAAAGTTGAGGAGCTGCGTCTCGAGTTGATCGAGAAAGTTGCTGAACTTGATGAGGATCTGACTATGAAGTATTTGGAAGGCGAAGAAATTACAATTCCGGAAATTAAAGCTGCAATTCGCAAAGGCGTAGTTGAAGTTAAATTGTTCCCTGTAATTGCTGGATCTTCCTACCGAAACAAAGGGATTCAGCTTATGCTGGATGCTGTTGTTGATTACTTGCCATCTCCTCTTGACGTTCCAGCTATTACTGGACATCTTGATGACGGTACAGAAGCTGTTCGTCACTCTTCGGATGAAGAGCCGTTTGCAGCTTTGGCATTTAAAATCATGACAGACCCTTATGTTGGTAAACTTACGTTCTTCCGTGTTTACTCAGGCGTACTTGAGTCCGGATCATACGTAGTTAATGCAACTAAGAACAAGCGTGAACGTATTGGTCGTATCCTTCAAATGCATGCGAACAGCCGTCAAGAAATTTCCATCGTGTATTCTGGCGACATCGCAGCTGCTGTTGGTTTGAAAGATACCAGTACAGGTGATACACTGTGTGATGAGAAGAATCCAGTAATTCTGGAATCAATGAACTTCCCTGATCCAGTTATCGAGATCGCTGTTGAACCAAAAACTAAAGCTGACCAAGATAAAATGGGCGTTGCTCTCGGAAAGTTGACTGAAGAGGATCCAACTCTTCGTGCTCACACTGATGAAGAAACAGGCCAAACAATCCTGGCTGGTATGGGTGAACTTCACTTGGACATCATCATCGACCGTATGCGTCGTGAGTTCAAAGTAGAAACCAATGTGGGTAAACCACAGGTTGCTTACCGCGAAACGTTCAAGGCACCTGCTCGCGTCGAAGGTAAATTTGTACGCCAATCTGGTGGTCGTGGTCAATACGGTCACGTATGGGTTGAGTTTGAACCCCTCGAACCAGGTACTGGTAGCAAATTCGAAAGTAAAGTTGTTGGTGGCTCGGTTCCTAGAGAGTACATCGCTCCTGCACTTGCGGGTATTGAAGAACAAATGAAAAACGGCGTACTTGCTGGCTTCCCGCTAGTAGACGTTAAAGCTACCATCGTAGATGGTTCTTATCATGATGTCGATTCCAACGAAATGGCATTTAAAATTGCCGGTTCGATGGCACTCAAAGCAGCTAAAGACAAGTGTAAGCCTGTCCTGCTTGAGCCAATCATGAAAGTAGAAGTAACTGTTCCTGAGGAATATATGGGTGATGTAATGGGTATGCTGAACTCCCGCCGTGGCCGTATCGAAGGTATGGATTCCCGTGGTGGAGCGCAAATTATCCGTGCTAAGGTGCCTCTTTCCGAAATGTTCGGATACTCTACAACACTTCGTTCTGGTACACAAGGACGTGGCGTATTCTCAATGGAGCTTTCTCACTATGAAGAAGTTCCTAAATCCATTGCGGAAGAGATCGCTGCAAAGAACAAAGGCGCTGAATAATTACCAGTTTTAACTTGCCGTCCCGGGTATAAACACTCAGTCATCTAAGATTACACGTATGCGGGCGGCTCAAATATAAGGAACCCCACATTAAGGAGGAACTGTTCAAATGGCAAAGGCAAAGTTTGAACGTAACAAACCGCACGTTAACATCGGTACTATTGGTCACGTCGACCATGGTAAAACGACTCTGACTGCTGCAATCACTACTGTATTGTCCAAAACTTACGGTGGCGCAGCTATCGCATTCGATCAAATCGACAAAGCTCCTGAAGAGCGCGAACGTGGTATCACAATCTCCACTTCCCACGTTGAATATGAAACTCCTAACCGTCACTACGCTCACGTAGACTGCCCTGGTCACGCCGACTATGTTAAAAACATGATCACTGGCGCAGCGCAAATGGACGGAGCTATCCTGGTTGTATCCGCAGCTGATGGCCCAATGCCACAAACTCGCGAGCACATCCTGTTGTCCCGTCAAGTAGGCGTTCCTTACATCGTTGTCTTCTTGAACAAATGCGACATGGTTGAAGACGAAGAGTTGTTGGAATTGGTTGAAATGGAAGTTCGCGACTTGCTTAGCGAGTATGACTTCCCAGGCGACGATACTCCAATCATCCGTGGTTCTGCTCGTGAAGCTCTGCAAAACCCAGATGGCGATTACGCTAAAAAAATCATCGAAATGTTTGAAACAATCGATGAGTACATTCCACTTCCTGAGCGTCAAACTGACAAGCCTTTCTTGATGCCTGTCGAAGACGTATTCTCCATCACTGGCCGCGGTACTGTGGCAACTGGTCGCGTAGAACGCGGAACAGTTAAAGTCGGAGAAGAAATCGAAATCGTTGGTATTCACGAAGATACTAAGAAATCCGTAGTTACGGGCGTAGAAATGTTCCGTAAATTGCTGGATTCCGCTCAAGCTGGGGACAACATCGGAGCATTGCTTCGTGGTGTTGACCGTAACATGATCGAGCGTGGCCAAGTATTGGCTAAGCCGAACTCCGTTAAACCACACACTGAGTTCACTGCTCAAATTTACGTTCTGACAAAAGAAGAAGGTGGCCGTCACAAGCCTTTCTTCACTGGATACCGTCCACAGTTCTACTTCCGTACAACTGACGTAACTGGTATCATCAACTTGCCAGAAGGTACTGAAATGGTTATGCCTGGTGATAACATCTCCGTAACCGTACAACTGATCTCCCCAATCGCTATTGAAGAAGGTACTAAATTCTCCATTCGCGAAGGTGGCCGTACAGTTGGTGCTGGTAGCGTAGCTTCTATCCAAAAATAATAATTCGACTTCTATCTGCGGGTAGATTCCGAATTACAAACACCCCTGATTCTTCTTGCGGAGAATCAGGGGCTTTTTTGTTTTTTTTCTGAGAATAATGTATTATTCGACACCAATTGATAATAAAGCATAACAATATGATCTTTTTCTACATAATTCGTCAAATTACAACAATCAATTGTTTACAATTATACTAATGATAGAGTAAAATGAAGGAGGAATAATAATGTAAAATAATAGGAATTGTGGGAGAGTGGTAATATGGGGAAATGTCCTTTTTCCTTCATGCATGCGTTAACTGCACGTAATAATAATGCGGATTCTCCTGCCTCTCATTCCTTAGACTTCAAGGATCAGAATCATTCTGTGGCAGGGTCTTTTCATAAGCTGGAGGGACATGGTGAGCTTAACGAGCAGATGAGAATGATTGATCTAACTGAAGCAGATTTGAACTTACTACGCAGGGTGAAACCTGTTGTTGAGCAGAATATAGACTATATCATTGATCAATTTTACAATTCGGTATTAGGCGTAAATAAACTTGAAGCTATTATTTTAGAGCATAGCAGTATAGACAGGTTAAAAACTACTCTTCGTGGGCATATTCTAGAGATTTTTAATGGAAAAGTTGATGATGAGTACATAGCAAAGCGTCTAATGATCGCTAATATTCATAAAAAAGTAGGGCTTGAGCCCAAATGGTACTTATCTGCTTTTCAGAATCTTCAGAACGTATTTATACGCGTTATATATAATGAAACAAACGATGATAATACACGCCTTCGAGTGGTTCAGACCGTGACCAAACTCCTTAACCTTGAGCAGCAGCTGGTTCTAGAAGAATATGAGAAGGAGAACATAAAAGAGAAGGAAGAGCAATATCTATTGGTGAAAAATGAATTAAAACAAAAAATTTCAGAGTTTAGCGTTGAATTGATAGATTATAGCATCGATACTAATGCTGCTGTGAAGCAGCTAGTGGCAAGCAGCAATGAAGTAAGTAGAACATTCCAACGTACGGCTGCATCCGCCCTGGAGTCACAGGGATTAGCTACAGATGGGCATGAACACTTGGGTGATTTGACTGAGCAAATTAATCTTATATATCAGACCACCAGTGAGATGGAAGACTCGATCATTGAGTTAAGCGATTCCTCTAAGCAAATTCAAAAAATTGTGAACTCAGTAAGGGAAATTGCCGATCAGACTAAAATCCTCTCACTTAATGCAACGATTGAAGCCGCTAGAGCCGGTGAGCATGGTAGAGGTTTTAATGTGGTTGCTCAAGAAGTTAGCCGGCTTGCAGAGGATACTAAGAGTACTGTAATTCAGATCGTAGAGCTAACAAATAAATCAGGTCTACTCACTCAGCAGGTTGTAGAAGAGATTCGTAAGGTGCAGGAGTTAACTAAGAATGGGAAGCACCAATCGGTCGAGACTAGTCTTTTGTTCTCTGATATTGTAGACGCTATGCGTAGCAGTACACAGGAGATTGTAATAGTGGAAGAAGAAATAAGAACCTTAATCCAAACCATTGAGGGGATCGGAACAGCAACGGCTCAGACTGCTTCCTCCGCAGAGTTTTTTAAGTCTGCCACAGAGAATCTTTAACATATATATATAGTAGAAGAACAGCGCATGAAAAAAATATGCGTTGTTTTTCTATTTTCGCTTGCAATACTGCTGCCTATTATATATAATAATAAATGTTGTTCTGAGACGTTGCGATGATGTGAGAGGTTACTGACACACCCGGCCCCTTTGCCATGGGGACGAGGTCAGAAAATTTTCACGGAGTATGTCCGATACCAAATTGGGCGATAGAAGGAGGGACTAAAATGGCAAAGCAAAAAATTCGTATTCGCTTGAAAGCATACGACCACAGAATTCTTGATCAATCCGCTGAGAAGATTGTTGAAACAGCAAAACGTTCGGGTGCAGGTGTGTCCGGGCCGATTCCGTTACCAACTGAGAAGCAAATCATTACTATTCTCCGTGCGGTACACAAGTACAAGGATTCCCGTGAACAGTTTGAACAACGGACTCACAAACGTTTGATCGATATTGTGAACCCAACACCACAAACTGTGGATGCCTTGATGCGCTTGGATCTACCGTCCGGTGTAGATATCGAAATCAAATTGTAATTCTATTTTAAGTAACTTAGGAAAAGAAAAGAGGTGTCAACATTGAAAGGTATCTTAGGAAAAAAACTCGGTATGACTCAAGTGTTTACTCCAGAAGGTAACGTAATTCCTGTTACTGTTATCGAAGCAGGACCTTGTGTAGTACTGCAAAAGAAAGACCTGAATATCGACGGATATGAAGCAGTGCAATTGGGCTTTTCTGATAAAAAAGAAAAACGCTCCAATAAGCCTGAACAGGGTCACGCCAAAAAGGCAAATGCAACACCTAAGCGCTACGTTCGTGAAATTCGCGGTGTTGATCTCGGGTCTCTCGAGGTTGGACAAGAGCTGAAGGCTGATATCTTTGCTGAGGGCGAATTTGTTGACGTAACTGGTACATCTAAAGGTAAAGGTTTCCAAGGTAACATCAAACGTTGGGGACAAAGCCGCGGACCAATGGCACACGGATCGCGTTACCACAGAAGACCGGGTTCCATGGGTTCTATCCAAGCTAACCGTGTTCCTAAGGGCAAACGCCTTCCAGGACATATGGGTCACACGACTATTACGGTTCAAAAGCTTGAAATTATCAAGGTTGATGTTGAACGTAACGTATTGCTGGTTAAAGGCGCTATCCCAGGTCCTAAAAACAGCTTCGTGAAAGTTAAACAAACCGTTAAGAAATAATTATTGAAGAAAGGAGGAACATGAAATGCCAAAAGTAACACTTTTTAATATTAGTGGCAACGAAGTTGGTGAAGTGGAACTGAGCGATACAGTGTTCGGTATTGAACCGAATGAGCACGTTCTACATGAAGCTGCGCTTATGCAAAGAGCTTCCCTACGTCGTGGTACACACAAAGTAAAAGGACGTTCTGAAGTTCGTGGCGGTGGACGTAAACCTTGGAAACAAAAAGGTACAGGTCGCGCTCGTCAAGGCTCCATTCGTTCTCCACAATGGAAAGGCGGCGGCGTTGTCTTCGGACCAACACCACGTAGCTATTCCTGGAAACTGCCTAAGAAGGTTCGTCGTTTGGCGATCAAATCCGCTTTGTCCTCGAAAGTACTCGAGAATGACATTATCGTATTGGATAGCTTGACAATGAATGCTCCGAAGACGAAAGAATTCGCAGCAATCTTGAACAACCTGAAAGTAGATCGTAAAGCGTTGATCGTAGCTACTAGCTATGATGATAACGTAGCACTTTCCGCTCGTAACATCCCTGGGGTGAAATTCGTAGCGGCTGACGGCATTAATGTTCTTGACGTACTGACGTACGACAAACTGATCATCACTAAAGAAGCAGTTCTGAAGGTAGAGGAGGTGTTCGCGTAATGAAAGATCCTCGTGATATTATCAAACGTCCGGTGATTACGGAACGTACTTCCGACTACATGAGCGAAATGAAATACGCTTTTGAAGTGGATATCCGTGCTAACAAAACCGAAATCAAAAAAGCTGTCGAGGCTATTTTCAAAGTAAAAGTAACTAATGTGAACACAATGCGCGTACCTGGCAAACTGAAACGTTATGGTAAATATTCTGGTTACACTCCAGAGTGGAAAAAAGCCATCGTTAAGCTTAGCCCGGACAGCAAACCGCTTGAATTTTTTGAAGCGGTAGAATAATACTCTGTTGAAGTAAGGAGGGAACTACAGTGCCAATCAAAAAGTACAAACCGACCTCTCCGGCAAGACGCGCTATGTCCGTGTCTACGTTTGAAGAAATTACAACAAACCAGCCAGAGAAATCGTTGCTTTCTCCGCTGTTCAAACATGCGGGACGCAACAACCAAGGTAAAATTACGGTTCGTCACCATGGCGGCGGACATAAACGTAAATACCGTATTATCGACTTCAAGCGGACTAAAGACGGCATACCAGGTAGCGTTGCTACAATCGAGTATGACCCGAACCGCACATCTAATATTGCTTTGATCCACTATGCTGATGGAGAGAAACGTTATATCATCGCTCCTAAAGGTCTAAGAGTTGGGGATAAAGTAGAGTCTGGTTCTGCGGCCGACATCAAAATTGGTAACAGTCTTCCACTGGAGAATATTCCAGTAGGTACAGTTATCCACAACATTGAGTTGAAACCAGGTAAAGGCGGACAATTGGTTCGTGCAGCTGGTACAGAAGCTCAATTGCTTGGTAAAGAAGAAAAATACTGTTCCGTTCGTTTGTCATCCGGTGAGGTTCGTAAGATCCTTAGCGTATGCCGTGCAACTATCGGTTCCGTAGGTAACGAAGATCACGAATTGATCAAAATCGGTAAAGCTGGACGTAGTCGCTGGCTCGGCCGTCGTCCTGAAGTTCGCGGGGTAGTAATGAACCCTAACGATCACCCACACGGTGGTGGTGAAGGTCGCGCTCCAATCGGACGTAAATCGCCAATGTCTCCATGGGGCAAACCAACCCTTGGTTACAAAACGCGTAAGAAAAACAAGGCATCTGATAAATATATCGTTCGCCGCCGCACTAAATAAGACGCTTCTGGCAAGTTAATAAAGCGCGAAGCGTCGATTCGCGGTTTGAAGAACCGGATGAAGGGAGGATTCACACATGGGTCGCAGTTTAAAGAAGGGGCCGTTTATCGATGGCTACCTGCTTAAAAAAGTTGAGGAACTGAACGAGGCTGAGAAAAAGGTTGTAGTTAAAACTTGGTCCCGTCGCTCAACCATTTTCCCTCAGTTTATCGGACATACGTTTGGTGTATATGACGGCCGTAAACACGTGCCTGTATACGTAACAGAAGATATGGTAGGTCACAAGTTGGGCGAGTTCGCGCCAACACGTACTTACAAAGGCCACGCGGGTGACGATAAGAAAACAAGAAGATAATAATAAGGTCTCTGTTTGAAAGGAGGTTAAACAATGGAAGCAAAAGCACATGCAAGATCGGTGCGAATTTCCGCTCGTAAAGCGAAACTGGTTGTTGACTTGATTCGCGGTAAGCAAGTGGGGGAAGCAATTGCTATTCTTCGCCACACTCCGAAATCCGCTTCTCCGGTCGTTGAAAAGTTGCTTAATTCGGCAATTGCGAATGCTGAGCATAACTATTCTTTGGACGTGAACAGTTTGTTCGTTAGCGAGGTTTTCGTTAACCAAGGACCTACTATGAAACGTTTCCGTCCGCGCGCCATGGGCCGCGCAAGTCGGATCAATAAACGCACGAGCCACATTACACTGGTGGTATCTGAGAAATAAGGAGGGATAACACGTGGGTCAAAAGGTAAATCCAATCGGACTCCGAATCGGTATTATTCGCGATTGGGAATCTAAATGGTATGCAGGAAAAGATTTCGGTACTCTTCTGATGGAAGACGTCAAAATCCGGGAATACCTTAAAGGCAAATTGAAGGATTCCGCTGTTTCCCATATCGAGATCGAAAGAGCGGCTAGCCGCGTGAACGTTACAATTCATACAGCTAAACCAGGTATGGTTATTGGTAAAGGCGGAGCAGAAGTAGAAGTACTTCGCAGCGCAGTTACAGCAATCGCTGGTGGCAAAAAAGTACACATCAACATCAATGAAATCAAGCACCCTGAATTGGATGCAATTCTTGTAGCTGAGAGCATTGCTCAACAATTGGAACGTCGTGTATCGTTCCGTCGTGCCCTCAAACAAGCGATTCAAAGAACTATGCGTTCTGGCGCAAAAGGGATTAAAACTCAAGTGGGCGGACGTCTTGGCGGAGCTGAGATTGCTCGTTCAGAAGGTTATAGCGAAGGAACAGTTCCACTTCATACGCTTCGTGCCGATATCGATTACGGAACGGCTGAAGCACATACAACTTACGGTCTTATCGGCGTAAAAGTATGGATCTACCGTGGAGAAGTTCTTCCCCCAGCTAAGAAACAAGCTGCTCAGGAAGGAGGCAACTAATCATGTTGGTACCAAAACGCGTAAAACACCGCAAGCAACAACGCGGACACATGAAGGGTATGGCAAAAGGCGGTACTGAATTGAACTTCGGCGAATTCGGCCTGGTTGCACTTGAACCGTCTTGGATCACTAACCGTCAGATCGAAGCTGCTCGTATCGCGATGACACGTTATATCAAACGTGGCGGTCAAGTTTGGATCAAGATTTTCCCAGATAAACCTATTACTCAAAAGCCTCTCGAGGTTCGTATGGGTAGTGGTAAAGGTAACGTTGAGAAATGGGTAGCCGTAGTTAAACCGGGCAAGATTATGTTCGAACTCGGAGGCGTGTCGGAAGAAATCGCTCGTGAAGCGATGCGTCTTGCCGCTCACAAGCTGCCTGTAAAGACTAAGTTTGTGAAACGTGAAGAATTGGGTGGTGAAGCAAATGAAAGCTAATGAACTTCGCAACTTAACCACTGCTGAGATTGAACAAAAGATCGCTGGATTCAAAGAGGAACTTTTTAATCTCCGTTTTCAATTGGCAACTGGCCAATTGGACAACCCAACTCGGATTCGTGACGTGCGTAAGGAAATAGCTCGTGCTAAAACCGTGATCCATCAAAGAGTGCTTGGGATTAGTTAAGTGAGACGGATCGCAGATCCGTATTCAGGAAGGAGGCTAACTAATGAGTGAAGAACGTAATGCACGTAAAGTGCTAATCGGTAAAGTGGTCAGTGATAAAATGGATAAAACCATCGTAGTTGCTGTTGAAACCTATAAGAAACACAATTTGTACCACAAACGCATCAAGTCTACGAAGAAATTCAAAGCACATGATGAGGGAAATGTTGCAAAGATTGGCGATACCGTAAAACTCATGGAAACTCGTCCGTTGTCTAAGGACAAACGTTGGAGACTAGTTGAAGTGGTAGAAGCAGCGGTTATCATCTAAGATAATCAAGAGAGTTTTTCCGGAAGGAGGAAATTATAATGATTCAACCATTTACACGTTTGCATGTGGCTGACAACTCTGGTGCGAAGGAACTGATGTGTATCCGCGTACTGGGTGGTACTGGACGCCGTACAGCAGCAATCGGTGATTTGATCGTTTGTTCCGTTAAACAAGCAACACCAGGCGGCGTTGTCAAAAAAGGTGATGTTGTTAGAGCGGTAGTTGTTCGTACGAAACGTTCCGTTCGTCGTAAAGATGGATCTTACATCGCATTCGACGAAAATGCAGCTGTTGTTGTTAAAGACGACAGAAGCCCTCGTGGAACACGTATCTTTGGACCAGTTGCTCGCGAACTTCGCGATAAAGACTACATGAAGATCGTTTCCTTGGCACCGGAAGTTATCTAATAAACACGGCACCAATAAGTTGAAGGTTAGTTATAGGAGGTGTAATAAATGCCTAGAGTGAAAAAAGTTCTGGAATCCCATAACAATAAACTGCACGTGAAGAAAGATGACGTGGTGCTTGTGATCAGTGGTAAAGACAAAGGCAAAAAAGGCCGTGTCATCGCTGCTTATCCTCGTGAAAACCGCGTTCTGGTAGAAGGCGTCAATATGGTGAAAAAACACCAAAAGCCGAACCAGCTGAATCCACAGGGTGGAATTATTGAGCAGGAAGCTTCGATTCATGTGTCCAACGTAATGCACATCGATCCGAAGACCGGCAAAGTAACCCGTATCGGTTACAAAGTTTTGGACAATGGTAAAAAAGTTCGGATTGCTAAAAGATCCGGAGAGATTATCGACTAATCTAGCCCTTAAGAAAGGAGGTTAAATCTTCATGGCAGCAAGAATGAAAGAACGTTTTCTTAACGAAATTACACCTGCTTTGATGCAGAAGTTTAACTATACAACTGTTATGCAAGTGCCTAAGATCGAGAAGGTTGTCATCAACATGGGTGTGGGTGACGCTGTTCAAAACTCCAAAGTACTTGATGCTGCAGTTAATGACATGCAGTTGATCGCTGGTCAAAAACCAGTAATCACTAAAGCTAAAAAATCCATCGCTGGTTTCAAACTACGCGAAAATATGCCGATTGGGGTTAAAGTAACACTGCGCGGAGAGCGTATGTATTACTTCTTGGACAAATTGTTCAACGTAACACTTCCACGTGTACGTGACTTCCGTGGTGTTTCCACTAAAGCCTTTGACGGCCGTGGTAACTACACACTTGGTCTTAAAGAACAATTGATCTTCCCCGAGATCGAATATGACAAAGTGGATAAAGTCCGCGGTATGGACATCGTTATTGTAACGACTGCTAAGACGGACGAGGAATCCCGCGAGCTGCTGGGTCAGCTGGGAATGCCTTTCGCAAAATAAAGTCGGTTAATCCATTTTCTCCGAAAATGTTTAGGAGGTGTCAGGCTAAGTGGCAAAAACTTCGATGAAAGTTAAACAACAACGTACGCCTAAGTTTAAAGTACGTGCATATACACGTTGCGAACGTTGTGGTCGTCCACATTCGGTACTGCAAAAGTTCAAAATTTGCAGAATTTGTTTCCGTGAATTAGCTTATAAAGGCCAGATCCCTGGCGTGAAAAAAGCAAGTTGGTAAGAAGTTTATAAACGGGAAGGAGGTTTACACACATGACTATGTCTGATCCTATTGCAGATATGCTTACTCGTATTCGTAACGCTAACATTGTGCGTCACGAGACGGTAGAAATGCCTGCTTCTACTATGAAGAAACAAATCGCTGACATTTTGAAGCGTGAAGGTTTCATCCGCGATGCGGAATTCGTTGAAGATAGCAAACAAGGGATTATCCGTATCTTCTTGAAATACGGCCCTAACCAAGAGCGTGTTATTTCTGGTTTGAAAAGAATCAGTAAACCAGGCCTTCGCGTATACACGAAGAGCAATGAAGTGCCTCGTGTACTCGGTGGTCTAGGAATCGCGATTATCTCCACATCTAAGGGAGTTATGACCGACAAAGAAGCTCGTCAATCAAAATCTGGCGGAGAAGTTGTCTGCTACATTTGGTAATAAACGTCACAAGATAAGGAGGTGCAACACATGTCTCGTATTGGTCGCAAACCAATCGCAGTACCTAGCGGTGTAGATGTCACTTTGGACAACGCCGTTATTACAGTAAAAGGTCCAAAAGGTTCTTTGACTCGTGAGCTTCATAAAGACATGAAGGTTACAGTTGAAAATAACGAAATTACCGTTGTTCGCCCGTCGGATAACAAATTGCATCGTTCACTTCACGGCACAACCCGCTCCGTTGTCAACAACATGGTAGCAGGTGTGACTGAAGGTTTCTCGAAATCTCTGGAACTGGTTGGGGTCGGATATCGTGCAAGCAAATCCGGAGATAAAATCGTTCTGAACGTTGGTTATTCCCACCCGGTTGAAATTACACCGGAAGCTGGTATCGAGTTCGAAGTTCCTGCGAACACGAAGATCATCGTTAAAGGTATCGATAAAGAACGCGTTGGCGCATACGCTGCTAAAATCCGTTCCGTTCGTGAACCAGAACCGTATAAAGGTAAAGGTATCAAATATGAAGGCGAGCGTATCATCCGCAAAGAAGGTAAAGCTGGTAAGAAGAAATAACCAGTTTAAACTTAATTGTAAGATACCCCGTGCATCTTAAAGTGAAGCTGTTTACGGCAAACTGAAGGGAGTGAAAGGGAAGTCATGATTACAAAAGAAGATAAAAACAAGGCTCGTCTCAAAAGACACCTGCGTGTTCGTAAGAAGATCCAGGGAACTACTGAGCGTCCACGTTTGAACGTATTCCGTTCTTCGAAACACATCTACGCTCAACTGATCGATGATGTTAAAGGGGTTACTATCGTATCCGCTTCTACACTTGATAAAGATCTGAGCGCTAATATCGGTAATGGCGGTAGCGTTGAAGCTGCAGCGAAAGTTGGCCAATTGGTCGCTGAGCGTGCCAAAGAAAAAGGATATGCAGTGGTCGTATTCGACCGCGGAGGTTACTTGTACCATGGACGGATTCAAGCATTGGCTGATGCAGCTCGTGAAGCTGGTCTTGAATTCTAGAATAATTCTTAAAAGGAGGTTAACGACTTGCGTGTAGATCCGAACAGTTTAGAACTGACAGAAAGAGTTGTACACATTAACCGTGTTGCAAAAGTTGTAAAAGGCGGACGCCGTTTCAGCTTTAGTGCACTTGTTGTTGTGGGCGACGGCAACGGCTACGTCGGTGCTGGTATCGGTAAAGCCGGCGAAGTTCCGGATGCCATCCGTAAAGGCATTGAAGACGCCAAGAAAAACCTGATTCACATCCCAATCGTAGGAACTTCGATTCCCCATCTCGTTACTGGACACTTCGGCGCAGGACGCGTGTTGTTGAAACCAGCATCAGAGGGTACTGGCGTTATCGCTGGCGGTCCAGTTCGTGCGGTATTGGAATTGGCAGGCGTTGGCGACATTTTGACAAAATCACTGGGTTCTTCGAATTCCATGAACATGGTCAATGCAACTTTGGAGGGACTTTCCCGTCTGAAACGCATTGAAGAGGTCGCGAAACTTCGCGGCAAATCTGTCGAAGAATTGCGCGGTTAAGGAGGGGAACGTCAATGGCAAAATTGCAAATTACCCTCGTACGTAGTGTAATCGGACGTCCAGAAACACAACGTGTTACTGTTAAGACGCTCGGCCTGCGTAAACTCAACACGACAGTGGTTCACAATGACAGTCCTGCAATTCGCGGAATGATCAATAAAGTGAGTCACTTGCTATCTGTAACTGAAATTGAAGGCTAAACGCCTCGCATAAATTAACAAACATAAGGAGGTGCAAACGATGAAGTTACATGAACTTGCTCCAGCTCCTGGTTCCCGCAAAGAACGCAATCGCGTTGGTCGTGGTCCTAGTAGCGGAAATGGTAAAACTTCCGGTCGCGGTCACAAAGGTCAAAACTCACGTTCTGGCGGTGGTGTTCGTCCGGGCTTCGAGGGTGGACAAAATCCGCTCTATCGTCGTCTGCCTAAACGTGGTTTCGTCAATCCTACCCGTAAAGAGTATGCGATTGTGAACCTGGAAGATCTGAATAGCTTTGCAGAAGGAACTGAAGTGACTCCGCAGTTGTTGCTTGAAACTGGTGTTGTCAAGAATTCCAAAAGCGGCATCAAGATTCTCGGCAACGGTGAGTTGACCGTAAAATTGACTGTACAAGCAAATAAGTTCTCTCAATCTGCGGTAGAGAAAATCGAGGCTGCCGGCGGTAAAACCGAGGTGATCTAATGTTCAAGACGCTTAAGAATATCTGGCATGTTGAAGATTTGCGCAAAAAGATCCTGTTTACCTTGTTCATTCTGATTATCTACCGTATCGGTTCGTTTGTTCCGGTTCCTGGTGTGAACAAAGATGTACTGCAAACAGCAAATCAGAGCGGTGACGCTTTGATGGGACTCTTGAACACCTTTTCGGGCGGAGCGCTCAAAAACTTCTCGATATTTGCGATCAGTATTTACCCGTACATTACAGCATCCATCATCGTGCAATTGCTGTCGATGGATGTTGTTCCTAAGTTTGCTGAATGGGCTAAACAAGGGGAGCACGGGAAAAAACAATTGGCGCAAATCACTCGTTACGGTACAGTGATATTAGCCCTGATCCAAGGTTTTGCTACGTCGATAGGGTTTAACCGGATATATAATACTCAAATGATGCCGAATGCGACATTTGCTGATTACTTGCTGGTTGCCATTATCTTGACGGCGGGTACTTCTTTCTTGATGTGGCTTGGTGAACAGATTACCGAAAAGGGAATCGGGAACGGGATTTCGATCCTGATTTTTGCGGGAATCGTCGCCGCCATTCCGGGATATATCACAAGTACGGCTAACTCAAGTTTTATTCAGCCGGATCAGGTGTTCCTGAATATTCTTAAAGTCGTTATCGTGCTGATTGTGATTGTAGCGATTATTACAGCAGTTATCTTCGTACAGCAAGGTATTCGGAAGATTCCTGTTCAATACGCTAAACGCGTAGTCGGCAATAAAATGTACGGTGGACAGAATACACATATCCCATTGAAAATTAATGCGGCAGGTGTAATTCCGGTAATCTTCGCCGTATCATTGCTTCAGTTCCCAGTTGTTCTCTCCAGTTTCTGGTCAACACATGCCTGGGCTCAATGGATTGCTAAGTATTTAGCAACCGATGCTCCACTTGGTATGCTTCTGTATGTAGTGATGATCATCGGGTTCACGTTCTTCTATACGTTCGTGCAGATGAATCCTCAGCAGATGGCCGATAACATGAAGAAGAATGGTGGTTACATTCCAGGTATCCGTCCTGGTAAAGCTACAGAGAAATATCTGACTAGAGTAATGTCTCGTCTGACTATGTCCGGCGCTTTGTTCCTAGCTTTGATCTCTGTTCTGCCGATGTTCTTCGGTGCTTTATCTGGATTGCCTAAAGAAGTTCGTATTGGCGGTACATCACTGCTGATCGTAATCGGTGTGGCATTGGATACTATGAAGCAGATCGAGAGCCAATTGATCAAACGCCATTACAAAGGCTTCATCAATAAATAGGTGATAGGTTCCGGTGAAGCTTAAGTTTTTATTCTTCCCGGCACCTATTATGCTGTTTCTTGCTTGGTGGCGAACTTTTGGGGGGAGAGAGAAATCGTGAACATTTTATTCATGGGCCCTCCTGGGGCAGGCAAGGGAACACAAGCGGCAGAAATCGTTAAAGAATTTGGTATTCCTCATATTTCGACAGGAGATGCTTTCCGTTTGGCAATCAAACAGGAAACTCCGGTAGGATTGAAGGCCAAATCATTTATAGATCAAGGTTTGCTTGTACCAGATGATGTGACCATTGGGATAGTCGAAGAACGGTTGCAGCAGTCCGATTGCGAAAAAGGATTTCTATTGGATGGTTTTCCAAGAACTCTTTCGCAAGCGGAAGCGCTGGATGATATTCTTAGCCGTTTGAACACTTCTTTGGATCATGTCATCAACTTGAATGTTGACCGTGGATTGCTAATGGCGCGTCTTACTGGACGTCGTATCTGCAGCGTTTGCGGAGCATCCTACCATTTAATCTTCAACCCGCCGAAGCAAGATGGCATTTGCGACATTGATGGCGGTGAATTATATCAACGTCCGGATGACAACGAAGAAAGTGTAGGCAAGCGCCTGGATGAGTATGATAATAAAACAGCGCCGCTGCTTGCGTTTTATGATAATAAAGGTCTTTTGCGTCAGGTAAACGGGGAAAACGAAATTAATGTCGTTACTTCTGAAATCGTGTCTTTAATGCGGGGTTAATGTAATGATCATTTGTAAATCCGAACAGGAACTTGCCTTTATGAGGGAAGCTGGTCGAATTGTTGCCGAGAGTCACCGTCTTATTGCTCAGGCCATTGAGCCTGGCATTACAACGGGTGAGCTCGACAGAATCGCCGATCAATACATTCGCAGTCAAGATGCTGTGCTGTCTTTCAAAGGCTACAACGGTTTTCCTGCCAGCATTTGCGCTTCAGTCAACGAACAATTAGTGCATGGATTTCCTGGTAAACGTAAACTGATCGAAGGCGATATTGTTACGCTGGATATCGGTGCAGAGTACCGCGGTTATCACGGTGATTCCGCCTGGACCTACGGTGTGGGCAGCATTTCCGAAGAGGCTCAGCGTTTGCTGGACGTTACGGAAGGCTCCTTGTACGCGGGACTGGCGTTAGTTAAGCCGGATGTGCGCTTGTTTACAATCTCCCATGCTATTCAGCAATACATCGAAGAGGCTGGTTTCTCAGTCGTACGTGAGTATGTTGGTCATGGTATTGGGGCAAAACTGCATGAAGAACCGCAAATTCCGAATTATGGCATAGCGGACCGCGGACCACGTCTGAGACCGGGTATGGTGCTCGCGATTGAGCCGATGGTAAACGCAGGAAAGAGACATGTCAGAACACTGGAAGATAACTGGACTGTCGTTACGGTTGATGGCTCACTATGTGCTCACTTCGAGCATACAGTAGCAGTTACTCCGGACGGCATGGAAATTTTCACAAAACTGAATGCGTAGGTGATCTCCTCTTGAATACTGTGAGCAGCCCGCAGGTTGGTCAATTAGTGAGAATTCTCAAAGGCAAAGATGCCGGAGAGGCAGCCGTTGTTATCGCAGTTGTTGATAGCAGATTTGTATACATTGCAGATGGAGACAAACGTAAGTTTGATGGGCCAAAGAAGAAGAATATTCTTCATCTTGAGCTCATACCCTTCATCAGCAGTGAGGTTGTGGACAGTTTGAAGGAAACTGGGCGGGTAACAAACGGAAAGCTGCGATTCGCAGTCATGAAGTATGCTGGACCCACCGGAATAAGTGCTGATGAGAAAGGAGACTAACTGTGGCTAAGGAAGATGTCATTGAAGTAGAAGGTACTGTCCTTGAACCGTTGCCAAACGCAACGTTTAAGGTTGAGCTTGAGAACGGTCATCAAATACTTGCCCATGTATCCGGTAAATTGCGGATGCACTTTATCCGTATTTTGACCGGAGACAAAGTGGTCGTGCAGTTATCGCCTTATGATTTATCAAAAGGTCGTATAACTTACCGTAAATAGATGGGAACTACGAAAAAAGTTTTGCTTCGCAAAACTTTGAGGAGGTAATTAACATGAAGGTAAGACCTTCTGTAAAGCCCATTTGCGAGAAATGTAAAGTAATCCGCCGCAAAGGGACTGTTATGGTGATTTGCGAAAATCCGAAACACAAACAAAAACAAGGTTAAGAAGGGGGTGTAGCGTAAAATGGCTCGTATAGCTGGAGTGGATTTGCCACGTGACAAACGCGTTGAGATCGCCTTGACTTATATTTTCGGAATCGGTAAAACGACTTCTCAGAAAATTCTTAATGAAACAGGCATTAGCGCTAATACACGTGTCCGTGATTTGACGGAAGATGAAGTCAGCAAACTGCGTGAAACGATCGACAAAACGGTTAAGGTTGAAGGTGACCTGCGTCGTGAAATTTCCTTAAATATTAAACGTCTTACTGAGATCGGCTGTTACCGCGGTGTTCGCCACCGTCGTGGATTGCCTGTTCGCGGTCAACGTACTAAAACGAATGCCCGTACCCGGAAAGGCCCGCGTCGTACGGTAGCAAACAAAAAGAAATAATAAGGGGGGATAAGAGACAATGGCTAAACCGAAAAAAGTCGTACGTACCAAACGTCGCGACCGTAAAAATATCGAATCCGGCGTGGCACATATTCGTTCCACGTTCAACAACACCATCGTTACCATCACGGATCCTCACGGAAATGCAATTTCCTGGGCAAGCTCCGGCGGCCAAGGATTTAAAGGTTCCCGTAAGTCCACTCCATTCGCAGCGCAAATGGCAGCTGAATCAGCAGCTAAAGCAGCTATGGAGCACGGCATGAAGTCGGTTGAGGTTATGGTTAAAGGACCGGGCGCGGGCCGCGAAGCAGCCATCCGTTCCCTTCAAGCTGCAGGGCTTGAAGTTAACCTTATTAAAGACGTAACTCCGGTTCCTCACAATGGATGCCGTCCGCCTAAGCGTCGTCGCGTATAGTGAAATCAGTATTGTGAATGTGGTATAATTCTGACGCATCTGCTAATAATAGGTGTTTAGGCATACTACATGATGCACCTGATGGGGTGACAGTTTCATATAGGAGCGACGTTGAAGGAGGGGTAAACTCGTGATAGAAATCGAAAAGCCGAAGATTGAGACCGTAGAAGCTAATGATGAAGGTACCTATGGGAAATTCGTAGTTGAACCGCTGGAACGTGGGTATGGCACGACTCTGGGGAACTCGCTTCGCCGGATATTGCTTTCTTCGCTTCCAGGAGCCGCAGTGACTTCGGTCCAAATTGACGGCGTTCTGCATGAGTTCTCGACCGTTCCAGGCGTAATGGAAGATGTGACGGAAATCATTCTGAACCTTAAAGCCTTGTCTCTGAAGATTCATTCAGACGAGGAAAAAGTGTTCGAGATTGATGCTGAAGGGGAAGGCATCGTTACCGCAGGTGATATCCGTGCGGACAGCGATGTTGAGATCCTCAATCCGGATCTTCACATTGCAACGCTGGGACCTGGTGCGAGACTTCATATGCGTATTTTTGCAGGCCGTGGTCGCGGCTATGTCCAAGCGGACCGGAACAAACGTGACGATCAGCCAATTGGTGTTATTCCAGTTGACTCCATCTACACTCCAATTTCACGCGTTAACTACGGCATAGACAATACACGTGTTGGTCAAGTGACTAACTACGACAAATTGACGCTTGAAATTTGGACGGATGGAAGTATCAGACCGGAAGAGGCTGTAAGCCTCGGAGCCAAAATTTTGAACGAGCACCTCGTTCTGTTCGTAGGTCTTACGGACGAAGCGAAAGACGCCGAAATTATGGTTGAAAAAGAAGAAGACAAAAAAGAAAAAGTACTTGAGATGACAATCGAAGAGCTTGATCTTTCTGTTCGTTCCTACAACTGCCTCAAACGTGCTGGTATTAATACCGTACAAGAGCTTACCACGAAGACTGAAGAAGATATGATGAAGGTGCGTAACCTTGGTCGCAAATCTTTGGAAGAAGTTCAGGAAAAGCTTGAGGAACTTGGTTTGGGTCTCCGCACAGAAGAATAGCTGCAGATTGCTTTAGTAAAGGAGGGAAAACACAATGGCATACCAAAAATTGGGCCGTGATTCCAGTGCGCGTAAAGCGTTATTTCGCGACATGGTAACGGATCTGTTTTTATACGAGCGCATCCAAACAACGGA
Source organism: Paenibacillus sp. FSL H7-0690 (assembly GCF_037980415.1). NCBI lineage: Bacteria > Bacillati > Bacillota > Bacilli > Caryophanales > Paenibacillaceae > Paenibacillus > Paenibacillus sp. FSL H7-0690. The sequence goes on along the minus strand of NZ_CP150281.1, from coordinate 6,263,046 downwards.
AGCTAAAGCGAAAGAAGTTCGTTCTATCGCTGAAAAGCTGATCACTAAAGCTAAAAAAGGTGATCTTCATGCTCGTCGTCAAGTAGCTGCATTTGTTCGCCGCGAGACTGTTGATGGTGAACAAGATGCAATTCAAAAATTGTTCTCTGACATTGCTCCTCGTTACACTGAGCGTCCAGGTGGATACACTCGTATCCTTAAACTAGGACCTCGTCGTGGCGACGCTGCGCCTATGGTTTATCTTGAATTGGTAGACCGCGCGTAGTATCACAAGTATTGATTTCCGATGCTTCCCTTTCATCCAGCCCTCTTTGGAGTAAAGATGGGGGAAATATCAGCGTTATTGTGCTGCAGAGGCGCAAGACTCTGCTGTACTAATAACCGTGGGAATCACCTTGGTTCAATTGAAGGAGCTCCCGCAGGGGCTCTTTTTTTTGAAATTAAGGATCCTATAGGACTTGTAGTTCTATATATGAAAAATGGATGCCGTCCTTCTAGGGACGGCGAAGCCATTTCTTCAAATAGAAGATCAGACAGTGCTTCGATCGACGTTCTGCTGACCGGTTTAAAAAGGAGAACGGAATGCGTAATCTATTGATGAAGGTCAATTATGACGGAACGAATTATGATGGCTTTCAGACCCAGCCTCAGGGCAATACGATTCAGGATCGGCTGGAGCAAGCCATACTCCATCTGACAGGTGAGAAGCTTAAGATTACTGCTTCAGGCCGCACAGATGCCGGAGTACATGCCTATGGCCAGCCTTTTAACTTTACAACCTCCTCTCGAATCCCAACTGAACGTTGGTGTCTAGCGCTTAATGCCCGGCTGCCACAAGACATCGTGGTTACAGAGGCTAGGGAAGTTCCGCTAACGTTTCACTCTCGTAGAGGGGCTAAGCGTAAAACTTACCGATACACGATCAATGGCAACAGGTTTCCAGATCCGTTTCAGCGGCGCTGGCAGCTTCACCATCCAGTGAAGTTGGATATTCCTGCGATGCAGCAAGGCTTAACGCAAATTATAGGGACACATGACTTCACTTCGTTTGCATCACGACGGTCTACGAAGACTTCTCATGTACGAACGATCTTTGAAGCTCATATGGAAGTAGACCGCAGTATGTGCCGACCCTCTTTATCAGATCAAGGAGTTATCCATACTTATATAACGGGTAGTGGATTTCTTCAGCACATGGTTCGCATTATTATGGGGACTTTGATCCATGTGGGGGAAGGTAAAATACCTGCTGATAAGGTTGCTGAAATATTGGCAGCATGTGATCGATCACATGCTGGTCCAACAGCTGTGGCCATGGGGTTAGCTTTGTGGAGTGTTGAATATGACGAGATTGAAAGTGAATAGTTTTTTCTATAAATTTCTTCCTGATTAATAGGCTAAATGTTTAAAAATCACTTGCACTTGTTATGTTTATACTGTAATATAAAAGTTGTGTTTTCTTGATGGCTATCCCACAGCCCCGATCGAGAAAATGCCAAAAAAATGCTTTGCTTAACTCACATAATCGTAATTCAATGAGAAACAAGATATACGAAACAGAAGATTTTCGTACGAGAACAAGGAGGAAACATTCATGCGTACCACCTATATGGCGAAGCCGAACGAAGTTGAACGCAATTGGCACATTATTGATGCCGAAGGCAAAACACTCGGTCGTTTGGCCAGCGAAGCCGCTGCTTTGATCCGTGGCAAACACAAACCGCAATTCACTCCACACGTTGATACAGGAGATTTCGTTATCGTTATCAACGCTGAGAAAATTCACTTGACCGGTAAGAAATTGCAAAACAAAAAATACTACCGTCACTCGATGCACCCAGGTGGTTTGAAAGTTACTAATGCTGAAACTCTGCTGAATACTAAACCAGAACGCGTAATTGAATTCGCGGTTCATGGTATGATTCCTAAGACTCGTCAAGGGGACCACATGAAGCTGAGATTGAAAGTATATGCAGGCGCCGAGCATCCACATGCAGCACAAAAACCTGAAGTTTACGAACTTCGCGGATAAGAATAGAGGAGGACAGTTTCATGGCACAAGTACAATACTATGGGACAGGTCGTCGTAAACATTCGGTAGCACGTGTTCGCCTTGTACCGGGTGAAGGACGCATTGTCATTAACAAACGTGAGATGGACGAATATTTCGGTGTGGAAACACTGAAAATGATCGTAAAACAACCTTTGAACCTGACTGAAACACTGGGCAACTACGATGTAATCGTTCTTGCACATGGTGGCGGCATTTCCGGTCAAGCTGGAGCAATTCGTCACGGTATCTCCCGTGCATTGCTTAAAGTTGACCCTGAATATCGCGGTGCATTGAAGAAAGCCGGCTTCCTGACTCGTGACCCACGTATGAAGGAACGTAAGAAATACGGCTTGAAGGCTGCACGTCGTGCGCCTCAGTTCTCGAAACGTTAATATCTACAGAATTCAACCCTTGGCCATATGGCCAAGGGTTTTATTTTTTTATATCAGAACAGAATTATATTTAGAACTGTGTTCCAAAAAAACCTATTCCCGAAAGAAATAGGTTTTTTTATTAATATTTTTTTATTTAATCATAGCAACATTTTCCAATTATAGGCGTTTAAGGTTATAAAGGAGGAGTTGAATTTATGGAAATTGAGAGTTCTTTGAGTAAGAGGAAATTTATTTTGTCCTCAATCGTTCTAATGGTTGTTGCTTCGATTTTTATCTCACAGGTAGATGCTTATGTACTTCGCGGAAACAGAGTGGATAGACCTAACCAAGTTAAATATTGGCTTGATGCCTCTATATCATCAATTGGCTACAATGCCGCTGCCATACATGGAAGTACAGCGTGGAATGGTCTTACTGCTGGTAGACTGTCTATTAACGTTACTTCAACAACTTCAGCCTCTGCTGCTGACGTAAAGTGGTACGCTTCGTCAGAAACAAATGATCTTGGACAATTTTATGCGCAAACCTCTACTTCAGGTACACTAACCTCTACATCAATCGTTAGAATTAACACGGTAAGATTCAAGACAGTAGATGGAAATAGACAAAAAGAAACCACTGCTCATGAAATGGGACATGTACTAGGCTTAACTCATGAAGATACAGTTCCGTCCATTATGCTTTCTGGACCAGCTTGGTTATATGGAACTTACCCAGTACAAGATGATAAAGATGGTATAGCGCATATTTACCAATTTGATTAAGGGGGTCAATATATGAAAAAACAAAATAAGTTTCTTTCAATAGGTGTGTTGGCTTTCGTATTGGTTGTCGGTGCTGCAGGATTCATTAACAATAACAAAGCTGTAAAGGGAGATAATTCTCCTGCATTTATCAGTTCTGAAGCAAAAGTTATTGGTTATCGTGATTTTAATGAGCTAGACAACACGGCTGAATTGATACTGAAAGGCACAAAAGCTAAAGTCATAAATACATTTATCGATAAAAATGAATTTGGTGAAACGATTGATTATCATACGCAATCTGCAATAAAGATTAATCAGATTTTCAAATCTGATAATCAAGATATTGTAGAGGGCTCTGAAGTTACAGTGCAAGAAAATGGAGCTATCGAAACAACAGAAGATGGAACATTTATCTATGGAATTGAAGGTTATCAGTTAATGAATGAAAATGAAGAGTATTTATTATTCTTAGATAAAAGTTTAACCGATCCTAATGTTTATTTTGTTAAAGGAGTTTACTACGGTAAAATTCCTTTGAGTGAACCAAAAGTGAATAAGATATTGGAACAGTCTGAGGAAGAGTCTTCTCAAGATTTAGAAATCTATGGTGAGTATCCTGAAGCGTTAAATACTATATTTAAAGAAGCCTTAGAAAAATACGGGAGATAAAAAAGCACATAAGAAACCTTTAACCTTTATGGTTAAGGGTTTTTGTTGTTTAGCCTCTTTCCACAAGAAATGGGCTTTTTTTGCATCTATTTACTAATTCTAACGGATGAAACGCATTGACTTCCTCAGTAAAAGTTATATACTATTTCATATAGAATTAGTTGGTTTTATTACTTCTTTTACCTCATTTATTCATACGATTAATATTTTGGATGGAGGAATACCTTAATGAACCTGCTCGAGAAAGAGGATTTAATCAAAGTTAAGGCCGAAGAATTAGAAACTGCTTCACCCGAGGAAATTATCCGCTGGGCTGTAGAAACATTTCCTAACATTACTTTTGCCTGCAGTTTTGGTGCCGAAGATGTAGTGCTAGTTGATATGCTTCACAAAGTTAGTCCGTCTACAGACGTCTTTTATCTCGATACAGATTATCATTTTAAGGAAACCTATGAAACCAGAGATTTGATGGCAGATAAATACGGGCTGGAGTTCGTACGAGTGTCTCCACAAATCACTCCGCAGGAGCAAGCACTTCAACACGGTGATGCGTTATGGACAGTAGATCCTAACCAATGCTGTGGGATTCGTAAAGTAGAGCCGCTGACTCGCATCCTATCTCAATATGAAGCTTGGATTACAGGCATTCGTCGTGACCAAGCGCCTACCCGTGCTAATGCCAAAAAGGTTGAGTATGATTATAAATTTGGTTTGGTTAAGTTTAATCCAATTGCGGATTGGACAACCGAAGATGTATGGAACTATATTCGTGAAAATGATGTAATTTATAACCCTCTACATGACCGTAACTATCCAAGTATCGGCTGTGAGCAATGTACACGTCAGGTTATGCCTGGTGAAGATCCGCGTGCTGGACGTTGGGCTGGATCAGAGAAGACTGAGTGCGGATTACACAAGTAGGACCTATCCCCGTGAGAACACAGAAGGAGAGACGATAATGACTTCAATACGTCCGCATGGCGGAACATTAGTTAACTGTGTAGTAGAGGGTACAGAAAGAGAAGAATTACTGCAGCTTGCACGTGATTATAAGGCGATTGCCGTGAACACCTGGACTTTATCTGATTTGGATCTAATTGCGGTAGGTGCATTTTCTCCACTGACTGGATTTTTGAATGAACAAGATTATCACTCCGTAGTCAAAAACATGCGTTTAGCAGATGGCACAGTGTGGAGCATTCCAATAACACTTGCTGTAGAAGAGGATGTGGCCTCTGGTTTAGCTATTGGAGACAAGGTATCTCTAATCGGTGAAGAGGATGGCGAGATCTACGGTTTATTGGATATTGAGAGTATTTATACGGTTGATCAAAACCTTGAAGCGCAAAATGTATTCAAAACAACAGACCCTGAACATCCAGGAGTAAGTAAGCTGTTGGCCCGCCCGGCTATCTATGTAGGAGGACCAATTACAGTGCTGAATAGACCACAGCCAGAAAAGTTCGGAGAATTTTATTTTGACCCTTCAGCTACACGTAAGATATTTGCAGACAAGGGCTGGAGAACAGTTGTAGGCTTCCAGACGCGTAACCCTGTTCATCGTGCACATGAATATATTCAGAAGTGCGCTATGGAGGTTGTAGACGCTCTGTTCTTAAACCCGCTAGTGGGTGAGACGAAGTCTGATGATGTACCGGCAAATGTACGAATGAAGAGCTACCTGGCGCTTTTGGAGAATTATTATCCTGAGGATCGTACCTTTCTAGGTGTTTTCCCGGCGGCCATGCGTTATGCTGGTCCGAGAGAAGCGATTTTTCATGCTATGGTTCGCAAAAATTATGGCTGCACCCATTTTATTGTCGGACGTGACCATGCGGGCGTAGGTGATTACTACGGAACTTATGAAGCGCAAGAAATTTTCGCGAATTTCACCGCTGAGGAACTTGATATTACTCCATTATTTTTTGAACACAGCTTCTTCTGTAAAAAATGCGGAAATATGGCTTCCAGTAAAACCTGCCCACATCCTGGCGACGATCATATGACTTTGTCGGGTACAAAGGTACGGGCTTTGCTTCGGGAGGGTCAATGTCCGCCTCCTGAATTTACGCGACCTGAGGTTGCGCAGATTCTAATTGAAGGCATGACTCAAGAAGTAACAGCTTAATCATCGTTAGCTAGTACTATTTGGCCTTCTTGTCCCATATAGATGAGTATTATCTATCGGGACGAGGGGGTCTTTGTTATGTCTGGCCGAAAACACAGTAAAGTCTCGGTCTGGATCTCATGGAGCAGTATCAAAAAATGTATGCTGAGCGCGACACTGCTGGCTATAATGATCGGCATTATAGCGTATGACATGCCTACTGCCAAAACGTTAAATTATTGGAGTCTGCCTTTGTCTGGTAAAGTGATCGCTATCGACGCTGGACATGGGGGAGCAGATGGAGGGGCAGTTAGCCGGGAAGGGCTAATTGAGAAAGACATTAATCTTGCGGTCTCTCTTTATTTACGTGATTACCTGCAACAGGCAGGGGCTATTGTTGTAATGACCCGTGAAGGGGATTATGATTTGGCTCAGGAGGGCACTAAGGGCTATTCTAAGCGCAAGACTGAAGATCTTAAGCAAAGAGTAAGAAGCATTGAAGAGAAGGGCGCAGATCTTTTTATAAGCGTTCACATGAACAGTGTGCCTTCAAACCGATGGAGCGGGGCGCAGACCTTTTACTATCCCAATCACAAGGATAATAAAGCTATCGCAGAGTTTGTACAGAGTGAGCTGAAGACTACACTGGAGAATACTGATCGTGTAGCTAAGACTGTAAATACTGTTTATCTACTAAAGGCATTAAAAATACCTGCGATCCTTGTAGAGGTCGGTTTTTTGTCGCACCCTCAGGAATCAGTTCTACTCGGAGATGATGTTTATCAACGCAAGGTAGCGACTAGCATATATCGTGGCATTCTTCGTTATGCTTCCGAGTAGCCGGGACTACTCATCAGGAGATGGGTAATGCTATAATAGACAAAAACTCCGGAAGAATTCTCCTCCGGAAAGGAAACAGAGGTGCTTTCCATGCTGACTAGGGAACATATCCAGGAAATACTGCAGTCAATAACAGACCCGGAAACCGGAAAAAGCCTTGTGGAACTACAGCTGATCCGTGACATTATGATTAAAGAAGATCGTATATCTTTATCAATCGTATGTCTGGATCCTGAAGAGCAAAGTCGCATGGATCTAGAACAACGGGTTCGTGAGTTGCTTGAAGCGGGTGGAGTCACTAATGTGCATATCCGGCTGCGTGATGCAACCGATTATGAACGTGCTCTGCTTCGCGGAGAGAGTGCCGGGGAAGAGCCGTTGGTTGATGAACCGGGGAAACTTAAGGGACATGCAGCTGGCCTTGACGATCATGAATTAATCAATGAGAACTCTGGTGTTAACTTTATCGCCATTGCCAGTGGTAAAGGCGGTGTTGGAAAGTCTACAGTTACTGTGAATTTGGCAGTAGCTTTGGCTAGAAAAGGTAAAAAGGTTGGATTGATTGATGCGGACATTTATGGGTTTAGCATCCCTGATATGATGGGAATCGAAGAGGGACCCGTTGTAGAAGAGGGAATCATTATTCCTGTGGAACGTTTCGGAGTGAAGGTCATGTCTATGGGTTTCTTTATCCGTGAGAATAGTCCGGTAATTTGGCGGGGACCTATGCTTGGCAAAATGCTGCGCCAATTCTTCGGTGATGTGGGCTGGGGAGAACTTGATTATATGCTGCTTGATCTTCCTCCAGGTACAGGTGATGTGGCGCTTGACGTACATCAGATGCTCCCTCACAGCAAAGAGATTATTGTTACTACCCCTCATGCTACCGCAGCGTTTGTGGCGGCTAGAGCGGGCTCTATGGCTCTGCAGACAGAACATGAGATTATTGGGGTCATTGAGAACATGGCTTATTATGAGTGTAAAGACTGCGGTAAAAAAGATTATATTTTTGGCAGAGGCGGAGGCGCTCGGCTTGCGGAGACACTCCATACCGAGCTGCTTGCACAAGTTCCATTGGGCGCACCGGACAACCATATTTCTGAACCGGATTTCTCACCTTCCGTATACAAGGAAGACACAGCTACTGCGTTGTTGTTTGCTGATATCGCTGATAAGCTGATTGCGAAATATGAGCACTAATTATTGTGCATAAAAAGAGGCCGTCCCACTTTGTTAGGTGGGATAAGGCCTCTTTTTTGTTATGTGCTTGAATCATCGCCGCTACCGCTGCCACTTTCACCACTGCTGCCGCTGCCTTCCTGTTTATCGCCGCTTTCGCCGCCCTTTTTCTGTTCCTTCGGTTCGAGCTCGTCCTGAACGACCTTTTTAAGTAAATTCAATACCTCCATCCGGAATAATGGAGTCTGCATAGATTCCTGGATGGTCTTCATGGATTGCTTTCGGTAGTCAGGTGTTTTGGTGAGATTAAGAAACATGGTCATCATTTCTGGAGACTTCATGATTTCCTCGACGGATTTTTGATAGGTGGGATCTTTAATTAGTTGCAGGTGCAATTCTTTGCTTTGTGATTGAATGGCTTTAGCAAAATCGCCTGCGAACTTGGGATCAGTCATAATTTTCTCGATTTCCTTTTGATATTCCGGTGCAGTGAGGGTATCTTTAACAGCGGTTTTTATATCCTCTGTTGTTTGAAGTGGCATCATTTTCATACTCATTCCGCTGGTGCCTCCAGAACTGGAATTTGATAATGATTCCTCAACTGCTTTTTTTCCATCTTCACTTTTTAATATATCAATAACCATGGTCTTCATTTCTTTATAACTGCCCTGACCAGAAGAAGAACTGCTCTGCTCACTTCCGCAAGCCGTTAAGGCCACAACAAAGCTTAAAGCCAAACCCACAGATCCGATAAATCTCCATTTCATTGGCGCTGCCCTCCTTTATTAGGATTCTCCAGTTGTATTATGCCGCATTAACACACATTTATGTTGCTGATGTAATGGTGTTTTGTCGGTATCCTTGGTAAAATAAATCTGACATAGGGGAGGTGAAGTGGCTGAGTATAAAAAAATGGTTTTATTTATTTTGGACAACCCTTCTAATAGGAGCGGGCGGAGCAGTAATCGCAGGTCTGGCACTGCAATTCGTGAACGGTCGAATTGATTTCAAAAGTGTCGCTGATTTCTTTTTATACCCGCTGATACTATTCGGCTACGGTATGCTTGTCAGTGTTTATGCGCAACTTGGTTTTTTTGCTTATCTAATTTTAAATTACATGGGCAATGGTGTTTTCCCGCCAAAAATTTGGAAATACATACAACTGGTGCTTTCTGTGCTCGCATTGCTTGAACTGATTTTTTTGCGTACCGTCGTTGGCGGGGAAAGAAGTGTCTTGTCTGATCTAATATTAGGAATCTTTATTTTGTTAGCTGCCATTATTGTGTCTTATTTCAAAGTGAAAAGTACAAACATCTCAGCTTGGATTCCAACCCTCTTTTTTATGACAGCTATTTCAATTGTGGAAATTATCGGCGTGCTCCGTATAGGTATTGATAGTGCGACAGTGTTTATTGTTGTTCCGCTCATCGCCTGTAATGCATTCCAAATTTTGATGCTTCACCGTATTCTCAAGCCGGCAGCCGGATAAAGGCTGGGGCGAATTCAGCAAATCATGAACCCCGTGCTCTGGCCTTCAGAAGACGGGGTTTTTTGCTCTAGAATGTATCCTAACGATTAAAATCCGCTGGAGGAGGTTAATCTTAAAGAACAATAGAGCGGATTCTTTGTGTGTAGTAACGCTCACAAAACTAAGTAGATGCTTCCTAAGTGAGTTTTGTACGAAGTTTTTCAATGATGCATATGCTTCACAAAACTAAGCGTATGCTTCCGAAGCAGTTTTGTACGAAGTAATACAAGCGTAGCAACGCTCACAAAACTAAGTAGATGCTTCCGAAGTGAGTTTTGTACGAAGTTTTTCAATGATGCACATGCTTTACAAAACTTTTAGGAGGGGAATATATGGACATCAAGCGTTATATGATAAAAGACACAAATGAAATCCAGCTTAACAAGCTGGACCCGGACGATACAGGTAACTTTAAATCAAAAAAAGAAGCAGAAGCCAAAACAGAGCAGTTAAAGGAACGATTGGCAGAGCTTCAAGATATTCTTTTTGCACAGAAAAAGCATTCACTGCTCGTAATTCTGCAAGGGATGGATTCCAGCGGTAAGGATGGAACGGTTAAACATATTTTTTCAGGGATTAATCCACAAGGCTTTATAGTGACCAGCTTCAAGAAACCTTCTCTGGAGGAAGAAGCTCACGATTTCTTATGGAGAGTGCATCAAAAGACACCCCCTAAAGGCTACATCTCTGCATTTAACCGCTCACACTATGAAGATGTATTGGTACCGCGGGTACATGGGGGACTGAAAAAGGATGACTTGAAGCGCCGCTTTCGTTACATACGGCAGTTTGAGGAGATGCTGGTGGAAGAGGGAACGACAATTATCAAGCTTTTTCTGCATATTTCAAAAGAGAAGCAGCTTAAGAAAATAAAAGAACGGCTTGAAGATCCCAAAAAACACTGGAAATTCGACGCAAGTGATCTACAGGAGCGGGAGTTTTGGGATGATTACCAAGAGGCATATGTAGATGTTTTTAAGGAGTCAAGTATTGATAAAGCACCCTGGTACTGGATACCAGCCAATCATCAATGGTACCGCAACTATTTGGCCTTATCCATCGTTGTAAAGACACTGGAGAGTCTGGATCTGAGCTATCCGAAGCTGAATACCCCCACACCCGACATATCGGAGCTCATTTCCCCGCGTCATTAATATTTGGATAAGACCAACATCTATTGCGGTACCTAAGATTGGGAGGAGCGTTACAGCCCGGCAGCATCCTCTAAGGCACTATTTAGTGAGGCCGAGTCGCGAACCTCTTTACCCTCTGCATTGCTTTGGCTGATCAGCTCAGAGACGGTAACGAATTCATAACCTTGTCTGCGGAGCTCATCGATAATTTGCGGAAGAGCTTCGTGAGTTTGTTTGCAGGAATCACTGGCATGTAGTAGAACGATATCACCAGGATGTGCTTTAGTCGTTACACGCTTCACGATATTGTCTACACCTATGTTCTTCCAGTCTAGAGAGTCTGTGTCCCACTGGATGACTTTGTAACCAAGATCATTGGCCACTTGCAGAACTCTTTTGTCAAAATCACCATTAGGCATACGAATTAAGTTTGGTTCTTTACCGGTTAATTCTGTAAGCACAGTGTGAGCCGTTGTGATCTGAGTGCGAATCTCTTCGTTACTTAGAGTGCTGTAATTGACGTGTTTATGGCCATGGCTGCCAATTTCGAATCCTGCGTTTTTAATGCTTGTTACAATATCCGGGTGAGTCTTACTCCATGGTGACGATAGGAAGAAGGTGGCTTTGTCCACTTTCTTGTCTTCAAGTACCTTCAAAATTGGTTCGGGTCTCTTTTCTCCCCAGCTAATATCGAAGGTTAGGGCAATCAGCTTCTTCTCTGTTGGCACACTGTAAATGGCAGAAGGTCCAGCCTCAGAAAAAACGGTGATATTACCCCTCTCGACATAGACAACTCCAGCAGCAAGAAGCACAGCGGCGAAGATATAGATGAACCTTTTGATCTTTTTGCCGCTGAATACATAAAAAGAATTCATTAATGACAGCGCTCCTCTCCCATGCGAAATGCTTGTTTGTTCTAAATGTATGCTCGTACCGCACGGTTATGACCTAAGAAACAGAGATCACAATTTCAGGAGGTATTTATGTTGTCGTTCTTCACGTTTGTTAAAGATATTAAATCGATCCGCAAGGCTTTGCTGCTGTCCTGTCTGCTCTTCGTAATAGGAGCGGTTGTTGGCTGGGTAGCGACAAGTAGTCTGGAAAAGCTATTGGTTCAGCAATTGGAAGGGCTAAGTGAGATCAGTGGGAACTTAAGAGATACCTCTAATCCGCAATGGAACTTCTTTGTATTTATATTTCTGAATAACGCCATCAAGGGCGTGGTTATTATTTTCCTGGGAGCGTTGTTCGGCATATTGCCAGCTATATTCTTATTTATAAACGGAGCGGTAATTGGCTACTTGATACATTTATCCGCACTGCAAGGACAGGATTTATTCGATTTAATCGTAAAAGGATTGCTGCCACACGGGATTATAGAGATTCCGGCAATCATTATCGCGTGTGCCTTTGGACTGCATTTTGGCGGGAAAGTGATTTCAAGTTTATTTCGATCTGCAGATAGAAAAGAGGAGAGAAGCGCAGACTGGTCTGCTTTCATGCGTCAAACACTTACGGCTTCCATATGGACTGTAATCCTGTTATTTGTTGCAGCCATTATTGAAAGTACAATTACTTTTTCACTTTTATCATAAAACTTCCGGGAATAGAGCATAACATTAAGGGCGTTCATCCAAGGATTGCCTAAAGGTAAGGAGTATATAATCTAGACGAAACCATAAAGGGAATTTTTAATAATTATGGTTATAAAAAGAGGACTCCGGTTAATCTAGTGTAAGAGGATCTTAAGGCAGCTTTCTCCATGAGATGTACTTACTGATTATGCAAAAAAGGTTTTGGGGGTTTAGAGAAGGTGTTAATTGCAACTTCATGAAGGAGGCCAAGCATATGTTGGGAATGTTGTTTAACGAAAAGGAATGCAAGGAACTGGATTATGTTTTGAGAAAAGAACTAGATGAGATGCTGTTAGATTTGAGTGATCAGCGCTTGGACCAAAATATCAGGCACGCCATCGCTAATAGATATAAGACTGTATTCCGGATGTATGCTCGCTTCGCTCCTCAGAAAGAGCTTTCCAAGTATGCATGGGGTGGGCGTTCTTCTCAGTATAAACACTGAAGATATACGAGAATTGCTACAGTTTTATAAAGTTTTCAGATTATTTAATAAAATAGCTTGACTAAAAAGGAGTGCTCATGATAAATTATATCTCGCGCTCCTTTTGCTTGTGTAAAAGGAAAGCGGAAGGCAAGAAAAATTGAAAAAAAGATTTTTCAAAAAAAAGACTTGCCAAACAGCTTAACACTGTGATATATTATAAAGGTCGCCGCTGATAAACAACGACGACGAAACGAGAGATATTGATCTTTGAAAACTGAACAACGAGTGAGTGGGAAATCACGCAAGTGAAATCCAAAATTAGAGAATTAATTTTCTCGTCAGATGTTTCAAAATGAGCATATCGCTCTTTTCAATACTAATTGGAGAGTTTGATCCTGGCTCAGGACGAACGCTGGCGGCGTGCCTAATACATGCAAGTCGAGCGGAGTTACTTTGAAAGCTTGCTTTCAAAGTAACTTAGCGGCGGACGGGTGAGTAACACGTAGGCAACCTGCCCTTCAGACTGGGATAACTACCGGAAACGGTAGCTAATACCGGATAATTTCTTTTTTCTCCTGAGAGAAGAATGAAAGACGGAGCAATCTGTCACTGAGGGATGGGCCTGCGGCGCATTAGCTAGTTGGTGGGGTAACGGCCCACCAAGGCGACGATGCGTAGCCGACCTGAGAGGGTGAACGGCCACACTGGGACTGAGACACGGCCCAGACTCCTACGGGAGGCAGCAGTAGGGAATCTTCCGCAATGGGCGAAAGCCTGACGGAGCAACGCCGCGTGAGTGATGAAGGTTTTCGGATCGTAAAGCTCTGTTGCCAGGGAAGAACGTCCGGTAGAGTAACTGCTACCGGAGTGACGGTACCTGAGAAGAAAGCCCCGGCTAACTACGTGCCAGCAGCCGCGGTAATACGTAGGGGGCAAGCGTTGTCCGGAATTATTGGGCGTAAAGCGCGCGCAGGCGGCTATTTAAGTCTGGTGTTTAAACCTTGGGCTCAACCTGAGGTCGCACTGGAAACTGGGTGGCTTGAGTACAGAAGAGGAAAGTGGAATTCCACGTGTAGCGGTGAAATGCGTAGATATGTGGAGGAACACCAGTGGCGAAGGCGACTTTCTGGGCTGTAACTGACGCTGAGGCGCGAAAGCGTGGGGAGCAAACAGGATTAGATACCCTGGTAGTCCACGCCGTAAACGATGAGTGCTAGGTGTTAGGGGTTTCGATACCCTTGGTGCCGAAGTTAACACAGTAAGCACTCCGCCTGGGGAGTACGGTCGCAAGACTGAAACTCAAAGGAATTGACGGGGACCCGCACAAGCAGTGGAGTATGTGGTTTAATTCGAAGCAACGCGAAGAACCTTACCAGGTCTTGACATCCCTCTGAATCCACTAGAGATAGTGGCGGCCTTCGGGACAGAGGAGACAGGTGGTGCATGGTTGTCGTCAGCTCGTGTCGTGAGATGTTGGGTTAAGTCCCGCAACGAGCGCAACCCTTAACTTTAGTTGCCAGCAGGTAATGCTGGGCACTCTAGAGTGACTGCCGGTGACAAACCGGAGGAAGGTGGGGATGACGTCAAATCATCATGCCCCTTATGACCTGGGCTACACACGTACTACAATGGCCGGTACAACGGGAAGCGAAGCCGCGAGGTGGAGCCAATCCCATCAAAGCCGGTCTCAGTTCGGATTGCAGGCTGCAACTCGCCTGCATGAAGTCGGAATTGCTAGTAATCGCGGATCAGCATGCCGCGGTGAATACGTTCCCGGGTCTTGTACACACCGCCCGTCACACCACGAGAGTTTACAACACCCGAAGTCGGTGGGGTAACCCGCAAGGGAGCCAGCCGCCGAAGGTGGGGTAGATGATTGGGGTGAAGTCGTAACAAGGTAGCCGTATCGGAAGGTGCGGCTGGATCACCTCCTTTCTATGGAGAATCGTTCTCTGCAATGAGGACATTCAAATCGGAAGCTCAGCTTCCACAATAGAACCTTCGGGTTCGAACACTCACTCGTGTTCAGTTTTGAAAGAGCAAGTCTCTTTCGTATGCGTTTGGTGGCGATAGCGGAGGGGTTCCACACGTACCCATCCCGAACACGACCGTTAAGCCCTCCAGCGCCGATGGTACTTGGACCGAAGGGTCCTGGGAGAGTAGGACGTTGCCAAGCGGACAACCAATTCATTGGTTGATTCACAATGTTATATATGTTATATGGGCTTTTAGCTCAGTTGGTTAGAGCGCACCTCTGATAAGGGTGAGGTCGGTGGTTCGAGTCCACCAAGGCCCACCATATAACATTATAGAGTAATTTTATGGGGCCATAGCTCAGCTGGGAGAGCGCCTGCCTTGCAAGCAGGAGGTCAGCGGTTCGATCCCGCTTGGCTCCACCATAAATTTTTAAATGAATAACTTTTTTAACTTGATCCTTGAAAACTGGATACCGAAACGAATTTGCGTTTTAGAACATCTTTTAGCAACTTGTGCAAACAAGTAAATGTTATTAGTGAGATGATTCCAAAGAGAATGTCATCGTATGATATTTTCCTGCGGAAAAATCAAGGTTAAGCTAATAAGAGCACACGGAGGATGCCTAGGCGCCAGGAGCCGACGAAGGACGTGGCGAACAACGAAACTGCCTCGGGGAGCTGTAAGCAAGCTTTGATCCGGGGGTGTCCGAATGGGGAAACCCAGCTGTGGTAATTCGCAGTTACTCATTTCTGAATACATAGGAAATGTAGAGGCAGACCAGGGGAACTGAAACATCTAAGTACCCTGAGGAAGAGAAAACAATAGTGATTCCGTCAGTAGCGGCGAGCGAACGCGGAACAGCCTAAACCTAAGAGCTTGCTCTTAGGGGTTGTGGGACGTCTCACATGGAGTTACAAAGGAATATGGTAGGTGAAGAGGTCTGGAAAGGCCCGCGATAGAGGTAAAAGCCCTGTAACCTAAACTGTATTCTCTCCGAGACGGATCCCGAGTAGTGCGGGGCACGTGAAACCCCGTATGAATCCAGCAGGACCATCTGCTAAGGCTAAATACTACCTGGCGACCGATAGTGAAACAGTACCGTGAGGGAAAGGTGAAAAGCACCCCGGAAGGGGAGTGAAATAGAACCTGAAACCGTGTGCTTACAAAAAGTCAGAGCCCTATTAATGGGTGATGGCGTGCCTTTTGTAGAATGAACCGGCGAGTTACGTTTAACATGCAAGGTTAAGCCGAGAAGGTGGAGCCGCAGCGAAAGCGAGTCTGAATAGGGCGAATTAGTATGTGGACGTAGACCCGAAACCGTGTGATCTACCCCTGTCCAGGGTGAAGGTGCGGTAACACGCACTGGAGGCCCGAACCCACGTACGTTGAAAAGTGCGGGGATGAGGTGGGGGTAGCGGAGAAATTCCAATCGAACTCGGAGATAGCTGGTTCTCCCCGAAATAGCTTTAGGGCTAGCCTCGGTATAAGAGTAGTGGAGGTAGAGCACTGATTGGGTGCGGGGTCCGCAAGGATTACCAAGCTCAGTCAAACTCCGAATGCCATATACTTATTGCCGGGAGTCAGACAGTGAGTGCTAAGATCCATTGTCAAAAGGGAAACAGCCCAGACCATCAGCTAAGGTCCCCAAGTGTGTGTTAAGTGGGAAAGGATGTGGAGTTGCACAGACAACCAGGATGTTGGCTTAGAAGCAGCCACCATTGAAAGAGTGCGTAATAGCTCACTGGTCGAGTGACTCTGCGCCGAAAATGTAACGGGGCTAAACACACCACCGAAGCTATGGCTAGATACTATGTATCTGGGGTAGGGGAGCGTTGTGTAGGGGTTGAAGGTGTACTGAAAAGAGCGCTGGACACTACACAAGTGAGAATGCCGGTATGAGTAACGAAAAGATCAGTGAGAATCTGATCCGCCGAAAGCCCAAGGTTTCCTGAGGAAGGCTCGTCCGCTCAGGGTAAGTCGGGACCTAAGGCGAGGCCGAAAGGCGTAGTCGAAGGACAACAGTTTGAAATTACTGTACCACCGTAATCCGCTATGAGCGATGGGGTGACGCAGGAGGGTAGTGACGCGGACTGATGGATGTCCGTCTAAGCAGTGAGGCTGATGTGTAGGCAAATCCGCACATCATTAAGGCTGGGCTGTGATGGGGAGCGAAAATTGTAGTAGCGAAGGTCATGATCTCACACTGCCAAGAAAAGCCTCTAGCCAGGAGAAGGTGCCCGTACCGCAAACCGACACAGGTAGGCGAGAAGAGAATTCTAAGGCGCGCGGAAGAACTCTCGTTAAGGAACTCGGCAAAATGACCCCGTAACTTCGGGAGAAGGGGTGCCCCGGTAGTGTGAATAGCACGAGGGGGCCGCAGTGAAAAGGCCCAAGCGACTGTTTAGCAAAAACACAGGTCTGTGCGAAGCCGCAAGGCGAAGTATACGGGCTGACGCCTGCCCGGTGCTGGAAGGTTAAGGGGAGTGGTTAGGGGTAACCCGAAGCTATGAACCGAAGCCCCAGTAAACGGCGGCCGTAACTATAACGGTCCTAAGGTAGCGAAATTCCTTGTCAGGTAAATTCTGACCCGCACGAATGGCGTAACGACTTGGGCGCTGTCTCAACGAGAGATCCGGTGAAATTTTAATACCTGTGAAGATGCAGGTTACCCGCGACAAGACGGAAAGACCCCATGGAGCTTTACTGCAGCTTGATATTGAATTTGGGTACGATCTGTACAGGATAGGTGGGAGCCGTAGAAATCGGAGCGCAAGCTTCGGTGGAGGCGCCGTTGGGATACCACCCTGATCGTATCTAGGTTCTAACCTAGTGCCCTTACCGGGTACGGGGACCGTGTCAGGCGGGCAGTTTGACTGGGGCGGTCGCCTCCTAAAGAGTAACGGAGGCGTTCCAAGGTTCCCTCAGAATGGTTGGAAATCATTCGCAGAGTGCAAAGGCATAAGGGAGCTTGACTGCGAGACCTACAAGTCGAGCAGGGACGAAAGTCGGACTTAGTGATCCGGTGGTACCGCATGGAAGGGCCATCGCTCAACGGATAAAAGCTACCCTGGGGATAACAGGCTTATCTCCCCCAAGAGTCCACATCGACGGGGAGGTTTGGCACCTCGATGTCGGCTCATCGCATCCTGGGGCTGAAGTAGGTCCCAAGGGTTGGGCTGTTCGCCCATTAAAGCGGTACGCGAGCTGGGTTCAGAACGTCGTGAGACAGTTCGGTCCCTATCTGTCGTGGGCGCAGGAAATTTGAGAGGAGCTGTCCTTAGTACGAGAGGACCGGGATGGACGTACCGCTGGTGCACCAGTTGTTCCGCCAGGAGCATGGCTGGGTAGCTACGTACGGACGGGATAAGCGCTGAAAGCATCTAAGCGTGAAGCCCCCCTCAAGATGAGATTTCCCAATTAGTAAGACCCCTTGAAGACGACGAGGTAGATAGGTTGGAGGTGGAAGTGCAGCAATGCATGGAGCTGACCAATACTAATCGGTCGAGGGCTTATCCTATACGTAGAATGCAGATTCGTTTCGGATTCAGTTTTCAGGCGATTAAGCCTGAGCATTTACGCTGTAAATGCCCGTTTGGTGGCGATAGCGGAGGGGTTCCACACGTACCCATCCCGAACACGACCGTTAAGCCCTCCAGCGCCGATGGTACTTGGATCGAAGGGTCCTGGGAGAGTAGGACGTTGCCAAGCGGATATTCCCTGATAGCTCAGTTGGTAGAGCACTCGACTGTTAATCGAGTTGTCACAGGTTCGAGTCCTGTTCGGGGAGCCATGCTCTCATAGCTCAGCAGGTAGAGTGCTTCCATGGTAAGGAAGAGGTCACCGGTTCGAATCCGGTTGAGAGCTCCACAGATTTGCAAGGCCCGTTGGTCAAGGGGTTAAGACACCTCCCTTTCACGGAGGTAACATGGGTTCGAATCCCATACGGGTCACCAACTTTTACTTGTTCTTACCCTTAGAGGGTCCCATAGATATGGAGGCTTAGCTCAGCTGGGAGAGCATCTGCCTTACAAGCAGAGGGTCGGGGGTTCGATCCCCTCAGCCTCCACCATAATCTTCCTAAGAGATTATGGGCAACATAGAGGTACCATCAATGGGGATTAGCCAAGCGGTAAGGCAACGGACTTTGACTCCGTCACTCATAGGTTCGAATCCTATATCCCCAGCCAAGTGCGAGCCATTAGCTCAGTTGGTAGAGCACCTGACTTTTAATCAGGGTGTCGAAGGTTCGAGTCCTTCATGGCTCACTTTTATTATTATCATGCGCGTGTGGCGGAATGGCAGACGCACCAGACTTAGGATCTGGCGTTTCACGACGTGGGGGTTCAAGTCCCTTCACGCGCACCACTTATTGCGGACGTGGCTCAGCGGTAGAGCATCGCCTTGCCAAGGCGAGGGTCGCGGGTTCGATTCCCGTCGTCCGCTCCATAATTTTGCGCCCTTAGCTCAGCTGGATAGAGCGTTTGACTACGAATCAAAAGGCCGGGAGTTCGAATCTCTCAGGGCGCGCCATTTTATTATTAAGCAATTATAGTATTTATAACGGGATGTAGCTCAGCTTGGTAGAGCACCTGGTTTGGGACCAGGGGGTCGCATGTTCAAATCGTGTCATCCCGATTTTCACCTTTGCGGGTGTAGTTCAATGGTAGAACTTCAGCCTTCCAAGCTGATAGCGTGGGTTCGATTCCCATCACCCGCTCCATAATTTTATAGTAACGGGATGTAGCTCAGCTTGGTAGAGCACCTGGTTTGGGACCAGGGGGTCGCATGTTCAAATCGTGTCATCCCGATACTCAGCTTAATCGCTGCTCAAATGCTCTTACTTCGGTAAGGGCTTTTTTGTTATGAATTGAATATACATATAAATACATTCTAAGAACGTATGTTCTATTATTCCTCCAAAAAAAATCGGACTTCCGGTGGAATTCCAATCCGTAGATAATAGTTTCTCCATGATTCCTCTTGTTCGGGGCTTCTGCCTGAAGATAATAATTTTACAGCAAATACATTAGCTTGACGTTCAAGCTTCCCAGGAGAGAAATAGGAGCTTTCCTCCAGAAAAAAGCGATTGATCCCCTTGTGAAGCCGATCATGTCCTAATTCATGCGCACAAACGAAGCGCTGCCATTCTACAGGCAACTCATTATGAATGACGATAAACCTTCTTCTTAATTTTCGATAATATAATCCCTTTGTGCCAGTCCCCAGATTCATGAAACGAATTTGAATGCCTAGTGCTGCGGCAAGCTCGAACGGGCAGTTGGTTTTATATTTTTTAATCAGACTATTGATCAGTTCATCCATGTTCTTCACCTGCAGCATGTTAGTATAGTTATTTAGTGTCTTTGGATTTTTTTCTCTTATTCATCTGTTTGGCTTCCCAGAACAATCCGGTTAGTACATCTTTTATCCTCTGTTTATCTTCTTTGTCTAATGGAATTCCGTCAAACATCAGCTCTCCATCATCCTCTAGCATTTTTCGAAAGTCTCTTTTATCTTTGCTTGTGGCCCAATCTGGGACAGCCTCATCGCTTGAAAGAGTCTGGTCCTGCAAATACCCTGCTTGATCCATTAGCTCATCGTAGGGGACGCCAGTGGCCTCAGCAATTTTGCGTAACGTGGTTGGTTTAGGAACCCCTCTTAATCCATTCTCAATCCGGGAAATTTGCGAACCGCTGATTCCGGCAGCTACTGCTAATTGATTAATGGTGAGTCCCTTTGTTTCCCGAAGATGCTTCATATAATCCCCGAATTCCTGTTTCATCTCAACTCACTCCTTATTGGCTGTAACCTTATGATAATAATATAAGCCATTTTTGCCAATAGGTAAACAACAAAGCGTATATAATTGCCAAAAGGCAAGATAATGGAGGGATATACGCTCTTTTTCGATAAAAACAGCCTAAAACGGGGTTTTACGAGATTGGTAAAGAAGTGGTATATTATAGAAAAATACGAACAGAATACGAACAAGATTTATTTTATCACATTGGGCTGGAAAATTCCGCAAATTAAATCTCATTCAGTTAAACCCAAAAGGAGTGCATAAATGATGAACATATCAACTTTACCAGAGTTGGACCGTCGCCGAACCCAGGTCGCTATAGAGAGCATGTTGGAGAAATACCGTATTTTTAAGACCGTTACATTTGAAGCTAAGGAAGCAAGCACAACTTATTCATACACAGAAAGATTTCATGGTCCTACTAACACTGTAACTGATCAGACTGCTGCGATAGCTTCTTATAATGTGGACATCCCCGCCGCAAGGAGAGCTTATTGTTCCGCAATAGACTCTGTGGTAGAGAGACTCGATACGAGAGAACAGCAGCTGGTACGGGAAAGGTATATGAGAAGAGACGAGATGTACGATTATACGATTTACAATCATGTGTTTGATCCACCGGTAAGTAAGGACACTTACGTGAAGATACGCTCGAAGGCTTTTTACAAGATGGCATTAGCGTTAACGGATCTCGGCTTACTGTCTCTGCAAACTTTAGTAACAACAGCGCCTAGGGTAAAGAAAGAGAAAATGAGTATTACTTAATAGAAGTAGAATAGTTTGATTAGTAAAGAAGACTGTATCGTCCGAGCGGATGATGCGGTCTTTTTTTGAATTATAAGAAAGTATAAGTTTCAGGGTGTACTTTATCCTTATAATCCTCGCACAAATGCTTGCCGTCCATAAAAGGAGGGTCGAAAGCTCTTTAGCTTGTCTTCAATTGTGTACCTCCAAAAAAACGCTCTATACCATCCCAAAGCTAGCCAAAACCTCGTCCGTTTACCCTCTCCGCAAGGATAATATGGGGGTATGATTATAACATGGCAAATGAAGCAAAAGAACACCGCAAGAGCATGAATGCTCTGCTAATAGTTCCGCCCTAAGGGTGATGAGAACAACCTAGCGGTGAAAGATTCTTCTCGCATTTGCCTAATGAAGAAGGGATATTATCCAACCTCGGATAGTATCCTTTTTTCTTAAATCTAGTTGAGGGGGTGTCTGCTTAATGTTCATGCAGTTGAAGGTTAACACCATCAAGGATCGACGAACGGTCGCAGATCAGAAAGGAATGGAGTGATGTCGGTACAACAATTGCGAGAACACATTACAAGTACACTTGAACGGTATTTTCCTGATGTGCCTGTATATGTAGAAGGAGAAAAACCTCAAACCGCTTATTTTCATCCCGGATTGATCTCAGCAACACTGGATCGGCAGCGGGAGGGCAGATATTTAGCGGTCTACCGTTTTGGCATCCGTTATGAGCAAGGCAATTTGCTGGAAGCTGAGAGAATGGCAGATAAGCTGAGTGAGGCGATGGCAGGAATGGAGCAGGATGGTGGAGCTTTTCGTGTAGTTAGGCAAGCTTGGGAAGCTGGAACTGAAGGGCATGGGCCGCTGTTTACAGTTGACTATATGTTGTATTTGCAAAACGACAAGCCTGACAGCATTAAGATGGGACAAATGATTGGAGGAGAACGATTGAAATGAGTACTAAAGGGAGTAACGGGAATGGGTTCAGTAAGGAACAGATTGTGAATTCCTCACTTTTTACGCCGAGGGAAAAGGATATATTGAACGTTATTTTGCAGGATGGCAAGAACTATACGCTCGAAGAAGCAAAGCAATCTATGGGATTGTTCAAAAATAAGGAGGTAATGAACTAATGGCAGGCGGAACATGGACAACGCAAAATAAGGTGCGCCCTGGGGTGTACGTAAATGTAGCATCAAATCAAGGTGCCATCGGCAAAATGGGAGAACGCGGGATTACGGCATTGGCGCTTGCCCTATCTTGGGGAGAGCCGGGAGTAATCATGAAGATTACCCCGCAGGATGATGTGAATAAGCTGCTAGGAGTGGATTTGGAACATCCAACTCTACTGCCAGTGCGTGAAGCGCTGAAACGGGCGGGAACCTTGCTGCTCTATCGATTGAATGAAGGCGTTAAAGCGGCAGTCACGAATAACGGCCTTCAGGTAACAGCTAAATATGGCGGTGTACGCGGAAATGATCTTTTGATTGTGATTGAGAAAAATATAGAGAATGCTGCTCTTTTTGATGTAAAGACGTTGCTTAATGGAACCGAACTGAACAAGCAAACGGTCGGAACGGCTGAAGAGTTGGTCGCGAACGATTATGTTCAATTCCAGAAAAATGGTGCAGAAGGCTTGAAGCTAATTGCAGGCATGCCGCTTACAGGGGGGGCTAACGGAACCGTGACGAATGGAGCACATAGTGACTTCCTGTCTGCTCTTGAGGTGCAGGAATTCCAAACAGTGGGTCTAGTATCGCAGGATAGTGCTCTGAAGGCACTCTACAGTTCCTTTGTGAGACGGCTTCGGGATACAGAAGGGAAAAAGGTACAGGCTGTACTATCCGATTATGCGGCTGCAGGTCATGAAGGTGTGATTAGCGTGAATAATGGGGTAGTACTGAGCGACGGAACTACGATTGATAACGTCAATGCCGTTGCTTGGGTAGCTGGTGCTACAGCAGCAGCTGCTGTTAATGAATCGCTGACTTATCAGGGTTATGATGATTCGTTGGATGCTGATGTAAGACTTAGTCATTCTGAGACTACAGCTACGTTGCTAAAAGGAGAGCTTATCTTTACTTACAGTGGCGGACGGGCTGTGGTGGAACAGGATATCAATACATTTACCGCGTTTTCACCGGACAAAGGCAAAGCATTCTCCAAAAATCGTGTACTGCGCGTGCTGGATGGAATTGCAAATGATATGAAGCGTATTTTTGAGAACTACTATATCGGTAAGGTCGCGAATAATGAAGATGGCCGTGCTCTTTTCTGGTCACAGTGTGCGACTTATATGAATGATTTGCAGGATATGGGTGCGATTGAGGGCTTTAACGCGCAGACAGATGTTGTAGTTGTGGCTGGTGCAGATAGTGATAGTATCGTGCTGGATGTGGCTGTGAAACCGGTAGATTCCGTAGAAAAAGTATATATGAAAGTGAAGGTGGTTTAAGATGGCATTTTTAAAAGCTAGTGATACGATTTCCGGCCAGGAGGGCCGTGCTTATGCTGTGATTGGTACGCAAACCGAAGAGATGTTCTATGTGAAAACTCTTGAAGCTACAGTAGAAAAAACAAAGGCAGAGGTGAAAACACTGGGTCGCCGGGGTGTTCAGCATAAAGCGACTGGATGGTCGGGCAGCGGTTCGATGACGATTTTTTATATGACTAGTCGTTTCCGCCAGATGATGCTCGATTATATGAATACGGGTGTTGATCAGTACTTCGATATTGAGGTTACGAACGAAGATCCATCGTCCAGCGTGGGAGCACAACGTATTATTTTAAAAGGCGTGAACCTTGATAGTGTCATCATGGCCTCACTCGATACAGAGTCAGATGCTCTGGAAGAAGAAGTTAGCTTTACCTTTGAAGATGTGCAGATTGTGCAAGCTTTTGGTGCTCCGGCAGGTTCCGGGCTTTAATTAAGACAACTAGATAGATTGGAGCAAGCAAGACCCGAACGTAGAATGAGCGACGGGTCTCTTCTCTGTCTATTGGTAGCTAGTAGCAGGAGAAGTATCTAAATAAATAATTCTAGGAGGAAGACAATGAGCGAATTAAGTTTGTTTTTTGCCCAAAATGTAGCATGTGACACGACCGAGGAGTTTGTAGTATCCCAGCGTTTTAAGGATAAGGAAGGAAATGCGGTAGCTTGGAAGCTGCGCAGTATGACTGAGGATGAGAATCAGGAATGCCGCAAGGCCGCAACCCGTAAAGTCAAAGGTAAAAACGGAGTGTATACCTCCGAAATTGAGCCTAACGATTATATGGCGAAGCTGATGACCTCAAGTGTAGTGCATCCGGATCTGAAAAATGCTGAATTGCAGCGTTCTTATGGCGTACTTGGCGCTGAGACACTGCTGCGTAAAATGCTGCTACCAGGTGAATTCGCGGCGTTGGGTGAGCGGGTGCAGGCCTTAAATGGTTTTGGCACGGACATGAACGAGCTGGTGGATGAAGTAAAAAACTAATCAACGAGGGCGATAGTGAAGCCAATTTTGCTTATTACGCCCTCCATGAGCTGCACATTTTACCCCATGAGCTGATGAAGCTGTCTTCCCGCGAACGCGCCGCAATATATGCGATGATTGCTGTTCGTGTGGAGAAGGAGAAGCGCGATCAGGCACGGAGTAAGGCGAGGAAGAGATAGTTAGGGGGTGAGAGAATGAAGATAGACGCATCTAAAGCCGTAATGCTACCGATGAAATCTCTGGGAATTTGGAAGAGTGTTAATAAACAATGTGTTCGTGTGAACAGCAATCTGGATATCGTTA
Organism: Paenibacillus sp. FSL H7-0690; assembly: GCF_037980415.1. Lineage (NCBI taxonomy): Bacteria > Bacillati > Bacillota > Bacilli > Caryophanales > Paenibacillaceae > Paenibacillus > Paenibacillus sp. FSL H7-0690. The sequence continues at coordinate 6,238,023 of NZ_CP150281.1, read as the reverse complement.
ATCGATTGGTCAAGGGAGTGCAGGTAGTTGTTAAGCGGTCAAGCGATGAGATGAGCCGTTCTCTGAATCTAGTGAACCAATCTTTGCAGGATATCAATGATACGCTACTTGAAGGCTTTAAGAGACTTCCTCCTAAGGTCATAGTTTCTAGAGATATAGTTATCGAGCAAAGCCAACAAGCAGGGCAATCACAACAGTTAGCGCTTCGAACATTAAATAGCTCCCCAAGTGTGCAAAAAGGTAAGGCTGAAGAAGAAGAGGCGAAAAAGGTAGAGTGGTGGAAAGGGCTAAAAGCGAAGGAGAAAAAGAAAGAAGAGGAGAAAAAGCCGGAGGTTAAGGCTGATCCGGTCCCCAAGCCCAAAATTAATCTGAAAAAGGAACCTCCGGTTCCACCATCCCCACCAACTCCTGACTCGAGAATTATGAAGTTTCTCAAGACAGTTGATGTGGTAAAGCCATTTAATGCCGTGAAGTCTTTTGGGGAGAAAGCTGTAAAAGCTGCGGCACAACCAGGAGATATCGCTGACTGGAATAAGCTGAATGACAATACAGATGCTGCACTTGGGAAAATCGGTGAGAAAGCAATGGGAGCCTTGAGGCCAGTGATGGATACTTTGAACGAGGCGCTGACTTCAAACCAATTTATGCCGATTATAGATGCTATGGCTAACGGCTTTCTGATCATTGCTAATGTGATTGGCATGGTAGTGGATGGCTTATTATGGTTGGTTGGAGTGGTGCAGGAGAACTGGTCTTGGATTAAACCGATTCTTGAAGCGATAGCCATTGTCTATCTCGTAGCTATGATCGTACAAGTGGCTCTACTTGTAGCAGCCGCTTATCAGCTTGCAGCAGCATGGTTGGTAGTAAACTGGCCTATTTTAGTGGTTATCGCTGTTATAGCTGTTCTTATTTATATTTTTCAAATGTTAGGTATTTCTGCGGGGGATGTCGTTGGAGCTATAGTGGGAGCATTTGGATGGTTAAGCGCAGTGATGGATAACATTTGGATTTTTATACAGAATGCAGCTATCTCTGCATGGGATTATATAGTGAATAAATTTCATGAAGCGGTCAATTTTATGAAGCAGCTGCTATATGATTTGGGTATGGGTGCCCTTAATGTTCTTTACAATATGACAGTTGGAGCAGAGGGCTTTGCCGGGGGATTCATGAAGGTAATGGCAAAAGCAATCAATTGGGTACTAGACAAATTCAATTCCATGATTGAGGCTTTAAGTCATATTCCATTCTTCGACGAATTGGGGATAAGTGAACTAAAAGTTGAGAGGAAGGAGCCGGAAATTCCTCATGCGGCAAGCGATATGATCGATAAATACCGGCAAAATTTTAAGGCGTTTGCTCCTACCGCTGATAATTTTCCAGAGCAAAAGACTGCTAAGATCGAGTACGTTAATCTTGAAGATAGTTTTAATAGCGCCAGTCAAAAAGGAAAGAATGCCACGAACAAGTTGATGGACAAAGGGCGCGATGCTACTGAAAAAGTGAAGGATATGTTGAATCCGATCAGCAGTACAAAAGCACTGGATTCAACAGGTCTACTAGCTACTCAGGGCAATAATCTGAACACCGTCAACCGTGTGAACGAGCTCGGCTCCATCAACGACACCGTAGACATCTCCAGTGATGATCTGAAAATGCTGCGCGAGCTGGCCGAGATTCAGGCGATCCAGAATTTTGTGGAGCTTACGCCGACGGTGCAGGTGACGACCGGGAATATTAACAATGCCGGAGACATTGATACGATTATCAACAAGATCGGGCAAAAGCTGAACGAGGAGTTTGTCTCTACGGCGCAGGGGGTGTATACGTAACGTGGAAGAGTACGGAATTTTTTTGGGTTTTAATAATCAGGAGGATGCAATTCGGCTGCCAGTCAATCCAGAGACCTTGGAAATCAAGGAGAGTGGGGATGGAAAAAGCTATACCATTATCGATCTGGGTGAGATCAATACGATTGCTTATCCAAAGCTTACGGAGATCACAATTGAAAGTATTTTCCCGGCACAAAGGTATCCGTTCGTATTGGTGCAAGAGGATGGACTGAAAAGGCCTTTTGAATATGTGGAGCTTATTAAGAAATGGATGACGAGTCGTCGGCCCATTCGGTTTGTGTTCTCCGGTGTGAGGTATCCCGATGATACGAAAAAGGATGAAAAGAAGTTAAACAAACCGCAGAAATGGCTAGAGGAATCTTCAATTAGTGAGGATAGATCTTTAGAAATTGATTTTGCTGTGAATATGGCTATGAGCATTGAAGGTTTCACTTGGAAGCTTAGTGCGGGTACGTCAGGGGATATTGAATATTCGTTATCTCTCAAAAAATACGTATTCTATCAGGCGGTAGCTGTGAAGGTTGTCAAAGGTGAAGTGAAGGCGGAACAGAAGCGGGCCAATGAAAAAGCAAAGCCTACTACCTATACCTTAAAAGCTGGAGACAGTCTATGGAGCATCGCTCAAAAAAACCTAGGAGATGGCTCGAAGTACAAAGTCATTCAGAAGCTTAATGGCATTCCGGATAGTGAGCTGAAGAAGCTGCCCATCGGTAAAGTCATCAAGCTGCCGTAGGAGGATGTTATGGAACTGCTAGTGAAGAATAAAGAAGGGAATCTATGGGATATTTCTGGCATCGTCTCAGATATTTCTTGGAAAACCGCACGGTCAGGTAAACCGTCAACGCTAGAGTTAACGCTTGTGGATAGCGGAATCTATCAGCTCCCCAAGTTCGGGATCAGCAATGGTGATATTATTCAGTTCAGTAAAGATAATGTGGATGTATTTTACGGATTTGTGTTCAGCATTGATACGGGCTCGGATCAGGAGATTAAGCTGACTGCCTATGATCAGATTCGTTATTTGCTGGGCAATGGTAGTTATGTTTTGCAGGATGTTACGGCTAGTGATGTGATCAAGAAAATAACAACGGACTACGGATTAAAGACAGGTGTGCTGGAGGAGACAGAGTACCGGATTCCTTCTTTAATTGAAGATGACAAAAAGCTGTTGGACATCATTATGGGAGCCATCGGCAGTGAGCTTCAGTATAAGGGGCGGTTGATGGCTTTTTACGATGATTTTGGGAAGCTGACGCTGCGTAAACCGGATTCTATGCTGCTTAACCTGGTGCTCGGAGCGGGTCATTATCTGTACGATTATTCGCTCAAAAAAAGTATTGATGACGATACGTACAACACGATTTTTCTGTACAAGGATAACGAGGCATCGGGCAAACGCGATTTCTATCCGGTTAGTGACAAGGACAATGTGAAACGCTGGGGTATCCTGCACTTGTATCAGAAGGCTGATGACAAAGCGAATGCTGCCCAAATTCAGGAGAAGGCAAACAATTTACTGAAAATGCACAACCGTGAAAAGCTCAGTCTCTCCGTACAGGCGATTGGTGATATGCGTGTAAGAGCAGGTAATTTCATTTATGTCCTATTGGATGAATTCGAGACTCAATTGTTTCTGGTGGACCAATGCAGCCATAAGATTTCTGGAGGGGAGCATACCATGTCCCTCGATATTAAGGTGGTGTAGAAATGATGTTAGATATTATTAAAAAAGCAAGTCTAGGAGCCGTGGGAAGTACAAATCCCGTGGCTTTTTCTTATGGAACGGTAACGGAGGCAGCTCCTTTGCAGATCCAGGTGGATCAGCGGTTTATTTTATCGGGGAATGCGTTAGTGCTGCCTGAATCGGTAATGGAAAGCAAGATCGACATCGAGGGCAAAGAAGTAATACTTCGGCGAGGACTAGCGAGTGGGGACCGCGTATTAATGGTTCGAATGCAGGGCGGACAAAGCTACATTGTTCTGGATCGGCTGGTGAGCCCGATATGATCCCTGCGATTGGAAAAGCTGGACCGATAACGGCCCTGCTTGAGGGGGAAGTCAACCTTGAGCGTGGGGAAAGTCCTAGTCTTACGTACCGGATGGATTGGGAGAGAAAAAGGATTACAGGCCAAACGGATGGACTAGAAGCTGTTCAACAGGCGGCGGCTAAAATATTGCGAACCGATCGGTTTGAACATCTGATTTACAGTTCTGATTACGGAACAGAGTGGCGGTTGGTGCTTGGTAGGGACCGGCTGCTGGTTAGAGCTGAAATCAGACGTATCGTTAGTGAGGCACTACTTCAGGATGAACGAATCCTTAGTTTAGAGAATATTGTTGTTTCGTTTACCGGAGATAATCTAACTTTTGACTGTAAGGTCGTCACACGTTACGGAAATTTTCAGCTGAGAAAGGAGTGGAATGAGGATGTATGAGGATCAGACGTATGAGGCTCTTTTGGAGCGGATGCTGGACCGGATTCCATCAGGATTGGATAAACGCGAGGGCAGCATCATTTATGACGCGTTGGCTCCAGCAGCCGCTGAGTTGGCACAGATGTATATTGAGCTGGATGTGAATAATAATCTGTATTTTGCAGATACGGCTACCGGAGAGTACTTAGAGCGAAGTATCTCCTGGTCAGGCATTGTAAGGCGTGAAGCCAGCAAGGCGCAGCTGAAAGGGATTTTTTATAAGGCGGATGGAGGATTGTTAGATGTTCCACTCGGCAGCCGCTTCTCACTCGAAATGCTGAATTATACGGCTGTGGAGAAGTTATCTCCTGGAGTGTATCGCTTGGAAAGTGAAACCGCTGGAGAAGAAGGAAATCGATATTTTGGCTCTTTACTGCCAGTGGATTATATCTCAGACCTAGCGCGCGGAGAAATAGCTTCTCTTCTGATCCCTGGGGAGGACATTGAAACGGATGATGCACTACGCCAGCGTTATTTGGATTCAGCCAGACGCCCAGCTACTAGCGGAAATAAATATCACTATATGGAGTGGGCACTGCAAGTTCCGGGTGTGGGAGGCGCACGTGTTTTTCCATTATGGAAAGGTCCTAAAACTGTGAAGGTGATTATTGTGGACGCCGAAAAAAAACCAGCATCCGAGCTGTTGGCGGCTCAGGTGCAGCAATACATTGATCCGGTCTCAGGAGCGGGTGAGGGACAAGCACCGGTAGGGGCTGTTGTGACCGTGGCACCGGCTGCGGGCAAAAACATCAGTATAAGCGCCAAGGTAACCCTTGCTTCTGGCTATGCTCTGCAAGCTGTAAACCAAGGCTTTCAGGTGATGCTTGAGAAATATCGCAAGGAGAAGGCTTTTTCAGCAACCTATATCAGTCAGTCTGTCATCGGGGCATTATTGCTTGCTACTGAAGGAGTTGCGGATTACACAGAGCTGAAGTTGAACAGTGGAGCGGGCAATGTGATGTTGAACGAAGAAGAAGTACCGTTGTTCGGCAACGTTCTACTGGAGGTGTAGCATGGGTTATCCAGAGCAAATTGATATTTTTCAAGAAAAACTTAATAAAAAAGCAAACGGTAGCAGCTATGTTATCGAAGAGAGATTACCGCTTGTAAATGGCGTTTACAGTGGTCTTCTAGCGCATGACAATATTAATAATCAGACCATTGCGGTGTACACAGGGTCACAGTATTCCGGGATCGAGCTACGCAATTTCACTGTGTCTTTTCCGGATGAGGCGCCCTGGCGGCGGTTGATTAAGATTTTTGCCGATGTGCCTGAGGTATATGTGACTTACGAAACTCCCGGCGATACGGTTGAAGCAGAGGATATTAACGGTTTGCAGGTGAGTCTTACTGCTGTCCAGACTGAAATAGAGCGTTATAAGAACAAGGGCCAGATTGACGGAGGATCATTTAGAAGAGAGGTGTAAAATGGCACAGACCATACAAATAAAGCGAGGTACAAAGGCTGAGCTAACGAGTTATGGCGTGTTGAAGGCAGGCGAGCTTGGTTTTTGCAGTGATACTAAGGAAGTTTATATTGGTGACGGCACGTCCAATTCCATGGTCGGCAGGGCGCTGTCAGGGCCAGAAGCTTCGCGTCCGGTTGCAGGATCCGTTGGTCGTTTGTATTACGTGACTACGGGTTCGAATAGCGGATATTTATATTTTGATGATGGGGCAGCTTGGCGGCGGGTGAATGTGCAGAAGCTTACCGATCTGACAGGTACAATTGACGATATCGCTGATGGAGCTACCTATGCGAAGGTGCTTAAAGCGGATATTAGTGCGGGACATATCAATAAAGTATCGGATGGCACAAGCGTAAAGACTGCCGCTGAGATCAAGACTCACATTGATGATGTGGCCAAGCACCGGACAATCAATGATACAGGGACTACGATTACAGACTTGTGGTCTGCACAAAAGATTAAAAATGAAATTGAGCTGGCTAAGCATAACATCGAACCGCAAGCGTCGGTAAAAGACCAGAACCTGCTGGCTCCACCTGCCAGTCCGGTTGAGGGGGATCGATATATTATTCCAGCAGGGGCAACCGGGGCATGGGCGGGCAAAACGAATCAAATCGTGGAGTACCAATCTGCTGCTTGGGTATTTTATGTTCCTACCGTAGGCTGGACCGCTTACGTCGATGATGAGCAGAAGATTTACAGCTGGAACGGCAGCGCATGGGTACGTACCGGTGGTGCACTACAGACCATTACAGCCGGGAGCGGGCTGATTGGTGGGGGGCAGGCCGATACTGTGACGTTGAACATTGGTGCGGGCAATGGGATCACAGTCACTGCAGACGCGATTGCGGTTACCGCTGGAAAAGGAATCACCGTGGATGCAGCTGGTATAGCTGTAAGTGTGGATGGAAGCAGTATCGTTTATGATGCAGCGAATGGCAATAGACTTACCGTAGCCAGTATTGATGGCGGAACATTCTAGGGGGCGGGACAATGGCTCTAAAAACATTGATTCAAATACGCCGCGGCTTGGAAAGCGCCATTGGAGCGCTGGCTATTGGTGAGCTTGGGTATTGTACAGACAGTGGCAAGCTGTACATTGGTTCTGCCGCTGGTAATGTCTTGCTGGTAGCCGCGCAGAGTACCGGGGATATGCTGAAAAGCATTTACGATACGAATAACAATGGCAAGGTGGATTTTGCGCAACAAGCGGATAGTGTAGCTTGGGCGGGGGTAGCAGGTAAACCAGTGGTATTTCCTCCGGCGGCGCATACACATGATTATTTGCCCAAAGGCCCCCTAACCTGGAATCAACTGAAGGGGGTGTAGAGGATGAGTTACGGCAGCTCTTTATACAGCGAATTGCAATATTCCGCAGATAAAGATTCGAGCCATCCGGGTGAAGTCGAGGCGCCTGATCTAATGCAGTATTTGCCGGACTATTATAAGGATGTCCGCGAAATGGAGAAGCTTCAGGAGACCATCGGGCTAGAAATTGGTGGACTGAAGCTGGGCACTATAGACGTACTGGATCAGGCTTTTGTTGAAACGGCAACGGTGAGCCTTGGACGATGGGAAGCTGAGCTTGGACTAAATATCGATTCATCCAAGTCATATGCCACACGCCGAGAGATGATTAAGGCAAAGCTGCGTGGAAATGGGACGACCACACCGGAGATGATTCAGCGGACGGCGTCAGCTTTTTCAGGTGGAGTGGTTGAAGTAAAGGAAGTGCCTGAGGAGTACCGTTTTGAGATTCATTTTGTGAGTACACTGGGGATTCCTCCAAATATGGCAGGGTTGATTCAAATCATCGAAGAGATTAAACCTGCGCATTTAGCTTATGAATTTGTGTTCAGCTATACCTGGTGGGACTCTGTTAAGGCTTTGACTTGGGAGAGTGCTCACAGTAAAACATGGAACGAATTAAGAACTTATAGATAGGAGAGTGACATATGCAAACCACAGGAAATTTGGGCTTAAAGAAGCCAGAGGGAACAGATATCGTTGATATTGCCGATTTGAACGGGAATATGGACATTTTGGACAATGCAGTGAATGGCAAGGTCGATAAAGTAACAGGCAAACAGCTATCTTCGAATGACTACACCGCAGCTGAGAAAACAAAGCTGGCGGGGATTGCGACGGGAGCAAATAATTATGTGCATCCTAATCACACGGGGGATGTTATAAGTACTGGTGACGGGGGGACCGCAATTGCGGCTGGGGTGATTGTAAACGCCGATGTTAATGCTTCAGCCGGAATTGAGGCTTCGAAGATTGGAACGGGAGTGGTCTCTAATGCAGAGTTTGGGTACTTGGATGGGGTGACTAGTGGGATTCAGGGGCAGCTGAATGGTAAGGCGCCGTTGGTTACTACGCCTCAGCAGACGACAGCGGATATTACTTACTATGTGCGGACGGATGGGAATGATAATAATACGGGATTGGTGAATACGGCGGGTGGGGCGTTTAGGACTATACAAAAGGCGATTAACAGTATTCCTAAACATATTCTTCATATTGCTACTATCAATGTCGCTGCCGGTACGTACGCCGAAGATATCTCTTTCGCAGATGTGAGTGGTGGCACCGAAGTATGGCTTAACGGCGGGACAAGCTACGAGACGGCCGCAAACTTCAAGGTTAAAAGTATGACCTTTTATGGTGTTAGTAATCAAGTAGTTGTAACTGGATTCACAGCAACTTCTACAACGAGAGTCGGATTTTTTATTAATAACTCGATATTTATTCAAATGTTATTTTGCCGTATATCTGCAGATGGTAAGGCAAATTCCGTTGGAGGATTCGAGGCCAGTAACCATTCTGGATTGCGACTTTACGGCTGTGAAGCTGCTAATCGTAATGAAGGCATTGTCAGTAACCAAGGGTCAACGGTAATATCCAGAAATAGTTTTGGGACCTCAAATACTATTGGGCTTTCAGCATACGACGGTGGCACAATAACAAAAAAAGACGGTCAGCCCGCGGGCGCAATAAATGAACAGATTGACGCAGGTATCATAACTTGGGGTGTACTTAATCCATGGGGAGATAACACAATGAGTTCTAGAAGTTTTATATCTGCATGGGGGAATGTTAACGATACAATAGTAGCTAATACATGGACAAAGATAACGTTTGGGAATGAAGTTTTCGATCACTTGAACGAGTTTTCAACTAGTACTCACAGGTTCACAGCCTTAAAAGCTGGGGTGTATTTAGTATCAGCCGCAATCAGTTTGATTACTCCCGGTGCTAACTCAACATGTACTATGTGCGCATATGTTAATGGTGCAAGAGGCAAGGATTTTGGATATTCTCAAACCGCAGGCACTAACAACACATCTTACCAAGGAAGTGTTATGTTGAAATTGGATGCAGGAATGTTTGTTGAAATATACGCTCACACTAATATGAATGTGACAGCGGCGGCCGGGAGCTCATGGAAGTATGTTGATATTGTACAGGTAGCATAAATTTAAGAAAGGGGATAAATGATGAATATCGCACAAGCAATTATGTATCTGTACCCAAATGCTAATCCAATGAAGGACTTTATGGTGCAAGATAACGGACCCGAGCCAGTATTACGCGAGGGCATAGATGGACGGACACGGCACGAGATCCGCCCATTAGACGAAGATGAGACCGAATATAGAGAGGGAGTACACTATTACTATGCCGTGGATTTTAAACGATTGAAAAAGGGCGTAGACTACGACATTATTGAGCGTGGCCCATACATCGCAGCTTGGAACCTAGACGCCACGCAACCAACGGAAGAAGAACTCGAAGCCGCGTGGGAAGCATATCTAGAAGCAGAAGCTAACAAACCACCAGAATTAAGCGAAGTCGAGCAACTCCGTGCTGAAAATACTACTTTGCAAGACAGGCTTCAAGATGTCGAAGTCATTATGGCTGAATTACTCAGCATATAAACCCAAAAGGAGGTGAGTTGTAATCATGACAATGGATTCATTGACAGCCGCCAAACTCCGCTTGATGGCCAATGCCTGCATCACTCGTTTTGATCGTGAGGAGGGTCCGATAGAGAATATCATTTCTTCCTATAACATGCAGCCGGATAATGAGATTTTGGTTAAGGATCAGATTATCGAGAAACGATCAGATATTCATTTTGCTGAAAACGATTCGACTGAGCAAGCTTCATCAGCCAAATAATTAGCACGCATCCACACAGGAGCGTGTTTTTTTGTGCCCTCGGTGGTGCCGGGGGCTATTACGCATCAACATCATTACAGAAAGGAGCAGACGAATGGGCGAAGGGGATATTGCGCAATTGGAGAAGCTGCTGCCGCTGGCAGATAAGTATGGGCTGGCTTATATTGTTGCTTTCATTTTGATGATCGTACTGATGGTGTTATTGCGTGCGATTGTCAAAGGGAACCTTGTACCGCGAGAAATGCTGGATCGGGCAGAGGAGGATCGGGATCGTCTGCAAGCGATTTTGGATAAGGAGCGCTCGGAGTTTATGCAGCCCACACTGGACGTCTTAAAGAAACTGAAGATTGACCATACGGAAGACAGGGGGAGTTAGGAATGCTGTCACAATGGATTCGGCGGCTGCTTCTCCCCCGGCATGTTGATAAAGAGATGGAGCTCCGCAGAGCCTCTACCAGCGTTACACTGACCATAAGTCATTATAAAAATGTCTCGCAGGAAATTCAGGAGGAGATTGATCGTAACCGGTTCGCCAAATATTTAGTTTATGATCGAGGGGATCATGATGCACATGATTGAATTTTTATTATTGGTGCTATATGGCACTACTACGGCCTGCGGAATATACATTATTCATCGCCACAGGCAATATTTTTACGAAAGATTCCAAAAAGGTGTGGTCAGCGTGTTTATGCTGGCTATGCTTTTTTTCTTATTGGCTTATACATTCAATATGTTTATCGTTCTACTATTCCGTTTGGCAGAATTACTAGGAGTGGACATGGCAACAGGGCTGACTTGGCTTCATTATAGCTGGGCTATTGCCCAATTCGGTACAACTGGTGGAATTATCATATTAGCGATACTGACACGTTCCGGGAAATACGACCAATTTATTTATCTGAAAAAGATAGACAGAAAAGAGGAACTTCATGCTGACATTAACTCAGGTGAAAAATAAATCAGCCCAACGCCTAACCAACCTACACCCCGTAGTTCGTTCCGCTGCTACTGCTCTAATCGAACGTTGTTACAAACTCAACATCCCCATTCTCATTACGCAGGGACTTCGCACAATTGCCGAGCAGGATGCTCTATATGCACAAGGGCGCACTAAGCCCGGAGCGATTGTAACCAATGCACGTGGCGGATATAGCTATCACAATTTTGGATTGGCCGTAGATTTTGCTCTTTTGCTGCCGAATGGATCGAGTGTGTCATGGGATATGTGCCGGGACGGCAATAACAACCAGATCGCAGATTGGCAGGAGGTTGTGAAGGAGGCAAAAGGGCTGGGCTTCGAGTGGGGAGGCGACTGGACAAGCTTCAAGGATTACCCCCATTTTCAAATGGCGTTTGGGTTAACACTCACACAGTTTCGAGCAGGGACAAAACCCTCAACATCTGCGGTGGAGTCAGCGTATAAGGTCATCAATCGGAAGGAGGAGGAAGAATTGAAGAGTGATGTTATTGCTGTCGTAAAGGTTAATGGGGTTAAGGTTGCAGATGGAGTGCTTGAAAAAGGCATCACCTACGTCCCTGTACGTGTTATTGCAGAAGCGCTGGGTGCTCAGGTAGGTTATGATTCTGCGACTCGAACGGTTGAGATTATAAGTAGCCACTAAGGAGGGAAAAGGATGGAAACTGGAACAATTTTAGATGATGTTATGGCGTTCGCCTCTATATTAGCAGTATTCGTACTGGCACTGGTTCAGTTGGTCAAAAATAGTATCAACATCCCGCGTAATGAAGTACCGATTATCGGACTATTGATAGGTTTGTTCATCGGCGTAGTAGCGTATCCTTTTACTGAACTTGATTTAGTGCTTCGCCTTTGGGCTGGGGGTCTTGCAGGCTTATCTGCAACCGGGTTGTTTGAGCTAGCTTTTAAGGATCGCCCGGGCACGACGAAAGGGTAAGTGGATAATAGGTACGAATTATAAAAAGGGCTGTTCCAAAAAGTCTGAAAAAGACCTAAGGAAGAGCCCCATTGTTTTTCTCATGATATTACATAAATAAGTTTCAGAACGAAAGCGTGCTGCCGGGTTGTAAAGAATATAGTCCTGTGAAACCTTCTCCTTTTAATATAGAAGCTACTTGGTCGATATGTGGTTTGGGAGCATGGACGAGCACTGTCCGGTGGCTGGGAATCGTTTGGAGCATTTTGCGAATGTCCGGCAAACCTTGATGGACTTTATAGCGGATAAGTGAGACTGTACAGCGTACGCTGCTAGATTCTCCGATCATAGCTTGCTCAACAAGACGATGTCCAAAGCTTCCGGCCGCTAAATGTCCCGTAAAAATCACATGGTTGTCTGGAGAAACAGAGAGCTGGTGAAAGTATTCTTGTGCTTTTGCCGACTGCATCATCCCGTCATTGGTGAATACGATAGCTCCCTTAAGATTCAGCATTGCCTTCGCGCGTTCGTCCGAATTAGATACAACACACAAGTTTTTTCTGTTAAAAAGCGCATTTACACGCTGAATAGCGTCCTCTTTCAGCCATTCCACCTTGTCGCTTAATGCTCGTAAAGGAGCGACGAGTACTTCTTCAACGATCAATTGATGATCTGGAAAACATTCATTTGCCCATACGACCAATTCCTGGCTTCTGCCATGGATAGGCACAGGAAGGAGGACTGAGCCCCCTTTTTGCAAGGTGTTATGGATGGCTATCTCTAATTGCTGTAATTTTACAAGCTGCTCATCAGGATCAGCCCCATAAGCGGCATCGATAATGGACAGATCAGCCACATTTTTAGCTTCGGCTTCCATAATTGCTGGGGTGTCTGCCGTGAGCAGCTGCGACTCCTCTGTATAATCCCCCGAGAAATATATGAATTTTCCGTCCCATTGGATAACCAGCCAAACCGAACCTGCTAAATGCCCGCTACGTCCCCATTGAACTCGAAGGTTAGGCGCAAGCGTCAGCCAAGTTTGAGGGGAGACATGCTCCTCTAAATACTTGAATTGAATAGCTTCTTTATCCGTTTCCTCATAGGGGAGCGGGGCGGATTGAGCCGCCACATATTTATCCCAGGCCTCGAAATAATCAGGAAGCTGTAATGAGGTGGATCTAGTAGTCCATACCTTCCCTCTGTATCCGTGTTTATAAAGTAAGGGCAGCGCTATGGAATGATCCTCATGAGCATGAGACAGAAATACTGCCTGCAAATGTGGAATAATATCCTTATCAAGTAGGGGGTATTCCCCTGGGCCTTCTTTTTTTACGCCACAATCGAGCAGGATGCCATTTCGTGAATCCTTGCCCTGCAAAAGATAGGAGGAACGGCCATGCTCTCCGGCCCCTCCCCAAATCGTTAGTCTGCTCATTGTTGTCTCCGCTTTCTATCTGGGCTTAAATATTCTAAGGCTAATAGTAGTAGGGTAGTAATGCCTACAGAGATAACAGCCATGGCCATCCCCATGGCTACCGCACCTTGTTCAAACTGGGCAAAAATATAGGTCGCTGATGTCTGCATTGAAGGCGGAAGAATGAGTAATGAGGCTACCAGTTCCCGATTGGAAATGGTGAAGGTCATCATCCAGCCAGCCACCATCCCCGGAAGGATGAGGGGAAGAAGGATACGGCGGAACACATACAGCTTACTTCCTCCGAATACTTGTCCCGCTTGCATCAGAGAGGAATCGATCTGCCCATAGCTTGCTTTTACATACTGAACAGTATAAGGAAGGAAAAGTACGACATAAGTCAGTACAACCATCCAGTAGGTATTATAGAGCGGGATAGGCATCCAGCGGGCATTCCACAGCAGAATTAGCCCTACTACAATTACAATTCCCGGGACTGTATTTGGAAGCAAGCTGAATAAATCTGTAATTTTCTGCTTGAATGTAGCCCCTTTTCCTACCGTCAAGGCAAACCAAGTCCCGAGAATAACAGCGATACTGGAAGCAACGATAGCTAATGTAAAGCTATTTAATAAGGCCTCTAGTCCTTGCGAACCCGGGGATAACAGCTCTGCATAATGTTTTAAGGTTAGATTGCTCCAGGATACACCTTCTCCCCGAAGCTTCAATAATGAGGCTGTTATGATAGAGAAATAAGGAATGCCGATGGATGCCAGAAGCAATAGAAGAACATAACCCCAGCTAAGAAACCCTACGATTCCTGTACTCTTATAACGTTTAGTACGAGTTCCTTTTCCACCGATCAGACGGTAAGAGTAGCGGCTGCTAATTATAGTCTGGATGTACCACATGACAAGACAAACTCCGAGCAGCAAGGAGGCTAGTGAAGTAGCCTTACCAAAATCAATCGGCCAACTGGAGATATATTTATGGATCTCAGAGGTCAGCACGTAAAAGCCGATCCTGCGGCCAAAGGTCGCAGGGGTACCGAATTCAGCAATTGTTTTGACGAAGATGAGCAGTGCTCCAAGCCCATAGCTAGAGAGCAGTAAAGGAATAATCACTCTTTTAAATCTGTAAAAGAAGGGGGCGCCGTGAACCGAGGCTGCTTCCTCCAGATTGCCCCCGATCTGCAAAAGCGCATTGCGCAGCAGCAGGTACAGGAAGGGAAACAGGTGAAGGCTCATGATCAGCACCATACCCCCATAGCTAAAGAAATACGGTGTCAACACGGAGGAGGAGGGCAGAAACTGCTCCATATACCCGCCCGTCTGCATAAACAACATCCAGCCCATAGAACCAATGTAAGGCGGCGTCATAAATGGAATTAACAGCACGACATCCAGCCAGTTGTGGCGCCCTAAGTCGGTTTTTGCCATAATCCAGGCTAAAGGTAGCGCAAACAACGTAGTTAGCAGAATAACGCTTACCCCAAGCCCGATAGAATTCAGCAGCACCTCTACTAGGTCATTGCTCCCCATAATGGTTCGTAGTGGTGCGGCTATGTCGAGATGCCCCTCTGGATAAATACTGGTCCAGAAAATGAGCAGGAGTGGCAGCAGCACGAGCACGGTTAGTATAAATAAAGCCAGTCCACCGCTCACCCATTTAAATGAGCGCAAAGAGTTAGTATTCATTACGCTTATTTAAAAATTTGTGTGAAGGTCGAGGAAACTTCATCG
Organism: Paenibacillus sp. FSL H7-0690; assembly: GCF_037980415.1. NCBI lineage: Bacteria > Bacillati > Bacillota > Bacilli > Caryophanales > Paenibacillaceae > Paenibacillus > Paenibacillus sp. FSL H7-0690. The sequence goes on along the minus strand of NZ_CP150281.1, from coordinate 6,222,985 downwards.
CTGTGCTCATTCATCCATTCCCAATTCACATCAAATGTTTTGATTTCTTCAAGATTGGCACGATTTTCTGCCTTCACGTCAGTTCTGCCTGGCAGCAAATAGGCTTTGGCAACAAGGGCTTGCGCTTCATCGGAGAGAAGGTAGTCGATAAAAGCCTTGGCGTTATCTACATTCGGGCTTGTCTTAATGATCGCAGCCGGACGAGGGCTGATTACAGTTCCTTCAGCAGGATAGACGATATCCACAGGTTCTCCGTCAGCCTTTGCTTTATAAGCCATGTAATCTACGCCAGCAGCAACGACGGATTTAGCACCGGTAATCACCGGATCAAGTGCCTCTTGATTGGCGCCTGCCATAGCTACTTCATTGCTTTTATATTGTTTGAAAAGATCCCAGCCACTGTCCCCCTTAGCACTTAAATACCCAGTCATGAAATCAAGAGCCGAGCCGGAAAGTGAAGGATCAGGGATATTGACTGCACCCTTCCATTCCGCTTTGCTGAGGTCATCCCAGGAGGTCGGCGGTGAGCTTACTTTTTTTGTATTGTAGACAATACCGAGTGCGGATGCACTGTAACTGAAATAGTTACCTTCATCTATATCTGACCAATCGCTAACCAGCTTGTCTGCATTAATCGCTTCTTTATATGGAAGTAATAATCCATCGTTTTTAATTCCTTGCATGGACGGAAGAGAGGCGAGGACAACAACATCAACGACCGGGTTGGATTTTTCTGCTTCCATGCGGGCAAGTATTTTTCCTGTAGTGCCTTGGAACATTTCAACCTTAACGCCGGTTTTGGCTTCAAACCCGTCTTTGATTTTATTGGCTAAACCTTCAGGGCCTGCACTGTAAACGACAAGATTGCCGCTTAGTGTCTTTTCTGTTGGTTGTGGGGCTTCAGTTTGCGTCGCCGCCGCAGTATCGGTTTGGTTGTTGCTTGCGTTAGCCGCAGGGGTGTTCGAGGATCCGCAGCCTACTAAAGTAATACCAAGTGCAGTTGTTAGAAGAAGTGAACTTAACCCTTTTGTCTTTTTCATTTGATTCAATGTAATTGCCTCCCTAATATTGTTGTGTGCATCTTGCTGCATGGAACAGCATCATATAGAGCCATTCCATGCAGTGGACGCTTAATTCAGATGATGGATCTGGTGCTCTGAAGCGTACAGCTGAATCTTTTCCCCTACAGGTAGGCGCCGATCATGATAAGCGGTCCAAGTCCCATTGTGCTCCATGTTCAGAATGATCTCATAGCGATCTCCCATATAACTCACATGCTGAATAGTCCCTGTAAAAGGAAGAGAGGAAGCATTCTCCTGAGACCAGCGTAAATGTTCTGGACGCAGCATCTGTTTATCCGGAACGATCCAGTTGGATTTTCCAATAAAGTGGGCTACAAAAGGATGACTCGGTTTACGATAAATTTCCTCAGGAGATCCACTCTGTAAAATAGCGCCACCTTGCATTACAACTACTTCATCTGACATAGACATCGCCTCGGTTTGATCATGCGTCACATACAGAGCTGTAATGCCCATGTTTTTTACCAAGGAGATTAACTCTAGCCTCATTTCATCTCGCAAGACCGCATCCAGCGCACTTAATGGTTCATCGAATAATACAAGCTGAGGGCGCATGACTACGGCTCTGGCAAAAGCAACCCGCTGCTGTTGTCCACCGGACAGCTGATGTGGAAAACGCAGCTCCAGCCCCTCCAGCTTGACCGATCGAAGCGCCTCCTGTACCCGAATCCGTAAATTCTTTTTTTGTTTGGAAGCTCGAAGTCCGAAGGCTACATTCTCGAACACAGTCAGATGCGGCCAGAGGGCGAAATCTTGAAAAACCATGCCAAAGTTACGGCGATGAATGGGGTGGCTAATTCTTTTGCTGCCTGAAAAAATAAACTCATCATCGATCAGAATTTCTCCTGCATCCGGTGTTTCCAGCCCAGCAATCAGACGGAGTAGTGTCGTCTTTCCACAACCTGAAGGACCGAGTAATGTCGTAAAGCTTCCAGCGGGAATCTTCAGATCTGCAGCTTTCAAGGCATGCACATCTCCGAATTTCTTTTCCAATCTGTGGATTGTAATTTCCTTCATTCTATCTACCTGCCTGTTCTTAAGCTTGTTCTTAGTGTAAAGGTAAAGAATTCCCGCTATATTTGCTGAATGTAACTGTGATATTAACTTTTTTGCCGATTTATTTTAACATTCATAGAATTCTTCTATGTTACCGTTTAGGAAAAGGCGAGGGAGTGGAAGAGAATGAACCTTAATCTAATGAAGCTGGAAATTGTAGAACTGCTGAATAAACATAAAAAAATTACCACGGTAGCAGATAAACTCGGACTAAAGCAGCCCACCGTTACGTATCATTTGAAGAATTTAGAGCAGCAATTGGGGGAGAAGTTATTTGAATCCAGAATGGATAAAATGATTCTTACGGAGAGTGGCAAAGCTTTTCTTCATTATGCGATCAAAATCAATGCGCTTGCTGCGGAAGCGGAGCGGGTGGTAAAAGAGTTCAGTCAGGCAGGTCGGGGGACACTGAAAATTGGCGCCAGTTATGTTCCAGCTACTTATATTCTTCCACAAATATTGGGGCAGTTTGGCGAACAGCATCCGGGGATTACCATTTCTTTATCGGTTAAGCCTTCACCGGTGATCAAAGAAATGCTTGCCAGTCATGAGATTGATCTTGGTATTTTGTCTACGGAATCTTTTTATCTGCCTGATCTGCATACTCAAGCCTTATGTGAGGATGAGCTTGTCCTTGTTTTTGCACCTACACATGATTTTGCCGGATTTTCTAATTTAAACTCAGCGATGATTGCTTCAGCGAGCTTTATTTTACATGACAAGGAATCAAGCACACGCCAGTTGACGGATAAATGGTTTGAACGAGAGGGAAAAGAATCAAAACCGCATATTTTGCTCGATTCACTGGAGGCAATTAAGCAATCGCTCATGAGTGGACAACATGTTTCATTTATTTCACGCCTTGCTGTGGAGGACGAGGTAGCCAGAGGAAGATTGCTAATGCGAGCCATTCCGGATTATAATTTTGAAAGACATATTTATTATTCGTATAACCGTGATCGCCATTATTCTCCTTTAATTGGACTGTTCATTGATCAGCTCCGTACAATCCGAATATAAGCATACATAGAGAATATACGATAGAGCCATTATATATATGAAAGAATACATAAAATATAAGGACTGTATAAATTCAGAAATTGGTGTATAATCTTAGGTGCTGTGTCGCTTTACAGCACAAAAAAGTTGCAGATTTTCAAACGGTTTTATTGTATGATATGAGGAAGCTTTAATAGACGATATTTAGACAGACAAACTTAACACATTGATCCGGAAGAGAATGGGGGGAGCAGCATGACCGAACTTACGACTACCGTCAGCAAAAGCAACTCTAACAATCTGCTGCGACGGGACGTACGGTTCTTGGGGAACATTTTAGGAGAGGTCTTGGTTCACCAAGGCGGTAACGAACTGCTAGAGATCGTGGAGAAGATCCGCGAGACCAGTAAATCGCTACGCTCACTATTTTTACCTGAACTGCATAGTGAATTTAAGGAGTTAATCAATTCTTTGGATCCGGAGAACCGTCATCAGGTAATAAGAGCGTTCGCCATTTATTTTCAATTGGTGAATATTGCCGAACAGAACCACCGGATTCGCCGTAAACGTGACTATGAACGTTCAGCTGGGGAGACAGTACAACCCGGTTCTATAGAAAGCGCTATTCAAGAGCTTCGTGAACGTGATTTCTCTCATGAGGAAGTCAACGAGATTATTGAAGGATTGTCTCTGGAACTTGTAATGACGGCACATCCAACGGAAGCTATGCGCCGTGCGATTCTCGATATTCATAAACGGATATCCGATGATGTTATGGGTCTTGATAACCCTACTTTAACTTTCCGTGAACGTGAACAGCTTCGCGAGAAGTTATTGAATGAAGTGATTACGCTTTGGCAAACGGATGAGCTGCGTGACCGCAAGCCTACAGTACTCGATGAAGTGCGTAATGGAATGTATTATTTCCATGAGACGATTTTCCATGTATTGCCCGACGTGTATCAAGAGCTTGAACGCTGTCTGAGCAAATATTATCCAGGACAGAATTGGCATGTGCCAACCTACTTGCGTTTTGGATCATGGATTGGCGGAGACCGTGATGGTAACCCATCGGTAACTTCAACAGTCACTGCGCAGACTTTACGCATGCAGCGTAAGCTGGCCATTCGTGAATATCAGCGTATTATGCGTGAACTCATGAAATATCTAAGCTTTAGCACAAGTATTGTTAAAGTGACGCCTGAGCTCGTAGAATCCATCGAAGCTGATCGTCAGATCATTAACCTAGGCAAGATGGAAGAATGGCGCAATGACAATGAACCTTACCGTATCAAGCTTAGCTACATGATCTCTAAGACACAAAATGTTTTAGATGATGAGAAAAAAGATACTCCTGAGCGTTATGCTACACCTGAGGAGTTCATAGATGATTTGAATGTCATTGACCGCAGTCTACGGCATCACTACGCCGACTATGTGGCCGATACTTATATTAAAAAGCTAATCCGCCAAGTGGAGCTGTTCGGATTCCATACGGCAACTCTTGACGTGCGTCAACACAGTCAAGAACATGAGAATGCCATGACAGAAATTTTGGCGAAGATGAACATTTCGCCGGACTACTCTAAGTTGACGGAGATCGAGAAGATTGATCTGCTGGAGAAATTGCTGAATGATCCACGTCCGTTGACCTCTTCTTACCAGACGTATACTGAAAGTACAGAGGAGTGTCTGGCGGTTTACCGGACGATCTTCGCATCGCAGGAAGAGTACGGCAAACAATGTATCACCAGTTATCTGATCAGTATGGCTGAAGCTGCGAGTGATATTCTGGAGGTTATGGTCTTCGCCAAAGAGGTAGGACTATTCCGCAAGGATAACGACGGTACAGTTGTATGTACCCTGCAAGCTGTGCCACTTTTTGAAACGATTGATGACTTGCATGAAGCACCGCAAATTATGAACACACTGCTCAATATGCCGATCTACCGTGATGCGGTAAGAGCAATGAATGATTTGCAGGAAATCATGCTTGGATATTCAGATAGTAATAAAGATGGCGGCGTGGTTACTGCTAACTGGGAACTGCGTGTTGCCCTAAAAGAAATTACAGCGACAGCGGATAAGTTCGGAATCAAGCTGAAGTTCTTCCATGGTCGTGGTGGAGCGCTCGGCCGCGGGGGTATGCCACTTAACCGCAGTATTCTTGCTCAGCCTGCTTCGACAATTGGCGGCGGGATTAAGATTACCGAGCAGGGAGAAGTAATCTCCTCCCGTTACTCCATGCAAGGAATTGCTTACCGCAGTCTGGAGCAAGCGACATCTGCGCTTGTAACAGCAGCAATTAGTGCGAGAGTGCCACAAGCGGATCTTTATGAAGAGAAATGGGAAGAGATTGTTGCCCGTATTTCTGAGGTCTCGCTGAACAAATATCAGGATTTGATCTTCCGTGATCCGGATTTCCTGACTTATTTCAAAGAATCAACACCTCTGCCTGAGGTTGGAGAGCTTAATATCGGTTCCCGTCCTTCTAAACGGAAGAACAGCGACCGTTTTGAAGATCTGCGTGCAATTCCTTGGGTATTTGCATGGACACAAAGCCGTTATTTGCTCCCAGCCTGGTACGCTGCTGGAACCGGACTGCAGAGTTTCTATGAGGGTAAGGAAGAGAATCTGAAGATAATGCAACATATGTATGAGAACTTCTCATTCTTTACTACACTGATAGATACGCTGCAAATGGCTATTTCAAAAGCGGACTTGATCATTGCTAAGGAATACGCCAGCATGGGCAAGAACGAGGAAGCACGTCAACGGATCTTTGGCCAGATTGAAGATGAGTTTAATTTGACCTCTGAGCTGATCCTGAAGATTACAGGCCAGCAGGATATTCTGGATAACGTTCCTGTGATTCAAGAGTCGATCAGACTCCGCAATCCATACGTTGATCCGCTTAGCTACCTGCAGGTTCAATTGCTATCCGAGCTTAGAGCGCTCCGTGAAATTGATGGAGATGATAGCGAGCTGCTTCGCGAAGTATTGCTTACCATCAACGGCATTGCCGCCGGTCTTCGGAATACCGGCTGATATTGTCTTAACAACAAAAAGTCCGCCCTATTTGGGGCGGACTTTTTTTGCCTAATACAAGTTGTTGTGATCATAAACTGTATATTGCTGCTGTGAACTTTACTTGTTCCTAAATATTGGATAGTCATACCCGATATTTCTTTATTACCCTACCCAAGTAACCGAGATGTAATCGGAGGTAATTAACGTGGCACTTATTACTTCGGTGATGGAGCAGCGTAGAGAATATTTGGAACTGTAGGAGCGCCAGCGTTCGCCTTTATCCTCAGATTTCGACCGCTATATGCGGTTTATAATCAGGAAATGTGAGGATAACAGCGACCGAAAGTCCAACATTCTTTGGAATGCTATCGTATTCACACCGTGTTTTATTCCTAAAAATTAACTCAGTTTACATAGAAGGTTACAATACAATCCTTGATTTTTACACAAACTTGAATTACGATTTAATTGCTTGTACCGTGGATATTTGCGAAGAAATACCAAGGGCGGCAAGTCTGGGGGAGTTAACAGGTGGAGAATTTGGAAGGCAGATTGACAAAGCTCGCCTTGAAGGGCGACCAAAGGGCATTTGCCGAGCTTGTGGAACTATATAAAGACAAAATATATCATTTAGCTTACAGGATGTTGAACAATCGCCATGAGGCGGAGGATATTGTTCAGGAGACCTTTTTGCGTGTGTATAGGAATTTGGATCGTTATGATGATAAACAGAAGTTCTCCACATGGATTTACCGGATTGGAACGAACCTCTGTATTGATAGATTACGTAAACGAAAACCAACCTATTCACTGGATGCTGAAATGAACGATCAGGAGGGCCTTGATGGCTATTCGTTGATTCCGAGCGACAATGTGACACCTGAGACCGAACTATTGCTCTCTGAGACGCAGGGGCTAATCTATGAAGCGATTGACAGTCTGCCTGTGAAATACAGGTCGGTGATGATTCTGAGATACCTGCAGGATCTGTCCCTTCAGGAGATTAGTGATGTCCTGGATATGCCCGTGACCACGATTAAGACGCGTGTACATCGAGGCCGTGAATTTTTGCGTAAAAAATTAGGCCCAAAAATGTAAAAATAGATTTTATTTATGAAACATCTTTTCGAGAGCGACGTATGTAAGTTAAGCAAGTCTTATGTGTCCTGACCCTTTGTCTTAGGATAATTAAATAGCACTCATGAAAGGATTGGCTCCTATGGAATGCAAACTGGCCGTCTCTATGATGCATGACTACTTGGATGACGACTTGCCCGAACAGCAGCAGAGGGAATTGAAGGAGCATCTTCTATCCTGTCCAGATTGCCGTGCAAAGTTTAAAGAATTGGAACAGACAGATATGTTGATGTTCTCCCTAATGCATCAGAATCCTGTAGCTTCAGATGATCTTGTAAGCCGGATAATGAGTTCATTGCCAAAGACTAAGAAAGAAAAAGCCTTTATTACCTGGATCAAGAGACACCCTGCACTTACAGCGGCATCTCTATTCCTTGTCGTTATGCTGATGAGCACCGTAACTTTTTGGAGTCCAGACCGACAACTTGTAGTTAGAGGTGTTGATTTGGATCAAGTGGTCATCAAAGGGGATACTGTAATTGTACCTTCCGGCAAAATAATTACCGGGGACCTTACCATAGAGAACGGTAAAGCACAGGTATATGGAGAAGTGAACGGCAACGTGACAGTCATTGACGGATCTCTATATCAGGCTTCAACAGCTCATATTTCTGGGCAAGTCAAAAGCATAGACCAGGCAGTAAGCTGGTTCTGGTATAAAGTGACGAACATGTTCTCTGAAGTTGCCTACCGTTAATGCGGGCAGTGGTTACCTTGAGCAGGAATATTAATTAGCGCCTCTTTTTCCGGAAAGATGGCGCTTTTTTGTTTCCTTAAATTGGGTGGTTTCGGAAAGGATTGAGGGACTAAACTTGCAACTGAAGCCCGAACGTTATAACCTAGATATGATACAGAGCTAACAGACATTTTACATAAACCCAGCTAATTTGAAATGACGGGGGTTTTAGGCAATGAGTTATTTTACTGAGCTAACATGGAAAGATTCCATTAAAGATATAATTGATATCCTAATCGTCAGTTACATTATTTATAAAGTGCTTAATATGGTACGCGGGACGCGGGCGATTCAGCTTTTAAAAGGGATACTGGTTCTGGTCTTGATTTGGGCGGTAAGCACAATCTTGGACTTGTATACACTTAAATGGCTAATGAATCAAATGTTTACTTTCGGGGTCTTAGCTGTCTTTATCATTTTTCAGCCGGAACTACGAAGGGGACTGGAGCAGCTTGGACGGGGCAGATTTTTCGGACGGGCTGGAGAAAGTGACGAAGAGATCAGTAAGTTAATCGGCGAAGTGATTAAAGCCGTGAATTATTTATCTCGCAGAAAAATAGGGGCGTTAATCGTTTTTGAGCGGGAGACGGGGCTAAACGAATATACAGAGTCAGGTATACCCATGCGTTCCCTGGTAAGCTCCGAATTGCTTATTAACATCTTTATTCCCAATACACCTCTGCATGACGGAGCCCTTATTATGCAGGGAAATCAGATTGCTGCGGCTGCTTGTTACTTGCCTTTGTCCGAGAATCCTTTTATCAGCAAAGAACTGGGAACCCGGCATCGGGCTGCTATAGGAATAAGTGAGGTTGCAGACTCGGTGTCTGTCATTGTCTCGGAGGAGACAGGGCAGATTTCCCTTGCCATCAATGGCCAGATCGTTAGAGACATTAAGGAAGAATCCATGATATCGAAGCTCCATCAAGAGCTTAGTGTAAGTTCATCGCTGAAGGAGAAGGGTTCAACTTTCTGGAAACGGAAGGGGGACAAGAATCATGGATAAGTGGATGAACAATAACAATTTCAATAAGATTCTAGCCCTTGTGTTTGGGATCATTTTGTTTACGATGGTTCATGTCGATACTGCGCCTTCTGGACAGACAACAGTGGATATTAAAACAAAAACTATTGAGAATGTGAAGATTGAAGTGACCGGCCTTGACGAGGACAAATATGTCCTTGAACCCTTGGCTGTCGATAGTGTCAGTCTGGAGGTAGCGGGTAAAAATTCCGATATCTCCTTTCAGTTCTCGGATGACTATAAAGTGATGCTTGATCTGAGTAAGGTTGAACCTGGGGACACCACGTTGCCACTTTACTATAAACTACCCAAAGGTGTATCTCTGGTAAGAATGAATCCTAAAGAGGTTACTGTACATGTAGAACCGCGAAACACGAAGTCTTTTCCCATAACATTGGTTACAAAGGGAAAACCTGCAGCGGGTTATCAAATAGGCACGCCTGTCTTGCAGCCTACAGATACTGTAAAAGTGACACTTGCGGATAATGAACTAAGCAAGGTAGCCAAGATACAAGGGACTATTGAGCTTAACGGTGAGAACGAAACCTTTGTAGAAAAAAAGCTGAAGCTACACGCTTATGATAATAATGGAAATGAAATTAAAAATGCTGTAATTGAGCCTTCTACTGTATCTGTGGAATTGCCGATTACCTTACCTTTTAAGAGTGTGCCGCTGGAGATTGGCTTTACTGGGCAACTTCCAGATTCACTCGTATTATCCAAAGTGACCCCTGAGCAGGAAACGGTCGTAGTGTATGGACAAGCAGAGGCTTTAAAAGCTTTATCTGCTTATGAAGCTACAGTCGACCTTAGTGCAATAGATTCTGCGGGGACGAAACAAGTAAAGGTGGATCTGAAGGCACCGGCTGGAACGGAGAAAGTTATGCCAGAAGCTGTGAATGTTTCATTAACCATCTCAGAAATTGCTGAGCGGACGATTGAGGCGGTACCCATCAAGCTCCAAGGCGTGGGGGATGATTTGGAAGGAAGTATTGTTAATCCTTCAAGCAAGGAAATTGCGCTTACCTTAAAGGGTGCACCTGCTTTACTTGATCAACTTGATAAGAAAAATATAGGGGTTGTGGCTGATGTTAGCGGACTTTCAGCTGGAACTCACGAGGTTTCTTTGCGGGTATCATTACCCAAGTTCATCGCACTAGCCAATGCAGGGGTGCCACTTACTGTGACCGTGCAGCTGCTATCGCCTGCAGCACCAGTCCCTACGCCTCATCCAGATACGGGGGGTGTGACTACTCCTGAGCCGAGTTCTGAACCTGTTATAGGCGATGTGGAACCTACGGAGAAGCCCACGCATAGTGGAGAGGCTGGTGGAGCAACACCAACGCCTGTCCCGACGGATAGCAATCCGGAGAATAACGGCACAGCTAACACAAGTACGAATTCCGAGAATCCTGTAGGTACAGGCGGGACGTAATCTTTTGAGCCCAGAGGTACACCAAAATAGTATGCAATTCATATGATAGTACATTAAGCTAACGTAGCGTATTCAAAGGAGAAAAATAATGGGGAAGTATTTTGGAACTGACGGTGTGCGGGGAGTAGCAAACCGTGAATTGACTGCAGAAATGGCTTATAGTATTGGCCGTTGTGGAGGATATGTACTAGCGGGTAACTTGGATAAACCGAAGGTTGTTATCGGAATGGATACACGTATTTCCGGTCCTTTATTGGAATCCGCGCTGATAGCGGGCTTATTGTCTATTGGAGCCGATGTAATCCGTATAGGCGTAGTGAGTACCCCTGCTGTTGCTTATATTACGAGATTGTTAAAAGCAGACGCAGGCGTCATGATTTCAGCTTCTCACAATCCTGTAGAGGATAACGGCATTAAGTTCTTTGGTGGGGATGGCTTCAAGCTTACAGATGAAACTGAACTGCGCATTGAAGAGCTTATGGATGCTGAGGTAGATGAATTGCCACGTCCTATCGGTTCGGGTTTAGGTATGGTTACCGTAGATAATGATGCTAAGTATCTTTATCTGGAGTATTTGAAAACTACCATTTCTCAGGACTTTAAGGGAATCAAGGTTGTACTGGACTGTGCGCATGGCGCAGCGTATGAGCTTGCTCCAAGACTGTTCAGAGAGCTTGGCGCTGAGGTTATTTCTATCGGGGCTGAGCCGGATGGATTGAATATTAATGATGGATTTGGTTCGACACATCCAGAGACTTTGCGTGAAGAAGTCTTGCGTCAAGGAGCCGATTTGGGACTTGCTTTTGACGGAGATGCTGACCGCCTGATCGCTATTGATAATAACGGTGATGAAGTCGATGGTGACTTTATCCTTTGTATTTGTGGTGATGCCATGAACCGTGCAGGTAAGCTGAAGGATAGCACGATTGTATCAACCGTTATGAGTAACATCGGATTCTATAAAGCTACTGAGAAATTATCCCTGAATACTGCTAAGACAGCTGTAGGGGATCGTTATGTTATGGAAGAAATGCGTCGTGGGGGCTTTAATCTAGGCGGAGAACAGTCTGGACATGTTATTTTCCTGGATTACAATACAACTGGTGATGGTATTCTTACAGCTATTCAGCTGGTAGACACGCTTAAGGCTACAGGCAAACAGCTTAGCGAAGTTAAGAGTATGATGACTAAATACCCGCAGGTGCTGGTTAATGTTCGTGTACAGGATAAGACTAACTACCCTAATAACCCGGCTATAGAAGCGGCTATCGCAGAAGTAGAAGGCAAACTAGGCGACAATGGCCGTGTGCTTGTACGTCCGTCAGGTACGGAATCTCTAATCCGCGTTATGGCAGAGGGACCGGATAAGGCAGATTTAGATCTTTATGTGAATCAAATTGTGGAAGTAGTTCAACGCGAATTGGTATAATCCATTACCTTAACTATAAGGCTGGTGCAGTGAGCGAGAGCGATTCGGACTCGTTGCACCAGTGTTATTTTATTTTAGGATTGGATCGTTTGAACTGGTTTTGTAAAATTTAGGTTGGTGCGCCATTGCCAAAGTACTACAAGGTGCATATAATAGATTAAGTGTCATTCTAGAAGGAAAGCGGGGATTGTGAGGTTAGCAATAGCAAGCGCCAGAGCTTGGTCTAGCGCGGGGGAGAAGGGAAAGTTGCTTACTTGTTATGTAGGCTATGGCTTGAACGGATCACGGCAGACGTAAGCTGACGAGGTGGAGGTGTTCGAAATGTTCGGCGGGGACCTCCCGGTGATGCACCAGAGCCGTAAATGGATACGGAAAATGAAAGGGCGACCTTTCACACAACGTTTTCATGGGTGCAACAAATTATATTATTCATGTGTGCGCGCATCAGAAGGAAACACGTTATTTCTGCCACGGCAGAGGAGAAGGCTGTGCATTTCATGAACATTAGAATGTAAGTGACAGTTTATTTTGTTGATCCTAAAATACAACAGAATATTTGCTTTTTCTCAAAAACATGCCGCACGGCACGTTTCTTTCCTTATGCCGCCACATTACGATAACTCGGACGGGGGAAATTATAATGTGTGGTATTGTAGGATATATTGGTAATCAGAATTCGCAGGGGATCTTGGTTGAGGGTTTGAAGAAATTGGAATATCGTGGATATGATTCCGCTGGTATTGCTGTATTCACCCAAGAAGGACTGCAAGTAGTGAAAGCTCAAGGCCGTTTGGCGAATCTGCAGTCGAAGCTCGAAGACAGCCCGCTGGCAGGTAGCGCAGGTATCGGACACACACGCTGGGCGACTCACGGTAAACCATCCGATGAGAATTCACATCCACATACGGATAACAGCATGAAGTTCTCGGTAGTTCACAACGGTATTGTCGAAAACTATCTGGATCTGAAAGAAGAGCTGATCGCTGGCGGATGCCACTTTGTCTCTGAAACCGATACAGAAGTTATTTCACATCTGATTGCTCGCGAATATGACGGAGATATCGTGAAGGCTGTACAAAAAGCGATTACGTTCATGCGCGGTGCGTTTGCATTAGGCGTCCTGACTGAATATGAACCAGATAAACTGGTGGCTGTGCGTCAAGCTAGCCCGCTCATTATCGGTCTTGGCGAAGGAGAAAACTTTATCGGGTCAGATATTCCGGCACTGCTTGAATATACCCGTAACGTATATATTTTGAACGACGGCGAAATGGCTGTGCTGACAAGAGATGCTGTCGAATTGATGACGATTGAAGGCAATTTTATTTCTCGGGAAATGATTACTGTCGATTGGGATGCAGTTACCGCAGAAAAAGGCGGCTACGAGCATTTCATGCTGAAAGAAATACACGAGCAACCTAAGGCTTACCGCGACACCATGCGTGGTCGTATCAATGCCGAAGGTAACAAGGTTGTATTGCCTGAACTGAACATGACTGAAGAACAAATCAAGAACATTCGTAACATTCAAGTCGTTGCTTGCGGAACGGCATACAACGCTGGTGTGGTAGGACGTACTATGATCGAATCTTTGGTTCGTATTCCGGTTGAGAATGATATCGCTTCGGAATATCGTTACCGTTCACCAATCGTGACTCCAGAAACTTTGGTTATCGTAGTCAGCCAATCCGGTGAGACTGCAGATACTTTGGCAGCTCTGCGTGAAGCACAAGCTAACGGGGCACATGTATTGGCGATCACTAACGTTGTGGGCAGTTCTATCGCTCGCGAAGCAAATGATGTGTTTGTAACCTTGGCAGGTCCAGAAATTGCAGTAGCTTCGACCAAAGCTTACACTTCACAATTGATCGCATTTGGATTGTTTGCTCTTTACTTGGCTGAAGTTCGTGGTACACAAACCGAAGCACAAGTTACTAAGATTCTTGCAGCTATGCAATCTCTACCAGAGCAAGTAGAAGAGATCCTAGCTCAAAAAGAAGCGATCAAAGGTTATGCTGAACAAATTTCTGAGCACAAAAACTTGTTCTTCATCGGCCGTGGCGTAGACTACGCTGTTGCTCAAGAAGGATCCTTGAAGCTGAAAGAAATTTCTTATATTCACTCCGAAGCTTATGCTGCAGGTGAATTGAAACACGGTACATTGGCTCTGATCGAAGAAGGCGTTCCAGTTATTGCCCTGGCAACTCAGGAAGCTGTACTTGAGAAGACCGTCAGCAACATCAAAGAAGTGAAAGCTCGGGGCGCAGATGTGCTGGCAATCACGCACCAAGAGCATTTAACTGACCTGCTTAGATCAGTTGATCAAGTGTTCGTGATTCCTAAAACACTTCCAATGCTGACAGCAGCTTTGTCCGTAGTGCCTCTGCAATTATTGTCCTATTATGCTTCTCTTGCGCTGGGTCATGATGTGGATAAACCACGTAACTTGGCGAAGAGTGTTACTGTGGAGTAGGTTTGGTGATGTAAAAGTACAGTTGTTTGTCTGGTGACATTAAAGTTGGTGAACAGACATTAATGAAAGTGTTCAGACAATAATGTCAGTACCTTTACAAAATAGTTGGTCTTAGAAGTTGAATAGGCCCATTAAATATCATAAAAAAGTCCCGATGATGTCTTACATCATCGGGCTTTTTTATGATAGGTTAATTAATGAAACTTTATCCTATTTCAAAATTCACTTATGTATAAACCGTCAAATGAAAATAAAGTTCTATGTTGAAGCAGCAAACAAAGTTGTAGACTGAGAAAATAAAGTATTGGACTGACGACACTTCATTAAGCTAACGGGCAGGATAGTTCAATCACTTCGCGAATAATTTAATTGTAGAATATTCACGAAATTCGTAAATAATACGTTATGCGGGGAACCTCGGAATACCTGTGAAAATTAATTAGGGGTCTAACTGTTCGTATAATTATTAGTTCTTTGAAATACGCTGAACATAAATACACACAATAAATTTGGAGTTGAAAATTATGTCAGAAATTAATGTTGCTTATACAAATGAATATCAGGAGCATAAGAAAAAGTTCGAATATATTTTTAATAAAAAGTTTATGTCCAAAGATATCAATGAAAGACTGTTGCCGGATGGGAAGCATATACTTAAGACATATTATTACTATGATGATAGCCACCAAGTATCAGAATACAATGTAAGAGCTTCAAAAACTGACGTGTTGGACCTAAGGGGAAATATAATAACAGAGTTAAAGAATATAGACTACCATGTTGATTTTTTTTCAATGGTTGAACATTCCAACGGTAAGAATTATCTGTTGTTTTCGACTGAGCTATATGGCTATAGTGTTTTAGATTTGTCTGATTTAAGTACACATCATTTCATCCCAGCCGAGAGTTTTAAGGAACATAAAGAAACATTTATTTGGACGAGTGTTTTATACTGTGCTCAAAATAATATTCTGGCAGTTGATGGATGCTATTGGGCTTGCCCTTCAAGTACATTCTTTTTCGACTTTTCCCAACCGACAAAAATTCCACTTAAAGAAATATATAATTCCTATGATATGGACGGCGAGGTAAATATAGATACCGATGTAATACCTTTACGTTGGAATAATGATGGAACGATAGTCTTAAAATGTTGTATGGATGAAGAAGGCGTGAAAGAAGTTGAAAAAACAATAGATGTATTATCACGCAAAAAATAAGCAGTTCATGTTTTATTTTGATAGTAACCAGGAAACAAAATATGCGTGAAACACGTGCAACTGATAGTAAAGTTTGGGGATTAATATCTGCAATAACCCACGCTAGTATGTAGCGTTGTGCTTGCAAATCCTGATAAGTTTTATGATGTCGCTTTAATTTTATTCAAAACAATAGAATTCTTTCATTTGGACACTTTCAGGTGCACAAATGAATTTCAAGCAAAATCGCTATATTCAATAGGATATGGAATGGATAAAATTAAAGATATTTTATACACAGATGAAAGATTGAAAACTTGCGAGGATAAACATAGAAACTCAAATTTAGAATCACTGTTTTTAAATTATCAGCTTTTTGGCGTAAAAGGTTTTACAGAGGAACAAAATACTGAATTCATCAAAAAATTGTATGGGATAATTGACCAACACAAATCAAACACCTTAGCAAGTAAATCTTACGGAATTTTGATGGCAAGAATGGACAGACGAAATTTAGAACCAAAAGTATCACAACATGACGACGACCATTTACAAATAGAATTTAGTCCCATAGAGCTTTCTGATGAACTTAAAAAGGAAAGTGAAGAAGCCTTAAATCAATACCAAGATGTTTTTAAATATTCTTCGCTAAGAGTGTGGGCAGATTTTTTGGCTGGTGCAAGAAATCAAACTAAAACCACAAAACAAGAGGAATATGACAACAATCCTCTTTTAGCATTATCCGAGACAAAACAACTTGTTGAAGAATTGAAAGAGGGACGAGACGGAATGGGTATGTTTGAATATTCCATACCTGCGTTTTCGTGTTCTAAATTATTACGTGAGCACAGTGACAAACTATCAAAAGAAGATAAGGCTTTTTGCAAAGAAATAGTTCTTGCAACAATATCTAATCTTTTTGCAGATGATTACGGTTATCAAATAAGTGACGGAGTTGAAGCAGCTGTCCATGCAATTCCAGCATTAGTAATTGAAAATCCAGAAGAAACAGAAGATTATGTTTCGATAATGGTTTTGGCACTTTTAGATGAAACACCAATTGGGCATTACAAGAGAATATGTGACTACGTTATTGAATCAATTCACAAATCAAATTTATGGGAACGGGATTCAAAAGTTGCACAATCAATTTTGTTTGGTTATATAAAATTCAAACCTATTTATAAAAATATCATTGCTGAAATAAGGAAAGAAAAAGGTTGGGGACAAATTTCTAAAAGTTCAATTTTTGAAAGGTTAGGCAAGATAGATGACGATTTCACTTTTGAAAATATATCATTTGATATAAATGATATTGCCTCACTTGATATTCATGACTTGGAAATAGTTCTTCAATTAATTCCTTCGGAGACGAAAGATAAAATACACTTAGACATTTATACGAAATCGTTGCCTTCATTAGCTTCACAGTTATTAAAAGACAGAAGAAGTTACAAAGATGATTCGGGGGACAACTCTAACATATACTTGTTACGCAATCATATTTTCAAAAAATTTGCTTATTTCATTTTACAAAGAGAAAAAAGTGAAATTGATGTGTTTCTAAAACCATTTGTTGATTCGTTTTCTTCAACAGAAGAAACGGCTTCAATTATTGAAGAATTAGTATTGGCGGAAGATAACCTAAACCGTCATGAACAATTTTGGCATATTTGGGATAACCTGTATCCTAAAATAAAAGAACTATGTTCAAATCCACGTGGCTATCATTTAACAGAAATCATAATAAATTACTAATTCGCATGGCGTTGGTGGCGTGAAGGAATTGAAGAGTGGCATAGCTTAAAGAAGGAAAATTTGACTCTCTATACTAGCGCTTCTAAAGAAATTGGAAATATTCCATCTGTATTGTATTCTATTGTCAAAATTTCGAATTCAATCGGAAGCAATTTTAAAGATGAAGGTATTGAGTGGCTTCATACAATTGTATCGAATAACAAGTTTTTAAACCTTGATGATTTAGAATCAAATACCTTATACTATTTGGAAATGTTTTTGAGAAAATATATTTTCATTAATAGACAAAAAATTAAAGAAGAAATAAGATTGAAAAACAAGATTATTCCGATTCTTGATTTCATGATTGAACGAGGTTCTATACATGGATATTTATTAAGAGAAAGTATCTTATGATGTAAAAAGGAAACACCTACTGCCAACAAGAGTTTGCAATATTTCAAAACATTATGCAACCACGGAAAAGTAAAATTGGTAGTTGCAAATAAGTATTAGGAACCAACTCTAATGTAAAAATCAGACACAAACTTTAATGTCATCAAGTATTTTATGTGTTTTTCTTAGACACCAACTATATTGTGAAATTAATTAGAGGTAAAATAAGAAAATCACTTAATTTTACTGGTTTTTTCAGACACCAACTATAATGTCACTGAACATTGACTAATTACATTAATGTGTCGTTCTGAACATTAAAGTATTGTTTTGAGTAACAAAATTGCAATAAAGTTGTGTTTTGAAAAGCTTAAGAAAAAAATGAGTGTGGAACAGCAACACTGACATCTAGAGCCGTCCTGAAAATACAGGGCGGCTTTATCTTTTTTTTATATGGGGGAAGATGATCTCACAAGGCCGACTTAGTGAAATTGAGCAGGGAAAGACTAAACCCTCTGCCGAAACTCTAAAAGAATTAAGGAAAGAAATTAATGTTGATTTAAACTGGTTATTCGACGAGGATATTTAATTTTGTTAATATGTTGATGGTGTGCTACCCGCGTACGTTCTTTAATAGGTAATTGGAAATGGAATATAATGAGGAGGACGCAGCCCAAGCGAAGGCGCGGGAGCGTTCTTTTTATTAAACTAACGGGAGGATATCCCTCAATTCAATGTTTTAAGTACGGCAGCATAACGAAATAGTAGTTCATTAGCGTTCGAACCAAAACAGTGAGATACAGACAACTGAAGCACGGATGAGTCGGAACGAAACTATCATACGGACGAAGATCCTGTCGGGCAGCATATCTGACCTCCACCTCATGGACAGGTTGAATGAAGGAATGTGAGAGCGTGGACTGTGAGACTTGGGAGGGTTGACCTCCATGAGGAATGTGGAGATACATAAGTGCAACCATACTTTTCCTAGGTAACCACTTTCTTCAGACTGTGGTTAAGGAGATGTTCTTTTGCGCTTTTCCTCGTCCCAACATTTTCTTCGATTTCAACTTGATTCCACCATGAAGTCGTCTGCACTGAACGAATAAAATCAGAAACCTAAGATATTACGAGCATTCAAGAGAAAAGTGATTCCTCATAGAGGGAGAATAGTTTAACAAAGGACAGGATACCGAAGCACCTGCTCTTCAATAATTTCACCATACTTCGGCTACTCTTTGTAAGTGGATTGATCTGTGTCCATGTAGACTACACATTAAAAGACTTATTAGAACATAATATTACATAGAGGAGAATTGGAGATTATTGCGTAAGGAAATTAATATTATAGTAAACTGATGTTCACATGCACTTTAAAAGGTAGTATAATAAAATAAGGAAAATAATACATTTTTTAGTTTGATCTTTTCCTTTACGGACCTTATCCATTCGTTCAACATTTAAGTGAATATAATGTTTTGAAGTAGGAAATAATTTATTGGTATAGAAAGGGCGGGATAATATGTTTAAAAAAATATATTTAATAGCCTTTGCAGTGACTATTATTTCAGGAGTGGCATTAATATCAAATTCAAAAGCAGACACCTATCCAGAAATGGAAACCGTAAATAAGGCAGTTGAAAATCCTGTTAACACTAATTTTTCAACAAATAACGTAAAATCCGTAGAATCAGTAAAAAACGTAGAATCCGTAGAATCAAAAATCGCAAAAGGGTATTATAGTCAACTATATACACCTCATGGCATGTTCTTGCGAGCAGATAAACAAAGTATCTTTAAGGAATCGGAGATAGCAAGAAATTTAGATCAAATCGGGCCTAATACGAATCAACTAATTTTTGAAGGCGAGTTTTTTTTAAAAGTAGATGAATCAACATTTCTTAAATCGTATCCCAATTCGTTGATCTTAAATGAAACCTTAAATGAAACAGATGAAAACCCGATTAGACTGACGATGCTTCATTAAGCTAACTGGCAGGATAGTTTGAATATCCAATATACGGTATTATATTAATTATATCGATAGTAGTACTTTTTATATGCATCGGATACATTGAGTTCCAAAGGATGGTTCAAAACAGTCAAACAAAATCATGAAGGTATAAGCCGCTGTAATGCGGCTTATACCTTATTTTGATGGAATTCACTATCAAGCTTATATATTTTGGCCTTCGGGTACATCATAAGATAATCGATTTACGGGTCGGATCAACAACTTTATCAAGGTGATTTTCCATTACAAGACGGATATTTTATCGGTTATAGGCCGGTGGAATAGTCGAAGAGGTAGGACCAGAAGTTTCAAAAGTGAAACAGGGGTTATCCCTTTCAATATTGTATCTGACTTCATACGAGCTAATATTTAACTACTGGCTACTCAGAAAATTGTAAGGTAATATCGCCGTTATTTGTATAAGCAGATAATTTTTTTGAACCATTCTCTTTATTGGCAGGCAAATTGCTATCTCCTTTCTTTACCTTGCTTAAGATCGCGAAATCATCATATGGCCCTAGAATAGAACCGCTAATATTTCCGTTTTTTGTTTCAAGGGTTATAGCCGTCCCTACATTCAATTTGTCCAGTTGGATATTTCCGTTATTTATGTTTACTTCCACTGTCCCTAAAAACGCGATTGTTGGTAATACAATATTTTCATTTGATGTTTTTAATGTCAAATTTTTTAAAGTTGCATCAGGTATCCATACCTGAATAGTTCTGGTTACTTGCGAGTCTTTTCCTCCGATATAGTCGTTCCATTCCTTATTACTGTCACTTACCATTGACAGTTCTTTATCGTCAGATAGATCAATCTTGTAAAAATCTTTCTCACTTTCATAGTAAACAATATGAATTTGTTCATCTTTAGATTGGAGAATAGTTATTTTTTTGTCCTTTGCATCAATTGTTAAGGTATCAATCTTTTGGGCAGGGATGATGTAATTTTTTTTCTCCATGGAAGTGGAGTGGGAGGAGCATCCTGCCAATGCTATCAATAGTGTCACCAATATGCCTATAGTAGTTAGTAATTTTTTTGCAGTACTTTTCATTATAAAATGCTCCTTCGTTAAATCATTTTTCTTTTTAATATAGCCAGTCCTACGAATACCAAACCTAAGCTGCTCTGCAAAAAAATTGCGATATGCAACAAAGTATTAGAGTTGAACATAATCATCTTGAAAAAGTAATAAATCCATTTTTGTATTTCGTTGCGTTTATCAGTCGCATATGTTTTAATCATCATAAACTTTTGTGTTACAAAAAGGTCAAGAGGGTAGATATGAACAACTATTTTACAATTAAGCAAGCAGCAGAAATCGTAGAGACGACCAGTGAGACCTTGCGGCACTATGATCGTATTGGATTAGTCAAGCCATGCCATAAAGATGAATTGTCGGGATATCGATACTATTCCGAGCAGGAGCTCGTAAAGCTGCAAACCATTGAACTGCTCAAAGCAATGGATCTTACTTTAATGGATATTAAAGATATATTGCAGCAGAATGATCTCTCTAAAGTAATTGAATTTCTAAAACAGGCAGAAAAAAGAGCAGACGATAAAATTGCTCGTCTGCAGTATGCAAAATCGAAAATTAAACGTGCCTATCTACATTATGAAAATAAGTTCCACAACGGTTATAGTCAAAGTGAAAATTACTTTGTCAGAAACATAGAGGAAAGGGTAATTATGCTTTCGAATAAAATGGAAAGCCCCACACTTAAGAATTTATGGGACTATCACAGACATTTCTATCAACAAATTGAGACTTCTGTGCATTCACAATTTCTGTTTGAAGATATGGCGGGAATGTTCACGACTGAAGGAATAACACGGTTATTTGCTGTTTGCTTGAAATATCCGTCTTTAGAGGGGTTAACTGTGCTACCAGAAGGGGACTATCTGTGTGCAAACTGTACCGAAGAGAATAAGAATGCTGTATTACAAAATTTACTTGAAAGGGCAAAGACGGAATACGATGTGTGTCCAGATTTTGTTCTTCATAACATTATTGTGACTGGAATATTGCAGTGGGATTATCAGATACAACTGTTCATTAAAAAACGCACATGTTAGATTAAATACAAAGGAAAGGGTTTAGGAAAAGAAAATTGTTTGATTAAAAGTCGCTAATTTAGCGGCTTTTTTTGATTAAGGAAGCACGTTTCTTGCCCCAGGCTGAGGACAAGAATGTTATACTTCGCCGATTAGCTAAATATTTAACTATAGTTCAATGTTATCTATTTAGCTAACTGGCAGATTAACGCTATAAGTCTTAGGAATAGTATGCTTAAGTGAAAAAAGTATTCTCATGAATTCTCTAATGTGAATAAATACAAATTCCACTGCAGTTAATCCATTTTCTATACATATTTTTATAGTATATTGAGGTAAATAAAGTGATTATTCACTTTGATAAATCCGAAATTGCTTTGTCGGTATTATTTTATGGCTTCGTAAGGATTGCAAAACCATCGAAATATGGGAGTTTAAAACAGATGTGTGCCGTAGTTAGTTTTATGAAAGGAAGGTGTAGGGGTGAGTATTTATTACGCTTCAAGCAAAGAGGATATCACTAAGGATGCACTCCAAGAGTTATTTCTTTCGGTAGAATGGGAGTCTGGCAAGTATCCAAACGAGCTTTTACAAGCAATCGGAGGGTCTCATTCAATTGTTACCGCTTGGGAAGGAGGAAAGCTTGTCGGTTTAATAAATGCTTTGTCAGATGGTGTTTTAACGGTATATTTTCATTATATGCTTATTAATCCGAGTTATCAGAGTATAGGTATAGGTAAGGAAATGATGAATATAATGCTTGATAGATATAAAGGGTGTAAAACAAAGGTATTAATTTCTTATCCGCATGCAGTGGATTTTTATAATAAGTTTGGCTTTAATACAGAGGATGGAGCTACACCAATGTTTATCTCAGAGTTGATATGATTAAAATAACGGATCACGATAGTTTAATCGCAACAAGAAGGCAGCCGATCCGAGGATCAGCTGCCGTTTTTATTGAAGTAAAGGGGCAGGATAACTCAGTAATTTCGCGAATACTCAAAAGATGGAATTATCACAAAGTTCCCGAATAAGACGTTATAAGAAATCGGCGAGAAACTATAAGGAGCAGAAAACATGAAATGCCCTCACTGTAACAACGAATTAAGTGAACTTCCTTTATGTTACGGAAGTGAAGCACCATATTATTTTTACACTGTACCAGAAGAGAAAAGAACAGAATTAATTAGAGATTTTTGTGTAATTGATGAACAGCATTTCTTTATTAGAGGCCATATTGAAATACCAATAATCGATAGCAAAGAGAAATTTATATGGAGTGTGTGGGTTTCTCTTAGTGAAGAAAACTTTCTGAAGTCTAATGAATTATTGCACGTAGAAGGAAGGGAGACGGAAGAACCTTATTTTGGTTGGTTATCGACTGAACTTTCAATATATCCAATAACTACATTATCGTTAAAGACAATGGTGCATACACAAGAGGTTGGTGCTGTTCCGTTAATAGAATTAGAACAAACGAATCATCCACTTGCAGTTGAACAAAGAGAAGGAATTACAATGGAGAGAGTTAAAGAAATTGCTCATTTAATAAACCATAGTAAGTAAGAGAAAAATTTGAATCTATAGTCGAAGAAGCTGCCGACAGCTTATTAAATCATATCTACGCCAACAGACACCCCTGCAAGGCTAAACTCGGTGCGTAATGTCGTTTAAGCTAACAGGAGACTTTTGTTCAATGAAACAGAGACAGTCTTAATATTTTATTTTCTGCTGACAATGACACTTTTTTATCCAAAAGGCAAACTTTCGGAGGGTATATTCTTGAGGCAGACTAAGCTAACTGAAGTGTTTTTTTATAAGTTGTCGCCCGTGAAACACTCAACGTCACCCGTACTCCTATTAGGGAGTTAACGAGTGGCGTTTTTTCATGCCCGATTCTACAGATGTAGTATCAACAAGGCGTGCCCTAAATCATTACACCTATAAAGATCACGGGTTAAATTGCAATCAACTTCAGCTGATGGAAAGTTAGCTTTACATGTATAATCCAATATGTTATTCTTACGGAAAGTTAACTTTCCATAATTGCTTCAGGAGGTAAGATATTGAAAAACAGGCTTGAAGAGATTAGAAAAGAAAAGGGCATTAAACAAGAAGAACTAGCGGATAAATTGGAAGTATCCAGGCAAACGATTGGTTCACTTGAAAATGGCCGGTATAACCCATCCATCATTCTTGCATTTAAGATTGCGCGATTTTTTGAAATGAGTATTGAAGATATTTTCATTTACGAGGAGGAGCTGGGTAATGAAAACGGCAAGTAAATGGGTGCTCTTAACAATTGCAGGTGCTATTATGGTTTATATGGGTGGATTTATTTTAACTGACGAGAAGCTAAAAGGAATTTCCGGTTTGCTCATTGGTGTGGGTTCAGTCCTTGCAGTGCTTGGAGTAGGAAATATGGTGTATTCGTTATGGCTTAATAAGCCCCAGAACAAAATAAAGAATGATGAGAAAGTTAGAATGAGTAAAATTGAGGCTAATGATGAACGGAAAATAAGAATAAGAGAAAAAGCGGGTTGGAAAACTAATATTGTTAACTTTTACATCCTAATGGCTCTAACTGTTGTATTTAGTTTAATGGGAGTAGATCAAACTGTAGTCACTGTGTTATGTGGTGTTTTTGTTTTTCAAATCTCCTTAGGAATTTTCCTGTTTAATTATTATGCTAAGAGAATGTAATTGGAATGACGTAACATCAATTAGACCATTCGAAAATATTTTATTAGGAGAGAATGACATGGAAGTATTTTCAGAATATTTAGCGCAAATTGATAACCCGCAACATCGGGAAAGAATGGAAGAAGTTTTGGCTTGGGTAGCTGGAAAATTTACTGATTTAAAGCCAAAAGTTGCGTGGAATCAGCCTATGTTTACCGATCACGAGACTTTTATTATTGGTTTTAGTGTATCCAAACATCATTTGGCGGTTGCCCCTGAAATTGCAGGAATTAATCGTTTTTCTGATGAAATAGTGCAGGCAGGTTATGATCACACCAAGCAGTTGTTACGCATCCGGTGGGAAAGTCCCGTTGATTTCTCATTACTTAAAAAAATGATCGAGTTTAATATTTTGGATAAGGCAGACTGTTCAACTTTTTGGCGGAAATAAAATGTATTATTTAGCGTTCATTTTAAGCAAATTTATATGTGGAAGCACCGGAGGACAAGTCACTTTTAATATGTGATTTGTCTTTTTTATTTGAATTCTCAGCACGAAATATTCAATATTTTGGAAGGTGGACGGAATGTTGGAAGCGAATTTATACACGTTAGTTCAACCTGCTGAATGATGAAAAATGGAAGTGAGACAAATGGCTGCTTCCATTCAAAGAGTCTTTTTTAATAAATATGACACAGTCGGACAAGAGGGAATATTGTTGATGGAAGATCTGACCCCGACACATAACAATTTAGCGGACTGGGAAGTGCCTATTGATTCTGATAAATTATATCCAGATATCAAAATACAACATGCATCCATGGTAATCTAAATGTTGTCAATTTATTATATCCGATGTTCAGCAGTTCAAGGCCGTGCATCATTGATCTTGAAGCAGTGAAGGTTGGGCTTTGTACTGAGGATATCGTTATGTTATTTATCCACGATTTGTTTCACGGCAGTGAGGAGACTACACGTATTTTTGATCTGTATTTTCATTCAATTAACAATAAAATCAGGAGCGCATACACGTACACACAATTTGTGGAGGACGTTAGATTATCGATTATGGAAGGAATCTTTTTTCCAATAAAGTTATTTGTCCATGATGGAATTAAGGATGAGGAGCTTATATGGAAGTCGATAAATGTTTATAAGGATTTAGTTAGGTTTGATTGAAAGACCACTAACAAGTTGTAAGTCAACAAGCCATTATTTAGTTACATTGTATAAGCTGAAGTGGAATAATTGGGATATAACTGTATTAGGTATTGAGATAAGAAGTATTATATACAACAAAAAGTACGTACTTCAAAAAATTCGCTAAAATTCTCGTTTGTACATTCTGCAGCTGTTGTTAGAATGCCATGAACAGTGGCTTAAATGAACTCTACATTTCTACTTTTGTCGCCATTCGTTAACTGGCGTGTATTCCCAGGTTGATTCAGCTGATAACTTCATCACGCTCAATCGTAATCTCATATTAAATTAATGCTGGTGTTTTCTATCGATGATAAAGTGATTCATTTATTTATAAGGAATTTAAGATTAGGAAGTATTCTAAATGTGTTTGTTTGAATTATTATGGGTACTAAACTATAATTTAGAGGTCTAGGAATCTTTCGACAATCGCGGACTCTTGATCAATAGGAGGTGTAATATGAAATTCTTTAGAGATTCTTCAAAGTGGATAAGTATTATTGGCCTAATTCTAGTGTGGATTAGTGTGTCATATATTTTTGGATTTATTACTTATATATCGTTATTCGTTTTACTTTTACTTATCCAAGTAATTCTCATTTCTTCTTCTAATATTCAAATTAAAAAGAATCAGAGACGTGTAATCGTTATAGGTGGACTAGTAGTGTTAATTGGTATTGTAAGTTTTATCATCGCCTTTTTTATTGAAGTACCTATTTGGTATAAGATATTTCTATTAATTGCTCAAGGAGCGTTTGCTTATGCGGAAATTAAAATGTTAATTGAAGCAAGAACATCAAAAAATAGACTGACTAAATAATAGTAATCTGCAAATAAAAATGAGAGGCGATCCCCAATTTGGGTCGCCTCTCATTTTTATATATCAATGTACTTACGCTACTGCTGTATATTCTGTAGTTGTGTAATACGTCCAGTAGGACATGGTTGGATTTACAATAAGTTTTTGCCAAGTAGTAACTGTAACTTTAATTCTAGTGAAATTTTTATAGTCATTTAAGAGGGTATTAAGAATTTCTTTCAACTGATTAGCGGGTGTATAGCTATCAACCTGTTGAATAAGTTGACCAACTGTAATTAGTGTTGCTGCGGCAACAAGAGCACCTGCAATAAAGGGTGGAAGCTTAGCTTTTATAGCGTTAGTAGCTAGCCCGATTCCTACTGAAGTAACAGCGAGACCGAGACCGGTATAACTACTCCCAACGTGAGAGTTAATCATATCTACAAGCTGGGTCTTAGAAATATAATTGGTTTCCGTAGCACGAACTTCCGGACTTCCAACACCTGCCATTACTTGCTGATTTCTTGCTTCTGCCCGTTCTATATTTAGTAATTCTTCCAGCGATGATTCTTTGATAAATTGATTGTTTTCGTTCATTTTAACTCCTCCAAAAAGTTTATTGAAAGAATGGGGGATGTAAGTTCACAAGAAGAATCCCCTTCTTCTAGGAACAAACATTCTTTTCAAAGATTAATATATCATATAGCGTAACGTAACGCAATATTTAATTAATAAAAATATCCAATTATGAAAAAACAGACTTTTCATTCATGAGGAAACTTTTCTTTACTAAGGTTTAAGAACATAAAAATAAAGTGTATTGTCACGATACGTTATATCTTTTTATAATATTTTTTTGTGTTACTATAAATATTATTAAATCCTATCTCTATAAATATTTCTGATTAGGAAGGCTTATCTCACTTAATTATCAAAATTCCAAAAATCATTGTAATGATTTGATGAGTATTAATTAAATTTTAAAGGATATAACAAATGAAAAAGTGAAGAATATGGTAGGACGTAACAAATCGCTATATAATGATCAAAATAAATAAGGAGGTTAACCATGAAATATACCATAAATCTATTTGGTTATAACGTTGATTGTCAATTAACCGTGGGAAATGAAGGATTGCATATTAACATTCTTGAAGATGATCAGCGGGCTTTGAAGCAATATCTAATTCGAGTGTTGCCTAAGTATGGGAGAGAGGTTTCTAGCGCTTCTTCATTACAAACACTGCTGGAGCTTGCCTTAGATGCGGAAAAAACGCTAGAGGGCCGTATGGCCGAGCCTAAATTAAAGCTACCTTATGAGTTTCAACCCGAAATCAAGGAAAAACTAATCGAGGCTGCTTCCTTGCAAGAAATGTCTGCTACTCAACTATTGATTCGTATTATTGAAAAAAAATATCAAGAAATTATTGGATAGGAGAGATACAAAAATGGCCTATGGTAATAAGGTGAAATTTCATTATGATGTACCAGCTTACATTAAACAACAGTTGGCAGAAGCGGCTAAACAGATGGGAATGACAGCAACAGAACTACTATCAAGATCAATAGAAGAAGAGTATGAACGTATTAAGAAAGAAAAAAATTCATCGTCTACAAATTCGATAGTTGGGAAATAAACTGGCCAAAAGTCACTATCTGTTCTAAAGGCATACTTTGATAGGTGTAATCAATTCCGATTCTATCACAGAAAAAAAAGTGTCCTATTTTATAGGATTCTTTTAGACTACTCTCAATTAAATAAATGTAGATATTTGGAGTCGTATCTTCAATCTTACAAGAAAATTCAGATGTTGAGCTTGCATTCATAATTCTTATGATATGCTCGTGAACATGCGCAGGAATTAGTGGTTCAAGGAAAGTAAACGGGAACTGTTGACGTAAGTTCTCATAAATTAGCATAAGATACTAAACCCCTTTCTAGTTTATTATATGTAATCATAACCAGTTTGTTCATTATAACAAACATACGTTCGTATGTTAAGGGAGCAAATAGCTAATATTTTAGAAAATGAATCCCGACAACATATATCAAATACTTAGCAGATTCATTAATGCTGAAGGAAGTGGCCCTCGTTGTTTTTTCTTCAGATGTCTGGATACCCCGGATCAGGGAAGTCTTCATTAGCCAGAGTAATAGCGCAGCATACTTCTGCTGTTATTCTTGATCACGACATTGTAAAGTCTTCTCTTATGGAATCACTTGGAGCAAACATTGGGTTCAAGGAAGTTGGAAAAATTTCGTATGACATTGAATGGGCTTTGATAGATTTCCACTTATCTCAAGGTCATAATGTTATACTCGATAGCCCTTGTTTATACTCTGAAATGATAGAGAGAGGATTGAATCTGACCCGGAAATATAATGTGGAATATAAATATGTAGAATGTCTATTAAATGACTATGATGAGCTCAATAATAGACTGCGAAATAGAAAAAGAATGATTAGCCAGATTGAAAGAGTGCCTTCTGAAGAGACATTGCTAAAAACTATTGAAAATGCTAAAAAGCCATCTAATGTCAGAATACATATTGTTAATACAAAGGAACCGATTGAATCCTATATTAAAAGTGTCATTGAATACTTAAATACTTAGCCTAAATTTTGAGGAGGGGAACAGATGGATTTTGAGAAAGCAGCCCATTTCATTTGGACACATGGCAGATTATTAGAAAGAAGGGTTTTTGAATATATTTTCCACGGTGGATCAATGAGCAATGTTATGACTTCACTAACAGCCTACCAAAACGAAGATGGTGGGTTTGGAAATGCAATAGAGCCGGATTTACGGGTACCCGGTAGTCAGCCACTTTTCATGGAATTTGCACTACGTTTTTTATATGACTGTAACATAAAAGACGAAGAACTTTCTCAAAAAGCATGTGATTATATTTCAAAGCATGCTGATTTAAAAAAAGGGATTCCAACAATATTTCCTTCATCAGCAAACTATCCAAGAGCAGAACATTGGAGTAACCCTCTTTCTACAGAGCCATCATTTAGCAGACTTACTGGTCTTGTCGGGCTTCTTAAGTGGCAAGGGATAGAACATTCCTGGCTTGATAAAGCGACAGAAATTTGTTTGGAAGATATTCACGCACAAGCATATGACGATGCGCATACAATTTTGACTGCATTTTATTTATTGGAAAGCCTACCTCAATCGGATTATATCAAAGGATTATTTCAAAAATTATCTAAGGAGCTTATTACTGCCAACTTCTTTTGTATGGATGCCGCATCCCACAGTTATGGACTCTCTCCTCTAGAATTTTCGCCATCACCCACTTCTTACTGTAGCAGCATATTTTCTGATGAAACCATTCTTGATCACTTAAAAGTATTAGAACACCAACAGGAGGATGATGGAGGATGGCAGATAACATGGGAGCCTCCCGGTGAAACAGCGAGGTTGGAATGGAGAGCCTATAAGACGCTAAAGAGTTTGATGATACTAAATTCATACAATAAGATTAATCTATGAGACTATTAAGGAGATAATAAACACTCCAAGGAGAGGAACCTATGAACAAATTAAGGGCAATCATAGTTCCGTTATTCTTAATCTTTTTATTGGGATGTAGTAAGGAGCAAATTAGCGATAATTCAAAAAAAGAATATAGCAAAGCTGAACAATTTATTACCGATATGGGCTATCTGATCATTAGTAATGAAGGAATTGTTTCTGAATATTTATTAGATAAAAAACTGCTGACGGAAATGCCATACATACAATATTGGAGTGTTCAAAGTGTTGATCCAATCGATTATATAGGCAAGGAAATAACTACAAGTAAGTTCATCGTTAAAAACCACCCCTTAGATAATGAGAAGGATAATACAAAAAAACAAACCCTGATTTTTCTGCTAGAAGCAGACGATCAAGTGATAGGAGGCTATAGTTTTCCTGATTTCGATGAATTACATATGGGCTGGGTTTACACCATTGATGGAAAAACACTCGAAGAATTGACCGGAGAAGCTTTCCCGAAATGGTCTAAGGAGTGGAATTTAAGATATAAATAATGGCTGGGGAGTATTTATAAAGGAGCAGATATGAAAAAACTAATCCTAGTACTTGTAGCTGTGGTTATTATTTCGAATGCGATATGGAGTTATTTATATTTCAATAAAGAGGTCGAAACAAATTTAAACACTGGTGTTCAAGTATATACGCTTATGGGTACAGGGGATACATGGGATGTTTTAGATTACAAAATAATAATTTCATCTAGCAAAATTTTACGGGGACATGGGAAGTTAGTGTTCAAGGGAGACCCAAGCGCTTTAGTGAATAGTAGCTATTATAAGTATGAAGTTAATGAAAAAAACAATAATAATAAGGATGAAACAGTTCTTGTAAATGAAGCTAGGTCAACGGATGGACCCGTTTCAATATTAAGTAACACTGATATCGGGTCTATAACTGGTCCATATTTATATGACGAATTAAATAAAAATAGACAAAATTATGAAAACACCACTTTATCTATTACATGGAATGATAATGAAGGGGAGCTTCATTCCGAAACAATAAGTTTAGATATTGAGAGTGAAATTTCTCTTAAGGATGATCTTTAAGAGTGATAAATCCAAGAGACTAAGATTGAATCTCTACGGACTGAAGGAAGATCCTCTACGCCCCAAAAGCCTGCCGGTACTTCACAGGAGACATGCCTTCAAACCTTCTGAACACTTTAATGAAATAGCTGGACTGGGCAAAACCGGACTGAGTCGCAACCTGAGCAATGGAGAGTCCTGTGGAAACCAGTAAAAGCTTGGCTTTAGCCAGCCGACAATCGGTTAAATAACGGTTTGGAGTTTTACCCATAACCACCCGGAACAGCCTTAGAAAATGATAGCTGCTGTAACCGGTCAATCTTGCCATCGATTCAAGAGACCAAGGGCTGGCACATTCGACATGAATGATATCTGCAGCACTGCGGATGGACTGCCTAACCTCGTGCGGTACTGAGCCGTGAAGCGGCTCGGAGTTCTGCAGCAAGTTTACTAGAAGCTCATACAGCAGAGCAGATAGTCTTGGCTCGCTACGGGTCACGTAGGAAGCACTCAGTAGGTACATTTCCTCGAATAGCTCGTCCAGCTTAGCATCCAAATCAAAAGTGAACAGGTATGCACGAGACTGGTCCACTTCTTCTAATAAGGGAAGGACAATTTCAGTGTTAAAATGAACCCAGCGGACATCCCAAGGCTCGCCTGGGTCAGAGCCGTATTGCTGATAAGCCCCTTTAGGGTACAGAAAACCTCGTCCTCTACTCATCGGAATACGTTCGCCCTCATGGAATACATAACCCTCCCCATCAAAGATCAAATGCAGGTTATAACTCCCCAGAAAACCTTCGCTTCTTCTCTCTGTATGTTGTGGAAAGTGAGTGTAATGTCCCAAAAATTCAGGATAACAGACATATTTCGAAAAAGCCGGTGTCGGCAAATACCATTGTTTCTTCATGTTTGGCAGCACCCGTTTCTGTAGCGCAACAGAGCGCAAGTTGGATTAAGGCAATGAACGCAAGATTGTTATATGATAGCAATATTTTGTTATATAAGACCTCTTATCATTGATACTACAATAGAATTATAAAATATTGAAAGCATATTTTTAATACTTTGGAGGTAATGATGAAGAAACCTGTCGCAACTGAAAAATTCGAGCTTGGCGTCTGTTATTATCCGGAGCACTGGCCAGAAAACATGTGGGAGGACGATTATCGCCGGATGCGTGAACTCGGCTTTACGATCATTCGGATGGGGGAGTTTGCTTGGTCTATTTTTGAACCGGCAGAAGGGCAGTTTCAGTTCGGGCTCTTTGATCGGGCGATTGATCTAGCACATAAATATGGTCTTCAGGTTGTACTTGGTACTCCGACGGCGACGCCTCCAGCTTGGTTGACTGATAAGTATCCCGAAGTTTTAAATGTTACCTACGAAGGTGTTACACTTCAGCATGGCATGCGCCGTCATTATAATTACAGCAGTCCTAAATACCGGGAACTGTGTGCACGTATTGCAGAACAAATGGCTGAACATTACGGCAATCATCCGGGTGTAGTTGGCTGGCAAATTGATAATGAGCTCAACTGTGAGATCAGTGAATTTTATTCGGAGAGTGACCATAAGGCTTTCCGGGAATGGCTACAGCAGAAATATGTTACACTTGAGCATTTGAACGAGGCTTGGGGAGCTGTTTTTTGGAATCAAAGCTATAGTGACTGGTCTCAGGTCTATCTTCCACGTCCGACTCCAGTACCGAAGCAACCCAATCCTCATCAGGCATTGGATGAAAAACGGTTTATTTCGGACAATACAAATTCTTTTGCCAAAAACCAAGCGGATATCATCCGTAAACTTGCCCCTAAGCAGTGGGTAACCACGAACGGTCTGTTCGGGCATCTCGATAGCCATGAAATGACGGATGAACTGTTGGATTTCTTCAGCTATGATTCCTATCCTCAGTTCTCTACTATTTTTTATGACCCGAATGAGCGGAATCCGCTGAATGATAGAGGCTGGGGACTGTCGTTATCTGTTGTTCGTTCGATATCCCCGAATTTCTGCATTATGGAGCAGCAGTCGGGCCCGGGTGGCTGGGTGAACCGGATGGATATGCCTTCTCCAAAGCCCGGGCAGATGCGGTTATGGACCTATCAGTCGATCGCTCATGGAGCAGATATGGTGTTATATTTCCGCTGGCGGACAGCTACGATGGGCAATGAAATTTATTGGCATGGAATCAATGACTATCATAATCAGCCTAACCGGAGAGTGCGGGAAGCGGGGCAGATCGGTCAGGAGCTGGCAGCAGCAGGTCATGCGTTTGTCGGTACTCGTAATCAGGCTAACATTGCTATTGTTCGTGATTATGACAATGAGTGGGATGGAGAATACGATGTTTGGCATGGCCCGTTTATGTGGAAGAGCAATAAGGAGTGGTACAAGGCGCTTCAGCGGAAGCATATCCCGAATGACGTACTCTATTTACGCAAAAAAACAACGCTGGAGGAGCTTGCAAGGTACGACGTGCTTATCTATCCTCACCCAGCGATTATGACAGATGAGACAGCAGCACTGCTGGATGAATATGTTCAGCAAGGCGGCAAACTGATCTTCGGCTGTAGAACCGGCTATAAGGATGAGCGCGGACAATGTTATATGCGTCCTTTCCCAGGTGCTGCTAAGGATCTATGCGGGATCACAGTTGAAGAATTCACAATGGTTAAGGGCAGTCGTCAGCCAACAACAATTAGCTGGTCGGGCGTGACCGAAGTCGTTACAGGAGCAGATGACTTTAATGATATTCTCAAAATAGAGGAAGCTTCGGTTGAAGTGATGGCGGTCTACGCCTCTGATTATTATGCGGGAAAACCGGCGGTAACTAGAAATCGTCGCGGCAAGGGTGAGGTTTGGTATTACGGAGCCGTATTTAATGAACAGGCAGCGGCTGAGATCATAAATTTAATTGATCTACAATCACCAGCAGATTGGCTGGAGCTCCCAGAAGAGGTAGAACTGCAAGTCCGTACCGGAGCTTCTTCCAGTTATGCTTTTTTGCTTAATTATAGTGAGACTCCTGTCACGATCCATCTTCATGAGACCAAAACAGATTTACTGAGCGGCACAACATTGTCGGGCGAGGTGCTTCTGGAAGGATTTGGGGTATTGGTGTTAAACTAACGTATACATTGATCTCACATTTGAGTAGATTTGGATAATTTTCTCTTTTCGGTTATACTTTGAAGTAGCAATTATATAGTCACGGGAGCTTGGTGGGACCAGGCTGAGAGGATAGTTATAACTATCGACCGTCAAACCTGATCTGGATAATGCCAGCGGAGGAAATGGAGTTCTATTTCTATTTGTCTACTCTAAGGCCGCATCTTATACAGATGTGGCCTTTTCTATTTGTGGGGGAGTAGACCGTCTCCGCTTGATCAAATCACCTTATAGGAGGAATTGAGATGACAAGCGAATTGAACAACGATCCAATCAATCTATCAGCTTTTCCAGCAAGTCAAAAAGTGTATGTAAAGGGTTCACGGCCTGATATTCAGGTGCCTATGCGGGAGATCTCACTTAGTCCAACTGCGGGCATAGACGGCGAAGAGGAGAATGCCCCAATTCATGTCTATGACACAAGCGGGGCTTACACGGATGCTAATATTCATACTGATATTCGTCAGGGGTTAGAGCCCAATCGTCTAAGCTGGATTGAGGAACGAGGGGATGCGGAAGCGTACGAAGGAAGAACCATGAAGCCTGAAGATAACGGGAATGCAACGGGAAAAGCTGTGGCGGAAGTGTTTCCAGCGCTCCATAGAAAACCTTTGCGAGCGAAAAAGGGGCGTAATGTCTCTCAAATGCATTATGCACGCAAAGGGATTATTACTTCGGAAATGGAATACGTTGCGATTCGTGAGAATGTGGCACCGGAATTTGTAAGAGATGAAGTAGCCCGCGGCCGCGCCATCATTCCAGCGAATATCAATCATCCAGAGAGTGAACCAATGATTATTGGACGCAATTTTTTAGTGAAGATCAATGCCAATATAGGAAATTCCGCAGTATCCTCATCCATAGAGGAAGAGGTAGAGAAGATGAGATGGGCCACCCGCTGGGGTGCAGATAATATAATGGATCTCTCAACAGGTAAAAACATTCATACGACACGCGAGTGGATCATCCGTAATTCTCCTGTTCCTATTGGAACGGTGCCTATCTATCAAGCGTTGGAAAAAGTGAATGGGAAAGCGGAAGATTTAACGTGGGAAGTATACCGTGATACGCTCATTGAGCAAGCGGAGCAAGGGGTTGATTATTTTACCATTCATGCGGGGGTTCTGCTTCGTTATATCCCGTTGACTGCACAACGTATGACAGGCATTGTTTCAAGAGGTGGCTCCATCATGGCGGCATGGTGTCTTGCGCATCATCAAGAGAACTTTTTATATACACATTTTGAAGAGATATGTGAAATCATGAAGCTGTACGATGTTTCTTTTTCCCTAGGCGATGGATTACGTCCGGGTTCGATTGCTGATGCGAATGATGAAGCACAATTTGCCGAGTTAGAGACGTTAGGTGAATTAACAGCTATAGCTTGGAGTCATGATGTACAGGTGATGGTAGAGGGTCCAGGACATGTGCCGATGCACTTGATTAAAGAGAATATGGATAAGCAACTTGAAACTTGTAACGAAGCCCCTTTTTATACATTAGGTCCACTGACTACAGATATTGCGCCTGGTTATGATCATATTACCTCTGCTATAGGTGCAGCGATGATTGGTTGGTTCGGTACAGCTATGTTATGTTACGTAACTCCGAAGGAACATCTTGGCCTGCCTAATAAGGAAGATGTACGTATAGGGGTCATTACTTATAAAATAGCGGCTCATGCCGCAGATTTGGCGAAAGGGCATAAAGGAGCACAAGACCGGGATAATGCTCTTTCGAAAGCCCGTTTTGAATTTCGTTGGCGTGATCAATTTCATTTATCGTTAGATCCTGAGCGAGCGCTCGAATATCATGATGAGACATTGCCTGCGGAAGGCGCTAAAACAGCTCATTTCTGTTCCATGTGCGGGCCGAAATTTTGCAGTATGAAGATCTCTCATAATATCCGGAATACGACGAGAATTGAATCAGGAATGCAAGAGAAGGCGCAAGAGTTTCTCCAAGGCGGGAGCCTTATTTATAGATAACTTTTTCTGCTAAAAAGAAATATCTAAAAGAAGTCGTCATTGGCGGCTTCTTCTTTTATACTTTGAATAGATAGGAGTTGATGAATTGGAAGCGATTCGTTCAGAGGAAGCCATTTTAGAGGATTTAAGTAATAGTTTCTATCATTTTTTTGGATTGAAAGTCCTTCATGCTACCCCAATAAAACGTGGCTGGTTAAATCTTAAATGGAAAATCATAACGGATTCAGGACCATTTCTACTTAAACAATACAACAAAAAAAGATATAAATTGTATAACCCAGAAGAGCTGAGCTTCGCCTTTTCTCAACAGAAAAGATTGTATCTACAGGGACTCCCATGTCCCGAATTGTTGGCTTATAACCATAAAGTTTTACTGGAATCAGATATGGGAGAGACGTTTATGGTTATGGAATATTGTGAAGGGCGTGTCATAGAGCCGGGCAAAATTAACATCCTTCAAATGTTTGATTTGGGTCGTGCCACAGGTAAAATGCATCGTTTATTAAATGATGGGACCCTTAGTTTGAAAAGAACCCCACAATTTATTCCCCAAAGCCCTGAGGAACGTTTAGAACATTGGAATGTACTCCTACAACAATCAAAGGAAATGGGCAAAACTTCACTCATCACTGACCTAGAGATACAACTGAGAGCGACTGAAGAAATAGATCCGGAAATATTCGAAGGACTTGTAGCTGGATGGGCACATCGTGATTTATGGGTTGATAATCTTTTATTTCAAGATAGCCAATTGTCTGCAATTCTAGATTTTGATCGGTTCAAATATGATTATCCGCAGCTTGATGTAGCGCGAGCAGTGATGTCATGTGCTTTAGATGAAGATTTAGATGGAGCACTAGCTTCAGCATTTATTGACGGATATCGTGAGGAACGAACGGTGGAGCAGGGGTATTTAACAAAATCATTGCAGTTGTTGTGGTATATGGAAAGCCCGTGGTGGATTAATGCCGCGATGGACAAACATAGTGTACCTCCAAAACGTTTTGCAAAAGAAATGAATTGGCTGGCTAAGAACCTGAACAATTTACCTGCTATCTTAGGGAACTTATAGTGAAAACGATTGAATTATAGCCTAAAAGATGCATTGACCAGCAAAAGTTTGGCGCCTATAATCTTAACAAGGAAAATTCATCAGATATTGAACCGTTTGTAAACGCATACAATGAGTTTTTTCCTTATTATTCATTGAAGGAGGAGATTAAAACTATTAAGTATTTCTTTTTTTCTCATTTTTGCAAACGTTTGCACATCACGATGGGCTTAAAATCGTAAGCTGCACTTAAAATTATGAGGAGGTTATTTACTTGGTATCCAAACAATCCAGGCGTTATATTTCGTGGTTAATTATTTTTTCACTCATTTTTAGTTTATTTGGTTTATCGGGTGGAGCATCGGCCAGCAATACGGATCATACAGTCACCTATACCAATCCTACAGCGGCAGCTGTGACCTTACATTGGACTACGAATAACTGGGCTAATACTACGGACACGGTGATGACCAAAAATGGAACCACGTTCATCGCCAACCTCAATGTTCAGGAAGGCGCCACCCTAATTTATTGTTATCACATCACGGCTCCAACGGATAGTTGGGACAATAACGGCGGGAAGAACTGGACGGTTGTTATTCCGGTCGCCGGGAAATACGAAGCAGAGAGTGCATCCCTGTCTGGTGGTGCAAAAGTAAATACGAATCACACCGGATATTCGGGCACTGGTTTTGTTGATGGATATACAACTACAGGAGCAGCCACCACTTTTAACGTCCAGGCTTCCGCAGCAGGGTCCTATAATGCCACGCTTCACTATGCTAATGCATCCGGCAGTGCTAAAAAAGTGTCCATTTATGTCAATGGAATAAAGGTTACACAGACAACATTAGCCAACCTGACCAACTGGGATACATGGGCAGACCAAACAGAAACACTCTCTTTACAGGCAGGAAATAACACGCTTGCTTATAAATATGACTCGGATGATAGCGGGAATATTAATATCGACTATGTGACCCTTTCGGCCGGAGCTACACCAACACCAACGATAACTCCTACCTCAACAGTGACACCAACACCTACGGTAACTCCTACCCCAACAGTGACGCCAACACCTACGGTAACTCCTACACCTACGGTAACTCCTACACCAACAGTGACGCCAACACCTACCATAACACCCACACCAACGCCAACAGTGACGCCAACACCTACACCTACTTCAGCGGGGCTAACCGTTCACTTTAAGAAACCAGCAAGCTGGAATGCAGCGATCCGCATCCATTACTGGAATCTGAATCCGGCAACCGTTCCGACTAGTGGAGCATGGCCGGGGATACTGATGAAATCGGACGGGAACGATTGGTATAGCTATACTGTTCCAAATGCTACAGGGGCAAGCCTGATCTTTAATGACGGCAATGGCAAACAGACGGCTGACTTATCTCGCAGCGTAAAAGAGGGCTGGTATAACTCAGATAACGTATGGTATGACGCCAATCCAGACGTTCCTAAGGTTCCGGTGATAACCGTCTCTCCTGTGCCCAAAACCTATGATTCTGCCCAAACGGTGACCCTATCCAGTACAAATAGCGGCGATAAAATTTATTATACGACCGACGGATCAACACCTACGACAACCTCAACGTTGTATACGACTCCAATCCAAGTACCTTCTTCTTTGACTATCAAAGCATTCGGCGTTAACTCTATAGGGCAAGCGGGTAATGTAGGCTCTTTTGCTTATGTGATTGATCTGAATGCCGATTTGCAAGCTCCGATTATCACTGCGAATCTGCCTGTTGGGAATTCGAGCTCAGCGGTTTCCGTATCTTTTAATATAAAAGACAACAAGGCGGCAACAACCACAGCATATTACACAGATAATGGTACGGAACCAACAACGAGTTCAAAAGTCTATATTTCAGGCAATGCACTGACATCTCTTACCGGACCGTCTATCTTGATTAATAAGACGACAACCTTAAAATTCCTTGTGATCGATGGTGCCGGAAATGAAACTAAACAGAGTTTTGTTTATAACATTGGTAATAAGGGCGATTTTCGTGAAGATACGATTTATTTTGTAATCACTTCCCGGTTTTATGATGGTGATTCGAGTAACAATGAGCATGCATGGGAGGATGCCAAGGCAGGAAATCCGGACTCTGATCCAGCTTGGCGAGGGGATTTTAAAGGACTGATTCAAAAGCTCGATTACATTAAAGCACTAGGCTTCAGTGCCATCTGGATTACACCTGTGGTGCAGAATGCCAGCGGTTATGATTATCATGGCTACCATGCAATAAATTTTGCAAAAGTAGATCCAAGATATGAATCCGCAGGGGCATCTTATCAGGATTTGATCAATGCAGCACACGCTAGAGGGATAAAGGTTATTCAAGATATTGTCGTCAATCATACCGGTAATTTTGGAGAAGAAAATCTGTTCCCGATGTTCAAAAAAGATCCAACGGCGGCGGACACCGTGAGTAACATGCTCAAAATTACGGATAAGCTGCCAGCTAACTATGATTCCATGACCCCGGATCAGCAATATCAGGCAAGACTTGCCTTAATGAAGACTGCGGAGACTAACAATAATATTTACCATACGGAAAAAAGTCTTTCTTGGGAGTCTTACACCGTCCAGACAGGACAGATTGCGGGAGACTGTGTGGACTTAAACACAGAGAATCCTCTAGTGAATCAGTATCTAATCGACAGCTATAATCAATATATTGATATGGGTGTGGATGCTTTCCGGGTCGATACTGTAAAGCATGTAAGCCGGTATATTTTTAACAAATATTTTGTGCCGGCATGGAAAACAAGAGGGGGCTCAGACTTCTTTGTCTTTGGGGAAGTGGCTACTCGGTACAGAGATGTGTGGAACAGTGGAATTCCGGCGATATCAACACCATTTTATACTTGGAAAAGCTCAAAACCCTATCCAGGTGACGGTCAAAATGACTACGCTTCCAATAAGCTATCGGTGGAACAAGAGTGGGCAGATAACTCTACTACAGCAGGACAACCTACCTCGAACAATGCTTTTTTAACAGGAAATACTTATCATACGCCTGATTATTCGAAGAAATCGGGTATGGATGTTATTGATTTTCCAATGCACTGGGCTTTCAAAACTGCTCAGGAAGCATTCAGTATGAGAAGCGGTGATCAATTCTATAATGATGCTACCTGGAATGTAACTTATATTGACTCTCATGACTATGCACCTGACCAAGCACCAGAAAATCAAAGATTTGCTGGCACACAGGACACTTGGGCTGAGAATCTCGCGCTGATGTTCACCTTCCGAGGAATACCTGCGATCTATTATGGTTCTGAAATTGAGTTCAAAAAAGGATCAGTCATCGATGTAGGTCCAAATGCGCCGTTAAGTACAACAGGCCGTGCTTACTTTGGCAATCATATTGAGGGTAGTGTTACTGTTCAAGATTACGGTAAATATACCAATGCTACTGGCACACTTGCAGACTCGTTAAATTATCCTCTGGCGAAACATATCAGACAACTTAATTTAATTAGAAGAGCTGTTCCTGCTTTGCAAAAAGGCCAATATTCTACAGAAAATGTATCAGGTGATTTGGCATTTAAAAGAAGATACACTGATAGTAGCAAAGGAATCGATAGCTTTGCTTTGGTTACGATCTCAGGAAATGCAACATTCACCGGAATTCCTAATGGAACATATGTGGATGCGGTCACTGGTGATACCAAAACCGTTACCAACGGTGTGATCACAATCAACTGCTCCGGGAAAGGAAATGCACGGGTGTATGTATTGAACGGTAGTGGTGGAATCGGAGAGTCAGGAACCTATTTGAAGTAGGACCTTGTATCCATTTCATAGTTAAAAAGAAGCAACATCAGCTCGGATTCCGCAACTGATGTTGCTTCAATTTCATATATGTGGAGAGATATTATGCATACTATAGACGTCGATTTAGTAGCAAGATTAATAAATGAACAATTTCCTGAATGGTCCGATTTAGAGATCAGACCTGTGAAATTCAGTGGGCATGATAATCGGACTTTTCATTTAGGTGAACAGATGAGTGTGCGATTACCAAGTGCAGTCGCTTATGTTCCTCAAGTGGAGAAAGAACAACAATGGTTACCTTTTTTAAAGAAAGGACTGACGTTACCTATTTCAACACCATTAGCGAAAGGGACACCTACCAAAGAATATCCTTGGCCTTGGTCTATTAATAATTGGCTAGAGGGAGAGACTTTATCCCATGAGAACATTAATGATCTCAATCAATTTGCGAGAGACTTGGGAAGCTTTTTAATTGAATTACAGTCTATTGATGCTAGTGGGGGACCTTTAGCCGGAGAGCATAATTTTTATAGAGGTGGGTCCTTAGCTGTATATGATGAGGAATCTAGAAATGCGATTGAGCATAATAAAGATATTTTTAATGAAGGTCTATTGAAAAAGATCTGGGAACTGGCATTAGACTCTGAATGGGAGTCAGAACCAGTTTGGGTTCATGGTGATGTCGTACATGGAAATATATTAGTCAAAGACGGACAGCTTTGTGCAGTCATTGATTTTGGCATATTAGGGGTGGGTGATCCTGCTTGTGATGCTGCAATGGCGTGGACTTTTTTTGATGAGACTAGTAGAAGAATCTTTAAAAAGGTATTAAACATGGATGCACAAACGTGGAATAGAGCAAGAGGGTGGGCTTTATGGAAAGCACTGATCACCTATAATGGAAATCGATATTCTAATCCAACAGTAGCGGAAGAATCCTTGAATATTATCAATCTAATAGTAGAAGACATCGAATTGTAGAAATTGAACTACATAAAACATGTAAACTAAACCATAATAGTCAATAAGCACGAATGAGCATCAGTCAGATGATAAAGTGTTGTATTTAAATCCGAAAGAAAGGAATTTGTATGAACATTTAGCGACTGACAACGATTATCATATTAGAATTATTATAAATAACTTGACAGGCCTTAATTTGGTTAATTATAATAATTATAAATAGTATCCACTCTATTCATAAATTAAACCCAAAGGAGATTAAACAATATGTCATTAATCGGAACAGAAGTACTACCATTCAAAGCAAGCGCATTTCAAGATGGGAAATTTATCGATGTTACAGAAGAAAACTTCAAAGGTAAATGGAGTGTAGTTTGCTTTTACCCAGCTGACTTCACATTCGTATGCCCAACTGAACTAGAAGATTTGCAGAACCAATATGAAACCCTCAAACAACTAGGTGTTGAAGTATATTCCGTTTCTACTGACACACACTTTACACATAAAGCATGGCATGAAAGCTCCGCAGCAATTGGCAAGGTGAAATACATTATGATCGGCGATCCTTCCCATGTGGTTTCCCGCAACTTTGATGTATTGATCGAAGCTGACGGTCTTGCTGATCGTGGTACATTCATCATTGATCCAGACGGTGTTATTCAAACTGTTGAGATTAATGCTGGTGGTATCGGCCGTGATGCTAGCGCTCTTGTTAACAAAATTAAAGCAGCGCAATATGTACGCAATCATCCAGGTGAAGTTTGCCCAGCGAAATGGTCGGAAGGTGCAGAAACTCTTAAACCAAGTCTCGATCTTGTAGGTAAGATTTAAGGAGCGAAAGCTAAATGAAACTAGATCAAGAAATAAAAGCTCAACTAGCGCAATACCTAGAACTCTTGGAAGGCGATGTAGTACTGAAACTCAGTGCAGGCGCTGACGAGGCATCACAAGAGATGACCGAACTAGTTGATGAAATTGCCAAAATGTCACCTAGGATTACGGTGGAAAGAACCGAACTGTCTAGAACCCCAAGCTTTAGTGTAAATCGTGTGGGTGAAGATACAGGCGTAACCTTTGCCGGAACTCCGCTTGGACACGAATTTACTTCATTAGTATTGGCTCTGTTGCAGGTTAGCGGAAGAGCTCCTAAGGTTGAGCAAAGTGTAATTGATCAGATCAAAGGCATTAGTGGTGAATATAAGTTTGAAACTTATGTTAGCCTGAGCTGTCATAATTGCCCTGATGTTGTACAAGCACTGAATCTTATGAGTATCTTTAATCCGGGCATTACCCATACGATGATTGACGGTGGAGTATTCAAAGAAGAGGTAGAAAGCAAAGAAATTATGTCTGTTCCAAGTGTCTACCTTAATGGTGAATTTTTCGAAAGTGGTCGTATGACGGTTGAAGAAATTTTAGCTAAAATGGGCAGCAGTGTGGACGCTTCTGAGTTTGACAATAAAGCTCCATATGATGTGCTTGTTGTCGGCAGCGGCCCAGCTGGTGCAAGTGCAGCCATTTATGCGGCACGTAAAGGTATTCGTACAGGTATTGTTGCTGAACGCTTTGGCGGACAGGTTAACGACACGCTTGGTATCGAGAACTTTATTAGTGTGAAGTACACTGAAGGTCCTCAACTCGTAGCTAAACTTGAAGAGCAAGTAAAAGAGTATGGCATTGATGTGATGAAATTGCAGCGTGTCAGACGTCTAGACAAAAATGACTTAATTGAAGTTGAACTCGAGAACGGTGCTGTTCTAAAGAGTAAGACGGTCATTCTGTCTACAGGTGCTCGTTGGCGGAATATGGGCGTGCCTGGTGAAGCTGAATTCAAGAACAAAGGTGTAGCCTACTGCCCACACTGTGATGGTCCTTTGTTTGCAGGCAAAGATGTTGCAGTAGTTGGCGGCGGTAACTCAGGTATTGAGGCAGCTATTGACCTTGCAGGTATAGTGAAGCATGTAACGGTTCTGGAATTTGCTCCAGAGCTCAAAGCTGATGCTGTACTGCAAGATCGTCTCTATAGCCTTCCTAACGTTACTGTTC
The DNA here is from genome assembly GCF_037980415.1 of Paenibacillus sp. FSL H7-0690. NCBI lineage: Bacteria > Bacillati > Bacillota > Bacilli > Caryophanales > Paenibacillaceae > Paenibacillus > Paenibacillus sp. FSL H7-0690. Next base: position 6,178,884 of record NZ_CP150281.1, on the reverse strand, counting down.
TTAAAAACGTGCAAACTAAAGAGATTACCGGAACTGATAAGGTAAATGGTATTTCTTATGTTGATCGTGCGACAGAAGAGACTCACCATGTTGAATTGCAGGGTGTATTTGTACAGATTGGTCTGGTTCCAAATACAGAATGGCTAGGTGACACAGTTGAACGTACTCGCGTAGGTGAGATTGTTGTAGATAGCCATGGTGCTACTAGCTTACCAGGAGTATTTGCTGCTGGTGACTGCACTAATAGTGCTTATAAACAAATCATTATCTCGATGGGATCCGGTGCAACTGCAGCGCTAGGAGCATTTGATTATCTGATCCGTAACTAATCGATATTATTAGTAACAGCAAGAGAACGAAAGCCCTCACTTTTCACAAAGTGGGGGCTTTTTTTATCTTTTGTGAGAGAGAAATGGGTGTTTGTAAACTTTTTTGGAGGATTTTATGAAGATTTTCGCGAATACATATCTAAAATATGAATTAAGCAAAATTAAGGATTTAGATTAAATGCATGTCTGCAAGGCATAATCTGGTTAGACTTGGTGCGCTATAAATAACGTTTTGCTGGAATGGAGACTATATTTCTGTGATTAACAACATTGAATCTTTAGACAAATTTATCTCACTTATACCAATTATAAAATTATCTATCCCCGCTGATTTATCAATAGCGATATGTGATTTGGAACGGTTCGTTGCTTATTTTCCTGGCGACACCATAAATTTAAACATTAACGAAGGACAACCTTTACACAAAGAAGAACCGCTTTACTTAGCGATACAAGAGAATCGTACCTTGAAGTCCGATGTTCCAGCCCACTTTTATGGATTTGAGTTTACAGGTACAGCAACACCTCTTCACGATCAAACGGGACAAGTCATTGGCGGGATTGCAGTTCAGATTCGGAGACAAAGTGAATTAAAAGCCATTGTAGAACAAATCTCGGAATCATTATCCCAAGCCAATGAGCAAATTAATAATATTTCCTATGGCGTAAGTTCACTTTCGGATCACTCTCAGGAACTACTCATTCAATCTCAGCAGGCTGGAAAAGATGTGGAGAATACAACAGAAGTCCTATCCATTATAAACAGGGTTGCTGATCAAACGAATTTACTTGGGCTGAATGCTGCAATAGAAGCAGCGCATGCAGGTGAGAAAGGTAGAAGCTTTGAAGTCGTAGCCAAGGAAATCCGGAAATTTTCAAGGGAAACCGTCGCCTCGACGCAAAACATAAATAAAACCATGTTACAGATCAAGGGAATTACGAATCAAATGGCTAATTCGATAGAGAAGATAGCAGCTATCGGCCAAGAACAGGCGGCATCTGTTCAGCATACTTCTACATTTATTGAGGAAATAAAGATAATGTCCCAAAAACTTAATGAGTTTGCTAATAAATTATAAAAAGAGATTCAGTAGCAGTATTTTTGTCGCAATAAAAGAAAATTTTAAACGTATATTTAAAATCATGAATGGTATAGTAAGATAGTAATGAGTAATCAACATAGGAGGAATAAATTATGTCAACGCCGCACAATGCAGCACAAAATGGTGAAATCGCCAAAACAGTATTAATGCCAGGAGATCCTTTGAGAGCGAAGTATATTGCAGAAACCTATTTGGAGAACCCAACCCAATTTAATACGGTACGTAATATGTTTGGATATACAGGAACTTATAAAGGCAAAGAGGTTTCGGTAATGGGTTCGGGAATGGGAATGCCAAGTATCGGTATTTATTCTTATGAACTATACAAAAACTATGGTGTGGAAAACATCATTCGTATCGGTAGTGCTGGAGCATATACTGATAAATTGAATTTATTTGACGTGGTGTTGGCGGATAGCGCGTGGAGTGAATCTACATATGCCTATGTGCAAAGCGGTGTAGAAGGAGATATCCAGCTGCCAAGTAAAGAATTGAACGAAGTCATTGAAGCAGCGGCTACACGTATTAACAAGCCAGTTCTGACGGCGAGAATTCATTCCAGCGATGTATTCTATCATGAAGACAATGTGCCTGGAGTTAATGAATTTTACAATGAACATGGCTGTGTTTGTGTAGAAATGGAGAGTTATGCGTTGTTCCATAATGCGAAAGTGTTAGGTAAACAAGCTGCATGTATTCTTACCATTTCCGATTCGTTAGTTACTCATGCTGTAACCACGGCAGAAGAAAGACAAAATTCTTTCAACGGCATGATGGAAGTAGCTTTAGAAGCAGCGATTTCTATTTAATAAAAAAGTTCTACGAGAAAAAGCTTGAAAGCCTATTAAATTCAGGATTAAGTCCTGATATTTAATAGGTTTTTTTCTCATTTGTAAGGTTGTGGAAATGGATAGGTGAAGCGTGTAAATTATTGTTGTTTTTAATCAAAATTTAATGTTAAATTCGTAATAATTCTCTCGGATTATACCGATATAAAAATCAAACCAAATGGCTACAAATCTTAGAAAAGACATCTAATCTCCATATGGTGGAAGTATTTATATTTTGGTGTAATGCCAAAGGGGGAAAATTGTGATTAAGCGGAGTGGCAATCTTTTATTAGCAATAAGTTTAGTATTCTCTATCGTCAGTTCTCTGTTTATGCCTGCAGTAATTTATGCAGCACCCAGCAATAGCAATATCATAGATCAAAGCTCCACATCAGCTGGAAATTTGAGCAGTGTTGCATTTGGTAACAATGTTTTTGTAGCGGTGGGCCAAGGAGGGATATCTACATCATCAAATGGCGTAGATTGGTCTATCTCAAAAAAGGCGGGGAACCCCAAACTAACTTCTATTGTGTTCGCTAATGGGCTGTTCTTAGCTATTGATGGTAGCGAAAAGGCAGTATACAATTCACTCGATGGTGAAAATTGGACAAAAAAAACGTTAGCTATCACACCGGAAAGGTTGAAAGCGGTCAATGAAAAGTTCTTTGTATGGCAGTCAGTATATAAACCTGGCACCAATCCACCTTCTTATGATGTAACTCTACTACAATCCTCGGATGGCATTAACTGGACAGACACAGGAATCACTTCTACCAATGCAATATTCGGAATGCAAAGCTTAACGGATATTGCTTATGGCAACAACAAATATGTGGTCTCTGCTAACAATGCTGTCTATTATACCTCAACGAATCTGATCAATTGGACAACGGTCACCTTAACCGATCTTGTGATCAACCACTATAACTCTAGTTGGCCTTATGTTACGAATGTAATCTATTTAAATAATCGTTTCTTTAGTTATATCGTGACTCCGTATGCTAAAAAAGTATTCACCTCTACAGACGGTGCTAATTGGACCGTTGATGCCTCATGGGATAACAAGCAATTTTATGGGGGAGGTTCTTTAAATGGGAGCTATTTGTTGTTTGGGCAGGGTGTAATTTATAAATCTTCTGCGGCTCCGCTGGACAGCACCCAGTGGACATCTTCGGATACCCATACAACAATGATGATGAACAATATGGTTTACGGAAATGGAAAATATGTTGCTTCAGGGGGCAACGGCTTACTGGTTTCTTCTGACCTATCGGCGTGGAGTAATGTCAGCGGTAATCTGAAAAGTATTGCTAAGGATGGTAATGGCAATTATGTTGCCGTCTCATCCGGGGAATATGGCTCTATTTACAAATCTAATAGCTCCGCAGTATGGAACGATGTCACACCCTCCAAGCTGCCGGGAATGAATGCGGTCACTTATGGAGCAGGGAAGTTTATTGCGGTTACAGATAAAGAAAACTACAATCTTAACGCCAAAGTGGTGACCTCGACCAACGGTGATACTTGGACTATGACAGATACCGGAGTGCAGGACAATCTGACTGGCGTTGCTTTTGGCACAAATCAGTACGTTGCTGTTTCCGATTATGGCGGAATTTATTCTTCAGTTAACGGAACCTCATGGACAGAGAGATTTAAAAATGGGGATTTTGCATTTAATACAGTAGCTTACTTGAATAATCAATTTGTAGCTCTTGGGATGAAATACAATAGTACTACTTATGAGCAAGAGAGCGTTGTTATCGCAAAATCATCAGATGGAATACAGTGGAATGTGCCCTTAGAGATTGGGTTCCCCAATACTTCTTTAAAGGGAATTGCCTATGATGGTAGAGCTTATATTCTGGTTGGAGAAGATACACTTAGCCAGCAGGCAGTAATTCTAACCACAGAAGATTTGGTAACTTTTACGAAGGTTACAATGTCAGCTAGCGCACTAAATAATATCAGCTTTGGTAATGGGAGTTTTCTGGCTGTTGGATTGAAGGGGGAGTTATTCTCTTCGGCAGACGGATCCACGTGGACTCAGGAAACATCTGATCTTACCTCTAATCTTAATGGCATTATTTACGATGGTACTAATTTTAAGGTCGTGGGGGATTATTTCACTAAAATGACCCTGAACCTAGGACCTACTCTTGCATATAGCATCACCGCTTCAGCGGCGACGTTGACACCTGTCGTAGGTGTAGATAATGGCATTACGCTGACTGTGAAGAACTCGCTGGGCAATATGGATACAACGTTTACCGGAACAAAAGAAGTGACGGTAACGGGTTATGATGTTGCGCCGGACGGAACGTACGGAAGCTTAGGAAGCACCGCTTTGGCAGCTTCACCGAGCAAGATCAACGTTGATTTCGTTGAGGGTGTAGCACAGGTGAACCTGAAGCTGAACAAAGCTGGCGCGCAAGCGGTTGTGTTCAGCCAAGCAGGCGTAGCCACGCCAGCAGCAACAGCGCTGAACATTGCACCTGTCGCAGGTAGCACAGCGACAATGAAGCTGACCACGGGCGTAAGTGCCCCGCAAGCCAATGGCGGTAGCTTCGCGCAGCAGCCAGTGATAACGCTGCTGGATCAGTTTGGGAATGTAAACATTGGCGACAACAGTACGATTGTTACTGTTTCGAAGAAGGATGCAGGAAGCTGGATGTTGACGGGGAATACGACGTTGACGGCAGTAGCGGGTGTCATTTCCTTTACGGATCTGGGAGCTACGAATGCAGCTGGAATCACCGGAGCCCAACTGGCATTTGATGCGACAGGACTTCCACAGATCACTAGTGTAGCGTTGAATCTTCCAGAGCCACAGGGAGCCCAAATCATCACCGCCTCAGCGGCGACGTTGACACCTGTCGTAGGTGTAGATAATAGCATTACGCTGACCGTGAAAAATTCGCTGGGCGATACGGATGCAACGTTCACCGGAACAAAAGAAGTGACGGTATCAGGTTATGATGTTGCGCCGGACGGAACGTACGGAAGCGTGGACGGAATTGCTTTGGCAGCTTCACCGAGCAAGATCAACGTTGATTTCGTTGATGGTGTAGCTCAGGTGAACCTGAAGCTGAACAAAGCTGGCGCGCAAGCGGTTGTGTTCAGCCAAGCAGGCGTAGCCACGCCAGCAGCAACAGCGCTGAACGTTACACCTGTCGCAGGTAGCACAGCGATAATGAAGCTGACCACGGGCGTAAGTGCCCCGCAAGCCAATGGCGGCAGCTTCGCGCAGCAGCCAGTGATAACGCTGCTGGATCAGTTTGGGAATGTAAACCTTGGCGACAACAGTACGGTTGTTACTGTGTCGAAGAAGGACACAGGAAGCTGGACGTTGACGGGGAATACGACGTTGACGGCAGTAGCAGGTGTCATTTCCTTTACGGATCTAGGAGCCACGAATGCAGCTGGAATCACAGGAGCCCAACTGGTATTTGATGCGACAGGTCTTCCACAGATCACTAGCGCTACCGTGAATCTTCCACAACCACAGGGAGCGCAAAGCATCACTGCCTCAGCGGCGAAGTTAACGCCTGTCGTAGGTGTAGATAATGGCATTACGCTGACTGTGAAGAACTCGCTGGGCAATACGGATACAACGTTTACCGGAACAAAAGAAGTGACGGTAACGGGTTATGATGTTGCGCCGGACGGAACGTACGGAAGCTTAGGAAGCACCGCTTTGGCAGCTTCACCGAGCAAGATCAACGTTGATTTCGTTGAGGGTGTAGCACAGGTGGATCTGAAGCTGAACAAAGCTGGCGCGCAAGCGGTTGTGTTCAGCCAAGCAGGCGTAGCCACGCCAGCGGCAACAGCGCTGAACATTACACCTGTCGCAGGTAGCACGGCGACAATGAAGCTGACCACGGGCGTAAGTGCGCCGCAAGCCAATGGCGGCAGCTTCGCTCAGCAGCCAGTAATTACTTTGCTGGATCAGTTTGGGAATGTAAACCTTGGCGACAACAGTACGGTTGTTACTGTGTCGAAGAAGGACACAGGAAGCTGGACGTTGACGGGGAATACGACGTTGACGGCATTAGCGGGCTTCATTTCCTTTACGGATCTGGGAGCTACGAATGCCACTGGAATCACCGGAGCCCAACTGGCATTTGATGCGACAGGACTTCCACAGATCACTAGTGTAGCGTTGAATCTTCCAGAGCCACAGGGAGCGCAAAGCATCACTGCCTCAGCGGCGACGTTAACGCCTGTCGTAGGTGTAGATAATGGCATTACGCTGACTGTGAAGAACTCGCTGGGCGATACGGATACAACGTTCACCGGAACGAAAGAAGTGACGGTAACGGGTTATGATGTTGCGCCGGACGGAACGTACGGAAGCTTAGGAATCACCGCTTTGGCAGCTTCACCGAGCAAGATCAACGTTGATTTCGTTGAGGGTGTAGCACAGGTGAACCTGAAGCTGAACAAAGCTGGCGCGCAAGCGGTTGTGTTCAGCCAAGCAGGCGTAGCCACGCCAGCAGCAACAGCGCTGAACGTTACACCTGTCGCAGGTAGCACAGCGATAATGAAGCTGACCACGGGCGTAAGTGCCCCGCAAGCCAATGGCGGTAGCTTCGCGCAGCAGCCAGTGATAACGCTGCTGGATCAGTTTGGGAATGTGAATATTGGCGACAACAGTACGGTAGTTACTGTGTCGAAGAAGGACACTGGAAGCTGGACGTTGACGGGGAATACGACGTTGACGGCAGTAGCGGGCTTCATTTCTTTTACGGATCTGGGAGCTACGAATGCAGCTGGAATCACAGGAGCCCAACTGGCATTTGATGCGACAGGACTTACAGAGATCACTAGTGCAGTTATTGACCTTACCTGGCCTGAACTTGCTGCGCCAAGTATTGAGTCTGTAACAGCAGGAAACGGACATATTCGTATTACTTGGAGTCCCGTATATGGTACCGATAGTTACGCTGTATATCAGTCTACAGCTTCAGGTGTTTATGGAGCTGAGGTAGCTACTATAAGTGGCTCTGAGAACAGTTACGATGCTGTAGGATTAATTAATGGAACTGCTTATTATTTTATTGTTAAAGCTGTTAATCCTGATGGTATCAGTGCGGCTTCCAATGAAGTAACTAGAACGCCTCAGGTTCCAGCGCCGGGCGCGCCAATACTTCATTCACCTGTGGCAAGTAATGGCCTCATCGGCTTAACATGGGATCCGGTGAAGGGTGCGATTGGATACACTATATATCAAGGTATCACTTCCGGAATCTATGAGACCCAAGTGGCTACAGTAAGCGAATCTGTCTACAACTATGATGTGACAGGGTTAACTAATGGCCAATCTTATTATTTCGTAGTTAAGGCATCTAATCCGGGCGGGGAGAGTGCAGCTTCTAACGAAGTCAGCACGAAACCAAGAACATCACCATCTGCACCTACGGACTTAATAGCGGTAGCGGGAGATGGCGAGGCGACTGTGACATTTGCAGTTCCTGATTCGAACGGGGGAACTCCAATTACGAATTATGAGGTAACTGCTTCTCCGGGTAATATCGTAACGGTTGGGGCAACAAGTCCAATAAAGGTAACAGGTCTAGCGAATGGCACCACTTATTCGTTTACAGTTAAAGCGATTAATAGCGCTGGTAGTAGTGTAGCTTCTGAAGTTTCGAACTCCGTGACACCGAAGTCATCAACGGAGGTTGAGGTTACACCTACACCGCCAACACCAACACCAACGCCAACAGAATCACCGACATCAACACCGACTGCACCACCTTCAACAACTGCACCAACTGCAACAGCAGGATCCACTGCTACAGCTACAGCTACACTATCTAGCAGCATGGTTGAGGTATTGGTGAACGGTAAGGTTGAAAATGCCGGAACAGCAACGATATCTGAGCATAACGGGCAGACGGTTACCACGATTGTTGTAGATCAGGCAAAAATAGAGCAACGTATCGAAAAGGAAGACCAGAATGCAATTATAACTATCCCTGTGACTGCGACTTCAGATGTGATTATTGGCGAGCTTAATGGCCAAATCATCAAAGATATGGAGCAGAAGCAGGCGCTGCTAATCATTCGTACTCCAAAAGGTACTTATACAATATCAGCAGCACAGATTGATATCAGTGCAATTTCAAAACAGTTTGGCACAGACATTGCTCTACAAGATGTGAAGGTGCAAATTTCAATTTCTGTTCCGACTGCGGATGCACTGAAAAGAATAGAAATGTTGGCAGCCAATGAAAAACTAACGTTGGTAGCTCAGCCATTAGATTTCACGGTGAAGGTTACTTACGCTGGGAAAACTGTTGAACTCACTAAGTTTAATACCTATGTGGAAAGAACTATTCCTCTAGCGGATGGTGTAGACCTTAAGAAGATCACGACTGGGCTAGTGCTTGAAGCGGGGGGGACGTTCCGCCATGTACCCACACAGATTGTTGCCATTGATGGCAAACACTTTGCGAAAATACACAGTTTAACGAACAGTACGTATTTTGTAGTTCAAGATCCACAGAACTTCAAGGATGTCGCTACCCACTGGGCTAAGGACATTGTCAATGAGATGGCTTCCCGTAAGGTTATTAATGGAGTCGGCGACGATTTGTTTAACCCTAATCTGGAGATTACACGTGCAGAATTTGCGGCGATTATCGTACGTGGATTGGGATTGAAGTTGGAAAGCGGGACAACATCCTTTACGGATGTAAAGGTCTCAGATTGGTATAATGATGCGGTGCAGACAGCTTACTCCTATAAGCTAATCAACGGTTTTGAAGATGGAGCGTTCCATCCAACAGACAAGATTACTCGGGAACAGGCGATGAGTATTATTGCTAAAGCTATGGTGATTACCGATTTGAAGACAAATCTTCCTGCCAAAGAAGCAAGCGAGCTGCTGAGCATTTACACGGATGCGAATGAAGCATCAGACTGGGCGAAGAGTGGCATCGCAGACAGCCTGCAAGCAGGAATCATCACGGGCAGAAGCGGAAATGTACTTGCCCCACAAGCCTTCATTACGAGAGCAGAAGTTGCGGCTATCATCCAAAGATTGCTGCAACAATTAGATTTGATTTAATACACGGTTCTGATTCGAGAGGATCCTTCATGCAGGAAGAGCTGCGGAGGGTCCTCTTTATTTTATTAGGTCAGAGACAATCATTTGTTGCTTTTTTATTGACAAGAAGAAAAATCCAGTTAATAATAACATATGAACACATGCTCATATGTTATTATTAACTGGAGCTTTTGAATGTAACTGCGCAGGGCTACGAATACTATCTAGCTGAAGGTAATAGGAGGTTAAGCATGATGAACAAGAAGAACAAACGCAATCATCAGGTCGAGAATGTACACGGGCAACAGTCCAATCACGATCACAGTAACCACGACCACACTCATGAAGGACACAGTCACTCCCATGGCTCTCACGGGCATCAACATTTTGATCCTAGTGGAAATAAAAAAGGGCTTTTGATTGCGTTGATCATTACGGTTGGAATTATGTTTTTGGAGTTTTTTGGTGGGTTGATTACTAACAGCTTAGCCCTGTTATCGGACAGTGGGCATATGCTAAACGATGCAAGCTCTCTAGCATTAAGCCTAGTAGCGGTCTGGTTTGCAACTAAACCTGCTTCTCCGAACAAAACGTATGGTTTTCATCGATTTGAAATTTTGGCGGCACTCTTAAACGGAGTTACTTTATTTGTAGTTGCTGGATTTATCATTGTAGAAGCTTATGGGCGGTTTTTTGAGCCGCCGACAGTTGCCAGCGGATCTATGATGCTGATCGCAAGTATTGGTCTTTTAGCCAATGTGGCTAGTGCATGGTCGCTTATGAGAAAAGGGGATGTGAAAAATAACATTAATCTCCGTAGTGCTTATCTCCATGTGCTTGGTGATGCTTTAGGTTCAGTAGGGGCAATTATTGCCGGTTTAATCATGATGATTTTTGGCTGGTATGTTGCTGATCCAATCATAAGCGTACTGGTTGCTCTATTGATTCTTAGAGGGGCATGGGGAATTATCAAACATACCGTTCACGTCCTTATGGAAGGCACCCCGATTACAATTAATCCAGCTGAAGTAAATGAAATCCTCGAAAGCATTGAGGGGGTTAGAAATGTTCATGACCTGCATATCTGGACCATAACTTCGGGATTAGATTCACTCAGCTGTCATATCTTAATTGAAGAGGAAGCAGATGACCAACGCATTTTGCAGCAAGCGATTCGGTTAATTGCCGATCATTTCAAAATTCAACATACAACCATTCAGGTTGAAACTTCAGCTATAGTTCATGAAGAATTGAAAATCTAATCAATGATTTATTTTTTGAATAGAATAGGGGGGCTATAGTATAATAAAAATACGAGGAAAGGGGTGATCGGTGCATGGATAATCTGACTCACGAGCATGAATCATGCAGTACGGATGAGCGGAAAAGTCATCACTCAGATAAAACTAAAAAGAATTTGATTAGCCGGCTCAATAGAATTGAAGGTCAGGTTAGAGGGCTAAAAGGGTTAATTGAAAAAGACACCTATTGTGATGATGTGCTGCATCAAATCTCCTCGGTCCAATCTGCATTGAACGGCGTGGGCAAGCTTTTGCTGGAGCATCATATGAAAAGTTGTGTAGTGGAACGTATCCAGGAAGGTGAGAACGAGGTACTGGATGAACTATTAGTTACCATTAATAAATTAATTAGATAATTGATCAATCGGAAGGATTCCCCGGAATCCTTTTTTATTTGCTTAAATTGGGTATATATAGAGTAGGGGACTATCCTAATTAATGAATTGAGAGGAGAATGTGTTATGGCACATCAAAACTACAAAGAGTGTATCGATGAGTGTTTAAAATGTATGATAGCTTGCAATCACTGTTACTCAGCTTGTTTGGATGAGGATCATGTGGGGATGATGAAGGAGTGCATTCGCCTGGATCGTGAATGTGCAGATATATGCGAGTTTGCAGCTCATGCCATGTCGATGAACAGTAAATATGCAACAGAGATTTGTTTAGCTTGTGCAGAAGCTTGTGAAGCCTGCGGCAACGAATGCCAAAAGCATGATCATGAACATTGCCAGCAATGTGCAGAAGCTTGTTTTGCTTGTGCAAAAGTTTGCCGTGAAATGGCGGCGTAAATTAAAGCTTGAAACTGAAAGGGCTGCTGCGGCAGCCCTTTATTCATGAATAGGAAACCAAATCTAAGGGCAACTAGCGAGGTTTTGTAAAATTATTAAGCAATATAGGTAAATATAGTGTTAAAATTTATTGAAATAATACCTTTATAATCAAGAGATATAGATGCCATAGGGGATGGCTGAGAAAAATAAACAGTTATGAGAGGGATGTTAACGACGGTATGATCAATCTTAGTCCAGAACGACTCCAGCAAGTTAGCTATATAGGGATTACTGAGGCTGATTTAGAATTATTAAAAAGCAAGGAGAAAGAATTCAACTTAATCGTTAGCTCATTGGTTGAGGAGCTGTATAAACAGATGACGATGGAGCCAGAACTGCTCCACATCATTGAGCAGCACAGTACACTGGATCGATTGAAAGAAACACAGCAGTGGTATTTTTTATCTATGGCCGCTGGTGTGATCGATGAAGCATTTATTGAAAGACGTTTGCTTATCGGGAAAATCCATTCCCGTATTGGATTAACAACGAATTGGTATTTGGGGACGTACATATTATATCTGGATCTGGCTACTGCTTATTTTGAACGGATATTACCAAACGAGTGGAAGCCTGTTATCCATGCCTTAACCAAGATGTTTAATCTCGATTCACAGCTCGTTCTTGAAGCCTATGAAGTGGATGAAAAAGCAAAAATAGAAAACTTGCTGGAGAAGCAAAATCACCTGCTTACAGGAGTGAGTTCAGCCGTTCAGGAGCTGGTATCTTTGATGGTTCAATTAAAGGATAGCAGTGAATCGATAGAAAGTTTAGCTAGTAAAAATGCTGATTATCAAGAGAAAACGCATCAAACGGTATTATATTTGGACAAAGAGGTGGAGTCTATTCATCAAGTGGGTACGATGATTAGAGAAGTGGCTGATCATACGCATCTTTTAGGCCTGAATGCGGCTATTGAAGCAGCCAGAGCTGGGGAGTTTGGAAGAGGTTTTGAAGTTGTGGCTAATGAAGTTCGTAAGCTAGCCCGTCGCTCAAAGGATTCACTGGTAACCATTGACCAGAAACTCGACAATATCAATGCCACCCTTTCCAAGGTGAAAAAAGAATCGGAACACAACTCCATGTATTCCAAGGATCAGGTCAAAAGCTCTCAAGAGCTGGCTTCCTTCGTGAACTTAATTGAAAAAGTGACTGCTGAGTTAGAGAGCTTGAAATGAAACTGCTACGGATTGAAACACTCCTTCAGAAAAATCTGAGGAGTGTTTTTTTGTTTGAAGAAGTTATTAGCGGTATAGCTTAAACATCAGTTTTGGAGACACCGTTTAAGCTGGGCACATAATCAGCAGCCTTATCGATGTTCACCATCTGAGCGGCTTCATTGAAATTGTTGTTATTCTCCGCATTGTTTTTCTTACTTGGTTGATGTTTTCCTGGAGCTTCTTTGGGATTGGCACTATTTTTGGGCATGACATTCACCTCCATATTCTTCACCTAGTATGAGAAGGTAGTTTTAATTTTATGCCAGCAGTTGACAAGTGTATCATTAAAAGATATAGTTCATTTAATGATATATCTTTTAATGATACATATGAGGAGGTGATTAAGTGTCAAGAACGGACTCATTGGAAATGGGAGAGCTCACAGACACTGCATTTTATATTCTCTTGTCTTTAGTCGAAGCCAAACACGGATATCTGATTATGAAATCAATCGAAACGATGACGAACAATCAATTTTCAATTGGGCCTGCTTCCATGTATACAACCATTAAGAAGCTGCTAGCGGCTGAATTTATTGAGCTGTATAAAGAAGAAGAGGACGACAAACGAAAAACGTATATTGCAACGGAAAAAGGGATTGGATTGCTAAGAAAAGAAGTAGAGCGCCGAAAAGAAATGATTAGACATGCAGAACAAATTCTCAAATAAAAGGTGGGGAATAGGCATGAAGAATACAAAATATGTGACCAGCGGGGGCTTAGCTTTTACTGAAAAAGGAGATATGCAGAAATTGAGTAAGTATGCCAAAGGGGGCTGGCTCCTGGAGAGCTTTGCACCTTTGGGTTATAAGTTAAGAAAGGGAGATCCTCAGAATCTTGAGTACAGTGTAGATTATCACACAAATGTCGATGAGGAGTATTATTTGATTTTTGAAGATGCCGGATGGACTTATGTCTGTTCTGCCGGAAATGGGTTTCATATCTTTCGGGCAGCTGCAGGTACGGCGCCTATCTACTCGGACACAGGGACCCTCATTGACAAATATGAACGTGAAAAGAAAACGATGGGCAAAGTAGCCTTGCCATTGCTTATAGCTTTGATTGCTTTTATCTTCCTAGCGATCTTGGGCGTTAATGGATGGTTACCTGAGATCGTGAGGAATATCAGCCTGGTGTTAGTAGTGGTCACACTTTGTATGTTGGTCTTTCCGGGTCTTCCATACATTGCGTATCGATTCAAATTGAATAAATTACGAGAATAGCGAATGGATTTTTATCTAAAGGATGTTTGCACAGCCATGAATGAAGTTGGTTGTGGAACCATCCTTTTTTTAGTTGAGGAGTGAGAACAAATCTAAGTCTCAGATATATAGTACTAATGATCTATTAATGGAATTGCTTATATATTAATTCCATATTCTGTATTACAATGATAGCGAATACGAATTAGCTTGCTGTTTTCTTTCAAATTTATTACCACAATTGAAGAGGAGGCAATGAATGATGAAGAAGGATGCAAAGCTTAGGTTGAGTTGGAAAAGCCTTATTGTCGTATGCTTGGTAATTAGTATTCTTCCTGCCGGTTCCGCGTTTGCAGCAGTGAACAAACCTTTTCCGCAACATACCACCTACACGAGTGGATCTATCAAGCCAAACAATGTAACCCAGACCAGTATGGATAATTCAGTGAAGACCAAATGGGATGCGTGGAAAACGGCCTATCTCAAACCAGCTGGCACTGGCAAATATTACGTTAAGTATAATTCAGATGGAGAAACGGTATCTGAAGCACATGGTTACGGGATGTTGTTCACAGTTTTGATGGCTGGTTATGACAGCAATGCTCAGACTTATTTTGACGGCTTATATAATTATTACAAGGCTCACCCAAGTGCAATTAACCCTTATTTGATGTCCTGGAAGCAAAACAGCAGCTTTCAAAATATTGAAGGCGAGGACTCTGCTACAGATGGAGATATGGATATAGCGTTCTCATTGCTGCTTGCGGACAAGCAGTGGGGAAGTAGTGGGACGATCAATTATTTACAAGCTGCAAAAGATATCATTAATGCGATTATGGACAATGAGATTAACCAGACACAGTGGACGATCCGTCTAGGTGACTGGGCGAATAGCGGCTCGTATAATACGGCAACTAGACCTTCTGATTTCATGCTAAATCATTTAAAAGCATTCCAACAGGCTACAGGAGATACCCGCTGGACGAATGTTATCGATAAAACGTACACGATTATAAATAGCCTTTATACGGGTTATAGCTCTAGCACTGGGCTCTTGCCTGATTTCGTAGTTTACTCTGGGGGTGTGTATAAACCTGCTGCGGCGAATTTCCTTGAGGATGCCAATGACGGGAATTACAATTACAATTCTTGTCGTACCCCATGGCGGATCGCAACAGATTATTTGATTACTGGAGACAGCAGGGCGCTTACGCAGCTCAATAAGATGAATAGCTGGATTAAGACTAAAGTAAGCAGTACACCTGGTAGTATAAAAGATGGGTACAAGCTAAACGGAACCGTATTTGGAAGTTACAATAGCGGTGCCTTCTATGCTCCATTTGGAGTCAGTGCGATGACCTCATCAACTTACCAAAGCTGGTTGAATTCTCTCTGGAGCCACACAGCAAGCAGTGCTGCAGAAGATTACTATGAAGACAGCATCAAGCTGTTTTCGATGATCGTTATGTCTGGTAACTGGTGGACCTATTAAGATAACGTATAGTTAGAAAAAGGCTGTCCCCAAAACGTTCATGCCCAAAACCATAAAAGTCAAACAGAACAGCGATTCTCCTAATATCGGGGAATCGCTGTTCTGCATTTTTGGTCAACTACTGTTTGCTTCAGTAGATTAGGGGCAAAAGTAAAGCCACCTGATCTCTAATGTTACGGCGGAGCATCCTTTATTTGATAACCAATTGAATCATGGAGCGTACCTAATGATGCTCCAAATGATGCAATAAGTGAAGCATTTATACAGCAATTGGGGAATTCCTCCCTAAAATTCAGAGATTTCTGTTCATCAGACTTATAATTAGGGAAAACTTCCCTGAATTTTGGCCGATTCAGTAACTAATAAAGAAATCCCCCTGATTATTAGGGAGGAATTCCCTGATTCCGTCCTTTTAGAGCCAAAATCGGCTATTTTCAGGGAGTATTTCCCTAATTAGTTTACACTTACGCTGCACATCGCACATCGCTCACCAATTCACTATTTTTAGGACAACCTTACTGAAGACTTTGCGGCATACAGATAAGTAGTACCGCAAAAGAATTGTGGTTTTAACGAACGTTGTTTTCGGTGAAACGTCCTGCCTGGTTATATACAATTGGATTAAATAGGAAGATATAGTTCCTTATATCTAAAAAGGGTAGGTGATAATATTGCTCTCAGACAAGAAACAATCTCTTCTATTTATTATTATCGTATGGGCAATGGCGTTAGGGATGTTGCTGCTTCCGGAATCGGCGCAAGGTCTGTATGGATTTACTCCTTTTTTCACAGTATGTATCATGATGTTTCTGATTGTGAGAGATGGATACAGTGCTGAGGGATGGAGAAGGTTGGGCTTCAAATTTAGGGGAGGCAAAGAATACATATTGGCTTTAGTTATTCCCTTAGGTTCACTGGGAGCGGGATATGCTGTCTATTGGATGGGATGGAACTCAAGCTTAATTTCTCCAGATTCATGGATCAAGACTGCTATATATTTGCTCGTTTACATTGTTCTTGGTTCATTATCTGCTTTGGGGGAAGAGATCGGTTGGAGGGGTTGGCTGCTCCCGCGTTTTCAATGGATGGGAAGAGTAAGTTCTAGTGTAACAATGGGCTTAATCTGGGCTATATGGCATTATCCGGCGATTCTTGGGCCGCGTGCTTATCATTCCTCTGGAAGCCGCTGGCTCGTGGTGGTGCTCTTTACCTTATCTGTTATGTTTGCGGGCATCATTATAAATGAACTGCGTCTGACCTCCGGTAGTATTTGGCCAGCAGTGCTTTTACACGGAACTAATAATGCTGTAGATAGTGTTTTGCACAATATTACTGTCAGTTCTTCACCTATGTTGGAGTATGTAGCCGGGGAGAGTGGTTGGGTTCCGGTGATTTTATATGGTTGCGCAGCTATATGGATTCTGAATCGAAACCACAGAGTGAAGCAGCAAAAAGCCAGGATAGAGCTATAATTTAATGCGGATATTTAGAGGATAAGGAATATCATGCATAAAAGTATATAATTTCCTGTGTGATTCATATAAAATGGTAGGGGAATACCAAATAAGAATAGAGATATGTATAATTTTGTTCGTTCGGGGGATTTGAAATGACAGTAAAACTCCGCCAGTTATTCATATCAGGGTTACTTTGCATTTTTGTTTTTCTTATTATTCATTTTGTGTGGGTCATTCACTCTAACATCTTGCTTGGCGTTGGTCTGGAGCAGAATGAAGAAGGGCAATATTATATTGCTGAGGCAGACGTTTCAAGCGAAGGGTATAAACAGAATTTAAGGGAAGGGGATATCTTATTACGGGTTAATGGGAAACCGATTGATAAAGTGGATGAAGCTGTGAGATATGGAAGCTTAACTCAGGTTCAATCCGTTGACCTTCTTCGTAATTCCAAAGGGGGGGCTCCACTTGCTTTGCATTATGATATTGAGAATAAGTCCTCCATCTATCATACGTTTACCCAGCTTGTAGTCCCTGGAGCGACATTTGTTTTTTTGGCAGTGTTAAGCCTTCTATTATACCGCAGGAGAAGCGGGGATCGCTCAGCAGAGCTGCTGATTTTATTCTTTTTATTAGTCGGAATAACTTACTTTGCGGGATATGCCTCAAGTAGATCTGATCTTATAGGTAGAATCGCGATGGGTTGCGTGTTGCCTTTAATTCCACTGGTTTTTATTCACTTTCTCCAAGTATATCTGAAACGATTTGATGTATTAGTTCTATCTACTACTGTAATCAAAATATACTATGGCCTGGTCATTTTACTAAGCCTATTTTCCACCTCCAGTCTAATGGTTTACTCCTGGGATAGATCTTTGTATTCCTTTATAAGGTTAATTATTATTGGGTTCTTTATTTTTGGGATTTTTTACAGCATATTTAAGCTGCTATATTTATACCTTGCTTATCGAAGCACAGCGCTTAAATCGATGTTTAAAATTATGCTTACCGGACAAATCCTTGCATTTACACCGTTTGTTCTCTTCTCAGCTGCACCCATTGCTGTTGGGGTCAACCTGATTCCTTACGAAATTACTACGATCTTTTTGTTTTTGATGCCAGTTACTTATTTTTATCTGCTGACGGCTAGGCAACTATTTGATATTGATTTCGCTTTTAATCGGTTTAAATATTATTTATTAATTGCTTTTTTTCCCGCGCTAATGATTGTAGCCGTACTTGCGATCATTCAGAGCAGGCAAGAGTATGATTGGATCAAATGGATTCAGATGTTTTTGGTTGTATATTTATCTATTACAATCTTTTTATTCTTTAAGGAGAAAATAGATTATTATTTCCGGCCTAAACTGTTCCGTGAGCTTTATCATTATCAAGGTAGTCTGGAGCGATTCTCGAAGCAAATCTCCAAGGTTATGAAGCGGGCTGATTTGGAGGCTGCAATTCACAAGGAAATCAATGAGATTTTACCGGTTAGTCGGTCTGCTTTTTTTGAGAGAGATGAGGATATGAGTAACCTCGAACAAATAGTCGACAATTCGGGCCAAGAGATCAACATAGAATTTGTATCGAAATCTCCAGTTTTTAAGGTAGGAGAAGTAGTTCAACTCAAACAGGGGATCTTACTCGTAATCGGACGTCACCAAAAAAAAATTCATCTCCTCTGGATTGATCATAAGAAGAACCATACAAAGCTTAATTCAGATGAGCTTAACTGGTTAAATACCCTCGCAAATTATGCGAGTATTGTCTATGAGAATTTATATCTTATTGAAGGCTTGATTGAAGACCTTGAAGCAGAGATGAAAAAAGAGCTACATGCAGCACCATGGGTTCTACGCCTGATCTTTAACTTATCAGAGAAAGAACGCAGAAAGCTGGCGGCGGATTTACATGATTCTGCTCTTCAGGATCAGCTCATTTGGCTTCGCAGGCTGGAAACACTGATCTCCGATCATGATATTGAGGCGGATATTTTGCCAGAGCTGCTTCAGATTAAAGAGGGACTTCTGGATGTGATATATCAGATTAGGGAGACCTGCAATGAACTGCGTCCACCGCTGCTAAGAGAGACCGGAATTGTGAAGGCACTGGAACTATTGTTTGAGTATGCCCAGCTGCAGTCCAACTACATTATCACCTTTACATCCAGTCCGATTGGTGAGCTAAGTGAAGACCTGGTGATTGCGTTGTATCGAATAGTACAGGAGCTCCTGCGGAATGCCGGGAAACATGCCAAGGCGAATCAGATTGAAATTGAGCTGGACCAGCAAGAGCACCTCTATTTTCGATATAAGGATGATGGGATTGGCATGAATATAGTTGATATCAGGGAATCTTTTCAGCATATGGGCCTGTCTGGAATCAAAGAACGTGTTGCTAGCTTAGAGGGGGAGTGCACTTTTACCTCGGAGAAAGGGAAGGGACTGGAGGTTATTATTTATTTACCGACAATGGCTTTTGTAGAAGAAAAGCACAGAGGAGGCGATGACGATGATACGTATCTTGTTGGTTGATGATCATCCTTCAGTCGGAGAAGGAACCAAAACTATGATTGAGCAGGACGCGGATATGGAGGTTACTTTTGTTTTGTCAGCGATGGAAGCTTTGGATAGGCTGGAGCAACAAGAATTTGATGTGATCTTATGCGACCTCAACATGCCTACGATCAGCGGACTTGAATTCGCCAAAAGAGCCGTTCAACGTGATCCTGAATCTAAAGTGGTGATTTATACCGGATATGAGATCAGTGCTCATTATAATCTTTTGATGGAGTCAGGGGTCACAGGATTTATCTCTAAAACAGCTTCCCGGGAACAGTTGTTAAATACCATTCGTTGTGCACTAAGGAATGAGGCGGTCATTCCGGTGTCTTTACTTAAACAGCTACGAAGAAATGATATCAAGATTTCTAATCACCGGGATAATCGGCTGCTTGAAGAAGTGTCCATTAATCAAAGAGAACAGGAAATACTCCAAGAAGTAGCTAGTGGAAAAAGCAATAAAGACATAGCCAGCAAGCTTTTAATGTCACAAAGGACTGTAGAGTATAACCTGACGAGAATCTTTGAGAAGCTTAGTGTACATTCCAGATCCGAAGCTATAGTGGAAGGGAAGCGACTAGGTCTTGTTAGGATGGAGACTTTCTAAGTTGAAGCCCATACAACCCAATACATAGTTTTGTTAGTTTTATTCATGGTGTTAAGCACCTCACTTTGACATCTTGATCGTCATTACCTGTAATTCATAATTCTGAACCATTCCGGTATTTAGAGTATTATTCTGAAGAAATCAAGGAGGAACATCCATATGATTGACATGAACCAAATATTTTTGATTACAGATATCCTAGGTTACTCCCCGCAAATCAGCCGACTTTTATCCATGATGAACTATGCAAGATATACAACATTAGAAGCCGTTAAGGGTCTAACTGTGGAACAACTGGATTATTTATTGGATGCTCAGAGTAACTCTATTGGAGCGTTATTATTGCACTACGCTGCTGTAGAATATGCATATCAAGTGGCAACGTTTGAGCAAAGAGATTTGTCTGAAGAAGAGCTAACGAGATGGGGGCCAGCATTAAATTTAGGAGACGAAGGACGAGCCAATATTAAGGGGAATGACCTGAGCTATTATTTAGATCGCCTAAATGAAGTTAGACAAAAGACTTATGAATTATTCGCAACCGTCGATGATAATTGGTTATATACTGAAGAGGAATTCTGGCATAACAAACCTGCGAACTACTATTTTATGTGGTTTCACGTTTTTGAGGATGAAATCAATCATAGAGGCCAGATTAGGCTGATCCGAAAAAGAGCACTAGCTTAAGAAAGGAGGCGCGCGAATGGAGTACATAGAGAAAAATATAAAGCCTTTATTTAAGAAATATCCGCTGCTCTCGAAATTTGTATTAACAGTGGTGATTATAGACATCGTTTATTACGCCGGAAAACAAGTTGGAGGATTAGCTTATTACCTCATGCACTAATTTCTTTTGAAAATAAGCCGAATAGAAAAGGCGAGTTCCACTCATTTTGAGTGTGAATTCGCCTTTTTATATTGCTTAACCTAAATATCTGCTGTAGCTTTGACTCTTCCATGTGGCTATCCAGTTCATTATCAGTTCACACAAATTTGTTAGGATATGAAACATCAAAAGAGATATAGAGCATGACCAGGAGAGGAAGAGAAACAAATGAAAATATTAGAAGTTAAACATGTAAAGAAATCATATACTTTGTACGGTAAAGAAAAGGTGCCAGTACTCCATGATGTGAATCTAAGCTTTGAGACAGGTGAATTCGTCTCTATTCTAGGTGAGTCTGGCTGCGGAAAGTCCACACTGATGAACATCATTGGGGGAATGGACTCCGATTATGAAGGCGAGGTCCTTGTCCGCGGAAAGAATTTAAGCACGATGACCGAAAAGGAAATGGATGATTATCGTAAGAACAATATTGGTTTCGTTTTTCAAAATTTCAATCTGATCCCGCATCTGTCAGTTTTGGAGAATGTTACAGTGGCGATGCAGATGACGGATACCAGTGAGAAGGACCGTAATAAACGTGCTATAGATATTTTGACTGAGGTAGGCTTGAAAGAGCACCTGAAAAAACGTCCCAATCAGCTGTCCGGTGGACAGAAGCAAAGAGTGTCCATCGCCCGCGCGCTAGCGAATAATCCTGATATTATTTTGGCAGATGAACCTACAGGGGCATTGGACAAGGATACCGGCGATCAAATTTTAGCCTTATTGGACAGCATAGCCAAAAGAGGGATATTGGTCATTACCGTGACCCACTCACAGAAAGTAGCCGACTCTGGTACCCGTATCGTAAAGGTGGAAGAAGGACGGATTAAAGATGATATTCAGTTAAAGGACCGCTCTTTGATTAGTTACGATGGAGGAGAGGGGTCATCCCGGAATCTCAGTTTATTTGCATCTTTTAAAATGGCTCTGCAGAACATGAAGCTCAACGCCAAACGTAATGTATTGGTAGCTTTGGGTGGGTCTATTGGTATTTTAAGCGTACTGTTGATGCTTTCCTTAGGGAATGGAATTACGAACTATATGAATGACGAAATTAATTCAAGTATGGATCCTTTACTCGTGGATATAACTAAACCCAGTGAAGAAGCTAAAGGCATGCAAGGTCCAGAGGCAATGATGTTGCCCGGCGAAACGTTTACGGCTGCCGATATTGAAACCATCCGAAATATTCCAAATGTTGATTATGTAGAAACCATCACTTCCATTTCGGGCAAATCTACTATGGTTTATGCAGATCAGACGGTTAGTCTTACACAATTAACAACCTTAACGGATGCTTTTGCTAAAGAGACGATTACCGCAGGGGCTTTTCCAGAAGGCAAAGAGATATTATTACCCGTGAAAACGGCAAGTAAATTAAGCGGAAATGACAGTCCAGAGTCTTTAGTAGGGAAATCGATTTATCTATATATTAATGAAATGGATGCTAAGCATAAACCGATCACATTGGAACAAGAAGTCACTATCTCTGGTATTTATGAAAGCACTGATCCAAGAGCGCAAATGCAACCCACGGGTTATCTTCCAGCGCAGACTTTGGAGCAAATGTATGTTGACAAGGGGATTACAATAGGTCCAATTCAAGTTAATGCTTTTGCAACCGATATGAAATATGTGAATGATATTAATGCAGCCGCTGTTGATGCTGGATTCTCAGGTTCTCAATCGGCAAAAATCATGGAGCGAATCACAACTTATGTGAATATGGCTACTATAGTTCTCTCTGGTATTGCCGGGATTTCACTTCTCGTATCAGGGATCATGATATTGGTTGTGCTATATATCAGTGTAGTGGAACGGACTAAGGAAATTGGGATTCTTCGGGCAATTGGCGCAAGGAAAAAAGATATCAAACGTATATTCTTTTCTGAATCAGCTTTATTAGGTGTATTCAGCGGTATCTTTGCGGTACTCTTTGCCATTGTCATTAGTTATGTGTTAAATATTCTCTTGGACAATGCTTTTGGAGTGAAACTTATTAATCTATCCGGTTATTATGTGTTATTTGGGATCGTTGTGAGTACCCTGATTAGTATTATCGCCGGTTTGATGCCATCCTCTAAGGCTGCCAAACTGGATCCAATGGAATCTCTACGATATGAATAAATAGGTTAGCGGAGAGGAAAATTGAGAGATGAACACGATTCTAGTGGCGGATGATGATTCTCATATCCGTAGATTAATACGATTATATCTTGAAAAAAACCAATTTTCCGTAGTGGAAGCAGCAGACGGTCAAGAGGCATTAGACATTCTAGCGCATACAAAGATCGATTTGGTGATTGTAGATGTGATGATGCCAAATGTAGATGGTATTGAATTGACCGAAGATATCCGATCTTATATCGATATTCCAATTCTGATGGTTACAGCTAGAGGAGAATCTAAGGACAAAGTCAGAGGATTTAATGCCGGATCAGATGATTATTTAGTCAAACCGTTTGATCCCATTGAATTGGTCCTGAGGGTAAAATCACTATTAAAAAGATATCATTTAACCTCCTCGAGTGTGATTCAACTAGGCGCAGTGATGATTGATCTGGGGAATTTGAACGTTGTTACGGCTCAGAGAACGGTGGAGTTGAAGAAAAAGGAATGTGAGTTGTTATTTGCTCTGGCGGGTTCGCCAGGGCAAATATTCACGCGTTCTCAGCTCATAGAGAATATTTGGGGTGTCGATTATGAAGGCGACGAGCGTACGGTAGATGTGCATATTAAACGTCTGAGAGAAAGACTTGAATCGATTCCCGAGCTAATTATTTCTACGGTAAGAGGACTTGGATACCGTCTGGAGTTGGCCTAAATGTTGAAAAAAAGCCTGCGTCTGCGTATTGTCATTACGTTCATTGGGATTGTGATCGTCAGCTTAATGATCTCTTTTTTGCTAAATGTACGGTTTTCCGAAAATAATGTGACCCCAAACCATATCTTCATTAGAGTAGCTGGAGACGTAGCCAAAGTGCTTACCCTAATCGATGATCCGGAAAAAGCACAGGCATTTACTAAACTGCTTAATAAATATGGGGTCGATATTGCGAAAGTGAGAGTGAATGAGTGGAGTGATGCTGTTTTTTCAGTGGATAAGGAGAAGGTTGCCGCTCTATTTAAGCCAGATTCCACAGACGCAGTGATGCTTAATGATAAGTCTGGTGTTGCTATTGTTGGCGTTCCCATTGTAGATAAGGAGAAAGCTGCGCTCATCATTAAAATTGATTTTTCGTCGAGCTTGATCACATTCAGACGCAACGTGTTTTTTACACTTCTAACGGTTTTAGTCATTGGAAGTTTACTGATTCTCTTGATGTCCGGATTCATTGTTAAGCCTATCAAACGTCTGACGGAAGCAGCTAAAAAAATGGCATCAGGCGATTTATCTGTGCGCTTGACGCATAAAAATCAAGATGAGTTCGGGGAACTGATGGAAAGCTTTAATCATATGGCTAGTGAGCTGCAAAAGATAGATTCAGTTCGTGATGATTTTGTCAGCAATGTGTCCCATGAAATGCAGTCTCCACTTACGTCGATTAGAGGGTTTACTCGAGCGCTGCAAGATGGGGTCGTTCCAATAGAAGAGCAAAAAGAACATCTGGATATTATTTATCAGGAAACGCTGCGCTTATCCCGCCTAAGTGACAATCTGCTTAGATTAGCCTCGCTTGATTCAGAACATCATCCGGTTAATCTCACCACTTTTCAGCTGGATGAACAGTTAAGAAGAGCGATCGTTCTGGCGGAGCCACAATGGGCACAGAAAAACATTCAGATAGAATTGGATTTATTACCCTGCCAAATTACGGTGGATAAAGATTTGTTTGATCAAGTCTGGCAAAACCTAATCAATAATGCTATAAAATATACAAGCCAAGAGGGTATCATTCATGTCGAAATTGAGCGTTCTATAGCGTTTGTGAAGGTTTCTATTAAAGATTCTGGTCAAGGCATACCAGAGGCAGCATTGCCCCGCATTTTTGATCGTTTTTATATGGTGGATAAAGCGCGGAGCAGCGTTCATAAAGGGAATGGACTTGGATTATCTATTGTATTAAAAATTCTAAAAATGCATGATTGTAAAATAGAAGTGGAGAGCAAGGTTGGGGAAGGAACCCAGTTTATCGTCTGGATCCCTGTCTCTCAACCCTATGAATAGTTAACAGGCTGAAGCTTAAGGCAACCGCAGACCCTTTCATTTGTGAACCAAGCAATAGAAGACTCTCAAAAAGTTCCCAGAACTCGGTTCGCGCAAGCCATAGTTGCAGTAGGAACTGAACATTTGATCGGCATGATTGAATTAAATATTAGAAGCCATACGGACAGAAGCGGCGAAATCGGCTATATTGTCCATCCTGATGCCTGGATTCTTTGATGTTCAGTATGTTGGAGGATGAGTGGACGATAGCCCGCTAAAAATCAACTCTTGCTTCCGACTGGTAGATTCACTAGAATATAAGTATTAGCTTATATACTTTCAAGAGGAGGAGAGAAGGAATGCAGACACTAACGGAGATTGCTGAAGACTTGAAGCTGTTCGGAGATAAGACACGATTGGCAATGCTTTCTCTTCTGAAAGAGCGGGAATGGTGCGTGTGTGAATTCGTTGATATCTTTGACATTTCCCAGCCGGCGATTAGCCAGCATTTACGGAAATTGAAAAGTAGAGGAATCGTTCGGGAAAGCAAGCGGGGACAGTGGGTACATTATTCGTTAAATGTCGAGGATAAACCACATCTTAAAGCTGTTCTTCAACAGATGCCTAGTTCCAAATCGATATTGGCTGAACTGAATAAAGAGGCTAAAGAGCCATGCTGCGACTAAATTTCAGGTAAGAATTTTTATGACTTATATATAACTATATAGTTATATAATGATGTTGGATTGAAGTCACATGCTTATATAGGAGTGTTGAAAAAGATGTGGATTGGCAGTAAAAGGGGGATGGCACTTTGGCTATTGTAGCTATCCTTATATTTTTAGTAACTTTAATCCTTGTAATCTGGCAGCCCCGTAATTTATCGATTGGATGGTCAGCCTGCGGTGGCGCGATTATAGCTTTGCTAGCTGGGGTAGTCAGCTTTAATGATGTTCTGGATGTAACGCAGATCGTGTGGAATGCTACTTTAGCGTTTGTGGCTATTATTCTGATTTCTTTAATTCTGGATCGAATCGGATTTTTTGAATGGGCTGCTTTACATATGGCGCGGGCTGCCCGCGGGAATGGCAGACGAATGTTTGTGTATGTCATCGTTCTTGGTGCGTTAGTGTCTGCATTTTTTGCGAATGATGGAGCGGCTCTGATTCTTACGCCTATTGTGCTTGCGATGGTAAGGGCATTGCATTTTGATGAGAAAAAAGTCTTTCCGTTTATTATCGCCAGCGGTTTTATTGCCGATACCACCTCACTGCCGCTCGTGGTCAGCAATCTGGTCAATATCGTATCAGCGGATTTTTTCGGAATTACGTTTATGGAGTATGCAGGCAAGATGATTATACCTACGTTGTTCTCCCTTGTTGCGAGCATCGTGGTGCTCTATTTCTTTTTTCGCAAAAGTATTCCCAAGCATTTTAACGATTCACAGCTAAAAGATCCGCATGAGGCGATTAAAGACAAAAAAATGTTCCAGCTGTCATGGATTGTATTGGCTGTTCTTTTGGTAGGGTATTTTGTCAGCGAATTTTTGGGTATTCCGGTATCTGTGGTTGCGGGGATCATAGCTATTTTGTTCCTGCTTCTCGCGAGAAGAAGCCCTTACGTCAAGGTGAAAGAAGTGATTACAGGAGCGCCTTGGGCGATTGTGTTCTTTTCCATTGGAATGTATGTCGTAGTATATGGACTTCGAAATGTTGGGCTGACGGATTTACTTGCTAAGATGATTGGGTCTATTGCTGATCAGGGCTTATTTGCCGCAACGATGGGTATGGGCTTCATAGCTGCATTGATCTCATCGCTGATGAATAATCTGCCTACCGTTCTGATTGACGCGCTTGCCATTGATGCTACGCATACCACTGGAATCATTAGAGAGGCTTTAATATATGCGAATGTTATAGGCTCGGACTTAGGACCGAAGATCACTCCGATTGGCTCACTCGCCACACTGCTGTGGCTACATGTACTTTCGGCTAAAGGCGTGAAGATTTCTTGGGGAACGTATTTTAAGACAGGTATTATTTTAACCATTCCAACGTTATTTATTACGCTTTTAGGTCTTTATATGTGGTTGTTGATTAACTAATTTGGACAGGGGAAGATCAAGATGAACAAGAGAACGATTTATTTTTTATGTACAGGGAATTCCTGCAGAAGTCAGATGGCTGAAGGCTGGGCTAAGCAATATCTAGGAAAAGAATGGAGCGTGTACAGTGCAGGTATTGAAGCTCACGGTCTAAATCCAAAAGCTGTACAAGCGATGAGCGAAGTAGGCATAGATATTTCCGGCCAGACTTCGGATATTATTGATGCTAATCTGCTGAATAATGCGAATCTGGTCATTACCTTATGCGGAGATGCTGCGGATAAATGTCCAATGACCCCTCCGAAGGTCAAACGGGAACACTGGGGCTTCGATGATCCGGCAAAAGCGCAAGGGAGTGATGAAGAGAAGTGGGCAGTGTTCCAGCATGTGCGTGACCAGATTGGTGAAAGAATCAAACAATTTGCGGAGACGGGTGAATAAGCAAAAGGGAGGAAGTAACCTATTCTTTTAACTTAGGGTATTTCACCACTGGCCATTTCACTTTCCGTAAGGCATTGATCATTTCGGGCCCAACGTTCAAATTACTTTGAACCAATTCATGGGGAGTGAGAGCCATCCATTGGTTCAGAGAGACGTCGGCAAAACGGTCACTTTTGAACATTTCGAGGAACCACAACGATTCTTCTCCTGTATTCTGAATATAATGTCCAAATGCAAAAGGAACATACCCAACATCGCCAGCCCTGTAATTAAAGGTACGTGCTGCACCGTTTCCGGCAAACACAGTCATCCGTCCTTTTCCGGTAAGATAATATTGCCACTCATCGTTGTTGGGGTGCCAGTGGAGCTCTCTCATTCCTCCAGGTTCAATCTCTACCAGTGCAGCAGCCACGGTCTTGGAGACCGGAAAGTTGCTGGAGTCAACGATTCTGACGCTCCCGCCAGGAGTCTTTAATGGAGGCTGTGCCAACAGCGAATGTTTGAAGCTCTGTGGAATTTCTCCATATGGCGATTGCACCTTTTGGCTTTGTAATGAGCCGGGAACTTGATCCTG
The DNA here is from genome assembly GCF_037980415.1 of Paenibacillus sp. FSL H7-0690. NCBI lineage: Bacteria > Bacillati > Bacillota > Bacilli > Caryophanales > Paenibacillaceae > Paenibacillus > Paenibacillus sp. FSL H7-0690. Next base: position 6,150,741 of record NZ_CP150281.1, on the reverse strand, counting down.
ATAAATATAGACTTGTTCAGTGGGGATGGAGTCAAAGGCCTCGGCAGGTATTCCAAAGTTAGCTGAAAGTACCTCTTTAGGCGTATGGGCGAACCAATCGGAAATAGACAAGGTATTCAGATCAGAGAAGCTTCCGTCGTCGAAGACAAGGAGAAATTCACAGCCTTCTTCAAGACCTTGTATAGAGTGAGGAATACCCGGCGGAAAATACCATAGATCACCAGGTCCTACATCTGCTATAAAGTTCCGTCCATTCTGATCCACAGCAGTAATCCGAGCGCGGCCTAACAGCATATAAGACCATTCCGCTTGCTGATGCCAGTGAAGCTCTCGTACTCCACCGGGGGTCAGGCTCATATTCACACCTGCCAGTGTAGTTGCGATAGGGAGTTCTCTGACGGTTACTTCTCTGGACCAGCCACCATGATTAAGCTGCATATGCGCATCAGAGAAAGAAAATTTCAAATTGGGAACCAGGCCCGCATCAGTCACCGGAGGAACGAACATATCCGGATTCTCAAGATCCCGCATAACATCTCGGGGTCCTTTATCTAATCCCCCTGTGCCATCGCTTCGGATGGGCTGGGGGATGTTTGTTTTGTTTGCCGAATCCTGTCCAGCAGAAGTCATAAGAGGTTCTCCTTTCTTGTTCCTTAAGAGTTCAATGAAAATATATGCGGAATGCTGTCTTTTATGATGGATAGCAGAAGTGGTACAAGTTGACATGTGTAGGGTCATCATTGATTATTACTAATAGAGGCTAAGGTTCTAGATGAACTGGAGAGGGGTTTGTGATGATTCACATCAAGGAGTCCTTACAACGATTAGGGAAAATAAAAGCTTACGTAATAGGTCTATTAGTGATTATGTTCGCCGCGGGATCTGCGGTTACACCTACATCGGTGTCGGCAGCTGTCCAGTTAGGGACACAGGTAATGCCACTGTCATACGGGGGATATTACGTGCTTTTTCCAGGTAAACTCGCCCCTTATTTCAAAGCAGGTAAATTAATGGTGCCGATTCGAGCCTTCTCCAATGCGATTGGCGCAGATTTGCTCTATGACGCTCTGAGCAAGAGTATTACTGTTTCACTGCTGGACCGATCGGTAGGAAATATTAAAGCAGGGCAGCTAGAGGCAGATTTTAATGGGGAGACCGTAGATTCATTAGGCGTTGCTCCAGAGATAAAGGATGGCACTCTGTTTGTTCCGGCGTCTCCCATTTTAGAAGGGCTTAAGTCTTTTCGCTGGGAAGTGCAATTTAATAATGTGAATAAATTAACCCTTGGCATTGGAGCCAGAAAAGGGGAGGAATGGGTGAAGCCTGAGGCAGATCGTGCGCTTGCTCCTTATCCACTCGAAACGACAGCACATCCGTATCCGTTATATCCTACTATGCTAACGCAGGCTCAATCCGGGAAAGAATATAGATTAACCTTAGGCGTGCAAAATACCTCCGGATTCATCATCCCCAAAGGAAACGCGGAATTAGAGCTGGTGAGTGTGGACAGTGAAGGGAATTCTTTTTATCAAACGTTGAAAGGACCTGATTCCTCAACCTCCAAGGCGGCATTATTATCATTTTCCGTTACCATTCCAACAGAGGCTGAATACGTCATTTTCAGGTCACGCACATTGAGAGCGCAATAAGGCAATTGCTATAGATTATTCCAACAAGCTAGACAGAGAGCGGGTAAAGAAACAGATGACAGGTAACAAAGAACAGCAATATCGCTTCAGCGAAGCACCGATTTGGGAATTGCAACGAACATATTATGAAGAGCAGGGATTAAAGGCTTGGAATAATGATCAGGTCCCGCAGTACATCACGAGTAACCCTATGATTGCGACAGCATACGCAGAGATGATCTTTGGATTTCTGCAAGACCGGGCTGGACAAGGGCATCTCTCAGAGACCGTTACGATTCTAGAACTTGGAGCGGGAGCAGGCCGGTTAGCCTTCCATGTGCTTAAAAAGTTATGTGAAATCGTAGACTACGCAGATATTCCTCTTCCTCCTTTTCGTTATGTGATGAGTGATTTGCCTTCCAAAAATATATCCAGCTGGCAGCAGCACCCGAGCCTACTTCCTTACGTAGAGCAGGGTATTTTGGACTTCGCTCGTTTTGATGCTGTGCAGGATGTAGAACTACATTTAGTACACGCTAAGCTCAGCATTCGGCCGGGTGATTTACAGCAGCCATTGGTGATTGTGGCAAATTACTTTTTTGACAGCATTCCGCAAGAATTAATTTATGTGGATGAAGGAAAAATATATGAATGTGAGGTTTCGATCCAGTATTCGGCGGAAGTTGATCCGGATAACCCCTCCGATGCGCTCGGCAAAATCATCCCGCAGTACCATTATAGGCGTGCGGCTAGTTATGAAGAGGAGACTTATCCCTATCATGACGTTATAGCGCTTTATCAGCAGAAGCTGGAGGATTCACATATACTCTTTCCGGTGGTGGGGCTTACTTGTCTGGAGCGGCTTGCGCGGCTCTCTACAGAGGGATTCGTGCTGCTTACAGCGGATAAGGGAGACCATCGCTTAGAGAACTGGGAATTTGCAGAACCTCCATTGCTGATTCATCACGGAAGCTTCTCTTTGACCGCGAATTATCATGCGATAGAGCATGTGCTGAAACAAAAAGGGGCGCATTCAATATTCACCAGTCATCACTATAAAAACCTGAACATCGGCTGTATTCTTATGCTACCAACACCGCTGAGCTATACAAACACTCGGCTGGGTTACAAGCGGTTTATAGAACGTTTTGGCCCGGATGATTTCTTTAGTATGAAGGAATGGATGGATCAGCAATTAGATACGATGGGGCTGCAGCAAATTTTGGCCTTTTGGCGTTTGGGTGGGTATGATGCTGAATGGTTTATCCATAGCGCTGAACAGATTTCGGAGCTGCTGCCGGGTGCCAGTGATGAAGAAATGCTGGATCTACAGCGAGGTATACAGTTGATGTGGACGGGCTATTATCCGATGGAACAGAGTTATGATCTGTCGCTAGATGCGGGGTTGCTGCTGTATGAAATGGATAAATTCGCGGAAGCATTGGGTTACTTAGAACGCTCCATGCATGCGAGTACGGAAGAACCATTGGCATCAGTGCTGTATAGCATGGCAATCTGTAACTATGAGCTAGGAGCTGAAGCTGCTGCATTGGAATACGCGCGTAGAGCTTTGGCTGCAGAGCCTGACAATGAAGTAGTATTGGAGCTCCTAACGGCGCTTAGCGGGGAATAAGCACATTTACATAGGGTTATCTTTTTGGTATCCTATACAAAATAATCAAACGCGATGACGAGAAGAGTACATGAAATCATTCCTTCACAGAGAGCCCTGGATGATGAGAACAGGGTAAGGGAGATTTTATCGAAACAAGCCTCTGAGCGGCATATCGGAACCGGACTAAGGGGATGGTATGACGGGAGCTCCTGTTATAGAGCTAGAGTATAAGCACTGCGCAAGATGTTTTGCCGTACTTGATGAGATTAATATGGCGACATATTAATGAACCTGGGGTGGTACCGCGAGAATTTCGTCCCCAAGACCATAAGTCTTGGAGGTGAGGTTCTTTTTATTTTGCAGATTAAGCAGGCGGATATCACTTATAAACAGGAGGTAACACCAATGAACGAGGAACCGGAAGTATTAGCAGAGAGTTACATCGACAGATTGATTCAAGAAGAGCTGGAAGCAGGGACTTACAATAGAGATATATGCACGAGATTTCCACCGGAGCCTAACGGGTATCTGCATATTGGCAGTGCGTATGCTATTCATACGAACTATACGACTGCGAAAAAGTATGGCGGGAAGTTCCATTTGCGCTTTGATGACACCAATCCTTTAAAAGAGGATCTGGAGTATGTAAATGCCATCATCGAAGATATTCAATGGATGGGCTATCCACCGGACCATATTTTTTATGGATCAGACTATTCTGAGAAAATATACAATAGCGCAGTTACGTTAATCCGAAAAGGAAAGGCGTATGTCTGTGATTTATCACCTGAAGAGGTGACAGCCTATAGAGGGACGCTTACGGAGCCGGGAAAAAACAGCCCGTTCCGGGAGCGTTCTGTGGAAGAGAATTTGCGGTTATTTACGGAGATGAAAGCTGGAGATTATCCAACGGGAGCCAGAGTGTTGCGGGCTAAAATAGATATGAGCTCACCTAATATCAACTTACGTGATCCGGTGATTTACAGAATCATTCATGCGGAGCATTATAGAACGGGTAACGAATGGTGTATCTATCCGATGTATGATTTTGCCCATCCTATACAAGATGCTATCGAAGGGATTACGTATTCCTTATGCTCGATTGAATTTAAGGATCATCGGCCGCTCTATGAGTGGGTATTGAATGAGCTGGATATCCCTGAGGCTCCTAAGCAAAGAGAGTTTGGACGGGTGAACATCACCGGAGTTGTGACGAGTAAACGGTATATCAGACAGCTGGTTACAGGCCATTATGTGGATGGCTGGGATGACCCGAGACTTCCTACGCTTCGCGGTTTACGCAGAAGAGGTTTTACGCCGGAGAGTATCCGGAATTTTGTGAAGGAGATTGGCTTTGTCAGAAATAGCACCATTGTGGATATTGCCATGTTAGAGCATGCGCTTAGACAAGATCTGAAGGCAAAGGTTCCAAGTGTGATGGCTGTTCTTAAGCCTTTAAAAGTGGTCATTACTAATTATCCTGAGGATCATAACGAAGGGCTGACGATTGAGAATAACAGTGAAGATAAGTCACTTGGAGAAAGAGAGGTTCCTTTTTCACGAACCCTTTATATTGAACAAGAAGATTTCATGGAGGAGCCGCCAAAAGGTTATCACAGGCTGACTATGGGGAATGAAGTAAGGCTAAAGGGTGCTTATTTCATAAAATGCAATGAAGTAATCAAGGATGAAGTTACCGGAGAAATCCTAGAGCTTCGCTGCACCTATGATCCGAGAACGAAGAGCGGAAGCGGGTTTAAAGAACGGAAGGTTAAGGCGACCATTCACTGGGTATCGGCAGACCATGCTATCAAGGCTGATGTTCATCTATATGAGCGTCTGCTGAAAGATAACGACGGTCCTAAAGAAGACGGTGAGCGCTGGGACGAGTATCTTAATCCAGATTCCTTAACGATCCTGAAGGATTGTTTGCTGGAGCCATCAATGGGCAACGCAAGGCCAGAAGATAAATTTCAATTGATCCGGCACGGATTTTTCTGTGTGGATAAGAAGTATACCACGGCAGATAAGCTAGTGCTGAACCGGATAGTACCGCTCAAGGACACATGGAAGAAAAATTCATAAGCAGCTTAAGCTGGGCGAAGATCGGGTAATTCCTGATCATCGTCCAGCTTTTTTTGTGCCTAGTCGTTGGTGAACAAGCAAATGAAAATTCCATATGAAACATGTTTACATTTTTCAGAAATAAGCATATACTTTAAATATAAGTTGCACAGGGGAAACTTTCGTGTATATAGACAACTTTTTCAGGGCAAGAGGAGGAATTGAAATGCTCGAACAAACTTTAGTAGAACAACCACATATAAAACAACATAAGAACTCGGTTTCAGCACAAGCCGTACTTAACGGGGAGATCAAAGGGATTAAACGATTACTTCCTTTTCTAGGCCCAGCTTTTATCGCTGCTGTTGCTTATCTGGATCCAGGTAATTTTGCCACCAATATTACGGCGGGCTCCAAATATGGATATCTCTTATTGTGGGTGATCGTGGCCTCTAATCTAATGGCTGTGCTAATCCAAGCGTTATCCGCCAAGCTGGGGATTGCGACAGGCAAGAACTTGCCTGAGATCGCTCATGATCGTTTTCCGAAGAGTGTATCTATCTTCTTATGGATTCAAAGTGAGCTAGTGATTATAGCTACGGATCTGGCAGAGTTTATCGGGGCGGCATTAGGACTATATCTCTTATTTGATATTCCCATGCTGCCAGCAGCACTGATTACTGCGGTGGGCTCATTTGCTATCTTAGAGCTGCAACGCCGGGGATACCGCTCCCTAGAGGCAGGGATTGCCGCGATGATCCTTATAGTCGTATTAGCCTTCGCTTTTCAAGTTATTGTAGCTAAACCGGATATGGGAGCAGTTGCCGTAGGCATGTTTACACCTAAGTTTGAAGGGGTGGACAGCATCCTATTGGCCGCAGGAATTCTAGGTGCAACCGTGATGCCACATGCGATTTACCTGCATTCATCACTTACACAGAACCGTATCGTCGGGGTGAATGAATCGGAGAAAAAACAGATTTTCAAATTGGAATTTATAGATATTATTATTGCGATGATTATCGCAGGTGCAGTAAATCTGGCTATGGTTATTGTCTCCGCGGCATTGTTTTTCAAAAATGGTCTCGTGGTTGAAGATCTGGATGTCGCGTTTCAACAATTTGGTCACTTAGCTGGGCCAGTAACGGCGATCTCGTTTGGGTTGGGACTACTCATTGCGGGACTGTCGAGTTCCTCCGTAGGGACTATGGCTGGCGATGTGGTTATGCAAGGCTTCATCAACAAAAGAATTAACCTGTACTTGCGCCGTGCGATTACCATCATTCCGCCACTAGCGATCATTGGTTTTGGTGTGAATCCAACCAAAGCGCTCGTGATCAGTCAGGTGATCCTGTCCTTTGGGATTGCGTTCGCGTTGATTCCGCTGGTTGTGTTTACAAGCAATCGCCAGATTATGGGCGGGTTAGTGAATCGCAAAATGACAGCCACTCTGGGCTGGATTATCTCCGGTCTGGTTGTATCGTTGAACTTGTTCTTGGTCTATCAAATGCTCGTATAAGGAAGCAGTCAAAAGAGCCCGACCCACAGATCTCCTCAGATCATACCTGAGAGATACATGGGTCGGGCTTTTTTTTGGAGTGTTGTTCCAGCCAGTTATTTAAAATAATCCGCAACGCCTTCAGCGATGGCTTTAGCCGCTTTTTTCTGATAGGAGGCCTTGCGGACAATGGACTCGTCTGTAGGATTGGTAAGGAATCCAAGCTCAACCAAGGTAGCTGGAATCCGATTCTCCCTTAGGATGTGATAATCGCCAAAGGACAACCCGTTGCTTTTCAGACCGATGCCTTGCCCCAGCCGGGTTTCAATCGCCCGCGCCAGCTTCAAATCATCCGCTTCTGAATAAAAGAAGGTCAACGTTCCGGACACATTTTTAGGTGAAGAATTATAATGAACGCTTACAAAAGCATCAGCACGCAGGGCTTGGCTCATCTGAACACGACGAGCTAACGTCGGCTTCTGATCGTCTCGGGTGCGCGTCATCTCTACCCGTGCTCCTTTAGCAACAAGAGCATCGCGGACATAAAGTGCAGTATGCAGATTCAAATCTTTTTCCATGGTGTTATATGTAGTGCCAAGCATGCCCGGATCACTGCCGCCATGACCAGGATCGATGACGATCAGCTTTCCTCGTAGTCCGCCTTTATGCTGGACGGTGCTTATGCTGCTTGTACTGCTTGTACTGCTTGATGTGCTTCCACTTCGGATATACTGCTCTGCCACCCAACCGGTTTCACCGCTGACTGTGCGAATTCGAGCCCAGCCGTTCTGATGAAGAAGGAGAGTGACTGTATCCTTGGCTTTTAAAGAACCGAGCACCTTATAGTGAGTTCCTGGGCCACTTCGGATGCGCAGAGAATCAGCCGTGACTGTAGCCTTTGAAGTTCTACTAGAAGTATTGGCTGATGTTGACGAGGCAGTATTGGTTCTAGTAGCAATAGACGTTCCAGAAGCGCTGGATTGCAGGGAGTTGCTGTTCACCTTTTTTAGGTAATAACCCGCTACCCAGCCAGAGGTGCTCCCCGCTTTAACCTCTAACCATCCATGCTGCTCATCAGTCACAGTAACCCGAGCCCCATTCTTAATTGAACCTACAACAGTTGCATTCTTAGCCGGTTCATCGCGTACATTTAAAGAACTCGCATATACCTGTGCGGTATAACTTCCCGCTGCTGTCTTTGCTTCAGCAGACTGTGGCGCTGCTATACCCAAAAGGCAAGCTGTGAGCAGGGTGACACCTATCATTTTGTTCATAGTATCCTCGCTTTTTGAGAGTAGTCGTAATTCCTTACCCAATTTACGAGGTTTAGAATAATATTTTTTGAGAATATGGCCTCTTTTCTGGTGGTCTAAAGACTTGTATAATTATTACATATCGGGAAAGAGGATGAAGGAGCATTGCCGTGACTAAACCAAAGCTATTCATTGGATCTTCCAGGGAGTCTATACGTTATGCAAGAGCGATTCATGAGCAGCTGAAGAGGGATGCTGAAGTGCATCCTTGGTATGCCAACGCTTTTCGGGCGAATGAATACACTATGGAGGCGTTGGAGCGAAATTTGGATGAGAGCGATTTTGCCGTATTTGTGTTCTCGCCAGATGATGTCGCCAAAATCCGTGGTAAATATTATTATGTGACCCGCGATAATACGGGGTTTGAAATGGGTTTGTTTTGGGCTAGATTACGGCGCAGCCGTGTTTTTTGTCTAGTGCCTGATCAGGTAACTGCGCGTGATGATCTCATCCCTGGAGAAAATGTAGAAGAATATCATCTGCTATCTGATTTAGCGGGAATTACATCTTTAGAGTATGAAGTGCATCACGATAATCCTACGGCTGCTGTGGATGTGAGCTGTGGTAAGATTATTGATAGTATTCAAGAGCGTGGAAGATTCCGTGACCCGCTTAAAGATTTAGAGCAGCTAAAGATGGATTTAAGGCGCAAGGAAAGTATCCTTCATTTTTTTTGGCAATATAATAGTAATGTGACCATCTCCGAGAATGGAGATAAATATCACGCACTTAGTGAGGCGATACGCAATTCCTTTTTACCTCCGAAGCATTGTCGTGTAATCGGTGCAGCCATCTGGCAGGCACAAGAGAAGGAACAACTTGTTCAGGTGGGGGGGAATGTCGGACGTGGTCACTCCTATCCCTTGTCTGTAACGAAAGGGAATGAGAAGCAGCCTAGTGTGGTAGATGCATTTTTATCGAGTAAATGGACTTTTTTTCAACGCACGGAAGTTGCAGAGGTATATATCCTATGCTATCCTCTAGGTAAGAAGTATGTTCTTTCCGTTCATTTCTCAGGAAGTGATGGATTATCTGCAGATGATCTTAAGGCGGTAGTTGGGAATAATCAGGATTTATTCCGTACCATCAATCATTTAGTAGGAGAGGATTCAGCATGAAGAGAATAAAAGGTATTAACAGCTTATCCGATGCTGTTCTCCGATCTGCGAGTGGTGGGAGCAGGAGTGCAGGCGGCGATGACAAAAGCACCAAAAGAAAAGCAGGCTCGAGTCATTCTGCTCAGCAGCCAGCTTCAGCTCAGATTTATACTGCACCTTCTTTGGACGGCGGAGACGACGAATATAAGAAGCTTATCAGCGGGAAAGTAGATAATAATAAACCATCCTTTGCGTGATTTTATTTATAAAAAGGGGGCCTCAGCCGTTGGCTTGAGGGCCCCTTTTTGGTATTCCATTCTAACGGCTGTTCTTCTTGGCGATCTCACGCCGTACGATAGGTGCAACCTCTGTTGCCAAAAGTTCAATGGCTTTGGCTACCTTAGCGTAAGGAAGGCCGCCGATATCGAGCTGAGTCATAAAGCGGCTATGACCGAACAGCTCATGCTGATAGAGAATTTTTTCGATAATTTGCTGCGGGCTGCCTACAGCCATCGTGTTATCAGCAGATACATATTGCCCAAAGTCATCACGAGACACCTTGTACTCTTGACCCGGTTTTGGACTGATAGAGTTACGGTAACTATAGTAGTAAGGGTAATATTCATCCAACGCCTGCTGTGAGGTTTCAGCAATGTAGCCGTGGCTAGTGATCGCAATCTTTAGATCTTCAGGTGGATGTCCTGCTTGAATTCCGGCACGCCGATAGGTTGCGGCAAGCTCTTGAAAAGGCTCTGGACTGCCGCTTAGGATGGCGATAGCCATTCCGGTCCCGAGCATCCCGGCCTTCTCCGCACTTTCTGGAGAACCGCCTACACCAATCCAGAGCGGAAGATTCTCTTGCAATGGACGTGGAGCAATCTCCGAATCCTTCAGCGATGAACGGAAGGAGCCCTCCCAGTTCATAACTTCATGTTTGTTAAGCTCCAAGAGTAAATTGATGTTCTCGGAGAATAGACGGTGATAATCTTCAAGCTCATACCCGAAGAGCGGAAAAGACTCCACAAAAGCACCACGCCCCGCAATAATCTCTGCACGTCCATTCGACAGCAAATCAAGTGTGGCGAAATCCTCGAACACCCGTACAGGATCAATGGTGCTTAATACGGTTGTTGCGCTCGTTAGTTTAATTCTGTTAGTAACCTGAGAAATGGCAGCCAGCACCACTGGCACCGAAGAAATTACAAAATCAAGACGATGATGCTCACCTACACCAAATACATCAAGTCCCGCCTCATCTGCCAGCTTAGCTGCAGCTACAACTTCGTCGAGACGTTGTTTTGGACTGATCTTCTTCCCTGTATGACAATCCGCTACGATGTCTCCTAAGGTATAGATACCAAATTCAAAATCGGATGCTGGTGCTGCCGTTGCTTCGTTACTCATGCTCACAAACCCCTTGTTATTCATATATTTGCTAAAGCCTGTCCGTGTATGGAGGAATGTGATTATTATAACACAATGACTTACAAAATGTAAGTTTGTGAGTAAATGTTTTGAATTCTTCTGTTGTTTTTGACAAAATGGAATAATAATCCATAAGGATTATGTCCTGCTCGTCCAATATTATTATATTTGATTTTAAGAAGCTATCCAAATGAGGCAGTTACTTATATGAGGAGGAGTTTGGTGGTGAGAGGAACAATATTGAAATCTTATCTTCGTACTGCAGTTATTGGTTTAGGGGTATTGCTTATGGTAAATCCGGTACAAGCAGCTGCGGTTGATCCACACACCTCTTTTATAGGCTCGAATGGTGATGATTACTATGCAAACCTGCCTGCTGCGAAGGTTGAATGGTCAACAACAATGGATTTGCCAGCTTTGAAAGATGTGCCGTCGGATTATATCATGGGTAAGGGTGTTGTTGCAGTCGGCGCGGGCAAAGCTTTTATCCTTCAAAAGGGTCAGCTTTTAGCGATTAACGTCCAGACTGGAAAAGTAATGTGGAAATACGGCTCCAAATTAACAACGCCGCTGCTCTATCAGGATGGCGTGGCTTACGTCACTTCGGAGGCAGGTACGATCTATGCAGTTAACGCGGCTACGGGCAAAAATAAATGGAGCTCATCGGCAACCAGTAAAGGTGTCAGTAAATTGTTAATTGATAAAGAGCAGCTATTCGCTGCTAATGGCGATATTCAAGCCTACAATCTGAAAGATGGCAAGTTGCAGTGGCGCGATAATTTCAGCGAAATGCTGTTTGAACCATTTATGGTTGAGGGGAATCTGGTGCTAGCTCAAAACTCAGAGTCCGGAGCGTATACGTATGACATTTTACATGCGTTTGATCGAACAACAGGTAAAGAGCTTTGGAATAGTGGTAATCATAGTCTTCCGATTGCAGCAGAGGGGACTACGCTTATCTCACAACGGGAAGCTACATTGGTAGACCCTCTTCCTTTGACGACACTCGATCATTTGGATGTGAAGACAGGTAAGCTTGTAAAGGCTGTAGAGTATAACCCCGCTCATATAGATCCTAATCATCCGAAACCAGAAGAAGAATATATGACTAGCGGAGGCAGAGCCTGGATCATTGGGGACAGGATATATATTGGGGGACAAAAAGGAGTCTATGGCTACCCAGTAAATGTTGATCCAGCTGCCGTAACACGAGATAATTATTCGTATGAATCCATCGGAGCTAAGTTATCCTACGCGGCGGGTCCTTATGATGGAAGAATTCTTTTTAGTAACGAACAGAGCATCTATGGTGTTAAAATGTCTAATAAATCTGTGTTCCAGTACGGAGGAATCAGCAATCCGATTGCCCGCTTCGATCTGCTCGGACATGGCATGTATGTTGCCCAGACCGATGGGAAATTGGTTGCTATTGATCTAATTACCGCCAAACCTATCGTGCAGCTCAAAACATCAGGTAGAGTATTCGGCCCAACCTTGCTGGAGGATGGGATGATTATTGTGCAGAGTAAAGGGAAGTTAACTGCTTTCAAGGAGCCTCAGGCTCTGAAAATGAAATAATCGAATCTACAACGGCTCTCCGATAAACATCCGGCAGAGTCGTTTTTTAGTGGAATGATTCCACAATCCCAGTGCGAAAAATACAAATCTATTTTATGATAATAAGGTTATAGTATGAGTAGACTGTAAGTTAACGAAATTACATAGAAGGACCGAGGGATATTATGGAACAGCAAGCGGTTTGGGCGATAGGCATTTTTCTGCTGATTTATGGACTTATTATTTCCGAAAAGATTCACCGTACCATTCTGGCGATGTTAGGAGCTATCGTCATGATAGCGATGGGCATTGTGGATCAGGAGACGGCATTGCAGCACATCGATTTTAATACTATAGGACTGCTTGTAGGGATGATGATGATTGTAGGGATTACCGCAGAGACGGGGCTCTTTAAATACGCAGCTGTGAAATCAGCTAAGTTGGCGAAGGGGAAGCCGAAGAGAATAATGATTGCTTTGTTTGTGATTACCGCAGTGGCTTCAGCCTTTTTGGATAATGTGACGACAGTGCTGCTTATGGTGCCAGTCACCTTCAGTATTACAAGACAACTGCGCATACATCCGCTGCCTTTTTTGATGTCACAAATTATCGCATCTAATGTAGGCGGAACGGCAACCTTGATCGGAGATCCACCTAATATCATGATTGGCAGTGCGGTTAAGGAGCTGACCTTCATGGCTTTTATTAGCAATCTGACACCCGTGATTATCATCATTGTTTTGGCGTATATCCCGCTGCTGTTATTGATGTTCGGTAAACAAATTAAAACTACACCTGAACTGCAGCAGAGCATCATGGACATGGATGAGAAGGTTATGATTACAGATCATAAGTTGCTGCGAAAATGTTTGATCGTACTGGCAATTACGATTGCCGGGTTCTTTTTACATCAGGCGTTACATTTGGAGTCCGCTACGGTTGCACTGGCTGGTGCATTTTTACTGCTGCTGCTGACCGGAGGGGAACATATGCTGGAAAAAGCTTTTCACAGCGTAGAATGGATTACGATCTTCTTTTTTATCGGACTGTTCGTGTTGGTGTCAGGGCTTGTAGAGACAGGTGTGATTGCAGAGCTGGCAGCAAAAGCGATTGAAATAACGAATGGTGATGTGCTGATGAGCTCAATGATGATTTTATGGGTCAGCGCCATTACCTCGGCATTTCTGGATAATATCCCTTTTGTAGCAACTATGATCCCGCTGATTCAGGAGATGGGCAATATGGGGATCAGCAATTTGGAGCCGTTATGGTGGAGTTTGGCCTTAGGCGCTTGTCTGGGTGGCAATGGCACATTGATTGGTGCGAGTGCTAATTTGATAGTAGCAGGTTTGGCAGGAAAAGAGGGGTACCCGATTACATTCATGAAGTATTTGAAGGTCGGATTTCCTTTAATGCTGTTATCCATTGTGATCTCCAGCGTGTATTTATATTTAAGATATCTGATGTAAGCAGCGTTGCTAAGAGCCGGGGGAGCGATATGCTTGAAGTGATATTTTGATACGGTAGAAGTTGTGGAGGAAGTAGAAGGAGTAGTGGAAGTAGTGGAAGTAGTGGAAGTAGAGGAAGTGGTGGAAGTAGAGGAAGTAGTGGGAGTAGAGGGAGTAGAGGAAGTAGAGGGAGTAGTGGGAGTAGAGGGAGTAGAGGGAGTAGTGGAGTAGAGGAAGTAGAGGGAGTAGTGGAGTAGAGGAAGTAGAGGGAGTAGATGCAGAAGTATAAGTAACAAGTGGAGGCAAAATGCAGATTTTGAAGTGGTAGACATAGGTTGGAGTAACGGTGGGAGCATATAAGTGTATTTTGTACAGTTATAACTCATCGAATAAATTGTCCCCAAAAAATAGCTGTATTCAGTACACTTATTTTCATGATTTCCTCAGCTAAAGGTGATTTTTCTGGATTTTAATTGTATAGAATACAGTTATATTCAGGACAATCCCTTTTTTATACGAAATAAGTGTACAGAATGCAACTAAATCAAAGATTGGGTTTAGATTCGGTAATTAAAATATACGGGAGGGATCCGGAGGAGTTATTCCGAGGTTTACCCAAAGTCGACTTAACCCTACGCAATGCAGATAAACAAGCAGGCAGTGTTTCTCCAATATCTGGAGGCTCACTGCCTGCTTGTTTTTTACATTAGAAAGGGCTGTTTAAGGAGTATGGCTTCCAAAATACTGGTAAGTTCCTTTGGGATATTGATTCCACTCGCCCTCAAGTGAATACTGCTGTGATCCAGTGTATATACCAGATTTACGGACAATAGTTCCACCTGTGGAGAGGAATTGCTGAGTAGAGGTAGGGTCACCGAGAACATCCACGATTTGGCCGTTTTTCTTCAGTACTAATGCTGTAATATTATATGTTTTTGGATTATATAGACTCAGCTCATCATTGTAATAGGAGATATTCATTAAATCAAATGCGTCCCCAAAAGTAGAATCTATAAACATATACGGCATTGCTACAGGTACAGGGAATAATGGCCGGGAATAAACCTGTTTGGTTTGGGTGGCTTTCATAAATTGGTGAACTTCAAGGGTGTAACCTTCTGCTTTTCCTGCGGGATTACCATTTCCTTTATAGTACAGCTCAACTGCGATTCTGCCGTCACCGCCGTCCAGATACTCTGAGAAGAATAGCTCAGAGGTACCCTGTGAAGCCACGCTTATAGATAATACAACCGCTTTGCCATCAGAACCTACTATCCATACCGTTCCTGGACTTGTAGGACCATTCCATATAGCTCCATTCAGAGTTGCAGGTCCGCTCAATGAACCTGTGCTGCTTTCTGTATACACTTTAAATTGACTCTGATTAGGAATCAGCTTGGAAATATCGAAGGAAATATTGGATACACCTTGCTTGGTGGTTATTGGCACAAAGCCGTTGTTTACAAGCTGGGCTGTAATCAAGGTGAAAGTTGAGGTAGCTGAACCTCCTTTATCATCCGTTGCTGTGAGGGTCACTAAACCACTAGCTGAACTATTAGCTGCCGGAGTTACCGTCAGAGTGTTGCCATTAAGGCTAAGTGTACCAGCATTTACGTTATCTATAGAAGCTGAATAAGTAAGCATGTCATTGTCGGGATCTTGAAAAAGCTGGGCCAGATCAAATGTACGTGGTGCAGTGATACCTGGTGTTAAGAGTTGAGTAGTGATTCCAGATATCGCAATTGGTGGCTGATTAGACGTTACAGTGAATGCAAAAGTAGCAGTGTTAACGCCACCTTGGCCGTCCATTGCTGTTATTGTAATCATGGCTGTGCCTGAATCGACCGGCACAAGGTTGAGATGATTCCCATTTACAGATACAGTGGCAACGCTAGCGTCAGAGGATGCAGCTGCGAATGTAAGCGGGTCGCCGTCCGGATCAATGAACACATTACTGATGTCGACGTTTTGGACACCACTTGTGATCAGAGCAGATATTGGATCAATATTATTTTGCACGACTGGTGCATGGTTCACCGGAGTAGGCGCCGGAGTAGGGCTAGGAGTCGCGACCGGAGTAGGCTCAGGAGTCGTCACCGGAGTAGGCTCAGGAGTCGTCACCGGAGTAGGCTCAGGAGTCGTCACCGGAGTAGGCTCAGGAGTCGTCACTGGAGTAGGACTAGGAGTCGCTACGGGAGTAGGCTCAGGAGTCGTCACCGGAGTAGGCGTCGGAGTAGGCTCAGGAGTCGTCACCGGAGTAGGACTAGGAGTCGCTACGGGAGTAGGCTCAGGAGTAGGCGCCGGAGTAGGACTAGGAGTCGCTACGGGAGTAGGCTCAGGAGTCAGCACCGGAGTAGGACTAGGAGTCACTACGGGAGTAGGGCTCGGAGTCGTCACCGGAGTAGGGCTAGGAGTCGCCACCGGAGTAGGACTAGGAGTCACTACGGGAGTAGGACTAGGAGTCAGCACCGGAGTAGGCTCAGGAGTCGCGACCGGAGTAGGCTCAGGAGTCAGCACCGGAGTAGGACTAGGAGTCGCCACTGGAGCAGGGCTCGGAGTCGCGACCGGAGTAGGCTCAGGAGTCGCTACGGGAGTAGGCGTCGGAGTAGGACTCGGAGTCGGATCGCTCACGGAGTTAGCAGACGTGGACGAAGTATATGCAGGAGCAACGGCTCCTGATGCATTTTGAACCTTTTGGATATTATCTTGAATGGCTGTGTAATTTGTTATGAAATGTGAAGGCAGACTGTTGCCAGGCAACTGCAGATTTTGAATAGACAAGGAGGGATCGATGGTGATCCTAGCGCCGCCTTCGACTATTTTTAAGGTTTGCAGGGGACCGCTGCCATGAATAGTAACTGGAGTTATAGAGTCCACAATGATCTGCCCAATTTGGCCCTGAAAAGTTATACTCGAAACGCCATTTTTAATCTTTAGATCACCGTTAACATTACCTTTAATAACAACATCATTTCCAGAAATATTGAGCAAAGAACCGGAGGGAAAGCCGGAGGTATTTAGTTGAACCCCTTTTTGTACAATTTCAAGCTCTTGCAAACCATCTACATGACGATTCAAGGAATTGAACTTAAGGACAGCTCCTCTTAAAGCATCATGGTTGCTATCACCCATTAATTCTTTGAGTGTACCTTCAATGAGGTAAGGCGTGCCATTGATCGTTACGAAATCTCCATCTATATTGTCGATCGTTGCAGTTTGTTGTTCTTCTTTAAAAATATTCAGCAGAAAAGAAGCCATATCCTGCCGCTGAACAGTACCTTTGGGGCTGAACATATCTTCGGGAGAGTCTATAAGTTTAAGACGTAGTGCGACATCAGTATACTCTTTTGCCCAATTGCTGATTGTGGATTCGTCATTAACCTTGTTGGCTTGTCCGCCTTGTGCTCCAGTTCCGCGGATGGCACGTACAAATATAACTGCAAGCTCTTCCCTAGTTACAGGTCTGGATGGATTAAAATTACCTGTAAGATCACCCTCCATAAATCCTGCCTTTTTAACAGCCTCAATAGCGGAGACACTCCAACTGGAATCAGATACGTCTCTAAAGGAAGAAGCGGAATTCACTGAGGAATGTAGCTTTAAGGTCTTCGCTAAAATGGCTGCCAGCTCTTGGCGGGTCATAGTCGCAGTGGGTCTGAATTGTCCATTGGGATCGCCTTTAAGCAAGCCTAGACGAGCAGCCTCGAGGATTGCGGCACTTTTCGTCTGTTGTATTTCGGTTAAGTCGGAGAACGGTGGAGTGATTTCAGCTGCAGATGCATAGAGAGTACCACCGAACAAGGTGTTAAGGGCAACAAGTGTTGCTCCCCATTTTAATGATATGCTTTTCAAGCAAAAGCCCCTTCCTTAGAACCAATTTGTCATAAGCTTACTTCATTATATCGACGCAAAAGCAAAGTTTTTTAATACTTTCATCCTACTAAAAGTGATTAAATTCATTGCTTTTCAAACTTATGAACTAGAAATAACTCCACTTCTGTTCCATAAAAGGGCTTGTTTTTTGTTGACAGCTTATAAAATCGATGATATTTTAAATATTATAATTCCAATTGATTTACTTTGAATAATGATTGCCGACTGTTCCTACAGAGGTATTGCGAATGTAAAAACGCAATGCCTCTGTTTTTTTTGTCCATACAGATTAAAGGAGGGGTCAAGGTGGGAGAAGCGTTGCTGTCTATTTCGAACCTAAATAAACGTTTTGAGTCTGCCGGTGGTCATGTTCAAGCACTCCATAATGTAGATCTCCATGTACAGGAGGGCGAATTTATTACAGTCATCGGCCCCAGCGGCTGTGGAAAAAGTACACTATTACGCATCGTAGCCGGTCTGGATAGCGGGTACACTGGCAGTGTCACCCTGGAAGGGGCGGAGATTGGGGGTCCTGGGATCGATAAGGGTTTTATTTTTCAGGAGCATCGCCTCTTTCCCTGGCTTACCGTTGAGAAGAATATTGCCTCTGATTTACCGCTAGGGAACAAGGAGGTTAGGCGGAAGGTCGATGAATTGATTGATCTGGTGAAGTTAAATGGATTTGAGAAATCTTATCCCCGCGAGTTGTCGGGAGGGATGGCCCAGCGGGTGGCAATAGCTCGTGCACTTCTGCGCAATCCGAAAATACTGCTGCTGGACGAACCGTTTGGTGCACTGGATGCATTCACTCGGGCTCATATGCAGACGGTATTGCTGGACATTTGGCGGGCTAACCAAACAACCATGATTTTTGTGACACATGATATTGATGAGGCTGTGTTCTTGGGGAATCGGGTAGTGATTCTAGAGCCGCGTCCCGGGAAAATACGTAAAATTGTACCGATAGATTTACCGTATCCACGGAAAAAAACAACGACCTCCTTTCAAGAGCTGCGTTTGAAGGTGTTGAATTATTTTGAAAAGGTAGATGAGCTAGAGCTTACAGACGGAGCCGGAATATAAATAGGTCGACCATACCCATGGAGACTTTCGAAGGCATTACATTCGAGGGTCTCTTTCCGTTTATTTAAAGTGATTGTAAAGCTGAAAAAAGGTGGGTTCAAAGTATGACAAATCGGGCTGTAGCCATAAGAACTTCCGGAAGACCCGGAAAGGTGGCAACACTAGGACTTGGTCTTTTGCTGCCGGGCAGTGTGCTAATTCTGTGGCAGACGCTCGGGCATTATGGAATGATCTCGGAGATGCTGTTCCCTACGCCGTATACGATTGCGGAATCTTTTGTAACTTTAGCGGCTTCAGGCGATCTGTGGCCGAACTTTAGAATCAGCTTGGTCAGAGCCTTTTCTGGATTCCTGCTAGGTGGTGGACTGGGTCTGCTGTTAGGACTTCTCGTAGGCCTGTTCCGCAGATCGGAGAAGCTGTTAGATCCTTCCCTGCAAATGATCCGCATGATTCCCAGTCTGGCGGTAGTACCGCTGTTCATTTTATGGTTCGGGATCGGTGAGGAGTCGAAGGTGCTATTGATAGCTAAGGGAGCTTTTTTCCCGCTTTATATCAATACGTTCATGGGAATTCGCGGCGTGGATAACAAGCTGTTCGAAGTTTCCCGGGTACTTGGCTTCAGCCGATTGAAGCAGATTGGCAGGTTAGTACTTCCAGCAGCGCTGCCGAACATTATTCTTGGAGTGCGTCTCTCTCTAGGGCTTTCTTGGCTGGGGTTAGTAGTGGCAGAGCTTATCGCATCTACCTCAGGCATTGGATACATGATGTCCGACGCGCGTCAATTCGCGGACACACCAGTGGTGTTCGTGGGAATTATTATTTTTGCCGTAGCTGGATTGTTGAGTGATTCCATTGTTCGTTACATTGAACGACGGTTGTTGAGATGGCAAGACAGTTATCGCGGATAACCTTGAACGCTCATTAAACAAAAGGGGGATGCACCATGAGCGATGGAGTAGAAGCTATTATCAAAAATACTAAAAGAGCCAGAGAAACGCTGGATAGCAGCGGCACAGCTCCTTTATCCAAGAAGACACCGAAGAAACCTGCAATACAAGTTGCATGGAAAACCCTGCTCTCTGATTGGGGAATGGGTGCAATTATCCCGGTGGTGACGTTAGTCCTTTGGCAGCTGGCAGGGAGTACGGGGCTGGTCTCCGCAACCTTTTTGCCGACTCCGCTTTCGATTGCAAGAGCTTTTACCGACTTGTTGGTTACTGGAGAGTTAACTCATCATCTGGGTGTCAGCATGGGTAGGGCGGGCATCGGATTTCTTATTGGAGGTGTGTTGGGTCTTCTATTCGGCGTACTGACTGGCTTGTTTCGCAGTGTAGAATATGTGCTCGATCCTAGCGTACAAGTGCTTAGGCTTGTTCCCCATTTAGCTATAGCGCCGCTCATTATTCTCTGGTTCGGGTTTGGAGAGATGTCAAAAGTTGTGATCATTATGACAGGCTCATTTTTTCCGCTCTATATTAATACGTTTATGGGCATCCGCAATGTGGACAATAAATTGTTCGAAGTAGCTCGTGTATTGGGATTCAGTCCATATCAGAAGCTGCGCAGGCTTATACTCCCGGCGGCGCTGCCTGGAATTTTGTTAGGGCTAAGGTTGTCGCTGGCTGTAGCTTGGATTGGTTTGGTTGTAGCAGAGCTTATTGGATCACAGTCAGGTATTGGGTTTCTTATCAATGAAGCGAAGCAGAACTCTAATACAGAGGTTGTATTCGTAGGCATTATTATTTTCGCAATTGTCGGTAAGCTGATCGATTCCTTGTTCCGGATTATTGAACGAAAGTTCCTGTTCTGGCGCGATAGTTACGAAGGCTAAACAAACTGAGGAGGTCTTAAACATATGAGTGGATCGGTGAAAAAAGGATCGGTGAATTTGGTGGCAGACGTGCTCGTTATCGGAGGAGGTCCGGCAGGAACGTGGGCAGCCCTTACTGCATCAGCGAAGGGGGCCAAAGTAATCCTTGCAGATAAAGGGTACTGCGGTTCAAGTGGGGCAACGGCACCGTCGGGAACGGGAGTCTGGTATGTGAAGCCGGATGAGAAGCTCCGGAAAGAGGCAAAAGCAAGTCGTTATGCGCTTGGCGGGCAGCTGGCTGAATCTCGCTGGATGGACCGGGTGCTGGATCAAACCTATGCCAATATGAACAAGCTGGGTGTTTCCGGTTATCCATTCCCCGTAGATGAGCAGGGCAATCAATTCCGAAGAAGTCTGCAAGGACCGGAATATATGAAATTAATGCGTAGGCTGGTGAAAAAGGCAGGCGTTAAAATTCTAGATCACAGCCCAGCCTTGGAACTCCTGGCAGATGAGCATGGCGTAGCTGGAGCGGCTGGAGTTCATACCCAGAGTGGAGAAACCTGGACTGTTCAGGCAGGAGCAGTCGTTATTGCTACCGGAGGCTGCGCCTTCCTAAGCAAGGCACTTGGCTGCAACGTGTTGACCGGAGATGGTTATCTCTTCGCTGCTGAGGCTGGGGCGAATCTGTCCGGCATGGAATTCTCCAATGCCTATGCGATCTGCCCTACGTTCTCTTCGGTGACCAAGACGGCGTATTACAGCTATGCCAGCTTTTATTATGAGGATGGAAGCATTGTGGAGGGAGCCGGTTCCAAGAAAGGCCGTTCTGTAATTGCCCGGAATCTGTTGGCAGGTAATCAGGTGTACGCCAAGCTGGATGGGGCACCAGAGGATTTAAGACCGCTGCTGCGGGTGGCGCAGACGAACTTTTTCCTTCCATTTGACCGCCAGGGAATTGATCCGTTCAAGGATGCGTTTCCGGTTACTTTGCGGCTCGAAGGCACGGTTCGGGGGACGGGTGGCATCCATATTACAGATGAAAGCTGCGGCACAGGTGTTCCCGGACTTTACGCGGCAGGAGATGCTGCTACCCGCGAGCTGATTTGCGGAGGTTTTACTGGCGGTGGCAGCCATAATGCGGCGTGGGCGATGTCTTCAGGTTCTTTTGCTGGTGAAGGAGCTGCTGTCTATGCACAGAGTCTGGGGTCGCACGCTGCGCAGCGTAGTCCAGTCGGCTTATCATCATCACCACTGGTGCATCAGGAAGTAAAGCCGGGAGTGGCAGCCCAAACAGCAGAGTATGTGTCTGCTGTACAGGCTGAGGTGAAGCCGTATGATATCAATTTGTTCCGGACAGAACAAGGGCTGACGTCTGCACTAGATCGTCTGGATGGATTGTGGAAAGAGCAACGAAGCCGCGAAATTCAGCGTACGCCAGAAGGGGTCAAGGCACGGGAAGCCGAAGCCATGACCGCAACAGCCCGCTGGATGTACAATTCTGCACTTGCTCGTACAGAGACGAGAGGCATGCATAAGCGTGAGGATTTCAAGGCTACAGATCATGGCCAGCATCACCGCTTGATCAGTGGCGGATTAGATCAGGTATGGGTGAAGACGGAAGCCGTGGCTAAGGAGGGTGTTCTATCGTGATTGAGGTGATCAGCGCTGCCAGATGTGTAGAGTGCAACCAATGTGTATCTGTCTGCCCGACTAATGTTTTCGAACGGGTAGAGGATGGCATTCCTGTTATTGCCCGGCAGAGTGATTGCCAGACTTGCTTTATGTGTGAGCTGTATTGTCCTGTCGATGCTCTCTACGTTGCACCAGACTCTGAGAATATTATTGGTGTGACAGAAGCGGAACTTCAGGAGCAGAAACTACTTGGCGGTTATCGTGAAAAAGTAGGCTGGGGTAAGGGCAGGCAGCCGGTGGCAAGCCATGACTTTATGTATAAATTGGCGTCGAGGGCAGGGTTCTGAGCTGGATCAAGATTTAAATAAATAGCATAAACCTAGGGGGAGAAACAATGAAACAAGCGTACAGAGAGATTCAAGGGAAACGTTCTAGGAAGATTCGGTTTGCACTTTTAACTACAATTATGATGGCCATGCTGGTGCTTCAGGCTTGCGGAAATAATACGGGCGGCAATGGAGCATCTGCCTCCGGGGGATCAAATACGGAGAAGGCGGGAGAAGGGGCCACGAGCACGAGCAATGTTCCAGCGGTATTGAACTTTGGGTTTATCGGTTCCAACAAATTGAATGTGCCCGGCGGTGCAGAGGGTTGGGGCTTTTATAAAGGGATTATTCAAGAAGAGTTGAAGAAATACGGCATTACTGAAGTGAAGCTTACTGGCTTTCCAAACGGTCCGGATCAGACAGAATCCTTGATTAGTGGTCGGCTGGATATCGGCAGCCTTGGAGATACACCTGCTATTATTGCCTACGCTTCTGGAGCCAAGACCCGTCTGATTTCACAATCTTCCGCGAACACGATTGGTTATTTGATCGGCAAGAAGGATGGGCCCAAGACGGTGAAAGATCTGCAAGGTAAAACTATCGCGATTCAAAAAGGCTCCTTCATGCACCGATATGTAGTTGGATTACTACAGGAAGAAGGCGTGACCGACTACAAACTCGTGCATATGCTCATTCCTGATGCTACTGCAGCTTTAGCCCGTGGAGATGTAGATGCTACAACAAATCTAGGTGTTCCTGCGCTGAAGCTGATTGACCAAGGTTACACTCACTTGGATGATGCCTCGAAGCACCCGAACCTGCTTGGTTCTAGCGCAACAGTTGTGTCTGAGGATTATCTGGCGAAATTCCCTGATTTTCCGAAGGTATGGAACGAAGCTAGAGAGAAGGCCTTGGCAGACTTGAAGCAGCATGAAGATGAGTATTATCAATTTCTGGCTGAAATCGGAGATACAACGCCTGAGCTGGCGAAGCAAGTGAATCCAATTAGTGATATCAAGGATACTGCGTTCACTGATGAAGGAACAAAGCTGCTGGACGGTACCAAAAACTTCCTCGTCGAAGAGAAGTTAGCGAAAAAAGACTTCAATATTAGCGATTGGCAGCTGAAATAAGTTGCTTAAAGGTTGCTTTAATTGAACTTAAGATTCTTCTGTAAAGGTAATTGAGTGACTGCGGTGAATGTTTGGACTTTCGGCCGCCACTCCTCCCTTTAGTGATTTTTAAGTTCAACTAACTCAAGCTAATGGTGTAGGAGGAAAAAATATGTCGCAGCTTAAGAAGGAAATGACAGTGGATGTCCTCGTGCTTGGCGGAGGTCCTGCTGGGGCGTGGTCGGCATGGAGTGCAGCCTCGCAAGGTGCAAAGGTAGTCCTGGCGGATAAGGGCTACTTGGGCACTAGTGGCGCAACTGCACCGGGAGGAACAACGTTGCTCGTTATTCCTCCCATTGCCGAGCTGCGGGAGCAGGCAGTGCAGGCCAGACTTAAGGCCGGCGGATATTTGTCGGAGAATGCTTGGATTCACCGGGTGCTGGATCAGGTAGAGCAGAACCTGGCTCAAGTGGAGCAGTGGGGGTATCCGTTTCCGAAGGATGAAGAAGGAAACTCACTGCGTACCCATCTCCATGGACCAGAATATATGCGGATTATGCGAAAAGTTGTGCGCAAAGCAGGGGTCACAATTCTTGATCAGTCACCAGCGCTGGAACTTCTTCATGATGAACACGGTGTTGGTGGAGCGCGTGGGATCAACCGCCTGACAGGAGAGTCCTGGGAAGTGAAGGCGAATGCCGTTGTGATGGCTACCGGAGGCTGTGCTTTTCTCAGCAAAGGCCTTGGTTGCAACGTGCTGACAGGGGAAGGATTGTTGATGTCCGCAGAGGTGGGAGCTGATCTCTCGGGCATGGAATTCAGCCGCCAATATGCGCCAAGCTTTGCGGACGGAACCGTAACACGTGGCCGTATGCTGGCTTGGGCCACTCTCTATGACGCGGACGGTCATCCGTTGCATAGAGGGGATCGGACCTTTGGCAGCATTCCTGAGCTGATGCTGAAGGGTCCGGTTTACGCTTCGCTGGATCTGGCAGACACCGCGGAGAAACAGGATTTCCTGCGCAAAGCGCATCCGATTTTCTTTATGCCGCTGGAGCGGGCGGGAATTGATGCGTTTAAGCAGAAATTCCCGCTCACCCTGCGCTATGAGGGCACGATGCGCGGCACTGGGGGTCTGCGCTTGAGCGGCACGGATTGCCAGACGACCGTGCCCGGACTCTATGCGGCCGGTGATGCCGCATCTCGCGAGAAAGTGACCGGCGCCATCTCCGGCGGCGGGGCTTATAACGCTTCCTGGGCCATGTGCAGCGGAAGCTGGGCTGGACAGGGAGCCGCGCAGCATGCGCTGTCCTGCCGAGGACAGGCGAACAGCCGCAAGCTGACCGCAGCGGGACGCTACGGGCTGGCGGCTGGCGCCGATGCCTCGGAAACGCTGGAGGTGAAGCCGCTAATCGCGGCAATCCAGCGTGAAATCTTGCCGCTGCAGATCAATTATTTCCGCAGCGAGCCGGGCATTTCTTCAGCCTTGAAGCGGCTGAATGCCTTGATGCCCTATTTGAACGGGCAGGCTCCTGCCAGCGTTCAGGGCATCGTGCAATCACGTGAAGCCGCGGCTATGCTCGCGGTCGGCAGGTGGATGTACACCGCGGCACTCGCCCGGAAAGAGACCCGCGGACTGCAAAAGCTAGCGGAATATCCGGAGCTTGATCCGCGCCAGACTCACCGGCTGATCTTATCCGGTATTCAACATATAAGCGTCAGTACAGAGGCTGTGCCCCATGCTCATGAACTGAATGCGCTGAAGGAGGGGCAAGCGATATGATCGAATTAATCAGCTTGGAGCGTTGTGTTGGTTGTAAGCTGTGTACGAAAGTATGTCCGACGAACGTATTCGAAATGCAGGGGAAGATTCCGGTCATTGCCCGTCAGGAAGATTGCCAGACCTGTTTCATGTGTGAAGCTTATTGTCCTGTAGATGCTTTATACGTGGCACCACAGGCGGATCAGCTGATCGGTGTAAATGAGGAGGCGCTGATTCAGTCAGGTGTGTTGGGAAGCTGGCGTGCTGAAATCGGCTGGGGACCTGGTGCGAATGGTTCGATGGCGGAGAGGGACACGACTCCTTATTTTGAAGTATTTACCGAGCAGTACCGTACATGATTAAGCAGATGCTTAAACCCAAAAAATCCGCCCGAAAGCTGGGCGGATTTTTCATATATTAGAAACTTATAGCAGGGCTTCGATAGCTGGTTCAATATCCAGCGGGTCCACCGTAGATTCGAATCTAGTGACCACATTGCCTTCGCGATCAATCAGGAATTTAGTGAAGTTCCACTTGATTTCGTCATTGTTCAGAGCCTCTGGATCTTTGTCTTCAAGCATGCTTTGCAACAGCTTTCCTGAAGAATGGTTGATATCGAACCCTTCAAATCCAGCCTGTTCTGTCAGGTAGGTGAAAAGAGGGTGTTTAGCTTCGCCTTTTACGTCAACCTTTTCAAAGAGTGGGAAGGTTACCCCGTAATTGATTTGGCAAAATACATTAACCTCTTCATTGCTGCCGGGTTCTTGCTCTCCAAATTGATTGGAAGGAAAGCCGAGTATTTGGAGGCCGCGTTCCTCGTACCGCTCATAAAGCTTTTGCAGATCTGAATATTGGTGGGTAAATCCGCACTTACTTGCTGTATTCACTATCAGTAGCACTTTACCTTTGTATTGCTCTAGCTCGATATCTTTTCCCCGAATACTGCGTGCTGAATATTGATAAATGCTCATGGCTGCTACATCCCTTCAGTTATCTATGCTTTTTGAAAAAGAACAGGAAATATTTATAATAATTAAATTGTAAACAATTCAATTATCGCTGTCAAACAATTCAGCTTGAAGGAATTGGAACCGTAATTGCCAGGTTGGAATAGGATAGATAATGGGTATGGATCAGTCAAAAAAATTTATTGCGTTAAAGCTACTCTGCGTTCCATTATTATCTTGCATCGGGAACGTTTTTTGATTAAGATAGCAGAAACCAGCGCAAAAGCCGCGCTGACATAAATAAGGACTATGACGAAGAGAGTAAGCATTATAGCGGATCTTAACAGGGAAGGCGTGCCGGAGACTGAGAGCACCCTCATGAGACGATTAATGCCGAAGTTCACTTCCGAGTCGGCCCCTGAAGTAGTTTGTCACAGGTTGTGGCAGGTATGAGTAGGGAGGCCCGCGCCCCGCGTTACCGGGTGAAAGACAGAATTAATTCTTAGTCAGGGGAATATGAGATTCTATTCCTTTGTGCTAGTATTCGGGTTAATTCTAAATAAGGGTGGTACCACGGCTCCTCGTCCCTTGCGACGGGGGGCCTTTTTGCGTTCCAAATTATAACAAAAAGAGGGAGTGGAAGGGTAATGAGTAACGTGGAATTGGATGTTCTTAGAGGTCGTCTGGATGAAATTAATGGGCAATTGTTGGAGCTGATCTCCGAGCGGGCTAAGATTGTTCAGGAGATTGGAGGAGTTAAAGAAAAACAAGGTGTCCCTAAATTTGATCCAGAACGGGAAAAACAGATGCTGGATAAGCTCGTAGCGAGCAACAAAGGCCCTTTCACTAACGGGACGATCCGTAGCCTCTTCAAACAAATTTTCTCAGCTTCTCTGGACTTACAAACAGATGATCATAAAAAAACTTTACTGGTAGCCCGCAAGAGCCACAAAGAGGATACAGTGATTGTTCTGCCGGGAGATGTAACGGTTGGCGGTCCTTCTTCACTGATGGTAGCCGGACCTTGCTCTGTGGAAAGTGAACTGCAGACTCGCACCGTAGCTGCCGCCCTGCAAAAAGCCGGAGTACGTGTAATGCGTGGTGGTGCCTTCAAGCCTCGGACTTCACCTTATGATTTCCAAGGGCTGGGAATGGACGGTTTAAGAATATTACGAGAAGCAGCAAATGAATATGGACTGCTGACCATCAGCGAAATTGTAGATCCAAGACATATTGAAGAGTCACTTGATTATGTGGATATCATCCAGATCGGTGCACGTAATATGCATAATTTCGAGCTGCTAAAAGCGGTCGGAGAAGTCGACAAGCCGGTACTGCTGAAACGTGGATTGGCTGCCACACTCGATGAATTCATCCATGCAGCGGAATATATCATGTCTCGTGGAAACACACAGATCATGCTGATTGAACGTGGAATTCGTACCTATGAAAAAGCGACCCGCAATACGCTTGATATCTCAGCAGTGCCAATTCTCAAACAGGAATGTCATTTGCCAGTATTGGTTGATGTAACTCACTCGACAGGCCGCAAAGACATCCTTATTCCATGTGCGAAAGCCGCACTCGCAGCTGGAGCTGACGGTATTATGGTGGAAGTGCATCCTGATCCTGCAACGGCATTGTCTGATGCCGCTCAGCAGCTGAACATTGATGAATTCAACACCTTCTTTAATGAAGTGAAGGCTTCCGGATTGTACCGGTAATCTAGAAATATAGAATTTGCATGATATTTTAAGGATTCGCTAGAAAATGAGGTGTATAAGCGCTTACAAGTCTAACTAATCTTTTTGTGAAGGTGAAGGTGGGTCGAGTACAATAAGCAACATTAGCGTTGCACCGGCCCCGGGTCTTTTCTGACAAAAGATCCACACATTTTAATAGTCACAGGAGGAAAATAGATTTTGAAGCAGCTTACCTTAAATAATGGGTGGTTTTCTAACACTCGAACCGATATTTTATCGGGGATGACCGTAGCCGTTGCGCTGATTCCTGAAGCGATCGCTTTTTCGATCCTGGCGGGAGTAAGTCCGATGGTTGGTTTATATGCCTCTTTTTGCATTGCGATTGTAACGGCACTTGCCGGAGGCAGACCCGGAATGATCTCGGCGGCTACGGGAGCTATGGCTCTGTTAGTCGGAAGTCTCGTACTAGAACACGGAATAGAGTATCTGTTCGCGGCAACTGTATTGGCTGGCGTGTTTCAGATATTGATGGGGATGCTAAAGCTGGGGCGGTTTATCACGTTTTTGCCACAGCCGGTCATGACGGGTTTTGTCAACGCGCTGGCGATACTGATTTTTATGGCACAGCTTACCCATTTTAAAGGACAAGGCTGGGTGATGTACGGACTGGTAGCTCTGACCTTGCTTATTATCTACACGGTTCCTCGGTTTACCAAAGCCGTACCTTCAGCACTTGTAGCGATTGTTATTGTTTCTGTTCTTAGCATCGCTCTTCATCTGGACGTAAGAACCGTAGGCGATATGGGGAATATTACAGCAACTTTGCCACTATTCCATCTCCCGCAAATCCCGTTCACGCTGGATACGCTGCTTATTATTTTGCCATATTCACTTTCGCTGGCCGTAGTTGGGCTATTGGAATCCCTGATGACTGCCACCTTAATAGATGATATTACGGGCACAGGTAGTGATAAGAACAGAGAGGCGAAGGGACAGGGGCTTGCGAATGTAGTCACTGGTTTTTTCGGAGGGATGGCAGGCTGTGCGATGATTGGCCAATCGATGGTTAACATGAAGTCAGGAGGACGCACGCGTCTGTCCACGTTTGTATCAGGGATCTTTTTATTATTCTTAATTATCGTACTTGGCGATGTGGTGAAGCAGATCCCGATGGGTGCGCTCGTCGGCGTAATGATAATGGTCTGTATCAGCACCTTTGAATGGGGCTCACTCAAAACTTTAACCCGTGTTCCGCTAAGCGATGCGCTGGTTATGATTGTGACGGTGGTCACTGTGGTGGTTACGGACAACCTTTCTATTGGGGTTTTGTTTGGAGTTCTGCTAAGTGCTTTAACGTTTGCTTGGAAAATAGCTTCGATCCGCCTAACTGTTCAGGAAGCAACCTCTTCCAAAACATATGCGGTATCCGGCCAGTTGTTCTTCGGCACGACAAGCCACTTCATTCATGAATTCGCCTACGATAGCGATCCGGATCATATTATTATCGATTTTTCACACTCCCATGTGTGGGACCAATCCGCTGTCCATGCCATAGCGAAGACGATGAGCAAATACGCCGAGCATGGTAAAAAAGTCACCATTACCGGACTTAATGACCAGAGCTCACAGCTGGTTCAGCGGGTGGGATTATCCATATGAAAAAAGATTGCGCTATATGCGCGATCTTTTTTTTATAGCAGATATTAACTGAAAGAAAGGCCAGCAAGGTTTTACTTTGGGTTTAAAATAATATAAAATATAAAGTGGATAATGTTTATCCGCTTTATACGCGGATGGTATTATCTACAGTTTGAATCAAGCTATTTACGTAAATCGAGGTGCTGTACATGCATATGAAAACAGGGGTAGAACAGTCGGTATATGCACTGGTTCTACTCAACATGCTGCCGGATAAGGCGGTGTTGTCTGGGGAAGCGATTAGCCAGCAGCTCGGAGCATCGGCGACCTATTTTCAGAAACTGTTAAGAAAGCTGGTAACCGCAGACATCATCACGTCTGTTCCCGGCATTAAAGGCGGTTTTAAATTAAAGAAAAGCCCTGAAGATATTCGTGTATATGACGTTTACCTCGCGGTGGAAGGCCAGCAGTCGCTGTATTCATCGAATGGTATTCTGGTAGATATGTTGGATTTAGAAAAAGAAGACAGCTGCTGCCTGTTATCGAATCTGATGGAAGAAGCTGAATCCTCTTGGAAAGCCGTATTAAAGCGGGAGACTATTGCTTCGTTGTCGGAGGAAATGCGTGGTGAACGCTTTAAAGATAAGATTGCAGCCCTAGAGGAATGGGTCAGTAATAAAATGGTCATCTAACCAAAGAAGGGATGTATTCGCATGAGATTAAGCATATTGGATCAGGCACCCGTGACAAGCGGCAACACTGCGGAAGGTGCCCTGAATAAAGCAGAAGAACTCGCCATTTTAGCAGATGAGCTGGGATATAGCAGAATGTGGATGGCAGAGCACCATGGCGGAAATACATTTGCTAGCTCAGCTCCGGAAGTAACGGCTGCCCGTTTAGCCGCCAAGACCAACCGTATTCGAATCGGCACCGGCGGTGTAATGATGATGCATTATTCTCCGCTTAAGCTGGCGGAAGTATTTAAAACGTTAAGTGCTTTTTCCCCGGGGAGAATTGATTTTGGTGTGGGACGAGCTCCTGGTGGCGATACAAGCGCCATGTACGCTTTATCTGAAGGCCGTGAGTTAATGCTGCATAATATGTATGACAAGCTTGGCATTACCATGCAGCTGCTTAGTGATCAGATTCCGGAAGATGAGCTATATGCCAAAAATCTCGCTGCTCCAACGAAGGTGGCGCTCCCTGAAGTATGGTTGTTAGGCTCGAGCGGCAATAGTGCGCGAAAAGCTGCACAAATGGGAGTCGGATACTCCTTCGCACAATTTTTTAATGGTGCGATGAGTAATGAGATCTTGGACCATTACCGGAATAACTACCAGCCTTCTATCTTTATGGACAAACCAGAGATCAGTGTATCCTATATGGTGACCACAGCAGAAACGAAGGAAGAGGCTGAGTATGAAGCATTGCCGCAGGATATTTTTCGGTTGATGATGAGTAAGGGCCGGATTACTCAGGTGCTGACACCAGAAGAAGCTCAGAACATTTCGCTATCGGAAATTGACCGGATGTCAATCAAGGAAGGGCGCAAGATTCATTTAGTTGGTGCGGTTAAAGACATCGCCGTACGTTTGCAAGAAGAACAAGCACAATATGGATTCCAAGAAGCAATGATATGCAGCATCCCACATTCGCAGGAGAAACGGCTAGAGGTTTACCGGCTACTGGCGCGTGAACTGCTAGGCTCTTGATTCTGGATAGCTAACCTTAACCCGCATTTCATGCGGGTTTTTTGTATGCCAATTTAGCTGTTTGATCGGCGCATACCCTCAAAAGACAATAAATTAACCCTCCCGCCTCCTAAAAGTAACATTTGAATGCCTAACTTCATCTATGATTAGTGAAAGATTTATTTTTAAAAAGAGGTTAGGAAGTGATCAAGGATGTTTCCTTTACATAAATCCGTTACGCTGACAGCCTTGCTTCTAATGAATCTACTGGCAGGTTGCCAACATCAGGTGGACCCATCCCCCGCTCAATCGGCTAACGACTACCACACCTCAAGACCGAAGCCAACAAACACCGCTGCTAACCTCATTAAGCTGGAGTGGAACCTGGTGGATACAATGCCCATAGTCTCTCAACTAAGTGCTCCACCCACAGGCGCTACTTTGATTACAGAGAAGAAGCTGGAGGATTTTGGAGGACTCAAAGTGAGTGTGTATACGATGGCTAGTGACGAAGACTATGTGTATGCCAGAACTTCTACTTCCAAAGGACAATACAGTCTAGGGGCGATAGGAACTTATAATTATCGTCAACCGGAGGATATCAAGGTAGAAGTAGTGCGGCTATTTAGCGAAAAGGTGTTGAAAATCACCGGAGGATTAGGAGCAAATAACTCGCTCAGTAACTATTATTTAATCGACGAGAGCGGTAACCCCTCGGGTTTGCTGCAAATTGATACCGGACATTCCAAAGAGCTGGATGTTGATCAGGATGGATCTTTTGAGGGTGTAGCCGCACATGGAAATCCGATGAGTGCCTATATTTACCGCTGGAATGTTGATCACGCTGAGATAACTTTTGTTAATGATGCTTTAAAGGCGGACTCAGTGGTGCTAACGGATGAAGGAATATATGAAGCTTCTAATATCGGGGACAAGCAGAGCAAGAAATTCCGGTTGACCGTAGAAGGACTGATTCCAGAGCGGTAACGCCATGACCACTGCTGTTGAAATATTTCCTGCGACCATTTACCCTAAACCTCCGTATAGACGGTTAAGCTTGAATGATTATCCATAATCTAGGAGGGGTATTGGATGAATATGCAAATGAATCCGAAATTGAAACAGCTGCGTCCGGGAAAAATAGTCACCGGTATTGCAGCGGTGCTTATTGTATTGTTGATCGGCGCGAACTCTTTTGTATCTGTGGAATATGGGCATGTAGGTTTATACAAAACCTTTGGTAAATTAAATGACAATACATTGTCACCCGGCATTCATTTTAAAATTCCATTTATTCAGACGGTGATTCAGGTCAATACACAGGTAACGAAGGCGGAGACCGATACTTCAGCCTCTTCAAAAGATCTTCAGCCCGTGTCCACACATGTGGCGGTGAACTATTCCGTAAATAAGGCTTCCGCCTTTAATCTGATGAACAATATCGGAGGTAATTTTGATAGTGTAATTATCAATCCGGCCATTCAAGAAATCGTTAAAGAAGTGACAGCCAAATATCCAGCAGAGGATTTGATTACGCGTCGTGATGTAGTGTCGAGTGAGATTAGTGAGCACTTAACCGCTAGGCTGGCAAAATATGACCTGATCGTCAACGATATTAACATCGTTAACTTTAAATTCTCGGAGGCATTTAACCAGTCGATTGAAGCAAAGCAGGTCGCCCAGCAGCAGGCATTGAAGGCCGAAAATGATCTCCGGCGGATTGAAATTGAAGCGAAGCAAAAAATCGCCCAGGCGCAAGCAGAGGCTGAATCTTTAAGACTTAAGAAGCAAGAGGTTACACCTGAGCTGGTGCAGCTGAAGCAAATTGAGGTTCAGGAGAAAGCGCTGGAAAAATGGAACGGCGTGTTGCCATCTGTAACAGGGGGAGCCACACCTTTTGTGGATGTTCAATCCCTGACTAAATAATTCATTATTGGGTTTCTGATTTATTTCCTCTGATGAAAGCCCTACTTCTATAGAAGTAGGGCTTTTTATGCTATTAATATTGATAAAGCATCGTAGGAATTTGCCAGCCAGCGCCAACTGACCAAAAGAAGACATAATCGCCACGTTTAATTCGTCCGTCCTCGACTCCGCGTTGAAAGGCGATAAAAGGACTGCTTGTGGCTGTGTAGCCGAACTCGTCGCCTACATAAATGAACTTTTCTGCGGTTAGCCCAAGTCCGATTTGGATGAGCTCGATATTTTTCAGTGAGAATTGTGAAAGGCAGAATGCAGAGATATCATCCGTAGTCAGACCGTTGCGTGAGAGAAGCTCCTTCATATCCGCTATAGCCGCATCCACACACACTGTACCGTCAAAAGGGGTCCACCGTATCCGAATCTGCTCTGGGGTCATACCCTCTTGATAAATATTCGACAGGCCGCAGGCCGGGAACATAATATTTTCGGAGCCTTCAGAATCGGTGTAATAAAGGGAATCTATGAAGCCTGCATACTCACTGCTGCGCTCTAGAATCACTGCTGCTGCGGCGTCCCCAAAGTTAGGGTAAGTAATTTCATCATCTGTATTGCAGTTCACTGAGCTGTAGTCGCTTCCTACAACGAGTGCGTACCTGATGCTGGGATTGGCTTGCATATAACGACTTGTCTGCTCCACGGCGGAGACCATTCCTGCGCAGTTAGCATTGGAATCCTGCGTAATGGTCCGGTGTTTACCTTGAAGCATACGGTGTAGGAGAAGTGCATTGGTAGGATAGGTGTACTCTGGCGTCTGTGAAGCGAACATGATCATGTCCATATCCTCACCTTGCAAATTCGCTTCGCTAAGCACTTTTTGGGCAGCCTTTAATCCCATCGTCAGAGCATTTTCACCCTGTTCTTTTACGATGTATCTCCGGTCGCGACCCATGACTTCTAGGAATCGTTTGATGTCCTTGCCCATACTCTGAAAATGCTTCAGATAATATTCGTTATCTACGATATGCTCTGGGTGGTAATAAGCAGCTTGGCGAATCGCTATATGTCCCAAGTGGCGCCTCCTATGCTTCAATAATTTCGTAATTTTCTAATTTCGTTGCCCGTGCCACTCGGCTTAACTGCATTTTTAGGACAGGGCTTTTGGCAATAATAAAGGTTACTTTTTTAAATCCGGATTGTTTGTACAGTATGTAGCATTGCTCAAGCATGGGAAGTGTGTCCTTTGAGGATACATTCAATGTCTTGCAATCTAGGATGATCTCATATTGTTTCGGGTCGAATGCACTTATGATTTGGTTGTACTCATTAATGAAACGTCCTGCATCTTCTGGCGACATAGTTCCTTCCACTTGTACATTCAGTTTTTGATCGGCAGCATTTGTGGCGAAATTGAAGTTTCCCATTTTTGATTAATCTCCTCCTAAGTTTTATCTAAGAAAAATTTTGATGAATAGGATAAAAAAACCTATTTATCTAAGACTATTATCGTATTTTTAATTGGGAAAGTTTAGGGGATTAAACCTTTATTTTTTTTAAAAGATAATTTAGGGAATGAGAAACTACTTAAAATCCATAAAATCTGCACAAATTAAGGTTTGAGGTAGGCATGCCCATCCTGTTTGCTTTGCAAAGCACAGTTCTATTGGTATGATTACAGAGATGAAAAAAACTACTATCCAAATCATGGAGGAATAATAAAAATGAGCGAAATTACACTATCGGGGATCATTGATCATACACTGCTTAAAGCAGATGCACGGAAAGAAGACATTATTAAATTGGCGGAGGAAGCTAAAACTTATAAGTTTGCTTCTGTTTGCGTAAACCCTGCTTGGGTAGCTACTGCCCATGAAGTGCTGAAAGATACGCCTGAGGTTAAAGTATGTACAGTAATCGGCTTTCCGCTGGGGTCATCGACAACAGAGAGCAAAGCATTCGAGACTACCGATGCTATCGCTAAAGGTGCAGGCGAGGTGGATATGGTCATCAATATCGGAGCATTAAAAGATGGCAACGATGAGCTGGTTAAACGTGATATTGCAGCTGTTGTAGATGCAGCGCGCGGCAAAGCCCTGACAAAAGTCATCATTGAGGCTTGTCTGTTAACGGAAGAAGAAAAAGTTCGTGCCTGCAAGCTATCTGTTGAGGCCGGAGCAGATTACGTAAAAACATCCACTGGATTCTCTACAGGCGGGGCAACGAAAGAAGATATCGCGCTTATGCGTGCTACAGTTGGACCTAATATCGGTGTAAAAGCTTCCGGTGGTGTACGTAGTGCAGAAGATGCACATGTAATGGTACAAGCAGGTGCAAGCCGTATTGGAACTAGTGGTGGTGTAGCGATTGCTAAAGGCGAAACAAGCCAAAGCAATTACTAAGCCGAAGGGCTGAATCGGAAGCGGCGAGTGAGGAGGACAAGCTCATTCGCCGCTGTCCTGATTCAAACTATTAACCGATCAGCTTGATTAGCGATTGTGTTTTATACATAAGGTTGAGGTTTTTATTAATTTATATTGAAAGCGTTATCCAGTAGGTAGAGGACACTAGCAGAAGCATTTGACCAAAGTACAATAATTCACACCGGAATAATGAGATTTTTTTCTTTTCAAATGACGTGGTTTGTGAGAGAATGGGTACAATTCAAAATTGTTAATCATTTCTATACTTAATTATAGGGGAGGAAATACCTATGTCAGAAGATCGCAAGCTGTCGTTTGAAACTTTGGCTGTCCATGCAGGCCAGGAAATTGATCCAACTACTTTCTCACGTGCTGTACCGCTTTATCAGACCACTTCCTACGGGTTCCGTGATGCTGATCATGCAGCGGATCTGTTCGCGCTTAAAGAATTCGGTAATATTTATACTCGGCTGATGAACCCAACTACGGATGTATTTGAACAGCGTGTGGCAGCACTTGAGGGCGGGGCAGGTGCGCTTGCTACAGCTTCCGGGGCAGCGGCTATTTCCTTTTCCATTCTAAATATTGCGGGCGCTGGGGATGAAATTGTATCTGCAGCAAGCCTATATGGCGGGACTTATAATCTATTTTCGACAACACTGCCTAAGCTTGGTATTAAGGTACATTTCGTAGATTCGGATAATCCTGAGAACTTCCGTGCTGCGATTACAGATAAGACCAAAGCCTTGTATGCGGAAACAATCGGCAACCCACAGGGAAATGTTCTGGATATTGCGGCAGTTGCAGCGATCGCCCATGAACATGGGATTCCTCTCATCGTAGACAATACGTTCCCAAGTCCATATTTATTGCGTCCGATTGAGCATGGCGCGGACATTGTTGTCCATTCGGCAACCAAATTCATCGGTGGACATGGTACATCCATTGGCGGGATTATTGTTGACGGCGGTAAATTTGATTGGAAGGCAAGCGGTAAATTCCCAGGTCTTACGGAGCCAGATCCAAGCTATCATGGAGTGGTTTATACGGAAGCGGTGGGCCCGATTGCTTATATTATTAAAGCCCGCGTTCAATTGCTTCGCGATTTAGGGGCGGCGATTTCACCGTTCAACTCTTGGATGCTGCTGCAAGGTCTGGAGACTCTTCATTTGCGGATGGAACGTCATAGCCAGAATGCGCTGAAGGTAGCGCAATATTTGGAGGCACATTCAGATGTGGAATGGGTAAGTTATTCGGGACTTCCTACGCATCCATCTCATGAATTAGCGCAAAAGTATTTGCCTAAAGGCCAAGGTGCGATCCTTACTTTTGGTATTAAAGGTGGAAGTGCTGCGGGACGTAAGCTGATTGAGAATGTGAAGCTGTTCTCTCATTTAGCGAATGTTGGGGATTCCAAGTCATTGATCATCCACCCAGCGAGCACAACTCATGCACAGCTGTCGGATGAGGAGCAAATCACAGCCGGAGTAACGCCGGAATTGCTGCGTTTGTCGATCGGGACGGAGTCCATTGATGATATTATCTATGATCTGGAGCAAGCTATTGCTGCCAGTCAACAATAGAAGTTTATATTTCGAAAAGCATTACTGCTCTGCGGTAATGCTTTTTTTGTTGCCTAAAAAAGTTGGAATATTCATCGGATTTGGCAACGCTTGCATATTTCAGGTGTGGCTCCCGTATTTATAAGTGAGGTAGGTAAATGAAATGTCGGTCGCTTATGTTATATAGCTTGGCATACCGGCAGCAATCCAAAGATAAAGGGTGGGTGCGAGGATGAAGGGTGAACGTCAGCAGGATGGTTTGCGGAGTAGTGAAGAGCGCCCGTTCAAGTTCATGTATAAGGCTGGTGATCGGACTGTGGGAATGGAAATGAGCCAAGCTGGATCCGTAGCCTCCGCTGCCGCAGAATTTATCGCTGGAGTAGAGCAGAGGGATGTCATTGAGCCTTTGAAGCGGTCTTATTTTAAGCGGCCGGGGGAACCATCGACATTCCTAGTGCTGCGTGAAGGAAGAGAAGAACGTCTTGCTGGACGGGAAGGAACAAGGACTGTTCAAGCGGGCCCGTGTTTGATACGGAGTGAGGAATGGCTGCTGGAACCAGAGCTGTTCTGTCTTTATGAGAACTGGTTATCCAGCGAGGATGAACTCCAAACAGCGCGTATTCTGCAGCGAATCTCTTATCGTCTGCGTGCAGCTGTTGCCGAGCTGCTCGAATCGCCGGATGGCGAATGGGCAGCGGTCACCCTGCTGCATCCAGAGTCGCTTGCGGTGGCGCAGCCCGCCAAGCTTGCCGCGCTTCAGGACGCGCAGCTCGAAGCGCTGTTCGCTGCGGTGGCGGAGAGCCAGCGGCAAGGCGGCGATTGCCGCCTTGACCTGCTGGTCGCCTACACCGCAAGCGCAGCCGAATTCGCTGCAAAGCGCGAATTCATCGAAGACGTGGCCGATCAGACACTCGGCCACGCTTATGCGGCGGCATGCCGCATCGGGGCGCTGATCGCGCCCGATGTGGAGCCTGCCGCCGCTGCGGAAATCGCGCGTATCGCCGATTTCCTAGTGCTGGACGGCGCGGCGGGCGAACACGCGCCGGAAGAGACCGCCGCGGAGGAATTCGCCCTGGCGGCGGGGAAGATTTTTGCCGCCGTGACGAGCGTGAAGCCGGCGGCGGTGGTGCTCGCCGCGGGGACACCGGCGGCGTCGGCTTTGGCCGATCTGTATCAGATCGGGCTCAGCGGGATCTTTTGCAGCGCCGGTCAGCGGACCGAAGCGCTGCTGAGAGCGGCCTGCCTGATCTGGATCGCCAGGCAGCGAGAAACGCTGGATACTGCCGCCGGGGGAAGGCAGTAAGCTTTTTCTGATGAACGATACGGTGCAGTTTATATAAGAATCGAAAAAAGACTTCAGAGCAGCGATTATCCGGTTATCGGAGAATCGTTGCTTTGTTTTTTTGGTCGTTAGCGGCCTGCTTCAACAGCGTACATATATCCCTTTACTCAATCACCGCACTTTAAACTAATCGTGCACCTCTGCACTTAAACTAATCAGCACTCAAACTAGGCACTAACCTCCGCACTCCTCACCCCCCCGATGCTTAAGGACCCAGATGATGCTATTTGCCTGATTTTAGCTTTTTAAGCATGGTTTCGGACACCAGAGACACTATTCGTTAGGAAGAGGTGCATATTTGGTGCTTTTCAGGTCAATAGCTGCAATGGGGTCCGTTAGAATACAAAATGTGTTTAAAATCAGCGATTAGGGTCAGCTGAGTCCGATAATAGCTACATACGCGAGCAACTTGCATCATACGTTCATCACTCGTGTCGTACTCATACTTTGCGCTCAACCTCCGTACTCCCACCCTGTGCCCAACCACCGCACTCAACCTCCGCACTTTAAACTAATCGTGCACCTCTGCACTTAAACTAATCAGCACTCAAAGTCTGCACTTAACCTCCGCCCCCCCGATGCTTAAGGACCCAGATGACGCTATTTGCCTGATTTTAGCTTTTTAAGCATGGTTTCGGACACGAGAGACGCTATTCGTTAGGAAGAGGTACATATTTGGTGCTTTTCAGGTCAATAGCTGCAATGAGGTCCGTTAGAATACCAAATGTGTTTAAAACCAGCGATTAAGGTCAGCTGAGTCCTATAGTAGCTACATACGCGAGCAACTTGCATCATACGTTCATCAATCGTGTCGTACTCATACTTTGCGCTCAACCTCCGTACTCAACCTCCTGTACTCCTACCCTGTGCCCAACCACCGCACTTAAACTAATTTGCACTCATGCTTTGCATTTAAACTCTGCACTTAACCTCTGCACTCCTCAACCCCCGATGCTTAAGGACCCAGATGACGCTATTTGCCTGATTTTAGCTTTTTAAGCGTAGTTTCGGACACCAGAGACGCTATTCGTTAGGAAGAGGTACATAATCCTTTCTACTATCACCAATAGCTACAGACAACATTAGTTTTGGAACCTCCGCATTTGTTTCCAGCTTCTCCTTACATTTTACATAAACAGGATAATGAGAGTGGAGGCTCGAATTTTATTAGCATCTTGCTGAATAGGGGTGCTGTAGATGTCTACAAATTTTAGAGTTGGCCTGCAAAAGGTCGTTGATCATTCTTACGATATTGAGATTGGGGAAGGTCTTTTTGGCGCTCTGATCGAGGATTTGAAACATGGAATTGTCGAGAATGTAAGCAAATTCGCGATTATTACAGATTCAAAAGTTGAAGCCCTGTATGGACAAGCCTTGCTGGAACAACTGCATCAGAATGATTTTCAAGCGGAGTTATTTTCTTTCCCTGCTGGAGAGAAGTCTAAAACCCGAGAAACGAAGGCACAGCTGGAGGACCGGCTATTAAGCCGTTCTTACGGACGAGATTGCTGTATCCTTGCCATAGGAGGTGGAGCGGTAACGGATTTGGCAGGCTTTTTGGCTGGAACATTTGGTCGGGGAGTGCCAAGTTTGAACTATGCAACTACCCTTTTAGCAGCAGCGGATGCTTCTATTGGTGGTAAAACGGGCGTGAATACACCGGTTGCAACCAATCTAATTGGTGTTTTTCATCAGCCTAAAAAGGTCTACATTGACCTAGCCACTTGGAGAACGCTTCCGGTACGTGAGCTTCGTAGTGGGTTGGCTGAAACAATCAAACATGCCTGCATCGCGGATGCTGACTTTTTTGAGTTTCTTGAACAGAATATGGAGCGAGTGGTCTCCTCAGAAGGCGAACTTGTATTAGATCGAGAGGTTTGTGAACGGATTGCTTTTCATAATTGTGAGATCAAGTACAGCGTGGTGGAAAAGGATGAACTGGAGAGCAACCTGCGCCAAATTTTAAATCTGGGGCATACTGCTGGCCGGGCGTTAGAGGCTTTAAGTGGTTATGAATTATTACATGGTGAAGCTATTGCGATTGGACTCGCGGTTCAGGTGCAGCTGGCAGAGCAGTTAAAGTATGTAACACCTGACCAAACTCAGCGTGTGATTGCTTTGTTGAAGAAGGCGGGACTTCCGACTGAAATACCAGCAACCATTACAAATAGAATGCTGATTGATAAGATGTATACGGATAAAAAGGTTCGCAAAGGGCGTATACGGTTTGTGTTCCAAGCTGGAATTGGAGCGATGAAGTCTTTTGAAGGTGGAGCTTATTCGACGCCAGTCGAAGAGCAAGTCCTATCCGAGCTTTTAAATAAAATACGCAGCTAAGAGAGGAAAACGCTAATTTAAATTTATGACGAATAACCCGGAAGGTAGGGTTTACTTTTTCGTTCAAGGTGGTATTATTAAAATATAAGTTGCACTAAGGAAATATAGTTGTACTATTGCAACAATGATTATCATTCTCACTACTCATAGTTATCATTCATGCTGTCCCGGCTAAGCCGGGGCAGCATGTGTCATTTTAGGGGTCTTAAGAATGGCTCTCATTATCATTTAGACAAAACAAAACGTATGCTCCCGAAGCAAGTTTTGTTGCGAAGAGAAGTCAATGAAGTAATCCTACACAAAACTTTCAGGATGGTGATTATTATGCAAGCAACATCAAAACATTTACCCCAGCAAACCTCAATCTCCGGCAGCATGAAGAAACCAGGCGCTCCAAAACGCCGGTTCGATCTGAGAGCCATGCTCAGCAACTCCGAGATGCAGGCTGCGCTTGGCAGCGGAGTACTTATGCTTTTTGCTTGGGCTATGGGCAGCTGGTCAGAAGTTTTCTCTATAGTACTTTATGTTATTTCGTATACCATTGGTGGCTGGAACAAAGCCAAAGAAGGCATTGAGACGCTCGCCAAAGAACGTGATCTCGATGTGAACCTGCTGATGATTGCGGCCGCACTAGGCGCAGCTACCATTGGGTACTGGAATGAAGGTGCTATGCTCATCTTTATTTTTGCGCTTAGTGGAGCTTTAGAGAGCTATACGATGGAACGGAGTAAGAAGGATATTTCCTCACTTATGGCCTTGAAACCTGCCACAGCCATGCGGATTGAAAAAGGAAGCATGAACGAGGTAGCTATTGATCAGTTAGTAATTGGAGATCTGTTGCTTGTACGTCCAGGGGACCTTATTCCTGCAGATGGCAAGGTGTACAGAGGAGAATCGGCAGTAGATCAGGCTTCCATTACAGGAGAGTCAGTGCCTGTTGAAAAATGTGCCGGTAGCGAAGTATTCGCAGGTACGGTCAATGGAGAAGGTCCACTTTATATTGAAGTAACGAAATCAGCAGAGAACACACTTTTTTCCAAGATCATTAAGATGGTAGAAGAAGCAGAGTCGGATGTTCCAAACTCACAGCGATTCATTAAAAGACTGGAAGCCATCTATGCACGGGTAGTCGTTGCCTCGACTGTGGCTCTTATTTTCCTTCCACCCTTTTTGCTGGACTGGAGCTGGAGCGCAACCTTTTATAAAGCGATGGTTTTTCTTGTAGTAGCCTCGCCTTGTGCGTTGGTCTCATCGATTATGCCTGCGATGCTGTCGGCCATTTCCAAAAGTGCGCGAAAAGGGATTTTATTTAAAGGCGGGGTCCACCTCGAAAATATGGCTCGGACCTCTGTTGTAGCTTTTGATAAGACAGGGACCCTTACAGAGGGAACTCCGCAGGTGACAGACTTTATTGCAGCTGAAGGCTACAACCGGGAAGAATTACTGGCGATTAGCGCATCCATTGAGCATATGTCACGCCATCCATTGGCGGAAGCCATTGTGCGTAAAGCTGAGGAAGAATATCTGGAGCTGCGGGGAGTGCAGGAAAGTAAAACCATCACTGGCTGGGGAATTGAAGGTCAAGTTGACGGGCATCTCTGGAAAATTGGAAAGTCCAATTTACTGGATGAGCTGATTTCATCTGCGATGAACTCTGAGCTTGCATTCTGGAGAACTAAACGGCAGCAGTTGGCGGAAGAGGGGAAGACTGTCTCCATTATTTTGGACGGTGAGCATATTGCAGGTATGATTGCATTGCAGGATACAGTTCGCCCACAAGCAGAAGCCGCAGTGCGGAAGCTGCAGGAGCTGGGGATTAAAGTGGCTATGCTTACGGGTGACCGGGAAGCTACAGCAAAGGTTATTGCGGCTTCAACCGGAGTAGATTTAGTATTTGCCGACCTTTTACCAGAGGATAAAGTAAAGCATATTAAGGCGCTTCGTGAAGAGCACGGTAATGTTGTGATGGTGGGTGACGGTGTGAATGATGCGCCTGCTCTGGCTACAGCGACTGTTGGTATGGGAATGGGCATGAAAGGCAGTGGTGCAGCGCTTGAGATCGCCGATGTAGTGCTTATGAATGATAATATTGAAGAGATCGCCTCGACCATTTCATTGGCACGGCGCTCACAGCGTATTGTGAAGCAAAATATGATTTTTGCTGTAACAGTAATCGCGGTTCTGATGATCAGTAACTTTGTGCAGGGCATCGCCCTTCCTTTTGGCGTGATCGGTCATGAAGGCAGTACGATATTGGTTATTCTTAATGGGCTGCGATTGTTGCGGTAAGAGGTCAGTGATGTTACTGTGTATTATTTATTGCCAAAAATTAAATTGTTCACAAATGATTTTTCCCTGAGGGAGTCTGGCTTATTGACATTTTTGCTTTCAGTTAGCATAATTAAGACTACATTATAATTATTTTAAATAAGAAGCGACGTCACTGCCGTCTAACTCAAGGAGGATATAGATATGTATAAATCAATAATTGTTGGAACCGGACCGGCGGGGTTGACTGCTGCTATCTACTTGGCTCGTGCCAATTTGAACCCACTAGTAATCGAAGGACCTCAGCCTGGCGGACAATTGACCACCACTACAGAAGTGGAGAATTTCCCGGGATTTCCTGATGGAATTATGGGTCCAGACTTAATGGATAATATGCGTAAACAAGCTGAACGTTTTGGTGCGGAATTCCGTACGGGTTGGGTGAACAGTGTAGAACTTGGAGAGCGTCCTTTTAAGCTTAATGTTGAAGGATTGGGTGTTCTTACGACGGATACCCTGATCATTTCGACTGGCGCTACGGCAAAATACCTCGGTATCCCAGGCGAGCAGGATAATGTGGGACGCGGTGTGAGCACCTGTGCTACCTGTGATGGATTCTTCTTCCGTAATAAAGAGATCGTGGTTGTTGGCGGTGGAGATTCTGCGCTTGAGGAAGCGGGTTTCTTGACTCGTTTTGCCTCCAAAGTAACGCTGGTACACCGTCGTGAAGAGCTACGTGCTTCCAAGATCATGCAGGATCGCGTTCGCGATAATGTTAAAGTAGCTTGGAGCCTGAATCGTACTCCTCTGGAAGTAACTTCTGGAGACAAAGGCGTGAGTGGACTAAAAGTGCTGAACAATGAGACCGGACAAGAAGAAATCATTGAAGCAAGCGGAGTGTTTGTGGCGATTGGCCACCATCCTAACACTGCATTTTTGGGTGGACAAATCACAACTAATACTGAAGGTTATATCATGACTAACCCAGGTACTTCTGAAACTAATATCCCAGGCGTATTCGCTTGTGGTGATGTGCAGGATACCCGTTATAGACAAGCAATTACAGCAGCAGGCAGTGGATGTATGGCAGCTATGGATGCTGAGAAATACATTGAAAGTCTGGAACATAGCGCGGTTATTCTGTAACATAACTGTAATCTTCCATAGGAGGTCTAATGATGGAAAATGTAATTGTATATACATCAACAAATTGTCCACATTGCCGTCAGGTGAAGAGCTTTTTGAGTGAAAAAGGCGTAGCCTATGAAGAGCGTAATATTGAGCAGAATGATGATTACGCGCAGCA
The DNA here is from genome assembly GCF_037980415.1 of Paenibacillus sp. FSL H7-0690. NCBI lineage: Bacteria > Bacillati > Bacillota > Bacilli > Caryophanales > Paenibacillaceae > Paenibacillus > Paenibacillus sp. FSL H7-0690. The sequence continues at coordinate 6,106,361 of NZ_CP150281.1, read as the reverse complement.
GGTTTGGGATATGGGAATGAGAGCTGTTCCTGTAACTGTAATTGGTGAGCACAAAATCGTGGGGATGAATAAAACTCAGTTCGACAAAGCATTGGCGACTGTTTAATTAAATATATTTCTGTGAGGAAATTGCAAAAGGTCGCTTCCATTTTGGAGGTGATCTTTTTGTGGTCTAAGTATACAAAAATAGCCTGACGCTAATATGCGCAGGCTATTTTTTATGATGTAAATCGCAAAGTTCAATTTAAGCTTGAGTGAAAGAGGTAATGATCTGAAATAGGACGTATACAGCAACACCGCTGCCGATCAGAATGAATCCTGATTTCTTTTTGGCTTGAAAAAAACGGAGCACACCGAGACTGATCAAAGGGGCAATAATGAGCAGAAAAAGCAACACAGTGATGAACATCTGTGCCGAGATATCAGACGTATCAACATAGGTCATGGACTCGCTCTCCATTTCAAAAAAGGGGTTGTAGTGATAAATGTCACACTAACTTATCCTTTATTATATAGGATTTAAGTTGCTTTTACTGCACTTTTGATCCACCTAAATGCGGCAATTTTACGTCAATTCTATCCGCTCTTGAATTTCACCCGTGAAACTGTCCCGCAAAACGTTGTCCATTAGACTACATTAAACGGTCACCCGAATATCGCCTAGAAAATGCATAACTGCAGAGAACCCCGCGCCTATCATCGTGCCTCGGCTGCCCAGCTTGGAGAAGGTAATCTCGAGCTGCTGCTTATGATAAGGAAGTGTACGCTCGGCTACAACCCGGCGAAGGGGCTCCCCTAACCAGGCTTCTGCTTCGGATAAGGCTCCACCGATGACAATCAGCTCTGGATTAAAGCTATTGATTAGATTCGTTACTCCGATGCCGAGATATTCACCTATAGATGAGAAGTGGTGCAAGGCGTCTTCTTGTCCAGCGGCTGCATAACGGACCAGTTCTTGTGTGGTATGAGCAGGGAGGGAGAACTCGGAATGGTCATAGGTTTTTTCCGAGGCATATAGCTCCCAACAGCCACGGCTCCCACAACTGCACGGCTTGCCTTGTGCTTCAATCGTCATATGTCCGGTCTCGCCGGCATATCCTCTTGCACCTTTGTACAGCTCTCCGCCAATAATAATACCGGATCCGATCCCTGAACCCGCACTGATATAGAGCAGATGTCTAACATCTTTTGCCGCCCCAAAGTTCAGTTCACCTTGTGCACCTGCGTTAGCTTCGTTATCAATAGTGACTGGAACCGCGAATTCCGCCTCCAAAATACCCCGCAGGTCGACCATTTCCCAGCCAAGGTTGGGAGCAAAAAGAACAACCCCGTTCTCATCCACCATCCCGGGGACACCTACTCCGATGCCGACGATACCGTATGGGGATTCAGGTGCTTTATCAATCAAGTCTGAAATTGTTTTTTTCATCCGTTCCAGTACATAAGGCAGAGCATGATTGTCCAGGGAGAAATCGCTTTCGAAAAGAATGCCACCACTTAAATCACATAAGACGGCTGTCAACTGCTTCACTCGCAGCTCTATGCCGATTACGCTGCCAGCCATGCTGTTAAAATGCAGCATTAGCGGTTTACGACCGCCACTGGATTGACCTGGTCCAACTTCAGTCACTAATTCTTGAGCGCATAGCTCTGCCACCAGATTGGATACGGTAGCTTTATTCAGTCCGGTCATCTCTGAAACCTTGGCGCGCGAGAGCGGAGAGTTCCTTCGAATAGTATGTAGTACGATCGATTTATTGATTTTTTTGACCAGCGCCTGATCTCCGGTAACCTTCACGAATCACACATCCTTTTTAGCATAGTTCCCTTTTGTTGTATGCCACTTAGTCTAGAGTGATGTGCTGGAAATTGCAATACATCGGCAGAAAAGAGGAAATCTATGTTTGTTGGATTTTTTGAATATTAAACGGATAGGCAAGGGAGACTTAAAGAGGCGGAAATTTTATAAAAAAACTTTGTTTAACCAATATACAAAGTCAAAAAGATGTGTTAAGATGATGCTGTAAACGCTTGCTAGCGTAGCACAATATGAGGAGGATTACACAATGGCTTATTTTGAGACAGTGAACAAAATCTCTTACGAGGGAAGCCGTTCCACCAACCCTTATGCATTTAAATTCTACAATCCTAAAGAAGTCGTAGCCGGCAAAACTATGGAGGAACATCTGAAATTTGCAATGGCTTATTGGCATACATTAACTGCTGGCGGTTCTGATCCGTTTGGCGCTGAAACTGCAATTCGCAGCTGGGACAAATTGAGTGGTCTTGATAAAGCTAAAGCTCGCGCTGAAGCAGCATTCGAATTTATGGACAAGATGGATCTGCCTTACTTCTGCTTCCATGATGTAGATATCGCACCAGAAGGCGCATCTTTGCGTGAGTTCTACAGCAACATCGACACTATTGTTGATATCCTTGAACAAGGCATGAAGACTTCCGGCAAGAAATTGCTGTGGAATACAGCTAATATGTTCACTAACCCGCGTTATATGCACGGTGCAGGTTCTACACCTAACGCTGATGTTTTCGCACATGCAGCAGCACAAGTGAAGAAAGGTCTGGAAGTTGGTAAACGTCTGGGCGCAAGCAACTATGTATTCTGGGGCGGCCGTGAAGGTTACGAAGAATTGCTGAATACAGATATGGGTCTTGAACAAGATAACATTGCACGTCTGTTCAGCATGGCCGTAGATTACGCTAAGGAAATTGGCTTTGATGGTCAATTCCTGATCGAACCTAAACCAAAAGAGCCTACTAAACATCAATATGATTTCGATGCAGCAACAACAATTTCGTTCTTGCAAAAATACAACCTCGACAAGCACTTCAAGCTGAACCTTGAAGCTAACCACGCTACGCTTGCAGGTCATACTTTTGAACATGAACTTCGTGTAGCTCGTATTAATGGCATGCTTGGATCACTTGACGCTAACCAAGGGGATACACTGCTTGGTTGGGATACTGATGAATTCCCAGTAAACATCTACGATGCAACACTTACTCTTTATGAAGTATTGAAGAATGACGGTCTTGGCAAAGGCGGAATTAACTTCGACGCTAAAGTACGTCGTCCTTCCTTCGAGCCACAAGATCTGTTCTTGGCACACATCGCTGGCATGGATACTTACGCAAAAGGCTTGAAAGTTGCTGCTAAATTGATCGAAGATCGCGTATTCGAAGATTTCATTGACAAACGCTACAGCAGCTTCACAGAAGGCGTTGGTGCAGACATCGTTTCCGGTAAAGCAACATTGGCTTCTTTGGCTGAATATGCTTTGAACAATGAGAACCCACGTCCTAACCAATCCGGACGTCAAGAATACCTGAGAGCTACCCTTAACCAATACATCTTGGCTGAGTAGTCCTTATAGGGAGCTTGAAGCTTAGGCTTTGAGTCGAGTTTGAACAAATGCAACGGGGGTTGCTGAAGAGAGCATTCTTCGGCAGCCCCCTTTTTGTAGTAAAAACTAAGCAAGATGCTTACGAAGTAAGTTTTGCTCGAAGTAATTCAATGAAGTCTATGCTAACAAAACTTTTAGGAGGTCAAAAATGAAATACGTTATAGGTGTTGATTTGGGGACTAGTGCAGTGAAGACTGTTCTAGTGGACCCGCAGGGGAAGGTGGCTTTTGAGCATTCCGAGTCCTACCCGCTAAGCAGACCCCAACCGAACTGGAGTGAGCAAAATCCTGAAGATTGGGTAAAGGGCACGCTGGTCAGCCTGCGCCGTCTGATTGAAGTATCAGGCATAGACCCGTCTCAAGTAGACGGTCTAAGTTTCTCCGGACAAATGCACGGATTGGTACTGGTAGATAAAGAAGGGCAAGTGCTGCGTCCAGCTATTCTTTGGAATGATACCCGTACTACTGCACAATGTCGTAAGATTGAGAAGACGCTTGGAACGAAGTTGATCGATATCGCCAGAAACAAAGCATTGGAAGGTTTTACACTGCCTAAGATTCTGTGGGTTCAAGAGAATGAACCAGAAGTATTATCACAGGCGCATCAGTTCCTGCTGCCAAAAGATTATGTTCGTTATCGGTTGACGGGTGATTATGCAATGGATTACTCCGATGCTGCCGGAACGTTGCTATTGGATGTAGGTTCTAAAGAATGGAGTGCAGAAATCGCAGAGGCTTTTGAACTTCCGCTTTCTCTTTGTCCTAGATTGGTAGAATCCTTTGAACAGACTGGAACTTTATTGCCGGACATTGCTGAAGCGTCAGGTCTTTTATCTTCAACAAAGGTATTTGCTGGTGGTGCAGATAATGCTTGTGGCGCGCTCGGAGCGGGTGTATTGGGAGAAGGCCGGACCATGTGCAGTATTGGTACATCTGGTGTAGTTCTTTCTTATGAGAGCAATAAAGATTTGAATCTCGAAGGCAAAGTCCATTTCTTTAACCATGGTGAAAAAGATGCCTACTATATTATGGGGGTTACACTAGCTGCTGGTCATAGCCTTACGTGGTTCAAAGAAACCTTTGCGGCGGACAAAAGCTTTGATGAGCTGTTAAGCGGAGTTTCCTCTATTCCAGCTGGCAGCGGCGGCCTGTTATTCACACCTTATATTGTAGGAGAACGTACACCACATCCAGATGCGAATATTCGCGGAAGCTTTATTGGTATGGATTCAGGGCATACGTTGACGCATTTTACACGTGCAGTATTAGAAGGCATTACCTTCTCACTGCGTGAATCCATTGAGATTGTACGTGAGTCAGGCAAAGAGATTACAGAGATCATTGCAATTGGTGGTGGAGCTAAAAATGAGGCTTGGCTGCAAATGCAGGCTGATATTTTCAATGCATCCATCGTGAAGCTGGAAAGTGAACAGGGTCCGGCAATGGGAGCAGCTATGCTGGCGGCTTATGGAAGCGGATGGTTCACATCCCTTGCGGAATGTGCAGAAGCGTTTATCCGTCCTGCTGATGTTTATAAACCAGATCCGAAACAAACGGCAATCTATGATGGTCTATTCAACCTCTATCAGGAAGTTTACGGCCAGACCCGCGAATTGAATAACAAGCTGGCTGCATATCGCCAATAAAACGCCATTTATCAATCTGTCTGATATAAAAAAGGTCTTTCGCATCTGGCGGAAGGCCTTTTTAAAGACCATCTTCTTTATAGAGGTGATGAACGGCAATATTCAAAAATGTTGCCGTTTTCATTTTTCTTCTGTAAAGTATGGAATATCTCCAAGGTAGTGGCAGCCTGTACATGAGATAGTGAAGGTTTCGGGGGGCGAAAGGCCATGTTTCAATGGTTTGTTAAGGTGCTGAATGACATCAAAATCCGCAATAAGCTGTTGCTTGCTTTTTTACTGACTACACTTTTACCGGTATTACTGGTAGGTGGTTATCTTACGATTGAGATGAGGACCATGGCGTTTGAGAACGCACTGGAGCAAGCTTCAATTAACGTAGATCGGGTAAAAAAAAGAACAGAAGAAGTCATCGGTGTATCGCAAGATATAGCGTATCGATTGTCCAATGATGCCCGGCTGAAAAAACTCGCCATACGCCAGTATGTAAGCACTTATGATGTGGTTGAGGCTTATCGGGATTACACTGATATGCGTGAATACCTAAGATTATATAAAGACATATCCAACATACGTTTATACACTGATAATGCTACGCTGCTTAACAACTGGGAGCTGATCAATCCTTCGTCTGCCATTAAGGAGAGCCAGTGGTATCAGAGAGCACAGCGGTACGATAGCCTCGTCGGTTGGGAATATATAGAGGATGAGCGTGATCAGCGGAATTATTTAAGTCTTGTCCGCAAAATCGAGCTGGAGGGCTCCAGTAAAATTGGCGTGCTCGTTATTAATGTAAACAGTCACCAGCTAACCTCAATTCTGAGCCAGGAATCATTTGATACCATGATCGTGGATGATCAGGATAATATCATTGCTGCGAACCGGAGCGATCGGACAGGAAAGAAACTGGCAGATGTTTCTTTTGATACAAAGCTTTTGGGGCAAGGAAGCGGGAGCTATGAGGCAGAAGTAGATGGTGAAGCCTCCAAAATAGTGATAGAAGAACTTAAACCACAAGCCAGCCGTAACGCCCTGCGAATTATTTCTGTTTTTTCTATTGATAGTATAGTCAAAGAACCTAATCGGGTGATTAAGCTTTCGATTACCGTGATTGCCGTAAGCGTTTTATTGGCCTTTTTAATCATATATAGTTTCTCTTCATTATTTTCACGTCGATTATTGCAGTTAAGCAGACATATTAACCGCGTTAGTACGGGTGATTTTGACACTTCATTAAAAATTGATGGCAAAGATGAAATTGCCCTGTTAGCTCGTCAGTTCAATTCTATGGTACGGAGTATTAACGATTTGATGTACGAGGTACAGGAATCTAATGACCAGAACAGTCTGCTGGAACAGAAACAGAATGATATCCGTTTTAAAATGCTGGCAAGCCAGATCAATCCTCATTTCTTGTTCAATGCGCTGGAATCTATTCGTATGGAGGCCCATATGAAAGGGCAAGTGGAGATTGCACGGGTAGTGCGTCTTCTTGGCAAAATGATGCGCAGTAATCTGGAGGTAGGCCGAAGTAAAATTTTGCTTAGCCAGGAGCTTGAAGTGGTTCGTTGTTATTTGGATATTCAGCAATTCCGTTATGAGGATCGTTTGAAATATCAATTTATTGTAGACCCTGCCGTCGAATCACTCTACATCCCGCCGCTGATTGTGCAGCCGCTTGTGGAAAATGCGGTGATTCATGGGTTAGACAACACGATGGATGGAGCAATGGTTACGGTGAATATCAAGCGTGAGCAGAATCATGCGGTCTTTACCATTACCGATAATGGAGCCGGGATCACTCCGGACAAGCTGGAGCAGATCCGTTATACCCTTGAGGTTCGTGATGAGCAGGAAGAGGCACGGATCGGGCTGCGCAATGTACACGACCGTTTGAAGTTATCCTACGGTGTTGAATATGGACTGAATATCGAAAGCCGGATGAATGAAGGAACATCTATTACGTTTCGTATTCCAATGGAGGACATAAATCTATGATCAAAGTATTGATTGTTGATGATGAGCCAAAGCTGCGGGAAGGCCTTCGGGCTCTAATCCCTTGGGAAGAGCTAGGGTATACGGTGGTGGCTACGGCCGCCAACGGCTTGCAAGCTCAGGAGAAATATCATATTTTTTATCCGGAACTGATTGTGGTGGATATCCGCATGCCTGGTATGGACGGGCTGGAGTTAATCGGTGAGCTGCGCGAGGAAGGCTCGACCAGCCATGTGCTAATTTTAAGTGGTCATGCGGATTTTGAGTATGCCAAACGTGCCATTTCTTACCGCATTGACGGCTATTTACTGAAGCCTGTGGATGAGGAAGAGCTAATCAACTATTTGGAGGAACTCAGAGTCACGATCGCTCAGGAAGATCGCTTTAGCCGCTGGAATGAAGAGGAGCCTGCCCGTAATCGCGAAAGCCTGCTGCGTACATTGCTGCAGCCTTCAACTGCGGAGGAGGGGGAGAATGATCCTGCTAAGCAGGCGGCAGCACTGGGTCTTAAATCAGACCGTGTCGAAGTGATCCTACTCGAATTACTCGCGCCTGCGGGCGGCAGTGAGGAAGGGGAGCGGGCCGTTAAGGCCGCGGTAGAACAGTATTTTGGCAGCAGTGAAGAGCGGATGTTTTTCACGATGCCGCCATATATTGGATTCCTGCTGCAAGAGCCGCTGCCAGGAAAGCAGGAACAGGAGCGGCTGATGGAAGAGCTTGCTTCCTTAATTTGCCGCGAGGGGTACAACTTCAGCGCAGCAACGGGAGGCCCTGTAGCTGGACCAGAAGAGGCGGCACAGTCTTTTCAAGTGGCGCGTGAACTGCTGCGCCGGGCATTCTTTTACCGCAAAGGGATTCTGATCAGCGCCGATCTCTCCGGTATGTTGTTTCCTGGAGTGGCGGAGGCGTACACCGAAGAAGGGCAGGATGCGGAGAGCCGCCTAATGCTTGCTGTTGAAACTGGAAGCCGCGCGGCCATTGAACCGCTGGTGGATACGATCTGTGCAGAGCTACTGGCTGCGGGCAGTGAGGAGCAGCAGATCAAAGATACATTTGTGCGGATTCTCAGTACGGTGTTGGCCCGTCTCGAACCGGTCTATCCAGAGATTCGCAGCAATGCCGCTAAGCATTCCCCGCCGATCGGTGAGCTCTACCATAGTCATTATCTGGCAGACCTGCAAGAGCAGGCCGTCAATTTCATGGCGGAGATCGCCGATCAAATGTCCAGTGGCAGCAAAGGGAATGAGATCAAAAAAATTACGGAGCTAATCAACCGCCGTTACAATGAGAACCTTAAGCTTGAGACCTTATCCGAGTTATTTAATTACAACAGCGCATATCTAGGTAAAATGTTCAAGAATACTACCGGGGAATACTTCAATACGTATGTGGACAAAGTGCGGATTGAGAAGGCGAAGCAATTCCTAGCGCAAGGCATGAAAGTATATGAGGTGGCCGAGAAAGTTGGGTACATGAACCCCGATTACTTCAACGCCAAGTTCCGTAAATATGTAGGACTCTCCCCAAGTTCTTTTCGCAAAAACATCTAAAATAGAAGCCCAAAAAGCCACAGTTGCAGTTCAGGTATAACCTGAGCTTTAGCTGTGGCTTTTTTTCTTACATTAAAGCTACTTCACTAATAATAAATCTAACCGTTGCTGCAATTCTAGATTTGCAGGGTCCTCTAGAAGGGCCAGAAGTAACGCTTGAATTTGATCCATCTCTTTAAAAGGTTCATTTTGTACATATTTGTCCTGTATTCTGGTTTCCAAGGTATATCCATAATCGAACCCTAATGTTGAATACGTCGAAAGGGCGGCAACTTTACTCGCTTGCTCTACAGCAAGAATGCTTGGTGTTGAGGATCGTTCTAATTCCACTCTTAGACCGTCGAGTTCTGATGTCAGATTCAGGTCCAGCCTATTCATTAATCTGTTATGGCTTACGTTGTTATTGAATTGAAATAAATTTAGTGTCAATAATACTGCGGCGATAATCAATAATAATGTCTTGATGTTTTTGTTTTTCATTGCTCTCCTATTACCCACCTTTAGGAAAAGAAATTGCAGGTACAACAGATAATGTCGACTCGGCATGTGCGTATAAGGAATATGTATCTGAAATAGTTGAAGTACTGATGTATCAGGTAATATTTTCTAGCTAAGATGATATTAAAGTAATTAATTTTAATTGAACCATACGGAGGTTTTCGTTGAGGAGCAGGGCAGGGGTTACGGGTATACTTGTTACGCCTCATCTGAGAGCACATTATAGTTTTCATTCGCGGGTATGACGGACTCCAGAGTCGTTATTTGGGCTATTTCGAGTCCAATTTCGATTTATCGGACTCCATGTACGTTATTAGCTGCAAATGTTCTCCAAAAGGTGGTTTTTTAAGTGAATAAGGTCTTTATAGTCCGCCTAACCCAATAAGATGTGCAATTTGCTTAAATAGGGTCATTTCAGTCCGCGCCTTCGCTTCCGGCCACGTTCACTTATAGAACGTTAGCTCGGGGCGTTTTTTAATTATGGGATGAAGTATTAATTGTGTGAAATAGACAGGGGATTAAGTATCGTATCGATTTATGAAATCAAATAATTTCACTTGATTATATTTTCAGTAAATTCATGTTTGTTTTCAGTGTTTTCAACGATGTATCCGCTTTATTTGGGCTCTAAATCTCTAATTTTCACCTGATTTTAGGTCGAATTTATAGGGTACTGCAATCGCTTACAGAGATTTAGAATATAGACATAGAGAGGAGGGGCTTTATGAAAGCGGACACAGTAACTTCTCAAATCCCGCCGGATACCCGAACACGCAACAAAAAGCCTGCTTCAGGAGGACGGTTTTGGAGAAGCTTTAAGAATCAAAAGTACTTATGGATGATGTCGATACCTTTTGTGATCTGGGCATTCGTCTTCAGTTATCTCCCGTTATGGGGCTGGACGATGGCTTTTCAAAAGTACAAGCCCGCACGTGGCTTTTTTGAACAAGAATGGGTAGGTTTTGAACACTTTAAGACACTGTTCAGTGACTCGCAATTCCTTCTGGCGCTGCGTAATACGCTGGCGATGAGTGGAATGGGCTTAGTCGCAGGATTTATCTTTCCAATAACGTTTGCAATATTGCTCAATGAAGTGCGTCTTGGCTTCTTTAAAAGATTTGCTCAAACAGTCTCGTATTTGCCCCACTTTGTATCATGGGTGGTTGCAGCGGGGATTGTAACTAAAATGTTATCTGGTGAAAATGGTCTTGTAAACGATATCTTGTTAGGAATAGGATTCATAGACGCACCTATCCAGTTTATGGCCCAGGGCCATCTCTTCTGGGGAATCGTTACCTTATCGGATGTCTGGAAAGAGACCGGATGGAATGCCATCATCTACCTTGCAGCTATCGCAGGTATTGGGCCTGAATTGTACGAAGCGGCCCGGGTAGACGGTGCCAGCAGGCTTCGTCAGGTATGGCATATTACACTTCCGGGTATTCGCCCAACAATTACTGTACTACTCATTATGTCGGTGGGTAATTTGCTCAATATCGGCTTTGAGAAGCAATTCTTGCTCGGAAACAACCTCGTTACCGACTATTCTCAAGTGCTAGACTTGTATTCACTGAAATACGGACTGGGCATGGCGAGATATTCCTACGGTACTGCGATCAATATATTCAACTCAGTGATCAGTGTAATTCTACTGTTTACGATTAATGGAATCTTCAAACGTACAACAAAAGAGAGCCTTCTGTAGCACAGAAGGCCCTTCTACCCAATCGTGGCAGTAAATTGCCCTTTTCATGAAAGGAGAGCGTTACAGTGGGAAATTCAGCTATCACCGGAAAGTCATGGTCAGACCGGATCTTTGATTTCTTTGTATATTTTGTAGTACTGTTCGTGGTTGTAATCACGATTTATCCGTTTTTGAACGTGCTTGCCATCTCACTGAATGATTCAGTGGACAGTGTGCGCGGTGGAGTGACCATCTATCCCCGGGATTTTACCTGGGACAATTACCTAAAGATCTTCACTTTCTCCGGATTAATCACCGGGTTTAAAATATCCGCTTTGCGGACAATTATCGGTACTTTGTTCGGACTGATCAGTGCCTCGATGCTGGCGTTTACGATCAGCCGCCCTGACTTTGCAGGTCGCAAGTTTGTCTCCACATTCTTGGCAATGACCATGTATATCTCAGGAGGAATGATTCCAATCTATATGCTGATCAAGGATCTGCATATGATGAACAGCTTTGCAGTCTATGTATTGCCTGGACTGGTTAGTGCATTTAACGTCTTCGTTATCCGCTCCTTCATCGACGGCCTGCCGTATGCGCTGCAGGAATCGGCGAAGCTGGATGGAGCCAATGACTTTACTATCTACTTCCGCGTTATTCTGCCATTGATGAAGCCAGCGCTAGCAACGATCGCGCTGTTCCTAGCAGTAGGTCAATGGAATGCTTGGTTTGATACTTATCTGTACAATGGTTCAAGCCCTAACTTGACCACATTGCAATATGAATTGATGAAGGTTCTACAGACCACAACCAGTGGTAACGGAGGCGACTACCGCTCCAACATTGCTTCGCTGGCTTCCAATCAGGTCTCGCCGGAGTCGCTCAAAATGGCGATTACGATTGTCGTAACCGTACCGATCCTGTTGGTTTATCCGTTCATTCAGAAGTATTTTGTTAAAGGTATGACACTTGGTGCTGTGAAGAGCTAATCACAGTTTAACGGGGGAGCATAGTCTCCCCTATGCTTAAAACCTATTGTGTATCCGTTTTCTTTTGGCAAGCTGGGTAAAGTATTAACAGGTCTTCACCTGTGATACGATAGATAAACAATTTTAAGGAGGGTTTATTTAATGGGAAGTAATAGAAAGATAAAAGCCAAAGCTACGGCATTAACGCTCACTTCTATTATGCTGCTCGGTGTGCTTGCAGGCTGCGGCGGTAACAATGGCAACAATGGTAATGCTGCAGCTGGAAATACAGGCGGCAATGCAACTAATGCTGGAAATGCGACCAATGCGGCTGAGGATATTTCCCCGCTCACGATGACCTTCTTCAGTGCAGACCCTAACCCGAACTGGACAGGTATGCAAGATGAAGTTGGTAAAGTGATTACGGAAAAAACGGGAGTAACCCTAAATGCTGAATATGCAGTTGGTGATCCTCAACAAAAAGTAGCCTTGATCGCAGCGAGCGGCGAATATCCGGATTTGATCAGTGCTAAGACTGATGTCAGTAAGCTGGTGGATGCAGGCGCAATGCTTGATCTAACAGACCTGATTGAAAAATATGCTCCGAATATCAAAAAAGTATTGGGCGAAGAAGGCATGAAACGTTCACGTTACAGTGACGATGATCATGCGATTTATGCCATCCCTACCTATGCAGGTGTGGACAACAAATATTTTGATGCTGGTGGCGGATTTGAACTACAGCACCGTGCTGTTAAAGAAGCTGGATATCCTGCAATCAAAACTGTTCAAGATTATGAGAACGTAATCAAGGCTTACCTGGAAAAACATCCTACCGATGAAAATGGTAACAAAAACATCGGCCTGACTTTGAATGCAGATGATTGGTACATGTACATTACAGTAACTAACCCAGCATTTATTACTACTGGTTCTCCTGACGATGGTGAATATGCGATTGATATCGACACCCAAGAAGTAACTTATCACTTCCGTCGTCCGGCTGAAAAAGAATATTTCCGCTGGCTCAACCACATGAACGATATCGGATTGCTTGATCCAGAAAGTTTCGTTCAAAAGTATGATCAGTACAAAGCTAAAATCGCTACCGGCCGCGTTATTGGTTTGATTGACCAAGACTGGGGTTATGGCGATGGAGAAAGAGCATTGAAAGCTGAAGGCAAGCTGGATCAAGGCTATGGACACTATCCTGTAACCTTGTCTGAGGAGTACAAAGAAACCTCCTTCTGGCCTACAGGCTTCATGGGTGGTAACGGAATTGGGATCAGCGTAGATGCTAAAGATCCAGTTCGTGCGATTAAATTCCTGGACTACCTAGCTTCCGACGAAGGTCAAGTATTGGTTAACTGGGGTATTGAAGGCAAACACTACAATGTTGTTGATGGCAAACGTGTCATTCCTGAAGATGTGAACGACCGTAAATATAATGACACTACCAACTTCCAAAAAGAAACTGGTTTGGGTAATGTCGGATCAAACTATGCATTGCTGAGCGCTCACTATGGCGACGGTGTATTGGATCCATCTGGTAACTACTACACAACTCGTTTCCCTGAGCAAGTAACTGTAGGTTACAATGCGGTTGAAAAAGAAACACTTGCTGCTTACAAAGCAACAACTTGGAAAGACCTCTTCCCAAGTGAAGATGAGTTCAAAGTTAAACCTTGGGGCGCGGCATGGAATATCACGATTCCTGGGGATAGCGAAATTGTCGTTCTTGACAACAAGCTGAAGGATATCAGTTGGAAACGGATCCCAGAAGCAATCTTGTCTAAACCAGCTGATTTCGATAAAGTTTGGGATGCTTACATGGCTGAGCTTGATAAAGCTGGTGTAACGAAAGCTGAAGATTTGCGTGAAGAGCTGGTTAAACAACGCGTGAAACTTTGGAATGATTAATTATTAAATTTCGTCTAATCCAATAAAAGCATGAAGATGGCGGGAAGTCCGAACGAAAGTCCGGGCCTCCCGCTGATTGCTTTTCACCGGTAATAACAGGACAGGAGGAATATACATGGGAGAGAGCAAGAACTCCGGACGGCATGAGTTATGGTACAAGCAGCCGGCGGCTGTATGGGAAGAGGCGCTGCCCGTAGGTAACGGCAGGCTGGGCGGCATGGTCTTTGGTGGAATCGAAGAAGAACGGATTCAATTAAATGAAGACACTCTATGGTCAGGTTTCCCGCGGGATAAAGCCAACTATGAGGCACTGCGGCATTTGGCTCCAGCTAAACAGCTAGTTGTAGAGGGGAAATACAAGGAAGCAGAAGCACTGGTGGACGCCAAAATGTTAGGCAGCCGGACGGAATCCTATCAACCGCTTGGAGATTTGCGATTGAAGTTTAATTTTGCAGGTCCTGTAGAGGATTACCGAAGAGAGCTTGATCTGGATCAGGCGTTGGCTACGGTAACCTATACTGCTGGTGGTGTAAGGATCGTACGTGAAGTATTGGCCAGCAGACCGGATGACATTATAGCTCTTCATATCCGTGCTGAGGGGGGGGAGGGCCAAGCTACTCTGCCAGATTTCTGGGCGGATCTGGCATCACCACATCCTTTCAACTCGGAGATTACTCCGGATGGCATGCTGATTATGACTGGCCGTGCCCCGTCGCATGTGGCTGATAACTACGTAGGGGATCACCCGCGTGCCGTATTATATGAAGAGGGGCTTGGCATAAGTTTTGCTGCGGTTATGGAGATCCAGACGGAAGGTGGGACTTGTGTAGCGGAGAACGGCTCGCTGTTGATTTCTGGCGCGCACTCCATTACCCTTCGTCTGGCTGCGGCAACCGATTATGCCGGGTATGACCGGATGCCGGGAAGCGGTGGCAAGCTGCCAGCGGAGTTGTGCCTAGTGCAGTTAGCTTCAGCCTCTAAAGGATACGCAGAGCTTAAGCAGCGCCACTTAGAGGATCATCAATCCTTGTTCCACCGTGTGGAGTTGACGCTTGCATCTGCTGCTTCCCGAGGAGAGCTTCCGACTGATGAGCGCCTGGTACAATACCGCGAAGGACAGGCAGATCCTGAACTGGAAGCGTTGCTGTTCCAGTATGGCCGCTACCTGATGATTGCTGGCTCACGGCCGGGGACGCAAGCCCTGAATCTGCAGGGCATTTGGAATCCCTATATTCAGCCACCATGGAACAGCAATTATACGACAAATATCAACACCGAAATGAATTATTGGCCAGCCGAGTTATGCGGATTGGGCGAATGCCATGAACCTTTGATAGATTTTATCACGGAGCTTAGCGTGGCTGGCAGCCGTACAGCGAGTATTCATTATGCCGCACGTGGCTGGACAGTACACCATAATACCGATTTGTGGCGGATGACTTCTCCATCAGACGGTAAGGCGATGTGGGCTTTTTGGCCGATGGGCGGGGTATGGCTCTCTCGCCATCTATGGGAGCGTTACGCTTTTCGTCCAGATGAGGACTATTTGCGCACAGCTTATCCCATATTAAAGGGAGCCGCATTGTTTTGTCTGGATTGGCTAGTAGAGCTGCCTGATGGAAGATGGACCACAGGTCTGTCTACCTCGCCAGAGAATGTATTTCTGACTGCTGACGGCACACCATGCAGTGTCTCGGCTGGCTCAGCTATGGATTTATCGCTTATCGCTGAGTTGTTCAAGCACTGCATTCAGGCTGCTGATATTTTAAATACCGATGTAGAGCTGCGTCAGGAGCTTATGCAGAAACAGAAACAGCTTGCCCACCAAGGGATCGCACCGGACGGAACTGTCCGCGAATGGAATGAGGATTTTGCTGAACAAGAGCCTGGGCATCGTCATGTTTCTCATTTGTATGACCTGTACCCTGGGAACGTAATTAGCCCTTCCTCCACAACAGAGCTAGCGGAGGCGGCAGCCTTAACACTGAAGAAACGTATAGAACATGGAGGTGGCCATACAGGCTGGAGCGCAGCATGGTTGCTTAATCTTTATGCGCGTCTGAAGGATGGCGAGAGTGCGGTTAGCTGTCTACGTCGCATTTTGCAAGATTCCAGTTTGCCGAACCTGTTCGGAAATCATCCTCCGTTTCAGATTGATGGAAACTTCGGCACTACAGCCGGAATAGCAGAAATGCTTTTGCAGAGTCATCAGGAGGGTCTGGAACTATTACCTGCTCTTCCAGAGGAATGGTCTGAAGGCAGCGTGAAAGGGTTGGTGGCACGTGGTGGCTTTGTCATGACTATAGAATGGAGCGGGGGCTGTTTAACTAGGGCAGAGGTTACCTCGACTCATGGCCGATCCTGCAGAATTGTTCAACACCAGCCTTTGCTCATTCAAAAACCGGATGGTACACAGATTGAAGGAGCGGGGCTGGAATTTGAAACAGTAATAGGAGATACCTATATCATTACACCCCTAAAGAAATAATTCATATTGATCTGGCTTAGAGGCTGTTCTCAGAGTAGAATTATTCTACAGAGAACAGTCTTTTTTTGCCCAAGTCTTCATTATCTATTAAATGGAGGGTTTTGAATAAGTCTGTAGGAGCCGGAGGATCAGAATAATTATGTGGAAAAAACGCTTCACGTTGGCAAAAGTCATTCTTGGAGGAGTGATTATTTGCGCAGCCATTCCCCCGACATTGTATTGGACCTGGGGGCATGCTTATGCGGCCACGACTTCACCGACCGTTCGTTCTGTGAGTGAAATTGCCCAGAAGCTAACCGGTGCGATGAATAATCGTAGAGAGACTATCACTTTTACTTATGAGGGGAAAACCTCGAATTTAAAAACACAGATACAAACGGGTCTAGATCAAGCGATGAATAGCGATCCCTATTTGTATTACATCATAGACAGCTACGGATACACTTATCGAGGGAGCAAAAGTTCTGTAAAGGTTACGGTAGAAGTGAAATACTTGGAAACGCTGGAGCAGACCGCTTTTGTGAACAAAGAAGTAAAGGCAACGCTCAAGAAGATCATTACACCGGGTATGAATAATCATCAGAAGGTTAAGGCTATCCACGACTGGGTGGTGCTGCGTCTGAAGTATGATACCTCTTATCGTAAATATACGGCTTATGAAGGCCTGAAGAGTGGCAGTGCCGTTTGCCAAGGGTATTCGCTGTTGACCTATAAGTTGCTCAAGGAAGCGGGATTCAGTAATAAAATCGTCGAGGGCACTGCAAAACAGCCGGGAGGACGCAGCCAGTCTCATGCTTGGAATCTAGTGCTGCTCGAAGGGAGATGGTATCATCTCGACACAACTTGGGATGACCCGACACCTGATAAAGCCGGCGTGGTAAGCACCGCGTATTACTTGAAGACGGATGCCCAAATGCGTCAGGACCATAGCTGGACGAAGTCTTATCCGGCAGCCTCGGTTGCCTATTATAAGACCTTGTCAGCACTTGTAGAGCGTGGAGGACAGAGCGCCGGGGTGTATAAGCAGCTTCAGAAGGACCTTAATTATGAGCTGTATGCCGAGGAACGGATTGTACGTTCAGCAGCAGATTTAATTCAGCTGGCGAATAAGGCTGTCGCTTCAGGAGAGGGATCTTTATTATTCCGCTATCACGGTAGTGGAACCCAGCTGAAGAATGATCTACAGGAGTTATATAAACTTGGACTAGAGGAAGTGTCTTATTCTAGCACTTCTTTTGATAATACGGGTGATCTAAAAGTGTATGTGACTTGGGAATAGGCAAAGGGCTAAGTAAAATGAGGAGTTGAATATACTAGATTGATTTATATAAAAAGGGATATCCCGCAGCCTTTCAGGCTTCTGGATATCCCTTTTTTGCGGAGTCTATTTATTCTGGGTGAGTACTAAGATCGCATTTTTCCAAAGGAATAATATTACTCTTGCGGAAGAAGCGATAGCCGGCCCAAATCAAGACGAATAATGGCAGGCTGATATAGGAAACGGCAATACCGTACCAGTCGATGTTTCCACCTGAGAAGGCACCCATATTCTGGCCAAGGATGGCTACCGTACAAAGTACTAAGGCAAATATAGGCCCAAACGGGAACCATCTAGCCCGGTAAGGCAGCTCATCAAGGGAATGACCTTGAGCTATAAAGGCGCGTCTGAAACGATAATGGCAGACAGCGATGCCGAGCCAGTTAATAAATCCACACATACCGGAAGCATTAAGCAACCAGTTGTATACAGCACCATCACCAAAGAATGATGCTAAAAAGGCTAACATACCAACGGCTGTGGTCACGAGCAAAGCGCCAACAGGAACACCGCGGCGATTAAGCTTGCCTAGAGCACGTGGAGCCATTCCATCCTTAGCCATAGCGTACAGGACGCGGGTGGAGGCGTACATTCCCGAGTTCCCGGCTGACAATACGGAGCTGAGAATGACAGCATTCATGACGGATGCGGCAATAGCAAGTCCTGCTTTATTAAATACGATCGTAAACGGACTGACTCCGATATCATCAATACCACCGCGCAGCAGATCTGGATTCGTGTAAGGAATCAGCATTCCGATTACTAGTATAGCGAGGATATAAAAGATTAATATACGCCAGAAGACTTGGCGAATAGCAATAGGTACGTTACGGCGAGGGTTCTCACTCTCACCTGCTGCAACACCGATTAGCTCGGTGCCTTGGAAGGAGAATCCCGCAGCCATAAAGACACCGACGAAAGCGAAGAAGCCACCGTGGAACGAGCTGCCCCCGATCTGGAAATTGCTGAAGCCTACGGCTTTTCCGCCCATGATTCCGAAAATCATCAAAACTCCGACAATAAGGAAGGCGATAACAGTAATAATTTTGATAATGGCAAACCAATATTCTGATTCTCCGTATCCACGAGCAGATAGGAAATTAAGACCGAACATCAGCAGCAGGAACACGAGACTCCAGAGAAAGGAGGGACTGTCCGGGAACCAATATTTAATAATGACGGTGGCGGCAGACAATTCTGCTGCAATCGTAACCGCCCAGTTATACCAGAAGTTCCAGCCGATGGCGAACCCAAAAGCGGGGCTGACGAAACGCGTGCCGTAAGTGCTGAATGAGCCCGAATCCGGCAAATAGGTAGCGAGCTCTCCCAGACTGGTCATGAGGAAATAAACCATAACACCAACAGCCGTATAGGCTAGAAGTGCTCCACCGGGTCCGGCTGAAGCGATAGCGCCACCACTGGCCAGGAAGAGTCCAGTACCAATAGATCCTCCAAGCGCAATCATGGTCAAATGCCTTGCTTTAAATGATTTTTTTAGCTCAGGCGGGTTACTTACGTTGCCTTGTGCTAGATTTTGCTGCTTGCCCTGCATGATTTGACACTCCTTATGATCTAATCTTTCAATTCATGAACGGGGAGTGCTGAGCTGCTTCCTCCCGCAGAGCGGGAGAGTGTATTTGGTGATCTCCATAAGGTTATGGACAAACACTAAATATACAAATTCTGTAAACGCAAAGAAACCGCAGACTATATCTGCGGTTTCCATCTATACAGCTCCGCATCATACTCCCTGTGAAGATAGCGCAACACATTATGACCTGCTGCTATGCAGGTTATACAATGTGACAGTTCCGTGCCTTTCGGCAACGGCCCCAGCCTGCACCGCTGTAAGAGCGACAGTGCAGACTTCGGCAGATATTCCTTTCGACGCGATTCATAGACGGCTCTAACGTCTCCACGCGCGTACTCTTTATATCCGCGACCTCTACCTCATCTTAGTATGACGAGGCTATCTTTACTTCATTCATTTATAAACAACAGGAATTAGTATAAAGCAAGTTCGCAAGTCAAGCAATGACAAAATCCGGTAGGGAATGTTAGCTGCGACGACGCTCTGACATTTGCTGCCAAACGGTACCCGCCGCTGCTTCACCGGAAGCGATACGTTCCAAAGCCATTTTGGCCTGAAGTCCAACCTCGAATTCCGGATCTTCCGCCGCAACTGACAGCGCTTCTTGGGCATCTGATGTGCCCACCTCATAGAGGAAACGAGCTGCGCGCCAGCGGACAAGCTTGCTCTTATCTGTCAGTGCCGCCGTCATCACTGGCGTGGCGGCAGGATCGCCGATGTCGGACAGCGTATCGCCTGCCGTACGTCTCACGGCTGGCGCGCTGTCTGCCATCGCCTCATAGAGCAGCTCCATCGCTTCAGGCGTGCGAAGGTCGCCTAGATACACGACCGCAAGCCTGCGAATATGCAGCTTGGGATCGTGCAGCGCCGCCTTAAGCTCCGGCAGGAGCTCCGCCGTCGGCGTAAGATCCTCCAGCGCGGCGTAGCGCACGCGCCAATCCTCATGCTTCAGGTCTCGCAGCAGCTCATCCTGACTGCGGGTTCGTCTCTGCTCGACGAACTCGCCTTCGGCGCCGTGCGCAATGGCTTGCTGCACGAGAGAGTCGAGGCGTTCCTGCGGATACGCCGCTTCGACCTCTTGCTCCACCTCGCGTGCAATCTCCGCGGGCTCGCCATAACGCACGCCGTAATCAGTGAGCTTACGCTCTTTAATCATCACGGCGCTAGCCACATCCATAACCGCCTTCGTGAAGCGGTTTGCTAAGGAGATGCGCTCTTCATTCGCGCCGGTCTTAACGCGGATTTGCAGCGGAATTCCGCGGAACATCTGGACGAAGACTTGAGCTTCGCCGAAATGAGCGCCAGCGTTCTCATCGGCAAGATTCCAATCGTCATTTAAGCCTTCGCTGTTGCCGAAGCGGTTCTGGACTTCTCTTAGAATCGCTGCCCAATCCGCATTGCCCTTGCGTTCGAGCGCTGCAAAGTCAGCAGCGTGATAGATGCTAATAACGCCCGGTATCGTTAACATTTCGCGTGCCCAGGCCGGTGCGGAACGTTCACTTTCTGGTGTATAGGTTCTGCGAATTCCAGGTTCCAGACTTTCGTCCAAATGAAGCTTCATCGTATTTGGACTTGGAGTCGGTTCAATAAAAGTAATCTTCATACGTAGCTCCCCCTTGAACGGTATATGCACCGCCATACTTTATACACATATTATCTCATTTCTGGCGTGAAACACAAAAGGGTACTTAGATATTTTGCGGAAAAAGGGCGCACCATTACCAAGTAACTTGTATATTTTGCAAAATACTCTGCCGTTCAATATAGTTGTATTATATTCGCTAAAGTAAAGCATGCTCTGCAAACTTCTAAAGATGAGGTGCTCTATGGCTAAATTTCGCTACAATAACCTCGACAATGTGAGTACCGATAAAACACTTAAAGAGTTTCGTAAGTGGCGGGAGGAACGTCGACGGAAGAAAAAAGATTATTCATATGTAGTGCCAAGTACGCCGCCGAGGTTAGCTTATCTGGCGGAGAATCGCCTGGAGACCACCATTACGTGGATTGGGCATTCAACGTTTTTCCTTCAATATGAAGGGATGAATATCATTACTGATCCAATCTGGGCGAGAAGACTAGGCTTTGAGAAAAGATTAGGGCAACCCGGGATTCCGCTCAGCGAAGTGCCTCCCATTGACCTGATTCTGATCTCGCACTCTCATTATGACCACTTGCATATGGCTTCTATCCGTAAATTATATAGAGCAGGGACAACCCTTGTTGTTCCTATAGGCTTGAAACGAAAGATGCTCCGCAAAGGATTTCATAACTGCATAGAAATGGAATGGTGGCAGGAAAATACGCTAGGTAAAATTAAGCTTACCTTCGTGCCGACTCAGCACTGGACGCGGAGAACGCCTTGGGACACGAATACTTCTCATTGGGGAGGATACATTCTGCAGCCGATCGAATCGGATAGCGACAAGCTGCCTCCTAACCTGTATTTCGCAGGAGATAGCGGTTATTTTCCGGGTTTTAAGGAGATTGGGAGCCGCTATAAGCTTCATGTTGCACTCATGCCGATTGGAGCTTATGAACCGGAGTGGTTCATGACCTCGCAGCATGTAACCCCTGAAGAGGCTATACAAGCATTTGTAGATGTTGGAGCGGAGACCATGATTCCGATGCATTACGGCACCTATAGACTTGCTGATGATACGGCCCGGGAAGCGCTGGATCGGATGGAAAGTGCCCGGCTTAAACAGGGTATTTCTGAAGAACGAATCCGTACGCTCAGCTATGGCGAAACGCTTATTATACAACCCAAGAATCGCATAACTGGACAATAATTGAAAAAATTCCTCCTAACTGGCGACCTCTGTACAGCAGCTGGAATAACTTTAGTATTGGAGAGAACAGCTGAAAAGGCTATTTTACGGGCTTTTTGCTCTCTATTTATGCTATAATGAGCCGAAACCCTAAGTGAAAAGGATGGTAATGCGTAATGATTAGCACAAGCGGCGTAACACTCCGCTACGGAAAACGCGCTCTCTTTGAAGATGTAAACATAAAATTCACCCCTGGTAACTGCTACGGTTTGATTGGTGCCAATGGTGCCGGTAAATCAACCTTTCTGAAAATTCTGTCTGGTGAGATCGAAGCAAATACCGGTGAGGTACATGTTACACCGGGCGAACGTCTCGCAGTACTCAAACAGAACCATTTTGAGTATGATGAATTCCCAGTACTTGAGACCGTAATTATGGGTCATACACGTCTTTATGAAATTATGAAAGAAAAGGATGCGCTTTATGCGAAGTCCGATTTCACAGAAGCGGATGGCCTGCGTGCAGGGGAGCTTGAAGGTGAGTTCGCTGAGCTTAACGGCTGGGATGCTGAGCCAGATGCAGCTGCCATGCTGATTGGTCTCGGAATTATGCGTGAACTGCATGACAAAAAAATGGCCGAACTGAGCGGCAATGAAAAGGTACGGGTACTCTTGGCGCAAGCCTTGTTTGGCCGTCCAAATAACCTGCTGCTAGATGAGCCTACCAACCACTTGGATCTCGAATCTATTGGCTGGTTAGAGAACTTCCTCATGGACTATGAAGGTACTGTTATCGTCGTATCCCATGACCGTCACTTCCTGAATAAAGTATGTACGCATATTGCGGATATTGATTTTGGCAAAATCCAGATGTACGTCGGCAACTACGACTTCTGGTATGAGTCCAGTCAGCTTGCGCAAGCTTTGCAGCGTGATTCGAACAAGAAAAAGGAAGATAAAATCAAGGAATTGCAGGCATTTATCCAGCGTTTCTCGGCCAATGCTTCCAAGTCTAAACAAGCGACATCACGTAAGAAGCAACTTGAGAAAATTACACTGGACGACATTCGTCCGTCCAACCGTAAATATCCGTTCCTTAACTTCAAACCAGAACGTGAAGCGGGTAAACAATTGCTGACAGTCAGCGGATTGTCCAAAGCGGTTGAAGGTGAAAAGCTTCTTGATGAAATTAGCTTTGTAGTAAATAAAGGGGATAAGATTGCGTTTGTAGGCCCTTACTCCCAGCCTAAATCACTGCTGTTTGATGTGATCATGGGTGAGCAAGAAGCGGATGCGGGCGAATATACATGGGGAGTAACTACAACTCAAGCGTATTTCCCGAAAGACAACTCCAGCTATTTCGATGGTGTGGAAATGAATCTTGTAGAATGGCTACGCCAGTATTCTAAAGATCAGGACGAAACTTTCCTGCGTGGATTCTTGGGCCGTATGTTGTTCGCCGGAGAAGAAGCACTGAAGAAAGCAAGTGTGCTGTCCGGGGGCGAGAAGGTTCGCTGTATGCTGGCCAAAATGATGCTCAACGGCGCGAACGTGCTTGTGTTCGATGAACCAACCAATCACTTGGATCTGGAATCCATCACGGCACTGAATAACGGGCTGATCGATTTCGATGGCACGATTCTATTCACTTCCCATGACCATCAGTTCATCCAAACCATTGCTAACCGCATCATCGAGATTACACCTACAGGTGTAATTGATCGCTCCATGAGCTACGATGAATATTTGGAGAATCCAGAAATTAAGGAAATGCGCCAGCGCATGTATCCTGTAGAAGTATAATATTTAATTTCCGCTATGCGGAAGGAATCCATGAAGCAGCTACACTAATCCTTTTAGGATCAGGGTAGCTGTCTTTATAATTTCAATTTTGAAAAGTTATTAACAAGTAGAATGCTACGGGGTGTATGCGGGGTTTCCAAGACAGGAGTCTTTAGCCCTTGAGGTTTCCCAAAGCGCATGTTTTCAGCTGGCTAATCGTACATAAAAGAGAAGCAATTATGAATTTGAAGAGTTCTAATCCATCCTATCAGGCAGGACGAACGTATAAACGGCTGCGTTTCCCCGAGGGATTCGCAGCCGTTTATGTTTAAGTATAAGTAAATACTAAGATCCGCCAGTACGACGGCGTTGGTTGTTAGGCTTTTTGTTATTTTGGCTTTTTAGCGGTTTGGCGGAACCGGCCTGAAATGTGGATCCAGGCTTGGAGGAAGATTGTTGCTTCTTCTGTTCCAGTTTTTTACGGATAGCTTCCGCTAAGTTGATTTTTCCTTTATCGTTGCTTTCGCTCATTATGATAACCTCCTTCGAAGCAAGTCCTTACACTTTATTCTAATTGTTTTTAAATGCTGCCACAAGGGCAAGAATAATTGAAAGAATTCTTTTCCGTATTTTAAATAATCGGGGAAAAGAGGGGGAGCCAAGAATGACTGATATTTACGAAGATATACGTAAAGGTGAACGAGGAGCTTGGGTGAGCATAGCGGCTTACCTCATCCTATCATCATTCAAGCTGGTTTGTGGTTATTTATTTGCATCTAGCGCACTCGTAGCGGACGGGGTCAACAATTTAACAGATATCGTAGCATCCATAGCTGTACTGGTGGGGTTACGGATTTCGCGGAAGCCACCTGACTCTGACCACGCTTATGGGCACTTCCGGGCAGAGACCGTAGCGGCGTTGTTGGCTTCTTTTATCATGGCGGTAGTGGGCCTTCAAGTGATTGTGGAGGCGGTGCGTTCCTTTTTCGATCGTACAAAAGAAACGCCGCAGCTCTGGTCGGCAGGGGTGGCTATTGTATGTGCAGTAGCTATGATGGGGGTATACATATATAACAAAAGACTGGCCAAACAAATTAACAGTGGGGCACTTATGGCAGCGGCTAAGGATAATTTTTCTGATGCAATGGTCAGTGTTGGAGCCGCAGTTGGGATTGTGGGTGCACAGTTTGGTTTGCCATGGATTGATTCCGCAGCAGCTGTTCTTGTCGGACTCATTATCTCCAAGACCGCTTGGGATATTTTTCGTGATTCGACCTATCGGCTTACCGATGGCTTTGATCAAGATAAATTGATGGATCTACGCAGTACGATTGCTCGAACGCCGGGAGTAGAAGAGATTAAAGATGTGAAGGCACGGGTTCATGGTAATCATGTGCATGTGGATGTTGTAGTGGAAGTGGATGCGAATATTTCTGTGACGGAAGGTCATGAAATAAGTGATTCCATCGAAGAAAGAATGAGCAAAATGCATAATATTATGAATGTGCAGGTGCACGTGGAACCTAAAAAATAAATCACGAAATGCTATATTAAGGAAAAATAACACATATTCAAGGAGAAATCGAGACTTTAGACCTGTGTGTTACCATAAAGTGGCATGATTATATGTGAAATTTGGAGCATGTTCCAAATCCCGGGCAAGCCTATAATGAGGGCATAAAGGAATAATGTAGTACAATCCTTTATTGAAATCTCATCATGGAATTTGGGGGAACGTATGATCAAATCACATAAGCAAATTACAGCATCTTTGTTAGTATCTGCTGCAATTGTTGCAGGTTTAGGAGTATCTGCTCCTGGACAAGCAGCGGCAGCCTCAAGTTCATCTAATTCAGTTACAGCAGCTTCAGCCGTTCAAACAGGTGTGATCGAGGCTAGTGTTCGCCTTCGCAGCACCCCTTCTACTGACGGAGAAATAGTGAAGTACTTGCAAAAGGGAGATCAAGTGCAGATCCTTTCGCAGCCTAACAGCTATTGGTATCAAGTAAAAACGGCTGATGGTTCAGTGGGTTATACAAGTGCAGGAGATAAATATATCAGTGTATCCTCTGCTTCAGTAACGACACCATCGGCACAAACTGGCACCATTAAGTATGGTGTGAATCTTCGAGTTTCACCTTCAACAAGCGGGAAAATAATGAAGCTTTTGAATAAGGGAGAAAAAGTAGAAGTTCTGGCGCAGCCTAACAGTTACTGGTATCAAGTTAAAGCGGCGGATGGTAGCATCGGATATATAAGTTCAAGTGAACAATATAGTACACTTTCAGGAAACGGTGGGGGATCTGGAACGGTAACACCAACACCAACGCCTACACCAACGCCTACACCCAATCCACCTGTAACAACACCGGGGGCTTCAGCCCAAATCGAACGGGTGATTGCTGCAGGTATGGGATATCTAGGAACGCCTTATGAGTATGGCTCCAGCAGAAATGATACAAGCACCTTTGATTGCTCGGACTTCATCCGGCAAATTTTTATGGATGCAGCCAATCTCAAACTGCCGGCGGATTCCCGTCAACAGGGAGATTGGGTGAAGTCGAATAGTACGGTGGTTACGTCTATTTCCAATTTGAAGCGCGGCGACTTAATGTTCTTTATGGATTATAAGGGGAATTCTGCTTCTGCTTATGAGGGAATCGACAAATCTACAGCTAGAATATCGCATGTTGCAATGTATCTAGGAGATGGACAAGTTCTACAAACTTATTCCGTAGCTTCAGGCGGGGTAAGGGTAGATAAATTAAGCGCTTCTTGGATGAATCGTTTTCTCTACGGAGGTTCGGTCATTCGCTAAATATATGAAAATGCAGGAAGCGACAGCATCGCATGTTTGTGACGGGTGAACGATGGCGGGCGTACGCGCAAGAGGGCTATCCTTTTAGTAGAATTCTCTACTGAAGGGGTAGCTCTTCCTGTTTATCTGTTCAGAATATGTACTCTCCACATAAAAAAAGGGCAGTACCATCGGCCATTTTCTTGGCTCTTGGGACACCCCTTCTTCGCTTATTGATTAATTATGGCAAAATCACATTGGCTGATACAGGAACCTTAACCCATGCTTTTCCTAGCCAAGTGTAAATTTCTCTCCATTCATTACCCCAAGTATCCGAAATGACTTCACCTGTTGTATCAAGAGTCTGAACGCCAAGCCAGCCTGCTGGAATTATACCTCCGACTGAAAAGTAGAAAGGTGTTTTCTCAGTCAGCACTATTTGCGGTGTAGCTGGACTCATATCCGCTGGAGTAATAATGGTTTCAAAAGAATTGCTGTAAGTGCTTCCAGTTACGGTGGCAGGAGCCGTAGTAGTTCCTGTTACTTCAGCTGCTGAAGCTGTAGCTGCAATGGAAGCCATAAGTCCTAAGGCTACTGTAAGGCTGGCGATTTTTTTCATGTTTGGTTCCTCCTGTGGGGGTTGGATGTATTTTTTTCCAAAAGCGCTGTTTGTTAATAAGCTAGTAAACGTAATTGATGCGTGATGAACCACCCATTCAACATTTCTTATTTTCTCAAGTGACATCTGTGCAGGAATGACCTATACTTTCTGCATGATGAATAAGATATATGGATAGATATGGGAGGGATACGAAAGTCACACCATTGAAATGAGGGGCTACATTGATCTACCTCTGCGTCCCGTGAAGAGAGAAATTACAAACAGAACCAGGAAGACGAAGAACAGGATCTTAGCAAGACCAGCAGCGGCAGCTACTAGGTTGAAGAAACCAAAGATTCCGGCGATTACTGCGACTACAAGTAGTATTGCGGACCATTTTAACATTACATATCACCTATCCTTTTTTGATTAATGTAGTCATTGTATAAACGGGGACTTTGATTTTGAAACAAAAGGGAAGAGGGACTCTTGACAACGCTCGACAAGATGTTTCGGCTTATGGGACCAGGGGTAACTATGCAGTATACAAGGCTGATTAGCCGATATTTATGAGATATGGAAGGGGTTATGAATATGATCATTGAACTTAGTGTAGCACTCGTCGCAATTGCATTCGCAGTACTTGTTTTCTTTTTAATTAAAACCTTAAAGTCGGCAAAGGATTCACTCGACAAAGTCAGCCAAACCTTGGTGGAAGTACAGAAGACGATGGATGAGCTTACTTATGAAGTGAAAACGACGGTCAGACACGCAAATGAAATCACTGCCGATGTACAGCATAAGATTCAGAAGATTGACCCAGTCATCGATTCTGTCAAGAATCTGGGTGATGTTATGAATGAGCTAACCTTAACAGTCAAACAAGTGTCAGTCACAGTGATCGAGAAATATCGTAAATCGCGTGAGCTGAAGGAGAAAAGTAAGGAAGTCTCTATAAAAGAAGCTCCGCTAACTCCTGCTGAAGAACGTACTGTTAACTCCTATGATGCCATTTATGCTGAGAAGTCACCGGGAAAAATAGCTACAGTGCTAAAAGGTGTAGACGTAGCTGCAACTCTTTGGAAGAAATTTCGTCATTAAGCATAAGATAGTAAGGCTTCTGTAATCGGTGGCTGCAGATAAGAAAGGTGGGACACAACATGAACATGATGATCCTTTTATTTGGTCTTCTTTTCCCATACTTTGATGCGTCTCCACAGTTGGTGCCTATCTCTACTTTTATTGAACAACCTAAGTCGGTTCTCGCATTTGAACATGCTTCAGAATCCAGCCCATATATAAATCGCTTTGATTCTCTGCAAGGTGTCGCTTTATACAACACAAAGGAAGAACTGCTTCTGACCAAAGGCAATCCGCTTGCGGTGACAAATGATCCATTGCTAGAGACAGTGGAGTACCATTACGCAGATGTGACAGTGGGTGTGGGCGAGGGTGTTGTACTTTATGTACATGTTGCACCTCCGCAAGCACAGCAGTTCGGTTTACATGTAGATGGCGTAGAAATCGATCCTTTAACAGATAATCTGCAAGATACTCTGGGCAAACCGTATTTTATAGCCGAAGATGGGGATGTATACCTGAGAGGGAATAACGCACTCAAAATATATCGAAATTTGGCGGGTGAATTTGAAGGAATTGATTTATTTGATAGTATTTCTTCCTAATCTGTTTCATATTTGAGCAAATTGGTTAATAAACATAGGCTGTCTTTAGAATAGAGTAACCTCCAGCCCCACTAGGTATAGTGGGGCTGGAGGTTACTTTGCTGAATACGTAAATTGATCCTATGACTATATTTACATATTATGAAAATAGAAATAACACTGTGAAATAGCGTATGATATAGTTAGTAGGTTTGCAGAATTTTACGGTCGTAATACTAATCGTGTGAGGTGAAGATGATGAGAATCTTAATCGTGGATGACAATCCGACTAATGTTATCATTATCCGTGAAATCCTGAAAAAAGAAGATTACCGAAATTTCGTAACCGCATCCTCTGCCAAAGAGATGCTGGAACGGCTTGGAATCGGTTCGGGGAGTGAAGATGGACGTCCCCGGATGTCAGATATTGATCTGATTTTACTGGATATGATGATGCCAGAAATGGATGGGATCGAAGCATGTCGTGTTGTGCAGCAATACGAACATCTTAAGGATATTCCAATAATAATGGTTACAGCTGTAGGCGATTCTAAGAAATTGGCCGAAGCGCTGGATGCAGGTGCAGTAGATTATGTTACGAAACCTATTAATAAAGTGGAGCTAATGGCCCGGATTCGGCTTGCTCTGCGGTTGAAACGTGAGAAAGATTGGCATAAGGAACGGGATCAGCGGATTCAGGAGGAATTGAGACTGGCTGCACTCGTGCAGAATGCTGTACTCAGCCTACCCCTGCAGGAAGAGAATTTCGAGGTGCATGCTATCTATCAGCCTTCCTCTGAATTGGCGGGTGATTTATATGCCTGGTATCCCCTTGGAGATGGCCGATATGGCGTAATCCTCCTGGACATTATGGGACACGGTATATCGTCCTCTCTTTTTTGCATGTTCCTTGCGTCAGTATTAAAGGATACGGTAACTACCTATGTAGAGCCGGAAAAGGTAATTCAGGAACTCAATCGAAGGTTTAACCAACTTTATATTGAGAAAAAGCTGATTCAATATTATTTTACGACGATTTATCTTGTGATCGACACTCGTATAAAGCGTATTGACTACGTTAACGCCGGGCATCCACCTGCGCTATTTTTTGAGGGCGCAGCTAAGACTCCGGTCTTGCTGGAAAGTAATTGTCACCCTGTAGGCCTGTTTGAACGGATTGATATTCAGCCTCAGAGCTTGACCTACGAAGATGAAGGGCATTTGGTTCTCTATACAGATGGTCTGCTGGAGCTGGTTGAGGGTGAACAGGAAGAGCAGCTGAAGTTTATGATTAAGCATTTAAATGTTGAGCATGAATGGAAGGAAGAAACTATACGGGCTGCTTTTTTCAATGCTGATGTTCCTAAAGAGCGTGACGATGACAAATGTATAGTGTGGATCTCACTGAAGAAGGGAACAGAATGAGGATGAAAATAAAGGCTAAACTCTTAATTGGTTTTAGTGCGATGTTGGCGATTATGCTGGCACTTACTATGATTGGATACGATCGTTTGGATTATATGAATGGTCAGCTTGAGGGTTACCAGGATAGATATATGAAGGGTCGCTCTTCTTCAGGTATGCGTGGAGAAGTGAATGATATGGCGCGCATATTAACGACGACCATGTTAAGCGCGGATACATCAACGGTAGAATCACAAAAAAAAGAGATTGATAAAAAAATAGCTAAGGCGAATGAGCACTACGACAAAATAAAAGAATCAATGACTAGCGCTGAAGAGATGCAGATCGTTAATCAAATTGATGATTCTTATACGATCTATCTAAATTATCAGGAAAAAATATTGAAGCTGCTATCAGCTGGTTATTTCCAGAATGCCAGCACGTATTCTAACACAGAGGGACAAGCGATTCAGAATGCCGTGTTAAATGCTCTGAACAGTCTCTCTGATTATAATGCCTTTATTATGAATGAAGAGAGCGCAAAAGCTAAAGATGCCTATCAAAGCTCTACTCAGATGGTCATCTTGATGATGATTGTGGGCCTGCTACTTGGACTTGGAGTTGTTCTATGGATCATTCCAAGCATTACGCGGGGGCTTAATGTCGTTTCGATGATGATTACCAGCTTTGGCAACGGCAGAATTCGGGCCATAAGGCGCATAAAGGTTACTTCGAAAGATGAGATTGGTGAGGTTGCCCTTGTCTTTAAGAAAATGGCGTTAGATCTTGAAGAGAAACAGCAAATGGAACAGGCTTATGCACAGGCACAGAATGATCAATCCTGGCTGAATGCAAATGTTGCTCAGGTGACAGAACTTCTCCGGGGGGTTAGCTCATTGGATCAGGTCTCACAGACCTTTATCAACGAGTTCACCCCTGTGCTCGGAGCCCAGTTTGGAGCTGTGTATTTGAAGGATGCTAATCGTCCCGATTTTTTACGAAGCAGTGGTTATTATGCAGTAGATAACGATAAGAAACCAAAGGAAGGTTTTTTGATTGGAGAAGGGCTTGTAGGACAAAGTGCGCTTGATATGCACCCAATCAGATTGGAGCGGGCTCCTGAAGATTATATCTCCGTGAAATCCGGCTTTGTGGATTCACAGCCAGGATATATTTCCATTCATCCGCTTATTTTTGAAGACGAGCTGCTCGGTGTAGTAGAATTCGCTTCATTCCAGCCATTTAGCAGTCTGAAAAATGATTTGCTGCAACAACTTGCGAATAATTTAAGCATTATTTTCAATAATATTAGTCGTCGTCTGATTGTAGAGAAATTACTGCGTGAGTCACAAGCACTTACGGAAGAACTGCAATGTCAGTCAGAGGAGCTGCAGACTCAGCAAGAAGAACTGCGTCGTTCTAATGAGAACTTGGAAGAGCAGACGGACGCGCTTAAGCGTTCAGAAGAACTGCTGCAACGCCAGCAGGAGGAACTGGAGCATTACAATACGGAACTCGTCGCCAAGACTCGTGCACTAGAGGAACAAGTGCAGGAGGTCGAGGAGAAAAAAGATGAAATTGAGCATGCTAAGGTTCAGCTAGAGAAACAGGCTATGCAATTATCCGTGACTAGTAAGTATAAATCGGAATTTATGGCGAACATGTCCCATGAATTGCGGACGCCGCTCAACAGTCTGCTGATCTTGTCCCAGCTGCTTACCGAGAACAAAGATGGTAATTTAACGGAGAAGCAGGTTGAATTTGCCCATACGATTTATATGTCAGGTGCTGACCTGCTTAAAATGATTGATGAAATTCTCGATCTATCCAAGGTTGATGCAGGAAAAATGGAACTGAATCATGAAGAAATTAAACTGACTGAGCTGAAAAGCTTTGTGAAGCAGAATTTTGCTCCGCAGGCGATCAAAAAAGGACTCTCCTTACGGATAGCCTTTAACGAGCCGCTGCCAGATAGCGTAATTGCCGATAGTCACCGGTTGAAGCAGGTTTTAAGAAACCTGCTTTCCAATGCCTTTAAATTTACAACCGAAGGTTTTATCGAGTTTTCAGTTAGCCCGGCAGATAATAATCTCTTGCCACTAAATCTGCCGAGTGATAATGAATATATTGCTATTGCTGTGAAGGACAGTGGCATTGGTATTCCGGCTGACAAAACAGATATTGTATTCGAAGCCTTCCAGCAGGTAGACGGAACAACCAGCCGTAAATATGGAGGCACGGGGTTGGGATTGTCGATCAGCCGTGAATTGGTTCGTATAATGGGTGGCGCTATCGTGCTCGAATCCCGTGAGGGACAAGGCAGTACCTTCACTTTATATTTGCCGGTGAAGGCAAATTACAGTAAACAACGTGCAGAAATAGAAGCTGCGGTGTCCAAAGAGGATTCCACATATGATGAATATATTGGAGACATGCTTCCAACCTTAGTGCCAGCAGCAGTTAACGTACCCCTTCCACAACTGACAATTGAGGATGACCGTGACAATTTGACGGCGAATGACAAAGTCCTGCTTATTATTGAAGATGATGAAAGCTTTGCGAAAATCTTGTTAGACATGGCTCGTGGGCGCAGATTTAAAGGTTTAGTAGCGCTTCAAGGCGATATAGGACTGCAGATGGCAAAAACTTATTTGCCAGATGCGATCATTCTCGATATACAGCTGCCTGTAATGGACGGCTGGACCATTCTTAGAGAGCTGAAAAGTGCATCTCAGACCCGTCACATTCCTGTTCATGTTATCTCAGTGAACGATGAAGTGAAGCAAGGATTAATGATGGGAGCTATGGCGTATCTTAGAAAACCATCTTCAAGAGAAGCATTGGAGCGGGCTTTCTCACAAATTGAGAACTATACGTCCAGCACAGTGAAGTACCTTCTGATTGTTGAAGATGATGAGATTCAACGTCGTTCCATTATGGAATTGATCGGTCACGATGATGTAGCTATCACCGCGGTATCAACCGGCAATGAGGCACTGATGGAGCTGCGCAAGCAGAGATATGATTGTATGGTTCTGGATCTTATGCTTGGGGATATGAACGGCTTTGAATTGCTGGATCAGATTCGTGATGATGAAGAATTAAATGATCTTCCTATTATTATTTATACAGGTAAGGATTTAGATGGCAAAGAGGAGACACAGCTCCGCAAGTATGCTGAATCCATAATTATTAAGGATGTTCGTTCTCCGGAACGACTACTGGATGAGACAACGTTGTTCTTGCACCGGGTAGAAGCCAATCTTCCGGAAGATAAACGTAAAATTTTGCAGAAGCTGCATAACAAAGAAGAGTTATTCGAAGGGAAGAAAATACTGCTCGTCGATGATGATATTCGTAATGTTTTTGCACTCTCTAGTGTACTGGAAGAATACCACATGGAAGTGAAGTTTGCGGAGAATGGACGTGAAGCGCTGGAAATGCTGGTAGAGCAAGAAGATTTTGATCTCGTGCTTATGGATATGATGATGCCGGAAATGGACGGATATGAAGCTATGCGCCGAATCCGTGAAATGCCGCAATATCAGAAACTGCCTATTATTGCGCTTACCGCCAAAGCAATGAAAGAGGATCGCGCCAAATGTATTGAAGCGGGAGCTTCTGATTATATGAAGAAACCGATCGCAACAGGTCAACTTCTTTCGTTAATGCGTGTCTGGTTGTATTCGTAAACTCATATTTGGGGTAATACCTTTTTAAGAACTAACATGACTAGAATTAGGGTGTGTTAATAAGGGAGTCGGGATAACAATGAAAGCGATAGAACACGGATATGAGGAGCAGCCCGTTATGGTAGGAAGTGACGAGTTGGAGCAAATTGAGATCGAGCTGCTCCTTGATGGAGTACACCGTTTATATGGATATGATTTCCGGAATTATGCGTTGCCTTCTTTGAAGCGACGTATCTGGCATCATGTGCATGCGGAGAATGTACACAGCATATCCGCGCTGCAAGAAAAGGTGCTGCATGATCGTGCCTGTTTTGAACGATTTGTCTATAGTCTCTCCATTCCGGTTACCGAAATGTTTAGGGACCCGGGGTTATTTTTAACGTTTCGCCAGAAGGTAGTTCCGTTGTTGAGGACTTATCCCTATATTCGTATCTGGCATGCTGGATGCTCCACTGGTGAAGAAGTATACTCTATGGCCATCCTGCTTCATGAAGAAGGGCTTTACGATAAGGCTCGGATTTATGCCACAGATATGAATGAGCGTTCTTTACAGCAGGCTAAGGAAGGCGTCTATGATATTAGCAGAATGAAGCAATACACTAAGAATTATTTGGAGGCGGGAGGTACCCGGGCATTCTCTGAATACTATACAGCGAAGTATAACTCGGTTATTTTACAGCCATATTTACGCAAAAACATTATATTCGCTGAGCATAACTTGGCTACAGATACTTCTTTTAATGAGTTTAATGTTATTTTCTGCCGCAATGTGATGATCTATTTCAATGATGAGCTGCGGGATCATGTTCACGGCTTGTTTCATGAAAGTTTAAGTCGTTTTGGAATACTTGTTCTAGGCTCTAAAGAATCCATTCACTTTACGAAGTACAGCGATTGTTATGAGTCTTTGGACAGAGTAGAAAAAATATACCGTAACATAAAATAACGCATGAAGGAGGGTGGTCCTATGGGGTTTCAAGAACCAATTCATATACTACTAGTAGATGACCGTCCTGAAAATCTGCTGGCGCTGGAGGCGGTACTTGAAAGCCAGCATTATGAGCTAGTCAAAGCCACCTCCGGCGAAGAAGCGCTGCGGTGTTTGTTAAGGTATGATTTTGCTGTCATCGTACTGGACGTGCAGATGCCAGGTATGGATGGGATCGAGACCGCAAAGTTGATTAAAGCCAGAGAAAAAACAAAGGAAATTCCGATTATCTTTATCTCTGCGAATAGTAAGGAAGCGGAGCATTTATTCGCGGGCTATTCTGCAGGGGCTATTGATTATATGGTCAAGCCCTTCATTCCACAAATTCTGAAGTCTAAGATACAAGGTTTTGTCGAGATGTATATTACGAGCAAGAAGCATCAGACTCAGACCATGCTGCTGCAGCAAAAGACGAAAGAACTGGAAATCATAAATAGTGAACTCGTAAAGGCTAAGGAAGAGGCGGAGATCGCCTCCAAAGCGAAGTCGGAATTTCTGGCTATGATGAGTCATGAGATTCGTACACCAATGAATGGCGTAGTGGGTATGATTGATTTATTAATGGAGACTGACCTTGCTCCTGAGCAGAAGGAGTATTCTGAGATCATTCGGAAAAGTGCAGACACGTTGATTACGGTGATAAACGATATTCTTGATTTCACCAAAATGGAATCCGGTAAAATGGAAATCGAAGAGCAGCTGTTCGAACTTCGCACATGTATTCAAGAGGTGTTCAGCCTCTTTTCGGTGGAAGCGGGAAAAAAGAACCTGGAGCTCGCTTATTTTATCGATCAGAAGTTGCCTAGACTTTTATATGGAGATATGGCCCGTTTACGCCAAGTATTAATTAATCTGATTGCTAACGCAGTTAAATTTACGAATCAAGGCGGTGTCTATTTAGTCGCTTCCATCAAAGAAACATCTGGGAACAAGGTAGAAGTCGAGTTCACGATCATGGATACAGGGATTGGTATTTCTCCAGAGAAATGCGACCGATTGTTCCAACCGTTCTCACAGCTGGATTCTTCAATGACACGCAAATACGGGGGGACAGGGCTTGGTTTAGCCATATGTAAATCCCTTGTAGGCATGATGGGCGGAGAAATACGGGTAGAATCCATGGAGCAAAAAGGAGCTACCTTTATTTTTACGATACAAGCATCCGTACCTGGAGAAGATTTGACAGGAGGTTATCAAGAAGAGGAATCGCCTCATCTTCTTCTTAATCAGGAGAGCAGAAGCCGAATCCTTGTTGTAGATGACCATCCTATCAATCAGCGTCTGATGGTTAGCATGCTAGATAAGCTCGGCTATGAAGCTGATATGGCTGAGGACGGGAAACAGGCTGTGCAAATGGCGCTTAAGCAGCCCTATGATTTTATCTTTATGGATCTCCAAATGCCAGTAATGGATGGCCTGGAGGCAACCGCTCAAATCCGTCGAGAAGGCGGTCCGGCGGCTGAGAAGACTATTATTATTGCAATGACTGCGAATGTCATGGATGGCATCCAGAATCGCTGTAAAGCCTCAGGAATGGATGACTATATCAGCAAGCCACTTAAGATGAGTAGTATTAAGCAGATTATCTCTCGGTATTCTAGCAGCGATAATCGGATGGTTGAAACAGATACATCTATTTTTCAGGCGTAACCCAAGATTTACTAGTTTATATTTTAATGTTATTTGTTTCAAAGGTAGGACTATGAGGTTATTAATATAGAAAATATTTATCAGGAGAGATCGTCTATGAACACGCATAAAAGTAATAAGTTTCACGCTAAGACAGAGACAAAAGAAAGTGTATGTACGGTTTTCCTGAATGGTGAACTTGATCTATCCGTGGCTTCCGATTTCCGTTTGGTAATGGAGCCGCTTGTAGGTGATACGAAGCATGATTTAGTAATAAATCTTAAAGAATTAAAATACATCGATAGCACGGGTATTGGTATTCTACTTTCGATCCTGAAATCAAGACAAGGTATGGACGTTAAGTTTATGGTTGAGGATGTTCCTCCCCAAATTCAGAAGCTGTTTGACATGACTGGTATTACCAAGTTTTTTGCCTCCCAAGAGAATTCCCACTAGGAAAGGATAGAACAAAGAATGAGTGATGATGTGCAAAAAGTAATTCTTCAGCTGCCGGCTAGCGCAGAGTATGTGGATATTGTTAGGTTGAATTTATATGGTATTGCTTCAAAAATGGGCTTCACCTACGAAGATATTGAAGATATGAAGGTAGCTGTATCAGAGGCGTGTAACAACTCAGTATTGTACGCCTATGGACAACAAGACGGAATGGTTGATGTAATCTTTGAGGTGGGTGAAAGTGCCCTATCCATTACAGTCAAAGACGAGGGGGAGAGCTTTGACGGTTTGGAAGACTCGTCCAGTGAGCGTATGACACTGCATGATAAAGAGTTAAGTGACGTTCAGGTCGGCGGTTTAGGGTTCTACTTAATGCAAGCGTTGATGGATGACGTGAGCGTCGTAAGTGAGGCCGGAAGAGGGACGGTAGTAACTTTGAAGAAGCACCTTAACTTTAGCGAGGAAAAGGTATGAGTGATAAGGTGACTCCCCCCGAGTCCATGAATGAAGCAGTCACCCAAATTTGGGAATATCAGCAGACTAAGGATAATGAACGCGCAACAGTGCTGATTAAGAAATATGAGCCTATGGTAAAAATGGCTGCTGGAAAAATTTCTCGCAACCGCCCCGACTTGTATGAGGATTTATATCAGGTCGGGCAAATGGCGCTCATCCGGTTATTACAGCAATATGATATTAGCCTTGGAATCCCTTTTGAGCCCTATGCGATGAAAAGCATGATTGGACATATGAAGAATTTCCTACGTGATAAATCTTGGTACATACAGGTACCTAGACGGATTAAAGAAAAGGGAGCACTTGTTCAACACGCGATTGACGAACTAACAGTGAAGCTGGAACGTTCGCCTGCGGTGGATGAGATTGCTCATTATCTTGATTTGTCTGTTGAAGAAACTGTAGAAGTACTGGCGGGCAGAGAATGTTATCATTACGTCTCCCTAGACTCGCCCCTTTCTCAAGAGGAGACAGGAGCCACACTAGGCGAGCTGATCAGCTCTGACGCAAATGATTACGAGACCGTAGAGAAACGTATGGATTTGCAACAAGCACTAGGTCAATTGAAGGAACAGGAGCAGCAGGTGCTGCTGTTAGCGTTCCAAGATGGACAATCCCAGCGGGCGATCGCCCAGAAGCTGGGGGTATCACAGATGAGCGTTTCACGCATACAGAAGCGGGCCACTGAGAAGTTAAAGCAGATTATGGCCAACTCTTCCTATTGAGTTCCTGTATGGGTAATATACATTTTCGACGATAAGGACATGCCTCTCTCCGCTGACTGGAGACCCGCATGTCCTTTATTTGTATACTGTTGTAGACTTATTCCCCCGCTTGTCCGTCCAACCTAGAGGATTAGACGGACAAGCGGGGGAAGCGGTCGATAGTTGGGGAATAGATTGATAGTCTTGCGGTTAGCTATTAGCATCAATGTATTTTTTAATTTCGCCAAGATACTCTCCGATTACTGGAACATTAAGAAAAAGACTAAGAATGTAGCCTAATAAACCAAGGACTACAAATGTTCCGAGAGATAGTCCAAGTCCCCGAGATATACCGGCCATCAGGTTTGTGATGATTCTTTTTTTCGGATCTGAATAGTTGTCGAGAATGTCTTTGAATTCTGATTTTTCCAGTGAGTGAGCGATCTTATCAAGACGACTGTTTAAGCGTTTTACTTCATGTCGCAACTCGAAAGGATGTTCATCAATTTCATAAGGTTTTGTTTGGTTATTTGAATCTGCCATGCGCCATCCCTGCTTTCTATAGCCCGAACGGGCATTAATTAAATGTCTAGTTGTATCTGCTGATGTGAATAAAGGTGTAACTAAACAACAGCCAGCTGCGGTCAGCTGGCTGTTGTTTGTTAAAGTGATAGCTGTATGATGCCGCAGATTAGTAATTGGATTTATAGGAGGATTTTACATCCTCTTTCGCATCCTTAGCCTGATTGGCAACCTCTTTAGAGGATGCTTTAGCTTCATCAGCTACGTCTTTAGAGGCGTCTTTAACATCCGAGCTTACATTGCTTGAGGCTTCACTTACAGTGTCACCAATTTTACTTCCAGCCTCTTGAAGAGTGGCGGCAATTTGTTGTTTGCTGTCACTGACAGTGGTATAGATATCAGAAGCTTTATCTGACACCGTACTAGCCAAATCGGTTGCTTTTTCGCCAACGGTTGTCGCAATAGCTTTGGTTTTGTCAGTTACGGCACCAGCAACTTCTTTGGTCTTGTCTGTAGCTTGAGAAAGTTTATCTGACAGATCACTGCGCATTTCACGACCAGGCTTTGGTGCAAATAGCAGGGCTGCTGCGGCACCAATTAAGCTACCAATAAAGATACCTTTTAATAAGCTGCTTCCGTTCTCTACTTCATGTTCTACGTTACTCATCACCAATCACTCCTTATAATTTATCTTACTTCGTATATAAACTTTGGCGTATGGGCTGAAACAGTTGAAGAGCAAGGGAGAGATTACGGGAGTTTAAGGGAGGATACGGTAACCTAGAGGGCTTTAGGTCATATAAACCGCGTTTTTAAGGCTTTATCAACATTTGTTTATGCGCAAAAAGAAGGCGAAGACAGGCTGTGATATGCAGCATATGTCTCCATCCTTCCACGATTGAATTTATAATGTTACGGATTAATCATTAACGGCTTGGAGTACCGCATAGCCGAATTCAGGCAGATTCAGATGCAGCTGGGATGTGGAGGTTTCAGTCCGCTTCTGCGTCTTTAGGTTTACCCATATCGTGTCTGCTCCGGTTACAGGAATGATGACTTCGGCCATAACATCTTCATTGTTCAATGCGATTATGAACCGGCTTTGTTTGTCCCACCGCTCATATACAAGCAACTTTGGATAACCCGGAATCTCCAGCGCTTTAAATCCACTGCTCCGGAATGCGGGATGAGATTTACGAAGGCTGATCGTCCAGCGATAGTATTCGAACAATTCTTGATTCTGTTTCTGGGAGTCCCACTCCATACATTTTCGGTTGTCCGGATCGTATCCGCCATCCATGCCGATTTCATCGCCATAATAAACACAGGGTGCTCCTTGAAAGGTCATCTGGAACAAAACGGCCAGCTTTAACTTCCTGATGTCACCGCCACAAAGTGTCAGGAAACGAACTGTATCATGGCTGTCTAGCAGATTAAAGGCGGCTTCCGTAATTTGCTGCGGATAATTCGCTAGCATAGTAGCAACCGACTGAGAGAATTGTGCAGCATTGATCTGTCCGTGAGCGAAAAAATTAATTTGAATATTCGTTAGCGGGTAATTCATAACGGCGTCAAATTGATCGCCAAGCAGCCACGGCAAGGAATCATGCATGATTTCTCCTACGAGATAGGCTTCTGGATTAATGCTTTTGATCGTACTGCAGAATTGCCGCCAGAACGAATGGGAGACTTCATTTGCGACATCAAGCCGCCAGCCGTCTATACCGATTTCCTCGATCCAATAGCGGCCTGCATTCAGTAGATATTCTATGACTTCAGGATTCTCAGTGTTGAACTTAGGCATGATAGGCTCAAATGCAAAGGTGTCATAGGTGGGAATTCCGTCGATGACCTGTGGCGGCCACTCGCGTACATGGAACCAATCCGCATAACGTGAAGATTGCCCGTTCGCGAGCAGATCAACAAATGGCGGGAAGGTATGACCGCAATGATTAAAGACACCGTCCAGGATGACACGGATGCCTTTGGAATGACAGGAGTCCACAAGCTCTTTCAGCAATGTATTAGTGCCAAAATTAGGATCGACCAAGTAATAATCTTTTGTATCGTATTTATGATTGGTGGTTGCCGCAAATAAAGGATTAAAATATATAGCATTGATGCCCAATTCACAGAGATAATCCAAATGATCTAGTACACCCTGTAAGTCCCCTCCGAAGAAATTCCGAGGACTCGGCGTGCCGCCCCATTCCAATACATCTGTCGGATCGTTGGTGGCATCCCCATTCGCGAAACGCTCCGGGAATATTTGATAAAATACTGCATCTTTCACCCACGATGGAGGGGAGTGGACATCTTCACGATTCAAAAATGGAAAGTCGAACAAGCCTTCATATACAACAGCAGGTGGCTCTGGATAAAAACCTTTTTCCAAAAAATAAAGAACTTCGTCTTTGTCATAAAGCGCAAAGTAATACGCGAGTCTGCGGTAAACAGGACGGACGGAGGCTTGCCAGTAATCGAACAAGCCGTCAGAAGCGAGGCGCTGCATTGGAATGACCTCATGCGTTTTGTCCCAGCCAAATTTATCTCCACAGAAAAGATCGATCTGTGATACGTTGTCCCGCTTAGTTCTTATGCGAATATGAAGTGTAGACTCATCGTAGGCATATGACCAATTTTGTCCCATACGGTGATAAACGGCTTCCGGTTGAATCATACTCATTTTCCATCCCTTCGGGCATGTAAACGCAAAAAAGGGCCAACCTCATGATTTTCAGAGGTTGAACCCTTGGCGGTTTCATTGCCTTTAAATTTGTCTGCATCTTACCATAACCCTCAAGAGCAAAGCAAGAGGTTATTTCACAAGAATTTACAATATGGAATTTTTAGTATGTGGTAGGGATAAAGAGAAAATAAAAGAAAAGAAAAGATAAACTTTGTTAAACCGTCTTTTTTGGACTTATACTCTGATTGCAATCAAAATTATGGATATTATAGAATGAGGGCGAACGAACTTGATTTTTCATAACACGCATTCAAATTAAAGGCACTGTTACCTGGAAAGGTACAACCTCGGCACTTTGTGCAAATGAGGTTGTACCTTTTTTATATGCTTTTTTTCAATGCGGGTTAGGTTTAATCACTCATGAACGAAGGGGAGATGAGCAAATGAAGAAGAGTAAACGTTCCAAAATGCAAGCGGTAACATTTAGTTTAGTCCTATGCCTGCTGTTAACTTTGACGGTCACCGCATGCGGTTCAGGCAATGGGAACTCCGCATCAAAGCCGAATTCGAGTCCGAATTCCGCAGTGAACGAGCCGGGGGGAACCACAAATGAGACAAATACTTCCGGAGAGAATACCACCGATGAGGAAATGAAACCAGAAGCAGGGGCCAAACTGATGGTCTGGGAAGCCAAGGAGCAGCTTGAGTACATGAAGCAGATTGCTGCTGATTTCGAAAAAGAATATGATGTTCCCGTCACAGTTGAGGAAATGGCAGGTGGTGATCAAGGCGCAAGACTGGCGACGGATGGTCCGTCTAAACTTGCTGCAGATGTGTTGACTCTGCCCCATGACCAGATCGGGCAAGCCGTAAAAGCAGGGCTGCTTTTGCCAAATGATGTTTTTGAGGAAGAAACCAAATCAACGATGGTGGCAACAGCCGTTCAGGCATCGTCTTATGATGGCATTCTTTACGGTTATCCTAAATCGGTAGAAACCTATGCGCTGTTCTACAACAAGGACCTGATTCCTGACGCTCCTAAAACGTGGGATGATGTGATTGCTTTTGCAGATACGTATAACAATCCGAAGGAAAACAAATTTGCAATCATGTGGGAATTCGTCGGATATTACAGCTATCCGTTTATTGGCAGCTTCGGCGGATATATTTACGGAGACAACAATACGAATTTCAAGGATATTGGATTGAACAATGAAGGCACTATCAAAGGATTTACGTTTCTGCAGAGCCTCAAAAAAATTCTGCCTTTGAATGCAGGAGATATCACTTATGACGTGAAAACACAGTTGTTCCAAGAAGGTAAGCTGGCGATGAATATCGACGGGCCGTGGTCCATAGCGGCGTTTAAGGAAAATGTTAACCTGGGTGTGGCGCCTCTTCCAAAGGGACCTGACGGTCAAGACAGTCTTTCTTTCTCCGGTGTCAAATCGTATTATGTCAACTCATATACGGATTATCCGGTCGCAGGCCGTTTGTTCGCACATTTTGCAAGCAACAAGGAGAATCAGCTTAAGAACTTTGAGATGACGGGAGCGATTCCTGCGAGTATAGAGGCTGGAGAAGCGCCGGAAATCAAAGATGACCCTATTATTGGCGGATTCTTCGAGCAATTCCAAAATTCCGTTCCAATGCCTTCCGTTTCAGAAATTAAATCGGTCTGGGAACCCCTAAAAGC
The DNA here is from genome assembly GCF_037980415.1 of Paenibacillus sp. FSL H7-0690. NCBI lineage: Bacteria > Bacillati > Bacillota > Bacilli > Caryophanales > Paenibacillaceae > Paenibacillus > Paenibacillus sp. FSL H7-0690. The sequence goes on along the minus strand of NZ_CP150281.1, from coordinate 6,063,372 downwards.
AGCGTTTGTGTCCCTGTGGAACGACTCAAATCTTGATGTTAAACAGACGCTGGATCAGACTGTAACCACGATTCAGGCCGATCTGGAGTCGAAGTAAAGGGCAGGTGATTTAACCATGAGGAAAAAAACAGGCGCAGCGCTACTCTCGGCTATTATTCCGGGACTGGGCCAGTTCTACAACCGGCAGTGGCTGAAAGGATTGGTATTCCTGCTGGTGGGGTCTGCTGGAATCTACTATATTGCTCATGATCTGATGGGACATTTGCATGGCTTAATTACGCTTGGTGAATTTCCAAGCCGTATGGTCAAGGTAGGCAAATTAACCCGGATGGTGGAAGGCGACCACTCCATTTTTATGATGATCAATGGTCTAATGGCATTGCTGGCTCTGCTCTTTTATACAGCTTTTCATTTACTGAACATCAGAGATGCATTCCTAGTTGGAGCTGCACGGGACCGGAAAGAGCCCATTCATTCATTCGCTGAATCGCTCAGAGCTATGGGGCGGAGGAATTTTGCCTATCTTGTCCTCGCGATTCCCTTTGTGGCCGTGGTTTTTCTGACGATATTACCACTTGTTTTTTCGGTGCTACTGGCGTTTACGAACTATGCCGACCCGATTTTACCGCCAGCACATCTGGTAGACTGGGTGGGCTTCGGTAATTTTAATAAAATGCTTAGTCTGGATGTCTGGAGTTCCACCTTTGGTGGAGTGCTGACTTGGACCTTGATCTGGGCGGTTATTGCTACTGCGACGACTTACATTGGAGGTGTGCTTATTGCAGTACTTATTCACCAGCCCCGTGTCCGCTGCAAAAAGCTTTGGCGCACACTTCTGATCGTTCCTTTCGCTATTCCCAATATGATTTCTCTGCTCGTCATGCGCAATATGTTCAATAATCAATTCGGACCGATCAATAGTTATTTAAGAGCCTTGGGACTGGAGGGTGTGGCCTGGCTAACCAATCCTTTCTGGGCTAAGGTCACTGTAATTCTGGCTAATATGTGGATCGGCATTCCGGTGACCATGATTCTGGCCTTTGGGGTGCTGACAACAATTCCGAAGGATATGTATGAAGCGGCAGAAGTAGACGGTGCTGGGTCATTTTATAAATTCCGCATGATTACGCTGCCCATGGTATTGTTCGCAACCGCACCTATCCTGATTATGCAGTTTGCCGGCAACATTAACAGCTTTAATGTCATTTATCTAATGACTAACGGAGAACCGGTTAATCCTAACTACCAGTACGCGGGCCACACTGACCTGCTGGTGACTTGGCTTTATAAACTGGCGCTGAACCAGTCACAGTACAGCTTTGCTTCTGTCATCGGGATTGTCATCTTCCTGATGGTCGCGACATTCTCCATCTGGAGCTACCGGCGGACGCGATCCTTTAAAGAGGAGGATATGATTGCATGAAGCTAAGACTGACGGAAGCGTTAAAAACGTTTGGAAGCCATTTATTGCTGATTGTGCTCAGTTTTATTAGTCTTTTCCCAGCTTTCTGGATTATTATGTCTTCTTTCAAAACAGGAAACAGTTTGTTCAGTGACTCATTGATTCCTAAGAATTTCACCTTTGTTCATTACAAGGAACTGTTTGAGCAAACTAAATATTTGTTATGGTTCATGAATACGCTAAAGATTGCGGCGTTGTCTACGCTGCTCGGCACCTTTTTGCTGCTGCTGACTTCGTACGCCATTTCTCGTTATCGATTTACGGGCAGAAAAACTACACTAACCACGCTCCTAGTTCTGCAGATGTTTCCGGGATTTATGGCTATGATTGCAGTTTACGTGCTGCTGAACACACTTGGGCTACTGAATTCTCATTGGGCACTTGTGCTCGTGTACAGCAGCGGTGCTATTATCACGAACGTTTTTGTGGCTAAAGGTTTTTTTGATACGATTCCTAAAAGCTTGGAAGATGCTGCGCGAATGGATGGGGCGAGTCATATGAAAGTATTTCTTTCTATCATGATCCCGTTATCTAAGCCGATGCTCACCTATGCCAGCCTTATGATTTTCAACGGCTGCTTTGTGGATTTTATATTCGCCGACCTTGTATTGCGCACGGAGGATACAAGAACGCTCGCCGTTGGGCTTTACCGGATGGTGAACCAAAGTAACTCAACCGAGTTTACGTTGTTCGCTGCCGGAGCGGTATTGGTCGCTCTCCCAGTCACGCTGCTGTTCATTTTCCTACAGCGTTTCTTGGTGGATGGCCTGACCGCAGGTGCAAGCAAAGGATAAGACGAACTGCGCTACCCTTGTGAGGCTACGCTGAATTCCATAAAAACCGCTTTCTACTCAGAGATCAAGGTTCTGAGAAGGAAGCGGTTTTTTATATTTTATCCGGTTTCTAAAATCTTCTTGGTGGGGACAGGATTGAAGAATAATGAAAATAGGAGTAGAATTCCTCATGGAACCAACACTTAAGGGAGTTTGTAGAGTACTCAAAAATCCCGGAGCACGGGGTTATTTTCTAGCATTATTAAATGTGAATACTAATAAGTCCTTGTGAGTTATAGAGCATCTAGTTAAAAGAGGAGAGAAATCATGGAAACCGTATTAGTACGAGAGTATCGGGCGGATTTGCTGGAATGTGTCCATAGTGGGCATATTGCCATCGCAGGAGAGAACGGAAATTTAAAGGGGTATGCAGGTGATCCGGAATTTGTATCGTTCACCCGTTCAGCTGCTAAACCCCTTCAGGCTATTCCAGGCGTACGTGGGGGGATTGTGGAGCATTACGGCTTTACACCCGCAGAGGTTGCCCTGATGACCGCCTCTCATCGGGGAGAGAGCTACCATGTAGCTGCGCTAGAGAGCATATCCTCCAAGATTGGCATCGATGAGCAACAAATGATCTGTGCAACGAGTTACCCGCTGGATTATTCCAGTAGGGAGAACGCCATTCGTGGTGCGGGCAAAAGAAAGTTCTATCATAACTGTGCGGGCAAGCACATGGGTATCTTATCTTACAGTAAGCTCAAAGGTTTGCCGCTTGAAGAATACTCACAGCCGGAGCAAACGGTGCAGCGTGAGATTATCGACACCATTGCTTATATGGCTGGTGTGGCCCCAGACAGTATCGGTTTAGGTACGGACGGATGCGGGCTGCCGGTATTTGCTCTGCCTCTGACCGCCTTGGCGACGGCCTATTTGAAATTAGCCAATCCGGATTTGATTGCAGATGAAGCTACTCGCAAAGCGGTTACTACTATTACAACGGCAATGAATGCTTATCCGGAGATGGTTTCTGGATCTGGTCGCCTTGATTCTATTCTTTTGGAAGATGATAATATTATTGCTAAGGGTGGATTTAAGGGTGTGTATTGCTTCGGCTTACGCCGTGAGCGACTGGGGATTGCCTTCAAGATTCTGGATGGGTCGGAAGAAGAGTGGGGACTTATTGTACAGGGAATTTTAAATCAAATTGGTTATAGTCAGAAAAATACCTTGGAAAAGCTGCGCAATGCATTTTCAGGCGTGATTTACAATGACGGGGGTACACGAGTAGGCCATGCGGATACTGAGTTCAAGCTTAATTTCATAAAGTAGGATCATATAAAAAGAGCCCTTCGACTACGAATCCATCTTCTGGATACGCAGCGAAGGGCTTTTTTCTACGAGAAGCGGTGGTCATCTTTAAAGGACGGCAACATTGGTTCTTCTTGTAATAAGGAGAACTATTATTTATGACGTAGACGGCCGAGTTCGGAGACGAGTGCTTCCACCTGAGAAATACTCAGTCTGTCGCTGCCCATGGCTACCTCATATACATCATAGATATCTTCATAATGATCTACTGAAAAAGCGGAGGCTTGCATCGCCGCGGCACTGGCCATTTTTAATTTGTTTTTGATAGCCTCGATCATATACTCAACATTTTCCTGACTAGGCTTTGTTAAATCCATTAGGTTAAAACATCCTCTCTGTATACTGATTCATGTATTTTACCATGTTTGGCAGCTTGACCACCATTTTTTTGTCGGGTTCCCTGAAATCATGTTAAATTAAAGGCATGAGATCAAAAATATCATCGAAGGGAGGAAATGTATTGGCAATCAGAGAACAGGGAAGCGGAAAACGCATTAAAATGGACGATGCTGGATTAGTGTCCTTTTTCATGGAAATAGCTGCTCTGCATTCCGCCGAGGAAGTCACGTTCCTGTGCATTGGAACAGATCGGTCTACAGGAGATGCACTCGGTCCGTTGACGGGCAGCAAACTTGTGGAACATGGCTTCCGACATGTAATCGGTACGTTGCCGTTTCCTTGCGATGCAGATAATTTGGTGGCCAGAGTGGCTGAGATTCCCTCCGGGCATATTGTAGTTGCGGTAGATGCTTGTCTGGGTCCTCCGATCGCGCTTGGATATTACTTCGTTTCGAGTGAGCCACTGCAGCCTGCACAGTCGGTGGGGGCAAATCTTCCGGCCGTAGGTCACTATAGTTTGGCGGCCGTTGTAGATATGAATGGCCCGAAACCCTATAGAACGTTGCAGACCACTCCACTGCATAGAGTGATGGTTATGGCAGAACATATCGCTATAGCGGCAGCAAAAGGATTCGGACTCCAGTAGTACCCATTGGGCACTTAAAAATAAGTTGTCCGTTTCAAGGCGGGCTGTTTTGCTTAATAATAGATATTAGACACATTATCTTAGTATTCTAGAAAGAGGGAAGCAGCCATGGAAAGAGTTCGTTGTGACGGAAGCAATATATGCTACAGTGATCAGGGGAAAGGCGAAGTTATTGTATTGCTGCATGGCTTTTGTGGAAGCGCTGAATATTGGGAACAAGTCATTCCTGTCTTAAGCAGCGGCTACCGAGTGATTGCTCCCGATTTACGTGGTCACGGAGCTTCGGAAGCTCCATTAGGACCTTATAGTATTGAACAAATGGCAGATGATGTTTTGGGTCTGTTAGATTCGCTGGAGATTGCTGAATGCATCATGCTTGGTCATTCGCTTGGCGGATATATTACGCTATCGTTTGCTCAGCGTTATGCTTCTCGATTGAAAGGCTTTGGATTAATTCATTCTACTGCTTATCCAGATAGTGAAGAAGCTAAGGAAAAACGACTGAAGAGTGTCAGCGCGATTCAAAATGAAGGGATTACTCCTTTCGTAGACAGCTTCGTACCAGGATTGTTTGCTGAAGCAACCCCTTCTGCATCTCCACAGCTGCTGGAGCGCGCTAAAGAAATCGGCTACAAAACGCCTCCACAAGGAGCGGCAGGAGCTGCACTGGCGATGCGTGAGCGTCCAGATCGACGGGATGTAATTACGGCCACTACGTTGCCGGTATTGCTTGTTGCTGGCGAGCAGGATGGATTGATTCCTGCTGAACGAACCTTTACTGCGGATAAACCGAATATAACGCAAGCAACGATATCGGGTGCAGGCCACATGAGTCTTTTTGAAGCTCCTGAACGATTAGCCGAGATCATAAAGGATTTTGTTCAGGCTTCCGTTTTAGACAATAGCCGCGTATAAAAAATCATCTACAAAGAGGCAGCACGGCGCCATTATGGCGTGTGCTGCCTCTTTTTTTAAGGACTATCTAATGATCTGGTATTCTCCTTAACTGGCATAGAATTCGGCAATGGTTTAAGATAAATCAATAGAATAACTTAAGTGGTCTGAGTCCTGAATTTTTTGCTACCACAGTACGGAAAAGGAGGAATTGCATGTTTCGAAGAGACTATATTGTCCGGATGATCGAAGATATGACGGCGATGGTTGCCAAGGTATTTTCTCTGAAGCAGGAACGGAAGACGACAGAAGCTTTATGGGAAATCGATGAGCTGTTGAACCGGCATTTTCCGCTGAATTCACGTCTTTTAAATTCACTCTCTGTAGAAGATATCATAGATATGTTTCGTTTTGGCGGTGTGGTTGAGTCCGATAAGCTTCAAGGTCTGGCCAAACTGCTGAAGGAAGAAGGCAGCATTTATGCGGCAAATGGCGATAAGGATGCAGCATTATTTAGAAGTATGAGAGCTTTACATTTATATTTGTACGCGGATCTTCACGGAGCAGACCGGGAGCTGCTGCATATGACTCAGGAAATTGATGAACTCTTGCAGGATGTGCAGGCCTATCGTCTCCCGTCTAAAACGGAGCGGCTACTGTTAGAGTATATGGAGTCGGTAGGACGATATAGTAAAGCGGAGGACAGCCTCTACCGGCTGTGGGAGCAAGGAGAAGATGTTGTAATAGAAGGGGATAAGCTATACAATCGGCTGCTGCTCAGATCATCTGCAGAATTGGAACAAGGTGCCCTTCCTCTGGAGGAAGTAGAGCAGGGGTTAAAAGAGTGGGGCAGGATAACAGCGATACAAAAGGAAGCAGGAACCTGATGAATACGATGAATATCCCTTTATATATTATCGATGCTTTTGCAGAACAGGCTTATTCAGGCAATCCTGCGGCGGTATGTTTACTGGAGCATCCCGTCGATGAAGGTTATATGCAGAAGACAGCAGCGGAAATGAACTTGTCAGAGACAGCTTTTCTCTGGCCAGAGGAAGATGGATATCGCCTGCGATGGTTTACACCTAAAGTTGAGGTCAAGCTATGTGGTCATGGGACTCTAGCAAGTGCGCATGTACTATGGGAGAGCGGATTGCTAGCGCCTGACATGGAAGCAAGGTTCTATACACGCAGTGGGTTGCTCAGAGCTTCTCGTTCAGGAGATTTGATCTCACTGTACTTCCCGCCTTATCAGCTTCAACCCTCTCCGGTAATTTCAGGTCTCGCAGCAGCGCTTGGTATTGCAGAAGCCAATGTGGTGGAAACTATGCGATATGCTGACAATGTACTTGTACGACTGGATCAGGAAGCCCGGGTTCGCGAACTCAGCCCTGACTTCGGAGCTTTATCCGGGCTTGAAGGGAGAGGTTTCGCGGTTACCGCAGAAAGCTCTATCGAAGGTATTGATTGTATATCACGTTTTTTTGCGCCGAAGGTAGGAGTGAATGAGGATCCGGTAACAGGCTCAGCGCATACTGCATTGGCACCTTTTTGGGCGGATAGACTCAATCGTACGCAGTTGACCGCTTATCAAGCTTCGAAACGTGGAGGTTTGCTTCAGTTAGAGGTAAGTAAAGACGAGATTAAGATGTCTGGGCGAGCATTAACTATAGTTAGTGGAGAGCTGCATGTTAAGCCCTGCTAGAACAAGGAACGCCCCTTGTTAACACGTGATATAATGAACGATGTTGGTTAGGAGACATAGATTCTCCATTTTTAATCCCGAAAGTGAGATGTGCGTTGTGGAATCTTTAACAGCTCTAATTGAACAACTAATTAATGACCGTACTTTGATTACGGCTACCCTAAGTCAAGTGCGTTATAAAGGCGAAAATTGTACCAAAGTGCAGGTTAAACCTGTTGAACTAAAGGGGAAGCTGCATTATCAGTTTGCGTCCTATATTGGTACAAAGGTAGAACATCGCAACGTACCCGCTGAGTTAGCGGCGGAAGAAATATCTCTTTTATTTAGAGAAACGTATCGGCAAGGTTTGTTGTGTACAGTAGAAGCCGATTATCAGGTGCTTATTAGTAAGAAATTCAAAGTATCAATCCTAACCAAGTCTCCAAGTAAAAAGGAAGAGCCGGATCTAGCTCACAACCGTCGCAAACGTTATGTGCTGGAGGATGGAGAGCCTGTGCCATTTCTGGTGGAGCTTGGAATCATGAATAAAGAAGGTAAAGTGCTGGCCAAAAGATATGATAAGTTTCGGCAGATCAATCGTTTTCTGGAGATGGTAGAGGACGTGCTTGCCGATCTGCCAACAGGCCGACCGTTGACGATTGTGGATTTTGGCTGTGGAAAATCATATTTGACCTTTGCGCTGTATCACTATCTGACCGTTCGCAAGAAGCGGGAGCTTAATATCATTGGGTTAGATTTAAAAGCAGATGTGATTGAGCATTGTAACGAACTTGCTGCCAAAATCGGTTATGATCACTTGAAGTTCTTCGTGGGTGACATTGCCGAGTATAATGAGCTGGAGCAGGTGGACATGGTGATCACACTTCATGCTTGCGACACAGCTACCGATGCTGCCCTTGAAAAAGCAGTACGTTGGGGAGCGTCTGTTATTTTGTCCGTGCCTTGCTGCCAGCATGAATTATTCGCACAAATCGAAAATGAAGTAATGAGCCCTATGCTTTCGCATGGCATATTGAAAGAGCGTTTTTCCGCCTTGGCTACAGACGCCATTCGCGCCAAATTGCTCGACATGATGGGTTATAGCAGCCAGCTGCTGGAATTCATCGATCTGGAGAATACACCGAAGAACATTTTGATTCGTGCCGTTAAGAGCTCAGCCGGGGACAACTCCGTCAAATGGCGCGAATACACCGCATTCCGCGATTTTCTGGGAGCAAAACCCTACCTCGAACGCGTATGTGCCGATCTGCTTCCTACTGAGAGTTCGGTAGAAGGGTAGAGGATATTAAGGTAGAAAGCGTAGGATGTTGCAGTGAGTGCGATCTAATGGCGAGTTGGTTTAGTTGTACTTTGTGCAATTAAATATGCTCTGAAGCTGCGTTTTAGTGATTTAGTTGCACTTTGTACACTTAAAAACGAACAATACTCCGCATATGGCGGGATTCTCGAAAAACAGTTGCACAAAGTACAATTAAAGTGAAAGTAAGCAGCGAGAGCACGGGATTAGCTGCACTTTTTACAACTATATAGCTTTTTTGATGAGAATTCGGATAGTGCAGCTAGTGTGATCTAATGGTTAGGATGTTGCAGTGAGTGCGATCTAATGGTTAGGACGGTACGGCTAGTGCGGTCTAATGGTGAGTTGATTTAGTTGTACTTTGTGCAACTGGATATGCTCAGAAGCTGCGTTTTAGTAATTTAGTTGCACTTTGTACACTTAAAAACGAACAATACCCCGCATATGGCGGGATTCTTGAAAAACAGTTGCACAAAGTACAATTAAAGTGGAAGTAAGCAGCGAGAGCACGGGAATAGCTGCACTTTTTACAATTATATAGCTTTTTTGATGAGAATTCGGATAGTGCAGCTAGTGTGACCTAATGGCTAGGATGTTGCAGTGAGTGCGATCTAATGGTTAGGACGGTACGGCTAGTGTGATCTAATGGCGAGTTGGTTTAGTTGTACTTTGTGCAACTGGATATGCTCAGAAGCTGCGTTTTAGTAATTTAGTTGCACTTTGTACACTTAAAAACGAACAATACTCCGCATATGGCGGGATTCTTGAAAAACAGTTGTACAAAATACAATTAAAGTGGAAGTAAGCGGCGAGAGCACGGGAGTAGTTGCACTTTTTACAATTATATAGCTTTTTATGGGAATTAGGGCGGTGCGGCTCCTTTGTGGAGAGGTATCGTCTTTTTGCGTTCTAGTCTTGTATAAGTGAAATGTGGAAAGGATAGAGATAAATTAACGAATACAGGGGTATCTAAATGTGGCGTTTTAAAAAAGACCGGAGTCTGGAATCATCAATCGCATATATGTGTGGAGCCTTAGTGATAACGGCTGGGGTGGGTGCTTGTTTGTTGCGGGGATTGTTTTTTACTGAGGAGATGTATCCCTTTCTAACCTTATGGTTTGTGCTGTGTTGTGCGTGCTCGCTTTATTATCTTGTTGGGGTTGGTGCATGGAGAAAAAGTGGGGGAGGAGTAGGTGCAGATGCAGTAAGAGGTATTACGGGAGTCAATGGAGTTAGTGAAGTTAGCGGAGAAAATAAAGCGTTAAGAATATTATTAAGCGTCCCTTTAATTATTCTATCGCTTTATGTGATTCATTGGTTGCGCGGGCCGCTTTCCTCCCAGGGAACTATGAATGAAACGCTGCGGTGGGGCTTGTATGCTAGCTTTGCATTATTGGTTTGTTTTTGTGCGGTGAACCGGGTGGGGCGGCGGATTGTAAATGTAACTTGGTCTATGGCGGGTATGTTTTTGAGCATGAGCGCTTTGTTGGCTGTTTGTGGAGTGGTAAAGTTGCCTTTCGCTGTGGCCTACAGCAATTCATCGGAAGTGAGTGCCACAGGGGTTAGGTTAGCAGGATTGATGGAATATCCGAATGCTTTTGGTGCTGTTATGGCTGTTTTTCTGCTGGAACGGCTATTTGCTGTTGCTGTTTATTACGGGGAGCCAAAAAAGAGCGTGAATATGTTGGGAGTAAGAAGTGTTGGGCTGGGGATGGAGTGCGCAGAAGCAGAACGGAGGAGCAAAGGGGCAGGAGGCGTGGAAGCGGAGCAGGGAAAAGCGGGAAGCACGACCGCCGCGCTGCTGCGTTTGCTGCCGCTGTTCCCGTACACCGCCGCGCTGCTCCTCAGCGAGTCGCGCGGCGCATGGCTGACGGCGGCTTGCGCCTGCGCCGCCGTCTTGCTCTGGAAGCGGCAGCTAATCGCGTCGCTTCTTGCTGCTGGCGCCGCGCCCGTGGCCGCCGCGGCGCTACTCTACCGCCAACTGGCCCGTGCCGGGTTGGCGATAGAGCCTGTGCCCGGCCTGCTGTTGCTGGCCGGGCTTTGGGCCGGCGCGCTGCTAGCCGGCCTGTGGCTGTGCCGCCGCCAGCGCAGCGCGGCGGGCACTGCCCGAGCCGCCATGCTGGCATTGGCGGCGGCAGGTTGGACGGCGGCGGGGATCGCCGTCCTCCTGCACGTGCGCGAGCGGATCACCGGACCGTCATCGACGGTATCCGCGCGCGGGCTGTTCTACCGCGACGCCTGGCGGCTAGCGGCAGAGGCACCTTGGCTGGGACGTGGGGGTGAGACTTGGCGGCATGCATACCTTGCCGCCCAATCTCGCCCTTATGTAGGCAGCCAGGTGCATAATGGATACCTCGACATCCTGTTGAACTTAGGATTCGTTGGTCTTGCAGCCATACTCCTTATGCTGTTGGCAACAGGCTGGCTGCTGGCTACTAAATCGCCGCGGTTGCTGCCGCCGTTTCTGGTCATCGTCTTACACAGCGTCGTCGATTTTGACTGGAGCTACGGATTATTTTGGCTGCTGCTATTCTGGCTGCCAGCGCTTGCTCTGGCTGAGGATAAGCAGAAACATCAATCTGCGCCAACCCACCCTCAGTCTGAGACCAAGCTGCCAATTCAATCCACATCTACGAACCCGCTCACCAATGTCACTACACCAGCGAATCCGCTAATCGCTCAATCCACATCTACGAACCCACTCACCAATGTCTCTACACCAGCGAATCCGCTAATCGCTCAATCCACATCTACGAACCCACTCACCAATGTCTCTACACCAGCGAATCCGCTAATCGCTCACTCCACATCTACGAACCCACTCACCAATGTCTCTACACCAGCGAATCCGCTAATCGCTCAATCCACATCTACGAATCCGCTCACCGGTGTCTCTACACCAGCGAATCCGCTAATCGCTCAATCCACATCTACGAATCCGCTCACCAATGTCTCTACACCAGCGAATCCGCTAATTGCTAACTCCACACCCAAGAAACCGCCCCAAATCCGCTTTCGCCGACTAATCGGAACTGCGGCATGTTGTTTTTTGCTTCTGCTGGGGGTGCTATCTTTTCACGCCGCTCAAGGAGAGAAGTTCTATCGACAAGCGATTATGTCGGTGGATCCTTCGGTGAAGGTAGAGCTGCTACAGCAATCGCTGGGGTGGAATCCCCGGTCACCTCGAACGGCTATAGCATTATCTAGGCTGCTCTCGGGTGAACAGAGCGTGAGTCTGCTTCGGCAGAGTTTGTTGTATTCTCCCGAGAATGCCAGCTTAAGCTGGGAGCTAGCTGAACGATGGATGAGCAGTGACCATCCGGGGGCAGCGTTATATTGGATAGACCAGAGCTTTAGGCTGGATAAGTACAACAATGCCAAGTGGGTGAAGGCGATTGAAGGGATGCTTCTTATGGGGCAAAAAAAGCTTGCAGAAGGAAATCGAAAGGAAGGCCTAGTCTGCGTCGCCTCTGGGAATGAACTTCTTCTGGAATATAGAAGGTTGGCAGAAGAAGAGGCTAATAAAGGAGGGCAACATAATGACCGTGAGTTCCAAATGACAGAACAAGCCGACGACTTGAGTCGACGGCTTAGTATGCTGGCTTTACGATTTTAGCGGACGTGAAATCATCCAGGAGTAGAGAATGGGCACGATAATTGCAAGTACGAGTGCCGTAATAATAAGAAGCTGAGACAAGGCTCCGCTCAAAAAGGCTCCTGCAAAAATAAGTAGGCCACCGATCATCCACATTATCCCGGATAGGCGATGTGTTTTTCGCCATACCTCAGGGTTGGCGAGCGTCCAGGCTGTACGAACCCCAAACAAGTAATTATCTTTTACCTGTGGCATGTAGTTGCCAAGAGCAATAAACATTATTCCAACAGCTCCTATGGCGATCTTCCCAACGTTTATATCTTTACCTAGACCGTAAGCAATCGATAGCACCAGCATTAGATTAAAAAGCATCCCAATAGTAAGTCTGCTCATGGCATAGGCATTTTCGAATTTTTTGTAATTGTCCCGCTTAGGGTCGATGCTGCGTGTGAACTGCATGATCAGCGGGAGCACAATGCCTAAGATTCCGAACACAAAAATAGCTATATTTTTGTCCCAGTATCTGTTGACCTTACCCGTAATTCCAAATTGTGCCGGTAACTCCTGCGGAAGCTTGCTGTAATTGATCAGAGCGTAGGCTAATGTAGCTAAACCTAATATTACGATGAGGGTATCCTGCCATCTCCATTTGAAATCTTTCATCATTAATCCGCCTCCTTTTTGGAATCGATATCCTGACGTTGCTGCTTTCCGTCCAGTGATTTACTCTCCGTCTCCGTTTGCTTACCTGTCCCAGTGAGCTCCAATAACCAACCGAGAACCTCTTCGAGGACTGTTGTGTTTAGCGAGTACATAATAAATTGTCCTTTTCGCTCATCCTGTACAAGATCGGCATGCTTCAGCGCATTCAGATGGTGAGAAATGCTTGGCTTAGACATGTTGAAAAAATCTGCGATTTCACCTGCGGTTCGATCTTTCTCCCTTAGTAACCGAATGATTTGGCGACGGGTAGGGTCAGCTAGTGCTTTGAAGGATTCATTCATATTCCACCCTGCCTTTCGATATTTAAATAATTATCTAAATATATAATAACTCTTTGTTTTAATAGCTGTCAATGCAGTATTCACTTAGCAATAGCGTGTGTAAAAGTGTCACCGAATCTTTAAAATTAAGGACCGTTCAAAGCCTCCTCCTGTTCATACTAACGAAGGGCATGCATTCCTTGATGCACCGAACATACGATGTAGAGGAGCGGATATATGATACTAACCAATAAAGTCGCAGTTGTTACGGGTGCAGGATCGGGGATCGGAGAAGCGATTGCTCTGCTTTTTGCCCGACAGGGTGCTAAAGTGATTGCTGCGGACATCCATCTGGCGAATGTAGAAGCGGTAGCCAAAAAGGCGGAAAAGGGTGAGGGACACGGAGTCGTCTACCCCGTAAAGGCTGATGTCTCGAAGGAAGAGGACACACAGCGAATGATTGATGCCGCAACCACACAGTTCGGAGGCCTTCATATCCTTGTTAATAATGCCGGAATTATGGATAAAATGACGCCAGCGCACGAGATCACTGATGACTTATGGGAGCAGGTGCTTGCGGTCAACGTAACCGGTCCGATGAGAGCCATTCGTAAGGTTTTGCCGATTTTCATGGCGCAGGAAAGCGGATGTATCATCAATGTAGCCTCTATTGGCGGCTTAGCGGGCTCGCGTGCGGGAGTGGCTTATACTTCCTCTAAGCATGCTGTAATCGGGATGACCAAAAATATAGGATTTCAATACACTAAGCTTGGAATTCGCTGTAATGCCATAGCACCGGGCGGGGTAAAGACAAATATTGATCTGTCTGATCCAAGTCCTTTTGGGAGTCAAAAAGCGGGCGAAGGTATGGCGTCGATGCCACGGACAGGGGAGAGCAGTGAGATTGCTTCAGTAGCTTTATTTTTAGCTTCAGATGCTGCAAGCTTTTTGAATGGATCGGTGATAACGGCGGATGCCGGCTGGATGGCTTATTGATTGAGCGCAGATAAAAAGGTGTTCATTTTCCCTTTATTGGTGGAATTTGTTCACCTTTTTTGTTTATGCCTATTACTCAAACTCTTTTTAAGTATGGATTGGAAGATGGAAGCTGCTTGCCGCGTAAGTAGAAGTGATAAGGTTGCTTGTGCTAGAATAGGCTAAGAGAAACTGGAAAATATAGCAGAGCGGCAAAGCTTTTAAAAATATAAGAAAGTATAAGATTAGTATCTATGCTTTTATGTTCTTATATTTCACTCGCTTAAACGCTTAGTGTCTTATAAAGATGCCAAAGGCGATTAGCTTGATACATGTAGCCATATTCTGCGGAAAAGGGAGGAGGAGCACGTTTGCATTTTATTTCTGATCTGATCTCGACATTATTTGAATGGATTCAGAGTCTTGGTTATTTTGGGATTATGATCGGACTGATGATTGAAGTTATTCCTAGTGAAATTGTATTGGCTTTCGGTGGTTTCTTGGTATGGAGTGGAGATATTAATTTTTTCGGCGCAGTATTGTTTGGTACGATAGGCGGAGTGATTGCCCAGATCTTTGTATATTGGATTGGCCGTTATGGGGGCAGGCCTGTACTGGAGAAATACGGGAAATATATTCTTATCCAAAAAAAGCATATTGATCATTCGGAAGAGTGGTTCAATAAATATGGGACAGGCGTAATCTTTACGGCACGCTTTATTCCCGTTGTTCGCCATGCCATTTCCGTTCCAGCGGGGATTTCTCGTATGCCTTTAGGTAAGTTCACTTTATTGACTACACTTGCTGTTATTCCATGGAGTGCTTTGTTCGTATATCTCGGTATGACATTGGGGAATAAGTGGGAAGATATTGACGAGGTAGCAGCTAAGTATACCAACGAAATTATTCTCGTAGCGTTAGCACTAATCATCATTTATTTTGTGTATAAGTGGTTTAAATCCAAGAAGAGGGGGACTGCAAAATGAAACCGAATGTAGCTCATAAATTTGGAAAAGGTCTTACACCGCGCCAATTTGTAGAAAGCATGACGAAGAACCAGCAGGCTTTTGAATCCTGGTATGAGAAGTTTTCTTGGGAAGATGAGAGTGACAAGGAATTTTTTGAAAGCCTGAACCATCGTGATGATTTGCGAGTACTTATCCTTGCCGCTGATTGGTGTGGAGATGTAGTTCGTAATGTCCCTGCGGTATTCCGTATTTTGGAGACTGCCGGAATGAAGACAGAGGTATTCATTTTGGAGGAGAACCAGGAGCTTATGGATGAATTCTTGACCATGGGCGGAAGATCTGTTCCGATTGTGATCTTTGCAGATACCGGCGGATATGTGCTTGGACATTGGGGTCCTCGTCCAGAGCATGTGCAGAGCCTAATGAGAGAGTTCAAACGTGAGAATCCTGATCGCGAGGCCGCTGATTACGACAGCAAAATCGCAGAAGTACGTAAGGCTATGGGGCAAGCTTATGGGGAAGGAACGGAATCACAAGCAGTTATCGCAAAAGAGCTGCGTAGTCTGATTTCCGGATTCTAGACCAATGCTAAATATACGTTCGTTTAATTTAGGTCCTCTTCAGACCAATGCCTACTTGCTGACAGGTGCAGATCCAACGAAGGGTATCATTATTGATCCCGGTATGAATCCTGCGGCATTAGTGCGGAGTATTGAAGGGATGGAGATCGAGGCTATTTTGCTGACGCATGCGCACTTTGACCATATGGGCGGCGTAGACGAAATTCGTAAAGCTAAGAAATGCCCTGTTTATTTACATCCACTAGAGAGTGAATGGCTCAGCAGCCCTAAGCTAAATGGTTCATTGATGTGGCCTGATGTTTCATCTCCTTTAACTACAGATCCTGCAGAATATGATCTGGCAGAAGGACAAGTTCTGCAATTCATCGGACATACCTTCCGCGTGTACCATACACCTGGGCACTCTCCGGGCAGTGTCAGCTTCCTATGCGGGAATGATTTATTCTCTGGAGATGTGCTGTTTAAGATGGGAGTTGGGCGCACCGATTTGCCTGGTGGCAGGGAACGTGATTTGTTCGATTCTATTCGTGGCAAGCTGTACAAAATGGATGATGAAGTGAAGGTTTATCCAGGTCATGGCTCCCGAACAACCATCGGTTTTGAAAAAGTTCGTAACCCTTATATCCCTCAATAAACAATCATTCTAGTAGAACTGACAAGAATCGAGGAATTTTTGATAGACAAAGGGATACAAAAGGACTACAATATTGTTAATTAAATGTAACATTAACCTCGCGAAGCACGCAGACTGCGGAATTAATCCCGGTTTGCGTTCTTTTTTTGTCTACATATAGGTTTAAAAGCATGGGGGGAAATAGATTGGAGAAGAATATATATTACCCGTTGGATTACGGATGGTATGACTCCAAGGAGAAATGGACTAGTTTTTGCAGCAGTAAATGCCGATGTTTTTCAGAATGTTCTGGAAAGGGCGGTTTTTGTACTTCCATCGAACGCAGGGACATACAATCTGAGAATAAGGATGGGAGAATACCAGTGAATTCAGGAGGCGAGCCTAGAAGAACGCCTCTTTTTTGGCATTTCCCTGCTGAAGCAGGATTGCTTCAGCCATGGCGGCGTAAGCTCTGGGAGCTCAAAAAATAAAATTAAAGCGCATTGAACGAATCACTATACATAATCGTATTACAAATAAGAACGAAATCCTGAATGGAGGGGCAGATGAGCGATCAGGCGCTGGAGAAAATCAGACGGGCACAGCAGGGAGATACTTCAGCACTGTCTTCACTGCTGCGAGAACATTATACTTTTCTGTTCAAATATCTACTCAAAGTGACTATGGATCCGTTGCTGGCAGAGGATCTTGTACAGGACACGATGGTCAGATGTATGGAAAAAATCAATACCTATAACGGTTCTTCTTCGTTCTCCTCTTGGTTAATTACGATAGCCACCAGAATATTTATCGATCGAAAGCGGCGCTGGAAACGTGAGGCAGAATGGAAGAAACGGGAACAGCAGGCGCAGGGCACCCGTTCGATTCGTTGGCGGTTTGAGAGCAGGGGGGAAGAATGGAGTGAAGTACTTGATTCCATTTCCAAGCTACCCTCTGCTCAGAGGGTAGCTGTGCTGCTGAAGCATTATTATGGCTATAGCTATGAAGAAATCGGTGTGATCATGCAAATTCCTTCTGGCACGGTCAAATCGCGTGTGTCCCTTGGTCTTAACCAATTGCGAAAGGAGCTGAATGAGGATGGAGAAGGATAAGGAGCCAGAACTGTATTTGCACAAGCTTACTGAAGAGCTTGAACGTTTGGATGCGCAATATGATGACATCACCCCACCTTCGTTACAGGAACTGGAGTGGTTAATGGCTGATGCAGCTGTGCAGAGAAAGAGAAGGGAACGCAAAGAACTACTGTTATTCTGGGGGGTCTCATTGATCCTGATCTGCGCATTTTTATCCATTCTCACTTCTGCGCCAATGATCTATTGGATTATTCAGGCGATCATTCCTATTGTAGGACTGGGTGGCTTAGGGATCGCCAGGATCAGAAGAAATAGAGAAGGTGTACAAGAATGAATGAGCTGCAGGATGTGCCTCTTTGGTTGTGGTTTGGCATAGCAGTAGCGTTAATGCTGCAGGGGACCTTACTGTTCCGGGACGCAAGACGGCGCGGGAAAAAAGCTTGGTTCTGGGGATTGTGGGCGATTACTACAGTTCCGTCACCCGCATTAGTCTACTTACTTGTTGTTATTCTTCCTGAGCGACGTAGACGGAAGAAGCAGTTGTGAAGCTTTAGTAAAAAGCTCGTACATCCTTTCATCCTATTACAAGGAGTGGTACTTCATGGAAGAGGTAAAATGGGGTTTAATCATGCCGTTAATTATTCTGCAGGCTTTGCTTGCTATTATTGGTCTGATATCTCTGGCCAAAGCGGATAACGTTCGTGGTCCAAAATGGATGTGGATTATTATCATTATTTGCGGAAATATATTAGGCAGCGTAGCTTATTTCACAATAGGAAGGAAAGATGTCTGATGTCACTCCTTCAAGTTAAGAATTTGCGCAAAAGCTATGGGTCGCATATTTCCGTAAATGATATAAGCTTTGAAATTGAGAAAGAACGGTGCGTCGCTTTACTGGGGCCTAACGGTGCTGGGAAAACGACCACACTTCGTATGCTGGCAGGGCTGCTAGAACCCACCTCTGGAATGATTTCATTTGAGGGGAGCCGTCCTGGAGCCGAATATCGCAGAGGATTAGGATATGTGCCACAGTCTCCAGCTTTTTATGGGTGGATGACTGGACATGAATATGTTGTTTTCGCTGCAAAGCTTAGTGGAATGGGAACTAAAGACGCATCCAGCAGGGCATTGGAATCGCTTGAGCGTGTAGGGCTTAAAGGTGATGCTCGTCGCCGGATTGGTGGATACTCCGGTGGGATGAAGCAGCGGCTGGGTCTGGCTCAGGCGCTTGTGCACCGGCCTCGTCTGCTGTTGCTTGATGAGCCTGTATCTGCACTTGATCCGATTGGCCGCAGAGAAGTAATGGGACTGCTGCGGGAGATACGTGAAGAGACAACTGTAGTTTTTTCTACACATGTGCTGCATGATGCAGAAGAAATTTGCGATGATATTATTTTAATGAATCAGGGCTTGATTGCTGAGAAGGGGTCTTTATCACAGCTGCGTACACAATACAGCCTTCCTGTTATTCGTTTACGTACAGAGAAGCAAGAAAAAGCTATTCAGTGGCTGGAGTCTCTTGCTGCCAAACCGTTTGTACTAGAGACTCAGTTGTTCGGAGATCAGGCAATTTTTAATGTGAACGATGTAGACATGGCCCGATGGACGATTCTGCAAGAAGCGGCGCAGCTCGAAATTCCATTACTGCAATTTGAAGCGGGTTCTTCCACGTTAGAGGATTTATTTATGAAGGTGGTGGGAGTATGAGAAGCGCCTGGGTCCTTTATCGCAGAGAAATGCTCGAAATGGCTCGCAGTTATAAGTTAATCTGGATACCTGTCGTTTTTATCCTATTAGGTATTATGCAGCCGTTAACTACTTATTATTTGCCGGAAATATTAAAAGCTTCAGGTGAGGTTCCCCCAGGTCTGCTAGAGGGGTATGAAATACCGAGTGCCGCAGCTGTGATGGCACAATCTCTGGGACAGTACGGAACGATCGGAATGTTAGTATTGGCGCTTGGCGCGATGAATGTTTTAGCCGGTGAGCGCTATAGCGGAACTATGGAATTAATTCTGGTAAGGCCGGTTTCTCCAGCCGCAATAGTGTTCGCTAAATGGGCAGCGCAGCTAACCCTGTTGATCGTTGCTCTAGGATTAGGTGCAGCGGGCGCAGCTTACTACACGGAGCAGTTGATTGGTTCACTATCTTGGGGAGATGTCATCGCAGCTTCTGGAGTGTATGGATTGTGGCTGTTATGTGCTGTCTCAGCTACGTTGTTGTTTAGTGGATTTTTAAAATCTCCAGTTGCCGCCTTTTTAGCATTGGCGCTAATGGCAGGATTATCATTAGGCCAAAGCTTATTACCTTCATGGTTTGAATGGGCACCTGCGGGGCTTTCCGGGTTATCGGCTGGAATTCTTATGGCTGGAGAAGGCTTCAGGGTTGGACCCTATCTTTCAGCAGCTATTTTGATCTTGATTTGTTTAGTGGGTGCTGCACTTTTGACAAGGAAGAATAACTTACCCGCTTGAACCATAAGTTATATTTTTATTAAATATAGTATATTTTCATAGAATTTGTAGGATCGGCCAGCCTTCAACTAGACAGTTCTATCTTTTTTTAGTAGACTGTTGAAACAAGCAAAATCTTGAAAGATTTTGGGGTTAGGAGGTAGGGCGATGCTGCGTTTAGGAGAGAAGATTGTCATTGTTGCGGACGCTTTCGAGCAGAGTCTTCCTATCGGGGAATACGGCTACCTAATTGCTTACGACCGCAATCCCGATAATGCGTTTGACTATGTTATTCGTGTACCAGAGGCAAATAGGAACTTTTATGTTCCGGCTGAGGACATTGAGGCGGAAGAACATTTATTAGTAGCTGAGGCTGAGAGAGCAACGCATGAAGCGTTGATTGATTATGCTTTGTCCACGTACAATGAGAAGCTGTTCCATCATTTGATGAACGGTGAAGATATGGATATAGAAGAGACGGAATCAACGTCAAGCGAAAGCATGTCCCAAGCGGATTTCATCAAACAAGTGAATCTTCGAGCTTGGATTTAAGGAAGGCCGGCGCAAGCCGGCTTTTTTGTTTTGTCATACCGCTGTTAAATGCTGTGAAATCACTGACTGTCAAAACCCTTCTCTATGAATATACTAACGATACGCTCCTTTAAAATGTGTAGGAATCCCCTTCACTTTGATAAAGGAGCGTTTGTTTTACAGCCCATCATTGAATTGTCCAAGCTTCTACAATATAATTAAAAACGTTATCCGGGCGCTTTAGCCCTTTAAACAGGAGGGATTTTTCTTATGAGCATTACCGTTAAAGATGTGCAGCATGTGGCCAAGCTGGCTCGTCTGCAGCTGAGCCCGGAAGAAGAGGCAACCTTTACAGAACAAATGAATGCTATTTTACAATATGCCGAGAAATTAAATGAGCTAGATACGGAGAATGTAAAGCCGACCACGCATGTGCTGCAAGTCAGCAATGTAATGCGGGAGGATGTTGTGAAGGATAGCCTTACGCAAGAGGAAGCACTTCTTAACGCTCCAGATGATGAAGACGGACATTTCAAGGTTCCAGCTGTTTTGGAATAACTACATAATTAGAGAGGGGGAAGAATCTTGAGCCTGTTTCAAAATCGATTGCCTGAAGTACACCGCATGTTAACTGCTAAAGAAGTATCGGTCCGTGAACTGACTGAAGAATCGCTGGCGATTATCGCTGAGCGGGATAAGAACGTAAATGCATTTTTGACCTTGAATGAGGAGGGCGCTCGTAGCACTGCACGCGCTTTGGACGACAAACTGGCATCCGGAGCAGCACGTGGGTTGCTGTTTGGTCTTCCTGCTGGAATCAAGGATAATATTGTAACTAAAGGCCTGCGCACAACTTGTGCCAGCCAATTTTTGAGTGACTTCCAGCCGATTTATAACGCTACTGTAGCTTCTAAACTGCAGCAAGCAGATGCCGTAACGATCGGTAAATTAAATATGGATGAATTCGCAATGGGCGGATCTAATGAGAACTCAAGCTTTGGTCCTGTACGCAATCCTTGGGATTTAGAGCGTGTGCCCGGCGGTTCCAGTGGCGGATCTGCAGCAGCAGTAGCTGCGGGCGAAGTGTTCTTCTCACTAGGTTCGGATACTGGGGGTTCCATCCGCCAGCCAGCTTCCTATTGTGGTGTTGTAGGTCTCAAACCTACTTATGGTCTTGTATCACGTTACGGGCTGGTAGCCTTTGCCTCCTCACTAGATCAGATTGGACCATTAACACGTAATGTAGAGGATTCTGCCTATGTGCTTCAAGCAATTGCTGGTTATGATGGCCAAGACTCTACTTCGGCTAAAGTAGAAATTCCTGATTATTTGAGTTCACTTACTGGTGATGTTTCCGGACTTCGCATTGCTGTTCCTAAGGAATACCTGGGAGCAGGTGTCGATGCTTCTGTGCGTGAGACAGTTTTGTCTGCACTTAAAGTGCTGGAAGGAATGGGTGCTGTCTGGGAGGAAGTTTCATTACCACATACGGAATACGCAGTAGCAGCTTATTATTTGCTGTCCTCTTCGGAAGCTTCATCTAACCTCGCGCGTTTTGACGGTGTGCGTTATGGCGCACGTGTAGATGAAGGCGGAGGATTGCTTGATCTATATCTTAATTCCCGCAGCCGCGGCTTTGGCCCTGAGGTTAAACGTCGTATTATGTTGGGTACTTATGCACTCAGCTCCGGGTATTACGATGCTTACTATTTAAAAGCACAAAAGGTGCGTACTTTGATTAAACAGGACTTTGATGACATCTTTAAAAAATATGATGTGGTCATCGGCCCAACAGCACCAACGACAGCATTCAAATTGGGTTCACAGACTGAAGATCCGCTGACCATGTATCTGAACGATATTCTCACGATTCCTGTAAGCTTGGCGGGTATTCCGGCCGTGAGTGTTCCTTGTGGTTTTGCGGAAGGCATGCCTGTAGGTCTGCAAATTATCGGTAAGGAATTTGACGAGAGCACGATTTTGCGTGTCGCTCATGCTTTTGAACAAAATACAGATCATCACAAGCAGCGTCCACAGCTGTAGTAAAGGAGGGAATGGGATTACTTATGTCTAAATACGAAACGGTCATCGGCTTGGAAGTTCACGTAGAGCTTCATACCAACTCCAAAATCTTTTGCGGATGCTCCACTGAATTTGGAGCCCCACCTAACACTCATACCTGTCCTGTCTGCTTGGGTCACCCCGGCGTATTGCCAGTGCTCAACAAACAAGCGGTAGAATACGCTATGAAAGCAGCGATGGCGCTGAATTGCACCATTGGTGATGTTAGCAAATTCGACCGCAAAAACTATTTTTACCCGGATTCACCAAAAGCTTATCAGATTTCACAATTTGATCAGCCTATCGGCCTGAACGGTTGGATCGACATTGAAGTTAACGGAGAGACCAAACGGATCGGCATTACTCGTCTTCATTTGGAAGAGGATGCAGGTAAGCTTACGCACGTAGATGGCGGTTTTGCCTCGTTAGTCGATTTTAACCGGGTGGGAACACCGCTTATCGAAATCGTATCCGAACCTGATCTGCGCTCCCCTGAGGAAGCTCGTGCTTATCTGGAGAAAATCCGTGCGATTATGCAGTATTGTGACGTATCCGATGTCAAGATGGAAGAAGGATCGATGCGCTGTGACGCGAACATCAGTCTACGCCCAGAAGGACAAGAGGAATTCGGCATTAGAGCAGAGCTTAAGAACATGAACTCCTTCCGCGGTGTATTGCGTGGACTGGAGTATGAACAATATCGTCAGGCTGAGATCCTGGATGATGGTGGAGTTGTTGTGCAGGAGACTCGCCGCTGGGATGAAGCACAAGGGAAAACATTATCGATGCGCGGGAAAGAAGAAGCGCATGATTATCGTTACTTCCCGGACCCGGACTTGATCGTTCTGCATATTGATGATGCTTGGAAAGAATCCATTCGTTCAACGATTCCAGAACTTCCGGATGCTCGGAAAGCACGTTATAGCGAGGAACTGGGCCTGACAGCTTATGATGCAGGCGTCATTACATCCTCTAAACTGTTAGCGGACTTTTTCGAAGGGTGTCTTGCCTATACGCAGGATGCCAAGGCTGTAGCTAACTGGATTATGGGTGACTTGCTTGCCTATTTGAATGGTAATAATCTGGAGTTGTCGCAGGTACAAATTACACCACAAGGGCTAGGCGAGATGATCGGGCTGATTGCAGCCGGAACCATCAGCAGCAAAATCGCTAAAACAGTATTTAAAGAAATGCTAGAGAGCGGTAAACTGCCAGCTGTTATCGTTGAGGAAAAAGGTCTAGTGCAGATCAGCGATGAAGGTGCCATTAAAGGGATAGTGGAAGCAGTCGTAGCCGCCAATCCGCAATCAGTGGAAGATTATAAAGCGGGTAAACAGAAAGCAATCGGCTTCCTGGTCGGACAAGTCATGAAAGAAAGTAAAGGTAAGGCGAATCCGGGTCTTGCTAATAAACTTCTCATCGAGGTATTGAGCAGCTAAACGCTTGTCGTCTGTAAAAGGACGCCAGAGGCGTTTATAATTGGGGTAATATACTTATGTAATAAGCTAAGGGCTTGTCGGCAACGGCAGGCCCTTAGCGGCATATAAGGGGACTGGTTAGGATGAATACAATTAACAAGCTAAATCTGCAGGATGAAAGCACCGTTAATGAATTATGGAGTCTTCAGCATAAGGCCTATAGACTGGAAGCTGAACTTATAGGCTTTCGTGAAATACCACCTCTGATGGAGACGAGAGAAATGCTCAGCAGCTCTAAAGAGGGTTTTTATGGCTGCTTCGATAAAGATGAGGAACTAATGGGTGCTGTTGCTGTAGAGGAAGAATCTCCTGGAAAATTGACGATTACACGAATGATGGTGGGGCCGGACTTTTTTCGTAGAGGTATCGCTAGCCATCTTTTGGAATATGTATTTGAGCATTTTGCAGGGATGGAGCAATTCATTGTGTCGACAGGCAAAAAGAATACACCTGCCGTTTCGTTGTACAGTAAACATGGTTTTCTGCCTACCGGTGTGGAGGAAGTCGCTCCAGGAGTTGAATTGATTGAATTTCATCGGAGTGGTTCGCTTTGAAAAAAGATATTCATAGACAACTATTTACGAAAGGAGGAGTCCAAAATGAAACATGACTCTGCAATGCTCCCAGAGCAGGAAGAACTGCAAGGTTCTGTTGATATAGAGACTAAGGAAAATGAGATACAGAAGAGGATTATTCCTCCGCGTCCGAAGCGGCGCCACCGCAAACGTAAATTTATTGCTGGACTGCTGGCAGCACTCATCCCTGGGACGGGGCATTTGTATTTTGGACTTCTCCGAAAAGGGATCACCTTCATCTTTCTAATTCTTTTGGATATCTCAGCTTTATTGTATTTCTCATCCATCGGGATGCAGATCAATGTTCCACTGCTTATTTTACTTGCGCTCATTATTCCAGTGATCTATTTTTATAACGTGTATGACGTATTGCAATCAGCGGACAGGCTTCTTCGCTTCCCAGAGGATCATGATCTTGCTATTTCTGTGACCAAAGCAAACGAGGCTCCTAAACGTCGTAGTATCGTCAGCGAGCCTGGGATATCCTTTGGACTCTTATTGCTCTTAGGGGGCGCCCTGCTTATTCTGTTCCGGCAGAAACCAACATGGCTCCAGTTCTTTATTGAACATTATGCCGAAATGGCCGTGTCTGTCATTTTAGTATGCGGTGGCTTATTTATAGGAGCTAGAGAAATTGCCAGAGCAGTTGTGCAGCGTAAAGACAATGAACCTCGCAAGCGGCGCGTGGGAAGATATACGGCTTCTGTATTACTGATAGCTATTTCTGTTCCTTTGTTTTTGGATTGGAGAGAGGGAACTGACTATATGCTTCTGCTCTTGAAGTGGTGGCCAGTCATCCCGGTGTTATGGGGGATTGAGTTCCTGCTGATGTTTATCTTCTCTAACCGTTCAGCCAAGGGAACCAGAATCAGATTGGATTTACGTGGGCTTTTATCTGCTATATTACTAGCTGCGAGTGTATTTATTGTTGCAGAGCAAGAACATTATTTATATCTATGGAAAAATGTCAGTCTAAACCTGACGGCAGCAGCAGTGGACTATGGTGAGGCTAAAGGCAGCAAATATCAGAAAGCCCCGCTAATTGTTCCGGTGGAATTAAATACAGCAAAAATATCTATTGATAGTATTAATGGTGATATTTTATTACACCGTGCTCCAGTGGATGATATTCAAATTACAACGACAGTTTGGGTAGATCAGTTGGATGGGCCGATGGCTGAAGCTATATCAGAACAGTCCTTTGTGGACGTTGTTGAAGGGCCCAACATAAAAATCACCTCGAATAGCAAGGCCTATGGAGAATCCGGTAAACGCCAGCCACGCATGGATTTAGACATTTACTTGCCGGAGGATCGCCGCTTTAACCTCGATGTTCGCACTATGAATGGCGGGATCACGTTGCAGAATGTAGAAGCCATTGAAGACATTTCTCTGGAAACGGGGAATGGAGAGCTGATCCTTCATCGTATCTTTGGTAATGTTAAGGGAAAAACACTGAATGGAGCTGTCCGTGCCAGATCTGTTCAAGGCAGCGTTGATTTAACAACGAGCGGAGGCAATATGAATGCTTGGGTTGTTACCGGTGCTTTGAAATTATCGACGGCTGTCGGCAATATTAGTGCGATCGGAAATAGCAATGATATCGATATTACTACCAAAAACGGTAATTTAGAGGTGGATGGAGCCAAATCCAAGCTACATGCCGAATCTCTAAATGGTACCATTGATGTTCGCTCTTCTGATGTCGCTGGAGATTGGGACATTTATAGCGCAGTTGGTGACATTCAATTGTATTTACCGATGTTAAGCAACTATACAGTGAATGGTTCCAGTGGATATGGTGATATTACTTCAGATTTGCCTGAACTTACAATTGATAAGAAAAAAGTATCAGGTGAAGTGGGAACCGGCGAGTTCAAGCTTCATGTTGAAGGAAATAGCAATCTAAATGTTAGGAAATATTGAAAAAAGTAATTTTTCTTATATAATAATAAATATAATGTATAGACTTCGTTGACAATATTGAAAAATCGGTCTTACAATCTTAAGAAGTATTTCTTTTATTTTTAAATTCAAAAGGCGGTGACAGTAATGGGGAGTGGAGTACAACATGCACTGGAACAATTAAAGACAACAGGTGTCCGTATAACGCCCCAGCGTCATGCGATTCTTACGTATTTGATGGAAGCAATGAATCATCCTACAGCTGACGATATATACCGGGCGCTAGAGCCGAAATTTCCGAGCATGAGCGTAGCAACTGTATATAATAATCTCAAGATGTTTATGGAAGCCGGCATGGTTCGCGAGTTGACCTACGGGGATAGTTCCAGTCGTTTTGATGCCAATGTATCTGATCATTATCATGTCATCTGTCAGCTATGCGGTAAGATTGAAGATTTTAGTTATCCTTCGCTTCATGATGTAGAGATACATGCAGAGCAGGAAACGGGCTTCAAAATTACGGGTTTGCGTATGGAATTGCATGGAGTTTGCAAATGTTGCAGAGAGAAGCAACAATAAGACAGAATACTACTGTACTTAAGGGCGTATAGCCAAGCTACACAATAAACGTGTGAAATCCGAAAGCGGAGGACTCACGTTTTTATTTTTTTCAAAATAACAAAATATAGTGAAAATGACTAACTTATACTGGTTATCCGGAACCAAGTGGATGTTATAATCGTATTGTTAGACTTAACTTAAAATCATCTAATATTTGGAGGATATATTTTGGACAGAAGATATAGACAGAAACGCGTCAAAAAGCGCGGAGGTCTTTTCCGACGCTTTTTTGGACTTTTGCTCATTGCGGCAGCAGCTTATTGGGTTGTGTTTTTTGTATTGCCAAATCGCCAGCACATCGATCCAGACTGGAAAGGCCTAGAACATCCTATCTTCGTAAAAGGAGAGCTAACAGGATATTCCGCCTCAGGGACCGGTGATAGCATGCTTTTACCTCTACCATTACTGCAGGAACATGTGGACTCATCTATTCGTTATGAAGAAAAGACTAAATCTGTCATCCTATCAACGGAAAGTGAACTTCTATATATGCAAGAGGATAAAACCGATGCTAGTCTGAACAATCGTCCGCTGCAGCTGCGGCTGGCACCTGAAGTTAAGGAAAAGATAACTTATCTTCCTGCGGATGTTTTAGAAGACCTGTATGGGTTTGAGATTCAAGAGGATACGACTACCGGGGCTGTGCTGTTAATGACAGCAGGGGAGACTGTACCGCTGGGGAAAGTGAAAGGTGAAGCAGGTGATAAGACAGTCGCTCTTCGCAGCGAAGCGTCGATTCACGCACCCATCGTGGCCGATATGTCCCCAGGTGCCATCGTGAGTATTTGGAATAAGGAAAATGAGGACTGGCTGTATGTGCAGTTAAGCAGCGGTTATGCGGGTTATACCAAGGCCAGTGATATTATCTCAGACGGTCAAAAGACAGTGGAACCCAAAAGCACCACTCCCTCACGGGCAGAACGAAGCTGGAAAGGGAAGTCAGTGAATTTGTATTGGGAAGCTGTTTATCAACGCAAACCTGACCCAAGTACATTCGGTGAGCTTCCGGGCGTTAACGTGGCTAGCCCGACTTGGTTCAGTATCATAGATGGTGACGGGAATGTGCGCAGTCAGGCTGATAGTGCGTATGTGCAGTGGGCCCATGAGCGCGGTTTGGAAGTATGGGGGCTGCTCAGCAATAGCTTTGAACCAGACATAACCACTGAGGCATTGTCGAGCTATGAGAAGCGGATGAACGCGATCGTACAGATCCTCGAGTATTCAGATTTATACAAGCTGGATGGAATTAATATTGACTTTGAGAATGTATATACGAAAGACGGGGAGAATGTTACACAATTTATGCGAGAGCTAAAACCTATGGCTCAAGCCAAAAACTTAATCGTCTCCATAGACGTAACCCCTAAATCTAACAGTGAGATGTGGTCAGCATTCCTTGATCGTAGAGCTCTTAATTCAGTAGTTGATTATCTTATTGTTATGGCTTATGACGAGCATTGGGCTGCTAGTCCTGTAGCGGGCTCTGTTGCGTCTCTGCCGTGGGTCGGAAGCTCGTTAAGCCGGATCATAGAGGAAGACGATGTGCCGCCTGAGAAGCTGATTCTAGGGATTCCACTGTACACTAGAATCTGGACTGAGGCCCAGGTGGATGGCAAGACCAAAGTAAGCTCTAAATCGGTTAGTATGAATGCCGTTGAAAAAATTATTAAAGAGAAGAAGCTGACCCCAACCTTTGATAAGGCAGCAGGGCAGAATTACGTTGAGTATAAGGAAGATGGCGCTCTTAAAAAAATATGGATCGAAGACAAAGTTTCTTTAAAAGCTAGAGTTGAGCTTGCTAAGTCTTTAGGGCTTGGTGGCATCGGTTCATGGAATCGCAGCTTTAGTAATCCGTCTGCGTGGGAGGCATTACAAGGGATTCATAAGTAATTATTATTTCATTCATAATAAACAAAGGGGCTCCCAATATAGGGGCCCCTTTGTTGTATTAAGCAAATGTTTGATTGCATTATAAATCGCTAGTAATAAGCTTCTGTAAGATGTGTTTTATTGATTAAGCTGCTGACTTTTAAGTTGTTCCGCAGTAATATTGGCCTCAGCTGGATCCATAGTAAGGATGGTATGGCAGAACATACAGCGGTCTGTTTTGCCCAGCATTTTGGTCAGCTTGTGACATTCAGGGCATTCCAGTTGGACTGCGCTAGTTGACAGCATCCCAGCCCAGAAATAGATTGCAAGACTTGCCATCATTGAGATTAAACCGATTACAAGACCGATTCCAGCGAATACTTTTCCAGTTGAGCCCCAAAACACGATGCCCGCTGTACCCAAAACCATAAGTCCCATTCCGAGCATTGTGAGCAGTAATCCCCATGTGCGAAAAGCGTTGATCTTAGCCGTTTTAAACTTCATGAGTGTTTGCTCCTAACTAAATATAGTTGGGTTGTCCAGAAGGAACTGTCTTTCATATGTAGAATAATAATTATAACTGAATTATAACTGACTGGACGCAAAATCGCCAAATTTAATGGAGGGAAGCATGGAATTGTCCAATGTAACTTTGTTGAGTGGAGAAACGTTTGATGAGAATGTTTTAGGAGCGGTCGTTTTGCGGCAGAATGGGGATATTCCGTTTCAAAGCGCACTTCTTCAAGATTTTGATATGGTAGTGTTAGTATTGCATGAAGAACAGGATAGAGAGCATATTGTTCGCCATACCATTGCCGGTGACCAACGGACCCAGTCAGTCCATATCGGCCTTTTTGCTTTGGAGCAGGCTGTTATGGCAGGGGATAATAACGAACTTCTTATCAGTTTGATGAGGGGGGAAGTGATCTGGGACCCCAAGGGAATACTCGAGGAAATGCGCCGCGAGATATTACAATTTGAAGGACCGATTAAGGAACGGGTCGCATTTATGGAGTTTGCTCGCTTTTTGCATATGTATGTGAAATCCAAGCGCTATATAGAGGCTGGCTTTATTATGGATGCTTACAACTGTGTATTGATAGCCTTATATCATTGGGCAAGAATAGAAGTGAGTGAAGTGGGTGCTTTCCCCGAGCCGGCTATTTGGGAGCAGGTTAAAAGCATGAATACCTCCGTTCATAAACTTTATGAGGAGTTAACGGTCAGTACTGAGACCTTAGAGCAACGTGTTGAGCTTGTGCTTCTTGCATGTGAATTTGGGATTATGTCCAAAATGACGGACTGTTGTCTATTGCTCTTTAATATTTTGAATAGCCGTAAGGAAGCATGGAGCATTAAAGAATTACTGCAGCATTCAGGTCTGAGTCAATTAGAGTCTGAACTACCCCTTGTTTTACGAAAGCTGGTTTCTCGTTCGCTAATCCGAGAGATTACATCTTGGGCTGATGTTCACGAGGGAGAAGGGCATGCGATCCGCTATACATTATAGAGATGAATTAGATACAGCAGAAGATGTTTAATTATAGAGAGATGAGCAAGGATAGGGAGAGGCTGAGCACTCTCTTTTTGTTTGTTTACTAATATGAAACGCTCATATTTATTCAGAAAAATTAATGGTTGACTCTTTCCTTGTTCATGTGTTAAATTATAACTCGTCCCTCTGACACAGAGATGTGCTTTCGAAAACTTTCGAAAGACAACCAAAAAAAGAAATTAAAAAAAAGGTTGACTAAAACGAGGACGCTGTGATATATTATAAAGGTCGCTGCTGAACAACACATCGACGAAATAAACAGCTTGATCTTTGAAAACTGAACAACGAGTGAGTAGGAAATCACGTAAGTGAAATCCAAAATTAGAGAATTAATTTTCTCGTCAGATGTTTCAAAATGAGCATATCGCTCTTTTCAATACTAATTGGAGAGTTTGATCCTGGCTCAGGACGAACGCTGGCGGCGTGCCTAATACATGCAAGTCGAGCGGAGTTGTTTTGAAAGCTTGCTTTCAAAACAACTTAGCGGCGGACGGGTGAGTAACACGTAGGCAACCTGCCCTTCAGACTGGGATAACTACCGGAAACGGTAGCTAATACCGGATAATTTCTTTTTTCTCCTGAGAGAAGAATGAAAGACGGAGCAATCTGTCACTGAGGGATGGGCCTGCGGCGCATTAGCTAGTTGGTGGGGTAACGGCCCACCAAGGCGACGATGCGTAGCCGACCTGAGAGGGTGAACGGCCACACTGGGACTGAGACACGGCCCAGACTCCTACGGGAGGCAGCAGTAGGGAATCTTCCGCAATGGGCGAAAGCCTGACGGAGCAACGCCGCGTGAGTGATGAAGGTTTTCGGATCGTAAAGCTCTGTTGCCAGGGAAGAACGTCCGGTAGAGTAACTGCTACCGGAGTGACGGTACCTGAGAAGAAAGCCCCGGCTAACTACGTGCCAGCAGCCGCGGTAATACGTAGGGGGCAAGCGTTGTCCGGAATTATTGGGCGTAAAGCGCGCGCAGGCGGCTATTTAAGTCTGGTGTTTAAACCTTGGGCTCAACCTGAGGTCGCACTGGAAACTGGGTGGCTTGAGTACAGAAGAGGAAAGTGGAATTCCACGTGTAGCGGTGAAATGCGTAGATATGTGGAGGAACACCAGTGGCGAAGGCGACTTTCTGGGCTGTAACTGACGCTGAGGCGCGAAAGCGTGGGGAGCAAACAGGATTAGATACCCTGGTAGTCCACGCCGTAAACGATGAGTGCTAGGTGTTAGGGGTTTCGATACCCTTGGTGCCGAAGTTAACACAGTAAGCACTCCGCCTGGGGAGTACGGTCGCAAGACTGAAACTCAAAGGAATTGACGGGGACCCGCACAAGCAGTGGAGTATGTGGTTTAATTCGAAGCAACGCGAAGAACCTTACCAGGTCTTGACATCCCTCTGAATCCACTAGAGATAGTGGCGGCCTTCGGGACAGAGGAGACAGGTGGTGCATGGTTGTCGTCAGCTCGTGTCGTGAGATGTTGGGTTAAGTCCCGCAACGAGCGCAACCCTTAACTTTAGTTGCCAGCAGGTAATGCTGGGCACTCTAGAGTGACTGCCGGTGACAAACCGGAGGAAGGTGGGGATGACGTCAAATCATCATGCCCCTTATGACCTGGGCTACACACGTACTACAATGGCCGGTACAACGGGAAGCGAAGCCGCGAGGTGGAGCCAATCCCATCAAAGCCGGTCTCAGTTCGGATTGCAGGCTGCAACTCGCCTGCATGAAGTCGGAATTGCTAGTAATCGCGGATCAGCATGCCGCGGTGAATACGTTCCCGGGTCTTGTACACACCGCCCGTCACACCACGAGAGTTTACAACACCCGAAGTCGGTGGGGTAACCCGCAAGGGAGCCAGCCGCCGAAGGTGGGGTAGATGATTGGGGTGAAGTCGTAACAAGGTAGCCGTATCGGAAGGTGCGGCTGGATCACCTCCTTTCTATGGAGAATCGTTCTCTGCAATGAGAACATTCAAATCGGAAGCTAAGCTTCCAAAACTCAGGTTTAGGCCTGTTACTCACTCGTTGCTCAGTTTTGAGAGTTTAAGCTCTCAAGTAAGACTTGATCCTTGAAAACTGGATACCGAAACGAATTTGCGTTTTAGAACATCTTTTAGCAACTTGTGTAAACAAGTAAATGTTATTAGTGAGATTTTTCTTCGGAAAAATCAAGGTTAAGCTAATAAGAGCACACGGAGGATGCCTAGGCGCCAGGAGCCGACGAAGGACGTGGCGAACAACGAAACTGCCTCGGGGAGCTGTAAGCAAGCTTTGATCCGGGGGTGTCCGAATGGGGAAACCCAGCTGTGGTAATTCGCAGTTACTCATTTCTGAATACATAGGAAATGTAGAGGCAGACCAGGGGAACTGAAACATCTAAGTACCCTGAGGAAGAGAAAACAATAGTGATTCCGTCAGTAGCGGCGAGCGAACGCGGAACAGCCTAAACCTAAGAGCTTGCTCTTAGGGGTTGTGGGACGTCTCACATGGAGTTACAAAGGAATATGGTAGGTGAAGAGGTCTGGAAAGGCCCGCGATAGAGGTAAAAGCCCTGTAACCTAAACTGTATTCTCTCCGAGACGGATCCCGAGTAGTGCGGGGCACGTGAAACCCCGTATGAATCCAGCAGGACCATCTGCTAAGGCTAAATACTACCTGGCGACCGATAGTGAAACAGTACCGTGAGGGAAAGGTGAAAAGCACCCCGGAAGGGGAGTGAAATAGAACCTGAAACCGTGTGCTTACAAAAAGTCAGAGCCCTATTAATGGGTGATGGCGTGCCTTTTGTAGAATGAACCGGCGAGTTACGTTTAACATGCAAGGTTAAGCCGAGAAGGTGGAGCCGCAGCGAAAGCGAGTCTGAATAGGGCGAATTAGTATGTGGACGTAGACCCGAAACCGTGTGATCTACCCCTGTCCAGGGTGAAGGTGCGGTAACACGCACTGGAGGCCCGAACCCACGTACGTTGAAAAGTGCGGGGATGAGGTGGGGGTAGCGGAGAAATTCCAATCGAACTCGGAGATAGCTGGTTCTCCCCGAAATAGCTTTAGGGCTAGCCTCGGTATAAGAGTAGTGGAGGTAGAGCACTGATTGGGTGCGGGGTCCGCAAGGATTACCAAGCTCAGTCAAACTCCGAATGCCATATACTTATTGCCGGGAGTCAGACAGTGAGTGCTAAGATCCATTGTCAAAAGGGAAACAGCCCAGACCATCAGCTAAGGTCCCCAAGTGTGTGTTAAGTGGGAAAGGATGTGGAGTTGCACAGACAACCAGGATGTTGGCTTAGAAGCAGCCACCATTGAAAGAGTGCGTAATAGCTCACTGGTCGAGTGACTCTGCGCCGAAAATGTAACGGGGCTAAACACACCACCGAAGCTATGGCTAGATACTATGTATCTGGGGTAGGGGAGCGTTGTGTAGGGGTTGAAGGTGTACTGAAAAGAGCGCTGGACACTACACAAGTGAGAATGCCGGTATGAGTAACGAAAAGATCAGTGAGAATCTGATCCGCCGAAAGCCCAAGGTTTCCTGAGGAAGGCTCGTCCGCTCAGGGTAAGTCGGGACCTAAGGCGAGGCCGAAAGGCGTAGTCGAAGGACAACAGTTTGAAATTACTGTACCACCGTAATCCGCTATGAGCGATGGGGTGACGCAGGAGGGTAGTGACGCGGACTGATGGATGTCCGTCTAAGCAGTGAGGCTGATGTGTAGGCAAATCCGCACATCATTAAGGCTGGGCTGTGATGGGGAGCGAAAATTGTAGTAGCGAAGGTCATGATCTCACACTGCCAAGAAAAGCCTCTAGCCAGGAGAAGGTGCCCGTACCGCAAACCGACACAGGTAGGCGAGAAGAGAATTCTAAGGCGCGCGGAAGAACTCTCGTTAAGGAACTCGGCAAAATGACCCCGTAACTTCGGGAGAAGGGGTGCCCCGGTAGTGTGAATAGCACGAGGGGGCCGCAGTGAAAAGGCCCAAGCGACTGTTTAGCAAAAACACAGGTCTGTGCGAAGCCGCAAGGCGAAGTATACGGGCTGACGCCTGCCCGGTGCTGGAAGGTTAAGGGGAGTGGTTAGGGGTAACCCGAAGCTATGAACCGAAGCCCCAGTAAACGGCGGCCGTAACTATAACGGTCCTAAGGTAGCGAAATTCCTTGTCAGGTAAATTCTGACCCGCACGAATGGCGTAACGACTTGGGCGCTGTCTCAACGAGAGATCCGGTGAAATTTTAATACCTGTGAAGATGCAGGTTACCCGCGACAAGACGGAAAGACCCCATGGAGCTTTACTGCAGCTTGATATTGAATTTGGGTACGATCTGTACAGGATAGGTGGGAGCCGTAGAAATCGGAGCGCAAGCTTCGGTGGAGGCGCCGTTGGGATACCACCCTGATCGTATCTAGGTTCTAACCTAGTACCCTTATCGGGTACGGGGACCGTGTCAGGCGGGCAGTTTGACTGGGGCGGTCGCCTCCTAAAGAGTAACGGAGGCGTTCCAAGGTTCCCTCAGAATGGTTGGAAATCATTCGCAGAGTGCAAAGGCATAAGGGAGCTTGACTGCGAGACCTACAAGTCGAGCAGGGACGAAAGTCGGACTTAGTGATCCGGTGGTACCGCATGGAAGGGCCATCGCTCAACGGATAAAAGCTACCCTGGGGATAACAGGCTTATCTCCCCCAAGAGTCCACATCGACGGGGAGGTTTGGCACCTCGATGTCGGCTCATCGCATCCTGGGGCTGAAGTAGGTCCCAAGGGTTGGGCTGTTCGCCCATTAAAGCGGTACGCGAGCTGGGTTCAGAACGTCGTGAGACAGTTCGGTCCCTATCTGTCGTGGGCGCAGGAAATTTGAGAGGAGCTGTCCTTAGTACGAGAGGACCGGGATGGACGTACCGCTGGTGCACCAGTTGTTCCGCCAGGAGCATGGCTGGGTAGCTACGTACGGACGGGATAAGCGCTGAAAGCATCTAAGCGTGAAGCCCCCCTCAAGATGAGATTTCCCAATTAGTAAGACCCCTTGAAGACGACGAGGTAGATAGGTTGGAGGTGGAAGTGCAGCAATGCATGGAGCTGACCAATACTAATCGGTCGAGGGCTTATCCTATACGTAGAATGCAAATTTGTTTCGGATTCAGTTTTCAGGCATCAAGCCTGGTATGAATATTCCCTGATAGCTCAGTTGGTAGAGCACTCGACTGTTAATCGAGTTGTCACAGGTTCGAGTCCTGTTCGGGGAGCCATATGGAGAGGTGTCCGAGTTTGGCCGAAGGAGCACGATTGGAAATCGTGTAGGCGCCACAAGCGTCTCGAGGGTTCGAATCCCTCTCTCTCCGCCACAAATTTTTAATTAGTATGGCCCGTTGGTCAAGGGGTTAAGACACCTCCCTTTCACGGAGGTAACATGGGTTCGAATCCCATACGGGTCACCAAATTTTCACTTGATTTATCCTAGTGGACTTTGGTACAATAACAATTGTTGTTTATGGAGGCTTAGCTCAGCTGGGAGAGCATCTGCCTTACAAGCAGAGGGTCGGGGGTTCGATCCCCTCAGCCTCCACCATAACATTTTCTTACTGACGCGGGGTGGAGCAGCCCGGTAGCTCGTCGGGCTCATAACCCGAAGGCCGCAGGTTCAAATCCTGCCCCCGCAACCAATTAACTTAAGCAATTATATCTTTTGGAACCGTGGTGTAGTTGGCCTAACATGCCTGCCTGTCACGCAGGAGATCGCGGGTTCGAATCCCGTCGGTTCCGCCATTTTCATCATGGCTCGGTAGCTCAGTCGGTAGAGCAGAGGACTGAAAATCCTCGTGTCGGCGGTTCGATTCCGTCCCGAGCCACCATTTATCATCACAAAAGAATGAGTGCCATGCCGGTGTAGCTCAATTGGTAGAGCAACTGACTTGTAATCAGTAGGTTGGGGGTTCAAGTCCTCTCGCCGGCACCATCCTTGGAGGATTAGCGAAGTGGCCAAACGCATCAGACTGTAAATCTGCTCACGTGAGTGTTCGGTGGTTCGAATCCATCATCCTCCACCAGTTTTTAGGGGCATAGTTTAAAGGTAGAACAACGGTCTCCAAAACCGTTGGTGTGGGTTCAATTCCTGCTGCCCCTGCCAAGTTCTTTCTAAAGTTTAATATGGCGGCCGTGGCGAAGGGGTTAACGCACCGGATTGTGGTTCCGGCATTCGTGGGTTCGAGACCCATCGGCCGCCCCATTTACTTTAAAATGAATAATGGCAACAATATCAACTTAATATGGCGACTGTGGCGAAGGGGTTAACGCACCGGATTGTGGTTCCGGCATTCGTGGGTTCGAGACCCATCAGTCGCCCCATTTTACTTTAAAATGTTATTGGGGATTAGCCAAGCGGTAAGGCAACGGACTTTGACTCCGTCACTCATAGGTTCGAATCCTATATCCCCAGCCATTTTATGCGGACGTGGCTCAGCGGTAGAGCATCGCCTTGCC
This sequence comes from Paenibacillus sp. FSL H7-0690, assembly GCF_037980415.1. Taxonomy (NCBI): domain Bacteria; kingdom Bacillati; phylum Bacillota; class Bacilli; order Caryophanales; family Paenibacillaceae; genus Paenibacillus; species Paenibacillus sp. FSL H7-0690. Next base: position 6,026,565 of record NZ_CP150281.1, on the reverse strand, counting down.
AAGGCGAGGGTCGCGGGTTCGATTCCCGTCGTCCGCTCCAAGTTTTCATGGCGCCATAGCCAAGTGGTAAGGCAAAGCTCTGCAAAAGCTTTATCCCCAGTTCAAATCTGGGTGGCGCCTCCATTTAGTTCATATGTGCCGGCGTGGCGGAATGGCAGACGCGCTCGACTCAAAATCGAGTGGGAAACCGTGGAGGTTCGAGTCCTCTCGCCGGTATCTTAAAAAGGTTTGTAAGAATGCTTTTATAAGCAATCTTACAAACCTTTTTTCTTTATGTCCTTGGGTTTACAGCAGTAAGCCGTTGAATAGAGAGTTTCTCTATTTCAACGGCTTTTTTTAATCTGATTAGTGATTAACCTGATTGATTATTAATGCGGAATGCTCGCGGAGTAAGACCTATTTCTCGTTTAAACATATTGCAGAATTGGGCATCGTTCACAAAACCTGCAGCAGCAGATACTTCAGAGATTTGCATCTGAGTATGACGTAATAGAGATTTTGCATAATCCAGGCGTTTTAACAGCAAATACCGCAGGGGTGAATACCCGAAACGTTCTTTAAATAGATGGCGAAAACGATCGTAACTATATCCGGACATTTCTGATAGTGTTTCGACGGACAATTTATGGCGATAATGCTCATTCATATAATTAAGGACATATTGTACTCGATCTTCTGTTGGGGATTGATATCCAGAGGCACTAAGAAGCCTCATAAGATGGACGGTAATCTCGCTCATTTGTAGGTTTAGAAGCTCAGAGAATCCGTCTTGCTTGCGTGTAAACTCTGCTTTCATTCGCAGCAGGATTTGAAGAACGGTCTGATCTTTATCATCTTCATATACGCCGAGCAGATTACTCATATTAGGGTGTTCCGAGTGGAAGCCTACAAATAATACATTTGCATCCTCACGGTGGTGCTCGTCATGTTTATGATTGGGTGGCACAAGCGCGAAAGAAGAGGAGCGAAAATGGTAACTTCGTGGGCCAACATTGGTTGTCCCTACCCCCTGTAAATAATAGACTAGTTCGTAGCATTCATGCTGGTGTGGAGGGATATAAGTATTTAGCTCATGTGTGGCACTTACAATATATAGAACACGATCCATGATGATCCTCCAATACTTATGTTTTAGCCGAATCGTACAAAACTATGACCGAAATCATATAATTATTTTTAATAATATTTGTTATGATCGTATCAATAAATCCGAAAGTTCGCAACCTGACTGGCCATCTCGTTCGGAAATAAAGCGGATTATTAATAATAATGGTATTTTTATTGCTATTTTTGAGCCTAAACGTTAAATTTATTACTTTTAATGATACTTTATTTGGAAAAAAGAGAATTTCCATTTGAACCGTGAATTATACAATGGGTGAAGATGGGATTCTGCGGATTACTAACCAACTAAAATTAGGGGTGGAATAGAGTAATGAATAAAAAAGTTCTTTCTTTGTTGTTATTAATGGTGATGGTTCTGGTCACAGCATGTGGGAATAACACGTCCAATAATGGTTCTTCAACGAATACTGGATCCAAAGCGGACGAAGGCGGAGAAACAGGTGCAGGGGATAAACTCAAGGTTGTATTGCTGATTCCGGGGACACTTGGGGATAAATCATTTTTTGATTCCGCTAATAACGGCTTGCAAAAGGTTAAGGATGAACTTGGTGCAGTAACAAAGGTTGTTGAAATGGGCGTTGATAAAACGAAATGGGAGCCTACATTTAACGATATCGCTTCCGAGGATTGGGATGTAATTATTTCTGGCGGTTCTGAAATTACAGAGATGTTTAATGCAACGGCAGAATTGTATCCAGACAAAAAATTCATTAATTATGATACCGACATCGATGAAGCACCAGATAACATGTACAACATGTCTTATGCGACAAATGAAGTATCTTTCTTGGCAGGTGCCGTAGCAGCATTAGCTACACAATCGGATATGCCGAATGCTACCCCTGAGAATGTGATTGGGTTTGTCGGCGGTATGGATATTCCGGGGATTAATGCTTTCTTGGTCGGTTACATTCAAGGTGCTCAGTACGTTGATCCTGATGTAAAAGTGGCTGTGTCGTACGCTGGTGATTTTGTTAACCCTGCAAAAGGTAAGGAGCTGTCTCTAATTCAATATAACTCCGGTGTGGATGTTATTTTTAACGTGGCTGGGGGTACAGGTCTTGGGATCTTTGACGCAGCTAAAGAGAAGAAAAAATATGCAATTGGTGTAGACTCCGATCAGGCAATGTTGATTAACGATACGGATAGTGAAAAAGCAAATCTAATCGTTACTTCATCTATTAAAAAGATTGATACGGCTATTCTAGGTGCAGTGAAGAGATTGCAAGAGGGTACGCTAGAAATGGGCAAACGTGATGTATTGAGCTTTGTAGATGATGGTGTAGGTATTGCTGAGAATGATATTTATAAAAATGTATTCCCGGCTGATCTTCAGGCCAAGGTTGAAGAAGTGAAGCAAAAGCTGATCAATAAAGAAGTTAAAGTGGATAATGCGATGGGGATGGAAACCGCAGAGGTAGAAGCTATTCGTAACGCAGTTAAGCCTTAAGCTTTAAATCTTAAGATCAGTTCTATAGAGTTAAACCTACAGTTGGAGATTCTTCTAGTCAGGGGAATTCCAGCTGTATATTTTTGCAGACCTCCAAGTTGAAAGGCGTTGAGACCTATGTACACAGCTCTGCTGGAAATGCGGGGAATTACCAAGGTATATCCCAATGGCGTCGTTGCAAATAAAGACGTGCATTTTTCTTTACGTGAGGGAGAAATACATGCGATTGCAGGTGAGAACGGTGCAGGTAAATCGACTTTAATGAAGATTATGTTCGGCATGGAAGAGCCAAGTGAAGGCGAGATCTATATCAAGGGTGAAAAAGTAAAGCTGCAATCCGCTCAGGACGCCATTGATAGAGGCATCGGCATGGTCCACCAGCATTTCATGTTGGTACCTTCTTTTACGGTGGCAGAGAATATGGTGCTGGGTATGGAGCCGCGCAGAGGAGTTGGCATTAATTATGCCGAGGCTGTGCGCATGACGGAAGAGACCGCAAGGAAATACAATCTGGCAGTGGATCCAAAGGCAAAAGTAGAGGATCTTACAGTTGGGATGAAACAAAAGGTTGAGATTCTTAAGGCGCTGCTGCGTGGTGCTAAAATTCTGGTGCTTGATGAGCCAACTGCGGTGTTGACTCCACAGGAAACAGAGGAATTGTTCCGCGAGCTTAAGCAATTAAGGGAACAGGGCCATACGATAGTTTTTATTTCGCACAAATTAAAGGAAGTCAAAGCGATTTGCGACAGAATTACGATTATGCGCAGCGGCCGTAGTGAAGGTGTTTTTCAAACACAGGATGTGACAGAACAGGAAATCTCGCGACTAATGGTCGGCAGAGACGTCGTGCTGAAATATGACAAAGAGATTCTGGCTGTTAGTGAGCCAATACTAACGGTGCAGGGACTCAGTGTGAATGATGCAGATGGCAAAGCATTATTGTCGGATATCAATTTTGCGGTACGTGGTGGGCAGATCGTTGGGATTGCTGGTGTAGAAGGCAACGGGCAGACACAGCTCATTGAAGCTCTTACAGGTAGCTTGAGAGGTGTCTCAAGTCAGGGTTCTGTACTAGTGAAGGGAAAGGATATCCGTGAATCGGATATTTTGGATATTCGTAAGCTAGGCGTTTCCTATATACCGGAGGATCGGATGCGGCAAGGGATCGCTAGTGAGGCAAGCATAGCTGATAATCTGCTATCTACTCAGTATCGTACAAAAGCAATGAATAAAGGTCTTTTTTTGAATGGCTCACGAATTGCCAAGCTAGCAGTATCCCTTGTAGAGGAATTTAAAGTCCGCTGTTCAGGACCTTCTCAGCCCATAGGAATGTTGTCAGGTGGTAACATGCAGAAGGTAGTCGTAGCTAGAGAGTGTTCGACTGAACCGCAGCTGCTTATTGCAGAACAGCCGACACGGGGTGTGGATATAGGCGCAGCCCAGTTCATACATCAAAAGTTGTTGGAATTACGTTCAGACGATTGCGCGATTTTGCTAGTGTCGGCAGATTTGAATGAGATCTTGGAGATCAGCGATAGTCTGTTAGTAATGTACGAGGGTAAGATTGTTGCCTTTTTCGAGGAGCCCTCTAAGGTTAGTGAGGAAGAATTAGGTCTTTATATGCTGGGGATTCATCGACAGGACGAGGAGCACATCGGGAGGGCCGTAAATCATGTTTAAAGTTAAATATTTTGAGTACATTCGGACATCGGCGGTAATCGTTATTGCACTCGCTATTGCCTTTCTGATCATCTCTTTGGTCAGTAATCAGCCTGTGAAGACGATTGGTATATTCCTATTAGAGCCGTTATCCAGTAAAGGTCATATTGGTAATGTGATTGAGATGGCGATTCCGCTCATGTTCACTGGGTTGGCAGTATCCTTGTTGTTTCGAGCCAATATGTTCAACCTGGGAGCTGAAGGGATTTTCTATTTCTCCGGTGTTGTAACTTCCGTATTGGCTATTCATTTAACGCTGGACGGCTGGCTGCATCCGATGGTAGCTATTGCTGCAGGTTCAATTGTAGGAGCGTTGCTCTCGGCAATACCTGGTATTCTGAAGGCAAAATGGAATGCTAATGAGTTGGTTACATCCTTAATGTTCAATAATATTTTGTTCGGAGTAGGGCTATACCTACTGAACTATCATCTGCGTGATGCTAAAGCTTTTGCCAATGTATCCTACAAATTCGAGAAAACGGCACTGCTGAGTAAAATGGTCTCGGGCACCCGTATTCATACCGGTCTTATTATCGTTATCGTGCTTATTATTGCAGCTCATCTATTCCTATACAAAACGAAATGGGGATATGAGCTGCGCATGACAGGCATCAACCGGGACTTTGCCCGTTATTCCGGTATGAAGACAGCCAAGGTTATTATTCTCGTCCACTTGATTGCAGGTTTTATCGCAGGTATGGGGGGCTCCGTAGAAGTGCTGGGGATGTATAACCGTTTCCAATGGACGTCACTGCCTGGTTATGGTTTGGATGGTGCCCTTGTAGCGATGTTAGCCAAAAATAATCCGCTGTCCGTAATCGGCTCTGCATTATTCCTAGCGTACATTCGAATTGGGGCTGACATGATGGCGCGTCTGTCTGATGTACCTTCAGAGATGATCTCAATTATACAGGCAATTATCATTCTTCTGATTTCGGCTGAGCAATTTCTGAAATTCTGGAAAAATCGGATGCTCTTGAAGGAGGCGAAGGAAGCGTGAATAGTTTGTTTGATGTGATTTTTACAACTGACTTTGCGTTCTCTGTCCTTCGCGTGACGACTCCGATTCTGTTCGCCGCGCTCGGCGCACTCATCTCCAACCGTGCAGGGATCATTAACATTGGGATGGAGGGCATTATGCTTGTTGCCGCTTTAGCGGGTGTCATCATAAGCAGCTATACACATAGCGCATGGGTAGGTCTGCTTGGGGCGGTGCTGTCTGGAACATTGATCGCTGGAATATTAGCTTTTTTCACCCTGAAATTCAAAACACATATCATTCTCGGGGGTGTGGCCATTAATATGTTCGCTTCGGGAGGCACTGTGTTTATCCTCTATCTGCTTAGTGGCGATAAGGGTTCTTCCACTTCGCTGGCGAGTAAAGTTCTACCTAGTGTCCAGATTCCTTTGTTGAAGGATATCCCGGTGCTTGGACCTATTTTATCGGGGCATCACATTCTGACGTATGTTTCTATATTGGCTGTGTTTGTTGTCTACTATCTATTAAACCGTACACCGCTTGGACTGCGCATTCGTTCAGTGGGTGAAAATCCACATGCGGCTCAATCCGTGGGTGTAAGTGTTGTAAAAATACAGTATATGGCTTTGCTGCTTAGCGGATTTTTTGCCGGTTTAGGCGGTGCTTATATGTCGATGGGGTATTTGTCACTGTTTACCCGCGATATGATCGCTGGCCGGGGCTGGATTGCCATTGCCGCTGAGTCGATGGGAAGAAGTACGACCGTAGGCACGGCGCTGACCTCTTTATTATTTGGTACTGCAGATGCATTGTCGAATGCGCTACAGGTGTTGAAGATTCCTGCGGAGCTAATCGCCACTCTTCCTTATGTAGCCACAGTAATTGGACTTGTGATCTACGCAGTATCTGAGACACGAAAAAAAAATAAAAAACTTAAAAGCCCGCTAGTTAAATAGCGATTGAAATGATTGATACACAGACAAGGAGTGAGTAACTATGCCAACACCTATTATTATTGACTGCGATCCAGGGCATGATGACGCAATAGCGATACTGCTTGCCATAGCAAATTCGGAGAAGTTAGATCTGCGCGGGATTACAACGGTTGGTGGAAACCAAATTTTAGATAAAATCACGGAAAACGCCCTGAAGGTGATCAGCTTCGTGAATGCTGACATTCCTGTAGCTAAAGGGGCTGCTGGCCCACTGTTCGGCAAGCTTGTTACAGGTGAGGAAGCGCATGGAGAATCGGGCATGGATGGGCCGCTTTTGCCTCCAAGTAAATTCCGCCCTGTAGAGCAGGGTGCTGTGGAGTTTATGCTGAATATCATCCGTTCTTCAGAGGAGAAGATTACGCTCGTGCCGATGGCTCCTTTAACAAATATCGCACTGCTAATCACGGCTTATCCAGAGATTAAAGACAGAATTGAAAAAATCTCACTGATGGGGGGAGGTATCTCTTATGGGAATGTCACCTCTACTGCGGAGTTTAATATCTATGTAGATCCTGAAGCAGCCCGTATTGTGTTTGAGTCGGGGATTCCGATCACAATGAGTGGTCTGGATGTGACCGATAAGGCTGCTATTTTTGAAGATGAGATCCTAGCATTGAAAGAGCGGGGACCAGTGTCTACAATGGTCGGAGAATTGCTGGATTTCTATTCGATTTACGGTAAAAAAATGGGCTATGTCGGCAGTGCGCTGCATGATCCATGTGCTGTTGCCTGGCTGCTGCATCCGGAACTATTTGAATCTAAGCATCTATATGTAACGGTGGAGACAGAAGGCAAGCTGACGCGGGGAATGACAGTTGCAGACAGACGGAAGAAGACGGATCGTCCAGCGAATGTGCAAGTATTGGTGGGCGTTGACCGGGAAGCATTTATGAAGCTGATCTTTGATTCACTGGAAAAGCTTGATCAAGAGCTGCTGCTAGCGGCTGAAGGGAAGTAGCCTATGGCAGGATGGGAGAGACTTCAAGAGACCGTGCAGTTTGAAATTGCTCAGCGTGGAGAAGAAGGTTGTCTGATTGAGGGTTTTGCGGATAAGCTAGCGGCTGCTGGTGCCGATGAGCTCAAGCTGATGCAGGTATACAATGAGCTAATGGAGCTTACGATCAGTGAGGATTTTCCGTATCAAGAGCCATCCTCTCTGGAGGAGATTCGTCATCTACGTCCAGAAGGCCCACGTAAGCTTGAGGCGGACTGGAGCGAAGCGGAATGGAGAGATAAGTTCTATGGAGCCTGGCTCGGTAGAAGTGTCGGCTGCGCACTCGGGAAACCGCTGGAGTATTGGGACTATCTCTATGGGAAAGATGGCCGTCCGGGCTGGGAGAATATTGAGCTATGGTTTCAGGGTGCGGACGCCTGGCCAATTACTGGCTATACGCCTGGGCATTCACGGGCAGAGGCTGAATATGGTCTTGGCTTAAGTGAATGGACACATGCGAGTACCCGCGAGACGATCAAGTATATGGAAAGCGATGACGATATTCGCTACACTGTCCTGGGTCTTATGCTGCTGGAGCAGAAGGGTCTGAACTGGGATTCTTGGGATATCGGAAAGCTGTGGCATACACATTTAACATATAGTCAGGTGTGCACGGCGGAGACACAGTCATATATGAATTTTGCGCAGGAGACCTCTCATCTGCATGGCGAGAAGCCTGCGGATTGGCTGGTGCGGCAGGAAAGAGTGCGGATGCACTTAAACCCTTACCGCGAGTGGATTGGTGCCGCTATACGCGCAGATGGACTGGCTTATGGCGCAGCAGGTTATCCTGAGCTTGCGGCAGAACTAGGCTGGCGCGACGCTTCATTTTCACATGTGAAAAATGGCATCTACGGTGAGATGTTTAACGCGGCGATGATATCGGCAGCTTTTGCAGAGAAGGATAATGAACGGATCCTAGAGATAGGCCTTAGTGAGATTCCGCGTACCAGTCGTTTGGCCAGTGATGTTTTGCGGGGGATAGATATTGCGCAGAAGGCCAAAAGTGAGCGGGAGTTGGTTCGTAACATTTGGGATACTTTTAGCCACTATGATGCAGTCCATACAAATAATAATGCTGCTCTTGTAGCTGCGTCGCTTGTTTATGGCGGGAATGACTTTGAAAAAACAGTTGTCACTTCCGTATATGGTGGAATGGATACAGACTGTAACGGGGCTACTGTGGGCTCAATTATGGGAGCGAAGCTTGGAGCAAGTAAGTTGCCGGCTTCATGGATCGAACCGCTTCACGATACGTTATATGCCGATCTGCCCGGATTTCATCCGATAGCGATTTCGGAATGTGCGGAACGCAGCTACCAAGTGTTCTTGAAGATTCGCAGAGAGCTTGGCGAAAAGGCATAAAAGATTTAGCGAGTATGGGACTCGATAGATCAGGGATTCAGGGATTACTATATGAATTATGGGATGTCTTAAGCTATTGGCTTAGACATCCTTTTTTGCGTAACAGCAGGTCTTTAATCACACTCCAAGCAACCAAATGTAGCTTTAACTGCATTTCATACACTTAAAAAAACCAAATATGGCTATATTAACAGTGGAGCGTTTAGTGGTGGGGCAATAGGAGAATCATGATTTCAAGAGGGCAGGATTATCTTTGCTACCCTTTTTTATTTTATTAATAAATGTGTAAAAAGAGCCCGGTATAAAGGGTTTTTAGGTTTTCATCAACCTTCCTGGTATATCATTTAAAGAAAAATGATGACACAGCAGAAGAAATGTCTTATTATTTAAGGAGATTTTTAATAAAACAGATTTTAGAGAATTGTAATACAATGTCTCACTTGATGGAGGTTCATTATATAAGGGAAAGGAAGGGGGAGCTTCTAATACTGTCGCTGAGTCGGGTAAGTAAAGGGTTCAAGCTGAAGGAAGGCATCTATCAGGCTGTAGATGAGGTATCGCTGGAGGTAAAGCAGGGATCCATTCATGGGATCATTGGTGAGAGTGGTGCGGGGAAATCTACGCTGCTGCGACTGATGAATCTTCTGGAACAGCCGGATGAGGGAACGGTTACCGTAGATGGCCACAACCTGACCGAAATGCCTAGTAAAGCACTGCGTAAAGCAAGGCAAAAGATTGGAATGATCTTTCAACAATTTAATCTTGTTTATAACGTCACTGTAGAGCGGAATGTTTCGATCCCGCTGGAGCTGGCAGATGTCCCAAAGCATGAACGAATGAAGCGTGTGAAGGAGTGTCTGGATTTTGTTGGACTGGCAGATAAGGCAAAACAATATCCGGCACAGCTCAGCGGAGGACAACGTCAGCGTGTTGCGATTGCCCGCGCACTAGCGAACAGTCCGGGAATATTACTGTGTGACGAGCCAACGTCCTCCCTGGACCCAGGAACCACTACAGATATCTTGAACGTGCTGAAGCATGTGAATTCAAGTCTTGGAGTAACGGTTGTCATTGTTACGCATGAGATGGATGTTGTTAAAAGCATATGTACTCATGTATCGGTGATGGAAAAAGGGCGCATTGTAGATTCGTTCTCTCGTGAAGACGGTGAATTCCGTCCAGCGGCAGCCAGTACCGGGACATACCGCGATCAGATTCTTGGTAAAGCGGGGGAAGATCATGTTTGATAGTGTACTTCAATATCAGGCACAGATGTGGGATTCGATTGGTGAAACCTTTGAGATGGTTGGTATTTCTGTTGGAGCGGCCGTGCTGCTGGGGCTTCCACTGGGTACCTTGTTGTTTTTTTTCCGAAAAGGGCAGCTTTATGAGAATACAACGTTGTCTCTGGTGCTCAACAGTATCGTTAATATTATCCGCTCTTTTCCGTTCCTGCTGCTGGTCGTTGCGCTAATTCCAGTCACTCGTTTCCTGGTCGGGACCGCCATTGGTACGATTGCAGCAGCGGTTCCATTATCTATAATCGCTATTGCCTATTACGCTCGGTTAGTGGAGCAGTCGTTGCTGGAGGTTCCTAAAGGGGTCATTGAAGCAGCATTATCGATGGGAGCCTCGAAGCTGGGCTTGATCTTTAAATTTCTGTATGTGGAAGCTCGTTCGGGTCTAGTCCTTGGACTTACTACTTCTACAATTAGCTTTATCTCCTTCTCGACCGTGATGGGAGTTGTTGGTGGGGGAGGGGTTGGTGATTTCGCTATCCGTTATGGTTATCAGCGTTTTGAGACGGAAGTGATGATCTATGCCATTCTAGTGATGATTGTATTAGTCCAATTGGTTCAGTTCACCGGGGGGACTATCGCAAGGCTGTTGGATAAGCGGTAATACAAAATAGTTCAATATATAAACTGGGGGTTAGTAGTACTAATGAAAAAATCAATGATACTTGTGCTTACATTAATGGTATTGGTCGTAGCGGGTTGTGGCTCTAATAAAGCAGCCGAGAACAATGCTGCAAAAGGTAGTAATGATGAGTTAACCAAATTAAAGATCGCTACACTGATCCCACCTATGACAGAAATTCTGGATATTGTGAAGCCGCTCCTGAAGGAAGATGGCATTGATCTGGAGATCGTTGTTCTCTCTGATAATGTGCAGCCTAATGAGGCGTTGGCTAATAAAGAAGTAGACGCTAACTTTTTCCAACACGTTCCTTATATGAAGCAATATAATGAAAGCAAAGGCTCTAATCTGGTAGAGGTACAGCCTGTTTATGACGCTATTTATGGCGGATACTCCAAACGTTATAAGACTATCGCTGATCTTCCTGAAGGGGCTACGCTTGTAATGGCTAATGATCCATCTAACATCGGCCGTTCATTGCAAATGTTCGCTGCAGCTGATCTTATTAAGCTAAAAGAAGGCGTAGGCATTCAAGCCACACAAGCAGACATTACTGAAAATCCAAAAAAATTCAAGTTTGAAGAAGTCGATCTCCTAATGCTGGCCCGTATGCTTGATGATGGCGATCTGGTAGCCATGACTCCGGCTTATGCGAGCCCACTAGGATTGACACCGAAGAAAGATGCACTGATTACGGAAGGCGAAGATTCCGAATTCACAATTACTTTGGTAGCACGTGAAGATAACAAGGACTCTGACGCCATTCAAAAGCTGGCTAAACGGATCAGCGGTCCTGAAGTGAAAAAGTTCCTTGAGGATAATTACGCGGATATTGCGTTGCCTGCGTTTAAATAAGCTGAATATGGATTTATAAAAAAGGGCAGCCCGGCGATATTTACCGGGCTGCCCTTTTTGTAATAGGAGTATTTAGGTGTGTCTTACATTACTCGGCTTCTCTCAGCCGTTCCACAATGGATGCTTGGGATAACGTTTTATAGGCTCTCAGTGTCACTGTGTAAGCGAGAATTAACAAAATAGGAACGGTGAGGATAAACGGCAGCCAACTCATCTGAAATACCATAAAGGCCATATTTTCCGTGATGCTTTTGGAAAGGTTATAGGTCAGCAATACACCTAATGTTGAGGTTATGAGGACGGTTAGCAAAACGGTGTAGAATCCTTCAAGGATCAGCATACGTTTTAGCTGCTTTTTGGTCATGCCAATACTCTCCAGCATGGCAAGTTCATTCCGGCGGGAGACTACCCCGGTGAGTACAGTGTTGATATAATTCAGCACCCCGATTAGAGCAATGACCAGGCTAAGCCCATACCCGACGGTTTGAAAAATGCGAATGAATCCACCGAGCTCATCCTTGTAATCCTCCCTTGATTTTAAAGTTAATTCATCAGTTGAATCTGTTAAAGCTTTGACCACTTGTTCTACCTGGTCCAGCTTAGTCGGATCGACATGTAGTGTGGCTGAAACGATATTGGCTGGATCTGTACCCTTCGGCATTTCCTTCTGCAGCTCCGAAGCAGGGAGGAAGATGTTGTAACCTAACATAGAGTAAGATTTTGTTGTGGCAGCATATACTGCATCATGTTTTACTACTGCCATCACTTCATAAGATTTACCCGACTTCTCGAAAGTGACTGTATCTCCAGGATGATAATAGGTGCGGTAGCTATCTTCTTCTATAAACATGGCCTCAGATATGACCGCATATTTTCCTGAAGCAAACTTCTGCCTGTTAAACTCCCCTTCAATAATATCCTTGTCCACAAGATCATACCAGCCCGGATCTAATCCATATAAATGATTGTAGACCATCCCCACCTTTTCTAAAGTGGAGAGAAGATAAGGATGTGGGTCAGCAGCTGCCATTGGCTCCAAAATAGCCCGGACAGCATCATCGATAGGAGATGGAACATATCTGTGGTAAACCTTATCAACAGTTTCTACACCGTCAATTTTACTTAGATTGTTGGCTAATTCCTCTGAAAGCTTATATGGATCACCGTCTCGAGGCCCTGTAATACTGACTAGCACTTCATTCTGAACCACAAAATCACCGGAGATAAAGGCACGCAGATATTTATTCACATCCAGTGAGGAAATTACTGTAAAAATGGTACTGAACAAGATGATACTCAAGGAGAGTGAAGAGAGCATCAGGATCAGCTTCTTTTTGCTTCTGAACAGGTTGGAGAACGCCATGTTGTGAAGTTTTGCGCCATGTTTTGATTTTTTGGCATTCCGTTTTCCACCGCTGCTGACTCCGGCAAATTTTACAGCCTCTACCGGCGAGGTTCGCGAAGCCATTCGGCCCGGTTTGCTTGCGGCGATCCATACTGTCATAAACGAGAATGCTGCTGCACCAATAAATATCCACGGGCTAGCAGAATAGACATTATCAGTAGAACCGTTTAAAAATGAGGAGGCCATAGGGAGAATCAGCAGACCTAGCAGATACCCGAACCCCAATCCAAAAGGCAATGCGACGAGATAAAGTGACCGGGCCTGAATGGAGATGATCTTTTTCAGTTGTCGGGGTGTGGTACCGATGGTCTTTAGCAGCCCGTAAAATTTGACATCCCGCACGACGGAAATAAAAAAGATATTGTAGATTAGTAAATAGCCGCTCAGCATGGTGATAAGAATGACAACTGCATAAGGAATGATATTCAGTAGATTATCGGAGAGAGAAACACTTGTATAAGCCGGATTGACACCATAAGGTACATCCAGGCCGGTGTCCGTCAAAATCTTTTGTACCTTCTGTTCAATATTATAAGAATTATTAAACATCACCCCTAGACCTGCGGTGTTCACATAAGAACCCGTTGCTTCAGAGATGTCCGGGTCAATATGGGAAATGTTCTTCTGTGTAAATGCTTCGGATACAAAAGCCAATCCTGACATCGCCAAATTTTGATCGGTTTCGTAATATCCGGAGAGCTTAAAGTCTTGGCTTATGACTTTTTCACCAATGTCTATATCCAGCTTCACAGTCTGGCCTAACTCATGTTTTGCTCCTAGCAAGTCAAGCGCCCAAGTATTTAGGACGATTTCATTCTCTTGGGAGGGCAGTCCGCCGGCTATAAAGTTGATAAAACCGTGTTTGGCATAATTCTCGTCAATTCGAAGGACCTCTACCCGGTGATTCTTGAACAGACTGGTGCTTATATCGCCAACCTTAAGGAAGACGCCATATTCTTTGATGGATGGTTGATTCTTCAGCTTCTCCAACTCGGCAGGATTCAGATATTTGAAGCTTCCATGATAATCGCTGCCGGTAGTCTGCATTTGTGCGCGTTGCATCGATTTGTTAATACTGAGCGCCAAGGTAAACACGCTGGTGATCAAAAGCGTAGTCAGTACGATGGCACAGATGATAGTGAAATTGCGAGCACGGTTGGCTTTGAGGCTTTTTTTGGCTAAAGTAGCAATGGTCTTATGGTTATTCGTGCTGATCATGGCTGGCTCACTCCGGAGCTACGGAGTTGTCCAGTGAAAATGACGCCATCTTCAATACGGATAATACGGTCAGCAGTTTGAGCAATTTGTTCATTGTGTGTGATCATCACAATGGTTTGGTTGAATTTTTCACTCATCTGTTTAAGTAAAATCAGCACTTCTTGGCTTGTTTTGCTGTCCAGATTACCTGTAGGTTCATCTGCTAAAATGATTGAAGGTTTGGTCGCCAATGCTCTGGCTATTGCCACCCGTTGCTGCTGTCCGCCAGACAGATTAGAAGGTAGAGTATTCATCTTTTCCTGCAAGCCTAAAGTGCGGATGATTAGATCAAGATAAGTTTCGTCAATTTTGCCACCGTCCAGTTCAATGGGCAGCACAATATTCTCCCGCACATTTAGTATGGGTACCAAATTGTAGTTCTGAAAAACAAACCCCACCGATCTGCGCCGAAAAATGGTCAGCTTCTCATCACTCATCGCAAAAATATCATTCCCGTCCACGTAAACCTTGCCCTCTGTTGCCCGATCTAATCCACCAAGCATATGAAGAAGGGTGCTTTTGCCGCTGCCGCTAGTGCCGACAATGGCGACAAACTCCCCTTTATCCACTGACAGTGATATACCGTCCAAAGCCTTAACGCTTGCGCCAACTTTTCCATAGTGTTTTTTTAAATTTTCAGTCTGTAGAATCGGCATAACTCTTCCCCTCCAATGAGATCTGTTTGTCCATGATTTAAGGGTAGCAAATCAATCTGACAGGAGAGTGTCTGAATTCTGACCATAATGACACATTCTATTTCAGCGCTGGGGCAGGTAAACAGAGAAGGTTGTACCTTTTCCAGTTTCAGAAATGACGTTGATATGGCCGCCTTGCGCCGTGATAATCTCTCTGGACAAAAACAACCCGATGCCGACCCCCTCGAATTCACGCGCTTGCTTTCCTCGGTAAAACCGCTTAAAGATGTGAGGGATTTCTTCGCTGGGGATTCCAAGTCCAGTATCGGTAAGGTGGAGACAGGTGAACATCTCGTTGCTTTCAGCAAGAACGGAAATTTGTCCGTTATGTGGTGTGTACTTCACAGCATTCTCGAGCAGGTTGAATAGTGCTTCACTTGTCCATTTGACATCGTGGCAGGCTAAGATGTGTGTCTCGCAGTCAATATTGATCGTAATTTGTTTGTTTTCCGCTTGTGCATAAATCTGGGATAAAGCCTGCGTCAGAGTTTGTATGAGCGGTTTCGCCTCAATCTGCTGTAGGGAGATCATTCCTGTTTCCAAACGTGATAATTTGATTAGAGACTGAATCAGCCAATCCAACTTATCTGACTGCGCTTTAATATGCTGTATGTAGTGCCGGACATTCTCATTTAGTCCGGGCATCTCTTCGAGCAACTGACTGAATACCATGATATTAGAGAGGGGGGTCTTGGTTTGATGGGAGATATCCGAGATCAGCTCTTTTATTTTGTTTTTCTCTGTTTGGATATTTCGTTCATTCGCCTTAGCCATCCCTATATACCGCTTTAGTTTATGTTCCATCGAAGACAGAGCGGTTTCTTCATAGTTAGTGAGTGGCGGCAGGCCATGTATAGCCCGTTCAATCGCAGTATCCAAGGTCTGTATATAGATTGCGATCTGGCGGTTCCATAACCAGACCCATACGGCTCCTGTCGCTAATATACAGATGATAAATAGAGAAGTCAGTTGGAGCAGAGTGGGGTCGAACCCGTACAGAAACATTATACTGCCGATA
The DNA here is from genome assembly GCF_037980415.1 of Paenibacillus sp. FSL H7-0690. Classification (NCBI taxonomy): domain Bacteria; kingdom Bacillati; phylum Bacillota; class Bacilli; order Caryophanales; family Paenibacillaceae; genus Paenibacillus; species Paenibacillus sp. FSL H7-0690. The sequence continues at coordinate 6,010,788 of NZ_CP150281.1, read as the reverse complement.
AAACAGGCCACTAGTATAAGGATGATCAGTAAAAAGAGCCTATGAATTTGCTTGAAATTAGCAGGTGGGCTATTGGTTTTCATGGTTTTTGCCCTTCAGTCCACATGTATCCAAGTCCGTAAATGGTCTTGATATATCTGGGTGCTGCCGGGTCATCCTCAAGTTTAGCACGCAGCCGTTTGATGGCTACTGTCAATGCGTTTTCATCCACAAATTCGGCATCCTTGCTCCAGATCTTGTCTATCAGCTGTTCTCGGGTCAAAATATTGCCCGTATTCGTCACCAGCAGCCGCAGCAGTTTTTGCTCAGTTTTGCTCAGCTGGAGCGATTGTTTATTTTTGCTGTACTCCAGTTTCTCAAAATCGAGTTCTAAGAGACCCAATGTTATTTTTCCAGTCCCTAGTGATTCCGTTCTTCTGAGCACTGCCATTACTCTGGCGCGAAGCACCATTAGGCTGAATGGTTTAGTGATATAGTCATCGCCCCCCAATGCAAAACCGGTGATAATGTCGGACTCCATATCATTGGCGGTTAGGAAAATAATGGGTACGCGTGAGGTCTTGCGAAGTTGCTCGCAATAATCCAGTCCACTGCCGTCTGGCAGATTGATGTCCAGAATGATGAGATCAATAGGGTTAACTGCGAAAATATGCTCCGCCGCGGCAATATCGTAGGCTTGATGGATCATGACATTGTTTTGAGAAAGAGTGAGAGCGATCCCTTTATTTAAACTACGGTCGTCCTCAACGATCAGTATGTTCATAGTAATTCTCCTTTGTTTCTTATTTGATCATTATACATTCTCGGGATTTATTCGAAAGCGAGATTTTTATTTAGTAGACAGTTGAAAGTGGACTTTTCTTTATAATCTTTAAAAATGTTTTATTGTATATTAAATGTAATTTTCTAGAACAAATAGTTAGTATAGTCCTCAAAAAAAACATTGTAAACGAATTTTTTTATATAAAATAGTAAATTTTTGGAATAACATGGAATATAGAAGGGGCACCAAAAAATCTCTATTTTAATAATGCAATTAAAATTTACAACGAAACTGAAGAAAAAAATGAATATTTCAAGAGATCTATGTAGAGGAGAGAAGGACTTTGGAACAAAAAGATGTAATAAGCTTTTCCCCCAATACAAAGTTTTTATTTAATAATGATCTAGCTATTGTTTTTAATAGACTTAATCGGAAGTGGGTTAAGATTCCAAGAGTCTGTCAAGAAACTCTGAATGAGTGTGATCAACGCAAATATAGTTTTGGGGAATTAATGGACGCAATGGCGGATGATGAGGATCGTGAGTATATGTCCGAAGTAGTTCAGTCTCTAAGCAGAATAGAAGTGTTTGACTCTCAAACGCCAAAGACAAGACTGCATGATGTCAGCTTTGCTATTTCAAATCGATGTAATCTCCACTGCAAGCATTGTATGGTCAATGTTGATAGCTGTGCTACAAATGAGAAATTTACAACGAAAGAGATAATCTCTGCTCTGGACAAAATAATTGCTGCTAACCCCGAGGCGATAACGATAACAGGTGGAGAAGCGCTGGTTCGAACAGATTTTAAAGAAATCATTACTTACTTAAGAGTTAACTTTGATGGTCATATTTCTCTAATGACTAATGGGACATTAATAAACGAAAATAACGTCAAATATATTATAAATTCGATTAATAGTATAGATATTAGTTTGGATGGAGTGGACGAAGAAACCTGTTCAGTGGTCAGAGGTAAAGGGGTTTTTAAAAGAGCAGTGTCAGCCATTCATTTATTACAAGAAAATGGATTTCATAAAATAACAACTTCTATGATATTAAGCGCTACCAACCAAAATTATGTTGATGAATTTTTTGAGCTTAATAAAAGGTTGGGTTGTAAAGGGATCCTACGAGCGTTAAGTTTTGTTGGACAAGCAGAGCAGAATAAAGAGTTGCTTACAACCACAGTCTCTAAAAAGACCAGTGTGGATATATCGTTGAAAGATAAATGGGAAAAAGAAGATCAGAAATTCTATACATGTTCCTGTGCAGCAGGGTGTAAAACACTCACGATTGAGAGTGATGGCGGAATATATCCATGCAATTTGTTCATAGAACCCGAACATAAACTTGGGGATATCATGGACATAGCATCGTTGGAAGAGTGTTTAGTCTTAAGTGACAAACAGTTTTTAAGTGACAGCTTGCAACAATATGAACCGGAACAAATGGAAAAATGTAAAACTTGTAACGTTAACTACTTCTGTTGGAGTTGTATACACGAGATTGTAGATTTGAAGTCTCCAGATGATTTTGAACAACGTTGTATGGGAATGAAGAGTTTTTTAGAGTCAGTATGGGCGTAAAGATGAATTTATGAGGAGCTGATCCCAATCAATGTAACTATTTTTTTTACAAGAGACTGTAATCTGCAATGTAGTTATTGTTATGAAGGAGAAAAATTTTCAAAAGAAATTACTGGAGAAATAATTAATGAGATACCAGGCTTTTTACTAGAACACATGAGGAAGATAAATGATCAGAAAATAAATATTGTGACACACGGAGGAGAACCCTTGTTGGTTTTTCCAAAAATAAAATCATTTATAAATAAAACCAAAAAAACAATACCAAAAGCAAAGTTTTCGATTACAACCAATGGAACAATTATAAATGATGAAATTTTAGAACTTTTATCTAATGAATACGAAAATGTCTCAATCAGTATTGATGGTACCAAGGAGGCACACGACCAAAATCGAGTTTATAAAAATTACTCCGGTTCATTTGATTTAGTTAAAAAGAATGCATCGCGTTTGCTAGAACGAAGACCAGATGCAGTAGCCAGAATGACTGTGACCAGCTCAAATGTATCACAGCTAAATCAGGGTGTTATTGAGTTAATTCGGTTGGGATTTCAAAATATAATGCCAGTACCGGATGAAAATGATAGGGAATGGGATGAACAATCACTTGAAGTACTTTTGGAACAGTGCAAGCTTATTACATCTTATTTGCACAATAACCAAGAAATAAGCACAACACTTGATGTTGGATTTATAAATGATGCGCCTAACAAAACCAAAAATTCAGTTTGTGATGGTGGAATTGGCTCATTGACTATAGATACAGATGGGAAACTTTATCCTTGTATTATTGCAAACGGGGTAGAAGAGTTTTGTATTGGAAACATTTTTGAAGGAATAGATGAAGAAAAATTAGTAGAAATTCATTCCGAGGATAATCGAGTCATAGCAGAGTGTGATGGTTGTGAACGATATCACTATTGTACAACCACCAGATGCAAAATTATTAATCGGATAAAAACAGGTGATTTTAATAAAGCATCTGGAACAAGGTGTTGTCTAGAGCACATTTTTATTGAATCGGCAATTTATACTGAAGAACTAGTCAAAATTATTTAATTGCGTTAGTAGAATAAATCCCACCCCATTAAAAAATAAATTAGAAAGGAGGACTGAGCGTATGAAGGTCACTAAAATCACAAGAAAAACCACCCTTTCTTCCAATGTAGAAGCTCAAGGATGTAAAGATGACTGCAAAGTTAAAGTATGGGCTGGAAAAAAAGAAGCCGATGGTAGCGCAGCGGGTTGTTGGTCCACTTATCAATATACTCCACGTTGGAATCCACTTGGCTAAGCTTAAATAAAATTTTAAAAAAACGAGAGGAGAAATAATCGAATGTTAAATGTGCAAAAAATTAAAAATCCAATAACAATCAACCAATCTAATGTTCAGGGACAAGGATGTGATGATGATTGTACTGAACATAATAAATTCGTTGGTAAATCTAATGGGAACACAAAGGGTTGTGTAAAATATGACACGATATATACACCTAAAAATAATTGGTTTGCATAATATATAACTTTCTGTAAACTGTGGGATTTATTTTATTATATAAAACCACTGCCGGGTTTCGTTACTTGGAACTCAGTAGTGGTTTAAAAATATTGTTTTAACAGGAGCACATTATGGAGCCCATAGTAGTGATTATTGATTCTGGTATAAGGGCCACGCTCATTGGTGAGCGATTAATAGACTCAATTTCATTTCAAAAAGAAGAGCAGGAAGTGGATCGTTCAGGGCATGGGACTGCATGCGCTATAGTAATCAAGTCTATATGTCCAGACTCAAAATTCATTTCAATCTCTATTTTGGATGCCGAAGGCTTTACTAGTTCACAAATATTAAGAGAAGCACTGGAATATTGCCTTACTATAGACTGCCATATCATAAACTTAAGTCTATCTTTACTGGATGAGGATAACTATGAAATAAAAGAAATATGCGATGAATTGCTAAAACAAAATAAAGTTGTAGTTTCCGCTGTAAGAAATCGATATAAGTTAAGCGAACCAGCCATTTTCGATTCAGTTTTAGGGGTAAGAGGAAGTCTTTTTCCTTCACCAAATGAATTTTGGTTCAATTCACATAAAACAATACAACTAATAACAGATATGACCCCTGTTTTTACTAACCCGGAACTCGGAAAGTATTTTGTGTTCTCAGGCAATAGCAAGGCAACAGCTGTGGGGTCCGGTTTAGTTGCTAGAACAATCATGTTAGAAAATTATGCAGATATAAAAGATATTTATCGAAATTTATCTAATAAATGTATAAAGAGTCAGTGGATAGAACGTGAATTGCAAGCAGCGATATCTTCACATCGTTATAAAAGAAGAAATGCTAAATTTGCAGAAAGCAACGTCGTTTATGCAAAAATCGAACAATTGATTAGACAAGTCTCTACAACTGCGGGTGAGAACATAATAGATGAAACTCTGAAAGCTAATGACAGTCTTTTTGAAATGGGGATTATGGTACCTGAAACTGTCGTCCCGTTAATACAGGCATTGGAAGAGGAATTTAGGGTAAGACTTGATTTGAAAAATATAACCCCTTTTATGCTGGAGACAATCAGTTGTATTAGTGACACACTGAGAGGTGTTAAAAATAAGACAGACAAAAATGATATTACAAATATGGAAATACACAAAGGGATCACGTGAATTTTATTTTCCAATCGGGCTATGTCTTTTATTTAGCACCATAGAATCTCTTCTAACACCGTATCTTATTTCACAAATTATTGATCAATCTATATCCAACAAAGATCTGTCGTCTTTATTGGAGTATATATCTATTATTCTAGTTGTCAGTATTATTGGGTATATTAGCATGATTGTTTCGCAGAATTTAACTGTAAAGCTAGAAAGGGAAATCACCTTAAAAATAAGAGAAGAATGCCTGGATTGTATTTGTAAGCAGTCTGGAGAATTTTATACCTATGCAGATAGTAGCGATTTGCTTACTCTAGTTCTTCAGGATGTCGAGAGTATAGCAGATATTTTAGCGAGACAGTTACTAACAATGGCATATAACTTCATAAAGATCATCGGTGTGTTATTTCTCATCTTCAAATTACAAAATAACATGTCGATCGTCATGATTGGCCTTATTCTGCTGATGATTTTTCTACAAATATCGTCAAACAAAAAAATAGAAAAAGCTACCTTAGATAGTAGGCATTCGATTATAAAGTTGCAAAGTTCCTTGCAGGAATTAATTATGAATTTGATGAATTTTGTCCAAAACGGACTGATAATATTTCAAAATAAAAAGATTAAAAGAAATGAAGATGATTTCACAAGAGCTAAAATCAATACAACTTTAGCAATGGCTAAATATAATTCACTTATGAATTTTATTAGCTCGATTATTACAGTCACAATCGTTGGATGGGGAGGATTTAATGTCATCACACAACTGATGACGATTGGGGATCTTTTTAGTTTTCAGGTATATACTCAAAGATTGATTTCTCCGGTCATGAGTATGTTAAATATTAGTGCTGATCTGGCATCAAGTTATGTATCGTGGGATAGACTGAACACTCTTCTAACTCGAGAATCGACCATTAAAGATAGCGGGAAATTAAGTTGTGAAATTAATGGACAAATACAGTTCTCAGATGTGAGCTTTGGCTACAATCAAACAGAAATATTATCCAAGGCTTCATTCACCGTTAACGAGGGAACCATTCACGCTATCGTTGGGCCAAGCGGAGCAGGAAAAACTACTATTATCCAACTCATATTTCGTCTTTGGGAGCCCCTTGCCGGTACAATAACATTAGATGGGCGAAGGATTTCTGAATATACATTAGATTGTCTAAGAAGACAGATTAGTATTGTCAGTCAGAATATTTTTCTTCTTAACGATACTATCTATAATAATATCGTTTTAAACAAAGAGAGTGTCACTGATCAAGAAGTCGAAAGAGCATTAAAAGGAGCGAACATATACGATCTGGTGCATGGCTTAAAGGATGGATGGCATACAGTTATAGGAGAGAATGGAATCCGTTTATCCGGTGGGGAAAAGCAACGTTTAGCTATCGCACGAGCCATTTTTAAAGATGCACCTATTATGGTATTCGATGAAGCTACTTCAATGCTGGATAACAATACAGAGCATGAAATAACAGACCAGATTCTATCACTATTTAAGGGAAAGACAATTATTATCATAGCTCACCGCTTATCTACAATTCGAGGTGCAGATATAATTTCTGTTTTGAAAGAAGGTCAAATTATAGAGAGAGGAACACATCATCAATTAATGCAGGAAGAGGAATTTTACTATCGTTTGTATACCACTTCATAAAAGACAGTAGGGCATATGGGGAATAATCACATTTATTATCATCAGATATTCTAAAGAAATAGAGGGGTTGTGCATGAGTATATTAAAAGCTAACGACTTGAGAAAGTATTACGGTAGTGAACCAAACCCTGTCAAAGCGTTGGATGGCATAACAATGAGTGTGGAGCAAGGTGAATTTGTGGCTATCGTTGGGACTTCCGGCAGCGGTAAGTCTACGCTACTGCATATGCTCGGGGGCCTTGATAATCCTACCTCTGGCACCGTAGAAGTGAATGGGAAAGAACTGTCAAAGATGAACAGTGATCAGCTTACGATTTTTAGACGTAAAAATATCGGGTTCATTTTTCAAAATTATAATCTAATGCCGATACTTAATGTCTACGAGAATATCGTTCTGCCGATTGAACTTGATGGAAACAAGGTGGATAAGGAGTATGTGAACATCATTGTAAGGATGTTAGGACTGAAGGAGAAGCTGAATAATTTACCCAACAATTTGTCTGGGGGCCAACAACAGCGTGTAGCAATTGCAAGGGCTTTAGCGATGAAGCCCGCTATTATCCTTGCCGATGAGCCCACTGGAAATTTGGATAGTCAAACAAGTGAAGAGGTAATCAAGCTGCTGGAAATGACTAGTCACCAACTAAATCAAACAATCATTATGATTACACATAACAACGAAATTTCCTTGCGTGCTGATCGGATTCTCCGTATGGAGGATGGGAAAATCGTGGATTAGAGAGGGAAAAAATGTATAGAAATCATTCTTCATCCGTCATCCGAAAATTATTTCAGAGATACTATAAGGCAAACAAAACCAGAAATATTATATTGGCATGCGCCATCATTCTTACGACCATTCTGATTACAGCAGCTTGCAGCACATTTTACAGTTACTTGAAATTATCTAAACATCAAGAAATGAAAGAAACCGGGACAAGTGCTAATGTTATTTTGAGTCGTCCAACACAGAATCAATTAGATTTATTAAGTAAATTTGATATTTTAAAGCCTGAAATGAATATTCAAACCAAAATGGGATCACTTGTCAATAATAAGGGACAGGCTGGGATTGATATACAGATGATCAGTTCTACAAATTGGGAGGAATATAGCGGATCACTTGTAGATAATATGCAGGGTACCTATCCTGCTAAAGGCAATGAAATCATGATGTCAACATGGCTGTTGAATAGGTTGGGATACTCAAAGCCGCAGACTGGAATGGAGGTTTCATTGTCTGTTGCTATCAGTGATATTTCAAAAAACGGCGACGCAGAGGTTCAGAGCCTTCCCTTTACTCTGTCTGGATTCTATGAGGACACGGCAAATATCAATTCTGAAAACAATCGAATTGTCTTTTTTTCAGAAACATTTTTAAGAGAACATCCGCAGGAAGTGCCGAATCTTGTAGGGTTATTATTTAAAGATACCAGACATTATCACGATAAAATCGAGCAGATTCGAGCCTCCATTGATTTGGATGGAAATCAGCAGTTGATTCCTTCATATGACGGTAAATTGAATATGAATGTCAAGGATTCACTGGTTGCAGTAATAATGGTTTTGTTTTTTATGTTTGATGGATACCTTATTATTTTCAACGTTGCGTATATCTCTATTACTCGAGACGTACGATTTTATGGGCTGCTGAAAATGCTGGGAATGACTAGTGCGCAAATCAAGCAAATTGTCTATTACAGTGTTGCTAAAGTAGCCTTTTTTGCCCTGCCTGTGGGGATGCTGTTGGGATGGGGGCTTTCATTTTACGTAGTGCCGCTTGCCTTATCTTCGTATGAGGGTTTCTCATCCATAGATAGGCAAGTCAACTTATGGGTGTTGCTCTTGGCCCTATTTTTCTCAGCGTTAACTCTATTTTTAAGCTATAGAGCACCTGCAAAGAAGGCAGGGAGAATTTCTCCGATTGAAGCGTCGAAACATACTGATACACAATCCGGAAAACAAAAATCAAGAGGTAGACATGGCGCGAAAATACCGTATATGTCGTTAAAAAATATACTCCGTAGTAAAAAAAGATTGCTTTTTGTTGTGTTAACGCTCTTCTTAGGCAGCACTGCACTTGTGGTGCTTTCCACATTTCTAAAATCCTTCAGTGCGGAGGAATACATCAATGCAGAGGTTAAATACGACATTGCTATGTATAACCAAATGACCAGAGCCAGTTTTAATCCAACAGAGGAGCAGCACTTTACTCCTGAGTTGTTGTCGCAAATTTCCGCAGTAAACGGGATCCGTGAACTCGAACGAACGACGGTAGTATCTATTTTCCAGCATTATTCAGATAGTACTCATGGTGAGTGGCTGCGAAATTACAATGAATTTCGTGCAGGTGTGAATGAGGAACTCAGAGATAAAAAACATTATGAGGAAGATCCTAAAACTAACTTTTGGGGTTTATTGATCGGCATTGATGATAAAAAACTGGAGGAGTATAACCGTACTGCTAAGAACCCGATTAATTTAAGCGACTTTTCCAAAGGGAAGATAGCATTGGTAACTGATATTAATGGGAATGGCATTCCAATAGGTGTACAGATACCCTTTACGGTAATTGACAACAACAAGAGCTATAAGGTGAAAATTGGCGGTCAAATGACGTTTGAACGTGATGCTATGAATAGTGGTGCTGCTCCATGGCTAATTGTGTCAAATAATGTTATCAACAAATATCATTCTGATGCTGTGATTTACTCTATTAAGATTAATGCGCAAAAAGGAAAAGAACAGGATGTGTTGAATGAGGTCAAACTCCTTACAAGCGGAGACAGCAGCATTTCACGCACCTCAAAAATTGAACAGGCAAAAGCGTTTGCTGACTTAAAGCAGTCTTTTTCCAATCTTTCTATTGTTATCATTATCATTTTAAGCAGCATCGGTGTTTTGAATTTTATTAACACTATATTAGTAAGCATTGTATCCAGAAAACAGGAGTTTGCTGTTCTAGCATCTATTGGCGCGACGAAGAAGCAGATTAAATGGCTGATCACCTTTGAAGGAATCTGGTTTGCTCTAATTGCTTTTGTTCTTACATTAATAGTGGGTAGTGGCATTAGTTATCTGGTCTTTAATATATTGCATGAATATATAGGCTATGGAGTGTTTAGATATCCGGTTACCTCTTTAATCATATATTCGGGGGTTGTCTTGTTGATCTGTTCTATAATTCCTGGTTTGTTGTACAAATCTATTTCCCGTTCAAGTGTTATTGAACAGCTAAGACAAGCGGAATAATAATGCAAGGGAGGTGGGAACTTTGAAACACAATAGTGGAAAAACTATGAAAAAATTGGCAAAGCGCTCTCTTAAATCTAGCAAAAATTATTTTGCTATTCTGGCAATAGCCTTGGCTGCGATTATGTTCACCAGTGTATTTACTATTGCAGGGAGTTTGTTAGAGTCAATGAAAGACAACAAGATGAGAATCGCGGGGAGCAATGCTCATGGTGGATTTCATCAAATGTCTATGCCTGAGTATAAAAGAGTCTCTTCAGATTTAATGATTAAGGACATCTCCTATTCGGTTCTTATCGGTGATGCACAGGGGGCTGCCTTTTCTAAGTTACCTACAGAAGTGAGGTATGGTGAGGAAAAGTATGCAAAATGGGCGTATAGCTTACCACAGCTTGGAAACATGCCACAGCAAAAGAAAGACATAAGTGTAAGCACCTTGGTATTGGATGCGCTGGGTCTTCCCCATACATTAGGTCAATCTATTTCGTTAACCTTCAAAACAGATGAAAAAACAATAACAGATACCTTTACCGTTTGTGGAATTTGGGATGGAAATCCGCTCTCTTGGCGTCAAAATATTTGGCTTTCTCGTGAATATGCAGATTTAATAGCTCCTGTGGCAACTGAACCATGGAACAACCGTCCCAATGTGTACTCAGGCTATATCAACAGTCAATTTTGGTTTTCGAATACGTGGGATATTGAAACGAAATCTGAACAACTTGCCAGCAGAAGTGATTTTGATGGTCAAATAACTGTTAACGCTTCTTATGATATTCTAGGATCTGAACCTCAAAATATACTTCTAGGTTTCCTTGTAATCACAGTGATTTTCTTAGCTGGATATTTGTTAATCTACAATATATTCTATATTTCAATTGCACAAGAAATTAAATCTTATGGTTTATTAAAAGTCATTGGGACAACCTCAAAACAAATCAAAAGAATGGTTCGTTATAAGGCAATATATCTTGCTTGTATCGGTATTCCTTTTGGACTAGTGATAGGTTGGACGATCGGTCGTTTTCTTGTTCCGGCTATTATCGATATTTTTGGTGAAGATATGCGCGTCGTAACAAGTGTACACCCGCTTATTTTTGCTATTGCCGCTATATTCAGCCTCTGCACAGTGTTATTAAGTTGCTTAGGGCCAGCAAAGGTTGCATCAAGGGTTTCTCCAATAGAAGCTCTAAGTTATGTTGAAGGAAAACAGGCGGGAGAACTAAGAAGAAAAAAGAAAAAAGCTCAACCAATAACATCCGTTCGTCTAGCAATGGCTAATTTAAAGAGGAACCCCCGAAAAGTGATCATCGTCACGCTTTCTTTTACACTTAGTTTGGTTATTCTTAATAGTACTTATGGTCTTGTGCATTCTTTTGATTTTAATAAGTTCATTGAGTTTCAGTCTGTTTCGGACTTTACGGTTGCTGATACTTCTATCATAAATAATTCGCCTCCATTTGATACTTCCGGTGTAAGCAATGAGTTCATAAAACAAGTAGAGTCATTGGACGGGCTTGAAAATAGCGGTAATGTTTATGTACTCCCTTTAACACAAAATTTAAGTGATCAGGCAATGTCTGCGCTGAAAAGAGAAGTCGGATTGATGAATGAAAAGGACCAAGAGGAATTTCTGAGTTCTCAGGAAATGGTGAAACGGAGATCAATAGTGAATACATTTGGTTTCAGTGAGTGGCCGGCACAGATGATTCAAGTAAAGGAAGGAGCTTTGGATCAAAAACGCTGGGAGAACGGAGAGGGAATCTATGTTACTAACTGTAAGAAATTCCTAGATGGTACAAGCAGCATTTATCATCCGGGAGATAAAGTTAAAGTGAGTTTTGGAAACGGAAAGGAAAAGGAATATGAAGTGCTTGCCATTGTTGATTTTCCGGGAGCTATTCACTCAGTGGCATATTATGATATAGGATTAGAGTATTTGTTGCCTTCGGATGAACTGCTTGCCCATGCAGATTCTATGCTGCCAATGTATACAATCTTTAACGTAGATGATGAACATTTAACTCAGACAGAAAAATGGCTGGAGGACTATTGCTTACATACGGATACCGGATTGGATTTCTATTCGAAGAATACTTCTAGAGAAACCTTTCGTAGTTTAATCTTTATGTATGAGGTGGTAGGAGGTGCATTTTGTATTCTGCTAGGTGTTATTGGGATTCTGAATTTCATAAATTCCATGCAAACTTCTATTTTAACCAGAAAACGAGAAATTGCCATGCTGCAATCAATAGCCATGACGGATAAGCAGGTAAAAGAAATGCTTATCTTTGAGGGGGGCGGGTATGCCTTCCTAGGGCTGATGTTTTCGATTGTGCTAGGAAGCTTGGCAAATACTACCCTAGTACCCGCAATGGGAGCAGAACTTGATTATTTTACTTGGACTTTTACATTAACCCCTATTTTACTTAGTATAATCCCCTTTATGCTGATCTCTATTGTAGTACCCGTTTTGTGTTACCACAGCATATCTAAGAAGACTATTATTGAAAGATTACGGAGCGAGGTTTTTTGATAAAGAGCCGCATAGTTAACCCTAAAGGAAAGTTCAAAAGGGCATCACCTATATAGGGTGGTGTCCTTTTAATTTTTGATGGGTAGCATTCCCATTTATATGTGCAAAGGTTGGTTATGACCTACAACTAGCCCAACAGTGGTCTGTAGTCGTACAGCTACCTCGACTAAGGTCCAGTACGAAAAACCGTCGTTGGTCTGTTTTGAAAGTCTGCGATTTACCCTAGAATAAGGCTATAAGGTTAAGGACAACGAAAGGCGGTGAGAAAAAATGCAAAGAAGACAAGGAAACGGATTAGCGGTTGTACTGATTGTGATTGGTGCGGTTATGCTGCTCGGCATTGCGCTTCCTCTGATCCACGGAATGTTCAGATTACTTTTCCCGGTATTGCTGGTTGTTCTCGGGTACTACGGGATTAAGAGCGGACGCAAGATTATTGGTTGGGTACTGATGTTCATTGGTGTGATGTCCCTGATCGCGAAGCTTTCCTGGATCATTGGACCACTTCTAGGAGTGGCGTTGATCGTCTGGGGCGTATCAGCATTAAAGGGCAGAAGTAACAAGGGTACTTATTAAGAAGCAATGTACTTAAACAAGAAGCAGGGAGGGAGCAGGAGATCATGAGTGTTTTTCGTCGCATGAGGGATATTACTGTAGCTAATCTAAACGAACGTCTGGAGCAAAGCCAAGATCCCGTGAAACTAATTGATCAATTTCTACATTCAACCCGTGAGGAAATCAGTGAAGCTGAAAGGCTGTACCAGCAATATGCTTCCCACACGAAGCAATTGCAGCAGCAAGTGAACCAAGCAACTGCCATGAGAAACAAACGTGAAGAGCAGGCGTTGTTGGCACTGAAAGCAGGCGAGGATCATCTCGCGAAGCTGGCTTTACAAGAAAAGATCATTCACGAGGAAAAACTGGAGCAATATAGCGGGCTGCTAGAACAGAGCAAGCAATCCTTGTTTGAACTTGAAGCACAGCTGAATGAGCTGAAAATAGAGTATCAAACGGTGTACAGCAAACGTCAGTATTATTCGGCACGAATGGAGTCGCTGCGATTGCAGCAACGGATGAATCAAAGAGCCAGTGCTTATGGCAATGGTGGTGATGTTCCCAAAATGTTCGGACGTCTGGAAGATCAGATGTCGGATTGGGAATTAGAAGCAAAGAGCTTGCGTGATTTGCGGCGCATGGGACAGGAATATGCGGTGCAAGCGGGTGAGACCGTAGCGACCGTACTCGAAAGAGAAATGGCTCGCCTAAAGGAGAAACTGAACAATGGTGGAAAGGAGTAGCGCTATGAGTCGATTGTATCGTTCAACAAGAGATAAAGTGATGACGGGTCTTGCAGGTGGATTATCTGAGACACTCGGTATTGATTCCACGTTATTCCGGATTCTATTACTGGTCAGCATTCCGTTTACAGGTGGTGCGGTGATTCCGGTATACTTCATTGCAGCAATGGTCATTCCTAAGGAACCGACGCATTATAATCCATTTGGACCAGGGCCTGGGGCACCGGGTGGCCCATTCGGCGGACCCTACTCAGGCAGACCGGAACATGGACACGGACCACAAGCTACTGGCGGATATGGACCTTATGGACGCCAGCCAAATTACAATCCTAATTTTGAGAAGAACAACGCTTATTCCGCACCGGACTCCGGTTTGGATGCGATGATGAAGGATATTGAGAAGAAGGCTTTGCAAAAAGAAGTAGAAGAACTCAAACAAAAACTGTCTAAATATGAGAAAGGGGAATTGTAAATCATGGGAGTATTTCAAAGAATTAAAGATATGACAAAAGCGTCGGTAAATGACTTGTTGGATAAGGTAGAGGACCCAATCGTAATGCTTAACCAATATCTGCGCGATATGGAGGCTGAAATTCACGAAGCAGAAGTAACAGTTGCTAAACAAATGGCTAACGAACGCCGTATGAAGCAACGTGTGGAAGAAGCAGCAAAAATGTCTGCACAACGTGGATCACAAGCTGAACTGGCACTGAAAAATGGCCAAGAAGAAGTAACTCGCAAGCTGTTGGAAGAAAAAATCTACTTTGACCAAAAGCAAGTGGAGTACAGTGATCTTCACGCACAAGCTGAAGTACACGCTAAGGAATTAGTGCAACAACTGCATGACATGAAGGATGAGTTCTACAAGCTGCGCAACAAACGTAACGAGCTTGTATCCCGTGCTCAAATGGCTAAAGCTAAAAAACAAATGTCGCAAATCAGCAGCGTACATTCCATTGAAAGTGGCAGTGCATCACTCGGATTCCACCGGATGGAAGAGAAAATTATGCAGCTTGAGGCTGAAGCAGATGTAATGCGTGCACCTTACAGCCCATCCGCTGCTTATAGCAAACCCGTTGATGTTGAGAAGCAACTGAAAGTGGATGAGCAATTGGCACTACTGAAAAACAAGCTGAATGATACACCCACGGCTCCTTCTCTAAACAAAAAAGAACAATAAATCCTGTTCCTAAAACTTGGACGGATATGATATGCTGGACAAGAAGAAGCCATACGGTATGGATCTCCATACCGATATGGCTTTTATAGCGGCTAGCTATAATATTTAACGGTGATAATATTCCTCATCATAGTGACGGATATCTAACCGATAGTATAAAATGAGTTTTGCTTCGCAAAACTTTTAGGAGGTGCGAAATGGATAAACGAAACCGTTTGATTGCCATCGGACTGATTGCTGTTGGCTGCATGATGATTTTTGGTAGATGGCTCGGCTTTTTCTCCATTGTCGCGCTTCTGTTCCTGCTGCTGGGAGTCTACCGTACGACATCAGGCAAAGTAAAGCAGGGCTATAAACTGCTCGGGATAGGTGCTGTATTGCTTTTGCTGGACCATTTGGTGCTCGTGCTGGGGATTTGTTTAATCTCACTTGGGATGTTTTTTACCAAATCCAAAAGAGTACAGCGTAAGGAAGGGTTTATGCAGAAGCAGAACTTTTCATCCAGATTTGACTGGGACCGCTCACCTTGGGTGATGCACAGCCTTAGCTCTTGGCATGTACTGGGTGAGGCCGATGTGGATCTTTCATTAGCTATGGCGGATCATAAGGAAACGGTCATGCTGTTTCAAGGGATTTTTGGCGATATGGACATTAACCTGTCCGATGATTACGGCGTGGAAATTGAAGCTTTTGTGCTCTTTGGGTCCATTGAATTCGGCAACCAGCGAGATACAGGGATGTTGAACCGTCTGAATTGGAAATCAGCTAATTATGACAGCAGTGAATACAAAGTGAAATTTAGTGTTTCTTATTTAATGGGAGATCTAGATGTACGATTATCCTGAAAAGCTTGATAGAGAAGGGAGAGTCCCCCGCATGGAAAAAAAGAACAAAAACATGATATCACGCAGCATGGGTGAGGGGGCTCTGTTCTCTTTGGTCATGCTGCTTGTGATAATGTATGTCATGTATACATATGGCTATTTGAAGCCTTTTGAAAGCTGGAAATTTGGCGTGCGGACAGCCGTCACTCTAATTCTTCTGCCTATGGGCTTTGGGATTGGTTATGGCTTTTATCAGAGCTTTCGTGTGAAGCGGCAGTTGGAACGTCTTAGGCAGACCCTCGTATTATGGGAAAAGGGAAATTTGACGCTGTCCATGCCGGATCTAGGTGATGATGAGCTGGGAAGGCTCGGAGAACAGCTTGGCCGGATTAGCGGCAAATGGGAGAATCAAGTGACGACGCTGCAGCGGTTGTCCACGAATAACGCGAAGCTTGCGGAGCAGGCGCGGGTATCTGCTATTATGGAGGAACGGCAGCGGCTTGCGCGTGAACTGCACGACGCTGTTTCCCAGCAGCTATTTGCAATCTCCATGACTGCCACGGCGGTGGGCCGGACCTTGGAGAAAGATTTCGATAAAGCCCAGCGGCAAATTGCGCTTATAGAAGAAATGTCTGCCGTAGCCCAATCGGAGATGAGGGCATTGCTGCTGCATTTGAGACCTGTTTATTTGGAAGGAAAGGGCCTCGAACAAGGTCTGCAGGAATTGATCAAGGAGCTTAAGATCAAGGTTCCAATCGAAATTGTATTTGAAATGGACCCTGATGTGCAGCTGTTAAAAGGGGTAGAGAATCACTTGTTCCGTATCGTCCAAGAGGCGATTTCTAATACACTTCGTCATGCGAAGGCAGAAAAAATGGAAATCCGGCTGCATAGACGGGGAGATACAGTTCGCTTGACGTTGCGTGATGATGGGATCGGCTTTGAGATGGACGACACCAAACAAGCTTCCTATGGTTTGTCGAACATGCAGGAGCGGATTAATGAAATCGGAGGCTCCATTCAGTTCATTACCGCTCCGGGTAAAGGGATGCGTATTGAGATTACCGTTCCGTTAGTCAATGAATAATAGGAGGAAAGAGTAACCATGGAGATGGAGGAAGCAATTAAAGTACTACTCGTAGATGATCATGAAATGGTACGGATCGGACTAGCAGCTGTTTTAGGTACCGAGGATGGAATTGAGGTCGTAGGTGAAGCTGGAAGTGGAGAAGAAGGCATTCGGCTGGCTCAGGAGTACAATCCCGATGTGGTCTTAATGGATCTCGTAATGGATGGGATGGATGGCATAGAAACGACTAAACAGCTGATGAAGCAGTACCCAGAGATCAAAGTTATTGTTCTTACAAGCTATTTGGACGATGAAAAGATGTATCCTGTTATTGAAGCGGGCGCCTTTAGTTACCTGCTGAAGACTTCGCGGGCTAGTGAAGTGGCGGATGCGATCCGCGCTGCGGCAAGAGGACAGTCCGTGCTTGAGTCACAGGTGGCCTCTAAAATGATGAACCGTTTTAGAAACAATGCAAAAGGAGAATCACCTGCTTATAAAGAGCTTACGGAGCGCGAGATGGAAGTATTACGTCTGTTGGCGCAAGGTAAATCCAATCAGGATATTGCCGATCAACTAATTATTGGAATCAAAACTGTGAAATTTCATGTGACGAATATTCTCGCGAAGCTGGGCGTGGAAGACCGGACCCAAGCAGCAATTTATGCATATAAAAATGGACTAGCTGAATAACAATAAAGGACTGAAGCCTCTGCTTCAGTCCTTTTTATTGTACAAGAAAGTGTGTTTTGGGGCTCCCGCAAAGTACTTGAGTACGCATCGAAGTATAAACCCTCACTTGGTGGGGATATTTCAGGTATAGAATCTCCTAATTCGAACATACTGTCTAGTAGATTGCTAGAGAGGTTCGAAGGGAGAATGACATATGCGGAAGATGAAGCTGAACAACGGAACAAAAAAAGGGACTTTTTTTATAATGATAATCGTGTGCTGCGCTGCGGCTCTGCTAGTTAATCTGCAAAGTGTTAAAGCGAATTCAACCGTTCTTGATGAGGGCGTTAACCAAGCTTCAACAGGAGCCGAACTGAATCATGCTCTTGTGAGTTTAATTGATCTCGGAAAAGAAACAACCGTTTCTGATTCACCGCTGCGTTTAGTGTTAAAGTGGCAGGGAGAAAGCAGCAATTACGCGGATCTGTCTGCCGAAGTTGCTAAGCTAAGCACAAGTCTCGGATTGAATGTACCGTCAGGTACTGAGGAAGATGGACATATGACGAATCGTACAGAAGCTGTAAAACCATATGAATCGCGGCTCTCCTTATTTTGGAGTGAGCTTAGCGAAGGCAACAGTTATGTGATTGTAACGTTAGAAGCGGCTGATCTGCAAAATGAAGCCAGCTTTCAAGCGGCTGCTCGTGAAGTAAGTATGATTCTTGAACAGAATAAAATTAAGGCGGAATGGAATGTATCCCTTCAAGGAAGCGCGCAAGAACAGGGAGCACCTGAAAAAGTTCTAGCACAGACGGAGTCATTGATGCATGACCGGTTTGAAGCTGTGACCGGAGGAGAAAGCTACAAGGATATCTCAACGGTTAGCCGTACGTATTCGATTCCTAATTTGAATCGTTCTGTGATGAGTGGAAATCAGTCAGTTTCTGCCCAAATCGCAGTGCATCATGAAGATCAGAAGGGGACAAACCGCGTAACTATAGGCTTTCCTTTAATAACCATCGAATATTGACAATTTTCTCTTATATAAGCGCAGATATAGTTAATAATAAGAAATATTAATTGAAATTTGCGAAATCCCGAGAGTATTTGTCAGGAATGTGATAGCATCCTTTTTAGGAATATGCTAAAATGACATAACGTCGTTATTCACCTTATGTTAGTACCGACGCTGAGCATGTCAATAAACTATATTACATACAGAAAGATGAGGAGCCATGGCTGAAAATCAAACCCTTGATGCACTGCACACACCCGGTGCTGTCTTTTTTATCTTTGGGGCAACCGGAGACTTAGCCCGGCGTAAGCTTTTCCCGGCGATTTACAGCTTGTACCGTGAAGGTAAGCTGGCACAAGATTTTGCGGTAATTGGCGTGGCGCGGCGCCCGCGTACTCAGGAAGAATTTAGAAGTGATGTGAAGGAATCCATCCTTGAATTCTGCCGTTACAAAGCGGGAGAAGAAAGCGAATGGAATGAGTTTGTTCAGCATTTCGAATACAAATCTCTGGACATTAACAATATTGATGGTTTCCGCGAGTTAAGAGCACAAACTGAAGTTCTTGAAGAGAAATTCAGTATTCCGGGCAATCGGATGTTCTATCTTGCGCTGGCGCCTGAATTGTTCGGCAGTGTCTCCTTCAATCTTAAAGCTGGCGGGATGCTGGATAGTACGGGTTGGAATCGCCTCGTAATTGAGAAGCCTTTTGGTTATAATCTGGAGTCGGCTGAACAGCTGAACGAACAGATTCGTCAGGTCTTCAAAGAAGAGGAAATTTACCGGATTGACCACTATCTTGGTAAAGAAATGGTACAGAATATCGAAGTGATTCGTTTTGCTAATGCTTTTTTCGAACCGCTCTGGAATAATAAACATATTGCCAATATTCAAATTACACTTGGCGAAACCGTAGGTGTAGAAGAACGCGGTGGTTACTATGACCATGCGGGAGCCTTACGGGACATGGGCCAGAATCATATACTGCAACTGCTGACTATGATTGCTATGGAACCACCAAGCCGTCTGCTCGCAGAAGATATTCGTGATGAGAAAGTGAAGGTACTTCGTTCCCTTCGTCCTTATGCGACATCTGATGAGGTGCGTGAGAATGTCGTAAGAGCACAATATATTCAAGGCTTACACCAAGGCAAAACCCTTCCTGCTTACCGTCAGGAAGATAAGGTTGACCCTGAGTCGAATACAGAGACGTATTTTGCTGCCCGTGTATTTGTAGATAACTTCCGCTGGGCTGGAGTTCCTTTCTACATCCGTACAGGTAAACGTCTCCCGGTGAAGACGACGGAAGTGGTAGTTGAGTTCAAAGGTATGCCAACCAACGTTTATTTGGGACAAAAGCATAAACTTGAGCCTAACCTCCTTGTAATCCGTGTGAACCCAATGGAAGGCATTTATGTAAAGATTAATGCCAAGAAACCGGGTTCAGAGTCTGAGATTCAACCGCTGGCTATGGACTTCTGTCAGAGCTGCCTGGTTGGAATCAATTCTCCTGAAGCATATGAGCGCTTGCTACATGATGCCGCACGCGGCGATTCCACTTATTTCACTCGTTGGGATGAGGTATCCTCGGCATGGTCATTCGTGGATCGTATTGCGAAAGCATGGAGCGAAGAGTCTAGCGACTTATCTTCTTATCCTGCCGGCTCTTGGGGTCCAGTGGAAGCAGATGAACTGCTTGCTAAAGAAGGTTTCCATTGGTGGCCTGTAAACGGCCAAGATGAAGATAATGTGGTTTGGCTGAAGAATAACTAAACCTTGAGTTAATGCTATCTCCCTGCAGAGGATGCAGGGAGATTTTTTGTAATGCTAAGATCTAAAAGATCGGACTTCAGACGGTGTTTGGGGGATCTGGGCATTGTTCTAATAACTGCACTTTGTACAATTAAAATCGCTTATCTCGTTGTGATTAGTCTTTTAGATGTATTTTCTGCAACTATAATCACCGGATAAGGCGGAAAAGCGTGCACAACTTATTTTTAATTGCATCAAATGCAACTAAAGGCTAATGAAAATGCTAATACTTCAAGTAAGTGTAGGAAATACATCTATTTTCTTGAGCGATGATATGTGGGGATCATAATCCAGACCATTCAGGAGATATTTTGCGGCACGCGCTTTTTAGTAGATAATGTCTGCCGGATTTTGATATACTTTAGAGGATGCTTTCACTTGAAGCGGACTGGAGCTAGACCTAAGAGCTATTCATTCAGAAATGAAGGGGTATGAACAATGAGCAGAGCACCGATTTGATGAACCCCAGTGTAATTGAAGCAGAAGCAGGAATTTTATATATGAAGGGATATGTGTAATGAACAAAGCAATAGATCAGAAGCTGCAAAAGGAAGTGGATAGACGCAGAACCTTTGCGATCATTTCCCACCCGGATGCGGGTAAAACAACTTTAACGGAGAAACTGCTGTTATTCGGTGGCGCGATCCGTCTGGCGGGAACGGTTAAGGCCCGTAAAGCGAATAAGCATGCGACGAGTGACTGGATGGAAATTGAGAAGCAGCGGGGGATTTCTGTAACGTCTTCCGTGATGCAGTTTGATTATTTGAATCATCGCGTGAACATTTTGGATACACCGGGTCACCAAGACTTCAGTGAGGACACCTACCGTACCCTAACTGCAGCGGATAGTGCGGTCATGCTTATTGACGTGGCAAAAGGTGTGGAAGCCCAAACCACCAAACTGTTTCAGGTATGTGCTAAACGGGGTATTCCGATCTTTACCTTTATTAACAAGCTGGACCGTGAAGGACGTAGCCCGTTTGATCTGATGGAAGAGCTGGAGCAGGTTCTTGGTATTCGTTCTGTGCCAATGAACTGGCCGATCGGTAGTGGACGTGAGCTATGCGGCGTATATGACCGGATGAAAAATCAGGTAGAGCTATTCCAAGGTGACGATCACTCCGTAATCAAGGTTCAAAAGGTTGACGGATACCGTGATCCAATCATTCGTGAAATGGCTGGAGAGTATCTGCATGATCAACTGTGTCAGGATCTGGAGCTGCTGGATGTAGCAGGCGATGCTTTTGACTATGAAAAAGTATTAAGTGGTGAACTCACACCTGTGTTCTTTGGCAGTGCGATCAACAATTTTGGCGTACAGACTTTCCTCGATAATTTCTTGGATCTGGCACCGAAGCCTGAACCACGCCGCAGTACTATAGGGGTAGTAGAACCAACGAATGAGAAATTCACTGGTTATGTGTTCAAAATTCAAGCGAACATGAACCCGGCTCACCGTGACCGGATTGCTTTCCTGCGTATTGTGTCCGGGAAATTCGAACGGGGTATGAGCGTGAAGCATGTACGTGCCGGTAAAGATATCAAGCTGGCGCAACCACAGCAATTTTTGGCGCAGGACCGCGATATCGTAGAGGAAGCTTATCCGGGAGATATCATCGGTCTGTTTGATCCAGGTATTTTTAGAATTGGTGATACCTTGAGCCAAGCAGGAGATATGGAATTCGATGAGCTGCCAACGTTCTCACCAGAGATTTTTGCTAAAGTGAGTATTAAAAATGCATTGAAATCGAAGCAGTTCCAGAAGGGTGTCGATCAGCTGACTGAAGAGGGCATGATCCAGGTGTTCCGCACGGTCAACTTTGACGATATTTTGCTTGGCGTAGTTGGACAACTGCAGTTTGAAGTGTTTGAGTACCGCATGAAGGGTGAATATGGTGTGGATGTTCAGTTGCAGAGAATGCCGTACCAGTTTGCACGTTGGATCGTAGATGAAACTAAGCCGGATGCGAGCAAATTCAGAATCAACTCAACGTTGGTGACGGATAAGAAGGGCAATTTTGTCGTGTTGTTCGAGAACGAATATGCTATGCGGACAGCGATGGATAAGAACCCGACAGCTAAATTCCTGGAAATGGCTCCAAAAGCATTACTATAATTAGGACGCTATAACTTTCTGAATGTAATAATAAAACCTCCGCCTCCATAGGTGAAGTTACACCATGGTGAGCGGAGGTTTTTTGACTAGTTGTGGTCAGTTTACGATGTGATATCCCCAGGGGTAATAGTCTCCAGGTGATCATGTAGCATGGTAACCAACCTATCTTGCTTAGCGGGATCTAAATCCTTCCAGATCATTTCGAACACGGCGCCAAGTCCCGGGAGTGCTGCCTCCGGACCGTCCACAGAGCCTTCAATCATATGACGTAAATCCTCTTCAGATTGACCGTGCACTTTATGAATAATCGCCTGGCGCAAGTCAATGGTAACGGGCATAATGTACCTCCTTTTTTGAAAATATAGTGATATTGACCTCGTTATAATGTGCCCTGCAAAGGTGCTGGAAATTCAAGTTTTTGTCCAAATATAAGATAGTATAAGTTTGACACATATATATCATCCTTATATTCCTACGAGAAACGGTTGTCATCCATAAGGACGGCAATGACGTTTCTTCTTGGCTTATGCTATACTGTTTGAGATATAGAATGCTACGGGAGGTACATAGACATGGCCAAAAAACAATATGCCGTCATCGGTATGGGGCGTTTCGGATCTAGTGTTGCTAAGGCGCTCAGCGGCATGGGGTTTGATGTACTTGCGATTGATGCTGACGAGCAGCGAACACAGGAAATTTCAAGTATTGTAACTCATGCCGTATCTGCAGATTCCACGGATGAGGAGGCGCTGCGTGCCCTTGGTATTCGCAATTTTGATGTGGTGGTTGTAGCCATTGGCGAGGACATACAAGCTAGCATCCTGACAACACTTATCCTAAAAGATCTGGGTGTGCCTGCAATTCTGGCAAAAGCCAAAGGTGAACTGCACGGCAAAGTATTAAGCAAAATTGGTGCGGACAAGGTGATTTATCCTGAACGGGATATGGGAATGCGGGTTGCGCATCATCTTGCTTCGCCTAATATATTGGATTATATTGAGCTGTCGCCGGACTACAGTATTCTGGATATGAAGGTATCCGGACCGATGCTCGGAAAAAATCTACAGGAGCTCGACATCCGCGCAAGATTTGGCTGCAACGTAATGGCCATCCGCCAAGGTGAAGAGATGAACATCTCTCCCCGTGCAGAGGATCGCCTGATCGATGGCGATATCCTTGTTATTGTTGGGCATAAGGATAATTTGACGAAGCTGGAGATGGCGTATCAGTAGGAACAAAGAATAAATGGCAAGGCAGAAGAAAGGAAGACTTTATGGAAATCATGTCTCCGCAAAATACGCGGGTTAAAGAGTGGGCCGGGTTACAGGAGAAAAAGCATCGTGACAAGGCTCGTAAATATATCGTAGAGGGCGTTCATCTGGTTCAAGAAGCACTGCTGGCTGAAGCAGATGTGGAATGCCTAGCTTATGACCTCGACAAAGGAATGCCTGCTGAACTTAAGGGGCTGCTTCAGGCCGTTCAGGGAATGGAAGTGATTGGCGTTTCGGCGGCGATCATCTCAAAATGCAGCAGCACCAATACGCCGCAGCCGGTGTTCGCCATCGTGCGGAAGGAACAGCAGGCTGTAGAAGCTATCCTAGCGAAGAAGGATAGCCTTGTGGTTGTGCTGGACGGCGTGCAGGATCCCGGCAATGTCGGCACCATCATCCGCAGTGCGGATGCAGCGGGAGCAGACGGAGTGATCCTCGGACAAGGCTGTGCCGACCTCTATAATCCGAAGACCATCCGGTCCACGATGGGCTCGATGTTCCATCTTCCGGTGGTGGAGGGAGAGTTAAGTGAGATTTTGCCACAGGCCCGGGAAAATGGGGCGCTGCTGGTGAGCACTTCGCTGCAGGGCGAAGAATCGTGCTATGAGCACAATTTCCACGGCAGCCAGTGGCTGCTGATTGGCAGTGAAGGAAAAGGCATCTCGCCGGAAACGGCGCGACTCGTGGACAAGAGTATCATCATCCCGATGGCAGGCCGCGCGGAATCGCTGAATGCCGCAATGGCGGCGACGATTTTGCTGTTTGAGGGCATGAGACAGCGGGGATAAATTGTCACCGTTTGTAACGTAGTTTTCTCACACTAAATCCAGTCCTGATGATCAAGATAATCTTGATCATCAGGACTTTTTTATAATCCTGCAACAGTATTGGCTGCACATAAGCCTGGCCATTTCCATTCTCAATACTTATACATTCTTTAGAAATTACTGTTTTCCGAATATTCATGTGTCATTCTTTTTTACGACAAATATATACGAATGTTGGAGGGAAAGTGTAAGGCACAAATTCAATTTTCTCAATAAGTAGTTGTTTAGCCCATCTTTTTTTCATGTGCAGCGAGTGCTGATATGCAACTAAAATTCCGCCTGGTTTAAGTGACTTAACAATCTGATGTAGGATTTTGTCACGCATTTCAATTGAAAAATTAAAAAATGGTAATCCGCAAATTATGCAATCTAACTCACGGATGCCTTCTTGATTCAATTTCTTGAGTAAGTAGCTGGCGTTGGAATGGAAAATGCATTCCGGATAAATTGCTTTTAAGTGTTCTCTCATTTTTTTATTCCGCTCAAACAAAAGCACTTTTGTAGAATTCGTTAATTGTGATGTCATGAGATGTGTAATAGCACCTGTACCAGCTCCAAGTTCTGCAACGGCATTTACATTATGCCATTGTACAGACTGGACTATTTTATTGGCTAATAATTGCGAACTGGGTAGAATATTTCCTACCCGCTTTGGATCTTTGAGGAAGCCTTGTAAGAAAAGTAAGTATTCAGACATAATCAATTAGCAATCCTCTCCGAAAGGCAATCTCAGTTGGAATGTGAAGACGTCATGAGTGTGTTTAAGCGTTAAAGTACCCTTGTGCAACTCAGCAATATTCCTAGCTATCGAAAGACCAAGTCCTGCTCCGGTTTGAATTCCCTGACTTTTTCTTGAGTGGTCAACCTTATAAAATCGGTCAAATAGACGGTTTTCTTGATCCTGTGAGAGGGGAGTTCCTTTATTTTCAATCGCAATGGTACAGTGTTCAGAATCGGTTGTAATTCGTATGCTAATGCTTCCCGGGCTGATGGAATATTTTAAGGCGTTCATAAGTAGATTATCTATGGCTCTGGCTATTTTCTCACTGTCGATTAAGGTGATGATTGGATTCTTATCTATATCTTTTATAAGGTGGACATTGTTTTCTTGAGCGATCGGTTCGAATTCGAATAACAATTGATTCAAAAGCTGCGACAAATCGATTCTCTCCAGATTTAAACGGGAATCCACCGAATTAAGTCGGGTATATTCAAACAAATCATCGAGGAGTTTCTTCAAATGAAGCGCCTTGTTATAGGTGTTTTGAATAAAACGTGTGTATTCTTTTTTATCTTGGTACGATTCTGTACGTAAAAGCTCAATATACCCGATAATACTTGTAAGAGGGGTACGTAAGTCGTGTGAAATCCCCGTGATCATCTCCATCTTGGATTTTTCTATTTCGCGTTCCTTGATGATCTGTTGCTCTAAGCGCTCTGCCATCCGGTTGATGTTCAAAGCCACCAGTCCTAGTTCATCTTGGCGCACAACATTTACCCGATAACTCAAATTACCTTCGGATATAATCTGAAGTCCTTGTTCCAGCACAATTAAATCTTTGACGATTCGCCGGGTCAATGTAAAAAATGTAATAACGAATATAATGAAAAACATCGGAGTAAGAAGGTAGGCAAGAAAATTGAACACCCAATCCAATTTTGTTGCATTTCCAAAATGAAAGAACAAGATGCTAAGTGAGGTATTTATCGCAATGGTAATTATGAAACTCAACACCATCCTGATTAAGATATTGGATTGAATGCGTTTATTTATTTGTAGATTTCGTATGATTTTAATCAACTTTGTAACCAACTCCCCAGACTGTCTTAATATACAGAGGTTCTCTTGGATTTTCCTCTAATTTTTCTCTTAAGTTACGAATATGAACCATTACGGTATTGTCAGAATATCCGTAAGGCTCTTTCCATACACTCTCGTAAATTTGCTCCGAACTATAAACTTGCCCAGGCCGGCTTGCAAGCAGGGTTAAAATCGCAAACTCTAGTGGAGTTAATGAAACTTCAATTCCATTTAACTTTACGGAATGTTTATTTTTATCTATGATCAGGTTTTTAATTATAAGCAGAGAGTTGAATTCTTCCTTTCCAATTAAGGACTGACGCCGTAACTGAGCTTTTACACGGGCCAGTAGTTCCAGTGGATTAAACGGTTTGATCATGTAATCGTCTGCCCCGGTAGTTAGACCCGTGATTTTATCAATGTCCTCTTGCTTGGCTGAGAGCATAATAATTGGGATATTTGATATTTCCCTAATTTTGAGACAGGCTGTGATACCGTCCATTTGAGGCATCATGACATCCAGGATAACCAGTTGAATGGATGTTGTTTGTATTGTACTCAACGCCTCTTGACCATCTGCAGCTTCAAGCACTTGGTAACCTTCATTTCTTAAGTAAACATGAATCACATCTCGAATTTCAGAATCATCATCTGCAACAAGAATTGTATTCAATGGAAGCTGCCCCTCTTCTATATTTATTTTATTATGTTTCCCTTTTACGACAGACGTAGACGAAAGCGGGAGGAAAATTAAATGGCACATATTTTATTGTATCAATATTAAAATATTCGGAGAGTTGCTTCTTCATTTGAAGTGAATACTGAAATGCAATAAATAATCCCTCAGGTTTAAGGGATTGGTAGATCTGTTCAACCAATGTATTTCTTAATTCGGGCTCAAAATTGAAAAAGGGCAGCCCACTAAAAATACAATCCAACTGATGAATATGTGAACTTTTAATTGTTTCTACTAAACTAGCAGCATTATGATAACAGGAAAAGTCCGGATAGCTTGTCTTCAGGTTATGCCTCATGGTTTTATCCATCTCAAATAGTAACACTTTCGTTGTACTAGTTACCTTAGTATTGATTACACGGGTGATTGCACCTGTACCTGATCCAAGTTCAGCGACTGCTTTAACTTCATGCCAAGGGGCTTGGTTAACCATACTGTGTGCCAGAAACCGGGAACTCGGGGTAACACTGCCTACCTGTTTTGGATCATGAATAAAACTTCTTAAAAATAAGAGTTTTTCATTGAAGCTCATTCGGAATTCCTCCATAATTTTAGAATTGATTTAGATGTTTATTAATTTTGATAGGATGTGATCTCCAAAGTACGTTCCTACAAAAAAGAACAGTAAGGTCCAACTTAAAGCACTGGGATATGAAATAAGGGCAAATCGTTTATAGCTTGTACCGCTGAGCCCGATCAACATGGGAATGATGTAACGTACAACTGGAATAAACATGCCGATATACATAGCTGTACGCCCACGTTTTTTTAGAATCTGCTCTGCTTTTTTAAAATGTCTATTAGCTTCAAATTTGCACTTCAGCTTTTGCCCAAAAAATTTACCTGCAAAGTAGGCAACCGTAAAGGCCGTTAATAGCCCTGATAAAATGCAGAAATAAGTCATCCAGGAATTGATAATCCCCATGTGGCTTAGGGTAGCTCCAGTGAGGATTGTAATTTCATTAGGGATTGGAATTCCAAAAGGGCCTAACGTGAAAGCAAGATAAAAAATCAGATATCCATACTGATTGATTAGCTCTAAGACGGTATTACTGGCCAATATGCCACCTCCTTCGCTTACTTCAATACAGAAATCTTAACTAAAAAAACTGAGGAATTAGGTGGGGGAATTCTAAAGAAATCCTGAAGAGACTTAAAATTCGATAGGATTGGCCAAGTCTCTTATCCATAGGGAGCTAAATTATGATAGAAGAGGGGATCCGTTTCTGCCCTGCAATTTGAAATGTCGTTGATATCAAGGAATCAGTCCCACAGTCACAATAAAAAAGTCCTGAGGATCAAGAAACTCTTGATCCATCAGGACTTTTTACATAATGACCTACCCTTTCATCATCAAACGAAGCGAAACGATGATGAGAAAAACGGCTAATAGCTTTAAAAGCAGCTTGGCAGGAAGGCGTTTTGCCAGGCGTGCGCCAATTTGACCGCCGATAATTGCGCCAGGTGCTAGGGCTAACACCATAAACCATTCAACATTCAATAAAAAGGCATGTGTTGTGGTGCTTACGATAGCTGACAGGAAAATTTGAAGCATAGAAGTTGCAACAGCGATATGGGGGGCAAAGCCGAGAAGTAAGGTCATTGTCGGAACCATAAGACTCCCGCCGCCAATCCCAAATAGGCTTGCTACAAAGCCAACGAGAAAACTGATGATTATGCCGGTAGGCATATGATAAGCATATTCGAAATGAGCCCCGCTATTATCGGAAAAGCTTCGCTTCACGGTTGGTTTGAAAGGCCAATGGATGGGTTTGTTCGGCTTGAACAAGAGCAATAAAGCGACAAGGATTAAGAAAATACCGAAGCTTACGAAAAACATTCTCCCGCCCATTTGCTTGGTAAAGAGTGCACCTATTACTGAACCCGGAATCGAAACGGCGGCGAAGGTGAGCGCTGCTTGATAATCGATTCTCTTCTGCTTTGCGTACACATAAGTACTTGAGATGGAGTTGAAAAGCAGCATCGCCATTGATGTTCCAGCCAGATGTGAAGGCTCCATATCAGGAAAAAGGAAAGCCAACGCAGGCACAACGATGAACCCGCCGCCAAGTCCGACCAATGAACCGGAAATGCCAGCTGCTAGCCCGATGACTAAGAGCAGTAAGTAAGTTAGCACAACAGCATGTTCCTTCCTCTACGTGAATTCTACAATCATTTATCTTACCAGAAAAAACGTCCCGCAAATAAATTGTTTTTTAGCCAATTGCGCTGTTCTGCTGCTAAACGGGGATCATTGTCCATTTGGGACAGGATATCTTTTTTTACAAGTTTGCAGACGGATTGAACAATAGTTTGATCCTGGCTAGCATCTAACCAGAGAATTTCCGCAGACCGGGGATTAGGGGTGTATCGTTGCCAAGCAGGTTGTCCCTCAGCATTAGGATTACCGGTATATAGGAAATGCCGTAAATAGTCCCTCATTAGGGAAGAGAGCATGTTACGCCCAGGCTCGTTATGCTCGGAAATTACATCCGCAGGAAATCTTTCCTGGACACCGGAAAAGTCACCTGTATAGAAGGGGATGTCTGCACCATGCGGGGCACCCATAAGAAAACGGATATAAGGATCGATCACTCCGTCTCTTAACCCCCAGGCGAAGCGGTAAGCATAGATGGGCATCTCCGGAATTGCACTTAATAATATCTCTGTAGTCTGCTCTACATTAAATTCTGCATACAGATCGCTCCCATATTGGACTGCAGCTTCATAGAGCTTCTTTTCTTCCAGATTTCCGGCTAACTCTTCCTTTTGCACTAGGGAGAAGAAATGAGTATCCCATAAAGTGAACTCGGAGAATTCGCTGGCAGTGCTGCCAAGGATGATCGGCAGGGAAGGGTGATCGCGGTTATTTAGATTGTCGAAGCCACCAATAGGAATGACCGTGCCATCTTCGATCAAATGGGGAAAAGCAGCCATCTGAAGCCCCGTCTCACGAATGATTTTGACAAAGTGAAAGGCATTCTGACGATATAGGAAGGCGGAAATCTTATCCGCAGATTGTGTGGAAATCCATACTCTTGCCTCATCTTGAGTGCTGACCATTCCTGTTTTTATTAATAACTCTATTAAAATGTCATCTGCTTTTTCTTCGCTTTGCTCCGTAACAGCCGTTGTTAAACCTCCGCTCATAATAAGAAGCTTATGAAAGAGCCCTCTGCCCAGCGGTGAAAGGTAAGCAGCTAATGCATTTCTTGCACCTGCAGACTGGCCCCCTAATGTTATGTTCCCTGGATTTCCCCCAAAGCAAACAATGTTATTGTGCAGCCACTTTAGCGCATGAAGAACATCGAGGAGACCGTAATTTCCTGAGTCATCCAAGGGGTCCCCGGTTCGGAGTGAGGGATGCCGGAAAAATCCCATTGCTCCTAAACGGTAGTTCACTGTAACCACTATACTATTTGTCTTACACGCCAATTCTCCACCTTGAAAATCCCGTCCCGAACCCCCAATATTTCCGCCGCCGTGGAGGAAGACGAATACGGGTAAGCCTGCCTCGGCATGATCCGGTCGCCAAATATTCAAAAAGAGGCAATCTTCACTGCCGCCAGGTTCCCCTTGAATGAATTGGACACTGCTATTATTAAAATGGCATGCAGGCAATACACCTGTCCAAGGTTCTATCTCACGCGGTGCTTTCCATCTGAGCTTATCTATGGGAGGTTCCGCATAAGGAATCCCTAACCATGCGATCGCCCCAAGTTCTGGCAGACGTATGCCCTTAAGCTGACCACTGGAGACTGTAATAATTTCTTCCATGGGTTCTCGTGTGCTCATTTATAGTTCCCCTTTCTCCTGCAGATTCTTATGTATTTTTAATTCTCTTTATTATAGTGTTCTGCTATGATGATGAAAAATATATTATTATATATAAAATACATAACTCTAAGGTTATAGAAGAGGTGGTTTCGTTGGATTTACTTTCGCTTCGGTACTTTCAAACGGTTGCAAAGCTTGAGAATATGACCCTGGCAGCCGAAATACTCCAAATCTCACAGCCTGCTATTAGTAAAATGATCAAAAATCTTGAGGGCGAATTAAACGTCAAATTGTTTGATCGCACAGGAAAATACATTCGATTAAATGAATATGGAAAGCGGTTTCTTGTGAAAGTTGATTTAGCCCTACAAACGTTAGAGGAGGGGAAAACAGAGCTATTGGACTTGTCTGAGCGACCGACAGGAACTGTGGTGATTTTTATCCAAGCGGGTTCCTATTTGCTTCCGGATATGATCACATTATTTCGTCAGAAGTACCCGGAAGCTCAATTCAAGCTATTGCAGCAGGATCAGGAGATCTCACGTTATTCGGCTTTTGATTTGTGTATTTCTTCTACTCCGCTCAAGATTCCAGGAACAGTGTCCACACCGGTATTAACGGAAGAAATCCTGCTGGCGGTTCCTAATGAGCACAGGCTCGCAACCCGTAAAAGTGTACGTCTGAATGAACTCGCGGAAGACGGTTTTATCAGTTTGAAAATAGGCAAGCAGCTGCGCGAAACGACGGATTCTCTCTGTCACGCCGCCGGATTTGCTCCGCGTATCATTTATGAATGCGATGAGCCTTCGATGGTACGCAGTCTAGTCCGTTCGGGACTAGGGGTTTCTTTTATCCCCGCTGTAACTTGGGGGGGTTCTCAAGGATCCTCTGTTGTGCTTCTTCCCATTGAAGAACCCATAAGTACCCGCACCATTGAAATCTCATGGTATACCAACCGGTACATGACTAATGTCGCTAAAAAGTTCAAGGCCTTTGTTGAGGATTATTACAAGCAGTTAAAAGAAGACAATTTAAAAAAAGAGCCAATAAACCCTAAGGCTTAATTGACTCATTGTCAGCAACGCTAATCATTTAATCCCTTACCCTCAAGGATTTGCGGGATGAATTTTTCAATTCGGGATACGCGGGTTTTGGATTGTTTCGCTTGAGAAAAATGATAAATATATGCGTTTTGCCGTCCAGGCGTTAAGGCTTCAAAAGCAGTTTTCAAGCCAGGAAGTTCAGCGAATTTGGTCTGAAGCTCTTCAGGAATGAGGTAATCCTCTTTCTTTTTTAATTCGACTTCCAAACCCGCTTTTTCAACTTCTATGGCATTTTGAATGTAGGCTTTCAGAACAGCTTCCATTTCAACGATTTGTTGCACATTCGTAAACCGAATTTGGCGCGCTGCCTGCACATTTTCTGTTTGTTGAATTAGAATCCCATTGGGATCCTGTAACAAGGCACCTTTGTGAAAGAGAAGCGCACAATATTCTTTAAATCCATGAATTAATACTATGTTTTTATCATCAAATGTGTAACATGGATGCATCCACTTATAATCTTCGGTCAGCCCGCAATCAAGCACGATCGTTCTCAACTGCTCATATTCTTCCCGCCATTGTTTCGCTTTACTTAAGAATTTATCAACCCTAGGATTCAATACATTATTTGTCATAAAAAACACCTATCTTCATCAAAATTTTCAATACAATTTTACTGTTTTTTTATGGAATGTACAGTCGGAATCTTCTGAGAATGGGCAACCTATGTTGTCTCCCGTTCGATCAGTTGGAACGATAGGGGCTGCAGCTCCATATCCAGTCCAAGCAGGGTTGGAGCCAGCAGAAGAAAGGCGTTCTCCGCCTGTCCCGCAATCGGATTCCGAACAGTGGTAATTCCGAGCGTCTGCGACAGCTCCGAATTATCAAAACCAACGATGGCTAGATCACGGGGCACATCCAGCTGCTGTCTACGTGCTTCGCTCAGAACGCCCACCGCCACCAAATCATTGGAGCACAGAATAGCATCCGGCTGATCGGGTTGTCCAATTAGGGTTCGCACCAATTGCTCTCCGTCACGGATTCCATAAATCGTGGAGTAATACCATTTCTCAACGATGGGAAGATTATATTTGGTCATGATTTGCTCATAAGCTAGTCGTCTACTCTGGGTATTTATGCTGCTTGGGCGGCCAAAAGCATTAGCGATACGCGTATAACCCCGCTCTATCAAATGCTCTAGAGCGAGTGCATATCCATCATATTGGTTCATGGCAACTGACGGTATTTCAGGATGGTCCATGCGTTGCCAAGACACAATCGGGCCGTATTTGCAGTAGGAAGTTATGACATTTTTATCGTTAACAGCGGTCAGAATAAGCAGAGCGTCGACTCTTTTTTGTTTGAGATCCTCGAAGGCCTGAAGTTCCTTTTGTTTATCACCGCCGGTGGTATAAATAATCGTCTGATACCCGTAACGGCCGGAAATTTCGACGAAGCTGTTCATGAAGCACAAAATAAGCTCGTTGAGGTCTAAGGTAATCATGCCGATTTGCTGGGTTTGGCCTTTGGATAAAGATATGGCATTCCGATTGGGAACATAGTCCGTCTCTTTCATAATGGCGAGAATTTTCTCCCTAGTTTCCTTGCTGACATGGGGAGAATCGTTCAGGACTCGGGATACCGTAGCTTTGGAAAAGCCCGACAGCTTAGCAATTTCGTCAAGTGTGGACATCGGCTTATCTCCTTTGCAAGATTAATCCTTGACATGTAACGCGTTCCAAGGGTTAGGATTCGGATTAGAGCAGTAAACCTATACTATCACAATAGCAAAGGCGGGAAGAAATATGAACTTACAATTTCCAGAAGGATTCCTATGGGGTGGGGCTGTAGCCGCTAACCAGCTTGAAGGGGCATATCAGGATGATGGCAAAGGCTGGTCTACCCAAGATGTCATGCCGCATGGCATTAAGTCTGCGCCTACAGAAGTTCCTACCGACGATAACATGAAGTTGATTGGTATCGATTTCTATCACCGATATAAAGAAGATATTAAGCTGTTTGCGGAAATGGGCTTTAAAGTATTCCGGACGTCTATTGCCTGGTCCCGGATTTTCCCGAAAGGGGACGAGCTGGAGCCGAATGAACAGGGCTTGCAGTTCTACGACGACCTGTTCGACGAATGTCATAAATACGGCATCGAACCGCTAGTTACGATCTCCCATTATGAGACCCCGCTGCATTTGGCACGAGAGTATGATGGATGGGTTAACCGTAAGATGGTGGAATTTTACGAGCGTTATGTGAGAACGATCTTTAATCGTTACAAGAACAAGGTCAAATACTGGCTGACCTTTAATGAGATCAATTCTATCCTAGAGTTCCCATTTATGAGTGGCGGAATCAATACTCCATTGGAAAAATTGAGTAAGCAGGATCTGTATCAGGCCATTCACCATGAGTTCATTGCAAGTGCTTTGGCGGTAAAAATCGGTCATGAGATCAATCCTGATTTCAAAATAGGCTGCATGGTGCTGAGCATGCCAATTTATCCGCTCACTCCGCATCCGGACGACTTGATCAAGGCGATGCAAAGTGATCACAAAAATATGTTTTTTGCGGATGTTCATAGCAGAGGTTATTATCCAGGCTATATGAAACGGTTCTTTAAGGAAAATGGAATTCACATTCATTTCGAGTCAGGGGACGAAGAAATTCTGAAGCATACCGTGGATTTCATATCGTTCAGTTACTATATGAGCACATGTGAAACAGCCGATCCGGAGAAACAGATCAGAGGAGAAGGAAACCTGCTGGGCGGGGTACCGAATCCGTATCTGGAAGCGAGCGAATGGGGTTGGCAGATCGATCCGCAGGGCTTGCGTTATGTGATGAATATGTTCTATGACCGATACCAAAAACCGCTGTTTATCGTGGAAAATGGCCTTGGCGCCGTCGATCAGCTGGTTGTAGACGGGAACGGTGAGAAGATCGTAAACGACGATTACCGGATCAATTATTTGCGAGATCATTTGGTTCAAGTAGCAGAAGCTATTGCTGATGGCGTGGAAGTTATGGGATACACAAGCTGGGGCTGCATCGACTTGGTTAGCGCAACAAGCGCCGAGCTGAAGAAACGTTATGGTTTCATTTATGTAGATCGTCATGATGATGGTTCAGGTACACTGGAGAGATACCGTAAGAAGTCCTTCCACTGGTACAAAGAAGTAATTGAATCCAACGGACAAAGCCTGTTCTAATAAAAAAAGTCCTGATAATCGAGTTATTCTTGATCTATCAGGGCCTTTTTTTGTTATCCAATATTATACAGACACTGGTTTATTGTTGACATCATTAATTGAACATGTTAATTTGTAAATATTAAATTAATCGGATATCAGGATTGCTACTGCATAGCAGGCAAAACCTAAGTTTCATTTATGATTACGGGGATAATCTCACTCGTACATAGATGTGATTTAGGTTTTTTTGTGTTCCCTGATATCCGTGATTAATTGATCTGTTACAGAGGGGTGTATAAAAATGAGTTATGAACAGCTAAGTAAAGACATTATTCAATCTGTCGGTGGGGAGAAAAATATTAACAATGTGATTCATTGTGCCACGCGACTAAGATTCACACTTAACGATGAGCAAAAAGCTGATAAAGAAAATTTGGAGAAAATGAAAGGGATTATTGGGGTCGTTAGCAAAGGGGGACAGTTTCAAGTTATAGTGGGTACCCATGTTGCTGATGTGTATAAAGAAATTGCCAAATCCATATCCCCTAACAGTGACTCTGGCGAGAACAAGGTAAAGAAACCTATAGGGACTTTGATTTTTGATGTTATTTCTAGAAGCTTTTCGCCTCTGATTGGTGCTTTAGCAGGTGCGGGTATGTTGAAAGCGCTATTAACCGTACTTGCTTCGTTACATGTTCTAAGTGCGGATAGCGAAACTTACAAAGTATTAGCCGGCGCTAGTAATGCCGTGTTTTATTTTCTACCCATTTTCTTAGGGATTACGTTATCGATTAGGCTGGGTGTGAATGCTTATGTGGGTGGTAGTATCGGTGCGGCCTTACTTGAGCCTAATATTACGGGATTAGCAAGTGTTGAATCTCCACATTTTTTAGGTATTCCTTTAGTAATTTCGGACTATTCATCAAGCGTGTTTCCGATTTTTATCGCCATCTGTATATACGCTTTATTGGATAAGCAGCTAAGAAAGTTTATACACAAGGATTTGCAGATGTTCTTAGTCCCTATGATATGTTTGATTGTGATTGTGCCGTTAACTATTTTAGCGTTCGGACCGTTTGGCGTGAATGTAGGGAATTTAATTGGAGACGCTATTTTGTTCCTCAGTACGAAAAGCGGTATTGTTACGGGAGCAATTGTGGGAATAGCTTGGACGTATTTGACTGTACTCGGATTGCACTGGGGACTTGTGCCAATTATTCTTGAGAATATTGCTAAGGGTGGAGATCCGATATATGCAATGGCCGGCATGGCCATCTTCGCTCAGCTGGGTGTAGCGTTGGGGATCTTCCTGAAAACAAAGGACAAACAGTTGAAAACATTGGCCGGCAGTACATTTATACCAGGCGCGCTTTCCGGTGTAACAGAACCTATTATTTACGGATTGCTGACTCGTTACAAACGAACTTTCATTTATGTAACCATTGCCGGCGGAGTAGGTGGAGCACTTAGTGGTCTTTTCAAAGTGAAGATGGAAGTCTTCGCATTTGTCAGCGTATTAAGTCTTCCTGCATTCTCTCCGCTGGCCGTTCAAGCGATTATAGCAGGAGTGACCATTGTATTGGCTATGGTAATTACCATGGTATTTGGTTATGAAGATAAAAAGAAAGTGAATATTGTAGAAGAAAAAACGAATACTGAAAAAAGCGAGGTTATCCTCCCTCACGCCGTTAAAAGTTCAACCGTTGTAAGCCCTCTGGCTGGTAACGTAATCCCGTTAACCTCAGTAGATGATGCTGCCTTTGCTTCAGAAGCAATGGGCAAGGGGATTGCAATTGAACCCACAGAAGGTAAGCTTTATTCACCGGTAAGTGGAGTTGTATCCACTATTTTCAGAACAGGTCATTGTATTGCGGTAGTATCGGATGAGGGTGTTGAGGTCTTGATTCATATCGGTATAGAAACCGTGAAGCTAAAAGGTAAATACTTTGATGTGAAAGTGCAAGAAGGAGCAACAGTTAAACAGGGTGATCTATTGATTGAGTTTGATTTTGAACAAATAAAAAATGAAGGTTATCAATGCACAACGCCGATAATTATTACCAATACGGCTAATTATAGTGATGTGATTGGTACCAATAAAACAGCTATTACACCGGGTGAAGATCTGCTGACTGTTGTAGTGTGATCTATTGAAGAGTCATAAGGTATGAATGGAATCGATCTCTTAGTACTGCTACTTAGAGATCGATTTTTTATTATAGAATACTATAAAAAAGTGCTAGCTTCGTAAAAATGAAAAGGTAAGGAGCTGTAATATGCGGATCGAAAAAGTGTTAAACAACAATGTTGTTACTGTCATAGATGACCAAAATTTTGAACTAGTAGTCATGGGAAGAGGACTGGCCTTTAAGAAAAAACGTGGAGACTTTTTAGAAGAAGATAAAATTGAAAAGATATTCACTTTAAGCAATCAAAAACTTTCAGATAAGCTAAAAACGCTGCTTTCCGAGATTCCAATCGAGCACATGGAGCTCTCAGAAGAGATTATCAACTTCGCCAAACTGCAGCTCGGTAAAATGCTGGATGACAGTATTTATGTTAGTCTGACAGATCATATCAGTTTTGCGCTGGAGAGATTCTCAAAAGGGATGAAGATTAAAAACGCCATGCTTTGGGAAATCAAAAAATTCTATAAAGAAGAATATGAGGTTGGGAAAGCTGCGCTTCAAATTATACATTCCAAGCTCGGAGTCAGACTTCCCGAAGATGAGGCCGGACATATTGCGCTCCATCTGGTGAATGCAGAACTAAATGAAGAGATGCCTAACATGGTGAATATCACCAAGATCATGAACGACATCCTAAATATCGTGAAGCGCCATTTCAGGCTAGAGTACGATGAGGAGTCCCTTGCTTATTACCGTTTTATCACTCATTTGAAATTTTTTGCACAACGTCTCATCAACGGTACTCCACCTCCTGATAATGAGAATGGCTTATTTATTTTGGTAAAGCAGCAGTATAAGGAAGCTTTCGCAAGCGTTGAGAAAATTAAAATCTATATTGATAAAACATATAATCGGGAGTTAACAAATGATGAAATGCTGTATCTGACCATACACATTGAAAGAATTACAAACCAGATCATGGAGTAGGGACGGTTAAGCCTTAAATTTTAACTTTGACTTTCGGGAGAATCGCGTATAAGATTACTTATATGTTTTCTGTGATAATCATTATCAATAGATTGATAACTGTTATCATAGAATAAACTTCGAACGTTGAATCCAGGGGGATAAAGTAAATGCACAAAAGGTTAATTAGTTTATTTATGGTTGTTGCTATCATATTGGTCGTATCAGGCTGTGGTACTAACCAAAAGAATAATTCAACATCGAACGCGGGAGCAACTGACAAACCAGCTGCTGAAAACGCGGGCAGTGAATCTACAAGCGGTCCTATTGTTTTAAAGGATTCTAAAGGTGAGATTACGCTGGACAAACCTGCGCAAAGAGTTGTGGTATTGGAATGGACCTTTACGGAGGATGTTATTGCACTGGGAGTGCAGCCAGTAGGTAACGCAGATAACGAAAACTATAAGCTGTATGTGACTTCTGAAGCACCACTTGATGCAAACGTGACTGATGTTGGTTCCCGTGACGAGCCAGATCTGGAGACAATTGCTTCATTAAAGCCTGATCTGATTATTGCCAATACGGGTGGGCATGAAGGAATTTATGATCAACTTAAAAGTATCGCTCCAACATTGATTTTCGGCTTGTATCCGAATGAAGGAGAAGGTAATCAGTACACACTGATGGAAGATACTTTCAAAACAATTGCAGCGGCAGTAGGTAAAACAGCAGAAGCCGATAAGGTTCTTGCTGATTTGGATGCACATTATGCAGATGCAAAGGCAAAGCTGGCTGATGCAGGCAAAGAAGGCTTGAACTATGTACTGACACAAGCATACAGCTACCAGAATGCAGCAACGATGCGTCTTTTTACAGATAATTCACTTGCGGTACAAACTTTGGATCGGATCGGTCTGAAAAACGACTGGAAACCCGAAAATTTCGAAGTTTACGGATTCAGTACCTCTACAGTTGAGGCATTGCCTGCGGTTCAGGATACAAATCTAATCTATATCGTCCAAGAGGATGATAATATTTTCACGAAAGAACTGAAGGATAATTCCGTTTGGAATGGCCTTAACTTTGTAAAAGAGAATCGCACCTTCGGATTGAGCAGTACTACTTGGGTGTTCGGCGGTCCGATCTCCTCCAAAGTTATCGTGGATGAAGTTGTAAATACATTAACGAAATGAGTGCGGTTATGAACGAAAAGAGTAGCAAAGAAGCCTCTATCGGCATGAACTGGCGGATCATTGGAATATTTGGGGGCGGCTTTGCCGTCCTCTTCATTCTGTTCGTTTTAAGTTTGGGCTTTGGGGAAGCCAAGATTCCTGCAGCTACTGTAATAGATGGTTTGCTGAATCGCCAAGATATAATGGAACATAATCTGCTCTGGGATATCCGCATGCCACGTACAGTTATTGGTCTGCTGGCCGGGGCTGCTCTGGCTGTGGCTGGGGCATTATTGCAAACTATAACGAAGAACCCGCTTGCTTCCTCAGATACACTTGGGATTAATGCCGGGGCATACTTTATGGTCGTGCTTGGTATGGTAGCTTTTCCTGCTTTGCAGCATGAGTTTCCATTTTTGCTCGCAGTTGCAGGGGGACTGCTTGCTGCTTTAGCCGCTTATTTATTGAGTGGAGGCAAGGCAGCCACACCTGTTCGGCTGGCTTTGTCAGGTATGATCGTCTCCATGGTGCTCGGAGCGTTTACATCGGCCATACATATTTTTAAAAGAACAGAAACACAAAATCTGTTTTTATGGGGTTCAGGTTCCCTAATCCAGTTGGATTGGGACGGTGTTATATATGCCTGGCCTTTTGTCGTAGTGCTGCTATTGGCAGCGATATTTGCCGGCAGACAATTTGATGCGCTGGAGCTCGATGAGTCAACCGCTCGTTCACTTGGACAGCGAGTAGGGTTAATTCGGGCGACAGGACTTGGCCTATCGGTATTAATGGCTGCGGTTGTAGTCAGCGTGGTTGGACCGATTGGCTTCGTCGGCTTAGTGGCTCCCCATCTCGTCAGACTTAGTGGGATTCGCAAGCATCGCCTGCTCATTCCTGCAAGCGCGTTGTGGGGAGCCTTGCTCATCACGGCAGCGGATACGCTAGCGCGTGTAGTGCGAAGCAGTGTGGGTGAAATGCCTGTTGGTGCAGTTATGGCGATTATTGGAGCCCCGTGGCTCATTTGGCTGGTACTCACCAAGATGAAAAATATATCGGGCTCAGGCGCTGGCCAATCAT
Organism: Paenibacillus sp. FSL H7-0690; assembly: GCF_037980415.1. Classification (NCBI taxonomy): domain Bacteria; kingdom Bacillati; phylum Bacillota; class Bacilli; order Caryophanales; family Paenibacillaceae; genus Paenibacillus; species Paenibacillus sp. FSL H7-0690. The sequence continues at coordinate 5,970,345 of NZ_CP150281.1, read as the reverse complement.
CGATGAGTATCGGTGGGGCGGGACTGCGTCTGCGCTTTGTGCCGACGGTTATAGTTATGACCGTGCTGCTCATTGTTATTATCCTCGTAAGCTTATCGTTTGGGGGAACAAAAATACCGATCAGTGAATTGCTAAGTAGTCTGTTCCATAGGGGGGATCAATCCTATTCCGTCCTGCTGAATTTACGGCTTCCCCGTACACTCGTAGCGGCTGCAGGAGGGATCGCACTTGCAATCAGTGGTGTATTGATTCAAAGTGCTGTTCGAAATCCATTGGCAGATGCTTCTATTATTGGTGTGACCTCAGGGGCTGGCTTTGGTGCTTTGGCCGTAATGACCGTTTGGCCAGCATTGACGGTATTTGCAGTTCCGCTTGCCGCAATCGTGGGTGGGGCACTGGCTGCTGCTTTTGTCTTTTTTATGGCCTGGCGCAGGTCCTTGAATCCATCGGTTCTGATCTTGCTTGGAATCGCAGTCTCTGCTATTGCCTCTGCGGGAATCCAGGTCATGATCGTCAAAGGAAGTTTATGGAGCAGTAGCTCCTTAATTTGGTTAACGGGTTCGACTTATGGACGAAGCTGGAATCAATTTTACATCCTATTTGCATTCCTGCTTGTACTTGTTCCGATTGCATACTATTTGGGCCGAAAATGCGATTTGTTGGCATTTGGTGACGAGAGTTCAACAGGATTGGGCTTGCCGGTTCGAGGAACGCGGCTTTGGGCTATGATTATCGGCGTTTTGCTTGCAGCGGGAGCCGTTGCAAGTGTGGGAACAATTGGCTTTCTCGGACTCATGGCGCCGCATGCGGTGCGGATGATGATTGGTCATCATACGAGACGCTCGATTGTTTTGTCAGGATTACTTGGCGGCTTGATGCTCGTCATTGCCGATACGCTCGGAAGAACCATAATGGCGCCGAAAGAAATCCCTTCAGGCCTTATTATTATGCTGATTGGGGCTCCGTATTTCTTGTTTCTAATGTACCGGTCACAGGTTAGAAAAGTGTAGATTTTGTTATAAGAAAAAATCAGGGGGTGCCCCAGCAGCCGTAAAATGGCTGCAGGGGCACCCCTGATTAATTAGAGCTTACTCCATCTAGAACGCCTCAAACATCGTTTCATTCGTTTAAGATTTCCCTCCCTTACGCTACAGCTATCGGACACAGATGACCTTAAACGCAGCTTTATTTCGCATTTGAAGTGCCAACGGACCGCATAGTCGCTATTGGTATGAAAAGCACCCGATTTGCCCTTCTTCCTATGAAATAACGTCATTGGAGTCCGAAACCAAGCTCCAAAGGCTAAAAATGCGCATATAACGTCATCTGAGTCCGTAGGCCTCAGCGAATGTTGAGAATTTATTGGTGCAGGCCACCAACGCCCATAAACAAAAAGCAGCGATTCTCCCATACCGGGGAAAGCTGCTTTTTTAATTGGATATTATCGATTTGTGAACAATTATTTAACTATTATTCTTAATTTTGTATATTTCCGTTTGCTAGTTTATACTTTAATCTTATGCTGTAGAATTTTGGAAATAAGGAGTGGGATTATGTGAGGCTCTTCGACAGAAAAGGTGTACAAGACGACAGCAAAACTATTAACAACTCTGGCGAATTAAGAATCAATATTTTTTTCTTTAGCACTTTTATTATTTTTTGTGTGATTATCCTACGCCTTGCGGTCTTGCAATTTGTCGAAGGACCTACGTTATCTGAAGCTGAGGCTAATCGGGATACGAAAATAGTGGCATTATCGGCATTGAGAGGGAATATCCTCGCTGCTGATGGTGAGAAATTGGCATACTCAACGCCCGTTCAATCTTTGTACCTTACTTTGGATAAGGAATATACCGCAACAAAAACAGATAAAACTACGAAAAAAGTTACCTTAACTGCTGAGGCAAATAATAAATCAAAGGCACTCGCCAGCAAGTTAGCAGAAGCCTTCGAAACTTATGGTGATCCTAATGAGAAAAAACTAACCACAGAAGAGATCCTTGAGTCTATGGATTTATATTCAAAAAAACTCTCTGGTTATGTAGCACGAAGAATTAAATCAGGTTTAACTAAGAAAGAAATCGCTTATTTTTTAGAACACAAAAACGAATATCCAAACCTTGAAGTGATAGAGGAAAGTAGCAGGCATTATGATACCGATACGGTGGCTGTACAAGCTGTTGGTTACGTGAAATTTTTTAAATCCTCTACTAGTTTAGATCTTTATAAGGATGTACTTCAGGCGATGAAAAATAATCAGAACCCTGGACTTAACTATAAAGAGGATGAGCTAGTAGGCTTTGATGGCTTGGAGCTGCAATACCAGAAGGAGCTTCGGGGACAGAATGGTTATAAGGAAGTTTCCGTAGATCCGCAGAATATGGCGGAAAAAATTGTCAGTATTGAACCCCCGGTCAAAGGAAGCACTATCTGGACGACCCTTAATAAAAAAATCCAGCTGAAGACCGAAGAAGCCATTAAAGATCAGATTCAGTGGTTGCATTCACACACCGTTCAGGGAGAAACACATCCTGATGCTTTAACAGGTTACGCTGTAGCCATGGAAGTGGATACAGGTAATGTTATTGCTATGGCAAGTATGCCTGACTATGATACCAACAGCTGGGCTACGGGTTCGATCTCTCCAGAGGTGTATAAAAAAATTGAAAAGCATTACCAAAATGGAACGATAACTCCATACTCATCAGGAAGATCAGGGCATAATTTTGAATCCACCGTGCTGCTTGGTTCGACCATAAAACCATTGAGTGTGTTAATTGGCTTAAAAGAGGGCTTTATAAGTACTTCTTCTACCTATCAAGATAAAGGGATCACCTCATTTGGTAGGGAAGGACATGAGACTAATGTAAGGAACTCATCCAATCATGTATACGGCTCTTTGTATCCTTATACAGCCATTGAAAAATCTTCAAACGTATATATGGTTGATATGATCGGGAAAAAATTGTACGACAAATACAAGTCTAAGGGCATTGGGGTATGGGACACATATATGAAAGAATTCGGTCTAGGTGTGCCAACAGGGATAGGTTTACCAAGGGAATACTTGGGTGATTTGAATTATAAAGCTGAAGCTAAAGCGGGTTCAGTTCAGTCGGCACTTGTTTATGCTTCTTTTGGGCAGCAGGGACGTTATACCGTTCTTCAGTTGGCGCAATATGCGGCTACACTAGCCAATGAAGGGCAACGAATCAAACCACAGCTAGTAAGCAAGATCACGGACTCCAAAGGTAAGGTTATCAAAGAATTCAAACGGGATGTGCTTGATGAAGTGACTACTTTCGATAAATCCTATTGGCGGGAGATAAAGAAAGGGATGAACAGTGACGTTAAAGGTGCCTTCGGTGATTTCCCCTATGATTTTGCGCGTAAAACAGGAACTTCACAACAGACGGATAGTAAAAACATAAACCGTGATAACGGAGTGTTTATAGCTTTTGCACCACGTGAAAATCCAAAGCTTGCTGTAGCTGTAGTTATTCCTGAAGGCGGATTTGGATCTAGCAGTGCAGCACCTGTAGCGAGAAAAATTTTTGATGCTTATGATTGGGAGTACGGATTGGATGGAATTCCGAAGAAAAATGTGGATAAAAGTATCAGCGAATAACACAAAGGAGAGAGCGCACACTGCGCTTTCTTTTTCTTTTTACAGAGCGGTTTATGGCGGATCGAAGGAACGGGTTCAAGATTAAAATATTGTAACCATAATGCGTGAAACTTTTATCCTAGTAGGAGCGTCAAAAGGTTAGGAAAAAAATGTATTCGTCATTCCAGGAGGGTGAATCTGTGAAGAAGGTATGGATTTCTATTTTAGTGGGCTTATTAGTTTTGCCGATGATGTTTCAATCTTCAGTGAAAGCTGCTACTGCGCCCATCAGTATTTTTATTGACGGGGTTCGATTGTCCACAGATCAAGCACCGGTGATGGTAAATGGACGGACGATGGTACCCCTACGGGCAATCTTTGAAGCCTTTAATGCCACCATCAAGTGGAATCAGAAAACACAAACTGTAACTGCAACTAAAGATGATACAACGATTATGTTAAAGATTGGCTCAAAGACAGCCACGATTAACAATAAAGCTGTAACTCTAGATGTGCCGGGTCAGAATTTAAAAGGAAGAACGATGGTTCCTACACGGTTTGTAAGTGAGTCATTGGGTCATGATGTGGGTTGGAATCCAAGTACCAAAGTGGTGACCATAACGACTTCCGGCGGTAAAACTGGAACTGTAAATCCGGCATCGAATGTACAGTTAAAGGATGTAAGTGATAACGGTGACGGCCGTGATCTCCAGGTCAGCTTCACCCAATCTTCTAATGAAGCTCTTGTGGATCATTACCGGGTAATGATTGTAAAGGCTTGGAGCACTTTTAATATCTCATCTGCACAAAAGGTTACATCCGCCAATTATTCTACTGTTTTAGCTACAGGCACTAATCCTACGATTAGAATGACCGCAAATTCAAGGGATGTGGATGGTGACCTCATTAAAGGTAATCAAACCTATGTAGCTTATGTTTTCGCAGTGGGCAAAGGCAATAATACCAGCGCTCTCTCGTATAGTTCTTCGACTATATCGCTTAATACTAATACTGTAGTCGTTGCTCCAAGTAATGTACAAGTAAGTGATGTGAGCGATTATAGTGATGGCCGCGATTTAGCCGTAAGCTTTAATAAGGTATCGGATGAATCCAAGGTGAGTTCTTACCGGATATTTGTAGTCAAAGCTACTAATTATTCTTCTTTTAATTTGGCGGCAGCAAATGCTGTTAGCAGTTCAAATTACACACAGGTCAACAAAACAGGCTCCAATATCACTCAGATCCTATCGTCAGGAGCGAGGGATGTAGATGGAGCCCTCATTAAGACGGGAGTTGGTTACCGTGTGTTTGTTATGGGTGTAGATAGTGGCAGTAATACAGCCAATAATTTATTGTCTGCTGCTTCATCTGCGATTACGCTGTCCTCGGTCAATGTCTCTAATTTAAGTGTAAGCGACGTTAGTGACTTTGGAGATGGCCGTGATTTAAAAGTATCCTTTAACCACGCTACAGATGAAACGTATATTAGCCAGTACCGAATTCTAGTTGTGCCTACAGCTTATTCCAACAACTTTAGTTTATCTGAGGCGAATAATGTCTCCAGCTCTTACTACACAACGGTGAGCACAACAGGATCTAGCACCAGTCAAGTGTTAGCCTCGTCAGCAAGAGACGTGCGTGGTAATTTGATTAAGAATGGAACACCTTACAGAGTGTATGTGTTAACGATTGGAAGCGGGAAGAATTTGGGCACCAACATTCTCTCAACGGAGTCAACATTAATTACGTTGGTTGTCGACTACAATGTGAGTGCTGTCTACAATTTGGATGTAAGCGACGTAAATGATTATGATGATGGCCGTGATTTAAGAGTATCCTTTGACCACGCTACGAATGAAACGTATATTAGCCAGTATCGCATCCTGGTTGTACCTACTTCCTATTACAGCAGCTTCAGTTTATCTGACGCCAATAATGTGTACAGTTCCAACTACACAGCAGTGAGCACAACAGGATCCAGCACCAATCAAGTGTTAACCTCGTCATCAAGGGACGTGCGCGGTAACCTGATAAAGAGTGGAATCAATTACAGAGTATATGTATTAACCGTCGGAAGCGGGAATTACTCGGGCAGCAATGTTCTTTCTTCTGGTTCACCTTTAATTACGTTGAATGTAGATTACAAATTGGCTCCTATTTCGAGCTTGGATGTAAGGGACGTTAATGATTACGAAGACGGCAGGGATTTAAAAGTATCCTTTAACCATGCCACGGATGAAACGTACATTAGCCAGTATCGAATCCTGATTGTACCTACTTCCTATTACAGCAGCTTTAGTTTAACCCAGGCAAATGCGGTTTCTAGCTCCAATTACACAGCGGTAGGCACTTCAGGAAATAACACCAGTCAAGTCTTGGATTCTTCAGCCAGAGATGTAAACGGAAATTTAATAAAGAGTGGAATCAGTTACAGAGTGTATGTGTTGACGATTGGCAGCGGCAAGTACTCAGGCACTAATGTGTTGTCCTCAGAGTCGAATGCCATAACTTTATCCACTAAGCTGCCGGTAACCTCTGTCACCAATGTAACGTACAGTGTGGATGAGGGTAAAATACTAGTAAGTTTCAACCGTTCCTCTAACGAGTCTAACATTTCGGAATATCGAATTCTGGTGGTTCCGTCCAAACAAGGTTTTGGTTCAGCGGAAGCAATTGAGGTGAAATCCTCGTATTATACGTCGATAACGCCTAACGGAACGAATCCTACAATTGTAGCCTCGAGAAGAGATGTTAATGGTGCATTAATTGTTAAGGGTGTTAAATATAAAGTATATGTTCTTGCGGTAGCCAATAATAATGGCGTGCAGAGTGGTGGTCTTTCGGATTCAACGGAAGAGATTGAAATATAAGGATAGGGAATAAAATCATTATAATATAAGGCAAAAAACCTTCATTGAGCACTGGGCTTGATGAAGCGCTTTTTGCCTTGTTTTTTTGTTTTCTATTTTTTATAAAAATAGGGTTGCGATTATACACATTTAAAACATTTGGTTTAACCTATTGGAAGCGCTATAATTGAAAATAATTACATGCTTAAGGAGTCTATCATGAAAAGAGGCAGGATATTCTACAAGATTTTTGTTCCTATTCTGGTGCTGGGAATTGGCCTGGTTATTAGCTTCGGTGGCTATATTTATCTGACGACGATTAATTCGGTAAATGAAAGAGTAGCGGATGATAAACAGAGTTTAATTACTCAAATTAAAAACACCTTGGAACAGAAAATTCAGACCATCGAATACGCTTTTAATACTTACAGTACCACCAGTTCCTTCAGGGAGGTCGTGCAAAATCCGATCACCGAGCAGGATTTTGAGAAGTATCGCGAGATTAATTCCCAGCTTAACTACATTGCCAGCATGGGGATGGATTTTGTTAATTATTCTCTAATCAGTTTGGAGCAGAAATGGCAGATTTCCAATGGTAAGCTTTCACATTTAACGGAAGAAGAGAGCAGGACACTTTATGAGAGCTATATTAATAACCGTAGCCGGGGGTTGTTTTGGGTTAAGACGGATAAGGGTATCCGCTTTGTAAATACCCTGCCGGTATTCTCACAGACCAAACAGGCGATTGCCTTATCTGATATATCCCTTCAGACCTTGCAGAGCACCCTTCAGACCGAAGGAAACACACCGGTGTTTATTCTTAACCGGGAGGGTGAGCTTTTATATGAGTCGGAAACTGGAAAGTCCCTGCTGACTAATAATCAACTTAGCCATATCACTAATGTTGCTGGAGGCGGGGGGCAATTGGGGACGATTGCCATGGAGCGGGCTGATCACCAATCGATAAAAGCTATTTATGCTAAATCTTCTTATAATAATTGGATTTACGTAACTATTTTGGATAAATCAGAAATTTCTGATGCACTAAAGACAACCCGATTTGGGATTGTGATGATGGTACTGCTTATTACGTTGTTGATTGCGGTAGTCGCTTATGTGATCTCTTTGTATTTCACCAAGCCATTCCGGCAGATTCAGCGCCGATTATTGCCTGCCAATGCGGAGCTAGAGCCTAAGAATGAGGTAGACTGGATTATTAATTCGATTGATACCATCTTATCGGAGAAAGAAAGCCTAGAGGGTCTGATTGAGTCTGAGATGCCTAAGTTGGAAACTCAGTTTATTCTAAATCTGTTTCGTAGCCGGATATCCCAAGAAGAGCTTAATCTGGGTTTGCCTCGTTTCGGTTATGAGCTGTCACAGAATTCGGTGTATGCAACGCTGCTAATACAGCTGGATAACTATGGGGAACGGCAGGCTAGCGATAAGGATCTTCTGCTTGTAGCGGTTAACAAACTGGTGGAAGAGCTAATTCCGCAGGAGAAGCGGATGATTCCTATCCTATTAAATGACCGTACACAAGCAACCATCCTGATCTTTGAGGGAGCGAATGAACAGGAGAACCGGAGAATAGCACTGGACTATGCCAAGACAATTATTCGAACAGCTAGAGAGATCCTGAAACTATCCATTAGCGTTGGAATCAGCAATTTTTATGATAATTTATTGTTTAGTAGGGAAGCTTGCGAGATGAGTAAGCAGGCGCTGCATCATCGTTTAAATCTGGGCAAAGAGTCTATCATCTTCTATGAGGATATATCGAAGGTGATCTCGGGTCCAGTTCTACTGCATTATCCGTCTGAGTTTGAGTCCCAGTTATTTGACGCGATTCGGATTGGAGATGAAGAACAAGTCTCCTGTTCTCTGTATCCATTACTCGGGGAAATGATGAAGCACAGTAAGAACCCTTTGAATTTCGAAGTCACATTAATACGTTTCGTCAACAATCTGATTCAGCTGGAGCAGCTGCTGGGTGTAGAGGTTCTGCTGACAGAGGACAATTCTACGTTGTATCACCGATTGTTAGACATCCGTAATCCGGAAGAGATCGAACGCATTTTGGTCAAAGAAGTTATCCATCCGATGGTGACCAGCGTTAAGGAGAAGACAGACCGTCAGTTCCGCCTCTTATCCGATAAAATTGCGGTGATTGTCCGCTCGGAATTTGATCAGGACTTAACGCTAGAATTAATTGGTGATCGTCTCCATTACAGTCCGAACTATTTAAGCAGTATTTTCAAAAAAGAGTACGGGATGACGTTTAGCGAGTATCTGATGAACTATCGTCTGGAAATGGCTAAGAAGTGGCTGGTGGAAACGGATATGACCATTAAAGAGATTGCTGAAAGGCTGCAGTACCATAATCCACAGAACTTTATTCGATCCTTCCGTAAAAAAGAACATGTAACACCAGGTGCATACCGAACCCAGAAACAGGAGAAGTAAGGCGCTGAACACAAACAGCCAGCCCCGGGAGACCGGGGCTGGCTGTTTGTGCAGCTGCAATGTTTTAGCCTTTTACAGAACCCAGCAGGGCTCCTTTGGTGAAGTGTTTTTGTACGAAAGGATAGGCGAGCAGCATTGGAACGGTTGCGACTACGATAACCGCCATTTTGATGGTTTGAGCAGGTGGGATAATATCAACAGAAGCATTATCTCCCTGCATCCCGCTGGCGACGATAACAATTTGGCGCAGCAGGACTTGAATAGGCCACTTAGTGGAGTCTGTCATATATAAAATTGCACTCATATAAGTGTTCCAGTAAGCTACCCCGTAGAACAAGGAGAGGGTCGCGATAGATGGCATCGCCAGCGGAAGCATGATTTTGAAAAATACACCAAAATCATTAGAGCCGTCAATCTTGGCTGATTCCTCTAGCCCTTCCGGCAGCGCCTGGAAGAAGTTACGCATAATGATCAGGTTAAAAGCATTGATCGCAACAGGCATGATCATGGACCAGTAGGAATCGATTAATCCGAAATATTTAACTACCAGGAAAGTAGGGATCATTCCCCCGCTGAAGAGCATGGAGAACACGATTACGAAATTGATGAAATCTCTTCCGTATAGATATTTTCTAGATAATCCATAAGCCATTAAAGAGGTAAGAACCATACTGACAACTGTACCCACTAAGGTTACACCGATGGATACGCCAAGCCCTTTAAAAATAGTAGGCGTTGACAGTATATAACGGTAAGCATCCAAAGAGAATGTCGTCGGGAACAGGATGAAGCTTTTTTCTACTACCTCCTGTGTTGAAGCAAAGGAACTGGCAAACACATTGACAAAGGGTAAAAGACAGGCTAGGGCAATGAGTGTAAGCAGTGTGGTATTTACAATAGTAAACAGCCGGCTACCCATATTTTCTTTTTTAAAAGATGATTGCGACATGCAGATATCCTCCTTGTAATCGTTTCATTGAAACTTTAACAGGGGTCTGTTATTCCGTATATAATCATTAGCTTGGGCTTTGTTTTGGGAGGAAAAAGCGTGATAAGGCATAGATGATCTTTATGTATTGTAGTAATCACTATAAGATGCACGGGCCTGGAAAACCTTATAGCTGTAGGGTTCTCGGAGTATCAGTATCTGATGATTATATACGTAATGGACGAATGATCGTAATCTGGGAATCGTAAAGAAACGCGATCAAGGAGGCCGATCAGGTGAAAGAGGCAAACGTCACCATGCTGAACACGAAAGTTAATCCAGTAAGAAAAAAGCGAACGGGGCCTAGCTGGCTGAGTTTAAAAAGAAACAAGTTATTGTATCTAATGATACTCCCGGGATTTTTGTATTTTGTTATTTTTAAGTACCTGCCTATGGGCGGTCTTATCATTGCATTTCAGGACTATCAGCCGTTTCTGGGTATAGCGGATAGCCCGTGGGTAGGGTTTAAGCATTTCGTCCGATTGTTTACAGAACCTACCTTCTTTATGCTATTGAGTAATACACTTATCCTGTTTGCATTAAACATTTTTATTTTCTTCCCGCTACCTATTATAGTGGCGCTGATGCTTAACGAAGTTCAGCACAAGTTATTTAAGAGCACCATTCAAACGATTATTTATATCCCCCATTTCATGTCATGGGTTATCATCGTCTCCATTTCCTATGTATTTATGAATGTGGATGGAGGGGTGCTGAATGAGATGTTGGCGGCCCTTGGGATGCAGAAGATCAGCTTTTTGACTTCTCCTGAGTGGTTGCGTACCGTGTATATCGGACAGATCATTTGGAAAGAAATTGGTTGGTCAACCATTATTTATTTGGCAGCCATTACCGTAGTGGATACGCAGTTATATGAAGCAGCTGAGATGGATGGAGCGGCAAGATTACGCAAAACATGGCATATCACCTTGCCGGCGATTCGCCCAATCATTATTACCTTGCTTATTCTGAAGATTGGCCACACGCTGGATCTGGGCTTTGAGCATATGTACTTGCTGATCAATTCCTTGAACCGCGAAGTTGGAGAAATTTTCGATACCTATATCTATACAGCTGGTTTAAAGAACGGACAATTGAGTTTCAGTACCACAGTAGGTCTGTTCAAGGGTGTGGTTGGCTTGATTCTCGTTATGCTGTCGAACAAGTTAGCCAAAAAAATCGGCGAAGATGGTGTTTACTAGGCTTCATAGTATGCTGAATTCTTACCTCTGCCTTAAAGGCAGAGGTGGAAGATACAACACAAATACATTAGTAAAAGGGGTAATGTTGATGAATCGCAATTACAAAAAAATTGCAGCCTTAATGTTGTGTAGCGGGTTAGTACTCACTGCATGCGGAGGAGGCAATAACGCGAAGGAGTCAAATTCTTCAAATGAGGGAACGAATTCAACGGCTAAAACTACTGCCGCACCTGCAGATGTGCTAGATGCTAAAGCAAAGATTAGCTGGCTGAACATTTTACAAACGTCTACAACACCAACGGGTCCTATTCTGGATAAAATTGAAGAATTGACGAATACAGAGATTGAATTCTCATGGATTCCGGATCCTTCCAAAGAAGAACGTATTAATACTTCATTAGCATCGAATTCCCTAGCAGACATCGTTACCCTGACTATTCTTGATAACTCTTCTGTACGTAATGCACTGAAGGCCGGTATGTTCTGGGAAGTAAGTCCTTATCTTGATGAGTTCCCGAATTTGGCTAAAATTTCACAGGATACACGTACATCGGCATCGATTGCAGGTAAGCTGTACGGGGTTCCTTTCCAGAAGTCCTTGGCTAGAAACGGCGTTGTTCTCCGTAAAGATTGGCTGGATAAGCTTGGACTGCAGGTTCCAAAAACAACAGATGAGTTGATGGAAGTTGCGAAAGCGTTTACCGAAAAAGACCCTGATGGTAATGGCAAAAAGGATACCACAGGCTTCATGGACCGCAGCGATCTTGTATATGGAGCATTTAAGACATTGGGCTCATACTTTGGAACACCGAACTATTGGAGTGTAGATGATGCGGGTAAAATGACACCAGAGTTCGATACAGAGGCTTATGTCAAGACCATGGATTATATGAAGACTCTTTATGATGGTGGTTATATCAATCAGGATTTTGCTGTGACGGCTAAAACAGATCAGCAGCAGAATTTTGCGCAAGGAAAGGCTGGAATTTATGTGGGTGCCTTGTTTGACAGCAAGAACCTGCTGAATCTGTCTAAAGGCATACAGGATGGTATGGATTTGGTTATGGTTAACGATATCACTTCCACCGGTAATGAAGCGGATCGCGCCATTTGGGCTGGTAATAACGGAATTGGGGGACTGTTGTCTTTCCCGAAATCCGAAGTCAAGGATGAAAATGAATTAAGACGGATCTTGAAATTTGTTAATGATCTTATGAATGAAGATGTCTATGGCTTGATGACTTATGGTATTAAGGATGTCCACTATACAATCGATGGAGAACAAGCGGTTACGATTAAGGATACAGATCTCTGGAAGCAAGAAGTTCAGCCATTTTCGGCATCTCGTCCATTAGAGAATGGATTCATTATCCATGATGCTGATCCACTCAAAGTTGAAGCTGATAAGCTGATCGTTGAGAATGCTAAATATGCTGTACTGAATCCTGCTTACTCTCTGGAATCTGAGACCTATTCTACTCAAGGATCTGAGTTGCAGAAGATTATGACAGATGCCACTTATAAATATATCCTAGGTAAAATTGATTTGGACGGATTTAAAGCTGAGGTTGAAAAGTGGAAGAAATCCGGCGGCAGCAAAATCATTACTGAATATGAAGCTGCTTATAAAGCTGTAAATCCTTAAGAAGTACTACAGACTATATTCTAAGAAAATAGTAGAGGGGTCCTAAATGGGGTGGCTGCGTTTAGGACCATATCTATTCAAACAGGAGGAAAAAATGAAAGACAACAATGCACTTAGGAGTATGGGCTGGGGTGTTCGAATGGCAGATTCGATTATGGAGCGAACGCCAAGATTATATGAGGATAACGGATATCATGGAAAATGGTCTTATGATTATGGAGTCATCTTGAAGGGTTTTGAGCTGCTGTGGAGACAGACCGGGCAGGTTAAATATTATCAATTCATCAAAGATAATATGGATTATTTTATTGAGGAAGACGGCTCTGTGAAGGGATATCGCCTGAGCGAACATAATATTGATCACTTAAATAACGGAAAGATCCTATTTGTGCTCCATAAAGAAACTGGGTTAGCGAAATATAAAATGGCTGCAGATTTATTAAGAAAGCAGATAACAACGCATCCTCGAACCTCAGAAGGTGCGTTTTGGCATAAGAATGTATATCCTTATCAGATTTGGCTGGATGGCTTGTATATGGGCTCTCCTTTCTATCTGGAGTATTTACTTGAGTATGAAGGCGGCAAGGGTTTGGACGATGTGACCCGGCAATTTATTCTGTGCGAGCGTCATACCAAGGATGCTGAGACGGGTCTCCTGTTTCACGCATGGGATGAAAAGCGGGTACAGCCGTGGTGCGATCCTGAAACGGGGTTGTCTCCGAACTTTTGGGGGCGTTCGCTGGGGTGGTATGTGATGGCGCTAGTGGATGTACTCGGCATGCTCCCTAAGGAACACGCGGATTATGAGATTTTGGCACGTATACTGACAGATACGCTGACAGCGCTTCGTCAGGTTCAGGATGCGGATGCTGGAGTATGGTATCAGGTTGTAAACATGGGCGGCCGTAAAGGCAATTATTTGGAGGCTTCCGCCTCTAGCATGATCACCTATGCAATGGCTAAGGGCATTCGGATTGGTGTACTCGATGATAGTTGGTTCGAGACACTTGACCGTGCTTATCAAGGCCTTATTGCTGAATTTGTGCTGGAAACCAAAAATGGCTGGGTTAACCTGAATAAAAACTGCCAGGTCGCTGGACTCGGTGGTGAAGACCGGAGAGATGGTACTTACGCCTATTATATCAGTGAACCGATCGTAACCAATGATCAGAAGGGGCTTGGCGCATTCCTCCTGGCTTGTGGAGAATATGAATATTTGCAGCGTCCCGCCGTGACGAAAGGAAGCGAGTGAAGCACATGTCTATCTACAATATAAACGACTACGGAGCACATCCTAATAGTGCAGAGCCTTCAACGGAAGCGATAGCCAGTGCCATTCATGCGGCAAGCGAGGCAGGGGGAGGAACAGTTTATGTTCCTTCCGGGCACTATCAGACGGGTGCTATCTTCATGAAAAGCAATATTGAGCTGAAGCTCAGTCCTGGAGCTGTGCTTAGCTTCAGCTCTGATCCTAACGATTATCCGGTGGTGGATTCCCGTTGGGAGGGTGTGAAGCAGAACGTCCATGCTTCATGTATTTTTGGAATAAATCTAGAGAATGTATCGGTTACAGGTGCAGGCAAGCTGGATGGAAGGGGCGCACCTTGGTGGGATAAACATCGGAATTCTCCTGATTCACTGCTGTATCCCCGCCCGAAGCTTATCAGCTTCGACAACTGCCGTAGAGTCACGCTCAGAGATCTGACACTCGTGAACTCCCCAAGCTGGACTGTGAATCCTATCTGTTGCCATGATGTTACGATTGATAATCTGTCGATCTATAATCCGGCGGATTCGCCTAATACAGACGGTATTGACCCAGAATCCTGTGTGAATGTCCGCATCAGCAACTGCAATATCGATGTGGGTGATGACTGCATCGCCATTAAAGCAGGGACGGAGGATACGAAGGAGCGGGTTGCCTGCGAGAATATCACGATAACTAACTGCACGATGATTCATGGTCATGGCGGTGTGGTGCTGGGAAGCGAAATGAGCGGAGATATCCGTAATATCGTGATCAGCAATTGCGTGTTCAAGCAGACGGACCGCGGCATTCGGCTGAAGTCCAGACGCGGGCGCGGAGGTGTTGTCGAAGATATTCGTGTCAGCAATATCGTGATGGAGGACGTGATCTGTCCGTTTATTCTTAATCTTTATTATTTCTGCGGACCACGTGGTAAGGACAAATATGTATGGGATAAGAATCCTTATCCGGTGACGGAGGAGACCCCCTGCTTCCGACGGATTCATTTTGCTAATATTACTGCTCGGAATGTTCACGCGGCTGCAGGTTTTCTTTACGGCCTTGCGGAGCAATACATTTCAGAAATTACCTTTTCCGATATTGATATTTCCATGGCAGAGAATGCAATCCCTGGTCGTCCAGCCATGATGTCAGGAATCCAGGATATGAACAACCGTGGGTTCTATCTGGGCAACGTAAGAGATATTCGCTTCCGCCAAGTGACGATCGAGAATCATGAGGGACCGGCTTTTTATATTGAAAATGGAGAAACGGTAGATATCACCGGCTGCCAATCGAGAAACACCCGTAAAGTTGAAGAGTTAGTGCAGCAGGTGACCGTTATCCCGTCACAGGAAGATCTAAGTGAGCAGACAGACTGATAATTGAACAGGATAGACTGCAGATTTGCTTAGGGTGAAGGGTGCAGATGTATGGAAATAGGAAGGAGTATGAAGATGATTACAGATAACATTCAGACTGGAGTTATTCACAATCCCATATTAAAAGGCTTCAATCCTGACCCTTGTATTGTAAGAGCGGGGGAGATGTACTATATTGCTGTTTCTTCTTTTGAATGGCTGCCCGGTGTGAGGGTGTATCAATCAGCGGACTTAGCAGACTGGGAGCATTGCACAGATATTCTGACTCATCAGGTGGATCTGCGGGGAAATCCGAAAAATTGCAGTATCTGGGCTCCACAGCTTAGTTATTATGACGGTTTGTTTTATCTGATTTATACCGATGTTAAGAGCACTAAACGGCCTTTTAAAGACTGTCATAACTATCTGATCACTGCGGAGGGTATTGAGGGACCTTGGTCTGAACCGGTATACCTAAACAGCAGCGGGTTCGATCCATCTCTGTATCATGATGAGGATGGGCGCAAATGGCTGCTGAATGAGCTGTGGGATTACCGGATTACGGAGGGCAACAAGTCCTGCGGGATTGTAATTCAGGAGTACGATCCAGACCAGTGCCAATTAATAGGTGAACCTGTGAAAATCTTTGATTGCACGCCGCTGAAGAAGACGGAAGCGCCGCATATTTACAAGCGGGGAGGTTATTACTACTTAATTACGGCAGAAGGCGGCACTGGATCGGGGCATGCCGTAACCGTAGCGCGCTCCAAGGCGCTGCTTGGTCCGTATGAGGTGGATCCGCTCAATCCGATGTTGACCTCTCGGGATAATCCCGAGCTGCCGCTTCAATGTGCCGGCCATGGAAGTCTGGTAGAGACACCAGAAGGTGAATGGTATATGGCCCATTTGTGTACGCGACCCCTGGAAGGCGAATACGCCATACTGGGGAGAGAGACTGCCGTTCAGCAGGTGCACTGGAATGAGGAGGGCTGGTTAAGACTAACCTCAGGCGGAAATACACCACAGCTCAAGGTACCAGCACCTAAAGGAACACAGTTCCTGAACCAAGTGCGGACGCTTGAATTTGAGGATGATTTTAATGGCCCAGAATTGAAAAAGAACTGGAATACATTGCGGATTCCTAGGAATGAAAGCTGGTGTTCCCTTGCTGAAAGACCGGGCTGGTTAAGAATCAGGGCCGGGGAGTCCGTGCAGAGTCTGTTTGAGCATCATATTCTGGCTATTCGCCAGACGGATATAAGCTTCCGCGCTGAAACAGCGCTTGAATATGAACCGAATACTTATCTGCAGATGGCAGGACTACTGTTATACCTGAATGAGGATAACTATCTTTATGCGTATATCAGCCATGAAGAAGGACGTGGCAAGGTGCTGCGGTTAATGCGCTGTCAGCGCGATGAATTCACTGCGGAGCCTGTAATGATTGAACTAAATGCAGGGGAGACAGTGCGGATCGCGGTTGAGGTGCAGGAAGTGACTGGGCAATTTGTTTATCTTAAGGGTGACAATACGGAGTGGAAGCCACTTGGCGATCCGCAGAATATCAGCTTTTTGTCGGGAGGCTTCACTGGGAACTTTGTTGGCATTGCGGCGCATGATATGCAGCAGTTCGGTGGCAGCAGTGCTGATTTCGCATATTTCCGTTATCAGGGCAAGGAATAATACACACGGCTTTACTAAGGAAGGGGTTGCTCTGAGGACAGGGCCCCCTTCTTATTCCAATAGATATTAGGAGGTCTTGTATGAAGAGAAAATGGTTATCCGGGGCGCTGGTTGCGAGTCTTCTTGCAACATGTATGCCATTTGGTGGTGTCGAGGCCGCTTCTTTGGAAGCGCTTCCTGCCTTTCCGGGCGCGGAAGGCGGCGGCAAATATGTAACCGGCGGAAGAGCTCAACCTGTGTATGAAGTAACGACGTTGGCTGATTATGGTATCAAGGAAACTCCGATCCCCGGCTCCTTCCGCGATGCGGTAAGCCAAAGTAATCGGACCATTGTTTTTCGAGTGGGGGGAACCATCCATCTGAAGGAATCCCTCAAGATTACCGGCTCAAATCTGACGATTGCCGGGCAAACGGCTCCAGGTGACGGAATTACAATTGCCGATTACACAACCTCTGTTGAAGCTGACAATATTATTATGCGTTATATGCGTTTCCGGTTAGGCGACCGGGTAGCTAGTGAAGATGATGCTTTTGGATCAAGGTACCATAAGGATCTCATTATCGATCATAGCTCATTCAGCTGGTCGGTGGATGAAGTGGTCAGTCTGTATGATAACGAGAATACTACTGTGCAATGGTCGATATCCGCTGAAAGTATGCTGATGACGACACACCAGAAGGGACGTCACGGCTACGGAGGAATCTGGGGTGGCAAAAATGCCAGTTTCCTTCACAATCTGATTGCTCATAGCACCAGCCGCAACCCCCGTTTGCCGACGGTGACCAAATTGGTGGACCTGACGGAAATGTCTAATAACGTTATCTATAACTGGGGATTCGCTTCGACCTATGGTGGGGGAGCAGAAGATTATCGATATAATATCACTAACAATTATTATAAAAATGGTCCAAACACCTACACCAGTGTAAAAAATCAATTGTTTGGGGAAGTGTCACCAGAAACCCGGTTGTTTATAGATGGGAACATCATGGATGGTAATCCGAAGGTTACTGAAGACAACTGGAAGGGTGTGCAAAAGTATTCGGATATCTCTAAGCTTACGGAGCCGGCAAAGATGCCTAACCCCTATGCGGCAGTGTCGGCGGAAGAAGCCTACGCAAATGTAATGGCGGATGCTGGTGCCACTTTGCCAAGGCGTGATGCTTACGATGCGCGGGTCATTAATGATGTGAAGAATCGCACTGGACAGCATATTAATTCACCTATTGAAATAGGCGGTTACCCAGACTATACAGAGACAGCTTCCAATGTAATCGACATGGATCATGACGGTATGGATGACAGCTGGGAGATTGCTAATGGACTAGACCCTACCGATTCTGAGGATGGTAAGAAGACGACGTTATCTGCGGAGGGCTATACGAATCTAGAAGTGTATCTGAATGATCTGATTGTTTTGGGAAAAGCAGGGAATGAGCATACAGACAATCCTGTAACCGCTATCAATTATCCTGTGAATAACCAAATCATAGAGTCAGGCAACAATGTGAAGGTTACAGCCTCTGCCAGTGATAGTGATGGTATTGCTAAGGTGGAATTTATCGTTAATGGTGTGAAGCAAGCCGAAGCTACCACAGCACCTTATAGTTTCGATTGGAACAATGTGCAGGATGGTACCTATTACCTCGTTGTTCAGGCTATAGACAATAAGGGTCTCAAGACACAATCTGATAACGTGGCTATTCATGTCAACACGTCTGGATCCGTTCTTCCTTGGACTTCGGTGGATATTGGCCATCCAGGGATAGCGGGAGTGACTACGCTTCATCCGGATAGCGGGAAGATTACGCTCAAATCGGCTGGACTTATCGGAGCAACATCAGAGAGCGAAACGGCTGTTGATAATTTTCATTTTGCTTATCAAACCCTGACAGGCAATGGTGAAATTATTGCTAGAATCGACTCCGTAACGGGAACTGACGATTATGCCAAAGCAGGTGTCATGATTCGTGATAATCTCAATGAGAACTCTAAAATGACAATGCTGGCAATCCCTTATGTCAAATATGGCAAGAAGGGAGTTATGATTACCCGCTCCACCACAGGAGCCAAGGTGGTAAAAACAGAACCGGACAGCTTCATCAATACACCTTATTGGGTGAAGCTGGTTCGTCTTGGTAATGAAGTGACAGGTCTGGTATCGCCGGATAAAGTAACATGGAGCAAGGTAGGCACGGTGAAGCTTGACCTGAATGATACGGTTTATTTTGGTCTTGCAGCCGATGCCGCTAAGGTAGATAACGAGGTTAATCGTTATAATGCATCTGTCTTCAGTGAGGTGGAGCTGAAACCGCTTAGTGATCAGTTTCCTACTGCGCCCCGTGGTCTTACAGCGACAGCAGGTGAGGAAAAAGTGAAGCTGAATTGGGAGGATGTTGGTTCTGCCAAGTCGTATAGTGTTAAACGTAGTGAGGTTTCAGGCGGTCCATACAAGACGATCAATACTGAAATTAAAGATAGCCTGTATACTGATTCCGGACTCAGCTCCGGAAAAACTTATTACTACGTGGTCAGTGCTGTGAATGAGCTTGGTGAAAGCTTTGATTCCGATGAGGCCAGCGCTACGGCTGAAGGTGAAGCAGGTAATGTGTATTATGTGGATGAAGACTTTGAACAGGTTGCTGTGGGTGTGACACCAGAGTATTATGATGTGACTCCAAATCCACAGACTGAAATTCAAAAGGTTATTGTATCTCCCACACCGTCTGACAGTAAGGGGAATACGTCAGATCAAGTGTTGAATGTGTTCGATGGTGCGAACGGCAGCGTGCAGTTTATCCGCAAATTCGCGCCAATTACGGGTGCACTCGTTATTGACACTGACTTTATGTTTGCGACAGAATCGGGAACCTCGGTGTTCCTGCAGGCCCAGAGTACAGATGGAAGCAAAACGGCATTCTCCATTGAGAGCAGAAAGCCAACGCTTCCTGAAGCTACAGGTAAATATACGCTAACCATGAGCAGGGGGAGCAGCCAGTATCATCAACTGATGAACTCTTATTCCCTAAAACAATGGTATAACCTGAAGCTAAAGGTGGATGTGAACAACGATAAAGTGGATGTATATATTGATGATCAGCCTGCGGGCTCTTTTCCGTTCACAACTACGAATTTCGCCAGCTATGGCATTGGGCGTATTTTGTCCAAGACTCCAGGCGGCGGCTCAGGAAATTATTACTTAGATAATTTAAAGATCTATGTTGAGCCGATTGAAACACCGCTTGGACTGACTGGACTTCCAGGAAACCAAGCAGCCCAGCTATCCTGGCCTGCTCTTGAAGGGGCAACTTCCTACAATATTAAGAGAAGTCTTAAGAGCGGGGGGCCTTATGAGACTATTGCCAACGCTATTACAGAGACATCATATATTGATACTGAAGTTACCAACGAAACTACCTATTATTATGTTATCTCGGCGATGGCGCCGACTGGTGAATCGGGAAATTCCAATGAAATTAGTATTACCCCATCCGCTTTGGCGGTGAAATTGCCTGCGCCAGAATCGTTCGCGGCTGTAAGCCGGAATACTCAGCTGGATCTCAGCTGGAATGCTGTGGAGAATGCAGCCAGCTACAGCATCAAGAAGTGGAATGAGACTTCAGGCAGCTATGAACTCGTGGCAAAAGAAATCGCCGGCACAACTTACCGCGTCGGAGGTCTGGCCAACGGGCAAACCTACCGTTACGTCGTATCTGCAACAAATGTGGCCGGAGAGGGAAAAGAATCAGCGCCTGTTGAAGCTACTCCGCAATCTCCTTTGGGAACGCCTGTCGTTTCCATTGAAGCTGGTGACAGTGTAGTGAAACTAAGCTGGCCAGCGATTGAGGAGGCGAACCAGTATATTGTCAAACGTGCCTCATCGGCGAAAGGTCCTTATGAAGTGCTCGGGTCTGATTTATCAGACACAAGCTTTACTGATAGTGGGCTCGTAAACGGAACACCGTATTATTACAAAGTCAAAGCAATAAATGGTACCCGTAGTAGTCTAGATTCAGCTGTTGCCTCAGCGGTTCCATACCAGAATTCCGGCCAGCCGCAGGCTCCACAAGGAGTTAGTGCTGAGCCTGGCAACACTGATATCCATCTGACTTGGAATGTAGCTGATGGAGCTAGCAGCTATCAAATTCTACGCTCGGAGAGCGGTGGCAGTTATGCGGTCGTGGCCGACGGCATCGAAGCAACCGATTATACCGATAAAGGCTTGAGCAACGGGACTGCCTATCAATATGCGGTAATCGCCATCGGTGATAAGGGTGCCAGTCTTCCATCCGAGGTGGTCAAGGGAATTCCAGCTCCTGTCATTATTGTTGCTCAGAATGGGACAGGAGATTATAAAACGATTAATGACGCTATTCAAGCAGCACCTGATAATAGTGCCCTAACCACGATTATTAAAGTGAAGAACGGCACGTATAAGGAGAAGGTGCTTGTACCTTCTAGTAAGATGAATATTAGTATCATCGGTGAGAGCCGGGAAGGTACCGTACTTATTAACGGTGACTCCGCGAAAACCATTGGCTCAGATGGTAAAGAAATGGGCACCAGCGGCAGTTATACACTAAAGGCTGCTGCAACTGATTTCACACTGGAGAACATGACGGTTGAGAACAGTGCTGGGCGGGATGCCGGTCAGGCAGTCGCTTTATATGCTGAAGGAGACCGGGGAGTGTACAGAAATGTTAAGCTTCTAGGATATCAGGATACCCTGTTCGCAGATAAGGGAAGAGCTTATTTCGTCGACAGCCATATTGAAGGTACAGTGGACTTTATCTTCGGTAATTCCGCTGCTGTATTCGAGAATAATGTGATTCAAAGTGCGGGTGCTGGCTATGTTACTGCGCCTTCCACGGCAGCGGGTAAGCCTGGTTATGTGTTCATCAATAATCGACTAACTGCCAGTGAGGACGTTGCTGCTGGAACCGTTGATTTGGGCCGGCCATGGAGAGAATATGGCAGCTCTACCTTCATTAACACGGAGCTGGGAGCTCATATTCGTGCTACTGGCTGGCATGAATGGTATGAAGGTCGTTCCAAAACTGCACGGTTCTCTGAGTTTTTAAGTTACGGAGAGGGTGCTAATGCAGCTTCACGTTACAGCTGGTCCAAACAATTAACAGCAGAAGAGGCGGCTGCCTATACGATTGAAGCTGTGCTTGGTGGAAGTGATGGCTGGAATCCACAGCAATCCAAGATCTTAGTGGGTCAAGAGCAGATACCTGAGGCACATGTCTCTTCAATTACTGTAACGGGTAAAGATGGAATTAGCAGCATTGAGTCGAAGGGCGGTGCCTTGCAGCTGCAAGCCTCTGTGCTTCCAGAGAATGCGACGAATCCTAAAGTTATCTGGACGGTAACTGAAGCAGATGGGGTAACCTCTACGGATAAAGCGGTTATTAATGAGAAGGGCTTGCTGACAGCTAGAAAGAACGGTAGCGTACAAGTAACTGCGCGAGCTATAGATGGAAGTGGAGTATCCGGAAGCCTAGAGATTAACATCAGCGGACAAGATGAGATTGCCCGTAATCTGCCCGCTGCAACGCTGAACGGACCGGTCACAGTGGTGGCAGGACAGGATTTCACTTACCGTGTAGGGATTACAAATGTTACTACCTCCGTCTACAAGGAAGTGTATGCTGTAGACTTTACCATGGCATATGACGTATCTGGTGTGGAATTCGTATCCGCTCAGACCTTGCCAGACGGATTCAGCATCACTCATATTAATGAGGACAGTCCAGGTCTAATAACAGTTAGTGTAGCTGGAACGGAGGCAGGAAATATCCTGACCGATGATGCGGAATTCTTAGAAATGATCTTCAAAGCGAAGAAGACAACCCGTGAAATCGCCGTGCCGCTTGGATTTATTTCTTTCCGAGGATCCAACACAGATGTTGAATTTGACATCCTGCATGAGGCACAGTCGGTTGTTCATGTCATGCCTATATCCGTCATGGAGATAAAAGTCTCCTCCAAAGATAATGTGAGCGAAATCAAGTCAGGGCAAACCCTGCAAATGGCAGCTGTAGTCCTGCCGGACCATGCATCCGATCCAGCAGTGAGCTGGTCAGTGGTGAATGAGGATGGATCAGCTACTGAGCGAGCATCTATTACGGATACCGGCTTGCTCACTGCAATTGCAGCAGGCAAGGTAACCGTGAAAGCGACAGCTAAAGATGGCTCTGGTGTTGTAGGCACGATGTCCATTGAGATTATGGCAGAATCGCAGGTTTCAGAATCGGGCGGTACTTCATCTTCAACGACAGTCAAACCAGTGAAACAACCGGAACCTACTGTGAACGCAAATGGAGTTACTCTTTCCGTGACAGCGGATGTGAATGGTAAAGCTATTGCAGAGGTATCCTCAGCGATTCTGCAACAAGCAATTGGCTCAATGCAGAATGGAGTATTGAGAATCACAGTGAAGCCAGCCTCTGCCAGCTCGGTGGTTGAACTGACCTTGCCAGCTCGTGAGTTGGCTGGAGCGGGAGCAAAAGCAATTCAACTTTTAGAAATAGACATGGGATTGTCTACGTTCCGAATAAATGCTGACCTGCTTCTTGAGATGGCAGGATCTGACGCCGCAAGCGTGAAGCTTGTAGTTGGCAAAGTTGACGCGAAGACACTGTCGCTTCAGACAGATGTCGGGGATATTTATGAGTTTAAGTTCTTTGTTGATGGCAAACAGTTTGACAGCTTTGGGCGTGGACTGAAGGTTGAACGGGATTACAAACCAAAGACAACTTCAGGTGTAGAACAAATAGTAGTCTACCAAATCCGTGAAGACGGGACTGTGGAGGTGGTTAGAAACTCTCAGTTTAATCTGACAACTGGCAAGATCATCTTTAGACCAGACAATTCCAGCAGATTCGCAGTAGCATATGCGGAAAATTCCTTTAAGGATATCGCTGGACTAGGCTGGGCACAAAATAGCATTCAAGCCCTCGCCGCCAGAGACATCCTGAATGGCACCGGAGATCATAATTTCGGGCCACAGCTGAATGTAACTCGGGCACAGTTCCTAAAGATGCTGATGCTTGCATTAGAGCTAGAGGAAGGTAATGCGGCAAGTACATTTAAGGATGTTTCGCTGGATGCTTGGTACTACAGCTCTGTTGCTGCTGCTCAGCAGCTAGGAATTATTCAGGGCAGATCTGATGGAACCTTCGGTGCTAATGAAACGATTAGCCGTGAGGAAATGGCGTTGATGGCTTATCGTGCAGCACAGCTCGCTAAGCTTACGGTCGTGGGAGTGGACCAGCCAGTGAATTTCAATGATGCCGCTGACGTTTCAGCCTACGCTCGTGAGGCTGTACAATTCATGAGCGGAGCAAAGATTATTCAAGGTGTGGGCAAAGATAACTTTGCACCTAAAGCCAATACAACTCGTGCTCAGGCAGCTGTTATTGTCTATCGATTGTTCCAGCTAAATCCTTAAATTTCAAGTTGACACCCTGTGTGATTTATCATATTATGATTGGAGTTGTTATAAGTAAATAAACCAAACTCTATCCAGTGGATGGAGTGGCGGAATTTTGTCAAAGATGTATTCTTTGGTTTCAATCGCCCCTTGTCATTTCGATGACAAGGGGCTTTATTATGTTAATGAGCTTGCTCAAGAGAAAGGGAAGAGGTTTACGATGAATATGAAGTTATTCAAATATGCTTTACTAGTTTTTTTAGGCGCTTGTAGTTATGGCTCACTCTCTACGATCGTCAAGCTTGGAATGAACGATGGCTTTAGAATGAAACAATTGGTAGGATCACAATACTTTTTTGGATGGTGTATGCTGCTCTTGCTGGTCTTATTATTTTCTCGAAAGAAATTAGGGTTAAAAACAGGCGGGAAATTATTAGCCGCTGGGATCACCATCAGTTTAACTGGCATTTTTTATGGCTTCGCCGTTGAACAATTACCTGCTTCGATTGCGATTGTACTGTTATTCCAATTTACTTGGATCGGTGTAATTCTGGAGGCGGTTGTAGATCGAAAACTTCCTAGTCGGGAAAAAGTGATTTCGATGGTTATCCTTCTAATTGGTACAGTATTAGCGGGGGGCATCCTTGAGCCGAGTATAGGTGGAATTACGACCACTGGTGTGATTTTTGGCTTAATGTCAGCTGTGTCGTTTGCCTTCTATATTTTTGTCAGTGGAAGAGTAGCTACGCAGGTACCTGCCGTTAATAAAAGCTTGTATATGACCACTAGTGCAATGGTTATTATTATGACTGTTTTTTCGCCTTCGTTTTTATATGACGGTGCGATTACCGATGGGCTTTGGAAATACGGCCTACCTCTAGGTTTGTTGGGCATCGTAATTCCAGTTCTGTTCTTTTCGATCGGGGTTCCGAAGCTAGGTTCAGGTCTAGGCGCGATTTTAGGGGCAGCGGAGTTACCGGCAGCTGTAGTAGCCTCCGTGTTAGTTCTGCAAGAAGAGGTATCATTACTTCGCTGGATCGGGATTATCGTAGTTCTGATCGGGATCGCAGCTCCACAAATCCTACCGATGGGGACAGGGAAAAAGTCATCCAAACCATCACCAAAACAATCACTCCGTAAGGTAGAACTTTAATCGGCAAACTGGCATCGATGGTATGATCTGATCCTGCGAGGATTAGATTATCTATCGGTGTTTTTTTTGTGGAAAAAAAGATTGGTGTTAATTTTTCTGGTATCGATAATGGATGTCTATTATATAGTGGTTCTATTCTTAACTAAATGGAGATGACCACTTATGAACACTAAAAACTATGACTATTTTAAAACGCTGCATGATCAAAAAAATCCACTGATCCTGTACAACTGCTGGGATGTAGCCTCGGCTAAAGCAATAGAGCAAGCTGGATCAAAGGCGGTAGCAACTAGCAGCTATTCCATGGCGGAAGCGTGGGGATATTCGGACGGTGAACAGCTTACATTTGAGCTTATGCTTTGGATGATTTCAAAGATTGCCGAACGAGTAGCGGTTCCATTGACCGTAGACATCGAAGGTGGATATGCTATAGATGAGGATATTTTAGCGCATAACATGGAGCAGTTATTTCAATTAGACATCTGTGGTATCAATTTTGAAGATCAGATCGTAAATCATCCTAACAATGAACTATGGGAGACTAGCGAACAAAGCCGGAGGATCAAAACCATACAACAAGTAGCCTCCAAACTGCAAAAGCGCGTGTTTATTAACGCTAGAACGGATATCTTTTTCAAGGCTAAGGAACATTCGATGGATCTAGTCAATCAAGCTATAGAACGTACCTATGCTTATGCTGACGCTGGAGCGGATGGGATTTTTATACCGGGGCTCGCTGATCCAAGCTTGATTGAACAATTTGTTAAAAAATCGCCACTGCCTGTGAATATCATGGTTATGGACAGTATGCTTTCAAATCATGAATTGCAAAATATTGGCGTGAAACGGATTAGCTATGGACCGCGTAGTTTCTTTCAGGCACAACATAACCTCCAAGAAAATGCCCGGCAAATGCTTGATGCCTCAGGACTTTATTTAGAAATGAGCTAACCACACAATGATAACTAATGAGCAGGATATCGATAAATATTATAAGATGCTGGTCGAGAAAAACTCGAATTATGAGGGCGTATTTTTTGTAGGAGTGAAAACAACGGGCATCATGTGTAGGCCAACTTGTCCCGCTAAAAAGCCATTAAAAGAAAATTGTGAGTTTTTTGCTACAGCCAAGGAAGCCTTATTAGCTTCATATAGACCTTGTAAAAGGTGTCAGCCGCTATCCAATCCAACAAAAATGTCTCCTGAAGTAAAGCTGCTTGTAGAAGCTATTGAGAGCAATCCGGAACGAAAATGGACAGATAAAGATTTTGATGAGCTGTCTATTAGTGCAAACACGGCACGCCGCCAATTTAAGAAACAATTTGGAATGACCTTTATCGAATATGCACGTTCTAGACGTTTAGGACTGGCATTCAAACATATTAGGAATGGGGATTCAATCATTAACGCACAACTGGAAAGCGGGTACGATTCGAGCAATGGGTTTAGGGATGCTTTTTCACGAACGATGGGGACTGTCCCGAATCATTCCAAGCAGATTAAAGTGCTGTACTGTACTTGGATAGAAACGATATTGGGTTCTATGCTGGCCATCTCCGATGAAGAGAGTCTTTTACTGCTGGAATTTGTGGATCGCAAGGGACTTGAAAATGAAATCAAGAGATTACGCATTCGCTTAAATGCAACTATATTACCTGAAAAGGTAGCCGTCCTTGACCAAATTGAGGAGGAATTGAAGCTGTATTTCACCGGTGAACTTACGGAATTTACAACGCCGGTTCGTTATCTGGGCTCAGACTTTCAGCAAAAGGTGTGGAATGAACTCCGGAAAATACCTCTGGGACAGACAGCTTCTTATAAGGAGCTTGCAGAGAAAATCAACAATCCTTCTGCTTGCCGCGCTGTAGCAAGGGCGAATGGCACCAATCAACTCTCAATCTTGGTTCCATGTCATCGAGTGATAAATAGCAATGGTGAATTGGGGGGCTATGGAGGCGGGCTTGCCAGAAAAGAATGGTTAATCAAACATGAGTCTAACCGCTCCTTAAAGCAGAATAATTTCATTTAACTACTTCTTTCTATTACGGAGAAAGTGATGGGTCCCCTTACCTCAAGGCAGGAGATTCATCACTTTCTGTACTTAAATACTGAACTAACATGTCCACAAATCGGTTAGCAATTTGAATATCCTGAAGTTCGTTGTTGAAATCGTCTTTGGAAATCAGGCTCATTTTCTGCAATAAACCCATCATAGACGTGAAGATGAAATGAGCAGTGGATAAGGGTTCTGTATCAAATTTTAATGATCCATCTTTAACTCCGGCCTCCAGAGCATCCATTAAGAAATGTCGTTCTTTACCCCGCATCACAAAATTTCTGTAATTTTCTTTGAGTTCTTTACTGTAATCATAGGCTTCAAAATGCAAATCGAATAGAAGAATGAATTTGATGTAACCTGGGTGTTGCCGGGCATAATCAATCCAAGCATTAAGCATCGAAGCAAGCATTTGCTTACCATTCATTTCAATTGAAGAAGGTGCGCTTCTAACAAATTGCGTCATGCTCTCCAGAATTTCCATCTGGACCTCAAAAATCAGTTCGTTCATGGACTGGAAATGCTTATAAAAGGTAACCCGGCTTACACCAGCCACGTCGCAGACATCCTTAATATTAACTTTGAGAAAGCTTTGCTTCATAAAAAGATCCTTCGCCGCAGCAATCAATTCTTCCCGGTTTCTGTTTTTTAAATTCTGGTGCCAGTTCTCAGTCATGGGTTACACTCCGTTCTTGCTCTTTTTTTGTTTTTTGTAGGGTGATGAAAAAGGCAGAGGCCAGAATAATTGCCCCAAAAATATAGGGGATATCCATGTGTTTGTCAAACATCAATCCTGCTAAAATGGGTCCAAGTATGTTTCCTATGCTGGTATACGTTGTATTTAATCCGGCAGCATATCCTTGCCGATCACCAGCTGAGTTGGCAATCAATGTACTTACTGTGGGTCGTAAAAAAGCATTAAAAGCAAAAAATAAACCGGATACAACTAATAAATAACCTAAATTGATCTTGAATATCATCAACAATAAGGTTATAGCGGTCATCACCAATGATATACGTATAAGCTTTATCTCGCCAAGTCTCTTAATCAGATGATCAAGCAGCCAGATCTGCACAATAATGCCTATAA
This sequence comes from Paenibacillus sp. FSL H7-0690, assembly GCF_037980415.1. NCBI lineage: Bacteria > Bacillati > Bacillota > Bacilli > Caryophanales > Paenibacillaceae > Paenibacillus > Paenibacillus sp. FSL H7-0690. The sequence goes on along the minus strand of NZ_CP150281.1, from coordinate 5,941,560 downwards.
TAGCACCAACCGTAATAATGATTGAGATTTTCGTTGCATCAAAACCGTATTTTTGTTCCACAAAAAGGGCGTACACCGTTTCATAATTCATCAGACCAAATGTCATGATCAGAATGAGCAGAAGATAGCGGAAATAGGACGTCCGGAATGAATTTACGATTTGATTACGAATGGATTCGCGAGGGGCCCATTTGTTAACGGATTTCCGTTTTTCCTTTGGGAGTGTCTCTGGCATATAAAAACAAAGTATCGTAGCGATAAGCCCAAGTCCACCCGCAAAAAAATAAGGCATCCGTATGCCAAACCCAGCGATAATGCCGCCTAACCCTGGACCAAGTACCATACCCAAATTCATGGAAGCCCCCAAGTACCCCATACCTTTAGCGCGGGTTTCATGGGTGGTGATATCAGCGACGTAGGCCATATTGGAAGGAACCATGATTCCGATACCTATACCCCCAATAAATCTTGCGATATAGAGTAGGGGTAATGTCGTAGAGACAGCAAATATCAGATCTGAAAGCACGGTTAAAAACATTCCGGAAATGATCATTGATTTTCTTCCCCATTTATCCGAAAGCTGTCCCCCTATAGGTGAAAAAATAAACTGTGCTGCTCCAAAAGCTGCAATAAGATATCCGGCAGCAGCTCCTGACGCATTAAACAGCTTCAGATACTCAGGTAGAATGGGAATAACCATACCTTGCCCTAATAAAGCGATAAATAGATTCAACATCAGAATGAAAAGTGGAAATCTAGCAGACTTAGATAAGCTGCTCATATCTTAGCCCTCCCATATGGTTTACACTATGTAATTCTTTACTCGATGTAAACCATGATAATGGAATGATGGGCCCTTGTAAAGGCGTATCTGAAATTTAGGATATGTCGTTTTTTGTACGTTTTTTCAAGTAAAAAAAGTACTGTTTTAAACAAAAGAAGGAAAATTTATGAATTCACATCATTATCCAAGTATGATAGCATGATCTATATATTTTGGTGTAAAGCGCGGGCTTATCTTAATAAGATTGGAGCGAACATCATGCTTAAGGTTCTGATCGTGGACGATGAACCCTGGGTTCTTGAGGGGCTAAGGACGATGATCGACTGGGAAAAATTCGGTTATGAAGTTTGTGGTGAAGCTCAAAACGGCACGGATGCGATGAGGCTTATCCAGGAGAATAAACCGGAACTGGTTCTTACGGATATTAATATGCCTGTAATTAACGGTCTTGAGCTTATTACAAAGTTGAATGAGGTGATGGAGAAACCTCCTAAATTTGTGATTTTGTCTGGATATGATGATTTCAAATATGCACGTACGGCATTGCGCCAGCGGGTAAATGAATATTTATTAAAGCCCATTGATGATGAAGAAATAGAGGCTTTATTAAGCAGGATCACTCCAATAATCCAAAATGAAATCGCTTCCAATGAGGAGTTTGATAAAAAGCAATTTTTTATCGTAAATAATATCATCAACCGCCTGATCCAAGGGGAGTATAACGAAAATTTAGAGCTTCTAACCCGAAACACCTTGAAGCTTCAAGCGGATGCAGAGTTAATGTGTATTCTTATCGAACCGGCCTCCTCTATGAATCCATTCCAACCGCAGATAAGTGATTATTTTTCTGAGGAACACTTCTGCTTCTTTCAAGACGGATCGGGAAGAGCGGGGATCATTCTTCAGTCTGCTTCTATCGGCAATGAGAGCCTGGAGACTATCGTCAACCAGATGCATTCAGATCTCACTGAACAATCACAGGAGCTGGTCTTTCTAGCACTTAGCAGCAGAATGGTCGGGGTGAGCTCGATTCGAGAGATTTATAGGCAGGCACTTGAGGTATGGAAACGAAAAACGCATCAGCAGAAAAGAGGGGTCTTTTATTATAGTGAGCTTAGGAGCCTGAAAAAGGAAGAACCTCATGAGGATCATTTCAGACAGCTGCTGCATAAGGTCCAAACGAATGATACGGAACAGATCCAGCCTTGTGTAAAAGAAGCGTTCACTGCTTTCGTTGAGAATCTGTTGACCCTTGAAGTTGTAAAAGCAAAAGTGGCCCATTTAGAGCTTACGATCTGTAGAATTATAGCTCAAATGAATGGAGACCCGGATACGATTATGATTAAGCTTCAGCAAGAATACGGAAATCTAGGTGAGCTTAGTGATTATTTTATATTAAGCCGTTATGTACAAAGTCTGTGTGAACGGGCTGCCGTCTATCTGTCTGAACTAGAGCAGCAGAATGAACAAAATACGATTTACAAGGTTATTCAGTATGTGGATCGGGAATTTCGGAATAAATTAAAGCTTCAGGATTTGGCACAACAATTTCATATTAATTCTACCTATTTGGGACAACTGTTCAGAAAGCAAACGGGTCAGGGTTTTAGTGAATACCTAAATGCCAAACGGATTGAAGAGGCAAAAAGTCTGCTGAAGCGAACACAGTTAAAGATATCGGATATAGCGGTGCAGGTGGGATTCTCTAACACTGATTATTTTATAGATAAGTTTAAGCTGCTTGTAGGGGTAGTACCATCCGTGTATAAAAATGAGAATAAGAACCAACAGCTCTAGGGGAAGCAAGGTGTTTCATATGGAGAGAAAAAAATTCAGATTTAGAAAAGTAGTGAATGATATTCCCTTAAATTATAAATTTTCCCTTATTTATATCATAGGTGTTCTTCTCCCTATCATTATTATTAACCTTGTTTTTTTGGATCGGATTTCCGATCTGATCAAATCGAGAGAGCAGCAGAATCTAGAGATATCCTTAGAAAGAGCCCGAAAGGATATTCATGACTTCATTGAAGGTGGGGTAGCTGTCAGCTATACGCTTTCTGCTGATAAGAACCTGTATGAATTGCTTGAGCGGACGTATGGGAACTCTATTGAATTCTATGACACTTTTGATGAACAGCTAAGAGGCCGCATGAATAGCTATATGCCGGTGAACAATCAGATTGAACGGATTACTGTATTCACGAACAATGATTCCATTGTTTCTGGCAGCAACTATCAGGTCATCAATGAAAAGGTTATGAATAGTGAATGGTATAAGCAGTCGAAGGCTGCGAATAAACATCTGTTTCTTGCCGCTTATCATATGAGTGACATCTCTAGTGTGATTTCTACAGCGCCTTATTTGAGTGTTATTGAGCGAATGGACGCTTACAGCTCATACAATAAATTTGAAAAGCTGCTTAGAATTGATTTGGATCTCAGTAAAATATATGACGTGATTATCAGAGAAAAAGATTACTTGAGTCTTTATCTGGTTAACGAGCAGGACGAGATTATTATGTCTGCCCAAAGCGGGTATCAAAGAGGCACCACGGAACCTTATCCCGTGTTCAAGCTGCAGGATGATGAGCGCAAGGAGGATGTGCATATTGTACCCGTCGGCGGAGCTAGTTATATAAAAGGCTGGCGGATAATAGGAATTACACAAGGTGAGCGTATTGCCCAAGCGATAATGGAGATTCGGATTTATGCAGGGATTCTGGCGTCTATTGTCACGCTAATCACAACCGCTTTTTTATATGTGATGTTAAGATCCTATAATTATCGGGTGAAACGGTTGTCCAGACATATGCAGAAAGTATCCAATGAGAAATTTGAGCTGATTCGGATTGATGAAGGTCAGGATGAGATCGGGGGCTTGATCCGTAATTTTAACAGGATGACCACTACCATTAATTCCTTGATCAATGATGTATATAAACTGGAGATTCAAAAAAATAATCTGGAGATGGAAAGAGTAAGAGCTGAACTGAATTTCCTGCAAAGCCAGATGAATCCGCATTTTCTGTTTAATACGTTAAATGCCATTTTGGTGGTCTGTACTAAAAATAATTACTCGGATGTTACGGATATCATTAAGAGTTTATCGAAATTACTTAGACGGCTGCTGAGCTGGAAAGAGGATCTCGTTACCTTGGAAGAAGAAATGACTTTCATCGAGATGTATTTGAAAATTGAAAAATTCCGGTTCAGGGATAAATTCGACTATCAATTTGAGATCGATGAGCAGTCGCTTCAATATAAGATTCCCAAGCTAAGCATGCAGCCGCTCGTTGAGAATTCCTGCAAACATGGTCTACAGGCCATAGAGGGACTAGGTGTGATAAAAGTGAAGACGTTAGTGGAGGAGGGACGATTAAAAGTTACCGTCTCTGATAACGGTAAAGGGATAGAGCCAGAGAAGCTGCAAGAATTATTAGGTAATGTTCAAAATGAAGCGTCTTCGGGAACGAATATCGGAATCCGCAACGTGTACCGCCGATTAGAATTGTACTATGAAGATCAGGTCCGTTTTGATATCAGCAGCGTTCCGGATGAAGGGACCATTGTCACTTTTGACATTCCACTAAAACTCCTGGAACGGAAGAATAGCTAGAAAGTGAGGGACCCCCAATGAAATACAAAGTATTATTGATCGATGATGAGCCTAGTGCGCTTGAAGCGATGCAGCTGTGGATTGATTGGCAGGAGCTTGGCTTTGAGGTATGTGGGACCTCCAGCAATGGCAAAGAGGGGCTGGAGCTAATGAAACAGCTAGAGCCAGATCTTGTAATTACGGATGTTAATATGCCGCTAATGAATGGGCTGGAGATGGTCGCAGCTTGGCAACAAGCTGAGATTAAGGAGATCAAATTTGCCATACTAAGTGGTTATAGTGAGTTTGAATATGCCAAGACAGCTATACACTATGGAATTAATCATTATCTGATGAAGCCAGTGTTTCCGGAAGAGGCGGCAGAAGAATTGCTGGAGATATATCAGGAGCTGGAGCAGGAAGCTCAGAAGCGCAGTTTAAATCAAATAGCCTCCGCGGAGGAGGCTGTTTCTCTCCTGAAAGGAATGCTGCATGAGAAAGCTGAGCAGTCGAATCAGGAGGTACTGAACCGACTATCGGAAGGTAAAAGCCATTGGAATATTTGTTTGATACAGATAGAGCCGGTTTTATATACGGAGATCAGAGAGCAAGCCTCAGCCCTCCTAACCGATAAAGATTCGATGTTTCTGATGGATCTGGAAAGTCATTGTTTTGGAATCGTATATGGATACAATTCATTGTCCACTGAGGGAGCTGTGATCGATCAGATTGCAACTCCTTTGCTGAATGAACACCCCAAACAAGCTTTATATATTGCAGCAGGTGCTGGTGTAGGCTCTTTGCTTCAGATCGGGAACAGTTACCGAATGGCGAAAGAAACATTAATGTATTATTTTTATTATTCTGAAAATGTAGAGATCCTGACTTATCAGGAGATTAAGGATAGTCCCTTTAGTTATCATTATGATCAAATTCAACTGATGGATGACTTGATAAGACCGATTAACACCCTGGACTCCGCAGGCTTTAGCCAAGCTGTGAACTCGGCAGCCCGCAGTTTCCGGGAACAGCGCATCGCTCCAGAGGTTGTGAAGAAAATTGTTATTCATATGATGTATAAGATTATTGAGTTTACCTCGGAAGCCAGTGAAGTTCATGAGTCCTCCTTATCTAATCAAATTAGAATCCCCGCGATGTTAGACTCAATGATCACCTTGACGGACTTAATGCGTAATTTGCTATTCTGCGGCGAGGCCAGTATCGATATCCTTCTTAAGGAACAAAACCTAAAATCACAGGGGATTGTTCAGGAGATTAACAATTATATTGAAGAGCATTTTCGCGAATGTCTTACCATTAAGAGACTATCAGAGGTTTTTTTCCTGCACCCGGTATATCTGGGTCAATTATTGATCAAGAAGAACGGTATTAATTTCAATGAACAGCTGCATAACCTCCGAATAAAAGAGGCAGTACATTTACTTCAACAAAATAAATTAAAAAATAGTGAAATCGCTGAAAAAGTGGGCTATGGCAATTATAGTCAGTTCCTCAAGCAATTTGAAAAAAAACTGCATATGAGCCCTAACGAATTTAAAAACACTAATACCTAAACTTTTTGGGGGTACATCTTTAATTCTGGCGTATTTTCAGAAGATTATCACCTCTATAATTTAACTTGTAAGGGCTTACAACATTGTTACACCAACAAATATATGGAGGTGCTTTATGGGGGGCAAGTTAATATCCAAATGGAAACTTAGTCTGATTGCTGTGTTATCCCTAAGCTTTACCTTAGCAGGGTGCGGAGGAAATAACAGCAACAATACGACGGCTAAAGGGGAAGACAAACCAGCAGAAACAGCCACTTCAACTGCTGCAGGAACAGATTCTGATAAGATTGAACCTTTTGAAATTAGTATCTTTCTTGGAGAAGCAGGCCAGCAACCAACACCAGATAATAAAATTTACAAAATGATTAAAGAAAAAACAGGCGCATCCTTCAATTTCGAATTCTTAGCTGGGGATCTTAACCAGAAGCTAGGCGTAATGATTGCCGGTCAGGATTATCCGGATTTGATGACTGCCAATACTAAGCTGACAGGAGCGGAAGCTTTTATCCCGCTTGAAGATTTGATTGAACAATATGCTCCAAACTTGAAAGCGCATTACGCAGATTACTGGAACATGATGAAAGACCCGAATGATGGACATATTTATACGCTTCCGAATTATGGTGCGTATAACGGTAAAGTGAATACAACCTATTATGCAGGTCCTGCTTTCTGGATTCAGAAGGACATCCTGAAAGATGCTGGTTATCCAAAGGTGAAGACCTTGGACGAGTATTTTGACCTCATTGTGAAATATAAAGAAAAATATCCAACTATCGATGGAACGCCAACCATCGGATTCGAAATTCTTAACAACGACTGGAGAAACTGGGGATTGTTTAACGCTCCTCAGCATCTGATCGGGCACCCGAATGATGGCGGAGTGGTTGTTAATGATAACGTTGCAGAAATCTTCGCAGATAAAGACTATGCTAAGCAATACTATCAAAAGCTTAATGAAATGAACCAATTGGGCGTTATCGACCAAGAAACATTTGTGCAAAACTACGATCAATATTTGGCAAAACTGTCCAGTGGAGCCGTTCTGGGAATGTTTGATCAGCACTGGAACTTTGGTTCAGCAGAAGATTCACTCCGGACACAAGGTAAAGATGAAAGAACTTATGTAGGACTTCCACTTGTGTTTGATACCAGCACTAAAGATTATTATCTGGATCGCCCAGCGCTGAACTTGAATAATGGCTTCGGGATCAGTATCAATGCCAAAAATCCTGAAAGAATTATTAAACTAATGGATACATTGATTCAAGAAGATTGGCAAAAAATCTTCACTTGGGGTATCGAAGGTGAAGATTATCAAGTGGAAAATGGCCGCTTTATAAGAAATGAAGAACAACGGAAGAACGCAGTTGATGCTACATGGAAGCTCAGCAACAAAGCAGATGCTTGGTATGCTACAGCTCCGAAATTGCAAGGATTCTTTGAGGATGGAAACTCAACAGATGCTGCGGCTCAACCAGAAGAATACCGGGCTGCACTCAAGCCGTATGACAAGGAAATCCTTGATGCTTATGGCTTCAACAGTTATGTGGATTTCTTCAGCGAGCCTGAGCCGAACCCAGTAGCTTATCCAGCTTGGTCCATAGATCTTGTTGAAGGCTCAGATGCCAAAATTGCCGAAACGAAGCTGAATGAATTGCGAACCAAGTACCTGCCAAAAGCAATCTTGGCCAGTCCATCAGAATTCGATAAGGTTTGGAATGACTTTGTTGGAGAAATTGGTAAAGCGAATGTCAAAGCCTATGAAGACAAAATCAATGAACAGCTTAAATGGAGATTTGATACTTGGAGTGTTAAATAGTTAGAGCTTGCTTAAAAATCAGAAAGTGGTGGCTTATTAGGCCAACCACTTTCTGAAATATATGGATGATGTGGGGAGAAAACATATATGGATGAGATATTAACGGGGAAAAAAGTTAACCGGCATCCTAAAAGAAAAAAGAAGCAACCGATTACTATGACCTTGATTAAGAATCAGAAACAGCTGATTTGGATGTCGGTTCCATTAATGCTTTATATTATACTATTTGCTTATGTTCCCATCTGGGGATGGACGATGGCTTTCCAAGATTATAAACCAGCTAGAGCATTTAGTGAACAAACATGGGTGGGTTTAAAACACTTCAAGTTTCTTTTTACGGACGATAGCTTTTTGAGAGTACTGCGCAATACGTTGGCCATGGGCCTAATTAATCTAGTTCTAGGATTTGTGACTGCGATAATACTGGCATTGCTGCTTAATGAGATCAAAAATGTATTTTGGAAAAGAACCGTTCAGACCATATCCTACTTGCCTCACTTCCTCTCTTGGATTATTGTAACAGGCATTGTAGCTACTTCTCTTTCGGTTAATGACGGGATTATCAACATCGTGCTCATGAAATTGCATCTCATTGATTCACCGATCCTTTGGTTGAGTGAAGGGAAGTATTTCTGGGGTATTGTAGGTGCTTCACACGTCTGGAAAGAAGTCGGATGGAGTACTATCATCTACTTGGCGGCTATCGCCTCTATTGATCCGGCTTTATATGAAGCTGCTGAGATTGATGGAGCAAACCGGTATAAGAAAATGCGTCATGTAACTTTGCCGGGCATGAAAGCAACCATTGTAATCCTGTTAATAATGTCCGTAGGACATGTACTGGAAGCTGGATTTGAGGTTCAGTACTTGTTAGGAAACGGGCTTGTCGTAGATTGGTCGGAAACGATTGATATATTTGTATTGAAATATGGTATAGCGCAAGGGAATTATTCCTTAGCTACCGCGGGTGGTATTTTCAAAACAGTCGTAAGTGTAACGTTGCTGCTATTAGCTAACTGGACTGCGAAGCGGCTAGGGGAAGAGAGGCTGTTATAATCATGGAAAAAACTCAATTGATTCCTCAAAAATCTCCAAAAAGTAATGCTGGAAACCGGATGAAAAATCTGAGGTTCGAACCCGTAGTGTTCAGCACCTTCAATACTATATTTATGGTTTGTCTAGTTATTGTTACCTTGTATCCATTCCTGAATACTATAGCAGTCTCCTTTAATGCGGGGAATGATACCATCCGCGGCGGCATTTATTTATGGCCTAGAGAGTGGACCATACAGAACTACAAAGCGGTTTTTGCCTCAGGTACAATTTATAATGCTTTTTGGATTTCGGTAGCACGAACAGTGATATCTACGATCCTGAATCTATTTTTAACTACGATGCTTGCGTATACATTAAGCCGGAAAGAATATGTTTTCCGCAAACATATTACCTTTATATTCGTCCTTACCATGTATTTTAGTGCGGGTCTGATTCCAAACTATTTCCTTATGAAGGATCTTCATTTGCTCAATTCGTTCTGGGTATATGTAATCCCGTCCATGGTAAGTGCATTTAATATGATCGTTATCCGTACTTATATTGGTACCTTACATGAGAGTCTTATGGAATCTGCAAGAATCGACGGTGCCGGGGAATTCAAGATCTTCATGAAAGTAGTCTTCCCTTTGTGTAAACCTGTTCTTGCTACCATCGCCCTTTTTGTTGCAGTAGGTGCGTGGAACCAATGGTTTGATGCGTTTATCTACACCTCTTCCCGCCAGAACTTGAGTACATTGCAATATGAATTAATGAAGCTGCTATCCTCTACTATGAACTCGAACAGTAACCCTAGTGTAAATAATGGGACAGGGATGACTCAGGAGTCGGTACATGCCATGGTTACACCAATCTCCATACGGGCAGCCGTTACGATCGTTGCTTCGGTTCCAATTTTGCTAGTTTATCCATTCATGCAGAAATATTTTGTGGTCGGTCTAAATGTAGGAAGCGTGAAGGAATAAGGAGCTTGCAATCACTATTAAGTAATAGGAAGGTTGTCTGTTAAATTATGACCCCATCTTCAATCACATACACGAATCCGATACTTCCAGGCTTCTATCCGGATCCAAGTATCACTCGGGCAGGGGATGACTACTATTTAGTTTGCAGCTCCTTTGAGTATTTCCCTGGCGTACCTATTTTTCATAGTCAGGATTTGATTCACTGGACACAAATAGGTCATGTGCTCAATCGTGTAAGTCAGCTGGATACTCGTAAAAGCAAGAGCTCTGGGGGGATATTTGCCCCAACGATCCGGTATCATGAAGGAACGTTTTACATGATAACGACCGAAGTACACGGGAAAGGAAATTTCTATGTTACGGCTACGGATCCTGCGGGTCCGTGGTCAGATCCGATTAGTATTCCTTATGGAGGAATTGATCCTTCCCTAATGTTTGATGAGGATGGAAAGGTATATGTAACCACCCAGCAGGGGGCAGATTATGACTCCCATGCCATCCAATATGAGATAGATATTGCTACGGGAGCAGCGTTAACAGAACCTGTTGTTATCTGGACTGGGGATGGCGGACCTTGGACGGAAGGACCCCATTTGTACAAAATAAATGGAATGTATTATATCATGACGGCTTCAGGAGGAACGGCTAAGGAACATCGGGAGATCATTGGCCGCAGCTCCTCTCCATATGGACCGTTTGAAGGATTGCCGTATCCAATATTGACGCACAGCGGTACTGACAATCCCATTCAGTATTTAGGGCATGCCGATTTGATTGAGGATCGTAACGGGGATTGGTGGGCCGTATTCCTTGGGGTAAGACTAGTAGATGCAAAATTTACTGTGCTTGGAAGAGAGACTTTCCTTGCTCCCGTAAGCTGGACTGAAGACGGATGGCCGATGATCGATAATAATGAAGACACAGTTGGACTGGAAATGAAGGTTTCACGTGTACCTGGTCAATCGCCAAAACCTGAGACTAGTGGAAGATATGATTTTGATGATCAAGTATTGCCGCTGGGATTAGCCTTTCTGCGGAATCCGGCTGAGGGAAGCTGGTCCTTAAACGAAAGACAGGGATGGTTATCTCTTCGAGGACAATCTGCAGGTCTCAGTGAAGTAGGCCAAGTGGCTTTTGTAGGCAGAAGACAGCAGCATACTTCGGCAGAATGGAGCACGCTGCTTGAAATGCCTTCATCTATTGCTGATGTGGAAGCTGGACTTTGCGCCAGATTAGATGAGAATGCTCATTATGAAATTGGACTTGTTCAAATAAAGGGGCAAAAAGTGATTACAGCTCATGTGACTATGGATGGAATAACCCGTACAGTGGCAGAGGTTCCAACTACTGCCGAGCGAATTTATTTGAAAGTTAAGGCTGAGCTTACCGAATACAGCTTCCTTTATTCTTTGGATGGGCAGGAGTGGAATAAGCTATCAACAGCAGCAGCGTATCCATTATCCCCTCAAGCTGTAAAAGGAAATGGATTTACGGGTGTTCTTATTGGATTATATGCAACAGGACATGGCAAGGTGGCTGAGGTGCCTGCCTACTTCGATTGGTTCGATTATCAGTCTTAATTATTCGAATACTGATATAAATGCGTTTGTCAGGAGGGAACTTGTTGAGACAAGCTAGTGATTACACAGAACCTGCACTAAAAACAATATTTGCTGAGGATTTCAAAATTGGCGCAGCCGTTAACCCGTTGACGATACAATCACAGGAGCATTTGCTCGCCTATCATTTCAATAGCATTACCGCTGAGAATGAGATGAAGTTTGAAAGTCTGCATCCGCTTGAAGACATTTATAACTTTAAACTAGCAGATCAGTTGGTTGCGTTCGCCCGAAAACATCATATGGCTATGCGTGGGCATACTTTAGTCTGGCATAATCAGACTACGGACTGGTTGTTTGAGGATAAGATGGGCGGACGTGTAAGCAAAGAGACATTGCTTGCACGGCTCAAATCACATATTCAGACCGTGGTTAGGCGTTACAAGGAAGATATCTATGCTTGGGATGTTGTAAATGAAGTTATTGCAGATGAAGGAGAAGAACTTCTTCGCCAGTCAAAGTGGCTGGATATTGTAGGACCGGAGTTTATCGGCAAAGCGTTTGAATTCGCTCATGAAGCCGATCCAAAGGCTTTATTATTCTACAACGACTATAACGAGTCTAATCCCCTTAAGCGCGACAAAATCTATAAAACGGTGAAGTCGCTGCTGGAACAGGAAGTACCGATCCATGGCGTCGGATTGCAAGCGCACTGGAATCTATACGATCCGGACTTAGATGAAATACGTGCTGCTATTGAGAAGTATGCATCTTTAGGGCTTCAGCTCCAATTGACAGAGCTGGATGTGTCCATGTTCCGTTTCGATGACAAACGAATGGATTTAAAGGTTGCACCTGCCGAACTGCTCGAGCTGCAGGCAGAGCGGTATGAAGCGATGTTTGCTCTGTTGAAAGAATACCGCGACGTGATTAGCTCAGTCACTTTCTGGGGAGCAGCGGATGACTATACATGGCTGGACGGCTTCCCTGTTCGGGGACGGAAAAATTGGCCATTTCTATTCGATGAGCGGCATAATCCTAAGCCGGCTTATCACCAATTGCTTAACGCTGTCACCAAATCATAGAGCGGGTAACCTGCTCAAGCTTGCGAATTATGAACCCGTCCTTTTCAATCCAGGGCGGGTTATTTATACGGGAGGAATAAACATGACAAATACCGCTTATGAGGCTTGGCTCAACTATGACCAGCTGAAATCAGGATCTCTATACAATCAATATATAGATTGGTGTGTTGAGTTGGTAGTAACGGAGGACAACGAGACGATTCAGGCGGCAGCCGCGGAATTCATACAGGGGATGACCTCTATGCTGGGCAAAGCGCCACTGCTCACAGCGAAACCTGAAGGACCGTGTATCGTTATAGGAACCTTCCAAGGGGGGAATCCATTAATTAGTAGAGTATTCGCAGGAGAACGAACCGATTCACTGGGTCCTGAAGGTTTCCTTATACGTACAAATGCTACTGAGCAATGTATCGCTGTCGGTGCTTCAACGCCTGTTGGAATATTGTATGGCGTATTCCATCTGTTACGGCTGATAGGAACAGAAAGCGAGATAGACGCTCTGAATTTGTCTATGAATCCGGTGAACGGCCTGCGAATGATTAATCACTGGGATAATTTTGATGGCAGTATTGAACGTGGCTATGCTGGACGGTCCTTTTTTTACGAGTCCAATCAATTTCTTAACGATACAAAGCGGCTGCGTGATTATGCCAGATTGATGTCCTCTGTGGGGATCAACGCGATTTCGATTAACAATGTGAATGTTCATGAGCTTGAATCTCTATTTATAACGGAGCAATATTTGCCTGATATCGCGTTAATTGCAGGAATATTCCGCGTATACGGAATTAAGCTATTCCTCAGTGCTAACTTCGCCAGCCCGATACAGATCGGAGCATTGGAGACAGCTGATCCACTGGACCCAGCGGTGCGGCAATGGTGGAAAGATAAGGCTGGTGAGGTTTATCGAGTGATCCCTGATTTTGGCGGGTTTGTGGTCAAAGCAGATTCAGAAAATCGACCAGGGCCATTCACTTACGGGCGTGACCATGCCGATGGCGCTAATATGCTGGGAGAAGCACTGGAGCCGTTTGGCGGAATCGTGATTTGGCGTTGTTTCGTATATAACTGCAAGCAGGATTGGCGTGACCGTAAGACCGATCGGGCCAGAGCAGCGTATGATCATTTCAAACCATTGGATGGCCGTTTTAATGATAATGTAGTGCTGCAAATCAAGAATGGACCGATGGATTTTCAAGTCAGAGAACCGGTATCTCCGTTGTTTGGCGCACTGGAACATACCAATCATCTGATGGAGTTTCAGATTGCTCAAGAATATACGGGGCAGCAGCGGCATCTCTGTTATCTCGTTCCACAGTGGAAAGAAGTCCTTGATTTCAATACTTATGCCAAAGGGCAAACTACGCTTGTGAAACATATTGTGGACGGATCGGTGTGGGGAAATAAATATAATGGTGTGGCTGCTGTAACTAATGTTGGGGATGACATGAACTGGACGGGGCATGGGTTAGCTCAAGCCAATCTGTATGGATATGGGAGATTAATTTGGAATCCGGAGCTGACGGCAAAAGAAATAGCTGAGGAATGGATTCGCCTTACCTTTGGCACTGATGAAGGTCTAGTGGCTGCTATTCGCGGGATGTTAATGGACTCATGGAGGATTTACGAATCTTACACAGCTCCATTAGGTGTGGGCTGGATGGTTAATCCGGATCATCATTATGGGCCGAATGTGGATGGATATGAATACGCCAAGTGGGGAACGTACCATTATGCGGATCATAAGGGCATTGGTGTGGATCGTTCAGTCAAATCGGGAACGGGGTATAGCGGACAGTATATGGGTCTTAATGCATCAAATTATGAGAATCTAGCGTCTTGTCCAGAAGAGCTGCTGCTGTTCTTCCATCATGTTCCATACACGCATGTTCTGCAATCGGGGCAAACGGTTATACAACATATCTACGATACTCATTTCGAGGGGGCAGAGCAGGCTGCACAGCTTCTAGCAACATGGGAATCACTTGAAGGCAGCATGGATAGTGGATTGTATGTGCAAGTGAAGCAACGTCTTGAAGAGCAAGCAGAGCATGCGCAGGAATGGAGAGATCGGATCAATACGTATTTTTACCGCAAGAGCGGAATTGAGGATCTTAAAGGCAGAAAGATTTATTAGATTTTGAACCGAGGGATGATGATAGTGAGCCTCACGATTAGAGCGATTTTGAAAGATTTAATGGGAACTGTGGAACAGGTAGAAGGGACTGTGGATATTCTGAACCCAGGGGAACCGGAAACTGAAGTCACAGGGATTATTACGGCCTTTTCTGCCACACAAAATATTGTGGAGCAAGCAATAGCGTTAGGAGCCAATTTGCTGATCACGCATGAAGGTGTATTTTATAGCCATCATGCGGCGAACGAGTGGTTAGAAGGTGATCCGGTTTATCATGCGAAAAAAAGTCTGATCGGACATTCCCCAATAGCTATTTTTCGTTATCATGATTATTGGCATCGGCAAGAGCCAGATGGGATTATGATGGGTTTGCTGCGAGAGCTGGATTGGTCAGACTATGTGGAAGAGCAGCAAGCGGCTGCTACGATTCTCACTATTCCTGCCATGACTGTACTGGAAGCTGCTCAGTATATTAAAAGTAAGCTAGGGATCTCTTATGTACGCGCTGCTGGTGACCTGTCTCTGTCCTGCAAACGCATAGGGATATTAGTAGGTTACAGAGGGGGCGGGACGATGGCTATTCCACTTTTTAATGATCACAATCTTGATTTAATTATTGCTGGAGAAGGACCAGAGTGGGAGACTCCGGAATATGTGCGGGATGCAGGGCACCAAGGCAGATCTAAAGCGCTCATCATGTTAGGTCATGCGGAGAGTGAAGCGCCGGGGATGAAATATTTAGCTGAAATCTTAGCAGACAAATATCCCATGCTTCCTACCCGGTTCATTGCTGAACAACCCATCTATCAGATGGTTTAATCTGGGGAAATTAAGAGTACGGAATAAATAAACATATTATGGAGAAAATGAAGGGAAACAGGTCACTGAGAAAGGAGTGTTTCAATGGAAATTCCTTTGGAGGCTGATGAAGTATTAAGTCGGATCAAAAAGCTGCAAAGCGACGGAAGCTCGATCAGTAAAAAACAAGTAAAGCAAAGCGACCCAGAGCTTATGAGAAGTGCGCTGTTCTTTTTTCCAAGCTGGGAGCATGCATTGAAAAACGCCGATCTTTTGTAGCCATAGTATTGTAAAAGGAAGCTAAGTGGACAGGGGGATATCTCTGATTCTGCTTAGCTTTTTTCTTTTTTATGAAATCATTCGTGCTGTTCATGTGAAATAATATTAACAAGCTTGCCAAACGGATCGGGGACATAGAAACGACCAACACCCCAAGGTACAGAAACTGGCCCAATATTGGTATTGAAGATTGTCGTTTCTTATTAAATAGGAAAGTACTGGTGAATCACCCCCTTTTTCGCTTGCTTCAGAGCTGTTTTTCTAAAGAAAACGAGTAAACAAGAGCAAAAGAAAGAGAAAATGAAGAGTATGCTTAATATGAAATGAAAAGCATTGCTTTCAACATTATTTTGACCAGAGCCCTCCTTTACAAGAAAACCTTACAAGAGTATGATTCATCTCAGAACTGAGAATTATCTTAAATTTACAATTACATAAGCAATCCGCTTAATTTCCGTTTCTGGAAAGCGGGGGAACCAACAACTGGCAGCCGATGTGAGAGTCGGCACTGGTTATGGGGTGAATCCTGTTCCGGGTGCATAATATGCATCCCTGCAGGTAGGGCAACTCTCACTGCCCGAATCCGACAGCTAACCTCGTAAGCGTATGGAGAGAGGATGAATGGCGTGTTTAGTGATGAATAGCCACAGAGAATCCCTCTGTGGTTTTTTGCTGCGTTTTTAAGCAGATATAGTCGTAGAATTTATTATGAAAGAGGTGTTACCTTTGCCTATCGCTAAACTGAACGGAACTTCGCTCTATTATGAAATCAATGGAACTGGCACTCCGGTTGTGTTTATCCATGGACATGGATTAACACACAGTATGTTCAAACCACAGCTGGAGTATTTTTCCGATAAATATAAAGTGATTTTGTGCGATTTACGGGGGAATGGCAAGTCTGGTAAACTGCTGGAGGCCCCACATGAGATTATTGAGACGCAATGTCTGGATCTGATTATGCTGTTGAATGACCTAGGTATCCGTGAAGCAGTTTTTGTAGGAATCGCCTATGGTGGCTTAGTCGTTCAGCATATTGCCAAACAATATCCTGAGCGTGTAAAAGCCATTGTGGTTGCGGATAGCTTTTGTAGGACTCACGGATCAACAATAGTAGGGAAAATACAAACTATGGCAGCATATTGCAGTTTACTAATGTATTATCTCCCAAGCGAGCTGGTGTTGCCTTCGATTCGGATGATGTACCGAGAGCGCTGGAGTCTGGCCTACAATGAGATTAGAAGAGGGCTGCTGGACAAACGTCCCCGGGAGCTATATCGGCAAAGGCTGGCTACGAGCCATGTTGATTACACCAGATGCTTAAAGGCTTTTAAACGTCCTGCTTTATGTATTGTAGGGGACTTTAATGAATTTGGAGTGAATTGTATGAAGGAAATGGTGTCTCAGCTGCCACATGCGCAGTTGGCGATTATTCCGAACGCATTAGATCCAAGTAATCTGTGCCAGCCGGAGCAATTCAATGCGATTCTTCAACGTTTCTTAGAGAAGCAGCAGGGTACTCAGCAGATTAGCTGATCTATAGGGAGACCTTCGCAAGCGAAGCGTTTAAGTGAGAAAATAGGCGACCCATAGCCAGGGCGGAATGAGCTGGCTATGGGTCGTCTTTCTGGGAAGAACTTTAGGGGAATTCTCCCTAAAATGAAGGAGATTATGGCTCCTAGAACGTAGATTAGGGAAATCCTCCCTAATAATAGGATGTTTTTAGCCATAAATGGGTATTTGCATGAATTTTTAGGGAGGAATTCCCTAAAAACCTCATTTTAAAGCGATTATCGATGAACATTAGGGAGGATTTCCCTAATATAATGGACATCCAATTAAAGGCTGGCTTATCCGTAGTGAAATCTACGAATGAGCCAGCCTTTGGTTATTTTACTAACCGATGGATGTTGAACATTTACAAGCATATTGTACCTAGAACGCTACTTAATGTCCCTACCCTACCACAGCACCAAATATAGCTCACCCGACGTGGGAAAGAACTGTAGGCCCTAAGTAGTGAAGGTAAGTGTATAGAAGGAGGCGTAGTAAGCAACGCATCTGCTACTCTTGCATTTTGTACAATGCGATCTACTCGTGTAAGATTAAGATAATTCATACTAAAGGAGCTGAGTCATGATGTCTCAAGCTGAAACTATAAAACTGACTTCATTATCTTCAAAAGGGGGCTGTGGCTGCAAAATCGGTCCCGCCGATCTCATGCAGGTTATTCGTAGTCTGCCACCAACTGTTCCTAACCCGGATCTACTAGTAGGTCTTGATACTAGTGATGATGCAGGGGTGTACCGTTTAAGTGATGAATTAGCGTTAGTGCAAACTGTTGATTTTTTCACGCCGATCGTGGATGATCCCTATTCATTTGGTCAAATTGCAGCAGCCAATGCATTAAGTGATATTTATGCGATGGGTGGAAAGCCGCTTACGGTGCTTAATATTGTGGCCTTCCCTATTTCTGTTTTAGATAAAAGTATTCTCGGTGACATTTTGCGCGGTGCAGCGGATAAAGTACAGGAAGCAGGAGCTACTCTTGTGGGCGGACATTCCATCGACGATAAAGAGCCCAAATTCGGATTGGCCGTTACGGGCCTTGTGCATCCTGACAAAGTAAGAACGAATGCGAGCGCCAAGGTGGGAGACAAGCTGATTCTAACGAAGCCTATCGGTGTGGGGATCTTAACAACTTCCATTAAAAAGGATCAGCTATCTCCTGAAGAAACCACACGCCTTACGACAGTAATGTCTACTTTGAATAAAAAAGCGGCTGAAATCATGGAGCCTTATGATGTACATGCTTGTACAGATGTTACCGGATTTGGGCTACTGGGACATGCCTCGGAAATGGCTAAAGGGAGCGGCACGGGCCTGATCATTCGTCAAGGCGATGTACCGATGCTGCCAAGAGTAAGAGAGCTTGCGGAACAGGGATTTGTTCCAGGAGGCACTAAGAATAACTTTGCCCATCTGGAAGGCAGCATTCTTTATCCGGAAGAGATGGACCAACTAAGCCGCTATATTCTATGTGACGCTGTGACTTCTGGCGGACTGCTGATCTCTGTGGCCCCTGAACAAAGCGAAGATTTGCTAAAAGAGTTAGTAGATGCAGGGGTAGAAGCGGTATTGATCGGAGAGGTAACGGAAGAGCATCCGGGTCAGATTACGGTTATAGCTGCTGTGGAATAACTGTTGTATATCAGCTTAGAGCAAATTATGAAGGTTAGCCACCAGAGGAGAGAGCATATTGTTTCAGGACATTACACTGGAAGAACTTAGAGTGTTAAAAAACAAGAAGCAGATCACCATTATTGATGTTAGATCTCCTTCTGAATATAAAGATGCAACGCTGCCGGATAGTTTGAATATTCCTTTTTTTGATGATCAGGAACGGGCTGAAGTAGGGACGTTGTATAAACAGACAAGTGTGCAGGCCGCGAAAGAACGTGGTTTGGAGATTGCTGCGGCAAAACTGCCTTCTTTTGTCAAAGAATTTGCAGCGATTCAAGGAGACAAAGCAGTATTCTGCTGGAGGGGAGGTATGCGCAGTCGTACAACTGCGACCGTACTCTCTTTAATGGATATTCATGCTTACCGGCTGATAGGCGGCTATAAGGCTTATCGTAAA
Source organism: Paenibacillus sp. FSL H7-0690 (assembly GCF_037980415.1). NCBI lineage: Bacteria > Bacillati > Bacillota > Bacilli > Caryophanales > Paenibacillaceae > Paenibacillus > Paenibacillus sp. FSL H7-0690. The sequence continues at coordinate 5,922,266 of NZ_CP150281.1, read as the reverse complement.
TGGGTGCTCGACGAATTGGAGTCCTATGAATGTAAGGCGAAGTCTTATGTGATTCACGGAAATACAGGCACAGGTAAAACCAATCTGTTACACCGTCTGAAGACACAGGGGTATCCTGTTCTGGATTTGGAAGGGATGGCAGGTCACCGTGGTTCTATTTTTGGTGAGATTGGCCTTCGTGCGAACAATCAAAAAACGTTCGATAGTCTTCTTTTAGAGGAGTTAATTAAGATCGGAGATTCTCCTTATGTACTATTTGAAGCGGAGAGCAAAAAGATTGGTAAGGTAGTAATGCCCCCATTTATGGCCGAGCAAAAAGAGAGCGGAACGCAGATCTGGATTGAGATGCCTTTGCATGCCAGAGTGGAGCAAATCCTTGAGGATTATCGGCCAGTAGAATACAAGGAGCAATGTATTTCTGCATTTCGGAGTATTAAATCCCGAATTCATATCCCTATTGCGGCAGAAATCGAGCGATGCTTGCAGGCAGATTTGTTCGGCGAAGCTGTGGCGCTGCTGCTAGAATATTACTATGATCCTAGATACGATTATACGTCCACTCAGTATGAAGGCATTGAGAGAGTTACTTTTAAAGTGAATAATCTGGATGAAGCTGAGACTGCTGTGCGTTCTTTTTTAAAACGTCAGGAAGTATAAGTTTCGCGTTATGGTTAAAGGGGGCTTTACTTAATATGATCTATTTAGATTACAACGCTACAACACCAGTAGATAAGGAAGTAGCAGAGGTTATGATCCCTTATCTTTACGGTCATTTTGGGAATCCTTCAAGCAGTCATTCTTTGGGGCGGGAAGCTAAACTCGGAATAGAGCAGGCAAGAACACAGGTGGCTGATTTCCTGAATTGTGCGCCGGGTGAGGTGCTTTTTACCAGTGGGGGTAGTGAGTCTAATAATACTGTCATTAAAGGAGTAGCCCAAACGTATCGCCATAAAGGTAATCACATTATCCTGTCTGCTATTGAGCATCCAGCGGTAATTAAACCTTGTCAGTACCTGGAGCAGATGGGATACAACCTGACTTATGTACCAGTTGACTCGTATGGATTGGTGCAGGTTGACGATGTGAAAAAGCAGCTCACGGACCAAACCATTCTGGTCTCCATCATGCACTCTAATAACGAAACGGGCACGATCCAGCCGATCAAGGAAATAGCTGAGGTCTGCCACGAACGGGGTGTTCTTATTCATACAGATGCTTCACAGTCTGCGGGAAAAGTAGACCTCGATGTAGCGGATTTAGGGGTGGATTTTCTAACGCTTGCAGGCCATAAATTATATGCGCCCAAAGGCATTGGAGCACTGTACATTCGGGACGGCATTCACATTGAGCCTTTGATACACGGTGCGGGCCATGAACAGGGGCGAAGAGCGGGGACAGAAAATACACCTTACATCATTGGCTTAGGAAAAGCCTGCGAGCTTGCTGCTGACTCTGATTCTAGAGAAAGAGTTAAGCAAGTTACGGAGTATTTCTATGGAAGACTGCAGGAGTCTTTTGGCGAAAAAATTCATTTGAATGGTCATAAACACAAGCGCTTGCCTAACACCCTTAACGTTAGTTTTCTTGGAGCAGTGGGTCATGAAATCATCGATTCCCTGGAAGCTGTGGCGGCTTCAACTGGCTCAGCGTGCCATTCCGGTGAAACGTTGATTTCGCCTGTTTTAAAGGCTATGCATGTGTCGGAGAACATTGGACGGGGGGCGGTTCGTTTTAGTGTGGGACGATATACGACTACAGCGGAAATCGATGAGGTCATCGATAAGCTGAAGGTGTATTTGTTATAAGCTGAAATCGTATTAGTTGTGAGGTTCGTTTTTGCAAACAGTGACAAAGTGTGAATCCTAGTGAACGGACTATGATTCTCAGTGAACGGATTATGGCTCCCAGTGAACGGATTATGGCTCCCAGTGAACGGATTATGGCTCCCAGTGAATGGACTATGATTCTCAGTGAACGGATTATGATTCTCAGTGAATGGACTATGGTTCCCAGTAAACGGACTATGATTCTCAGTGAATGGACTATGGTTCCCAGTGAACGGACTCGCTATCGGACTCAGGCGCTCTTATTTGCAATATTTTCCTATTTTTGAGTTGCTATAGGACTCCATAGGCGTTATTAGTACAAAATAGACACTACTGAGCACCATTTCTGCCCAATAGCGCCTCTCAGGTCCGATAATCTCTCTAAACAGTGATAAATTAACGAATAGCGGCATCTGAGTCCGAAAGTTCAAGAGTTGAATCCGCATATTACAAAAAAGCATCTGCCACCTCCTTCAAAAGGAATCGCAGATGCTTTTTTAAAATTTGTTTTAGTGATTATACAATCGTAAAGCCAGCACTTGCATAACCAGTGACTGTATTTACAAGGGTGAGGCCTGTAGCGGTGGCTGAGAATACCATAAGCAAACGTGTCTGTGGAGTTACAGCAAAATTGATACCATTCGTAATTCCGCTGACAAAAGTTCCTAGATTTATAGTACCTGTGATAGGTGGGAGCGGTACTGTTGCGCCTGGAATAGGAGTAAATGTATTATTTGGTGTGGTCGATTGGTACAACTGTGCTGTTACATTTATCGTAGTACCAAGCAGCGATAAAGCTATGGTATTACTGAAGTAAGCAGCAATGGAAGTTATTACTCCTGCTCGAGGAGTTGAGAATGCAAAGTTGATAAGCGGTCCAAGGAGAGTACCTGTCAAATCAATATTACCGCCAACAAGCGAAATGCCTGTGGCTGAACTTCCGAAGCCTACAAGACTTGTTGTTCCAACCAAACCACCCAAAACCGTGGTCATAATAATAGGTCCTCCGGATGCCAGCGGAATAATTGCACCGTTACCGGTTGCACCAGTGACTCCGGTAATGCCAGTAGCTCCAACCGCGCCGGGATCACCCGTCGCGCCCGTTGCCCCCGTAGCTCCGGCAACGCCGACCGCGCCGGGATCACCCGTGGCACCCGTTACACCGGTAGCTCCGGCAACGCCGACCGCGCCGGGATCACCAGTCGCGCCCGTTGCCCCCGTAGCTCCGGCAACGCCGACCGCGCCGGGATCACCAGTCGCGCCCGTTGCCCCCGTAGCTCCGGCAACGCCGACCGCGCCGGGATCACCAGTCGCGCCCGTTGCCCCCGTAGCTCCGGCAACGCCGACCGCCCCCGGATCACCCGTCGCCCCTGTGGCACCCGTAGCTCCGGCAACGCCGACCGCGCCAGGATCGCCCGTCGCGCCCGTTGCACCTGCAGGGCCCGCCAAGCCGGCAGCACCCGTCGAACCCGTCGCGCCCGTTGCTCCTAAGCCTGGACCCGCTGGTCCTTGCGCACCTGTTGGTCCTTGAATCCCTTGCACACCCTGTGGTCCTTGAGGTCCCATCGCACCACCAGCGATTAACAAGTAATCTGGTGAACTGCCAGGTATTCCAGTAGGTCCAGAAACAGTAGCAATATAGGTGCTGCCATTGAAGGTTACTACTTGACCTGCTGGATAAGTAGGACTTTGTGCAGGATTAAAGATTACAATTCCTTGCAGCCCTACCCCTTGCGGACCCTGAGGTCCTTGAAGTCCAGGCGTTCCTTGAGGGCCTTGTGGTCCTTGCGGTCCTTGGGGGCCTGTGGAGCCACCAGCAATTAATAAATAGTCTGGTGAACTTCCAGGTGTTCCCGTTGGTCCAGCAACAATAGCAATATAGGTACTGCCATTAAAGGTTACTACTTGACCTGCTGGATAAGTAGGGCTTAGTGCAGGATTAAAAGCAACAATTCCTTGCAGCCCTGCCCCTGTGGTTCCCTTTGCGCCCGGAACCCCTTGCGCTCCTTGCGGACCCTGGGGTCCCTGTGGCCCTTGAGGTCCAGTCACACCTTTAATAGGTAATCCAATTGCTTGTGTAATAGAAGCTTGAATATGTCTGATCTGAATAATCAACTGATCTTTACAATTAGAGTCAATCTTCGTGGCGAGAATAAAAGATAATAACTCAGTTAACAACAGTTGAAGATTAGTGCCCACGCTTACGACAGAGAAGGGACTGACTTCGGTCGATACAATGGTTATCTCTACTACAGAAAGTAGCTCAGTTCTAAAAGGGCTGCATAACTTAGAGGTATGCAAGAATTCCAATAGTTCTCTTAACACTCTTTGCAGATTGGCAATATGAAGTGTTGTGGGATTCGTAAGTACGGGGGGCACCACTGCAGAGAGATCAGTGACTATTTTTAATAGTGCGTTACACTCCCTCTTTCTAATAGGACTGCTGATCCTTCCATGCTTGTTTAGGATAGCATCGCCTTTAAATGGTCTGTAATCAGGCATATTTCTATATCTCCTCCTTGAACTTCTCCTGTTCATTCCTTTAAAAAATGGGAACCTGCCCAATCAGCATATTCTGAGAAGCGGAAGTGGTTACAAAAATTGCCCTAAAAGCCGTTATTCCTGAAAGTCGTTATTAATGAAGTAATACAAAAAAGGCAGGCCACCGCTAATTACGGTAGTCTACCTTTTTAATAGATACGTTAAGTAGTCTCTCCCTTAATAAGAGTTACGTCTACAGTAGTGTTGTTGATTAGCTCTCCGTCAGCACTTTCGATCATTTGCAGGAGAGTATTGGTCAGCATGACCCCGATCCGATCACTAGGTTGCATAATGGTAGTCAATTTAGGACTCTGAAGCATGCGGGTAAAGCTGTGGTAATCATAACCGATGATTTTCAGTTGCTCGGGCACTCGAATGCCTTGCTGTTCAGCATAAATGTATAAAGCATAAGCCACAATATCATTACTGCAGAATACTCCATCATATTCTCGAAGTTGGGCCGGAGAGATATTTTCGGTGACGAAGGACCAAAAATAATCAAAGGTAAGCTTGTTGTGCGCGCCTTCGATAATATCGTAAGTTACACCATGTTTCATACTTGTGATGACAAAAGCATCCCGACGGCGATTCGCTAGAATATCCAGATCTAGCGGGCCGGAGATATGTAGCAGCCGTTTACAGCCCAGCTGTATCAAATGTTCGGTAGCTAACTCACCACCGCGGTAATTATCCGAGCCCACACAAGGGATATTGGAAGAAATAAAACGGTCAAAAGAGACAATAGGGAAAGGGACCTTTTTATAGCTTTCAATATTCATAGTGTGGCTGCACATGATAATGCCATCTACTTGATTCTGGCGAAGCATGCTAATATAGTTGGCTTCCTTCTCAGGATCGTCAAGAGAATTGCATATTAGCAATTTATAGTTTTTTTCATTAGCACTCATTTCAACATACTTGATGAGATCGGAAAAGAAAGGGTGGTTTGAATCTGGAACAATAATCCCAATAAAAAAGGATTGATTCTTCTGTAAGGCTCTGGCGATTTGATTAGGATGATAATCTAAGGCGTCCATCGCTTTTTCAACTTTTTTACGCGTCTCTTTGCTGATATATCCCCGGTTGTTCATTACTCTGGACACGGTAGCTACAGCAACGCCCGCCTCCTTGGCAACATCTTTAATACTTGCCATACCCTCATCCCCGTTTCATAAAATGCTCTAATCTATATTCTACAACTTTCTTGGATTGTTGACACTAATCGAGACTAACAATTGTAAAAGCATAGATAGTTATAATAGGTATGTTATACGTTACCACAAATATATGGATATAATATTAAATTCCAATAATTATAGCTTTATTTTATTGATTTAATTATATGAAAACGTTTGACATATTATTTGTGCATCTATAAAATTGGTTTTGAATAAACCTTCATCTAGGGAGGAACAAGATCGTTAGGAGAACGCTTTCATAAGTTGCATTAGTTTGATGATTTCTCAGACCTTATGAAGCAAGAGTGTATAAATTGAAATAGAAGGAGAACGCCAATATGCAGATTAAAAATGAAGCTATGCTTATCACTTACGCAGATAGCATGGGAAACAATTTAAAAGAACTAAACGAAGTACTGGATACACACTTGCAAGGAGTCGTGGGTGGGGTTCATTTATTGCCGTTTTACCCCTCTTCGGGCGACCGGGGATTTGCTCCGATGGATTATACCAAGGTTGATTCGGCTTTTGGTGACTGGGCGGAAATCGAAGAGATGAGCGAGAAGTTCTACATGATGTATGATTTCATGATCAATCACATTTCACAGCAGTCTCCATACTTTCAAGATTTCCTTAAGAAGAAGGATGCATCGCAATACAAGGATTTATTTATTCGTTACAAGGATTTCTGGCCTAACGGTGAACCAACTGAGGTTGATGTGGATTTAATTTATAAACGTAAACCGCGGGCGCCATACGTAGAGGTTACTTTTAAAGACGGGACGAAGGAAAAGGTTTGGTGTACGTTTGATGAGCAGCAGATCGATCTGGACGTGACTACGGAAACTACGAAGAAATTCGTAAAAGACAATCTGACCTTCCTTGCTGATAAAGGAGCATCGATTATCCGGCTGGACGCTTTTGCCTATGCCAACAAAAAGATGGGTACCAACTGCTTTTTCGTAGAACCGGATATTTGGGAAATGTTGAATTTGTCTAAAGAAGTAGTGGAGCCTTATGGCGTAACTGTTCTTCCGGAAATCCATGAGCATTACAGCATTCAATTGAAGATTGCAGACAAGGATTATTATGTCTATGATTTCGCCCTGCCAATGTTGGTATTACATGCTCTATATAGTGGAAAAGTAAATCGGCTTGCGCATTGGCTGGAAATCTGTCCGAGAAAACAATTCACTACCCTGGATACGCATGACGGCATTGGCGTGGTGGATGTTAAGGATCTGATGACCGACGAAGAAGCTGAAATGACCAGAGAAAGCCTATATAGCCAAGGAGCAAATGTTAAGAAAAAATATAGCTCCGCCGCTTATAATAATCTGGATATTTATCAAATTAACTGCACTTATTATTCTGCACTTGGCAATGATGATCAGGCGTATCTTTTGGCCAGAGCTATTCAGTGCTTCGCCCCTGGTATTCCACAGATTTATTATGTAGGTCTATTCGCTGGCGAGAATGATATTGAGCTGCTCGAAAGCACAAAAGAAGGACGCAATATTAACCGCCATTATTATTCTAAAGATGAAATTGCTGCTGAGGTACAACGTCCTGTTGTTCAAAAGCTGTTCGCATTGTTGAAATTCAGAAATAGCTGTCCAGCTTTTAATGGTGAGATCAAGATTGAACAAGGTAGTGAGAATGAGCTGAACATCACTTGGAAAAATGAAAACAGTGTGGCGAAGCTTGAAGCTAATCTGTTGACCAAAGAATACACCATTCTTGCAGGTGAGAATGAAGCAAATATTGCGAAGGTATTTTAATATTTCCTTTGATATCGAAAGGTGTTCCAAAGGCCAATGTAATGGCTGCTGGAGCACCTTTCTTTTTGGGGGATAGGTGATTCATGTTATGAACTGTTTTTGGTCCGTCTGAATTCTATTGGTGTAAGGCTGAAGTTGCGTTTGAACATCCGGTGGAGATAAGAACTGCTGGTGAAGCCAGTTACTTCAGCAATATCCGATACCGATAAATCACTCTCTACAAGCAGGCGGCATACTTCCTTCATCCGTACCTCCATGATGACATCCACAATAGTGGTTAGGGTCTGCTGCTTATAAAGTCTGCTGACATAGATTGGAGACATATTAAGTTCATCGGCAATTTGGTTCAGACTTAAGCAAGGGTCCATGTAAGATTGCTGAATGGTTTGGTTAATTTGCCGGATTAGATCGCTTTGCTTGGAGCTGCGCTTATCCGCTTGGAATTCCTGAATATGATCAAAAAGCTGGTAAAAAGCTGCCTCAAATTCTTCTATTGTTTCATAATGTTCAAGCGAAGGCATCACCATCATCCCTTCGGTGGGGGTAGGACTAAGCTTCTTGATGTTATCGACAATTCGTTTAATCGTTAGCGTCACCCTTGAAACAGTAAGTTCCAGCACATGATAGGGATATTGCTCCATTTCACGTACCATTTCGGAGAAGTGACTGCGGGCTTCGTCTGTTCTGCCACTTGTGAGCGCATCGACCAGCTTTTTTTCGCTGTCAGCCGGGTAGGAGTAAAGATTGTTCTGAAGCTCGCTAATTCGCTCAGCATTGATCAGGCTGCCATGACCATAAAACAGTCTATGTTTGGAAGCTTCTCTGGCCTGACTGTACAGCCGGTTTAGTACATCTGGATTATCACTGATAGGGCTGTACACTAACGACAGTCCGATTTTTAAATAATCACAACAGGCCACACGGATCTGCCGCAGCAGCACTTCAATCAGCTCGGTATCCAGATGCTCAGTGGAGGTCATGCTGCTAAGCAACATGACCACACTATCGTCATTCATATCTACAGTTTCCACCTGATAAGTCTGTCCACAGATCTCTGAGGCAATATTCATGATGGCAAACTTGTACGGAAGGAGATAAGAGCCTCGTTCCTTTCGCAGAGCTTCGTACTCATCAATGCGTAGTAATACTAGCCGGTAGCCCTCGTTTAAATTAAAAGAAATACCCAGCTGTTGAACATCATTTTGCCGGCTGTTATGAGGAGATTTAATGCCAAGCACCAGATTGCGTAATGAGTTCTGCCTGATCGTAAACATACTGTTGCGTTTATCTGCCTCAAGGGTGTTCATTCGGCTTACGATCGAATCAATCGGCAGATAAAGCCGTTTGGACAGTACCCTAGAAATAACAAGACCGAACAATAAAATAATTAAAGAAATCAGAAGCGTAGTATTGCGGATATGATTGGTCTGTTCAGTAATTACCTCATAAGGAGTAATGCGCACATATTGCCAGCCAAGCGAATCGGGCGAAGTATAGGACACCAGTGATTTATTCCCTCTAAAAGGGGCAGTAAAATAGCCGGCAGAACGTGCTTTTACTTGATGCTCCAGCCAACTGTTTTCATCCCCGGAGAGCTTCTCCAATGTCAGCTTATTCCCCGACAGAAAACGGCCTTGGTCATCCAAAATGTAGGTACTGCCACTACCGGGTGTATTGCCGTTAGCCAGTTCTTTATTGATCCAAGCCGCGGATATGTTAACAATAACCGCAGAGTTAATAGAGCGGTCCCAATTGATCGCATCATAGCAAAGGTAAGTATAGACTGAGATGGTTTTTTTCTCAGGTTCATCTATGGAATAGGTTCGCGGAATCGGCGTAAATGTTTTGTAATCCTGATAATGATTCAGCATCTGAATAATTTCAGTGTCCACCAGTTCGCGGGTGGTGAATACGCCATTCTGGCCCTGTGCTGCCGAAATATAAACCGTGTCATTATTCGGATTATATACATAGATGGATTCAATATAAGGCATGGAATTTAAGTAGTTTCCGAGATCGGACATCGCCGCGGTTACCTCATAAATAGAGGGCTTGTTGTAGAACAACAGATGAGAAATCGTGCTGGTTCGATACAGTTGAAATGAAAGCGTTTGCGCGACTTCAGCCATGTTGACCACTTTTTTGCCAGTCTGGGTCAGATCCCTTAGATCGGAGCGAAAGGTTTGCGTCTTCTCGACGCCGATATAGTACGTATAGTAAACAAAAGTAGAGATAAGAAGGGTTAACGATATGCACAGGGTTATGGTGGTGAGCAGCTTGCCATACAGTAGTCTTTTTCTCCGTAGATCATTATTCTTCATACCGTCCCCCCTGATCATCATATGACTTACTCGGACAAGACTCTGGATGAATTCATATTATGAAGTTCCTTTATTATAAGTCCCCAAGAGTGAACAGAACAGTGGAGCAACCTTAGAATCCTGCATTTTTCCAATCTGAAGGGAGTGAACAAATTAAATATTCGTGTACAAAACAGTCTTTTCTACAAGGATTATAAGGAGTTAGCGAAGCTTGAGAAGCTCAGTGGGTCTCCGAAGACTTTTACATAAACATCCTGATTGTTCAGTTCCTGTTTCGCCAGTTTGTGCAGTAAGGCTTGTAAGCTTCACTTCTGTGTTCAGAAGAATCCCCCTATAGTGGAATTATGCAGTTTCTATATTAAGGGGAGTGAGAGATCTTGAGCCAAACCTCATCCAAAGGAATTTCAAACGTCGAACTTGGCATCCAGGCTGATGGTAGAGCACGCTTACGAACGACAAGAAAGAAGAAAGGATTGTTGTATGAGCTGGTGCACAATCGGGTAATGTTTCTGATGCTGCTGCCCACCTTGATCTTTTTTCTGGTGAATTCCTATTTTCCAATGGTAGGCATCTATTATGCGTTCACTCAATTCGACTTCAACAGCAGCATGTTCAACTCCAAGTTTGTGGGATTACAGAATTTCGAGTTCCTCTGGAGATCCGGTACGCTGGTGAAGCTCACGATGAACACGATAGGATACAATATTGCTTTTATTGTACTAGGGAATGTGCTGGCAATTGTCTGTGCGATCCTGCTGAGTGAGCTCAATGGAAAATGGTTTAAAAAGATTAGCCAATCGGTAATGTTTCTGCCTTACTTTGTATCCTTTGTAATTCTCAGCGTAATTGTCTACAACTTGTTTAATTATGACAGCGGTTTCTTAAATACAATGCTTACCCAATTTGGCCTTGATCCGGTCGACGTTTACAGTAAACCTTGGGCATGGATCTTTCTGATCATTATCTTTTATCTATGGAAAAATCTTGGCTACAGCATGGTGATTTATCTGGCGGCGATTACGGGGATTAGTGACGAATATTATGAAGCGGCCAAAATTGATGGCGCTAATATTTTCCAACGGATTTGGTATATAACGGTGCCGATGCTGAAATCAACCTTTGTGGTGCTGCTGCTCTTTGCGCTCGGGAGTATTATGAAGGGCCAATTCGATCTTTTCTATCAATTAATAGGCAATAACGGGCTGCTCTACAATACGACGGATATCCTTGATACCTATGTATACCGTTCGCTTAAAGTAACCTTTGATGTGGGCATGGCAACGGCTGCCGGGGTCTATCAATCCTTGTTCGGCTTCGTCCTCATTATGACGGTCAACTACATTATCCGCAAAATAAACGATGACTACGCCCTGTTCTAGGAGGATAAGAAATGAAAATTCAAAAGGATAAATATACGCGAATGCTTCATTGGATTGCCTATGTGGTCATTATTGGCTTATCGATCGCTTGCCTGCTGCCCTTTTTGCTAATTATCTCTGCATCTTTGACCAGCAATGAGTCCATTATTCGCGATGGCTATCATCTGATTCCGGCACAGTTCTCACTGGAGGGCTACAAGACGGTATTCATCTTCCCGGATGAGGTGCTGCGGGCATATGCGGTCACAGTCAGCACAACTGCTATTGGAACGGTAATGGGACTTTTTTTCATGACTATGGCGGGTTATGTACTGGCGCGTAAAGATTTTAAATATCGAAATAGCTTTTCCTTCTATATATACTTTACGACTTTGTTTGGGGGAGGACTTGTCCCGTGGTACATCATGATTACGAAATACCTCGGTCTGCTGGATTCCTATGCGGTACTGGTGCTTCCAGGTCTGATGACGCCATTTTTGATCATTTTAATGAAAAACTTCATCAAATCAGCAGTTCCTGAGGAATTGTTCGATTCTGGCAAAATAGACGGGGCCGGTGATTTCCGGATTTACTGGCAGATTGTACTCAAGCTTTCCATGCCGGGCATCGCTACAGTCGGTTTGTTTCTGGCTTTGTATTACTGGAATGACTGGTTCACCTCTTCACTGTTCATCAATGATACGCATAAATATCAGCTGCAATTCTATCTGTACAATGTTATTAATTCAGCACAGTTTATCGCACAGATGGGGGCGGGAACCGGGGTGTCACTGGCTACGGAGGTCCCTGCTGAGTCTACCAAAATGGCGATGGCAATTGTCGTGACGGGACCTATTCTTTTTCTGTACCCGTTCGTTCAGCGTTATTTTGTCAAAGGCCTGACCATCGGCGCTGTAAAAGGTTAGAACCGCAACCTGCCCACTACCGGGTTAAGGTACAGTCGGCTAACATAGAAGCATAGTGAAAAGGGAGGATTCAGATGAATAAACAACGGGGCAAACGCATGTCTATTCTGCTTACGTCAGTACTGGGCTTGACGCTGCTGGCAGGCTGCGGGGGGAATTCTAATTCTGCAAACGGAGACAATGCGGCGGTAAAAGAGAGTAATAGCGGAGGAAACACAGCACAAAGTACGAACGCAGGGACGGAGGAGAAGACCGGACTGGACACTTCCAAAAAGGTCGAGCTGCAATTCTATATGCTAGGCGATGCGCCGAAGGACCTCTCAAGCATTGAAGCGGAAATTAACAAAATGGCCGAAGAGGATCTGAATGCAACCGTTAAATTCAACTATACAACCTGGACAGATTGGGATCAGAAATATAAGCTGCTGCTGTCGTCGGGTCAATCAATCGATCTGATCTTCACTGCGGACTGGACACAATATCAGGCTTATGCGAAAAAGGGAGCTTTTTTAGCTATTGATGATCTGCTGCCTAAAGCTGCCCCAGAACTCCAGCAATTCGTACCACAGGAAATGTGGGATGCTGTGAAGATTGATGGCAAGATTTACACCGTTCCAGCGACTTATAAGGAGTATGTAACGAACGGCTTCGTATGGCGTGAGGATCTGCGCAAGAAATACAATCTGCCTCAGCCGACAGATCTGGCTAGCTATGAAGCATACATGGAAGGAATCAAGAAAAATGAACCGCAGATGTCACCTGCTTCTTTTAACAGTGATGTAAGAGGTAACATTCATGATGTATATTCAACACTTACCGCACAGGTCGGCAGTCCCCTGCCTTATGGTATTGGTATTAAGTACGATGATCCTTCAAAAGCTTATCTGTATTGGGGCTCGGAGGAACATAAAGAAGAGCTGCTGACGATGAGACGCTGGCAGGAAAACGGATTGATTTCCAAAAACGTCCTGAACTTGAAGGATACCATCCAGGCTCCGATTATCGCGGGCAAGGCAGCAAGCATCTTCGGAGATAATCCGACTCGCTTCAACGATACGTTGATGAAGGTGAAAGCAGCACATCCGGATTGGGATCTAGGTTACTATCCTTATGGCAATACCATTGGTTATGCAACACCAGTTCATCCTATTCATAATGGTTTCGCCATTCCGAAGAGCAGCAAGAACCCTGAACGTGCACTGGCCTTCTATGAAAAAATGGTCATGGATAAACGTTATAATCAGCTGACACAATACGGTGTGGAAGGAAAGAACTATAAAATTGATGCGAACGGCTACTATGAACTTATTGGAGATGCTTCAACGAACGGTTTTACACGCGAGGGAATGAATGGCTGGGCCTGGCGGAATCCGGAGTTCATGCTATTTGATAAATCCTATGATGGCGTGAAGGAAATTTTCGCTGAGCTCGACAAAATTCAGAAGCCGGATATTTTCACCGGTTTTGCTGAGGATTATACCTCTTATCAGGCGGAAAAAGCAGCACTAGAGCAGGTGGAAAAGCAATACCTGTATCCATTGCAAGCTGGATTAGTAGAGGATGTTGATGCGGGTTTAGCCACCTTTATGGAAAAGGCTAAGCAAGCCGGCCTTGAAAAAATCCAGACCGAATATATCAAGCAATGGGATGCTTATGTGCAGGAGAAGGGTTTGAAATAATAAAAGTAGCAAGGGATGTTCCTTAAGCCTAATGGCAGGGAGCATCCCTTTTTTTGTGTTCTTTAACGTACTCAGATTTACGAGAAACGTTGACGGAATTCCCGTGGAGTGGTTCCTTCTATTCGAATAAAGCTGGAGCTGAAGTAAGGCGCCTGATTGAAGCCAACTTCCTCGGCTATACGGGCAATTGTGTAGCTGGTCTGCATCAGCAAAAGTTTACTTTGCTGAATCCGATAATGCAGCAGATATTCCATCGGCGCACAGCCGTATTCCTTCTTCATGCAACGAGCGATATATACAGGGTGAAAGCTTAGACTTTCCCCGAGCTGCTGCGCAGTGATATGCTCACGAAAATGGCTGCGTAAATAGGAGGCCGCTTGCTCTGCACATATTTTGGAGGGCGAGGGGCGCTCATGGCTGAGGGAGGCGGATAACTGCTGTATAACCTCCTGAAACAACAGCTGCTGCTGAAATGGAGTATCGCTTAAATGGGAATTAGGCACAAGCTGATTTAGCTGCGAGAGCAGCTCTTCCATCTTGGACGGCTGCAGCAGAGTTGTATATTGAGGCAAGCGTAAGCTAAACGGCCGGATATCAAATTCGTCAGATTGCAGGGAGTTCTCTATTTTGACGTTGTCTTTCTCAAGCCTAGCAGTCGTATCCTCGGTCATATTCCAGTCGCCCACCGTTTGAAAATGCAGCCAATAATAAGAGGTGGATTCCTTGCAGCTGTCCGTACTGAAATGATGGCTGTCTGGACGAAGTAAGAGCGCCTGACCTGCTTTTACTTGAAAAGGGAGACCGCCTTCACTCATATATAAACAGCCTTGTTTAACTACAAGCAAATCGAACACCCGGGTATTATGGCGGCTCATATGATAATGGCCGGGGGAGAAAGTATGGAATCCGCTTACAATGTAGTACAGCAACGGAGGAACGGTGAAGTTCAAGATGTTCATGTCAGAAGCTCCTTTTAGTGAGGTTGGAATAATGTAATAATTGGTTTGAAATCTGTACCATCATCCAAAGTATATCATCTATAATTTAGTCTGACCTAATGAATAAAGATGTTATTTTTTAGGCTAAGTCTGTAGGTATGGTTTACGAGGAGGGTTTGTATAGTGAAAAAAGAAAGACAGGGTTTTGGGCTCTGGGTATTGGCTTGGCCTATATTTATAGAGGTATTTCTACAGACTCTGCTGGGTACGGTAGATACATTAATGGTCAGCCGTATCTCTGATGATGCAGTCGCCGTAGTCGGCATTTCCAATCAATTGTTCGGTGCATTGACCACACTTTTTACAACATTTGCGGGTGGAGCGGGGATTCTGATCGCACAGAGAATGGGCTCCAAACGTTTTGGTGAAGCGCGCACGATTGCTATAATGGGGGTAACGGTTAGCCTCGTGTTGGGGATTGTCGTGAGTATTGTATTGTTTTTCTATGCGGGCCCTATTGGTGGGGTTCTAAATATAGCACCTGAGCTATTGTCACTTTCCAATGTCTATATCTCCTACGTCGGCGGTGGACTTTTTATGGTAGGGATGATCGCTTCCCTCGGTACCGCTATCCGGAACACAGGGAATACCAAAGGGCCGATGTACACAGGGATTATAATCAATGTCATCCATATAATTCTGAACTATATTTTTATATTTGGTGTATTCGGTCTGCCACAGCTAGGCCTTGCGGGCATCGCGATCTCCAGTATTGTCAGTAGACTGGTCGGAGTGATTATTCTCTACTCCTTATTCCGGCGTTCTTTCGAGATCAAGGTTAGACTTAGAGATTTCCGGATATTCAATGGCAAGCTGTTTAAGCAAATTCTGAAGATTGCCTGGCCGCTCGGGATCAATTCTTCCTGTTGGGTATTCTCCCAGCTTATTGTGTATTCCTTTCTGGCTGCACTTGGAGCCGAAGCGTTAGCAGCACGCACGTATCTTAACACCCTGGAGTCCTTTTGCTTCACGCTTGGTTATGCTTTTGCGCTGGCGGGGCAGATACAGATTGCTCATTTATTCGGAGCAGGCAAACTAAAAGAAGCTTATCGCAGTGCGTATCGTACACTCTTTATTGGTTTGAGCATTGTGTCAGCTAACATGTTGTTATTATTCTTGTTCGGAAAACAGCTGCTCGGTTATTTCACATCTGATCCGAAAATTATTGCGATCGGGGTTTCTTTGTTAGCTCTAAATCTATTGCTTCAGCCCTCCAAAATGCTGAATATGGCCCTCGGCAACGCGCTGAATGCCATCGGGGATACGCGTTATACGATGTATACTTCCATCGTGTCTATGTCCCTCATTGGCGTGGGCTGCTCCTATTGGTTAGGAATCAGCGTCGGCTGGGGACTCATAGGTATCTATTGTTGTATGATAGCCGACGAATTGGTGAGAGGTTTGCTTGTTTTGGCGCGCTGGAGGGGGCGAAAGGTTCTCCGCCAAGCGGATATCGGCTTGAGTGAAGAGAATGCTTCACTACATGGAGCGGGGAAAAGAAGCGCCTCGTTAACCACATAAGCGGGACTCTATAAGCCCAGCTTGATGGGCAATGGAGTGGTTTTAGAGTCAGATGTTGTTTGTGGAGTAGTGTTTTTGTTTCGGCAGTAGGGTGGTAGTAGTGCTGCAGTAGTGCGATAGTAGGCCATTGCGGGAGGCGGTAGTAAGGCGGTTGCGGGAGGCGGTAGTAAGGCGGTTGCGGGAGGCGCGGTAGTTAGGGCGGTTGCGGGCAGGCGGTAGGTAGGGCGGTTGCGGGAGGGATGACGTTGTGCTTTCGGACTCAGCTGCAGTTATTTGCTAATTTAGAGCCTTTTCCGGTTAGTTTCGGACTGGAGGGGCGCTATTCCTCGTGAAATGGCTAATGTAGGGGTAATTTTGCGGCAATAGTGACACTGGAGTCCGATAGCTTATGAAAAGAGACGTTTGTGCGGAAATAACGGCTCTGGAGTCCGAAAGCGGCTTTGAAAGCCCAAGTAACACCGTGCACCCAAGCGACAACGAGCACTTCAAGTAACATTAAGCATCCCGAGTAGCGTCGAGCACTTCAAGTAACTTTGATCATCCCGAGTAGCGTCGAGCACTCCAAGTAACATTAAGCATCCCGAGTAACGTCGAGCACTTCAAGTAACTTTGATCATCCCGAGTAACGTCGAGCAGTTCAAGTAACTTTGATCATCCCGAGTAACGTCGAGCACTCCAAGTAACATTAAGCATCCCGAGTAACATCGAGCACTTCAAGTAACATAGATCAACTCTGTGGCTTAAAAATTGATTAGTTTAGGGGCAGTAGGGCGGTTGCGGGAGGTCTGGCGTTGTGCTTTCGGACTCAACTGCCGCTATTTGCTAATTTAGAGCCTTTTCCGGTTAGTTTCGGACTGGAGGGGCGCTATTCCTCGTGAAATGGCTCATAATGGGGTGATTTTGCGGCAATAGTGACTCTGGAGTCCGATAGCTTATGAAAAGAGACGTTTGTGCGGAAATAACGGCTCTGGAGTCCGAAAGCGACTTTGAAAGCCCAAGTAACACCGTGCACCCAAGCGACAACTAGCACTTCGAGTAACATTAAGCATCCAGAGTAACGTCGAGCACTTCAAGTAACACCGTGCACCCAAGCGACAACGAGCACTCCAAGTAACATCAAATTTGCTGATGCTTTTTTGAAAGAGGTTACCTCATGAGTAATTACTTCTGTGAGGGCCTCTTTTTTATGCGCGTATAAAGTTTAAGTTTGACGGTCCTCAAATTTGATTATTCATTCATATAGAGTTTGATTCTATGATATAAATGAGGTAGCCTTTATAGAATGGGTAGCCGTTATATAAATACATGTCAGTGAAGGGTTTGAGGGAAATGTTGTTGTCAAAATGGAGAGGGTTTTCGTTACTAGGGCTGCTCTTAATGCTTGTACTATTATCAGGCTGTTCTAAAGGAACAGCGCATGTCACAGTGAATAAGAATGGAAGCGTAGATTTTGCAGTGAATATGAAAGTGAATTCGCGGGCAGAAGCGTTGATTAGCGGAAAAATGGAAGATGCTCTGGTAAACAAACTTAAAGATCAGGGGATTGAGCTAGAGAAAAGCCAAGATGGAAAATCTACAGTCTATGAATTCATGAAATCTTATGCCTCTTTTGAGGAAATGAAAGCACTCTCTGGTGACTTGGATATTGTGGACCTGAAATTAGATACCAAAGATTATTGGTTTTATACCAAATATGATGTTGAGGCGAAGCCTAAATTAAATAGTTACATAGACACCATAATGGATAATATGGGATCGCTCAGCTTATCGAAGCCGATTATTCGGGCGTTTTTGCAAAACATGGCTTTTGACTTTAAATTAACGTTACCTGTGGATTTATATGGAGACAATAATGCAAATGTGGAGGACGGCAGAACCCTTACTTGGAATGTTACACTAGCGGATACAGAGCCAATTCAAATGCAGGTTTATGTGCCTAATGTATGGAATATCGTGATTGTGCTTATCATTTTAGTGGTGGTTATTGTAACTGCGATTATATTGTTTATCAGAAAAAGAAAGCAGCGTAATAGAAAACGGTTCTAAGTGGGTTCGTAAGGTTTCGGAAGTGCCGGGAAGCTAGGATGCTTTACCGGCCTTCTTTACTTTTTAGCAGGCACAGAGTTATAATTAGTACCAAGTACTAATATCAGATACTAATTGAAGAGGTGATTGGAATGACAGGTGCAAAAATTACCGCTATCGGAACCTATGTCCCAGCTAAAAGACTGACTAATGCCGATCTGGAACAGATCGTAGATACAAATAATGAATGGATTGTGCAACGGACCGGAATCCGTGAGCGTCGAATTAGTCGGCAGGATGAGTATACAAGTGATTTATGTGCAGCAGCTGTGCAGGATCTTATGACTCGTTATGGAAAAAGCGTTCAGGATGTCGATATGGTCCTGGTAGCTACGAGCACACCTGACTTTTCCTTTCCCTCAGTAGCTTCTTTGATTCAAAATCGTTTTAACATTCCACAGACTGCGGGTGCTATGGATTTGAGCGCAGCATGCGCGGGTTTTGTCTATGCACTGCATACTGCTCACAGTTATGTGGCTTCAGGAATGCATCGTAAGGTCCTGGTTATTGGTGCGGATACGATCTCCAAGATTACGGATTATACTGACCGCAGTACATGTATTCTTTTTGGGGACGGAGCGGGAGCTGTACTTGTGGAAAGTGATGAGCAGTCGACGGGATTTTTGGGCTTCCAGCTGGCAAGTGATGGCGGTGGGGCACATCATGTGTACCGTACGGGGCTTGCCCATACTGTAAACAATATTGAGCTGGTAGATACACAAATGCTGGTACAGAACGGACGTGAAGTGTTTCGCTGGGCGGTCAGAACGGTTCCTTTAGGTGTGCAACAGCTGCTTGAAAAAGCGGAGGTAACTCTGGAGGAAGTAGACTGGTTTATTCCACACAGCGCTAATATGCGCATGATTGAGCCAATTTGTGAGCGATTAAATTATCCGCTGGAGCAGGTGCTGCACAGTCTTGTGAATTTCGGCAATACTTCTGCTGCCACGATTCCTTTAGCACTCGATTTGGGCATCCGCGAGGGTAAAGTACAAAATGGACAAAAGATCCTGATGTATGGTTTTGGTGCCGGATTGACCCAGGCGGGGCAATTGATTGAGTTGAATTTGGATCATCAGGTAGGGATACCTACTCCATATTAAGAGGTGGAATTTGGCGAGTTGATGTCCAATGAATGTTTATAACGAAACGTTTCGGTTAATCAAAAAAAGACAACGCCGTTTGCGGAAACCCGCTTACCTTGGCTGTTGTCTTTTTTTTTTGATTACTGAGTATTTAATTGACTGCCACAGGATTCACGTACAATAAGCACAGGCTCCACTACAAACGATCCACCGCCAGACTGATTGTTAATCAAGTCATAGAGCATATGAGCAGCGAGGATGCCAAGCCGTTCTTTGTTCTGGCGGATGGTCGACAGTTTTGGACTGGTATATTTACAGGCTTCAATGTCGTCACAACCGATAATTGCAATATCTTCAGGAACGCTGAGGCCGTGTTCTTTCAAAGCCCGGATGGCTCCCAGAGCCAGCAAGTCAGAAGCCGCAAAAATGGCTTTTGGTAAATTTCCGGCTTGAATTAATTGCTGCATAGCCGTATAACCGCTGGGCTCAAAGAAATCGTCGCCATGAACAAACCATTGACGGTTCAAAGTGAGGCCGAAGCTTTCAATAGCTTTGACATATCCAGATTCCCGCAAGTTAGAAATATCTGAATCCGCTGCACTTCCGATAAATCCAAGCTCTCTATAGCCAAGTAGATAAAAATGCTCCACGACCTTGGAAGAAACCTGAAAGTTATCTGACATCACAAAGCCAGATTTTTTGCCCTTTAGCTCAAGGTCGACCCCGATACAAGGAATACTGCTCATATCCAGATCGCGGATGGTAGGCTCCATCTTTTGCCCGGAAATAATGACACATCCATCCACATTAAAATGAACAGATCGAGCGAAATAATCGCCGCTGCTGATGAATTTCTCGTTGGAAAAGAAAATGAGATCGTAGCCCAGAACGCCCATCTGCTTTTTAAAGGAATTTAGCACTTCTACGAAAAAGGGATGGGTAAATTCGACATTAAGCTCGCCAGCAAAAATAACCCCGATCAGATTCGACTTCTTAGTTGCGAGTGTCTTGGCGGAGTTGGAAGGTGAATATCCGGTTTGTTCGATGATCTCCAAAACTCTTTGCTTGGTTTTTTCGGAAACATCGTTGTAATTGTTCATAATTTTCGAAACAGTCGAGACAGACACGCCGGCCATTTCGGCAATCATTTTGATATTCATAGTTAATAAAGCCACCCTCCGCTAAATAGTTGAAATTTGAGAAAAAGACTGTTCTAGAGCGGTTATTTGCGAGTTATTATGAATAGGGTGAATGAAAATTCAATTATTTTCAGTCTATTATTATTGCCGAAACAAGTCAAATATATATTTCACTATGCAGATTTATTCCAAAATAATCTATGTAAAAAAATTCAAAATTACATCTTTACAAAAATAGAAAACTAAGCAACAATAGCATTGTCGAAACCGATTTCGATTTTTCGCTTGAATTACGAATATTACGAAATTCGAGGAGTGATGTTTAGGATGAAAAGGAATTTCACAGCAGCGCTTGCTGCTATGCTCCTTGTCACCGGGCTGCTATCACCGGTTGGGAGCATGAATGCTTCAGCGGCAGAGGCGTTAAAGGAAAACTCACCTGATTCAGCGGCAACGAAAGTGGAAAATGAACCAATCAATGGATTGAAAGCGTTTACCGATGTATCTCCAAGTCATTGGGCCGCAGGCCCATTACAGCGTTGGAGCGCAAATGGGATCATAAGCGGATATGACGACGGGTCGTTTCGTCCGGGTAAGGAAGTCACGAAGGCAGAATTCGCAGCTATTATGAATCGTATATTTAATTATCAGGAGCAATCGGATAAGGTTCCCGCTGATGTCCAGGCTACAGACTGGTATAAAAATGATATAGCCAAAGGGATTGCAGCTGGATATTTAAGCAGTGATCAGAAGAACAATATTTATCCTTCAAAAGCACTTTCGCGCGCTGAGGCGGCGTTAGCATTGGAGAAAGTGTTTCGTTTCAATGCAGACAAAAGCAGTACAGCAGCATTCACCGATCTGAACGGAGTCAGCGATGAAACCGCAAAAGCAATAGCTGTTCTATCGAGTGCAGGTTATGTAAAAGGATATCCTGGAGGTTTGTTTAAGCCAGATGGTGGGATCACCCGTGCAGAGTTAGCTCAGTTGGCTGATCGAATGGTTTCGGGACTCCTCCTGAAATCAGGAGAGACTTCACTAGGAACAGTAAAGGGCAATGTAGTCATTAATCGGGCTGATGTGATTCTTAAAGACACGGTCATCCAAGGTAATCTTTATCTAACCGAGGGGATAGCTGACGGGAATGCAAAGCTTGAAGGTGTAAAGGTAACTGGGACTACTTTTGTACGGGGAGGCGGCGAGCAAAGTATCGGCTTACACCATACTTCTCTTGGACTGCTTCAAGTAGCCAAGCCTAATGGTAAGGTTCGGATTTATGCCAGCGGGTCAACAGCTGTGGGTACAGTGCGGCTGCTATCTGGGGCAATCTTGGAAGAAACCAGCGATCTTACCGGGGCAGGGTTTGGGGATGTTGAGATGGATGTCGTTCCTCACAATATTTCGCTTCGCGGAAAATTTGGAGCGGTTCGTTCGGCAGACTCAGCAGTCAGCGGTTCTTTGTTAAGAATCCTTGGAACTGTCGGCAGCCTTACTCTGGGAAGTCCGACCCAATTAACATTGGAGAACAATTCACAAGTGGCGGCACTAATCCTATCTGCGAGCGCTGGAGGTACAGCAATTCAAGGCAGCGGAAGCGTAACCACAATAGATAACAAAGCCGATGGAGTAACGATTGGCGGTGTAGCATTAAAAAAAGGAAACACTGGCAAAACAACATTGCCAATAGCAAGCTCAGCGCCAAGCAGTTCGGGGAATGTAGGTCCAATATCGACACCAAACTCCACACCTGAAGCAACGGCGACACCTACGGCAACTGCTACGCCAATCGAAACACCAACACCAACCGAAACACCAACACCAACAGCCACACCGACACCAACAGCCACACCAACACCAACACCAACCGAAACACCGACACCAACAGCCACACCGACACCAACAGCCACACCAACACCAACACCAACACCAACACCAACACCAACACCAACACCAACACCAACCGAAACACCGACACCAACAGCCACACCGACACCAACAGCCACACCAACACCAACACCAACCGAAACACCGACCACTGATCCGTGGACACTGGTGTGGGGGGATGAGTTTGATGATGGAGAGATTGATGCTACAAAGTGGACCTATGACCTTGGAGATGGTTCGCAATACAACAATCCAGGTTGGGGAAACAATGAGAAGCAGTGGTATACCAACGATGAGAAGAATGTAAAGGAACAGGACGGTAACCTGATCATTACGGCCCACAAAGAAGAAAAAGCTGGCAAACAATATACTTCTACACGGATTAAGACTAAAGGGTTGTTTAGTAAGAAATATGGGAAATTTGAAATTCGGGCCAAAGCACCTACTGGAAAAGGGTACTGGCCGGCGATCTGGATGCTGCCGGAGAACGATGTGTACGGGACTTGGGCTGCTTCCGGTGAGCTTGATATTATGGAAGGCTGGGGCAGTCGTCCAGACACGGTAGCGGGGACGATTCATTACGGCGGTATGGCGCCGAACAATGTATACTCCGGCAAAGAGTATGTATTTCCGGACAACGCTACGATTGAGCAGTTCCATACGTACTCTATTGAGTGGGAGCCGGGCGAAATTCGCTGGTATGTGGATGGTGAATTATATTCGACCAAAAATGACTGGTACAGCATCAGCAATGGGCAGCCTGCCAATAATGTGTATCCAGCGCCGTTTAATCAGAAGTTCCATTTGCTGATGAATCTGGCCGTAGGCGGTAACTTTGATGGTGATCCGACTAGCGAAACCGTATTTCCAAAATCGATGGAGATTGATTACGTTAGAGTCTACGAGCTGACAGGTCGTGAGTACCGCGAGCCTATTCCAGTTACACTGGAGAAGGAAGCCTATCCGGAAGGCTCCAAGCTTGCATTGGCAGACGGCAACATGGTCTATAACAACAATTATTCGGAGCAGGCGCCGGGGGATGACGGTATGGGAATCCCGAATACCGCACATTGGGCACTTTATAAAGAAGCAGGGGCTGAAGCTACGGTTTCTACCGTTCCTATTGGGGAGCGCAATTATGTGAAGGTAGATATCAGCAGTGGCGGCGGCAATTTTTATTCGATTCAACCCCAAGCTATCGTATCTATAGCTAAAGGCAGGTTCTATAAACTCAGCTTCGATGCCAAAACCGATATGTCCCGCAGTATGAGCGTCCGGTTAACAGGTGGAGAATCTCGTGGATTTGCAGCGTATTCTCCATCGCTTAAGGTAGATCTAACTTCAGCGATGACGCATTACGAGACGATGTTTCAAATGAAGGAAAACTCAGATATTGCTGCACGCGTCGAGTTCAACGTGGGTACCAATACTTCACCGGTATGGTTTGGTAATGTCAGATTAGAAGAGATTGAGAATATTCAATTCCCTCATGATAGTGTGAAGGAACCGCTGGCCAACGGTAATCATCTGTACAATGGTACTTTCGATATTGGGGAACCCAATCGGATGAGTTATTGGCATACGGAAGCAGCTGGTGGTGCAACGGTAGAATCAAGCGTTAATGACAATGGCCAGTTAAAGCTACAGATTGGCGGCAGTGAAAATGGTGAGGTTCGGTTACTTCAGAAGGGAATTCAGCTCATTCAAGGGCAGGACTACGAGGTTACCTTCAATGCTTCAGTCTCCTCTGCACGCACAGGAACGGTCCAACTACTAGGAAAAGACGGCAGTGTACAGGCAGAACAACCGGTTAGCTTAAGCGAAGGTGAGCAAAAAATTAAAGCCACCTTTATTAATCTTAGAGGTGCAACCGATCATGAAGGACAATTCGTATTACTGTTAAACGGAGCTGTGGATACAGTCGTTCTGGATAACTTCCAGATGATACGTACTAGCTTCTATTTTGATCCATCGCTAATATATTACCCGCTCCTGAATGGTGAATTTAACTTTGGGTTTAGCGCCTGGGATCGCCTGTTGACAGAGCAGGGTGGTCAGAGCAGCGCTACGGTTGCAGATGGAGCAGCAAAATTTAGCATTACGAATACCGGCAGTCAGGCGTATTCTGTAATGTTGTTTCAGAACAACTTGAAAGCTGCTGCTGGAATGGATTATGTGGTTGAATTTGATGCCAGTTCAACCGTAATCCGCAAAATCGGGGTGAACGTAGAAAATGGTACGTATCAGGCCTCATTCAGCAATATTGTGGAGGTAACGCCGGAGACGAATCATTACAGATTCGAATTCCGGCAAGGCAGCAAGGATACATTGTCTCTTAAATTCCTGCTTGGGAAGGTTGAGGGGATTAGTATTCCTCAAAACCATGATATTATCATTGACAATGTGAAATTTGAGATCAAAAATGCACCGGCCAAACCGCAGGAGCTGCTAAGCGACAGCAGCAATAACAGAGTTTCGCAGCCGATTGAGCTTACTTTTATCGATAATGAAAATTGGCGGAATCAAATCATGGCGGTAAAGGTTAACGGTACAACACTTAATGCAGAGCAGTACACTATTGAACCGGGGAAAATCACAATTGAAGCAGCAGTATTTCCGGCAGAAGGAAGTTATACCATTACTGTTGAGGCTGAACATTATGTTACTGCAACTGTCGCGCAGACTATTCTAGCTAATGATAACAATCTAGTTATCAATGGTTCGTTTGGCAGCGATAAGACGGGCTGGACTACATGGTCCGGAGAAGGTGGCGTCTCCGCGTTTAATGTGAAGGATGGCGTAGCTGAAATTCTGATTACGTCGGCCGGATGGGAGGTGTGGCATACACAATTTTTCCAAGAGGGTATTCCACTGGAGGGCGGAAAAACGTATGAGGTGAGCTTCAAAGCGAAATCAACGGTTCCGCGCCAAATTGTGTTAGAATACTCCAATACTTCAGCTGCTTCCGCGCAAGCTAAGTTTGATATTCATGCGGATTGGGCTACTTATACAGCACAATTTACGGTGTCGAACAGCAACCCGCTGAAGCTTAATTATCTGATCGGCAAAACGCTGGGCGCTGATCCTGCGGCTAATAGTACGCCGCATACGATTTCTTTTGACGATATTGTGGTCAGGGAGGTACAAGGGGGTCCACCAGTAATACCGCCAAGCGGTACGCTGGATAATGGAACCTTCGATGTAGATGCAACGGGCTGGAGCCAGTATTTTGACGGAATCGGATCTGCTTCTGTTCAAGAGGGGGAATTTGCTATCAACTTAACAGGTACCGGGCAAGCCCCTTATAGCGCACAGGTGGATTACGAAAATCTCAAGCTCGTTCAGGGAAAAACGTACACCTTGAAGTTTAAAGCTCGTTCTACAGTAAACCGCAATATTCAGGTAGCTGTGGAGCATAAAGGCGGGGACTACACCAAATATATGGAAGCTGAGCTTGTAGCCTTGACCCAGAATATGGACGAATACAGCTACACTTTTACAATGAATGGGGCAACAGACGCTGGTGTTCATCTGGTGTTTTTGCTAGGGCTTATAGATGGGAATAGTACGGAGACGAATAGTGAAATTAGCGCGGGCAGTACAATTTATTTGGATGATGTAAGCTTGATCGAAGGGTAAACGAAAAAAACGGCAGTGTTCTCCTTTTACAGGAGCACTGTCGTTTTTTTGTGTGTTTTTTGTGGGTTTGATTTAAGTTTCTTTAGGGATAAATTCAAAAATTTTGCCACTCTCAAAAGATTCTATTAGTTTCAGCAACCAGCGGTAGTAGTTAATGGATTCAGTTATTTTTTCTTCATCTGTATTTAAGAGCTGCATAAGTTTACTATCGTCACTATACTCTTTTTTCATATCGTTAATTTCTGCAAGTGATTTCGCTAGTGAGATCATATTACCTTCGACGGCTTTTCTCCATTTAATAGAGAAGTAATCACTGAAGTTCTGATGCCAGTCAGGCACAGTGGTGAACAAGTCTTTGCGCGTCCCTCTCCCCCATACTTTGTCGATCATTTTCAGATCTAGAAGGGTACGGACTCCCGTACTCATGGACGTTTTACTCATTCCCATTGTTTTGCTGAGCTCATCCAGTGTCACTGGACCTTGATTGAAGTACATATAACCGTATAAATGTCCAATAGACAAGGTAATGCCATACAGATCCATGTTTTTGCCGATAGAATCGATCACACGTTCACGGGCTTTACTAATCTTCTCTATTTGTTCGGGCGTAAGCCCTTCTAAATCGTTCATGATGTCCCTCCTGAGGAATAGGTCGATAGACTGCAACCTTATACAATGTATTGTAATCAAATCCCCCTCCATAAGTAAAGAATTCATGAATAAAGGAATTTGGCGTAAAACAGAGTATTCCATACATAAAGTTCGTAAAGTTAAAACTGTACACTAATTTTTATCCGTATATGGTGTTTGCATGAATTTTCAATAGTCCGGTAAACTACTATAAGTGAACTAAACCCGGATAACATTTCGGGAGAAGGAGGACGGCATGGCTATTATAGAGGTGAAACAACTAACCAAAGTATTCGGTCATGATGCGGGACGCGCGATTCCTTTATTAGAGCAAGGGATGTCGAAGGAAAAAATTGCTCAGGAATTGAAGTTGACAGTCGGAGTCAACAAAGCCGAATTCAGCATTGAAGAAGGAGAAATATTCGTCATTATGGGTTTGTCCGGCAGCGGTAAGTCGACGCTGGTTCGTTTGTTGAACCGCTTGATTGAGCCTACAGGGGGGCAAGTTCTTTTTAAAGGGAAAGATGTTGTGAAAATGAATCCGGAGCAGCTGCGCCAATTCAGACGGAAGAACATCGGCATGGTGTTTCAGAAGTTCGCATTATTTCCACATCGAAGCGTACTGGAGAATGCAGCATACGGGCTTGAAGTTCAGGGCGTAGATAAAAAGAAAAGAACTGAACTGGCAACGGAAGCCTTGCATCTGGTAGGTCTGAAAGGTTGGGAGAATCATCGTCCTGATCAACTCAGTGGAGGGATGCAGCAGCGTGTTGGACTGGCACGGGGCCTTGCTAACGACCCGGATATCCTGCTTATGGATGAGGCATTTAGTGCACTGGATCCGCTTATTCGTAAAGACATGCAGCAAGAGCTGCTGGAATTACAGGCCAGAGTGAAGAAGACCATCGTGTTTATCACTCATGATCTAGACGAAGCTTTGCGGATTGGAGATCGGATCGCACTGATGAAGGACGGAGTCATTGTGCAAATTGGTACACCGGAAGAAATCCTCATCCAACCTGCCAATAAATATGTAGAGCGATTCGTGGAGGATGTGGACTTGTCCAAGGTGTTGACTGCAGCTCATGTAATGCGTCAGCCGGAAACAGTCAGACCTGAACGCGGGCCTCGGGTAGCGCTTCAATTAATGCGTGACAGTGGTATATTCAGTCTGTATGTAGTGGACAAGGAAAATAAGCTTCTGGGTGTTATTACAGCTGAGGATGCCCTTAAGGCACTGAATGATAATAAATCTATTCTGGAAGTAACGCGGAGAGAAATCCCACGTGTTCAACCGGAAACGCTACTCAATGATTTCTTTGAATTAATATCTGAGACACATTTGCCTGTAGCCGTCGTAGATGAAGCGGATAAATTGAAGGGTATTGTGATTAAAGGAGCCGTTCTTTCCGCACTCGCCGGCAACGCGGTACCGGAAGGAGGATTATAATGGACATTCCTAAACTGCCTTTGGGAAAGGCACTCGAGTGGTTGGAAAATTGGCTGACGACTTATTGTGGGCCCCTGTTTGACTTCATCCATTCGATTATCGGTGGTATGGTGGCTGGCATTGAAAATGCACTTACCTTCCTGCCAGCATTAGTACTTATCGTGCTTATTGCAGCTTTGTCTTATTGGATCGGTAAATGGCGCATGGCACTATTTGCGGTCATTGGGCTGCTTCTGATTGATAATCTTGGATTATGGGGACCTTCTATGCAGTCCTTGGCCCTTGTTCTAACCGCCTCGATATTGGCTGTAGTAATTGGTGTGCCGATTGGTATTTTATGTGCGCAGAGAAATACCGTTAGAAATATAGTTACGCCTATTTTGGACTTTATGCAGACGATGCCGGCTTTTGTATATTTATTGCCAGCGGTATCCTTTTTCTCACTGGGCGTAGTTCCAGGGGTTATTGCTTCGATTATTTTTGCAATTCCGCCAACGATTCGCTTGACCAATCTCGGAATTCGTCAGGTTTCGGAGGAACTGGTGGAGGCAGCAGATGCTTTCGGATCGACACCTACTCAGAAATTGGTTAAATTGCAGCTTCCAATCGCTTTACCAACAATTATGGCAGGTGTGAACCAGACCATTATGTTGTCACTGTCAATGGTTGTTATCTCATCGATGATTGGTGCACAGGGCGTGGGTGCCTATGTATACCGTGCGGTATCACAGGCTAAGACAGGAGACGGATTCGAAGCAGGGATTGCGATCGTTATTATCGCCATTCTGCTGGACCGTTTGACACAGAACGCACTAAAACCAAAACAAAGATAGGAGTTTTAAATAAATGAAGAAGAAAAATATAGGGGTATTCCTGTTAGTTATTATGATGATTGCTGTTATTGCTGGATGTTCTTCATCAAGTAAAGAGAAGGTAAAATTAGCATATGTAGCATGGGATTCGGAAATTGCGAGTACTTATGTAGTAAAGGAAGTACTTGAAACTAAGCTTGGAGCTACCGTTGAAATGCTGCAGGTAGATGCTGGTCCAATGTGGGCTGGGGTTGCAGACGGTAGTGCGGATGGAATGGTTGCAGCTTGGCTGCCAAGCACCCATGCGGCTTATTTAGAGAAGTACGGTGCAAAAATTGAAGATTTGGGTGCAAATCTAAACGGGACTAAGGTTGGCTTGGCTGTTCCGGCCTATATGGATATTAACTCTATTGAAGACTTGAAGAACAGTGATATGGCAGCAAAGCTGAACAATCGCATTATCGGCATTGAGCCAGGTGCCGGCATTATGACAACCACAGAAAAGGCTATCGCGGAATATGATCTTAGCGATTACACACTTCTTGAAAGCTCATCCGCAGCGATGGCTCAGGAACTGCAAAAGGCTTATGACAACAACGAGCCAATCGTTGTTACAGGCTGGACACCGCACTGGATGTTCGCCAATATGGATCTGAAATATCTGGAAGATCCAAAAGGGGTTTACGGTGCGGATGAACAGATCCACACGATGGTTCGCCAAGGTCTGAAAGATGACATGCCCAATGTCTACAAATTCCTGGATCAATTCGAATGGACAGCAGAAGATATGGCCAAAGTAATGATCGAGGTTCAGGGTGGGAAGTCCCCAGAAGAAGCCGCTAAAACTTGGGTGGAAAGCAATCCGGATAAAGTGAATGCTTGGGTTGCAGGTATAGAATTGTAAGTAGATTAAAAACTGTGTTATGATGTGAAGAATAAATGGAAACAAAAATGTAACTTGTACGCTAACTACTGTTCTTTACACATTACACTTCATAAGCAAGCTCATTCAATAAAACACCCCGTAAGGGGTGTTTTTCTTGGGAATATAAGCAAAGTATTACAAGCTCTTAGTGTACCCTGCTTATATTTCAATAAGAATGGATACCTAGTTTACACACTTAGACTTATGCTTTGTCAAAGTAAATCAGGAGGCAGCTGCTGCAAGGAGTCAAGAGAGGAGACTGCTTCATGACAGAGACCATAAATACCTGGATTGATTGGCTGCTGCAAACGCTGGGCCTTAGCGGGCCATCTATTTTATTCGTGACCATCCCGCTCGCACTTTTGCAGAGTATATTAGGATTTTTTCCATTCGTAATTTTGATCGTGCTGCATGTCTCTGTTTTTAACGTAATTGGAGGCATGCTGATCAGTTGGCTGGCCTGCAATCTGGGCGGAATACTGATGTATTTTCTCATTCGGCGATATCTGTATAACTGGTTTGACCGAAAATGGAGAAGCAAACTGAAGCGCTATGATAAATGGCAACGTTACTTGGATCGATATGGGATTTGGACACTGGTGCTATTGCGTACGATCCCGATTATTCCGAATAATGTAATCAATTTCATGTCTGCTGTTTCACCGATTAAAGCCTCATCTTTTATATGGGGAACCGTACTTGGTAATTTGTCTTATATATGGTTATTCGGTACGATCGGATCCACCCTAATTGTTCCGCGTGAAGAATGGAATGGTTATCTTACCTGGTATGCGGTGTTTATAGCTATTCTCATTGGCATCTTTATTCGGCGTCATTGGGACCATTTGCAGGAGGATAAGCGGAGCAGAATGCACTAATATCATCTTCCCAGTTCATGATCTAAAGGATGAAGAACGTTACTTCAGGCGCAGTTTGCCGGAGGGAACGTTCTTCTTTTTTGTCCTCTTAGCGAATACCTTAAATTAAGTGGAGGTGGCTTGACCTCTGCGTAAGGCGGGAGGGACTGTTGCAATGGGCAGATTGAAAAAATGGGGAAACCGAAGGCTGAGAATACCTGATCTAGGCCATTTTCGGCTGCCAAAAATAAATGGGGACACGAATCGGAGATTCTCAGCGAGAAGCTCCGCATTCAAGTCAAAACCCAGCCGGGCAGCGGTTAGGCCGCAGCGTACGCGCTTTGAAGCCAAACGTAGCAAAGGCCGCTTTAGATTATCCAGCCGGCCAGAGAGTAAGGTAACGGTTGCAGGCGGAAGAACACATAAGCCAAGAAGCCGACGTAAATTTTGGCTGATAGCATCCTTAGTAATACTTGTGCTGGTGCTGCAATCCTTGCGCTATGTGGAGCTGCATATGAAACCGCCCATCCTGCATTTAGCACAAATACGTGTGAAGCAAATCGCTACGGAATCGATTAATAAGGCGATTACCTCACAGGTTGCGAATGGAGGGAATGCGGAAGAGCTAATTGATTGGAAGACGGATAAGAACGGGAAAATATCAGGGTTCATGCTCAACTACGCGGAGCATATGCGTATTACTTCGCAAGCGGCACAGGTCATTCAGTCTACGCTGCAGGAATTGCATAATCGAACAGAATATATTCCGCTGGGGCAAGCGCTGGGCAGTCCCCTTATTGCTTCTTATGGACCCGATATTCCGATCAAGATTGAACCACAAGGTGCGGTTAAGGTTGAACTCAGCACCCGCCAGCAAAACGCTGGGATCAATATGATTCTGGTCGAGGTATACATTCATATTGTGACAGAGGTTGCAGTCGTCATTCCTTTTGATATGGAGCCGCAGGTAGTGGATACAGAAATTCCTGTGTCTTATCTGATGGTTGTTGGAGATGTACCTATGTATTATTACGATAATCAAGGTCAACCTGTGGGGGCGAACGGCAGCAGTGCTCCGGGAATTGCCATTCCTGCTCCAGCTGTAGGCGGGGATAAGAGTGGAGTAGTGGATCAGGGCAAGGATACCACCAGTAACAGTCAGAAAGATAACAGCTCGTCTCCAGCGGCAACCGATCCCGCGAGTACGGGTGCAGATCATACGGAAGAAGACAAAGGCGCGGGCGGAGGAAATTAAGGGGATATCACGCTTCAGCGCTCATAGACTATAGGTAGAACAGCTTTAATAAATGGAGCGTGAATCCTAATGTCGCAAGAATCTCTGAATGTGGAACGCTTGGCGGGAAGGTATGGGTTCTTGGAGCGCACGGGACTACTTCCACTGCCGAGTAAAGATGGACTTACCCTTGTAGTTGAGCTAAGCCGCCTGGAATGTGCCGCAGCTTGCTTACCCTTGCTGCTGCTCCATTCTGGAGAGTCTGTGCGCATTATTGCTGTGGCGATGACTCCTGATTTTCCTATGGAAACTTTAGCGGAACAGTTCTCACCGGAGCAGTCGATTCTCTTTCTTCCTTATGAAAAGGAGGAGTACATGCCTAACCAGGCTTTGGCACAGATCGAAACCAGTTTCGCGGTTTTGCTTGAAGATTCGATCATGGTATCGCCTGGCTGGCTAAGTGAGCTATTGTGGGTTCCTTTTGATGACGCTTCAGTTAAGGTGGTGGCCCCTCGCTCTTCAACCGAAAGAGGGGAAGGGAAGAAACGTCTTCACTTCGGCACCTATGATGAGTTTGCTGCTCATGTAAGCTACAATCTTGGCCGGCATCAAGGAGAATGGCGAGAGATGGATGTACTAACGGGTTCTTGCCTCCTGTTCTCTAAAGAGCTGCTTCAGCGTATCGGAGGGTTGGACACCTCGCTTCAAGTGCGGTCTCTTATGATTGCCGATTGGTGTCTTCGAGCGCGGCAGTCTGGAGCCAAGCTGGCGCTAAGTGATGCTGTGTATGTTCATGCTATACATTCACTTGATAGGGGCCAGAGAAGGATGAACGGACCAACACTTGCGGATGGCTGGCAGGCGTATAGTACAAAATGGGCACTGGAAGATGTCTTAGAAGCCGAAGAACATCTTGTACCGCAGAATGGATTCTTACAATCAACACAACCTGTTATTCCACTCGGTAAGGCAACCTTGCAAACGCCATTAGTGACGGCGATTGTTTATTGTGAAGAGGATGGGAATGGGGACCCTCTTCCGCAGGAATGGGCAGCTACACAGGAGCAGCAGAGCTACAAGAATATTCGCTGGATCTGGATCAAGGACAGCTGGATGAACACAGCTTCCGGCTTGCCAGTAAATGAACAGGATGTAGTGATTGCAGTTCGTGGTCAAGAGGCTTGGCTGCGGGCTTTGAAGAATGCATCTGCATTATTTGAGAGTGAGATAACTGTGTATTTATCAGACTCTATCAGGTATGAGAAATATTACGTTGAACGGGTAGTGAAGGCGATCACCCAAGGTTCCGCGGATCTGATCGTTAGTTTATCTACGGATATGGACGAAGAGGTGGGGCGGTTGCTTAGGGGGGACCCTTCGGGAATTGTTTTTCCATTAGAGCGAGTTGCTCATAAAGGCGGGAATGTGCCTGGAGTGATTACCTGTAAGGCGTCTACTTCGCACCAATTGCAGCTTCACCCTGAAGCTTCACTAACTATAGGTTATGTGGGGGATTTGTCCGAACCGCAGGGGAAGAAGGCAGATAGGAGCAGGGGCAAGGAGGCGCAGTCATGAAATATTTAATTCTGAGCAGAGGCTCCTGGGAGGAATACGAATATAAAAGACTGTTGGATCTTCTGCCCGAGCGGGAAGAGGTCTGTTTTGCCGGAAGAATGACTCTTGAGCAGCAGACTAACAGCCAGATCAAGCCGGTAATGATCGCGGATATTCATACTCTCAAGGCGAGGGAGTACACATTTCTGGTCTCTTCTCCCTATTGGCTACCAGAGGTTCTTTCTTTGCAAGCGGGATATATAGTGGCTTTATTAGAGCGCTGTCCGGAAGAAGAAAATAAGGTCTTATGGGATAAATACAGCGGCTTGCTTGGAGCAAAGGCCGATCTAGTAGGAACCCGGTCAGAACGGATCTATTTGGAGCAGAGCTTGTGCAGGGAGAATATTATTTATCTCGACGGGGATCAGCAGGAATCGTATGGAGTTGTATGTCAGCGCGAGCGGATTTATTTTCTGACAGATTATGAGATGTTGTGGAGTAAGGCGATTGAGAACTTATGGCAGGAGGAGCCCCTCCTTGCTACGGACTGGTTTAGGATTCAACTCCAGCTTAGGGCGGATTATTATACCTCGATGTGCGCCAAGCTGCCCAGCCAGCCTGTTGTACATTATTTGGCAGCATCTTATTTGTATTTGCTTGGGGACTCCACAGCGAATCGATATCTGGCGCAATCCTTTGAGTTAATGGTGCTGTATGAATATTTGGATTGCCTTATTTCACACTTCCGGTTTTTTTCTGCAATAGAAGCCAAGACAGGGAATTTGGAAACGGCGGTCCGCCAATTTGCGATTACAGCATTTACCGCAGAGGAGAAGCAAGCAGTAGAAAGGATGGAGGGCTGGCTCCATTCCGGGCAGGATGAACTGGTTCGCGCGGAGTTGTTCCACCTGAATGAGGATGAGGCAGCGGCAGTAAGAATTTTAAGTCCGCTAACTTCTCCCGAGGCAAAAGCGTTGCTGGTGCAAAATTATGTGCGGACTTTTCAATGGGAAAAGGCAATAGTGCTGCAACATGAGCAGGAAGAAAATGTGGATGAAGCCATGGAAGGCACCATACACTTGCTGTATGGCAGGCGGCACGAGGCCATTCGCAGCTTTTTAAATGCAGGAGGGCAAGACAATCAGGCATGGCCACTTTTGTCAGAGATGGCAGATCTCGAAGAGGCTGTAAGACGATTGAGAAGGAGAGTGGAGGATGAGTAGTCATAGAGGGCCACTCCGCAAAACATCAGGCAACCGTCTGACCGCTATTATGCAGGTTAGGAACGAAGCCGGAAGGTATTTAGAGCAGGTGCTGGAGGAATTAAGTGAGTTCGTGGATGATATTGTGATCGTGGATGATGGAAGTACAGATCATACGGCTCAGTTATGTCTCTCTTTTGCCAAAGTTAAGAAGCTCGTAACCCTGCAAAGCTCTTTGTTTAACCGTGAATGGGAGCTACGGCAAACATTGTGGGAGCTGGCGGTATCTACGAATCCGGATTGGCTGCTGTCTGTGGATGCCGATGAATTCTATGAAGAGTCTGCTAAACGGGAGATGAGGCGACTCATCGATCAGGATGTGTATGACTGGGTATCCTTCCGATTATTTGATTTTTGGGGTGGCACCACACATTACCGTGAAGATGAGCATTGGAATATCCACACGAAGCATACCCGTACACTAGTCCGGTATTTGCCGAACTTTCATTATTTTTTTCCGAAAATGGATCATCATGTGCCAAGACTTCCGCTCTCTTATTCGGTATTGCCGGGTTTTCTTACCGAGCTGCGTGTGAAACATTATGGTTGGGCGATATCCCCTGAGGAGCTTCGGCGAAAATACTCGCGTTACCTGGAGCTTGATCCAGAGGGGCGCTGGGGTAGTCTGGAGCAGTACGAATCTATCCTTGATGAGCAGCCCCATCTGGTGGAATGGCAAGAGGAGCTTTGAAATCCGCATCTGATCTGCCAACTGGCTAAGTCCGGCTGGCAGATCTCAGAAGCAGCGCAGAAGGGATATGAGCTGATGGTATCCCTTGCGGATATACTTCTGCTGCGAGCTGCAGCTTGTAATAAGCGAGGCTCACGGCTGCGGTAGCCCCCCCGACTCTACGCAAAGCGGCTTCATCCTCTACATGAAGGATGGGCATCTCTCCACAGGAGTAGGCTATCGCAGCGTATAATTGCCACTCGGTACAGTCCGCAGGCGTATGATATTGAGGGTGCTTGCTGACATAAATAGAGCACCATTGTTTTTTTATGGAGGTAGGGGCTTCGAGTAATCCGTAGAGTAAGGGCTGCGGCAGACTGGACCATTGTAAGGAAGATCCTTCCGAATGGCGATAAAGTGTCAATAAACTATTCCAAGCACCAGTCTGAAGCAGCAATTGTGCTGCATAGTTGAGATCCGAAAGATCAGCTTTAAGGCTATAATTCCCCGCTAAAATATGATGGATCGATAAAATCCCCGGTCTGTAAGGCAATAGACAGACAAGCCAGCGCATGGCAGACTCAGTATCTCCAATACGGCAAGAGAAAGCCCACAGGTAGCCAAGTACAAAGGATCGGTTGGAAAGATGGGAAGGATTATGAAGCAGCTGTTCAAGCGGTGCGAGTGTCTGAAAATGTTCCGGTTGATTGTTTATTTCCAGAATCGCCTGCAATGCAGCCTGAACAGATGAGGGTAACTGGCTGGCTGTAGAAAGCTCAGCTTGCCATTCCGGATCGCGGGCATTGAGCGCTGCGGGCAGAAGATAACTCAAAGTATCAGGAGATAAAGAGTGAAGATAGTTGTGGGTCAATGCTCGCAGTTGTGCCTTCTCTCCAGATAGAAGGCTTAGTGGGACGAGTTCTTTCCACGCTTCGCTATAATCAGGCTTATGTTGTATAGCAGCCTCGTAATGTCTCCACGCATCCGGATATTGGTATAACTTCTCACAGACTCTTCCGGCTAGTAGTTCTGTCCGATACGTTCCACTGCCTGAGGAAGAAGGGTATTTCTGTGCTGTATTCCCGCTCTGAAGTGCGTTCTCCAAGAAGTGCTTGGCTGAGCTGAGCTTCCCTTGTTCCAGTAATAGGAGGGCATAGCTTTCTAATAAATCCGTGAAATCAGGAAAAAGACCGCTCCCCGTACGAAAAACTTCCTCGGCTTCCTGCTTTCGGTCACATAGTTGTAAGGCGTACGCCGTCTTAAGGTAAATATCTGAGACATAACCGGAAGGGGCTGGAACATCGGTGAGCAGCGGAAGGAGGATCTCTGCCGCTTCTTTATATTGACCCTGCTGATAATACTCTGCCCCTAACGCGTAACGAAGAAAAAGATGGTTCGGTTGAAGCCGCAGATCCCTGTTGATGAGTGCTAAATTGCGGTTATATTTATTTTTACGCAGCAGTTCATCTTCTAAATATCCGTAGTGGAAAATACGCAAATCTGCATAAGCGATCTCCCCCGCTGGAAGCTCCCAAATGCTGCTGACAATCTCCTCATGAATACTTCCACGAAAAATAATTCTTTTATCATTTTTGAATAATCGACAGACATGATCTGTAACAAAATCCGCTTCAGGTATTTCACCGACATAGTGGATAATAGGCAGCCAATACCCATGAATATACTCGGCACCAAGCAAGGGCTGGAGCAGCTCCTCACTCCAATGATCCACAGCCTCATCAGCATCCAGTACCAGAACCCAAGCGGAAGTTGCATACTCTAGGCTTATATTCCGAGCTTTGGAAAAATCATTTTCCCATGGAATGTCGATAATCTTTGCACCGAACCTCTGAGCGATTTCTTTACTGTTATCCTCTGAGCCTGTATCCGCAATGATAATCTCAGACACTAGCCCGCACACAGAGGATAAGCATTTCTCCAGATGGTTTGCCTCGTTCTTAATAATCATGCAAAGTGTAATATCCGGTGTGGTCATAGGAATACGTCCTTCCTAATCTGAAACTCTGGGCAGTGGAAGTGCGAGCCGCACTCTTTTAGCCGCTGGAGAATAGGGGGTTGAAGAAGTGAGGGAGGCAAGCAGACGATCCGCCAACAAAAGCTCTGAACGCCCTGGGTGATAGGCTGGGTTGAATAACGAGTCATTAGATGAGGACTGCCCTGTGGTCTTCATCAGCTGTTTTGCTGCCTCTTCACATCCCTCAATCCGCAATAAATCTAAGAGAAGTCTGCTTTTAACAGCTGTGTATTCGGGTAGATGAGCGTGAAGCCAGCCCGAAATTTCATTTTCGCGCTCAGCACATTTTAAGGCTCGGATCAGTCGGGTTATGATGGGTGTTGGCTCGGGATGAAGCTGAGCAGCTTTGGTATAACAGACACAGGCCTCGGTCTCATCACCTATTTCTTCGCATAACTGTCCCAGCAAATAAAATGTCAAATAAGATCCGAATCCGGACTCGGTATGGTAACCGGAAGGAGCTTCTCCAATGACTAAGGCTTGCAGCAATGCTGTTTTGGCCTCAGCTAGGGCCCCCATTTGAAACAGCAGCACACCTTTGATATGAGCCAAGTCAGGATAATCCGGATGTAAGCTTATCCCTGAGTCGCAAGCTTCCAGCGCCGCGTTGAAATCTTTTAATTCTGCCAGGCAGCGGATTTGATATTTGTGCAGCAGATGAACGTAACTTGTGTCGGGTGGAGCTTCGTTAAGTGATCTTTTGATATGCTCTAGAGCCGGTTGATATTCACTAAGCCGCATATATTCAACAGCCATATTGAAATGGTGGAAGGGGTCATTGGGATTTAACTTTAGCTGTTCCTTGAGCAGCTCAACATTTCGTTTGATCTTATCTTTTTTTGCTACTACGCCGTCTGCATAACCGTAATGATGGATGATTATGGTGCTTAAATGCATTGCTGCTTTGGGTGTAGCTTTTACGATCGTTTCTGCAATCTGTTCGTGGATGATGCCGCTGAAACGGTACTGCGGGCGGTTACGGAATAGCCGGATAATCGGATTAACAGTAATGGTCTGTGAAGCTGCGGTTAAACCTTTATGATTATGAATGCGCAGAAAAAAAGCTTCATACTCCAAATGCTCCGCACACAGCAACAGCTCCCCCTTACTTTTCGCATCCAGTTCCTCGTCTCCATCCAGAATGAGAATCCATTGTCCGTGGGCTTGCTGAAGACCCGCGTTGCGGGCAGCGGCAAAATCGCCATTCCAAGGATGGTGAACAACTTTAGCTCCAAAGCTTAGAGCAATTTGTAGCGTGGAGTCAGTAGAGCCAGTATCGACTACAATAATCTCATCGGCGACACCACGTACACTTTTTAAACATTGGTTTAGGTTATCTGCTTCGTTCTTAACGATCATGCATAGAGAAATCAGAGGTTTTTGGCTTGGCATGCTCATTTGGCTGTCCTCCCCTCACTCTGGCGGAAGCTCCATTGTGTGTGCCACGGTGTACGATTTAGTAAAAAGATGGATTTATGGATGGCACCAATATCCGTTTGCAGTGGACCATGAACGTTAGCTGCATCCAAGCTGTTCAGTGCCTCCTCCATGCTAAGCTTCGCTTGTTGAAGGTAACAGAGTGCTAAACCCACTCGGGCAGCCTCATGCTCAGGCATCTGCTCCAGCGCTTGTTGAAACCATTCACTGGATTCCGTGTAATGCCCCTTGTCAAAGACCATCTCACCTATATAAAAAAGAACCTTCGCATCAGCCGCTTGATCGCTAACTAACCTGATAAAATGCTCACCGGCTGTATTCCTATTCCCTTCTTTATATAATGCTGCGGCTAATTCAGACCGAAAGGTAGGGAACAGCTTTATCAAAGCTTCGCTTAACGCGGGCTGGTGTAGTTTTACTGATTGTTCGATCAAATCTGAAATGAATGAGGAATGTAATGTTAATGAATCTACCTCTGCTT
Source organism: Paenibacillus sp. FSL H7-0690 (assembly GCF_037980415.1). Taxonomy (NCBI): domain Bacteria; kingdom Bacillati; phylum Bacillota; class Bacilli; order Caryophanales; family Paenibacillaceae; genus Paenibacillus; species Paenibacillus sp. FSL H7-0690. Next base: position 5,882,958 of record NZ_CP150281.1, on the reverse strand, counting down.
CAGCGGGATCTACCTTTTGTTGCTGGTGGCACTTCTGAATGTATTGCAGTCCGAAACGGAGTTCGTCTGGTGCATAGGTTAGCAGGTCATTGTGGAATTCTCCAAAAAGCGCCCAAGAGCAAATAGCCCAGAGGGTAGCCCACTTTTTCAGATATTCTAAATCATGGTTATCTTGCGTAGCTAAGGAGGTCATTTGTCTTATGGTTGCATAGGCGTCCTCTAGCTTGCCGGTGATCAGGAGTGAAGAGATCATCCAATTTGCCGTATCTAATTCCAAGGGAAAAGTGTCTCGGGATAAGTTAGTGATGGTCTCATTAGCATTTATCTCAAATAAGCTGTCAATGATTGCAGCTCGTTGGGCAGCATTAGTTGGGGGGACGAGTTGTATCAGCAAGCCGGCAATCTCCTCGTCGGGTACAGCTAAGCGTTGAAAAGCAGAAGCTATTCCCTGCAAGGCAGGCCTATATAAAGAGTGGTGTTGAAGCGCACGGTGGTAGAATCTCGCAGCGTCCTCCTGAAGCTCAAGCCGCTCTGAGATTAAGCCTAGTCGATAAAGTGGGCGGAAGGTGTTCATCCCTTGCTCAGATACATATTTTTGACTAACCTGATCTCCAGAAATGGATGCTGCACGCTGATAAGCTTGAAAAGCACGTTCTAACAAGCCTTGACTCTCCAAAGATTGGCCTAATAAAAAATGCAGGTCAGGGTAATCCTCATAACGCTCCAATTCAGGCAACAGCAAGGGATCTATGATATTGGTTTTTCCTTGAGTCAGATAAATTTTACAGAGATCTCTAATCATCGTAGGACGGTAAGAAGCTTCAAGTGGCACATGGTGAAGGGTCTGGCGAAGTAATGCCTCTGCTTCCTGAAGACGACCGTCCTGACAGCAGGTGACTGCTAAATTATACGAGTGAAAAGGATCTTCCGGTTGTTCGGCTAAAGCGAGTCGCAGCAGATGCTCATTGCGTTTGATTTTATTTTTTCGTGCCATGATTTCCGGCAAATATCCGAAGTGTTCAATCTCAATATCACTATGCACAATCGCCGAGATGTTATGTGATTTAAGAATTGCAGCGTCAATTCCTTCATGAATTCTTCCGCTATATCGATAACCCTGTCCATTTCGGAATATACGAACCGCACTGTGCTTTACCTTATCCTCAGGCCGAACGCCAAGCCAATTATCAATGTGTACTGTAAAAGCCTGAGCTTGCGTGTTTTGCAGGAGGCTGCGGAGTTCCGGAAGTGGAGTTTGCAGGCGTTCATCGGCATCAAGGACTAGAATCCAATCGGTATCCGCCTGATCGAGACCTTCGTTACGTGCTGCAGCAAAGTTTTCTGTCCATTCCCGTTGGAATACTCTAGCCCCGTGCGCTTGGGAAATAGCTATGGATTCGTCAGTAGAGCCTGTATCTATGATCACAATCTCGTCAACACCTGCTACGCTTGTGAGACAGTGGGGCAGAAGATCAGCTTCATTGTTAACGATGAGGTGGACGCCAAGCGTAATATTGTTCACGTTGTTTCCTCCTTGTTACATATGTAGAAGTAGAAATCAGCTTTTGCTATCAAAAGAAAAAGCGCATGGATATCCATGCACTCTTTCGTTACAACATATGATGGGCATCTGCATTACGTTCCCTGTGCGTTGAAACTTACATTGATTGTTGAGGCGGCCCCTGCATTCGTTGATTGATAGGATAAGCGTGTATATTTCAGGAATCGGGCTGGAACTATGACATCGATAGAACCTGCTGCTAAAGGATTATCTCCTGTGGTATCGACGAAATAGTTCGTTCCGTCAGCACTGATTTCTACTCGTGTGTTGACTGGGTTAGCTCCAGTGTTATTGATGAAAAAGGAATAGGTCCCCAATACGCTCGTAGTCACTGCTGGCAGTGGAGTATAGGCATTAGCAGTTGCAATACCCGTCGTCGTCTGTTCGATAAAGCTGCGTTGTGAAATAGAGGTCACACTACTGAGCGTACCAGCCGTAATGGTGGCTCCAAGCACGCTGGTAATGGTCCCGTTTAAGAGGTTGGTGACCGTACCTGCTGAGGACAGAGTACCGGCTGTGATAGTAGCTCCAAGTACGCTGGTAATGGTCCCGTTTAAGAGATTGGTTACTGTACCTGCTGAGGACAAAGTACCCGCAGTGATCGTAGCTCCAAGTACGCTGGTAATGGTCCCGTTTAAGAGATTGGTTACTGTACCTGCTGAGGACAAAGTACCCGCAGTGATCGTAGCTCCAAGTACGTTAGTAATCGTGCCTTCGAGAATGTTAGTAATGGTACCTGCTGAGGATAGGGTACCAGCTGTGATCGTAGCTCCTAGCACACTAGTAATGGTCCCGTTAAGGATATTGGTGACCGTACCTGCTGAGGACAAAGTCCCCGCGGTAATAGTTGCGCCTAGTACACTAGTAATGGTACCAGCCGTAATCGTAGCTCCGAGTACGCTAGTAATCGTCCCGTTAAGAATGTTGGTAACCGTACCTGCGGAGGACAAAGTACCCGCAGTGATGGTAGCTCCGAGTACGCTAGTGATCGTCCCGTTAAGAATGTTGGTAACTGTTCCTGCTGAGGACAAAGTACCCGCAGTGATGGTAGCTCCGAGTACGCTAGTGATCGTCCCGTTAAGAATGTTGGTAACTGTTCCTGCTGAGGACAAAGTACCCGCAGTGATGGTAGCTCCGAGCACGTTAGTAATGGTACCTTCGAGAATGTTGGTAACCGTACCTGCAGAGGACAAAGTACCCGCAGTGATGGTAGCCCCGAGCACGTTAGTAATGGTACCTTCGAGAATGTTAGTAATGGTACCTGCGGAAGACAAAGTACCCGCAGTGATGGTAGCTCCGAGTACGCTAGTGATCGTCCCGTTAAGAATGTTGGTAACCGTACCTGCGGAGGACAAAGTACCCGCAGTGATGGTAGCTCCGAGTACGCTAGTAATGGTCCCGTTAAGAATGTTGGTAACCGTACCTGCGGAGGACAAAGTACCCGCAGTGATGGTAGCTCCGAGTATATTGGAAATCGTACCATCTAGGATAATTGTCGTTAGATTTCCGCCTGGATCTGTAGTGAGCGGATGATCAATCAGCGAGGCATCCCGGCCAAAAATAAGCGTTCGTAGATTATCGGGATTAGCTTGAAAAGAGCTGTAGTTAGGCAAAGTTCCTCGTCCCTCTCTTATAAAATTGTTAACTCATACCTATAGACTGGGCTTGGACGTATACATCAATTTTGCCTAAACCCGTTGACTGTTGCGTGGAGGCGGATATCCGAGTCCACTTTAAAAATCTGCTTGGCACTAGCACCTTCATTTCTTTTGCAGCCACGATCTCTTCTGAATCTATAAAAGAATCAAAACTGTTCGGACTAATCTCCAAGCGGACGCTAACAGGGTGGTCTCCTTGGTTCATAACTGCGTAAGAGATCATCGTTTTAGTTCCGCTTTTTTGCCAAGGCAGAGGTGAAATGGAGCTGGACACGGGGAATCCGATAAATTGATGCTCGGAAAATAAAGGACTGATCGTCACCTTACGGCGGTTTCTTCGACCCTTTGGAGGTGGAAATGATTGCGGATTTCTAGAACAATTCCCCTGTTTTTTTGAGTGTTTTATTTTGCTGCGCTTTTTTAGTTCCAGACCGTTATGGATTTCATTCACCTCCTACGGGTTTTCTGGAACCCTATCCATAAAAGGACCCTAACCGTCGTTTGAGCCCTGAGCATCAATAAACCGCAGTTCAATAAGCCGCGAACCGTTAGGGACAATCCTTAGCCATTCGAATGGTGATAATAATATATGGTGAAAAATAAGAGGTGATTGGGCTGGAAAAGCAAAAATACGCACATTCCCAAACAACCTGTTACTTAGAGCGGCATAAAATAAGATAAGCTCAAGTACGGGGAGGATAGCGCATGCCAAACGATTCAGTCTTTAATCAGAGTAGCCAGCCACTCTTTACAGAACAAGTCAACACGTATGTTGCCTGGTATAGATTCAGCTCCGGAGGGAGGAGCGGCTAAGGCGGGGCTATTGTTTGGAATCCCTTTTACTTCTACGGTAACGACTGCTGCACCGTTAGTTGTTCAGATTAGTAATCCGGCAGGCAGCGGACGTACATTGTATGTATCCCGGGTTGCAGCTAGCTCGGCAACAGCTGCTGTTACTTTATCTCTGCTTCGGAACGCTACGGTCACCGGGACTACCGTTACACCGATAAATTTTAATTTTGGAAGTGCGTTAACCAGTGTGATGACGGCCAGAACCTCGACTGCTGCCCCTACGGGAGGTCCGGCCACTCTAGTATCTTTATTACTGGCAGCGGGGCCCGTCATTGTTGATTTTACTGGACAAATCGTTGTTCCTCCCGGAAATTCTATAACCACGTCCATCACGATTGCATCGGGAACTTCAGCAGCGACAACATCTATTAGTTGGTGGGAATATTAGAAATGGGAGGGGATAATCATGCCTAATCAATATGTGTTTAACGACAATGATCAACCTCTTTTTGTGGATATGGTCAATACCTTCCAATCTCCGGATATCAGCGCGCCACCTGAAATAAGTGCTTCGAAGGCTGCGGTCTTGTATTCTACCAACACATCCGCGTCTAGTTTGGTCGTACTTAGTCTTATTTCTGCAATTACTTCTATTCGGATTAGTAATGCTGCTGGTAGCGGGAAAACCGTATATATCTCTCGTATTAGCGGCAGTATCGGCGGATCTTCTCTGCTATCGGCTATGTCTGGAAGCTTTACAATTGTAAAAGGAGGGACGTTAACCTCTCCTGCAACCTTGACACCAACCAATAATAATCTCGGAAGCGCGGCTACAAGTGCGATGACCGTTCAATCTTCAACAGCGGCAATTAGCGGGGGGACGACGCTTTACAATTATCAATTAGCTCCAGGCGCTTTCTCACAGAACTTTACGGGCAGCATCATCGTTCCGCCGGGGACTGCTATTTGTGCTAACGTAACTTCATCTAGCTCGGCTGTAGGCTTAACGATTACTTCTGCACTTGGTCTTCTTTGGTGGGAGCAATAGAGTTTATATTTTTTTTTGAACCTATAACGGTGGTAAACCTTGACATCATTTGGTTAAGGTTTTACATAGAAGGTTGGAATGAATAGAAAATAAAGGGGATTGGCATTATACAATAAAGTTGGAATTCAGTATGGAATGTGAAAAGAGGGACAATTATGGAAAGTTGTTTATTTATTCATGGCTTTACCGGAGGTGAGCATGAAATCTCTCCCTTGTCCCAGTTTATGGAGCAGCATAATTATCGTTCCAGAACATTTACCCTGAAGGGGCACGGGGGCAGCAGGAATGATCTCCTGCATTCGGATCGACATGATTGGCAGCAAAGTGCTGAGGATGAATTAACAGAGCTGTTAAAGACAAATGACGGCGTTCATCTGATCGGTTTTTCAACCGGTGCTCTTATTGCTTCACATCTTTCCGTGCGCTATAAACCTTGGATTAAATCTCTCACTTTGTTGTCTACCCCTGTGTTTCCGCTGAATCCTGTAGAAATTATTAAGACCCTTGGGAGCTTTTCCATGCTAAAAACTTATATTAGTAAATTCAGTTCAACGCCTCCAAAAGCAACTCGAGAGTTCCAGCGATTGGTTCGTGAGAGCTTTTCTGTCTATCCGCATATTGAGACTCCAACCCTGATCGTGCAAGGAAAAAGAGATCATCTAGTGAAGACTAGAAGCGCCGATTACCTACGACATCATATGATCAAGGCGACCCAAAAACAGGTGCTGATGGTCGACAACAGTGGTCATATGGTGTGCCATTGTGAAGAGAAGGACCGAATTATGAATGAGGTCTTGCAGTTTATTCAGACGGCGGGACGCTGAACTCAAACAGTAAATATTCAACTCCAAGAGCTTCCTAAATAGGAGCTCTTTTTTTGTTGTACATTTCAATTTTAAGGCTTGACAACGCGTCTGGAGTCATGGTAATTTTTAGTAGGGAAACCGGTTTCCCTAAAATTCGTTTGTTTCTATGCCAAAAACATCGCTGGAAAGGTCGTTTTTAATCCAAGAAGTAGGTTTTAGTGTGTTATGAATACGCTTTAATAAGAGAGGGAGATGCGCGCGATGAAACGTAAGTTATGGTACGTGCCCGTTCTGATTACATCTATTCTTCTTTCTACTGTGATTAATTTATTCGTCTTAGCGCCACAACAGGCAGATGCAGCCAGCATCGGTACGATTAACGAGAATGATACCATTTATCAGATTATGGTTGACCGGTTTAATGACGGGGACTCTTCCAACAATGCTACGGGAGCGGCAATTCGCTATGGCGAGAACTCTGAAGAAGATTTCCGTTATATGAAAGGCGGAGATTGGCAAGGGGTGATCGACAAGCTGTCTTATATTAAAAATATGGGCTACACCGCGATCTGGATTTCCCCAGTGGCGGAGCCGCAAATGACGAATCGGGAGAACAACGGCAGTGGTAAAAACACGGCGTATCACGGGTACAACGTTAAGGACCCTAACGCAGCCAATCCCTACTTCGGTACAAAGGAGAAGCTGAAGGAGTTAGTGGATTCCGCACATGCGGTTGGCATCAAGGTGGTTATAGACGTTGTGCCAAACCATATCGGGGATTATATGCTGGGTACCCAAGCCTACTATGATATCCCTAGTTTGCAGCCAGCAGCTCCTTTCAATAACCCGGCTTGGTATCACCATAACGGAGATATCAACTGGTCTTTGGCAGACGGAAGATACGATCAATGGGCACAGGATTACTTAGAAAATCATGATCTAGGCGGACTGGATGACATTGACTTCGATGTCCCTGCTGCTAAAAAGGCCATATTTGATTCGATTAAAGGCTGGTTTGACTATACAGGGGCAGATGGTGCGCGTGTAGATGCAGCCAAGCTGATGAAGCCGACTGATATTGGTGAATTGCAAAATTATCTGGGGGTTAATACCTTTGGCGAGAATTTTGACGGCAATGCTGAATTTGTCTCGCGCTGGGTCGGCAACAACAAGGAGTGGGGCATGCTTGATTTCCCAATGTTCTTCTCCGTTCTAAATAGCTTCGCATATGGGCAGTCTTTTGACTCCAATATTAAAAGCACCTTGGCACAGGATTCCTACTATAACGGAAATGCCAATCACATGGTTACCTTTATCGACAATCATGACCGCAATCGTTTTCTCACAGAAGCTGGAGGAAGCGTAGATAAGCTGCAGAACGCTTTGAGTTTTATTTTTACAGTGCGTGGAACACCCGTTGTCTTCCAAGGTACGGAACAGAACAAAGGCAATGGTAACGGGCAGATTATGACGGGAGGCATCGCCGATACCTGGAACCGCTGGTCAATGGTGAAACGGGATGCAAACGGCAATGTAATAGAGAATTATTTTAATGAGAATGCCAGCACCTACAAGCACGTAGCCAAACTTAATGAGATTCGGAAAAATAATCCGGCACTCCGTACAGGCACTCAACGTGAAATGTGGTCTGCACAGAACTTATATGCTTTTTCACGTCGTATTGACACTGGAACTAATCTGGGGCAGGAAGTTATCTCCGTATTCAGTAATAAATCCAGCGGCTCGCAGACCGTTACCATTCCACTGCGTGCAGAGAGCAGCTTGGCAGTCGGGACGGTTCTTTATAACCAGTTGAACACTTCGGATACGGTAACCGTACAATCGGGTGGAGCAACTGGCAAGCAGATCACTGTAACCGTGGGTGCAAATGCAGCCAAAATCTATGCAAAACAACAGCTTCCTACAGATACAGTTGCTCCAACTGTACCCACTAACGTGACCGCAACCGTTCAAAATGCATCCAGTGCTTTAGTAAGCTGGACCGCTTCCACCGACAATGTAGGTGTGACCGGATATGAAATTTATCGCAACGGCGTAAAAGTGGGTACATCCGCAACTACTTCATATACAGATAACGGATTATCTGCCAGTACTACGTATGACTATACGGTAAAAGCAATGGATGCAGCAGGCAATCTATCCCTCCTTAGCGCGATTGCTTCAGTGACAACACCAGCGGGGAACAGTGTCACTATTTACTATAAGCAGGGCTATGCCTCGCCTTATATTCATTATCGCCCTGCAGGCGGAACTTGGACGACATCACCGGGTGTGGCGATACCTGTCTCTGATGTAGCAGGCTACAACAAAATAACGATTAATATCGGCTCAGCCAGCCAGCTTGAAGCTTGCTTTAACAATGGCAGCGGCACTTGGGACAGTAATGGGGGCAGCAACTATTTATTTAGTACCGGCACCTGGACCTATACACCAACTGGCAATATTCAATCGGGTGGACCCGTGACGCCGACACCAACGGTAACGCCGACACCGACACCGACGGTAACACCAACGCCAACTCCGACGGTAACGCCGACACCGACACCAACCGTAACGCCAACACCGACGCCAACGGTAACGCCGACACCAACTCCGACGGTAACGCCGACACCGACACCAACCGTAACGCCAACACCAACACCAACGGCAACACCTGTCGGCAGCACGGCAACGATCTATTATAAGAATGCGGCTTATAGCAGCTCTTATATCCATTATAAGCTCGATGGTTCAACGGTCTGGACGACGTCTCCAGGCGAGCAGCTTCAAGCTTCTGCTTTTACAGGATATAAGGCGGTTACGATTCAGTTGGACACGGCAGCTGGGCTGACCGCAGCCTTTAATAATGGCAGTGGCACATGGGATAACAATGGAGGCAATAACTATCATTTTGCTGCGGGCACCTGGAGTATGGTGAATGGCAACATCACCGCAGGAGAGCCACAAGCAGATAGTGTTACATTCCGAGTAACTGTTCCTGCGTCTACTCCTGTGAGTGGTCCCGTTTATCTCTCCGGTTCCTTTAATAGCTGGAATGCGGCAGATCCGAACTACCAACTGACGAAGGGTAGTGACGGTATTTACTCCATCACACTAAGTCTACCGGCGGGAACAGCAATTCAATACAAAGTTACACGAGGCGCTTGGACTAATGTGGAGGTGAATTCGAATGGATCGGATCTTTCCAATCGAACCCTTACGCCATCAGGCGGTGCACAAACCGTAAATCTGACGGTTCAGCGCTGGAAGGATCTATAAGCTTCATAATATCTACAGCTTAAACACAACAAGGAGCGGCTCCCGTATGGGGCCGCTCCTTGGTAAGCAGTATGAAGCTTTTTAATTGCAGAAAGTACAATTAAACTTTCTGTTTGAAGCTGGTAGAAAGATTTAACTGTATTTTGTGCAGTAGAATTCAGGAAAAAGGCTGTTTTTTACCGATTTTATGAGTTTTGACTGCACAAAGTGCAATTAAATCGAATGTTATCCATCCTATAAGGATTTCTATTGCACAAAATGCAATTAAATCCGATGTAGCCATGTTAGCTACTCAAATTCGATCAAGCTAAAGCAGTTACTCCAGACAATCAAGCCGAATCAGCACGCAGCGCAATAAAGTTCAGACAACTATACAAGCTCAATCAAGCTCAGTTACTCCAGACAATCAAGCCGAAACAGCATGCAGCGCAATAAAGTTCAGTCAGCTATACAAGCGCAACCAAGCTCAGTTAGTTACTCAAGACAATCAAACCGAAACAGCACTCAGCGCAACCAAGCTTCCTGCCTCTTCACTAAGTTCCCGCCGGGAACTGGGATCTCATAGTTGACTCACGAGGAATGAGTTCTGGCTCGAGAAGCAAATGCCTAGAAGGTATGTTGTTATTACGAATGCGTTGCATCAGCAGCTCGCCTGAAGATACCCCCAGCTGGAAGGTGTCGATATTCAGCGAGGTTAGAGGAGGCGTAGTGTAACGGGACAGAGGATATTCATCAAATGCGGCAATGCCGAGCTGTGAGGGAACATGAATATCCAGTGATTTTGCAGCTTGAAGCACCCCGAAGGCAACATAGCTGTTCATGCATACTACGGAGTCTGGTCGATCTTCGCTCTGTAGAAGCTCAAGTGCAGCAAGATAGCTCTCATGTTCATCAGCCTTACAATTGATAATCCATTGCTGCTGATCGGCAAGATCTGCTTGCTGCAATGCTTGCAAATATCCACTCAGACGATGGGTATAAATCTTTTCCTGCTGCTGCCCGCCTATGAAGGCTATTTTGGAGTACCCCTGCTTTATTAAATGTGAGGTCAGCATGCTGCCGCCTGCTTCATTATCGAAATCAACCCAGCTTCCGAGAGTCATAATTTCGCCGATGGAGATGTAGGGAAACTCCAAGCGGTTTAGTTCTTCGCAAAGCTCTTCCGTGAGTACGGAGTTATTCGCTATGATTCCGTCGACACGTTTGCTGAATACAAGTCTATTTAGAAAATGTCCTTCCGGACTACTATGCTGTACATTGGAAATAGTCAGCTCGTATTTTAAAGGTGCAATTACACTTTCTATTCCACCGATGATGTTGTAGAAAAACTGGTTTAGAAATTCACTTTCCTTGGACATATCGACCAGGAGACCAATATTACAGCTGCTTTGTCTGGCTAATCCGGTAGCGATACTACTTGGTGTATAGTTCATTTGCTTCATAATTTCGCGAACCTTGTGTTTCGTTTCCTGTGATATTTTGGGGGAATCGTTTAATACTTTGGATACGGTAGATTTAGCCACATTGGCTGCTTTGGCAATATCAGAAATGGTTACTTTCATTGTCTTCCCCTCATAATCCGGAACGGTATTTGTAACCATAATAACACAAATTTAGCAGTCTCTCTAATCACAATAAGTCTCATAGATTTAACGATAAAAGTATAAAAAGGAGTTTAGAAGTTATGCCTCATACATGGTTTTTATATCATACAAGTGAAGATCCGTTTGCCTATCCTATGGGTACGGGCATCTTGAAGCTCAGACTGTTCACGCAAGCTGGACAACAATTATCCTGTACCGTCATCTACTCAGACCGTTATGATTCTCCGGGGCATGAAGTTCCTTTGCAGATGGAGCGGATTGGGTCGGCAGGTGTTTATGAGATACATGAAGCGGTCATTGAGACCCCTACTAAAAAATGCAGATATCTATTCCATGTAACTAATCCTGCTGGTGAATATGTCTGGTATGGAGAGAGAGGGGCGTCGGAGAACCGGGAACGCGCGGGTTCTTTTCAATATGCATATCTCCATCATTCTGAGGCGTTGAAGTTACCTTCATGGAGCATGGATGCAGTAACCTATCAAATCTATCCCAGCAGTTATAACGAAGGGACCTTACAAGGCATCTCTGACAAAATGCCCTACCTGCAACAGTTAGGAGTAAACGTTGTTTATATGACGCCTGTATTTGAGTCTCCTTCAGAACATAAATATAATACCTCCGATTACTATAAGGTTGATCCAGTATTTGGGGATACGGAAGGATTGAAGGCACTGGTCAGCCAGGCGCACAGGCATGGAATCAAAGTGATTTTAGATGCTGTGTTTAATCATTCGGGAGATCGCTTTTTCGCGTTTAAGGATGTGTTGGCAAAAGGAGAGCAATCTCCGTATAAAGATTGGTTCTTCATTCATTCCTTTCCGGTTACGCAGACTCCTGTACCCAATTATGAAACGTTTGCCAAAGCTGAAGCGCATATGCCAAAGCTGAACATGGATAATCCGGATACGGCGAATTACATGATTGAGGTTGCGAAGTATTGGGTGCGCGAGACAGGGATTGACGGCTGGCGTCTGGATGTGGCCAATGAAGTTAATCCGCGTTTTTGGTCCCGGTTTCGGCAAGAACTCAAATCTGAATATCCTGAAATCCTGCTGATCGGTGAGATTATGCATGCTTCTGGGCCATGGCTTAGAGGGGATCAGTTCGATGGAGGAATGAATTATGTGCTTCGTGATGCAGTGTTAGAATTTTTTGCGGAACAATCGACGGGGCCAGTTCGCTTTATGGAGCAATTGCTCCATCAGGAGGCGTTGTATAATGAAGGCGAATTCGGCTATGTTTCAGTTGCTTGGCAGCCATGATACCCTGCGGTTTCTTACAGCGTGTAAAGAAGGTGGGCGTGGTTGGGACCGCTTGGGTACCGCTGTTGAACGTATGATGCTGGCTGTTTTTTTCCAGATGACCTATATCGGCATTCCAATGATCTATTACGGGGATGAGGTTGGGATGGAAGGGGCGACGGACCCCCACTGTAGAAAAGCTATGATATGGCAAGAACAAGCTCAGAATGCAGTGCTGCATAAGTGGTATCAACAGTTGATTTCTCTGAGAAAAAGTCATGAGGTTCTGCGCAAAGGCTCCTTCCGTCCTTGGTTTACTGATGAAGTTCGTAATGTGCTTGGTTACATACGAGGTGTGGAGCACGAAAAGATAGGGCTGATTATCAATAATTCTCCAAACCCTTACCAACTAGAGCTTAGCCCATATCGAACTGATAAGAACGAATTAACTGATTTATTGTCTGGAGTAATTTTTAAAAATAATAATAAGCTTACGGTCAGCATTGAACCATTCGGCTGTTTGATGTTGTATTAAAAAAGAAAAGGCCCCTCTCTAAGGAAAGGGACCTTATTCTAATTTACGGCACTTTTTTTGCTTCTTTTGTTCTTTAAGTCTCTATATTCCTGATTCTCCCATTGTTTCAGCAACGGAAACGGATCAAAAGCCCATTCGGTAATTCCGCGATCGCGGTAAATGCCAAAATGTAGATGCGGAGGAAATTTCCCTTGTGTTCCGGGATTGCCGTAACCCGAGCTGCCTACCCAGCCAATAATTTCACCGGGGGTAACTATATCTCCGCGAGAAATGGTTTTGTTATATCCAGATAGATGAGCGTAATAATGGTAACGGTTCTCAATATCGCGAATCCCGATTCTCCAGCCGCCGTACCGGTTCCAGCCTTTTGTCTCCACTAAGCCAAAGCAGGTGCTTCGGACTGGCACTCCTTGAGGTGCAAATAAATCTGTTCCTTCATGGATACGTGCTCCACCCCAGCTTCTTCCAGTGCCCCAAGTGCTACGATAAGAATAAAGGTTACTTAAGGGAAGCGGGAAGGCATTGCCGGATAGGTCCAGCCGTCCAAAATGTTCATATAACTTCGCGAACTGGGTAATGCGCTGCGAGGCGCGGCCATTGTGATAATACTCCCAGACCCCGATACTGAAATCACTAGCGGATTGTCCATACTTCAATAAGTGTCTAGCCATGCTATAGAGAACGTCCGCATCATTCTCTGGATCAGCAATGCCGTCTCCTGAGCCATCACTGCCAAAACCATCAAAGAAGCTAATGGAGTTCGGGGAAGTATCCCCCTGATCCGGATTGAGTGGACCTGCCCATACCGGTGCCGGGATCTTTATGGCTGTAAGGCGCGTGGAGACAGGCTGCCCTGAGGCTCCCTTTTTGGCGAGCGTGCGTTCATATTGATCAATGGCTGCGAACCTAAACCACGGGATACCAGTAGCTGCGCTCATTTGCTCATAAAGCTGTCTACGGCCAGACCATTGCGCTTCTTTGCTAGCACTAGCGGGATCCCCGCTGCTCATCACCGGTTGGATTGTAGGCCGCGCTACAGCTGCTGAAACGGGAAGGTTTAAACCACCCCAGAGGATAGCGGCCGCGGACAGGCATAACAGGGTTCTCCGGTCTTTAATATTCTTAAATAGGGCCAGCAAGATAACAGCCTCCTTTTGTCCGGGCATTAAATTGAATGTAGTCACTTCGGATGAAGCTTTTTTATAGATTGGTGCAAAATGCTACTTTTTATCCGTTCTTGTCTAAAGGTACCAGAAAAATCTCGCTGGAAACTCCAGATGATACACCCTGCATATTTCACAAAAACAGGCAATTGTAAATCGCACATGTTATAATATGAGGCAGCAACTTTCATCTGCAGCATCACATTCAGGAGGAAGCGGGGTTTATCATTTTGTCTAATAAAACAGCAAAGCAACCTAAACCGGATTGGATTAAGATTAAGCTAACTACCGGTGACAACTATCAGGAAATCAAAAGCATGATGCGTTCCAAAACTTTACATACCGTATGTGAAGAAGCTAGGTGTCCGAATATTTATGAATGCTGGGCAAACCGTACGGCTACCTTCATGATTTTAGGTGATATTTGTACACGCGCATGCCGTTTTTGTGCAGTGAATACAGGGATGCCTACAGAACTGGACCTGCAGGAGCCTGAACGTGTAGCTGAAGCTGCAGAGAAAATGAATCTTCGTCACTGTGTGGTGACTAGTGTGGCCCGCGATGATCTTGCGGATGGTGGCGCTCAGATTTTTGCTGAGACGGTAGCGGCGATTCGTAAACGCCTTCCGTTATGTAGTGTTGAAGTGCTTATTCCAGACTTTTTAGGAGACCGGAATAGTCTTGAGATTGTCATGAACAGTAATCCAGACATTCTTAATCATAATATTGAGACCGTGGAACGGATGTCAGATCGTGTACGGGCTAAAGCGAAGTACCCTCGTTCCTTGGAATTGCTGCGCAGAGCCAAGGAAATGAAACCCAATATTCCAACCAAATCGAGCATCATGCTTGGTGTCGGTGAAGAGTGGAATGAGATTTTACAAGCAATGGATGATTTGCGAGCCGTAAATTGTGATATATTGACTTTAGGACAATATTTGCAACCCACTCCAAAACACTTAAATGTGGAGAAATATTATCCACCGGAGGAATTTGCACTGTTGAAGGAAGAGGGAATGAAGCGTGGCTTCAGCCACGTGGAATCAGGCCCGCTAGTTCGCAGCTCTTATCATGCGCATGAGCAGGTGAAGTCTGCAGCTCAAGCTCGCGAGGAGCGTGCGGTTTCTTCTAGCTAATTATTGCTTTTCTGTGGTTTAATTCACGGAGAATGTTAGTAAGAGGAGGAAGAAGCGACAGCGTTCTGATATCTCTGCTCTTAGGTTACCCATAAAAATCGTTGATTTGCGTCATCGGAGGGGAATATTGGTGCTGTAGGAGCGGTTCTAGAACAGCGACCGAAAGCCCAATATTCCACATAGATGGCGGTATAATCAACGCTACGATACCCAAAGAAAGGCAGGCGACAAAAGGTTTGATCGTAATAGGCGGAAAAGGCTATGAACTTATGTTGGATCATAAGGATGGTTGGAATCCGGAGGCGTTTCGCGGGAGATATAGCGAGGTGCTGGAAAGATACGACTATATTATCGGTGACTGGGGTTACAGTCAGTTGCGTTTGAAAGGTTTTTACCGGGACAACCATCCTAAGGTGAATCGGGATACAGCGATTTCGGGTATGGTTGATTATATTAATGAATATTGCAATTTTGGCTGCGCTTATTTTGTGCTGCATAAATTGAAAGAGGTACCACAGGAAGGCATGTTCAAGGATATTTTAATCAAAGAAATACCAGAGCCGAGTGATGAAGAGGCCTTGGAGCAAGAAGGGGAAGCTAGTGATGAAGCGGCTGCAGATAAAGAGTTCTCTGTTAAAGAAACATCCTCTAAGCAAGGCTCGAATCACTCATTGGCATTTAAAGAGATGACTTCTTCAAAGGACAATATGGCGAAGGATAGACCTGTGAGAGAACATCAGAGCCGAAATCACCGGGGCAAGGATTCACAGGGCAAGAAATCCAAAAAGGATTTCCAAGGCAGACCGCCACAAGGTCAGTCTCAGAAGCCCCAAAACACACCAAAACCTCAAAGCGCTCAAAACAACCAAAACAACCAAAACATAGAAAATTCACAACCTTAATGATGAAAGCTGAACCATAAGTAGAGTCCTTCTACGAATGAGCCAGCTTTTTTTCTTATAAAAAATAGCAGAGCAGCGTTTCTCCCGGTACTTGGAGATCGCTGCTCTGCTGTTGCTGTGCCGCTCGGTGTTGCTGTGTTGCTGTGTGTTGCTGTGTTGCTCGGTGTTGCTGTGTGGCTCGGTGTTGCTGTGCTGCTCGGTGTTGCTGTGTGGCTCGGTGTTGCTGTGTTGCTCGGTGTTGCTGTGTGGCTCAGTGTTGCGGTGTTGCTCAGTGTTGCTCAGTGTTGCTGTGTGCTGTTCAGTGTTGCTGTGTTGCTCAGTGTTGCTGTGTGGCTCGGTGTTGCTGTGTGTTGCTGTGCTGCTCGGTGTTGCTGTGTGGCTCGGTGTTGCTGTGTTGCTCGGTGTTGCTGTGCTGCTCGGTGTTGCTGTGCTGCTCGGTGTTGCTGTGTGGCTCGGTGTTGCTGTGTGGCTCGGTGTTGCTGTGTGGCTCAGTGTTGCGGTGTTGCTCAGTGTTGCTGTGTGCTGTTCAGTGTTGCTGTGTTGCTCAGTGTTGCTGTGTGGCTCGGTGTTGCTGTGTTGCTGTGTGTTGCTGTGTGGCTCAGTGTTGCTGTGCTGTTCAGTGTTGCTGTGTAGCTTAGTGTTGCTGTGCTGTTCAGTGTTGTTGTGTAGCTTAGTGTTGCTGTGCTGTTCAGTGTTGCTGTGCTGCTCAGTGTTGCTGTGTTGCTCAGTGTTGCTGTGCTGCTCGGTGTTGCTGTGCCGCTCGGTGTTGCTGTGCTGCTGTGTGTTGCTCTGCTGCTCTATGCTGTTAGTCGTTGGCTGCTTGACCCAGCAGTTTCATCATCCCCTAAGGCTTAAGGACCCAGATGCCGTTATTTGCGAATTTTCAGCTTTTTGAGCAGGGTTTCGGACTCCAATGAAGCTATTCGTTAGAAAGAGGCGTAATTATGGTGTTTTTCATACCAATAGCGACTATGGAGTCCGATAGCATAACAAATATGGATTAATATTGCGTTTAGGGTCATCCATGTCCGATAGGTGCTACAGATGTTTCGTAGGTGCAAATATTATCAAACTAAACAAAGAACAGGAGTTGTCCCAACGGCCATTTCATGGCTTATGTGACAACTCCTGTTTTTACTCATTGGTGCTTGATTCAGCAGCTTAATGATTAGTGAGATTAAGGATCTATTTTACAGATAATTTCAATTGTTTCTGTGTTGCATTGTAACTCCATACAAGCGCAGGGAACTTCTTCTTAAAGGCATTTAATTCAATGAAGGTCTCACCGTTCTGAGAAAGCGCCTCTTTGGAGGATAACGTAAAGCCGGTCGCTTTACCTGCCCCGTTCGTTACGATGACTTTTTTGTTCTTGGCATCCCATGTGATGTCGCCTTCGATCAGTGCACCTAATACGAGCGAAGAAGCATAAGTCTTATCTCCTTGCTTTATTAGACCCACATTACCAGCAAAGGCAACCCCGTTGACGTTCAAGATATGATGATCACCGGAAACCTCAATGCTTTTCATTCCTGCAATCTGAAGAGCGGTAATCAGCTGTGCAGTTTTGCCTTTAACCTCAATATCCGGTGCAAGGCCGATGTGATTAAAGTCTTCTTTATTTGGAGTTAGGTATTTCTGCGTAGTCAGCTTCAGCATGTCTCCATTAGACATTGGAAGCAGGCTCTGAATACGTGCTTTGCCGAAAGAACGAGTGCCTACGACGGTAGCGAGCTTATTGTCACGTAATGCGCCAGTAAGCGCCTCAGAAGCGCTGGCAGTGTACTCATTCGTTAGAATAACGACGGGTACGCCTATTTTGCTGCCGCTGGTAATCGTTACTGGAGTAAGTGCTCCGGTTTGATCAGAGGTATACATCATAATGCCTTTATCCATAAAATTGGAGGTAATGTTGTATGCCGAATCCATATAGCCGCCTAAGTTGTCACGCAAATCAAGCACCATCGATTTCATACCTGCTGCGCGCATCTTTTTCAGCATGGCGGCGAATTCTTCATCGGAATTCTGTGTGAAACCGCTCAGTGTGATGTAGGCTATCTTCTGTCCAACAATGGTTCCGGTAACGGAAGTTGAGCTGATTTCATTCCGGGTTACACGAAATGATTTAGACACTCCATTCCGGAGCACCTGCAGAGTGACCTTGGTGCCTGCGGCTCCGCTTAACTCGTCACCTTCAGTCTCTTCAACGGGGATTCCGTTAATTTTGACTATCGTATCGCCGCGTTTCAGACCTGCTTGTTCTGCAGGCGAACCGGGTGTTATGTCTTCGATGTAGAGTTCTGTTGCGGTATATTGCAATCTAACACCAATACCAACGTATTCCAGATCAACATCATGTTCAAATTGTGCCGCTTCCTCGGTATTGAAGTATTGGCTATAGGGATCATCCAGGGTGTTCACCATGCCGTCAATGGCTCCACGAATCAAGGTATCCTTATCTACACCGGAGAGGTTATAGTTCTCCAGAATATTCATGACTTCATTGATAAGATCACGGTTATCTGTAGATGCCTGAGCGGCATCGGCAGCAGACACCACTGGAGCAAAAGTTAGGGATAAAGCCAGACAGCTGCCTAGAAGTGCACTTATTACTTTATTGGATTTCATGGAATCATACGCCCTTTTTATATAATTTATAAGATAAGAAAGTATACACTGCACGAATTAACTTTCTGTGACGTATGGTTGTTAGGATTTCACAAGTTTATAGTAAACGCTGTAGGTGTTATCAGTAGTCCATACCCCGTTATCCGACTTGGATAAAATGAAGATCGTGCCTTGCTCAAAAGTTTCCTCTTCACTGGCATCCTTCTCTTTGCTTTCTACATAAATAGCTGCTTCTTTGGCGCTAAAATAGTAGATACTCGAAACGCTTGGAGTATAAATGACGTCATATGAAGTAAAGAAATCTTCCAGATCTTCCTTAAGGGAAGTATCATATTCTTCTCCGTATGAAGTCATGGTGGAAAGAACAGCGGCCGAATTTTGTTCATTCATAGCTTGATAATATTTGGTGATATTACCTTTGATGGCATCCGCATCATTTTGAGGAATGTTAGCTGCTGTTTTTAGAGCTTGTTCACGAGTCAGCAGTATCACGGAGCTTTGGGATTCCACAGATGATATTTTCCAGCTTCCATTCTTGCGGACAAGTGTATACATGTATTCGTCCTCTGTATCTGGCGTATAGGCCCCACCTGTCCGGCGAGAGCTTTCCAGTGTATAGACAGTAGCGTCATTGCCTGAAATATCAATGATTTCCAAACTCTCAATAGTATTTTTTATGTCAAAAATCTCAAAGGATGCATTAAGATCCGCCACCGAGTCCGCATTAGAGGATTCTGAATCCATAAGGGAATAGAAGCTAATTGCTTTTTCTTCATTGAAATATTTATTAGACAAACGGATTAATGCTGTAATCGCTGCTTCGTCCTTATCTTTGGATACTGGGGTGGTAATTTGCACGCTTCTGCTGGTTGAATTCCAGACGGCTGTGCCTCCGGTTGCCTCTGCGATAAAACGTAAAGGAATGTATGTAGTGCCAGCTGAGGAGACTGGTGCGGTAGTCAGTTTTTTCACGGTTCCGTTAACGGTTGCGCGGTTGCTGCCAATTTTCAGGCTGATCGCCAGATTTGAACTTTTACCTGTTACTGTTCCAGTCTTGGCATCCCAAAGCACCTGCAGTCCAAGCTTTTCGAAGATGACCCGGAAAGGGACAAGTACAGAATTGTTCGCTAAGTATGGGGTTCCTGCGGTAAAGGAAACCTTACTGCCGTTGATATAAACATCAATCGGTTTTGAAGCAGCAAAAGCCGGGACCGCCAGTATCAGGGCCAGAAGACTTATGCTCAAGAGGGATAATAATTTTTTCAACAGTACTCTCTCCTTTTATGTAACTCTTTGTAAAATAGCCTCATTATACCATTTGATTTCTCTCTATGTCTATCAATTGGTGTTAGTTTTGTCACACCAAAAATAGCCGGAGATATTGAAATCTCCAGCTTTTTGATCCCCTGATCTCAGACTAAGAAAGCTTCACGGACACGGTTCCAGAACGGAAACGGACGATACCTTGCAAAGCTGACTTTTTTGTCTGAAACTTGACAGCGTACTGAAATCAGGTCATCAACAGGAATGTTGTTATGATCTACGGTGAGCAGCAAACGCTGGTCTTTACATGAAAAAATGTCACAATGATGATGCTTCGGCAGTAGTAGCGGAGAGCCCATTGTCCGGAATACACGGTTGTTAATAGACGCGATTTCGGCAATCTGCAGCGCTTCTATTGAAGGGTGAACCATAGCGCCCCCAAGGCTTTTGTTATAAGCGGTGCTGCCAGAGGGAGTTGAAATACAAAGTCCATCGCCCCGGAACATTTCGAAGGTGACATCATTGATGTCGATTTGGATCATTATAGTTCCATCCACCCCTTTAAGGGTAAATTCGTTGAGGGCAATGTGAGACGAAGATCCCGATTTTTTGTGAATCTCCAGCTCTATTAATGGATATTTCACAATGCGCGGTTTCTGCGGCTCAGAATCACCGGTTCCGCACATATAATCGATTAAGGTGGGCAGCTCTTCTGCTTGCCAGTCCGCATAGAAGCCGAGGTGTCCTGTGTGCACACCTACAAAGGCTAAGTTGGGAATCTGATCGATAAAGGTATGAAAAGCGTGCAGCATTGTGCCGTCTCCACCTATCGAGATGACGATTTCCGGAGACTCGGCATCCAGTTGCAAATCCCGCTCCGCCGCCAGCTTGTGAAATTGCTCGGCAAGTTTGATTGACAGCTCATCACCGCGGTCCAGAACATAATATCTCAAGATGTACAAGCTCCTTTATATAATTCCGTCATACACCGATCATAATCAATCTTGCCCCGGAACACAATATGTAATCAACTTCGGCGCATCAATCGGAGCATTGCCATAAAGACAGGAATAAGCAGTGACACTAGAAGAGCAGCGGCCAGTATAAGACTCAGTAGAGCTAGGCTGGCAGTGACACCAGAGGCTGAAGGTGTGAAGGCGGTGGAGGCTGGCAGAGAGACCCAAGCAGAAGACAATCCTGATCCCATCACAGGCTTCCATAGCAGCACCACGAGACCTGCTGCGAGTACGGCATGTATTAGTCTCGCAGTTAAGAACGGCAGATAACGCAGCCCGGTACCGTTCAAAATACTGGCGACTTGGGCATGTACAGATAATCCACCCCAAGAGAGAATAAAGGCAGCTGCTGCGACCTTGAATTGAAGCGGGATGGAAGAAGCGGCTTCACCAGCAGAACGAGCACCTATGGTGACCTCGAATAATCCGCTGATCAAGGCCTGAGCTAATTCGGGAGGCCCTCCAACAAGGGAGACGAGAGATCCGGCCAGGCTAAATAGTGAGGGCAGGATTCCGGCACGGGCAAGCAGCTCCATTAGCACGTTGAAGAATACAACCAGACCCCCTACGACAATAATAAGCTGTAGCGAGGATTGGATCGCTCCTTTTAACAGCTCCCCGAAGCTACGTCCATCCTTGCGCCGGGCTTCGGACATCGCAAGGAGTGCGGCATGTATTCTGCCGAATCCTTGTTTTGCTGGAGCAGAGGGGACGTCAGAACTACTTTTTGTTGGGTCTTGGGTGGGGGTCTTTTGTTCCTTACGTCCATGAAATGACATTAGGAGACCAACCATTAAGCCACTTCCGTAGTGGGCTAGTGCCAATATTAGCCCCAAAGAAGCATCGCGAAAGAACCCAACGGATACCGCCCCTAATAGAAAAATAGGATCGGAGGAGGTTGTAAATGCTACAAGGCGTTCACCTTCGATTCTGCTGATCAGCTTCTGCTCCCGCAGCTTAGCGGTTAATTTGGCTCCAACGGGATATCCTGATACATATCCCATGGCCGCGACAAAACCACCGCTGCCTGGTATACCGAAGAGGGGACGCATCAGTGGATCAAGTAAAGCGCCGAAGAGATGGACAATGCCTAAGCCTAGCATGATTTCAGAAATGACGAAGAAGGGAAACAGTGAAGGGAAGAGCACGTCCCACCAGATGGCCAGGCCACGTAAGGCTGCGGCAAGAGATGCTTCAGGATGAAGTAACATAAGCAGCATACAACCTGCCAATATGAATCCCAGCAGCGGGCCGCCAATCTTTTTAAAAGTCATAATTAACGCCTCCTGGTCTATGGTTAGATGTATGCAAAAAGAGGGACAAACAGCACAAAAAAATGGAGAAAGCGGTTACAATTATCTGTGCTTTTTCGCAGGAATTATGATATTATGTAATAAATAAATGCACCCTCTGTTACACGATTAAATGGGATGGAGTGATGGCGATGAGCGTTATAGCCGGAGTTCTCGTTTGTGCTTTTGTATATGTAATCCGGGTCTCTCTCGTCCCTCCTGGTGATGAGGAATTTAGGACCTACTAACCTTACTCTTCAGGCGCTGAACTATAGTTTAGCGCCTTTTTTCTGTAGTTTAGAGAGCACTTTCGACGGATATCCGTGTTATGCTTATCTTTGGTATAATAAAATAAGTAACGTTTCATTAATATGGAAGAAGGCTGGTAACCTCAATGAATCCAAATGAGAGTATATATGACAATCTAGGGGGGGCTGAAGCACTACATCGGTTGGTGGAAGTGTTCTATGCCAAGGTACAGCTTCATCCGCAGCTGGGACCCTTGTTCCCTGAAGATATTACTCCAGTTCTGGAGAAGCAATATCAATTCCTGACACAGTTTTTTGGCGGGGGTCCACTTTATTCGGAATTACATGGACATCCCATGATGAGAGCAAGGCATATGCATATTCCTATTACTCCAGAACGTGCTGAGGAGTGGCTACAATGTATGAAAGAGGCACTGGTGGAGACTGGAGTCGAAGAACCACTGCGTTCATTCGTGCTTAGCCGCCTTGCAGGTCCTGCACATCATTTTGTTAACATGCCCCAGGAATAATAAGGGACAGGTTGATCCTGAAAGGAATGAGAGTACTTGACAGAGTTAATACCCCTATATTCTATTAAGGTCAAGTGTTGCAACTGTGAAAATGAATTTTCAACCTCGCGGGTACGTCCTAGTCTAAAAAAGGCTATTCGGCGTGATGCTGATTTCTGCGCGTATTATAAAAATGAGAATCCGGATTATTATGTTGTACGGGTCTGCCCCAATTGCGGGTTTGCCTCCACAGAAAATTCGGCTGACAAGCTGACGGAACGCCAGCGTAAGGCATTTAATGAACAGGTAGGAAAACGCTGGAAGAGCCGTGACTTTGGAGAGAAACGAGACTGGGAAACTGCGCTCGAGACCTATAAGCTGGCGCTTTTATGTGCTCAGAGTATTAACGATAAAGATCGGATTATCGCAAGTCTGCTGCATCATATTGCTTGGCTCTATCGCTATCAAGGGGAGACTGAGCAGGAGAAGCGTTTTTTACGCTATTCTTTGGACGAGTATGTTAAGGTCTATGAAATAGATGGCATTGCCGGCAATGATGCCCGGCTCATGTACCTGATCGGCGAACTTAATCGGCGGATCGGAGAATACTCAGTGGCTGTAATGTGGTTCTCCCGTCTGATCAATGATCAGAAGATCATGGATGCGGCGATGATTCGAGCGGCACGTGAGCAGTGGGTTATTTTACGGGAGCAAATGCGTGCTGAGGCTCTAGATGTTGAAGTTGATATCGAAGGCTTGTCTTCAAGTTCATAATGTTTGCGAACAACAAAAAGCGCAGAAGAGAATTAAATTCTCCTCTGCGCTTTGTAGAAAGAAAATGTTAGGATTTGCTTATCTGACAGCTCGATCGAACAAAAGGTAATCGCCGTCATTATCTATAACTGTAGGACTGGCGCTGCAGCAGGGGAAGACGAGCAGTTTTTTCTTGCCGTCACGAACGATTTGTAATTCTTTAGGCTTCATAGGCAGAAGCACATTCTCTGAGTTGCAGAATGGACAGTATTGCACATACATATCGCCTAGAATGATGTCATAAGGCCAGGTATGACTAAATGGAATCATTGTGAGTCCTTCCCAGAAGGAGTCTCTTCATTTTCGCCCTCAGTTTGTGGGGGATTTTCTTTTTTGGATAGCTCCGCTATTTTTTGTAGTAAAATATGTTGGGGCATATGCATCAAGTGTTCCAAAGGAACGCCTAGTTGCTTGGATAACGTAATGGCTGTTTCCGCTGAAATTTGTAGTGGCTTCATATGGATGCCCTCCTAAAGTTTATCGGCTATAAATGTTCAGATATCGTTATTCACTTTACCATGGTGTTAAGACAATTACAAAGAAAGTCAAATGAAAGCAAAGGAATGGTGAGTACACATGAAACAACCGTTATCACTGACTTGGGAACTTGATACTATTTTTCCGGGGGGGTCTTCGTCTGCAGAGTTAGAAGGGTTCTTGAGCAAGCTTGAAAAAGATATTTTATCCTTGCAAGGCTTTGTGAAGGATGCTGTGGCACCAACGGATGTTGCGTCTACCAAAGCATTGGATGAGGTTATAGCATTGCTTCAGAGCTGTTCAGGAAGACTTGTGGAGGTCACTTCCTTCGCAGACTGTCTAGGCGCTCAGAATCAGATGGACAAGGGTGCGGTAAGGCTGGCGGCCAAAGTGACAAGCATGCGCGCCGGATTCGAAGGGATCAGCTCGCAATTTAGCAATGTACTTCGTCAGACTACGGACAAGGTATGGGCTGAGTGGATGGCTCGTCCAGAGATTGCTCCTTTAACGTTCGTACTGAGCGAGAGCCGTGATTTGGCCCGTGAGAAGATGAGCCCTGAGCTGGAAAGCTTAGCGTTGGAATTAGCTGTTGACGGATATCATGGATGGAGCGGGCACTATGATACGATTGTGAGCTCGATCAAGATCCCATTTGAGGATGAAGAAGGAACAAAGCTGCTATCTGCTGGCCAAGCTTTTAATAAGCTGGATGATCCAGATCCAAAAGTGCGTCAAACGATGTTCCATAAATGGGAAGAGGCTTGGACTGAAGCGGCAGATAATTGCGCGGATACCTTAAATCACTTAGCAGGCTTCCGCCTGAAGCTCTATAAGGGCAGAGGCTGGGACGATGTTCTGAAAGATCCGCTCAGCATCAATCGTATGACACAGGACACCTTAAATACGATGTGGGACGTGATTACGAATAGCAAACCTATACTTGTGTCCTACCTTCAGCGTAAAGCCAAGCTGCTGGGGCTGGATTCTCTCTCATGGGTCGATGTCGAAGCTCCTGTAGGCAAATCCTCCGGCAAGATCCCTTATGATCAAGCTGCGAAGGATATCGTCACACAGTTCCGTAAATTTAGTCCTAAGATGGCTGAGTTTGCAGAGCGTGCCTTTGATAATAACTGGATCGAGGTTGAGGATCGTAATGGCAAACGTCCTGGTGGATTCTGTACTTCCTTCCCTGAGAGTAAAGAATCACGGATATTCATGACTTACAGCGGTACACCTTCCAATGTTTCAACATTGGCCCATGAGCTGGGACATGCTTATCATTCTTACCTGCTTGATGATCAACCTGTATTTAATCAGAATTATGCAATGAACGTTGCAGAGACCGCTTCAACCTTCGCAGAAGTGATTGTATCTGATGCTCAGGTTAAAGCTGCGGGCAATGCAGAGGAGAAGCTGGCACTGCTTGAAACGAAGATACAGAACAGTGTGGCATTCTTTATGAACATTCACGCTCGATTCTTGTTCGAGACTCGCTTTTATGAGAAACGTAAGGAAGGTCTTGTAAATGCTGAGGAACTGTCCGCTCTGATGGTGGAAGCACAGAAAGAAGCTTTCTGTGGTGTGCTTTCTGAATACCATCCTCACTTCTGGGCGTCGAAGCTGCATTTCTATATCACAGATGTACCTTTCTATAATTTCCCGTACACCGTTGGTTATATGTTCAGTACAGGCTTATATCGTCTGGCATTACAAGAGGGAGCTTCCTTTGCAGACAAATATGATAGCTTGTTGCAGGATACCGGCGTGATGACATTGGAGGATTTGGTGCTCAAACATTTGGGTGTAGATCTGACAAAACCGGATTTCTGGCAAGGAGCTACAGATCTGATTGTGGCTGATATCAACGAGTTCTTGGAGATGACAGAGCATTTAGCATGAAATGTCTAAAATAAGACAAATTTCAGGACACAAAAAATAACGGAATTTCAGTGTGAACACGCAAAGACCCCGGTTAAGGGGTCTTTTTTTAATGCTTAAATGTCGAAAACCCCCGGTTTATAAAAATTAATATACGAATGATCCATGAATTTTGCGCATTACTAGGGATAATAACCCAATTTTGTAGAATAATGTTGTTTGACGTATTTAAGGGGTCTATAATGAGCCTTGAGCCTTATAAAAGGCTTGCATGGAAGACAAATGAGCTCAGCTCAAAAAGCTTAAGTAAGCGCTTACTAAGCCGATTTGTATGAAGAAAACTCGAAGAAGCTAAGCTCACAAAACGATATAAATCGAACCAGAAACTTGGGAAAAGGGGAAGGAGTGGCGGAGGGGAATTTTGGAACTGTAAGAGCGAGAGCGACTGCCTTTGTCTCCGAATTTCACCCGCTATACGCGTAAGAATTCAAGAAATTTGGAGACAACAGCGGCTGGAAGTCCAAACATTCCCCGCAGTGGCGACGGACTCTTAGCCCAAATATTTAGGGTTCGATTTATAAGACGAAGAAAACTCGAAGAAGCTAAGCTCACAAAACTTTTAGGAGGAAAGATATGCTTAAGACAGAACAGCTATCATTAGCAAGACAGATGGATTTGGTGTTTAGGGAACTGCAAGAGGAATTGTCAGGACTATCTTCCGGTACGGTATTTGTGCAAATACGAAATAATACCATTGGCAAATTCGGCATACGTCATCATCCTTTAGCCGGTCGGGGGGGTGGATTCACAGAAGTGAAGGAAGGAATAACGGAGAGCCAGCAGTCTTCTTTTCGTCTAATGGCTCTGGAGAGTCTGAAATACAAACGCCGTTGGACTCATGGTGAGATCAGCTATGAATTTGCTATAAGACAGGGCAAGCTAATCGTAGATGCTACGCTGGAGTCTAATTATAATATGGCGAATCTGATGATTCGATCTCCCCGTAATGCTTACGCCGAGAGTGCTGATCAATTTTTAAGTTAAACGTTTTACATAAAAATTGTTTGCAGCTGGGACTATAGGCTATAAATTAGAAAAACCCCCCACAGCTTCTAGAAGAAGTGTGAGAGGTTTGAAAGCTAGTCGGCAATAGGCTTTTTAAGACCTCTGCCGGATAAAACACTTAAGATAACGATGTTACTGACGACCGGACAGTTGTTGTTCTGCCAGTTGTACTAGACGTTTAGTGATGTAACCTCCCAAAGAACCAGTTTCGCGGGAAGTGTAGTTCCCGTAATAACCGTCAGCTGGGATCGTTACTCCAAGCTCTTGTGCTGCTTCATATTTCAATTGTTGCAACGCTGCATTTGCTTGAGGAACTACAAGGTTATTGGAACGGCTGCTACGACCTTGACCTGCTTGACCCATGTGTGTCACCTCCTTCGCCCGTTGTGAAGATAGTATGAGCGCTAAGAGGCTAATTCATGCATGCTATCGAAAGGTTTTAAGGATGGTAATTATTAGTCGATTAAAAGTAAGGGTAGAAAGCCCAAATAACTAAGCTCGCACAAAAAATCGGCCTTCTCTTACGTAAACGCAAGGGAAGACCGATATAATGTATATCTGCTTTAATTCTCGGGATAGATCATTTCCAGCATAGTGGACAGCTCAAGACTTTGACCTGGTTCTACCTTCAGCAAGCCCGTGAAGGAAGGGTCATCGGAAACGTTAGGAGCATCCGGGAGCCAGGTGTAAGGTTCGATGCACAGAAATTGATCGGCCGGCCCTTTGGTATACAGGACCCAGTGACGGAAATGATTCTCGTCAGCTGTATAACGAAGACCATAACCATCATCGCGTAATAGCAAGGCTTCTACGGGCTGCTTGTCACCAATACGTAGAGCAGTATCAAAATTAGTTCCCTGGAGGTTGATTCCAGAGTTTAGTGAATCTAGATCACCAAGTGGAATTAGATTGCCGCTAGGGAGCAATTCATCGTTTAGTTCATAAATGCTGTTTACGGGCAGCTTGAGATTCCAGCGTTCAGGTTCTCCATCGATCATAAACCAGGTGTGATAGCCGATCCCAAAGGGAATACGATGATCGCCGAGATTTGTAACCTTTAAAGTCTGGCTGAGCCGGGCATCCTGAAGCCTGAATGTCATTTCGAATTTGAGTGGAATGGGAAATTGCTCCATCCAGTGCGGATCATCTTCAGTAAGGAATTCAGTAGTGACTGCACAACCGTCCTCGTCTTCTTCAATATCGCTGACACACCAGGATTGAGTCCGGTGTAGACCATGGATATGATTGTCACCAGCGGTATTCTGGTCAAATTGATAACTTGTACCCTCGAATTGAAATTTTCCTTTACGAATTCTTCCGGGTGGAATTAAGAGCGGGATGCCAAAATGGTAAGGTTTTTGCATAAAGAAAGCTTGATCGCTTTCATCAGGCCGCCGCAGAATTTCCCGTTGTTCTTTTACATCAAACAATGAAATCACGTTGTTTCCTAGTCGCGGCAAAAGCGTGACTTCCAGTTCGCGGCTGTGCAAAATATAAGTATCATAACCGCCCCACTGCCCTTTGGTCACCTGTTTCATGAGATATGCTCCTTTATCGTAACTGTAATCGAATAGAACATGGATAACCTTATCATAACAGATTTATGCGGAAGTGGTTAAGTGATTTGACAACTTCTCTTTATGGTTCTATGATGAAGGCATTAAATTATGATGAGAATGTGATGACGGGGACAAGTAGACAGGAAATGCACCTTCAGAAAGCCGGTGGTTGATGCGAACCGGTAGGACACTCCTGATGAATGGACCCCTGAGCGCCGCGCTTGAACGGGAGCAAGATGCCCTAGTAGACCGGCCGGATCTTCCCCGTTAACGGAAGACTAAGGCTGTTTCCCTTTGACTATACAAAGGTTAAGCAGCGAATAAGGGTGGCACCACGGTCTCACGTCCCTTGCGGATGAGGCTTTTTTTGCGTTCTCGGAAATCGGAAATTACATCTAACGGAGGTCTATATTATGTTGAAAAAAGTAATGTCAGGCATACAACCGAGCGGTTCTCTAACTTTGGGTAACTATATCGGAGCGCTGAAAAATTTTGTGAAGCTGCAAGACGATCATCAATGTTTCTTTATGGTTGTCGATATGCATGCGATCACCGTTGCTCAAGATCCTGCGGCACTGCGTGAGCAGTCTGAAGCTGTAGCTGCACTCTTTATCGCGGCAGGAATTGATCCTGTGCGTTCGAATGTATATATGCAGTCTCATGTGCCTCAGCATGCGGAATTGGGCTGGATCATGACTACGCTAACGGCAATGGGCGAGCTTGAGCGTATGACACAGTTCAAAGATAAATCATCAGGTAAGGATTCAGTTGGTGCGGGGCTATTCGTATATCCTTCTTTAATGGCAGCAGATATTCTTGTTTATAATGCGGATCTTGTGCCAGTAGGTGAAGATCAGAAGCAGCACTTGGAGTTGACCCGTGATTTAGCTGGCCGTTTCAATAACCGTTTTGGCGAATTCTTTACGATTCCTGAACCGTATATCCCTGAAGTGGGCGCACGCATTATGTCTCTGGATGATGGCACTAAAAAAATGAGCAAGAGCAGCCCGAATGCAGGCAGCTATATTGCCCTGTTGGATTCGCCGGATGTGATCCGTAAAAAAATCAGCCGCGCAACGACTGATTCTGGACGTGAAGTGATCTTTGATCCGGCTAACAAGCCAGAGATTAGTAACTTGATGAGTATTTACTCGGAATGTTCTGGGATGTCCCTCCAGCAAATTGCCGATCGTTATGAAGGACAAATGTATGGTGGCTTTAAGAAGGATCTTGGGGAAGTGGTTGTATCCACACTTGAGCCTTTGCAACAAAGATATCATGAAATTCGCAGTTCAGGTGCGATCACTGATATTCTTGCTGAAGGTGCTGAACGTGCACGTATTGTTGCAGCTGAGACGTTGAATGGCGTAAAAGAGCGGATGGGCTTTCTGCCAGCTCGTTAATCTTAGTCAGAGCTTAAGCTTTCCTGTTTGCGTCTAATTCTGGCTTTGAGGATAAATCCCCAGCCAATATTCATTACGCAAAGAAAACCAAGCAGAAGTGCCAGCCAGAAGCTATAGCTGATCGCGATTGAAGCGGCAGTGAGAATAAGAATAGAAGAACAAGCGAACCAAAGTGAGAGTCCTTTACCCATTAAGAGCCTTCCTTTCCGTGTCTGCTAAAATGAATCCCGGAGTATTATAAAATACTCCGGGATTTTTTGTGATTATAGAATAGATCTCTCAGTAAGTCTACAGTTTCATCGTAAAGAACCAGGGTCGATGGAAAATCGTTTGTCGAGCTTATCACTGCTAAGCCAGCCTACATAAGTATTTAAAGGTTTATATTGGTTATCCATAACTAATACAGCCACAAAAGGGTATTGTTTGCGGTGTAAATAACGAACGTCTCCCCAGCGCACCATATATCCTGAAGGAAGCTCCTCCACTTCGGCAACCGCATAAGAGGTGAAATATAGAAAGGACTGAATATCTGGATGCGACTTGGATATTTCCACAGCGGGATGATTCGAGCAGACCGCATGTTTGAACCATTCCAGGCGGTTGTTCAGTAGCTGTCCAACGTCATAGCTGCCGTCTTTTTTCACTTTAACTACGTTCCAGCGTTTAAGTGAAATTGTAGGGATTACAATATAACGTTCACCAGCATTATGGTGTATATCTTTAAGCTTGATGTTTCGTGTAAGGCGGGCATGAACAACCGTTCTCCAAATATAATAAAGAATGGTACAGGCATAAAGCGTAATAAATAAAGGTTTGGGCGGCACAATCCCAGTGATCCAGAGTAGAATAGCTGCGATATGGCTGCCAAAAATAAATGGATCGAAAATGTGGATGATATTCCAGGCAATCCATTTCTCAGTAAATGGACGGGCGGCCTGGGTTCCATAGGTGTTAAACAGATCAGAGAAGACGTGCACGCCTACGCCTATGAAACCCCAGAGTGCAACATGGCTTAAAGCTGCCAAATCAGTAAATCCAAACAGAGGCCCTAAGACTAGGGCAATCAGAGCGGGCCACAAAATTAGAAAAGGCAAGGAGTGTGTGATTCCCCGGTGATTACGAATATATATTGCATTGTCCTTTAGTCTTAATGCGGTATCGGCATCAGGAGCTTGTGAGCCTAAAATCGTAGCCAGCATAACGGCCCCGGCCAGTTTAGGGTCAGAAGCAACGACAGGATCTACGAATGAAAGTCCGGCTAACCCTATGCCCATAACTAAATGTGTAGCGGTGTCCATTGGTCAGTTCTCCTTTGTTGTTCGGAAGTACATTATTAATAATTACCCAAATACAGCTTAGGTTATTAACGGGCTGGAAATAAATATTGTCACGTAATTGTCAAATTCATGAACATACTGTGCCATGACTGTCAAAGTCTCCTCGGGTTTGATATGATAAAGTTAACAGCGAAGTCTATTTAGTGCTTCGGCTAGAACGTTAGAAGTTCGTTTAGAAGGAGGATCATTTGGTGTGGATAATCATATAACATTTCAAGCTTCTTCCGATTCTGCAGCTATGTCTGCAAAATCTCCACCGGAAGGTGCAAGTTGGCGTGATTTCATTACCGTAACAAAACCCGGTATTATCCGATCTAACCTCATCGCTGCCTTTGCAGGATATTGGCTGGCTTCAGGTTGGGATGTTCAATACGGCAGATTAGTTCTGACTCTGCTCGGTACAATGCTGGTTATGGCTTCGGCCTGTGTTTTTAATAACTATTTCGACCGTGACCTGGACATGAAGATGGAAAGAACGCGCGATCGGGGGCTTCCTACAGGACGACTGAAACCCAAAACCGTATTGCTGTATGCTATTGGGCTAGGGATTGCGGGCTTGATTGTACTGTTTGCTTTTTCCGGAGTTTTAGCCGGTCTGTTCGGGATTGTAGGGATGTTCGTTTACGTTGTAGTATACACCCTTTGGTTGAAACGGACATCAACATGGAGCACTTCAGTAGGTGCGATCTCTGGAGCTATGCCACCTGTAATTGGCTACGTTGCAGTTACGGGAACAGTTGATCTAGGGGCTTGGCTGATGTTTGCGATGTTGTTTCTGTGGCAACCTCCCCATTTCTGGGCACTCGGGATTAGACGTAAAGAAGAATATAGAGCCGCTGGATTTCCGCTGCTGCCTGTAGTCAAAGGAACACGTCGTACGAAGTTTCAAATGATTCCTTATGTAGCACTGTTGCTGCCTATTCCAGTGTTAATGTACGCCTACGATTATGCAGGGATTTTTTATCTGGTGATTTCAACAGCGCTGTCCCTGGCTTGGTTAATCATAACCTTGATGGGCTTTGCAGCAAAAGATGACGAAGTCTGGGCGAAGAAGAACTTCCTCTTCTCCATTAACTACCTAACGGTAAGTTTGATCGTACTTGTATTGAATACGATTCACGGTTAAGAAGAGGGAGGGTATTATTGTCCGTGCAGACCTTTAAGCGTTATAAATGGACCTGGATTCTACTATTGCTTGCTTTGGTAATGGCTGGTTATCTGGCAGTTAATTCTTTGAATTTAGGAAAAGAAAAACTGCCGGTAATCGGAGAAGTGCAGGACTTTTCACTTGAAAATGTGGATGGAGACCAGATTACTCTGGCTGATACACAAGGTAAAGCGCGGCTGGTATACTTTTTTTTCACACAATGTCCGGATGTATGTCCTATAACTACGTTTCTGTTATCTCAGACGCAGAAAATTCTGGTCGACGATGGCAGCTTTGGAAAAGATACGGCGTTCGTCTCCATTTCTTTTGATCCAGAGAATGATACGCGTGAAGCCATTAAAAGCTTTGCGGACCGTTTCCAGGCAGATTATAAGGGTTGGTACTTCTTACGGGGGGATCAGGAAGTCATTCGTAAGCTGGCAACTGATTCTTTTAAAGTACTAATTGCAGGGAATAGTAAAGAAAATTTCGTACATGCCAATCGCATAGCATTGGTTGATCGAGACAATCGTCTCCGTGCATTGTATGACGCAGGGGATACGGATAACATAACGCCTGAATTTCTTGCCGATAGGCTGAATGAATTGGCTCGTGAATAGAACCTAACCGCATAACAGAAACGCCTTTTTCGAATCCCATTTATTGAAGGATAACGAAAAAGGCGTTTTTAATTTCTTAGGCAATATATCGCGAATCAAAAAGGAATGGGTTCAGGGTAAATGATGAACTCTTCCAGACCCGCTTTTTCAAGCTGATTGATATTGTATTCATCTGGAGTGCCTTCCACTCCGGCATAACCCCGGCGTGTATAGATGTGACCAGCATCGGGAAAGGCATCGCGGAGAATCCCGCGTATTTTTTTGCCTGAACTGTCGTTATCCATATAAAGATATACTTCTCCATCTCCTACTTTTTGTCGCAGGGACTCGAGTTTGAGCGTATTTAATGTACCAAAGGTACAGAGGATTTCGACTTCCGGTACCAGCACGCGTCGTAATCTGCTGCGATCGTTTTTGCCTTCGACAATAATCGTAATGGACATTTGCTGACAATCACCTCCGGAAATGAAGTCTGAACTTACAGACTCATTATAGTTTACCGAAGGAGGAGCAGTTTTAACAACTGTTTCTACAGGAAAATCTTCATTCCCCGGGAAATGTCGTAAAAACAATAAATCATGCGGCCCGCCCATTCCATTTGGAAGAGTAGGTAGACAGTTTGGTTGAATTTTTTGGCGGAAGCAGTAATAGTGCAACCATCAGCAATAGAAAGGCAATGAAATAAGGCGAAACAACGGCTCTTAATTGTCCTGCGGCCACAGGCCCTGCGAATGCGCCTAGTGACATGGCTATCGACTGCATGGAGAAGGTACGTCCCATACGTCCTGGTCCACCTAGACTAATAAAGAGCGATGCCATTGCAGGAAATAATATTCCTTTAGCTGCACCCAGCATAAAGAGAATAACGGAAGCGGGAATGCTGTGAATTGAGGCGAGCGCAAAAAAACAAAGGGCCATACCTAGCAAGGCCACGGCTATTCTTCCTCCTGGGGAAAAGCGGTTCAGGAAGAACAAACTGAGTGTTACCAAAGCCCCTAAGCTAAGGAGCGATAAAAGAATGCCTGTGGAAACAATGCTATTACTTCCGGTCTGAGATAGAGGAAGTTCAAAAAACAGAACCCCTTGTGAACAAGAAACGAAAAAAGGCAGCAGATAATAACGTTTGGAAACTGGATTGGCATCGGATATAGGGACGGAAGGAAGATCCTGTTTTTTTAAAGGAGGTGCTGCAGAGTTTACAGGGCGAACTAAACGCCGGGCAGGTGCCGGTACACTGAAAAAAGCCATGATGCCTGTAGCGATAAGCAGCCATCCCAATGTGGTGAAGGTGCCGGAATAGCCAGCTTTAGCTACGATAAAGGCCCCCGCTGCTGGGGATACCACTGAAGCTAAGGTATGAACGATACCATGTCCGGACATATATTTCCCCTGCTCAGTAGCATCAGATGATAATGAAGCCAGCAAGGTCATGCACGCTGGAGAGAGGAAGGCGAGCGCGAACCCGCTTGCTGCTCGTAGCATCAGCAAATGCCACGGAAGCTGAGCATGAGCCTGCAGCAGTAGAATGGCTCCCGCAGTAACAAGGCTAAAGACGATGTAGCGGCGGCTGCCATTACGATCGACGAGTACACCTGCGAGCAAATTGCCAGGAAGATGGGTTAACGAATACATGCCCATCATCCAGCCAATAAAGGCGGGTCCCGCACCAAGAGAGATGGCAAAGGGCGTTAGAATAGGATACTGTGCATGTAAATCAAAAAACGCCAGAAAAAGAAACAGGTACAGCCACAGCGCAGTTTTCACAGGGAAACACCTCCGAGAGCCACCTACAATAAAGATTAATGCAGGAAGGCGGATTTTAAGAAGATCAAATTTAAGCAACTACTTGTACTTTACGTGGGACAGAGAGGGCTTATACCGCTTTTTTAATTCCTATAAGCAGGTATACCTTTCTCTGGCTGTGGAACCATGAATTATGATGGGCATTCATGTATAATAATTAATATTGGCGTCATGTCTATAGAGGAGATAATCCTTAGGACGAAACTAGGTGATAGGGGTGTTGTGAGGTTGATGGATCCAGAGGTGTGGTCACAGTTTATTAGAGAGAATTGGTTAGTTATTGTTATTGCGCTCATCCTGTTGTTCGCGGTTGTTAATTTGGTCAAAACGATGTTGAAATGGGCGATTGTCATTATTATCGTTGTAGGTCTATTCATCTATAGTGGTGTGACAATGGACCAAATTGGTAACGCTGTGAATAAGGTGGCAGATGGAACGGTAAGTACGGTGAAGAAGGAAGCACAAGAGGTTATGCTTAAAGAGGCGCAGGATGCGAAGTACACTTCAAATGGTGACGGAACATTTACGATCACAACTCCGAATATTGAAGTGAAAGGTACTACTGGCGAAGATAAGGTAGAGGTTACTTTCCGCGGAGTTAGTCTTGGGAAGTGGAGTATTACTGATACCACACAAACATTTATCGAGGAAGCTCGGAAACATCAATAAACGGCCTCAGTTTAAATCATTATCAAAAACAAGCAAGCGGGCGACTGAAAGGGGAGATTGGATATGATAAACGGTTGGTTGACTAGTCTGAGTGATGCAAATATCATCTCCATCGCCCTCCTGCTGGTAGTAGTCTTTTCACTATTGCAAGGCTGGAGCAGAGGGTTCTCAAGTGCTACCGGAAGATTATTCGGTCTGCTGGGAACAGGACTGTATACAATAGCTTCTTTGGTGCTGGCCATTCCTGCTGCGGCTTATCTCAATCCTCATGTACAGACTTGGGCAGCAGGAATAAGTCTGCCTGATAAACAGCTGACCCAGTGGCAGCAAATTTATTATACGGCTGTGTCTGTGCTGGCGGAATCGCCGCTGGTGCGGTTTCTATTGTTGTTATTGCTCTCTTATATCTTAATTCGCATGCTTCTGGGATTGTTGTCTATGCTGCTCCCATTCCATCAGCTACGGCGCACCAAGACATTTAAGGACAGAAAGATTACGCAAGTAAGCCGTATGGGCGGAGCTATCATAGGATTAATTATAGGATTGACTCGTGGTTTAATTATTGTGCTTGCTCTCTTCATTTGTGTTGGCCTAAATCCAGAAAGTCAATTTAGCCGTTATGTTGAATCTTCTCCGATCTACAGTCAAAGCGCTGCCGCTGTATTTGAGCCCTTTGTTGGGGAGACAGTGCAGAAAAAGCTGCCTATTCTGACGAAGACCGTTGCAGCTGAGATGAATGATATCCTGCGCAGAAAATATGAAGTTATTGATCATGACATTCCACAAGATATTGTGGGTGCGGCTGAAGATATTATTGGACAAGCGCAAGGAGACGAGAAGAAAGCCAGACTACTGTATGATTGGGTAGGAACACGAGTAACTTATGATTACGCCAAAGCGGAAAATTATGAAAAAAATAGAATTTGGCATGAACAGACCCCGCAGGATACCTTCGACACACGCATAGGGGTATGTATTGATTATGCACGTCTTTACGCTGTAATGGCCCGCTCCCAAGGATTGCAGGTGCGCGTTGTAACGGGTCAAGGCTATGATGGTCGAGGCGGGTATGGCGCACATGCCTGGAATGAAGTTTATATAAGTGACCGGCAAGCTTGGATTCCATTGGATCCCACTTGGGCGAGCAGTGGGGATTGGTTTAATCCGAAGGATTTTGACAATACGCATATTAGGGAGAACGCACTCTGAGTGAGGGCGCCGCACTCCTTCCGTGTGGTACAATAAACTCATACCAACCTCTAACACAAATGCGAGTGCAATGCTCACAATCAGCTTCTTAGAAATCACCTTCATTATAAGAGCAATGTCGCTGGCTAAGGCAATTCAGACATTATTTTTATATAGAAGGGAAGAAAGCTGGTGAGCTTTGGGAAGCAGCTCCCGCCTGCGGACGGGAAATCTTCGAAACATTCTGTAGGTCTGAGATTGAATCTGTTTTTCTTTGGCACTTTTTTTATTTTTTGTATCATTATTGTGCGTCTTGCAGGTTTGCAGTTTACTGAGGGAGCTTTGCTGACAGAAGAAGAGATCAAACGGGATACGAAGTTTGTTCCGCTGGCAGCTATGAGAGGGATTATTTTTGCTGCCGGGGGTGAGCAGATAGCCTATTCTACACCTGTTGAGTCGCTCTATCTTACCCTAAATAAGGAATATACAGCTAAAACTACCGATAAAGTAACGGGTGAAACCTCACTAACGGAAAAAGCGAAAAATAAGTCTAATGACCTTGCAGCAAGATTAGTAGCGGAGTTTGAGAAATATGGAAGTGCAGATGCCCCTAAGTTAACGCAGCAGGACGTGCTGGATTTACTTGATCTGGACTTTAAAAAGTATCTGGGTTATGTACCGCGTCGTATAAAAGCAGGGCTAACTTCAGAAGAAATAGCTTATTTCATGGAACATAAGGATGAATATCCAGGTATCACCATTGTGGAAGAAAGTGTACGCCACTACGATAAAGATACGGTAGCTGTGCAGACGGTGGGTTTTGGTAAACCTTTTAAATCAACCGAAGACATAGCGATGTACAAAAATATTCGTAGTGCAATGAAAGACAATTCTTTACCGGGACTTATGTATAAAACGGAAGAATATGTAGGATTTGATGGTCTGGAAATGCAGTATCAACGCGAACTGCGCGGAGAAAATGGTTATCAGGTCATTTCGGTCACTCCTCAAAATATGGCGGAGAAGGTAGAACAGACCGTTCCCCCTGTAAAAGGCAATAACATTTGGATGACCATTAATAAGAATGTTCAGATGAAGACTGAACAGGCTATATTGGATCAGATTAAATGGCTGCATACCAATGCTGTTCAAGGCGAAACTCATCCTGATGCTTTAACAGGTTATGCAGTAGCAATGGAAGTAGAGACTGGGAATATTGTCGCTATGGCGAGTATGCCTGATTACGATTCGAATGTATGGACAAAGGACTCGCTGCCTACATCTGTCTGGAATAAAATTATGAATAATCATCTGAATGGTACAATTACCTCGAATTCTTCCGGGAGATCGGGTCATGATTTTAGCTCACTTGTATTCTTGGGATCGACCATTAAACCGTTAAGTGTATTAATTGGTTTAAATGAAGGATTTTTTAACACCTCGAGCACCTATCCCGATGTGGGGATTACCTATTTCGGTAAGGATGATAAATCATCGGTTAGAAATTCATCAGGTCACGTCTATGGAAAACTGTATCCGGCTGATGCTATCAAGCAATCCTCTAACGTATTTATGGTAGATATGGTCGGAAAGCAACTATACAAGAAATACCTGGGGGATAAAGGTGTAGAGGTCTGGGACGAATATATGAAAAAGTTCGGACTGGGTGTGTCAACACAAAGTGGTCTTCCCGGTGAATCACCAGGTCAGATTAACTATACAGATTTCAAGGCTGCAGGGAGCTCACAGGCCGCGCTCGTCTACGCATCTTTTGGTCAGCAAGGCAGTTATACTACATTACAGCTTGCCCAGTATGCTACTACACTTGCAAATGAAGGTGTGCGAATTAAACCGCAGCTTGTAAGTAAGATTACTGATGCGCAAGGTAAGGTGGTTAAGGAATTTAAAAAAGAAGTGCTTAATAGCGTAACCTTTGATAAATCGTTCTGGAGAGAAATCAAACAGGGAATGAGCAGTAAAGTTAGTGCTTTTGACGATTTTCCTTATGATTTTGCCCGTAAGACAGGAACCTCTGAAAAAACGGATAGAAAAAATATAAACCGTGATAACGGGGTCTTTATTGCCTTTGCTCCACGTGAGAATCCGAAGCTGGCTGTAGCGGTTGTGATTCCGGAAGGCGGCTTTGGCTCCAATAGTGCAGCTCCGGTTGCCCGTAAGATTTTTGATGCTTATGATTGGGAATATGGGCTGGATGGGGTTCCGAAGAAGAATATTCCACCTGTGGCAGATCCCGTTCAAGAACAATAAGCTTAAATTAGAGAAAAAGGAGAGAAAAACTGTGAGTTTTTTCCGTAAGCAGGCCTCACCTCCTGACGAGACCAGCAGCAAAAGTTCCATTGGCCTGCGACTCAACGTGTTTTTCTTTAGCACGTTCGTTATATTTTGCGTAATCATCATCCGACTAGCTGTTCTGCAGTTTGTGGAAGGTCCAACTTTAACTGAGGTAGAGACGAGTAGAGATACTAAAAATGTACCGTTAGCTTCCATGAGAGGGGTTATATACGCTGCAGGTGGTGAGAAGCTAGCTTATTCCACACCTGTTCAATCGCTGTATATCACACTCAATAAAGAGTATACGGCTAAGGAAACAGATAAAGTCACCGGTAAAACAACGCTGACCCCAGAGGCTAAGGCCAAGTCTGATGCATTGGCAGCCAAGCTGGTAGCTGATTTCAATAAATATGGGGATCCAAATGCAGAGAAGATGACGGAGAAAGATGTAATTGATGTGTTGGATTTATATTTTCGTAAATCACTTGGCTTTATGGCACGGCGAATTAAGGCTGATCTGACTACTGAAGAAGTTGCTTATTTCATGGAACATAAAGGAGAATATCCGGGGCTTGAGATTGTCGAGGAGAGCATTCGTCATTACGATAAAGATACGGTTGCTGTACAGACGATTGGTTATATCAAACCCTTCAAATCCGCGAACAGTCTTAATATTTATAAAAACATTCTAAGTGCTATGAAAAACAATCCGGAGCCAGGGCTAACGTATAAGGATGATGAATTTGTTGGCTTCGATGGGCTGGAGCTGAAATATCAGCGTGAGCTTCGCGGGCAAAACGGCTATCAGGAAATTTCCGTCAATCCACAGAATATGGCGGAGAAAATTGAGCGTGTCGTTCCGCCTGTCAAAGGAAATGACATCTGGACAACGATTAATAAGAACGTTCAGATGAAGACAGAACAGGCGATAACAGATCAGCTCAAATGGTTGCACTCTAATACCGTACAAGGCAGAACGCATCCGAATGCTTTAACGGGATATGCAGTAGCGATGGAAGTAGATACTGGCAATATTGTTGCTATGGCGAGTATGCCTGACTATGATACGAATGTTTGGACAACGGGTTCTTTATCTGCAGATGTCTGGAACAGTATTATGGATAACTATCAGAACGGCACGATAACTCCTATTTCTTCAGGAACCTCAGGGAATGGACTAAGATCTGTATTGCTTCTAGGTTCAACGATTAAACCTTTGAGTGTACTCGTGGGCCTGAATGAAGGGTTGTTTTCAACTTCATCGTATTATCAGGATAAAGGTTTTGCGACTTTTGGTAAGTCTGGGCATGAAACGAAGGTAAGAAACTCTTCTAACCACGTATATGGTTCTTTGGATCCTGCTAGAGCCATTGAGAAATCCTCGAATGCATTTATGGTCGATATGGTCGGTAAAAGATTGTATGACAAATATAAAAGCAAGGGGATAGACATCTGGGATGTCTATATGAAAGAGTTCGGCCTTGGTGTATCTACGGGAATTGACCTGCCAAATGAATTCTTGGGTCAAAGAAACTATACCAATATAGAAGCTGCTGGTAGTGCGCAGTCCGCACTGGTCTATGCCTCTTTCGGACAACAAGGAAGTTATACAGTAATGCAGCTTGCACAGTATGTTACAACACTTGCTAATGAAGGACAGCGGATTAAACCTCAATTGGTTAGCAAGATTACTGATGCAGATGGAAATATAGTCAAAGAGTTTAAACGTGAGGTGCTCGATGAAGTAACAAACTTCGATAAGTCCTACTGGAATGAAATTAAGCAGGGGATGCGAAGTGAAGTTAGTGCTTTTTCTGATTTCCCTTATGACTTTGCCCGTAAGACGGGAACCTCTCAGCAAGTAGCTAAGGGTGAAATTCGCGATAATGGGGTATTTATTGCATATGCTCCACGTAATAATCCTAAGTTGGCTGTGGCGGTTGTAATCCCTGAAGGTGGTTTTGGTTCACAAAGTGCGGCACCAGTCGCACGTAAAATATTTGATGCCTATGATTGGGAATATGGCCTTGATGGAGTTCCAAAGAAAAGTCTCCAGTCTGGCAATAATACTAATGATAATGCGAAGGAGGGAGAGACTACAGGTACCGAGTAACTCTGACCCTATGGCTAAGATTTAAAAAATAAACAGCTTCTCAATAGAGAGCATACAAGAATGGAGGGGTGGCAAATGATTGCCAAATACCGCCTGCTTGCATTGGATATGGATGGAACCCTACTGAATGATGAACAGATAATTACACCCACAACGGTGGAATGGATTCAAAAGGCGGTCAACGCAGGCGTTCATGTCTGTCTGTCGACAGGTCGGGCATTTGTAAGTGCCTTACCCTATGCAGAGCAGCTAGGTTTAGAGACACCGATGATCACTGTGAACGGCAGTGAGGTGTGGAGAGCGCCACATGAAATATACCGGAGATCACTAATGGATCCCAAGCTGGTACAAGAAATGTATGATCTTGCAAAAGCAGATGACATCTGGTTCTGGGCTTATTCTCTGGACGAAGTTCTTAAACAGGATAACTGGGATGGGGATGTAACGGGTAGAGAGTGGCTTAAATTCGGTTATCATACTGAAGATGATGAGCTTCGTCATAAGCTGTTGCTTCGTCTTCAAGATATGGGTGGACTGGAGATTACGAACTCTTCTCCGCACAATCTGGAGATTAATCCTCTAGGCGTGAATAAGGCAGCAGGAATAAAGGAAGTCTGCAAGCTGCTGGGAATAGAAATGTCGCAAGTTGTAGCTGTGGGCGACAGCCTTAACGATCTGGCGGCGATCCAGCAGGCTGGGCTTGGGGTTGCCATGGGCAATGCGCAAAAGACGGTTAAACAAGAGGCTGATGTTGTGGTGGCGACCAATAATCAAGACGGGATTGCCGAGGTCATCCAAAAGTATATCTTTACCGAAGCTGCAGCCTCTGTAGGCAGCAAATAATAAAAGCAGTACTGCGAAGTGAATCCATGGAGCATTATGCTAGTAGGAGGTTAAGGAATTGACGATCCTGGGTTGGATTCTTATCATTGTTTTGTTTGCTGTAGGATTGGCAGGGGCTGTGTATCCCATACTGCCGGGTGCGTTAGCAATCTATCTTGCCTTTTTTGTATACGGCTGGTTCTTTTCTTTTGAGCCCTTTGGGGTTTGGTTCTGGATTATTCAAACACTGATCGTTGTAGTTCTTTTTGTTGCTGATTATGTTGTAGGAGCGTGGGGTGTCAAAAAATTTGGCGGTTCACGTTCATCGATTATCGGGAGCACGATCGGGCTGATCTTGGGACCTTTTGTTATTCCAGCTTTTGGTCTTATCATTGGACCATTTCTAGGGGCTTTTATTGGAGAACTGATCGTGGGATCTTCCCCGTCTAAAGCTGCTAAGGTAAGTGTTGGCTCCATACTCGGCTTATTTAGCAGCACCTTGGTCAAAATCGTGTTGCAGGTAATTATGGTCGTCCTCTTTTTTATATGGGTCGCCCGGTTTTAATTTAACAGTGAAGAAGGGGAAAGAGTTTGTCCAAGAAAGAGTCTTTTGTTAAAGGCACGCTTATCCTTGCTGCTGCAGCTTTGGTGGCAAGGGTACTCGGGCTTGTCCAGCGGGTGCCGCTGGAGCATTTATTTAATGATGTTGGTAATGCTTCATTTACACAGGCAAACACAGTTTATTTAATGTTATTACCGCTGGCTACAGCAGGGATTCCAAGTACATTAAGTAAAATGGTATCTGAGCGTTATGCACTGAATAGACCAAATGAAGCTCAGCAGGTGTATCGGGCGGCATTAATCTTTGGTGTTGTAGTTGGCGTAATTATGAGCGCATTGTTATACATAGGTGCTCCTTATTATGCAGAATATGCAAAAGTTCCTGAAAGTACTTTGGCGATCCGGGCCATAGCTCCGGCACTCCTACTCTTCCCTTCTATTGCAATGATGCGTGGTTACTTTCAAGGGCGGAATAATATGATGGCTGGTGGCATCTCTCAAATTGTGGAGCAGATCGCGAGGGTATCTACCGCTGTTCTTCTGGCATTTGTATTGTTACAAAAAGGGTACGACAACACGTGGATGGCTGCTGGTGCATCATTCGGTAGTGTATTTGGTAGTGTTGGTGCGTTTGGTGTAATGCTCTATTACGCTATGAAATTACGGCGTAGCGAGGGGCAAACTGCATTATACGAAACGAATGAAGCAAAGCTTCCTCTATTTGGAATTTATAAGGATATATTCAAATTATCCATTCCTATCGTTCTATCTTCAGTTACGGTTCCAGTAGTGAACTTTATTGATACATCTTTAATTGTACCGTTACTGAGTGGACAAGTTGGTGTAGCTGATGCCACACGTGCTTTGGGTATTTTCGGGAGTCGGGCACAGAGTGTCGCCGGGATTCCACCGGTTCTTTCTATAGCACTTAGCACATCACTTATACCAATTATTTCAGCTGCATATGCCCGTCGGGATGAAAAACATCTAAAAGGGCAAGTGACGTTAGCACTTCGAATCTCTATTTTAACAGGAGCACCGATTGTTCTATCACTCGTAGTTGCTGCATATTCAGTTAATGGTCTCTTGTTCAGTAGTTTAGATGGCAGTGGTATCGTAGCCATGCTTACTTTAGGAACGATCTTTCAGATTACGATGATGACAACGAACTCTATTTTGTTAGGTATGGGCAAATCGCGAATTTCCATGTATTATGTGTTAGCGGGTATTATTGTAAAATTAGTGGCAAGCTTATTACTTAGTAAGGTATTTGGCATCTACGGAATTATCGGTGCAACAGCACTTTGTTTCGTGGTCATTACTTTGCTTAACTTACGGATGCTGAAATCGATTGTGCCATTTGAAATTATGGGCAAACGTTGGGGCGGTTTCGCGATTGCGGTACTTGTGTCCGGCGGGATTGGTTATGGCTTGAATGAAGCTGGGATTCTGTTAACGGATCTGATGCCTGCACGTTTGGCGTTTCTGATCACTTGTCTTGTTGTAGGGGCAGCCGTTGTTGTTATTTATCTAGTACTGCTTATTGTGCTGGGTGTGCTGACTAAACAGGAAATCTCCAGTTATCCGCGGGCGTTGCAAAAATTATTGAATCCGCTGATGAAGTTACAGCCTGCACGTGTTCGTATGAGAGAATAGGTTTGACTTCTACACTGCATTTTGCTTCACTTAAAGAGTAGAAAATAGACAGATATTGAAGAAGGGACTGAGTAAATCATGGACAAAATTAGTTCTCCTGCTGAATTTCAGGTAGCCATTCAATCACCTCGATTAACAGTGGCCATCTTCAAGGCTGACTGGTGCTCGGATTGTAAATTTATCGATCCTTTTATCCCAGAGGTAGAGCAGGCTTATGCAGACCGCCTTACACTGGTTGAGGTAGATGTTGATGCCGTGGGCGATGTTAGCCAAGAACAAAATATTATGGGTATTCCAAGCTTCGTCGCATATTCGGATGGACGGGAATTGGTTAGATTCGTTAATAAATTGCGCAAATCCCGTGAAGAGATTGAGAATTTCCTTGATAAAGCGGTCCAAGTGCATCAAAGCCTTCAAAAGTAATTCCTAAGGAACCACCGCTTTCGCCTGTTTGTGCAAAAGCGGTGGTTTTTTGAAATATAAGTCTGGCTGCTTCTTCATTACTAAAAACTGCGGGTGATATTTTTGACGACAAATCAGTTGAAATGGCTTAGTTATCTTACTTGCCTTATCATGTTCCTCGCTGTACTCGGAGGAGCGGTAGTGACGAAGACTGGATCGGGCTTGGAATGCGGAAATGAATGGCCGCTCTGTCATGGAAAATTAATTCCGGCTTATACTATAGGCTCGATGATTGAATACACCC
Organism: Paenibacillus sp. FSL H7-0690; assembly: GCF_037980415.1. Taxonomy (NCBI): domain Bacteria; kingdom Bacillati; phylum Bacillota; class Bacilli; order Caryophanales; family Paenibacillaceae; genus Paenibacillus; species Paenibacillus sp. FSL H7-0690. The sequence goes on along the minus strand of NZ_CP150281.1, from coordinate 5,838,168 downwards.
ATCGCTTGTTTAGCGGTTTGGCAGGGTTATTCTCACTTGCCTCGATGTTTGCTTTTTGGCGTTATGCCCGTACGCGGCGCGATTTGCTGGGATATGCATTTATGACCTTAGTATTCGTCATCGTTCAAGGTGGTATGGGAGCGCTTGCAGTAATTAAATCCCAATCCGCTGCTGTAATGGCGTTGCATATGGGTTTTTCTTTGATCGCCTTTTCAAGCGCTATGATGTTGGCTCTTGGAACCAAGAGATGGCATGAAGCGCGCGAGTATGATCATAAGCTGGAGGCTCAAAAGAAGCCCGTAAGTAAGGCATTTCGCAATTTAACCTGTTTTACTGCCATCTATTCTTATATTGTCGTGTATATTGGAGCCTTTGTAAGTCATACGGATTCACAAGGCGGGTGTTCGGGTTGGCCGCTTTGTAATGGAGAATGGGTTCCGGAGCTTTCCGGAGGAGTAGGTGTTGTTTTTACGCATCGGATTGCGGCTTTAATCTTATTCATGCTTACTGCGCTGCTCGGGCATTTAGCATTTTGGAAACATAAGGATTATCCAGAGCTTAGAGCGCTAGGTATAGCTGCAGTGCTGTTATGCTTGATGCAGGTATTTAGTGGGGCGGCTGTGGTTTACACTCTAGATAATGAAAGGCTGTACATATTTGCCGCTTTGGCTCATATTTTGCTGATTGCCAGTTTGTTTGGTGTCTTATGTTATATGAGTGTAAGAGTCTGGCAGCTAAATCGCGCGAGTAGTGTCGTGTCTGGAAAAAATGTAACGAACCCAATGATTCCACCGCCTTGGTAGAACATTCCCTCCGTGGATAGAGGCGCTTCACCCGCGGAATAATAAAGTGGAAATCGGTATATCGTGGAGCTGATTGGCCGATGCTTACGTCGCGAGTTTTGTACGAAGCAGTCCATGGAAGCAGACGCTGAACAAAACTTTAGGAGGACTGGGATATGCTGCGGGTATTACTTGGAGAGCCGCCTCGAAAGAACAGCGGTGTGTTGGCTGATGCGATGGAGAATATGGCCACTTTTGCAGCATTGCTGCGCAAGGAAATGAGTGCCCATGAGGATAATGACCATGAATACCGCAAGCTGGAGATTTGGACACGTGGGCTGATTTCCTCTCTGGATGAACTGGAGCAAAGTTGGTTCGCGGCCGCTTTTTACCGGAAATTAGTGATTGCGGGTTATATGGATGATATGACACCGGTGGAACAGGGCGATTATGCACGTTATGTTTATTTTTATAAAGATGGCTTTATCCGGGTTTTCTCTCTTCTGGACAAGCTTGGGACGGTACTGAATCATTTTTATGATCTCAAAACATCCAAATTAAAAACGCACTTTTCTTACTTTACAGTGCTGCGTCAGCTTCAATTATTGAATGTGCATCCTGCATTAGCGGATCAACTGGAAGAGATTAAGAACTCCTACCGCGATCCATTGGAGAATTTACGCAAGCGCAGAAATGCTGAAATTCATTATATGAATTCCGAAATGCAGGATGATTTGTGGCAGCGGCACCAAGGTCTGCATGACAAAATTCAGCTCGAGGATCTGGATAGCCATCTTCAGGATTTAAAACAATCGCTCGAAATGAACTGTAAGACATTAATCGCGGCATTCAGCTACAGCAATGAACAGCTGCGTAAGGAAATAAGCAAGGCAAAGAGCATAAAATCGTAATTGTTCAATATATTTCCTTTTGACAAAAATAGATAAACTCACTATACTTATGCTTGCATTAAAGTATGTACGATTTCAGAAAAAATATAATTTCATAACTTTATCTTATCGAGAGCGGCGGAGGGATAGGCCCGATGAAGCCCGGCAACCGATTTGTATCCAGCGCGGGAAGCGTTGTACAAATGTCATGGTGCTAATTCCTACAATGGCGCAGGTTGCGGTCGTTGGCAGATGAGAAGGCATTGTCTTAATAAACCCACAGAGCCTCTTGCGATCTGCATCGATCGTTGGAGGTTTTTTTGTATAGAATAAGTGAAGTATAAAGGGGGGGCGACGAGAGTTGATTAATCTAAAAGGGATAACAAAGGTTTATGGAAAAGGGAGTAATGCGGCAACAGCACTTTCTGGATTGAATCTGTCCATCGAGAAAGGTGAAATATTCGGAGTCATCGGCCACTCTGGAGCCGGGAAAAGTACATTGATCCGTTGCATTAATCTGTTGGAACGTCCGACAGAAGGAGAGGTCTGGGTAGACGGTGTTGAGCTAACCAGTCTTAACCAAGGTCAGCTGCAGGAACAGCGGCGCAAGATTGGGATGATTTTTCAACATTTCAATTTGCTGTCTTCGGCGACCGTATACGATAATATTGCCTTTCCACTGCGCCTTGCAGGTACATCTAGAACAGCTATTGATACAAAAGTGAAAGAGTTGCTCGCTTTAGTTGGGCTCGAAGAACATAAAGGTAAGTATCCTTCTCAGTTATCTGGAGGACAAAAGCAGCGGGTCGGCATCGCCCGGGCACTAGCCAGTGACCCTGATGTACTGCTGTGTGACGAGGCCACTTCTGCGCTTGATCCCCAGACAACGGACTCCATTCTTAAGCTGCTGCTCGATATTAATAAAAGATTCCATTTGACCATTGTGCTGATCACACATGAAATGCATGTAATCCAGAGCATCTGCGACCGTGTCGCGGTCATTCATGGTGGTGGGATTGTTGAGCAAGGCAAAGTTACAGAGGTATTTCTCAAGCCGCAGCATGAGGTTACACGCGATTTCATCCGCAGTGAGACACAGAATGAAGGACCTCTTCGAGTGGCGCTTGATGCTGCTGCCGGGGATAACTCTCAAGCTGTCAAAATTACTTTTTTCGGAGAAAAAACTTACGGCTCGGCACTATCCGATGTCGTGCGTGATACGGGTGTAAGCTTTGCAATCTTACATGGTACCATTTCAACGATTAAAGATGTGCCTTATGGACAGATGATTGTGCGGTTCGAAGGGCCAGCTGAGGCGATTGCTGTAACGATCTCCAGGCTAATTGCTCAAGGCCTTGATGTGGAGGTGATTTCGTAATGAATTTTGCAGATCTAAATTGGCAAGAAATGATGGATGCTACGGTTGCTACTATAAAAATGATATTTTTTTCCGGATTGTTCACAATTATTCTTGGTTTGCCACTCGGAATTCTATTGTATTTATGGGGGAAATCGAATAGTATAGTAATCAGAGTAACTTACTCGGTCTTATCATTACTTGTAAATATTCTACGTTCCGTACCCTTTATCATTTTGATGGTGGCTCTAATTCCTTTCAGCAAAGCCGTTGTTGGAACCTCCATTGGTGTACTCGGTACGATTCCACCTCTGGTGATTGGTGCAGCTCCGTTTTTTGCCCGCTTGGTAGAGACGTCGTTAAGAGAGGTAGACCGCGGAGTCATCGAAGCCGCACAAGGTATGGGAGCATCGACGAACCAAATCGTTATGCGTGTGCTTTTGCCAGAAGCTCGTCCAGGCCTGCTCGCTGGAGTTACGATCACACTGGTTACACTGGTCTCCTATACAGCAATGGCTGGTATGGTTGGGGGCGGCGGATTAGGTGACTTGGCGATTCGTTACGGCTACCACCGCTATGAGACGGAGATTATGATTGTTTCTATAATATTTATTGTCGTACTGGTGCAATTGCTACAAATGGCCGGTGACCGACTCGTAAAACATTACACACGGAAATAAGGTACATCCATATATATCCTTATTCAATACAAAATATAGATTAGAGGGGGATTTACAATGAAAAAAGTACTACTTACATTTTTTAGCCTGACACTGGTTGCGGTGCTTGCGGCTTGCGGTAACAACAATGCATCTAATAATGCTGGGAGCTCGGCTGCTACAACAGCACCAAACGCAGAAGCAACAAGTGAACCTACTAAAGATCCAGTGAAATTGGTGATTGGTGCCTCACCTGTTCCTCATGCTGAAATTTTGAAGGCTATTGCTCCATTGCTTGAAAAAGATGGAATTACACTTGAAATCAAAGAATTCACTGACTATATTCAACCTAACGTGCAGCTTGATGAGAAGGAGTTAGATGCTAACTTTTTCCAACACCAACCGTATCTGGATGACCAAAACAAAAATAATAAAACCGACCTGGTCTCTGTTGCATCCGTTCACGTTGAACCTTTTGGAGCTTATTCCAAAAAAATCAAATCGATCGATGAGTTGGCTGATGGTGCAAAAGTTGCCATTCCGAACGATGCTACTAACGGTGGCCGTGCACTAATCCTACTTGCAAAAAATGGTCTGATTACCTTGAAAGATGATACAAACATTGCTGCAACAAAAGCAGATATCACTGAAAACAAGAAAAATCTCGACATCATTGAGTTGGAAGCTGCTATGCTCCCACGTCAACTGGATGAGGTAGACCTTGCTTTGATCAACACGAACTTTGCACTAGACGCTGGTCTTGTGCCAACTAAAGATGCATTGTTCATCGAGGGTGTAGATTCCCCTTATGCTAACATTTTGGTAACCCGTCAAGACAATAAAGATTCCGAAGCCATCAAAAAGCTGGTTGCTGCCCTGAATTCTCCAGAAGCTAAAGCTTTCATTGAAGAAAAGTACGAAGGTGCGATCATTCCAGCGTTTTAAGGAATGAAGCTAAATTCGTCTATAGTCATAACAAGAACCCGCAGCCAAGTTGGCTTGCGGGTTTTATGTTCTAAGGTTGTGAGAGAATGTTAAATCCTCTATAATAAGAAAATCCCGATCTCCTTTACAGGAGAATCGGGAGGGTTATTGAACGGGATTTAGAATACTTGAACTACTTCTTCAACGCCTTCTACTTCTTCAAGGAGGGCGCGTTCAATCCCGGCTTTCAAGGTGATCGTGGAGCTTGGGCAGCTGCCGCAGGCACCCATAAGTTTCAACTTAACGATGCCGTCTTCCACATCGACCAGTTCTACGTCACCGCCATCGCGCTGCAGGAACGGACGAAGCTTATCCAGCACTTCTAGTACTTCATCATACATTTCGGTGCTTTGTGCATTCTCACTCATTTCTCAATCACTCCTTTCGTAAGTTCATTATAGTACAAAAAGTTAAAAAATAAAATGGTTAGGCGGAATAGGGAGATCATCATGAGACCAATTATTGAATTTTGTTCCAGCAACATGGGTCACGGAACAGACAAGCTAATGCATAAGCTGGAGGAAAATCCAGATTATGATGTCATTGAATACGGATGTCTGAACAATTGTGGAGAGTGTTATTTAATGCCTTTCGCCATGGTTGAAGGTGACATTATTGCAGCAGACACTGTTGCAGAGCTAGAAGAGAAAATTGAGGCCAAGATCAAAGAGCTTGAGGCTTGGTTTAATATAGATCTTGACTAAATTTCTCGAGAAAAAAAGAGGGAGCACTCCATAATCTAAATTATGGAGTGCTCCCTCTTTTTGGAACCTTACTTGAACAAAATCCACCAATTTGATCGATTAGGCAACATATTGGAGAGTGCAGGGGCTACCGTGAAGGTGCCACCGGACTCAGGCGACCTTATATTGAGTGTTTTCCTACATTTGGATTGCTATCGGACCCCATAGTCACTATTCACCTGAAAAACAGCATAAATGAACCTCATTATAAGCAATAACTTCACTGGAGTCCGAAACTCTCCTTCAAAGGCTGAAAATTTGCGAATAAGGTCATCTGAGTCCGAAGGGTATACGCACCAATAACGTAAGAAAGCTACTCTCGTGTTTATCTGAGAGTAGCTTCCTTTAATACTTATGAACCATTATAGGCTTATCCTAAAGTGCGTTTCGACATCCAGAGCACTCCGCTCTTGAGGATGCGGGGAACCCGTCCTTTGACGGAGCGTTGTCCCATAAGTCCGAATCCTGCTTTTTTTCCTAGTGACCCTAAAGTACCCTTCAGGCGAATAGGATGAAGCTTAGGAGTCTCACCGCGCCAGGTCGCTTGGATAACCTGAGCTACCTGCTCACCCTGTGCTCCAGCGGCTTGTGCGCTTGGTGCGAATGGCAGACTGGCACAGTCACCAATCACATATACCTCCGGATAATCCGGTATACGATAATACTCATCCAGCATAATCCGTCCACCACGGTCCTTCGACACATTCAAATCTTGAACTACTTTTACAGGTTGAATCCCTGCGGTCCATACTGTCACATCTGAAAGGATTTCCTCGGTACCGTTAAAAATCGAATCCTTCTCTACATGAGATACAGAGATTCGTCCCAGCGTTTGCACCTGATGGTGATGAAACCATTCCTCTACGTACTGTGACAGCTTTGCCGGAAAGGCAGATAAAACACGTTCACCGCGATCCAGAATAGCGATGTTAAGGTCTGGACGGCTTTCCCGAAGCTCTGCGGCTAATTCAACACCGCTCAATCCTCCACCTACGATGTTTATCGTTCCGTAAGGCTTCACATCATTTAAACGGCGGTAGGTTTCCCGAGTACCAGCAAAGGTCTGGATGCTGCAGGTATATTGATCAGCACCAGGGATGTTGTGGTAATTGTCGGTACAGCCAAGAGCAATGGCTAGGAGATCATAAGATACAATCTCACCGGACTCCATACTGACTATTTTGCTCTCCAAATCAATGGAACTCACTTCACCGTACCGGACAGTAAGCCGGGGGTGAACCGGAAAATGAATGCGCAGGTGATAATCAGTTACGGTACCTGCGGCGAGCGCATAATATTCCGTTTTGATTCCTTGATAAGGCATTCGGTCAATTAAGATAATTTCAACATCATGAGGAAGATGATTATTGAGTAATTCTTGAATTAAGGCTAGGCCGCCGTAGCCACCGCCAAGAACGAGTATTGTTCTCATGCTGACCGAACTTCCTTTCCAATATGGGATAACAAATCTCAGGTAGTCTTCTTATTCGTATACCTTAACTTCATTATAGAAAGTGTCACGTTCGACAGGAATTCGTCCAGCACCTTTCACTAGCCAGATCAATTCGTCGCGAGTCAGACCTTCCGGTGTTAAGGCGCCAGCCGCGTGGCTGATACGTTCTTTTAGAATTGTGCCATGCACATCTGATGCACCGAAGTTCAGCGCGACTTGAGTAAGCTGAGGACCAATGTTAATGAAGTACGCTTTGATGTGATCGAAATTGTCCAACATCAATCTGCTGATCGCAATGGTCTTCAGATCCTCATAAGCAGAGTTGCGGCGCATGATGCCAGCGTTTTTATTCTTAGGCTGCATGGACAATGGAATGAATACCATAAAGCCATTGGTTTCGTCCTGCAAATCACGGATTTGCATCATATGGCGGATACGGTCTTCATGAGATTCAATGGAGCCGTACAGCATAGTGGTATGGGTCTTCATCCCAAGCTGATGTGCTGTCCGATGGACTTCCAGATATTCTTCCACATTAGCTTTGTCTACACGCATTTTTTTACGATATTGGTCGGATAATATCTCTGCGCCACCACCGGTGAGTGTTTTAAGTCCAGCAGCACGCAATTGTTCCAGTACCTCACGAATACTCAAACCGCTAATACGGGTAAAGAAATCAATTTCAGCGGCAGTGTAGGCTTTTAAGGTAACCTCAGGGAAACGTTCGTTCAAAGCTTTTAAAGAATTCACATAATATTGGAAGGGAACCTTGTCGTTATGGCCACCAACAATGTGGAATTCGCGTACGCCTGGGTGGATATGCTGTTCGACATATTGCACCATTTCCTGACCGGAAAGGGTATAGGCTCCCTCTTCTCCATCATCTTTGCGGAAATTGCAGAATGCACAGTGCGATTCGCAAACATTGGTGAAATATAGACTCATGTTTTCGATAAAATATACCCGGTTGTGATTCTTGGCGATATTGACTTCATTCGCTAGCTGGCCAATGGTAAGTAAATCGTTGCTTTGATATAAATAAACGCCATCTTCCAAATTCAATCTTTCGCCGCTGCGAACCTTATCAATAATGTTCGCCATTCGGGCATCCGTGTGGGGGGTAAAAAGAGTAGACATATTATGATTTCCTCCTGAAAGTTTACGAGCAGATTGCTCGAAGATAAATTCCAGACGTACCCAAGTGGTAGCTGTTCATTCTAAAAAAGAAAGAGGCGAGCTTGCCTCCGTGACAAATTTCCGAATTTTTACTTAGAGTGCCTTCCCTATTATAAACCTACTCTCCTAAGGGTATCAACAGCTTGATATTGATGGTGTTTTTTGCTGTGAAGGGTCATGCCTAAGGCAGTTGTGACTTGAGGGTAACGGAATAGTCGGTTATACTGAATTTATCAAGCATAAACGTCATTGGCATCCTTATAAAGTTGATAAGCGTTTAAGCGAGAAATATAAGACATAAAGAATAGGTGCAACACTTATACTTTCTTATATTTTTATGAAATAACTTTTGGCCGGAAGGTCCCTTAAACATAAGTTTCCGCTTATGAAGGGAGACGAATTTGTAGGAGGATGAGATCATGATTAATATTAGTGAAAAGGCAGCAGAACAATTAAAGGCGATGCTTGCTGAACAAGAAGTACCGAACATGTTCCTCCGTATTGGAGTAACGCCCGGCGGTTGCAGTGGATTCTCGTACGCTATGGGCTTTGATGATAATGAAACCGATCAGGACGTATATATGGACATTCAAGCCATGAAAGTGGTTGTGGAGAAGGAGAACCTTCGTTACCTGGACGGTCTCGAAATCGACTTTGAAGAATCCGGCATGACGGGTGGTTTCACCATCAACAACCCTAACGCTACTGCAACTTGCGGCTGCGGTTCAAGCTTCCGTACAGCTACGGATGCAGGGAAACCTAACGAAGAGCCTTGCTAATCACAGCAATCACGGCTCCAAGCCCCGTGTTGGATTCTAACAACACAGGCTTGGAGTTTTTTTTATTCTCAATGACAAAAATCATCACAAGGAGTTCGGAAATGGAAATGGAAATCAGAAAATTAAAAGCTGGTGAACAGCCTCCATTAGAATTACTTCTATTAGCAGATCCTTCGGAGAGCTTAGTTAACGGATATTTACAAAGAGGGTTATGTTGTGTGGCTGAGGTGGATAACAGCATCATCGGAGTCTACGTTGTGCTGCAGACAAGACCGGAGACTGTAGAAATCGTAAATATCGCCGTCGACGAAAATAAACACGGGCAAGGAATAGGTAAGCAGCTGCTGAACCATGCGATTCAGAATGCCAAGCTGCTTGGAGCCAAAACCATTGAAATTGGCACAGGAAATTCGAGCGTTGGACAATTGGCACTTTATCAGAAATGTGGATTCAGAATCACCGGCATTGATAGAGATTTTTTTATTAGGCATTACAGTGAAGAAATCTTTGAAAATGGGATTCAAGTCATAGATATGATACGCCTGTCGCTGGATTTATGAGTAATAGGGGAGTTTCTCAGAAGTCATTTAATGGGCGCTGGGGTAGTTCTTTATTCTTTTACATAGGAAGCAAACGATATATCGCTAACCATGTATCGCAAGCCAGGTATCGGACACAGAGGACCCTAAACGCCGCATTTTCCCATATTTGTGGTGCCAACGGACCGCATTGCCGCTATTGCTATGAAAATCAGTAAATATGAAGCTCTTTCTAAGCGATAGTGTCACTGGAGTCCGAAACCACGCCTCAAAGGTTGAAAATCTGCAAATAACGTCATCTGGGTCCGAAATGCTCATGGGTTAACGACACTGTTGAAGCAGATAGCTATTGTTTAAAAACACAGAGCAGCGATTCTCCACATAACTGGAGAATCGCTGCTCTGTGTTTTTTTTGCGAGGGTCGGACCGTCTGTGCATAGAAGTAAGCTGTTTATAGGCAGTCCCCTGCGTACATTAGGCTGGAATAATAAACTTGTAATTAATCATAAATACGATGAGCGCTGCAGCTCCAAGGGAGAAGGCGATACAGCCCGTACCCAGTGCTCTGCGTTTGTCTTTAATAAATTTAAAGCCAATGCCGCAGATCAGGATAGTCGTTCCAGCCAATACAATGGACATCCCAAGCATAGCCACCCAATATAAAACCTCAAAAAACTGTGCCATTCTGAGCCCTCCCCGCGCTGTGCTTTTTAGTGATTCTGTTAGTACTCACTATAATAGTAGAAATTGAAAATGTAACCGCTATTAATAATACAACGATTTTGAAGATTATTCTAGTTATAGTGAACTCATCCATTAAGATATTGATGTCGAATTTCTTGAGAACTGAATCTACAAAATCCGCGGTTGTACCCTGTCGCTGTCGACTGATGCTGTGCTAAACACTAAGCCCTTTTTGCTAAGAGCGGCATCTTACACGGACAATCATACAAGAGGGCGAGACCTTCTCTGAGTAATGTATAGGGTAGGCTGGATTGTGAAGGGAGGGAAAGGACGATGGCAGGAAGACAATTGGCCAGTAAGTGGCTGAAGACAGAGGCGTTGCTGACCGACGCTCGGGTTGCACCCTATATCCCAATGACGAGGGGGTACAGGGCAGAAACGCTCCTGGCAATGCTTCGTAGATATGGAAATGTTGTCATTAAACCTATTGTGGGTGGCGGAGGTTACGGTGTAATCAAAGTTTTTCGGGATAGTCGCGGTTATGGATTCACCTATATGGACAGAACTCGAATTTACAAGGATTTTGGATCCATGAGACGTGCGCTTAATACTGTGAAGGCAAGACGCAGATATTTGATTCAACAAGGGATTTCCCTGGCGAGAATCGGTGGACGGCCTATTGATTATCGGGTCAAAGTAGTTAAGAATGGTGAGGTTTGGGAATTTCGCTCCATGGTAGGGAGATTGGCTCGGCCAGGTCTGTTCGTAACCAATCTTTGTAAAGGGGGAACGATGCTATCATGTCGTGAAGGACTTCGTAGATCGTTGCCGCGGATTAAAGCTTCAGCGAAGAAAGCAGAAATGCGGAGACTAACCCATGTATGTATCGGAATTATGGAACGGCATTTTCCGGGAATAGGTGAGCTGGGCTTTGATTATGCTGTGGATTATTCGGGGAAAATATGGATTTTGGAGGTTAATACAAGACCTCAATAAATTAACAATTATTTTAAGAATTGACGATAATAGAGTAGTAAGATAAAATTGCGTTTAGTTGCGTTCTTTTGGGGTAAATAACATTGTAATTTATTTACAATAAAAATATATTTTTAGCTGTATACAAGTGGTTCAATCCTGTGTATAACTATTATCCCCATAGTCCACTGTGTAGCTAGTACCTTTATAACGCTTACACACATTTTATACACAGGATTTCCACATGTACTTGTGGATAACGCGAACGCTTGTTCGAAAAATGATAGTTTGATATGATAGATTCAGATCCAAATAAAGGAAAGGTAGATGAAGTTTATGGTTGAATTGTCGGATGAGATGCTGCTTGACTCTTACCATAGAGCAATAGAGCTGCAACTAGAGCATGATTTCATCGCTCTTCTACTCGTTGAAATTCGCAAACGAAACTTACACTCTCCAGTACATGCGGTTCTTCATTAAAAAGCGCAAAGGATAACTTTGTAGCAGGCTACATATATAAAACCGCGAGGCACAAACAAACATAAAAGGGTATCCTCACAGGCTGTTATTAACAGGTCTGTAAGAATACCCTTTTTTATTGTGTTAATAGATTTAGAGTTTCATATTACTGCTGTGACCCGGTGAAAGCTTCGCTTCTGGATCAATGTACACCTTAGCATTATTCACAGCCGTTGGAGCTTCGCCAAATCCTACAGCAATCAGCTTCAGCTTACCAGGATAAGTTGTGATATCGCCGGCAGCAAAAATGCCTGGAATGCTTGTTTCCATACGCGAGTCAACAACAATGGAGTTCCCCTCAATATCAATACCCCATTCGGCAATAGGACCTAGGGAAGAGATGAATCCGAAGTTAACAATAACGCTGTCCACTTCAATTTCTTGAGTTTCTTTGGTCTTGATATTTGACAATGTAACCTTGGTAATGAACTCATCACCATGCAGCTCTGTAATTTCAGTAGGGGTAACTACGTTAACCTTGGAAGCCATCAGGTTCTCAACGCTATGTTCATGCGCACGGAATTTATCCCGGCGGTGAATCAGGGTTACCTGTTCAGCGATGGGTTCCAGCATGAGCGCCCAGTCAACTGCAGAGTCACCGCCTCCGCTGATCAGAACTTTTTTATCTTTAAAGGCGTTTAGATCATTTACAAAATAATGGAGGTTTGCTTTTTCAAAACGTCCAGCGTTGGGTAATTCCAAACGACGAGGTTCAAATGCACCTACACCAGCTGTAATGATGATCGCCTTACTGTGGTATTCGGCTACATCGGTTGTAACCACAAAATGACGTTCGTCCCGTTTTTGAACAGAAATCACTTTCTCCTCCAGCCGGATATTGGATTGGAACATATCCATTTGCCGAGACAGGTTGTAGACCAATTCTTGTGCTGTTACTTTTGGAAAACCTGCCACATCATAAATGTATTTTTCTGGATAAAGGGCAGCAAGTTGTCCCCCCAATTGGGGCATACTTTCAATAAGGGTTACTGATGCCTGACGCATTCCGCCGTAAAATGCGGCAAACATGCCAGCTGGCCCGCCACCTATGATTAAAAGGTCGCTCATAGGAACGCTGGATTGCTCTTGGGTCACGGGATATTACACCTCCGAGTTGATATATTCATTTTGCCATACTTGTGTACCTACTTATTATAATCATTGTGACACATACCTGCAAAGAAAGACTTTAGAAGTCAATAAAAGTGTGACGTTTTTTAGTATTTTAATGTTTGATTAATGCTACACTAAGGTTTACAATGGATATGGTCAATTTAGAAATGCTTCAAGTTTGATTGGAATTTCTTCTAAATATAAGTGTATAAATTCACAAAAAGGACCGTACATTGTTTCAATAAAAAATACAAAGACAGATTTACCTCTTGGAAGGAGCCGGAACATGAGTAGTATTCCCAAAATCGTTATCTTAGGCGCGGGCTATGGGGGTATTTTGACCGCACAGCGCTTGCAGAAGGCTTTGAATTATAATGAAGCGGATGTCACGCTTGTAAACCGTCACGAGTACCACTATTTTACTACCCATCTACATATGCCTGCGGCGGGTACGGACAGTATTGAACACACTCGGGTGTCCATTTCGAAACTAATCGATGAATTCAAGATCGACCTCGTGAAGTCATCTGTTCAGGAAATTCGTACTCAGCAGAAAAAGATTATTTTGGAGGATGGTACCCTATCGTACGATTATCTTGTCATTGCTTTAGGTGGAGAGCCTGAAACATTTGGTATTCCTGGACTTGATAAATACGCACTGACAATCCGGAGCATCAATTCCGTTCGTTTAATTCGCGAGCATATTGAATATCAATTCGCTAAGTACAAGAACGAGAACAATGCTCAGGAGCATATTAATTTTGTTGTCGGTGGTGCCGGCTTTAGCGGTATCGAATTTGTAGCTGAATTAGCTGACCGTATCCCTGGACTGTGTAAAGAATATGACGTTGATCCAAGTATGGTTAATATATATAACGTAGAGGCTGCTCCGACAGCACTGCCTGGTTTTGCTCCTGAGCTTGTCGAGTATGCGATGGACTTGCTCACCAAAAAGGGAGTTACCTTCAAGATGGGTGTTGCGATCAAGGAGTGTCTGCCAAACGGGGTAATTCTGGCATCAGGCGAAGAAATCAAAGCCTCCACAATTATTTGGACAGGCGGAATCCGTGGCAATCGTCTTATTGAGGCTGCCGGATTTGAAGCTATGCGTGGGCGCGTGAAGGTAGATGAATATCTACGTGCACCGGGCCAAGAGAATATCTTCATTATTGGTGATGGCTCCCTTATGATTAATCCGGAAGGACGCCCTTACCCGCCAACCGCTCAAATTGCTATGCAGCAGGGTGAATGCTGTGCGCATAATTTGGTGGCGGCAATCCGCAATCAACAGCCGAAGAAATTCGCATTCAGCAATAAAGGAACCGTAGCTTCCCTAGGCAAAGGCCAAGGAATCGCTGTAGTAGGCAGCAAAACTTACAAGGGCTGGACTGCAGCTCAGTTGAAAAAAGTTGTAGATATGCGCTACTTGTTCATTATCGGCGGAATTCCGCTGGTTCTGAAAAAAGGAAGATTCTTATAAGATGCGCCATTGCAGCGTACAGGTACGCGGACTGCTGACTCGTGAAGAATTGGACCGTTATAACGGACTGATAGAGGTTGGATCTTATCTGGAGGATCAGAACCAGTATGATCTGGCTTATATCGTTCAGAAGGAAATTGATCTGCTCATTCTCCCTGGTATCGAACGCCTGAAGGATAAAGGGCGCGCTCGGGATCGGGCCACGGCTGAATATCTGGAAAGTTTACGTGAAGATGATGAGGATAACGAAGATGAGGATTCAGGAACTTCGGTGTCTTAATCTAATCATATGGCAGTTAAAAAGGGTGTGTCTCCATGCGAACTGGAGACACACCCTTTTTTTGTTGTTACAGCTTGAGCATTTCTTCAAAAGATTCTTCAGTCAGCAGATTACCGACATAAAAAGGTCCGAATTGGCCGTAGCGAGCACTTACTTCGTCAAAACGCATTTCGTATACCAGCTTTTTGAATTGCAGTGCATCTTCAGCGAACAGAGTCACGCCCCATTCCCAGTCATCAAAACCGACGGAGCCGGTAATAATTTGCTTCACTTTACCTGCATATGAACGTCCAATTAACCCGTGTGAAGCCATGAGCTCCCGGCGTTTGTCCATATCAAGCATGTACCAGTTATCGGCAAGCTCGCGTTTTTTGTTCATAGGATAGAAACAAATGTGTTTCGCTTGCGGTAAAATAGGCTTTAAACGTGCGGCAACATGCGGATTCTGCATAGGGTCGCTGCCGTCGCTGCCACTGCCACCAGCAGCGTAGTTGCTTAATTCAACAATACTTACATATGAATAAGCTTTGGTTGTATATTGAGCAAAAGCGATTTTGTTAAAGGCGGTCTCAAGCTGGTTCAAAGCTTCTAGGCTTTCGCGCAAAAACATCATTACAAAATCAGCCTTTTGGCCCACTATGGAGTATACTGCGGTGCTGCCTTCTTTAGCTTCCTCAACAGGGCTCCATTCCTGCATAAAAGCATGTAGTTCTTCCAGGGCAACGGCACGTTCTTCATCATCTGCTGCCGTCCAAGCGGTCCAGTTCAGAGAGCGGAAGTCATGCAGTGCATACCAGCCTTCCAGTGTCAAAGCGGCTTCGATCATGATCTCACTCCTTAAAAGTTTTACGAAGCATAAGCCTCGCTGAAATAACATCGCGTAAAACTTGCTTCGAAAGCATACGCTTAGTTTTACGAAGCATAAGCCTCGCCCAAAATAACATCGCGTAAAACTCGCAATTGAAGCATAAACTTAGTCTTACGAAGCATCTGCTTCATAGGCTATGTATGATCTGATTAATCTACTTGCATTGTATCGCAATCAAGCCGCCAAGAGCAAACGGAGGCATCCTCTAAGTGTGCGAATTAGTGCGTGAATTTGAATAAAGTTCATTGCTTCGTGACATTTTTTCTAGTAAACTTACTACTAGCTTGTAAAAGATGTGCGCTTCTTTATAGAAAGGGGTGGAGACGGTAAGATGGGATTTATTCCAGTGTTTATCCTAGCCGTTTTATTCTTTGTGATGATGTTTGGTATCGGCTTTATTCTTAACATGTTAATGAAGACAACCTGGTTTCCCGCTTATCTATTCGTACTTATTATTCTACCCGTCGTAATCTATTCTATTTGGGATAGAAACGCGATGTCGCTCTGGGAGCATCTCTCCAGTTTCCACTTTGTTGATTATCTTACAGGTGTCGCTGGTCTTGCAGGTGCTATACTTAGTGGATGGACCATTCAAAAGCTGCGCTTTGGCGGTTACAAGATGTTTTAAAGATTTGAAAGAGCCTATGTTATGAATCAGTCTTATATTTCTGCGAGAAACGGGATACCTTCCTCTTTAGAGGACGGCGAAGCCGTTTCTTCTTGTTTAATAGAGGTAGATATTCGTAAGAAGAAGTTGATTATATTGCGAAAAGAGTCGAAATTGGGATTTTATTTACATTTTCGCTATGTTAATTTGTGATAGAATAGAATCCTGTATGAATTCGTGTAAACAAGGGGGTATCCGTAGATGCGGATGAGTAACTTACATCATTTCACCGAACATCATCGGTACTGCGTTTCCCGCGAATTTGGTCTTAGTGTTATAGATGGACGTATGCTTAGCTCTGTATATCAACCTATGGTAGGAGCCTTTGCAATCAGTTTCTATCGCTTGCTGGTTGAACATGTGCCAGCAGATAGCATTGGCTATTCTGGAGTGGAGCAACAGCGCAGGCTATTTATGACTTTGGGTGTTGAACCCAATGAGAAAGGCCGCAAATATTTAATTGATCAGGCTTCCCGGTTAGAAGCAGTGGGTCTGTTGCAGACCTGTCGAATCTATGTGCCGGAAACAGATGATTATTTGTATGAATATGAGCTAATGCCGCCGCTATCGCCAGCCGACTTTTTTGCCACTCAGCATTTAACCTTGCTGTTACGTGATAAGATTGGCAAATTTGCTGTGCTGTCCTTACGGGAACAGTTCTGGAATCGCGAGCCGGAAGAGTGGAGTCGCAGATCTATAGGCAAAGAGAATATTTCCGTGCCTTTTTATGATATTTTTCAACTTAATACACATGTCATTGATTATGAGCTGGAGCAAGCTTTGGCAGAGGTAGCCTCTGTTCGACAGCCCGGCACGCTTGAATCCGGAGAGCAGGCAATCGGATATAGTGACATTATTTTGCGTTTTCCACGGGAATCTGTGAATCGGGCTCATGTAGAAAAACTGCGCTTTGACCATACTCAAATGGGTGTAATTAACTATGTTGCTCATAAATACGAACTGAGTCCGCAGGATTTATGTCGTTTGCTGGATGAGGATGGAGTGTTCTCACCGGAGGGCGAGGTCATGCTGGATGCGTTGCAATATAAAGCGAGCCAACATTTCAGGCAAGATATGAAACGACAGGAAAAACGTGAAATTGCAGCTGCGAAAGTTGTTTCTATCCGGTCCAGTGCGACTGAAGAGAACGATGATTCTATAGCACCACCAGAGCAATCAGTAGAGATGGAGTATTATGTAGAAGTACCGCCACAATTTTTGTCCAAATGCGACATTCACCAATATAATATGATGCTGCGAAACGAACCTTATACAAGACTGCTACAAACCTTTTTCCCGGGTGCAGTACCCAGCCATCTGATGGATATGTTCGAGAAAATAGATCTGAACTATAAGCTGAGCGGTGAAGTAATTAATGTACTCATTCATTATTTAATGACTATGGTAGCCTCGGGTGGAGAACAGCGGATGAACCGCAATTTTGTAGAGGCTATCGCCTCCAATATGCTGGTGAAACAAGTGAACACCTACGAGAAGGCTGTAAGATATATTAGAGATCAGTCCAAAGTGAAGGGCAAGGGGACAACGGCTAATACGGCTGGAGGAACACGATCACGTTCTTATGCCAAAAATACAGGCCGCTCCAATAAACCGGAAATTCCGATTGTGCTGGATGATGGAAGTGCCGGAACAGTATCGGAAGAGGAATTCGCGGCGATGATGAAGAAAGCGGCAGAAATTAAGGCCAGTAAGAAAAAAGGCGTATCGCAAACGCCTTAATGAAAGAGAGGTGGAACAATGGAGTCTATGGGCGATGTACTTCGTTCGATCAACAATCCAACTCTACGGCAGCGTCAACGCGATCTTGAACAGGGGTTATTCAATCATCCACTTGTGAAGGCATTACAGTCCGAACATCCTGAACTGGACGAATCACGACTGCGGCTTCATATGAGTCGCCTGTATCAATATGTAGAGGAAAGCCGAAACTGTGCGAACTGCCCAGGACTAGAGAAGTGTCCAAATGATTTTCCTGGCCATTATAGTAAACTAACGGTAGAAACTGTGAATGGTTCAGTGGATCTATATGAACGCAAGACGGCATGCCGGCTTAAAGTGGCACAAGATAATCAGGATAACATCCGCAAACGTATTCGTAGCTTTTATGTGGACGAGCGTGTACTTAACGGCGGTTATGATGAGATAGATATTATGGGCAAAGACCCGCGCCGGGTCTCGGCTGTGAATAAAATATTTGATTATATCACGAATGTTAAAGAGGAAGGCCTGACTTCACGCGGCATTTATTTACATGGCTCTTTCGGAACAGGCAAAACTTTTTTGATGTGTTATTTACTGCATGAGCTTGCTGTTACTGGATATACCGGAGTGATCGTATACATGCCGGACTTTATAGAGGACTTGAAATCGATCATGATGGATGGCCAGAAGATGAAGGAAACTGTTGATACGATGAAAAACTGCGATTTACTTATTTTTGATGACATTGGTGCGGAAAATTTGAATCCTTGGGCTCGTGATCATGTACTTGGGGCGATCTTGAATTATCGGATGAACCGCAAACCAACCTTCTACACCTCGAATTATCCGTTGGATGGCTTGGAGAAACATCTTAGCTTTACGAGCAAAGATGGTGAAGAGGTCTATAAAGGCCAACGACTAATGGATCGCATTGCTCCTTTTGTGGATGTTCTTCCACTGCATGGGGAAAATCAACGAGGGGCCAATAGATAAGCCTGGAATATTCATAATGTAAAATTCAAAAGAGCAGTGATTCCTCTTTTATTGGAGGATCGCTGCTCTTCGTTTTTTTTAGTTATTCGAACTCAAACGCCGCTTTTTCCCTGCTACGAAGCAGGATCGCCTTAAGTCCTGATTGTTTTTCACTTGTTCAAACACACTTTCGGGTTGCAGCATCTGGCGGGCATACTGAATCTGATCGATAATTAGGGAAAGTCTCCCTAAAAATGAACTGATTCGTCAGCGAAAACAGATATTCTCCCGATTATTAGGGAGGAATTCCCTGATTCCGTTCATTTATAGCAAATATCGGCTATAATCAGGGAGGTTTTCCCTCATTATTCCAAAAAAAGAAGCCGCCCCATAAGTAGCATTCACTACTTTTGAGACAGCTTCTTTTTATTGTGCGATGATTCCTTTACTCCGAGAGAATAAACTTAAGGATGACCATTCCGAAAAAGACAACCGTCATAAACGTGGTCATTCCGAAAAATCCGGTCATTAAATCCCCAAGATCATTGCGGGGTTCTTCGTTGATATGTTCTCGTGGGTCCCGTACTTGCGCGTTAACATCCATAGTTTCTGCCTCCTTACAGGGACAAGCCCTGTATTATTAGATGCAAATTGACATTAGTTTATGAAATAAGTCATTGACAATTAATGCGCTTTCTTTAAGTATACCGAAATGCTGGGGAGGTTGTAAAGAAAAGAGTACGCAAAAAAAATACATTGAAGGCAATATAATTGCGAGTGATATTTCACATATCCCATAAAGATATGTTATACTTGTAATGTGTCGGTAAGTGGTAATTTGGTTATCATATTACATGAAACAATTTATTAACTCATATTACGGAGCAGCTTCCATGAACTAAGCTTTGGCTTAAGATGTGCGTAATGCTTCGCAAAACTTAAAGGAGGAACAATATCATGGCTATCGTGAACGTGTCTGACCAATCCTTCAGTAACGAAGTGGAAGGTCAAGGTACTGTAGTAGTAGACTTCTGGGCTCCTTGGTGTGGTCCTTGTAAAATGCTCGCTCCAATCTTGGATGAATTGTCCACAGAGCTGGGAGACGACGTGAAAATTGCAAAATTGAATGTGGATGAGAATCCGGAAACGGCTTCCCGTTTTGGTGTTATGAGTATCCCAACTCTGATCTTCTTCAAAGATGGTCAACCGGTAGATAAAGTTGTGGGACTGAACTCCAAAGAATCCCTGAAAAATATCGTAGCAAAACATCAATAATTGATAGATGCTACTGTTCGGGCCTCGGCCCTGCCACTCAGCGCCTTCGGTTCATTCCGGAGGCGTTTTGTGTGCTGAATGCCAACTAATCATGGGTCCAATTTAGCTGGAGGGGATCATTTTGGACAATATCCGCAATAAACTGGCACTACTACCCGATCTGCCTGGCTGCTATCTGATGAAGAATCAGGAAGGCACTATTATTTATGTGGGCAAAGCGAAGGTACTTAAGAATCGGGTACGCTCTTATTTTACAGGCAGTCATAATGGTAAAACGCAGCGGCTTGTCGCTAATATTGCTGATTTCGAATACATCGTTACGTCCAGTAACATGGAAGCGCTCATTCTAGAGTGTAATCTGATTAAGAAACATATGCCGCGTTATAATGTGCTTTTGAAAGACGACAAGACGTTTCCTTATATAAAAATAACGAATGAAACTCACCCGCGCCTTGAGGTTACACGCCGGGTGATTAAAGATAAAGCAAAATATTTTGGCCCTTATCCTAATGCTTATGCTGCTCAGCAGACAAAAAAGCTCCTAGATCGTATGTACCCGCTTCGTAAATGCGGCGTGATGCCAAAGGAGGTCTGTCTTTACTATCACATGGGCCAGTGTTTGGCACCGTGTGAGAAGGAGGTTCAGAAATCCGAGTATGAGCAGATTACGCAGGACATCGCTGCTTTTCTAGGCGGAGGTCATGAGGCGGTTAAAAAGGATTTACAGCAAAAAATGCAGGAAGCTGCTGAGGAATTATATTTTGAGCGGGCGAAGGAACTGCGGGATCAGATTATCCATATCGATGCATTGATGGAGAAGCAGAAGATCAACACTACAGATACTAAGGACCGGGATGTATTTGGTTATGCTGTAGACAAGGGATGGATGTGTGTACAGATTCTGTACATGAGACAAGGGAAGATGATCCAGCGCCATTCCTCCGTGTTCCCGTTCTATGGTGAAGCCTACAGTGACTTTATGTCTTATGTGACGCAGTATTATAGTGATAATCCCGCTTTGCCGCAGGAGATCCTGCTGCCGGATGTGCTCGATGAGGAGTCTCTGGCTAATAAAGAGACTAAACCCGAGATCGCCATAGCTGCTCCAGCAGAAGCGGATTTACAACAGGGTGAAGATACTCCTGAATCGGCTGAAGAGGCTGAGGCACGTGCGACGGCGGCGGAGGAAGCTGCGGCAGCTGGGATCGTGGATGCCGCTGGCGGCGCCTCCATTCTGCAGGAGTGGCTGGGCATTAAGGTGCTTGTGCCACAACGCGGTCTTAAGAAGCAGATGGTTGGCATGGCTTGCCAAAATGCAAGAGTGGCTATCGACGAGAAATTCCGGCTGATTGAACGGGATGAAGAGCGTACCTCTGGAGCAGCGATCAGCTTAGGCGAGAGCTTGGGGCTTGAACGCTTGAGCCGTATTGAGGCGTTCGATAACTCGAACATTCAGGGGACTAATCCGGTCTCAGCGATGGTTGTCTTCATTGATGGTAAGCCTGCACGAAAAGAGTACCGTAAATATAAGGTTCGTACGGTGGTGGGTGCGGATGATTATGGAACGATGCGCGAGGTCATTCGGCGGCGATATGAGCGGGTATTGAAGGAGAATCTTCCGATACCGGATCTTATCGTGGTCGATGGAGGGAAAGGGCAAATCTCCTCTGCTATTGATATTCTGGAGAATGAGCTGGGATTATTCATTCCGGTCTGCGGCCTTGTTAAGGATGATAAGCATAAGACGGCTCAGCTTTTGGTTGGAGATCCGCCAGAGCCTGTCGCGCTAGCCCGGGACAGTCAGGAATTTTACCTTTTGCAGCGGATTCAGGATGAGGTCCATAGGTTCGCGATCACCTTCCACCGTGAACAGCGCGGGAAGTCCATGGTTACCTCCAAGCTGGACTCTATACCTGGTATAGGTGAGAAGCGCCGTAAAGCGCTGCTAAAGCATTTCGGATCGCTTAAGAAAATTAAAGAAGCCTCCGTGGATGATTTCCGTACACTTTCTATTGGAGAAAAGCTGGCAAAACAAATTCTTGATGCGCTCAAGGATGAAGAGCCAACCTCATAGCAATGGTGACAAAAGAAAAAGGGTATCAAAGCAGCGACTAAAGCGGCTTTGATGCCCTTTTTTAATTTCATTACGTCTTCACATTAGTTTAAATCAAAGAAGAAGGCTCCACCGGCTTAGGCTTCTGTGGTGGATTAAATCGATAGACGATGTAAGCGACTATGAACGGCATAATAATCGCGAAGATACCCGCGCCTACATTTACGCTCTCCTTCATAAAGATCAGCGTAGCGCCCATCAGGATGCTGTCAAACACGACGTGGCTGAACATGACAGCAATAAACCCGTAACGAAGGAAAATATAGCTGAACAGCAGCCCGATTACAGTCAGCTCAATGGGACGGGAGCTGATGGGATAGATCGGATATAACGTATGGCCAAACGCCCAAACCAGCGTGGTGATCAAGCAAGCGATAAAAGTGTTCCGGAACACCTTTTTCAGCATAGGAATTCCGAAAAAGCGATAAATGGCTTCCTCAGATAAACCAGCGAGCCATGCGACGATAGGCAGAAGCCAAGCATATCTCATGTTATAAGGAGATTGGGTGGCGTCTGTAGTAGACCAATTGTGCAAGGTAAACGATAATATGATGAACATAACCGTCTGCACCCCTAGCAGAACGAAAGCCCAGATGTATCCAGCCCGGATACTGTCCAACACATATTGTCCATAGCCGGGCTCTTTGGCGCGGGGCCAAGGGTTCATGCCTTCCTCTTTTCGCCATAAGCCATTGCCGCCCACTAAAGAAAAGTAGAGCAAGGAGGACATCAGCAGGCTGTACAAAGCATAAATGATAAACATAATGACAGAGGTAATCTGTGCTTCTAGCCCTTCGCCCGTTGATTCAGGCAGCATATTATAGGTGCTGATCATCATGATTACAAAATAGGCTGAGCTTAGGAATACTCCACGTTTAAAGGAAGTATGCTCTCTTCTAAGAATACTGTAGACGAGTGCCAGAATTCCTAAAATCAGTGTGGGTATACCGTAACCGAATAATGTTAGCTTTTCCGCTAAAGAGGTCTGTCCTTGTACGTAGGAGGTATGCCAAGCTGGTGCAGTGAATCCGGCATTAAAGCTGGATACCTGCTCTCCACTGAAATCAAAATAATAGTGCAATAAGGATTCGCCGACCTGAACAGTACTATCCGTATACACTAGCCCATGGCTTCCTGTATTCGATTCAATTTGTAGCTTGGCAGGATTTACTTCCCATTCCTGAAGCCAAGGACGAGCAAGATTCTCCTTCTGCGCTAGAGTGAGGTCAGCTCCCTTGTCCTCTTTTGCACCAACGGAAGCGATGCCTGACCCCTCTTCGGAGGTAACTTTTGCAGCCTTTGAGAAAGCGACAATCTTACCGGTATACATATTGAGGTCAACGATGATTTGCGGCTCTTGCTCCGCTGAAGGAGTAAGCGTTGCCCGAAAGACATCAAAAGGATATTTTTGATCCAATTTTTTCTTGGTGTAGTCCTCCACAAGCTTCTCGCGAGACATATAACCATAAAAGGAAGAGTCCGTCTGGTAAAGTACATTCCATTGATCGTTTGGTGCTTCGGTGTAGTTGAGCTTTTGTTCTGCAAATAATATGGCTTGGTCACGGGCTTCTGCCTTGCTAATGACGGTGGTATCTTCACCTGTAGGGCTGCTAAGCAGTGAAGGGGAAATCTGAAACATAATAAATAGAATAAGACCGATAATGCCCGAGATGATGAGCCTCTTGGAGAGGGCACGTTGCTGTAAGGGCTGGCCGACGGGATTCATGTAACGCCTCCTTGTTATGTACTGACAATGTTATGTTCCATTATAGTATTAGTGCCTGGTTGGTTACAAAAAACATTATATGTTCTTTTTATGGGTAATAGAGATAGTATAGAATAGTCATGTGAATTTATACCATGAATTTTATCGTGTTCATTTCTGCACGAATGATGAGAATCGGTGTAATTGCAGGGAAAACACGGAAAAGTGATGAGAAAAGGCACTCCTTTTGATGCAGTCTCTTTAAACCGCATTTTTTCATGTGAATGAGCATTAATTGTGTCTTTGTGAATTCACTAAATAACGTATATAATTTGTATGCAATTGTATAGTAGCCGAATTTCTGGTGAAAACGGGGGAACCATAAGAAGTGATGAAAAGTGGAGTGTACACGATAAATGGCACTTTCATCAGGGGTGAATTTCGTTCTGGGAACGAATAGGGCAGCCTGCACAGTCCGAATCCGACAGCTAACCTCGTAGGCTAATTTACTGCAGGAACCAAGTCAGCATTGGTTTTCCAGTGCTTTTTTTGTTGGAATTTTTGATAAGAAGGTGAGCAAAGTGGCTTCACAGTTTCGCAGGATTTCTGAATTTAAGTTTCTGAAGCTCTCGCCGCCGCAGATACTGGTGCTTGGTTTTGCATCGATCATTCTGATAGGGGCCCTGCTGCTTATGCTGCCCATCTCAAGCACAAGCGGGAATTCCGTGGAATTTATTGATGCATTATTTACTTCAACGTCGGCAACCTGTGTTACAGGGCTTGTTGTGCTGGATACCGGAACTTCGTTCACGATTTTTGGGAAAACCGTAATTATGATCCTGATCCAGATCGGCGGCTTAGGTTTTATGACCATGGCCACTCTATTTTCACTGGTGTTAAAGCGTAAAATATCTTTGCGGGACAGGCTAATCCTACAGGAAGCCATGAATCAAGGCTCTATGGAAGGAATTGTGCGACTGATCCGGAGAGTCCTCATATATTCTCTTGTCATAGAAGGCTGTGCCGCTGTGCTGCTGTCTATTCGCTGGGCTTTTGATATGCCGTTGGGAAAAGCGATTTATTATGGCATATTTCATGCGGTGTCTATGTTTAATAATGCGGGGTTCGATATTTTTGGGGATTTTCGCAGTTTAACTGATTATGTATATGATCCGCTTGTGAATATTATTGTGATGTTTCTGATTGTCTCCGGCGGGATTGGTTTTATTGTAATGTCAGATCTGGTGGAGTTTCGGGTAACCCGCAGGCTGTCTCTACATAGTAAAGTTGTCCTGTCCACCAGTACAGGGCTGATTCTGATCGGAGCTTTGGTTATTTTTATATTTGAGTTTACTAACACTCGTACCCTGGGTTCACTGAATTTCGGCGGTAAAATATTATCGGCCTTCTTTCAATCCGTGTCTCCCCGTACGGCTGGCGCGAACACAGTAGATATTGCTGGACTTCGGCAGGCTACACAATTTTTTATAGTGATTCTTATGTTTATTGGTGCTTCTCCGGGCTCAACGGGCGGGGGGATTAAGACAACAACCTTTACGATGATGATTGGTGCTGTAATTGCTATGCTGCGTGGACGGGAAGATGTTGTGTTGTTCCGTTATCGGCTGGCTCAAGAGCGCATCTACAAGGCATTAACGATCACGCTGCTGGCTTTGTTGTTAATCGCCTCTGTGTCGATGATACTCTCCACAACTGAAGACAGTAATTTCTTGGCAATCTTGTTTGAGACGACCTCCGCCTTTGCTACGGTAGGACTGACTATGGGGCTAACTCCGGAACTGTCAGCGATCGGTAAGATTCTACTCTGTCTGACGATGTTTGCAGGTCGGCTAGGTCCACTAACCTTAGCGTATGCACTCGGTCCCAAACAGGGTAAACCACTGTATAAGTATCCGGAAGGTAAAATAATTATTGGATAGGAGTTAATTAGAAATGAAAGCACAGCAATTTGTAGTAATCGGCTTAGGTCGCTTCGGTTCAAGCCTGGCGCTTGAGCTGATGGAAATGGGCTACGAGGTGCTCGGCATTGACCACCATGAAGAACGCGTGGAGGAAATGAGCGATCAGCTGACGCATACGGTAGTAGCAGATGCTACAGATGAGGGAATTATGCGCTCGCTTGGTGTACGGAACTTTGATTGTGGGATTGTTGCGATTGGTGACAATATGGAGAGAAGCATTCTGGCGGCCATTTTGTTGAAGGAGATTGGAGTCAAGCAAGTGGTGGCTAAGGCAATCTCTATCCTTCATGGCCGCGCACTGTCGCGGCTGGGGGTTGATCGGGTTATTTTTCCGGAGCGGGATATGGGGATTCGTGTGGCACATCAGCTGGTGACGCCCAATTTGCTGGATTATATTGAACTGTCCAAGGATTATAAAATTGTCGAGCTGACCGTACCTTCCTGCATGAACGGCAGAAGCTTGTCTGATTTAAATACAAGAGCTAAATATGGCTGCAGTATTGTTGCCCTAAATAGGGAAAGCGGAATAATCGTCGCTCCAACTGCCCATGATTATTTGAGTGAAGGCGATGTTATGGTACTCATTGGTCCTAATGAAAGTATTGACCGTTTTGAGAGTGAAGTTGTGAACCAAGAATCATAGGAAAAGAAGCTGACTCAAAAGTAGTGAATTCTACTTGGAGGCAGCTTCTTTTTTATGGAGTAAAGAGTAGGAAAAGTAATGGATTTACTGTGTCGTATGACATTAGACCACGCGTTGTTTTCTATAATGTTGGTTTGGTCGGTGCGCGACTTGCTAGGTGTGGTTATCGTACGGCTTGCAATTAGATGATTTGTGGTATCTGTGACGGTGAAATATGTGTGGCGAAAAGCGATATGTGTTCTTTGTTTGTGCGATGTACAGAGTGGGTTTTAAACTAGTTGGGGAAAAACTCCCTGAAAATAGCCGCTATTCGCTCTAAATGAACGACATTAGGGAATTCCTCCCTAATAAACAGAGGGATTCCTTAATTAGTTACTGAATCGGCCGAAAATTAGGGAAGTTTTCCCTAATTTTAAGTCTGCTGAACAGAAATCTCTGAACTTCAGGGAGAAATTCCCTAATTACGCTATAAGTACTTCACTTATTGCCTCATTTGGAGATCACTAGGTGCGCCCCTTGATTCATTTGGTCCGGCTTTACTGCTCACGTTCTGTCAGAAACATCTCTTCGGTAACTTGCACCAGACTGCGAGCCGCCGTGCTCATGCTTCCATCGTCACGGTAGATCAGGCAGGTGGTCCGTTGAGTTTGCTCCAGCTCCTTGATATGTAAGGACACCAGCCCGCCGCCGTTCAGCAGTTCTGGACGCAGATAAGACTTTGGCAGTAACGCAGCCGCTTTGACGGTCGGAAGCAGCCGTACGATGGCTTCGAAGGAGTCAATCTCCATGCGCACATCGGGATCAATCCCGCAGCGCTGGAATAGATCGTCCGTCAGACGCCGGTACCAGGTCCCCTTTGAGAAGAGAATCATAGGCAGCCGGGATAGATTATCCATGGTTAGCTTGGAAGATAAATTTAAAGGATGCTGCTCTGAGACGACTAGTCGCAGTTGATCCTCAAATAGAGAAATGCAGCGCAACCCGGGTTCTTGAATAGAGGAAGCGATCAGACCTACATCTGATTTTCCCTCACTAACTGAGGATACGATCTCATGCGTTCGGCCTGTGATCAGCTTCAGCTCTGCGGTCGGATATTTGTCCATATAAGCGTTTACCAGCGGCGGAAGCGTGGTCTGCAGGGAGGTAAGACTAGCCCCCAAGGTGACAAGCCTTGGCTCCCCCTCTTTGAATTTGGAAAGAGCCTCCAGAAACTTGGAACGCTGCTGCCGTTGTTCAAGCGCATAGGAATAAGTGAGACGCCCAACCTCGGTTAACTCCAGTCGTTTGCCATAACGATTAAACAGTGCAACCCCCAGACGTTCCTCGAGTTTAGAAATTTTGCGAGACAAGGCGGGCTGGGATAGATTGAGCTGGCGTGAGGCCCGGTTTAAGCTGGAATGTTCCACAACTGCTGCAAAAACATCTAAATCGTCAAACATAATTGAGTTCCTCTCCTAATGCGATGTACGATCAGTAGTGATGAAATTCATAGCCGTAAGAGTAACTGTTCTTATTACATAAGGAAAATCAGGTTATGTCGGAAAATGTTGTTTTGCTAAATGAGAATTATTATCATATAAAATCTATTCTTATGCGTTTATTGTATAACGTTTAATAATTAGATTGCAATTCCCTTATAAGCGAAAAAAGAGTAACATGAAAAGTGACACAAGATATTCACATTTTGTGAAAAATAAAACTAAGTCCGGTAAACTCTAGGATAACGGTAAATTAAGGAATTATGTCATTGGATTGTCAACGTTATCCTGTGTCAAATGTAGTTCCGGCGGTGAATACCCATTAATGAAAACGCTGTTTTAATCGGAAAGGGGTTACTTTGTATGAAAGGATTTTATTCCAGAAAGATTCATTCCTTGCTAGGCGTTATCCCACTTGGAGCCTTCTTCATTGAGCACATGATGACGAATTTTGCGGCTGTAGAGGGTGGCGCTTCCGGTTTCACTGACAGCGTGTTATGGCTGAACAGCCTGCCGCTCGTCTTCTTCCTGGAATTGTTCGGTATATGGCTTCCTCTGCTGTACCATGGGGTATACGGACTTTATATTGCGTATCAATCCAAGCCGAACTTGAACCGTTTCAACATTGAAAGAAACTGGCGTTATACCCTGCAACGGATTACAGGTATTGTTACCTTCATCTTTATCGTCTGGCACTTGTTCCAAACACGGGTTCAGGTGGCGGTGGGTAATGTGGAGCACGAAGAATTAGGCGGTCTGATGCATGATATCGTGACTCAGCCACTTCTGCTGACACTGTATATTATCGGTATCGTTGCTGCATGCTTCCACTTCTCGAACGGTCTCTGGTCTTTCTTGATCAGCTGGGGAATCACCGTAGGTCCACGTGCACAGCGGGTATCTTCTTACCTCTGTCTTGGCATATTTGTATTAGTAACTTTCATGTTCCTGATTTCGCTGGTTACTTTCCGTGACAGTGAATTTCAAACTGCAGCAACCATTGCCCAGTCCATAAAGACCTTCATTTAATTTAAGAATCCTTTCTGATATTTTCGATAAAAGGAGTGAACTATCATGGCAACATCCGATATCATTATCGTGGGCGGCGGCCTGGCCGGCCTGATGGCTACCATCAAGGCAGCGGAAGCTGGTGCGCATGTCCATTTATTCTCATTAGTTCCTGTAAAAAGATCACACTCCGTATGTGCGCAAGGCGGCATCAATGGCGCTGTAAATACCAAAGGTGAGGGCGACTCCCCTTGGGAGCATTTTGACGACACCGTCTATGGCGGTGACTTTTTGGCGAATCAGCCGCCGGTTAAGGCGATGTGTGAAGCTGCGCCAGGTATCATTCACCTTATGGACCGGATGGGCGTTATGTTCAACCGCACACCGGAAGGTCTGCTCGACTTCCGTCGTTTCGGCGGAACGAAGCGGCACCGTACAGCTTTTGCCGGCGCGACTACAGGCCAACAGCTGCTGTACGCGTTGGATGAGCAGGTGCGCCGTTGGGAAGCTGAAGGTCTCGTAACTAAACGCGAGAACTGGGAGTTCCTTTCAGCTATCATCGACGACGAAGGTGTATGCCGAGGCATCAGTGCCCAGAATCTTAAGACGATGGAGATTGAGACTTTTCCTGCGGATGCTGTTATTTTGGCAAGCGGCGGGCCGGGTATTATTTTTGGCAAAACAACAAACTCCGTAATTAATACAGGGACAGCCGCAAGTGCGGTATACCAACAGGGCGTACATTATGCCAACGGAGAATTTATCCAGATTCACCCAACGGCTATTCCGGGAGATGACAAGCTCCGCCTGATGTCGGAATCGGCACGTGGCGAGGGCGGCCGTATCTGGACTTATAAAGACGGGAAACCGTGGTATTTCCTCGAAGAAAAATATCCGTCCTACGGTAACTTGGTGCCGCGCGATATTGCTACACGTGAAATTTTTAATGTGTGTGTGGATCAAGGGCTGGGCATTAATGGCGAGAACATGGTGTATTTGGACCTCTCTCACAAGGATCCGAAAGAGCTGGACGTGAAGCTTGGCGGGATTATTGAAATTTACGAAAAATTCATGGGGGATGATCCCCGTAAAATACCAATGAAGATCTTCCCGGCTGTGCACTATTCTATGGGCGGCATGTGGGTTGATTACAATCAAATGACGAACGTTCCGGGTCTTTTTGCAGCTGGAGAATGTGAATATCAATATCACGGAGCGAACCGTCTAGGCGCCAACTCTCTGGTATCTGCTATTTACGGCGGTATGGTCGCAGGACCAAAGGCTGTTGAATACATTAAAGGCCTGAAGAAATCATCGCAGGATATCTCTTCTTCCGTATTCGATAGCTTCCACAAAAAGCAAACGGACAAATATGAGTCTCTATTGGCAATGTCAGGGACAGAGAATGCTTATGTGATCCACAAGGAACTGGGCGAATGGATGACCGCTAATATGACCGTGGTGCGGCACAATCCGAAGCTGGAAGCGACCATTGGCAAAATCAAAGAGCTTAAGGAGCGTTATCGCAAGATCAATATGAATGATGCATCGCGCTGGAATAACCAAGGTGTGGCCTTCACTCGCCAGCTCTGGAATATGCTGGAGCTGTCCGAAGCGATGACACTTGGAGCGCTTATGCGGAATGAGAGCCGTGGTGCACATTACAAACCGGAATTCCCGAATCGTAATGATGAGGAGTTCTTGAAGACCACAAAAGCAGCCTGGACTGCAGAGGGTCCACAAATCTCCTACGACGAAGTGGATGTCTCGCTGATTCCTCCACGGGTACGCGATTATTCGAAGGATTAATGCTTTCCAGTAACAGAATAGCTTGCGAGGCAAGCTTCATGAAATAAAATCAGGCAATTTTAGGAGGGAACCATTATGGCGGAAACAGCTGCAGCTCCCAAAAACGTAAAGTTTATCATCACCCGCCAGGACGATCCACAAAGTTCATCGTATGTCGAGGAATTTGAACTTCCTTATCGTCCAGGTATGAATGTGATCAGTGCTTTGATGGAAATTCAGCGTAACCCTGTGAATGCCAAAGGTGACAGCACAGTTCCCGTATGCTGGGATTCCAACTGTTTAGAAGAAGTGTGCGGAGCTTGCTCCATGGTGATTAATGGCAAACCCCGCCAAGCCTGCGCTGCACTTATAGACAATCTGGAGCAGCCTGTACGAATTGAGCCTATGAAGACATTTCCGGTGGTGCGTGACTTAGTCATTGACCGTACCCGGATGTTCAATGCGCTAAAACGGGTGAAAGCATGGATTCCGATTGACGGTACGTACGATCTTGGACCGGGACCGCGGATGCCGGAGAAAAAACGGCAGTGGGCCTATGAATTATCCAAATGTATGACCTGTGGCGTATGTTTGGAGGCTTGTCCGAATGTCAACGAAAAGACGGATTTCATCGGACCGGCAGCCATTTCTCAAGTACGTCTGTTCAATGCTCACCCTACAGGTGAAATGAACGCTGACGAAAGATTGGACGCTCTGATGGAGGATGGCGGGATCGATGGCTGTGGTAACTCACAGAACTGTGTACGTGCTTGTCCAAAGGGGATTCCTCTTACGACATCCATTGCAGAAATTAACAAGCAAACAACGAAGCATATGTTCAAACGTTGGTTAGGTGTGTAATTAATAGTACCGCCAAATGTTTATCTATTGAGCTATCCTCAAAGTGGATTCCATTCGCTGGGGGTAGCTTTTTTTATGTTGTTAAGACTCTCTTATCTGCTTGAGGCGGGAAAGTCTTGCAGGGCTGGAGCAGGTTCAGAATATTGACCAATTTATGCTATAATATCCATTGTTAACGTAATGTTAGCTGTGGAACAAGGAGGAATAATCGTGATTTGTCGGGAGCAAGATGGAGCAATTGTAATGGTTAAGCAGCATGATCACGGGAAACTTGCCGGAGAGCTGGCCATTGGGTTCAAAGAGCAGCATGTGCCAACTGAAGGACGCCGGGAAGAGGTACTGTGGGCAGTAGCCCAGCATGATAGGGGTTGGATTGATCTCGATGAGACCCCTTTCTGGAATGATGCGGAGCAAGCACCCTACACCTTTATTGATTTTCCTGTAGTGCCTAAGTTGACCTTTTATAAGCGTGGATTAGATGAGATCGAGGAACACACACCGTACGGAGCGTTGCTGTGCAGCTTGCATTTTGAGCGGCTTATTAAGATTGCGGGACTCGATTATCCAGAACTTACATTGTATCAAGAACATGAAGAGGAACGCAGAGCACGTATCCATCGGGAACTTGAAGCTTCCAAGCCTATTGGGGAAGATGAGCTGTATTATGATGCCCGACTTTTAGAATTCTGCGATGATCTGTCCTTGTATTTGGCCTTAAATGAGCCAGGGTGTCCGAAATCAGAGGAGCATCCATGGTGGCGTGAAGGGTTCTCAGGTACTGAAGATTTCAGTTTTACGTCAGGTCGTGTTATCACAGCGGAGTGGCAGGATAAGTCAACGTTAATGCTTGAACCGTTTCCTTTTGAAAAAACGCTGGAAGTAGCATTTATGCTGAGACGAGTTGAAAAATCAGAAATCGCAAAAAAAGGGATTGCACGCGCTTACAGCGAAACTCCGGAGAAAGAATGCTGGATTGTTCTAACTGCCCGAAATAATATATAAGTTATTATTTGGACCATCTGTTTTTCGGGGAAAAGGTAAAGAAAGGAGAATCTCCCTATGAAGATACAATCGTCTGGGGCTTCTCCCAATAAGAATGGCGATAAGATCCACAAGGACACCTCTAAGGGGCGTTCTGGTGGCGAGTCAACAATTACCCGCCGGCAGTTCCTGACTCGGAGTGCGGCTGCTGTAATCGGCGCAGGATTGCTTACAAGCGGATATGCATGGCAGGGGGAGCCGAACTGGATTGAGGTCACTAAGCTGGACTTGCGCTTTAAGGAGCTTCCTTCCGCTTTTTCAGGGATGAAGCTTGTTCATTTCAGTGATACGCATCTCGGATTTAATAAGGATGCCAGGGATCTGACCCGACTCGCTAAACATATAAGCAAAGCTGAACCGGATCTTATTTGCTTCACGGGTGACATTGTGGACAGCGATCCTGAGGATCTTGTTGAAGCCGTACCGGTGCTGGCAGCGTTAAGTGCGCCATTGGGTAAATTTGCGATATTAGGCAATCATGATTACAAGAATACCCAGCTGGTTACCGAGCTGCTGGAGTCTGCGGGCTTCCGGGTGCTAAGGAATAAATCCTACCTTCTAAAAAGAGGCGGGGCAGTCATGGCGGTTACGGGTCTGGATGATCTGTTACACGGTAAACCCGACCCAGCGAAAGCCATTACTGGTGTTCCTGAAGGAACCTTTAACGTCCTTTTGATGCATGAGCCGGATTATGCGGATACCGCACAGGCCTATTCATTTGATCTACAGCTTTCCGGGCACAGTCATGGCGGACAAATTCGCCTGCCCTTTATAGGTGCGCCATTTACACCTTATGGATCTCTTAAATACATAAATGGATTGTATTATACAGAAGACAAAGCCATGCCTGTGTATGTGAATAGAGGGTTTGGAGAGACATACATGCCTTTTCGGTTATTGTGTAGGCCAGAATTAACGGTTCTGACGCTGCATCGGTCCATGAGCTGATTAGGCTGGAATTTTAGCTGCACGGAAGGGGAGAGAAGATGAGCACCTATGGAGCAGTGTTGTTAGAGACACAACATGGTTTAGCGGTAGATCTGAGGCTGATCATGCCTGAGGATGTTTTAGCTTTGCGGCAGCTGCTCTCCCATCCAGATGTGCAGCGCCATATTCTAGTACGCTCCGGCCCTGGATCAGTATCTGCCCAGGTGGAGAAGCTGGTAAACCGGATGTTATTTGCCTTCGATCCTTGTGCGCTGCATGCCGGGATCTATTTAAAGGGGCAGCAGCGGTTGATCGGTATAGTGGCTTTGCAGAATTGGAACCGCCGTGAGGGCACAGCTACCTTAGGATATATGCTGGACCCGGCATGGTGGGGATGCGGGCTGGCGACGGAGGCCGTGGGTTTGTTTTTGAACTATAGTGTTCATACCCTTGGGATAACAAGGATCGAAGGACGCTGCACAGGAGATAATATTAGATCGGAACGTGTGATGCTCAAGAACGGTATGAAGCTGGAGCGGGTGATGCCCAAAGTCGGCTCCTTGGACGATGTAATGAAAGTATTCACATTGTTACACAAATGAAATAATGCCGTTATCAAACTCTAACAGTGTGCGGTTAAACTAAGTACATGACCCCCTTTTAAAAATATACTGCTTTGGGACCCGATGATTCGGGTCCATTTTTTTTGTTTGAAAAGAGTAGCGTAAGTGATTGGCAGTACCGAATCCGATCGTTTATGATTAACATACTATGGAGTGGAATGACCAAGGAGGCGTAACATTTTGAATGAAGTGGTACAAACATTAAAAAATCATCGTTCTTTCCGGCAATATTCAGACCAGCCTGTGGAGCCAGAGAAGCTACAATCAATGATTGAATCGGCTCAAGCCGCACCGTCATGGGTTCATGGACAGCAGGTATCGATAATCGCCATCAAAGATCCTGCGCGTAAGCAGCAGCTTTCAGTTTTGTGCGGAAATCAGAAGCATGTAGCGGCAGCACCGGTTTTTTTGGTGTTTTGCATGGATTTTTATAGAGCTAAAGTAGCTAGTGAGCTGGAAGGCAAGTCTTTTGAAGCCGTAAAAGATGTGGATGCGCTTTTGGTTGGAGCTACAGATGTGGGAATCTCATTGTCTAACGCGATTGCAGCGGCGGAATCCATGGGACTGGGCATCATTCCTATTGGGGGTGTGCGCCGCAACACAGCGGGTGTGATTGAACTGCTGAAGCTGCCGGAGTACGTATTCCCTGTCGTCGGTCTCTGCGTGGGATACCCAGCGGAGGAGGTTTCTCAGAAGCCGCGGCTGCCGCTGGAAGCTATATTTCATGAGGAGCAATACAATCCGGATGTACAAGGCCTCCTGGAGGCATATAATCAAACCCACCGTGAATTCTTGCAGCAGCAGGGGATGACGGAGAGAGATTGGACCAGTACGATTGCTCATTTTTATGAGATCAACCCGGAATATGGAGATGCGAAACGTACGCTGAAACAACAAGGTTTTAGCTGTGATAATCTGTAAATAAACAAAATAATGCACCAAGCTGAGATTGGTTTAACGGAGGGTGAACCCTGCCCCTAAACCAATAACGCTTGGTGCATTATTTAATTTCTCGCTTTAACGCTTACCGTCCTTATAGGGACGTTGAAGGCGTTTAGGCTTGATTACAGAGAAACTTTGACTTTTTGGCGCTGCTTGTAATAAACCCAGTGTGTAAAGCCTATTGCTTTGAGCTGTGCAGCTACCGCATCACGATCCTCAGCGACCCGGGACGGCTTATGTGCATCCGAACCGAAACTAACCTCTACGCCAAAATGTAGTGCCCGCTCCAGAATATCTTCAGAGGGATACCAGCCGCCGACCAGCTTAGTTCCGCCTGAGGTATTGATTTCGATGGCCACGCCACATTCACTGATTACACGCAGACAATCGTCAATCGGCTGAGGTGCAGGAATTTCGGAAAAAGCAGGATAATTCCCCTTCATCGCATCAATATGCCCGAGTATTTGGAACATACCACTGCGTGCGGAATCAGCAATCAACCGGTAATATTCAGACTTCACGCGGATCTTCTCATTTTTGCTAAGGTTTTTCCAGCGCCCTTTGTTAAAAATGCTGACTCCACCAACACTATGTACCGATCCAATCACATAATCAAAAGGGTAGGCGGATAATGTCTTGCGGTATATCTCAGCATGTTCGGGGAAGTAATCTGATTCGATGCCTAACAGGACGTCGATAACGCCTTCGTACTCTTTTTTGAGGGAGAGAACATCATCTACATAATTAGCAAATTCGGATTTAGCCATTGCGATTTTGGGAAAAGCCTGATCGGATGGATCTCCGAAATAGGGAGTATGATCGGAAATACCTATAACGCCCAATCCAGCGGCAATCCCAGCTTCGATATAATCTCTAATCGTTCCGTCAGCATGGCCACAGCGGAAATGATGGGTGTGTAAATCAAATTTCATCAAGAACATCTCCTTTAAACAAGGTTATGCAATCAGCTCAGAAGTAATCGGTTCCACTTTGTGGGTGGGATTTATTCAGACCCGATAAATTGGGTTTCTGGCATGCCTTTAAGATCGCTTAGGAACTGCCTCATAGCAGAGTTTACGTATTTTCCTGATTTCGTGATCACACCAACAGGATGCGTGACCTCCAACTCAATAATTGGCACAATTTTGAGAGTGCCGGCTCGAACCTCAGCGGTAACTGACTGCTTGGAAATAATGGCGGCGCCCAAATCGAGCTCGACCATCCGTTTCACTTCCTCGCTGCTGGTCAGCTCCATAATGACCTGAGGTTGAATGCCATGTTTGTTCAGAACCTCATCCGCAAATTTACGGCCCACTGTGTCTGGTGAGAGCAGAATCAGCGGGGTTTTGCTTAAGGCTTCTATCCCAGCGGTCTTCACTTGAGCGAGAGGGTGTCTGGGAGAGACCACCAGTTCGAAGGTATCATAATACAAAATGGAAGTAGACATGCCCGGGCTACGTCCAATTAAATAACCGATGCCGACATCAACAATGCCGTTTTCGACATGCTGATAAATTTGTGATGAGGACATAGAGGAAATTGATGTTTTGATATGGGGGAACTGGTCTTTAAAATAAGATAGAATACGCGGTAAAATTTGAATAGCGATTGAGGTAGTTGTGCCTAAAACTATATGACCTTGGGGATTTTCATCAAGATCTGCAAGCCGTTCCTTAAGTTCCTCGACAATCCTCACTATTTGTTCCGCATGCTCCAGAAAGACAGTCCCTCTATCCGTTAATGTAACAGGCTGGTTTCGGTCAACCAGCTGAGTCTTGAACTCTTCTTCAAGGCTCTTAATCTGTGCTGAAACCGCTGGTTGGGTCAGATTAAGCAGTTCTCCGGCCTTGCGAAAGCTCATCGTTTTGGAAATTGTTATTAGTGTCTCCAGCTGGCTGATGTTCATGGAATACCTCCTTTGGACCATCGAATTGGATGTGTAATTGCGTTAATATCTTACGTTCCACGTTGGCATTTGTTTAAATTATAGGAGATAATACCCGGCAGAGCAATGTTGCTGCGTAAACTATCTTGGGTTTGAATTCGACATATGCATTAATTTTTGCTGAATTGTGCCGATATATAAAGTATAATATATCCATATTGCTTGGGACTTTTGGTATATGACCAAAGCACGATAAAGGGGGAGACTAGACATTCATGAAAGCAGAAGTAATTAATCCGTTTCTAGAGTCTGCACGGACTGTTATAGAACAAGTAATTCAGGTCTCGCCTTCTACGGGGAGTTTAGGCATTAAAGAAATTGAACTGATCGATAATCATATATGGATTCAAGTAGGGATGACAGGCCAACTGAGCGGAAATATTATATTTGGTATCGCGGAGCAGGTAGCCTTGCGAATGGTATCGATTATGATGGGTGGCTTTGTGATCACCGAGATGGATGAGATGGGTCAAAGTGCAATTTCAGAGCTGAGCAATATGATCAGTGGGAATGCCAGTACCATTCTATATAATCAAGGTGTTTCGGTGGATATAAGTCCTCCTCAGATTATGAAGATGGAAAGCATGTCTTTTATGCCTCGTAAAGCGCTTAGTATTCCGTTGTTGATGGATGGGGTTGGAGAGATGGATATTCAGGTGATGATCTCTTAGGCAAGAGTTAGGAGCTGAAATACTATTCATGGTACTCAAAGATAAGGTTGTTGTGATTACAGGAGCGTCCAGCGGCATTGGTGCATTAACGGCACAGATGCTTAGTAAAAAGGGGGCAATCCCTGTCCTGGTAGCACGTTCCGAAGCGAAGCTGAAAGAAACAGCGGCCGGTATCCCGGGCGTTTTTGGACTGTACACCTGTGACGTAACAGATGCTGAGGGTGTTCAGAAGACCTTCGCACAAATTTTGGAGGCATATGGCAGAATTGATATTTTGCTAAATAACGCAGGGTACGGCAAATTTGCTGCTTTTACAGAGATGGAGCCTCATGAATTTGACGATATGATGGATGTTAACTACATGGGGATTGTCCGGTGCACGAAGGCTGTTGTTCCACATATGCTGGAGCGGGGAAGCGGCCAGATTGTAAATGTGGCTTCCATGGCAGGGAAGATAGGCACGGCCAAGTCCGTAGCCTATACGGCTACCAAACATGCTGTACTCGGATTCACAAATGCGCTCCGTCAGGAGCTGCGGAAGAGTGGAATTATCGTCTCGGCTGTGAACCCGGGGCCGATTGCCACCGATTTTTTCAAAACGGCTGACCCGTCTGGCAATTATGAGAAGAGTGTAGCCCGGATGATGATGACCCCAGAGCATGTATCTTCTAAGATCGTTAAGGTTATGGAGACCGGCAAAGAAGAGCTCGATCTTCCGGGTCTGGCAGGGTTTGGCATACGGCTTTACGGGCTGTTTCCTCGCCTGGCGGACAAGCTTACTTATAATGCGATGAACAGAAAATAGACCCTGTTGTCAGCTTTATTGGCCTTCCATTTGGTGGAGAGGCCTTTTTGGCATATAATGAAGATATTATCTCA
This sequence comes from Paenibacillus sp. FSL H7-0690, assembly GCF_037980415.1. Classification (NCBI taxonomy): domain Bacteria; kingdom Bacillati; phylum Bacillota; class Bacilli; order Caryophanales; family Paenibacillaceae; genus Paenibacillus; species Paenibacillus sp. FSL H7-0690. The sequence goes on along the minus strand of NZ_CP150281.1, from coordinate 5,799,645 downwards.
AGCGAAAAGGATGAATTACACTTATGAATAAAGCTTCTTTTGCGGCTATCGGCATTCAGGAAGACCTCATTGCCCGGTTGTCGGAATTCGGCATTAACGCTCCATCCCCGGTACAAGAGCAGACAATACCGCTTCTACTAGAGGGAAGAGATGTTATTGCAGCTTCCCAGACTGGAACGGGTAAGACGCTGGCCTATCTATTGCCGCTGCTTCAAACGATTAATCCGGAGCAGAAGGTGGTCCAAAAGCTGGTGCTCGCCCCTACACAGGAGCTGGCGATGCAAATCTTACGCGAGGCGGAACGTTATGGTGAACAGCGCGGAATCCGAGTTATGGGTCTTATTGGCGGGGCCGCAATCAAACGCCAGATTGACAAGCTGCGTGAGCATCCACAGCTAGTTGTGGGAACACCTGGGCGGATCCGTGAGCTGATTGGACTTCGTAAATTGAAGATGCATGAAGTCAGTACTATTGTTCTGGATGAGGCGGACCAAATGTTCCAGCTTAGCGGAGCCGGCGAAGTCACAAAGATTGTCAGCAGTGCGCTGCGTTCACGCCAGCTTGTTATGCTGTCGGCAACGATCGGACCAGAGACGAAAGCGCTGGCTAATCGTGAAATGAAGAATCCGGCAGAGGTTGGGATTGCTCCAGGTGTAATGACTGCTGAAAGCTTGGAGCATCATTATGTTGTTGCTGAAGAGCGTAACAAAATGGACATGCTGCGCCGGGTGATTCGCCATTACAATCCCGATAAAGCGATTGTGTTCGTGAATGCTACAGATGATATTGCCGAGGTTGAGGCTAAGCTGAATCATCTTGGGCTTACTGCGGCAGCACTTTACGGAGATGCCGATAAGGTAACGCGCAGCAATGTATTAAAAGGTTTCCGGGAAGGCAAATTTCGTGTGCTTGTTGCCAGTGACGTAGCTGCCAGAGGACTGGATATTGAGAATCTTTCTTTGGTAGTTAGCTACGATCCGGCTTTTGATTCTGAACATTATGTACACCGTGCAGGCCGTACCGGACGGATGGGACGCCGCGGCTTATCTGTAACAATTGTTACAGAGCAACAGACCTTTATCATGCGGAAGTTCGCCCGCGAATTGGATATTGCGCTTGAGGAGCGGGAGATGGTCGGTGGTAAGGTGCTTGCAGCAGATGAAGCACGCAGCGCTTTGCACAATGGACGGGGACGGAGTAATGAAGGCAGTGGGCAACGCCGTGATGGATCCGCTCCACGCAGCGGCAAGCCGCCTGTTAGCACATCTGGAGCCTCCAATGTTCAGTCGCCATCCGTTGGAGCAGGTACACCGCCTGCCAAAAGAATGGCTACGATTAACACAAGTGAAACAACAAGCGGAGAACAACAACGCGATTCACAGCGCAGCGCGAATCCTTCTGCGGGAGCACGCGGAGATGCGACTCCTGCACGGAGCAAACGCAGCAGCAATGCGGAACGTGAGAAGAACCGTAAAAATAAAGGAGCTCCAAAGTGGTTGAAAGACAAAACTCCGAGAGGTGACGGTCAATGAATAATGCTCCCGTATTGCAAATTACGGGTCTCAGTGGTGGGTACAGCCTGAATAAGCCAGTGCTGCATGATATTGCACTTCAGGTGCAGCCTGGCGAAATGGTTGGATTGATTGGTTTAAACGGAGCAGGAAAAAGTACGACGATGAAGCATATTCTAGGATTGATGTCGCCCCATAAGGGCGATATCACCGTACAGGGCAAGACGCGTGCTGAAGATCCCGTTGGATACAATAATGCGTTGTCTTTTGTACCGGAATCGCCGCTGCTGTATGACGAAATGACGGTTCGTGAGCATGTTGAATTTACTGCCAGAGCTTATGGGGTAGATCAAAAGGATTATGAATCCCGCACCTCGCATCTTGCCAAGCTGTTCCATATGGAGGATAAGATGGACACCCTGTCGACCCATCTATCCAAAGGGATGAAACAGAAGGTTATGATCATGTGCGCTTTCGTTGCACGACCTGCTTTATATGTCATCGACGAGCCCTTTTTAGGATTGGATCCGCTAGGGATCCGCTCCTTGCTTGATTTCATGATGGATCTGAAGAACTCTGGATCGTCGATTCTGTTAAGCTCTCATATTCTTTCCACAATAGAGAATTATTGCGACCGTTTTATTGTATTGCATAAAGGTAAGGTGATTGCACAGGGCACGCTGGCGGAAATAGCGGCAACTGCCGGGCATCAGGGGCTGACTTTGGAGCAGCTGTTCTACGAGCTGGTTCAGGGAGGGAAATAATATGGATTTGAAAGAGCTGCGGCGCACGCGGCGCGGTAGATTCATGGGAAGTATGCTTCCTTATGTGGGATATATCATTCAAAGCGGCGTAGCCATGGTCTTCCTGTTCGTGTTGATTGTCTTCTCTGCTTGGTATACATCGCTGCTACAAAATGTACCTGAAGGCATTCCCATTCGCTGGATTATGTTAGCATTACTGTTGCCTGCGACAGTGCATAGCGGCTTCCGAACCTATTTGCAGACCCCGGATACGATCTTTCTGCTGCCTCAGGGTCACCGCATGAAGGAATATTTTGCACCATCCTGGGTCAGTGGAAACGTGTGGAAGATCATTCGCTTGTTATTTGTACTGATCACCCTTTGGCCGTTGTACATACGTACAGATGATTCTCCCAAGCGACTTTTATTTACAGTGTTGATCCTGATTGCTGTGAAGCTGATCGCGAGTTATGGATTATGGAAAGAGATAGCTATGCTGTCACGTCCGATGGCAGGTGTGTATGCTTTCTTGCGCTGGGCAGTTGGAGGTTTGATTATTGCCGCTTGGTTGTGGCAGCCTGCCGGCCCGAGCCTGATATTTATGGTGTTATTGGCAGCAGCCTATCTTGCTGCACTGTCTGTGCCCGGACGTCACGCTGTGCCATGGGAAAGACTGATCGCCATGGAAAACAATCAAGGTGCACGTGCGCTGATGGTTCTGGGCTGGTTCGTGGATGTGCCGGGCCGTGAGCAACGGGTGTATTCCCGCCGTTATCTTTCCAAATGGGGCGCTAAGCTGCCTTGGCGCAAGGATACTGCTTATCGGTATCTGCTGACCAAAAGCTTTGCCCGGGGCGATATCTTTGGAATCATTATGCGGATATCGGTGCTGGCTCTGCTGCTGAATTGGTGGAACCGTGATAGTTACTTTGGCACCGGAATTTATTTGTTCTTCCTGTTTATCATTGGTGTTCAATTGTCGGCACTCCGCAAATTGCATAGCGAGTCTTTTTGGCTGACAGTGTATCCTTTTCCTGAAGGCAGTAAGGCGGACAACACGACACAATTTGTATTCCGTGCGCATCTGGTTGTGGCATTGGTTCTTGGATTACCTTTCTTAGCTTCCATAGGTGACCGTCTGATGCCAGTGATCTTTACCTTAGCGGCAGGTATTGTGGTAGTCTTTCTGTTTAAAGGATACTTGTCCCGCAAAGCGGCACGATTGGATGACGACGATCTGTAAGGCAATTTCATATTCACAATAAAAAGGCTGTCTCACAGTAGAGAAATTCTACGAATGAGAGAGCCTTTTTTTGCTGGAAGCATAATTTGAGCCGGGCAAGTCCTTAAATTTGCAAAAACGGAACAGAGTATTTAAAAAATGCTGTATGTCTTTTACCAGATGGCTCCAGCATAATAAGCCTGTATCTTACATCGTGTATACGCTTCCATTCATAGGCGTAGTCATCCGTACCAACAAAACAGTATTGGGGGAGGATTCAGGCGTGAAAAGAAGATTATCAATATTCATGGTGGCGCTTTTACTATCATCCTTATTCTTGAATGTGCTTGAGGCGGGTATACCTCGGGCCGCAGCGGATGCCTCAGGAGTTCCAGTGTACTATGATCCCACAAAAAGTGTGGAGGAGCGCACTGCGGATCTATTATCCCGAATGACGCTGGAAGAGAAGATTGGGCAGATGGTTCAAGCAGAAAGAGCTGCCGTCACACCTGAGGAGGTACAGAAATATGCTCTTGGCTCTGTACTCAGCGGGGGAGGCTCATTCCCTAACGGAAAAGAAAGTGACAGCACTCGCGATAACTGGAGAAGTTTGATTGATAGTTATCAGGATGGTGCATTGTCTACCAGATTAGGCATTCCGCTGCTCTATGGGGTGGATGCGGTGCATGGACATAACAATGTCAAAGGCGCGACGCTTTTTCCGCATAATATTGGCCTAGGGGCTGCTAATGATCCCGCATTGACTGAGCTTATTGGTGCAGCTGCTGCTAAGGAAGTAGCCGCAACAGGAGCGAACTGGACATTTGCCCCAACGATAGCCTCCCCTCATAATGCAAGATGGGGTAGAACCTATGAAGGTTTTAGTGATAATCAGGATATTTCAGCAGAACTAGGTGCGGCTTATGTGTTTGGTCTGCAAGGACGGACTGCTGCTGCATTGGCAGGGACAGATACAATCACGGCAACTGCAAAACATTATCTAGGTGAAGGTTATACGGATAATGGTGTAAATCAAGGCAACATCACTAAATATACCGAGCAAGAGATCATGGATAAGGATTTGAAAATTTATAAAGCAGCTGTAGACGCAGGGGTGCAGACGGTTATGGCCTCCTATCACAGCATCCAAGGTCTTAAAATGCATGCCCATAAACATTTGCTGACCGATGTTTTGAAGGGTGACAAGAAAAATGGCGGACTTGGCTTTACCGGTTTCGTTATTTCGGATTATAACGCTGTGCAGCAAATCACAGTGGATAGCGAGGGCAAAGCTGTTAGCGGGTTGAAGAACCAGCTGAATGTGTCCGTAAACGCCGGAGTCGATATGTTCATGATGCCGACCGTTTGGAAGGATACGATTAAGTACATCACAGAACTTGTAGGCGAAGGTAAAATCTCTACTGAGCGCATAGATGATGCGGCAGAACGTATCCTGCAGGTCAAAATCGCTTCAGGATTGTTCGAGCATCCCAAAAGCGAACCGGAGCTGTTGAGTGCTTTTGGCTCAGCAGAAAGCCGCAAATTAGCCCGCCAAGCTGTGGCGGAGTCGCTTGTTCTTTTGAAGAACGATGAGGTAAATGGAAGTCCAATTCTATCGCAATTAAGCGGGATGGATAAAATATTCGTAGCGGGTAAAAACGCTAATAATATCGGTAACCAAGCCGGCGGCTGGTCGATCACTTGGCAAGGGAAGTCGGGCAATATAACTGAAGGCACGACGATCCTCGAAGGGATAAAGGAGGCTGTTCCTGCTTCTACAACGGTCACATATAACCTTAATGGGCGCGGGGCTGCGGGTTATGATGCGGCGATCGCTGTTATCGGTGAGACACCTTACGCCGAGACCGATGGCGACCGGACCAGCTTGAATCTGGATGAGCAGGATCTGGCGACACTTGCGAATATACGTGCTGCTGATCCTAATATTCCGCTTATCGTTGTACTGGTGTCTGGACGTCCAATGACGATAGCCAGCCAATTGGAAGATTGGGATGGGCTTGTGGCAGCCTGGCTACCAGGCACAGAGGGTGCTGGAGTAGCTGATGTGTTATTTGGTACTAAGGATTTTGTAGGCAAAAATCCGATTCGTTGGCCATTCACTTTGAACAATTATCCGGCAGACAATAACAGTACAAATGTGTTATTCAAAACGGGATATGGCTTGACCAAAAATGAGAAAACACCAAAGCTTCCAACCGCTCCTGTCGATCCGGAAGCTCCAGAGATTCCTTCTCTGCCGATTCCCGGCAAAATTGAAGCAGAGGATTTTTTGAACAAAAGCGCAGGACTGCAGACTGAAAATACGCAGGATATAGGTGGCGGTCTCAATGTCGGCTATACCTCGGCTGGCCAGTGGCTCGAATATAACGTGAATGTGGCGCAAGCAGGTACGTATCAAGCCGATTTCCGCTATTCCGTTAATAGTGGCACTACAGGCGTCAACATCAAATCAGCAGAGGGAACTAAGCTAGGAACATTAAGCGTGACCTCAACAGGTGGCTGGCAGAATTGGCAGACGAAAGCTGTAGAAAATGTTGTGTTTAAGAAGGCAGGGTTGCAAAAGATCCGTCTGGAATTTACCGGTGGGGATATCAACCTGAACTGGGTAAGCTTCACTCGAACAGGTGATGTGCCTGTAGATCCATCGAATCCCGGAGATGGCGGGGAAAGCACTAAACATGTTATTAAGTCAGATGTAGTTAGCTCTTGGGTATCGAGTGAGCGAGATCCTTCCGATCGGAAGTGGTATTATGCTGACCGTTATCAAGAGGGTGATTTGAAGCTGGAAGAGCAGGCGAAGCTGGATATTGTGGTTCCCGACGTGAAGGCAGGTACAGAGCTCCATATTGATCCTGACCGGAAATATCAATCTATTCTAGGGATCGGTACCTCCATGGAGGAATCGACGGTCAATAATCTGGCGAAGATGTCTGCGGCGAAGCAGGAGGAATTGCTGCGGAAAATGATTGATCCTGTATCGGGGATCGGAATGAGTATGCTCCGGTTGACGATTGGGACGGCTGACTTTACAGATAAACAATTTTATACCTACGATGATATGCCTCCAGGACAAACCGACATTAATTTGGAGCATTTCTCCATCCAAAAGGACATTGACTACCATATCATCAGCACGGTTAAAAAAATTCAAAACATCAATCCGGATATTAAGTTTTTTGCCTCACCTTGGAGCCCGCCCGGTTGGATGAAGACTACAGACAGTATGATCAAAGGCCAAGTGAAGGATGAATATCTGCCTGTACTGGCCAAATATTATCTTAAATTCGTACAGGAGTACGAGAAGCTGGGAATTACCTTTGAAGGTCTGACCTTGCAGAATGAGCCTTTGCTGGAAATTGAATATCCAAGCACAAAAATGCCGTGGGAGCAAGAAGCCCAGCTGGCTAAACTGCTGCGGAAGGAATTAGATGAACATGGTTTCAAAGACGTGAAGCTGTGGACATTTGATCATAATCCTGGTGACACGATGGCCTATCCAGCACAAATCCTAGGCAATCCTGAATTAGGTGCCTACGATGCGGTGGACGGAACTGCTTTTCATGATTATGGCGGTGACCTTGGTCTGATGACCCAGCTCCATAATCTCTATCCTGACAAAAATGTATATTTGACCGAACGCGCAGTCTGGGGTACCTCAGGCGCAGACCGCATTGCTCAATATTTCCGTAATTGGGCCCGCAGCTATAACTCCTGGGTAGCGATGCTGGACAGTGATATTGCCTCCCATCAGTGGACCGGAACGCCAGACCCAACCCCGATTGTGCAGGATTCGGGAGACCGTAACCATTACTGGCTGCTGCCAGAATATTATCTGATGGGCCAATATACAAAATTCGTTAAACCGGGGTACGTGCGGATTGATAGTGACTACGGCTCAAGCAGTACTGTAACGAACGTAGCTTTTGCTAGTCCAGATGGAAAAGAGATTGTGACGGTAGTAATCAACCAGACGTCGGATCCACAGCCGTTTAAATTGCTAGTGGACGGTGCGCAAATTAGTGCTGTGCTGCCGGCGAAATCAGTGGGCACTTATAGCTGGGAACGTCTGAATGGTATACAGGCGGTGCCGGGTGTAGTGAATGCTGTTGATTTTGAAGAAGCGCAAGGGGTTTACACTGTGAATGAGCAGGGTTATATTGGCGGGTTCTCGCCAGACGCATCGTCCACCTTCGACTATGTGATTGATGTTAAAGAGAGCGGTGAATATTCACTTCAATTTAATCATGCCGCTCAATTCAGCGATGGCGCCGGAAAATCGGTGGAGATTAGTGAAGATGGTAAGGTTATTGCTACGCTTCCAATTGTGCAGCAGACGGAGAGTCTGACCGATTTTGCAGATTATCAATCCTTGATCTCTCTGAACAAGGGCATTCACAAGCTCACCTTGAAGACGAACGGGAACGGTTATAATATCCGTTCATTAGCTTTACGCCAAGCACCTTCCGGATCACATGAGCTTCCTGCTGTGCTTCAAGGGCAAGACTACACGACAGCTTCAGGTGTATTAGTAACGGGTGGTGCAGTGGGTTATACTGACCCCGGCGATTGGGTGAAGTACAAGATTAATGTACCTGCCAGCGGTACCTACCCACTCCTGATCTCCTATGCTACTAATCAGGATGATGCAGAGCTGGAACTGCTGACGGGAGAGGATGGAGTAACGGTAACGGCAGCTACTTATGCTTTGACGAAGACGGGGGGATGGTCCAATTGGCAAATAGCTAATGGAACGGTAACCTTGCCTGCCGGGGAGCAGACGCTGACCATGAAAGTAAATGGAGCAGGATTTCATCTGCAGTCGCTTACAATCGGCCCCGCGCTTCAATCGGAGACTGCTCTGGTAGAAGGAAATGAGGAGGGTGCAGAAGTTATCGTCAAGCTAGTAAATGACAAATATGCACCTGAACTGGACACCGCTTATTGGTCTATTGAAGGTTACGAAGGTACAGTTGTCAATAGCGTATACCGGGTGGATGATTATACAGCGAAGGTCGTATTAGCGGGTACGCGAATTATTGATTTCGACACGGATCGTATTCTTACGGTTACCGCTGATGTGTATCAGACAGAATCAAATCAGTCTTTTGACAGCGTACATGTTCTGAAATTGCCTCTTATAGTTACAGCAATCAACGACGAAGAGAGCATCAGTCTTTCTCCGAGCACGCTTCCTTATCAAGTGAACGGGAATGAATTGGTAGTCAGCCTTTCAGGAGGGACATTTAATCCTGATGCCATTCAGAGCATTTCTGTCTCGGGCCCAGGTAAGGATCAGGGGCATGTAAGTATTGGGGCAGCTGCCTTACTTGACCCTACCCATGTGAAGCTGACGCTGGCATGGAATGATCATACCCCGTATTATAGTGATTTGCAGCTTACCGTAAATGTGCCAGCAAATGCTTATGCCGATTCAAGTGGTGGCGGCGTGCTGCGTGCGGAGGTTAAGCTCTTAGGAACAACTAGTGCTACAGCACCTATAGAAGTCACAAGCTTGAACGCACTGGATCAATTCTACCAGCTGCAAGGGATCACAGTCAGCGGTCAAGGCAGCGGAACGAAGCTGACCGGCATTGATGCTGGAGACAGCATCGATTACTGGGTAAATGTGCCGCAGGATGGAAACTATGCTTTTACGCTTACCGTAACTTCCGCGAATGGTGCTCCTAAGGGCATTATTTATAAAACGGAGGATGGGAAGACATTAAGAACCGTTGATGTGCCGAATCTTTACTCGCAAACCGTTGGCGTACGCACCGTTCTTCAATTGAAGGCGGGTGAACAGAAGCTGCGCCTGCAAGCTGGATCAGCAGGATACGAGCTCAGTGGTATTCAAATAGAACCTTATACTGAAGAAATCATGGATGGCGCTGGTTCTTTAAAGGTGGAAGCCGAGAATTATTACGATGCTACACCCAATGGAATTCAGAGTACCATGACTGGCGGTGTGCTGGACTTTAGAAATGTAGGGTTTACCGTTGCAGGGGGTTCCATGGATTATGTCCTTGATATTACTGAAGCCGGATTTTATAAAATCGTATATCGGTATGCTACAGCACAAGGCGGGGTAAGCACTACGTTATCTGTAAAGGGTACAAAACTCTCAACAGTGCCTATGCCTACTACAGGTGGATGGTCGAATTACACGCTGGCGAGTGGTGTCGTACAACTTGCGCAAGGAAAACAGGTAGTACGGATGAGCTTCAATAATGACGGTGCCAATCTAGATTGGTTTACGCTGGAACGGACGGAAGAAGGAGAGCAGCCGATTCATTCAAAGGTTTCCTTACCCGTTTCTTCTTTGAAACCGGGAGCTTACAGCGGATTACAAACGATCAGCCTTACTACAGCGACATCAGGAGCAGAGATTCATTACACAACCGATGGGTCATTGCCTACAGCAGACAGTCCACTTTATACCGGAACTATTGACGCAGCAGGAGTCACAGTTCTTCGTACGATAGCGGTAAAAGAGGGCATGGAGAACAGTTTTGTAGCTCCATTCACGTATGTGATCAGCGGAGTGGTTGATATGAAAACGGTGTCTGCACCGCAGGCTGATCCTGCCGGGGGAACTTATACAGGGCAGGTTGCCGTGAAGTTAACTACAGCTACAGCTGGAGCGTCTATTCACTACACGTTGGATGGCACTGTACCTACAGCAACCAGCGAACTGTATAGTGGAGTGATTTATGTAGGCAAGAGCAAGACGATTAAGGCGATTGCTGTAAAAGAGGGCTGGAAGCCAAGTGATATTTCCAGTTTTGAATATATTGTTTCTGCGGATAAACCTGATCCAACACCTACACCAACAGCAACGCCTGAACCAACCCCAAGTCCAACCATTGAACCGACTACTCGGCCAACGACAGCACCAACTTCCGGAAGCGGGGGTACCACAGGTGGTGGCAACAGCGGAACAACAGGGGGGAATTCAAGCGGAAATGCAGGCAGTGTAACCGGCAGCACCATCCTTACAGCAACACCAGTGCTGAACAGTAATACCGGTGCGGCGAGAGCAAGTGTAGACCTGGAGAGCTTGAAAAAGGCTGCTACAGCAGGCTTAAGTGGAGCAACTTCAGCGGTTACTGTTGATATACCGGCAGTAGCTACAGCTAAGGGTTATGAGCTGCAATTGCCAAACGGTATAATCTTTGCAGATGATAAGACTTCATTGGTCGTTCATACTGAATTTGGTGTGCTGGAGCTGCCAGGTAGTCTGCTGAAACAAGCGGCAATAGAGGCAGGAACCCCTTGGGTAATTACGATAACCAAGGTGGATTCAGATTCTCGTCCAGAATTTAAACTGAGCGTAACTATCAATGGCAAGGAAGCCGTATGGAACAGTCCTGACATGCGGGTTAAGGTGTCCCTACCGTATATTCCACGATCAGAAGAACGTGGTAAAGAAGGACATATAACGATTCATAGTCTGAATCCGTTGGGGATTCTAACGGTTGTTCCAAGTGGCAGATATATCGCTGCTACAGGGATGGTTTCCTTTACAGGAATTCTCTCTGGTACGTACAGTATCACCTTTACGGAGAAGACATTCCGGGATATCGGTAAATTTGAGTGGGCCCGCAATGCGATTGAGGTGCTTGGCTCCAAAGGCATCATCAACGGAATGACAGAGGATCAATTTGTACCTCAAGCGGAAGTGAAGCGGGGAGATTTTGTGCTCCTGCTTATAAAAGCGCTTGGCTTGGAAGGCGTTAGTGCAGAAAGCTTCACAGATGTGCAGCCTGGCGATTACAGATATGAAGCGTTGGCTATAGCGAAGCAGTTGGGGATCGCCACTGGTCGTCCAGATGGAAGCTTTGATCCTAACGCTTCTGTTACGCGGCAGGAAATGATGACATTGGCTGCAAAAGCGATTGCAGCAGCCGGCAGACAGCTTCCAGCCGGCAACGGAGCTTCAATGACCCGTTTCACGGATAGCCAGCAAGTATCAGCGTTTGCACGTGACAGTGTGGCAGCACTAATACGTGCTGGCCTGATCAAGGGAGACGGCTTGCGGATTCATCCACAAGGTGTTACCACCCGTGCAGAGGCAGCGGTTTTGATCTACAACTTGTACAATCTGTAATACATCAGTTGTAAAGATACTTTAAGCTTTTGGGCTGTCGCAGCCGTAGATTTTCTACGTTTGCGACAGCCTTTTTTAGGTGTGGTTGTTGGATCTACATTAAGCCCGCACCTCCACCGCCGATCATAATTATCCCCTGAGGCTTACGGACCCAGTTGACGTTATTTGCAAATCTACAACCTTTATCGGGGAAGTTCGGACACCAGTGGCGTTATTCCCTATGAAGAGGTTCATATTTGGGGTTTGGCATGCCAATAACGGCTTTGGGGTCCGTAAGGAAACCAAATATGGGATTATACTGCCTTTAGGGTTTGCGGTGTCCGATAGCTGCTTTTGTGCGGCAAATGTGATCTGAGGTAACGTAGGTTGGTGCGGTTGGTGCTTAGACCAAGGTGGAATTTTAAAAAAAGACGCGGACGTCACAGCAGCCATTATCATGACCTACTGGACACCCACGTCTATTGTGAAAAAAAGGGATTGAAAATAGGAAAGAGCTTAGAGCTCTCTCCCGAGACTGTCATTAATGGTTAGACAAAAAGTGAACGGCTGATGATAACCAGCAAGATAAAGAGAACCAGGATGGCGCCAGTGCTAGTGAATGGGCCACCTCCACAACATCCATATCCGCCTCTAACTTCTTCGCTCATGTTCATTCCCCTTTCGGTGTGTGTGTTGTACTTGAGTACATCGTATTGTATGTGCGGAGAGTGGGGCGTGTATAGGCCAATGTCGGATTTGTGTACAAAAAAAATCAGCTCCGTGAAAACGGAGCTGATTGTAAGCTATATAAAGTTCAGTTAGGCTTTTTCTAAATCGCGAACACCTGCGTATACAAGATCGAAAAGATCTTCGAGCTGTTCCTCTTCGATACATGAGAAAGCAATACGTAGGTCAGTTTCACCCAAAGCAATAGTGCCTAGTCCGTAATTATGAATCAGGTGAAGCCGGAGATCTTCAGCCGCAACTGTGTGCAGCTTCAGACACATAAAGTAACCGGAGTTAAAAGGATAATACGTCCACACATCCTCGCCGTATTTACCGCTATCGAGCAATGCTTTTACTTTATTCGCACGGCCTTTCATGATCTGGAACTTCTCTTCCTTCTGTGCTTCGAATTCCGGAGATTTCAAGGCGTCTAGTACGAAGGTCTGCGAAGGATGCGCACCGCTGGAAATGGTGGCACGGATGATGCCTAGTGTTTTTTGCTCCAATGCTGCCAGCAGGTCTTTGTCCTCCGAGGCATAAGTGATGAAACCCACACGGAAGCCCCAGACAAATTCTTCTTTGGTCGCACCGTCAATCTTGATTGGAAGCACACGAGGATGCAGATGAGCCAGTTTGCCAAACAGCGATTCTTTTAGTGAATCCTCAAAGAATAACCCGAAGTATGCATCATCACTTACAACAACAACGTTGATGCCTTCCTCAGCCGCACGAAGGATAGCTGCAACGATCTCATCGCCTTCCTTAATCCCTGGAGTATATCCGGTAGGATTGTTAGGGAAGTTCAGCAGCACAATCGCTTTGCCGCGTTCTTTTTGAGCAAGCAGCGCGTCTTCCAGACCTGCACTGTTAAACGTCATTTCTTCTGTGAACAGCGGATAGTTAACGGTCTCCCCATGGCGGCGGATTCCGAAGGTTAATTCGTAGTTCTCCCAGTTCTTGTCCGGGTAGATAATCGCGTCACCTGGCTCTGCGAAGAGGTCAGCGACAATGCTAAGCCCGTGAGTCAGGGCATTGGTTACAACGGGATTGCTGATGGTTTTACCTTCTAGCGATGGATTTTCGCGCAGCATCTTTTCACGCCATACAGTACGCAGCTCTGGTTTACCTGCCGGAGGGGCGTAACTATAAAGATCCTTAGGACTGTAAGCGGAGAGTTTATCCTGAATGACGCCGAGGTGCATAGGTACGCCACCTTCAGTAGCAATACCGATGGTTGCGTTGTATTTCTTGGCGTGAGCTCCTGCTTCAGCGGATTGGCTCAGGATGCCCTCTTTTGGGAAGTAAATCTCTTTGCCAAGCGTAGAGAGCATATCATACACATGTTCATTTCCTGCTTTGATACTTTCGTTTAATTGTCCAGCTAGTGGATTCATCAGTTTCATCCTTCCAGGGTTCTTTGGGGATAACATACTGTTAACATTGCCTAACATTATATCACCGCCAATTGCAACCGTCACTTGGAAAGATACGATTTTTAAAAAATATCATTCGGCGTGGAAAGGGCAGTATTTTTTCATCATTTCTATCGTTTCTTCATCACGCGGATTATTTCTTTCAGACAGGCCGGAAATGATGCCGGAGCGCTCTTCTTCTTTTAGGTTTTGCCCAAACTTAAACTTCGCAGTGATCTCCTCGGGGGTAATGCGCACAACGGCAACTCCCTTTAGACGGGGACGATATTTAGGGTCCTCTGCATCGATGGAATCATAACCCCCCTCGGGCTGGAGCTTTTTCATAAATAAGGAGAGTACACTGGCTTTTTCACTAATGTCTTCAACAGGTTCGGCTGTGCCGTAGGCGGTCACACTTTTAAAATAGGCGGTTGCTGGGCAGGCCAGCTCGGGATCGCTAAAATAAGACGGGATAAGGGCATACTCATCCGCTACCGTAAAGCAGACCTGCTGCTGATTGCGGATCGACTTCATTTTGCTACCAGCATGACTGCCGTGGAAATAGAAACAACCATCTGTATATACAAAATTCAACGGTGTCACCCGCGGTTGCCCCTGCTCATCGCTTGTTCCGAGAAAACCAAAACTCATTCCGTTTAGAAAAGAGACCAATTCTTCCTCCTGATCTACTTTAAATTCTTTTCTGCGCATAGGGATCACGTCCTCTTTCTTTTTAGTCTAGAGCGTCTGCTCCAATGTAAATGTTCTTTAAAGAATAGTAGAGTGGTTGACAATTAAAAAGGACCAATTAAGATAGTTTTTAATGGACCACTTGCTGGTCAAGGAGGATAACGATGAATATCACGCTGGCATACGATCAATATCTGGCGATACACCGCTACAAATATTTAGCGTTATATCACGCGCTCCGCGCAGGAATATTGGAAGGAACACTTCCGGGAGGCACTCCGCTGCCGTCTACACGAAGTCTTGCTAAGCACTATGAGCTGTCGCGCGGATCGGTCTCGCAGGTGTATGAAATGTTGCTCGCTGATGGTTATGTAAGGACTGAAACGGGGCGGGGGACATTCGTATCGGAAGATAGCTTTGCTTCAGCTACCAGTGGCAGTGACGGTGAGAACCGGGCTTTGGGTGAAGCCGCAGATGCTGCTGGAGGAGATTGTGCAAGTGAGACTACGATTCCGATCTCGGCGTGGGGAAAGCGGCTGCTTGCGCGCCCGATACCCTTTTATGAAAAGAGTAACAAGAAAGTAGTGAGCTTCCAGAGTAGTGGTATGCGGATGGAACATTTTCCATACTCCGAATGGCGTAGTGCGCTCTCTTATGCCGGAGGGAAGGAAGGTGGATTGCTGCAAAGCACTTGTCCACCTCAAGGCGATGAAGGACTTCGGAAAGCTATCGCTGCACATCTGCGGATTACCCGCGGGATTCGCGCGGATGCAGAGCATATCGTATTGTTCAGCGGCTCGATGCAAGGCATCGTTATTTTGACGCAGCTACTGCTGGATGCAGGAGGCTCAGCGGTCGTTGAGGACCCGGGGTTTCACGGGATTCGCCGAGCCGTAGAGATCACTGGAGGCCGATTGCTGGCAGGGAAGCTGGATGGCAATGGTCTTATTCCGGAGGATTGGGATGCCCGGCTGTTGTTTGTTACGCCGAGCCGTCAATTTCCTACGGGTGTGGTACTGCCTTTGGAACGACGCCGAACCTTGTTGGAATGGGCGCAGCGGCATCATGCAGTAATTATTGAAGATGATTATGACAGTGAGTTCCGTTGGGCTGGGCGGCCCATCGAGCCCTTAAAAGCACTGGATCGTGAAGAGCGGGTCGTATATGTGGGCTCCTTTTCAAACACGATGTTTTCAGGCCTGCGGCTCGGCTTTGCAGTGCTTCCGCCCTCTTTAGTAAAGCCGACTATCGCCGCCAAGGCGCTATATGAGCCCTTGCCGGTAGGGCTGCTGGAGCAGCGAGCCTTGGCGCGGTTCATGAATACAGGCGGCTATGGCCGTCATCTGCGCCGGATGACACGCATCTATGGTGAACGCGGACGCATCCTCAGGACGCTGCTGTCGGAACGGCTTAAGGAGCTCTTCGAGCTGCTGCATGGTGATGCGGGCTTGCATGTATATGCCCGCTGGCTGCGCAGCAGCGAAGAGTTTGTTGCTTTCCGAGCGGCAGCGCTTAGGCGCGGCACGGATTTTAGAGATGCCGCGTTATATCAGCTATCACCGGGAGCGCCGGCCGCTTGTTTTTCTTTTGCCCATCTGAATGCCGCGGAGCTGGAGGAAGGGATAACAAGCCTGCATCTGGCGTGGGAAGATGTACAAAATGCAACATGACAAGGTATGATAAAGAAGATGAAATGCAAAACTAAGCGAATGCTTACGTATTTTGACGAAGAAACTCGGAGTAGATTAAGCTAAACAAAACTATATAGACACTGCGAAGTCAGAAAGAGCAGATTTGCTGAGAATACTAAGCGGATGCTTACGAGACAAGTTTTGCTAACAAAACAAAGCGGATGCTTACGAAGCAAGTTTTGCGAAGTAGTTCAAAGTAGGTTATGCTAACAAAACTTTTAGGAGGGAACGTTATGCTGCATGCATCGCCGTCCTCTTTTGTTATTTTGCCGGCTCTGGCTAAGATTGTATGCGAGCCGGGCTGGAAATGGCAAAAAAGAGAGAAGTCGCTGCAAAATTATGATTTATTTTATGTATGGAGCGGGGAAGGGACGGTTGTGCGTAACGATGAACCCTTTCAAGTAGGCAAGGGAAGCTGCTTCCTTTTTCGTCCGGGTGACCATACAAGTGCTACACATAATCCGCAAAAGCCACTTGTACTTACATATATTCATTTTGATGTCTCCGAAGAGGTGACGGATATTCCGCTGCCCTATCGTGAGCTTACAGAAACCGTTGAATTTGAACATCTGCTTGCTCGGTACGTTCGACTATTTCTGGTGGATACTTACGCCGCTGAGGAAGAAGGGCAGCTTGTACTGAAGCAGCTGATGATTCATCTGCTGAGGGAGGACCGTGTGAAGCCAGTAGAACGTTATGTTAGCAACCATTTGACAGAAATCATTCACGAAATAGCGAACTATGTGAGCCAGCATCCGGGGATTGCACACCGTGTAGAGGATCTTGCTGCTCGTGCGGGGCTTTCACCGCGGTATTTTTCAATTAAGTTCAAGGAGCTTACGGGTTCTTCTGTGCAGTCTTATGTCATCCGAGCCCGGATTGAGCGTGCTCAGCATTTACTGCTGTACGCGGGAATGAATGTTACTGAGGTAGCAGATGCGCTTGGGTATCGTGACATTTTCTTTTTCAGCCGCCAGTTCAAGCAATATACCGGAAAAAGTCCATCTGAGATCCGCTGATTCACTTTTGTTGTTTCTGTTTGTTCAACCAAGGGTAAATACTTTGCAGTTTAGTTTACAGAGAATTTACATAACTTCTTGGAAGGAGACTCTTGGCATGATCATCAGACGCAGAATTTGCAACACGGATTGTAAGAGTGGAGGCGGAGGTATTTTTAGAAACCGCTTAAAACGGTTAAAGCAGGCGAATGCTTTTGTCGTGGATAGCTGGTTCTAAACTGAACAAGCAAGCATAGAATCGCCTGATATGACTAAAAATATAAATAGCCGGGGCCGTGAGGCATCCGGTTTTTTTGTGTTGTTAGAAAATGATATATATAATGAACTTAAGTCGAAGATTAGAGTAACTGATGGGCATTTCATCGTGCCTCACGTTGTATTTTGTACAATAGATTGACTCTAATAGCAGTCGAATTTGAATTCTGAAGCACATCTTACATTCAAATTCAGGAGAAACAGCCTTTCTAGAGATTATCACGATAATCTATTGCACGAAGTACAATGTAATGTATCTTCAAGTGAAAGTTAAGATTTTCTGTTGCACATTCTGCAATGAAGCGTACGCTCATTTACCGCAATATCCACACACCATTCACGCTCCATGCACGCCTCATTCACGTACCTTTGAGGATGTTTAATTGGCCTAACTATGAGGTAGCGGTAGATATTTATTTCTACGATTGGGTTATTACTAAGGTGAGAGCTTTCTGCGATACGTTTCGCATAATGTTGTTCGTCGGTAGAATATATAAGGTTCATAGTTGGAAGGAGAGAGAGAAAATGTACGAAATCGTACTTATACGTCATGGTGAGAGCCAGTACAATGTACAGAATTTGTTCACAGGCTGGAGTGACCCGGATTTAACTGAGAAGGGTATCCAAGAGGCAAAGACTGCTGGTAAGCTGTTGAAGGACGCTGGGTATACATTTGATCTGGCTTTTGCTTCGGTACTCAGACGCTCGATTAAAACTCTTAACTATGTACTGGATGAGATGGATTTGCTGTGGATTCCCGTGCAAAAGTCTTGGAAATTGAATGAACGCCATTACGGGGCATTGCAGGGATTAAGTAAAAGCGAGACAGCACTAAAATATGGAGATGAGCAGCTGCATATCTGGCGGCGGAGTTTATCGGTGAGACCCCCGTTGCTGGAGCTTGATGATCCTAGGTATGCCAGAAACGATATTCGCTACAGCAGTGTTCGTCCGGGAGATATCCCGCGTGGAGAGAGCCTGGAGGACACTGTACATCGTGTAGGCGATTTCTGGGGAAACCGGATCGTACCTCTTTTGCGTAAAAAAGAACGGGTGCTTATCTCAGCCCACGGCAATACGCTGCGTGCATTGATTAAATTTATGGAGGATATTGATGAAGCGGCATTACTGGAGCTCAATATTCCTACAGGAGTACCGCTCGTGTACAAACTGGATGAGGACATGAATCCTATCAGTCGCTTTTATCTAGGAGATCCGGAACAGGTAGCGGCCAAGGCGCTTGATGTTGCTAAGCAGGGACATGTGTAATTGGCGTGTAGTAAGCGTATAGGCGTAGCAGGTGTATTGAGTATGACGGGTGTACAGTAATAAGCAAAACGGGGCGTAAAGGTTAAATAAGCGCAACAGGTGTAATAGGTGGGTTACATGAAAAGATAAAAGGACAGCCTTGGGGCTGTCCTTTTTGTTATTAGTGTGTTTGTGACCAATTAAATGTGCGAAAATGGCGCGTTTAAGGTCAGCTGGGTCCGATAGCGTTGAATGCTAACGTTCCACCAACTCTCCGTAGATCTTGACCAATGCTCCACCAGCCCTCCACTAACGCTCGACTAGTCCTCAACTTACTCTCGGCCAGCCCTTAACTAACTTTCGACCAACCTCCACCAACGCTCT
The DNA here is from genome assembly GCF_037980415.1 of Paenibacillus sp. FSL H7-0690. Lineage (NCBI taxonomy): Bacteria > Bacillati > Bacillota > Bacilli > Caryophanales > Paenibacillaceae > Paenibacillus > Paenibacillus sp. FSL H7-0690. The sequence goes on along the minus strand of NZ_CP150281.1, from coordinate 5,780,637 downwards.
GCAAATGCTTACGGACTCAGCAGCCGCTATTTGCCCATTTATCGCCATTTGAGCGGAGTTTCGGACTCCAGCGTCGCTATTGCCCAAGAATCGACTCTAATATGGCGTTTTTCATGCCAATAGCTGCGGTGGAGTCCGATAGAATTGCAAATGTGTGAAAAAGCCGCGTATAAGGTCATCTGGGTCCGATAGCGCTGAGGCTAACCTTTCACCAACTTTCCGTTGATTCTCGACCAACGCTCGACCAACGCTCGACCAGCCCTCAACTAACGCTCGACCACCTTCCACCAGCTCTCGACTAGCCCTCAACTAACGCTCGACCAACCTCCACCAACACTATGCAAATGCTTACGGACTCAGCAGCCGCTATTTGCCCATTTATCGCTATTTGAGCGGAGTTTCGGACTCCAGCGCCGCTATTGCCTAAGATCTAGCGCAAATAGGGTGTTTTTCATGCCAATAGCTGCGGTGGAGTCCGATAGTATCGCAAATGTGTGAAAAAACCGCGTATAAGGTCATCTGGGTCCGATAGCGGCGAGCACACACCTTCCACCAGCTCTCGACCAGCTCTCAACTAACACTCGACTAGTCTACACTAACGCTCGACCAGCCTCGACCAAAGCTCTGCAAATGCTTACGGACTCAGCCGCCGCTATCTGCCCATTTATCGCCATTTGGGCGGAGTTTCGGACCCCAGCGCCGCTATTGCCTAAGATCTAGCGCAAATAGGGTGTTTTTCATGCCAATAGCTGCGGTGGAGTCCGATAGAATTGCAAATGTGCGAAAAAGCCGCGTATAAGGTCAGCTGGGTCCGATAGCTAGCGATAGGTGTACGATGGCTAGCGATAGGTGTACGATGGCTAGACGATATGTATACGTTGGCTAGCGATAGGTAGGTGATAGCTGGACGATAGCTAGAGCGTTCGCCTCCGCAACTGTGCTCCACACGAAGTCCCCAAAATTAGAGGGCACCCCAGCAGCCATTTCATGGCTTTTGAGGCACCCTCTAATTTTTCTGGGAATTCGCCTAAATCTCCCTACAAAGGTCGATGCAACGTTCCCAGTAGTTCGCCCATTTTTACCTTTGAGTTGACCTCAAGCTTGGGTCTCGGGGTAAAGGTACCGCTTTCCGTGAGCAGCACTACGGTGGAGCCAAACTCAAAATAAGCCAGATCATCGCCTATTTGCCACTCGGCAGCCGTATCATCCGTATAACGGATACTGCTGACGTTCATTGCGCCTACCTTTACTACCGCGGTTTCCCCGTGACTCCCGGCAATATACGTAATGAGACGTTCGTTGCGGTTCAGGACACCCTTCATATGTCGCATTCCGAAATCGTTGACAGGATAGGCCCGTCCGCGAATATAATCGCTCTCCACCTTTTGTCCGGTAAGGGGAGAGTGAATCCGGTGATAATCGGTAGGACTCAAATAAAGAACGAAGAAAAAACCCTTCTTGTACAGCTCCAGATGCGGGGAGTGATTAAGGAGATCCTCGATCTTATAATCCTGCCCTTTTACATTCATAATCGTACCGGCGTTAATGTCACCCATAGCAGTAATCGTTGCGTCTACGGGACTAACCAAAGCGTCAGCGTCGGTTGCAATAGGCCGCATGCCCGGCTTCAGCCGGCGGCTGAAAAACTCATTAAGAGTGAGATATTCTCCAGGATTTTTCTCCGCTTGAGCGGAGGGGATTTGATAAGTCTTAATAAATGCCGGGATAAGAAAACGGCTGATTCTACTATGAGAAAAAGATCCCATTAACCGTGAAAGCCACCGGTGTGAGGATAGCTCGGTCATCAGCCGTAGCAATTGTTTTACCATGCCCATCTCCCTTCCATAATGCAGCAGTACGGTTGTATACGGGTCGTCTCTGCTCTGCATTATATTGACATAGAATAGGAGACAAATCAATAACTGTTATATACCGTACTGTTCGTTTCTATTAAAAAACGCGCGTATCCCATAGGTCTGCGATAGCTGTCTTTCCAAATTTCCGTAAGGCCGGCTTTATGAAATCCGTAGCGTTGGTCACGACCGTTACACTCTATGAAGAAGAGTCGTCCGTCCTTAGTAATGCCTATATCCAGTCCGATATCGGCCAGTCCGGGAAGGTCTTGCTCCAGACACCGTGCGATTGCAAGGCTAAGTATTTCGACAGACATACGGATGTGGGCCGCTGTGGATCTTGAAAAGGCCTTTTCGAGCGCGAGGGAGGAGCTTAACGCTTCTCCTCCGCGGGCTATATTGGAGACAAAGCCCCCTGGGGCAGCCAGTTTGGCGAAGAGCCCAGTGACCTGCCAATCTCCTCCCCAGCCGCGCTGAACGGTGACGCGTAGATCAAAGGGACGTCCTCCAATCTCAGCAAGGGGAATACGTTCTTGTACAAGATAAGGCACGGAGGTTAGGCGTGCGCGGAGCGCTTGTGGCAACGCCGCCTGATTGACGGGAATACTTCTCCAGCGCTGCATCGAAGGGGAGAGGTAGCTCAAGGTCCAACGCTGAGCTCCCTTGCGGACCAGCCGCATGACCCCATTCCCTATACTTCCCCGGCAAGGTTTAAGAATGAGATCGGGATAAAGATTCATCATTTCTTTTAGGCCTGAGACTCTCGTTGTTACGGGTAAATATTCGCGAAGCTCCGTATTTTTTTCAAGCAGCTGATGGATCTCATCTTTGCCGTATCGATTACATGTATTGAAAATCAGGGGATAGTGCTTCAGCAGACGCTGCATTCCAGGGCTGTTTTTGCTGTATATTGCCCGGTTATGGATAACAGCAGGCGTAGGAACAACTACGCTTTTATATCCATTAGCTCCCTTTATATAGGCGGCACTAAAGCCTGTGTCCGTATCGATGTCCGCGAGCTTCAGGAAGCAAGGGACTAAACCGTATGCCGCCGCGGCCTCTTCATAGTTGGATAGAGACTCCTGTCCTGTTTTTAGCCGGGGAACGCCCCGGTGCATATCGGCATTTAGTAATATTCCAACGAGCTTATGCCCCATGTTTGTTCCTCCTGTTTCATCGGTTACATGATCCCTGCTTTTTCTACTCTTGTCATAGTATGTTTGTACCCGCGTGTCAGGGTGGACGAATGCGCGAAGGCAGATGCCTTTTTTTATACATAATCTTATGAAGGCCTCATCGCAAAAGGGTGTCATAAGCCCATACCGCTGCATATGATGCCTAGGAGAAACATTAGATGGAAGGAGGAGACTGCTTGTGAGGGGTTCCAAAAAAAAGCAGCCGCGCAGTCCACAGAAACGACTCTATTTTGTAGATAATCCCAATAAAGAGGAACTGAGTATGCTGGATACCAAAAGCAGCTCTAGAAGCTCGGGGAATAACAGTGACGGAGTCAGTGAAGCAGAGATCGCGGAAGTTCAGGTAAGTGGGGGAGCAATAGCTGAAGTCGTTCTAGAGGAGCCAACTTCTGCTCCAGTTCTACAATTGGAGCCGGAGCTTATAGAGGAAGCGCAGCTTCAGAAACAGGCGGATAATCTTCCTGAAACCGTATGGTTCGCTCCTCCAGAGAAAGAACGTTATCAGCCCGTTTATACAGATGATCTTTCGGATGCAGCGGTGACCGGAGCCAAAATCGCTCCACGTACCATTGACGGTTCTAAGCTAAAGTTCGGCATTATTGGTACACCTTGGCTGCAAGATTACGCTGTACAGAGTATCAATATCGCGGACAAGGCAGTCACTTCTGCAAAAATCGCACCAGAATCGATAGTGGGCGAGCATTTAGCAGAAGGAAGCGTTAGTGGCGGTAAGCTGCTGGATCATTCGATCAGTGGAGAGAAGCTGAAAAATGGCAGTATTAGTCCAGAGAAGCTGGCTGATCGGATTATAGGCGGCGGTCAAATTGCAGATAAAGCTATTGAGAGCCGCCATTTAAGCGATTTGATTATTACTGCGGATTTACTGGAAGATGGAGCCGTTACTAGTGACAAAATAGGAAGCAGCAGCATCACAAGCCGCCACCTGGCAAACGGCAGTGTTGACCGTTCCAAGCTGGCCGATGCAGCGGTATCTGGCGATAAAATAGCTGATGGTGAAATCAGCAGCTCAAAGCTAGCGGATGCTGTCATTGAAGGCCGCCATCTTAGCGACGCTTTGATAACCGCCAGACATCTGGCCCCGGGAGCGATTGGTTCTGATCAGCTTGCCAGCAAATTGATCGGTAAGGAACAGCTGCAGTCGGGTATTATCGAAGGCGGGCATTTAGCTGATGGAGCTATAGGTTCTAAGCAACTTGGTGCAGATGTCGTAAGAAGCGTACATTTAAGCCCAGAAAGTGTGAATGGTAATCATATCGGTGATGGCGAAATATCAAGTCGGCATTTGGCTGACCGCAGCATCTCTTTTTTAAAGCTGGCTGAGGGTGCAGTAGGGACTGCGCAGCTAGTGGAGCAAGCGGTAACCTCGTCCAAAATTGCTGACCAAAGCATTCTCCCACATAAGCTGGCAGACGAAGCAGTGACCACAAGACATATTGCTAAATCCGCCATTCGCGGACCGCAAATTGCTATGCAAGCCATAACTTCTATTCATCTGGAACGCGAAGCAGTGAATCATTCGCATATAGCTGCGGAAGCGGTCGGCTCGGAGCAGCTCAAGGAAGAAGCTATTCAGACTCAACATTTATCTTCCGGTGCTGTGACTGGAGAACAGCTGGCTTCAGAATCTGTGGGTGGGGAGCATCTTCGTGCACAGAGCGTTACTTCAGCCAAGTTGGCAGATGGAAGTGTAAATGCAGCTAAGCTGGCAGCGGGTGCAGTGATTGGCAGCACGATTGCGCGTGAAGTAGTCAGTGGTGAACATATCGCTTTTTGTACAGTGGAGGAAAAACATCTGGCGGATGCCAGTGTGAGCGGCCGTGTATTGCAGGATGCTGTGGTAAATAAGGATCATTTGGCCACGGGAGCCGTGGAACGAAGACATCTTGGTGAAAATAGTGTAACTTCCGCTGCGATTCAGTCGGGCTCAGTTTCAGGAGATAAGCTGGCTTCCGCTGCGGTGAGAGAAATTCACCTGGCAGCAGGAGCCGTGCAGCCTCATCATCTGGCCGATCATGCAGTGACCTCGTTGAAGCTTTCACCGGAAAGTGTCTCAACGGATAAAATCAGTGATTTAGCAGTCACTTCGGCTAAGCTTGCAGACGGCAGCATAGAATCCAGTAAACTGGCGGCGTCAGCAGTTCAAGCGGAGCATTTGTCGGTAAATGCTGTGAGTTCGAAAACCATAAGCGAAAGTGCTGTTCAAAGTAGACATTTGAATCCCGGCAGTGTCAGTGGGGCGCATATCCGGCCGTTGTCTATCGGGAATGGTCATATCCTTCCGAATTCTATTTCTGCAGTTCAAATCCAAGAGGGCAGTATTAATAGCTCTAAGCTGGTAAAAGGTGCCGTGGATTCTCAGCATCTTTCACCTGGTAGTGTAGACGGCAGCCATCTGTGTATCGATACGATTGAAGGCCGTCATATCCTACCGGGTGAGATCACGCTGGCTCATCTGGCGGAAGAGGTACGTAGCTCTGAATTGCTGCCAGACGGCTGCATAACTGGGGAGAAGCTGGCAGAAGGATCGGTAGATTCCAACCATCTCCTGCCTGGAAGTGTGAACGGAAGCCATTTGAACTCGGGTTCTGTAGAAGGTCGACATATCCTACCGGGTGAGGTCACGCTTGCTCATCTGGCTGCAGATGCATATACCTCCGACTTGCTGCCTGAAGGCAGTATTACCGGGAAGAAGCTGGCGGGAGCATCCGTAGATTCTATTCATTTAGTGTTTGGAAGTGTGGAAGGCGGACATCTGAGTTCAGGTTCCGTCGAAGGACGTCATATTGGAAAAGGTGAGATTACCTTAGCTCATCTTGCCGATGAAACCCGAAGCGCTGATCTGCTGCCAGACGGTAGCATTACTAGAGAGAAGCTGGCGGAAGAATCCGTAAGTTCTATACATCTAGTGCCTGGCAGTGTGGATGGCAGCCATTTAGGCCCAGACACAGTTGAAGGACGTCATATCCGATACGGTGAGATCACACTGGCTCATTTGGCAAAAGAAACACGCAGCTCCAAATTGCTGCCAGACGGTAGTATTTCTGGAGTAAAGCTGGCACATGCTTCCGTAAATTCAAATCATCTAGTACCTGGCAGTGTGGAAGGCGTTCATCTAAGCTCAGGTTCTGTCGAAGGACGCCATATTGGAAAAGGTGAGATTACGTTAGCTCATCTGGCCGAAGAAACACGTAGCGCTGACTTGCTGCCAGACGGTAGCATCACTCGGGAGAAGTTGGCGGAAGAATCCGTAAATTCTAATCATCTGGTGCCTGGAAGCGTAGATGGCAGTCATTTGAGTCCGGACACAATAGAAGGACGTCATATCCGATATGGTGAGATCACGCTGGCTCATTTGGCCGAAGAAACACGCAGCTCCAATTTGCTGCCAGACGGTAGCATTACTGGGGAGAAACTGGCGGAAGCATCCATAAATTCAAATCACCTTGTACCTGAAAGCGTGGAGGGAACTCATCTGAGTCCGTCTGCAATAGAAGGACGCCATATTGGAAAAGGTGAGATCAAGCTAGCGCATCTGGCGGATGAGGTACGCAGCTCCGAACTGCTGCCAGACGGAAGCATTACTGGGGAGAAGCTGGCGGAAGCCTCCGTAGAAGCAATTCATCTAGTGCCTGGAAGTGTGGATAGAACTCATCTGAGTCCGTCTGCAGTAGAAGGTCTCCATATTGGAAAAGGTGAGATCAAGCTAGCACATCTTGCGGATGAGGTACGCAGCTCCGAGTTACTGCCGGATGGCAGCATTACCGGTAAAAAGTTGGAGGGTGGATCTATTACTGCCTACCATTTGGCTCCTGGCAGTGTCTATGGGGGACACTTAGGGGGGAATGCGGTAGATAGCCGCCATATCCGTGCTGGAAGCATTACTCTGAATCATTTGGCAGAAGAAGTGCGCAGCGCTGATTTATTGCCGGAAGGCAGTATTACAGGCGAGAAGATTGAAGTCGCGACGATTCAGTCTTTCCATTTAGCCCAAGGCAGCGTCTCTGGAGGTCATTTGGCCGGGGATGCGGTGGATGGCCGCCATATTCGATCGGACAGCATCACGCTGAAGCATTTGGCAGAAGAGGTACGTAGTGCGGATTTGTTGCCGGATGGCAGCATTACGGAAGAAAAACTCGCTGAAGGCTCCGTGAGTTCTTCACATTTACAACCATGGAGTGTTTACGGAGAGCATCTTGCTGACAAGATCGTGGCAGATCGGCATTTGCAGCCTGGCATTATCAAATTAGAGCATCTTGCGGATGAAACACGCAGCTCAGCCCTGCTCCCGGATGGCAGTATCAACGGAGCTAAGCTGAAGGAAGGCAGTATCGAGTCCGCTCATCTGACAGAAGGTGCAGTAGGGACAACAGAGCTTCAGGATGAAGCGGTAGTAGCATCCAAAATCTCTTCGTTTGCGATTCAAGCCCGCCATCTGGAAGAAGAGAGTGTTCAGGAATATCATATTTCCCCAGGTGCAGTAAACGGGACTCATCTGGCACCGAACTCTGTAAATACAGATCATCTGTCCTTCAGTCCGATTCAGACAGCTGGGAAGCGAGAAGCACTACAGCAGTTTGGAATGACAGCATTTATGTTCAATGGGGATGCAGAGAGTGTAGAGGTGACCGTATCGTTTGATGAGAGCTTTGGGCATACGGGTTATGTGCTTGTTGCCATGACCAATCAGCCTTACTTCTATGCTTCCTTAAAGAGCAGAGCCAATGGAGAAGCAGTGATTCAAGTGGTGCGGTTGCGCGAAACTCCGCATTTCTATGGGGTTATCTCTTGGATTGCTATAGGTGCTCCCTTAGCTAAACCGGCAGCAGATGATCGTGTATTTGATTGAACCTTAAGCAATTCCTCTTAAAAACAGCAGAGCAGCGAATCTCCTTATTGGAGATCGCTGCTCTATTTTTTTGGTGGGGAACGGTACTTGTCAGCATCGCCGGGTTTAATCAATCGCTGTGGCTGCGGTTCTGTCCGATAGCCTGGTACTCTAAACATCTGCTACTACTTACGGACCCAAATGGCGTTATTTGCAGGTTTGTTGTCTTTTGAGGCTGGTTTCGGACTCTAGTGACGCTATTGTATAGAAATAGAGCCTTATTGGGTTCTTTTGATGCCAATAGCTGCTATGGAGTCCGTTATTAATCTAAAAGTGTGATAATGCGGCGAATAGGAGCAACTGTGTCCGATAGCGCCAAAGTATAATCATCCGTTATGGATTCGGTTGTGTCCGATAGCGCCAAAGTATAATCATCCGTTATGGATTCGGTTGTGTCCGATAGCGCAAAAGTATAATCATCCGTTGTGGATTCGGCTGTGTCCGATAGCGTCCTAACCTAATCCCCCTGCTGCGTTACTGCGTTCGTTACCGCCGCAGGTTGTGTCCGCGGCAGCTGGCTATGCGCAATGTATCTAAGCCGAAGTTTGGTGGGGAGTACATTTGTCCTGTTTTCAGAACGACAGGAGACAATTGCCGTTACCCTGTGCGTTGTAGTACATAAACTGTGATGTAACCCTCAGCCTGAAGAATTGGCTCTGTAAGGAAGGTGGATGAGCATGAAGCCCAAACGAACTTCTGCCCGCCGCACAGGGCGGCGGGTCTCTCGGATGAAGCGGCGGACTTCACGCCCAGTGCGGCAAGTCGCTGTAGTCCCTATAGTTAACCATCCTAATCCCTATGTTTCGGTTATTATTCCAGCCATGAATGAAGCTCAGACCATTGCGGGAGTGATATCAGGAGCCAGAGGGGTCCACCCGCGCTGCGAGGTAATTGTGGTCGTGAATGGATCCACTGATCAAACGGCAGGGATTGCACAATCGCTAGGTGCGCGTGTTATTTCCTATGAGTTGCCGCTTGGACACGACGCTGGCCGTAGTGTGGGAGCTGAGGCAGCCAAGGGAGAAATCCTATTGTTTACAGATGGAGATTTGGTGATACCTGCTTCGGGGCTGCGTCCTTACGTCACTGCTGTTAGTGGTGGAGTGGACATAGCGCTTAATGATTATTCCGGTCCGGTCCGGAAGCTGTCCCCCCATCCGGTGGTGCTGTCTAAACATGCACTGAATATTCTGCTTGGCCGTCCAGATCTGAAGGGATGTTCGATGACGGCAGTTCCGCACGCAATCAGCCGCAGAGCACTTGATATTTTAGGGAGCGATTCATTATCACGTCCTCCACTGGCGCATGCCCAGGCAATTCTTAGTGGACTGCATGTGGTAGCCGCTCACAAAGTACCTGTAGGGAAGTTAAATGCGGTGAGGCGCAAGGAAGACGGCATAGATCCATTGCAGCAGTTGATTACAGCGGATCATATGGAGGCTGTATCCCTCTTGCTGGAACATCGGGGGAACAGAGCGGGCTTTGGCGACGGAGCCCGGCGCAGAGAGATGGTGAGATGATGGTTGCAACTTTACGAGGCACAGCAGCTCGAACGGCAAAGAAACGCCCAATCCGTCACAGGTCAGCCAATCGCTCTGTAAAAGCCAACGCTGCTGCTCGCCCGCTTCTGTCTCGGCAATCGAAGGCAGGCAAGGAGACTCTGAAATTACCGAAGTTACGTGGGACTTTGTCAGTCATTATCTCCGCGCGTAATGAGGAGCAGACCTTGTCCCGTCTGCTGCATCAGGTTGCACGGCTTGAACCTGCAGAAATTATTGTCGTACTTAATGGCTGCAGTGATAACTCTTTTCCTATTTCTAGACAACATCGTCAAGCCATTGTAGTACACTGCCCAGAGTCTGTCGGACATGATGTGGGCCGGGCTATCGGTGCAAAGCTGAGTCGCGGGGATATATTGCTTTTTCTGGATGGAGATATGGTCATTCCGGCCTCTCAGCTCGTTTCATTCACGGCGGCTGTAGATCGCGGAATTGATGTAGCTCTTAATGATTTAGACTCACTGATGCCTTCCTTTGGATTATGTGATGATGTCACCCGCAGCAAACTGTTTCTGAATTATGCTCTGGATAGGTACGATCTCGGGGTTAGCTCTATGACAGCTGTTCCTCATGCGCTTTCGCGGCATGCGCTTGAGACCATAGGCTACCGTGAATTAATGGTTCCACCTAAAGCCCAAGCTCGCTCTGTATTAGAAAAGTTACGGGTGGAGAAGGTAGGAACGGTAAATGTTATTAAACATAATCGGCTGCGCAAGGCAAATACAGGGGTTGGAAATGCTGTGGAAAAACTGATCATAGGAGATCATGCTGAGGCTCTACATGAGGTTCTTTCCCGGCGAAAAGCTGGCGGTCTGCTAAGTAGTGAAACACAGCGTGAGTACCGCAGACAGGTAGCCGCTTGGAGGAATCGGATATGACGCTGACGAGTATTATTATTCCAACCTACAATGCGCTGCCCTTGCTGCGGGCCTGTGTGGAATCTATTCGTGCCTACACTCCACCGCCTTATGAGATTATTGTAGTGGACAATGCTTCAACGGACGGAACAGACACCTATTGCCGTGCGAATCATATAACGTTTATTTCATTGCCAGACAATCGCGGCTTTCCAACTGCATGCAATTTGGGGCTACAGCTAGCGTCAGGTGATGAAGTCCTGCTGCTGAATAACGATGTAGTGGTGTCTCAAGGATGGTTAACTAATCTGAAGAGGGCTCTATATAGTGCTCCTGATGTAGGTATTGTTGGACCAGTCACAAACTATGCCAGTGGACGTCAACAGGTGAAGACCGATTATGAAGGTCTGATAGGTTTTCATCAGGCTGCTGAGAGGGCGAACCTTCCAAATCCCCAGAAATGGCTGGAGACGAGACGGCTGGTAGGATTATGTTTTTTATTCAAAAGAGAGCTGCTAACTTCCGTAGGTCTACTGGATGAGAGATTCTCACCTGGACATTACGAAGATGATGATTATTGTTATCGCGCCAGGATAAAGGGATATCGGCTGCTTATCGCCGGGGATTGCTTGGTGCACCATGAAGGAAGTGCAAGTTTCAAGCAAGTTTACAATACCGGACTGCAAGAACTGGTGGAACGAAATCGCAAGATCTTTATAGATAAATGGAATGTAGATCCTATTAATTTTATATGAAGTGCAGATCCGAAGGCAAAGGACGTAGATAAAGAGGAGGAAAGTAAGTGAAAGGAGTCATACTGGCGGGCGGAACAGGATCTAGACTTCAACCGCTGACCCGGCTTATGAACAAACATTTGCTTCCGGTCGGCAAATATCCTATGGTCTGTTACGGCATAGACCGGCTTCGCCGGGGAGGAATTACCGACATTCTTCTGGTCATAAGCAAGCAGTCTGCTGGCCTGTACACGGATTTTTTAGGTAGCGGTGCTGCATTTGGTGTATCTCTGACCTATAAAATTCAGGAAGCTGCCGGAGGCATTGCCGAGGCGCTTGATTTAGCAGAAGGGTTCATTTTCCCAGGGGAACGATTTGTTGTATTGCTCGGGGATAATCTTTTTATGGATGATCTGAAGCCTTATGTGGAGAGTTATCTTCGTCAGCCAGCGGGCACTGCAAAGGTGTTGCTGAAGCCGGTGGAGGACGCGCGCAGATACGGTGTACCTGTATTTGATAGTCAAGATGCGGCATGGATTGCCTATATCGAAGAAAAGCCTGAGCATCCGAAGACCAATTATTGTGTAACTGGTATTTATATGTATGATGAAGCTGTATTTGATATCATCCGGCAGGTATCGCCTTCCAAGAGGGGGGAGCTGGAGATTACCGATGTAAATAATATATACGCCGCTGATCGCAGACTTAGTTATGATGTGCTTAAGGATTGGTGGAGTGATGCGGGGACGTTCCAGTCTTTACACGAGGCGGGGGAAAAGTTAAAAGATGCACTGCCATAAGGCAGTGCTTTTTTTGTTGTAATCCTGCTATAGATAGCCGCAAGGGCTTTGAAATCACACGTTACTCAGAGAGCTCGGGGGTTAGAAATCCTCCACCAGATTAAATCCTCAGTTTCTTTGTATCTCTCAGAGCCAAGACGCTCCAATACTTTGTGGGAGGCTGTATTATCTTTTTCAGTGTCAGCGATTACATAGACAGCTTGGGGATGGGAGAAGATCCATGCATTAATTGTGTGTAGTGCCTCTGTTGCATACCCTTTTCTTCTATATTTCTCATCAATCCCATACCCTAGAATAACCTCGCCTTTCTTATTCGGGTAACCTTTAAGGATAATGAATCCTATAATACATTGATCTTCCCGATGAACGATGGCCCAGTTCGTTAACCATAGGTAATGGTCGGGGTCCTGCTGCACCTTTTTTAGCCTGATCTGCATAGCATATTGCATTTCATCATCAAGCGCCGCACTGATGGCAGCTAAGCCTAATTGTTGCTGTAGCTCCGAATAGTTATCTATTGCTAGCGAGAGCTCTGGGGCAGTTAAAGGTATTAGATCGATACGCTTGCTTTCAAGCTTCATATATTCCCCACCAACCTTTGGTAAACTCAGGATTGCGCATTTCACATTTTAATCCTTTTAAATGTACTTAGCAATAACGTAATTTTTATGTCATTCCAGTCACGAATAGAGCCTTAACTTGTCGAGGATCCCGGCACCGTCCCGGCTCCTGCCGCATATGCTGTAGCAGGGCGTTTGAGCAAAGGAGACATGAAGGTGCAGAGTAAAATAACTAAAGTCCTGCAGCACATGGCCCATACGCACGAACAGATGGCGCGGATTCTAGATGCTGAGCGCCATGTGGCTGTCCGTATGTCGCAAATTGTCCACGATCTGCCAGATGCGGAGCCTGATTTTGATGGGATCAGCGGGATGATCGAAAGCTCAACTCAGGTAAACAAGAATATTATTGCTTACTTGAATGCACTTGCAGATCTGGAAGAAGCGATGGCTGATGGGGTAGGCAGAGTGATTAAGGAATTGAACGGTCAAGAAGAAGAGTAACGCTATAGGAGCAGGAGGCGGAAGATGAGCAGAGAAAAGGCTTATCTGCAAATGCTGGAGTCCACCGCCGCCATCCAGTGGAACGTTGCGTTGATTCTGGAAGCTAAGGCGGTTGAAGCTGAAAAGGTAAAGCAGTGGGCACAGCATCATATCCACGCTAGAGCCTTTGATTCCCACAGTGAGCAACTGAAGGAGTCCCTCTCTATACACGAGGTCATCGTGGAGATGGTCGAAGGGCTGACCAAACTGGAGAACGGACTCTACAGCAATTTAAAAGCAGTGCTGGGCAGTGGTGAAGACGATGGTGGCGGGGAAGGTTTTGGAGACATGTCAGGTGATGGCTTTAGTTTTGGAGAAGACAGCAAATGAGCGGGGACCGTCTCTCTGAACATGCCGTCAAGCTGGAGATGATTCGCTCCATTTCGCGCAGTCAGGCTGCTTTGGCGGCCATCTTGGAGAGCATCGCCGAATTGACGGAGCAATCTGAGTTGACGGCCCGCAAATTGAGCGACAATATCAGGATTTTAAGTGGGTATCAGAGTGCGATGTGCCGGATGATGTCCGGGATTTCACTACATCGTCCTAAACGGGGAATTCCTGCTGCGCCATGGCTGAGCAAGGCATACGCCGTAGGAACCTCCAGAGAACATGGAGCACAGGAGGAGTAGAAGCATGAAGAAAAAAAGCCGCAGAACGCTACGTTCAGGCAGAACCCGTAGACGCACATTGCTGCTCTCGCGGAAAGCAAAAGTTCGTAAAGGGCTAGCCCGTAAATCCCGCAGAGTTCTTGCCCGGAAAACTGCTCGTTATGGGAAGTCAAAGAAAGGCCTATTGCTACGCAAGAAAAGAAGACTTCGTCGCAAGCTTGTTCGTAAAGTAAGGGTTGCGCAACCACCGGTGATTGTGGTACCCGTGAGCGAGGCTCCGCCTGCTCCACAGGTAATTCCGCTCCCCCCGGAGCTGGGCGTTTCGCCGGAAACGCCTCCGGCAGACGCCTTTCAACAGGGCTACACCGAAGCATACAACGTGGGGTTCGACGCCGGTTTCGCCAAGGGCTTCGAGGACGGGCATAAGCTGGAATTCAGCTAGGAGACACAGATGACAAGATCCGCTCCGTCCGTGAGCGGGTCTTGGGGTTTTCGTGCGGACTGGTTTGCTGCGCTGCCGATGTGATAAACTTCATAATGAAAGTGAAAATAATATGAGGTTAAGATGAAGGCAGGGATGATTCATGGGTACTGAGATTCGCAGAGCACGCAAAGATGAGATTGATGAAATTATGGAGCTGATTGCCAAATGCGTACAGGTGATGCAAGCAGGTGGCAGCGATCAGTGGGACGAGCATTATCCGAACCGGGAGATCATCTCCCTTGATATTGAACGTGGCAATCTATGGGTATGTGAGGAGAACAATGCGGTGGCCGGCATTCTAGTGTTGGACGAGCATCAATCCGAGCAGTATGGGAAGATTGACTGGACTGAAACGCAAGGGCCTCATTTAATTATGCATAGATTGGCTGTGCATCCCGAAGTGCAAGGGAAGGGAATTGCACGCCGTCTTAGCACTTATGCAGAAGAATATGCTCGCCAGAATGGTTATTCCAGTATCCGTCTGGATACATATGCTAAGAACACTGGGGCACTCGCCCTATATCCCAAGTTAGGTTATGATCGCAGGGGTGAAGTAACTTTTCCGGGGCGCACCGCTAATTTTCCGGTATTCGAGAAGGTTCTAGAAAAGCACGGAAATTCGGAAGCTTAACATAGCAAGAGAACCAGAGGATTTTTCAGAGCCATCAAATGGCTGCTGGGATATCCTCTTTTTTCGTGAAAATAACACCTTTCTCTAATCAAAAACTTTGTTTGATTAGGTAGCATTTGCGCTTACGGAAACCCTGCTCAAAAGGTGATAAGTGTGCAAATAGCGTCATTGGAGTCCGAAACCCTGATCAATAAGCGAAAATATGCAAATAGCGTCATCTGGGTCCATAAGCATCAGCAGTTGAGTATGACTCAATAGTAACGGACCCAGATGACCTTAAACGTGGAATTTTCCCACATTTGGGATGCTATCGGACTCCAGCGCAGCTATTGCTATAAAACACACTGCATATGGGCCTGTAACGAGGGAATAGCGTCACTGGAGTCCGAAACCCTGCTCCAAAGGCGATAAATGTGCAAATAGTGTCATCTGGGTCCGAAAGCATCAGTGGCTGAGTGTGACTCGATAGTAACGGACCCAGATGACCTTAAACGTGGAATTTTCCCACATTTGGGATGCTATCGGACTCCAGCGCAGCTATTGCTATAAAACACACTGCATATGGGCCTGTTACGAGGGAATAGCGTCACAGGAGTCCGAAACCCTGCTCAAAAGGCGATAAATGTGCAAATAGCGTCATCTGGGTCCGAAAGTATGGAGGATTATGATTCACCTGTGGTGTAGACGTAGCGAGAGCAGTAGAAGCAGAAGTAGATGTAGCAGTGGAGTAGGCGCATGGGGAAAGTAGCGGTGAAGAAGAAGGAGTAGTGTAATAGGCGCAAGGAGAAAGTAGAAGTACAGAAGTAGGAGTAGTGTAGGGGCAGTAGTAGAAGCAGAAGCAGTAGACGTAGCAGTGTAATAGGCGCAAGGGGAACGTAGAAGTGCGTGCAGAAGTAGGAGTAGAGTAGTAGAAGCAGAAGTAGATGTAGCAGTGGAGTAGGCGCATGGGGAAAGTAGCGGTGAAGAAGAGGTAGCAGTGGAATAGGCGCAAGGGGAAAGTAGTGGTGCAGAAGTAGGAGTAGTGTAGGAGCTGTAGTTGTAGTTGTAGTTGTAGCAGAAGCAGAAGCAGAAGCAGAAGCAGTATCAGTAGACGTAGCAACGGAGTAGGCGCAGGGAGGAAGTAGAAGCGCAGAAGTAGGAGTAGTGTAGAAGCCGAAGCAGTGCAGAAGTAGCAGTTGAGTAGCAGTTGAGTAGCAGTAGGGTCGGCATAGGTCAATTAGATGAATAGAGCTAGGCGTGCACTAGCGGGCTCTGACCAGTTTATCATATTGCGCTATATGCACAGCGGTTTAGCACAACGCGTTAGAGTAAGAAGCAGAGATACTGTCCGAAATGGTCGACCTAATCGAACGAAACGGCTGTCTCTTAAGCCATGAAATAGCTCTCGGATAGCTTTTTTTTTATGTTTTCCTGACAGTAAATCTGACGCAAAGTACAGGGTATCGTGATCGAAATTTTCTTCAAACAGAATAATCGTGATCATAAATCGAATTATGTTATTTAACATAACATAAAATACTAAATCACTTTTATATAACAGTATTAATAAAACAAAATCGATTTTATATGTCATATATATTGACATGTAACCTGTCTTCAGATTATTATTGGACTATTCAAATTACAAATGAATAGTCTTTTTTTTTCGTATATCCTTAATAATTGGTTTAAGGGTCTCTACCGGGAACCGTAAATTTCTGGCTACGAAAATATGCTCAGGCATATTTTTGTGGCCTTTTTGTGCTACATGCGTGAGGTTGTACTGGAATTAACTCAATGAGGGGGAGAAGGGCTATGGGAAATATTTTGATCAAAAATGCCGAAATCATTACGATGAACAAGCAAGAGGAAATAATACACGGGGATGTCCGGATTAAGGATGATCTCATTGTTGAAATCGGCACTGGCCTGATCCCGCAGGGCGACGAACAGATCATTGATGCTACGAACCGTACATTAATTCCGGGTTTTATCCAGACTCATATTCATTTATGCCAGACGTTATTCCGTGGTAAAGGGGACGATCTGGAGCTGATGGATTGGCTGCGCAAACGAATCTGGCCATTAGAGGCCGCGCATGATGAAGAATCCCTTTATTATTCGGCTATGCTTGGCATCGGCGAACTGATCACCAGCGGCACGACGACGATTGTGGATATGGAGACTGTCCATCATACGGATTTTGCGTTTCAGGCTATAGCTAAAAGTGGAATCCGGGCCTTGTCCGGCAAGGTGATGATGGATCAAAAAGGGGGAGATGTGCCTGAGGCGCTGCAGGAGGATACCGCATCTTCTTTGCAGGAAAGTGTCGATCTACTGGAAAAATGGAATGGTTATGGAAACGGCCGGATTCAGTATGCATTTTCTCCACGTTTTGTGATTTCCTGTACAGAGCCTTTATTAACCGAGGTGCGGGATCTGTCCGCAAGATACGATGTGAAGGTGCATACTCATGCGTCTGAGAATTTAGGGGAAATTGAGATTGTGCAGGCCATGACTGGCATGCGTAACATCGTCTATCTGGATCATCTAGGATTAGCCAATGAACGGCTTATACTGGCGCATTGCGTGTGGCTGGATGCTGAGGAGCGGCGGATTTTGCGGGATCGAGGGGTGCATGTAAGTCATTGCCCGGGTTCCAATCTGAAATTGGCCTCCGGAATTGCCGACACACCAGGGATGCTTCATGAGCATGTTTCTCTTAGTCTGGGAGCGGATGGCGCTCCATGCAATAACAATCTGGATATGTTTAATGAGATGCGATTGGCGGCGATTATTCAAAAGCCTCATCACGGACCCACAACCATGGATGCCCGCAGTGTATTCCGTATGGCTACTATTGGTGGGGCGAAGGCCGTAGGGATGGAGGATAAGATCGGGAGTATCGAGGTAGGCAAAAAAGCAGATCTAGTGCTCCTGAATCTCTACAATTTTCATACCTTCCCCTCTTACGACGTAGATCCCATCTCTAGAATTGTATATTCCGCTACGCGGGCAGATGTGGAGACAACGATAATCGACGGGGAGATCGTGATGGAAAGAGGTTTGCTAAAGACTGTGGATAAAGAAATTGTACTAAATGAAGCTAACCGTTCTATTAAAAGATTACTCACGCATACCTCGATCGTTTGAGGGGAAAGGTCGATTCGGATTCGGATATCTTATCATTCGCAGGGGATCATCACTGGACCCCCTGTTTTTTTATGAGAAAATATGAACATAAGGGAACTAAAGTGCCTTTTATGAGGTCGTATTAAGTGAGGTGAAGCTAATTGGAACTGGAAGGTCTTCAGCATAGCGAGACGATGAATGAACAGCAACTAAGAGAAATCATGAGCCGTTACGGAGAGGATATATGGAATTATATCTATTATCTTACCAAAAATTCTGAACAAGCCGATGATCTGGCTCAAGAAGTATTCATTAAATGTTATTACCGGATTGGAACGTACCGGGGGAATTCTTCATTTAAAGCATGGTTGCTTACGATTGCCAGGAATACTGTTTTTTCGCACCGGAAATCGCGCTTTTTTCGTTCGGGCTTATGGGGTGGTGTACAGCCATTGTCCACGGTTGATGTGAAGCAGCGGGAAAAAACTATCGAACCTCTTGGCGTAGCCCGATCTGCGGAGATGGAGTATTTGGGTAATCAGTCCATTGGTGAGATATGGGATCTAATTATGGCATTGTCTCCAAAGCTGCGCGAAATATTGGTCCTGGATTTGAAATATGAGCTCTCTATAAAAGAAATAGCTGAACTGATGAACTTGAGTCACGGAACGGTAAAATCAAGATTGCACCGAGCGCGGCAAAAAATTCAGAACAAATTAAAGGGGGTAGAATGATGGAGGATCATAAACCGGAATGGTATGCTCAGGCCCGAAAAGGACCTTTTGGAAATGAAAAGTTTACTATGAGGCATGCAGACAACGTCATTCGCCGAATTCAAGAAGATCAACAGGGAGCGAAATCTTACTCAGGAAAAAGACTGCCTGTGCAATTGTTGGCTGTGGCGGGTTTTATTGTATTGTTGGGCTTAGGTGTATTCTTTCTGAACGGAAGGTTCCTCGGTAATGATTCAAGCAACCCTGCGCAAACTGAGGTTTCGTCGCATTTCACGGAGGCTGAGCTACAGCGGAACGCAGATCAGGTGATGCAGAGTTTACTTGGAAAGACTTATCCGCTAGATCACCGGGAATGGCTTAAGGAGCAACAGCAGATATTTTACTCTTACCAGAAAGGTGAGGACTCCGCATATATCTGGATCAATTATGAGACAGGAGAACTGGTGCAAACGAAGATGAGTAGGATTCTGACAGCTGCGGAGATCGACGCTGAAATGAATACCCGTGCGGAAGAGATCAAGGGCAAACTGGGTTATGCGAATGATTCAGCTTATGAAGTGCTCAGATACGTTGAATATGATGTTACACAACATTCTGGCGTGAAAATTGAGAATAACTTTAGGGCGGAGAAATGGCGTATCGGATTTGTAAATGGTGAATTCGATTACGCATCAGCCACGCTTGAGGCCTCGACGGTTTCAGAAGAGATGCGTCAAGCTGGGGAAGAGGCATTGAAGGTGTTGAGAGGTAACGGAGGTGATGAAGAGCTTAGTTTAGTATTTCGGGCTATGGACAAGGATCAGGATACGCTTACGCTGCAATACGGATCAAAGGTTTCGGTTACGTTCGATACTGTTACTAGAAGGGTTGAGCAGATTAGTGATACAAATCCTCGTGCTAGTGATAAAACAGATCCCAAACAACTAACGGTATTAGACCGGGAGCTGTCTCTAATTGATGGGGATCGCCTACGTGAGAAGGCAGCACCTCTGCTGACTAAGATATTTAGCGTTGCTGATGTGGGCGAATATAGCTTGCTTAAAAGAGATCAGGAGCCCGGGAATCTCACCTTTCATAAGCTTGGCAGTCCTGAGATTACTGTATATTATGATAGTGATTTAACGATCTGGAAGGTAAAAGAGGATTTGCCAGCAAGCCAGTCTTAGATTGAAAGGCATAACATAATAGGCTTAAATAGGGAGGTTCCACAGCCGAAAAGGCGTGGGATTTCCCTATTTGTAGTGGGAGCGAAAGGTGCACATTTTTGATAAAAAAAGTAAGTATTGTTATACTAGAACAATCTGATATTTTACAGAAAAGATGAATAGAGTTCATAATCAGAACAAATGAAAAGGTAAGAGGGGATTAAAACGTGAAAAAGCACGGGCCGAATCGAGCTCAGTTCTATATTGTTGTCCTGCTGCTATGGTTGAAGCTGCTCCTGCTGAGAGTGCTGTTCTTTGATAGAATTGCTTGGGAGTGGATTGCAGCAGATGTTGCTCCAGTCCTCTTCATCATGGGGATACTGACAGTCATTACTCCTTCGCGGGTGAGAACAGCTGTCTATTGGACATTTAACGGGATATTATCGCTGCTGCTGTTCGCAGCCAGTGTATATTTCAATCACTTTGGTTCTGTTCCTACGTATCTGGCTTTATATGAACTGAATCAGGTGTTTCAAGTGAAGGCAAGCGTAGAATCAACGATACAGACTATTGATTATTTATTTTTCGCTGATTTTGTGATCATGGCAATCTATGTCTTGATCCGCAGATGGAAGCATGGAAAAGCCTATCCGCGTGAGCGTGAGCGATTCAGCTCCCGGAACACACGATTGGCACATATGATGGTGATTCTGGTGGCTATTCTTGGAGGTTTTGCTTTATCGGCCAATTCTGTCAATTCTGCGCGGGGAATTACAAATGAGCTTGTGCAGGCAGAAAGTGCCGGATTCCTGAATTATGAGGTCGTTGCCGCAATTAAGGTCAAGGAAGATAACAATCTCATTGGAACCGGAGATATTAAGGATACCATCGCGAAGATTGATGAACTGCAAGCTTCCTATCCTTATAGTAGTAAGGCCGCGGGCACAGCACCTGATTATTTTGGCTCGCAAAAGGGCGAAAATGTAATTGTCATCCAAATGGAAGCTTTCCAAAACTTCCCGCTGCATCAATCCCTGAAGGGTCAAGAGCTGACTCCAGTGTTGAACAAGTTGGCAGATGAGGGATTTTACTTCCCCCATGTCTACCAGCAGATTGGTCCGGGCAATACTTCTGACGCTGAATTTATGAGCAACACGTCGATTTATCCAATCGGGACCTTGGCAATGTCCACTGGATTCGGGGACAGAGAACTGCCGAGCCTACCACGTCTGCTGAGAGATAAAGGATATGAGGCGTACACCTTTCACGTGAATCAAGTGGGCTTTTGGAATCGGAATGAGCTATATCCTGCACTTGGATTTAACGGCTATTATGATAAAGATTATTTTACCAATGATCATTTTAATGCGTTTGGTGCTTCCGATGAACAGCTTTATATTACGGGTGTCGAGAAATTGGCAGAGCTGCAGAAGAAAGGAACTCCTTTCTACGCACAAATGGTGACGGCGTCCAGCCATCATCCCTTCCAAATTCCGGACTCTTTTAAGAAGATATCAGTGCCTGATGAGTTAAAAAACACGATGCTTGGCGATTATTTGACTGCTATTAACTATACTGATTATGCCATTGGAACTTTAATAGAGGGTTTGAAGAAAAATGGAATGTGGGATAACACTGTGCTGGTGATGTATGGCGATCATTTTGGCTTGCAGCCGCAGGATGTGCCACCGGAGCAAGTGGAAAGTGCACTGGGGATTCCATACGATTCCCGAATCAGTCGCTTTAATATTCCATTGATTGTACATGTACCAGGAATGGAGCAAGGGAAGGTAGTAGAGAGAACCGGTGGACAGTTGGATATTCTTCCAACAATAGCTAACCTATTGGGGGTTTCTTTAAAAGAAGAAGGTTATACAGCATTTGGTCATGATCTCTTGAACATTGATCGTAATGTGTTAGGAATGCGGTATTATTTGCCTTCTGGTTCTTTCTTTAATGATGATATTCTCTATGTGCCTGGTAAAGATTTTGCTGATGGTAAAGCTGTGTCGTTGGATACGCTTAAGCCAGTATCGGATTTCACAAAATATCAGACTGATTATGAGTATATTTTGAAGCTAATGAATTTGTCCGACGAATATGTGAAGCTGTTACCACAGAGATAGGGGGAATCATGAAAAAGTTCTGGAAACCGGAGTATCTCGTAGGCCTTGCCGGCTGCGGTATCATTATTTATTTGCTATTCGTAGGGCCTTTTATTGGTGTTGCCGATAACGGAGATTTTCTGCGTATGATGAATACCATCGGTCTGAACTACTATGATACTGGAGCATCGTATGCCGACCAGTTTTTCAATTTTAGTCATTCCAGTTTTGCGTATGAAAATTTATTTAGAGGTTTTTATCCATCCTCACAGATTTTTATAGTACTTGTGCCGAGATTGATCGGCGGGCTCATCCATGGCAGCTTTTTTGATGTTCGTTTGCTGGGTGCAGTTTATGGGCTTCTTTTACTGGCGGCAACTTGGCTGCTGGTGAAGTATAATGCTCGTGGCTCTTATGTTACAGGGCTGCTGTTGGGAGCAGCTATCTTATTTGTATTTTACGATATCGGGTATGTGGCCTATTTCAACTCCTTGTTTGGAGAACCAGTGTCGATGGTGTTTATGCTGCTGACATTTGCATTAGGATTAAGATTAACCAGCCAAGAGAAGCCAACCACTAAAGGATTAACCTTATTTTTTATCGCGATTCTGTTTCTGGTCACCTCCAAAATCCAGAATGCACCGATTGGGATTGCCTTTGCACTGATTTTCTTGCGGTTTATGATGCTTGACGGAGAGGGCAAATGGAGGAAGTTGGCGTTACGTTTTTCGATTGCCATCTTTCTTGTATCCATCGTTTTGTATGTGGCAGCGCCAAAAGATCTTAAGCATATTAATCTGTATCAAACGGTGTTTTTTGGGATTCTAAACGAATCGCCGGATGTGAAGGGAGACTTGCAGGATCTCGGATTGCCGGAGCGGCTGGAGGTACTGGCGGGTACAAATTATTTTCAGACCGATACAGTGATTAAGCAGGATGATCCTTCGCTGGTTCCGGACTTCTATGACCGTGTATCTCATAAAGATGTATTGTTCTTCTATCTGAAGCATCCGGACCGGTTGATAGATAATATGAAATATGCTGCGAGTAACAGCATGGCGATTCGCCCGTATTATCTAGGAAACTATGAGAAAAGCGAGAATAAACCAGCAGGTGCATTATCCTATACTTACAGTGCATGGAGCCAATTCAAAAACAAACATATTCCGCACACGCTCGGATTTCTCTCCATATTCTATCTGGTGTATTTTGCGGGAGCTTTGTTCCAGTATTTCCGCAGCAGGGATATTCGTGGCAAAGTTGCCGGCGAGCTGCTGATGCTGCTAGGGCTAATAGGGATTTTCTCCTTCTTGGTTCCGATTCTTGGGGACGGAAGGGCTGACATCGGTAAGCATTTATTCTTGTTTAATGTGTGCTTCGATATGATGGTTGTAGTCATGTTTGGATGGATTGTTCACAAGCTGACGGGGATTGCGAGACGCTAATTTCAAGCACCTATCAAACACAAAATAACACAAAGCAAACAGCAAGTTTCCGATTTGGAGACCTGCTGTTTTTTTAAAAATATGGCTATGTTAAACTTTGTTGTTGATATTCATAATTACGAACAAATGTTCTATAATAAGGGCGATATAACTGTTCGGAGATGATTTGCCCAGGGATTTAAAGGAACTGAAAAAGCTTGCTGATACGTTGGACGATAATGGTAAGCGAGAACTTATCTACTTTTTGCAGTCCCGAACCAAGGGAGTGGCACTTCCGGTTCGAGCGATTAATAAAATTCAAGAGCAGAAGCATAAATATGGACTTGTTTGCCCGCATTGCAAAAACCATTCTGTTGTTCGATTTGGAAAGTAGGCTGTAAGAACACGCACTGGAGAGGTTAAACGTCAACGTTACCGTTGTAAGTCCTGTCGCCAAACATTCAATGACCTTACGAACACCCCTCTGCAACGAATGAGGCGACCTCATATGTGGGTTCGTTATATCGAATGCATGATTGAGGGCTTTTCTCTGAGAAAATGTGCAGATCAGTTAAACGATGAAGTCACGCATGTCACCTTGTTTTACTAGCGGCATAAGATTCTTTCCGCTCTGAAGCAGATTCCAACCGAAGCATTTCAAGATATTGGTGAAATGGACGAGACCTACTTTCTTTACTCGGAAAAGGGCAAGCGGAATATTACCGAACGCAAGCCACGTAAACGTGGCGGCAAAGCGAAATATCGTGGTATAAGCCACGATCTAGTGTGCGTGCTGGTTGCCCGTGACCGTCAGAAAATGACTTACTCTGGCGTACTTGGGCGTGGACGTATTCGGATTACAAAATTAGACGAAGCGATTGGTGGTCATCTATCTGACTCAAACGTGTTATGCACTGATTCATGGAGGGCATTTAGCTCCTATGCGAATTCAAAAGGCATGACTCATTACCGATTCAAGTCCGACGGAAAACAACGTGTGAAAGGCGTGTACCATATCCAAAACGTAAACAGCTACCACAGCCGCTTGAAGAAATGGATGGATCGCTTCACTTTTAGGGAATGTAAACATCTAAATAACGTAAGGAACGAGGAGGCAGACAATTCATGGGAGGAACGAATGTATGGGATGCGGAGTGGGAGGTTAACGAAGAGCAGGCGCGGACGCTGATCGGCAGACAATTCCCTCAGCTGTCATCGAAGCAAGTGAAGCGATTGGGCTGGGGCTGGGACAATACGGTTTTTCTCATCGGTGACGAGTACGTGTTCCGGTTTCCAAGAAGAACGATTGCAGTTGGCTCGATTCGTATGGAAGGGAAGCTGCTGCCAAAGCTGGAGACATATATAACCATCCCCTATCCGAAACCGTTGTTTTATGGCGAAGCAAGTGACGAATACCCGGCACCATTTCTTGGCTATGACTACGTGCTAGGAGATTTCCCAATCGGTTTGACGGAAGAACGCCGGGCTTTATCGGCAGAGACGCTGGCGAAATTTTTGCGGAGATTGCATGAGTTTCCGGTGCAGGCGGCGCTGGAGTGCGGAGTTCAGCAAGATCATCGAAACTTGACGGACATAGCATCGCGCAAAGTGAAATTGGAGGGCTTTCTATCGAAGGTGGTTGAACACTTGTCGCCGGAGGAGTCCGGTGTGATCGAAGCGTATATTAGCAGGCTGCAAAAGGACCGTGTCGAGGCGGTGAATGCACTGCTACATGGCGATCTTCATTTCAAAAATATGCTTGTGAATGAGAACGGGATCGTTTCCGGCATCATTGATTGGGGCGATCTGAGCGTAGGCCATCCGGCTTGCGATTTGAGCGTTGCTTATAGCTTTTTACCACCTTACGCTCGCGGCGTGTTTTTCGAAACGTACGGAGGAGCGGACGAGGAAACGAAGCTACTGGCGCGGCTAATCGCGGTATACATCCCCATACTGATCTTAATGCAAGCGGTCGATGACGGGAATGAAGCAATTGCGGCAGAGGCGAAATCCAACATCATGCGGGCACTGTCGGATTAGGCTTATTATTTCGTTGCGGCTATGGGGCTATGGCTATCGGCACCATTTTGTCGTTTAAAGGCCGCGATAAGGTACGATCCGCCTTCTCTGATGCCGCTTTATGTTGAGGAACACGAAATTCAACAGAGTAAGTCGTTGCGCTAACGGGACACGATAGCTAGCAATAAACCGCCTTTTCAACGAAGGCGGTTTTCTTATGGTCAAATATCAACATTAGAATTTAACATAGCCAAAAATATAAGAATTTATATGTTCCATGTTGTAAATATCCTTATATTTCTCGCTTAAACGCTTACCGTCCTTAAAGGGACGTCGAAGTCGTGTATGCTTATTCATCTTCAAATAACTCACGCAACATCCCTTGACGATCGTTCATAAACGCTTTGGTCACGGTATAATGTTCGGTTTCCTCCAAGGCGACGGACCGTATTCCCTCCCCCTCCAAGAGAAAAATTTCAGCGCCGGGATAGGACATCAGAATGGGGGAATGTGTTGCGATAATGAATTGTGAATCTTGCCCGACCAGCTCATGCATACGCACCAGCAGAGACATTTGACGTAAGGGGGAAAGCGCTGCTTCAGGCTCGTCGAGGATATAAAGACCGCGGCCGCCGAAACGGTGAACGAATGTAGCTAAAAAAGACTCTCCGTGGGATTGCTCATGCAGAGATTTGCCTCCGTAGGAGTCTTTGATCGGTGGGCCACCGGGTTGTTCATCCAACTCATCAATATAAGAAGCCACATTATAGTAACTCTCCGCACGCAGAAAAAAGCCGTCCTTCGGCCGTCTAACCCCTCTAGCAATTCTAAAATACTCATAAAGATTCGAATGCGAGGAACGAGTGTTAAAAGAAAAGTTTAGCGTTCCACCCTCAGGGTTAAAGCCCCAAGCAGCAGCAATTCCCTCTAACAAGGTTGATTTGCCTGTGCCGTTCTCTCCAACAAGAAAGGTCACTGGTTTTTGAAAAGTCAGGCGATCCAGCGTTCGAACAGCAGGCAGATGAAATGGATAGGTTTGAAAGGATGGCACCAGATCACGCAGCAGCTCCGCGTGTCGCAAATACAACGTGGTGTTATTCATAGTTCCCCCCTTGTGAATTTCAAAAAGTAATCATCTTCGGACAGATTGGACAGAGATGACAAGTTTAGTGCCTCTAGCTAGACCTTTATAGTATAACAGCATCCAGCGAGTGGATGAAATCTGGTGGGGTTCGGGCAAGCCGGGCAAAAGACAGGGTACATCTGCCAATTTAGTTCTAGTAATGACAGATGTCCATGAGGCGAGTGCTGACTCCGCATATAGTTATACTGTCTTGAGAATACAACGGGGCAGGGTGAAGGCCGTGAAAGCGAAAAGGAGAAAACACAAGCGTCCGCGAGATTATCGCGACGGTTATCACGAAGGATATCGTCTTGGCATGTGTGAGGCTGTGCAGCGTCGGAGTACTGTAGAGGTCGAAGCCTGTCGGCCATTTAAGCTAATGTATGTTCCTCAAGGGTTCCATGCAATCGATACTGGGGTAATTGAGGCGCTTCAGCAGCTTGTAAGTGAGCTTGTGATAAGCACTCCAGAAACTATGCTGGAGACCGCAGCTCGGGAGATGCCCGGGGCAGTGCTGGTTATGAATGGACTGCATGTTTTTCCGGAAAATCATTTAGAACAGATTACAGAAATCAGAAAGCTGGGCATTCGGACTGCGATCTGGTTTGTGGATGATCCTTATTTTACAGAGGATACTTCAGTGATTTGCCGGCATTATGATCACGTCTTTACGCATGAGCTCGGTTGTGTGGAGTTTTATCAATCCTTTGGAGTTCCATCCGTTCATTATTTACCGCTTTGCGTCAATCCAAAGATGTTCTATCCGCGCCGTACGGCACCGCAGTATAAGTACGACATTGTGTTTATTGGCAATGCATTTCATAATCGGACAGCGCTGTTTGATGAACTTGCCCCCTATTTAAGGGATAAGAAGGTGCTGATCGCTGGCGGCTTCTGGGAACGGCTTGCGACTTATGACCAGCTTGCCCCTTTTATTAGCAATGGCTTTATCCCACCTGAGGAAACTGCGAACTATTACAGTGGTGCAAAGCTAGTCATTAATATTCACCGTCCGTGGGAGGAGGGGCAGGATAACCGGAATAGCTTCCGTTTACCATCACGCTCTATCAACCCACGTACTTATGAGATCAGTGCCTGCGGTACTATGCAGCTTACGGATGTTCGTGAGGATCTGGGCAATTATTATCGGCCAGGTTATGACTTGGATACTTTTGGCTCTGCTAAGGAATTGCAGGAGAAGATTGAGTACTATCTGAAGCATGAAAAAGAGCGCCGAATTTACGCTTTACGGGGACTACAGACAACCATGCGCAACCATACATTCACTGCGCGTTTGCCTCATTTGCTGAATGTGATTGCTTCAAGTGTATGAAATCTATAACGGGATAAAGGAGCGAGGATGATGATGAACAACAATGAATTTATTATGCCTGCACCACCGCTACCACTGACACCTCCAGAGGAAGAAAAGCTTCGTGGTCGTCTGAGTGGTTTTAAGGGCGGATATGATGAGGGATATTTACGGGGACGGCTTGCGATTTTAGATGGTCGGCCAGAAGAAGTATTTCCTGTACGGAATATTCATGTAATGTATGTGGCTTCTGGTAAAGGATATCCCTACTCTCCATTAGACGATGCAGTCCTCTACGCGCTGCAAAAATTAACCACACAAGTCACGATAACAGATGTGCGTCAAAACTTAGTGGAGTTAGCCGCCGCTCAAAGACCGGATCTGGTACTTGTGCTGGATGGTATGGATTTACCGCTTGAGCAGATCTCCGTTCTTCGGGCTAGCGGAATTAAGACAGCCATTTGGCTTACAGATGATCCTTATTACACTGATTTTACAGTTAAAATTGTGGCGCATTACGATTTTGTGTTCACGCTTGAGCGTAATTGTATTGATTTTTATAAGGGACTTGGCTGCCCTGAAGTTCATTATCTTCCTTTTGCCGCTCACCGCGAGCATTACCGTCCAACTACAACACGTTCACCATTGAATCGCGAAGTTAGTTTTATTGGCTCTGCCTATTGGAACCGGGTTAATTTCTTCCGTGAGATTCTTCCGGATTTGATGAACTATAACACGGTGATTAACGGCATCTGGTGGGACCGTCTGCCTGAGGCGGCACTCTATGGAGATCGAATTGAGATTGGTAAGTGGATGTCACCACAGGAAACAGCGGTAGCTTACAGCGGATCCAAAATCGTCATTAACCTCCACCGCTCGCACATTGATGAAGTAGTGAACAACAATACGCTTTCGATTCCGGCGGTATCTCCTAATCCGCGTACTTTTGAAATCGCGGCTACGGGTACGCTGCAATTAGTGGATGCCAGAGATGATATGGGATCTTTCTACAAACCTGGTGAAGAAATTGAGACTTTTGCAAGCCCTCAAGAAATGATGGATAAAATCCGTTATTACCTGACTCATGAGGAAGAACGCCGTGCGATTGCCCTGCGCGCTTTTGAACGGACGCTTAAGGATCACACCTACACCAAACGTATACACCAGCTGTTAACAGTAATTTATGGCTAGGTCATATGCCCGGAAATGGAACGGAAATGTGCGCTTACCAGGGGACAGGTGTCGTGCCGGCATCTGTTTTTCCTCGATATACTGTAGAACCGAACCTCAGCTTATGCCTGTGGCCTGATGAAAAGAAGCAACGTCTGGAGCGGGCTTGTATAGCGGAGCGGAAGCGACTGGCTAGATTCGAGAGCAGAGTGGAAGTAAAGGGGCGAAGCTCGGGAGCGAATTGAAATTGACTGACGAGATTCTAGAGCGAAGCGGAAGCGATGTTGCGAGTCACAGGAGCGACCATTTTCAAAGAGAGTTTTACTGCGAAGGACAGAACTTAGCGCAAAGTTTGTAAATTTTTTAAGGAGGTGAATGGCTGCTCCAGGCCCCTCGTTAGGGAGCGCCGAAACGCCATGGCTGACAAAGCTACAATCGTCCTCTTTTCACATGTATCCAATACACGCAGTATTACGGGAGCGGAGAAGCTATTGTTGTTTTTCGCTCAGGAGCTTTCTCCGTACTTTAATTGTATTCTCGTTGCGCCTCAGGACGGCAAGCTGACTTCTCAGGCTCGAAGCTGTGGAATAAGTGTACAGTTGCTTTCGATTCCTCTTTTATATGGAATGTACACTCCTTATGCAGGGTTGGAGGCAGATGCTCAGAAATTCCAGGAAAGCAGGGAGTATCACGAATTAACAGACTGGCTGAATTCCTTGCGCCCGGCGTTTGTTATTACAAGTACCTGTGTGCATGCTCTGCCAGCAATGGCTGCAAAGTCACTGGGCATTCCGGTGATATGGAAAATATCAGAGACGATAACAGACAATGAATATACACCTATTAGTGTAGGGCTGATTCATCGGAATAGTGATGAGATACTAGCTATTTCACAAACAGCTGCAGCTTGCTTTCCAGAGGACGTGAGAGCGGAAAAAGTGATCCAGCTGCCTCCCTCTTGGAATGATAAAGAGATGATGATTGAGGCTTGGAGCAAGCTTCGGAGCGAACGGCGGCGGGAATTGCGGGTTAAACCGCATGAACAGCTGATCGGTTATATTTCTTCTTTTATCAACAAAGAAAAAGGTCTAGAACATTTTGTGAAAATGGCTGTGCTTGTGCACGCGGTTCATCCAAGCTCGAAATTTGTTGTCATTGGGTCAGCTGGCGATAAAAGCTACTATGAGCGTTGTGTCCGCAAGGTAAAGCTTGAGGGACTGTACACCCGGTTTAAATTTGTTGGTTATGCTGAATGTCTTCCATCTGCCTATTGTGCCATGGATGTGCTAGTGGTTCCTAGTCTGATCCGCGAAGGCTTCGGTATGACTGCTTTGGAAGGAATGGCTTTTGGAAAGCCCGTGATCGCTTACGACTCTGGGGGCTTGCGGGAAATTCTGCACGCAGCGGGCTGCGGCGAAAATCTCGTGCCAGCATCGGACATTTCCGCGCTGGCAGAAAGAGTCAACGTCATGCTGGCGCAGCCGGGATTGGCGTTAACTCTAGGCAGTCAAGCGCGGGAGCGCGTCGACGCCGTATATGGTCCGGCGGCTTATCGGAGCCGCCTGCAGGGTCTTGCGGAGATGTGGAACCTCCGCTATTGCAGCGCACCTGCGGTGCGCGAGGCTGACAGCGTGGTGGTGGTGGAACCACCTGCTGTCCAGCCTGATTTACCCGCAGCGTCGCCGGCTTTGCCGCCGCGAAGCAAGGGTCTGCCGAGCCGCGTCGCCCGCAAGCGGCGCGGCAAAGCCCGGGCGCGCCGGCGAAGCGGGCGCCCGTTGGTTTTGCGCCGCGTTGCTCGCAAGCGGCGTAAAGGTTCTGCCCGGCGGCGCAGCACTGCCGGGGGTAAGCGCCGCCGGGCCCGCCGCGGTGGACGGCGGCGCGCGGCGTAAATGCCTCGATTGCAGCGAAGCGGCAAGCTGAGCGCAAAGAGAGGCATATTTGCCCTCGAATGCGTCGAATTCGGTAAGCTGAACGCAAAGAGAGGCATATATGCCCTCGAATGCGTCGAATTCGGTAAGCTGAACGCAAAGAGAGGCATATCTGCCCTAGATTGCAGCGAAATTGGCAAGCTGAGGGCAAAGAGAGGCATATATGCCCTGGATTGCGTGGAATTCGGCAAGCTGAGTGCAAAGAGAGGCATATATGCCCTCGAATGCGTCGAATTCGGTAAGCTGAACGCAAAGAGAGGCATATCTGCCCTAGATTGCAGCGAAATTGGCAAGCTGAGCGCAAAGAGAGGCATATATGCCCTCGAATGCGTCGAATTCGGCTAACTGAGCACAAAGAGAGGCAAAAATGCCCTTCATTGAGCTCATTCCAGCAACCTGAGCCAAATGAACGGTACATTTCCCGCTAAATGAGCTCATTCCAGCAACTTGAGCCAAATGAACGGTATAAATCCCGCTAAATGAGCTCAATCCAGCAACCTGGGCCCAATGAACAGTACATTTCCCGCAAAAAGAGCTCATTCCAGCAACCGGAGCCCAATGAGCGGTATAATTCCCGCTTATTGATCTCAATCCAGCAACCAGAGCCAAATGAACGGTATAAATCCCGCTCAATGAGCTCAATCCAGCAACCAGAGCACAGTCCGCTGACTGAGCCAAGTCAGACCATAATTAAACAGGCAGGGGAGTGAACTCATGAAGATCATGACGATTTTAGGCACGAGGCCTGAAATCATTCGCCTCAGTGTAATCATTCCGCTTCTCGACGAACATGCTGAGCGGCACATCCTGGTGCATACAGGCCAGAACTTCACCGCCAGTCTCAGCGGCATTTTCTTTGCTGAGCTGGGACTGCGGGCACCGGATTATGTGCTGCAGGATAAACAAGCAGGACTAGGCGGCCAGCTTGCCGCCATGTTCGGAGGGCTAGAAAGCATTTTACTAAAAGAACAGCCAGATCGCGTTTTGCTTCTGGGCGATACGAACAGCGCGTTATGCGCGATTTTGGCTGAACGTATGGGAATTCCGGTGGTGCATATGGAAGCGGGCAACCGCTGCTATGACCTCCAAGTACCAGAAGAGAAAAACCGCCGTGTCATCGACGCCGTTTCGACCATTAATATGCCTTATACGCAGCAGAGCAAAAGACATCTAATCAGCGAAGGTTTCCCCAGCAGGCGTATCGTGTTAACAGGAAATCCGATCCATGAGGTCATGACCCATTTTGAGCACAAAATCCAGACTAGCGACATTCTGGAACAGCTGAAGCTTACCGCAGGACAGTATTTCCTAGTCACGGCCCACCGTGCTGAGAATGTAGATGATCCAGAGTCCCTTGTACAAATTATGTCGGGTCTTAACGCAGTGGCTGAGCATTTTGGAATTCGTTTAATATGCAGCATTCATCCTCGCACTCGCTCCAAACTTACCGAGCAATTTTCCCTTCCAATGAACCCACTAGTTGAATTTCATGAACCTTTCGGATTTTTTGATTTTGTCTATTTGGAACAGCACGCCTTATGTGCCATCACCGACAGCGGGACTGTACAGGAGGAATGCTGCTTGATGAAAGTGCCAACAGTTACGA
The DNA here is from genome assembly GCF_037980415.1 of Paenibacillus sp. FSL H7-0690. Lineage (NCBI taxonomy): Bacteria > Bacillati > Bacillota > Bacilli > Caryophanales > Paenibacillaceae > Paenibacillus > Paenibacillus sp. FSL H7-0690. The sequence goes on along the minus strand of NZ_CP150281.1, from coordinate 5,748,229 downwards.
TTCGCAGAACGACGGAACGTCCAGAAACAGTGGATTGTGGCAGCAATGTAGTCTCAGGTGTAGATCAGAAAAGTATTCTGCGCAGCGTCAAGCTGATGACGGCGCTCAATCGGGATTGGGAGGCACCGGAAGGATACATGACTCCGGATGTTTCGGTCAAGGTAGTTAAATTCTTGCTTGGAGGGAACCTGCATGTTCAATAATAAAAGGATTGTGGTCACAGGCGGAACTGGTTCCTGGGGGCATGAGCTGATTAGGCAACTTCTGCCACAAAATCCTAAGGAAATCATCGTATTCTCCCGCAGTGAATCCGCTCAAGTGGCGATGAGCCGGGAGTTTGAAGATCAACGTCTCAGCTTTATCATTGGCGATATCCGTGACAAGGATGCGCTGATTGCAGCCTGCCGTGGCGTTGATTATATCTTTCATCTGGCGGCGCTCAAACATGTTCCAGTCTGTGAAGATCAGCCTTATGAAGCACTCAAAACCAATGTAGTGGGAACTCAAAATGTGATCGAAGCTGCCATTGTAAATGGCGTTGAGAAAGCAATTTACATCTCTACCGATAAGGCTGCGAACCCATCCAACTTCTATGGAATGACCAAAGCGATCGGGGAAAAATTGTTCGTTTATGCCAATCTGATTGGCTCAAACACCCGGTTCGTTACTGTACGCGGAGGTAATGTGCTCGGAACGAACGGCAGCGTAGTGCATTTGTTCATGAAGCAGATTAAGGATAAGGGTCAGGTACGCATTACGGATATGAAAATGACCCGCTTCTTTTTTACCCTACGCGATGCTATTACGTTATTATTTAAAGCTTCTGAGGTTAGCTTGGGTGGAGAAATCTTCGTCATGACTATGCCTACCTGCCGAATTATCGATCTTGCTGAGGTGCTGATTGAGGCTTCCGGAGAGTCCAATGTGAGTATTGTTGAGACCGGGATTCGTCCGGGGGAGAAAATCCACGAGATTCTGATGAGCGATTTCGAAAGCTTAACTACCGTTGTCTACGATGAACAGTATCTAGTAATTCTCCCTACGCTGAACATGCCGGAATTAAAGGCACATTATAACGCTTATCCTCATGTCTCTTTCAATAGCTTCAGTTCAGAGACGAATCTGATGGATCGGGAAGAGATCAAAAGCATCTTGATCCGGGGAGGGTTCCTGCAATGAAGCTGCTTATCCTAGGTGGAAACGGTATGGCGGGGCATATGCTGGCGGATTATTTTCGCCGCCAGGGCAAGCATCACGTCTTCCATACAACCCGGGATAAGAGCGATCTTGGCGGGCTGTATGTAGATGCGAACGATATAGCCGGAGTTGAGAAGCTGGTCGATATCGTTTCCCCTCATTGCATTATCAATGCAATGGGGGTTCTCAATCAATTCGCGGAGCGTGACAAAATTGGGGCTTACCACGTGAATGGCTTTCTCCCTCATCACTTGTGGCGAAAGGCGGAGGATGTTCAGGCAAGGCTCATTCATATCAGTACCGACTGCGTGTTCGAAGGAACACGCGGAGGGTACACCGAAGAGGATGCTCCTGATGGAACCTCTGTATATGCAATTTCGAAAAGTCTCGGTGAGGTGCAAAAACCCGGGCATCTTACGATTCGCACTTCCATTATTGGTCCCGAAATCCGCTCAGGCGGTATTGGTCTGATGGATTGGTTCCTGGCGCAGAGTGGTAAAGTTTCAGGATACCGGCGGGTGATGTGGAACGGGGTCACAACGCTCCAATTAGCCAAAGCAGTGGATGTAATGCTGGATTCCCCCGTATCGGGGCTAATCCATTTAGCGCATCCAGAGCCGGTAAGTAAATATGAGCTGCTTCAGCATATTCAGGCGGCTTTTCATAAAGAAAATGTGGAGATCATCCCTGAGGATGAACATATTCAGGATCGTACACTAGTGAATACAAGAGCGGATGTCCTCTTGCCGCTGCCTTCATATCCTTTAATGCTGCAGGAACTGGCTGACTGGATGAAACAGTCAGAGATGTATTTATGACAGGTCAAAGACTTCTGATTACCGGAGCCGGTGGATTTACCGGGCAACATGCCGTTCGATTATTTTCGGCAGGAGGGGCTGAGGTTATCGCTGTATTGCGGCCGCAATCGACAGCTGCCTCCACTCTTTTTCCAGATGGAGTAAAGATATATATTTGTGATTTAAGTGACCGGAAAGCAGTAGCTGAGATGATCAAGCAAACTACACCGGACGCTGTCCTTCATTTGGCTGGGAAGAACTCCGTACCCGAGTCATGGCTTAATCCCTTGCTTTATATGGAGACCAATGTGATGGCCACCTTATATTTACTGGAGGCTATGCGAAGCCTGCCGAGCAGTCGGATTCTAGTGGCTGGCTCCAGACTTAAGTTCAAACCGGGTGTGGTGGCTGGGCCACCACACCCGTACAGTCTTAGCAAAACAATAGAAGAGCTGGTGTCCCTCGCTTGGGGCACCTTATTTAAACAGCCGGTTATGCTGGCTGAGCCCTGTAATCTGATTGGTCCCGGTCCTTCCACCGGCTTCTGCTCTTTATTAGCACAGCACATTGTCCGAAGTGAAGGCCAGCCAGAAGAGGAAATACCTCCATTTAAGCTCTCTTCTCGTTATGCGCTGCGTGATTTTTTAGATGTAAGAGATGCCGTTAGAGCTTATGATTACATTTTGCGTAAAGGTACAAATGGAACCATCTATCGCATCGATTCGGGGAAGCAGCGGGAACTCGGGGAGATCGCGGAGCAGTTGCTCAGTCATTCTGTAGGTCCAGTGCCAATGGACTGGGGACCTGCAGATGCTGAACGGGCTATTTCAGAGATCGCAACCACAGCGGATAAGAAGGTTCATTCAGAAGCATCAACCCCTGAGGCTGATGTGACTTCACTGGGCTGGCTTCCGGAAATTGGGCTTAACCAATCGTTAATGGATATTCTGAATTATTACCGAGTTAGCGGGGAGGGGAGGTTGTTATGAGACCGAAGGTTTCGGTAGTGATTCCTTTTTATAATTGTCCTTATATTGAGCACGCCCTGCAAAGTGCGTTCTCCCAGTCTTGGGAACCTTACGAAATCATTGTTGTCGATGACGGCTCGCATGCCCATAGCAATCTAATTACACCGTATCTTTCCCGAATTCATTATTTGGGCAAAGGCAATGGGGGAACCGCCTCCGCACTGAATCACGGTATATTGAATGCAACGGGTGACTATGTGGTCTGGCTTAGCTCGGATGATTTATTTTATCGGGATAAGATCAACAATCAGGTTCTGTTCATGGAGCAGAACCACTTGTTAATCTCCTATACCAACTTTAATTATATTAACGCTCAATCGCAGCTGGTTCAGCTGAATGCTGCGCCATTGTTTCCTAGTCACCTGGATTACTTACGTTGTTTTTTACACGGTAATCCCATTAATGGCTGTACGGTGATGTTTAAACGAGAGGTATTTGGAGCCATCGGGCTTTTTGATGAATCACTTCCTTACACCCATGATTATGACTTATGGTTCCGCGCCATTCTGAACGGATATCCACCGGTGATGTTGAATCAATCCCTCACAGCTTACCGGACGCATGAGGGCATGGGAACGATCAAATATTTTGATGTAATTATGGCAGAGGCAGCTGCGACCAATGCCCGCTACAAAAATTCGCTGCAGCACTTGATTTCTTCTATGGGGGGCTGAAGGTAATGTACCGGGAAATTGAAGTGAATGACTTTCTGCCAGTCTTACTGGAACAGTTGAAATTCTGCCAGAGTATTCTGGATATCGGCAGCGGCACCGGTACCCTGCTTGAACGATATGAAGCCGCAGTAGTGCTTGGATTAGAAATTCACAGGCCGTACCTGCTGCATCGTCAATATAAGTCACCTCATATTATTCCGGTACATGCAGATGCCAGTCATATGGATAAATTATTCCTCCCCAAAACATTTTCAGCGGTTACCTTTATTGATTCAATAGAGCACTTTAATAAAAATGAAGCGAAGACTCTGCTCGGGATGGCCGAAAGAATCGCCAATAACCGAGTAGTTGTATTTACCCCTCGGGGCTTTTTTCCACAGGAGGGTATGGATCATTATCATTTGCAGGGAGAGTATTTTCAAAAGCATCGGAGCGGATGGGAGCCGGAGGATTTTATTGCACTTGGGTATGAGGTAACGGTACTTAAAGGTTTCCATCATGCCCAAAACCCATCGTTTCGTGAAGCATTCGGGGAGGGCCATGCACCAGTAGATGCCCTGCTTGCTTGTAAAACAGTATAAAAGTTGAGCTCCGGGTGAAGGAGGTGAGCGCGTATGAGTGAAGAACCTAAAGTATCGGTGATCATCCCATTTTATAACTGTTCGTATGTGGATCTCGCCATCCAAAGTGTCTTGGATCAAAGCTATCCGAATATAGAACTTATTGTAGTCGATGACGGTTCTACCCTATGGCTGGAGAAGTTGGCCCCCTTCCGTGACAGAATCATTTATATACAAAAGAGTAATGGAGGGACGGCTTCTGCTTTGAACAAAGGGATAGAAGTGGCTACCGGAACGTATTTTGCCTGGCTCAGTGCAGATGATCAATTTCACCCGGATAAAATCAAAAAGCAAATAGAAAAGCTCAAAAGTACGGGTACTTTGTTTAACTATACAGCTTATTATTATATAAATGAGCAGGGAGAACGGATCTCAGATACGGTAAGTATGCTTTTTAGCAGCAGAGCCCATTTTATTGAGACTATGATGTTGGGTTGTCCGGTGAATGGGAGTACAGTTCTTCTTCATATGGATATATTTCGTGCTGTAGGAACGTTCGATGAAATGTTGTTATATACTCAAGACTATGATTTATGGCTGCGTATTTTACCGCATTTTAGCTGGTCTTATATTGAGTATCCGCAGCTTGATTATCGAGTGCATCAAGAGATGGGCTCAGTGATTTATAGTGAGGCGCAGAAAAGAGAGATAGAACTGGTACAAGCAAAACATCACGGGGTTCTATCGCATCTGCTGCTAAAGGAGAGAGGGGAATGAAGTTAATATTTCCTGTTCTAACTCTATCTAGGGGCGGAGCACAACGGATGCTGGCAGAACTGGCTAATCGTCTGTCAGAAATCGGTCATGAAATTACGATTCTCCTACCCAGCGATGGTGTCGTTGAATACGAGATGAATTGTGAATTGCGTTATGCGGCAGATGGTGAATTAACGGCCCATGATTTTCCAGTGGGGGACGTGATTGTCTCCAACTTTTATACCACAGTCGAGGTATCGCAGCAGGCAAGTAATGAGGGGAAAGGGATTCATATTCGCTTAGCACTTTGCTACGAGCCCACTTTTTTACCTGACAATAGCCGCTCTTTTGCATCTTATAGTTTAACTAGCAATCTGCTCGTACTTTCCCGCTGGCAGCAAGAAATCGTCCAGAAGAATCATGGGATTAAGGGGACAATCGTACCCATTGGTGTGAATCCTGTTTTTAGAAACCTGAACATTCGTGAACCTGAAAATAAGCTTGTAGTTTCCGCGGTTATGCGAAAGCCAGAGGGTGGATTCTCAGGCCATCGTGAACAAGACTATTTGCTTGAACAGTTAAATCGGGTCAGAAGAATGCATCCAGAAGTTGAACTTTATTTGATTATTCCACCTGGTGAATTTGCTGAATCGACTACACTGCAAACTTTACTAACGGATGAACGATATCATATAAGAACCCCAGCAAATGATACTGAGCTTTGTTACCATTATAGTGAGAGCGATATTTTTGTAAGCTCAAGTACGTATGATACGGGATCGCTACCAGGCATCGAGGCTATGCGTTGTGGAGCAGCACTCGTTACTGTTTACTCCGGTGGGAATATGGAATATGGCAGGCATGGCCACAACTGCTTAATGTCCTACCGGTTTGAGAATCGGCTTGCGGATGATATCATAACCTTGATCAAAGACCCTGATTTGCGCCAGCGGCTTGCTCGTAGGGGTGAACAGGATTCACAACGTTTCACTTGGGAAAAAAGCACACAATTGTTTCAGAATGCGCTGTTTGAGATCGTATCGCGGAACTCTTTATAATATACCCCTAAAATATAAAAAACCTTCAATACCACGTGAGAAGTGGCTTGAAGGTTTTTTTGCATGATTTCGGTTAGAAGATGGCATAGGAATTCATCATTTCACGAAAAGACTGCGCATACTTCTCAGTTCCGAAGCGTGAGACCATATATCCTCTTCCTTGCTGGCGGAGACCCTCTCGCAGAGGAATATTGTTCATAAGCTCCAGTCCTTCGTTGACGGCAGTTGGAATATTGCCAAGCGGGTAAAATTTACCCGTGACATTATGAACAATAAAGGATCTGACACCATCGGAATCTGTACTAAGTACTGGACAAGTGCAGCAAATCGCTTCGGCAACAGCATATCCAAATCCTTCTGTAATGGAGGTGGCTAACAGGAATCCACCAGAATTAGCGATCGAGGAATAATAAATCGGCATTACATGATTAGGAATATTGGTAAAAGTACTAAGACGATCATTCAGCCCTAGGGCGTGTAGCTCCTCCTGAAAGGATTGTTTCTGATCCTCTGCGGCTAAATTAGGATCATGGAACATCCACAAATGAATATCTGGTTTATAAAGGCGAATATCATGGGCGATTCTCAAATATTCCCGCCAATTTTTATTGCTCTCTAGCCGGCCTACCCAAGCGATAACCGGATTAGCGGGAGGTTCAGCAGGGATATGCTGAAAGGACTGGACATCAACAATATTCGGAATTACATAACGATGCAGCCAGGGACAGATTTCAATAAACAGCTCCAATAAATGATCGGTTGGCGGGATTAGTACCGCATTACAATAAGAACGTAAATAAGGGACGGCATCTCTGATCAGAGTTTCCGCATGACTGCGTTTTCCAAGGCCTTGAGATTCGTATATCATAATACCGCGGTAACCGAGTTCACGCAGACGTTTCAGTAATAAATAATCAGATGTAACAATAATGGCATCGTAATTATGGGTCTCCAGCAAATTTTTAATTTCTTCATCTGAAGATGAGACAAATACCGGAAAATTGGTCGTATTCTGGCCTGAACCCGGCATTAGATATAAAACATGGCATTCGATCCCATTTCGCTGGAGACTTTCACATCGCAGCTTATTTAATGTCTCCACCCCGCCACTCGGTACATAAAACGTAAATAGAACTTTCATGCACAAGCCTCCTGACTTTTGCGGAGTAATACCGACTTGTTGAGATATGGCTTACTGTTTATAAGATACGCCGATCTGCACTCGCGGGTGACGGTCAAAGCGGCATAGTTCCAAATCCTTTCAGGATAGCTTGTTCTTCAGAAGGTCATCCTAACGATCGTACACTGCACACATACAACATTAGAGATGGAGGATGAATTCATGTTGCGATCCAAGATCAGTATGTCAGTCTCAGCTGCATTGCTTCTCGGCTTGGTGAGTATTACGGGGTGTGGAACCAATACGGCAGAAAAATCGAATGTGCAAACCAATAGTGTCCGGGGAGTAAATGATGGGCGTATTGGTGTGAATTCCGTACGCGGTGGCACGCATAACATCACTAAGATGGAAGTTAGTCAGGAGCTTGCAGACCGGATTGCTGCAATGCCTGAAGTCCGCTCAGCGAATGTAATGCTTGCAGGAAAAAGCGCGTATGTAGCAGTAACTTTAAATGATGCAACTGCTGGCCTGCGTGCCAAAGGGACTCCATCGTATCGGGCAAAATCCTCAACCACTCCTCACAATTATGGACCGACTGGCGTAATGTCTGGTACAGGAAGAGTGAAAATTGGCCGTGATGGAATGAATGATACTGGAGCCGTAACCAATGGTATGAACGGAGCCTTAAAAGGTACTGTAAATACAATTCCTGGTACAACAAGTACTGGACCGGCAACCAGAAATGGAATCAATGGCATGGGTAATTTGGGAGCGGGTATGTTGGGAACAGGAACAGGTACAGGTACTATGGGAACAGGTACGACAAGAAACCATACTTATAATAATGGTCCTCTGCTGAACAGCAATGGCTCGAAACATGATGTAGATATGGGGATAGGAAAAGGTATGGGAACTGGAATGGGAATGGGCATGCGCAGTACCACTCCTAGTACCCATGATACGAATTACAGAAGTAATTCGACGCATATGTATAACACCAATAGCACGAATAACACAAATAACACCATAAATACAAGAGAAACAGAAACAGTTACCAAAGCAATTAAAGATAAAATTGCTGCAGAAGTTAAAAAACATGATGCGAGAATTAAGGATGTATACGTATCAGCAAATCCTGACTTCGTGGAACGCGCCAATGTTTATGCTGAAGAGGCTCGTGCCGGTCATCCGATAAAAGGATTTGTGGATGAATTCCGCACCATGGTTGAACGAATTTTCCCAACTCGTAATTATTAATGATTTTTGTGATCTAAATAAAAAAGCAACAATCTCACCATCTGGAGAGAATTGTTGCTTTTTTGTTTGGAGCTAATTTTATTAAGTGGTGATTGGACGTCCGCCGATCCATACGCCGCGAATATTAAATTCAGCATCAAGGCGTAGGATATCGCCGCGTTTTCCAGCCTCCAAGGAGCCAATGCTTCGTTCCATTCCAATGGACGCCGCTGGCGTAAGGCTTGCAGCGCGGGAGGCCTCTTCCAAGGTGAGTCCTACCTCTTGGATCAGATAACGGAAGCCGCGAATCATCGTTAGTGTGCTTCCAGCTAGAGCAGCGGGATTATCTTTAAGGGTAGCGATGCCATCTTGAACGAGTACAGGTAAATCACCGATTGTATATTCACCATCACTAAGTCCAGTTGCAGACATGGCATCAGTAATCAGTAATAAATTGTTCTCTTTCTTGAGACGGGTCAATATAGAAATGGCTGCGGGATGAACATGAATCCCGTCGGCTATAATCTCTGCGCGAATGCGCTTATCGAACAAAATAGCTCCAGCCGCTCCAGGCTTACGGTGATGTAGGGGTGTCATCGCATTGAACATATGCACGGCTTGGTTAAGTCCAGCATCTGCTGCGGCAATAACCTCTTCAAAGGAGGCATCCGTATGCCCGAGCGCTGCAGTTATACCGTGCTTGCGCAGCCAGAGAATAGCTTCGAGGGCACCTTCACGTTCCGGAGCAAGCGTGACTTGCCGGATCATTCCTGGATAATCGTTCTCCCATTGTGCTAGCCACTCAATATTGGCAGGAACAATATGCTCTGGATTTTGTGCGCCGGACCATTTCGGGCTAATGAAAGGTCCTTCCAAATGCATGCCTGCGATTTGTGTGTAAGGCATTTCAGCAGCGCGATAAGCACTGACTTCGGAGAATACTTGGTCAATAGCAGACTTGGAAGCGGTCATGGTTGTAGCCAGCATTGTTGTTGTTCCTTGGGAACTATGGAACTTAGTGATGGCATTAAGCGATTCAGTATCACTGTACATAAAGTCGTGGCCAGCTCCACCATGAACATGTACATCTACAAATCCGGGGATCAGAAGATCCGTTGCTTGACCACTGGCAGGCCAATGCGCGTAACGCTCTGGAAGCCAAGCCGCATCGCCAGCATAGTGGATCTGCTCTCCAGATACGGCAATCACACCGTGCTCAATTAAACCTTGGGGAGTCAGTACCTTACCGAACAGCAACTGTTCTAGTTCTTTATTTATTTCAGCCATTTGCCTGCTCCTTCATCTACGAGAACGATTACATTTGGATGGCTCTGCAGCAAAGATGCAGGGCATTGGGTTGTAATCGGGCCTTCAACAGCATTGCGGATGGCTTCAGCTTTGCCGGCACCACGAACTAATAAGAGGATTTGGCGTGCTTTTAGGATGCCTCCAATGCCCATTGTGATCGCTTGCCGAGGGACCTCATCCAAACTGTCAAAGAATCTAGCATTTGCTTCCCGGGTATCTTCAAGCAGGTCGACGACATGGGTTTTGCTGCTGAGGTTAGCATCGGGTTCGTTGAATCCAATGTGGCCGTTGCTGCCAATACCGAGAATCTGCAAGTCAACGGGTCCGTTTTCTTCCAGCATTTTATCGTATGCAAGGCATTCTGCTTCCATATCCGCTGCGTTTCCGTTAGGGATATGTGTCTGTCCTGGATCAATATCTATATGGTTAAATAATTGCTCGTTCATGAAACTGCGATAGCTCTGTGGATGGTCGACAGGCAAGCCGATATACTCATCCAGATTAAAGGAAGTTGCTTTAGAGAAACTCACAAGTCCTTTTTGGTGCATTTCAACCAATTTGGCATAAACCCCAACAGGGGAGCTTCCAGTCGCAAGACCGAGCACGGCTTTAGGATTGCTTTGCAGCAGGCTGGCGATAAGATTCGCACCCGTTTGTACGAAATCTTCATCACTATGGAACTTTAGAATATTCATTAGGATTGTCCTCCTCGTTTGTTTCGGTATTGTTGGACATTGAGATAAGATTGCTCCAGTCTAGGAATAAAATCCCCAAAACGGGTGCTGACCATTCCAGTGAACAAAATATCAATGATGTGAAGCTGAGCTATGCGTGAGGCCATGTCTCCCCGCCGCATGCCTTTCTCCAAAGATGAGGAGAATAGGGGGATATCCGCCAGAGTAGCCAAGGTGCTGCTGCCATAAGAGGTTAGCGCGATAGTGCTTGCTCCGCTAGCCTTCGCACACATCAAGGCATCAATGGTCTCGGGAGTCTCTCCCGAATAGGATACTGCAAATACGACATCACCTTCGGAGAGTGATGAAGCAGAGGTAATCTGCATATGGGAATCAGCAAAAGCAGTACAATTTACGCCTATGCGGATCAGCTTCTGATAGAAATCCTGAGCGACAATGGAAGAGGTCGCCATCCCGTATAGATCAACGCGGCGTGCTTGGCACAATAAATGAACTGCTGCCTGCAATCGCTCCAGATCTAACAGTGAGGTAGTATCCCGGATGGAGGTCAGATGGTTCGTCTGCATCGCTTCCACAATCACGGAGAGTGGGTTGCCGGCTACAATATCTTGATAAGAAGAGCCACCATCCTGCGGCGCGGCATCACTATGAGCAATTTCTGCTGCCAGCTTCACCTTGAAATCCGGAAAGCCTTTAAAATGAAGCACCTTACAGAAACGTGTGATCGTTGCCGGGCTTATTCCGCATTGTTCTGCTAATTCTGTAATGCCCATATGAACGATTTCGCCTGGTGAGGAGAGAATTCGTTCAGCCAGCTTTCGTTCCATTTGAGAGAGCTTGGCCTTCTCATGCTCGAGTGCATGCAGTATTGGGGACATCCATTCATCCACCTCGTTTCAATGGGGTATTGAAATTATTTTTATGATTATTAACTAAATGCAGAAAATTATTTTCATATTTAGGATAAAACAAATTCCATTCGGAAGCAAGGGATAAAAATGAATACTAAAGGGGAATATGCAAAAATAAAAAACGGTCTACTCGCAGAAGGCTGCAAAGTGGACCGTTAAAATGATGTAATTACGGAGATATAAGATGAAAAGGATACTATACTGTATTGCGTTCTATAATACGGTACTCAAGCTTGCGGTGGACGGGTTGTCCATCATTTCGCTGGATCTGATCATAGATAATCCGAAAAGCGGATATGCCCATTTCAGTTAACTGATTATCTACTGTGGTCAGACCTAACGTTCGGCCGATAGGCTGATCATCAAATCCAATGACGGCCAAATCTTCAGGAATGTGGATATCCTTTTTCCAAGCTTCGATGATTAAACCAGCCGCTATATGATCGCCTGCTGAAATAATCAGGGCATCAGGACGATTCTTCATCTGCAGCAGTTGGTGAAGTACGCGGGCACCGTCCTCTTCGGTCAGACAGTTATAGATCATCCATTCATCATTGTAAGGCTGATCTGTAGCTTCTAGAAAGTCTCTAAAGGCAATTTGGCGGATAGAGCTGCTGCTGCCGTGTGGTCTTCCTTCACAGTAGCCAATATGGCGGTAACCTTTATCATTCAAATATTGAAGGCCACTGCGAAAAGCAGAATAATGCTCAATATATACAGAAGAAAATTGGCGTTCTCCCCTATCCTGACATACCACAATAGGACCATAAGCTGTATATTCTTCAATAGCTTCTGAGCTCATTGTTGAAGAGACCATAACTACACCGTCAATTTCTTTGTTCCGCAGCATCTCAAGCACCTTAATTTCTTCTTCCGTACGATAATCGGTTTGGCAGAGAACGAGCCGGTATTGAGCCAGCAGTGCTTCTTGAGCCAAGCCTGCAATAATGACTGAGAAATAAAATAAGTTGGTATACGGAATAATAACAGCTATAGCTTGAGTCCGCCCAGTGATCAGATGCACGGCGTTCATATTACGCGTGTAGTTTAATTTTTCAATAGTTTTTAGGACTGCGGTTCGTTTGACTTCACTTACATAAGGGTGATTATTGAGCACCCGCGAGACTGTTGTCACAGAAACACCAGCCATACGGGCAATTTCTTTAATATTAGCCATTAGAGTACAACAGCCTCCCTTTTGTGCTTGTGTATAGTCATTTTATTTTATCATATTGTCCGCAAATTACCTCCCAAATAAAAAGCTTGCTATGGAATCCATTTCATAAATTAGACTGTAAATGCAAGAGATTACCGGACTAAACCGGCGTAACCACAAGGGCGTGACGGACCGGTATATCTATTGTATTAAAACTAAGCTGTTCGTGAAGCCTTTGGCGATCTGTTCCGAAACAGCTCCCACACAATAAACAACAAGACAAGCAGCTGTGGAAGCAAGGTTTCCCAAGTGGGATACATGCCAAGCCAGTTAATTGAAGGCAAGCCCTCTTGTACATGTGCAGGAAGTTTGCCGGCAACCTGAAGCGAGTGAATGCTCTCCCCAAGAAAGCGGAATACTAGGTAATAAATCAGAATTGTAGCTGTACGGAAGAAGGCGGCAATCGGTAATTTTGCACTCAAGGCAATAATTGCATAACCTACAATACCAAGAATAATCAGAGCACATCCAATCCCAAGCAGTAATTGAGACAGCTTGATGGATGGAGCCATGCCCACATAAAAAATTGTAGTTTCTGCACCTTCACGTAAAATAGCAAGCGCTGCAACGGAGGACAGTGACCAAAGGTTTCCTTTGGCCAGCGCGCCATCAACTTGCCTACCCACGTAGTTGTTCCAATTTGCAGTGTTTGATTTGCTATGTAACCAGCGTCCGATTGTGAGCATCATAACTACTGCGACAAGACCAGTAATTCCTTCAATCATCTCCCGTGCTCCCCCGGAAGCTGCCCGAGAAATGGTATAAGTGAGCACAACAGCCAATCCGATACTTGCGATGAGGCCGGCAGCTGCACCGGACCAGATCCATTTTTGCGCTTTGGCGTTCCCATCACGTTTCAGGTAAGCAAGAAGAGCTGACAAGACGAGAATAGCCTCAAGCCCTTCGCGCAAGAGAATCAAAGCGGCATCCCAAGCATTATAAGTGGTTTCACCAGCCAAAGGCGTTAGTTCGCTAAGCATATTGTTCATGATGGTTAAAGCTTGATCCAGTTTAGGCGGATTTGAGAGCAGGTAACCTGTGACAGCCGCACTCTCATTTTCGATATTGTTGTAGACTGTTGGTGAGGCGATCTGGACTTGCCCTTCGGCAGAAGGCCAGGCTACGATGAATTGCTCCATGATGTTAGCGGCCTCTGTGCTGTTATTGTCTTTGGCAGCGGAGGATGCTTTGTTCAGGTAGCTGATTAATCCCTCTATAGAAGCTGGTTCACTGGAAGTATCCCCAGCGTCAATGGTTTTGCCTTCACTGTAATCAGCCAGCAGTTGATACAGAGCTTCTGCTTCCGATTTCGCCGATGCCTCGCGAAGCGGTTCAGCCTGCAGCGCAATCCGCAGCAGGCTTATTCGCGTCTCCAGCAGGCTGTAGACGGCGGAATCGTCCGCCCGGATGTTGCGCTCCGCCGGCTTCCATCCGCTGACGATGTCGCGGTACGCTGCCGCTGCCGCGCTCCAGTCGGCGCTGCGCGCCGCATCCCGCGTGCGTTCCGCCGCGGGCAAAAGCTTCGCCGCCGTCTCGCGTCCGGCGGCTCCAGTGTCACCGCCGACCGTGCCGGAGGCGGCGGTGACGTACGCGTCCACGCTTCTCGCGAGCGTGGACAGTGCGGTTTTGGCGGGCTCGCCGCCGCCCGCCGCAAGGGCTTTCGCCGCGTCTGCAAGCGCGGCGTCAACGGCAGCAGCCGGACCGGTGAGTGCCGGGTCCGGCGTGCCTGTGTTCGCGGTGCGCCACAGCGCAGCGAACACTTCTACATCGGCCGCGGCCGCGTCCCAGCGGCTCTGGCCGGCTTCGACGAGCGCGCTGCCGACCGGCGGCAGGAGCTCGTCGACCGTGCCATCGCCCTCCGCCCCCGCGGGGCTGGAGAGCAAAAGCATACACAAAAAGCCAAACAGAATCAGCAAGGCAACCTTTGGCATTTGCCGTTTAGGATGCGTAAGAGATAACATCGGGATAATCCCCCTTCAATAATGGACAGCCATAAATTTAGCTTAGTAGTGTTTCCCCGATAAAGCCGCCACTGCGGACACCGGGGAAGCAGGCAAATACCGCGCTGCCGGTGTGAGTCATATATTCGTTCAAAAGATCAGTCTTAGAGAGGCGCTGCTGAATGGCAACGAATTGTTTCATTAAATCACGTTGAAAGCTAATGAATAACAAACCTGCATCAAGCTGTCCCGTGGTGACGTCCAAACCGCTGGAAAAAGAGTAGGAGCGGCGCAGCATTTTGACTGTACCGTCACCATGCGCCAATGCGGAATGTGAATTCGCCGGAATGACAGGTTTCCCGGAAGCGTCCGCTGCTGAAAGATCCAGATCATCGAATTCATCCTTAGCTCCGAGTGGAGCTCCGGTGTGACGATAACGCCCGAAGGTAGCCTCCTGATCACTTAGCGACGACCGATCCCAGACTTCAATACGCAGACGTACCCGGCGTACCGCCATATAAGTGCCGCCGCTCATCCAAGAAGGACCGTCACTGCTGCTGTTCCAGACCACTTCGTTCATTTCAGCGTTATCGGTTGTATCGGGATTGCCCGTGCCGTCTTTGAAACCCAAAAGATTGCGTGGCGTAGCCCCCTTGGGATCCGCTGCTCCAGTGCGTTGAAAACCTTCCTGTGTCCAGCGCAGTACAGCAGTCCCCCGGGCGATACGCGCCAGATTGCGGATCGCATGGAATGCGACCTGCAGATCATCCGCACAGGCTTGCACACAAATATCCCCGCCACACCATTTCGGATCAAGATTGTCACCCGCAAATGCCGGAAGATCGGTCAATAGGGCTGGGCGTTTCGAAGCTAAGCCGAATCTTTCATCAAAAAAAGAAGGACCAACACCAAAGGTCAGCGTACACCGTGCAGGGTTTAGCCCGTCCGCTTCCCCGGTGTCTGAGGGTGGAAGATTGGGGTTGTCATTTACGTCACCAATAAGCTCGCCAGTAGTAAGAGCGGCAGCGGCAGTGGTCCATGCTTGCATTAGTTTTTTCACATCGGCCAGTTTGGTTGTGGTGAAATCAAAGGCAGCAAAATAAATAAAGTTCTGTGCAGGTGTCAAAATCCCCGCCTGATGGCTCCCATAAAAAGGAATGGAACTGGAATCACCTTCTGCGGCCTTCGTTGGCTCAGCTACAGCATTACGCGCAGCCATAATTCCACCGATACCTCCGCCCCCTAACAAAAGACCAAGGCCAGTGGCGCCAGTAAGCCGCAGCATATCGCGGCGGCTTACTTTTTTACCAAATATAGGCTCATTCTTCGATTGATCATTAAGAGGGGGACTTTCAGGATTACCTGGTACTCCAGTGAACTTGTTATGTTTATTCATGAGGGTCACACTCCTAGAATAGTTCCCATATTGGACAATGGCTCAGCCAAGGCGTCCAAATTCTGACTCAGTTTACGTACTTCATCTTCTTTCAGCTCTTCATAGGAAACATATCCATCTCCGGATTTGAAAGGGGCAAGCTCAGCTTGCAAGGCAGCGAATCGTTCACCAATGGTTTTTTCAAGATCGGCATCTTTTTTAGCTAGTTCTGGTTTTAACAGCTCGTATATCTTTTGCGCACCCTCAACGTTTGCGACGAAATCATACAGGTCTGTGTGCGAGTAACGTTCTTCCTCTCCGGTTACTTTGGAGGAGGAGACCTCATTTAAAAGCTCAACAGCACCAGTTACGAGCAGATTGGCGTTGATCTCAACGGTCTCCACTTTCGCACGCAGCAGCTGTGCATCCTTCAGCAATTGGTCAGCAACTTCTGTCATGTCTTTAGTTGTATTGTCCTGCCAGAGTGCTTTCTCAAGCTTGTGGAAACCGCGCCATTCTGCCGCATCTACATCATTTTCCCGGGCATCGATATTTGGGTCCAAGTCACCAAGGGCTTCTGCAATAGGCTCAATCCGTTCATAATACATGCGGGCAGGAGCATAGAGCGCCTTAGCCTCATCAATCTTGTCCTCTTTTACAGCGTTGGTGAAACTCTCTGTTTGCTTCACAAATTCATCACATTGCTGGATGACGTATGTGCGATATTGATCTATAGCTGACGTGAAGTCAGCGGTGGCAGTCTCCGGTGTGTTGGTAGCTGCTGCAGTCGTCGGTGCGTTGGTGGCTGTAGTGCTGTTGGCAGCAGTATTTGTAGAGTTGTTGTTATTGGCACATCCAGTGAACAGTATGGAGGCCGCAAGTAGACTTGCAGGCACAGCATAAGTAAATTTCATTAAAAAAACACCCCTTTTTTTATATCTAAATGATAATCGTTATCAATTATGCTGGACTTATCATAAGTCCGTATACAATTACTGTCAATATAAAAATGTGATGTATCTCATTGTAATAATGGCACGACAAAAAACTCCCAGGGTTGGGAGTATAGTTTGTAGCAATGTATCCGATTACAATTGAAAAAGCAGAATAGTAACCGCGCCAGCGAACTTTTGCGCATACGTAGTAACTAAAGGACCCAGATGACACTAAATGCAGCATTATTTGATATTTGAGCCGCTATCGGACCGCATAGTCGCTATTGGCTTGAAAAGTACCGAATATGAGCCTGTTTCTAAGGAATAGCGTCACTGGAGTCCGAAACTTCGCTCAAAAGGCGATAAATTTGTTAATAAAGCCATCTGGGTCCGAAAGCCTCAGTAGGGGCTGATGAATACACTATTGAAGCGGGCAGCCGACCCGGCGAACCATTGTGCGCATGCAGCAGTAACCTACCTAGCGAACCAGTGTGTGTATGCAGCAGTAAAGCCCCAGCGAACCTTTGCGCGCACGCAGCAGTAACGGCCCCAGCGAACCATTGCGCGACGCAGCAGTAACCGCGCCAGCGAACTTTTGCGCATACGCAGTAACTAAAGGACCCGGAAGACACTAACGGAAGCATTATGCGATATTTGAGTCGCTATCGGACCGCATAGTCGCTATTGGTTTGAAAAGTACCCTATATGAGCCTGTTTCTAAGGAATAGCGTCACTGGAGTCCAAAACTTCGCTCAAAAGGCGATAAATTTGTTAATAACGCCATCTGGGTCCGAGGGCCTCAGTAGGGGCAGATGAATACACTATTGGAGCGGGCAGCCAATAGCCTACAACATAAAGCAGCGATTCCCATTAATGGCGAATCGCTGTTCTAAGTCGTTTACGATGTTCAAATGAAGGGAACCGTCTCATTTATAGTTAATTAAGCTGTTAAAGTGACAGTTCCATTCTTTGAAGGTTTGATCTGCTTAAGAATAAGATCAAGGCGTCATCCGCTTTTTATCGTTCATTATGGGATTCATGATCTGCAGAGGGTTGGTTTTCGAACACTTCTGCAGCTTCCTCTGCAGAAAATTCAGGTTCGAATTTACCTACGAGTGGTAATTTGTTTAATTTCGTTGTTTGTACTTCTGCTTTGGTAGGTTGATTGTTTTTTGAATGGCTCATACATACACCTCCTTTAATAAGGAACAACAAACCGTAGTTTGCCCTGAAAAAAGATGTTCTTATTCATGAAAATTTCAGACTTTTGCATTTGAATGAACTAAGCCCATTTTATAATTGTGACAGCACCATTAACATCAACAATACATAATATGTTTTGACTGTATCCCTTTACCTTGTTATACCAAACAAACCCAGGGCAAGGAGGGGTGACACCATTGAAGGGGAACGAACACCACAGCAAATTTCTGTTGACTCATCGTGAGCGCGAAGTTTTTGAGCTTCTCGTGCAGGACAAAACGACTCGTGATATCGCTGGCTTATTATTTATCAGCGAAAAAACAGTTCGAAACCACATTTCCAATGTAATGCAAAAACTAAACGTTAAAGGCCGTTCACAAGCGGTTGTCGAGCTGATCAAGCTTGGGGAGCTGAAAATATAGCTGGCCATGTCTTCGGAAGTGACGCGTTTAAGCCTTCTTTTGCCCTTCGGGGCAAAGGAAGGTTTTTTGTTTACTCACCAAAACAACTGAAGAGTGAGTTAGATCACCGTATGATTTTTATGACATGATAAATTAGAGCTATTAAGGTAGTTCAGGAGGATCTGTTATGACCAGATATGAACAACAAAGAAATTTTCTGAAATCCAATTTTCATGAATTCAAACATATCAAAACAGATAAGATCAAGGGAATTGCACAACCGCCAATTGTTAAGCCATTTGATTCAGATGCACTAATTATTGATTTGCCTAAGGTCAGCAAAGACGTTGTGAGTAAAGATAATATTTTTGATTGTATAGATCAAAGAAGAAGTACACGGTTCTATTCTGAGGATACTGTGAGTCTGGAGGAGTTATCCTATTTATTATGGGCTACCCAAGGGATTAGCGGCATGAATAAGAACGGACTTACGCTGCGGACTGTACCCTGCAGTGGGGCGACGCACACCTTTGAAACCTATTTAATGATTATGCGTGTAGAGGGCATTGGGCAAGGGATCTACAGATATCTGCCTGTGGAACATAAGCTCTTATTTATGTTTGAATTAGATCAACTTGAACAAAAGATTGATGCTATTACTTTGGATCAGCCCTTTGTCCCTAACTTTGCCAAAAAGGCTTCTGTATTGTTTGCCTGGAGTACCACACCCTACCGCTCCGAATGGAAGTATGATATTTCTGCTCACAAAAAAATCCTCATCGATGTTGGACATGTCTGCCAGAACCTTTATTTAGCCAGCGAATCCATCGGTGCAGGTGCTTGTGCAATTGGAATCTATGATCAAAAGTTGATAGATGAGATTTTAGAATTAGACGGTGATGAAGAGTTTGTTATCTATCTTGGGGCAGTTGGGAAGAAACGAGAGTAGCTATGAAGGCTAGATGCAGCTTCAGAAGTGAGACATATAAGCCTTTTTCACCCTTCTGGGTGGGGAAGGTTTTTTTGATTATAATCCAGTGTATTTGCCCAACTCCTCAGTCTGAACGAAGAGGGAATCGTAACGTTTAATTGATAATCATTCTCATTACATATATAATTAACCCAAAGTAAGAGGAAGCAGGGATGTGCATGGAGCGAAGCAATGGACTGAAAGAAGCAGAAACGATTGATGCCCATAAGACGCTTACATGTGAAGGGGTAGATTATAATTATCGTTTTGATGGGGCTCATTTTGAGATTAAACCTCCAGTCGAAATAGGGGAAGGCAGTTGCCGCAGCCTGCTTAGCCATGGTTATATCCAGATGACAGATTTTAATCTCTGTTTTAATCGGGATATCGAAGCGAAGGGCAATTTTAGCACTCCGCGTACAGAGCTGGCATTCTGCATGGGGCATGGCATTGAGTGGGGGACCTCGCTGAAATCGGACTATTTTGTTATAGATACAGGAGAAATTGCGCTGTTTCATGGCGGAGTAAGAAGTGAAAACTGCACATACCTGAGTGGAGCGGGGTACCGATTCATCAGCATAGATATGAGCCCTGCACAATTTGAGCGGATGACCAGTGGTCTGACTGAGGATACACGGCTTCGCATTGGAGCTGGTGCGGGTTTGTTTTTTGGAAAAAATAACATCACACCATCCATCCGCTTCATTCTATCGCAGATTGCGGATTGTTCCTATAGCCATGGCATGCGTGAACTTTATCTGGAGGGCAAAATGCTGGAGCTTATGGCGGTCTATCTCAATGAATCTTTATATGAAGCAGACCGGATTCCACGCTCGGTCAAGCTGTCCAGAGAGGATATGGAGAGCCTGCGGCTCGCTAAGGAGATTTTGCAGCGTGATTATTTGCACCCGCCGACGCTTGCAGGCCTTTCTCGCATTATATGCCTCAATGAGTTTAAGCTGAAAAAGGGCTTCAAGGAAATGTTTGGTTATACCGTGCATGCCTACGTTATCGAACAACGGATGCAGAGAGCGCAGCAGCTGCTGGAACAAGGGAGTATGACTGTAAGTGAAGCAGCCTCCAGAGTTGGATACGGTAATGTGAGTCATTTCTCGGCAGCCTTCCGCAAAAAGTTCGGTGTGCGTCCAGGAGAATATCTGATCAGCGGCAGGCAGCGCCTCTTCGGTATTAAGTTGTAAGTCCGTATCCTGCACAGATGCTCCTGATTTGGTTAATTATAATCCCTTAAACGGTAGCAATCGTGAACAACGTTCCTATACACTAGTGCACAGAGAATCATTCTCAGTGCACTTTTT
This sequence comes from Paenibacillus sp. FSL H7-0690, assembly GCF_037980415.1. Taxonomy (NCBI): domain Bacteria; kingdom Bacillati; phylum Bacillota; class Bacilli; order Caryophanales; family Paenibacillaceae; genus Paenibacillus; species Paenibacillus sp. FSL H7-0690. The sequence continues at coordinate 5,727,533 of NZ_CP150281.1, read as the reverse complement.
TTGCGTGTAATTACCAAGAGTGGGGGAACGGCTGTGAGTAAAACCAAAACCGGCATGCCAAGGCTGCTGGAGATCGCCGGAGAGAAGCGAGGTTTGCTGCTCTTGTCCGGAATATTGTCATCTGTCAGCGCTGTATTAATGCTGATTCCGTTTTTGTCTGTTTATTTCATTTTGGCAGAGCTGCTGCGCCATGCTTCATCGCCTGGACAGGTCGACGGTGCGTATATGATCCGCTGGGGGTGGATTGCACTTGGAGGGTTAATCGGAGGGCTGGTGACTTCGTACTGTGGTATTATGTGCTCGCATATTGCGGCTTTTCGTATTCAATATAATTTGCGTGTGCGAATGACCGAGCATTTGGGCAGATTGCCGCTTGGTTTCCTGAACGGGACTTCAACTGGCGTGGTCAAGAAGACGCTAGAGCAGAATGTCGACAAAGTGGAAAATTTCGTAGCGCATCAGCTTCCCGATTTAGTCAGCGTACTGGCTTCTACGGTGCTGATGATCGTGGCGATGTTTTGGCTTAGTCCGCCGTTGGCGGTAGCTTGCCTGCTGCCGATAATTATAGGATTAGGTGTGCAGTCAGCGCTTATGATGAGCAGCAGAGGCAAGGCCAGTGTGAAGCAGTATCATGATTCGTTGGAGCAGATCAATACTTCGGCGGTGCAGTATGTACGGGGGATGCCCGCGGTTAAGGTGTTCGGGCAGACAGTGCATTCTTTCAGAAAGTTCTACAGTGATATGACCAGCTACCGCGATTATTGTCTGGAGTATACGGACCGTTATCAAACAGGTTATATCTTATTCAAAACATTGCTGGCATCACCATTTGCCTTTATTTTGCCGGTGGGCGTCTTCATGCTAAGCGGTCGGCCGGATTCCATGTCCTTTGCGCTTGTGCTGTTGTTCTTTCTGATTATGGCACCCGGCGTTTCATCTCCGCTCTACAAGCTACTTCTGCTGGCTTCAAGCACTCGGGATATTGGCGAAGGCGTGGAGCGGATGGACCGACTCTTGGCACAGCAGCCTGTACCGGAAATAGCAGAACCGCTATCCCCGCATACTTTTGATGTTGAATTTGTGGATGTAACTTTCTCCTACAGTGAAGATGCAGGGACTGCAGCGGCGCTCAGCGAAGTCTCATTCCGTGCGGAACAAGGGAAGGTTACAGCACTGGTAGGCCCGTCAGGTTCGGGAAAATCGACGGTGGCCAGCTTGGTGCCGCGGTTCTGGGACCCGCAAGTGGGTGCGATCCGTATCGGTGGAGTCGATATTCGCCATATGGCGATCCATGAATTAATGAATACTGTTGCTTTTGTATTTCAAGAAACCTTCCTGTTCTATGACACTTTGTATGAGAATATTGCTGTCGGCAAACCGGGAGCGACTTTGGAGGAAGTCCAGGCTGCAGCCAGAGCGGCACAATGCGACGAGTTCATTACTCGGCTGCCGCAGGGATACGATACGTTAATTGGTGAAGGCGGTGTCTATCTCTCGGGTGGTGAGGAGCAGCGCATTGCGGTAGCTCGGGCTATTCTCAAAAATGCACCAGTGCTCGTGCTCGACGAAGCGACCGCTTTTGCCGACCCGGAAAATGAGTTTCATATGCAGTTAGCACTTACGGAGCTTATGCGCGGCAAGACGGTTATTGTCATTGCTCACCGACTCTCCTCTATACGTGAAGCTGCACAAATTCTGGTGCTACGGGATGGAGAAATCGTGGAACGTGGAGAGCACGCAGGTTTGATTGAGGCGGACGGGCTTTACACAAAAATGTGGCATGCCTACACTGACGCCGGAAATTGGCATATGGAAAAAGGAGGGGATCAGCTATGAAGGTATTGCATAATATTACTGCCGGTAAACCGCAGCAGTTGCTGAAGCCTGTGCTTTTTTCCTTGTTGGCTAATCTAGTTAGTGTGCTGCCGTTCGCGCTTGTAATTGAGGCGGTGCGGTTGATTTTTGCTCCTTATATTACTGTAGGCGCAGAACTTCAGACAGAACGCCTTTGGTGGATCTGCGCAGGGCTTGTCGCCGTCATGGTGCTGATGTTCCTGAGTGAGATTCCCGCCTATCGCACCGCTTACCGCGGGGCATACAATGTTGCTGCACAGGGACGTGCGGAATTAGCAGAACATCTGCGGAAGCTTCCGCTGGGTTACCTGACTCGCCGGGACCCAGGGGATTTAGCCAATATGATGATGGGCGATTTCACGCTCGTTGAGACGGGCATATCACATCTGCTGCCACAGCTTGCGGGAGCTTTTGTACTGCCGATATTTGCACTTGCTGGTTTACTGTTTCTGGACTGGCGGATGGCGCTTTCTATGTTCGTAGCGCTGCCGGTTGCTCTCCTGATCATGTATCTATCGGGCAAGCTGCGGCGGAGACTCGGAGCGGATCATATGAAGGCCAAGCTGAACGCTGCGAACCGCTTGCAAGAATACTTGAACGGTATACGGGTGATGAAGGCCTATAACCTGACGGGAGAACGATTTGTCCGTCTGGATAACTCTTTTAAAACTTTGATGAAGGAAAGTGTGAAGCTGGAAGGGATGTTCGGTCCGGTTATTCTAACCGCTATGGCTCTTCTTCGTGCGGGACTGACCTTAATGGTATACGTAGGTGTTCATCTATTATTAGGCGGGGAGCTCGGTATTTTGCAGTTGGCAGTATTCCTTATTGTCGGCACACGTATTTATGATCCATTGACTACAGCGCTAGCCAATTATGCCGAATTCCGCTACAACGAACAAGCGGGTGAACGTATAGTAGATCTGCTCCGTCAGCCGGTAATGACAGGTGCTACGAGTCCTCTTCCTAAAAGCAGCACCATTCGGTTTGACAATGTAACCTTCAGCTATGGAGGAGAGCCTGTTCTCAAAAATTTAAGTCTGGAAATGCCGCAAGGTTCACTGACTGCAATTGTGGGCCCTTCAGGCAGCGGCAAGAGTACAGTGCTGCGCCTGATCTCACGTTTCTATGATCCTGAAGAAGGGAGCGTTCTGCTAGGTGGGCGCAACATCAAGGATATTGATCCAGAACATCTGCTAGGATCCGTATCGGTGGTGTTTCAGGATGTGTACCTGTTCCAAGATACCATCGGGAACAACATTGCTTTTGGGCGGCCGGGGGCGTCGCGTCGGGATATTCAGCAGGCAGCGCAAATGGCTCACTGCCATGATTTCATCATGAAATTACCGCTTGGTTATGATACGCCGGTAGGCGAAGGCGGCAGTACGCTCTCCGGAGGGGAGAAGCAGCGAATTTCCATTGCCCGTGCGATTCTCAAGAATGCTCCAATTGTGCTGTTGGATGAAGCTACTGCATCGCTTGACCCGCAGAATGAGGCCGAAATCCAGAAAGGAATTGATGCGTTGATTACGGGCAGAACCGTCATTGTTATCGCCCACCGGCTGAAAACCATACGCGGTGCGGACAACATTATCGTACTGGAAGACGGTCGGCTGGTCGAGCAGGGACGACATGAAGCCTTACTGTTGCGCGGCGGACTGTACGACCGGCTCTGGAAGCTGCAACAGCAATCCGTTGGATTCCGCATCACATCTTAGGCAATGCTCGGCACATTTTAGGAGGGAAACGTTGGCTATAACAAAGGATGAATCCGCTTGGCCGATCATAAGCCTTAGTTTGGGGGAGGCGTTTGATCAGGAGACAGTAGAAGAATATATCGCTTATTGGGAAGAACTGCTCGCGCGCCGATCTGCCTTCGGCCTGCTGATGGTGCATTCTGCTGAGAAAAACACACGTCCAGAGCGTGCGGTCACACAGCTGTATATGAACTGGTGCAAGATGAACAAGCGGGAAATCGCCCAATATTGTTCAGGCATCGCGGTCGTAATGCAGAATGCTAAGTTACTTGCTGTCTACAAGCCAGTTACAGCGTTGTCCACTAAAAGAACCTACGGCTGCCCCGGAGGCGCTTTCTCCGGAGAGGCTGAGGCGATAAGGTGGCTGGAGGAGCAGTTGACTAAGGCACCCTCGGGTACGAAAACCTAATATAGCTGCCCATATTTTGGGGATACACATTTAAGCTTTCTTCACCCTTTTGGGTGGGAAGGCTTTTTTTTGTCTAGAAAGATAAGAATCCGCCAAACGCTCACAACCAACGTGTCAGAGTAAGCTTTTTGAAATATAAATGGGGTGTGTTGGATGAAGATAAATAATAATTATTTGAAAGAACAATTAAACCAAGAAGTTTGTAGAGGAATTAGGTTTTTAAACATTAGAGGATGATCTCTAGCCAATGGTTATTTCAAGTGGTCGAAGAGATGATGGAATTCTTTATTATTGACTTGCTGAAGTTACCTGATGACCAACCAATCCTAATAGATTTAGGAATAATGCCTGAATTTATATTACCGTTTATCCCGGAAGAGAGAATGCACTAAGCTGGGCATCAAAACCATAGAAAGAACACCAAACATGAGCGTAGAAGAACAATTTAGGTTAGTTCGTGAACATTTTAAAATGTAGGGATGACCGAAAGGTATACCTACTCAAAGAAACCATTCCTTTGTCAGGGATGGTTTCTTCATAACTAGAAAAGTACACAGGTGTGCCCGTATAATAAATAGGAGTAAGTAATTGGCAGTAGACTGATAATGAGGGGAGAGAAGACATGTTTTTCTTTAAGAAAAATAAAGGCATCACCAAAGAGGAGCTGCAGGCCCTGGTTGAAGGCTTGGAGCAGGCTTATATGGATAAGGATGAAGAAGGTTTGAGCAAAAGATTTCATCCAGATAAGAGGGGAATGTCCTTTTTAAATCATTTTCAATTAATGATGACATTTCAAATCTATAATATAAAATCTGAAATTCTCGAATTTGAATTGCTGTCAATGGATGCCACTAAAGCAGTCTTTACATACACTCGGAAGCACATTCATACCTGTATCAACCCCGCCGATGAACGTGAGGAAAAAAGAAATCAAATAATCAGTTATTACGTTGAGGCTGTGAAGGAGAATGGTTCAATTTGGATTACGAGGTACAGCCCTTATAGCACGATTTATGTAGATAAGAAGGGTGATTTCCTTAGTGGTGTGGATGCGGTCATTCCTCCTGGAGAAGAGATCAATTCAGGCATTGCGCGATTCATCCCGTATTTTCAACTTGATAGCTATGTACCTGCAACCTTCCATGTCTACAGTAACAGTCAATTTATCGGATATTATCCGCTGGGAGAATACCATCGGTACGAACCTTCGCATACGTTCACGATTAATTATTTTGATAAGATAGAGGCATCTTCTGTAGAGAAGCATACAGCGGATTATATCTCCCAAGAGACCTTGTTGACCGCTCAAGTACTGCATCAGACTGATAATAGCTCTATAGTGGAGACGCAGTTGATGAACAATAATGTATTAGAGCATGAACTTGTTACCAGCCTGCTTACGAAGGATGGGTTCTATATGATTAGATTTCTGTATGACAAAGGGGAGCCGATCCCGCCAGAGGAGCGAGAAAAGTGGAAGCGTGAGATGGTCACTTTAATAGAAAAAGAGCACAGCAGTTAACACAGAAACTTGCCGTTACAGACAACACGCGAACCGTATCCTAAGTAACGATAAGTTTTTTTGGTAATAATGAGAGAAAAGGAGAGATGAAAATGTCCTATATCGTTGATTTTAAAAATGTGTCTACGGTTGGGTTAGAATCTTCACCTGTAGTAGATGCACTTGCTGGTCTGCGTGCTAATGAGGCCCGTTACTTTATGAACAAATACAAACATGAGTTTACGGTTGTACAAGCCAGCGAAAGTCAGGAGACCCTTGATTATGTGAACCGAATTTTAAAAGAAGAACGTGATATTGAGTTTGCGGCCAAGCCTTTAGAAACGTCGCGTTTTCAAGTGGAAAACATTAAATTTGCTTATGTCTTTTATGAGGATGGTCTTGCAGTCAACGTTATGTATACGGTGGATGACCCTAAGAAGCGGGCTGTTGGTTTTAAGCTTTCTGAGGGGATGGAGATCCCAAAGGAGCTTGGAGAGAAGTTTAAGTTTGCTAGGCAGAAGTCCAAGCTAGCCGGAACAATTCGGGGTTCGTTTTTTGTAATTAAAAAAGAATATTAAAGTAAGCAAAATTGCAACTTAATCAATGAGAGGGCCATCCTGTAAAAGGATGGCCCTAAATCTTGCCGATATAGATAATTTGCGTAGGTTATCTATGGGAATGGACTCTCATTCAAGAGGCCGAATTTATTATATAGAGCAACGAAAACTGGAGTTGCGAGCGTACTTCATAATTATTTTGCATGAATAGCTGGAACGGTGAAATGTACGGTATAAATCCCGTAGAAAAGAGCTGAGGTGGCTGGAACGGTAAAATGTACGGTATAAATCCCGTAGAAAAGAGCTAAGGTGGCTGGAACGGTAGAATGTACGGGATAAATCCCGTAGAAAAGAGCTGAGGTGGCTGGAACGGTGGAATGTGCGGTATAAATCCCGCAAATAAGAGCTGAAGTAGCTGGGACGGTGAAATGTACGGGATAAATCCCGTAGAAAAGAGCTGAGGTGGCTTGGCTATATCGACTTGGTTGGAGACTCTCCGGGGGCATCAGATTTGATCCATTCAAATGTGTTCGACAAGTCACCTATCATTTGACAATGATAATGGTTATCGTTTACGATTTTGGTTTGTATAGGGATTTGCAGCTGCAAAGGGTTAGCATGCTTTTGGACTTGGGAGGTTTAACAGTGAATTGGGAAGAATACATCCAGGTATGGGACGCTTCATGGATTCAACTGGTGGATATTCGCCAACATGTGATACGTAGACAGAGTAAACAGCAACATATACTCCCAGCTAGTTGTTTTATATTTGTCGTGCGGGGGCAAGGTGCGATCTGGTTGGATGGTAATAGGCATTCCTTAGAACGATTCTTTGTTTTACATGCGGGAAAAGGAAGTAACATCAAGTTCGAGGTTGGACATGAGGATGTCACATACTATTACATTTTATATAGAGGTAGTATTTCTACTAAAGCTAGTAAAACAATATTGAAATCCTATTATATAAATAACCCTTTTCATCTGCAATATGCATGTAAACCAAATTCTCCGGTTGTTTTATACCGTCATGCGGAATCGATGTATGAGGAATGGAATCGCAGACCGGCTATGGAACGGTTCCAGGCGAAAATCCAGTTTTATCAGTTTGTATATACACTTGTCCAGCAGTTACAGCTTCAAGGAGTTGCCCCCAAAGAAATAGATTTAGTGGAACAGATCATTCAATACATTCACAAACATTATTATGAACCTATTTCACTTGAATCTATGGCAGAAGTATGGAATTATAGCATTCAATACTTATCGAGGCAGTTCAAACGCCGTACAGGGAGAAGTCCCATTGAATATGTAATTCAGACCAGGATGGCTAAAGCGAAGGAGTTACTGATTCAAACCGATGCCACCGTACAGGAGATTGCTGTAAGCGTAGGTTATAGTGATGTCTTTTATTTTACCCGTCTGTTTAAGAAGCAGGTTGGGACAACGCCAGTTCAATACAAAAATAAGGTGAAGTCAGGTTTGATCGTTTCAGATAGTCCATGGCAAGAGTTCTTATCCTCCATGGGCAAATATTCTTCTGCTTGTTATATTGATGATGATAATCATTATCAATTAAAACTTGAAGGGGATAAACAGATGTTAAAGGGGATCGAAACGAAAAAAGGATTAATGCTAATGCTTGTGCTCACACTGTTACTTACAGCTTGCGGAAATGGGAACACTAGCCGTAATAGCAATGCGGGAGCAGAACCAACACAAAGTAAACCTTCCAATCAGGCCATTGAAAATACGGGTTTACGGAAAATAACAACGGTCATGGGGGATGTTAATGTTCCAGCCAATCCCCAACGTGTTGTAGTTGATTGGGATTTGGGACCAGTCTTAGCAGTTGGGGTAGTACCGGTTGGAGCATCAAATACCCAACTGGAGTATTCTCAGTTTCTCAAACCTTTCTTAGATGAGACGGTACAAGATATAGGGGCAGAAGGAAGTATTTCTTTTGAAAAAGTATTAGAGCTAGCGCCAGACGTCATCATAACCTGGAATAAAGATGCTTATAGTAACTATTCTAAGATCGCACCGACCGTATTATTTGATACAAGTAAATACGCAACGATTCAAGAAGAGATTACAGCTATGGGAGAAATTCTGGATCGAGAAGAAGAGGCTAAACAGTTTGTGGCAGATTTCGAAAAACGTAAAATAGCTGCCCGCGAAAAAATTAATAATGTACTTGCAAAAGATGCAACTATTTCTATCGTAGATTATATCACCGTAGAGAAATTTTTAATGGTCATTGGTAATCAGGGTGAGAGAGGCGGCAGAGCTACTTACGATATTTTGGGTCTGAATCCCGCTCCAAAAGTTCAAAGTGAAATCATTGATAAGGAAATGAGCCGGGTTGAAGTTTCTTGGGAAACGGTAAATGATTATGTAGGTGACTACGTTATTGTCCTTACCGTAAAGGACAAAGAACCGCCTAAGTTGCCAGCAACATGGAAGATGTTGGATGCAGTCAAAAACAATCGAATGATTGAGATTGATATGGAAAAATATTTTGCAGCAGATTCATACTCCTCCTTGTTACAAGCTGAAGATATTGCCGACAAATTATCGAAGCTGGCTTCATCAAAATAACCTTATTGGGTTGAACCTACCTGAAGCCATCTAAATATAAAGACGAAGCCTATTTGGCTTCGTCTTTTGTAGTTTTGCATACCCTTTTACAAATGAACTATTGGACCGAAAGTACAGTCTCCAGCTCAGGGATATATTCCTTGACCATATTGTTGTCTTCCCACAGTCCTTTAGTCCCAGCTAGGGCTTGACCTTCGGAAATGACTAAGTACGGTTTGATGGTTACGGTATTCGGTATAGTCTTGAAGGGTTCAAAACGAACATTATAAGATTCGCTTAAGGGGTGAGCACCGATGGGCTTCAGTTGAACGCCACGTTCATCGACAATGTCAAATTGAAGAGCGATGACGCCCCCGTTAGCACCCTTATATTTCGAAGGGATAGAAGCGAGCATTTCTTCTACGCTCTGGCCCGGTTTGGTTTTGTACTCAATGGATACCTGCGTTGTGATTGGGGTGATTTCTACCTTACTGATCTGCAAGTTAATGTTATCGTGATGCTTGGTCTCCTCTGAAGTTAGTGCGGTAACAGGCGTTGATTTGGTAACAGGCAGAACGAATTCGAACGGGACATCGTAACCCTTTAACGTTACATTTACAGTCAAGTCAAACTGATCAGCGAACTGGACAGTCTGTGTTGTTGTGCTCGGATCATAATAAGTGTTCAAAACCTGAACCATTATGCTGGAAGCAGTCTCACCATCCATGTGTTCGTAACTCCAGAGCAGAGGTTGACCTTTATAGAGAACCTCAAACTTATCCACCGCCCCTTTATTGGCATCTGAAGGCGGCGAATTGGGCTCCGAAGCCAGACGGTTTCCAGGAGTGGTTAGGTTCATAAGAATTCGGGTTCCGTCAAATAACAACGTTGGGATATTCATGGTCACATCGCTATGGGTCACGCTTTGGTTTACGTTTGTGATGAAATCCTCGGCTTGTTGAACACCGGGATCTAAGTTTTTTTCGCCCCATAATGAATAGATTTGTCCCAGAACCGGAATTTGCTTGAGTGCACCAGCCATTGCGGGCGATACAAAGCCGGAAGCGAGGACTGTAACTCCAAGAATTGCAGCGGCTGCAGTGGAAATCAACCACTTATTAAAAGTTCTTGATGCATCCATCTTTCTCTGAATGGGGGAAATGGAATTATCGGTCTCCCTGATGATTTGGTAAGTCTCATTCAGTTTGGAGCGGGCAATATCCGATAACTGAGCGGGAAGTAGGCTTTGGCAGTTCTTTAACTGTTCTTCTAACTTAGTGTTTACCATGTCGCAACTCCATTTCTTGATTGAATTGAGATGAATGCTTTAGCTTTTTGCGGGCGCGATGCAGCCGGGTCTTCACAGCAACCGTAGAAATTTCGAGAATGTCGGAAATTTGACGGATCGGCATGTCCTGTAGGTAGTGAAGGTGAATGACAATCCGGAGGTTCTCCTCAAGATGTTGAACGGCATCCCATAATTCGATTTTCTCATAATCCTTGGAAGTGGAAGGAACTTCGGGAAGCTCTCCATAAGGGAGGGCTCTTGAGTTGTTTTTGAGCATTTTATTGCATTCATTAATCAGAATCCGGAAGATCCACGTTTTGAAAAAAGCGGGCTCTCTGAGTGTATGGATGTTCTTAAAGGCTTTAAGCATCGTCTCCTGCAGGGCATCTGCACAATCTTCTTCTTTGTTGACGATGGACCTTGCAGTTCTGTATAAAGGTAACTCTATCTCCTGCATCAACTGCACGAATGCTTCAGGGTCTCCAGCTTTGGCTTTGACGACAATAGGATCTATATGCAAAGATTTACCTGCTTTCTTGACTAGAAGTCTTAGGATGTTCGTAACGTTACTTAAATATTAGATCGGGTAGGTAGCTAGAAGGTTACCACAAACATGATTCAATTCTCCGCATCTCGCAATGCTAGCAAGGTGAGAAATTGGTTTTTTTTCACAAAAAAATCGCCGTTCAAATTCCCTGTCAGGAATCGGTCGACGATTTTTCATAAGCAAGTCAGTCAGTTAGTCAATCAATCAGTCAGTCAGTCAATCAATCAATCAATCAATCAATGATATAAATGACCCATTCCCCTTGATCGTTTGGCCGAATAGCGTATAGCATTTTTACATTTTCAACTGTCTTTGCGGCCATATCCAAGCGTTGTCCGATTACCGTTATATTCACCTGATGTTCGTTGGGTAACATGGAATCGATGCTTTCGATGTCTGTGAATTTGTACTGATATTGTTCGTCATAATAAGGTTCCATAGCATCTGCTAGTTTTTTGTTTACGAACCCGGATTGGAAAAGTGTGTGGTCATGCTCAACCAAAGCAGTTAGGTTTTTTTCCAGCACTTCAAGTGCGGGGAGATCATACTCTGTCAATTGATCTGAATATGATTTCAGATTTATCGACAATTCTGCTTTAAAACTAGTTTCATTTGGCTGCTTGGGTTCTGTGTTTTGCGGCTTCTGCGTATTCATCGCTGGACTTTGGGTTGGCGTATTTGCTCCTGTGCTCGGCTCCTCGATGGGTTTAACATCCCCTGCACATGCTGCCAGAAAGATTAAAGACATCAACATGAGCATTCTTGCAATAGTTTTTAACATCTAACCCCACCTTTTTAAGGATATGTTAGTTAGTCGCGAGAAAATATGGAGAAGTTTCAAGGGCTGAATGAAGCCCGAAAAAGCGGATTAAATCGCTAGTTTTTGTGGATCATCTACAGAGTAACGTCCGCTTACCGCAAGCATGATTGTAGAAATAATGACGAGTATGAAACAGAGCACAAATGAGTACCGGTACCCAACAACACTAGCTAATAACCCGCCAACAAGACTGCCAATCAGTCTGCCGATCGTGGATGAATTAGAGTAGAGCGTGGATGCATACCCAGGCATGTTTGGAAGCAGATCCTGAATGTAGCTAATGCCAATCGCTGAAATAACGGCAACAAAAAAGGCAAGCAAAATTTGGGCTGCAAGCATTTGCCACATCGCGCCTGAAGTAATGACAACGAGATAATAAGCTCCTCCGAAAATGGCTCCGCACATCATCAGGATTCGGTTACTGTATTTCGCACTAAGTAGTCCCAGCATGATCATAAAAGGAATTTCCAGCGCAGCACAAATACTGCTGACTAAACCGACATCGCTTGTTGTTCCCCCTAGATTGTTAGTAATAAAGAGGGCAGTATTGATGCTACTCGTCCAGTGGGCTACATACATGAGTATCATAATCAGAAAAGGAAGCAGAACATTACGGTTCTGACCCAACCGGAAACTTTTTACTTTTACTTCTGCAGTACTGCTTTTCACTTCTGTATTTGATTTCAGGAATAGTGAAATAAGTAAGGCAACCAGCAGGAATACTCCGATGGTGCCCGAGAAAATCCCTTTAAACCCAACAGCAGCAATTAGCAGAGTACCGATTAAAGGACCTGTAATAAAGCCGAGAGAGAAAGCAGAACGCAAGGTAGAATTTGCAAACGCAGTATCCGTAAAATCGCTCTTATTCACTGCTTCTCTAGCTATGGCGAACAATTGAGGCATCCCTGGTGCACCTAGAGCGGTGAACACAATCATGTAGATGAATAAGATCGTAAAATCCCCAATGAGCAAGTATCCGCTATAAGCCAGAGCATTACAGAGCGTGGAGACAAGGTAAATGTTTCTTCGATTTAAGCCGAGGTCAGAGCGTCTTCCGATTAGTGTACTGATCCATATCCCGGCAATTAACGTGGTGGCCAGAAAAACACCAAACAGCCCGACAGATACTCCAAGCTGTTCCGTGAAATAAATGGATAAAAAGGGTGCGCTGAGTGAAATCCCCATCCCCTGCAGTAATATACATAAAAAGAGTAAGCCATAAGAGGGAATCGAAAATAGTGCAGTTAGTCGTTTGAACATGTTGTGAAAGTACTCCTCTATATTTGTATAGATATTTCATAAAAAAAAGCCGTTGAAATTGATTCCAACGGCTTTTTGTATGCTTGTTTTTTTCAAGACCTTATTCAACATCATAATTGATCAGAAAGAATAAGTCTATACTTTCGGCTGGATTTTATTTACTATTGTGAAGCCGGCAAAACCTAATAAATGGAGTGTTGTTAATGGACGTTACTTGTCATCTCGATAAGGCTGACTTACAGGATTATATTAGTAGGGTTTTTGGCAGCAGTTATTTCGTTGCTCGTGTTTCGCGCATGCATGGCGGCGCACAAAAGGTGGTCTACAAGATTGAGTGCAGTAATGGATTTTCCTGCGTTTTGTATGTGTGGGATCTTTCCATGAATTATTTTAAAGAAGAAAAAGAAAATGAAGATATAAACGAACAATCCTATGGAAGTCATTTATTCGAATTAAATAACAGGTACTTAACACAACATGGAATTCAGACCCCTGCTCTTTATGATCTGAATAAGGTAAGAGATCGTTACTCTTTCGATTATGCTCTGGTTGAATATATAGATGGAAGAATGGCAGAAACCTATTTTCATCATCCCGAGTTACGTGTTCAAGATAAAGTTTTTCAGCGTGTGGGGGAGATGCTTACTGCTATGCATACCCACGAGAGGCATGTTTTTGGGAAAGCAAATGCTAACGAGAGCAGCATGGGGCAATGTCATTTATTACAAATGGAAAATGCGAAAGTACAGCTAGCCTATGCCTCCCAACATATTGAGAAGATCAGGTCTAATCAAAGCAAACTGCTCGATAAGTTGTACGAGCTTGAATCAAAAATTCAACCCAGACAGCAATATGGGTTTATTCACGGGGAACTGGGTCCTGACCATGTTATGGTTAACGATAAACTGGAACCTTTCTTGATCGATATCGAAGGAGCAATGTTTTATGATATTGAGCATGAGCATAGTTTTTTGCAGATGAGATTTGGGGATTTCTACCGGTACTTAAAGAACGATGCTCTGGATCATGATAGGCTGTTATTTTATCAATTCCACCATCATGTCTCCTTAACTTCAGGTGGATTAAAGCTGCTGCATAGAGGATTTCCTGATCAACAATTCGCCCAAGGCCTAGCTGATTATCAATCGGAACGCGCGCTGAGGTTTATCGAAGGATGAACTAAACAAGGCCTTTGAATTGATAACCTACTGCCATGTCCTTGAAAGTAACCTATTAGCCTTCTTCACCCTTTAGGGTGGAGGAGGTTTTTTCGGTATACAACTACAAGGCATAATAAAAGACCGCATCCACTGAAATTGCTTCCAGAACTGGCGGTCTGATGTCTTCGTTATGAATCAATCTTTATCTGAAGGGTTAGTTAATGAAATTTAACGGTCTTGATGCGAGCCTCTTCTTCATAGCTAAGTGGTTTCGGAGATTGCGGAGTGTGCAGATGGCGCTCCACGGAGTACTCCATTTTCCGGTAGTCCTCATTACCTGTATTCAATGTTGGATTCCAGTTTTCTGTCACCCAATTTTTAAGTTCCTTAAGTCCTGCTAGCATTTCCTCCAGCCTCCTTTGGCGAAGAAACAAAATAGATTTTGTTGTTCTTTGTTTACGCTTTCATTATAATCCTAAACTCCATTTTTTAAAAGGTGTGTCCGTCTGAAAAACACAGATTATTCAGTGAACATTGTGTGTTATTTAGGTTTTGTGCTTCATCTGGAGAGAAGTGTCTCCCTGTAGGAGACATTTTTAACGAAGCTGAAAGGATACTCATTAGTACCACTTTTTTAAATTATTTTACATCCGTATATCCAACAAATACTGCCCTGAAGAAATAAATTTAGGGTGGAGAATTTACAGGATTATTTTCTAATGAATATGGAAAAATAAATGATTATTAGCTGCGAGTTGCACTGAAAACCATTATTTTGCTAATCATAAATAAGATTGGTGGAAATAAATTTTATTTTTCAAAAAATAGAGAAAATAATTTACAAAAGCAAAATATAATGATATTTTGTTTATGTAGAAAAGAAACCGCTCACAACTTAAGGGGGATTAACAATGACACTCACAAAGTTCCACGGAATTATACCTGCCTTTTATGCCTGCTATGACGATCAAGGAAATATTTCGGAATCCCGGACGCATGCTTTATGTGATTACTTATTTGAAAAAGGAGTTCAAGGTGTATATGTGGGAGGCAGCTCAGGAGAATGTATTTACCAGAGTCTCGACGAACGCAAAGCGGTACTAAGCTACGTAGCTAGTAACCTGAAAGGTAAAATGACACTGATTGCCCACGTGGGTGCCCCTTCCACTAGAGATAGTATTGAGTTAGCGAAACATGCTGCAACCTTAGGATACGATGCATTATCCGCAATCCCGCCTATATATTTCAAGTTACCTGATAGTGCAGTCTATAAATATTGGAGCGAGATTATGGAGGCAACCCCTCTAAGCTTCATCATCTACAACATTCCTCAGACTACTGGATATACACTGACTCCGTCCCTATTTGAGAAGCTGCTTGCGAACAAAAAGGTGATTGGTGTGAAGAACTCCTCCATGCCGACTATGGATATTGAAAGATTCAAAAGAGTGGGTGGAAAAGATGTAGTGGTATTTAATGGACCGGATGAACAATATGTTGCGGGAAGAATTATGGGAGCGGATGCGGGAATCGGTGGAACCTATGCGGTTATGCCTGAGCTGTTCCTGCAAGCAAATGAATTTGTTAAGGCTGGTAAGTTCGAAGAAGCTGGACAAATTCAAAGCGATATCAACGATATTATCATCGCCCTTTGTTCGCTGAAAGGTGCCATGTATGCCGGAATAAAAGAGATTCTAAAATTAAGAGGCGTAAACATTGGTAGCGTAAGAGCACCGCTTGAGGCAGTAGCCGCTGAAGATGCTGGTCCGATCGCAGACATTATGAAATTGATTGATCAAGCTATTGAAAGATATTGCGGTTAAGACAAATGAAGAAATCCATCGTATGCTTTGGCGATTCTAATACTTGGGGCTACGACGCAGAGACAGACCGCAGATTTAAGGATGATATTCGTTGGACGGGAATTCTTCATACAGAATTGGGTGACGCCTACCGTATGATCGAAGAAGGGCTTCCCGGCAGAACAAGTGTCAGTGAGGACCCTCTATTCGAAGGACTTTCTGGAATTTCCTATATCTATCCCTGCCTAATGTCACATTCGCCATTAGACTTGGTTGTGATCATGCTTGGGACCAATGATACCAAAGAAAGGTTTGGATTAACTTCTTATAACATCGCACAAGGTATTGTTAGACTGGCTCTTAAAGCTAAAGGTAGCGGTGCAGGACCTGAGGGGAAGGCTCCAGAGGTTCTAGTAATCGCGCCCCCTCCGATTGGAGCAGAGTATATTCATACCCCTATTGGCAAACCAATGGGTAGCGGGTGTAGTGAGAAGTCTATGGAGCTCGCTGAGCATCTTGCAGCTTTGCTAACGGGAACTGGTATCCACTTTGTAGATTCCAGAGACCATGTATCGATGAATGAAATTGATTATATGCATCTTGATCCGCAAGGACATCGCAGCATGGCCGATTTAGTGCAATACCATGCCAAACGGATTTTAAATTAAAGGTTCTATGCTTTCGAGCGAGTTTTGTACGAAGAGATTCAGAGAAGATAATGCTCACAAAACTTTAAGCGTATGCTTTCGATGCGAGTTTTGTACGTAGCGATTCAGAGAAGGTAATGCTCACAAAACTTTTAGGGAGGTTTATAAATGAAGAAAAAACGTTTACTCTCGGCAATGCTTGCGCTAATGGTGATTATTTCTTTAATTTCAGGTTGCTCAGGTAACAATGCTGCGAGTTCTAATACATCCGATAATTCTTCTGCATCTGGGAAGGAAAAAGTGGCGATCAGAGTATGGCTGACTCCACAGTGGAAGGGTGTTGTGGATGCCACGGAGGCAGGCGCGGACTATGATAGCTTCCTAAAGCACGCCGCTGAGAAATTCAAAGCACAATATGATAAATACGATGCAGATATTCAAATAGAGGTCATTGCTGGAGATCAGCGCGATCAATTGCTTAATGTTAACTTAAGCGGAGGAACACCTCCAGATGTGTTCTTTGAGAGTGTATTCCCGATGGGGGATTACGTTCACCGGGGAGCATTGGTTCCTTTGACTGACATCATTGATGAAGACGCGAAAAGCGATATTGCTCAAAACTACTGGGACGCTGTAACGTTCGGAGAAGATATTTATTTCTATCCATTCCAGCACAACCCAGGCACCTTGGTTTACAACGCGGACATGTTTAAAGCAGCAGGCTTAGAAAAGTTTGTGGGTGAAGAATCCGAAATCAAAACTTGGAACTTGGATGAATATCACCAAATTCTTGAGGGTCTGAAAAACAATCTGCCGAAGGATAAGTATTCCAATGCATATCCAATGGCATTATTCGCTGTAAATAATCAGGGCGATACATGGAACCTTGCCTATATGAGAATCTTCGGCAATAAGTTCTTTGATGATCAAGGCAACATTGTCCTGAATGATGAGAACGGAGTTAAAGCTGCAACTTGGCTGAAAAACCTATATGACGGCGGATATACAAATCCAGGCGCAGAATCTGTTTCTTCTAATGATGCCAATGCTATGTTCCAAAATCAGCAATTAGCGATCAGTTTCACTAACCCAATTCTGTTTAATGGTACGAAAGCTAATATGGCGGACGGTACGGCAGCGAAATTCGATATGAGACTTGCTAATATTCCGTCGGAAAGCGGAGATCCTCTATCCTTTACTTATGTAGTAGGCGCTAGTGTATTCAAGTCCAAAGATGCTAAGAAGACTGAAGTAGCTAAGGATTTCGTGAAGTTCTTCTCAAGCGATCCTGAGTTAGTTAAATCCTCTAAGAATGGTATTCCTGTAAGAAGTTCTGTAGCCGAAGCACTTAAAGCAGAAAATCCACTGTTTGCAGCTTACGATGCCAACTCTAAATATTTGTTCAACTTCACAGGCAACGTTCCAGGATACAGCCAATTAAGAGAGGTCTTATATCCAGAGCTACAAGCACTTTACATGGGAGCTAAGACACCGGAACAGTTTGTGCAAGATTATCAGGCAAGTGGCAACAAGGTGATTGAGACCAATAAAGCTGGCTCTGTAATTTTCCAATAATCTAAGACCAGATAAACAATACACGATTGACAGCCTTTAGGGTCTGAAGAGACTCTAGGGCTGTTAATTAGAAAGGTAAACGATATGAAACTACGTAGTAATTACCTAAAAGAGAATATTACAGGTTATCTGTTTATTTTACCTCAGATGATAGTATTCTTAGCCTTTCTTGTCTATCCGATCTTAGAAGGGATGCGGCTGAGTCTATACCAGATTAATTATGACAGCGAGAAGTTTGTGGGTTTTGCCAATTACACCACATTGTTTAATGATCCGGTATTTTTTAAGGCTACTATCAACACCGTTGTGTTCGTAATATTTATCGTTCTACTTACAGTGGGGTTTGCATTGTTCGTAGCCTCTGCGGTATTTGATAAGAATGCTAAGTACGTTTCCTTTATTAGAGGAAGTTATTATATCCCGGTAATGGTGTCCATGGTGGTTATGAGTATGGTCTGGAGCTTTTTGCTGAATCCGGCTAACGGACTTATCTCTTATCTATATAAAGACATGGGACTAGGGACGATTAATCTGCTGGGAAATCCAAAGACGGTTCTGCCAGTCGTGATATTTGTAACCTTCGCAACTAACGTGGGCCAGGCAATTATTCTGTATATAGCTGCGATGATTGGTGTCTCGAAAGAGCTTTTTGAAGCAGCAGAAATCGATGGTGCTAGCAGATGGCAAGTGATTACAAAGATCCTGATTCCTTCGGTAGGACCTACAACAACTTATATTACGATTATCAATATTATTGCCGTATTAAAAATCTTTGTAGTTATTCAGTTATTGACCGGTGGCGGACCGAATAATTCCTCCGTAACGCTGATGTACTACCTTTATAATAATGCCTTTAAATATAACCAACTCGGTGTAGCTTCTGCGGTAGGGGTTATCATGTTCGTGATTACATTGATATTGTCTGTGCCACAGCTACGAAGCATGATTAAGGTGAAGTGAGGGGGAATACAACATGTCGAAGATTAAAAACAAGAAAAAGAGAGAGAAGTTTGATGTGATATCGAATGTGATCATTATCCTCTTCGCACTCCTTAATCTTTTTCCACTATATTGGTTATTCACAAGTTCACTTAAAAACAGCTCGGATGTTGTGAAGATGCCTCCAGACTGGTGGCCCAAATCGATTACATTCTCCAACTATGTGGATGTATTTCAGAACCAGCCGGCTTTAAGATGGACGTTTAATAGTATTTATGTATCTGGTATTTCTACTATTTTGGTTATTGTTGTAGGCTCTATGGCCGCCTATGCGTTCTCAAAGATTAATTTTAAAGGTAAAAATATAATCTTCATTATCTTTATATCAAGCTTGATGATTCCTAAAGAAATTATGATTGTGCCCTTATTCCGGATCACCCAACAATTTGGAATGGTAAATAGTTATAACGGTATGATTTGGCCGAACGTGGCGGGTGCATTTGGAGTGTTCCTATTAAAGGGATTCTTCGATTTAACCCCTAATGCCTTAAGAGAAGCCGGGAGAATAGATGGTGCAAATGAATGGAGAATCTTCACGCGCATCATGTTGCCTATTGTCAAACCTGGTATTGGAGCCTTATTTATTCTGAATTTCGTGCAAGTCTGGAATGATTATTTGTGGCAGCTGGTTATAGGCCAAGAGAACAAAATGAAAACATTAATGGTTGGTACTGCGACCTTAATGCAGGATTTGAATCCTAATTTCGCTTATAAAATGGCCGGAGCTACCATCGCTGCAATTCCGATGTTGCTAGTGTTCATGTTATTCCAACGGTTCTTCACCAATGGGATTACGGCAGGAGCAGTTAAAGAATAAATAAAAATGTGGAGTGGTTACTGATGAATACTGAAAATAATGTACTTAAAAAAATAAAACATAAACTAGTCGTCTCCAGTCAAGCCTTACCAGAAGAACCGCTGCATAGCCCGTTTATTATGGGGAGAATGGCTTATGCTGCTTACTTAGGCGGGGCTTCTGGAATTCGGGCAAACAGCGTAGCGGATATTCAAGAAATCAAAAAGCAAGTGAATCTGCCGATCATTGGGATAATCAAAAAGGTGTATAAAGGCTCTGAAGTCTTTATTACACCCACTCAAAAGGAAGTCGATGAGCTGTACCGCGAAGGGGTAGATATCATTGCTATGGATGCTACAGACCGGATTCGCCCGGACGGATCTACTATTTCTGAACTTTTTCCACTTTTAAAAGAGACCTATAAAGATCAACTGTTTATGGCGGATTGTTCTACATTTGCGGAAGCTGCGAAGGCTGTTGAGCTGGGATTTGATCTGATAGGAACTACCTTGAGCGGTTATACCGAGGCTACTAAAGGCCGCAACTTGCCAGATTTTGAATTGGTTCAACAAATCGTCAACAACTTCTCTGTTCCCGTTATAGCTGAAGGTGGGGTTTCCACTCCTGAAGAATTAAAGACCATGTTTGATTTAGGTGTGTATTCAGCAGTGGTTGGCTCTGCGATCACGAGACCGATGGAGATTACGAAACGGTTTGTGAACGCTATTCAGTAGAACGCCAGAGAGGGTAGATGGGAATGAGAATTGTAGCCGTAGATATTGGCGGTACCAATACCAAGATGTGTATATGCGATAAACAGGGGAATGTACATGACTTCAAGGAGTATGCAACAGAAAGCTACTTGGGGGGACCCCATGTAATCTCGAGAATGCTGGAAAAGATTGCAGAATACGATCATTTTGATGCCATTGCCATAAGCACCGCGGGCCAAGTTAATGCAGAAGAAGGATTTATTGTCTATGCTAACGAAAATATACCTAGATATACTGGAATGAAAATTAAGGATATTGTCACCCATCATTTTCATAAACCTGTTATGGTAGAGAACGATGTGAATTCAGCAGCATTAGGCGAAGCTTATTATGGAGCTGCTCAGAGCTTTAACAATTTCTTATGTCTAACCTTTGGCACAGGCATTGGCGGTGCGATCGTCATTAATCGCCAAATCTATAAAGGGGCTAATGGGGTAGCGGCTGAATTTGGCCATATCTTTACTCACCCATTGTCGGCCCCATCCGGAGTAGAAGGACTGCCGTATTATGAAAAATACGCTTCAACTACAGCTTTAGTGAAGATGGCTCAGCTGGCAGATCCCGAATGCACGGACGGAAAAGCTTTATTTGATAAAATAGAGAGCGGAAATGAGCAGCTTGAACGTATTTTAGATTTATGGATTACTGAAGTGGCTGTGGGTTTAGCCTCTATCACACATATCTTCAATCCATCCGCGATTATTATTGGTGGCGGTGTAATGGAACAAGAAGATTTGGTTCGAAGGGTAGAAGAACGCACGAAGTCTTTGATTATGGAAAGCTTTGCGGGAGTGAGAATTGTTAAAGCCTCATTAGGGAATAAGGCAGGTCTGCTGGGAGCTTCCTCCTTATTCGTACATTAATTTATTGAAAAGGAGGGGCTTTTTTGCGGACAATCAGTATTTTTTCTTCAATTCATTCTAAATACAATAATTTGACGAATACGGAGAAGAAGGTAGCGGACTACGTACTAGAGAATACGAGAAGTGTAGTCTACATGTCGATTACTGATCTTGCAGATGCATGTGATGTTGGGGAATCAAGTATATTTCGATTTTGCAAATCTTTAAGTTATAAAGGGTATCAAGAGTTCAAGATCGCATTGGCACATAGCATCACTGTGGAGAATGAGATCCCGCAGCTTACCGATCAAATTCTGATGGATGATACGATTGAAGCTGTTGCTTCTAAAGTGCTGACCACGAATGTAAGTGCACTCAACGAGACCTATAATTTAATTGATATACAGAAGATCAGTGAGGCCATTGAGTATTTGATTAATGCAGAACGTGTATTGTTTTTCGGTGTGGGCTCTTCTCTAGTCACAGCTATGGAAGCCAAGATTAAATTTATGCGCATTACGAACAAAACGGAATGTTTAATGGATTCACATCTGCAGATGATGTCGGCAGCGTTGATGTCTAACCGGGATGTCGCTGTTGTGATTTCTTATTCCGGCTCGACCAAGGATAGCATTGAGGTTGCGAGAAAAGCAAAGGAACGAGGAGCCAAAGTAATATCCATTACCAGGTTTGAAAAGTCACCGTTAACCTCGTACTCCGATCTGACCCTGCTATGTGGTGCTAATGAAGGACCGCTGCAAGGGGGTTCATTATCTGCAAAGATATCGCAGCTCTATCTGCTTGATATTTTATATGTAGAATATTTCAAGAAGACTAGTGAGCAATCCATAATCAATAAAGAAACTACAGCTTCAGCAGTCAGTGAGAAACTGGTTTAGCACATTAAGATGTGAGGGGAATGGGAAGTTATGATCTTAGGTTCTTTGTCATCTTGGGAAGAGCATATCAAGTATGAGAATCCTGTCATTGTTGAGGCTATTGAGGAATTGAAAGTAATCTTACAACATGATCCTGATCTTGGGCGAATCGAAATCCGCGGGAACGAAATGTATGCTTCGATTATGGCTCTGGAGGCAAAATCGCTGGAGGAACAAGCCGCAGAGAAGCATGAGACTTATATTGATGTGCATTATCTGATCGAAGGTGAAGAAACGATTGGCTGGGCACCCCTGCAAGAAGGGATCGAGCCCATTAAGCCTTACGATGCCGAAGGAGAATATGCGCTTTATCCCCCATCAGCAGATGAAATATTGTTATCTTTGAAGCCTGGAATGTTCGCGGTCTTTTTCCCTCATGATGTTCACAGACCGGGCATGGGTCAACCGGGGCAGCAGATTAAAAAAGCTGTCATTAAAATCCACACAAATCTACTAACTCCATAATATAGAGATTGAGGCTGGTAGCGGAACCATTCCGCTGTCAGCTTTTTTTGCGTCGCTTCTATTTACTTATATCTAAATTTATAAATATACAAAATATAAAGATTGGTGGTAAACTTAACATGCCTAAAGCTTTTTTTGTAGAGCTTAAGGATTTTTTTGCATGCACATTTATGAGTGAGCAAAGAATATTACAGAGAATTACACTATAGAAAGAATAATGGAGGCAGGAGAGTTAAATGAAGAATAAAGGTCTAAAGAGAATGTTGTTGTTATCTATGATGGTTGTTGTCATCGCTGCACTTGCAGTGGGTTGTGGTTCGAAAAATAATACAAATACAGAATCGTCAGAGGGAGCTGCTCCAGAGGCTGCAAAAGAAGTTACCTCATTGTCGCTCGGTTTATTACCCTCGATTGATGCTATTCCTTTTATCATCGCACATGAACAAGGTTTCGATAAAAACCACGGTGTGGATCTGGACATCCAGACGTTTAAAAGCGCCAAAGATCGGGATGTAGCTTTTCAAGCAGGCAAGCTGGATGGTCTAAGTGCTGACCTGGTTGCGATCTCCATTTACAATGAGGCTGGACTGGATGTGAAGATCACCAGTACAACTTTTGGGGAATTTGATTTGCTGACTGGAAATGAATCGATCCAGGATGTGAAGGGTTTGAAGGGGAAAACCGTGATTTTGTCCAAAAATACCTCCACACAATATACAGTGGCCATGATGCTGAAACAAGCAGGTCTGACCGAAGCTGATATTACAGTGACAGAGGTTCCACAGATTCCGACCCGTTTAGAATTGCTTAAGAATAATAAGGCGGATGCGGCAATTTTGCCAGAACCTTTTGTAACGATGGGCAAAACCTCAGGCCTGCGTGTACTGAGCTCAACGCTAACTGCGGGAGTAAATCCGTTCGTATTAGCTTTCCCGCAAACTGCAATTGATGCCAAAGCAGAAGCTATCCGCAGTATGTATGCTGCTTATGATGAAGCAGTAGCTTATATGAAATCCCATGAACAATCTGAATATATCGATCTTGTAATCAAAGAAGTAGGATATCCAGAAACATTAAAAGATGAGATCAAGGTACCGGATTATGTACCAGCTTATCAAGTGGATGTGAAGGAAGTAGAGGCTGCATTTGCTTGGGCACGGGAAAAAGGTTTGCTTAGCAAAAATATCTCGGCTGAAGATGTGATTTCTGATGTCCAATTCAAGAAATAAAGGACTCGCCATAAAGGATCTGAAAGTAGAATATAAGAGCGGACAATTAGCCTTAGGTCAGGTGGATTTATCTTTGCCGGAACATGGGATCTACACCATTATCGGACCCTCTGGCAGCGGAAAATCAACCTTATTACGGGCGATTGCGGGCTTGCTGCCTAGCTATCAGGGACAAATTCTTTTTAATGAGAAATCTGTACATGAGAAAGAAACGTTAATCGGGCTGGTGCCGCAGAACTACGGGCTTCTTCCTTGGAAGACTGTACATGATAATATTCAGATAGCGATGAAGATTACGCATACGGCAAGTTCATCCAAGCAAGAACGGGAGACGCAGATTAAGCAGTGGCTTTCGTCGATGGGGATCTCTGATTTAGCAGAACGTTATCCCTTATCCCTCAGTGGAGGCCAGCAGCAAAGAGTAGCGATTGCCAGAGCTTTTGCCATTTTGCCTACTATTCTGTTGCTGGACGAGCCATTCTCTGCACTCGATGCGATAACAAGGGAAACGCTGCAGGTCCTCTTTTTAGAGAACTGGATGGCTAACCCGACGACTACATTATTTGTCACTCATGATGTGGAAGAAGCGATTCTGCTGGGGCAAAAGATTATCGTCATGCCGTCCAACAAAGAAACTACACCTGAAATTATTGATAATCATTTGGTGTTTCATATGAAGCATGAGGATAAGCGGGACAGTGTGGATTTCTTTGAGCAGACTAAGCGGATTAGAAAGGTAATGCAGGAGATATGGTAAACAAACGTCGACTTCATCATCTAGTAAGGCTGCTATTTGTATTTGTCTGTATGAATGTAGTCTGGTATATCGCATTTTTACTTATGAACCATTCGATTTTGCCAAGTCCCTTTGCTGTATATAAGGCGATGTTTCAGTTAGGAGCGCAGGATATTGCTATAAATGTAGGGTATAGCTTGTTCAGAATTTTTGCAGGTGTGGTACTGGCGTTAATTATTGGACTGCTTGTAGGTCTTCTAATGGGACGTTCGTTGACCTGGAACAAACTGCTGGACCCTGTGGTTTACTTGACCTATCCTGTTCCCAAAATTGCCCTGCTTCCAGTAGTGATGCTGTTCTTCGGGCTTGGGGAGACGTCCAAAATCCTAATGATCATGCTGATTCTATTGTTTCAGATCATCATTTCGGTAAGGGATGGGGTTAAGGCTATTCCGGACAATACCTATGATGTCTTAACTAGTATAGGTGCCAGCGCTGTGAAGAAGTTCTGGCATGTGACACTGCCGGGGGCATTGTCAGTAATTCTGAGTACGATTCGTATTTCGCTTGGAACGGCGATATCTGTACTGTTTTTTACGGAGATCTATGGAACAGAGCACGGTATGGGCTTTTTCATCATGGATGCGTGGTTAAGATTAGATTATCCGGAGATGTATGCGGGAATTATGTTGTTCAGCTTGGTCGGTTTTATTCTCTTCTTGCTTGTTGATTTTCTTGATTACAAGTTTATGAAGTGGCGGAACTAAATTTAGTTGGAAATTAAACGATAGCTTTCCTTTGCCTGAGTTTGGGCAAGGGGGAGCTTTTTTTATATGATTTTTTGGGGGCAACACAATTAATTTTAGTTTCATTATTATTTGAATGGAAAAATAAAACAGTAAAATAAATGAAGGAAAAAATGAAAATTAAACTTACTTAGGGCTGTAAACCCCCGTTTATTTTAGAAAAATATAAAGATGGTGAGATGAAAAGAGGGAATTTGTTTTAAAAAAACTAATAAATCTCTTGATTTCTTGCAAATCTATTGGAAATTATATTCATAAAAGTATAAAAAGGTTTAGTTTAATTTATTTACAACCAGATTTTAGTATGGTATTTTATCAATGGAAACGGATTCATTTAGGTTTTGTGAAATGATTTTAAGTTATTACGAATGGAAGGATCTGTTCACTTCATAAAAATGAAAACGCTAATAAAAGGTTGGGGGTAATTATCTTTGAATAAATATGGACGGAAGCTATGGCTTACGGTACTGATTTTCGTGATTGCGATTGGCGGGCTGACGTATTATTGGGCTTCTAAGGGCGAAAACCCAGCAACACTGTCTCAGGAGTCTGCCAAAGAAGCAACGGGTGAAGCGGGAAAGAAAACTCTTCCAACGGCGACAGCAGCTAACACAAGTAGTGGAACCGCATATACGTTGACTGTGGATACGGCGAATCCGGGAGCTAAGATCAGCCCGATGTTGTACGGAGCCTTTTTCGAAGAGATTAATCATGCGGGAGATGGAGGGCTATATGCAGAGCTGATTTCCAATCGTTCCTTTGAGGATAGTTCGGTCACACTGTTCAATTGGTGGATGGATGAAAAAGGAGGGAGTAAAGGGAAGCTTGCTCTGACCAGCACTAAGCTTTTGAACGATGCTCAGACCCAGGCAATGGCTTTAACAGTATCATCAGCTGCCGAGGGTGGTTCGGTATCTGCTGTGAATAATGGTTACTGGGGGATTGCTTTGACGAAGGATGCCAGTTACAAGTTGTCTTTCTATGCGCGGCCAGAGCCAGGGGACAATATGCCACTGCGTATAACGTTAGAGAGCCCAGATGGCAATGAGCTATATGCAGAACAGACCGTTGATAAGTTAAAAGAAGGATGGCATCCATATACATACACACTGACTTCTACAGGTACTGTAGCAAACGCACGAATTGTAATCTCTGCTGCCAATGTAGGGACTGTTTATCTCGATATGGTGTCTTTGTTTCCTGAGACTTGGAACAACAGGGAGAATGGGCTTCGCATCGATTTGGCTGAAAAGGTAGCTGCGATGAAACCCGCATTCGTTCGTTTTCCGGGGGGATGTTTTGTGGAAGGGAAAACGCCAACTGATGCTTATCAATGGAAGAACACCATTGGTCCGATTGAAACGCGTCCCGGTCATAAGGGATATTGGGATTACCGCTCCTCAGATGGGCTGGGCTTTCACGAATATCTGCAATGGGCCGAAGATCTGAAAGCGGAACCATTATATGTAGCTTATATCGGGATTTCACATAACGGAGATCCTATAGCCAAGCAGAATACCGTTCCAGTCAGTGAAATTCAGCCATGGATACAAGATGCGCTGGACGCCATTGAATATGCAAACGGACCGGTTACTAGCAAATGGGGGGCACAAAGAGCCGCCAATGGTCATCCGGAGCCTTTTAATATGAAATATTTAGAGATTGGTAACGAAAACAATTTCCAGATGAGTGAATATATTAAGCGTTATGGCTTGTTTTATAAAGCAATTAAAGAGAAGTATCCAGAGATTCATCTCATTGCCAATGCGGCAGTTGAAGGTGAGCCTATCGAGATGGTTGATGAGCATTACTATGAAACCTCTGAATGGTTCCTCAGCAACTCGAAAAGATACGATACTTATGACCGGAGTGGTCCTGAGATTTATGTTGGTGAGTATGCGGTGACCAAGGGTGCGGGAGAAGGCAATCTGAACGCTGCAATCGGCGAGGCCGCTTTTATGATGGGCATGGAACGGAATTCTGATATCGTAAAAATGTCCTCCTATGCTCCATTGTTTGTGAATACGAAGGATCGTACTTGGAACCCGGACGCTATTGTGTTTGATTCATCGACTAGCTACGGAACACCTTCTTATCATGTGCAGCAGATGTTCGGAAGCAATAAGGGAGATGTAGTTCTTCCAACCTCACTTGTGGCTCTAGGTCAAGAAGAAACCTCCGGTAAGCAATCCATTCAAGGTGGAATTGGTTTGGGGACTTGGGCCACCCAGGTAGAGTACAGCGATGTACGAGTAGCGAAAGGTGATGACGTTCTTTTTGAAGATCATTTCAAGAAGGATTCCGGAGCCTGGACTCTAAACAATGGGGACTGGGAACAATCCAAGGGTACTTTTAAGCAGACTTCTAATGATATTGATATTCGTGCAGTTGCCGGTGAGACTTCATGGAGTGATTATACACTTTCTCTTAAGGCGAAAAAGACTGGCGGAGCAGAAGGCATGCTCATTATGTTCGGCTCTAAAGATGAAGGTAACTTCTATTGGTGGAATCTTGGCGGCTGGGGAAATACGCAGAGCGCGATTGAAAAATCAGTAGGTGGAACAAGAGCAGTCATCGGAAGAACGGTTCCTGTAAGGATTGAGACTGGGAAATTGTACGATATCCGCATTGAATTATCAGGTGCTAATATCCGGCTCTATCTCGACGATGAGCTTATACAAGAGGTGAACGATGAAAGTCCAGCAGGGCCGCTGTTCCAAACTGCGAGCCGTGATCTTGCCACAGGTGAGTTGATCGTTAAAGTCGTTAATGCGGGTGACACTGCTCAGCGCACGGATGTTTCTTTTGCCGGACTTGCCACATCAAGTCTGGAAGGAACAGCTACCGTACTTCAGTCGGACGATTTAAATGCTGAGAATAGCTTCGCTGAACCTGACAAGGTGGCACCTGTAACTCAAAAGGTAAGTGTAGACAAAGGTAGTCTGGAGTTTGAATTCCCGAAATATTCCGTGACCGTGTTAAGACTAAAGGAAGGGGGGAAATAGCCGGTCACGGAGGGAGGTTCACTCCTTCACTATAAACAAGCATTTATTTGTTCAATTTAAGAGGGAGGTTAGGTTATGATTTCGCAAAGAAAAACGAGCAGTTTAGTCGTATGTATGGTAATGGTTTTTGTGCTTATTCTGTCAGCCTGTAGCAGCGCTGGAAGCTCAACGACGAATCAAAATGCAGCTAACAACGGTAAAACGAACACTGAAAAAACTAATAATGCTAGTGAGCCAACCAATGCAACAGCTACTGAGGGCACGGAAGCAGCAGATCCTGCCAACGACCTGCCAAGCAAAGATATTCAAGGTGAGGTTACCGTTTGGGCCTTTAATGAAAAAGTGTTCGAGGAAGTCGGCGCTGCATTTATGGCTGAATATCCTGGAATCAAGCTGAAGACGGTAGTTATGCCCTTTGGCGACCTGCATGACAAGCTGCAAACGACAATCGCCGCAGGTAGTGGAGCGCCGGATGTAGCTGAAGTAGAAATGTACCAGTTGAACCGTTATATGGCGGGCAATGTGCTGGAGAATCTTTTGGAAGAGCCTTATAACGCTGGAAAATATAAAGATCTGGTTGCTCCATATAACTGGGAACGTTGGATGACACCAGACAGCTCACAGCTGCTTGGTATGCCTTGGGATATGACACCGGGGGTTTATTACTACCGTGCAGACATTTTTGAAGAGCTTGGATTGCCAAGTGATCCTGCTGAGCTTGGTGAATACATGCAAGATGAAGAGAATCTCTTGAACCTGGCTCAAATTTTGAAAGCTAACGGTAAATATTTCATGGAGTGGAGCGATGGCCCGATCGTATGGGCAGGAGATGAAGTCGGCTACTTTGATAAGGATATGAACTGGACACGTAATACGGACAAAATGGTGAAAGTTCTTGATATTACAAAACGTGGACAACAGTTGGGCTGGGCACCTCATATCGGTTATGGCTCAGACGAAGGTAAACAGCTAGTTCTGAAAGGTGATTTAGTTGGTGTCGTATCGGGTTCATTTGGAGCGCGCGGACTTCAGGAAACATTCCCTGAGCTTGCCGGAAAATGGAAGGTAACCCGTTTGCCAATAGGAATTAACGTGGGAATGGGCGGCTCAAGCTTTGTTATTCCTTCGCAAAGCAAAAATAAAGAAGCGGCATGGACTTACATTCAGTGGAGCATGAGAAGTGAAAATGCTTGGAAAATTTGGACAAAACATTCCATTCAGCCGGGTTACAAGGATATTTCCAGTCTTGATTGGTACGCAAACACTAAAAATGAATATCTGGGTGGGCAAGAGGAATTTAAACTATATGAGCAATTAAGCAACGATATTCCAGTCAAACACCTTACACCAGTAGATAACAAGGGCTGGGAAATCTTTATAGCGGCGATCGGTGATGCACTGGCTAAGAACACAGATTCCAAGACGGCTATTCAAAAAATTGGTGATGATGTCTTGAAGCAAGCTTCCAAAGAAATTGCTGCCTTTAAAAAGGCAATGGGAATGCAGCCGTAAGGAAATCTAATAACAGGAGGGGCAGCCTGCAATTGCCAGAGCTGCCCTGCTTGTATTCACTTAAGTCCGAGAGGCCCGTAAAGATGGGAGGAGACCGATGCGTGTTACGCATACTGCGAAAATATAAGATTAGTTTGTTGTTACTGGTACTTTTAGGAGTCTCCCTAGTGTGGTGGAATCAATCACGAGGGTTTGATAATTCAGCGATGGAGGGCATCCCCGTTTATGCGGATGTTGATGAAAGCTCTATTTTAGAAAGCGATAGTGTGAATTCAAAACTCGAAGCCTCTTACTTAAGCTATTACGAGGAAAAACAGCAGGATGGAGCAAAGGACTCATCGGATTTTACGCTTGCTATTCCTTCGGCGGATTATACGGCCATTAGTGCTGAAGGTACAGAGGTAATGACGGATCTTGGTGGAAAACCCGGCAAGGTACTAGCGCTTAAAGCAGAGGATAGCTGGGTGGAATATACATTTACGGTTCCGGCAGATGGGTTATATCAGATGGGGATGGAGTATTATGCCCTTCCTGGTAAACGATCCTCGATCATTCGAAGCGTAAAGATTGATGGGGAGTATTTATTCTCTCAAGTAAAAAAAATGGAATTCCAGCGGATGTGGAAGGAAAGTGCAGAGCCATGGCTGGACAATCAAGGGAATGAATTTAATCCCAAGCGGGAAGAGGTAACAGGCTGGCAATATCGGGAGTTTCGAGATGCCGAGGCCAGAACTGCGGATCCCTTTCGCTTTTATCTGACCAAAGGGGAGCATACGGTGAAGCTGGAAGCCATCCGGGAACCGGCTGCACTTAGTGAACTGAGAATATTTTCTCCAGAACCGCTCCCGACTTATGCGGAAGTGAAGCAGGAGTATGAGAATAAGGGTTACAAGCCTGTTCAGAATCAAGTGATCAAAATTCAGGCAGAAGAATCCTCCCTTCGTTCAGATCCAACGCTGAAGCGGATCGAGGACCGGGAGCCACTCACCGAACCTTTTAACAAAGATGCTATTGTGCTTAATAGTTTTGGGGGTGTCGGGTGGCGTACGGGTGGACAATGGGCGGAATGGGATTTCGAGATTCCTGAGTCAGGGCTCTACAATATCGCAATTCGTTACGGCCAGTGGTTCCTAAACGGGATACCGGTGGAACGCCGGATTATGATTGATGGCGAGGTACCGTTCCAAGAGCTGAATGCCTTGAAATTCCCTTACAAAGCGGAATGGCAAGTAAACAAGCTGGGAAATGAGGACGGAGAATACTTCTTTTATCTCGAACAAGGCAAGCATACGTTGCGGATGGAAGTTCAAGTATCGGGTGTAGGCGGAATGATTGAAGCTGTGCTGAACACTACACATAAAATGTCTCTTTTGGGACGTGAAATCACGCAGGTAACGGGAACGAACCCTGATCCAAACGGGGATTGGCAGCTGGAGCAGAACATTCCTAATCTTGTGCCACGTTTACATTTGATGGCGCGGACGTTGGATGATGCTGTGCAGGATATGTATGCTTTTGGCGTTGCGGATGGAAGCTCTGAGCTGAGTACGCTTTATGAAGCACGTGATCGGTTCCTGGAAATGGCGAAGGATACCTCAAGTATTCCAGGTCGTCTTCAGCAATTTACGGATCTGCAGTCATCGCTTGGCTTATGGGTCAACGGATTAATGAAGCAGAGTATTGTAATGGACTATATTGAAGTGAAGTCGGAAGATCAGCCATGGCCTAAAGACGCGGCTCCTTGGTATACCCGTGTAGGGACGATGACGTATGACTTCTTTAGTTCTTTTACAAAGGATTACAGCGGCATAGGGAATACGTACAAAAATGAAAAGGTGCTGGATGTCTGGATCTCTCGTGGACGTGATTGGGCGGAGATCATTAAGCAAATGGTGGATGAGGACTTTACACCAAACACGGGCATCAAGGTGAACGTCAATATTATTCCTACGCTTGCAGCGGATCAGAAGCAGATTCTGTTATTAGCCAATACTGCCGGACTTGCTCCCGATGTGGCACTGGGGGTTGAGGGTGAAGTGCCGATTGACTTCGCGGTGCGGAATTCACTCGTGAATCTGAATGAATTCTCAGATTATCAAGAGGTTGCTGAACGTTTCAGAGCGGGTGCACTGATTCCTTATAAGTATGATAACGGAGACTTCGCATTGCCGGAGAATCAGAACTTCACGATGCTCTTTTACCGGAAAGATATTATGGCACAGCTGGGCATTAGCGAGAAGGATATTCCGAATACGTGGCAAGAGGTTATGGAACTGATTCCTGTGCTGCAACAAAACGGGATGGACTTCTATTATCCACATGCCCCGAACAATCCGAGTCTAGCCATTAATGAGTTTGCGCCGTTCTTATTCCAGTATGGCGGGGATTTCTATAAGAATAATGGGATGTTGTCTGATCTGGATTCACCAGAAGCACTGACAGCTATGAAAATGTGGACGGGACTCTTTACGAACTACAAGCTGCAGAAACAAGCGGATTTCTATAACCGTTTCCGTTCTGGAGAGATGCCAATCGGCGTTGCTGATTATTCCACATACATTCTGTTATCTACTGCCGCACCTGAATTGACAGGCTGGTGGGGCATGAAACCAATGCCGGGTATTGAACAAGCAGATGGACAGATTAACCGTTCTACAGGCGGGCTTGCACAGACAGGAATTATTTTTAAGGATACGGATATGAAAGAAGAGTCTTGGGAGTTCCTGAAATGGTGGACCAGTGCGGATGCACAGGAGAACTTCGGCTCAGAGCTTGAGTCTTTGCTGGGTGTTGAAGCTCGTTGGAATACAGCCAATGTTGAAGCACTCAAACGTCTGCCGTGGCAGCAAGATGATATCGACGCCATTATGGAACAGTGGGAGTGGTTTAAAGAGCGCGAAGTGGTGCTTGGAGGATATTACACGACCCGGCATATCGCCAACATCTGGAATGAAATTGTGCTCAACGGTAAATTCCCGCGGGAGGCGATGGAGCAAGGTGTGCGTGAAATCAATAAAGAGCTCAGTAAGAAACGCGAAGAGTTCGGAATTGAAACTTCCCAGACTTCAAGCGCCAAAGAGGAAGGAGGTCAGAAATGAGTAGTGAAATAATTACACCGGCACAGAACGAAGCCGTACAGATGCAGCCGACGAAAACTCCCGGGAAATGGACTCAGCTTTGGTTAGATATCAAGAAAAATAAAGTTTCCTATTATTTCTTGGCCCCTTTCCTGATTTTGTTCACCGTTTTTACTATTGTTCCTATTATCATGTCCGTCGTTCTAAGCTTCAGCTATTACAACATTATTGAGACACCGAGATTCATTGGCTTCTCTAACTATAAGCTGTTGTTTGTAGACGACGATATCTTTCTTAAAGCTGTTGGGATTACGCTAAAATTTGCCATTATTACAGGTCCGATAGGTTATATTATGGCCTTCTTGCTGGCCTGGCTGATTAGCCAGATTCCGCAGAAGTTCCGCTTTTTCTATACCCTATGCTACTATGTGCCATCGATTACAAGTGCAGTAGCAATGTCCGTGGTTTGGTTGTATTTGTTCGCCGGCGACCGCAAGGGGTTGCTCAATCACTGGCTCATTCAGCTGGGGATTATCAATGAACCTTATTTATTTCTACAAAATGTAGATTCGATCGTACCGGTGATCATCATAGTTTCCTTATGGATGAGTATGGGGGTAGGTTTCCTTGCTTTTCTGGCCGGACTTCAAAATGTACCGACAGATTTATATGAAGCTGGCTCAATTGATGGGGTCAAGTACCGCTGGCAGGAGCTATGGTACATTACGATTCCATGCGTCAAACCGCAGCTATTATTCGGTGCGGTGATGCAGGTGGTCGGTTCGCTTACCGTATTTGACGTCAGTATGCGGCTTGTTGGATTTCCGAGTCCCCTTTATGCAGGCCATACGATTATGGCGCATCTGTTCGACTACGCATTTATCCGCTTTGAGATGGGATATGCGTCAGCGATTGCTGTATTACTGTTCGCTTTGATGCTTGGGCTCAACCGTCTCATCTTCAAAGTGCTGGGGAGGGATTAGGATGCACAAAATAAATTTACGGCGTATTGACTATGGCGGCATCTTTTTATATCTGTTCTTAACGGTGTTTGGCCTAATTATGCTGCTGCCACTTGTCTATATGGCAGTGACTGCTTTAAAACCAACAAGCGAACTATTCCTGTTCCCACCGCGGTTTTTCGTAGTGAATCCGACGTTGGTGAACTTTCGTGATTTGCTGTTAATTACCGGAACTTCGGCGGTGCCGTTCTCACGGTTTATTTTCAATAGCGTGGTCGTTACATCGGGGATTGTGGTCGGAGGTGTCTTAATTTCAGCAATGGCGGCTTATCCGCTTGCCAAGCACAATATGCCATTTAAAAGCGCTATCTTTAGTATGATTGTGGCGGCGCTGATGTTTTCACCCTTAGTACTGCAAATACCGCAATATCTGCTGATTAGCCGCAGCGGATTAATGAATTCGTATTTTGCAATGATCTTACCTTATCTGGCTGCACCGATGGGAATGTTTCTTATGACTCAGTTCCTGCGGCAGCTTCCAGACGCTTTATTAGAGGCGGCCCGCATAGACGGGGCTTCAGAATGGAAGGTATTCTGGGTGGTTGTGATGCCAATGCTTAAGCCGGCGATTTCGACTTTTGCTTTATTTAGCTTCATTTCTGCTTGGAATGATCCGTATCCTTCAATGGTCTATACGACTGTTCAGGAAATGAAGACATTGCCGCTTGCCATCCAAACCATCAGTGGTGGAGCCGGAGTCGTTGCTAGGGTAGGCACTTTGGCAGCAGCAAGCTTCTTGATGATTCTCCCGACTATTCTTGTCTTTATATTAACGCAGCGGATGGTGCTTCAGACAATGGCCCATTCGGGGCTGAAGGAATAGGGGGAGTCATGATGATAGGACGTAATATGAAAAAAATGCTGCTAACAGGGCTACTGGTGACGCTGACACTGCCAGTGCTGCTGCTTCCAGGGCAGGCGCTAGCTGGCGAAGCCCCGTATGAGGGGTATACGTGGAATCAGTCCGGCAATGAGGTCCGCTCGATTAATGGTTATCTCTACGATTCTTCTATCGATCCAACAGGAACAGATACGGGGTCCTTCAAAAATCCGGAATCTCTCTTTATTAGTGATGACGATTCACTCTATGTAGTAGACACGGGCAATAGCCGGATTGTTCATATGGATAAGGACGGTCGTCTGCTAAATCTGATCGGTGATACGGAAGGCAGCGGCAAGCTGCAGGAGCCGAAGGGTGTATTCGTGAAAGAGGATGGAACGGTATATGTAGCAGATACAAAAAACGCGCGTATTGCTATTTTTGATAAAAATGGCAAGTTCGTAAAAGAGTTTCTAAAACCGGATAGCCCATTACTGGGTGCTAAATTCTCTTATTCTCCTTCTAAATTAGTTGTAGATAAGCGTGATTATATGTATGTGGTGAGCGATGGTAACACGCAGGGGTTGCTGCAAATTGACTCGGGCGGTAAGTTCAAGGGGTTCTATGGAGCGAACCATGTAGGCTTCTCCTGGACACGACTCTTAATTAAGCTGGTGGCCACCAAAGAGCAGCAGAACCAGCTGGCGACCGTTAAACCTTCTGAGTTCTCCAACGTGGATCTGGATGAAGAAGGATTTATCTACAGCACAACCCTGGGCGAAGAGTATAACCAGATCAAACGGTTATCTCCGGTAGGCGTAGATACGCTGAACATTGGTAAACGCTGGTACGGCGATTATTACTCCGAGGGTCCATTCAGTATGGCTTCCTTTATGGGGATCAGTATTGATAAGAACGGATTTATAACCGCGCTGGATTTGCAGTCCAGTAAAGTCTTCCAATATGACAAGCTGGGGAATTTGTTATTCAGCTTCGGCGGGATCGGGGATCAGAATGGACTCTTCGTGACTCCTTCCGCCGTAGATCAAACCGCTGATGGTCTCATCTATGTAGTGGATAAAGGACGGGGCAGAATCGATCGCTTCCGGACCACGCCGTTTGCGGATTTGGTTCATCAGGCATCTTTGCTATATGTAGATGGCAGCTATGACGAAGCGCAATCCTTATGGCAAGAGGTGCTGCGATTAAACGCCAATTATGATATGGCTTATCAGGCTATCGGCAAAGCGCTTTATAAAGCAGAGCAATATAAGGAATCTATGAGCTATTTCAAGCTTTCAAATTCCAAAGCTGACTATTCATCCGCTTTCCGCGAATATCGTAAATTGTATATCCGGGAGCACTTTACTTATTTCTTCGCCGGCGGAATTGGACTGTTCTTAGTACTGTTCTGGAGTGCGCCGAGATTATACCGGAGATTCCATACCTGGCTGTATAGAGGAAACAAGGCAGTATTGGACCCGGCAAAGGGGGAGATTGGATGAACACTTTGCGAATGATTCATCAGGTTGTAGTTCATCCTTATCAGTTCTATAACGATATTCAGGGAAAGCAGCGTATCCGCTGGATACAGGGGATTGCCATCGTTCTACTGACCTTTGTGGCACGAATGATCTCGATTCTAATTACAGGGTATGCTTTTCAAACTAGAGAGCCGCATGAAATCTCTATGTTTCATGAGTTTATTTGGCTTATCGTTCCTTGGTTGACCTGGTGTATCTCGAACTGGGGTGTCAGTACGATTATGGATGGTGAGGGGAAATTTAAAGAGATTTTTGTGGGTAGTGCCTTTGCGCTTGTTCCATACATGCTCTTTATCATCCCAGTCACACTGCTAACGTTGATCCTTTCGCTGGATGAGGCTTCAACCTTCAATCTGCTGCACAAGTTTGTGATTCTTTGGGTGGCTTGGTTGATTTTAATGAAGGTGAAGATCCTGCATGATTTTGAGATTCGAAAGGTTATTTTTATCACCATAATCAGTGTAATAGGGATCGCCATTATCTGGTTTGTAGGCATTTTGCTGTTTGGTATTTCCAATCAATTTGTTTCATTTATTGTCGATCTGCTCAAAGAGTTGAGATTGCGCGCGTAAGGAGGGAAAGGTAACACGATGAGAAAAAAAGTTAAAGTGCGGGCCATTCTCTGTATTGTTGTGATGATGCTGTTCGCAGTGATAAATATTCAACCCGAACACAGTTCCGCCGATCCGTCTACCGCTGCGCAGTCTGTTCAGACTGAAGAAAGCAAAGAGGTTGGGCAAGAGCAAACATCGGTGGTGACTGAACCAGCTGAAGGGCAGGCCACTGCTGTGCAAGAAAAGGAGACCACGGCTCCGGCAGAAGAGCAGGCTCCAGCCGCTGTAGCAGCACCTGTACAGAAGGTTGAGCTACAGCCGGTCACGCCTGGAACAAAAGCATTGGAGAACGAACGCTATATTTTATATGTAGATGAGAAATCGGGAAATCTTCGCATCACAGACAAAATCACAAACAAGGAGTGGCTTGGATCTCCACAGCTGGAGCGAACAGCCATGCCAAATATTAAGAAATATACGACCGCGCCAATTTATGCCAGATACACACAGGGGGCTGACATTACACAGGTCTACCCACTTAAAGATGAAGACTCCACGGTTACCGTAACGATTGAGCAAGATGTCGTCCGCGCGGAGTTTGCTTTTATTAGCCTGAAGCTTTCTTTTGCTCTGGAGTACAGACTGACTGCTAATGGATTTGAGGCTTCCATTCCACAGGAGTATTTGAAGGAAGAGGGGAATGCGAAATTCACGAGTCTGGAGGTGCTGCCATTTTTTCATGCGGCTAGAGAAGATGCAGAGGGGGCAATGATGCTTCCAGATGGTTCAGGGGCATTGCTGGAGTTTCGGAAAGATCATCCCGCTTATTTGAAAGGTTATTCTGAATACATTTACGGCGGGGACGAAACCTTCGTGAAACAAAATCATGAAATTACGGATAACTCTTGGCAAAAGGCGGCACCTCTTAAAAAAGCTATCGCCTTGCCAGTGTTTGGGATCTATCAGGGAGACACAGGATATTTAGCAATTGTTACTAAGGGAGATACCGACGCTAAAATCAACGGTGTTCCATCAGGCATTCGCGCTATTTCGCTTTATAGAGCATCAAGTGAATTTACCCTGCGCAAGGATGATGTTATTTTTGTCGGCAATTCCGGCCAAATTCCTTATTATCAGGGTGAGATGATCAAAACCGATCGTAACGTACGTTATGTTCTGCTCCAAGGCGAGGAAGCCAACTACGTTGGGATGGCGAAGGAATACCGTAATTACTTAATGGAAGAGAAAAAGGTCAAGAAAGTAGTTCTTGAGAACACGCCATTGTATCTTCAAGTGCTCGGTGGGATTTCACGTGATGAAGTCATCGGTTCAACTTTTATAGAAGCAGCTACGTTTAAACAAATCAAGGACATGATTGATCAATATCAGGCAGAGGGTGTTACTCAGCTAGAGATTACGATCGAGGGATGGTCCAAAAATGGTTTATACGGAAACCAGCCAGAACAATTCCCTGTTGAGAAGAAGCTGGGAGGCAATAAGGGACTAAAAGAGCTTCAGGAATATGCCGCAGGCAAGGGCGTAAATCTTTATTTGAAAGCTAACTACGTGAAACCTTACCAAGATAGCAACGGCGTGAAGGCAAGCAGAGATGCTGTCCGCGGTATTAATCGTGAAGTCTTGAAGCAGTACGTCTATTATCTCTCTACCCGGTGGAATACGGATGACTATTTTTATTTAATGAAACCTAGTGTTATCGCAAAACGCAGTAATGCTGAGTTAAGCAAGTTTCAGGATCTGGGTGTGAAGGGTGTGCAGTTTGAACACTTTGGAAGCTTGCTATACTCCGATGAGGATAATAAATCCAATACGGACCGCCAGCTTACAGAAGATACTTATGTTAATGCATTGGATAACTTCCGTAAGGGTGAGCTTAACACGGCAGTAGATTATGGTTTTGCTTATACATTAGGACATGTGAACCGGATTGATCAGGTGCCGCTCGACTCCAGTCAATTTGTCTATACAGATCGGGCGATTCCTTTTTATCAACTAGTGTTACACGGCTTAGTGCCTTATACAGCAAGCCCGGTTAATCTGTACGATGATTCCCGTAACCAAACCTTACGGGCGCTGGAATATGGAGCCCTTCCAAGTTATGAATTAACCTATG
This sequence comes from Paenibacillus sp. FSL H7-0690, assembly GCF_037980415.1. NCBI lineage: Bacteria > Bacillati > Bacillota > Bacilli > Caryophanales > Paenibacillaceae > Paenibacillus > Paenibacillus sp. FSL H7-0690. The sequence goes on along the minus strand of NZ_CP150281.1, from coordinate 5,688,530 downwards.
CTCCGACTAGCGATCTTCAGAGAACCATGGCAGACCGGCTGTTCAGCTCTAGTCTTGAGAACTGGCTGGCACCTTCTGTGCAGAATTATCTCGCATTGAAAGAGGTCTATGACAGCATTAGCAACCAGCAAATGACGAATCATGAGCAGCTGCAAAGTAAGGTCTTTCGGACGACTTATGCAAACGGTGTGAGCATTATAGTCAACTATAATGAGCAGTCTGTTGACGTGTCTGGTCAGACCGTCGAGGCATTCAGCTATGCGGTAACAGGAGGATGATGAAGTGAAAAAATCAAAGCTATCGATGCGAGCGCGTTATTTCGTTGAAGGATATTCCTTCATCGGCCTGTGGCTGGTCGGATTTCTGGTGTTTATGGCTGTTCCGCTGGGCCGTTCCTTGTATTATTCCTTTCAGGATCTCCAAGTGAGCAAAGGCGGTTTACTGGCCACTTTTGTTGGGATGGAGCATTATCGCGCCGCTTTTACTACAGATGTTAATTTCTTGCCTCTGCTGAAATCGACGATGGTGTCGACGGTGACTCAGGTTCCGTTAATTCTTATCTTTTCGCTCTTTTGTGCGATTCTGCTAAATCGCGGACTCGTAGGAAAAACCTTTTTTCGTGGCGTGTTCTTTTTGCCGGTCATCATTGCTTCAGGGGCGATTCTGGGCAAATTGATGGATCAGGGTGCCGCAAATTTACCGATTTTTTATAACCAGGATTTATATGATAAGCTCCATAACTTTATCCCCGGCGACATTTTGAAGTCGTTGCTGAAATATGCAGAATCTTTAACGCTGGTGATGTGGGATTCTGGCGTGCAAATTCTGATTTTTCTAGCGGGGTTACAGACGATTTCTGTTTCACTGTATGAAGCGGCCAAATGTGATGGAGCAACCGCGTGGGAGAGCTTTTGGAAAATCACCTTCCCGATGATTATGCCGATGATGCTCGTAAACACATTGTTTAGTATCGTCAGCTCATTCACGAAGGCAGATAATCAAATCATGAGTCATATTTTGAATGTCGTCTTTAAGAATAATGATTTTGGATATGGCTCAGCGATGGGCTGGATTTATTTTGTGTTTATTTTCTTGGTTCTGGGTTTGGTCTTCCTGTTATTCAGCAAGTCGCTCGGTGCCACCGAAGGGAGGAAGTAGAAGATGTTGAAGGAATCCGTAAAGCAGGTTCGGACAACGAACATGGAACATCTGACAACTCGTCTAAAAGCAAGCGGTAAGCTGGACAGGGTCGTGAAACGTTCGCTTCAGGTGCTGAATATCGCTTTTTATTACTTGGTTATTCTCAGCTTAACGTTCGTATTCCTATATCCCTTGTTATACATGGTATCCAAATCCATGATGCAAGTAACAGACGTGGCCGATGCCACAGTGCAATGGCTTCCGAAAAAGATTAGTTTTGGCAACTATTTTCTGGCATGGGATTCGCTTAAATTCTGGGCCGGGTTCGCAAATAGTGCGATTATTTCCTTCGGGAGTGCGGTTCTGCAAATCTTAAGCTGTTCCTTAATCGGTTATGGTTTTGCCAGATACCGTTTTCCAGGCTACGCAGTGTGTTTCGTTCTGCTACTGTTTACTTTTCTAGTTCCACCGCAGACGATTGTTGTGCCACTGTATTTGTTCTTTAGTGACTTGGGGTGGATTAATACACATTTGCCGTTTGTGGTTCCTTCTATGTTTGGGCACGGGTTGAAGGGGGCATTATTCGTACTGATCTTTATTCAGTTCTACCGCGGCATGCCTAAAGTGTTGGAGGAAGCAGCACGTATCGACGGTGCAGGCGCATTCAGAACGTACTGGAAAATCATGTTTCCTATCGCCAAGCCGGCAATGCTGATCGTATTCTTGTTCTCTGTGGTATGGCACTGGAATGACAGCTTTGAACCGAATACGTATTTAACAACACCGGATTTCTATAATCTGTCGCAGCGATTAGCGATGTTTTATGGTTCCAATAATCAGGCAGCGGAGACGATGTCGCAAATGACTTCGGGTTCTATTGGGATGGCCCCAACTGGACTGAATCAGGTTATGGCGGCGTGTATTCTAACCATTCTGCCAATTCTGATTCTGTATTTGTTCGTACAGCGTCATTTTGTAGAAAGTGTGGAACGCTCCGGTATTGCCGGGGAATAACTTTATTTACTAAAAACCAGCAAGCTCCCTGTGTGGAGGCTTGCTGGTTTTATTTTTAGGTAAAGGGTCTTCAAATTAGTATATCAATTCGGTTAAGATGGATAAGTATTCGATAAACTGTATTAGAAATACACATCCAAACCAAGGGAGTCAGACGATGAATAAACGCACATCGGGATTTGAGCACAGTACAGTATCCATTGCTGAGAAGAAAGTTACTTGGCTGGAGCTATTTTATGATCTGCTTTTTGTAGCAGCAGTTTCAAAAGCGAGCCATGTCCTATTGCATGTAGAGGCGGGTACAATTCCACTTGAATACTTATCCAAATTTATCTTAATATTTATTCCGATCTGGTGGGCTTGGGTAGGGCAATCGCTTTTTGTGAATCGGTTTGGGCAAGATATCTTTTCACATCGGATATTCTTGATTCTACAATTATTTTTTGTATTAATAATGACGGCGAGCCTATCGGTTAACTTTGATCAATATTATATGCCATTCTTAATAGGTTATGTTGGTTTAAGAGCTATGACAGCCATTCAATATCTTACGATAAATAAGAATGAAGCGGCTGATAGAAAGGGCACTGCCCGGTATTTGGGAAGCAGATTTTGGATTGGATTAGTGATCTCTTCTTTATCACTTTTCTTTGACTCTTGGATGCGTTATGTAGTTTTGTATGCGGGAATTACTGTAGACATTCTGCTTCCATTAGTAGGTCGGAAATACTTGATAAAAAGTCCGATCAATACTCATCATTTATTGGAACGCTTTTCGTTGTTTACGCTTATTCTGCTTGGGGAATCAGTGGTCAGTATCCTTGCGGTTTTACAGTCTAGCCACTGGACATGGCAATCTATTGTATTTGCATTATTAACTTTTCTATTAATTATAGCTATGTGGTGGCAATATTTTGATAATGTTGAAAAGAAAGTGGATAAGACTATAGAGACTGCCGGGCAAACCATAATTTACGGGCATTTATTTATTTATGTATCCTTGAGTATGATTGCAGCTTCGATCCAACTGTTATTTTTAGATCAATTAAATTATATATTTATGGTGTGTTTTGTTTTTGGATCGGTCCTGCTCTACTTCTGCTCTACCTCACTGGTCTTCCATAAATATAGACGTATACAGCAACGGTTAGGGATATTCCATTTGACGTTATTATTAGGTTTACTTGGTGTTTTTTTCGCAGTAGATTTGTTGTTCCTTATACCTAATTACCTGATCATTGGTGAAATGATGTTATTTTTTGTGGTATATGCAAAATTAACGACGTAAGCTTGTTGTGCTGAAGCTGAATAAGAAAACAAGAAGGAAGCCGATCCGTGTGATCGGCTTCCTTCTTGTTTTAGATCCCATGAAATATAATCTATCTAGTTACGATCGAACGGGGAGGCTTATTTCATAATATGTATAAGATTGTATTTTTTGATGTGGACGGTACTCTAGTGAAATTGATAGAAGCATCCCACTTAGCACGCTAGAAGCAATTGAGAAGTTGATAGAGAGAGGAATTAAAGTCGTAGTTGCAACAGGGAGACCGCATAACTTATGTGAAGAGTTCAAGTCTATGGGCATTGATACCTTTATTTCTGCTAACGGTGCGCTTATCAAATGTAAGGATAACGTTATCTATAAATCAACGCTTTCAACAGAAACCGTGCGGGAACTCTTGGCTTTTGCTGAGTTGAACGGACATGGCATGTCCTATTTCACCGAACTTTTAATCATGAACGGAATGGGTTCCGAGGATGAGCGCGTTATGAAGGCATTAAAGGAGACTTTGAGTCTTACACAATATCCCGAAAAAATGAGCGCTCTGCCAGAGGAGGTTTACTGTATATGCTTGTATGCGGACGAAAATGAAGCGCAAAAATTCCAAGATAGATTTCCTGAATTATGGTTCGAACGTTTTCACGGATACGTTATGAATGTGCTTGAAGAAACAAAAGTTTCTAAATCAACAGCGATTAAACAAGTGCTGGATTATCTGAACATTTGCAAGTCAGAGGCTATCGCGTTTGGTGACGGTGGGAATGATATCGACATGTTGGAGTATGTGGGATTGGGCATTGCGATGGGAAACGGTGCGGAACAGTTAAAACAAAAAGCCGATTTTGTTACAAAAAAAGCAAGTGAAGGCGGGATAGCCTACGCATTAAAGAAATTTGGTGTCATTTAAGCTTGCAGCAAACGAGTTGAAGAAAAATTAATAGCGATCATTTGTACAAAACTAACAGCGACAGCCCAAGACTTTATCAGTCTATGGCTGCGGCTGCTTTATGGATTGTGTGGTATCCACACATAGAACTGCATGTGATTCCTGGTTCTTACTGCCCTAGAAGAGCCGGCACAATAAATCGGCCGAAAACATTTGCAGGAGAGCCTTTTTTGTACTTATCCGCGGTGATAACGGCAACCAGCTCGTAAGCAGGAACTACAATGATATGCTGCCCTTTAAAGCCGAGTGCAAAATAATAAGGGATCTCGTTCGGCTGTTGCTCTGAACCTGCATTGAATTGGGATACCCACCAATGCCAGCCGTAGAATCCTTTTTGCGGATGATTGGCTTCAACGTAAGGGAGAGTAGATTGCTGAATTGTATCTGGAAAAAGGATCTGCTGATCCTTCCAGCGTCCCTCTTGCAAATAAAGTAAGCCGAATTTCAGCATATCCTCCGGCTTCAGATGAAGTCCGAACCCACCGGTATGTATGCCTTGCGGATCGCTCTCCCAGTGATAGCTTTGAATGCCAAGTGGTTGAAACAGCTGGTCTTCGGCAAATTCTGCAACCGCCTGTCCAGCACAATCACGCAGGATTGCGGACAAGAGCTGAGAGGAGCCTGAGTTATAAGTCATCACGGTTCCTGGTGTATGAGCTAATGGCTGTGCAAGCACAAATTTTATCCAGTCTGCGGTTTTAGTCATGGCCGGAAAAGAATTCTGCCCACCAAACTCTGTCCAGTTAAAGCCTCCGGTCATCGTTAATAAGTGTTCGATAGTGATCTCTCTTTTACGTGGGTCACGATCTTCTTTTAATGAAGGAAAAAATAAAGAAATAGGTGTGTCTGGAGGTGGAATCATTTGTTTATCTATGGCTATGCAAACTAAGGCGGAGAGTACGCTTTTGGTGCACGAGTTGATTTTGCCAAGCTCTTCAGCGATTTGTGGATCGCGGTAATGCTCCAGTATGGGTTCTCCATGTTGAATGATCAAACAACTGCGAATGTCTAGGTTAGTAATACCGTCAATAAGCGGCTGAAGGTTCCAGTCAGTAATGTCGGTGACCCCCTTTCTAGATGAATTATAGCTGCCACTGTTTACCATTATAGCTCACATCACAAAAATGTCGTAATTTCCTGTCGTTAAATAATTATGGAAAATACAAGAAAATATCTGTATAATAATATGAATCACGTGTTAGAGGAGGATGAATTCTTTTGAAAAGCAATAGTACTCTTTTTGTTCATCAAACAGCTAAAACGGTATTAATCACTTCCGTTGCACTCGCGTTACTCTTACCCCCTGGCTTAGCCGCAGCCGATTCTATATCTGTTAGCAGCAACACTTCCGTAACGCAGGTTAGTACGCAATCAGCGGCTCCAGCTACGACTACGAAATCTGAGGCTGATCCTGCAAAAGTGAAATTCACGCAGGAGCAAGCCATTGCAAAGTTAAAAGAACTATTCCCATCCCTAAAAGATGCAACTGTAAACAATGTTCAACTGGGATCTAACCAAAGCTACCCAGCTCCAGCAAATCAAATGATCTGGCATATTCAGTGGCAGGTTCAAGAAGGGAATATAGGATATGGTTTTAGCAGTGAGGTAGACGCCATTAATGGTGATATCATCAACACCTATCTCTCATTCTCCCAGGAGAAGAACGAATCCTATTATCCACCGAAAGTATCGCAGACTCAGGCATTGGAGATCGCTAAGACTTTTGTGGCTAAGGCAGCCTCATCGGTTAAGAGCAGTGAGCTGCAATTAAATGAGAATGTTGGTTATAGTTATTTTTCGGAATCATTATTCGGTCCTGTTCAATATGGATATAACTTCAGTATTCTGAAAAATGGTATTCCTTCTGGTTCGGACAGCATTAACATAGTTGTGGATGGTAACGGAACTGTAACGCAATTCTCTAAGTCTTCTCAAGGGCTTGAGTACCCGTCTGCACAGCCCAAGATTACCTTGGAGCAAGCACAGAAGCAATTTGCGGAACAGTTTGATGTGGGCCTATTTTACATTCCTATTTATAAGAACGGAAAACCTAACAACTGGATCCTAGGCTGGCGTCCAATAGATCAGTCTCTATATCCTATCGATGCATTAACGGGTAAGCGGATAGATTATGAAGGAAAAGAATCCGTATCCACCTCAGTCGTGTATTCAGAAGTAGCGAAGAGCAAGGATGTTTTTCAGGCAAGAAGTTCTAGTACAGAGCTTTCTGCAAAAGAAGCAGCACAGCTTGTAGAGAAGGTTGCTTATATCCCGGCAGATCGTAAATTGATCTCGCAAACCTTGAGAAATGACTATCAGGATTCAGATCGGAAAATCTGGCAGCTATACTGGGGCAGTAATGGAAATGATCGTTACATTGGTGCTGGCTTTCCAGAACAATCCTCTGCCGAGATCGATGCAAAGACCGGTGAAGTATTGCAGTACCAGGTTCAAGCTTATGGTGCTATTCAGGATAAGAAGAAGGAAGAGCCGGCACCTGCTGGAGGTAAGAAGCTTAGTGAGGCTGAAGCGAAGGTGAAAGCGCTTAGTATAATTAATAGTCTATATCCTCAGGCGAGCCAGAAGCTAAAGCTGGTAGAATACGGGGATAATTCGAGTTTGACTTCAGACGGATCAGGATATGGATACCAGTTTATTAGATATCATCAAGGAATTCCTGTGAGTGACAGCACCATTACGGTAAGTTTGGATCTTTACGGCAGACTGACTTCTTACATGGGGAATCGGATAAGCGGTATCGATGGAATCACATTATCGCCTGATGCAACAATTTCCAAGAAAGAAGCGCTCGAAAGTTATAAGCCTAAATATCAGACTAAGCTGAAATATACTCAGGTTGGTGGATACAATACTTATAGTAACTATGTCGCACCGAAGGTGAAGCTGGTATATGATACAACCTTTGATGAATCTAATGGATTGAATCAGGTTTTGGATGCAGCTACTGGAAAATGGGTTGCGGTGTATGATTACCTCGGTCAGCAGGATGCTCAACTATCTGCAACGGACATCAAAGGTCATGCAGCAGAGCGAGAATTATCAGAATTGGTAAACCACCATGTGATTACACCGGATGCCGATGGCAAAGTGAACCCGGATCAAGAAATAACTGTCGGTGATTGGTTATCCTATCTTGCCAAAGCTTCTAGTCCGAATTTCACCAATTATTATAATAATAATGAACGAAAAACTGTGGCAGGCGTGAAGCCAGAGAATTCATATTATGATGCAGTTATTTTTGCAGCAGATCGTAAATGGATCAATAAGGATGAAAGCCTGCAAGTAGAGAGTAAGTTAACCCGGGAACAGCTTGCTGTTCATCTGGCTAATTTCTTGAAATACAATAAACTCACAGCTTATCTTGATAAAGATGTGACTGTAAGTCAGTTTAGTGATAGCTCAGCTATAAACAATAAAGGGGCCGTGGCTCTTGTTGTGAAATTGGGACTCTTAAAGGATGACAACGGCAAGTTTAATCCGCAGCAGAATGTAACAAAAGCGCTGGCGGCTTCGGTGATCATGAAGCTAGTGGAGCTGCAAGGAAAGACCGATCAGATCATAGGTCAATAAGTGTTAATAAGACAGCCAGGCAGCGATTCTCCGACGATTGGAGAATCGCTGCCTGGTTTTTTAGTTTGCAGCGCGACGGATTGACTAAAGCATCTCTATCTGGCAAATGCAGTTTCCAGTATTCTCTTAGCATTTTTTGTGCGCCGATTCTTGCTGGAATCCGCAAAATAACTGCATTCTATACAGCTATTTCTTATGCAAAAGGTGAATGTGTATCTTTAATTGCATTCTCTGCAACTAAAAACTAGAGAATTCACCTATCGGCGAGAAAAGCAAGAATATAAGTGTACGAAATACACTTATATCCTTTGGCCGAGTGATTTGATGCATTATAAGTGTACTAAATACAATTAAACGCGTAATACCGCGTAATTCAATGCTTAATTCAACGCTTAATTTAATCCTCAGCGTAATCCTCCGCGCAATCCTCAGCACAATCCTCCGCGCAGTCCTCAGCGCAATCCTCCGCGCAATCCTCAGCGTAATCCTCCGCGCAATCCTCAGTCCAATCCTCCTACACTATGCACCGCCGGCTCACTATATAGGTAATCTTGATGGCTAAGATTCTTAAGGGATAGCATAAGGATCCGCCTCTTTTTTGTGTAATTAATTACCAATACATAGACACTTACAAACTCACAGTATTATGATAATCAGAGTGACCCTAAAGCGGAGCTTTGTTAGGCGAACATGAATAGGTAAAGAAAAGATACCGAATGTAAACGGTTCACACTCGCTGTGTTAACGCTTTCTTCTTACAATTAGGATATAGAAAATAAGGGAGGTTCAATAGATGAAAAGAAAGATTAAAGGCTTGCCTTTAATGGCATCGGCCATTGTTTTATCATTAGTTTTCAGTGGTTGCTCCAGCAATAATAGTGGAAACAGTAGTAGTACCGCAGAGGGAAACACTAGTGCGCAAACGGAAATGGAAGGCGGCCCTTTAACCAAATATGATCCGCCGATCAAACTTCGCTCCACGATGAACGAAACAGGCAAAGAGACGTTGGCGCAGGGCGATACACATTCCAATAACATCTGGACCAGAGGATACGAGGAAGAGCTTGGGATTAAAGTATCCTATGACTGGATTGTGGCTGATGCTAACTATAACGATAAAATGAATGTTACCTTGGCGAGCGGGGATTTACCTGATTTATTAAAGGTGTCCACGGTGCAATTCGAGCAGCTTTATGAAGCTGGCATGTTAGAGGATTTGACCGGGGTATTTGATAAATATGCTTCGGATCTTGTCAAAGAATATTACGCTGAAGAGGACGGAGCAGGGCTTAAGCCGGTTACGAAAGATGGAAAACTGATGGCGATGGTAAGCTTCCCGGGTTCGCTGGATTCCTCTGACATGATATGGATTCGAAAAGACTGGATGGACAAGCTGAATCTGGCAGAGCCAACATCCATGCAGGATATTATTAAGATTGCAGAAGACTTTACATTTAAAGATCCAGACGGAAATGGCAAACAGGATACTTACGGCATTTCGTTGAACAAGGACTTGCCAATCAATGCGTTTCTACTCGGGTACCATGCTTACCTGGAAACTTGGATCAAAAACGCCGATGGCGAGGTTGTGAATGGTACGATTCAACCGGAGGTAAAGGCTGGACTTGCGGAGCTGCAAAGATTGTATAAAGAAGGAGTCATTGATCCAGAGTTTGGGGTAAAAGACTTTGCCAAAGCGATGGAGGATGTGAATGCTGGTAAATCCGGTATGTTATTTTTGCCGCAATGGGCCCCTTTCCAAGTAAAGGACATGATTAAAAAGGATCAAAATGTTAACTGGGTGCCTTATCCAGTACAATCTATTGATGACCAACCTGCCAAAACCCAAAACCATCTTACAATTGGTGGCGTATTCGCGGTCCGTAAGGGCTACGAATATCCGGAGGCATTGATCAAGCTGCTTAACTTCCAAGCAGAGAAAATGTTTGGGGAGTCCGCTAAAACGGAACGGGCAAAATATTTGAACGGGGACACAGGTCTGGGCTTCCAAAATGCGGTTGTATCCAACCTGCCACCGAACAAAAATGTAAAGGCACAGGATGAAGTGGAAAAAGCCCTTGAATCGGGAGATACCTCAAACATGGGCCTTGAAGCTAAATTATTCTATGATGATATTCAAAGCTACCGCGGTGGAGATCTTGATAAATGGCATATGGAACGGATCTTTGGGCCGCTTAGCTCACAATCGGTTATCAAACACTACCGCGACAATGACTTGGTGTTGATGAATGAGTTCATTTATGCCCCAACTAAAACGATGAACAGCAAAGCGGCTACCTTGGATAAACTGCGTGCAGAGACCTTTGTCAAAATCATTTACGGAAGTCTTCCTATCGATGAATTCGACAAATTCGTAGCCAACTGGAAAAAGCTCGGTGGAGATCAAATAACGAAAGAAGTAAATGATATCGTAAAAGCAAACTAGTAAAAACGACGCAGAAGAGGACTGCCCCTAGTCATGATAATGACAAACGGGCAGTTCTTTTTTTGGCTGAACAGCTATTCGGTTCGATAACCAGGTCAACAAAAGATACTTAAAGTCAATACGCTACACTATTAAGGCAATTTGGGGCTGCTCTATAATTGAGATACAAGGAGGAGAAAGCATATGCACTTTAATACTAAGCAATTTCTACGTAATATTCCGCTCCATTTAATGATTTTACCTGCCTTAATAGTAATCATTATTTTTAGTTATATTCCGATGGCTGGCCTTGTAATTGCCTTCCAGAATTTTTCCCCGATCTCAGGGTTTAAGAATATGAACTGGACAGGGCTCGAAAACTTTCGTTATTTGTTTGAGCTTCCCGGTTTTGGTCAGGTCGTATGGAATACTGTATTTATCTCCGTCATGAAAATTATTGCTGGGCTGACCGTGCCAGTTATAGCGGCTTTATTGCTTAATGAGGTTCGTGTAAACGGCTTCAAACGTTCGATTCAGACGATTATTTATATGCCGCACTTTTTCTCATGGGTTATCTTGGGCGGGATTATCGTAGATGTACTGTCTCCGAGCAGCGGGATTGTCAACATGCTTTTAAAAGCACTAGGCATGCAGCCTATTCAATTTCTAGCGGACAATAGCTGGTTCCCATACGTACTAGTGATCACAGATCAATGGAAGGAGTTTGGATTCGGGACGATTATTTATTTGGCGGCTTTAACCAGCATTGACTCCTCTCTTTATGAAGCTGCTGTAATCGATGGTGCCGGAAGATGGAAGCAGACCTGGCATATTACGCTTCCGGGTATTCGCCCGATTATGATCCTGATGCTTACACTCAGCCTTGGCAACGTCCTGAACGGGGGATTTGACCAAGTGTTCAACCTCTACAACCCGCTAGTGTATGAATCAGGCGATATTTTGGACACGATGATTTACCGAATTGGTCTACAGGATGCTCAGTACTCTGTATCGACCGCACTAGGATTGATAAAATCGGTAGTTTCCTTCGTATTTATCGGGCTGGGTTATTATCTGGCGTATCGTTTTGCTAAATATCGGATTTTTTAGAGAGAAAGGAGTGGACTAAATGCACCATACTTCAACTGCTTATCGTTGGTTTCTCCGCTGCAATTATGTATTTCTGACTTTGCTCGCAGTGCTTTGTCTTTTTCCGATCGTGAACATTCTGGCGATCTCCTTTAGCTCCAGCGCAGCTGTTAACGCGGGTAGCGTAACCTTCTGGCCTGTGGATTTCACTCTTTCTTCCTATAAATATATCCTTCAGAACAACCAGTTCATTCACTCCTTCGGAACTAGTCTGCTTCGGGTAGTGCTTGGGGTATCCGTTAACTTGTTGTTTACGATTCTAGTAGCTTATCCGCTGTCTAAAGAGGCAAAGTCCTTCCGCTCACGGACCGTGTATGCCTGGATTTTTGTGTTCACGATGCTCTTCAGCGGGGGTCTGATTCCTGGCTATTTAATTGTAAAAGAAATGGGGCTGCTGGATAGCATCTGGTCGCTTGTTATACCGGGCGCGGTGCCGATCTTTAATGTTCTGCTCATGCTCAATTTCTTCAGAGGTTTGCCAAAAGAATTGGAGGAAGCCGCATGGATGGATGGCGCAGGACACTTACGTACGTTGTGGAGTGTGTATCTGCCGGTATCTATGCCAAGTATTGCGACCATTACGTTGTTCGCTTTGGTGGGTCACTGGAATGCATGGTTCGATGGTATGATTTATATGAGAAGCCCGGAACATTATCCGCTGGCCACCTATTTACAATCCATACTTCAGCAGGTATCGATCCAGACTGAAAATATTACTTTTGAACAAGCTGCGTTATTAAATCAAATCTCAGACCGTACAACGCAAGCCTCCCAGATCTTCTTGTCTATCATTCCGATCCTGGCGATTTATCCGTTCCTGCAAAGATATTTTGTGCATGGACTAGTCGTGGGTAGTGTAAAGGGTTAAACTGGACTGGACCTAAAAATAAGAAGGAGCCTGAACATGGCTCCTTCTTTATTATTATTCGATAGAAGAGGGAGAAAATTCCAATGAAATCATTCTCCATCGGGTGGAACCCCGATTCCATTGTGATCAAGCTGATCGGAGCTTTCCTATTGGTCATGCTTCCACTCTGCGCGCTGAGTATATCTATTACCTACTATAGCTCCAACCAAATGCAAGCTGAAGTGGAGAGGGCGAACGAATCAAAGGTTCATTTTTACTACAGCCATCTTGAATTTGAGCTGCAACGGATAACGGGCTTAGTCACGGAGTACTCTCAGGATGAAACGCTGGCTACTTTCAGTACCCGTATTCCAATTATGAGTCGGTACGAAGTGGATTCTAATCTGAACAATATATACACCAAGCTAAAACAAATCAAAGAAACCAGTCCTTATATTAGTGATGTTGTGTATTATGTACCGGAAATTAATAAGCGGGTTAGCGCTGCGGTGGGGGTTAGGGATGTCACCAACGAGGAATGGCAAAGTCTGCTGGCCACTATGGGCAATCTGAAGGGTGCTTTATCTAAATACGAAGATGACTTATATTTACTGCGTAGTAATCCTTATAACCTGGATCGCAATCTTTCACCTAATTTTTTGCTGGGAGTGAAGCTTTCCTCACCTGAGCTTGAGTTGCGTTTGAAAGAATTTGCGGTATCAGGGGGGAGCGATATTACGTTAGCCTTCGGCAATAACGATTATGTGATATCAACTTCTGACCAGAAGCCCAGGTTGTTCCCCATAGAGAAACCACTAAATAGTGAAGAGACTGTAAGTGTGCAGCGGTATCGTTTTGATAATTCTTTTTACTATTCGCTCTACGATCACAGCAATAACTTTAGGCTGACCGCAAATATTCCCAATACGGTGCTCATGAAGCCGATTCAAGTCTACTCATTGCTGCTGTGGCTGTTGTTCGTTGTCTCGATAGTGATCATTATCTTGTTCTCTTTATGGACGTACAGGATGATTCATCGCCCGATGTCTATTCTTATCAGGGGGTTTAAGAAAGCGGAGCAGGGGCAGACGGGGATCTTTATTACTCACTCCCGCAGGGATGAGTTTGGGTATCTATATTCTCGTTTCAATGAGATGCTGAAGCATTTAAATACACTGATCGATGAGAACTACGTGCAGCGTATCCGGACAGGGGAAGCGGAGCTTAAACATCTACAATCGCAGATCACGCCTCATTTTCTCTACAACAGTCTATTTAGCATAAAACAGATGGCTGAGGTGGAAAATGTAGAGCTGATCAAGGAGTTCTCTGATTATTTAGGGCAATATTTTCGGTACATGACCCGGGATTCCGCCCAGGAGGTTACTTTGCAGCAAGAGCAGGAGCATGCTTTGGTCTATCTGGCTATACAGCGGATTCGTTTTGGCGCGAGAATTAGAGCTGAGGTAGATGAGATTGCAGCGGATTGCCGGGACATCAAAGTCCCACGGGTTCTCCTGCAGCCCATTATTGAAAATGTATTCGAGCATGGGCTTAAGCAAAAAAGCAGCAATGGCCTATTAAAAATGAGTTATGAAAAAGTTGAGCATACGCTGACTATTATAATAGAAGATAACGGTGACTCACTTAGTGAGGACAAGTTAAATCTCTTGCAGCGCCAGTTCTCCGAGCAGAATGCCATTCAGGGGGAGATCACGGGTTTATTAAATGTAAATCAGAGATTGAGGATCAAATTTGGTTCCCCTTATGGCTTGATGGCAGAGAGAAGCAGTTTGGGCGGACTTTGTGTAAGAGTCAATTTACCGCTTAAAGGGGACGTGCAGGATGCAACGAATGATGATAGTTGATGATGAGCCTAATATTTTGGATGGGCTGTACGAATTTTTTGTAAAGGCAGATTTTAAAGATTTGGAGATCATAAAGGTTCATTCAGCGGATCATGCCATAGACTGGCTTAATACCGTAAAAATAGATATTGTGCTTAGTGACATCTGTATGCCAGGTATGGATGGGATGGCGTTAATTCAGGAAATTGTCGACCGCTGGCCACGTTGTAAAGTAATTCTGCTGACAGGACATAATGAATTCGATTTTGCCCATCAGGCGATCCGAAATCCATGTGTAGTTGACTATTTATTGAAGACAGAGGGGATGGATAAAATTCGTGCCGCTGTGGAGCTGACTTTGGAGAAAATATCTTCAGAAGAGGATTATTTCTATAAAAGCCAGTGGCTTCGCGACAAGCTCCCGCGCGCGCTGCCCCAGTTACAGCAGCAGTTATTACACGATATTCTAAGACGCACCGAACGGATAGACCGGCAGAGCTTGCAGGTTGAATTCGATGCCATTCAGCTCCCGTTCAAAGCGGATGGATCCGTCCTGCCTATTATTCTGCGGATGGAGGCTTGGCGAAATTATGAAACGGCTTCAGACCGGAGTTTAATTCGTTATGCGGTAGCCAATATTGCGGAGGAGCTGCTCAGCGACAAGGTTGAAGTTAAGGCTGTGGATCTGGATCCGGGGACGATAGCTTGTTTTGTTCAGCCTAAAAGTGAAAGTGTATCCTCAATCAAGGAAGAAGAGCTCTGGTTAAAAACGCTGCGCTTCGTCCACGGAACAATGGAATCCGTTCAGCAAGCCTGTGGCAAATGTCTGCAACTATCTGTGTCTATCATCGCCAGTGATCAGGAAGTGCATTGGCATGAGCTGAACTATGCCTTGAACCGTTTACGATTAGCCATTTTTGATAGCCCCGGACTTGGGATGGAAAAGCTGCTGAGGATAAATACCAAGGAAGTGGGCCCAAGTCCAGGTTCTATGCATAATCGAAATGCAACAGCGGAATTACTGCTCGACTATTTAAAACAAAGGCTGCTTGAAGGTGATCTCGATTGGGGCACATCTTTTCGCAAATGGGTGGAGCTCTCGGGGGAAGGTGGGCCGGAGGATCCTTTTTTGAGATTAAGATTAATGTCTGGGATCAGCAACACCCTGCTTCAGACTTTACAAGAATTAGGTTTAACGGAAAAAGCACATAGCGGTATGAATTTATCACGCTTGTTATATTTTAATATCAATACACACTGGTCGGATGTTATCTCTTTTTATCACACGTTTTTTGAATGGATTATCTCGAACAGAAGCGCTACCTATAAACATGATGAATCGAATATCCTGTCCATGATCCACCAATATATTAAATCCCATCTGGCCGATGATTTGTCCTTAACCCGGATTGCGCAGGAAGTCTCACTTAATCCGTCCTATCTGTCACGCTGGTATAAAAGAACGACAGGGAAGGGGATTTCTGATTATATTCTGGAGAAAAAAGTGGAGCTGAGTAAGGAGCTGCTGCTTGGAACTGCTCTAAAAATGCACGAGATCTCCGGCCAGCTCGGGTTTAGTGATCAGCACTATTTTTTTCGATTCTTCAAAAAAACCGTTGGCTGTACGCCGCAGGAATATCGAGAGCAAAAACGAGGATAAATAGCAATACCCCGAAAGACGGACACCTGTTCAGAAGGTGCATCTTTCGGGGTATGGTTTGTGGCTGTATTTTAACGATTATTTACCGAGTTGTTTGTCTACTTCTCGAACCGGATTCTCGCCAACATTCTCTTCAACCTTGTGGCTACTCATAAACCAGCCGATTACAGCGATGAGTACGAGCACAACGTAGAAGGTGGCTTTCCACCAGGTACTATGAGCGAAATCTTCGGACAGAACACCAAGTGAAGGGTGCGCCAATGTAATGACTGACAGCTTAACACCCACCCAACCTACGATAAAGAAGGCTGCAATTTCAAGTCCTGGACGGGAATGCAACAGCTTAACGAAGAAGGAAGCTGCGAAACGCATAATGACCAGACCGATAAATCCACCGGCAAAGATGACGAGGAATTGTCCACCATCAAGGCCTCCGATTTTTGGAAGACCACTTGCAGGAAGAGCAACCGCGAGTGCAACTGCGGCTAGGATGGAATCGACCGCGAAGGCGATGTCAGCAACTTCTACCTTCAGAACAGTAAACCAAAAGCTGGATTTCTTTTTATTGACCGCACCGTCAGTGCCGCTTTCAGCAGCTTCATCTGTGACGGGCTTTTTAAACAACAGTTTTCGGAAAATATGATTACCCGCGATAAATAATAAATAAATCGCGCCGATGGCTTGTACTTGCCAGATATCGACCAGATAGGAGATGACAAATAGCGAACCGAATCGGAACACGAAGGCTCCTGCTAATCCGTAAAACAGCGCTTTTTTTCTTTCCTCATCAGGAAGGTGCTTAACCATAATTGCCAATACCAATGCGTTATCTGCGGCGAGTAGTCCCTCTAGTGCTACCAGAACAAGCAATACCCAACCGTACTCTAATAATAATCCCCAATCCATTACTGTTGTCCTCCCTTTTTGAATGCAAATATCTACCAAAAGATATCTACCCTACCATTTTAACCAAATTTATATAAAAAAGACCTTTACCAAACAGATTAGCCTTTGGAATAAAGGTCTAACCTGATTGGTAAAGGTCTCGCTAACAATGTGAATTGCCAATAAAGCCGGAGAATATCCTCATATTCTCGTATTGACGACTTTATTTAACAGCTACTCCCCTTTACGGGATATATTAAATTTTTAAGATTATTCAATGTGTTCTTGCCTAAAGAGATCATATACGAGATGAAAGTCATTGTCAATAAAAGTTGCAGAAATAAATGGATTCTATCTTTTAAGAATCCTTAAAATGGCCAGAAACATGACATGATGACGGAGAATCAACAGAGATTGAATAAAATGGAAACGGAAACATGATATATATAGGTTATATAAACTAACATTTAATATGACGAAACTGCAAACATAAGGAAAAACAGGACTTAAAAAGGGAAAACTCGATTGACGATGTAGGTTGATGAAAATATGATGAAACTAATCAAAGCAATCAAGCGAGAAATGTGTTAACTAAAATTACATGAGTTGTTCTATCGGAGTGAGTTTTACTGAGAAGAAGTACTAGTAGTTCATGCTGCATAAAATTTTTAGGAGGTGGGGAAATGCCGCAGGCGTCATCGAGGTTATCCATTGAAGCAGAGGAGGAGCTCAGCCGCCATCCCTGCTACAGTGAGGAAGCTCATCGTTTTTTTGCTAGGATGCACATCCCGGTTGCTCCCGCCTGTAACATCCAATGTAATTACTGCAACCGGAAATTCGATTGTGTGAATGAAAGCAGGCCTGGTGTAGTTAGTGAAGTGCTAACTCCAGAGCAAGCTGAACGCAAAGTGAAAGGTGTAGCCGCACAGCTGATGCAACTGTCGGTAGTTGGGATTGCAGGTCCGGGTGATCCGCTGGCGAATCCAGAACGAACCTTTGACACGTTCGAACGAGTCAAGCGGCAGGTCCCTGATGTTACCCTTTGCCTGAGTACTAATGGATTGACCCTTTACAGGCATGTAGACGCCATACTAGCGCTAGGTATCCGTCATGTCACGATCACCATCAATGCCATTGATCCCAATGTGGGCCGTGAAATTTATCCATGGGTTGTTGACGAAGGGATCCGGTACGAAGGACAAGAAGCAGCGGAGCTGCTGATCAGCCGCCAGCTTCAAGGTTTGGAGCTACTGGCGCAGCAAGGTGTTCTTGTTAAAGTTAATTCCGTTATGATTCCAGGGGTCAATGATCATCATCTCCCTGAAGTATCGCGAACAGTTAAAGCGCTCGGGGCAACTCTGCATAATGTGACGCCTTTAATTATCGCACCGGGAAGTCAGTATGAACGGGATGGGCGCAAGGCGCCGCGTCCTAAAGAACTGCACAACCTGCAGGAAGTGCTTGGGCGCGAAGGGATGAAGGTCATGCGCCATTGTCGGCAATGCCGTGCTGATGCCATTGGGCTGCTAGGTCAGGATCGTAATCAGGATTTTATATTAGAAAAGATGGATGCAAATCCAGTTATTAATGAGCAAGCTAGAGCGCTCTTTCAACGTGAACTCGATGCCAAAATCTGTCAGCGTGTCAAAGCCAAAGAGCTAAGGCAGAACTCTATCCAGCAAGGGCAGCACACCACTAAAGTCGCTGTTGCTACACGTGGTGGGGATAAGGTCAATCAACATTTTGGCCACGCGACAGAGTTCATGGTTTATGAAACGGATGGAATAAGCGTGAAACTGCTAGGTATCAGAAAGATTCAGGCCTATTGCCACGGTAAAGCGGATTGTAATGGGGATAAGAATGCCACGTTACAAGAAATTATTTCTATATTACAGGACTGTCAAATATTGCTCTGTTCTGGTATTGGCGATGTCCCTCGCGCCAGCTTAAATAAAGCCGGAGTATTGCCTCTGGTGCGTAAAGGTGAAATACAGGATGCGATTCTCGAAAGTGTGAAGATCAGCTCTTATTTTGAAAATATATCGATTTCGAAGGGATGATGAATGATGAGACAAATAGCTTTTTACGGTAAGGGCGGTATCGGTAAATCCACAACTTCGCAGAACACTTTGGCGCAGCTCGCCACTAAATTTGGTCAAAAAACAATGATTGTAGGCTGTGATCCTAAAGCGGACTCCACACGGCTGATTTTGAACACTAAAGCTCAGAATTCAGTGCTCCAATTGGCTGCAGAAAGAGGAACGGTTGAGGATTTGGAGCTCGAGGATGTAGTTCAGTTGGGATATGGCGACATTCTTAATGTGGAGTGTGGTGGACCTGAACCGGGTGTGGGTTGTGCCGGCCGCGGGATTATTACAGCTATTAATTTTTTGGAGCAGCAAGGGGCTTATGAAGGATTGGATTTTGTATCCTATGACGTACTTGGTGACGTGGTATGTGGTGGATTTGCAATGCCGATCCGTGAGAATAAAGCACAGGAAATTTATATCGTATGCTCCGGGGAAATGATGGCTATGTATGCGGCCAATAACATTGCGCGCGGAATTCTAAAGTATGCCAACAGCGGTGGCGTAAGATTGGGCGGTCTGATCTGCAACAGTCGTAATACGGACCGTGAGGATGAGCTCATTATGGAGCTGGCACGCCGTTTGAATACGCAAATGATCCATTTTGTCCCGCGGAATAATGTGGTTCAGCATGCAGAGCTGAGAAGAATGACCGTGGCCCAATATAATCCTCATCATCAGCAAGCGAGAGAATATGAGATTTTGGCAGAAAAGATCCTGAATAACAATATGATGACAATCCCGACCCCGATTTCTATGGAAGAGCTGGAGGATTTACTCATGGAATTTGGTGTGATTGAGGATGAAGAGACGGCGCTGAAAAAGCTGAAGGCATCTGGCCAATAATTAGGTTCGTCCGGTGAACAGGAGTGGAGAGACGGCTGTTCACCGGATCACTCTGAGGGATGAGGAGGGTTCAGAATGGGGCTTAATATCGAAGATAACCAAAAGATGCTCGAAGAGATTCTTGAGGCTTACCCGGAAAAGGCACGGAAGGATCGTCAGAAGCATTTTGAAATCAATAATGAAGAGTTAATAAACTGTGGCAAATGCGCCATCAAATCGAATATGAAGTCCCGTCCGGGGGTTATGACCCAAAGAGGATGTGCTTATGCCGGTTCGAAGGGCGTGGTCTGGGGCCCGATCAAGGATATGGTGCATATCAGCCATGGTCCTGTAGGTTGTGGGCAATATAGCTGGGGAACAAGACGGAATTATGCCAACGGAACACTGGGCATTGATAACTTTACGGCTATGCAGGTGACGAGTGATTTTCAGGAGACAGATATTGTATTTGGCGGTGACAAGAAGCTTGAAGTCATTTGCCGTGAAATTAAAGAAATGTTCCCACTGGCTAAAGGAATTTCGATCCAATCAGAGTGTCCTGTGGGGCTAATCGGAGACGATATTGAAGCGGTGTCCAAAAAAATGTCTATCGAGCTAGGTATCCCGATCATTCCCGTTCGTTGTGAAGGGTTCCGTGGGGTTAGCCAATCCTTGGGTCATCATATTGCTAACGATGCGATCCGTGATTTTCTGATGGGGAAGAAGGAGCTTGCGGAATGTGGTCCTTACGATATTAATATTATCGGAGATTATAACATCGGTGGGGACGCTTGGGCTTCACGCATTTTACTGGAGGAAATGGGTCTGCGTGTTATTGCGCAGTGGTCTGGGGATGGAACCATCAATGAATTGGCGATTGCGCATAAGGCGAAGCTCAATCTGATTCACTGTCATCGCTCCATGAACTATATGGTAACGACGATGGAGAAAGCATATGGGATTCCTTGGCTGGAATACAACTTTTTCGGGCCGACCAAAACCGCTGAAAGCCTTCGAGCCATCGCCGCAAGGTTTGATGAATATATTCAGGAAAACTGCGAGAAAGTCATCGCTAAGTACACGCCACAAATGGAGGCGATAATCTCTAAATTTAAACCCCGGCTGGAAGGTAAAAAGGTCATGCTGCTGGTAGGCGGATTACGTGCCCGCCATACACTGGGGGCTTATGAGGATCTGGGGATGGAGGTAGTGGGCACAGGTTATGAGTTCGCTCACAAGGATGATTACGAGAAGACATTTCCTGAACTTCCGGAAGGCACTATTATCTACGATGATCCAACCGCTTACGAGCTGGAAGAGCTTGCGCAAAGACTTGATATTGATCTGATGGGCTCGGGTGTGAAGGAGAAATATGTGTATCACAAGATGGGTATTCCTTTCCGGCAAATGCACTCTTGGGATTATAGTGGTCCTTACCATGGCTATGATGGGTTTAAGATTTTTGCTAAGGACATGGACATGACCATTAACAGCCCAGTGTGGAGCTTGATTAATTCAGGGAAAACAGGATCACTCCCTAAAAAGGAGGCGGGCGTATGAAGGACAAACTGGAGATCCCAGATTACAATACATTATTTCAAACTGAACCCTATGTGAAGCAACGTGATGGGAAAAAAGCATTCGAGGCACCCTGCAGTGAGCAAGAGACAGCAGAAGCATTAGCCTACTCGAAGTCGTCTGAATATAAGGATAAGAATTTTGCCCGCACCTCACTGGTAGTTAATCCTCATAAAGCATGCCAGCCCCTAGGAGCCTTGATGGCTGCGCTGGGATTCGAGAAAACTCTGCCGTTTATACATGGCTCTCAAGGCTGCACTGCGTATTTTCGTAGTCATTTAAGCCGTCATTTCAAGGAGCCGACCCCCGCAGTTTCTTCCTCTATGACAGAAGATGGTGCGGTGTTTGGAGGGATGAACAATCTTATTGATGGTCTTGAAAATAGTGTGGCGCTCTATAAGCCAGAGATGATAGCTGTATCCACTACATGTATGGCTGAGGTTATAGGGGATGATCTGCAGGCTTTTATATCCAATGCCCGCCAGAAGGGTGCAATTTCGAACGAAATTCCAGTGCCCTACGCCAACACGCCAAGTTTTTCCGGATCACATATTACAGGTTACGATTCCATGTTAAAGTCTATCCTCAGTACCTTGTTCATCCGCTCTGGGATTGAAGCTACCCCTGGCAGTGGAGAGGGAACTGGAGAGAAGCTGAATGTCATTTTAGGGTTTGAGCCTTATACGGGGAATTTTGCGGAAATTCGAAAAATCCTTGCCGCGTTTGATACAGGCTACACCTTCCTTGGTGATCACAGCGGCAATTTTGATTCCCCGGCTACAGGTGAATATTCCTATTATTATGGGGGAACGAAGCTGGCGGATGTGCCGAAGGCAGCTAATGCGTTGGGAACTCTTTCACTTCAGAAATATTCTGTCAAAAAAACGTTGGAATACATCAGCGGCACATGGAAACAACAGACCATTGCGATGTCGACTCCGCTGGGCATTCATGCCACAGATCGGCTAATAGAGTCTATCAGTGAATTAACGGGATTGCCCATTCCGCCTGAGCTTGTGGAAGAACGTGGCCGGGTAGTGGATGCTTTACTCGATAGCCACCCTTATCTGCATGGCAAACGAGTGGCTTTAGTTGGCGATCCGGATTTGCTGATCGGCCTGATTGAATTCTGTCTGGAAGTCGGTATAGAGCCTATTCATATTGTGTGCTCTAATGGGGAAAACGGATTTAAAGAAGAAGCGAAAGCTCTGCTTGCTGCCAGCCCCTACGGAGCAGAAACAACGGTTCATATCGGAAATGATTTGTGGCATATGCGCTCTCTGCTGATTGATGATCCTGTGGATCTGGCCATTGGAAGCTCTCATCTTAAATTTGCTGCCAAAGATGCCGACGTTCCTTTGATCCGTGTAGGCTTCCCTGTCTTTGACCGCCATCATCTGCATCGTTATCCGATTATCGGTTATCAAGGTGCCTTGAACTTGTTAACTACTATAGTAAATACAATTCTGCAGGGGTTGGATGAGGATTCATCTGGCTTCAACCACGATCTTGTTCGTTAGTAGGAGAACGTTAAGCCGAATCGTATACTTCCGATTCATTCCCTCGTCCTCATACGGAGCCGAGCGTTGGGGAGCGGCCGGAAGTGCAATATTTATCGTAGTGACACTGAATAATTGAGCATTTTAAGCGTAAGGAGTATTCAGTTACGGGAGGTGGTACGATGGAGTCCATCAGAAACGATGTATTCGACGCGCAAGCTTGCGGGAGCTTAACTCCGAAATCGAAACCATGTCCACGCCCCAAGCCGGGCGAAGCGGCTGGGGGCTGCTCCTTTGACGGAGCCCAAATCACGCTGCTGCCGATCATGGATGCTGCGCATCTTGTCCATGGGCCGGCTGCTTGTGCCGGGAATAGCTGGGAAAGTAGAGGGGCTTTGTCAAGCGGGCCTTCGCTTTCACAATACGGATTCACTACAGATCTCAACGATAACGATATTATTTTTGGCGGAGAAAAGAAACTGAAAGATAGCATTGACTATATTGCCGGGCGCTTTATGCCTCCGGCAATATTTGTATATGCGACCTGTGTGACAGCATTGATTGGCGAGGATTTGGATGCGGTATGCAAGGAAGCGGCAGGCAGATTGGGGCTTCCTGTGATCCCCGTGAACAGCCCCGGATTCGTAGGCAGTAAGAATCTTGGAAATCGGCTGGCTGGTGAAGCGCTGCTACAATATGTAATTGGCACAGGTGAACCAGAGATTGAGATTCCTTTAGGTGTGAATTTGATTGGGGAGTACAATATCGCGGGTGAAATGTGGGATATCGAGAAATTAATGAAGAGTGTTGGAATTACGCTAATGTCCAGAATTACAGGGGATGCAAGATATAAGGAAATTACATGGGCACATCATGCAAAAGTGAATATGGTTGTGTGCAGCCGTGCATTGTTAGGTCTGGCAAAAGAAATGGAGGCAAGATACCACATTCCTTATTTCGAAGGCTCCTTCTATGGGGCCAAGGAGACAACTTATTCCTTACGTCAAATGGCTTATTTGCTGAATGACCGTGAGATGGAGCGGCGTGTGGATCGGTTGACGGAACTAGAGGAAAGCAGACTGATTCAGGAGCTGCGGCCCTACCGCAAGCTGCTTAAAGGAAAGAAAGCAGTTCTCTATACGGGTGGAGTAAAAAGCTGGTCGATTATTTCCGCACTGAAGGAGTTAGGCGTTCAGGTGGTAGGTGTAGGCACGAACAAAAGCACGGAAGATGATATACGGCGTATAGCGGATCGTGTTGGTGATGACACCGAATATATCCCGGAGGGCGGGGCAAGCCGAATTATCAAAACCGTCCGGGATCGTAAGGCAGATATTATGATTGCTGGCGGACGGAATATGTATGTGGCAATGAAAGAGCAAATTCCGTTTATCGATATTAATCAAGAAAGACACAAGGCCTATGCTGGTTACGAAGGTTTACTAAGGCTGGCTAAGGAGCTGACGTATTCTCTTGCTAATCCAATCTGGAAGCTGGCTGCCAGTGCTGCTCCCTGGGATAAGGAGGAACCTTCCTATGACCGTTAACAAAAGGAGTAAACCTACTTCAGTTAATCCAATCAAAATCGGTCAATCCCTTGGTTCCGTACTGGCATTTCAGGGTTGCTACAAGGCATTGCCTATTGTGCATGGCGCGCAAGGTTGTTCCGCATTTCCGAAGGCGCTGCTTACCCGGCATTTTCGCGAGCCTATAGCCGTACAGACCTCTGCTTTGCAGGAGATGGATGTAATCTTTGATGCGAATCGGAATTTAGAGGAAGCTCTAAATACCATACTCAGTAAACACCGACCAGACATTATAGGCATTATTGGGACTGAGCTGACGGATGTGGCTGGAGTGGATTATCAATCCATGCTCAAGACCTATAAAAGGGAGCGGAACATGCGGGGTGGGCTTGCTTTTTCCGTCACCTTACCTGACTTTCGTGGTTCATTGGAATCGGGGTTCAGTTCTACCGTGGAGGCGATGCTTGATGAGATGATTCAGCAGGTAGGCCATCGGGGTTCAAGGAGTGTGAATTCACGTCAGATTACCCTCTTGCCGGGATCGTTTCTGACGCCGGGTGATGTGATGGAGCTGAAAGAAATGATATCCTCCTTCGGTTTTGAGGTAATCGCTGTACCTGATATATCGACCTCTTTGTCTGGGCATCTGCTGACAGGATTTTCACCGCTAACAAGAGGTGGGGTGCCTCTAGATTCGATGCTGCAAAGCTTGCATTCGGGTCTAACCCTTGCCATCGGCGGAAGTATGGAGCGTCCAGCTAGAAGACTGCATAATGCGCTGGGAACTCCCTACAAAGTATTCGAGAGTGCTATGGGGCTTAAAGCAACGGATGATATTTTGCAATTTCTGCATCAAATTAGCGGGCAGCCGGTACAGCTTCGTTATTGCTGGCAACGAGAGAATTTATTGGATAGCATGCTGGATGCTCATTTTCAATTTGCGGGAATGTCTGCACTTGTTGCGCTGGAGCCAGATCATTTGTATACCGTATCTTCTTGGCTCGAAGAGCTGGGGGTGGAGCAAAAGGCCCTGGTCACTTCCTATGAAACTCCTTTGGTGGTTGAGATGGAACGAGAGGTATGGGTCGGTGATCTGGATGATGTTGAGTTTTTGGGTAAAGGTGCAGATTTATGGATCGGTAACTCACATGGGATAAATGGAGCGGCGCGGTTAGATGCAGCATTTATGGCGGCTGGATTTCCCGTTTGGAATGAGCTTGGTGCTTATATGGCCACTTCTGTAGGGTATCGGGGAGCGATGGAGTGGACGAATAAAGCGGCGAATCTGTTAATGCGAAGGGAGGAGGAACATCGTGAAAGTAGCATTCGCTACAGAGGATGGAATTAGAGTGAATGCCCATTTTGGGCAGAGTCCGATGTTCGCAATTTATAAAGTTACCAAAGGTGGCGGGGAGCTTATAGGTCTTCGTAAACTGCCAACGATTCTCAATCAGGATGAAGCAGGCAAAATAGAGAGTCGTCTGGAGGTGGTAGAGGATTGCACGCTAATATTCATCATGCAGATTGGAGCCTCAGCAGCGGCAAGAGTCACACGTCGTAAAATTATGCCGGTAAAGGTTCCACCAGGCAGTCCTATTGATGAGCAAGTGAAGCGGATTGTTGAAATGCTACAGGGCAAACCACCAATGTGGCTAGCCAAGGTATTACATGCTGAAAATGAAGCGGAAGGGGCGAGTGTAGATGGATCCCATAGCTAATGAGAGTGCTGCATTAATGGGCCGGGTTGCTCCGGAAGCATCAGCATTAAAACACCGTAGTCGAACCACGGAGAAAGAGCTGGATAAAGATATAGCAGAGATGTTCATACGGCGGTTGTGTCAATTGCTTGATACAGAAGACTTTTTTGGAAGACAGGCTTCTCTTTCACCACAGAAGAAGATCGAACGATTGTTTCTCGCTTCCGCTGAAGATAAGAACAAATCTGATTTTAACTGCGCGGTTTCTCCAAAAGTCCGTTTGCAGGTTCCTCTCTTGTTTCAGGCGGTGGCGGGCGTGATCGAGGAGAAGAGTGGGGTTCTGGTTCAGAGTTCATCTGAAATAAACGGGGAAGGATTTGGGCGTGCTCTTTTATATAGTGATCGGATTATTCTTGTGTTAAAAAGCTTGAGAGCAGGTTTTCCGTTTCCTTTTACCTCTGAGGAGAAAGTAATTCGCTACGGCGTTGCTTGTGTAGAAGAAGGGTTAGCCTTTATGGATAAATTTAATGAAATGACAGCTCTTTATGGAACGGATGGTCTGGAGGGTTAGATTCCAATGATGCAGCTCAGCCACAGGGAGGGAGCAAAATGGAGCAGCTTGTAGGCGGCACCGAACTGGAACGATACGCTCGCCAATTGAAGCTGCTTGGAGAAGGCGGGCAGAAAGCGCTAAAAGAAGCTACAGTGATGATTGCTGGAATTGGAGGGCTTGGAGGCACTGCCGCACTTTATTTAGCTGCTGCCGGAATCGGCAAGCTGATCTTGGCGCATGAAGGAAACATTGTGCCTCCAGATTTAAATCGACAGATTTTGATGGACAGTGATCATTTAGGTATGGAAAGGATGAGCACAGCCATTCAGCAGTTAAAACGTCTGAATCCAAATGTTGAAACGGAAGGATTTAATTCGAAGATTGAATACAATATGGCAAAACCTTGGGTAGAACAAGCCGATATAGTGATTGATGCACGGTATGATTTTCCGGAAAGATATACGTTGAACCGCCTATGTGTAGAAACCGGCACGCCAATGGTAGAGGCGGCGATGTATGGATTTGAGATTTCACTAACAACGGTTATACCTGGTGAAACCCCTTGCTTAGAGTGTCTTTATCCGGATGTGAATCCAGAATGGGAACCGTTTGGCTTTCCAGTATTGGGAGCAACCTCCGGAATTGCGGGTTGTCTGGCTGCGTTGGAAGCCGTAAAATGGGTTACAAGGGTAGGGACGACTTATGCGGGCGTAATGCATCGCTTCAATTCACTCGACTTCGCCTGTTACAGCGTCCATATTACCCGTAATCCGAATTGCACTTGCTGCGGAGAGGAAGGTAAACCGTGAAAAGTCTCAGGCTATGTGACACGACACTTAGGGATGGTGAACAGGCGGCTGGAGTTTCATTCACGAGGGAAGAAAAGCTGGAAATCGCAAGGTTGCTGTCGGAATGCGGAGTGGAGCAAGCAGAGGTAGGAATTCCTGCCATGGGCAAGCAAGAGCAAGAAGATATTACGGCTATCGCTGATTTAGGTCTACCTATGAAGATGATGACTTGG
This sequence comes from Paenibacillus sp. FSL H7-0690, assembly GCF_037980415.1. Lineage (NCBI taxonomy): Bacteria > Bacillati > Bacillota > Bacilli > Caryophanales > Paenibacillaceae > Paenibacillus > Paenibacillus sp. FSL H7-0690. Next base: position 5,660,955 of record NZ_CP150281.1, on the reverse strand, counting down.
AATCGGGCTTTGGAAAGTGATATCGACAAAGCTTGGGCGACGGGTGTGAACTGGAGTCATGTATCGATCCCTGTCTCGGAAATTCAATTACAAGGTAAGCTAGGTTTAACACCTGCCAAAGGTCTGACAAGATTACTGCATGCGACGGAATATGGTCAACGGCTAGGAATGACTGTGTCGGTGGGGATGGAGGACTCTTCAAGGGCAAGTATGGAGTACCTGGTTGAACTGGTAAATACATTATATAAAGAAGGCATTCGTTGGTTCCGTTATGCAGATACGGTATCTGCTCATCATCCGGGTCAAATGGCAGAGCGGGTAAGCACATTACTTAGTGCTGTTCCTGTAGATGTAGAGCTTGAGGTACACTGCCACAATGATTTTGGTCTTGCGGCTGCAAACACACTTAGCGGTATTGCCGCGGGTGCGGTCTGGGCAAGCACTACGGTAGCAGGGATTGGTGAACGTACCGGGAATGCAGCAATGGAAGAAGTAGTGATGGCTTGGCGTTATCTTTATGGCGGAGAGAGCAGCGTACGTCCGGAGTGTTTGAAGGGGCTGGCGGATAGGGTGATCACAGCCTCGGGCCGAAGTGTCGGCGATGCCAAACCAATCGTCGGATCACTCGCCTTCACACATGAATCTGGGATACATGTTGACGGTTTGTTGAAAGAAACAGCCACCTACCAGACCTTTGATCCCACAGAGGTGGGGAGAGCACATCATTTTGTGTTAGGTAAACATTCCGGAAGTGGTGGAATCATGCATGTTCTGAACGCACATGGTTTAGAGGTTAGTGCTGGAACCGCGGGACGTTTGCTTGAACGGGTGAGAGACTATGCCGAAGTTAATAAAGTGAATGTGCCAGAGCTCCTCTTGGTTGAATGGCTGAGGGAGGATTGGCAACGACCGTAAGAGATATTAGTAAGAATGAATAAAGGCTGACAAGACGGGTACGAAACCTGTCTTGTCAGCCTTTTTATGTTGTTAGGATTAAGTTTATTGTGTTAGCCCTTAACCGCTCCAGCGGTAATACCCTTGGTCATCTGTTCTGTGAAGAGCAGGTAGATCAGGATGGTGGGGATAGCGATGATCGTCATAACCGCGAACTGTGCACCATAGTTGGATGAATACTCACCAGTGAATTTCATAATGGAGAAGGGAATCGTCTTAAGATCTTCCGAGGTGAGGAAGGTATTCGCCATAATGAATTCATTCCAAGTGCTGATGAAGTTGAGCACACAGATGGTTGCCAGCGCCGGTTTGGTGATGGGCAGGATGATACGGAAGATTAACCCGTAAATGCCACTGCCATCAATAACGGCGGACTCTTCAATGGCCCGTGGGATGGTCTCCAGGAACCCGGTCATAATCAGGACACTCATGGGGATGACAATGGCTGAGTAAGGCAAAATCAATGTGTACATATTGTTCAGCATCCCAAGCTTGTTAAACAGAATGAAGTTTGGCAGCAATGTAGCGTGAATCGGGATGATCATGCCTAACATAATTAGAGACAGGACAATGCCACTTAGCTTCCATTTCATCCGGGTAAACGCATATCCCATCATCAGGGACACCAGCGCAGAGAGCATAACAGTTATCACTGTAATGATAAGACTGTTGGCGAAATAACGTGGTACACGCCCGTAGGTAAAAGCGTTTCGATAGTTCTCCCACTGGGGTGGAGAGGGCCATTTCAGAAATGAGCTTCCAAAGAACTCACCGCTCTTGAGCAGGGAATAATCGATCAACCAAATAAGCGGAAATAACTGAATCAACGCGATGATACATAGGAACACCATCATTAGGATTTTGCCGGTTGTAGGCTTTCTGCGTTCTTGTTTGTGAAGGTTTAGCTTAGGGGGTGAAGCGGCAGGCGATAAGGAATTATTCATAGGATTTCCTCCGGTTACAGGGTTTCTTTAAAATTCTCCGATATCTTTCTTTAAAATCTTGTTGAGGATAACGGTTAGGATCAGGCAGAACACAATAAACAGAATCGAAATGGCATTACCATAGCCGTAAAGCGATGATGAGAAGGCGGTTTTGTACAGATAGTTCCCTAGGAACTGTGTGCTATTTGCAGGGCCACCGTTGGTCATTAAGAATACGGTTTCCATTTGCTTAAGACAGGTGGTGACGGCAATGATGATGGCAACCCGCATCATCGGCGAAAGCAGCGGAATGATGATACGCGTGTAGAGGGTAAAGTTGTTGGCGCCATCGATTCTCGCGGCTTCGCTTAAATCTTCCGGAATGCCTTGCAGACCTGAATAATACAGCAGCAGTGCATACCCAAAGCCTTGCCACATAACAACAATGATGATGCACCAGATGGCTGTCTTCGGATCACCGAGCCAATCATGCGTAAGTGCATCCAATCCAACTCCGCTTAGCAGCTTGTTAAGCAGTCCGTAGTTCGGATGGAAAATTCCGGTCCACAGCTTGGCTGTAACGACGACGGAAATTACAGCGGGGATAAAAAAGATCGTCCGGAATATTTTTTCGTATTTGCCGGAATTGGTTAGGAATATCCCCATGAGAATAGCAAAAGGATGTTGTAAAAATACAGTGGCGGCGGTCAGGAGCAGGGCGTTGACCAGCGATCTCCAGAACACTTTGTCATGAAACAGAATTTCGCGGTAGTTATCAAAGCCGATGAAATTGTATTTGCCGATTCCGCCCCAATCCGTAGAACCGTAATAAGCGCTCATGAAGATAGGGATGCAGATCATAAAAGCAAATAGGAACAGTCCAGGTGCGATGAGTAAGAATATCGCTTTTTTGTCGCTTAACACTCTGTGCATGGAAATCTCCGTCCTTTTAAAGAGTAATCTATCTATTACCATCGTAACGGGAAGCCAGGCACCGGAACATGCCGTAAATTTCAGATCGGTGTATACATTTTTTCGAAAACAAAACCCCGGCCTCTGGGGGAAGCCGGGGTTTGCGCACTGCCATCTATAAGGTTACTTCAGGAGCGCTAAGGTTCATGTTTTTTGTAGTTCTCTGGTTTATTTACCAGCGAATTTATCGGATGCAGCATCCAGTGCTTTGGCGAATTCTTCAGGGGTAATCGCATCAGAAAGCAGGCTTTGATGCGCCTCCATTACCTTTTGCTTGAACTCATCGTCACCCACATCCTGCAGTGGAGTACCGCTGGAAGAGGTCATGGAGCTGAACACTTCAATCAATTCTTTTTGCAGCTGGGTTTCGTTACCCGTTAGGAATTGATCGAATTGCTGCGCAGGTGTACCCGCGCCAGCTTGCCATAGCATTTTAGACCAATGCTCTGGAGCGAAGAAATATTTCAAGAAATCAACAGCGGCTTCAGCGTGTTTGGAGTTTTTGCTGACTGCATATCCACCACCATACCAAGCGGCATCATCCGTTGCTTTACCTTTAGCTGAAGCTGGGAATGCGAAAGCACCTACGTTATTGCGGAATTCTTCAGAGAAGTTCTCGTCTGTTGCCAGACCCGACTCCCAAGCGCCCATAAAGAACATGGCAGCTTGCCCTTGTCCGAACAAGTTGCGTGCAGCACCGTAATCGGCAGTCAGCCAGCCATCGGCAAAACCTTTAGCATCGGCGAATTGCTGCATTTCAGTTGCAGCTGCAACCAGACTAGGATCTGTAAAGGATATTTTACGTGCAACAGCTTCATCCATTGTATTGAAATCGCCAGTCTGACGTTGGGCTACAAATTCATACCAGATAGGCAGTGTCCAAGCGTCCATACCATTCATAGCGATCGGGTTAATTTTCTTGGCACGAAGTGTTTTGACGGCGGCAAGCAAATCATCTGTTGTCTTTGGCACCTCGATGCCGTTGTCAGCAAATATTTTTTTGTTATAGTACATCACCATGTAGTCGGCACCACGCGGCAAGCCGTAAAGCTTACCGTCTTTACTGAAGCCGTCCATGGATCCGGACACAAACTGATTACCTTCGAAGTCAGCACTGTTCAGTTCAAGCAGCAGATCGTTATCCAGCAGCGGACTCAGGAAGGAGGGCTGACCCCAGGCTTGAATGATATCGGGAAGCTGATTGCTGGAGGCATACACTTTGATTTTTGATTTGTAAGGCTCATCTTGAAGCGCTTCCACTTCAATCTTGACGTTAGGGTTCTCTTTCATGTAAGCATCGATAATGTCTTGCTCTACCTTACCTGAACCATTGGCCCGATCCGCGAGCGCGGTGAAGAACTTCAGTGTGATTTTTTCGGCGGGTGTGTTTTCCCCTGCACTAGCTGTTGCTTCGGCAGTAGCTTCGGCCTTGTCATTTGTAGGTGCATTGGTAGCTTTCGCATTGTTATTTCCGCCACCGCAGCCTGCCAGCAGAGCTGGTAGCATTAGACTCATAAGTGCTAGCTTTATTCCTTTACCTTTCATCAAAAACCCACCTTTTTTATGAGATATATTTCCACGAGAACGGCTGTCATCAAACGAGGACGACAATGTCGTTTCTTCTTGCATCCCCATCTTAAGAGTTTATGACCGATAGAAACATGGTCCATATTTAAGAACTATGTAGGCATTTTTCAGTGATTGTAAAAAGCTGGTTCAGGGTTTAATGATTTCAGTTATACTTGGTTTACACATTTATTGATTATACATGAAGGTGGTTCTCATGAATCGAAACATCCGCTTATTAAGCCGTTATCGCCATCTTCCGCTCCAGTTTAAGCTGTTATTATGGTTTGTGCCGCTGCTTCTCGTGACTATATTTGCTATGGGGTGGAACTCCTATCAGATCTCTTCGCAGCAGGTGGTGGAGAAAATGAAACAGTCACAGGATCACCTGACCCGGAAAACAGCAGAGCAGATTGATGAGATGGTGAGGGGAATGATTTCTTTTTCCAATACACTCTTTCTGGATGAAAGTGTGCAGCGGCTCTTAGTGTCGTCAGAAGCACAAAAAGAACGTAATTCCGTATTTAAAACGGTCACCAACCTGATGGTCGCTGGCAATTCGATTCAATCCCTGATTCTATACTCTTTGGAAGACCAGAATAATGGGGCGGAGCCTTTTGCTGCGAACCAAGCCGGATTGACGACTGGCATGAAGTTCTCTAACTTTATCCAAACCTCGTACTACAAGGAAGCCGTTGAAGCCGCAGGCAGTCCAACCTTTGGATTGTCCAGACCCACGGATGGCATATTTGTTGGTGATCATTATCATAAGATTGTACTTTCCAGAATTATCAAGAATGTATATACTTTAAAACCGGCAGGGCTAGCGGTGATCGGGGTCGATGCTGGTAAGATTGGAAGCCAATATCTAGACAACTCTGAAGATGATGTAGATATGTTTGTGGTTGATCGAGACGGGCTCATCATTACGGCTTCTAACCGGAGCTGGATCGGCAAAAGAGATCTTGATCTTCCGTATTTTGCGGACAGCGATCCTAAGTTGAACCTAGAGCAGAGACTGGAGTCTACAGCGGATCACAAACAGTGGATTGTCTCGCATCTGCAGTCAGAAACGACGGGTTGGTATGTAGTGGTGGTGCATTCCAAACGGCAGCTTGTCAAAGAGCTGGGGCAGATTTCACAGGTCACGGTGACGATCGCTTTTCTGTGCTTGGCAGTTAGCTTAATGGTTACCTGGCTCGCCGCCGCCTCAATAACGAAACCGCTGAAAAAACTTTCCCGCTCCATGCGCAGATTCCAGACAGGGGATTTCACGCAGCGCGTATTTTTTGAAGGAAATGATGAGATTGGTCTCTTGGGCCATGGTTATAATCTAATGGTTCAGCGGATCAAATCGCTCATCAATGATGTATATGCCTCCAAACTGAAGCAGCAGGAAGCAGAATTGAAAACGCTTCAGGCACAGATCAGGCCGCACTTTTTATATAACACGCTGAATACGATTTGTTGGGAAGCTGAGAAGAAGGGCGACAAAGAAATAGCGGATATGGTCTATTCGCTTTCTCAAGTATTCCGGCTGAGCTTAAATGATGGGCGGGATACGTTTACATTGGAACAGGAAGTAGAGCTTGTAAAGAATTATTTGTTCCTGCAAAAAAATCGGTTTAGAGAACGTTTTGAGTTCGAAATTACCTTGGATGAGAGTATCAAGGATTTTACAGTTCCTAAGCTGCTGCTCCAGCCACTGGCGGAAAATGCAGTGATTCATGGGATCGAGCCACTGGCTGGAAGCGGACTAATCTCGATTCGCGCCTTCCGCAAAGATAGGACTATTGTGCTCGAAGTTCAAGATAACGGGGTGGGAATCACGCCGGAAAGACTTCAGGAGCTACATCAGCGTTTAGCGAGAGGAAGCTCTATCTCGGAGGAAGAGGAGAATGCTGGACGTTCGGGGTTTGCACTCTCGAATGTACAGGAACGTTTAGCTTTGTTTTTTGCCGGAGCCTCATTGCAAGTAGAGAGTGTAGAAGGAGCAGGCACACGTATTATCATTCATATCACTGTGGAGGGTCCCTAAATGATGAAGCTGAAGCTGCTGATTGCTGAAGACGAAGACACCATCCGTGAGGGTATCGTCAATATGATTGACTGGAATTCGCATCAGATTGAGGTAATGGGCGAAGCGGGGAACGGAAGTGAAGCGCTGGCTCTGATGGAGTCTGAACAGCCGGATTTATTGTTAACGGATATCCGCATGCCGCAGATGAATGGTCTGGAGCTAATCGAAGCTGGACGGCGTCGCGGTTACGACTTTCGCTCGATTATTTTATCTGGCTATAATGAGTTCTCTTATGCGAAACAAGCGATTGCGCTGGGGGTTGTCGATTATGTGCTGAAGCCGTGCCGGCCGGAGGAAATTCTGAAGACGGTACTCAAGGCTAAGGAGCTAATTGAAAGGCAGCGTTGTCAGGAGAATGAGCAGCTAAAAAGAGATCGTTCCTGGCATAAAAATGCACCGCTTGTCAAAAGCCAAGTGCTGTCCCAATGGATTCATCATCCTCCGGTTCCGCTGGAGCGGCGGCAGGAGCTGATCGGTGAGTTAGCTATGGCTATTAGTCACGAAGGTCCGCAGATTGGGCTGGTCAGCTTTGATTTTGATCCTCCCTCTGCCGGTGGGTCTGGACAGGATTTTGTACTTTTACGTTACGCGGCCCTAAATATTATTAGTGAGACCTTGTCTCCTATCTATAAAGGAAAAATCGAGACCTTCCATGATGGCAATCTCCTGCTCTGGATCGGCAGTGGTTTAGCTGGAACGGATTCTCGCAAGTCTTACCGAACCCCCATCTATTTAAAAGAGCAGATTGGGATGCTGCAAAGCAATCTGGAGAAATACCTCAAGCTGTCAATCAGTATTGCTGTAGGCTCCTGTCGTGCGGATATTTCGGAAGCTCACCTGTCTTATAAAGAAGCGCTTCAGGCCATGGAATCCCGCTTTCTGAACGGGAAAGGCGGCGTTTATTTTTATACAGAAGGCTCGGGAGTTATTGGGGGTGGCGTACAGGAGATCGGGATTTTAGATGATCCTGAATTAAATGTGCTGGAGGATGAGATGCTTGTGGCAGTAGGTGCAGGAAGTAATGAGCTTGCCCTCGATCTGCTGGAGCAGTGGCTGGAACGTTTTCGCGGAAACCCCGGATGCCTCAAGCAGGAGGTGAATATTCGGGCAACCGCTTTTGTCGTTCGCCTTAAGAGGCTTGCGCAGGAAAAACAAGTAGCTGGATTTGAATGGAAGCAGCATTTGGTCAATTGGATGGAGCAGGCACCACAGATCGAGACGCTGGAGGAATTGTCTACGATCCTGAATAAGATCATGCAGAATGTGGTGGAGGCTTTTTCTAAACATCGCCCTCTGCATCGAACAGTAGTTACAGCGCTTGAGATCATCCGTAACAAATATAATACCAATCTATCTCTGGAGTATGTTGCGAAGGAAGCTTATGTATCTAATACTTATTTAAGTTCACTGTTCCGCCAGGAGCTGGGTGTGAATTTTCTCGATTACTTGCATCAATACCGGGTAGAAGAGGCAAAAAAGCTGCTCCGCCAAAACTTAAAAATGTACGCCGTTGCAAAGTTAGTGGGCTATGGGGAAGAACGCCACTTCAGTGCTACTTTTAAGAAATGGACCGGACTTACGCCCTCACAATATCAAAAGGGACTAGGGAAGTAGGGGTAAATTGTTATCTACTAGGCTTTGTGTGGTTAAACTCTACATATAGCTAAATAGGAGGTAACCGAGAAATGAACCCGAAATGGTGGAAAGAGAGTGTCGTGTACCAAATTTATCCGATTAGCTTCATGGATAGTAACGGAGATGGGATTGGAGACTTGCAAGGAATCATATCCAGACTGGATTATCTGCAGGATTTAGGTGTAGACGTGATTTGGGTCTGCCCAATTTATAAATCACCAAACCATGATAACGGTTATGATATCAGTGATTACTGTGACATTATGAAGGAATTTGGCACGATGGATGATTTTGACCATTTGCTGAGGGAGATGCACGCACGTGGGATGAAGCTGATGATGGATTTGGTTCTGAACCATACGTCACATGAGCACCCATGGTTTGTTGAATCCAGATCGTCGAAGGACAATCCGAAACGGGACTACTATATTTGGCGAAAAGGAAAAAATGGAGGTCCCCCGAATAACTGGGAGTCTTATTTCAGTGGCTCGGTGTGGGAGCATGATCCGCGGACCGATGAATATTACCTTCACCTCTATTCCAAATATCAGCCTGATCTGAACTGGGAGAATCCGGTGGTCATTGATAAGCTGCATGAGATGGTGGAATGGTGGCTGAAGAAGGGTGTGGACGGATTCCGCTTTGATGCCATTGCACATATCGTGAAGACGAAAGGTTACCCGGATGCGGATAATCCAGGTGGAACACCTACCGTAAGGGCTTATGGAATGTTCTCCAATCTGGCAGATGTGCATACCCTGCTACAGAATTTATATGATAAAGTGCTTTATTTCTACGATATTATGACGGTAGGAGAGACTTCAGGACTTGGACCGGAGCAGGCGCTTGATTATGTAGGTGATGGTCGCCGGGAGCTGAATATGACTTTTCAGTTTGAGCATATGTTTCTGGATGCCGCTTCGGCAGGTAGTGGGAAATGGGATGTCGTCCCATGGAGTCTACTGGAGCTGAAAAAGATTATGAGTAATTGGCAGACGGTTCTGCATGACAAAGGCTGGAATGCGAATTATCTCTGCAACCATGACCAGCCGCGCGCAGTGTCCCGGTTTGGGAACGACCTTTTTTACCGGATTCCTTCGGCTAAAATGCTAGCGACCTTCATTCACATGCTGGAAGGCACACCTTATATTTATCAAGGCGAAGAAATTGGAATGACGAATGTCTGTTTCGAATCCATTGATGAGTACCGGGATGTAGAGACGCTTAATTATTATGAAGAAAAGCGAAAAAACGGCGTTCCAGAAGAGCAGATTATGTCTGCCATTCATCATAAAAGCCGGGATAATGCCCGCACCCCGATGCAGTGGGACGATGGTCACGCAGGTGGTTTTACGACGGGGACTCCTTGGATTGAAGTAAATTCCAACTATATGGAGATCAACGCTGGCAATGCGATTAAAGATCCCGATTCCATCTACAACTACTATAAACAGCTGATTGCCCTGAGAAAAAAACACAAAGTCATCGTTTATGGAGCCTACGGGCTGCTGCTCGCAGAGCATACAGAGATATATGCGTATACTCGGACATTAGAAGATCAGCGGCTGCTGGTTATTCTGAATTTTTATGATGGAGAGCCTGTATTCGAATGGCCAGCGGAGTTCCAACCAGACAATATTGAGCTGTTAATTTCTAATTATTCCGTGGAAAAAGATGAGCAGATCCAACCGCTTAAACTTCGTCCTTATGAAGCACGAGTATATTTGCAGCAGCTTGTGTAAGGGAAGCTACAGGAATGAGTTGTCATGAAGGGGCTGAGCGCTCCACTGTGACAACTCTTCTTTGAGTTTGTGAGTAAAAGACTGTACAATGGCGATACATTAACATACATAGAGTGGAGTTACAGGAAGACGCCTGTGGGAGGAGAGACAACATGACTGAATGGTATGAAAAGAGCTTCGGAGAGGATTATCTGGTCGTATACAAACATCGAGACTTTGGTGGAGCTCGTAAAGAAGTTGAACGAATGATCTCGTGGCTGGGACTACCGCCAGGCTCCAAAGTGCTGGATTTATGTTGTGGGATGGGACGTCATTCACTGGCGCTTGCGGAAGCAGGGTACGAGGTAACTGGAGTAGATTTATCAGAGGTATTGCTGCGTGAGGCAAGATCTCAAAAAGGAGCGGAGCAGGTAACTTGGCTGCGTTCTGACATGCGGGACCTACCGTTAATAGGAGGTTTCGATGCTGTGGTTAATCTGTTCACTTCCTTTGGTTATTTTGAAGAGGATGAGGAGCAGGTAAAGGTTTTGCGTGAAATCTATCGGATGTTGAAGCCGGGTGGCAAGTTTGTTATTGATTATCTGAACCCTGCGTATGTGATTCGTCATCTGGTGCCGCATTCTACCCGCGAGGATGGAAAGAATCTGATTGATGAGTCGCGGCGGATCGAGGATGGGTATGTGAAGAAGGACATCATTTTAACCTCTAAAAATGATTCTACACCTCGTCAATATCATGAACGTGTGAAGCTGTATTCCTTGGAGAAATTCAGCGGGATGATCGAGGAAGCGGGTTTACAGCTGGAAGCTGTGCATGGCAGCTATGAAGATGAGGTTTATAATGCAGAAAGCTCCACGCGGATGATTTTTAGTGGAATTCGATTGTAATGGTATCAGGAAAAAGATTCAAAGGCGGTGATCGCACCATGTCTAAGGCGGATATCACTTCATGGGACGAGAACATTCTTCAGGTCTCGGTGCCCATGGACTCGCCGCTTCGTCAAGTGAACAGCTATATTCTTCCCGATGAGGATGGCAGAATTACTATTATCGATCCGGGTCCGCGTAGCCCGGAGACAGAAAAATGCTGGCAGGCGATCCTGCAGGAGTTGGGATTGTCGTGGAAGGACGTGCGGGATATCGTCGTAACGCATCATCATCCCGATCATTATGGATTGGCGGGATGGTTGCAGTCGCAGACCGGATGTAAAGTATGGATGACTGAACGTGCTCATGCCGAAGCGATGTTGATGTGGGGCGGTAACACGGATATCAATGAAGTTTTGCCGTTATATTTCATCAGACACGGAATGTCGGAGGAATGGTCGAGTGGAATTAAAGCGCATTTGGAGAGCTTTGACGCTCAAGTAGAGCCACAGCCGGTTGTAACTTATCTGAATGAGGTACAGCCTTTCGGGATGGGTGGCCGTGAATGGCAATTGATTGTAACTGGCGGACATGCACCGGGACATGTGAGTTTCTATCATGCGGGCAGCGGGCAAATGATCTGCGGCGATGCTGTGCTGCCACAGATTTCGCCCAATGTCAGCCTGCTTCCAGGCAGCGATCCACAGCCGCTGCAGACGTTTCTTCAGGGGCTGCAGGAGTTGGGGAGCTACCCAGTCAGCATGGCGTTCCCGGGTCATCGGGAACCGTTCACGGGCTTCGCGCATCGGGTCAGCAGCCTGCTCGCTCATCATGAGGAGCGGCTGGATGCCGCGGCAGCCTTGCTCGCAAACGGCCCGCTGAGCGGCTTCGCCGTCTGCGAAATTCTGTTTCGCAGCCGGGTAACCACCGTTCACCAGATGCGCTTTGCGATGAGTGAGACACTGGCGCATCTGGCGGAGCTGATGCGCCGGGAGCGGGCAGTGATGATAGAGGCGGACGGTGCTATATTGTTTGCAGCATCTGAAAGTGCTGGTGACCATGTTAGTTAGAGTTTCTAAAGGGATCGAAGAGTGATGAAATGAATGATGAAATGAATGATGAATGATGAATGATGAATGATGAATGATGAATGATGAATGATGAATGATGAATGATGAATGATGAATGATGAATGATGAAATGAATTGAGATATGAATGTTATGATCGAGTAGAGGTACAGAGCAGTCTTGCGTTATTGGGACTGCTCTTTTTTGGGTTTTGGTTTTAGTGACTAAGTAGAGAGTATATTTCGGTGCTATTTATATGAATATTGAGCTCCTTAGTCCGATCGAATACCCAACTAACCTTTGATTACATACTCATGCGTCACGCTGATCATTTGGACTAACATTTGATTACTTTACTCATGCGTCATGCTGATCATTCGGGCTCAGATTTGATTACTTACTGATGCGTTACATAGATCATTCGGACTAACATTTGATTACTTTACTCATGCGTCACGCTGATCATTCTTGCTCAGATTTGATTACTTACTCATGCACACAGATCATTCGGACTCAGATGCCGCTATTCGTGGATTTTGGGACTTTTGAGGTGAGTATCGGACCGGAGAGGCGTTATTGCTAGAGTAATGGGTTGTTATTGGTCATTTTTGAGTGAATAGTGACTCTGGAGTCCGAAAGTCACTAAATCAAGGGTGTTTTATGGAAATAGTGTCACCTGAGTCCGATCGCATTACCCAACTAACATTTGATTACTTTTCTCATACGTCATGCTGATCATTCGGACTCAGATGCCGCTATTCGTGGATTTTGGGACTTTGAGGTTAGTATCGGACCGGAGAGGCGTTATTGCTAGTGCAGAGGGTAGTTATTGGTCATTTTTGAGTCAATAGCGACTCTGGAGTCCGAAAGTGTCCAAATCAATGGGGATATGTGAGTATAGTGTCACCTGAGTCCGATCGCATTACCAAACTAACATTTGATTACTTTTCTCATGCGTCACACTGGTCATTCGGACTCAGATGCCGCTATTCGTGGATTTTGAGACTTTTGAGGTGAGTATCGGACCGGAGAGGCGTTATTGCTAGAGTGATGGGTTGTTATTGGTCATTTTTGAGTGAATAGCGACTCTGGAGTCCGAAAGTGACTAAATCAAGGGTGATTTATGGAAATAGGGTCACCTGAGTCCGATCGCATTACCAAACTAACATTTGATTACTTTACTCATGCGTCATGCTGATCATTCGGGCTCAGATTTGATTACTTACTCATGCGTTACACAGATCATTCGGACTCAGACGCCGCTATTCGTGGGTTTTGGGACTTTTGAGGTGAGTATCGGACCGGAGAGGCGTTATTGCTAGTGCAGAGGGTAGTTATTGGTCATTTTTGAGTGAATAGCGACTCTGGAGTCCGAAAGTCACTAAATCAAGGGTGTTTTATGGAAATAGGGTCACCTGAGTCCGATCGCATTACCAACTACCATTTGATTACTTTACTCATGCATCATGCTGATCATTCGGACTCAGATGCAGCTATTCGTGGGTAAAAACACATCTTACCGAGTAACTAATTGCTGATATTTACTAATTGGGGAATTCATCCCTTTTTTTGAGGTTTGTGGGGGTGTAGAGCGGATATTAGGGAATTTCTCCCTAATAATCTACGAATGTAGCTATAAATTAAGGTTTTCGTAGAGTTATTAGGGAAGAATTCCCTAATAACTTAGGTTTTGAACGATTTTCGGTATTTTTTAGGGAGTTTTCCCCTAAAACTGTCCCAACCCAACCTTAAAAAAAGCGATTGTCTCATAACCCGCAAGGGTTACGAAACAATCACTTTTTAATTCTCAGAGTGTACCCAAAACACCGGTTACTCCGGTTGTTTTTCATGTTCTGCAAGTTTCCTTGCAGCTTCTTCGCGATCCTCAGGCGAATGCGGAAGTTCGAGGTCTATCTCACGCTCCGCTTGCTTACGGTGTGCGATTCGGCTACTAGCTGCAGCGGCTACCGCGCCGACGATATCGTCGAGGAAGGTGTGGATCTGCCCGGTGTTTTTGTCGTTCAACCGTTCAAGAACGCCTGGCTTAAGCTTGTCCACATAACCATAGTTGGTGAAGCCAATGCTCCCATATACATTTACGATGGAGAAAGCCAGAATCTCATCCACTCCGTATAATCCCTCATCATTTTCGATCATATCTTGAAGCGGCGGAAACAACTTCCCCTCCTCCGCGAGCATGTCCAATTGAATGCCCGTAAGTACCGCATTTTGCACTTCTCGTTTGCTGAGTACCATCTCAACGTTATGGACACATTCTTCCATCGTTAAGTTTGGATAATATTTTTTTTGCAGAAACATAACGAGCTCTGCGATTTCCTGCAGGTTCACTCCACGCTTATTCAACCACATTTTGGTCGCATCTGCGACTGCCTTGCTGTTCAGACTGTAAGGTATTTTTGCGATTGGTTCATCAGCCATGATTAGTCACCTCGTAAGTTAAGTCTTTGCATTACAACGTTCGTTAGCATGATGTTAAGCGCTGGTGTTATCTCAGATTGTACGTTTAGAAAAAGTATTTGTCCAGAAAACGGAGTCTATGTGAATTAATATCTAGATCCAACCTAACCTGAAAATAAAGCGCACAGGCTTTTCCAACAATTTAGGATAAGCAGTTGTTATTTTTTGGACAAAGGTCTCGTATACATAGCAGTACAAATGCTATCTAACCTTGAAAGGGGTAATAAATGATGAAAACAATGCAACAAATCCGCGGGATTTCCGCAGTCTGCCTACTCGCAGTTCCACTGGCACTGTCCGGTTGCGGCTTGTTCGGTTCGGAATCAGCATCGATTGATGCTCCGCCACCTGAGGTTGAAGCGCAGATGTTACAGACAGAGGGAAATAATACTTTGGATTCAGGTGTATTTGGTCCAGTGGCTCAGGATGATGCACAAGCAGTTGTGAAGGACAGCACCAAAACCGCTAAAGCAACGGATAAAGCAACGGTTTCCGGTGACCGGACGACCGTATATTTGGAAGATGGAAACGGCTTACTCGCTCCAGTGTCGTTAAATCTGCCAAAAAGCAAAGATTCCAGCACGCTCAAGAACTCTTTAATGGCATTAGTGAATAAGGGAGAATATGCGTCCTCATTGCCAGAAGGCTTCCAAGGCATTCTACCAGCTGGAACTGAGGTGCAAAGCATTACGGTAGACAAGTCGAATTTGGCAGTTGTTGAGTTCACTTCGGAATTTAACAACTATGATGCTGCGGATGAACGCAAAATCCTTGAAGCGATCACTTGGACACTTACCGGTCAAGATGACATTAAAGGTGTACAGTTCTGGGTAGATGGTAAAAAGCTTACGGAAATGCCGCTTCAAGGTACTCCGCTGGATCGCCCGCTGTCCCGTACAATGGGCATTAACCTGCCTAAACAAGGTCCATCTTTGATGAACTCTAGTGCGGTTACTGTTTATTTTTCCACAACATCTCCTGACGGTATCCAATATTATGTTCCGGTTACGCGCTTTGTACCCGCAGGGCAAGAGCAGCTGACTGCTGCTATCAATGAACTGATTGCGGGACCTGAATCCGGAGACGGTCTGGAAATGGTTATGACACAGGGCACATCACTTGATTCGGTTGAAGCCGGACAAAACGGTGTTGTTACTGTATCCTTGACTGACGATATGTTCGCAGATGGGAAGGAAGTTCCTGCCGAATTGCTGGAATCGGTTGTTCTGACTGTTGCGCAAAATACGGAAGATGCTCTGGTTCAAATTCGTTTGAACGGCAAACAATCGATTACTGACACTGACAATGTGGATTATAGCAAACCTGTTTCTGCACCTGAATTTTTGAACGAGCTCCCGTTATAGAATGACCTTCTAAGGTTTAAAAGATGCTTTTGTGCCTCCTCTTTGGTAGAATAAAAGTTGCTCAAAAAGACGTAACGTCCCGAACGGTGAACTGCCGCAATGAACAACAGGGAAACGGGACTCACACTAAACTATTAGCTATACGATGTAGGAGGCAGAAAAGATGAGATCAAACGGGCGAACTGACGACCAATTACGGCCGCTGACAATAACGACCCAAACGAATAAATATGCTGAGGGCTCCGTGATCATTGAGATGGGAGACACCAAAGTTATTTGTACGGCTACTGTAGAGGAAAAAGTGCCTCCGTTTCTTAAAGGACAAGGAAAAGGCTGGGTAACTGCCGAATATTCGATGCTTCCTCGGGCCACCCAGTCCCGTAATCAACGTGAAGCTGCACGCGGTAAACTTACCGGACGTACAATGGAGATCCAGCGGCTGATCGGCCGTGCGCTTCGCTCCGTGGTGAATTTACAAGCGTTAGGTGAACGTAGTATTACGCTGGATTGTGATGTGATTCAGGCGGATGGGGGAACTCGGACGGCTTCGATAACAGGCGCTTTTGTTGCCATGGCATTTGCTATTAATAAAATTGCACTACAGCACAAGCTGGCTGTTTTTCCTATAACAGACTTTTTGGGAGCAATTAGTGTAGGTGTTGTAGGGGATAAAACATTGCTCGATCTGAATTATGAAGAGGATTCCAAAGCCAAAGTGGATATGAATGTAGTCATGACCGGCGGCGGTGCTTTTGTTGAGGTACAAGGGACTGGCGAAGAAAGACCATTCTCGCGTCAAGAGCTGGACCTATTATTAGGTCTAGGTGAGAAGGGAATTTATAAACTGATTGCGGCGCAAAAAGAAGCGCTCGGAGCGATTGCTCTGAAAATCCCTTCCGGCCAACCGGGCCAAGAGGTGTAACATGAATTCCACGGGCAATATTCTCATTGTCGCAACGAAGAATAAGGGGAAGGTGCGCGAATTCGAGCACGCTTTTGCCCCGCTGGGCCTGACAGTTAAGAGTATGTATGACTATCCGCATCTGCCCGATGTGGTGGAAGACGGAGCTACTTTTGCAGAGAATGCGTTTAAAAAATCCAAAGCCGTAGGTGATGCACTTGGAATTCCGGTACTCGCTGATGATTCGGGTCTTTGTGTAGATGCTTTGGATGGCAGACCGGGTGTGTACTCTGCACGTTTTGCCGGTGAAGACGCTACGGATGGGGAAAATAACCTGAAGCTGCTTAGCGAGCTAGAGAGATTGAAACAGGGGGAAGACACAGATCAGCCTTTGTTGAGCACGGCTAGGTTCGTCTGTACTTTATCGCTGTACGATCCAGTTTCCAAGCAGGAGCTAACCGCAGAAGGTGCGGTCGAAGGTTGGATTACTTCAGAACCATCAGGTGCTGGCGGTTTCGGTTACGACCCGCTATTTTATCTGTCTGAACATGAAAAAACTATGGCCGAGCTTACGCTGGAAGAGAAGCAGCAGATTAGCCATCGAGGAACTGCACTGCGACTGCTGACGGCGAAGCTGGAGAAGAAACTGGCAGCTGATGGCGGCCTATCCCAGGAATAGAGTTTTATATAAAAGTGGGGGTGTCCAAAAGCCGCGAAATGGCTGCTGGGCACCCCCGTTTTTTATTCCTTTCCCTTAAACAAAGCATCAAACTTCGTTCGATTCTAGCACATTTACCCGTATGAAGCGGCTACCCGGACACAGCTGACCTTAAACGCAGCTATATCCGATAATTGAGATTCTAATGGACCCCAAAGTCGCTATGGGCACG
Organism: Paenibacillus sp. FSL H7-0690; assembly: GCF_037980415.1. Classification (NCBI taxonomy): domain Bacteria; kingdom Bacillati; phylum Bacillota; class Bacilli; order Caryophanales; family Paenibacillaceae; genus Paenibacillus; species Paenibacillus sp. FSL H7-0690. The sequence goes on along the minus strand of NZ_CP150281.1, from coordinate 5,643,516 downwards.
AAAAACACCCCAAAAGAAGCATTTCATAAGGAATAGGAGCACTGGAGTCCGAAACACAGCTCCAAAGGCTTGAAATTTGTAAATAACGTCAACTGGGTCCGTAACGTAAGCCCCAGAGAATGAGTATGACTCTGCACTAATAATGGGATGTTCTCCTTGTTGGAATCAAGGAGAGCACCGGATTATATCAGCTTCCAAAGAGCAGGTGTGGAAGCTGGCTCCCACCCCTGAAGTGAAGTGTGAGGCTGCAAGCAGGTATACGTTTTTCCACTGTAGGCAACGACATCACCTACTTTATAGGCAACTCCTGTTACCCAGCTAGACCCTCCCGAAGTAGGTGTAGCAGTCGGTAATGGAGTTTGCGTGGGTGTTACGGTTGCGGTGGGCGTTGGTGCCACCGTAGGCGCTGGAGTAACGGTTGCAGTAGGCGTCGGTGCCACCGTAGGTGTCGAAGTCGGTGTTACTGTTGGAGCTACAGTTGCCGTTGGTGTTGACGTTGCTGTTCCACACACGCTGATGTATTTCCAGACACCGTCCGGTCCGCTAAGATCGGGACGGTCTCCCTGTGTCCACCACTTGGCTTCATAGAGTGAGCCGCTGTAGGAAACGCGTTGTCCGCCAGTATATGCGGTTGCCGCATTCCAGGTCGCTGCCGAACATTGTCCCGGCGTAGGAGTAGGTGTTGGCGCTACAGTTGGCGTTGGCGTCACGGTTGCCGTCGGAGTCGGTGTTGTTGTAGGTGTTGCCGTTGGTGTTGCCGTTGGTGTTGCTGTTGGTGTAGTCGTCGGTGTCGGTGTCGGTGTCGGTGTCGGTGTCGGTGATGCAGACGGTGTTGGCGTAGGTGTAATGCCTCCGTACAGTTTATCGTATTCCTGTTGGGACGAGTTTCCGTTCAGGGTGATTCGCTGTGGACCGCCTGAAAAGTTCAGCTTCATCATACCCGGAATTTCAAGTGAAGCTCCATTCGCAATAGTTTGAGTAGCTGTACCTGTAATACGGTAGCGGTTGAAATCCCAGGCCGTGGAGATTTGCTCAACGCTACCGGCTCCCCATGCCGAGGTTAGGGTTGTAGTTGTTGGCAGGTCGAACTCCAGCTTCCAGCCACCGGAAATATCTGTGCCGGTATTGTTCGTTATTTTTAATGAATAGGTATAGTTCGGATGATCATAGGCGCCGCTGAAGCTGAGGTTGAAGTTTTTAGGTTCAGGCAACTGCGGCTTAGGAGCTCCGCCCGGCGGCGAGGCTGTCTTCAGCTGATCATAGGCAAAATCGGTCAGAGAATTGCCATACGTATAAGTGCCATCGCTCTGCTCAGAGTAATCGCCCGTTAGTTCCCAGAACATCATACCTCCCAAGCCTTTTTGCTTGATGTAATCCAGCTTGTAGCCAAGAGATTCCTTATCTTCATACGTAAGAAAAATCTTCTTGTCTGCATTGAATAAGTACGGTGTTTTGGTAACAGGATCGAAGTAACGCTTATTCGCTGGATCTTTGAGCAGATTTAGCACATGCCAGATCGGATTTGCACCAGCAGGCTGCTCTGGTGCGGGATCATTCCAGATCCCGTATTGGCCATCTGCTCCCCCACCGGTTGTCGGAGCTGTGCCGTAAAGGCCGGTATTGTTGATGCCTCCATTCACATTTTTCCAGCCTCGTGAATAATAAGGAACTCCGATCACGATTTTTTCCGGAGGAAGCGTTCCAAGATAGTATCGGACCGCCCAGTCGGTATTCAGAACCGGAGTACCCAGCGCAGCAGTTTCAGTATCGCGGGAATCCGGGTACAGTGCAGAATGCGGCCCTACATATCCATTCCAAGCCCCATGGAAATCATAGGTCATAAGGTTCGCCCAGTCTAAATACTGATTGGCTTCCCCAAGCTTCATGCCCCCAAGAATCCAGGAAGAGGCGGTGGCCGCAATGGTCAGGTCATATTTCTGATTGTCTTGTGAACCTGCCAGATCGAGCTTTTCGCGAAGTTTTTTCATAAGAAGAACATAGTTGTTGTAATTTACGGTACGCAGCGGTTCTGCCACGGCAAAATCGTTAGGATTACCGGACTGCCCAGTGCCAGAAGGGTACTCCCAATCGATGTCTACTCCGTTGAACTGATAGGTACGCAGAAAATCCACAACACTATTGGCAAAAGCTTCTCGCCCGGCTTCTGAATTCGCCATGTTGAAGAACCCTCCGGAACCCGACCAGCCGCCAACAGAAATCAGGGTGCGGACATCAGGATAGAGCTGTTTGTACTTAACCAGTTGGTTAAAATGCCCCTTAAAAGGCAGGGTGGTCAGCTGACCGGGATAGTCTTTTTCGATTGCAGCTGTACGGTCCATGAGATCAATCTTGTTCGTTTGAGGATTTACCTTGGCGAAGGCGTAGTTAATATGGGTAATTTTATCCCACGGAATCTTGTCTACGGTGTAAAATCCTTTGTTCTCCTGATCGCCCCACTCTGGGAAGTAAGCAACGATTTTACGAGGGTGATCAGCTGCTGGAGCGGGAGCGGAAGGTGTTGTTTCCGCGGCATGGGCCACTGGTAAGGATGCACCTGTCCCGGTGTAAAGTGGAACCAGAACGATTAGGCTCATTAGCGCAGCAAGGTAACTTATGGATATTTTGCGCTTAGCACGTGCTTTTGCAATCATATTTAATATACCTCCAAAGGGGGATAATGTTATTTCAGGAACGATGCTTCCTGCAAGTCTTTAATTGAGCTTCCATAGCGCAGGTGTGGTGGCTGGCTCCCAGCCCTGAAGTGAAGTGTGGGGCTGCAAGCAGGTATATGTTTTTCCGTTGTAAGCGACGACATCACCTGTTTTGTACGCAACGCCTGTTCCCCAGCTAGACCCTTCCGAAGTAGGCGTAGCGGTAGGTAAAGGAGTTTGTGTAGGTGCAACGGTTGCAGTTGGCGTTGGCGCTAAAGTAGGCGTAGGTGCAACGGTTGCGGTAGGCGTTGGTGCTACCGTAGGTGTTAAAGTTGGGGCCACAGTTGCAGTTGGTGTTGGTGTCGCTGTTCCGCATACGCTGATGAATTTCCAGACCCCATCAGTTCCGCTAAGATCAGGACGATCCCCTTGCGTCCACCATTTGGCTTCATAGACTGAGCCATTGTAGGAGACACGCTGTCCGCCAGTGTATACGGTTGTTGCACCCCAGGTCGCTGCAGAACATTGTCCCGGTGTAGGCGTTGGGGTTGGCGTCACGGTTGCAGTTGGCGTTGGTGTTGGTGTTGCAGTTGGAGTTGCAGTAGGTGTAGCGGTTGCAGTTGGTGTAGGTGTTGGTGATGTGGATGGTGTCGGTGTCGGCTGCACCACTCCGCCACCAAGATCGGCGTTTAGTTTATTGGTTAGTGTTTTGTTCCGGTCACCACTTGTTTCCCAGAACATAGCACCTGCAAGACCCTTGGACTTCAGGTAGCTGATCTTGTGGCCAAAGGATTCTACGTCGTCATAGCTGATAAAGGTTTGATTTGTTGGATTATAGAGATAAGGCACTTTGGATGTATCATTCCAATAGCGGATATAACCGTTTTTGTTGATATAATTGGCTTCGAGATCATAGAAATCATAGCTGCCTTTTTCCCATGTACCCGTTGGTGAGATGCCAGCGGACATCTGATATTGGCCGTTTCCTGAAGCAGGAGCTCCGCCCCAACCACGACCGTAATAAGCCATGCCAAGTACAAGCTTGTTCGCAGGTACACCATTCGCAAGATAGGAGGTTACCGCTTTATCGATGTTAAAATTTTGCGGTTCGGTTAAGCCCGAAGCGGAAGCTGCGGGATCATAGTACAACGGAGCATTATGTCCGGTGGTGGTGTTCCAGCTCCCATTAAAGTCATAGGTCATAATATTGATCCAGTCGACAACGGAAGCAATGCCGGCCAGATTATTATTGTTGATATACGTTGGGCCTGCCCCGGAAGCAATGGTCAGCAGATAGGTTTTTCCATCCGCCGCGCCGGCTGTATTCAGCTTTTCGCGAACTTTTTGCAGCAGCAGTACATAGTTTTCTTTATCTTCAGGACGGTAGCTATTGCCTGCGAGTCCACCACTTACTGGATATTCCCAGTCGAGATCCACGCCGTCCATCTTGTATTTTCGAATAAAATCAACCGCGGAATTGGCAAAAACCTCACGGGTCGCAGCTGTCGCAGCTACATCCGAGAAACGGTTCGACCAGGTCCAGCCTCCAACGGAGATTAGGGTCTTCAGGTTCGGGTTCTTTTCCTTCAGCTTCCATAGCTGCTTCAGGTTACCTTTGATGGGATCATCCCATTTGTCATCCCCGAAGCTTTTTCCAGTGTCAATCCACGGGTCACCAAGAACAATCGTACCGTTCGGAACGCTGATGGCTTGGCCTTGCTCATTCTGGCAAGACCAGGTCACCGGATTAGGGCCGGTGGGGTCGGGATTGCCATGGATTCCATTCCAACAAATATCCGCAAAAGCGTAGTTAATGACATTCATTTTGGTAGGATCGATATCAGTTACATTGTAAGAACGCCCGTAAGCGGCCCATGAAGCGTAATAACCAACCAGTTTGTAATCCTGTGCGGCGTTGGCTATTTTGGGACTGCCGCCCAGGGTGGAAAAGAGTGTCAGAACAAGCGCGGCGATCATCGCAATTGCAAAGGTTTTGCGTGAAGCTTTTTTCGTGAAGATCATTGAATTTCTACCTCCTAGATTCAAAGTGTAGTTCGAAATTCTTTTCGGCAAGATGTCCTGACCTTCACCTCCCGTCGGTTGTAGTGCACCATCACCCTTGGCGTTTCTATCATTCTATTGAAGATCAATTCGTAGATTCAGCAGCAAAAAAGCAGCGGTCCAAATCAAGCCTTACCCAATCAGTAAGCGCTTTCTTTTATGCTTTTTGTGTGCTGCTGTTTCATGGATTTTTAAAGATGTAACATGCTGTGTATGGTTTGAATGAATAGAGGAGGATGTTTGGAAGTTGGATAATTAGGATGAATTAGATATAAATGGGTGATGGTAACTCTTATTCTCAAGCATAGCTTGCAATTGCGCTAGGGATAAAATCAGGTGATATAGGGGGACAATTTTCTAATTTATAGTGACTCTTCAAAAAGTGAACCCTTTTGGATTTGTATACTCGCTTTTATCAAGAAACTCATGAAGAAACACATAACCACCGATGTAATGAATATAAATCATATACATGCCTGAGATATTTTTTTATGGAACTATGCAACGCATCGATGTTTCTTTTCGTTATAGTAGTATCATACGGAAGGTGGTGGGCTCACCGATGGTTGTGTGGGTGTTTTGGCTGATCGCAGCCGGTGTCCTGTTTGTTGTTGAGATGATGACGCTTACTTTTTATTTATTGTGGCTTAGTATTGGTGCTTTGGCCGCAGGTTTGGTGTCGCTGATTGTTCCCGAAGCCATTTTGTTTCAGGTGGTCCTTGGATCACTGGTCGCACTTGGTCTGACTATATTCTCGAAACCACTGGTTTCTAGATTTCGCCATTCACGTGGGTTCAAGGATACAGGTACAGAAATCATCGGTAGGCAAGGAGTAGTTGTTGAGCCGATAGAGCAGGGACGTTACGGGCAAGTGAAGGTAGGCGGAGATACGTGGAGCGCGAGCTCTGATCAGAATCTGGGCAAGGATGAGGTTGTAAGAGTAGTGAAAAGAGGCACGACGATTATCGAAGTAGAACGATGGGGGGAAATGAACTAATGCAATGGGCAATTATCGCAATTATTATTGTAGTGGTCGTAGTTTTTGTGGCATTAACAGTCAAAATCGTACCACAGCAACGGGTAGGCGTAGTGGAAAGGCTCGGTAAATTTAATCGTCTGCTGACACCGGGGTTGAACATTCTGATTCCTGTAATTGATCAGGTGCGCACGTACCATGATTTACGGATTCAACAAGCGAATGTACCTCCGCAAACGGTAATTACAAAGGATAACGTGCAGGTGCAGATTGATACGATTATTTTCTACCAGGTGGTTGGACCAGAGGAAGCTACTTATGGTATTTCTGATTATGTGTATGGGGTAAGAAACATTTCGACGGCAACAATGCGGCAAATCATCGGTAAGCTGGAATTGGATGAGACCTTGTCTGGACGGGAAAAGATTTCGACGGACATCCGTCTTGCTCTCGATGAAGCTACTGAGAAGTGGGGCGTACGGATCGAGCGTGTGGAAGTTATCGATATCAAACCGCCATTGGATATTCAGGAAGCGATGGATAAGCAGATGAAAGCAGAGCGGAGCAAACGTGCCATTGTTTTGGAGGCGGAAGCTGCCAAGCAGGATATGATCCTACGCGCTGAAGGGGATAAACAAAGTAAGATTCTAAAAGCAGAAGGCGATAAAGAAGCGCGTATCCGTCAAGCAGAGGGTTCTCGCCAGGCGCAAGAGCTGGAAGCACACGGTGAGGCTAAAGCGATTCAAGCCGTGGCAGAAGCAGAAAAATCACGCATTGAGCTGATTCGTTCGGCAGGTCTGGATGAGCATGTTCTGGCTTATCGTTCCTTCGAGGCTCTGGCTGAGATTGCCAAAGGTCCTGCTAATAAAGTGTTCTTGCCAACAAGCGCTGTTGAAACGCTGGGAAGTCTTGGAGCGATTGCAGAAGTCTTCAAAGCGAGCAAGGACAGTAAATAGATTTTACAATTCGAGCTTATTCCGTTAAAGTAAAAAGCAAAAACAACCTTATGCATACGAAGCTATTGTTGTTCATGCTAACTTTGAAGGAGAGAAGCTACTGTGACGCAAAAAGAAATTTCACCGCTAGTTGAACTGCTTGGATTACAGCCTCACGTTGAGGGTGGTTGGTACAAAAGACTTTGGAATTCGGAATTTGAAATTTCGCAGGAAGTGTTAGGCGATAGCTATTCTGGATCACGTCATTCGGCATCTTCAATTTATTTTTTACTTCACGAAGGCGAACAATCTGATTGGCATACTGTATTGTCCGATGAAGTTTGGTTGTGGCATTCCGGTAGTCCAATCGTGCTAAGTCTCGGAGGTAATGGAGATAAGCCTGAGGATGTGCAGGAAGTTATTCTGGGCCTCGATATTGCTGCAGGCCAGCAGCCACAAGTGGTTGTTCCAGCGGGAGTATGGCAAGCTGCGCGCTCGTTAGGCAAAGAGCCGACGCTGGTATCCTGTATTGTTTCTCCTGAATTCCATTTTGATGATTTCAAACTAATTGAGAAATAAAGAAGAGCGGGGGCGCTTACGCCTCCGTTTTTTTATAAGGATTTGGGGAATGATGAAGCCATCTGCTATACTTTTTATGGTAGCGTTTGCTTCTTAAGTGGATAAATAGGTTAAGTATGTTTAACGAAATAACAATAAGCTTGGAGGGTTAAGCGATGAGTGAATTAAATGCACCGTTCTCGGGTGGTCCTACTTTAAATGACGGGGTGACCATGCCGTGGCTGGGTCTTGGCGTGTATAAGACTAAAGATGGCGAAGAGGTTATTCATGCGGTCAAAACCGCAGTGGAATTAGGATATCGCAGTATTGATACGGCAGCCGGATACAATAACGAAGAAGGCGTAGGACAAGCTATTCGTGATTGTGGAGTGGCCCGGGATGAGTTGTTTATTACGACTAAAGTACGAAATCCTGATCAAGGTTATGAGTCTACGCTAAAAGCGTTCGAGGATAGCCGGCGCAAGCTGGGTCTGGACTATCTAGATCTGTATCTCATACACTGGCCGGTGGCAGGAAAATATCGTGAGACATGGAAGGCCTTAATTCATCTGCAAAAAGAAGGCCTCATCAAATCTATCGGCGTGAGCAATTTTCAGGTTCATCATCTGAAAGATATCATCGAGGATACCGGAGTGGTGCCTGTGGTGAATCAGGTGGAATTCCATCCGCTGTTGACTCAGCGCGAGCTGCTGAAATATGCCAATGAACAGGGCATTCAGCTTGAAGCATGGAGTCCATTAATGCAGGGGAATCTTGATCTACCGCTCTTAAAAGAGTTGGCTGAGAAGTATGGCAAGACCCCTGCTCAAATTGTACTTCGCTGGGATTTGCAGCAAGGTGTCATTACGATACCTAAATCCGTACATGCGGATCGAATCAAGGAGAATGCGGGATTCTTTGACTTTACGCTTAGTGATGAGGATGTCAAAGCTATCGAGGGCTTGAACAAAGACCATCGATTTGGCCCGGACCCGGACAACTTTAACTTTTAAAGATCGTTCAGATAAGATCGTAGAGTAATCATTGCAAATACAAGCCAAACAGCAAGCCACCGGATACGGGGACTTGCTGTTTGGCTTGTCGATTACCTCAGTTCTCTACGCGCTTATTGGATGGAGACGTTATATTTACGCAGCCAGAGATCCACTTGGGCGAGGTAAGCAAACAGCTGAGGACCGGACATGAGCTGGCCGAACCAAGGCAGATTGGTTGAGGATTCTGGGGAAGCGGCGATCTCACGGATTTTGGCAGCATTAATTAGCGGAAGTAGGGGTGAAGTGGAGTCATCCAGAATGTTTAATACCTGAGTTCGTACCGCATTTAAATAGGCAGGATTATGAGTTTTGGGGTAAGGGCTTTTTTTGCGGTAGAGCACATCGTCTGGAAGAATGCCTTCAAGAGATTTACGCAAAATCCCTTTTTCACGGCCCCCCAGATTCTTGATTTCCCACGGAATATTAAATACATATTGAACGAGTCGGTGATCACAATAAGGAACACGTACCTCTAGCCCTGCGCCCATGCTCATTCGGTCTTTACGGTCTAGTAGAGTAGGCATGAAGCGGGTGATATTCAGATAGGACATTACGCGCATTTGTGCTTGTTTTCCTGTTTCTCCATCCAATTTCGGAACTTCAGCCACCGCATCACTATATCTGTCACCCAAATATTCCAGTGGACGAATCCACTCGTTAATTTCTGGGGAAAGTAGACTTGCACGCATTTTCGGAGCAACTGACCAAGGAAAAGTGCCTGAGGAGAGCATTTCCTCACGGTGGAACCAAGGGTATCCGCCAAAAATCTCATCCGCCGCTTCACCGGAAATAGCTACTGTCGCGTTCTTTTTAATCTCCCGGCAAAATAAGTACAAAGAAGAGTCCACATCGGTCATCCCTGGTAAATCCCTAGTGTACAATGCATTATCCAGCGCTTCTACAAGCTCCGGGGTATCGAACGAGATGTAGTGGTGGTTTGTATTCAATTCATCGACCATTCGTTTAATCCACGGCCCATCTGCTCCCGGCTGGAAAGTATGACTTTTGAAATGTTTGTCGTTATCTACATAGTCTACGGAATAAGTATCCACTTGTCCCTGACCATTCCGGTTGTAGTAATCCACTGCAAGTGCCGTCAGCGCACTGGAATCCAGCCCTCCCGACAAAAGAGAGCAAACAGGGACGTCTGAGACCAGTTGGCGTTCGAGTGTATCTTGGAGCAGTTCACGCACCTTAGCGGCTGTCTCTGCTTCATTGTCAGTATGCTTTGCGCTCTCCAGCTTCCAATAGGCATAACTGCGCAGACCTTCACGGCTATAGATCATAGCATGACCTGGACGAAGCTCTTGCATATCCTTATAAACACCATGACCCGGTGTACGCGCTGGACCGATGATGAAGATTTCTGCGAGACCTTCAGGACCGACGATTGGTTGTACCTTGGGATGCTGTAGTAACGCTTTAGGCTCTGAGCCAAAAACCAGGACATCATCAACCTTGCTGTAGAACAGGGGTTTCACACCTAAACGGTCACGTGCAAAAAAGACTTGGTCCCGAAGACCGTCCCATACTGCAAAAGCAAAGATTCCATTGAGCTTCTCTGCGCAATCCGGCCCCCATTCGATATAGGAATGCAGAAGCACTTCTGTATCGCACTGGGTGCGGAATTGATGCCCTCGCTGCTTAAGTTCCTGTTTGAGTTCGAGGGCGTTATATAATTCGCCGTTGTAAACAATCGCGTATACCTGTTCCTCATGGCGGGTGATCATGGGCTGGGCACCGTTCTCCGGATCGATAACGCTAAGTCTGCGGTGACCGAAAGCACAGGGGCCTGAGATCCAGGTTCCGGCTGCATCGGGGCCGCGGTTTGCTAAAGTTTCAGTCATTTTGACCAGCAGCTGCGAGTGCTGAGTGAGATCTCCGCGCCACTGGATAAATCCGGTTATTCCGCACATGATGGTTCATCCTCTCTTTTGTGCGATTGTTGTCCTTACTTTTTTGCCAAGTAATACAGATATATGCCGAAGGAAGGCATAAAATGTATGTCCTTATCCGAACACTAGGGGAGAGGGGAATTTGCCAGGAGGGAAGGATGACAGGTGTATTATATTAAAGACGCCAAAATTCGCAGAATGATGGAGTACGATGGTGCGCCTTGTGCAGAAGTGGGTGTTTTGCCGGGTGCTGTTAGTGATCCTGCGCTTTTGGTGTATATCGTTGAGGATCGGCGTGAAGAAGGATATGAGATTGTCCGTATTCTGACTAATGATGCTGATACCTCCACCGATTGGTTTGATAACAATATGCATGACGCTTTTCAAGATGTGACCTCAAGTGCATTTACAGGCAGTAACTTCATGTCGCCAGAAGATGAGCATTCCAAGTTTCAACGAGAATTACTCACTTTTGGGGATTTAAAAAAGCAGCTGGAGAAGCGTTTTCGAAAGCTGGAGTAAATATCGAAGGTTTGTAAAACGCACACTGGAATGGCTGAAAAGGACGGCAGAAATGCCGTTTTTTTCATTTCCTGTGGTTACGCTGATGTGTGAAAAAGCTGCACCGGAAACACTTTTATTATTTTTCTAAGTTGTTTTGACTTGAAAAATCCGCTGAATAAGGTATAATAAATATCGTTGCGTCAATACATAGTATTTATTTCTTATATGTCCCGGTAGCTCAGCTGGATAGAGCATGCGCCTTCTAAGCGCACGGTCAGGGGTTCGAATCCCTTCCGGGACGTCAATTAACAGCCTTCCTTCGGGAAGGCTGTTTTTGCGTGCGCGAGTTTTAGTTCGAGGTCACACACGGGGTGCTTTGTCTTCCTTCTTGATCTAAACGTCGAAATTCGAGTCATCGTTGAACATTAAACTTCCAGCATCTAGCCCGCATTTGTACATACGCAGCAACTATCGGACCCAGATGACCTTAAATGCTGAGAAATGCGGAATTTGCGATGTTATCAGACTCCATCGTCACTATTGATGCCAAACGTGCCCCAAATGAGCTACTTTCTCAAGAATAGCTGCTGTGGAGTTCGAAACGTTGCTCAAAAGGCGATAAAAGAGTAAATAACATCATCTGAGTCCGCAAGCATCCTCGGTCTGAGTAATGCTGGTTACTTGGTGTGTTGAGCTGCTAACCATCATTGAACATCAAACTTCGAGCGACTAGATCACATTTGCACATACGCAGCAGCTATCGGACCCAGAGGACCTTAAATGCTGAAAAGTGCCACATTTGCGATGTCATCGGACTCCATCGTCGCTATTGGTGCCAAACGTGCCCCAAATGAGCCACTTTCTCAGGAATAGCTGCACTGGAGTCCGAAACGTTGCTCAAAAGGCGATAAAAGAGTAAATAACGTTATCTGAGTCCGCGTGCCTCCTCAGCCTCAGAAAGTAATGGTTACTTGGTGTGATGAGTTACTTATTTTGCACATACGCAGCAGCTATCGGACCCAGATGACCTTAAATGCTGAAAAGTGCCACATTTGCGATGTTATCGGACTCCATCGTCACTATTGATGCCAAACGTGCCCCAAATGAGCTACTTTCTCAGGAATAGCTGCACTGGAGTCCGAAACGTTGCTCAAAAGGCGATAAAAGAGTAAATAACGTCATCTGAGTCCGCGTGCCTCCTCAGTCTAAGTAATGCTGGTTACTTGGTGTTGTGGATCTATTGGTGTTGACTGCATGGCGTGTTTGGCGTTGGGGACTTACGGTTTGAGCATTTATTGGTGTGAACGCTTGGGCGTGTTTAGTTACTTATCATCTGTTTAGTTACTTAAATTGTACACACGCAGCAGCTATCGGACCCAGAGGACCTTAAATGCTGAAAAGTGCGGGATTTGCGATGTCATCGGACTCCATCGTCGCAATTGGTGCCAAACGTGCCCCAAAAGAGCCGCTTTCTCAAGAATAGCTGCTGTGGAGTCCGAAACGTTGCTCAAAAGGCGATAAATGAGTAAATAACGTCATCTGAGTCCGCGAGCCTCCTCGGTCTCAGAAAGAAAGTGCTGATTACTTGTTGATGAGTTACTTATTTTGCACATACGCAGCAGCTATCGGACCCAGAGGACCTTAAATGCTGAAAAGTGCGGGATTTGCGATGTTATCGGACTCCATCGTCGCTATTGGTGCCAAACGTGCCCCAAATGAGCTACTTTCTCAGCAATAGCTGCGCTGGAGTCCGAAACGTTGCTCGTAAGGCGATAAAAGAGAAAATAACGTCATCTGAGTCCGCAAGCCTCCTCAGTCTAAGTATTGCTGGTTACTTGGTGTGATGAGCTACTTGTAGGCGGTGGGGACTTACGGTTTGAGCATTTATTGGTGTGAACGCTTGGGCGTGTTTAGTTACTTTTCATCTGTTGAGTTACTTATTTTGTACATGCGCAACAACTATCGGACCCAGAGGACCTTAAATGCTGAAAAGTGCGGGATTTGCGATGTCATCGGACTCCATCGTCGCTATTGGTGCCAAAACGTGCCCCAAATGAGCCACTTTCTCAGGAATAGCTGCGCTGGAGTCCGAAACGTTGCTCAAAAGGCGATAAAAGAGTAAATAACGTCACCTGAGTCCGCAAGCCTCCTCAGCCTGAGACAGCGCTGGTTACTTGGCGGTGTTAAGTACTAATCGCCGAAGAATGTAAATTACCCATTATGCGCACGCTAACCTCAAGTCATAAAAAAGACCGCTCCTAAAGAAGCGGCCAGATTTCCTCCCAGACGGTATCCAGGATTCCCTGCATGTTATCTTCCATGCTGTTAATTGCAATGACTGCTTGAGCGTCCGGCACCACAAGACAGAATTGTCCATGAGCGCCATCGGCACGGTAAGCGTCGTGGGAGCAGAGCCAGAATTGACAGCCGTATCCTTCTCCCCAGTCGCCGTTTCCATCATTATCGATCTGTTTTTGTGTAACAAAATCGATCCATGCTGCGGGAATTAGTTGCTGGCCCTGCCACTTTCCTTGCTGTAAAAGCAGCTGTCCAAACCGGCTTAACTCTTCCGTGTTAATCTGAAGTCCGGCACAGCCAAGGGTTACCCCTTGAGGTGTTGTTTCCCAATCGACATTGTTTATGCCCAGAGGTGCAAACAAACGAGGTACCAGATAATCCTTTACGGTTTGCCCGACGCGGGCTTGCACCATTGCAGAGATCATAATGGTATCTCCGCTGCTGTATGTAAATTTCTCTCCGGGAGCTCTGTCTAAAGTCAGAGCCAAATAATGCTGCACCCAATTTTTATCCTTCAAGGCTAATCTCTCTTCAGCCCAAAATGGAGGGGAGTCGTGCCCTGTACTCATTCGCAGCAAATCGAACAAAGTTATATCCCCGGGCTGCATGGATGGAGGTGTTGGTTTAAGAGGAGAGGCATACTCCGGAAAAACATCTCTAAGCGTTGTTTCCAGTGTCAGCTTCCCTTCATCAATGGCAAAACCTACTGCCATACAAGTAAAAGACTTGCTGACGGAATGCTGCAAGCGCCGAATATCCTCCGTGAGATCCAGTTTTCCCACAAGGTTTCCGTTTTGAAGCACACGAACATTGAAAATATTCAGGTTTCGTTCACGAACCTTAGCTGCGAATGGAGCCATGTTCAACATAAAAAGAGTCCTTCTTTCTCTTGATATTCCTAGCTAGGATAGCGAAGTGACAAAAAGAAAAACTAGAAAAATGAGTGGAAACGTTTTCTGTTATTGCGATAAAAATCGCTAAATTGATGGTATTCCATTCTTATTTTAAAGTCAATAAAACAAGGAAAACTATTGTTTGATATATAAATACCAATTATTTCTAATTTGTAGATTGAATAACTATAGACTCATTGTAATTTTAACCAAATAAAAAGTGATGAATCACAATTTTTTTTGTCTTTTTAGTTGACTTATAAAAATTACCTGTTCATAATGGACGAAGTAAGCGAAAAAAACGCGCTAAGGACTCAAAATGATGTCGTGGGAAACGTTTCCCATCATTTCATGCGTTTCCACAACCTGATTTTCATCGGGTGAAGGGGGGACTCATCATAGGAGTGGAGCAAGGTAAATATGAATATCAAAGATATTGCAAGGCTATCAGGCGTGGGTATCGCCACAGTCTCCAGAGTAATCAATAATAGCGGTGTTGTAAGCGATACAACTAGAGCTAAAGTGATGGCGGTTGTTAGAGAACATAACTATATTCCAAACGGTAATGCGAGCAACTTGAAAAAAACGCGATCCAATACCATAGCGCTAATGGTAAAAGGGATCTCAAACCCGTTTTTTGCCGACATGATCAAAGAAGTTGAACGCCAGGTGAACCTGCGGGGATGTCCGCTAATGATCCAGCATGTAGAAGATGGAGTAGACGAGATCGATATCGCTCTACAGCTTGTAAAAGAAAAAAATCTATATGGCGTAATTTTTATGGGCGGAACGTATGATCACTCCGAAGATAAATTCAAACAATTAAAAATTCCATTTGTTCTGACTACCATTACGACTACAAAAGAAGTCGATCCTGCTGTTTTTTCAAGCGTGATCATTGATGATCTTCAGGAATCTTATAAGGCTGTCAGCTATTTAATCTCATTAGGACATCGCAATATCTGTTTTTTGGCCAGATTTCCTCTGGTGCAAAATACAACAGGTAACCGGCGGCTTATGGGATATATCAAGGCGCTTGAGGAGCATGGAATTGAGTACGACCCTTCAATGGTAGAGGACTGTGAATATAGTCCAAGCTCTGGCTTTACAGCTACCAAACGTCTGCTCAATAAGAAAAAAGATATCACTGCTGTTTTTGCTGCATCAGATACGATTGCCATTGGGGCGGCTAAGGCGTTATTGTCCTTGGGCTTATCAATTCCAAATGATGTTTCGATCATCGGATTCGACGGGATTGAAATGGCAGAATATTATCATCCATCTCTGGATACGATCAGCCAACCCGGAGTGGATATGGCGAAGGCCAGTGTTGAAATTTTGTTTGACCTGATCACAGGTGATTCGCAAAACAAACATATGGTATTCGAATCCGTACTGGTTAAGCGGGGATCTTGCAAGAAAATAAACAAATGAATAAGAACGAAAAGGAGATAACTCATGGCATTATTAACAGTTGAGACAGGCTCTCCTACCTTGAGAATGACAACGACCATCAGTATTATCTCCCCCGTCGATTCAGGCAACATGTCTGGAGGAACGCTCTACCTGCTGCATGGTGCTGGTGATAACGCCAGTACTTGGCACAGGATGACTACTATTGAGCAGTATGCAAGTCAATATGGTTGTACAGTCATAATGCCCCAAGTAAACAGGAGCTACTATACAGACATGGAGTACGGACTGGATTACTTCCACTATGTGACCCATGAGCTTCCCGAGCTTTGTGGCCGAATGATGAGGTTGGATGATAATCCGCAGAAGACGTATATCGCTGGTTTATCGATGGGCGGGTATGGCGCTCTGAAATGTGGACTTACCTATCCCGAGCGTTACAGCAAAGTGGTTTCGTTATCAGGAGTTACCGATCTCCAGAAACGATTAAACGATCCGCAAATGTCCAAGGACATGGCGAGGGAGATGGCGGGTACTTTTGGAAAACGCTTACAAATTAAGCCGGATCAGGATCTGTACGCTTTAGCCGCTAAATTGGTCGACGATAAACGTAACCTGCCTTCGATTCTGACTTGCTGTGGTTCGGAAGATCCGTTTGTGGAGATGAATCGGGAATTCGCAGCTTACCTAGAGACGACCCCTTATGAATTTCAGTATGTTGAGACCCCTGGAACTCATGAATGGCGATTCTGGGAGGAACATCTGAAGACAACCTTTGATTTCTTGTACAACTAAAAGACATAAGCAGAGTGAGGAGATGCAAATTGAAATCCGAAGTTGCAATACCGGCTAAAAAAATGAACGACAGCAGATTCCAACTGTTCCTAAGGGAAGTCTGGAAGAACAGAATGGTCTATACTCTGGTGCTTCCTGGACTAGTGTGGCTTTTCCTATTCGCTTATCTGCCGATGGGTGGTCTATCTCTGGCTTTTAAAGATTTTAAAGCGAATTTAGGAATTTGGGGCAGCCCATGGAGCGGATTCGAGAATTTCACCTATGTATTCCGTGACCCGGCTTTTATTGACGCCGTATGGAGAACGTTAACCATTAACATCGGTAAGCTGATTATTCAGTTCCCTTTTCCAATCATATTGGCATTGCTGCTGAATGAACTGCGCATGAATCGTTACAAAAAAGCTTTACAGACGGTGTTCACATTTCCGAACTTCCTGTCATGGATCGTAGTATCCGGGGTTGTTATCAATGTGCTTTCCTATGATGGTCTGGTTAACAGCCTCATTCAAATGTTTGGCGGGACAGGCATTAACTTCCTGGGTTCTGAAAAAATGTTCGTTCCGATGTTGTATCTTACGGATATCTGGAAATCAGCAGGTTGGGGCGCCATTATCTTTATGGCCGCTATCTCTGGTATTGATACAGACCAATATGAATCCGCACAGATTGATGGTGCTACACGCTTGCAGCAAATGTTCCGCATTACTCTGCCTAACATTCTTCCGACGATTACGATTATGTTTATCCTTTCTGTCGGTGGCCTGATGTCATCTGGATTTGACCAAATCTTTAACTTGAGCAACGCTGCAACGAAAAACGTCTCGGAAGTACTAGATGTGTATATCTACCGAATCACGTTCCAGTCTTCAACAGACTTTTCATTCTCCACTGCAGTCAGTTTGTTCCGTTCACTTGTTAATATGATTCTGCTGATTCTGGCAGACAGAGCTGCCAAACTTATGGGCGGAGACGGTTTATTCCGGTAAGAAAGGAGTGCAAATGTATGAGTAAAAAAAAGCTGACCATTATGCAAGACCATAAAAAAATGACTGCTATGGATTATGTGATTTTCGTAATTCTGAGTGTAGGCGCTTTGGCCATTCTTATTCCATTCTGGAATGTCATTATGATTTCTTTTTCTACGCAAAAAGAATACGCTGATAACCCTATGATGTTATTTCCGAAGAACCCAACACTGGAATCCTATCGGGCACTCTTTGCTGATGGGCGGATCGGGACAGGGTATTGGAATACCTTTAAGATCTTAATCTTAGGACTACCGCTTAGCTTGTTCTTAACGACAAGTATGGCTTACGGCCTTAGCCGCAATAAATTCCCGGGTAAAAAGCTGATTTTTATGCTTGTCCTGTTCACAATGATTTTTAATGGCGGGATTGTACCTTTGTACCTGGTGATGAAGGATCTGCATCTGACAGGCAACCTTTGGTCAGTTATTCTGGCTGGAAGCTTCAGTGCGTTTAACCTGATTCTGATGTCGAACTATTTTAGCAGTCTGCCTGAGTCCCTGATGGAATCTGCGCGACTTGATGGTGCTGGGGAATGGAGAATCCTGTTCTCTGTAGTCCTGCCATTATCTGCTCCAATCGTAGCTACCATCACATTGTTCTACGGAGTAGCCTTCTGGAATGGATGGTATGACGCCATGATCTTCCTGCGGAAAGCGGATCAGATGCCACTGCAGAACGTGTTGCGATCTATCATTATGGAAGCCCAAGTGAATGCATCGAATGCCACAAGTGTTGACGCAGTGGGTAAGCAATCATTCTCTATGGGTATGAAAATGGCGGCAGTATTCGTTACCATGGTTCCTATTATGTGTTTCTTCCCAATGCTCCAAAAGCACTTTGCCAAAGGGGTACTTACAGGGGCTATCAAGACCTAGTGGTTTATGATTTATCCATATAAAAGAGGGTCAGTCACACAATTTAAGGAGGACAAAATGAATATTTTAAAAAGAAAATCTGTAAAGTCAATCCTTGCCGGTGTTTTATGTCTTACTCCAATCATGTTGGCAGCATGCTCAAGCTCAGACAACAATGCTAATAGCGGAAATTCAGGCAATCCAACAGATGGATATAAAGATGAGTTGAAGATTTCGTTAGCCAGTACCATTAAGACAACAGAATCTGATTTTGATAACGTGTATCATAAATATTTTACGGATAAGTTCAATATTAAATGGGATTACAACTATATTGAATGGGATTCATGGGCTGAGAAGCTTCGCCTATGGATTAACTCTGGAGATCTTCCTGACGTAGCAAGCTGGAACTATGTTCACGGTGATGCGCTTAATTACATTGATCAAGGGCTGCTGTACAAGCTGCCAGATGACTGGAAAGAACGCTGGCCGAATGTGGCAGCCGCTTATAAGCTGACAGGACTTGGCGATGAATTGGAGAAAGCGGTAGGTGGCACTTATGTTCTGCCAAGACCGGTATACTTTGAGAACAAGCCGGCAGATCCGCTCATTAACCAAATCGGAGTAATTGCTCTGCGTTCTGACTGGGCTAAAGCCGTTGGTTTTGAATTGAAGGATGCTTACACTACTACAGAACTGATGGAATTTGCTAGATTGCTTAAAGAGAAAGACCCTGGCAAGGTAGGAGATAAACTCATTCCTATTTCTTATGACATCAACGATGCTTTGACTAATATTGTAATGGCTAATAGCGTGCATTCCAGAGTAGAGTCAGCATTCTATAAAGATGCAGATGGCAAATACCAATGGGGTCCAGCCAACGATGAAACGTTAGCGGCACTGAAAGAACTTCAAACTACTTATAAAGAAGGATTACTGCACCCTGAGTTTTATACTTGGAAAAATGGTGAATCTGGCCAAAAGTTCACAGTTAACGGTGTTTCCGGTATTACGAGTCTAGGTGGTTTGGCTTCTTACAGAAAAGACATGGACGTTAAAATGAAAGATAACCTAGGTGTAAATAGTGATGACCTAGTACACACAGCTATTGTACTTGGCGATGACGGTAAATATCGTAACCTTGATCAAGTTAACTTCTGGTCTGCTGTAATCTTCTCGCCAGATATTAGCAAAGAGAAATTTGAACGGATTATGGACTTCATGGAATATACAACAAGTAAAGAAGGTCAATTGACTGTTAACTTGGGCTTTGAAGGAACAGACTGGAAAAAAGGCGAAAATGGCGAATTAATCAGCCTACTCCCTGAAGGAACAACATTGGATAAGAAATATCCGAACCGTTTTGAAGGACTGTATGTCTTGGCGGATGACTTTAGTGTCGTGAACCCTGCGATCAAAAAAGAATATCGCGATCGTTCTGTAGAACTGTTCAAGGAAAAAGCTGAGCTTGCGTTAAAAGACAAAGCAACGGCTGAATATGACTGGGACTACCAGTTGTATGATTCCAAGGCTAAAAATCAGGCTTCCTTTGACTATGCTACAGAATACACTAACCTGATTTTGAAACCAGGCGATCTAGAGGCGAACTGGAAAGAATGGGTTAAGAGCAAACAATCCCTCGTTCAGCCGGTTCTAGATGAACTAAACAATCTAAAAAAATAGCTTTCGCCCTATGCATGTAGGAATGAACCTACAGGACCCGCGTGCAATTCTTGCACACGGGTTTTTCCATTCATAGGCATCGGCAGAATTGAACAATGGAGGATTTGAAATGAATGAGCAGCAACTGACTACCTTGTTGAACCAGATGACGCTTGAAGAAAAGATTGCACAATTGCAGCAGCTAGCCGCTAATTTCTATGAAGGGGCAGAGGATGGAGGACAAATCACTGGCCCTATGGCATCCATGGGAATTACGGACCACATGATCGAGAGCAGCGGCTCTGTACTTGGTCTATCAGGTGCAGCGCAAGTCATTGCGGTTCAGGAAGCCCATTTACGCAAAAATAGATTGGGCATTCCCTTGCTGATGATGGCGGATATTGTGCATGGCTTCAAGACGATTTTTCCGGTCCCGCTGGCAATTGGCTGCTCTTGGGATATGGATCGCGCAGAGCTGAGCGCCGAGATTGCGGCTAAAGAAGCGGCAGTCTCCGGTGTGCACGTTACTTATGCGCCAATGGCGGATCTTGTACGGGACCCACGTTGGGGAAGAGTAATGGAATCTACAGGAGAAGATCCATATTTGAATGGTAGGTTTGCCCGTGCGTTTGTGCGCGGATTTCAAGGAAGCGACTTGACTGGTGATGTAGATCGTCTGGCGGCTTGTATTAAGCACTTTGCTGCCTATGGTCTATCCGAAGGCGGTCGTGATTATAATACGGTGGATTTATCGGAACGGCAGCTGCGTGAATATTATCTGCCGGCCTATCGTGCAGCACTGGATGAAGGTGCAGAGATGGTCATGACTTCATTTAATACGATTGATGGGATTCCGATAAGCGGCAACGTCAAGCTGCTTCGCCAGCTGCTTCGTGAGGAATGGGGATTTGATGGCGTATTGATTTCGGATTGGGGTGCAGTGAAGGAACTGATCCCACATGGTGTCGCCGAGGATGAGGCTGAGGCAGCACTTAAAGCCATCAAAGCTGGTGTAGACATCGAGATGATGACGGCTTGTTACGTTCATCAGCTTCCGGCGCTTGTTGCAGATGGACAAGTAGATGAGAAGATTATTGATGAAGCTGTGCTTCGTATTTTGAAATTGAAGCAAAGATTGGGCTTGTTCGAGCATCCGTTCCGCGGAGCTGACGTCGAGAAAGAGCGTGAGGTAATCTTCTGTGAAGATCATCGAAATGCGGCGCGTGAGTTGGCGGCTAAATCCTGCGTACTGCTCAAGAATGATCAGGTTCTGCCGCTTGCTGCAGAGCAACGGATTGCGCTAATTGGACCGTTTGCTACTAGCGGAGATATTCTTGGACCGTGGTCGTGGTTGGGTTCAACGGAAGAGGCAAGCCGTCTTGCACCAGCACTTCAAGCTCGCGCAGGTGCGGGTAAGATTACTGTTGCAGAAGGTTCTGGAGTCGATAGCTTTACAGAGGAACAGTGGCTGGAGGCGGAAGCGGCTGCTAAGCAAGCTGATGTGATTGTACTGGCGCTTGGTGAACATTCAGAGATGAGTGGAGAAGCGGGCAGCCGTTCAGATATCCGTTTGCCGGAAGCGCAGCTTGAGCTTTTACAACGTCTGAAACAGCTGAATAAGCCTATCGTGGTGGTGTTGTTTAATGGACGTCCACTAGACTTGGCCGGTGTGTACGAGCATGCAGATGCCATTCTGGAAGCTTGGTTCCCGGGCAGTGAAGGCGGAGCGGCAATTGCCAGTCTACTTTATGGAGATGAGAATCCTTCAGGAAGATTAACGATGTCTTTCCCGGTATCCGTTGGGCAGATTCCAGTCTATTACAATCATTTCAACACTGGACGCCCACTTCATGCTCCGGGTGCCGACAAACGTTATGTCTCGCAATATCTGGACATTCCTAATGAACCGCTTTTGCCATTTGGTTTTGGACTGAGCTATACGACATTTAGCTATAGTGAACCAATTCTGTCCGGTGATATCATGACTGAAAATCAGCCTATTGAAATAAAAGTTACGGTGACCAATACTGGAGAAGTGGATGGGGAAGAGGTAGTGCAGCTGTATATCCGAGACATTTCCGGAGAGGTCGTCAGACCAATGAAGGAACTGAAGGATTTTGCCAAAATCAACCTCTCACCAGGGGAAAGTCGTGAAGTGACCTTTACACTTACCGAACAGCAGCTTCGTTACTATCATAGCGATCTAAGCTTTAGCAGCGATCCGGGACGATTTAAATTATTCGTCGGTTCGAACAGCAATGAGGTTAAAGAACGGGATTTTTGCTTAACATTAGCATAAGTAGAATATATACGGCAGTAACGCCGTAATGGAGGAAGTGTATAATATGACTACTAATTTGAATACTAACATCCGTTTAAACGCCGGGGATCTATCCTTCACTTTTACAAACAGCGGGGACTTGTTCCAAGTCCTCTACGAACGGACAATGATCAATCAATTGCTGCCAAGCATTGTGGATGGTTCATTATCCAATCTATATTTGCGAGTGCACAATGATGGAAACATTCAAGCCATTCCTTTGCTGGGCATTCATTCTTCAAGCACTGTACGTAAGGCTGGAAACCGTTTGGTTTGGGAAGGTACTGCGGAAAATATTGAATATCAAGTTATTTTCACCCCTACTGCAGGAGGAGCTTGGTTCTGGGATGTGAAGCTTACTGGACAAAATGCAGAGGTAGATCTTGTGTACGGACAGGATGTAGGGATTGCTGATATCGCCGCTGTCCGCAGTAATGAAGCTTACCTGTCACAGTATATCGATCATGCGGTATTTGAGGATCAATCCAACGGGTACGTTGTTTGCTCTAGACAGAATCAGCCGCAGGGCGGGAAATTCCCATATCTGCAACAGGGTTCACTTACCAAGGCAACAAGCTTCTCAACAGACGGTTTTCAATTCTTTGGACTGTCCTATAAAGAAACCAACCAACCAGAGAGCTTGGGTCGTGAGCAATTAAGTAATGAGATCTATCAATATGAATTCGCATATACTGCGCTGCAATCGGAACGGGTGAAGCTGAGCGGGGAAACACGGTTTGTGTTCTACGGATTGTTTAAGCAAGATCATCCAGAAGCGATCACTGCGCTAGAATTTGCTAATGATATTGCTGCGGCTTGGGATGCTGTTAAAGATTTACCTTTAGAAGCTGAAGCAGCACTTGAACGTTCTTTCTTCTCGAAGGAGCTGGGAGCACCGCTGGCTGCAGATTCGCTGACAGAGAAAGAGATCGGGGTCTTGTTTCCGGTTCGTTATCAGGAGGAGAGAGAAGGAGACACACTACTTTCCTTTTTCACGGAGAATTATGAGCACGTAGTTTTAAAAGAGAAAGAAATGCGCGTAGAACGGCCACACGGCCATATCCTGATGAGTGGGGATAACGCTCGACTTAATGATAAGGTCATCACAACAACTTCTTATATGTACGGGATCTTTAACTCCCAAGTGGTAATTGGAAATACCAATTTCAACAAGCTAATGTCCAATCCAAGAAATGCGCTTAACATTCCAAAAGCTTCAGGACAACGCATTTATGTAGAGTGGAACGGTGAATATCGTTTGCTGACCATGCCTTCTCTATTTGAGGTTGGTTTCAACTATGCTCGTTGGTATTACAGAACAGATGGTGAATGCTTCATTATTACGAACTACACCACCGAAGATTCGCCGGAGATATTCCTGAATGTGCGTTCGGAAAGCGGACGAGCTTATCGTTATTTAGTCACTAATCAAATCACCATGAACGTTAATGAATACGAGCTTCCATATCAATCTAAGCAAGAAGGTGGAGCAGTAATCTTCTCGGCTGACAGAAGCGCACTAAGTGCTGGTGAATATCCTGACTTACAGTATAAATTACAGGTACAGGGTGCGGAGTTAACTCTGCAGGATGAAGGTAGACTTGTCTCTCCTGTTCAACCAACTGAAGCGCCGTTAGCAGTTTTAGAGCTGTCTGCCAGCAGTGAATGGACCTTGAATATTCAAGGCCTTCTGGATGGTAAGTCACTTGCTCCAAGAAATCGTTCAGCTGAGGAAGAAATTTCTGCTTATCGCGCGTTTTATGCTGGTGTGATGAATGGCTTCCGCCTGACGCTTGGGGACGGAACAGAAGGTGAACTGTTTAAGGTTAACGCTCTGACTTGGTGGTACACACATAACATGCTGGTTCACTATTCGGTTCCACATGGTTTAGAGCAATATGGTGGCGCTGCTTGGGGAACCCGGGATGTATGTCAGGGACCTGTGGAATATTTCATGGCTACGCAAAAATACGAACAGGTTCGTGAAATTTTGCTGACGCTGTACAGTCATCAATATGAAGATGATGGCAACTGGCCACAGTGGTTCATGTTTGATAAATACACGAAGATACAACAAGAAGAAAGTCATGGAGATATTATTGTATGGCCGCTTAAGGTGCTTGGAGACTACTTGGCAGTAACTCAGGATTACAGCATCTTGGGAGCAACAGTACCGTATACCCGTAAGCACAGCTTTGACTTTACAGAAGAAAAGGCGACGTTGCTGGATCACGCACGGAAGGAAATTGCTTATATTAAGGATCATTTCCTGCATGACACACATCTGTCTTCTTACGGTGATGGAGACTGGGATGATACGCTCCAACCTGCAAATCCACAGCTGAAGCAGTATATGGTCAGCAGCTGGACAGTGGCACTTACCTATCAGACACTTAATCAGTTCTCAGAGGTGCTTCGTTCAGTTGATCAAGCTGAGGCAGAGGAACTGAAGGCGATGGTGGAAGGGATCCGTAAGGATTTCCATACTCATATGCTTCAATCCGAAGTGATTCCTGGCTTCCTGTATATGGAAGACCCTGAGCAAATTAAACTTATGGTGCACCCAAGTGACACAGAAACAGGTATTCAGTACCGTCTGCTGCCTATGACGCGCAGTATGATCAGTGAGCTGCTTACTCCGGAACAGGCCGAAGCACACTATGATGTCATTCAGGATAAACTATTCTGCCCTGATGGTGTGCGTCTGATGAATCGTCCAGCTCAATATGTTGGCGGGGTCAGCACTCATTTCAAACGTGCGGAGCAAGCGGCTAACTTTGGCCGGGAAATTGGACTTCAGTATGTGCATGCACATATCCGTTATGTAGAGGCTATGGCCAAGCTCGGTAAAACCGATCAGGTCTGGAAGGGTCTGGCAGCGATTAATCCGATCGGAATCCGCGATGTGGTGCCAAACGCTGAACTACGTCAAGCTAACTCCTATTTCAGTAGCTCGGATGGTAAATTTAACACCCGTTATGAGGCACAGGAGAATTTCGATAAACTGCGCAATGGTGACGTAGCTGTTAAAGGTGGCTGGAGAATCTATTCCAGCGGTCCTGGGATCTATATGAACCAGTTAATCTCGAATGCACTGGGGATCCGTACGGAAGGTGGAGACTTAATTGTTGACCCTATTCTGCCGGAATCGCTGGATGGAATGCACTTTAGCTTTGAATATGCAGGCACTAAGGTAGACTTTATCTATCACCTTACAGGTCGTGAGATTAGTCAAATTACTATCAATGGTACGGAAGTGCAAACAGAAGGTACACCTAACCGCTATCGTAGTGGTGGTGTTCGCATCAAACGTGCGGACTTTGATCGTCTCAGCACGGAAGCTGGAAATGTGATAGAGATTTATAAGTAACATTATATATAGAAGGGCAATCTCCGCGTTAAACGCGGAAATTGCCCTTTTTTTGTGTTTTTTACATTCGGCTCGGTGTCGGTAACCCAAGCACTTCGAGCACATCTCCCAAGATGTCCTTGAATCTTGAAGTGAGCCAGAGGCGGAATTTGATCGTAGCTGGATCTCCTTTTAGAATCGGACATCCAGAATAGAAGTTGTTGAACAGTGTAGCTAAGGTATGTGCGTAAGTGCAGAGCGTATTTGGCGTTAACTCTATACTTGCTGAATGTAATATCTCCGGCCAGAGGCTTAGCTGTCTTAGCAGGGCAAGCTCTGCTTTTTCCAATTCGGAAGGGAACTGAAGCTGTGCGGCAGCTGTAAGGATTGGGATCGTAGCTTTACTCAAAACGCTTGTCGCACGCGCAAAAGTATACATCAGATAAACTCCGGTATTGCCGGATATTTCGGTAGCCTGTTTGAAATCAAACACGATTTCCGTTCCTAAATTAAACCGCAGCAGATAGTAGCGAATCGCAGCAGTGGCAATCAATCGGCTGGAGAGGCCGTCTTTATCGGAACGTGAGTGCTCAATGTTCTGTTCCATAAGCTCCACCAAATCGCTTACCTTAATCCCGATTCCCTGACGTCCGGACATAGCATAAGAAGATTTGCCTTCTGAAATATCTATACCCAGCTCGGCCGCCGAAGCGGGACTAAGAGATACAACACCATAGCTCACATGATGGAGTTTGTCTGCTTGCTCGTTATAACCTAGTGCCCCTAAGGCTTGCTTAACCATCTGTTGTGGATATTCCTGTCTGTAATCGATCACATTGATGACTCTGTCCGCCTGCCCATAAGATTCTTGGGTTCCAGTTAATCCAGTTGTCCATAAACCGGACGAGAATTCGCTAAAGGAGAAATCTTTGGTCAAAAGACCAAATTTCCAGAGATGATAGGCAATATCTTTGGCTGTATACGTTAAAATCCCATTCGAACGCACCAGCACCTTATCGAGCTGATGCTCCTCTGAATCCGCTCCAATGTTAGCCTCTGTTCTTTGCTTCAGCACCCAGCAGCCTGCGAGTTTACCTTCAGTCTCTTGTACAAAAACGGCTGTCTGCTTCAGTAGCTCAGCTGCGGCTGCCCAAAATCCCTCTTTTAAAATACTGCTCTCCCATACCAGCAAATCATAATAAATTCCAAAATGTTTCATTTCCTCTACATGCTCTCTAACGATGCGTTCAGCTACAAGGTTGCCCAGCCAGGCTTCGTTACCGCCCCCTTGTTCAAGGGAGTGCAGTATATCTGTGCGCTTATGTGTCATCTCAGGGTTCAGCGCATATTCTTTGTTCACTTTGGCATAAAGATCCCAGCAAAAATCACCGAAACGTTGGTGTTCCCCTTCTAAAGATATATTTAATAATCCAACAACTGTATCCGCCAGCTGATTGCCGAGATCATCAATGTAGTTATGGACCTCTACGTTATACCCAGTTCTTTTCATAATTCTGACTAGAGTATCGCCGATACAGGCGTTTCTTAGATGACCTACGTGAGCGGCTTTGTTGGGGTTGATAGAAGTGTGCTCGATGATGACTTTTTCCCCAGTGCTGGCAGGCAGTTCAAAGGAATGTTCAGCCCAGCTTTGCCAATTCATATACAAATTGATAAATCCGGGAGCAGCGACTTCAACTTTTTGTAAAAGACCGGCGAGGCGCCCTTGGAATTGAAGCTCTGCTTTCACTAATTCTGCTATGACCATTGGGGATTTACGTAGAGTTTTGGCTAGCTGCATAGCGATATTGCATGAATAATCACCATGCTCTAGATTAGCTGGCTGTTCGATCAGAATGGCAATGTCCTCTGGATAGTCAGCTCCTAAGGTATTGAATACACGTTGTACACTGTGCTCGATTCCGTCTTTGATGATTTGATTTAACATGGTATACCCTCCTTTGAAAATACAAAAAAGCCCTCGTCTCAAAAGAGACGAGGGCTTTAGCGCTCGCGGTACCACTCTCGTTGCTGAACAAGTTGTTCAGCCACCTTACGGGATAACGGCCTTCAGCCGGGACTTCCTACTAAGGTTCAGAAGTCCATCTCACGGGTGCGCTTCATTAAAGGGATCTGTACCGGCTTACACTCTCCCGGCTCGCTGAGGACTAGATCTCGTTAACTACTCTCCCGCTCATCGATGCTTAATTAATTTTTACCAGTATACCTAATATTTCATAAAAAGCAATAGTGGTTAGCTTCTTAACAATCTTGGTTGCTCTTTGTTGTTAGCTTATCAGTTTAGTAGATTATAAATTTGGAAAAAGAAGGCTGTCTTGTTATAGGACCAGCTGTTCCTTTGAACAACAGTCCACACGCTAACTCAAGCCAAGGAATATTACTATACGGAGCCACTAATCTTTCAAATTGTAGTGGAAGGGAGGAGTGAATAAAACATGGCTATTTTTTCTACTGGACCTATAGATAACAGCCCGATCCTAGGGGTCAGACCGTCGCAACTGGTAACCGTAAAAGTAGTTAATCGGGATTCTCTTAATCCTTATAATCTAGTTATTCAAGGTTTCCTTCTTAACGGATCAAGAACGATGTATGTGAATGAAACAGTAAATCTAGCACCTAATCAAGTTTTAACTAAGAACTATTTTGCCGACTTGGACGCATTTGAATTTGTGTTTACAACAGTAGAAGCGGTTGAAGCAGAGGTTGGGATTTCAGTCTGGGGTAAACAGAACTCAGGGGCATTGGTAGATCCTCATCGCATAGTTGCGTGGGAGAAGCAGGCAGTATTAATTTAATAATTATTACAGTTAACGTTAAAGGAGTGATGAGAAATTGAGTTATTTATCTACCGGACCGATAGACAATAGTATGGTAGGGGGTGTAAGACCTACTCAGCATGTTACTGTCAAAATTGATAACCGAAGTGACATTGATTCATCAATGGCTCTTGTTCAAGGATACTATATGGATGGGACAAGAACTTTATATGTCAGCGAGCTGATAAATGTAGCACCTAATGAAGTTATAACACGTGATTATTATGCCGATTTTGATGCGTTTGAATTTATTTTTACAACTACAAGTCTGGTAGATGATCCGATTCAAATCTCAGTATGGGGAAAAAATAGCGTTGGCCAGATTGTGACTGCCCATCGACTTGTACATGCAGAATTGCTTGGTGTAACGCAAGGGATAACTGGCGCGACCGGGGCGACTGGTGCAACGGGAGCGGATGGAGCAACAGGAGCAACGGGAGCAGACGGAGCAACGGGAGCGACCGGCGCAGGAGAGACTGGGGCGACAGGTGCAGATGGAGTAACTGGTGCAACCGGGGCGACGGGAGCGGATGGAGCAACTGGAGCGACTGGAGCAGGAGAGACTGGGGCAACAGGTGCCGATGGAGCTACAGGTGCAACTGGTGCAACCGGAGCGGATGGAGTAACGGGTGCTACCGGAGCAGGAGAGACTGGGGCGACAGGTGCAACAGGGGCAGATGGTGCGACTGGTGCAACGGGAGCTGACGGAGCAACGGGTGCAACAGGAGCGACCGGAGCAGGAGAGACTGGAGCTACAGGAGCAGACGGAGTAACTGGTGCGACTGGTGCAACGGGAGCTGACGGAGCAACGGGTGCAACAGGAGCGACCGGAGCAGGAGAGACTGGGGCAACAGGAGCCGATGGAGCAACTGGCGCGACTGGTGCAACGGGAGCGGATGGAGCAACAGGAGCAACGGGAGCGACCGGAGCAGGAGAGACTGGGGCAACAGGAGCAGATGGAGCTACAGGAGCAACGGGAGCAGACGGAGCAACGGGAGCGACTGGAGCAGGAGAGACTGGAGCTACAGGAGCAGACGGAGTAACTGGGGCGACTGGTGCAACGGGAGCAGACGGAGCAACTGGAGCGACCGGAGCAGGAGAGACAGGTGCAACAGGTGCAGATGGAGTGACTGGTGCAACGGGAGCGGATGGAGCAACGGGTGCAACGGGAGCAGACGGAGCAACCGGGGCGACCGGAGCAGACGGAGCAACTGGAGCGACTGGAGTCGATGGAGCAACTGGGGCGACTGGTGCAACGGGAGCTGACGGAGCAACGGGTGCTACCGGAGCGACCGGAGCAGGAGAGACTGGGGCGACAGGAGCCGATGGAGCTACAGGTGCAACGGGAGCAACTGGAGCGGATGGAGCAACGGGTGCTACCGGAGCAGGAGAGACTGGAGCTACAGGAGCAGACGGAGTAACTGGTGCGACAGGAGCCGATGGAGTGACTGGTGCAACTGGAGCAACGGGAGCCGATGGAGCAACGGGTGCCACAGGAGCGACAGGAGCCGATGGAGTGACTGGTGCGACTGGTGCGACAGGAGCAGACGGAGTAACTGGGGCGACTGGTGCAACCGGAGCGGATGGAGCAACTGGAGCAACTGGAGCGACCGGAGCAACCGGAGCGACAGGAGTAGCTGGAGCAACCGGAGCAACCGGAGCAACGGGAGTAGCTGGAGCAACCGGAGCAACGGGTGAAGCTGGAGCAACCGGAGCAACGGGTGAAGCTGGAGCGACTGGAGTAGCAGGAGCAACTGGAGCAACAGGAGCAACAGGAGTAGCTGGTGTAACCGGAGCAACGGGTGAAACAGGAGTGACCGGAGCAACAGGAGCAACGGGTGAAACAGGAGTAACCGGAGCGACTGGAGTAGCAGGAGCAACAGGAGCAACAGGAGTAGCTGGTGTAACTGGAGCAACGGGTGAAACAGGAGTAACCGGAGCAACAGGAGTAGCTGGTGTAACCGGAGCAACGGGTGAAGCTGGAGTGACCGGAGCGACTGGAGTAGCAGGAGCAACTGGAGCAACAGGAGTAGCTGGTGTAACCGGAGCAACAGGAGTAGCTGGTGTAACCGGAGCAACGGGTGAAACAGGAGTAACCGGAGCAACTGGAGCAACAGGAGTAGCTGGGGCAACCGGAGCAACGGGTGAAGCTGGAGCGACTGGAGCAACGGGAGTAGCAGGAGCAACGGGAGCAACAGGAGTAGCTGGAGTAACAGGAACGACTGGAATAGCTGGTGTAACCGGAGCTACCGGAGCTACCGGAGCTACCGGAGCTACCGGAGCTACCGGAGCTACCGGAGTAACTGGAGCAACAGGTCCGAATATTCAACAAGAAGGGTTTTCTGCTTTCAAACCCTCATTGGCAATTTCCACATCTACACAATTAACTGGCTGGACTGTGACAACACCCTTTTATGATAGCCCGTCTTTCGACGAAGTTGGTGGAAATTATACCATTCCGACAACTGGTAGATATTCGATTGAAGCGACTATCAATTATTCCACAACTGCCTCACTTTCTATCAGTCTTGGTGCTGGAGTTAATCCGGCTTTCGTAGTTCAGAGAACTTCTCCTACTGCAACAAATCTGGTAAGTGGGTTGTTCCCAGTACTTGATGTGAATGTAGCGCTTATATTAGATTTGAGAGCAATTTTGGGAAGTGGTACTGTGACGCTAGCTGGAGAATTTGCATTAACCGCAGGTGATGTGATTGGCTTGTTCTATGTGGCAAATGGTTTGACGGTTCCTTTGAATTTGGGTGGAGCGAACTCAGCAGGTATCGTCTGGTCTGTTCATGAATTAACTTAAGCTTATTTATCTTCAAGTTCAGTGTTTATAACAGGGGTAATTCGGTAGCCGTTAGTGTGGCTCTCGGGTTACCCTCTGTTTTGTTGGCATATGTTATAAGTCGACTGGAACGTTGCTTATTAGATTCTTATTCTATTAAACCATTACAGATTTTTAGCTTATTTTAATAAATCAAATATGTGTAATAGTAGTTTTTAAATGGATGTCCACACCTTAATTCAAAATAAGAATAATACTATAAAGAGCCAAAAAATAGGAACTAATTTTCTAGGCTCATAGATTATCAACTTAGAGCAGGGGGAGGAATGATTATAGATAAAACCCTAGTTTATACGTAACTCTTGAGGATAGTTTTGTTCAGGTGAGTTGATTTTCGAAATTCAAATAATACGAGTATTATAATTTCATAAAAAATGAGGTGTTGAAAATTGAGTCAACTATCTACTGGTCCCATAGAAAATAATCTGGTAGGCGGTGTAAGACCTACTCAGCTTGTTACTCTTAAAATTGTCAATCAGAGTGATGATACTCCGTCAACGGTTCAAGTCGAAGGCTATTATATGAATGGGACAAGAACTTTATATGTAAGTGAACAGGTTAATTTAGCTCCTAATCAAGTGGTTAATAGGGATTATTATGCAAACTTTGATTCATTTGAATTTCTATTCACAACACCTATTACGATTGATGATCCCATTCAAATTTCAGTTTGGGGGAAGAGTAGCACAGGTCAATTAGTGACTGCTCATCGCCTTGTCTACTCTGAATTATATGGAGAAAATATAGGAATTACAGGTGCTACTGGAGCTACTGGAGCTACAGGAAGCGTTGGTGCAACGGGAGCGACAGGTGCTGGCGTAACCGGAGCCACAGGTGCTGGAGCCACGGGAGCGACAGGAAGTGCAGGGGCAACGGGGGCGACAGGAAGTACTGGCGAAACCGGAGCCACAGGTGCTGGAGCTACTGGAGCTACAGGAAGCGTCGGAGCAACGGGAGCAACAGGAAGCACTGGAGCAACGGGAGCGACAGGTGCTGGCGTAACCGGAGCAACAGGAACTGCTGGAGCAACGGGAGCAACAGGAAGCACTGGAGCAACGGGAGCGACAGGTGCTGGCGTAACCGGAGCAACAGGAACTGCTGGAGCAACGGGAGCAACAGGAAGTGCTGGAGCAACGGGAGCGACAGGAACTGCTGGCGTAACGGGAGCGACAGGAAGTGCTGGAGCAACGGGAGCGACAGGTAGTGCTGGTGTAACTGGAGCGACAGGAACTGCTGGAGCAACGGGAGCGACAGGAAGTGCTGGAGCAACGGGAGCAACAGGTGCTGGCGTAACCGGAGCAACAGGAACTGCTGGAGCAACGGGAGCAACAGGAACTGCTGGAGCAACGGGAGCGACAGGAACTGCTGGTGTAACGGGAGCGACAGGTAGTGCTGGAGTAACGGGAGCGACAGGAAGTGCTGGAGCAACGGGAGCGACGGGTAGCGCTGGTGTAACTGGAGCGACAGGAACTGCTGGTGTAACTGGAGCGACAGGAACTGCTGGAGCAACGGGAGCAACAGGAAGCACTGGAGCAACAGGAGCAACAGGTGCTGGCGTAACTGGAGCAACAGGAACTGCTGGTGTAACTGGAGCAACAGGTGCTACTGGTTCAGGTGCAATTATTCCATATTCTTCTGGTCTTCCAGTAGCAATGACCACTGTATTAGGGGGGCTTTTGAATACTTCAAGTGCAGTTGGTTTTGGTAGCAGTGCAACCAATATCAGTATTACAGGCGGTACTATAGATCTCACCGGAGCGGCTGGAACC
This sequence comes from Paenibacillus sp. FSL H7-0690, assembly GCF_037980415.1. Taxonomy (NCBI): domain Bacteria; kingdom Bacillati; phylum Bacillota; class Bacilli; order Caryophanales; family Paenibacillaceae; genus Paenibacillus; species Paenibacillus sp. FSL H7-0690. Next base: position 5,610,815 of record NZ_CP150281.1, on the reverse strand, counting down.
TTGCTGAACTTTGCGTTCTCGGTCCCTAGAACTGGAACGATTACGTCTATGGCAGCCTATTTCAGTGCGACAGCTTCCGTTAGTTTGGTGGGGTCTACGGTAACAATCACGGCTCAATTATACAGATCTACTACACCTAACAATACCTTCACAGCAGTACCTGGGGCTTTAGTTACGTTAAGTCCTCCGCTTACAGGATTAATTGCTCTTGGAACTATTAGCAGTGGTAATACCACAGGTTTGAGCATCCCTGTAACTGTGGGAGAACGCTTGTTGTTGGTCTTCACTTCGACGGTCACGGCTGGCATTGACGTTGCAACAACTGTTGCTGGCTATGCTAGTGCAGGAGTTACAATCGCATAATCTGAAGAAAAAGGGATATCCCGATAGCCCTATGGGCTGCAGGATATCCTGATTTTTTCTCCAATATTGTTATTTAGATCATCAGAATCTCCCGGATGTCTTGCTCTGTAAGGGTAGACAGGCTTTCTTGACCTGGCTGGATGACCTCATCAATCAAGTTCTTTTTCTTCTGCTGCAGCTCATACATCTTGTCCTCTACGGTGCCTTGGGTGACGAGACGAATTACTTGCACTACATTTTTCTGCCCAATCCGGTGAGCCCGATCCGCAGCTTGCTGCTCGACGGCAGGGTTCCACCAAAGATCGTAAAGGATTACAGTGTCTGCCCCAGTTAGGTTGAGCCCAGTCCCGCCGGCCTTTAAGGAGATTAAGAAAATATCACGCTCTCCTTCATTAAATTTATTACATAAATCTACTCGTTGAGAAACAGGCGTTTGACCATCTAAATAAAAGTATGGAATGCCCTGATATCCTAGTTCACGCCCAATCAGGCCGAGCATCTCTGTGAATTGTGAGAATACTAACATACGTTTACCTGAACTACGACATTCTTCTATGATTTCGAGCAGCTGCTCGAATTTAGCAGAGCTTCCTTCATATCCATCGACAAAAAGAGCAGGGTGGCAGCACAATTGGCGCAGACGAGTTAGTCCCGCCAGAACTTTGATCCGATTATTATTGCCGAAGCTATCTTGGGTCAAATGCTTAAGCGCCTCTTTTTTCAAACGGGCGAGATAAGCTACATATAACTTTTTTTGCTCCGGCAGCAGTTCACATGCTTGTACGGATTCGATTTTGTCCGGAAGTTCCTTTAACACATCACTCTTTAAGCGCCGCAGCAAAAAGGGACGCGCCCGCTTCGCAACCGTTTCTCTTGGTAAATCATGAAAAGCTTTTTTGCCTGGAAACAACCCAGGGAACACGGTGCCGAAAATGGACCATAAATCTTCCAACGCATTCTCCACGGGAGTACCCGTAAGTGCAAAACGGTGCCGGGCTTGAAGCGCCATTACAGCTTGGGCTGTCTGTGTAGTATGGTTTTTTATAGTTTGTGCTTCATCGAGAATCAGGGTATGAAAAGACTTTTTAGCATACAGCTGAACATCTCTGCGAAGCAACGGATAAGAAGTGATGATTACATCAGCTTTTGCTGTATTTTTTAAAATCCGCCCGCGTTCAATTAGACTACCGTCTGCAATGACAGCTTTGATCTCTGGTGTGAATTTTTTAAGCTCATTAAGCCAGTTATAAGTGAGAGACGCAGGAGCGACAATTAGGGCAGGCAATCCATTCTGGCGGATCTCTGGAAGTTCTGACAGGAGAAAAGCGATACTTTGCAGCGTTTTGCCTAACCCCATATCATCCGCCAAAATACCACCAAAACGGTAATGGGCCAACGTCTTCAGCCACTGAAACCCATACTGTTGATAATCCCTTAGCACAGGAACCAGACTGTCAGGTATAGGAAAATCAAGATTCTCAGGATTCCGCATGTTCGCAAGTAACCTTTTAAAGGATCTGCCCAGCTTAATGGAGTCACTCTTAGCATCCGTGGAGGTCAAATGTAGCCCGCGAACAACGGGCAGAGAAAATTCCACCCCTTTGATCTCACCTTCCCGGATGCCTATATCATTCATAAAGGTAATGATTTCTTGAAGCTCCTCGCTCTCCAGCGGTAGTAGGGCCCCATCAGGCAAGCGGTAGTATTTGCGTTTTTCCTGCAGGGATTTCAGAACCATAACAATCTCAGCTTCTGGAATCCCGCCCATATCGAATTTAAAATCAAGCCAGTCCGTCTTTTCATTCCAACTAATGCTCACCTTTGGGGGTGTAGTGCTCGTGAACAGTCTTGCTTTGACTGCGGAGGTCGCATAGACCGAAAGCAGCGGTTCCAGCAGCGGAATGGTATGGTACAAAAAATCGTACTCGCCCTCTTCGTCTGTCATAATATATCCGCCCTCAGTTTTAGCGAAGGATTCGTGCTCCATCAGCTCCAGAATGCGGGCTTCTCCCTCCCCGTCTCGCAAAAGAATCAAATTCGTCCCGCGAACATGGGCTTTTTCATCTAAGGGATTGATCACAATGTCACCATATTGGAACTCTAGTCCGGCGAGCAGCCGATCTCTCACACGGTCCAGATAAAGTCTCGCGATAAGCCTATGTTGGACAATCCGATCCGCGATGGAATCGGCGATATGGACGTTGCCTAGCTTTTTCAGACCAGGAATAACCTTGTCCATAAAAGACTCCATTTGCTCGGGGGCAATATCGATACCATTTCGGCGGGAGGAATCCAGCATTTTTTTCATTTCAGCAAGGCGTATGCATTCTTGAGGGGATAGCTTCAGCAACTTACCTTCCGATAGTACTATCCCGTAATCTTCTAAGACCGAAATCTGCTCAAGTCCTTGAATATCCAGATGATATCCATCCTCTTCTGCCTGTTCAAATTCAAAGCTGAGTGGAGGCGCCTCATTGGACACGTGGATGCCTTCGTATAGCACCTCTTCTTGTTGCAAAAATACCGACGAGACCTCTGAAAGCGCAGGTTGAAGCGACTCCCAGAAAAAAGGAGGGACGGCCAGCAAACGATCTCCCCCAATACTTCCCCCATAAGGTGAGTAAGGAGTTACGTTATCGCGGTACATTTTTTCATTTAATACAATATCAATCAGCTTCTGTAGAACAACATTGTCTTCCTTCCGAAAGCTGTAAATGGCAGGATCATAGATAAAATGTTTCGAGAACTCAAAGGATTCTCCGCGGTGTACGCTTTCTAGAAATCCCCTTATTTTCTGAACAATATATAGACGTTTTGGACCGACTTTCATTTCTATACCCAGCATGGTGTGGCTGTAACTATAAGTGAACGGCTTGCATGTAAACTCTATATTTAGAGGAAGTCTGTTATCTACAAAAACCCCCGTACCGCTAGGACGCGGTGTATGGTTGCTGAACATCCCCAGTAGGCTGCTCACGAGCTGTTGATCTCTGGACTTTCCCCCGTTGTCTTGCGCAGTATCTGTAAAAATACGTGGGGTTAGAATCTCAGTATCTTCTATAGAGGACAGGTGCGAAGCTCCGGTAGGCTCTGAACGATCTCGGCCAGTTTTAAGGGCGTCAACGTTGATCAGCACAGCCGCGATATGTTTACAGAATGGCCCCCCATGGGAGTAGGCTGGACAATTACACTCTGCCTGGACATCCCCATCAATATCAATGACCACCATAACTTCATAGTCGATCGCCCCCTGAACAATGGCTTCATATCGAGAGCGGGGCAAATCTGGAATGGAGTCATTGTATTCTTCAACTTCAATTATATCGACACTTTCAGTTTGGTAATAAGCTAATCCTTTTTCAAAAATAGACTTGCCGCACAGCAGTTTGATTACCCGTTCTGATACACTAAAGCCCATAACATAATTCCTTCCTCATAACTTGATCTTGAAAAGCCCGAATTTAATATAGTACTTATGATAACAGAACGGGCGTGCGCATCAAATAGGGGGTGTTGTTTTACTTATTCCATGCATGATAAAAGCGATCGTCAGGTTGATTTCTTCCTCGTCGTTCCAGTCCTTATCTGGCTGCAGCAGCAAGCGATTCATCAAATAACCTACGACAGATGAGAGTGTGAAGCGTATAAGTGTGGGTGTAGGCACCTCGATGATTTCACCCTTTTCCTTAAAATGTTCAACAATATCAATCACGCGCTCCAGTATTTTGCTAAGAATATTCTCTACAAACTGCGCTCTAACTGTTGGCTGAAAAGGAATCTCCTGAATAAGAATCTTAAGAATTTTAAAATTCTTGCGGGCGAAATCCAGCCGATTGATCATAAATGCCCGCAGGAACTCCTCAAAGCTGTCGTAGGGCATATCAAGCACGCCGTTGAAATTCCGCAGCACAAAAGGCGCAAGCATGCGACTCATGGTAGGACCTACTATGGCAAGCAGCAGATCATTTTTAGTCTTGTAATAGCGAAAAATCGTTCCCTCCGCCACGCCCGCCTTCTGAGAAATTTCACTCGTGGATGTCGCAGAGTATCCTTTTTCGGAAAACACCTCAATCGCCGCTTGTAGAATAGAAATCTGCTTCGGTGTCAGTTTCTCGTCTTTGCCAAGGGTCAGCAGCTCTTCTATCCACTGCTCTTCTATATTTTGTTCCGTAGAAACTTCCTCTTTCATTACAATAACCCTCCATGCTTGATTCATTTTGTTTCAATGATAATAGCTTTTGTGAAGTTACATTTTGCGATGCTTGCGCAGTGCCAATACATTCAGCAGCATAAATAGCAGCGAAAATCCTATAAGTACATAGACATCCATTGCAATTGCGCTCCATCCTTTGCCACGGACCATAATGTTCATCAGAGCTTCTGATCCGTAATAGATCGGTGTAGCGAGGCCAACGCGCTGGAGCCACAGTGGGAGGGTATCGAGCGGGAATAATCCACTGAGGAAGATTTGTGGCACTATAATGAGTGGAATGAACTGTATCATTTGCAACTCATTGGCTGCAAAAGCCGACAGCAGTGTGCCCAACGTCAGCGCTGTCATCGATAGGAGTAATGTGATCAGCAATACGTAACCAAAGCTGCCTGTCATCATAATGCCAAGAATCTGTATGGAATACCATGAGATCAATAGCGCCTGAAAAACGGTAAATATGCCGAAACCACATACATACCCGAGCACAATCTCCCATCTTTTTAATGGAGTCGAAAGTAGGCGTTCAAGCGTGCCTGTGGTTCGTTCCCTTAAGAAGGATACACCTGCAATCAAGAATACGAAAAAGAAAACAAATACGCCAATCATAATGGGACCGAAACGGTCGATCGTCTTCATATTCTCAGAACCGTAAAGATAGCTGATCTGCGGCTGTAATTGTTCCTTTGTACTTGGAAGAAGTTTTTGGGAGATTTGTTGCAGCGTCATGATTACTGCCTTATTGGCTGTAGGGTTGCTACCTTCTAACAGCACTTGAGGCGTTACTTGCGAATCTCCGGCGGTTCCGTTCAAAGTGATCAAAGCGTCAATTTTTCCTTCAACTAAAGCGCCTTTTCCCAGCTCTGCGCTGGCATATTCTTTGATGATGGCATTTTGTTCTTTTAACGCAGCTGACATATTTAGAGGTACACCGGACACACCGATTTTGGGTTCATAGGCGTCACCGTTGAAGACCAAGCTCATTAAGCTTAGAACGAGGAGTGGTGCAATGAACATTAATGCCATCGTTCTTTTATCATGAATAAATTGTCGCAAAATCCTTAAGGTGATCGCTCGGATTCTCATGAACGCACACCTCCATAATATAAAAAGGCTTCTTCAATAGAAGCTGAACCGGTGGCTTGCAGCAGTCCGGCAGGCGTGTCGGCAGCAAGCAGCTTGCCATCACGGATCATTCCGAGCCGGTCACATTTTTCAGCTTCATCCATGACATGCGTGGTCAGCACAATGGTGGTGCCTTTCTGGTTCAGCGCTTTTAGTTCCTTCCAGATGGATAGCCGCAGCACCGGGTCTATGCCAACTGTAGGTTCATCAAGAATAAGCAACGGCGGTTCATGCAGCAGCGCGATCGCCAATGATAAGCGGCGTTTCATCCCGCCGGAGTATTGGTCTACTCTTTTTCTTAAATGATCTTGTAAATTAACGATCTCCATTACGGCTGTGATGCGTTTGGAGCGTTGCTCCCCCTTTAGTCCATATAGCGCTGCAAAAAACTCCAGATTCTCCTTCGCGCTAAGCTCCGTGTACAAGGCATCAGACTGGGCCATATACCCAATCTGTTGCAGCATAGTCAGCTTCGGCATCGTCACGCCAAGTATTTTCACCTCGCCGGAGGTTACCTCATCGATACCTGTAAGCAGCTTCACTAATGTTGTTTTTCCTGAGCCCGATGGCCCTAGTATGCCAAAGGTTTCCGCACGTTCCACTTGAAGCGAAATATCCTCGAGCACCTGTTTCTCTCCAAACGCTTTCCCGACATGGCTCACTGAAATAACTGGAATCTCTGAACCCATGTTTATCTCCTCGATTCTGAATGTTCTGGGATACTTACTTGAGTTGAAGGTGTAGAAGGTGATGGTGATGTTGATGGTGATGTTGATGGTGATGGTGATGGTGATGGTGATGGTGATGAACTGCATTGCGTTAAACACTCTAATTATATAATGAGTGAGTACTCACTCATTACTGTGCATCAAAAGTTAGGAATTGTAAACCATATATTTTATACAAAGGTATCCCACAGTATTAGCTTAATCCCGATTGACGTTTGTTAATTCAACATGTCCTTTTACTATGTATATAGATAGAGATGATCTGAATAAAAGGCAAAAGTGCCACTAAATAGCGCCAGTCCGCCTAAACTAGGTAATAGAAAGGCATAAATGCCCTTAAATGGCGTCGATCTACTTAAATCAGCTAAAAGAAAGGCATAAATGCCTCACAATAGCACGGGTTTACCTAAACCAGACAAAAGAAGGGCATAAATGCCACTAAATAGGCATGATTTAGATAAATCAAGTAAAAGAACGGTATAAATCCCGTACAGTGAGCTCATTCTTGCTGAAGTCAGCTAAAGAACGGTATAAATCCCGTACAATGTACCCAATCCCGCTAAAGTTAGCAAAAGAACGGTATAAATCCCGCACAATGAGCCCAATCCCGCTAAAGTTAGCAAAAGAACGGTATAAATCCCGCACAATGAGCCCAATCCTACTAAAGTCAGTAAAAGAACGGTATAAATCCCGTACAATCAGCCGAATCTCCTACGATGCCCCTTACGCAGAAAGCGCCCCAACAGACCAGTTAGTTTTTAAATCGTAAGCAGCAGCCACATAATTGATAGCAGACTCTCGCCAGTAACAAGCTTCCCCACGCGCCAAGCGATCTCCGTAATACGCTCCCCACCCGCCCAAGCGACCTCCGCAATATACTCCAAGTGCCCAGCGGCCTCCGTAATATACTCCAAGTGCCCATCGACCTCCTCAACAAGCTTTCCCACCCGCCCAAGCGACCTCCCAATATACTCCACCCGCCCACCTCGGCAACAAGCTTCCCCCACCCGCCTGCAATCTCAAATTAGTCCCTACGTCTCACCAATCCCAAACAATTCTCCAACTCAATAAGGTAGCCACACCAAGCACCTTTTTACGAAAAAAGGCTGTTTTTGCTGTTTAGTTCATTTGGTTTAGAGCAAGAAAATTGTTAAATGAGCTAATATACCTGATTTTTTTAAAAAAAGAATACTAGTTAATATTTCCATTACATTCCTCTGCAACAGAATTGACAATTGTAGACGAAAATGACATTAGCAGTTACCTATACGAAAAGGGTGAATCTAATTGAAAAACAGTAAATGGATTAGCGCAACGTTGGCTTCAGCACTTCTTGCAACAGTAGGCGTTGGAAGTGTATCTGCAGCTAGCACCGGCAGTAATGTAAAATCTGTAGCTACCAATCAAGTCGCTGCTGTTACAGCAGTTAAAGAAGGTACAACTACTTGGAATGTAAACGGAACGCCGATTGTGTTTAACACCATTAACAGCAGTGGTTACAAGCTTTACTCGCTGACTCAGGTAGCTGGTGAAATTGGGGCTAAGGTAGTACTGGGAACAAGCGGGTTTGAACTTAACGACAGCAAAGGACTACATAATGTGCAACTCAAAACAGGCTCAAAGAGCTATCAAGTAGATGGTAATTCCGAATCGTTCACAGTGGCTCCAGTGTTTTATAACGGTAAAACCTATGTAGAGCTGACTAAGTTAGTTATTGCATTAGGTGGAGAGCTGGACGCTGATGCTAGCACGATTTTGAGCTTTGCACGTCCGGAAGGATTGTTTGATACTTTGCACTGGACGGCAGCTGGTAACCTGATTGCGAACAAAAGTGATGCTGAAACTACTCAGCTTATCAAATTCAGTACAGAACCAGGTAACTATGAAGTGTTTTCGTCAAATGACAGTGCGGTGGACTTTGCAGTATCGCCGGATCAACAGTGGGGAGCTTTTAATGATGAGAAAGGTTTGCTGAATCTGATTAACTTGTCTAGCGGAGCTGTTAAAACACTAGGCACCGACAATAGCGTGAAGACAGATCTGGTTTGGTCCAAAGATGGGAAAAGCATTTACTTCATCCAAGGAGACAAGCAAGAAAAAATCGCTAAAATCTCAGTAGAGACTGGTGATGTTAAATCCGTTTTGGCTGACAAGGTTGAGAATAAATCTGAACTGCGCATTTCTGCTGACGAAAAAAACGCCGTTTATATCGTTAATTTGACGGGTGTTGCTAAAAATGATGCAGACAGCACAGAAGATTCTCTTACGGTAGACTTCAGCTCGGCAGGAGAGCAGCTTTACAAGCTTGATCTGGCTACAAAAGATGCTAAACCAGCTGCATTAACAACCACAGCGGATAACAAGCTTTACCCAGAGATTTTGGCTGATGGAAATGTGGCATACCTGAGCGCAGATGCAGACGGCAATGCGAAGAATACCCTGAAGCTTGTAAAAGCGGACGCAACCAGCACTAATATTGCACTTGATATCGAAGTGAATTGGTCCACTGGCGTTAGCAATGGTTTGGTAGTGGCAGGTACTACGGCAGACGGAAGCACAGTGATCTATTCTATCGATGGTAGTGGGGCAAAGACCGAACTGTTCCGTACGGCTGAAGATGTATCTGAAGTATCTGTATCTAAAGACGGAAGCAAGCTTGCGATTGTGAGCGGCGACAGCGTATGGGTTATCCAAGACGGTAAAGGGCTGCAACTGACTAAATAATTATTATTCCAAACATATTTTAACGGCCTAGAGCCGAGAGGAGAAAATAGTACAATGAAAATCTTCAAGAAATTAACAGTAACGGCTTTAACAGCCGTAATCGCGGTAACCGCATCTTTTGCAGGGATTGCAGCAGCAGCAGATTCACTTAGTGGCAAAATCACCGTTAACGGTTCAACCGCACTTCTTCCATTGACCTTGCAAGCGGCAAAAGAATTCCAAAAGCTGCACCCTAAAGTAAAAATCGCAGCATCTGGTAAAGGTTCTGTAACTGGACCACAAGCTGTGAAAAAAGGCATCGCTGATATCGGCGCTTGCGACTGGGATGCTAGCATCGACGTACCAGGCTTCAAAGCTTTTGACGGACAGGTAGCGAACAAAGTAGCTGTCATTCCTTTTGCAACGATTGTAAACAAAAATGTGGGTGTAGATAACCTCACAACAGAACAACTTAAAGGCATTTTCGCTGGCAAAATTACCAACTGGAAAGAAGTAGGCGGCGCAGATGCAGATATCGTTGTCATCACTCGCTCTTTCGGTTCTGGTACCCGCGTTAACTATCAAGCTAAAGCCTTGGATGGCGGAGATATCGTTAAAAAAGCTAAGAACTACAAAGAAACAGGTTCATCCGGCGACATGAAAACAGCAGTAGGAACTACTCCTAACTCCATCGGTTATATCGACCTTGTTTATGTAAGTGGCGACGTAAAAGCAGTGAAACACAACGGTATCGCAGCTACTACAGACAACGTAATTAACGGTTCTTATAAGATTTGGGCTTATGGTTACTACATGACTAAAGGCCAACCTACTGGCGCAACTAAAGAATTTATCGAATACGTACAAAGCAAAAAGTTCCAACAAGGTTCTCTGAAAAAGCTTAAATTCATTCCGATCGCAGCAATGAAGGGTTAATAACATCTGAAGATCATATTGAACGGTAACAGCGGCCAGCCCCGATTTTGATACGGGGTTGGCCGCTTACAGGAGGGAAAGTATGGGGGCACCAGTCCACAACCTGGCAACTAAGGTTAAGGAGGGCGTTACAGAAGTTAGCGCCAACTCCAAACGTCACAGTAGACATATGTTTAGCAACCGATTATTCCGCTTTTATTTCTTATTCAGCATTCTTGCACTTTGCTTCGTGCTTGGACTTGTAATTCTATTTATCGGCAAAACGGCGCTGCTTCTGTTTGGTCATCTCTCGCCTGCGGACTTTTTCTTTTCTTTTAACTGGACGCCTGAAGAGGACTCCTTTGGGGCTGCTGCCTTCATCGTAAATACACTTTCACTGACGGCTTTGACCCTGCTGATCGCAGTACCTATTTCTGTGGGTATGGCCGTGCTCTGTGCGGAGATTGCTCCGAAGTGGATGAAGACCTTCATTCGCCCGGTGCTCGATTTGCTCGTTGGTATACCTTCTATAGTATATGGTTATTTAGGCTTAACGGTATTACTTCCATTTCTTCGTAGAGTTAGTGGGGAGAGCTTGGGCGATGGATTACTGGCTGCGGCCCTCGTGCTCGCATTAATGGTCCTGCCAACAATTTGCCGAATCAGTGATGATGCAATTGTCGCTGTTCCACGCAAATATCGGGATGCTGCGTACGCTCTTGGATCTACCCGTCTGCAAGTTATTATGCGTGTTGTTTTGCCTGCGGCTAGCAGAGGAATTATCTCCGCGGTCATTCTCGGGATGACTCGTGCTGTGGGGGAGACAATGGCTGTAGTTATGGTTATCGGAAACACACCACAGTTGGCAAAAACCTTATTTACACCTGCCTCGGTCTTGACTAGTAACATCGTTATGCAAATCTCGAATGTAGAGTTTGAGTCAACCTGGAATTATGCCCTACATATGATGGCCTTTCTTCTGCTGGTGATTTCATTTGTACTGATTCTGATCATCCGCGTGCTGGGTAGAAAAAGGAGGGATGCAGCGTGAACGGATTCGCAAGTACAAAGCATACAGCGCGTGCTCAGAGACGCAATAAGATGGCGACTATAGGGTTTTATACGCTTGGGGCTTTAGTTATGCTGCTAATCTTCTGGCTGCTCTTCACGATTCTTAGTAAAGGTCTGCCAGCGCTGCGGCCTGACTTCCTGATTAAACAGCCTGAAGAGATTGACGTAGGTGGCGGGATCGGTCCTGTACTTTTCAACTCTTTTTATATTTTGTTCATCTCGCTGCTTATTTCCGTCCCTATCGGTTTAGGTGCGGGGATTTATATGGCGGAGTATGCTCCGGATAATGCTTTTACAGGCGGCCTGCGTATATGTGTAGAAGCTCTCTCTTCGGTTCCTTCAATTGTATTTGGTATGCTTGGACTTGCGATATTTGCTGAATATTTTGGAATCGGCCTGACGATTCTTGGCGGTGGGGTAAGCTTGGCGCTTTTGAATCTGCCTATGCTTGCACGTGTGACGGAGGAAGCGGTTCGTGCTGTTCCTGGGGAGATGCGTGAAGCTGGATATGCACTGGGCATGACTAAATTCCATGTGATCCGCACAGTAGTTCTACCCGTTGCAATGTCAGCCATTGTTACTGGAATTTGTCTCGTTGCTGGGCGCGCCTTCGGGGAGTCTGCGGTTATTATCCTTACCGCTGGCCTCAGTACCTCGGGCGAAATGTGGGACTTTAATCTGTTCTCGCCGGGAGAAACCCTGGCAGTGCATCTATGGTATGTACAATCTGAAGCAATTGTAGAAGATGCGCGGCAAATCGCTGACAAATCAGCAGCCGTACTCGTATTTGTAGTTCTGTTTATTAACTTTGCCTTCCGTTTTCCGCTCTGGCTCGGAAATCGTCGCAAAGGGCGCTGATTCCGCTAATATAGGAAGACATGCATAAAAAACTGTCTCTCGGCGAGAAATCGCCGTGAACAGTTTTTTTATTCCCGATTAAATAAGCAAAGGTACTCTCATCCTTCGATAAAATTGCTAATGCGCGTGTCTTTTGAGTAATTGGATTGGCCACGCTTAGCTTATAAAAAACTGAAAAAATTCCCATATTTAAAAATCAGAAATGGGAATTTGAAGATTAATAGTCGATGAGTGGTGAGTGTATAAGTGTATGAAATGCAATTAAAGCGAGTTTTGGAGGTAAAAGGGTACTTTTAGTTGCAGAAAATGCAATTAGATAGCATGTAGCGGCGTTTCTCCGGAAAAGCAGCCGTGATGTTCTAATGCGGCGGGGTATGATGTGGTATTGACTCATAGAAACTGATCATCGATTGCTAAGCTTCACAGAACCCTGAGCCCCAATGAGTTCTAAGTGTGACCAAGTCCGAGCGAGCATCAAAGGTTAAGCTCCATCGACTCATAGCCCGACGAGGCATGGGTTTTCACTGAATTCTAAGTTTCGAATGCTAAGCTCTATCGGATCCTGAGCTCCGACAAGGCTAAAGTTTTCATCAAGTTCTGAGCTTCGAATCCAAGCTCCATTAATCTCTGAAACTCAACTAATCCAGAGCGGCGAATTTTAAGCTCAGTCGTTCAGTCGTCTATTCGTCCCAGTGACTCCCTGAGCTCCGCCTATTCCTTCTCCTGAGCTCCGCCCAACCTCTCCCCTGAACACAGAAACAGCCTTCCCGAAGGAAGGCTGTTTCTATATGACGTCCCGGAAGGGATTCGAACCCCCGACCGTGCGCTTAGAAGGCGCATGCTCTATCCAGCTGAGCTACCGGGACATGGTTGCTGGCAGAAAAGCAAGCAGGGATTATCATATCATATGGGGTGTTTTTTTTCAAGCTGTTTTTTAAAAAGAGTACGGGGTATGCTATAATCTACAATTATTAAGTTTCGGAAGAAGCTTAAGGTATTAATAACTTTTATAATGGTTAGGATTCCATTCACATAAGTAGACATAAGGAGGTGCCCTCATTAAACATTCGGATTCCCCCGCCACCAAAGAGAATATCGTCCTGTTCCCCAAGACACTGGACTATTATCAAATCCAGCTGACGGTGATGCTGGAAAGTGAACGCTACGGGGAAGCGATGGAGCTGCTTCGTTTTTTGCTGCAGTGTCAAGGACAGGAAGAGCGAAATTACGAGGAATGGCGGTCCCTGCTGGAATGGCTCGAAACGGCATTTCCTTACGCGTCCCAGAATGGAGATGCGGAGGGAGCTGTTCACCCCGAAGACGAAGATTTAAGGGAAGAGGATATGGCCCGCTTTTTGGCCAAATCTAAAATGAACGAGGATACGGGGTATCCCAAAAAGCTGCTGCAGCGGGTGATGAACGAGCCTCTGTCTGAGGCGACAATACTTGCACTAGAGCAGCTATCCTATCTGGAAGGTGGCGGCGTTGACGAGGAGCTGACCACTTGGCTACAGGGGGATAATGTTCATCCACTGCTGCAATTTCGGACCTTGCAGACGCTTAAGCGGCGTGGGATGCAGGGAACAGTGAAGCTGATTCGCGGACATGAAAAGGTACTTGTAGAGATCGAGAGCGTGCCACTGCAGACGGAGGATTTTCCTCCGCAGGTGAGTCATGTGCTGGAGCGGGTAGCCGGGCAGGCTGAGGTGCATGAGCCTACGCTGTATTATTTTGCACAAGAGCTCTGGGGCCAGTTCATCATGTCGATTTATGGGTCGGATGAATATCGGAAATTGCTGGAAGGCGAAGACGTTTTGCTGGATATTTGGGCAGGAGCGTTGCACCAATTTGTTTCTGAGAGTTTAAACGGCTCCCGACAAGAGGAAGAGACACGTGGAATGTATGGCATCACAGACGGCATGCGCTTTCAATTTGAGGGAGCTTATCGTGCTCTCAAGGGTTTTGTAAAGACTTCTCTACTTGATAAATAAAGTAATGTTGTATATAATATAATGGTTATTCTGTGCGTGGATTGTATCATTATTTGAAGTAAACTTGTGAACCTATATTTTGGAGGGAAAAGTATAATATGAAAGCAACATGGGAAAAAATAGAGAAGAACCTTGGAGTTCTTGAAGTAGAAGTAGACGCAGAACGCGTAACAGCAGCACTTGATAAAGCTTTTAACAAAGTCGTTAAAAAAGCTAACGTACCAGGCTTCCGTAAAGGTAAAGTACCTCGGCCGATCTTTGAATCCCGTTTTGGTGTAGAAAGCTTGTACCAAGATGCAATCGACATTCTTCTTCCTGAAGCTTATGGTGAAGCAGTTGAACAAACTGACATCTTCCCTGTAGACCGTCCTGAAGTTGATATTGAGCAATTTGCTAAAGGCCAATCCTTTATCTTCAAAGCGAAGATCACGGTTAAACCTGAAGTGAAGCTCGGCGATTACAAAGGTCTGGAAGTTCCAGTACAAAAAGCTGAAGTGACTGAAGAAGAGTTGAGTGCTGAACTTGCTCGTCTGCAAGAACGTCATGCTGAGCTTGTAGTAGTTGAAGAAGAAGCAGCAGCTAACGGCGACATCGCTGTAATCGATTTTGACGGATATGTTGATGATGTACCGTTTGAAGGCGGAAAAGCTGAACGTCACTCTCTTGAGCTTGGCAGCAACTCCTTCATTCCAGGATTCGAAGAGCAAGTGGTAGGAATGGCTACTGGAGATTTCAAAGATGTTGAAGTTACTTTCCCTGATGAATACCATGCAGAGAACCTTGCGGGTAAAAAAGCAGTATTCAAAGTGAAGCTGCACGAAATCAAACGCAAACAACTTCCTGCATTGGATGATGAGTTCGCTAAAGATGTAAGTGAATTCGAAACTTTGGATGAGTACAAAGCAGATTTGAAGGCTCAGCTCGAATCCCGTAAAGAGGAAGAACTGAAAGGCCTTCGTGAGAATGCAGTTGTTGATAAAGCAGCAGCTAACGCTGAAGTTGAAATCCCTGAAGCTATGATCAACAGTGAAGTTGAGAATATGGTTCGTGACTTCGACACTCGTCTTCGTCAACAAGGCATGAACATGGATATGTTCCTTAGCTTCTCCGGCCAAACTCGTGAAGACTTGCAGAACCAAATGAAAGGCGATGCTGAAAAACGCGTTCGCAACAACCTGGTATTGGAAGTTATCGCAAAACAAGAGAACATTGAAGTTTCCGAAGAAGAAGTTAACGAAGAGTTGGCTACTATGGCTGAAGCTTACAAACGTACTCCAGAAGAAATCCGCAGCATCTTGGCAGCTAACGGTTCACTGGGCAGCTTGAACGAAGAGCTTTCGTTGCGTAAAACCATTGATTTCCTTGTTAGCAATAGTGTAGAAGTTGAAGCAGTAGAAGAAGCACCAGCTGCTGAAGACACTAAAGCTGAGTAGGATATTTTAAAATTATAAGAAGGTATAAGTTTCACTTTATACTTTATTCTTATAATTCTCGCATAAACGCTTACCGTCCTTAAAAGGACGCCGAAGGCGTTTTAGCTTGACACTACCTAGAACGGCCAAGTTACACGGCCTCCATACAGATATGATAAGGCACGTAAGTTTCGTTACGTGCCTTATTTTTATCCTCGGCCGCAAATATATGTGACTACATAGGTATCCGTATGAACGTATGGCAATAAGGTAATAGGGGCGGTAACGTCACAATTCACAAGCAGCGGACTGTCCACTGTAGTGAAAAAATGACATCGCGCCGTGAACGTGTTAAAATATTTCTGAAACGATAAGACTAATCTGTACAGAGAAAAGAGGTTGGTGGCATGAGTCTGGTACCAATGGTTGTGGAATCAACAAGTCGTGGAGAACGTTCGTACGATATCTATTCCAGATTGCTCAAGGATCGCATCATTTTCTTAAGCAGTGCGATTGACGATGATGTCGCCAATCTGGTTATTGCTCAATTGCTGTTTTTGGCAGCAGATGATCCCGAGAAGGACATTCACTTGTACCTCAACTCACCCGGTGGTTCAGTAACAGCCGGCATGGGTATATACGATACGATGCAATATATCAAACCGGATGTTTCAACCATTTGTGTAGGGATGGCAGCAAGCATGGGATCGCTCCTTCTAACAGCTGGGGCGCCGGGCAAAAGATATGCGCTGACCAACAGCGAAGTTATGATTCATCAACCGCTCGGCGGTGTTCAAGGTCAAGCGTCTGATATTTGGATTCACACTGACTGGATCCTCAAGACGAGACAGAAGCTGAATCAAATTTATGTAGATCGCACAGGTCAGCCCCTTGAAAAAATCGAACGGGACACAGACCGCGATAACTTCATGAGCGCGGAAGAAGCCAAGGAATATGGGCTTATTGACCAGGTTCTTTCTTCACCGATGAAATCTTAAAGGGGTGGTTAGATGTTTAAATTTAATGATGAAAAAGGGCAATTGAAATGTTCTTTTTGCGGTAAATCACAAGAGCAGGTTCGTAAGCTTGTAGCAGGACCGGGCGTTTATATATGTGACGAATGTATCGAGCTTTGCACGGAAATTGTGGAAGAAGAGCTCGGTCATGAGGAAGAGCTTGATCTGAAGGATATTCCAAAACCAAAGGAAATTCGTGATATTTTGGATCAATATGTAATCGGTCAAGAGCAAGCGAAGAAATCTCTTTCTGTAGCGGTTTATAACCACTACAAGCGCGTGAACAGCCAAAGCAAGATCGAAGATGTTGAGCTGACTAAGAGTAATATCCTTTTGCTCGGTCCAACAGGTTCTGGTAAAACCTTGTTAGCACAAACGATGGCGAAGATTATCAACGTTCCTTTTGCTATTGCAGACGCTACTTCCTTAACGGAAGCTGGTTATGTTGGCGAGGATGTTGAGAACATTCTGCTCAAACTCATTCAAGCTGCAGATTACGATGTGGAGAAAGCCGAACGCGGCATTATCTATATTGATGAAATTGATAAAGTAGCACGTAAATCCGAGAATCCGTCCATTACTCGTGACGTTTCCGGCGAAGGTGTGCAGCAAGCGCTTCTGAAGATTCTGGAAGGAACTGTTGCTTCTGTGCCTCCGCAGGGCGGACGTAAGCATCCTCACCAGGAGTTTATTCAGATCGACACGACGAACATCCTGTTCATCGTTGGCGGTGCCTTTGACGGTCTGGAGCAAATGATTAAACGCCGTATCGGTAAAAAAATCATTGGCTTCAACGCAGCAGTTGAAGGACAAAAGGATCTTAAGCCTGGCGAATATTTGTCGATGGTATTGCCTGAAGATTTGCTCAAATTCGGTCTTATTCCTGAATTTGTAGGCCGTCTGCCAGTCATCTCGACTTTGGAGCCGCTTGATGAGAATACGCTTGTACGTATCCTTTCCGAGCCTAAAAATGCACTCACTAAACAATATATCAAGCTGCTGGAAATGGACAACGTAGCGTTGAAGTTCGAACCATTGGCACTCGAAGCAATTGCCAAGGAAGCGATCAAACGTAATACGGGAGCCCGTGGACTGCGCGCGATTATTGAGAGCATCATGCTCGATGTGATGTATGAAGTTCCTTCACGCGATGATATTAAGGATTGTGTGATCACGGAACAGGTCGTTCAGGAGAAAGCTTTGCCTGAGCTCAACCTTAAGAAAGACAAGAAGAAAGAGGAAAGCGCGTAAGCCGCTTTTCCTTAACAATACATGTCACAGTCTCCACCTTTCTTCCGCTTATCCCGCTTCACATTAGCGGGAGCGAAGGGGTGGAGCTTTGGCGTTATGGGGGAGAAAAATCATGTTCTTGAGACACCAAACCCGTCCTGTCAATGTTGGCGGGCTCATTATTGGGGGAAACAACGAGGTTGCGATTCAAAGCATGTGTACAACCAAAACCGCTGATGTGGAGGCTACTGTAGCTGAAATATTGCGGCTTGAGGAAGCAGGCTGCCAGCTAGTACGCGTAACTGTCAACAATGAAGAGGCGGCTGCCGCAATCAAGGAGATCAAGAAACAGATTCATATCCCACTCGTAGCGGATATTCATTTCAACTATAAGCTAGCGTTGATGGCTATCGAGAACGGCATCGATAAAGTACGGATTAATCCGGGGAACATTGGTCGTCGCGAAAAGGTAGAAGCGGTAGTTAAAGCATGTAAAGAAAAAGGAATTCCGATTCGGATTGGTGTAAACGCTGGTTCTTTGGAGAATCACCTTTTGGAGAAATACGGATATCCAACCCCAGAAGCCATGGTAGAAAGTGCGTTATACCATATTGGGATTCTGGAGGAACTGGATTTCCACGACATTATCGTTTCTCTAAAAGCATCCGATGTGCCAATGGCCATCGAAGCTTACCGTCAGGCTGCGGAAGTTATCCCTTATCCACTGCACTTGGGGATTACAGAATCTGGCACATTGTTTGCTGGTACAGTGAAGAGCTCCGCAGGTATTGGTGCACTGCTCTCTATGGGCATCGGCAGCACACTGCGTATCTCGCTTAGTGCCGATCCGGTTGAAGAGATTAAGGTGGCGCGTGAGCTGCTGAAGACGTTTGGTCTGATCTCTAACGCGGCGACGCTGATCTCTTGTCCGACTTGCGGACGACTGGATATCGATCTTTTCTCCATCGCTAATGAGGTGGAAGAATACATTTCGAAGCTTAAGGTGCCTATTAAAGTTTCCGTCCTTGGCTGTGCTGTTAACGGTCCTGGTGAAGCACGTGAAGCAGATATCGGTATTGCTGGCGCTCGTGGGGAAGGTTTGCTTTTCCGTTACGGCCAAATGATCCGTAAAGTGCCTGAAGCAGAACTCGTGAACGAGCTGAAAAAGGAAATTGATGCGATCGTGGTGGCTTACGAGGCAACGGGCGAAATCCCAGGCCGCGCCCACGCTAACCTTGCACCTCCGGTGCAATCGAAGTAACTTGGTCTGAATGGTATTTATAAGAATTTTCAATCTCATAATATTATAAACACTTCTTAGCATCGTATAGTAATTTTGGGCGACGTTAGGTAAGTAGTGATCTAAGTGGCGAAGAACGTCCTGTGCAGTTCCGGTATATCCGGGGCTCATGGGGCGTTTTTTTTGCGTTTATTTCCATTTTGGAGGAAGGGATGAGTAAACATGAACTATGAACAAGCCCATGAAAAATTTATTGCGCAGCATCTTGCAAGCAGAACGGGCGAACGTCGGGGGAGGCTGGAGAGAGGGCATGGCCACGCCGAGAAATTATTTTTGCAGAATGTCTGGTGGCCGCTTTGTGGTGATTTCAATAATCTTCATCCGGAGTATGAGGTGCTGGATTTACAAAGACGAGCTTATTTTGCTGATTTTGCTTTTTTGCCGGGGCCGATCAAGCTTTTGTTTGAGATCAAAGGGTATGCAGCTCATGTAAGAGACATGGATAGGCTGAAGTATTGTAATGAGCTAAATCGTGAAACTTTTCTGTACGGAATGGGTTATCAAGTAATTTCATTTGCCTATGATGATGTTGAACAGCGCCCTGAGTTATGTGTTACACTGCTGCGTTTGGCGCTAAGCCGCTACCAAATTGTAGATGCACCGCGTGGCAGACTGCTAATCGCTGAGAAGGAAATCATGCGTTTAGTGGTGCGTCAAGCTGGGGTGATACGCCCTAAAGAAGTCGCTGATTATTTCACGCTAGATCCCAAAACAGTACGCATGATGCTAAAGAATCTCTGTGAAAAAGGCTGGCTTACTCCTGTGAAGAGGGGAATCGGCGTCAAAAATGTTGAGTATAAGCTGGCTCGTGATGTTCTTTATTACTGGGATTGATATTTGTAAAGGCTGATGGCTGGTGGCTGATGGAGCAGGTGTAGCAGAAGTGTTTGATGGGGCTGATCATATAGGCGTAACAATGTTGGCCATGGCTTTTGTTGAAGGTGGAAATTTGAAAAGAAGGTATGTGAAGGAGCTTGATGTGAAGTCCGTTATGAAGTAAAACGCAACAATTAGGGAAAAACTCCCTGAAATAAGCCGATTATGGCTCAAAATCAAGCTTTTTAGGGAAAAACTCCCTAATAAAAGGAACATTTCTCCTATTTATGTGTGATTCGTCCAATAATCAGGGAGGATTTCCCTAATTGGCAGCTTTGAGGTCGTGAATCACTGATAAATAGGGAGGATTTCCCTAATTATTTGGCAGGGTACCAATGATACTTAGATTTTTGTACTAAATAGGATGTTTCTACGGGCATAGGAGATACAAAGGGATATGTTCAGCAAACTAAGTTAACTCTGCATCTTAGAGGTAAACTGACGCAACTTCTAAAAGTAGCTCACCATGCCCAGCTGACTTAGCCTCTAGAAGTAACCCACCGTCCCCAGCTAACTCAGCTTCTAGAAGTAGCTCACCATCCCCAGTTAACTCAGCTTTTAGAAGTAACCCAATGCGTCCAACTGACTCAGCTTCTAAAAGTACCTCCTCGAACTCAACAAACTAAACGTCTACAGGAAACTCCCGACGCCCTTACCCTTAGCGGTACGCACAACTAGGTTCCTTACCCCCACGTAGCACCGATCACGATCCTCAGTTACTAAGTATGACGATTCCCCTTAACACCACAGTTACTCAAATTCCCTTTCCACTAATCTCTCCCTCATTTCTCCGCATTCCTTCCTCTCCAACCTCCTCAACAATCTCCTTTTTAAAATTTACCTAAGCTACATTCGTACTCCCCATACTCATTAATGCCCTTATAGTTAATTATCAGAGTCTATCCTACTGCAACAATTCAACAAATCCTCAAATTCGCGTTTACTAATTACCGAAACGGCTATACTACCTAATAGTAGCCAAGGGTGGAAAGGTAGACTGAACGAAACAGGAGGATGACCTATGGAATTAAGTATAGTTGTGATGATCGTGCAGCTCTTTTTCGCGCTGGTTATCGGCGTATACTTTTGGAATCTGCTGCGGGGTCAGAAGACAAATAAGACAGCAGTAGAACGAGAGTCGCGCAAGGAACTGGACAAGTTACGGAAAATGAGGATGATTACATTAACTAAACCATTGTCGGAGAAAACACGTCCGGCTTCTATTGGAGATATTGTCGGGCAAAAAGATGGGCTGCGCGCCCTGAAAGCCGCACTTTGCAGCGCTAATCCGCAGCATGTGATTATTTATGGTCCGCCGGGAGTGGGCAAGACTGCGGCAGCACGTGTTGTCATGGAAGAGGCGAAAAAGAATGTGCTTTCTCCTTTTAAAAGTGACGCCAAATTCACAGAGATTGACGCCACTACCGCTCGTTTTGATGAGCGTGGTATTGCTGACCCGTTGATCGGCTCTGTGCATGATCCTATTTATCAAGGTGCAGGGGCCATGGGTGTGGCGGGTGTGCCACAGCCGAAACCGGGCGCGGTCACTAAGGCGCATGGCGGGATTCTTTTTCTGGATGAGATAGGAGAGCTTCACCCTATTCAGATGAATAAGCTGCTTAAAGTGCTTGAAGACCGGAAGGTCCTGCTAGAGAGCGCTTATTATAATTCGGAGGATAATAATACTCCGGCTTATATTCATGATATTTTTCAAAATGGATTGCCTGCTGATTTCCGGCTAGTTGGCGCTACTACGCGCTCTCCGGATGAGATTTCACCTGCGCTGCGTTCGCGCTGCATGGAGATTTATTTCCGCCCGCTGCTGCCGGATGAGATTGCCGTCATCGCGCGTGACGCGATACAGAAAATTGGGCTTAAACCAAGTCCGGAAGCAGTCACTGTGGTGCAACAGTATGCAACCAACGGCCGGGAGGCAGTTAATATGATTCAGTTGGCTGCCGGATTAGCTTTAACTGAGCAGAGAGATACACTAAATGCTGCTGATGTGGAATGGGTGGCAGGCAGCAGCCAGCTTCCACTGCGTACGGAACGCAAGATTCCTTCCGCACCGCAGATTGGATTAGTCAATGGTCTTGCTGTGTATGGACCGGGGATGGGGACTCTGCTCGAAATCGAAGTTTCCGCAGCGCCTGCTGTGAACGGCCAAGGCAGATTGAACGTGACAGGTGTGGTGGATGAAGAAGAGATCGGTGGAGGCTCCCGCACGATTCGGCGAAAAAGTATGGCAAAGGGCTCAGTTGAGAATGTATTGACCGTACTGCGTACGATGAATCTGGAGCCCGATCGTTATGATCTACATGTGAATTTCCCAGGGGGTACACCGATTGACGGACCTTCTGCTGGAGTTGCGATGGCAGTAGCGATTGTCTCCGCTATTCGTGGACTTCCCGTGGATAACACGGTAGCGATCACAGGTGAGATAGGCATCCATGGTCGGGTTAAGCCAGTGGGCGGTGTAATTGCCAAAGTAGAAGCTGCTTTTCAAGCTGGTGCCACTACAGTGCTTATTCCAAAAGAAAACTGGCAGTCTCTCTTCGCTGACCTCGCGCCATTACGCGTTATTCCAATGGAAACAGTAGAAGAGGTGTTCCGTCATCTGTTCGGTGCCGATACAGCAGATGTAAGGTTGCCTGCAGTTGCTGGAGAGCTGTTCTCCGCTGCACCTTCACTCCTGAAGGCCGATGCGGCTGGTGAATCTGCAAAGGGTTAAACTAAATTGATCCCTAATTCGAAGAATAAGGTGAGATTTGTCGCTGTAAAATAAAGGAGGCTGCAGGCAATTCTGCTGCTTCCTTTTTAAATACTACAAGAAACGTTGTCTCTATTTAAGGAAAAGCAAGTCGGTTCTTCTTGAAATCTAAGGACTCTGTTGGTGTTTTGGGGCTGCTTTTGTTAGAATGAATGCATATGAGATTAATTGAGAGCCATGGGAGGTGCGAAAGCGATGATGACAAATAAAACAAAAGGTCGTCGTTTTCCTTTATTGCCGCTAAGAGGGCTTCTTGTGTACCCAAGCATGGTTCTTCACTTGGATGTGGGCCGTGAGAAGTCAGTTCGGGCGCTAGAGAAAGCTATGGTTGAAGATAATTTGATTCTTCTTTGTTCCCAGTCGGAAGTGAATATTGAAGAGCCAGGTCAGGACGATATTTTTCGGGTCGGTACTGTCGCCAATGTGCGGCAAATGCTGAAGCTTCCAAACGGTACGATACGTGTACTGGTTGAAGGTGTAGAACGGGCCGAAATTATTAATTATATCGATAATGATGAGTACTATGAGGTTATGGCGCGTGAGCTGCCGGAAGATGAAGATAGCGATCAAGAATGTGACGCGCTGATGCGTACAGTACTCAATCAGTTCGAACACTATATTACGTTATCCAAAAAAGTGACCCCAGAGACCCTCGCTGCTGTATCCGATATAGAAGAGCCTGGTCGACTTGCGGATGTCATTACGAGTCATTTATCGCTAAAAATTAAGGATAAGCAAGAAATTCTCGAGACGATTGATGTTAGTAAACGGCTGGAGAAGCTTCTTGATATTCTTAATAATGAGCGTGAAGTGCTGGAGCTTGAACGTAAGATCAATCAACGTGTCAAAAAGCAGATGGAAAAGACGCAGAAGGAATATTATTTGCGTGAGCAAATGAAAGCGATCCAGAAAGAACTCGGCGAGAAGGAAGGCCGGGTAGGAGAAGCGGAAGAGCTGCGGACGCTAATGGAAGAGAAAAATGTTCCAGAACGTGTGAAAGAAAAGATGGAGAAAGAAATCGATCGGCTGGAAAAAATGCCAGTCAGCTCTGCGGAAGGCGGCGTCATTCGCAACTATGTAGATTGGCTGCTTAGTCTCCCTTGGAGTGAACAGACAGAGGATGATCTTGACATCAAAAAGGCCGAGCAGGTACTTGATGAGGATCACTACGGTTTGGAAAAACCAAAGGAACGGGTATTGGAATATTTGGCTGTTCAGCAGCTGGTTAAGAAGCTTAAGGGTCCGATTTTATGTCTTGTAGGTCCTCCGGGGGTGGGGAAAACCTCACTGGCTCGTTCCATCGCCCGTTCGCTCAACCGCAAGTTCGTCCGTATCTCGTTAGGTGGTGTACGTGATGAGGCGGAGATTCGAGGTCATCGCCGGACTTATGTAGGTGCGATGCCGGGCCGGATTATCCAAGGCATGAAGACGGCGGGTACGATTAATCCGGTTATCCTATTGGATGAAATCGATAAGATGGCTGCGGATTTCCGTGGAGATCCATCTTCAGCGCTGCTTGAGGTGTTGGATCCAGAACAAAACAACACGTTTAGTGATCATTTTGTAGAGCTGCCGTTCGACTTGTCGAACGTAATGTTTGTAACAACAGCGAACGTAGTGCATAATATTCCGCGTCCTTTGCTGGATCGAATGGAAATGTTGTTCATTCCGGGATATACGGAACTGGAGAAACTACAAATCGGCAGCCGTTATCTATTGCCTAAGCAGAAGAAAAACCACGGTCTTGCAGAAGATCAACTGATTATCGAAGACGATAGCTTATTACGCATTGTCCGCGAATATACCCGTGAATCCGGTGTGCGTAATTTAGAGCAGCAGATTGCAGCATTATGCCGCAAAGCTGCGAAACAAATCGTGTCTGAGGAAAAAGAGAAAGTGGTCATTCTTCCTGATGACATCAAGGATTATCTTGGGGCTTCTAAATATCGTTACGGTATGGCCGAGCTTGAAGATCAGATCGGTACGGTCACTGGGCTGGCTTGGACTGAGGTTGGCGGCGATACATTGCTGATCGAAGTTACGGTTGTGCAGGGAACAGGTAAACTAACCCTCACCGGACAGCTTGGCGATGTAATGAAGGAGTCGGCACAGGCCGCATTCAGCTATACTCGTTCGAAGGCGGAGGAGCTGGGGCTCCAGCCCGATTTTTATGAGAAGATTGATATTCATATCCATATTCCGGAAGGTGCAATTCCAAAGGATGGTCCGTCAGCAGGGATTACGATTGCAACCGCATTGATCTCCGCACTCACGAAACGTTATGTTTCGAAGGATGTGGCGATGACAGGTGAAATCACCTTGCGGGGACGTGTATTGCCCATTGGTGGATTGAAAGAGAAATCTCTTGCTGCTCACCGAGCTGGATATAAAAAGATCCTTCTTCCCAAAGACAATGAACGGGATTTGAAAGATATTCCTGAGAGCGTACGTAATGATGTTGAGTTCGTACCTGTATCTAATATGGATCAGGTCTTGCATCATGCGTTAGTTGAGCATCATAATGAAATTAGCAGTGAGCCACCGAGTAGTGTGCATTAGAAAGGAAGTCCTATGAAAGTTAATATTGCCGAATTTATTATCAGTGCCGTTGGCCCTGATCAGTACCCTGATGATTCCTTGCCAGAGGTTGCTCTGGCAGGGCGTTCCAATGTGGGGAAGTCTTCCCTCATTAACCGAATGATTAACCGTAAGAATCTGGCTCGGACAAGCTCCACGCCTGGTAAGACACAACACATGAACTATTACCGTATCAATGAAGACAGCATGTATTTTGTTGACTTTCCAGGTTACGGGTATGCCAAGGTTTCCAAGACGCAACGCGCGGTATGGGGTAAAATGGTTGAAAAATACCTCTCTGAGCGCGATACGTTGAAGCTTGTTCTGCTTATTGTGGACCTGCGGCATTCGCCTACCAGCAATGATAAGATGATGTTCGACTGGTTGAAGCATTATGATCTTCCTATGTGTGTTGTAGCGACCAAAGCGGATAAAATTCCGAAGACACGCTGGCAAAAGCATATCAAGACCATGAAGCAGGAGCTGGGCGTGCTGCCAGGGGATAATTTTATTCCATTCTCCTCGGAAATTGGTCTCGGCAAAGACGAGCTTTGGGGCTTAATCGATGGGTATATTCGTCCTTCTGAGAATGAATCTCCGGATTCAGAGGATGCTGAAATGATAGCAAATGAATCTCAGCAAGAGGAGTCAACCGAAGCGTAAGATATGAACTCATTTACAATCAAGCAACCATTCCTGGTGGGAATGGTTGTATTTTTTTGTTGATAAAACTAAAATTTCTATGGAAAAGGACCGATAGATAACATATGATAGATATTCATTGCCACATCTTACCCTTTTTGGATGACGGAGCCTCTGATTGGGAAGCTGCTCTTGCCATGGCGCAAGACGCCCACAGAGAAGGGATTACTTCAGTCATCGCCACGCCACATCATGCCAACGGTCAATATATGAATAACGCCCCCAAGATTAAAGAAGCTGTGGAGCTGATGAATGAAAGACTTCGTCAGGCTGGTAATCCACTGCTTGTTCTTTCAGGTCAAGAGATCCGTATCTACGGTGATCTGCTGAATGATCTGGAGCGGGGGGAACTGCTGAGTCTTGCAGATTCGCGGTATATTTTACTGGAAATGCCTTCTTCACGAGTACCACGTAACATGGAAGAAATCTGCCACGAGCTGATCATTCAAGGGTTCGTTCCGGTCATCGCCCATCCGGAGCGCAATGCTGAAATAGCTGCTGATCCTTCTAAACTAGAGAGATTGATAGAGCTAGGATCACTTGGACAGGTAACCGCACAGAGTCTTGCAGGCGTTTTCGGGAATAAGCTACAGAGATTGTCGCTGGAGCTATGCCGTAGAAATGCAGTACATGTGTTGGCCTCTGATGCACATGACAGTGTTCATCGTCCTTTTGGATTAAACGCTGCTTATGTGGTTATGGAGAAAGAATTAGGCCCTGAGATGCGTGACTATGTTCGCGGCAATGCTCAGCAAATTATGACCAATGGCGAGGTTATTCATGGAAAATACGTACAAACAAGGGGAAACCGACAAAAATTGTTTGGATTTTTTTTCCGAAAGGGCTGACTAATCTACCTAATAGTGGTAGAATGGGTTTTATTGGGTGATTTAATGCTATACGTAATAGCGTAGCATTTGGGCGAATTGTTCTAGGTCTATGGTAGTACAGTATTTTAATACATAAGAAGAGGTGGATATTTAGTGACTTTGAAAAAGAAACTAGTAGTATCAACATTAGCAGCAAGTATGGTAGCAGCATCCGTAGCGGGTCTTCCGTTGGGAAGCCTTGGAGCAGTAGGCACAGCATCTGCGGCTACAGTTAGTAGCAGTACAGCAGTTAAGGATAAGGTTCTTGCTGTTTACAAACAATTATCCGCAACAGATGCAGTTTATCTCTACAATTTGAAGACTGAGGTTGCAGCACTGAGTGAGGCAGAATTCGTAGAAATTTTTGCTCCAATTCTGAAAAATATTACACTGGATGAAGCGGAAACAAAAACATCACTTAAATTGTTCCAAAGTGTTACTAGTGTAGTCTATGATGTGTATGAAAATGACTTCTCCGGAATTCAAGTGATCCGTAACGACGACAAAAACATTGCTTTGCTGAGCAAAATTGCAAATAAAGCGGGTGTGTCTGGACTTACTGTTGATAGTGTTGCTGAATTCTTGAGCAGTATTGAAACAGAACTTCGTGATCTGGTAAGCAGCAAGTCAACTTCAGATTTGTTGGCAATTCTCACATCCGAATCCGGTTACGATACTTTGTTGGATGAAGCTATTGCAAAAGTATTGAGCCATACAACAGGAACAGGAGCACTCACAGTAAGTCAAGCGTTGGACAAGCTTGGAGTTACTGCTAGTGATGTGAAAGAAACACTGAAAAACCTGAACAATAATATTAAATCCGCAAAACCTGCGGCGAAATCACTTGCATTTGCTTATATTAAAGCCTACGGATTAGGCGATAATGGCAACGGTAATGGCAACGGCAACGGTAATGGTAGTAGTGGAAGCGGAAATGGAAGTGTTACAACGCCTGTAGCTCCTGTTCAAACTCCAGGAATCTATGACGTATCTAAGCTCGTAAGCATTGTTGACGGTAAAGCAACCTTGAAATTGGTTGATGCTGATGTAATTAAAGAATTTGATAAGCTGGTTGCAGCGAACCCTGGTAAAACTGGTCTTACTTTGACCCTGAATCTGGGAACAGTAAACGCTACTACAGTTGAAGTTCCACTTTCCCAAGCCATTATTGAAGCTGCAAAAGCTAAAGGTATTGCGAATATCGCCGTTACTTTCAACGGTGTAACTGTAACGATTCCTGTAAGCCAATTCAACACAGCGATTTCTTTGACAGTAACTACAGCTAAACCAGAAGTTGTAACTTCCGTTACCAAGCTGAAATTGGCTTCGGATGTGTATGAATTCACACTTAGTGTGAACGGTGTGGCACAAAGCACATTTAAACAACCAATTACTATCAAATTGCCACTTAAGAATACTGATGGTCTTGATAAAGAATTGCTTTCCGTTGGTAAGCTTGTATACGGCGACCTGCAATTCCAAGGTGGAGTTCTTGATGGAGATTTCATCGTAGAACCACGTGATACATTCTCTTCTTACGCAGTACTTGAGAATAAAGTCTCCTTTAATGATATTGCTGCTGTACAAGCATGGGCTGGTAGACAAATTCAAGTCGTAGCTGCTAAAGGTGCGATTGAAGGAGTCGGAGCAGGTAAATTTGCACCGAAGAACAACGTAACTCGTGCTGAGTTCTCCAAAATGTTGATTCGTGCGCTTAACCTGGAAAACAACTCTGCTGTACAAAGCTTTAGCGATGTAAGTTCAACTGCTTGGTATGCACCATATGTAGCAGTTGCAGCAGAAAAAGGGATTATCACTGGACGCAGTGCGGCCAAATTTGATCCTAATGCAACTATTACACGTGCAGAAATGGCAACAATGATCTCCCGTGCGTTGAAATCTATCAATCCTGATGCAAAAACCGATTCTACTGCAATCAGTAAATTCTCTGATGCTGCTAAGATCAGCGCATCCCTAAGAGATGGCGTAGCGTTTGCAGCAAGCCACAACCTGGTTATCGGAAATGCTGGCAAGTTCAACCCGAACGATACAGCTACCCGTGCTGAAGCAGCAGTAATTATCTACCGTACTATTAACTTCAAGTAAATAAAACTTATAGTATACAGCCTCCTCTCATGTAGGTGAGAGGAGGCGATTTTTTTGCAAATAGGGAAGATTTGAACAGGCATCGAAATATTTCAGAAATAGCTTGGGGGTAATTTCACTTGTCATCACAAGAATTGGATCTTCGCGATTATTTTCAGATCGTCAGGAAGAGACTATGGCTCATTTTCAGCATAGTTGTATTGGTGTGCGGTATTGCTGGTGTATATAGTCTGTATATTAAAAACCCGGTATATGAGGCATCCACGAAGATTATCGTTAACCAAACACCGACGCAGTCAGCGGTGGGGCAGCTTGATTTAAACCAGATTAATACCAATATTCAATTAATTAATACGTATAAGGAAATTATTAAGACTCCGGCCATCCTTGATATTGTTACAAAGGATTATCCGCAATTCAATATTACTGCGGAAGAGCTATTAAAAAAGGTTAATGTGAGTTCCGTAAATAATACGCAGGTGATGACACTTGTCGTTCGAGATAATTCTTATCAGCGGGCTGCTGAAATCGTGAATGCCATTTCACTTGTGTTCAAGGAAGAAATTCCAAGTCTATTTAATGTGGAAAATGTATCGATTCTGAATGAAGCTAAAGTGAATCCAACTGTTGAGCCACGGCCGGTAGAACCGAATGTTTTACTGAACATGGCTATTGCTTTTATCGTCTCTTTGATGATTGGATTAGGGATTGCCTTCCTGCTGGAATATATGGATGACACCCTGAAGACAGAAGCTGATATTGAGAAGTATCTTGGTTTGCCTACCATAGCCATGATTACAAGATTGGGTCAAGATGAAAGCAAGCAAGGTGCCGCACAAACTCAGAAACAATCATCCAGAAAGGCGGGGGACCTCGAACATGTCACAGCTTCCAAATAAACAACGCCATCTGATCACCGTTACGAACCCACGCTCTCCTGTCTCTGAAGCGTTTCGCGCATTGCGCACGAATATTGATTTTTCTTCTGTAGATCAGACTATTCAAGTGATTATGGTCACTTCATCCGGACCGGAAGAAGGTAAATCGACGGTATCTGCTAACCTGGCGGCAGCTTACGCACAAGCAGATAAAAGAGTATTGTTGATTGACGCCGATTTGCGGAAGCCAACGGCACATAAGACTTTTACACTAAGTAACCGTTTTGGTTTATCCTCCCTACTGTCTCAGCAGGCAGTTCTTGAGGACACTGTCCAAGATTCCGGTGTTAATAATCTTTCAATCATGACCTCTGGACCAATCCCGCCCAACCCGGCGGAAATGATGGCATCTAATCGGATGAGCACTCTTTTACAGGATTTGCGTCAGCGGTATGATGTCATTCTTATTGATACTCCACCACTATTAGCGGTTACGGATGCACAAATTGTGGCCTCGAAGAGTGATGGCGTTATTATGGTTGTCAGCTATGGTAAGGTAAAACGCGATATCGCAGTAAAAGCTAAAGCTAATCTAGATCGTGTAGGTGCAAAAATGCTCGGCGTTGTTCTCAATAATGTAAAACGTAAAGCTAGTGAAGGGTACTATTACTACTACTATGGAAATTGATTTATTCATAATTAAAAATGTTATTTTTGGAGGCACTGAAAATGACAGCGAAATCTAGAGTGATTCTTTTATTCTTCATTGATCTTGCGATCATTTGGTTCAGTATTGTGACATCTTATTTGTTTCGGTACCCTAACCATGCTCTTCAGGAATATGTTGTACAGATGCTGCAATTTGGTTTGATTGCAACATTTGCATTTGGTGGAAGCCTGATATACTTCGGTCTTTACCGAAGAATGTGGCAATATGCCAGTATCGGTGAAATTATATCGGTTTCTAAAGCTATTGTAGTAGGGTCTTTATTTTCATTTGCACTGGCGTATCTAATTTTGCCGGATAGAGTACCTCTTGCCATAGAAGTTCGGTCCATGGAGACTATTCTTTTATTAGTAGGTGGAGTTCGATTTGTATGGAGAGTACTTCATAATGACCGAATCAATTACAAAGACACTAAGACCCATACACTAATTGTAGGTGCTGGTGATTGTGGGTTATTAATTGCTCGGGAAATGATGGGACCCTCTTTTGCACATACCAAATTAGTCGGTTTCATTGATGATAATGCGAATAAATACCATATGTATATATTGGGTGTTCCTGTATTAGGTAATCGATATGCTATCCCAGCTATTGTGAAAGAAAGAGAAATTCATGAGATTATTATTGCCATGCCCTCTGTTTCACGTACTGAGATTTCTGAGATTATTAATCTTGCCAAAAAGACTGGAGCTAAGCTGAAGATAATCCCGGCTCTTAACGATCTGATCGCTGGGAAAATATCAGTTAAGAAACTTCGGGATGTTAGTGTAGAAGATTTATTAGGACGTGAACCGAATGTAGCTGATTTGAACAGTATTTTAGGTTATGTACATCATAAGACGGTGTTAGTTACGGGGGCTGGCGGCTCTATTGGTTCGGAGTTATGCCGGCAGATTGCTCCTTTTGGTCCGGACAAGCTATTGTTACTTGGACACGGTGAGAACAGTATTTACACGATTGAAATGGAACTTCGTAAGAGTTTTCCGGAGTTGAACATTGTAACCGTGATAGCAGATGTGCAGGATCGCAGTCGAATGATGGACATATTCAGTGGCCATAGACCGCATGTAGTCTTTCACGCAGCAGCACATAAACACGTTCCTTTAATGGAGCGGAACCCTTCGGAAGCCATTAAAAATAATGTTTTTGGCACCAAAAATGTTGCGGATTGTGCAGATAAATATGGTGCCGAGAGATTTGTAATGATCTCTTCTGATAAAGCGGTTAACCCAACCAGCGTAATGGGTGCCACTAAACGGATTGCTGAAATGTATGTGCAGAGCCTGCACACCACAAGTCAAACGAAGTTTTCTGCTGTGCGTTTTGGAAATGTTCTTGGCAGTCGTGGTAGTGTAATTCCAGCCTTTAAGCAGCAGATCGCTGCCGGAGGTCCAGTCACTGTGACACATCCAGAAATGGTGCGTTATTTCATGACGATTCCGGAAGCAGTACAGCTTGTCATCCAATCTGGTTCTTTCGCCAAAGGCGGAGAAGTATTCATTCTGGATATGGGAGAGCCGGTTAAGATTCTAACGTTGGCGGAAGACTTAATCACGCTCTCTGGATATGAACCCTATAAGGACATTGATATTCATTTCTCCGGTATTCGTGAGGGTGAGAAGTTATATGAAGAGTTGCTTACAGATGAAGAGAATTTAGGCTCTACCGATCATGGAAGAATCTTTATCGGTAAACCTAATGTCATAAGTCTGAACCAGTTAGAACTGGAATTTAAACGTTTGGAACGTGTTCTCGCTGAGGAACCAGAAGTCATCCGCGAAATAATCAATCAGATTGTACCAATGCAGCCCGTTGCCCAAGTTGCTATTAGCTAACTATTCATAAAGGGGGATATAAAGTGTTCAACAAACGATGGAAAAAGATCCTTTTATGGACGCTGTCAGTTATTGTAGTGCTGGGTGTTGGCGGCTTGTTCGCCGCGAATTACGCTGTCGATAAGCTGATGAATTCAATGGTAGATGGTTTTGATCTGGAGTCTGAGGATAATGTTGGTGATGGTCAAGATCAAGGAACAGTGCGAGAAGATACAGTAACAACTGGTAATGCTGATCCTGTAGAATCTGGTACTCCTAGTACTCCACCTGTAGATGATAATGGAAGTAGTAATCAAAGTAACAGTAAAACTGCTGGAGAAACAACAACCTCTACTACTAGTGAACCGACCAAAGCTCCATCATCTGAACAAAAAGATGGTTATACAGCACAGATCTCTACGGATAAAGCTAAACAAATTCAAGAGACTGTAACGATTAAAGATAAAGCAGATGTAGCTTCAATAGTACTTGGTCAACTTAGTGTATCAGATATAAATCATCTTAAAGATTTGGCAAAGGGTGGCTTAACGCCTAAAGAAAAGCGGGAAGCTCGGAGTATTATCCTAGGTAAAGTATCAGAAGAACAATACAATCAACTTATTCAAATTGCAAAGAAGTATGGAATAAGCCAAGGGAAAACGTATGACCAAGTGATCGTACAAGAAAAAGAAAAGGGAAGTGAATAAGTATGTCTAAAGCAATATTCTCAGTCGTAGCTCTATCATTAGTTGCTTCAATTGGGTTAGCACCATTAACAGCATCCGCACCTATATCTGTATCGGCAGCGGCTGCGGTACCGAGTACAACGACTAAGGCTGCAACTAATACGATTAAAGTGCAAAGTATGAACGTGAATTTGATTTTTGACGGCGTGAGTATTCAACCACCCGCAGGTCAGTATGTATTCATGTACAACAATACAACTTATGTTCCATTACGGTTTATGTCATATGCTTTGCAGAAGAGTGTGGCTTGGGATGCTAAAAATGTTAAAGTTACCGTAGCAGAGCCTAGCAGTTCAGAGCTAGTTGTGATTAAAGAATACCTAATGAATGCAAAGAACGGGAATGGTTCTTCAGCAGCAGCGAAGAATATTGTCCTCAATCAAGTTAAGGCGAGTTATGTATTTAACGGTGCAACCAAGGCTTTGCCTACAGGTCAATCTAGCTTTATACTGAATGGTTCCTTATATGTACCCCTACGTTTTTTATCGGAATCTGTAGGTCATAACATTAGCTGGGATCAGAAGACGAAGACCATTACTGCAGCTTCCAAGGCTTATCAGGAACAAGCCACTAATGGATCGACAAACAATGGTAAGAATCCATCTCCAGTAGCGACACCAGTGCCAACGGATTCAACTGGTGCAATAGGTGGGGGTTCTGCGGGAACTGGAAAGGTTTCATATGAAACTATCACCAGTGACACAGAAGCTAAACTTACGGCGCTTAAAAATCAAAGCCAATCTACATTAATGAGTATTGCGTTTGAATATGTTGGAGCAACAGATGAGGCGAGTAAGAAAAGTATTAAAGCTAAAGGGGTACAACAACTAGCCTCATTCACTGCTAGCTTCAATAGTATAGTTGCTGATGCTGAACAAAAACTGAACAGCAATGGGTACAGTACAGAAATTATTAGTCAATATAAAAGTGAATTTGAATCCCAGCTTCAGTTGGGGAAGGATTTGGCTGCGGGAATGGCGGATTAAGGGATGTTAGATTCAGTTTAGATGGCTACACTCAAATCATTATATGTTAATAATCGAAAAACCATTAGGGTGATTTTACTTATCTTTCATAGCTGTTTAGTATATTCGGTTTTAGTTTGATATCCAATTCTTGTTTTAATTGTATAAAGGGAATAGATATAATCAAAAAAAATATAGTGTTATCTTAACTGAAAACAAGCCTGTGAAGGTTTACAAAGTGAGGCAATCAGAATGCATGGAATACAAGTAAGAAATATCGCTTTTTCACCACCAGATATCTCTGAAGTCGAGATTTCAGAGATAATAGAAACTATAAAATCTGGTTGGATCACTACCGGCCCTAGAACGAAGTTGTTTGAGCTTAAAATTGCTGAATATATTGGTGTGAATAAAGCAGTTTGTCTAAATTCTGCAACAGCTGCAATGGAATTAACACTTCGTATTCTAGGTGTTGGTGCCGGGGATGAAGTTATAACCACAGCCTATACCTATACAGCTACTGCTTCTGTGATAAAACATGTAGGGGCAAAAATTGTATTAGTTGATGTTGCTAAAGACTCCTTTGAAATGGATTATTCAAAACTAGCTGACGCAATTAATGAAAAGACTAAAGTTATAATTTCAGTGGATTTAGCAGGGAAAATGTGTGATTATGATGAGCTTTATAAAGTGGTGGAAAGAAAGCGTGATCTTTTTAAGGCTAACAACGACGTGCAGAAAATCTTTAATAGAGTGATTATTATGGCGGATTCAGCACATGGATTTGGTGCTGAATTTAATGGAAGAAAGAGTGGACAGGTTGCAGATTTCACATGCTTTTCTTTTCATGCTGTGAAGAATCTAACAACTGCTGAAGGGGGGGCAGCTGTTTGGCGTAATGATATTGGTTTAAATGATGAATGGTTATACAACCAATATATGCTGTTCAGTTTGCATGGTCAATCTAAAGATGCCCTCTCTAAGGCTCAAAAGGGTTCATGGGAATATGATATTATATATCCTGGATATAAATGCAATATGACGGATATATTAGCTGCAATTGGATTGGTACAATTGAATAGATATGATAGTTTAATGAGCAGAAGAAGAGAAATTATTGAAATGTATGATAGTGCATTAGCTCCTATGAGATTAGAAAGTTATAAGCATTTTGATGAGAGATTTTTATCAAGTGGTCATTTGTATTTAGTGAGAATACCTGGTATCGGAGAACTTGAAAGAAATCAAATTATAACTAAGATGGCAAATGTGGGAATTGCATGTAATGTCCACTACAAACCATTACCTATGTTTACAGCATATAAAGAATTAGGATTTGATATTAAAAATTATCCTAACGCTTATAAACAATATGAAAATGAAATAACATTGCCCCTTCATACTTTATTGAAAAATGAAGAAGTAGAGTACGTAATAGAACGATTGAAAGAAATTCTAAAAATCTAAATGATTGAAAGGAAATAACTATGATTCTTGTTATTGGAGCATCAAGTTTTATTGGAGTATATACAGTTGAAGAACTCCTTAAGCAAAACTGTGAAGTGTTGGTAACTGGGAGAAATGATAAATTCAGAGAATATTATAAGAGTCTTGGTGTTGATTATATTAATCTAGATATATCTAATAAGAAAGATTTTGAAAAGCTTCCTATAAAAGATGTGGAGGGAGTGATTCTTTTAGCGGGATTATTACCAGCAAATGTTCCGGTCAAAATTGAAGAGAATGAAAATGCAGCGGATTATTTTTTTGTAAATACAATTGGTACTATTAATGTGCTCGAATATTGCAGAGTTAATGGTATAAAAAGGGTGATCTCAACAGCATCGTATGCAGATGTATTTAATTCTTGGAGCAAAGACCGACCTCTGACCGAGGACGAACCAAGGGGATTTGAATTTATAGGTGATCATGCAGCGTACGTTATATCAAAGAATGCTGCTTCGGATGTAATGGAATATTACAATCAGCAACATGGAATGAAAAATTCTATATTTAGATTACCACCAGTCTATGGAGTGGGGCCGCATGGATCTTTATATGTAAATGGAACGAGATTGAAATCTGGTTTGCAAATATTTATAGATAAGGCTAGTACTGGAGAAGATTTAACAATATACGGAGATGGAGAGCTCAGTAGAGATGTTGTGTATGTTAAGGATGTAGCACATGCCTTTTATTTAGCAATGAAGAGCGAGAGAACATCTGGCTTATATAATATGACCTCTGGTAAGGCTGTAACTCTAAAGAAACAAGCTGAGGTTATTTCGAAGATATTTGCGAAAAATTCTGAAAAGATATCAAAAATTAAGTATAGAAAGGATGTCACTAATAATACTAGATCTTTTGTGTTCAGTATAGATAAAGCAAGAAGAGACTTTGAATTCGTTCCAAACTATTCCGATTTTGAAAAAATGATGACTGATTATAAGAAAGATATGGATAATAATAAATTTAAAGACTTATTTAATTATTGAGTGGAGGAAGATGAATGTATAAATTCATAAAAAGAATAATCGGATTCTTCTTTTCATTATTACTGTTACCTTTTGTGCTCTTATTAATTATTATCGTTGGTACTGCAATCAAAATTGAAGATAGAGGACCAATATTTTATTTCCCTGATAGAATAGGGAAAAATGGTAAAATATTTAAAATGATTAAGTTTAGATCTATGAAGGTTAATGCACCGGATATTAGACTTGAAGATGGTTCTACATACAATTCTGATAACGACGAAAGAGTCACTAAAATTGGTAAAATAATTCGAAAAACCAGTATTGATGAAATTCCACAAGCGCTCAACATTCTAAAGGGGGATATGGCTTTTATCGGTCCTCGACCAGATTCAGCTATGTGGTTAAATAATTATACAGAAGAAGAAAGAACTATATTAAGCGTAAGACCGGGTATAACAGGATATAACCAAGCTATCAATAGAAACGCCGTAGGTACTAAGGAAAAACTTCTGAATGACATAATATATGTGGAAAAAATGTCATTTTTGTTTGATCTGAAAATATTTTGCATGACAGTAAAGAGCGTTTTGCTTTCAAAAAATATATATAGAGAAGATTTAAGTATTAAAAAGGATGTAGTGAATATTGAATAAGAGTAAAGATTAGCCATAAGCAAAAATCAGTTGATGTGAGGACTCTATGAAAAAAATAATGGTACTTGGAGCTAGTTTATTACAGTTACCAGCTATTTTGAAAGCCAAAGAAATGGGCTTGCAAGTTGTAGCAGTAGATATGGATAAGAATGCTATCGGATTTAATAGTGCTGATATTTGTCTTGAGATTAGTACTCTAGATATTCCTAAAGTAGTTGAATATGCCAAACTATACAACGTGGATGGGATAATTACTATTGCTAGTGATATGCCAATGAGGACTGTTGCAGCAGTAGCTAAAGAACTAAATATTGTTGGAGTTTCGGAGGAAACAGCTCTGAAGGCAACTAATAAAGCTGTAATGAGGGAGTGTTTGGAAGAACACAGCGTCCCAATACCTACTTTTTATAAAGTAGGTACTTTTAAAGAATATATAAAAGTTGTTCAACAGTTTAAAGATCGATATATTGTGAAACCTGCAGATAATTCTGGCAGCAGAGGTGTCTTTTTGATTAACAATATTGAAAATTATGAAATGATTGAACATGCTTTTAATTACAGTAAACAACATTCGAGAAGCGGGGAAATTATAGTTGAAGAATACTTGGAAGGGCCAGAGGTTAGCGTAGAAACAATAAGTATAGATGGAAATATACATATTATTGCAATTACAGATAAGTTGACAACCGGTTCGCCAAGATTTGTAGAAATGGGCCACTCGCAACCTTCTTGTTTATCTAATGATGTTAAAAAGAAAATTAGAATGGTTGCAACTTCTGCAATAAAAGCTATAGGTATCAATAATGGACCATCTCATACTGAAATAATAGTTACAAGTGAGGGACCTAAAATTGTAGAGGTTGGTGCAAGGCTAGGTGGAGATAATATTACTACACATTTAGTTCCATTATCCACTGGAGTAGATATGGTAAAGTGTTGCATAGAGATCGCATTAGGTCAAAAACCGAATGTGGAAACTAAGTATGAGATGAGTTCTGCAATTAGATACTTCGAAACTTCGGAAGGTGTAATTAAAAATATTAGAAACGTTGAAAATGCAGAAAAACTTAAGGGAGTAAAGCAAATTAGCTTTATAAAGAAAACTGGAGATACTATTGAAGCTATAAACAGCAGTTCAGACAGAATAGGTTTTGTTATCGCCCAATCATCAACCGTTGCGAATGCAGTGCAAACTTGTGAATGTGCAATCGATATGATTCAGGTTGATTTAGTCGAATATTAATACAGCAAGGAGACAAAATTTTGAATATATGGATTATTGGTGTTGGAGAACCATTACCAATTGATGGTGAGAGTACTCGATTGAGAAGAGTTGGGAACTTAGCAAACTTTATATCAAATACTGAGAATGAAGTACATTGGTTCTCTGTTTCCTTTGATCATTATAAAAAAATTCAACGAGTAAGTCAGGATGAAGACATCTTGTTGAAAAAAAACTATCATCTTCACGTATCATTCGTTAATGGATACAAAAAAAATGTTTCAGTAAAAAGGATTATTCACCACCAAGAGGCAGCAAAAGGAATAAGAAAACTAATGTCTTCTGAAAAAAAACCAGATGTGATATTGGCAGGGAATACTCCGATTGAAGTTATCAAGATGGTTGCGAAATATGGAAAACAAGAGCAAGTGCCAGTTGTTGTTGATATGCGTGATTTGTGGCCAGAAATATTTGTAGAAGTAGTACCAAAAGGAATGAAAAAGTTAATTTTACCATACGTAGCATTATGTAGACGCTCTTTACGTAATACACTGAAAAATGCCTACTCAATCATTGGCTTATCAGAAGTTTTTTTACAGTACGGTTTGAATTTATCAGGTCGTGAAAGAAAATTACTAGATAGAGTGATACCAATAGGATACCCAAACTTTGAATATTCATCAGATGAAGCTAACTTCGAAGAAAAATGGGGAACCTATAAACTATCAAAAGATGATTTTATTGTAGCATTTACAGGGAATTTTGGACGTCAGTTTGATTTCGATAGTGTACTTGAAGCAGCAATGCTCTTAAAAAAAGAGAAGAATATTAAGTTTGTATTATGTGGTACGGGAGAAAATATGGATCTGATTATGCAAAGATCCCCTGATAATATAGTTTTTCCTGGTTGGATTGAAAAGGATATGATTACATCACTATTAAGTTTCTCTAGTGTGGGAATTGCACCATATGTAGATAGTATAAATTATAAAACTAATACTCCTAATAAATTTGGTGAGTATCTATCGGCGAGTTTGCCTATATTGGTAAGCGTGACGGGATCTATGGAAGATCTTCTATCTGAATTTCAATGTGGATTTCATTACAAAGATGGGAAAGACTTAAGTAAGAAAATTCTAAAGTACTATAACAATAGAAATATGCATGAGGAAAATAAGAGAAATGCACGATTTTTATATGAGGAGAAGTTTAATGGGGATAAGGTAACCAAACAGCTATTTGATTATTTATCTCTGGTATCTGATACATATAAACAAAATAACCATTAGTAAATAATACTGTAATAAAGAAAGGTAATTAACATGACACTATATACCCAAATTGTAAATAGAAAAGAAAAAATATCTTTGATAGGACTGGGATATGTTGGAATGCCTATTGCTGTAGCATTCGCAAAGAAAGTTGACGTTATCGGTTTTGATTTAAATGAACAGAAAATTAACCTTTATAAACAGGGTATAGATCCGACTAATGAAGTGGGTAATTATGCCATAAAACACTCAACTATAGAATTTACAACGAATGAAGCTAAATTAAAGGAAGCAAAATTTCATATTGTTGCTGTTCCTACTCCTGTCAATCAAGATAAAACACCAGATCTATCTCCAG
Source organism: Paenibacillus sp. FSL H7-0690 (assembly GCF_037980415.1). Taxonomy (NCBI): domain Bacteria; kingdom Bacillati; phylum Bacillota; class Bacilli; order Caryophanales; family Paenibacillaceae; genus Paenibacillus; species Paenibacillus sp. FSL H7-0690. The sequence goes on along the minus strand of NZ_CP150281.1, from coordinate 5,570,882 downwards.
TTGTAGGTGCTAGTATTATTCTGGGGAAAAATTTGGCTAAAGGATCTATTATTGTTTATGAATCCACTGTATATCCAGGGGTAACAGAAGATATATGCGTACCTATTCTTGAAAGAGAATCAGGATTAAAATGCGGGGTTGACTTTAAAGTAGGCTATTCTCCTGAACGAATTAATCCTGGTGATAAAGTACATAGACTTGAAAATATAAAAAAAATCGTTTCAGCTATGGATGCTGAAAGTTTAGAAGAAATATCTAAAATATATGAACTAGTAATTTCTGTAGGTGTACATAGAGCACCGTCAATTAAGGTAGCAGAGGCTGCGAAAGTAGTGGAGAATTCTCAACGCGATATTAATATAGCTTTTATGAATGAGTTAGCAATGGTGTTTGATCGTATGGAAATTGATACTAATGAAGTTATTAGTGCAATGAACACAAAATGGAATGCATTAGGTTTTTATCCAGGATTAGTAGGAGGTCACTGTATAGGGGTAGATCCATATTATTTTTTGTATGAGGCAGAAAAATTAGGTTATCATAGTCAAATTATACTCTCGGGTAGAAAAATTAATGATGGAATGGGTGAATTTGTAGCTGATGCTATTATAAAAAAACTCATTCTCTCTAACAAAGTAGTCAAGAAGGCTAAGGTGATTATACTTGGTATAACATTTAAAGAAAACTGTCCCGATACTAGAAACTCAAAAGTAAGTGACATAATTAATAGATTGAGAGAATACGGTATTGAACCGATTGTTGTGGACCCTTATGCAGACCCTGTTAGTGCACAGGAAGAGTATGGTGTCAACTTAATTAATATTGATACTGTTGTAGATGCGGATTGTCTTGTATTTGCGGTAGCGCATGATGAGTTTAAATCGTTGAATTTGGATCAAATAGATCGCATGTTCCGTCAAATCGACAATAACGAGAAGGTAATCATTGATGTGAAGAGTATTTTAGAGAAAGAAGAAATTGAAAAAAAAGGATATAGTTTTTGGAGATTATAGATTATAGTCATATTTTAGAAATATATTAATCACTATTTATATAACAGTTAGTGGTTATTGAAAAATTATTAATTGTGGATACCGAATGAGAGTTTATATTAAATGTAAGAAAATGAGGTGATAATCGATGGGCTTTCTTAAGAAAGCAATTTTTAGAATCTATAGAATTATTATAGGGAAAAAGGGGGTTTATGCAAAAAAAATAGGAAAAAAAAATAAATTTACAAAAGGTGTTTTTATAGAAGAAGGTGCTCTGCTAGGAAAGCATAATTATTTTGGTCCTTATTCGATGGTCAATAATGCAATAATCGGTAATTATTGTTCAATAGGTCCTGCTGTTAAAATAGGACAAGGAGTTCATAGTGTATCTTATATCACGACATACCAAAAAATCAGCTCTGCGTTAATTGGACATTCTTTAAACACAAATCCAACGATAATAGGAAATGATGTTTGGTGTGGCGCAAATGTGGTTGTTTTGCAAGGAATTAAAGTTGGTAATGGCGCTGTTATTGGTGCAAATGCTGTAGTTACTCACGATGTTCCTGATTATGGAATTGCAGTAGGAGTTCCAGCTAAAGTAATCAAATATCGCTTTGAGGCTCAACTGATTGAGGCCATTAATGAAAGTCGGTGGTATGAGTATGATATAGAAGAGGCGAAAACTGTAATTAAATCTTTAGAAAAAACAATTAATCTTAATAAAGGAATGAATGTAATATGAGGATATTATTTTTATCTGGGGCCAACAGTATTCATACGGTGCGATGGGTAAATAGCCTTGTAGATAATGGTCATGAGGTTCATTTAGTTTATAACTCTGATCATATATCTGGAGCAAATATTATAGACCAAAGAGTAATCCAACATAAGCTTAGATATAAAGGCTCTTTAGGTTATTATATTAATTCTATTCAATTAATGAGAATATTTAAGAATATCTGTCCTGATGTGGTTAACGCACACTATGCTAGCGGTTACGGGACGTTATCACGAATTACAAAAATAAAGCCGTTGATCTTATCAGTTTGGGGAAGTGATGTATACGACTTTCCTTATCAAAGCAAAATAAAAATGAAAATTATCAGAAAGAATTTATTATATGCGAATAAAATCGCCTCTACTAGTTTTTGTATGGGGGAGCAAGTGAGAAAACTGCTGAATACGGAATCAGTAAATATTGAAGTGACTCCATTCGGAGTAGACTTAGAAAAATTCTCGCGAAAAAGCAAGGAAAAAGATGATGAAAAGTTAAATATAGGGATAATAAAAACTTTAAATTCTAAATATGGAATATCATTTCTAATTCATGCAATGAAAATACTAATAGATAATCTGGAAATCGAAGGTCGTAAAGATCTTTTAAATAAAATAAGCTTGTATATATACGGTGACGGTAGCCAAAAACAAGAACTGATTGATTTAGTTGTTAATTATAATTTGGAAAATGTCATATTTTTTAAAGGTACAATATCGAATTCTGATGTTCCTAAAGCATTGGAAGAATTCGATATATTTTGTGTGACCAGCATCCTTGATAGTGAAAGCTTCGGTGTAGCAGTAGTAGAGGCAATGGCAATGGAACTTCCAGTTGTAGCTACAGATGTAGATGGATTCAAAGAAGTAGTTGAAGATGGAGTTACCGGTATCATTGTTGAAAGAATGAAACCTGATGTTATAGCGGAAGCCTTAATGAAATTAATTCTTGATAAAAATCTCAGAAAAGAAATGGGCAAAAAAGGAAGGGAAAGAGTTTTGAAACTGTATGATTGGAAGGAAAATGTTTCTATTATGGAACAATTATATTCTAACACTATAATTTAGATTATTTTTAATAAAAGATGAAGTGTAGGTGTTTTTATGGAGTTTATTTTTACTTTTGTTATAAGTACTCTGATATATTTTGAATACAAATTATATAAAACTTTCCTTAATCCTTTTATAATAATATCTGGAATCTATTTATTAATGATTCCTTTTAATAATTTTTTTGGCGTGAGATTATTAGATTTTTATAAGGTGGATAGCGATTCCATTGTGTATATATTATATTTTTTAATAATAATTTTCCTTATAAGTATATTTTTTCGCTTATTCAAGAAAAAGGATGCAAATAGTTATACATACAATATTCAGAATTATGAACACAATATAACTAAAACATATTCAAAATTTATTTTGTTGTTATTCTGTATTGGAGTTCTCGCGAAATATATATCACTTTTTCAATCCATAAATATGTATGGTATTGAAAATATTAAAGGGAAATCTTTTGGTATTTTTGCACACATAGGAAGTTTATCCACAATATTATTACCGTACATTTTAATATTGTATTTAGATAACAAAAAAAAAGCGCACTACTTAATATTAATAATATTAGTTTTTTTTAATCTGTTTTTGTTTGGAGGGAAATACAATATTTTTATTTCTTTTATACATATGATAATTTTCTATGGCATCATTAGAAATATAAATATCAGAAAAACTCTAAAATATGTATTATTAACAGTGTTTGTTGGTGTTTTGGTATTCATTGGAATTTATGCCGTTAAACCACTTATTACCTTGGGGTATTTTGATAAAAATCTTTTTATTGTGTCCTTAGAGTTTTCAGTAAAACATTTCTTTTCATATCTGTTTGGACCACTAATATCCACAAATTATTTTTTTCATAATAATATTGATTCAATTCAGGGAATTTCAATTATGTTTACTGTTCCTATAAATATTGTAAAGGCTATTTTTTCAACAGGTGATTACATTTATCCTGCATACACATTTCCGGTTCCTATCTCTGATATTTTGAATACTAATGTTGGTGGATTATTTGCTGAAAGTGTATATAATTCTGGCTTTTTAGTAGCTACTATTTATATAACAGTATTTTTTTCAATAGTTTATTACTTTTATAATAATGCTATGAGTGCTGGGGGAAATATAGCTTTAGTTGCTTATATGTTATCAGTTATTTCCATGATGTTTTTTGGTAATTTCTTAACTTTATCTGGTATTGTATTGAATTTTATTTATTTATACGTGATTGAAATTATTTTGAAGAAGAAAATAGTTTTCTAAGATGGTTCGTTTGTATTTGATATTGTTATTGTTAACATAAATATCTATAAAATATAAGTTAATCGAGGTGCCACGTGAATAAGGTGGGATTGATAATACTAAATTGGAATGGCTATCAAGACACTATCGAATGTATAGAATCTATTGTTGAATATGAGGGGAACAACCATTCTATATTCATACTGGATAATGGATCTAGCGATAATTCTTTAACTTTTATTGAAGAATGGCTTAGATATAATTATAAATTTAATTATAGGATAGTTGAAGATACAGAATTTCAGAGCATGAGTGAATTTGAAGAGGGAGGTTTGACTTTAATTAAAGGGAGATATAATCTAGGATTTGCAAAAGGCAACAATTTGATTCTAAATAAAATAAAATCCAAATTCGAATATTCTTTTTTATTAAATAATGATACTACAATGTTAATGAACTCTATAACGAAAATGATTAATTATATGGATATTAAAAAAGATACTGGTGCCGCAAGTTGTAACATTAGATATTTTGATGATAAAAACAAATTGTGGAATGCAGGCGGTCGATTTACTTGGTATGGAGATCGTAAGTATTATTCACAAAAGAAGATAGATAGATATATCCAAGAAGGGAAAACAGTTATAGAAACACCGTTTGTTACTGGGTGTGCACTTTTGATTAGAAATGAGATATTAATGAAAATAGGTGTTCTTACCGAAAAATTCTTTTTTGGAGAAGAAGATTTCAATTTTTGTAAAAGATTAAAAATAAATAATATTAAAGTTGAGACAATACTGAGTGCAACTATTTATCATAAAGTAAGTAGTTCAATTAATAAAACAAACAATACAAAGAAAAAAAATTGCAATCGATACATATTACACTTCTCAAATCGAATAATAAATCAAAAAGAGTTTTATAATTATAACTATTGGTTTCTATGGAGGATATTTTATATAAACGCGATAGGTATAAAAATATTTATGCTTACAAAAGATTATAAGAGTACCATAGAAACTATACAAAGAATAAGATACTATACGCGAAATTTTAATCATATAGATTATGAGTTATTTAAAGAAATAAATAATAAATAAATTAATTTATTTTTGTGTTTTATTACAAAGGATAGTCGGTATTTGAGACAGATAGATATCTGATGTTTCTTAAATGAATGAGTTCAAAAGATGAGGGATTAATTTTGAATAATAAAGTCATTACTTTTGTCAAAAATTTTTCATATACATTTTCATCGAATATATTAACAATGATAGTCTCTGCATTAGTAATATTAATTGTCCCAAAATTAATTGGAGTGCAAGAATATGGATATTGGCAATTATATATGTTTTATTCTTTTTATGTTGGTTTTTTACATTTTGGATGGAATGACGGAATATATTTAAGGTATGGTGGGCAAGATTACAAAGATTTAAATAAAAAGATATTTTTTTCTCAGTTTTGGATGCAATTTTTCTTTCAAACGACTATATTTATAGGATTACTTCTCTATTGTCAATTTTATGTGGGGAATTCACATAAGTTATTTATATTAGAAATGACGGGTGTTTGTGCGATAATCTCTAACACTCGAATTATGCTGCTATATATATTACAAGGTACAAATCGTATAAAAGAGTATGCCAAATGTACAATAAGTGATAGGTTGTTATATATTGCATTGGTAATTTTTTTACTTTTAATAGGGGTAAGAGATTATAAATTACTGATTTATGCAGACTTAATCGGAAAATCATGCTCATTACTTTATGCTATATACTTTTGTAATGATATTGTAATTAGAAAACTCAGTGATTTATCTTTTAATGTGAAAGAGACAATGGCAAATATTAATATTGGTATAAAACTGATGCTCGCGAATATCGCAAGTGTATTGATAATAGGGATAGTAAGGTATGGTATCGAGAGAACATGGGATGTTTCTACATTTGGTAGAATTTCCTTGACTTTAAGTGTTTCAAATTTAATGATGATATTTATTAGTGCATTAGGTATTATTATGTTTCCAATGTTAAGAAGAATGGATGAGGATAAATTTCCGGAACTTTATATAAATATGAGAACATTTTTAATGGTTCCATTAATTGGAGTGCTTATATTTTACTATCCACTGAGAATCATTTTAACATTGTGGTTACCTGAGTATCGAGAAAGTTTAATGTACATGGCGTTGGTATTTCCAATGTGCATATATGATGGGAAAATGTCACTGCTGATAAATACGTATCTTAAAGCATTGAGAAAAGAAAAGATTATTTTATTTGTGAATGCTGTCTCAGTAATGATAAGCTGCATTGTTACAGCACTTTTCACGGTTATTTATGAAAATTTAACTTTGTCTGTTATATCGATAGTTATTGTTCTATCATTTAGATGTATTTTTGCAGAAATTCTCTTAGCGAAAATTCTTGAAATTAAAGTATTTAAAGATATAATATTGGAATTAGTAATGACCTTCATATTTATAATGACAGGGTGGCTTGCATCTACGTGGACAGGGGTATCGATATATTTACTATTCTATGGCTTATATTTGTTGATTAAAAGGAAAGATGCAATAGCTAGTTTTAATAAGGTTAAAAGATTAATTAAAATTTAATAATTGGTAATATCTTTTACTAGTATTCATTGTTTCTATAATTAAGAAACTATATTGAGAGAGATTGATATGAGAACTGATAATTAGGTGAAATAGAAGTAAAAATATTATGATTTAGAAATTTTGACAGGAGATGAATCTATCTTGAAAGGTATAATTTTAGCAGGCGGCAGCGGTACGCGCCTATACCCATTAACAATGGTCACAAGTAAGCAGCTTTTACCCATTTACGACAAACCAATGATCTATTATCCACTATCCACATTAATGCTAGCGGGCATTAAAGAGATTCTTATTATTTCCACTCCAGAGGACACGCCTAGATTTGAAAGCTTATTAGGTGACGGTTCTCAATTTGGCATCTCACTACAATACATAGTTCAACCAAGTCCTGATGGTTTAGCGCAGGCTTTTATTTTGGGTGAATCTTTTATAGGTGATGATTCAGTTGCCATGATCCTTGGAGATAATATCTACTATGGCAATGGAATGCGGAAAATGTTGCAACGTGCTTCTTCTAAACAACAAGGAGCAACGGTATTCGGATATCATGTACAAGATCCAGAGCGCTTCGGCGTGGTAGAGTTTAATGAAGAAGGTAAAGTATTAAGCGTGGAAGAAAAACCAACTCAACCAAAATCTAACTATGCAATTACTGGTCTATATTTTTATGATAACAGAGTTATTGAGATTGCTAAGAACGTTGAGGTCTCTTCACGTGGAGAATTGGAGATTACCTCCATTAATGAAGCTTACTTAAATCTTGGTGAGCTTGATGTGGAACTTCTAGGTCGGGGATTCACCTGGTTAGATACAGGAACTCATCAAAGTCTTGTCGACGCAACTAACTTTGTACGGACTATTGAAGATCATCAAGGAATCAAGATCGCCGCTCCGGAGGAAATTGCATATATTAATGGATGGATTACTAAAGAACACTTGTGGAATTGCGGGGAGAAGTTAAGTAAGACGGGGTATGGTCAGTATTTGATGAAAGTAGCTACAGGTAAAATACAATACTAATAACTGAAAGTGTGGCAGTGATGAAAATTACAGAAACCTTATTGCAAGGCGTATTAGTCGTTGAACCGGCTGTTTTTGGGGACCACCGCGGTTGGTTTATGGAGACGTATAGCGGAGCTAAGTTTAAAGAGCATGGAATTGAGATGGAGTTTGTACAAGATAACCAATCCTACTCTGCGACTAAAGGAACATTACGTGGTTTGCACTATCAATTACATCCCAAGGCACAGACGAAATTGGTTCGTTGTACACGTGGTGCTATTTTTGATGTAGCCGTAGATATCAGAAAAGGTAGTCCTACCTATAGTAAATGGTTCGGCATTGAACTGAGTGCTGAGAACAAAAAGCAACTGCTGATCCCAAAAGGATTCGCACATGGATTCATGACACTAACAGAAGACGTAGAGGTTCAGTATAAGTGCGATGAGCTTTATGCCCCGGAATGTGATGGGGGTATTCTCTGGAATGATCCTTCTATTGGCATCGAATGGCCTCTTCATATTACACCTGTATTATCTGCCAAGGATGAGAAGGCGCCTTTATTAAAAGATGCTAATTTGAATTTTTTTTTACAATAACTAATAAAGCTAATAGATCGGGAGTGCGTTCATTGAGTAAGCAAAAGATGCTGGTTACAGGTGGTGCCGGATTTATTGGAGGCAACTTCGTACAGTATATGGTAGATAAATATCCGCATTATGATATTGTGAATTTGGATTTGTTAACTTATGCGGGTGATCTAACAAAACATAAGGATATTGAGTCCAAATCCAACTATCGGTTTGTTCAAGCTGACATTGCTGACCGAAAGGCAATATTGTCTCTTTTTGAGTTGGAGAAATTCGATTATGTTGTTCATTTTGCTGCGGAGAGTCATGTGGATCGCTCAATTACTGATCCTGCGATATTCGTTCGTACGAATGTTATGGGGACACAGGTACTACTGGATGCAGCTAAAAAATTCGGCATTACTAAATTCCTCCATGTCTCTACGGATGAAGTGTATGGCGAACTCGATTTTGATCCTACTGTATTTTTTACCGAAGAAACACCTTTGCAGCCTAACAGTCCTTATAGTGCTAGCAAAACAGCGTCTGATTTGCTAGTCCGTGCGTATTATGAGACCTTTGGTTTACCAATGAACATAACACGCTGCTCGAACAATTACGGCCCCTATCATTTTCCTGAGAAACTGATTCCACTAACCATTTCAAGAGTATTAAACGAAGAGAAGGTTCCTGTATACGGAGATGGAAAAAATATTCGCGACTGGCTCCATGTCTGGGATCACTGTGCGGCCATTGACCTTGTTGTGCACCAAGGAGTAAGTGGTGAAGTATATAATGTAGGTGGTCATAATGAGAGAACTAATCTTGAAGTAGTTAAGACGATTATCAGTACCTTGGGGAAATCTGAAGATTTGATTGAATTTGTAACAGATAGATTAGGACATGATAAACGCTACGCCATTGATCCAACGAAACTTGAGAATTTAGGTTGGAAGCCAACTTATACTTTTGAGACCGGAATTGCGCAGACGATCCAATGGTATATTGATAATGCTGAATGGTGGCAACAAATCCTTAGTAACGAATCGCATAAGTGATTTATGAACGACTTATCGTTAAGAAAGAAACTATAAGCTAAATCCATGTTACGTAGTAATCCTGGAATTGCTTATAGTTTTTTTTAAAAATAGGCAGCTATTTATGTATGCTGTTAGATTTCAAGAGAATAGTTTATTATCTCAAAGCTTTGAGATAAACGATAATGCTCGGGAGATTGTTAGACGAATCTAATAGATGATACGCCCAGGTATTATTATCTTGGTAAAGAAAGTCCTTAGGTTAAAATTACATCAATCTCAGAGGAAGACAATGTATAAATTGTTATAGTTATGGCTTAAGTGAAAATATATTCTATGATTCCCCAAACTTCTATTTACTGTGTGTATCAAAATAACGTTTTAATTATGTAACATATACTTATTTCTAAAAATGACAACTAACTTAAAAGATTTAATGATTTATTCCGACCTTTTGATTAATAAGCTTTGTAATCCACACAAGAGAAAGTGCAACGAAAACACCAGCTGTATCAATGACTATATCGTATATTCTGCCGTCACGCCCAAAATATAACTGAAGAAGTTCTGTCAAAATAGCATATGTTACGGAAAGTATAAAGCTTTTCCAAACACTATTATTACATCTGTACAGTAGAAAGGCGAGGACTGCGAATCCTGAAAAATGACCGACTTTTTGAATAATGTTACTTATAGATAATGTAAGATTGGTTTTGAGTAGAGCATGAAAATCAGGATTAGGTATCCAATGAAAAGTAGGGATTTGACCGGTCTCCCAAAATTTCGAATTAAATGCACAAGTAAATACAAATAAAACAATTCCCCAAATAAAGACTGAAGCAGTTCGCATTAATATACCTACTTTCAATATATAAGTTCCTTTAGTATTACAGAAATGCAATTGAAATTCCAATGAAGTTCTTTACTTCAGATTATTATTATCTATTAAATTCTTCTATTTCAGATAATTACATTAACTTTCTGTTTTTCATATAGTATTTTTACAATCCAAGACCAGTTATTTTCTGTCTAGTTAATCATCATTTAAAAAACATTTCGAACTGTAATATCTATAATGTTCAAGAGTTATCGACACTTTTTTTAAAAACCGTATTAGATTTTTCGTAATGTTGAGAATCACCTTTAGACAAAAGAGTTTCAAGTAAGTAAGGCTCTTTAAAAAGTGAGAATAATAAATAAGCTTGAAATGAAACATTAAGTTCCATTTATTACAAAGTGGAAATTGTAACAGTAAAGTGAAGACAAAATAAATTAGCTAAAAATAACTCATCCTAACCGTAGCGAACCTACGGTTTTTTATTTATAATAATTATTATCTGGATTTCATAAAGCGTTCAAAAAATCTGTAAAAAGTCTTATTTTCGTGTGATATACTTAACACAGTGTTTTGAGATGTTGTGAAAGTGAACGGTATGTAAGATATTAATTTATATAATTGGATTTCAGCAACTTATAGAGACTAGGATGGTGAACTATCGATGCACATCGTCGTCGTTGGCCTGAATTATCGTACGGCTCCCGTGGAGGTTCGGGAACAGTTTGCTTTTGCGGAAAGTGATCTTCCGGCAGCGCTCCATCAACTGATGAAGACGAAGGGTGTGCTAGAAGGGGTCTTAGTAGCTACCTGCAACCGTACGGAAATTTATGTGGTGATGGACCGCCTTCATATGGCTGGTTATTTCATCCGCGGCTTTATGGAGCAATGGTTTGGTGTGAAAAGCGAGCAATTTGCTCAGCATATGTATATTTATGAAGACGAACAGGCGATTGCGCATTTGTTCCGCGTGACTTGCGGCCTGGATTCCATGGTGATTGGGGAGACGCAGATCCTGGGACAGGTGCGGAGTTCTTTTCTCACAGCTCAGGCTGAGGGTGTAACTGGAACTTGGTTCAATCGGTTGTTCAAGCAAGCGGTGACGCTGGGCAAAAGAGCACATAGTGAAACGTCAATCGGCGAGAGCGCAGTATCGGTCAGTTATGCGGCTGTGGAGCTGGGCAAGCGGATTTTTGGCATGTTCACTGGGAAAAAAGTGCTGATTCTCGGCGCCGGCAAAATGAGCGAGCTTACCGTGAAGCATCTATACAGTAGTGGTGCGGCAGAAGTGATTGTCGCTAACCGTACGCTGTCGCGTGCGATTGAATTGGCGGAGAAGTTCTCGGGTAAGCCGAGCACGATTGAAGATGCGTTAACAACTCTAAATGAAGTAGATATCGTGATCAGCTCGACAGGAGCAGACGGGTATGTGCTTACGGCTGATAAGGTAGCGCATGCTATGAAACGCCGCCCTTCGCGGCCGCTTTTTATGATTGATATTGCTGTACCACGTGATATTGATCCTGCGGCGGCAAATGTGCCGGATGTTTTTTTGTATGATATTGACGATCTGGAGGGCATTGTGGAGAACAATCTGGAAATGCGCCGAAGTGAAGCTGCGAAGATTGAAGTGATGATCAGCGAGGAAATGGATGAGTTCCAGCTGTGGCTCAAGACGCTTGGGGTAAGACCGGTGATCCGGGCGCTTCAGGATAAATCGAATACGATTCATGAAGAAACGATGGAGAGTCTGTTCAACAAGCTGCCCGAGCTGGACGAGCATCAGCGGAAAGTAATCCGCCGCCTGACTAAAAGTATCGTGAACCAGATGATGCATGATCCGATCAATGTAATTAAAGAGCTGTCCGGCGGTAAGCAGGGGAATGAAGCTCTTGATTATTTTTCCAAAATCTTTGCGTTGCAGGAACAGCTCAAATCCGATTCAGATGATGGAGACATTGCCTCGGTGAAGCAGTCTAGTTCTGGAGAACGTACGGCTGGCAGCGCTGATTTCTCTGTGCCTAAAACGGCGCTTGCTCCGGCAGGCTTGCTGGGTGGGTGAATAATATGCAACTGCTGAACGGAATATATGACGCCGCTCTGCTGGTCTATGCCCTGAGCCTGCTGTTTGTTTTCTCGGATTGCCTTAAAAGGAGTCCGGGTGGGAAGCGGTTAGGCACGGGGCTTCTTGTTGTTGTGGGTCTTTTGCAAGTTGCAGGACTTGGAATTCGTTTCTCTCAGGAGAAAGGCCTGCCTATTTTTACACCTTATGATTTCTTGTTTTGGTTTGCGTTTAGTATTGTGCTGACTTCGCTTGCGGTGGCTTTTACACGTGGTGGCGAGTTTACGATTTTGCTGCTCAGTATGGCTGGGTTTAGTGTTTTTTTGCTTAATCGGGTGTGGCTGACGGCGGGTGGGCATACGCTTGAGACTTGGAGTGCGGTGTATGGCTGGCTGACGATGCATGTGATTTTGGCAAATATGAGTTTTGCAGCACTGACGTTAGGAACGGTTTTTGCAATATTGTACTTGTTCCTGCACACCAGACTCAAAAGCAAGAAATGGAGCGACCGGATCCGTCGTTTGCCGAACCTGGAGACTACAGATAAATACTCTTACACCGCTATTTTGGTGGGCACTCCTTTGCTGGGAATATCGCTGGTGGTGGCGGGTTTATCTATAGTATCTGAGGGACGGACGCTTTTATTGAAGGATTTAAAAGTATTAACGACTCTTATCGGTCTTGGGATTTACATATTTTATATTATCTTTAAGAAGTCCGGGCGGAAAAGTGGAGTAAGTATGGCTCGCTGGGCGATTTTAGGATATGCTTTTATTATCTTGAACTTTCTGTTGAATTCTTGGTCTGATTTTCACGGTTGGAGCGGGGAGTGAAGGGCATGACGCGTTATTTACCCATAATGCTGGATTGTGAAGGGCAGCACTGTGTGGTTATTGGCGGTGGTGTCGTGGCTGAACGTAAGGTGAGCGGGCTGTTGGAAGCTGGAGCGGCGGTTAAGGTGATTAGTCCTTCTTTGACAGATCCGCTTGATTCTCTAGCTGAAAAAGGTCTTCTGATCTGGATGGACCGTACTTATGCTCCCGGAGATCTCCGTGGGGCCTTTCTCGTATATGCAGCCACTAACGATAGGGCGGTTAATGAAGAGGTTGCGCGGGAGTCAAGGCAGCTTGGAATTCATGTGAATGTGGCCAGCCATGCGGAAGCGGGAAACTTTATCACGCCCGGAGTGGTTCGGAGGGGACGTTTGACAGTAGCTGTATCTACTTCGGGTGCTGGCCCGCTTGCGGCAACGAAGATCAAAAATGTGCTTGAAAAAGCGCTGGATGCGGCATATGAACCATATTTGGATTTTGTGCATGCTATGCGTACCCGGATTAAGGAAAATGAACCTTCTGCTGAAGTTCGTGGAAGGCTTTTGCGGAAGCTTGGCACGCTGGATGTGTTGAACGAGATGAGTATGGGTACCTTCATAGCGTGGAGTCCGGAGGATATGGACGCTTGGATTGCTGAGCAACGGGTGGAGTAAAAGTGCGCGTGGACACTGTAAAGATTAGAAAATTGGGTTAGATTAAGATATGAAGTGGATGAGCGGTTTTGAGTAACTTGATATATGGCTGATTTGGCTCGTAGTAGCTTAGATGGTGGAATGTACGGTATAAATCCCGTTGAATTGGGTTGAAGTAGCTTAGAGGGTGGAATGTACGGTATAAATCCCGTTGAATGGAGCTTAAGTAGCTGAGATCGTGGAATGTACGGTATAAATACTGTTGAATTGAGCTTAAGTAGCTGAGATGGTGGAATGTACGGTATAAATACTGTTGAATTGAGCTTAAGTAGCTTGGATGGCGGAATGTACGGTATAAATACTGTTGAATTGAGCTTAAGTAGCTTGGATGGTGGAATGTACGGTAACAATGCCCTTAAAATAAGCAACAGTCGTCGAAGGAGCTAAAAGAAAGGCAAAAATGCCTTTAAATTGAGCAACAACAGCCAATTTAGCAAAAAGAGAGGCACAAATGCCCTCTAAATAAGCAACAGTCGTCGAAGGAGCTAAAAGAAAGGCAAAAATGCCTTTAAATTGAGCAACAACAGCCAATTTAGCAAAAAGAGAGGCAAAAATGCCCTATAAATGAGCAACAATCGCCGAAGGAGCTAAATAAAAGGCAATAATGCCTCAAATTTGGTGGGGATCATCCGAAGTAGCGAATTCAAAGGCAATAATGCCTTTTTTAGAGTGAGAGTAGTTAATTGGTTAGTTTGGGTTTGGATTTCTAGTGCAAGGTTCTGCGGTGAAGAGTAAGAGGCGAACGTTACCAGGAGGAATGGACAAATGCGTAAGGTTATAGTGGGGAGTAGACAGAGCGCGCTTGCGTTGACGCAAACGGGACATGTGATTGCTGATCTGGAGCGACTTAGCGAGGAGCATGGTTTTGGATTTACTTTTGAAGTGAAAAAGATCGTCACCAAAGGTGACCGCATTCTTGACGTTACTTTATCCAAGGTAGGCGGCAAAGGGTTGTTCGTGAAAGAAATCGAGCAAGCGATGCTGGAAAAAGAAATCGACATGGCGGTGCACAGCATGAAGGATATGCCATCCGAGCTACCGGATGGGTTGATCAATGGTGCTGTGCCGAAGCGTGTCGATCCGCGTGATGTTTTGATCTCTAACGGAGGCGTCTCGCTAGACGAGCTGCCTCAGGGTGCACGCGTAGGCACAAGCAGCCTACGCCGATCCAGCCAGCTCGCTGCGCTGCGGCCTGATCTGGTCATTGAGCCCGTGCGCGGCAACATTGACTCGCGGCTGCGCAAGCTGGAGAGCGGCGAATACGACGCAATCCTGCTGGCAGCGGCGGGGCTGTCGCGCATGGGCTGGCAGGATCGCGTGAGCGCCTACCTGCCGCCGGAGGTTTGCCTGCCCGCTGTAGGGCAGGGCGCACTCGGCATCGAATGCCGCGTAGATGACGCTGACCTGCGGAAGCTGCTGGCATTATACAACGACGCCGATACGGCATTAACGGTAGCGGCGGAGCGCACGTTCCTTGGCGTGCTGAATGGCGGCTGCCAAGTGCCGATTGGTGCTCATGCGGTGCTTGACACAGCCGCCAAAGCTGCTACCGCTGAGCACAAAGTAATCTCGTTAACGGGGATGGTGGGAACACCGGACGGTTCAACGATTTTGAAAGAAACTTGCACGGGGATTGACCCGGTACAGCTCGGCGAAGAAGTCGCTAAAAAGCTGATTGCAAGAGGAGCGGAGAAGATACTGTCAGACGTTAGGGGATGAGTGGATTGACGGGGAAGGTTTATTTGGTAGGTGCAGGTCCCGGGGACGCAAAGCTGATTACTGTGAAAGGCCTCGAGTGTATCCAAAAAAGCGACGTGCTGGTGTATGATCGCTTGGCAAGTCCTAGATTGCTGAAATGCATGAAACCCGGCGGGGAGAAGATTTATGTAGGTAAGCTGCCGGATCGCCACACGATGAAGCAGGAAGAGATTAATCAATTGTTAGTTGATTTGGCTTTACAGGGGAAAACAGTGGTGCGGCTTAAGGGTGGGGACCCTACGATTTTTGGCCGGGTGGGTGAAGAAGCGGAGCTGCTGCGCAAAAATGGGATCTATTACGAAATCGTACCGGGCATCACGTCAGCGATCAGTGTACCTGCCTATGCGGGTATACCTGTTACGCACCGCGATCATGCCTCTTCCCTGTCGATTATCACCGGGCATGAGAGTCCGGATAAACTGGATCATTCCATTCATTGGGATAAAGTAACGAACGCCACGGGAACGTTAGTGTTTCTAATGGGCGTAGCTAAAATAGGTTACATCAGCGCTCAGCTGATCAAGCACGGGCGGCCGCCAGAAACACCAGTGGCACTTGTGCGCTGGGGCACCCGCGCGGATCAGGAGACGCTGACGGGAACCCTCGCCGATATTGAGGCGAAGGTGAAGGCGGCGGATTTTCAGCCGCCGGCAGTCATCGTCGTCGGCGACGTGGTGCTGCAGCGTGAGCAGCTGAAGTGGGTCGAGGCGATGCCGTTATTCGGCAAACGCATCGTGGTGACACGGGCTCGCAGCCAAGCAAGCGAGCTGGTGGATAGAATTGAAGAACTCGGCGGGGAACCCTACGAGTTCCCGGTGATCGAGACGATCATGCCGGAAGGGGCAGAGAAGAAGGCGAAGATTGCTGCGGCGTTTGGCGCGCTGGAATCGTACGACTGGGTATTCTTCACTAGCCCGAACGGCGTGGATTTTTTTTGGCGCCACTTGGCGGAGCTGGGGGCGGACATTCGCGGGCTACACCGCGCGCGTATTGCAGCGGTGGGGCCAGGCACAGCCGCCGCGCTGGCGCAGCGCGGGGTGATTGCTGAAGAACTTCCGGCAAAGTTTCAGGCGGAAGGTCTGATTGAGACGTTCGGTCCCCAGCTGCTGCCGGGGCAGAACGTGCTATTGCCGCGCGGCGATCTGGCGCGGGACTGGCTGCCGGACAAGCTGAGAGAGCTTGGCCTTCAGGTGACAGACGTGGATACTTATGAAACGGTTGTCACGGGTGAGGATGACGACGAGCTGCTGAAGCTGCTAGAGGAAGGTCGCGTTCACGCGGTAACCTTCACCAGCTCGTCAACCGTGCGTAATTTCATACACATCCTGAAACGGATGGGGCTTGAAGATCCGCTCCCGCTGCTTGCAAATGTGAAAATCGCCTGCATCGGCCCGTTAACGGAGCAGACTGCGGTAGACGCGGGACTGACACCGGGACTCTTGCCTGAAGAGGCAACCATAGATAGTTTGGTGCAGGAGCTCTGCCGCTGGAATGCGGAGACTCAGCTGCAGTAGCGCTCGGATCGAGGATAGAACGAAGCAATAGTTTACTGGTGAGCTTAACTTACGTAGCTTGCTTTCTGGTGGGAAGGTAAAAGCTGATTACTCCGCGGGGAGAGTAGTAGCTGTTCTACGGAGAAAGGCAGTGCCTGCTTAGAAATATAGCGCTCAGCTTATAATTAGTTACATTACAGGCTAGAGTTTTGTTCGTGGTTACTAAATAGTTCGTAGTTACATGTGAGTTCGTGGTTATTAAATAGTTCGTGGTTACATGTGAGTTTAGAGTTTGTTCGTAGTTACTAAATAGTTCGTGGTTACATGTGAGTTGGTAGTTATTAATGAGTTCGCGGTTACTTTTACTAACTAACATTTGTTGGTTTACTCGCCGTTATATCTACGCTCAAAAGTGCCACATCGCTACCTTCAAGTAACATATAAATTGAACTCCGAACGTAGTGACTTATGGAGTCCGGAGGATAATATTTGGTTGTAAACTAACTGGTATGTAGAGAATATGCAGTAGGTTAATGTGAGCAGATCTGCTTGAGGTTTAGGTTTAGTTGTACTTTATACAATTAAATTTCCTATATATCAGCTAAAGCCGAGTTTAGTTGTAGTATGTGCAATTAAATATCCGCTAAATGAGGAATCTTCGCACTTTTGTAATAAATAACTGTAGAGAATGCAACTAAAGCTTACAATTAGGACAAAACATCGAGATAGTTGCACAAACTACAACTATACGTAGTTAGCCAGTGGTCGGCGGTTTGGTTGTAGCTAATTTAGACTTGGCTGCGGCTAGTTGTAGTTTGCTGCCAGACACATAATTTGGTTTTATATTTTATTTTTCAGGAGGATGAACAAATGAGCTTTCCAATTACACGTCACCGCCGTTTGCGCGGTTCTGCTGGAATTCGTGGCATGGTGCGGGAGACGATACTGAATGTGCTGGATATGGTACAGCCTATTTTTGTGACATATGGAACAGGTGTGAAGAATGAGATTAGCTCGATGCCGGGCGTGTATCATTTTTCGCTGGATACGTTAAAAGCAGAAGTGGACGAGATTGCCGCACTAGGCATCCCGGCTGTATTATTGTTCGGGATTCCTGAGACGAAGGATGCTATCGGTTCTTCCGGTTTTGCAGAGGATGGAATTGTGCAAGAGGCTACTCGCTTGATCAAGCAGTGGTACCCAGAGCTGTTGGTCGTTGCAGATACCTGCCTTTGTGAATTTACGGATCACGGACATTGTGGAATGGTGCATACGCATACGGTGAATGGTGTGGTCCATGGCGATGTTATCAACGATGCCTCGCTGGAGCTTTTGACTCGTACGGCGGTATCCCAAGCAAAAGCTGGAGCAGATATTATCGCCCCTTCCAACATGATGGATGGATTTGTTCACGCAATTCGTGCGGGACTTGATGAGAACGGCTTTGAGCATGTGCCGATTATGTCGTATTCGGTCAAATATGCTTCGGCATTTTATGGCCCTTTCCGCGAAGCAGCGGATTCAGCACCACAGTTCGGGAATCGCAAAACATATCAAATGGACCCTGCCAATCTGCGTGAAGCACTCCGTGAAGCAGAATCTGATGTGCTGGAAGGCGCGGATATGTTAATGGTGAAGCCAGCTCTGGCTTACCTAGATGTGATTCGTACGATTCGTGATCAGTTTGATCTTCCTTTGGTGGCTTACAATGTGAGTGGAGAATATTCCATGGTAAAAGCAGCGGCATTGCAAGGCTGGATCGACGAGCAAGCCGTTGTGCTGGAAATGCTGACGGGCATGAAACGTGCTGGTGCGGACATTATTATTACTTATTTTGCAAAAGATGCAGCCCGCTGGCTGCGCGGCTAATCTTCATCACACCGACATCGCGGCAGCTAATATATGTTTGTACAAGCTTGTGTAACCAAGAAGAGAATAGGAGTGAAGATACATGAGTAATGTGCCAATGGCGCGTAAAGAGGAAGCGTCCCGGAAGGCTTTTGATGAAGCAAAACAATATATTCCCGGCGGGGTGAACAGCCCTGTACGGGCGTTTAAATCCGTAGGTCTGACTCCGATTTATGTGGATCATGGGATAGGTTCGCGTATTTTTGATATCGACGGCAACAGCTTTATCGACTATGTGCTCTCATGGGGTCCGCTGATTATGGGTCATGCGCATTCCGAGGTTGTGAAGGCATTGCAGGAGACGGCGGTAAAAGGGACAAGCTTTGGCGCTCCAACGCTACTCGAAACGGAAATGGCAAAAACCGTTGTTGAACGAGTGGCATCTGTAGATATCGTACGCATGGTTAACTCTGGAACGGAAGCTACGATGAGCGCGATTCGTTTGGCACGTGGTTACACTGGGCGCAGCAAAATCTTGAAGTTCGAAGGCTCCTACCACGGTCACGCGGATAGTCTGCTTATTAAGGCTGGCTCTGGTGTAGCTACATTGGGCTTGCCGGATAGCCCGGGTGTCCCAGAAGGCGTTGCAATGAATACCATTACGGTTCCTTACAATGATTTGGAGTCCACTCAGATTGCTTTCGAACGTTTTGGCAATGAGATTGCCGCAGTGATCGTAGAGCCGATTGCCGGCAACATGGGCGTTGTTCCACCGCTTCCAGGCTTCCTGGAAGGGCTTCGTAAATTAACTTCTGACAATGGTTCGCTGCTTATTTTTGATGAGGTTATGACAGGCTTCCGTGTTAATCGTGGCTGTGCTCAAGGCTTGTTCGGGATTACTCCGGATATTACTTGTTTTGGCAAAGTTATCGGCGGCGGACTTCCAGTGGGTGCTTATGGCGGCAAAAGAGAGATCATGGAGCAAATCGCTCCTACTGGACCGATTTATCAGGCGGGCACACTTAGTGGTAATCCATTGGCGATGGCAGCCGGATATACTACGCTCAAGCTGTTGACCCCGGAAGTATATGATCGTCTGGAACAATTGGGTGCACGTCTGGAAGCGGGTTTGAAAAAGAATTCAATTGAGACTGGCATTCCGCTCACTATCAACCGGGTAGGATCAATGGTTTGCCCATTCTTTACTGAAGGACCTGTAATCAATTTTGAAACGGCTAAGTCCAGTGACACGGATCTTTTCCGTCGTTATTTTGGTCATATGGTAAACCAAGGCATCAGTGTGCCACCTTCACAGTTTGAGGGGATGTTCATATCGGCTGCACATAGTGAGCAAGATATTGATGATACCATTGAGGGCCATTATAATGCCCTGAAGGCCCTTTGAGCATCGGAGCCGGAGAAAGAACCGGTGGTGGCGCTTGGACCCGGCGTGGAGAGTGGCTGGAGGTAACACCCGGCAAAATCATTACTGGAGCCGAGGATACGCAGGCAACGATTGACAAGTGGCTGTTAGAAACTGTAGGCATGCCCGAGAAACTTCATCTGCGGTTACGCCGCGAGGGAGGCATTCAGTGGAAAGGCGACCGGCTTCGGCTGGCGCTTTTTCCCGATCGTGAAGCGGGGCTTGAACCGATATGGGAAGAGCTTGAGGTGCTGTATGAGGATGATTTTTGCCTGGTAGCTCATAAACCAGCTGGGCTGGCGGTACATCCCGATGGCAGTGGAACAGGTGTAACTCTGGATCACCTCGTAGCTGCGCATTATATCACTTCCGGCGAAAATGTGGCTGTGCGCCATATTCACCGCTTGGACAAAGATACAACGGGTCCGGTGATGTATGCGAAAAATGAGTTCGCACAGTTAGTCCTGGACGAGAATATGCGTGAAAAAAGCATCTCGCGGCACTACGCCGCGATCGTTGAAGGCATCGTGCCGCCCGCGCTTAAGGTGATCGATGCCCCGATTGGGCGCGACCGGCATCACGCTGCGCGCAGACGGGTCTCGCCCGGCGGACAATCTGCCGTGACGCGAATCATCGAGCGCGAGGCACTGCATGGCGGAAGCCTAGTGCATGTGCAGCTGGAGACTGGACGGACGCATCAGATTCGCGTTCATCTCAGCCATATGGGTCATCCCTTGTATGGGGATGAACTATATGGCGGTCCGATCTGGGCTTCCAGCGCTGCCGGCCGCCATGCCCTGCATGGCGAGGCATTGTCCTTCCGCCATCCTTGGAGCGGAGAACAGCTGGAAGTTAGCGATCCGTGGCCGGAGGATATGCTGCAGCTGCGAGAGCTGCTGTCTGAAGCACCCTGACAGATACGTAAGTGGCTAAGGAACAGTAGAATCAGCAAAAGCTGGTTCTGCTGTTCTTTTTCTATTTTTTCAGAAAAAAAACATCTATCCATGTCTTATTAATAAAAGCAGCATATAATACTTTGTTCTTACGAAGTAGTGCATCTATCAGCAGGCTGAAGGTTTGGTGAGCTCTTAAATTCATGAAATTTATTAGCATCCTGTCCGGTTAGTACTACCAAAGTTGTCATGCCTCTCTGTTTGAAGCATATACATGTGGGGAGTAACATTTTGGGCTTATGCTCTGGGCCTGTCTCAGGGTTAGATTATGCCAAGAAGGAGGACATATCCCGTGTTTGATCAGTCCCACGGCTTGCGGTTTGATATTTACGAACGCATTCACCTTTCGGAAGAGCTTCCGGGAATAGCTGAGCTGGAGGAGGTTGAACTACTTCCGGAAATTCAGGTGATTCAGCGGGAGGATCGTGCCGAGTTATATGGTCAGCTGTTGCTTACCGGGCTTTACCGGAGTGAAGATGACCGAACACAACGTCTGGAGCATGCCATTCCCGTGGAAATCACTGTTCCGCTTACACGCGTCAGCTCGATTGAAGATATTGGGGTAGAGATTGAGAATTTTGATATCGATCTGCTCACGATGCGCACTGTGAATATAACAGGCGTATTATCGCTGCGGGGGATCGGTGGTGCGGACCCTCAACCTCAACCAGCCTGGCAGCAAGAGGAGTATACAGTCGCCTATTCTCCTGTGAATGATGACAGGGTAGAAGCTACTGCGGAGCTACAAGAACAGGAAAATGATGCACTTTATGAAAATTCTCAGTGGACCTTCGGTGAGGATGCCTCACAGGTTGCTGTAGAAGAACATGAGCATGCCGAAGCGAATGAACAGGAAACAGAAGAATCATTAGTCTCAAGTGGAGCCGCTCATACGTCCCCTGTAGTCAATTTCTCATCCGGTCAGGAGAAGGACAAGGGAGCTAAAGCACGGACACATAGTCTGGAGTCCCAAGTTGACGATGCTAAAGCGGGTTTATCCGATTACTGGTTTAAAGCCGAGGCCCAGAACAAAGAGGTTGAGGTGTCTCAGCTGAATCAAGCAAGCAATGTGAGCGAAGAGAACCAACAGTCGGCAGAGGAATATTTTATTCCTAGAGAGACTGCTGTCCTAGCCGTTAGTGCAGATGCAATTCAGGATATCCCTGTATTCGCTTCTGAAAATGAGGCTAATAATGCGCTCCCTAAGCAAGAAGAGAATACTGCGCCGATTAATGAGAATGCGAACGAAGTTTTTGTTTCACAAGAGAGTGTGGCTTCTCATGAGGAGAAACAAGATCTTAAGATCGCCTTGGGCAGTAAAAAAGAAGCAGAAATTCCGGAAAAAGAACATCTCACCTTCTCCTCTTTACTAAGCTCCAGTCGTGTCCGTAAAGAGCAGGAAGCTCTGCAGTCGGAAGGAAACACATCTGCAGCAGTGGACGTTCCAGAGGTTGGCAATAATACGGAATGGAAGAGCAGATTCATTGCCAGCGCGGATGGAGCTAACATGTTCCGCAAAGTTCGGCTGTGTATTGTGCAGCGTGAAGAAACACTGGATACCATAGCAGAGAAGTATCAGCTAAGTGCGCGGGAGCTGGTAATGTATAATCGCTTATCCGGGCAGAGTGTAGAGGAAGGCCAAGTGTTGTACATCCCGTAATCGAATCGTGATGCGTACACACATGAATAGGTGAATCCCGATCAGGTATTAGGATCGGGATTTTTGCTGTTTCATTGTTGGAAGGGATGCTTCAGAAGAAATAAGTCGAAATTCAGCCTAAAGTCCCGCTGCAAAGGCGTATCCAGGTTGACTAGGGGGGGCTCAAAATGTATTATGGAGTAAGCAATATCTAAGTAAAGACTGGGAACGGGAAGAGTAGGCGGTCAGCCCTTCAGAGAGCGGAATTGCAAGTGCTGTGACATTCCGTAGGAAACAGCCCCCGAAGTCGCCCCGGAGTCGCCCTTCTGAGCTTATCTTCATATTTGTGAAGGATAAGTTAGGTTGTGGCCGGTAGCAGCCGTTATCTGTACGAGTGTCGCGCTAAGCTTCTGAATCCGTAGGGTAAGAAGTGTAGTTTTATTTTTCATTGGCGCGAAACAAAGGTGGTACCGCGAAAGAATGACCTTTCGTCCTTTGAGACGAGGGGTCTTTTTGTTTTTTTCAGAGACCTGTGCGCTCTATACAGCAACTTTATTAACAACTATAAGCAACTACAAGTAAACTAGTGGAGGTATCAGAGAATGGCTGACCAAAACCATCTAACAGCGGCAGATGCTGCCGCTACGAATGAATCTAAAAACGAGATGCCAACAACGTATGATCCGAAGGCAGCAGAACAGAAATGGTATTCCTACTGGACAGAGGGCGGATATTTCCGTGCAGGCCAGCGTCCGGATGCTAAAGCCTATAGTATTGTGATCCCGCCGCCAAACGTAACAGGAATGCTGCACATCGGGCATGCGCTCGATTTCACATTACAGGATATCCTGATTCGTACTAAACGGATGCAGGGCTTCGATACGCTTTGGTTGCCAGGTACGGACCACGCAGGTATTGCAACACAAACGAAGGTAGAGCAGAAGCTGCGCGAGCAGGGGATTTCCAGACATGACCTCGGACGTGAGAAGTTCCTGGAGCAGGTGTGGGATTGGAAAGACAAATACGCGAACACCATTCATGAGCAGTGGGCAAAAATGGGACTTTCCCTTGACTACTCCCGCGAGCGTTTTACCCTCGATGAGGGTTTGTCGAAGGGAGTTCGCGAGGTATTTGTTAAGCTTTATAATAAAGGCTTGATCTACCGCGGTAAACGTATCATCAACTGGGATCCGGCGGCTCGTACGGCGTTGTCGGATATCGAGGTTGAATATAAGGAAGTTAACGGTCATCTGTACCACCTGCGTTACCCCCTTAAAGATGGCAGCGGACATATCACTGTAGCGACCACACGTCCGGAGACGATGTTGGGTGATACGGCAGTTGCTGTTCATCCTGAGGATGATCGTTATAAAGATCTGATTGGTAAAACGCTGATCCTGCCGATTATCGGCCGGGAGATTCCAATTATCGCTGACGAGTATGTAGATAAAGAGTTTGGCAGCGGTGCGGTTAAGATCACGCCAGCTCATGATCCAAATGACTTCGAGGTAGGTCAACGGCACAATTTGCCGCAGATCAACGTAATGGATGAGAGCGGTACGATGAACGAAGAAGCAGGACCTTACCAAGGTCAAGACCGGAGTGAATGCCGTAAGGCCATCACGGCGGATCTGAAGGAGCAAGGCGTTCTGATCTCTATTGAAGATCATGTGCATCAAGTTGGACACAGTGAACGTTCAGGAGCGGTTGTTGAGCCGTACCTGTCCACACAATGGTTCGTGAAGATGCAGCCGCTCGCCGAAGCTGCCATCAATGCACAGAAGGATGGTAATGGGGTTAACTTTGTACCTGAACGGTTCGAGAGAACCTACCTGAACTGGATTGAAAACGTACGCGACTGGTGTATTTCCCGTCAGCTTTGGTGGGGACATCGTATTCCGGCTTGGTATTCTGAATCTACCGGTGAGCTGGTTGTGGCGAATGACGAGGAAGAAGCGCGCCGGATCAGCGGCTTAACCGACCTGAAACAGGACGAGGATGTTCTGGATACTTGGTTTAGCTCCAACCTCTGGCCATTTGCAACCCTAGGCTGGCCGAATGAAGACAGTGCAGATTTCAAACGTTACTATCCGAACGATGTGCTTGTAACAGGCTACGATATTATTTATTTCTGGGTAGCGCGGATGATCTTCTCGGCACTGGAATTCACCGGAGAGAAACCATTCTCCGACGTATTGATGCATGGTTTGGTACGGGATGCTGAAGGACAAAAAATGTCCAAATCACTCGGAAACGGTGTAGATCCGCTTGAGGTTATCGAGAAGTATGGCGCAGATGCTATGCGTTATATGATTTCTACCGGCAGCACAGCGGGTCAGGATTTACGCTTCCGCTGGGAAAAGGTAGAGCAGGCGCGTAATTTCGCTAATAAGATCTGGAATGCGTCACGCTTCGCCCTCATGAATCTTGAAGGAGTTAGCTTCGAGAATATTGACATTACTGGTGAGCTAACTACGGCTGACCGTTGGATTTTACACCGCCTGAACGAAACTTCTCGTGAAATTACGCGTCTAATTGACTCGTACGAGTTCGGCGAGACCGGCCGCCAGCTGTACAACTTCATTTGGGACGATTTGTGTGACTGGTATATTGAGTTCGCGAAGCTGTCGCTTTACGGAACGGATGCCGCAGCCAAAGCGAAGACACAGTCCGTACTTGCTTATGTACTCGACCGCACGATGCGCTTGATCCATCCGTTTATGCCGTTTATTTCGGAGGAAATCTGGCAGCATCTGCCGCATGAAGGAGAGACAATTACTTTGGCTGCTTGGCCTGAGTATGATGCTGCTCTGGAGAACCCGCAAGCGGTAGCGGAAATGAACCTGCTGATGGATGTAATCCGGGCAGTTCGTAATATCCGTGCTGAAGTAAATGTACCGATGAGCAAAAAGGTTGATTTGATTATTAAAGCGAGCAATGAGGAAACGCTGAGCATCATTACTCGTAACGACAACTACATCGGACGTTTCTGCAATACCTCTTCTTTCGAAGCTGGCCTGAATCCGGAAACGCCAGACAAGGTAATGTCCGCTGTAGTAACGGGAGCGGAACTGCTTCTGCCTTTGTCGGGGCTGATTGATATTGAACAAGAAATCGCTCGTCTGGAAAAAGAAGTGCAGACGCTGAACAGCGAAGTAGAACGCGTAGAGAAAAAGTTGAGCAATCAGGGCTTCGTGGCCAAAGCTCCCGCAAAAGTTATCGAAGAGGAGCAGGCGAAGCAGGCAGATTATTCTGCCAAACGTGAGAAAGTACTTGCCCGCATAGCAGAGCTGAGAGGATAAGAGACATGGATGACCTAAATCGGGGCGGGAGCACCGCCCCTCTTGCGACATATACCGAAGCGGTTAACTGGATCAAGGGCCTGATTCCTTTTGGAATCCGGCCAGGTTTAGACAGAATTGAGATGTTGATGGACAAGCTGGGAAACCCGCACCGTCGGCTGAAATTTATTCATGTGGCGGGTACCAACGGCAAAGGCTCCACCTGTGCTTTTTTGACAAGCGCACTGTTGCAAAGCGGCTATTCTGTCGGCACCTTCACGTCTCCGTATATTACGAAGTTCACGAACAGGTTCCAATATAATAATACGGACATTCCTGAAGAAACTCTTCTTGAGCTAGTGAATACCCTTCGTCCTTTGGTAGATGAGATTGCAGAAACGGAATTTGGCTCACCAACGATGTTTGAGGTAACTACAGCTGTGGCCATTCTATTTTTTGCGGGTGTTTCTTGTCCGGATGTTGTCGTATGGGAGACTGGGCTTGGGGGAAGGCTGGATGTAACGAACATCGTTACTCCGATCGTGTCGGTGATTACAAATGTCGGCCATGACCATATGGATATTCTGGGAGATACGCTTGAGAAGGTTGCAATGGAGAAAGCCGGGATTATCAAACCCGGTGTACCTGTTGTTAGCTGCGTAAATCAACCGGAAGTCGTGGCTGTACTCAAGGAGAAAGCGGCGGCTTGCCGCTCTACTCTTTATCTTGCCGGAGAAGATTTTAGCTATGAAGCTACTGGAATCCATGCGGATGTGCAGACCTTTAACTTTAAGGGTCCCTTCCGTTCGCTTGGACTTGGGATTGTGATGAAAGGCGAACACCAGATTAGCAATGCGGCAGGAGCCATGATGGTTCTTGAAGTTTTGCGCCAGTATATGGCGTTCATGCTAGAGGATGAAGATGTTCTGGAAGGATTGCGTCATGCATTTTGGGCTGGAAGGCTGGAAGAGGTAAGTAAATCTCCGAGGATCGTACTGGATGGAGCACATAATCCGGAAGGCGCGGAGAGCCTTGCCAAAAGCCTGCCACAGCTCTATAAATACGGTAAATTAAATTTACTTATGGGAATGATGGCAAATAAGCATCATGAATCCTACTTTAAGCATATACTGCCTATAGTGGATACGCTCATCCTGACCGAACCGGATTTCCAGAACAAAATGGACGCGGAGCATCTGCAGGTTATCGCAGAAAGTCTGCGGGATAAATATGCCAAGGAAAACTTGGTAATCATAGTAGAACATAATTGGGGAAAAGCGCTGCAACAACTGAAGTCGATTACAGCGGAGGATGACCTTGCCGTCGTATCTGGTACGCTGTATTTGATTTCTGACGTGCGCGGTACACTTTTGCAGCAACCCGATACTGAAAAAGGCTGGTGACGACTGTTGGATACTACTGAACGTGTGCATTTTATAGGGATCGGCGGCTACGGTATGAGCGCGATTGCCCGAGTAATGCTAGAAATGGGATATACGGTTACGGGCTCCGATGTGGCTGCCCAAGAATTGACGGATAAATTGATTGCTAAAGGTGCCAAGATTTATATTGGGCATACAGCAGAACAAGTAAAAGGTGCGGATCTGGTCGTGTACTCTACGGCTTTGTCTAGCGATAATGTGGAATGGGTGGAAGCAGAGCGTCTTAAGATTCCAATTCTGCACCGCTCACAAATGTTAGCCCGTTTATTGAACGAACGTAAAGGGGTAGCTGTTGCCGGAGCGCATGGTAAAACAACTACATCCTCTATGATCGCACTTGTAATGGAAGAGTGTGAAGTTGATCCTACGTATATTATTGGCGGAGAGATTATGAACGTCGGTACGAATGCAAAGGCAGGACAAGGCGATTATGTAGTGGCGGAAGCGGATGAGAGCGATGGCTCTTTCTTGCACTATCACCCTTGGCTTGGAATTGTCACGAATGTGGAAGCAGATCACTTGGAGAATTATGGCGGAGATTTTAACCGTCTCAAGGCTGCTTATGTACAGTTTATGAACCAGACCCGTGAAGACGGCACTGCGATTGTGTGTGCAGATGACGAGAACGTGATTTCTTTATTGCCTGAAGTGTCAGGTAAGGTGATTACTTACGGCATCAAGTCGAAGACTGCAGATTATATTGCCACAGACATCGTTCTTGGCGACCGTCAGGTTTCGTATACGATGAACCATAATGGCGTAGTATTGGGACAAATTGAACTATCCGTGCCAGGCCAGTACAATCTGTATAATTCAATGGCTGCGGTTATCGCTTGTTTGAAGTCAGGAATCTCTTTTGAAAAAATCGCTGAAGCGATCGTGAAATTCCATGGTGCGAAGCGCCGTTTTCAAGTGCTCGGAGAAGTCGATGACATTCTGGTCATCGATGATTATGCGCATCACCCAACTGAAATTCAGGCGACAATCAGTGCTGCTAAGGCAACGGGGAAACGGATTATTGCCGTATTCCAGCCTCAGCGGTATACACGTACGTTCTTCCTGCTAGATGCCTTCAGCCGCGCCTTTAGCGAAGCAGATGAGGTGATCATCACCGACATCTACTCTCCGGCAGGTGAGAAGCAGATTGAGGGGGTTACATCTGCGAAGCTGGTTGAGCTTATTGTGCAGAACAGTAACGCTGGTGCAAGACATCTGCCAACCAAAGAAGATGTGCTTGCTGATCTGAAACCTCGTATTGCCCCAGGTGACCTAGTGATTACGATGGGCGCAGGCGATATCTGGAAGGTTGGATACGCATTGGCGGACGGCTTGAAGAAGCGTTAATACAAACACAGGCCTACACGAGAATATTCATATTCTCTTGACCATAGCACTTCCCCCCGAGCTCCGTGCAGGGGGAAGTGCTTTTTTGTATACTTAAGCGGTGTATGTACATTCTAAAAAATGAAATAAATAGGGTATTTGCTGAACCAGCCATTGAGTGCTATAGTGCTGTCAGTAGAGGATCAATTTTTCCGTGTAGGTGGTGACTCATGGACTCCCAGCTTGATATCAAAACGTTAGTGTATTTATTTATTTTTGGAAATCTATTTATATTGCTGCTGATAACCAATTACCGGAGGAGCGCTCCTAAAGACAGGGCATCCACCTTATTCATACGCTCAAAGGCGGTGCAGCTGCTCTTCTGGTGTTCATTATTATTATGGGGTCATATCCCCCGCGCTTTATCCATTCCACTTAGCAACGCTTTGATTCTTTTAGGCTGCTGTCTGGAGATTATTGCTTTACTGCTGATGATGGGAATCCTTGGTCAGCGGATAAAGTTGTATTACATAACGCTTTCCATACTTAGTTCGATTACTTTTAGTATTGTTGCGATCTTCTTTCATCATTCCAGCTGGCGCATAGCCTGTACCTCATTATGGTCGATACTGTTTATTGTCTATCCAGCTTACCACCTCACGGTGAACCCCAAAGGCACCCCTCTTCAGAAGATACTCGGAATATTGTTTTACGCTTTTGCAGGGATTATGCTGCTCCGCGCGATTGTTGCATTGATCTGGGAGCCAGAGATGAACGTGTTCACAACTAATCTTTCGCAGTATTTATATTACCTGGGGATGTATTTATTGTTGATTGTGGGAGCCGCAGGCTTTATTCTACTTTCTAACGAGCATTCCTTTGTGAAACTGAAACGAATCGCTAGCTACGATGATCTGACTGGAATCCTTAACCGTGGAGCATTTCTTGAGGAAGCTGAGGTACGGCTTGAGAAGGCAGTTGCTGAGCAAGAGTACTTTTCGTTTATGCTGCTGGATTTGGATCATTTCAAAGAAATCAATGATACATACGGCCATGATACCGGCGATGTTGTTCTGGAAGAATTCGCATTGACGATTAAGGACAACCTCGAAAACAGCGATTTATTTGGCAGGCTGGGCGGCGAGGAATTTGCAGTTATCCTTTGCGGGCTGGATGAAGCTAGCTGTGACCGGAAAGCTGAAGTGTTACGAAAGGCAGTAATGAAGACGCCTACACAAAAACTTTTACAAGGCTATACAGTTAGTATAGGTGTAATTACAATCATACCGGATCAGGAGATCTGGATAAATAAGCTGTACAAGCTGAGCGATAAAGCGTTATACCAAGCCAAACAAGAAGGAAGAAACCGAGTGGTCAGATACAATTATATTTATTGAGCATGGAGAATACAGGGGGTGAAATTCACTAACATGCATCTGGATCTCAAGACACTGCTGGTCTGCCTCTTTATGTGGCAATCCTTTACGGTATTACTTATTGTCGTCTATCGTTTGCGTTACGCGCAGGAACGGACTTCTACCTTGTTTGTCACGGCAAAATATTTGCAGCTGGCAGCTTTAATTCTCCTTTTGCTGAATGATTTCACAGACTCACGACTTCCCATTCCAATCAGTATGCTGCTTGCTTTAGCTGGAGGTACGCTGGAAAGCTTAGCGCTTCTGATGCTTCTCAGAGTTTTTGGGAGTAGGATTGAACGATATTATACGATCCTGTTCGGAGTATCCATTGTCATCGTAGTGCTACTGCATATAATTATGCCAGATGAGCGGTTGGTTATGGCTGCAACTTGTCTATTTGGGATTATGATCATAGCTTTGCCAGCTTATATATTAGCTGTGAAGATTAGAGAAACCTCTCTCCAGCGAACCATAGGATTGTTGTACTTTGTTGTAATTTTAGCGCTGGTTAGCAAGGGACTTGAACCGTTTTATTCGATGTTAGGATGGAATGCACAGACCTCTCACTGGCTGCAGATATTTTTTTATCTGGGGATTTATTTGCTTATGTTCTTAGGAACTGCAGGAATCATGCTGCTTTATAGGGAGGATTCCTTTACAGAATTGGAACGGGTGGCCACTTATGATGTGTTGACAGGTATTTTGAATCGCAGATCCTTTGTACAGCGCGCCCGGCCTTTAATAGCTGCCTCAGCAATGAAGAAGCTGCCGTATTCTTTTTTACTGCTGGATGTGGATCACTTTAAACGCATAAACGATACCTACGGCCACAATACCGGCGACCATGTTCTGAAGGATCTGGCTCATAAAATAAAACAGCAGCTTGGCAATGGTGATCTGTTCGGAAGATTCGGTGGTGAGGAGTTCACTGTGCTGCTGCATAGAGCCGATGAACAAAACAGTGATATGATTGCAGAGCGGATGCGCACAGCGGTTACAGGGGCGGTCATTCATGGTGTGCCCTTGCATTACACGATAAGTGTTGGCATCATCACGGTGGATTCAGGTGAACGATACGCATTGAACACTCTTTACAAACTTAGTGACACTGCATTGTATCAGGCTAAGAAAAAGGGCCGGAACTGTGTAGTTAGAAGCTACGACAACTAAAGTGTCTTCCTTTCGACATTAAGCGAGGGAGATGCTTTTTTTGTATGCAAAGAGGCGTAGTACATATTACCTAACGATTATGATTTCTATCCATAGAGCAATTCATGATTATGTATGGCGTCAAAAAAGGGGTTTTAGTCTATATTTTAGAAAATGTGGCGTTTTATAAGGGGAAATCGTGATGGATTTCTGGTAACTCAGAAAAAAACTTAAAAAATTTTATGCTTCTCCTATAAATCGACAAAACTTTTAAGTGAAATGAGTTACTATTGAACTGCATCTAAAGTTTCAGTTAGTAGATGGGGGTTTTTATTACAAAATACAAGGAGCCAGAGTCATGCGAGAAAGAATGCTGTTCCTATCAGCCCAGAATCAAAGCGCAGAGGATCTAGAAGGAGAAATGAGAACAGGGAGTATTCTCGAGATTTTGCTTGGGAAATTTGATATAGATTTGCTGACGTACGGCAGTGCCAACCAAACCGTGTCTATAAATGAGCGGACGGCACTTACGGTTCATAACATTAATGAAGATTATACGACCTGGAGGCCAATGCTGCGCCCCTTACATAAACTGCGGAATTTCTCGAACTTAAGTCATATAGATAAAGATATGAAGAACACTATTTTGGAGCTTTGCCGTTCCAATAATTATAAGCATGTATTTATATCGCATGTCCTATTGGGTAAATGCATTGATATGGTGCGGAACTTGCTTCCAGAAGCCAGTGTGATCACAGATACCTATAGTTTTGCAAACGGAAGCGGAGGATCTGCCGGAGAGGCAGGAAAGTTAAGCAGGAAGAATCCATATAATAAACTCAATGCTGCATGGGATCGTAGGAATAAACGGCGATTAATGAATAAGACGGGACTACTTTTAGCAACCTCGGAATGGGATGCACTAGCGTTCAAATCTCTATCATTTGCCGATGCCCGTAAGGTTCATGTTGTCCCCCATTTCATCAAGATGAATGAGTATGAGACTTTTGCAGAGCCTGTGACTAAAGAAAATTCAATTGTTCTGCACTGGAATATGAATATAAGACTGGGAATAGATGCAGCCCGAGTATTCTTTAAAAAAACCTATCCCATGATTAAGGAACAAGTGCCTGATATCAAAAGTTACATTATCAGCTCAGAGGTTCACCCGGAGGTCATGACTTTGATTAAGGAAGATGAATCGGTCATAGTCACTGGACCAGTAAATTCCTCTACTGAATACATACGACGGTCTAAAGCTGTTCTGGTGCCCATCCTTGAAGGCTGCGAAGTTTCTAGAAATATACTGGAATCCTGGGCGCTAAAAACCCCGGTGGTTACCAGCTCAATCATGTGTGAGAAGCTGAATTGTGAGCATAACCGAAATATTTTGCTGGCTAATACCTCAGTTGAGGTTGTTGGAAGTGTACTGAATTTACTGAAAAATCCTGAGCTTGGCGCCATTATTGCGGATCGTGCGCATGAGACTTTGTTGAAGAATTACGAAATGAATCATGTTAAGAGTAAGATTCTTAGTCTTGTATAGAGGGTTGTCAGACATGATGCTTGCCGCTCTGGACAACGAATAACCCGCGAGGACCATTAAAAGTCCTACGCGGGTTATTTGTTGACAGGATTTTAGAGTAAGTTGCGGCGCAGTTCTTCTGGTGATTTCGGAGACAACATCCCAAGTGGAATATCGAATACAGTACGCGCTCCGCTTTGACCTTCTTGACTCATACGCTGAGCAGCTCTGGCATAAGCCACAAGCACACTAGCTGTAAATTCAGGATTGCTCTCCAGCTTCAGGCCAAATTCAACAATTTGTTTCGTGCCTTCTCCTGTTACCCCACTGCGAATAACAAACCCGCCGTGCGGAATACCGCTATGCTGAGCTGCCAGTTCTTCTTCAGTGATGAAAGTAACTGTAGTATCATAATCTGCAAAATAGTTCGGCATATTCACGATTTCTTCGCGAATGCGCTCTTGATCTGCACCTGTCTCAGCTACTACAAAACACTCTCTAAGATGTTTTTCACGAGTAGTGAGTTCTGGTGTTTCACCCGCACGGATGGCCTCGATAACCTCTTGTACTGGAACAGTATACTGTACGCCACCTTTAACGCCTTCTACTCTGCGAATGGCATCAGAGTGACCTTGGCTGACGCCTTTACCCCAGAAAGTATATTCTTTACCTTGTGGAAGAATAGCTTCAGCTAGCAGACGGTTCATGGAGAACAGGCCTGGATCCCAGCCCGTAGAAATTACGCTGAGTGTTCCGCCTTGTTTAGCTGCGGCATCAACGGTCGCAAAGAACTCAGGGATTTTGGCATGAGTGTCAAAGCTGTCCACGGTATTAAACATCCGGGCAATAGCTGGTGTCTGTTCTGGCAGATCGGTAGCCGATCCTCCGCACAGAATCATAACATCTACTTTTCCCTTATATTGTTCGACGGCAGAGATATGCTCGAATTTCACACCGGTTTCACTGGCTTCCAGTTGTCCAGGCTCTCTGCGCGTAAAGATCGCAACCAGCTCGATATCTTCACTTTGGTTAATGGCCTTACGTACACCTTTTCCTAAATTACCGTAGCCCACAATTGCTGCTTGAATTTTTTGTTTCAGAAAAAGCCCTCCTAAACTGTAATGAACTAAAATCCTATTTCTAGCTTAACTAGTATAGTGCACACTTTTAGCTCTTTTTATATAGTATATAAAAGTTACATGTAATGTAAACTGAATCCGTATAACTTTCATTATTCATTTGGCTATAAAAATAGCATATCTCTCTATTGTCTATCATATATTTCCATATAGATTAGATGAGGTGAGGTGTTACTGTTGAATAACGGAAGAATGACATTCCGATTTGACGTGAATAAGGACGAGCCTAAGCCAAAACCGCAGGTAGTGGAGCGCTGGTCCAGTGGCGGACTGGGTACAGCTGAAGAATATGCAGAGGAGTTGCGCAAGGAGGTCGGTCCAGCACAGCAGCATACTTGGGTGCAAGAACCTGATCTACGCTCTACGCGTGAGGCACCGCCGGAGGATGCTTACGACTATTACTCAGGAACTGTAGATCCACGCCAGCAAGAATGGGACGAACAGGATAGAGATTTCAGAAATACGCAGCAATCGTATCTGCTCTCAGATTTGGTACTAGATGACAGAGATAAATCAGCAGAGGTTTACACGGGAGGTTATGGGGGCTCATATCATACTCGTCGCCCATCGTATTGGTGGAAATTATCCCTGTCTGTGGTGGGGGCCATCGGCACAGGTCTACTGCTTGGGTATGCGGCGCTTTCCTTTTTTTATGGAGGAAACATGGATAGTAGTTCAGGAACCGGGATAACAGATACATTGGCTACTTCAGGGCAGACTTCCGGAGCTAATGATCCAGCAGGTGTAGGAACCTCGGGATTGCCGGTTACGGGCACAGATGATGCTGGCAAAAACAGTATTCCTGTTCAAGTGGCTGCGCAAAGCTACTACCTGCTGCAGTATGGCGTATTCAGTACGCCGGCAGGCGCGGAACAAGCTAGACAAGAGCTGTTGGACGCTGGCTTGGCTGCGGGCTTGGACCCTGCTGACGGAAATCGTGTATATGCCGGAATGTCCTCTGACCGTGAACAAGCTAAGCTGCTCAGCAGTGGACTGAAGAATCAAGGGATTGAGCTTTATGTAAGAGAGGTGGATCTTCCCGGAGTGGAACGATTAGGATTTGCCGGAAATGCGGAGGCTGTGAATAGTTATTTTGCGGTGAGTGGACAGTTGCTCAGTGAACTAAGCAGTCAATCCGCTTCTTTACTCAGTGGCGGACAAACGGATGCGGCAGCTAATACCTCAGCTGTGAGTGATCTTCATCTCCAATGGAGTGAAGCTGTTAAAGCTCTGGAGCAAGGCATAACGCCTGAAGCCAAAAGCATTTGCGCAGCGCTAGAGAAATCTATGAGCCAAGGAATTTCAGCACTGAGTGAATATAACAAGAACAAGGCGCAAGCCCTGCTTTGGGAAGTGCAGGAATCCATGCTGAGCTTCTTGACCAGCCAAAAACAGCTGCTGTCTGCTATGAATTGAATGCTTGGATTGCGGATTCAAAATAACAACAAGTCTCCGGGGAATTGGGGGCTTGTTGTTTTTTTCGGAGAAGGGTATCGTTCCGCAACTTTTAGGGCAAAAGGTGGTAAACATTACCGTAGGGGATTTTACGTTTGTATTGATCACCGTTTCACCGTATAATAATTAGGGTGTCAAAAAATGGCGAGGGAAGACTGAGATGAAGAAGAAAAATGTAGGAACACTGCTGTTATTTCTAATTCTAGGCTGGCTGGCTGGAGCCTGGATCGCCAAGCTGCTGCAGCCCGTAAAGGCTCTGTCTTTTCTAACAACATCGACTGTGCTCAAATGGTCTCCGCGAGCCGATTTAGACATCATAACCTATGACATCACTATTCATTTGAAATTGTGCATGCTTAGTCTCGCCGGTATTATTACAGCTGTATGGCTGTACCGCAGACTGTAACTCTCGTTACTGAGCAAGAAGGGACGTTTACAACGTGGACAACTCACCACTCATTATTCTAGCCTCAGGTTCACCGCGTCGACGTGAGCTGTTATCCTTACTGGGTTTACCCTTTGAGGTCATTACCAGCGAAGCTGATGAGAGCACACCGCCGGATTGGACGCCGGAGAGAATCGTGCGCAGTCTAGCTTTGCGAAAAGCAGAAGCCGTAGTAGCTACAGCCGGAGAGCGTAACGCAGTCATTATAGGAAGCGACACAATTGTTGTACTAGATAATACTGTGCTAGGCAAACCGGTGGACAAGCTGGACAGCAAAGCGATGCTTACCAGACTTCAGGGCCGAACTCATAAGGTATACACGGGTGTAGCCTGCCTCGGACTCCCGAATGGGAAGACTATAGTGGAGCACCGTGTTACTTCCGTAACGATGAGGGCAATGACTGAAGAGGAAATTGCTGCTTATATAGCTACGGGAGAGCCCGCTGATAAGGCTGGCTCTTATGCGATACAAGGGCTTGGGTCCATTTTGGTGGAACGAATTGAAGGCTGTTATTTCAATGTAGTCGGATTGCCTTTGTCGCTTCTTGGCGAAATGCTATCCGAGTTCGGTATAACTGTATTGATCCGGTAGGAAGCCTGGGGAAAGAGGGATAGGGATGGAGTCGCAACCAATTATGCTGCGGGACCTCCCCCATGAAGAACGACCTAGAGAGCGCATGATGCATTATGGGGCGGAATCATTAAGTCAAGCGGAGTTGTTAGCCATTCTGCTGCGTACGGGAACACGCCGCGAGTCGGCTATTCATATTGCACAGCAGATGCTGGGGAAGATCGGTGGCCTGCGTGGGCTAGTTGACCTTAGCATCGAAGAACTGACCAAAATCAACGGTATCGGTCCTGCCAAGGCCGTACAACTAAAAGCAGGCATCGAACTGGGAAGGCGCCTTGCGAATTCCAGGTTCAATATGCCGGTCATTATCCGCTGTCCTGGGGACGCTGCTGAGATTCTGACTGAGCAATTGCGTTATTTGCAAAAGGAGCATTTTGTCTGTCTGTTTCTGAACACGAAGAATCATGTGATTGGACAAGAAACATTGTCCATGGGCAGCCTGAATGCTTCGATCGTTCATCCTCGTGAGGTATTCAGAGCAGCTATAAAATGCAGTAGCGCCTCTATTATATGCGCGCACAATCATCCTAGTGGTGATCCAACACCTAGTCCAGAAGATATTTCCCTAACTGCTAGATTGCTTCAGGCAGGCGAGATTATCGGAATAGATGTGCTGGACCATCTAATTATCGGAGATAGCAGTTTCGTAAGCTTGAAAGAAAAAGGACATATGTAATATAAATGTAGATTTACTTAGGAAAAGGAGAAATTAGCATGTTGGGTGGTTTCACAAAAGATTTAGGAATTGACTTGGGGACAGCGAATACGCTTGTCTACGTACGCGGTAAGGGTGTTGTTGTAAGAGAGCCTTCCGTTGTAGCCATTAACACTGATACTAAGACGATTGAAGCTGTGGGTGAATCCGCCAAAAAAATGATCGGTCGTACACCTGGAAATATCCGTGCGATCCGTCCGATGAAAGATGGCGTTATCGCTGATTTTGATACAACGGCTACGATGATTAAATATTTTATTCGTCAAGCACAGAAACAGCGTTCTATGTTCCAGCGTCACCCTAATGTAATGGTCTGCGTACCATCTGGCATTACTGCTGTAGAGCAACGTGCGGTAGAAGATGCTACCAAACAAGCTGGAGCTCGTGAAGCTTACATTATCGAAGAGCCTTTTGCTGCTGCTATCGGCGCGGATCTGCCAGTATGGGAGCCTACAGGTAGTATGGTTGTAGATATCGGTGGAGGTACAACTGAAGTTGCTGTAATCTCGCTCGGCGGTATTGTTACTAGCCGTTCAGTGCGTGTTGCAGGTGATGAAGCGGATGAGTCCATCATTCAATACATCAAACGTCAATACAATCTGATGATCGGTGAACGTACTTCGGAGCAGCTCAAAATGGATGTTGGCTCTGCCCTTCCTCTTGAAAAGGCTGAAACCATGGAAATTCGCGGCCGTGATCTCGTAACAGGTCTGCCAAAAACACTTACAATTACTTCTGATGAAATCTGTGAAGCTTTGTCTGACACAGTGAATGCTATTATTGAAGCTGTTAAAGTAACGTTGGAAAAATGTCCGCCAGAGCTTGCAGCAGATATTATGGATCGTGGAATTGTTTTGACAGGTGGGGGAGCTTTGCTTCGCAACTTGGATAAGCTGCTTGCACGTGAGACGGGAATGCCGGTTATTGTTGCTGAGAATCCACTGGACTGTGTAGCTATTGGAACCGGTAAGGCACTTGAGAACATTCATTTGTTCAAGAGCCGCAGCGGATCCAGTCTTCGTTCGAAGAGATAAGATGATGTTCTACCACTTGTGTAAGTCAACCCCTGTTATGGGAGAAATACTGTTGTTAGAGGGTGTTGAAACTGTTTAAACTCTTAAGCAATAAACGTCTGTTTATTCTGTTGATTACACTGGTGCTGTTCATTGTGGTAATGGGCTTCAGCTTGGCAACAAGGAAAGGCTTGTCCTGGCCGGAGAACTTTCTCAGAGATTCGACTGGTTTCGTGCAAAAAATGTTCTACAAGCCCGCTGGATATGTAGCGGGCTTGTTTGAAGATATTGGAAATCTGAGTGATCTTGCTAAAGAAAATGAACAGCTTAAAATTATGGCTGCCCAGTATGCACGTGATAAAGCCCAGTATAATTTTATTAAAGCACAGAATGAAGACTTGGAAAAAAAATGGCAATTCACTAAAGAACAGAAGAATTTGTATAAGTATGAATATCGTATTGCGCAAGTAATTAGCCAGACTACAGAACCAAGCAACAGCACCATTGTAATTGATTTAGGCTCCAAAGATGGTGTCAGACCTAATATGTCTGTTATTTCAACCGATGGTCTGGTAGGTGTTATCAGTCAAGTTAGCAATTTCACTTCTACTGTGAAACTGATGACCATGATGGACACTAATGATCCTAATTCCCAGCCGCCTATTGCGGCAACTGCCTTTAATAAAGAGGGTAAGTCCTTTGGGATGATTGAGAGTTATAATCCAGAGACGAACAGACTGCTGATGACCAAGATTCCACCGGGTGATCCTATTGCAGCGGAGGATACTATTCTGTCTTCCGGTATTGGAGGCTTGTATCCAAGGGGGTTGACAATAGGCACAGTTGAAAGCGTCGATGTTGGTGAATTTGGATTAACCTCCACAGCAGTGATAAAGCCTTCAGCAGAATTTCAGGACTGGAAGCATTTGATTGTTGTGTTTACGGAGGAGCGTGCTGAATAGTGAATATGCGCAGATCAGTTCTTATTCTGATACTGTTCCTCTTATTTATTGTGGAGGGAACCATCTTACCTTGGCTGATTCCAGATGTGTGGCAGATGCGAATCATTCCGAATTTGGTTTTTGTAGTGTTATTGTTCGTGACTATATATCATCATCGGCATACAGCACTTATATTGGGATTATGTTTTGGAATGCTGCATGATGTCGTTTTTTACGGCAGAATTCTTGGAGCACACTCTTTTGCGATGGGATTGTCGGCTTATTTAATCGGCCTTTTATTTCAGATTCCACGTGCTCCGCTGCCCCTTATGATGACTGTGGTTCTGCTTGGAAGTCTACTTGGGGATAGTATACTATTTGGTATCTATAGTGTATTTAATCTTAATCAAGAACCTTATAGCTGGGCGATTTTGAATCACATGCTGCCGACGATGCTTTTTCATTTTGCCATCGGGCTACTCTTCTACATACCGGTTCGGCGCCAGCTTGAGCTAATCAAGAAAGAAACGAATAAGGAAGAAGCGGCTTAAAGAGCTTCTATTTTCTTTCTATACAAAGCAGGAATTTAAGGGGCCCGGCACGAATGAATGAGGATAGGGGGCCAGGCATATGACAGTAAAATCCAAGCATGTAAGGATTAAGGGCATCAAGGATGGCCTGATATTCCTGCTAGACGACAAATGTCCCTTTGAAGATCTTCTGAGCGAGCTTCGCTATAAGCTGGAGCACAGCCATCAAAATATTTTAACTGGACCGATTGTACATGTGGACATAAAGCTGGGCAATCGTACCGTAACTGAGGAAGACAAGGAAGCTGTGCTGGAGATTCTTAAGGGACAGGGAAATCTGTTGATTCGATCTATAGAGGCGCTTCCAGCGCCCGGCAGTGAGGATAATGACGCATTGTTTCTGATGAGCGGAATTCTACGTTCCGGTCAGGTGCTGCACCATAACGGAAATCTTCTATATCTGGGGGATGTGAACCCTGGGGGGACCATAACCTGTTCAGGCGATATTTATATACTAGGTTCGCTAAGAGGGATGGCGCATGCTGGAGTAGACGGGAATGAGGAAGCGATTATAGCTGCTTCTTTAATGTCTCCAACGCAGCTGCGAATTGCCGATATTATTAGTCGTCCGCCCGATGAATGGGAAACCCGAGAAAGCAGTATGGAATTTGCATATTTAACAAACGGAGCTATGCAGATCGATAAGATTCATAATTTGGTCAAATTACGTCAGGATTTAAATGTGTTTAAAGGGGTGTAGCCTCCATGGGAGAAGCGATAGTCGTAACCTCGGGCAAAGGCGGAGTTGGCAAAACAACCACAACAGCCAACATTGGAACCGCACTTGCACTGCAGGGCAAAAAAGTATGTCTCGTCGATACCGACATTGGACTGCGTAATCTGGATGTAGTTATGGGGCTTGAGAATCGTATTATTTATGATCTTGTGGATGTAGCGGAAGGACGTTGCCGCCTTAATCAAGCGCTCGTTAAAGACAAGCGCTTTGATGAATTGTATATGCTGCCTGCAGCTCAAACAAAGGATAAAACGGCTGTCTCTCCTGAACAAGTAAGAGATATCATTCTTGAACTAAAGAAGGAATATGAGTATGTTCTGATCGATTGTCCGGCAGGAATCGAGCACGGCTTCCGCAATGCGATTGCCGGTGCGGATAAAGCGATTGTGGTTACCACACCAGAGCATGCCGCTGTGCGGGATGCCGATCGTATTATCGGACTATTAGAACAGTCGAGTGTGGAATCGCCGAAATTGGTGGTAAACCGTATTCGTCCAGGTCTTGTGAAGTCTGGGGATATGCTTGATATTGAGGATATATTACAGGTGCTGAACATTGATCTTATCGGAATTGTTCCGGATGATGAACTAGTCATTAAAGCCGCAAATAACGGAGAACCTACAGTTATGAATCCCGATTCTTCAGCTGCTATTGCCTATCGCAATATTGCACGCCGAATTTTAGGTGATGCTGTACCCCTGATGCAGCTTGACCGCAAACCGGGAGCATTTAAGAAACTTAAGAAATTTTTCGGCATGGCTTAATTTTTACTAAGCAATCCTATGATAAGAAGCATACACGGGTCCCACCAGTAGAGAAATCTATGGTGGGGCTTATTTTTTTGAATAAATATGAATGTATGGCATTTCCGGGATTTAAATGGTCTGTCTTGGAGGGGCTTGTTCTAAAGAGACTTCCGTGCTTCATAAAATGGAAGTAAAACAAGCCCGTCCGGAGGGATAAATATGGATCAGAAATCAGATATCAAGAATCGCCGCAAGGAGCGTATTCGTAGTTTATTGGAGGAACTCCCGGAAGTCTCAGCAGTCTCAGGAGTTTCGGAAGTCCCGGAACTTGAAATAGCGGAGGCTCCCCCTTTATTTATTATGCCGGATAAGAGTACGAGCTTTAAGGAATGGGGAACAGGATTTAAGAATGCGGATCAATCCTCTGTAGAGCCCGATCCAGAGGTGATGTGGAAAAAGAGTCGTGGAGGCTGGGAGGATAACGGCGGTGGAGGCTCAAATTTCACTGCCGGTTTTATTCGGCGCTTTGTTGCTAGTGTTCTTGTGTTTGGAGCAGTGTGGGGGATTTTTGCGGTACATCAGCCATGGTCCTATAAGATGCAAGCTTTTATTAGTGATGCGTTAAGCAATGACATGGATTTCACGGCTGTGAGAGTCTGGTATGAGGAGAACTTTAACGGAGCTCCAGCGTTCATTCCGATATTTGGGGATAAAGATGAGCCTGCTCAAAAAGTAGCCGCTCATCATCAACTCACTGCCCCGATAGCTGGGAGCATTGTCCAGCCTTTTGCATCTACGCTAAAAGGGGTGGAAATTATGCCTCAAATCGATTCAACCTTAAATGTGACGGTGAAAAGTATAGACATGGGACGTATTCTCTCCATCTCTAAAGAGCTGGAAGGGGGCATTCGAATTGCTGTTCAGCATTCAGGCGGTGTCACTGCAGAATACGGACATTTGAGCGGCACTAAGCTGGAGGTTGATGACTGGGTGCAGAGCGGGGATTCACTCGGTTGGATGATGGAGAAGGACGTATCCTCAGCTTCAACACTATTTTTCGCAGTGATAAAAGACAAGACTTATATTGATCCTACAGAAGTGGTATCGTTTGATTAGGATCTTTGGTATCGAACTGTCACTACATCCACTGTTCGTGATCATTATGTTATTCTCCGTGGTCACGGGACAATTTCTAGAGCTGCTCACCTTATTTACGATTGTCTTCATTCATGAAATGGGACATGTCGTTGCGGCTCTTTTGGCTGGTGTCACAGTTAAGTCGGTTCAGCTTCTTCCGTTTGGCGGAGTGGCTGTTATTGAAGATCATGGGCGGCTTACAGCCAGTCGTGAGATCGGAATAGCCCTTGCCGGTCCACTGCAAAATGGAATTATGATCGTTATTGCTTTTGGACTTCAACAAGCCGGTTATGGCAATCAGGAATTTCTTACCTATTTTATTCATGCCAATGCCATTATTGGGCTTTTTAATCTAGTGCCAGTGCTGCCGCTTGACGGAGGTAAAGTGCTTCAGGCCACTATTAGTTTAGTACTTCCTTATTACTACACTTTGTTATGGACTGGACGGGTGAGTGTAGCCGCAAGTGTCCTTGTGATTATATATGCGCTGCTGCCTCTTGGAGCGGGTGGAGGCCTTAGGCTTAATATGGTCATGATCGGAGCTTTTCTGCTGTATTCGAATTTCACCGACCATCGTAATTTACC
This sequence comes from Paenibacillus sp. FSL H7-0690, assembly GCF_037980415.1. Taxonomy (NCBI): domain Bacteria; kingdom Bacillati; phylum Bacillota; class Bacilli; order Caryophanales; family Paenibacillaceae; genus Paenibacillus; species Paenibacillus sp. FSL H7-0690. The sequence continues at coordinate 5,527,774 of NZ_CP150281.1, read as the reverse complement.
GTACCGGTTTGTTGCTTTTTTGATGAATCGGGAGGCTGTTTATGAGTATCATTTGCGAACAGGAAGCGTAGCTCGTCCAATAGTTGCATTATCTGCGAAACCTTTAGATGATATATTGCGTCTATTTAAACGTAATCAATATCATTTTATCTATGTGTTAAACGGTAAAGGAAATGTTGTTGCTGTTGTGCCGGAACAGCGCTTAATATCAACCTACTTCGGAATATAGTGTATTTATGCAGAGAATGTGAAGGAATGAACGAACGAAACCAGAGGTGAAGCCATGAAACAGATGATCGTTCACTGCACGCAGCACATTACCCGAATGGCTCTTCTGGAAAACGGAAGGCTGGTGGAGTACGCGGCTGAACGCGATCAGCAGCAAGGGTTGGTCGGCAGTTATTACAAGGGCCGTGTGATTAACGTACTTTCAGGTATGCAGGCTGCTTTTGTTGATATCGGACAGAAGAAGAATGCTTTTTTATATGTTGATGATGTATTGCATCCTAATTTGGATAAACAGCCTGATGTGAAGCCCTCTATCGAGACGCTTTTGCAGCCGGGACAGGATATTGTTGTTCAAGTGCGGAAAGAGCCGAGCGGCGGAAAAGGCGCGCGTGTAACGACTCATTATACGTTGCCCGGGCGCTGGATGGTGTACATGCCCTTTGCAGAATACGTCGGTGTCTCCAAAAAAATAAGCCGGGATGCAGAGCGCAGTCGTCTCAAAGGAATCGGAGAACGTCTGCGAATGAAAGAAGAAGGGCTTATTATGCGGACGGTTTCTCAGGACGAGCCACATGAAGCTGTGGAGGGTGATCTTTCTTTTTTGCGTGCCCAATGGGAGAATATTACACGTAAGGCACAAACGGTAGAGGCTCCCGCTTTACTACATCGTGATCTTAGTATTGTCCAACGCTTTATAAGAGATGCCTTTAATCCGCAACGGGATCAGTTGATTATTGATTCATCTGCCGCAGCTAGAGAAGCAACAGCCTTTCTGGACGACATGGCTCCTGAAGGGTACAAGCCAGTCTGTCTTTATAATGGAGCGGAGTCTATTTTCGCTGCTTATGGTATTCAGGATCAATTGCTCAAGAGCTTCAGCCGCAAAATCACGCTGGAGGGCGGAGCAACAATGATCTGGGATGAGACAGAGGCGTTAACCGTAATTGATGTCAACACCGCTCAATATATTGGCGGAGCATCGCTTGAAGAAACGGTTACTAATACGAATTTGCTCGCAGCTGAGGAGATCGGTCGTTTGATCCGGTTACGCGATACTGGTGGAATCATTATTGTCGATTTTATTGATATGGAACAAGAGCTTCACCGCAAGATGGTTACAGAGCGATTAGAGAAAGTGATCTGCAAGGATCGCACCAAAACACATATTTTGGGGTGGACAAGACTCGGGCTGCTCGAGATGACCAGAAAGAAGGCAAGGCATGATTCAGCCAGCTTTGCGCCTGTGATTTGCCAGTGCTGCGGGGGAACCGGAAAAGTTGGAGAATGGCTGGAATGAGTTGACGATAAGTCATAAGTATGATACTATCTTCAAGTATGTGTTTGATGCAGTTGATCCTGCACATGCTGTAACCGCTCCGATCGGGTACATAAGCGCAGTTCCTACGGGAATTCTGCCACCTAGACTAGGCGAGTCTGAGACATGAGGAGGTGCAAGTAAAATGTATGCAATTATCGAAACTGGTGGTAAACAATACAAAGTCCAAGAGGGCGACGTTTTGTTCATTGAAAAGTTGGAAGCTGAAGACGGCGCAAGTGTAACTTTTGACCGTGTATTGGCTGTTTCTAACGATGGTGGTCTGACTGCAGGAACTCCGCTAGTAAGCGGCGCGTCTGTAACAGCTAAAGTCGAGAAACATGGTAAAGGCGCTAAGGTTGTAGTTTACAAATACAAACCTAAGAAGAACTACCACAAGAAACAAGGTCATCGTCAACCGTACACGAAAGTAACTATCGAGAAGATTCAAGCGTAAGAAGGTGCGTTAATGATTAGCGTGCGGATTACACGATTATCGGATCTAGGAACTATCGTTGGCTTTGAGGTTAAGGGGCATGCGGGTTATGCGAAGCGTGGCGAAGATATCGTATGTGCCGGGGTATCCGCTGTAACAGTTGGAACCGTCAATTCGATTGAGACCTTGACCGGAATCTCCATGGACACGTCCATGAAGAACGGATTCTTAAGTGGAACATTAAGTTCTGTTGAAGATTTCGATACTTCCGCGAAGGTACAATTGCTGCTTGAATCCATGGTCGTGATGCTGAATGATATCGCAGAATCATACGGGAAGTATATTCAAATACAGCAAGTAAATATTTAAAGAAGGAGGTTGACAACATGTTGAAATTGAATCTTCAATTGTTCGCATCGAAAAAAGGTGTAGGTTCCACAAAAAACGGACGGGATTCCCATTCCAAACGTCTTGGCGTGAAACGTGCTGACGGTCAAGCAGTAACCGGCGGTAACATCTTGGTTCGTCAACGCGGAACAAAAATTCACCCAGGAACTAACGTAGGCATCGGTAAAGATGATACTTTGTTCGCAATGGTGGATGGCGTAGTGAAGTTCGAACGTTGGGGCCGCGATCGCAAAAAAGTGAGCGTGTACCCAGTTGATGTCGCTCCGGTAGCAGCGGCACTGGAAGCGTAAGCTTACGGACCATATGAGCAAGTAGAAGCCTCCGGCATGAGTGCCGGAGGCTTTTTTGTAGAATATTCATAATTATTTGTGTTGCAAAGTTGGAATGGTTAGATAGATGTGAAAATCTCGTTATTATCTCTGGTGAACTACAGTGAACGCGTGTGTTATACTAGGAAATGGTAAATGATACTAACAAAACAAATTATCTAAACGAAGTCATGAATTTTGCGAACTGAGGGACGGGGAGAAAGAATGAAATCCTGGAAAAGTGCAATCTGGGCAGTCATGTTATCCGTAATGCTTCCTTTAGGTCTTTTGTATTGGCATACTTCTCTTCTGACGTGTCTATTACTCGGAGTCTGGGTAGTGGCAATCGTTGCTTTCAGTTTTATCTGGAGCCAGCGTCATTATGAACGGGAGCTACGTATACAAGAGAACACTCTGCAACAGGCGGCGATTCGGACACTGAATCATCATCGACATGATTGGATGAACGATTTGCAGATTCTATACGGATATATTCAGCTTGGAAAGCCTAATAAATCCGTGGAGTGTGTGGAAAGAATAAAGGAACGCATAGCACTTGATAGTCGTATCGCTAAGTTGGGCATTCCTTCATTGGTTTTCTATATCCAATCCTTCCGAACTAACAGGTCTAGTCTGGAATTGGAAGTTCAGGTGGAGGAAGGGTTGCAGCTAGAGGACAAGCTAAATCCAGAAGCAGGAGATGAGCTGACTTCAGTGATTATGCAGACCATACGGGCTTATCAGTACAACGGGCTGGCTCCTCAGGGGGAGACGCGCAAGCTGCGCCTTGGCTTTTTTCAGGATGGAGGAGACATTCTTATCTCCTTCGAAGGCGAGGGGGAGCATGGCAATCCCGAGCTGCTCAAAGGGCAAATTTATAATATAGTACAAGGAAAAATCATGAAAGCAGAGCAGTTTAAGCCTAGCAGGGCTTATGTAGAGCTGCGATTACCGCTTGAAATGTGAGGAAGGTGAACATTTATGTTCGTAGATAAAGCTAAGATTTATGTTAAAGGCGGTGACGGCGGGGATGGTCTCGTTGCGTTTCGCCGGGAGAAATATGTACCGGAGGGTGGTCCTGCCGGTGGTGACGGAGGCCGTGGAGGCGACGTTATTTTCCGTGTAGATGAGGGACTGCGCACGTTGATGGATTTCCGTTATCAGCGCCACTTCAAAGCTGACAAAGGGATTAAAGGACGGAACAAAAGCCAACATGGAGCGAATGCGGATCATATGATCGTTCGTATTCCGCCAGGAACCATTCTGATTGACGATGATACGCAAGAGATCATTGCCGATATGACGCGTCATGGACAACAGGTTGTAGTTGCACGTGGAGGCCGTGGAGGCCGGGGTAACACCCGTTTTGCCACAGCTAATAATACTGCACCAGAGCTTGCGGAGAACGGTGAAGAAGGCCAAGAGCGTTATGTTGTTATGGAACTTAAGGTAATGGCTGATGTAGGGCTTGTAGGCTTCCCGAGTGTGGGTAAATCTACGTTGCTGTCGGTTGTGTCCGCTGCTCAGCCCAAAATCGGAGCTTACCATTTCACAACAATTACACCGAATTTAGGGGTAGTGGATGTTGGGGATGGCCGAAGCTTTGTGATGGCGGATCTGCCTGGATTAATCGAGGGAGCTAGTGAAGGCATAGGTCTGGGTCACGAATTCCTGCGTCACGTTGAACGTACGCGTATCATCATTCATGTAGTTGATATGTCTGGCTCTGAGGGCCGTGATCCCTTCGAGGATTGGGTTCTAATTAATGATGAGCTGAAGCAGTACAATGCTAGTCTAATCGATCGTCCGCAGATTGTGGCGGCGAATAAGATGGATATGCCTGAATCAGAAGAGAATCTTATTTCTTTCCGCGAACGCGTAGCTGAGGTGCGGGCGGATTTAGAAATCATGCCAATTTCATCCCTTACCCGTCAGGGTGTTCAGGAGCTCCTATATCGTGCAACGGATATTCTCGACAGCATTCCGGTTGCGCCGGTGGTTGAGGAAGTTGCTGAAACTACTGAACGTAAGGTGTATAAGCTGGAAGCAGAAGAGGATAATTCGTTTACTATTACACGTGATAACGAGGCGTTTGTGGTCACAAGCCCACGTATCGAACGTATGCTGAAGCGCATGCAGCTTAGCACACATGATGCGATTCTCAAGCTGGCACGGACTTTGCGTCATATGGGTGTAGATGCCGAGCTTCGTAAACGTGGTGCTGTAGAAGGAACGATTGTCCGTATCGCTGATTTCGAATTCGAATTCGTTGAGAACAGCAGCTACTATTAATATTTAGCTGACTATGAAGCGCCAACTATGGTTTTCCTGTAAAGGGATAGCATAGTTGGCGCTTTTTTTGTGAGGAGATCAGTAATTTTTTTCAATAAAAGAACCCAAAACACGATATATATCGTATACAATAAATATCGAAATACACTAATTCCCATTTGGGAGCGTACACGTTATTTATATATAAGATAATGAAAGAAGGAATAGCAGATGGCAATTATAGAAGTGGTGAAGTATGACGGTCCTCCAGGTATATTTGCATGGAAATATCCTAACCAGGAGCTGGGGACATGGACACAACTAATCGTTAATGAATCCCAGGAAGCGATTCTATTCAAGGGCGGACAAGCGCTTGATTCTTTTACAGCTGGGCGGCACACGCTAAGCACCGCTAATATACCTATTTTATCCAATATCGTTAATCTTCCTTTTGGTGGAAAATCACCATTTACGGCTGAAGTATGGTATGTGAATAAGACGAATTCGATGAATGTCAAATGGGGAACGAGCTCACCTTTGCAGCTTCAGGATCCCAAATACAAAATTATGATTTCTGTTCGTTCTTTTGGGCAGTTTGGTGTAAAAATCGATGATCCGCGAAAATTCTTGCTGAAGCTCGTAGGGACGCTCCCGCAGTTTGATCATGAAACACTTATCAGTTATTTCCGCGGACTGCTGATGTCGAATATAAATGAACTTATTTCTTCTTACCTTGTGCACAAGCAAATCAGCATACTGGAGATTAATGCTTATGTTGCAGAGATCTCCAAACATATTCAGGGCCGACTAGCCTCGGCTTTCTTGGATAATGGCATTGAGCTGAATAATTTCTATATTGATTCGATCAATATTCCAGAGGATGATCCGGCAACGATTCGTTTGAAGGAAGCTTTGGCTAAAAAAGCGGAAATGGATATCATGGGCTTCACCTATCAGCAGGAGCGTGGTTTTGACACGATGGAAGAAGCGGCAGGTAATCCTGGCAATCTTGGAGTGGGCATGATGAACACCGGGATGGGGCTTGGACTTGGAATGGGATTTGCTGGACCCGCTATGGATATGGTGAACCGTATGACTAGAGGGATGAACTTGGATTCAGGGACTACAGTTATACGTCAAGAGCAGCGTTCCTGCTCTAAGTGTGGAGTTATGAATCCAGTAGAGGGACGGTTCTGCAGCGGTTGTGGGCAGGCGCTTGGAGGCAACCCGCAAGGTTCTCCCTCTGCGAACAAGATCAAATGTTTTGAATGCGGGCATGAACTAAATGCGGGAGCTAAGTTCTGTCCAGGTTGCGGGAATCCTTATCGTCCTTGCCCATCCTGTAAAGCAGATAATCCTGAGGGAGCGGCTTCTTGTGTCTCCTGTGGAAAAGAAATGCCTAAAGCTTGCGGTAAATGTGGGACTATGGTAGCGCCAGGGGTGAAATTCTGTCCTCATTGTGGAGACAGCATGGTGATTAAATGCAGCGGCTGTGGACATGAGCTGAAAGCTGGACAAAAATTCTGTGCAGAGTGCGGAACAAAAGCAGGCTAAGGAGGACCTAATGAACAAAAGCAGGAGATATATATACATTATTACCATCATTTATGCGGTAGCTATAGTACTGACAGTGTTCTCGTTTATTGGATTAGGTTTCTCTGACTCACTGTTTCGGTTCATAATTTCTTTATCCGCGGTTCTGCTAGCAGAAAGTGTAATCTATGGCTATTGTATTTTTTGGCTCCGAACGGCAAGTAGCATTCAGCAGACTCCGCCTGTTCTTATCAGCGGCGCAATCATTACGGGAATCTATGCAGCCATCGTATTTGTATCGGCCTTACTCTTCGATTGGCTGCTGGAGTTACCCGCCTTGTGGTACGCAGCCGAACAATTGCTGATTCTTGTGTTAGGAGCGATCACTTTGGCCGCGATAGGGCTTTACGGGTGGAATGCTGGGGCAGGGGAACAGCAAGCCAAAAGGTCTTTACAAAAGTTTCGGCGGTATCAGAACGAATTAACTGAAATGAGTGAGCTGGCTAGTAGCTGGAAGAATTCCGAATCCGAGCAGCTAGTGAACGTGTTAGATATGTTGGAGGAAAAATTTAAGTACAGTGATCCGATATCAGAACCGTCTTTATATGCTACAGAGGATATTCTGCAGCAGCAGATTTCTCTGTTACATGATCACGTGAAGCTACTGCTGGCGACCCAAGAGCCACATGAGGGCTGGCAGGTAGAAGTAAATGAGATGTCAGAGAGTATAAAGTCTACACTTCAGCGGCGTAACCGTGAATTAGCGGCACTTAAATAGGAGGAGTTTACTACATGAACAGTTTGAACCTACAAGAGCCGTCACCGCTCCCGGGAGGAAATGCAGCCGTTCCCCGGCTTAAATACGAACGTACCGGGTTTGATTATGTTATTCTCGCGGCTGCTTATCTACTGATGCCAGTTGGACTTGTGCTTGCCTTGTTACGTTTGATGACAACGCATTACAAAAATTACCGTAGACCGACTAACCTCAATCTGCTGATGCATGTATTTATTGGTGGGTTTGTTGAACTTTCTATTGCCATGTTTTCTAGTGCGCTCAATGGGGAATTTGGAACTTCTGAATTAGTATCAACGCTTATTTTAATTGCAATCATGTTTTTGACTCCAGCTTTTATACTGGCCAGTGTGACAGCGAAAGCTAAATATACCCTTTCTAAGCTTAACACTTCTTATATAGAGCTGATTCAAAATAAGAATATCCGGCATATTGGCAGTATATCTGAACGAATAGGCCAAAGTGAAAGTGATGTACGGAGAGATGTCCAGTATCTGAAGGATAAAGGACTGCTTGATATTGATGTCGCATTATCCGAAGGGCGCCAGACGCCAGAACCATCAGCAGCTAATCAAGGTTACCCTGAAAGTACTTCGGGCTTTGGAGGAACGGGGAGAACCCAAGCATCGGGGCAGCAAATACCTGCGCAGCCTCAGTCTCCGCCGCAACTGCCTAAGTCTATCCGTTGTCCGGGGTGCGGAGCCCAGAATACTGTGCTCCCAAGCCAATCTAAAAGCTGTGATTACTGTGGAACGAAGATCCCGTACAATTAATGCCGTCAACCAACAGATTAGCTTCATCGCATATAGGATTACATAAATAAGGGGATTAAAGACAAAATGAGTGGATTGGATATACGCAGACAGCCGCCGGCATCGGGAAAACCTGTGTACAAGCATGAATATGAGCGGACGGCGTTTGATTATACGACTATTGTGTTTGCGTATGTATTTGCTCCGGTTGGCTTTATATTGGCTGCCATTCGGTTATTATCTACACATTCCAAGAGACAGCGCAAAGCAAGCAATATTAACCTGTTTTATCATGCGTGTATGGGTGCCTTTGTAGAATTGGCGATCTATTTCATTATTAGCAAGCTACTCGGTCAAATCGATTATGTCGCACTCTTGATCAGGCTGGTGATTATCTACGCATTGTTTAGGATTCCCGCCATCAAATTATCCGTTAGGGCCGTAGGATGGAGAGAGGGATTCACCTATCTTTGCAATGACTATATCGCATTGGTTCTTGTGGACGGCATAAGGCATATCGGCAGCCTATCCGATATCCGCGGATTCAGTGAAGAGAATGTCCGCGAGGTTTTGGAATATTTAAAAGATCAGGGAGTGCTTTCTCCAGATATTGTTTATTATGAAGGACGTGTAGACAATCCATTTGTGAAATTGCCGCCGAAGCTTATTTATTCCAAACGGGCACAAGCACTGGTGCGTGCGCCTGAGAATAACCTTCGCTACCGTAACAAACGAGACCAGACAGTGTTTGATCGAATCATCATGGCGATTGCCTATTTGTTTGCTCCGCTTGGGTTTGTACTTGCGATGCTTCGTTTTGTAAGCACTCATTATAAGAATGAGCGGAAATCATTTAACTACAAATTGCTCTATCATGTATGTATGGGAGCTTTTATGGAACTTGCTGTCCTCTTCGCCGTGGGGACCTACAAAGGGGATTTTAAGTGGTACACTTTATTGATCATTCTGGTGGTCCTCTACGTGATCTTTATAATTCCGGCAGACAGCTTTGCAGGGAGGGCTACCTTCGCAACAGAAAACTTTGATTTTCTGTGCAAGAAGTATCTCATGCTGATCGTAGTGGATGATGTTAGGCATATTGGTAATTTAGCTGATATCACGAAACAAAGTGAAGATGATGTACGTAGAGACCTACGGTATTTGGTGAGATGGGGGTTACTTGCTTCTGATCTTGTCTATTATGAAGGACGTGTTAAGCTCTTAGATAAACAACCGCCCAATCTTGTACATCCTGACCGGGCACAGCCCTCCGCGGCAACAGAGAACCAGCCATCATCTGGACGGCAGTCATTGCCGGAGAATAGGCCTAAGCCACCTGTCCAACTGCCGAAATCCATCGTTTGTCCGAGTTGCGGTGCTAAGAGTAGAGTACTTCCAGGGCAGGATAAAATCTGTGACTATTGCGGGACGACGATTCCATACAGCTAGTGTACATACGATTGCCTTCTGCCCCCGGGAATCCGGGGGTTTTACTACACCTAACTACCCGGCCTTGGAGCATCCAGATAAAGTTATTGCATTTTACAAGCCTTTTCCGATATAATGTCCACTAAGAAAACACAAAAGTCTTTGAGGTGAGGACGTTCGTGAGAGAACGCTATTATTTGGTCCGGGAGGACATATTGCCTGATGCTGTACTTAAGACTATGCAGGTTAAACAATTGCTTGAGGCCGGGGATGCGAAGACCGTAAATGAAGGTGTAGAGCAGGTGGGATTAAGCCGAAGCGCTTTTTATAAATACAAGGATGGAATTCACTTGATCCATCAGCTCGAACGAGAGCGGATCGTTACGATTTCCATGGATTTGGAGCACGAATCTGGAATGCTTTCCAAGGTACTAGGCTCTGTAGCGGGACATGGGGCTAATGTGTTGACGATTCACCAGAGTATTCCGCTGCAAGGGCGGGCAAATGTGGTGATCTCCGTAGAAATTTCACACTTAAATGAGGAACTCGGAGAGATGCTGGATAGTCTGAAAGAGATTCCAGGAGTGAAGCGTGCTTTAATTGTTGGACAGGGATAGGAACTATATTCGTAAACTTTTAGGAGGAGACAGATGAAGCCGGTTAAAGTGGGGTTGCTGGGCCTGGGAACAGTAGGCACAGGTGTAGTTCGTATCGTGGAAGGGAATCAAGAGGATTTAAGCAGCCAGGTAGGCTCTTCAATTGTCATTGAACGTATAGCTGTGAATAATTCTAATAAACCACGCGAAATCGAGGTTGATCCTGCTAAAATAACGACAGATCCATGGGATGTGATTCGTGATCCTGAAATTGATGTCATCGTTGAAGTTATGGGGGGAATCGCGGGAACCAAAGAATATATTCTTGAAGCTTTGGAACGCGGTAAACATGTCGTAACTGCGAACAAGGATTTGATGGCGCTGCACGGCTCGGAGATTCTTGCTAAGGCGCAGGAGAAGCAATGTGATGTCTTTTATGAGGCTAGCGTAGCAGGAGGCATTCCGATTATCCGCACACTTATCGAGGGCTTTTCCTCAGATAAGATTATGAAGATTATAGGTATCGTGAATGGAACGACTAATTACATACTAACCAAAATGAGCCAAGAAGGCGCTTCCTATAATGATGTGTTAAAAGAAGCGCAGGATCTGGGATACGCAGAGTCTGATCCAACCTCGGATGTGGAAGGCCTGGACGCGGCCCGCAAAATGGCGATTCTCGGAACCTTAGGTTTCCGTACTAATGTGGAGCTGCATGATGTAAGTGTGAGTGGGATTTCTCAGGTGAGTAAGGCGGATATCGCCTTTGCGAAACGTCTCGGATATGAAATTAAGCTGTTAGGCATCGCTGAACGTCAGGATGAAGAATTCAGCATCAGTGTTCAGCCAACCTTGATTCGGGCTAGTCATCCCTTGGCTTCCGTCAATGGCGTGTTCAACGCAGTTTACGTATACGGGGAAGCAGTGGGAGAGACCATGTTCTACGGTGCGGGTGCGGGCGCAATGCCAACTGCAACCTCAGTGGTAGCTGATTTGGTAGCTGTCATTAAGAACCTTAAACTAGGTGTGAATGGATTGAAGCAAAAAGTACCTTACAAGCAGAAAAAGCTTAAGAGTGATGAAGCTATTTTTTATAAAAACTTTTTGCTTCTGCATGTTGATGATAAAGCAGGGGTATTGGCTAAGATTACTCAAGTGTTTGCCGAATATGATGTAAGTTTGGATTCAGTAGTTCAGCAAGCCAATCCCAATAATCCTGATGCGGAGATCATTATTGTCACTCATAACGCTAGTAAAGCAAGCATGAACAAAGTGCTGCGCCATTTCGAGGAGCTGAAAGTCATCCGCCGGATTAAGAGCCATTATCGTGTGGAAGGTTAACCAAGCCACTGAACTAATACTTTCATATTTCAAAACATAGTAAGGAGATTGTACCTGTTATGAGTATTTACGGAAGAGCTAGGGTTAAAGTGCCTGCTAGTACTGCCAATCTTGGTCCGGGCTTCGATACTCTGGGTATGGCATTGCCGCTATATGCCTGGATTGAGATGGAGGAAGCAGAGGAGACTGTTTTTCATCTATATGGTGATGAGATGAATGGAGTGGCTCAGGATAAGAGCAATTTACTCTATAAGGTCGCTCAAATGGTATTTGCAGAGGCAGGCGTTACGGTGCCTGAATTATCGATATCCATGTACTCGGAAATTCCGCTTACGCGTGGACTCGGCAGCAGTGCCTCAGCTATTATTGGCGGAATGGCCGCAGCGAACACAATGATTGGCTCTCCGCTGGATAATGCTAAGCTGTTTGATATGGCTACCCAGCTTGAGAAACATCCCGATAATGTGGGTGCCTCCTTGTTTGGCGGCATTATTACTGCCGTGTGGGATGGTGAACATGCGGATTATGTTCGGCTAGAACCACCACAAAATCTTGAGGTGCTGGTGGTTATTCCTGAATTTGAACTGGAAACCACAAAAGCGCGGGGATTGCTTCCAACAGAAATCTCAGTTAGTGATGCTGTGTACAACATCAGCAGAACCTCTCTATTGACGGCTTCGCTGGCATCAGGCCGGCTTGACCTGCTTAGCAGAGCGATGCAGGATCGCCTGCATCAGCCGTATCGTGCACCGCTTATACCGGGCATGGAGAAGCTGCTCGCAGAAGCTCCTGAACACGGTGCTTTAGGGATCGCACTTAGCGGTGCTGGACCGACTCTGCTATGTTTAGTGGATCGCCAAGAGACCCGTAAGAGTGAGCTTGAGGCCTTCTTGAAGAATACGATGCAGGAACATGGCATTTCCGCTCGGACCTGCTGGTTAACACCTTGTGCTTCTGGAGTTACTACAGAGCTGCTCGAAATAAACGAGATGCAAAACGTATCATTTTTGGATATGATAAAAGGAGTACGGTCATGAAATCAATAGCGGTATTGCCGCAGGGCTCGGTATCCCACGAAGCGCTGCTGCATTTGTTTAACGGTGAACCTGTAAAGCTTGTGCATCACAAGTTAATTTCCGATGTATTTCTCTCTACGGCGAATGGTACCACCGATTACAGCGTGATTCCGATTGAAAATACCATTGAAGGCTCAGTTAGTCTTCACATCGATTGGCTCATCAATGAAGTGGATCTGCCAATGCAGACGGAATGGATTTTTCCATCGATACAGAATCTTATCGGTAACCCAAGGGAATTCACAGATACAGACGGCAACAAGGATTTCACCAAGATGGTAAAAATCCTTTCGCACCCCGTAGCAATGGCGCAATGCATGCAATTTGTTCGTAAGCATGCCCCTTGGGCTGAACTGGAGTCGGTCGGAAGTACCTCTGAAGCTGTGGAAATCGTCAAAAACAATCCCGGCAAGGGCTGGGCTGCTATCGGTACCGCTCTTGGCGCCGCTACTCATGGGCTGGAGATTGTAGATCGGCAAATTACAGATCACAACAACAACTACACACGGTTTGTCCTGGTTGGTCCACAGAAGATAGATCTTCCGCGGAGCAGCACAGGAGTAAAGACGAGTGTTCTAGTAACGCTGCCAGAGGATTTTCCAGGTGCCTTGCATCAGGTGCTTGCTGCTTTTTCCTGGCGGAAACTGAATTTATCGCGTATTGAATCACGACCAACGAAGAAGAAGCTGGGTACTTATTATTTTTATATTGATGTGCTGGAACCGATAGAATCTGTTCTGCTGCCAGGGGCTATTGAAGAAATTAGTGCTTTAGGCTGTCAGGTAAGGATTCTGGGCTCGTATCCCACATACACCTATGAGGAAGAGAAAGCGGAGGTGCAGTAAATTCATGGCTGAGCAATGGATCTATTTGGATGGACAACACGTAACGAAGGAAAATGCAAAGGTATCCGTTTTTGATCACGGTTTTTTGTATGGAGACGGCATTTTTGAAGGTATCCGTATCTATAACGGCAATATATTTAAATGTAAAGAGCATTTGGACAGACTGTATGATTCGGCAAAATCGATCATGCTGGACATTCCGCTAACGTATGATGAGATGCTGGAAGCTATGGCTGAAACGATTCGTCTTAACGACATGCGGAATGGCTATATTCGACTGATCGTCTCCCGGGGACCAGGGAACTTAGGTCTTGATCCGCGTCGTTGTCCAAAAGCTAGTGTAATTATTATCGTTGAGCAACTGGCTATTTACCCAGAACAAGCGTATTTGAACGGACTTCGTGCAGTTTCTGTGTCCCAACGCCGTAATATTCCGGATGCACTCAATCCAAAGATCAAATCGCTTAATTACCTAAACAATATCCTAGTAAAAATCCAATCCAACTTGGCAGAAGCCGACGAAGCCATCATGATGAACGCTCAAGGTTATGTTACTGAGGGTTCGGGCGATAACATTTTCATCATCAAAAATGGTGTAGTTTTCACTCCTCCATGTTACTTGGGAGCCCTTGAAGGAATTACCCGTCTGGCGATCATTGAGCTCTGCGAGAAATTAGGTATTAAACTGAAAGAAGAACCGTTCACAATGCATGATGTTTATATAGCGGACGAGGTGTTCTTCACTGGCACAGCTGCTGAGGTTATTGCTGCACGTGAAATTGACGGCCGGATCATTGGTGAAGGACAAGCGGGTCCAATCACTTTGAAGCTGCTCGAAGAGTTCCGTAATGTGGTTGATAAAGATGGCTACAAGGTTTGGGAATAAAGACTAATCATACAACGTAAATAGCATTGAATACGCATCAGAAGTCCTTTTATGCATACATGCAGAAGAAAACGGGAGTCTCCGGTTAATCTTTTCATGGATCATGAAAGGATTTTTTTTATTTCGGGGATGTCATTCGCCCATGGGCTGCATAAGATGTAGTAACGAAGGAGGCGGCTGTACCGCATATAACTTTGTAAGAGAGCAATGTTCCATGAAAAGGGTGTTTGCTTTCGAAGTCAGTTTTGCTGTGTAGCTGTAAAGAAAGCAATACTCCACAAAACTTTTAGGAGGTTAATGCTACGTGAAAATACACATTGTCAAACAAGGCGATAGTTTGTATGCCTTATCGCAAAAGTACGGAGTGCCGTTACAAAAAATTATTGAAGCAAACCCGCAGATCAGTAATCCGAATGTGTTAGCGGTTGGAGACAAAGTGAAAATACCTACGGCCCCTGTATCCGTACCGGAGAACAGTGAAGTTTACTACAAGCACACCGTTAAACAAGGAGATACCTTGTGGAAATTATCTAAAGCCTGGGGAATTCCTTTAAAGGATATGGTTGAGGCCAATCCCCAACTAAAGAATCCAAATGTACTTATGCTAGGGGAAGTAGTTAATATTCCTAAAAAAGTATCCAATACCTCACCGACACAGCCTGGGTATACACCTTCTAACGCCTCAGAGAAAACGCAGGTGGGTGGCAAGGAATATACAGGTCCTAAAGAACAGCCTGCTGCTGAGGTAGTGCCTGCACCTAAACCAGAAACTAAACCAGAAGTAAAACCAGAGACCAAGCCAGAAGCTAAACCTGCACCTAAACCAGTGACAAATATCTCACCTGAATCCAATTCTGCACCACACCCATCGCTAAACATCGCCCCTATTAATACACAAAACATTGCACCCAATCCTGCGCCTAATATGCAAATGGAAGTTGCTCCAGTGCAAGAAATTGAAATGCAGAGTTTATTTGTTCAGATTACGGTTCCAAATCAAGAACCGATTGCTCAACAAGAAGCACCTAAAGCTGAGAAGAAAGCAGACAATGATTGCTCATGGGACAATTCCAACGGATACCCGGGCCTGGGAGGAAATCCTTATCTCTATGATTCATATCAAAATAGCCCTAATATGAACATGAACTGGGCACCAAGTTATGTTCAGCCAATGGCTTATGCACCAGAATGTATTTCACCATGTTATTTTTCGGGCAATATGTATTCTAATATGAGTCCAGAACAGTGGAATCCCAATGCCGCGCCAAACATAAGCCCAGAACAGTGGAATCCAAATGCCGCGCCAAACATAAGCCCGGAACAGTGGAATCCAAATGCCGCGCCAAACATAAGCCCAGAACAATGGAATCCAAATGCCGCGCCAAACATAAGCCCAGAGCAATGGAATCCCAATGCAGCGCCTAACGTGAGCCCAGAACAATGGAATCCCAATGCTGCCCCTAATATGAGTCCAGGACAGTGGAATCCGATGGAGGCTAATGTTGCTGGCATGAATGTTGGCGGGGATTTCTCCCCGTATGCTGTTCCTCAATATGGAGGACAGACGCCGAACCTTCCTTGGCCAACTTGTGGGTGCGGAGGCGTGCATATTCAACCAGTGCAAACTTATTCATATGACATGCCTGTATATAACACCTATCCTGAATATGGGAATCCAAACGCTTTTTCCGCATATGGAGCAGGAATGCCTAATCAGGGAACGGTACCTACTTCTACGCTTGGAGCATTTGGTGGACCGGATAACTCTAATATTCCATCCAATCCGCAGTATCCAGGGATAGGTAATTATTCGCAGCATAATCGGGTGCCGGAAATTCAAGAACCTGAAGCGTTCGTGCAGGAATCTCCCGAAACGGCTAGAACAGAGAGTGATGAGTCAACTTCTAACGCATCTCTCAAGAATAAGGGGAATGTAGCAAAGGAAACAGCAACAGGCAAAAAAGCAAAGACCTCAGGTCAACCTAGTAGCAAGAAAAGCAAAACTGCTACGAAATCTCAAGGTTCAGCAGCGAGTACTAAAAAACGTAGAAATCCTTGGATTTCAAACTAATAAATTTATATATTAAGCCGTTGTTTGACTTACGTGTAGATTCTGTATCCTTAGAATCTACACGTTTTTTTATAGGTAAATAGGGATAAAAGATGTTAAATAAAGTGGGGCAAAAGCACTTATTTATAAAATATAAATTTTTAAGTGTTGTTTTTATGTAGGGATATATGGTACATTATAAATCCAGTCGCAAAGAGGAACTATAAAGCTTTCGGTTGGTGAATGATAATCTGAATTAGATTGCAAAGAACTTTGAAAAAAAAGAGTTGCAATAAATCAGAAAGCATGATATATTATAAGAGTTGCTGCTGAGACATTAAACGGCGCCAACGAGAACTTGATCTTTGAAAACTGAACAACGAGTGAGTAGGAAATCACGTAAGTGAAATCCAAATTAGAGAATTAATTTTCTCGTCAGATGTTTCAAAATGAGCATATCGCTCTTTTCAATACTAATTGGAGAGTTTGATCCTGGCTCAGGACGAACGCTGGCGGCGTGCCTAATACATGCAAGTCGAGCGGAGTTATTTTGAAAGCTTGCTTTCAAAATAACTTAGCGGCGGACGGGTGAGTAACACGTAGGCAACCTGCCCTTCAGACTGGGATAACTACCGGAAACGGTAGCTAATACCGGATAATTTCTTTTTTCTCCTGAGAGAAGAATGAAAGACGGAGCAATCTGTCACTGAGGGATGGGCCTGCGGCGCATTAGCTAGTTGGTGGGGTAACGGCCCACCAAGGCGACGATGCGTAGCCGACCTGAGAGGGTGAACGGCCACACTGGGACTGAGACACGGCCCAGACTCCTACGGGAGGCAGCAGTAGGGAATCTTCCGCAATGGGCGAAAGCCTGACGGAGCAACGCCGCGTGAGTGATGAAGGTTTTCGGATCGTAAAGCTCTGTTGCCAGGGAAGAACGTCCGGTAGAGTAACTGCTACCGGAGTGACGGTACCTGAGAAGAAAGCCCCGGCTAACTACGTGCCAGCAGCCGCGGTAATACGTAGGGGGCAAGCGTTGTCCGGAATTATTGGGCGTAAAGCGCGCGCAGGCGGCTATTTAAGTCTGGTGTTTAAACCTTGGGCTCAACCTGAGGTCGCACTGGAAACTGGGTGGCTTGAGTACAGAAGAGGAAAGTGGAATTCCACGTGTAGCGGTGAAATGCGTAGATATGTGGAGGAACACCAGTGGCGAAGGCGACTTTCTGGGCTGTAACTGACGCTGAGGCGCGAAAGCGTGGGGAGCAAACAGGATTAGATACCCTGGTAGTCCACGCCGTAAACGATGAGTGCTAGGTGTTAGGGGTTTCGATACCCTTGGTGCCGAAGTTAACACAGTAAGCACTCCGCCTGGGGAGTACGGTCGCAAGACTGAAACTCAAAGGAATTGACGGGGACCCGCACAAGCAGTGGAGTATGTGGTTTAATTCGAAGCAACGCGAAGAACCTTACCAGGTCTTGACATCCCTCTGAATCTGCTAGAGATAGCAGCGGCCTTCGGGACAGAGGAGACAGGTGGTGCATGGTTGTCGTCAGCTCGTGTCGTGAGATGTTGGGTTAAGTCCCGCAACGAGCGCAACCCTTAACTTTAGTTGCCAGCAGGTAATGCTGGGCACTCTAGAGTGACTGCCGGTGACAAACCGGAGGAAGGTGGGGATGACGTCAAATCATCATGCCCCTTATGACCTGGGCTACACACGTACTACAATGGCCGGTACAACGGGAAGCGAAGCCGCGAGGTGGAGCCAATCCCATCAAAGCCGGTCTCAGTTCGGATTGCAGGCTGCAACTCGCCTGCATGAAGTCGGAATTGCTAGTAATCGCGGATCAGCATGCCGCGGTGAATACGTTCCCGGGTCTTGTACACACCGCCCGTCACACCACGAGAGTTTACAACACCCGAAGTCGGTGGGGTAACCCGCAAGGGAGCCAGCCGCCGAAGGTGGGGTAGATGATTGGGGTGAAGTCGTAACAAGGTAGCCGTATCGGAAGGTGCGGCTGGATCACCTCCTTTCTATGGAGAATCGTTCTCTGCAATGAGGACATTCAAATCGGAAGCTCAGCTTCCAAAACTCAGGTTTAGGCCTGTTACTCACTCGTTGCTCAGTTTTGAGAGTTTAAGCTCTCAAGTAAGACTTGATCCTTGAAAACTGGATACCGAAACGAATTTGCGTTTTAGAACATCTTTTAGCAACTTGTGTAAACAAGTAAATGTTATTAGTGAGATGATTCCAAAGAGAATGTCATCGTATGATATTTTCCTGCGGAAAAATCAAGGTTAAGCTAATAAGAGCACACGGAGGATGCCTAGGCGCCAGGAGCCGACGAAGGACGTGGCGAACAACGAAACTGCCTCGGGGAGCTGTAAGCAAGCTTTGATCCGGGGGTGTCCGAATGGGGAAACCCAGCTGTGGTAATTCGCAGTTACTCATTTCTGAATACATAGGAAATGTAGAGGCAGACCAGGGGAACTGAAACATCTAAGTACCCTGAGGAAGAGAAAACAATAGTGATTCCGTCAGTAGCGGCGAGCGAACGCGGAACAGCCTAAACCTAAGAGCTTGCTCTTAGGGGTTGTGGGACGTCTCACATGGAGTTACAAAGGAATATGGTAGGTGAAGAGGTCTGGAAAGGCCCGCGATAGAGGTAAAAGCCCTGTAACCTAAACTGTATTCTCTCCGAGACGGATCCCGAGTAGTGCGGGGCACGTGAAACCCCGTATGAATCCAGCAGGACCATCTGCTAAGGCTAAATACTACCTGGCGACCGATAGTGAAACAGTACCGTGAGGGAAAGGTGAAAAGCACCCCGGAAGGGGAGTGAAATAGAACCTGAAACCGTGTGCTTACAAAAAGTCAGAGCCCTATTAATGGGTGATGGCGTGCCTTTTGTAGAATGAACCGGCGAGTTACGTTTAACATGCAAGGTTAAGCCGAGAAGGTGGAGCCGCAGCGAAAGCGAGTCTGAATAGGGCGAATTAGTATGTGGACGTAGACCCGAAACCGTGTGATCTACCCCTGTCCAGGGTGAAGGTGCGGTAACACGCACTGGAGGCCCGAACCCACGTACGTTGAAAAGTGCGGGGATGAGGTGGGGGTAGCGGAGAAATTCCAATCGAACTCGGAGATAGCTGGTTCTCCCCGAAATAGCTTTAGGGCTAGCCTCGGTATAAGAGTAGTGGAGGTAGAGCACTGATTGGGTGCGGGGTCCGCAAGGATTACCAAGCTCAGTCAAACTCCGAATGCCATATACTTATTGCCGGGAGTCAGACAGTGAGTGCTAAGATCCATTGTCAAAAGGGAAACAGCCCAGACCATCAGCTAAGGTCCCCAAGTGTGTGTTAAGTGGGAAAGGATGTGGAGTTGCACAGACAACCAGGATGTTGGCTTAGAAGCAGCCACCATTGAAAGAGTGCGTAATAGCTCACTGGTCGAGTGACTCTGCGCCGAAAATGTAACGGGGCTAAACACACCACCGAAGCTATGGCTAGATACTATGTATCTGGGGTAGGGGAGCGTTGTGTAGGGGTTGAAGGTGTACTGAAAAGAGCGCTGGACACTACACAAGTGAGAATGCCGGTATGAGTAACGAAAAGATCAGTGAGAATCTGATCCGCCGAAAGCCCAAGGTTTCCTGAGGAAGGCTCGTCCGCTCAGGGTAAGTCGGGACCTAAGGCGAGGCCGAAAGGCGTAGTCGAAGGACAACAGTTTGAAATTACTGTACCACCGTAATCCGCTATGAGCGATGGGGTGACGCAGGAGGGTAGTGACGCGGACTGATGGATGTCCGTCTAAGCAGTGAGGCTGATGTGTAGGCAAATCCGCACATCATTAAGGCTGGGCTGTGATGGGGAGCGAAAATTGTAGTAGCGAAGGTCATGATCTCACACTGCCAAGAAAAGCCTCTAGCCAGGAGAAGGTGCCCGTACCGCAAACCGACACAGGTAGGCGAGAAGAGAATTCTAAGGCGCGCGGAAGAACTCTCGTTAAGGAACTCGGCAAAATGACCCCGTAACTTCGGGAGAAGGGGTGCCCCGGTAGTGTGAATAGCACGAGGGGGCCGCAGTGAAAAGGCCCAAGCGACTGTTTAGCAAAAACACAGGTCTGTGCGAAGCCGCAAGGCGAAGTATACGGGCTGACGCCTGCCCGGTGCTGGAAGGTTAAGGGGAGTGGTTAGGGGTAACCCGAAGCTATGAACCGAAGCCCCAGTAAACGGCGGCCGTAACTATAACGGTCCTAAGGTAGCGAAATTCCTTGTCAGGTAAATTCTGACCCGCACGAATGGCGTAACGACTTGGGCGCTGTCTCAACGAGAGATCCGGTGAAATTTTAATACCTGTGAAGATGCAGGTTACCCGCGACAAGACGGAAAGACCCCATGGAGCTTTACTGCAGCTTGATATTGAATTTGGGTACGATCTGTACAGGATAGGTGGGAGCCGTAGAAATCGGAGCGCAAGCTTCGGTGGAGGCGCCGTTGGGATACCACCCTGATCGTATCTAGGTTCTAACCTAGTACCCTTATCGGGTACGGGGACCGTGTCAGGCGGGCAGTTTGACTGGGGCGGTCGCCTCCTAAAGAGTAACGGAGGCGTTCCAAGGTTCCCTCAGAATGGTTGGAAATCATTCGCAGAGTGCAAAGGCATAAGGGAGCTTGACTGCGAGACCTACAAGTCGAGCAGGGACGAAAGTCGGACTTAGTGATCCGGTGGTACCGCATGGAAGGGCCATCGCTCAACGGATAAAAGCTACCCTGGGGATAACAGGCTTATCTCCCCCAAGAGTCCACATCGACGGGGAGGTTTGGCACCTCGATGTCGGCTCATCGCATCCTGGGGCTGAAGTAGGTCCCAAGGGTTGGGCTGTTCGCCCATTAAAGCGGTACGCGAGCTGGGTTCAGAACGTCGTGAGACAGTTCGGTCCCTATCTGTCGTGGGCGCAGGAAATTTGAGAGGAGCTGTCCTTAGTACGAGAGGACCGGGATGGACGTACCGCTGGTGCACCAGTTGTTCCGCCAGGAGCATGGCTGGGTAGCTACGTACGGACGGGATAAGCGCTGAAAGCATCTAAGCGTGAAGCCCCCCTCAAGATGAGATTTCCCAATTAGTAAGACCCCTTGAAGACGACGAGGTAGATAGGTTGGAGGTGGAAGTGCAGCAATGCATGGAGCTGACCAATACTAATCGGTCGAGGGCTTATCCTATAGTTAGAATGCAGATTCGTTTCGGATTCAGTTTTCAGGCATCAAGCTCAGATTTATATAGTCCAAGTGACTGTGTGATGATGAATTTGTTTTCAGCATTTGGCGATGCTGAGACCTGAATAATGCATTTGTACCGCAAATGCCCGTTTGGTGGCGATAGCGGAGGGGTTCCACGCGTACCCATCCCGAACACGACCGTTAAGCCCTCCAGCGCCGATGGTACTTGGACCGAAGGGTCCTGGGAGAGTAGGACGTTGCCAAGCACGCAAGACCACTGTTGAGTATTCGACAGTGGTCTTTTTGTTGTACGATGTTTAGCAGTTTATTATAAGGATAGGCAATCACTGTGAAGTGGTTTTTGAATGAAAATTAGTTCATGGAGGCAAATGATCATGATTATATGGATCAATGGTGCTTTTGGTCCAGGGAAGACAGAAACCGCAAATGAAATTTATCGAAGAAAAACATAGCTAGCGAATATGATGGAATAATTATCGTACCTATGACCCTAGTGAATCCGGATTATTGCAGGGAAATCATCAGCAAGTTAATTGATGGAGGTATAGAGCTTTATCATTTTAGTTTGTGTGCCTGCCGAGAGACCTTGCTTAAGAGATTAAGCATTAGAGTGAAGGAAAAGACTCTTGGGCTGCTCAGCAGATCGACAGGTGCATCAGAGGGCTTGATCACGAGGTATTTAAGCAGCATCTAGACACGAATGATAGAACTATAGGTGAAATCGTTGAGATAATAGCTCAAAAGCTTCATATCAATCTATTACCTAGGGAAGAGTAAAAAGAAAAATAATTAGTTTAGGTATTGCTATACTTAATAATACATGATATAATCTTTTTTGTTGTCAAAACAATTTGTTTTTAAAACGGCCCGTTGGTCAAGGGGTTAAGACACCTCCCTTTCACGGAGGTAACATGGGTTCGAATCCCATACGGGTCACCATTTCTTCTTGAAACAGCTTCAGACTTCTAGAAAAAAAGGTTGCATTACAGATTTGATTATGTTATGATAATTAAGTTGCTTCTTTACATGGAGGCTTAGCTCAGCTGGGAGAGCATCTGCCTTACAAGCAGAGGGTCGGGGGTTCGATCCCCTCAGCCTCCACCATAACACATCCCCAAAAGTGAAGTTAATGCTTCACTGAGGATTCTGGATACTTTCCGGGGGATCCAAGGGAATTAATACTTTTTTACTGACGCGGGGTGGAGCAGCCCGGTAGCTCGTCGGGCTCATAACCCGAAGGTCGCAGGTTCAAATCCTGCCCCCGCAACCAATTTTCATTAAGCAATTATTCTTCTGGAACCGTGGTGTAGTTGGCCTAACATGCCTGCCTGTCACGCAGGAGACCGCGGGTTCGAATCCCGTCGGTTCCGCCATTTTCTTGCTTTATGAGCCATTAGCTCAGTTGGTAGAGCACCTGACTTTTAATCAGGGTGTCGAAGGTTCGAGTCCTTCATGGCTCACTTCTTTAGTGAGTCGGACATCAATACATACCGTGTGCGGACGTGGCTCAGCGGTAGAGCATCGCCTTGCCAAGGCGAGGGTCGCGGGTTCGATTCCCGTCGTCCGCTCCATATAAATTTTGCGCCCTTAGCTCAGCTGGATAGAGCGTTTGACTACGAATCAAAAGGCCGGGAGTTCGAATCTCTCAGGGCGCGCCATATTTTAACTTAATACTTTGCCGGTGTGGCGGAATGGCAGACGCGCTCGACTCAAAATCGAGAGGGAAACCGTGGAGGTTCGAGTCCTCTCACCGGTATATCGAAAAAACTTGTAAGATTGCTTTCAGCAATTTTACAAGTTTTTTTATTTTCTGAGTATTGGTCATACCCCTGTCAAGTAGACAAATGAAAAAAGCTATGCTGCCAGCGCGCACCGATAGTTTTGCTTGAAAGCGGTGATATTTCCGCTCTTGAATTACACTGTTTGAGGTACAACTCCTCTGTTTTGAGATGCGAAAAGAAGGATTCGAAACATGCATTATCTAGGGAGGTAGCTTTGCGAGAGTGCTGCCTTTAATGCCGAATACCTCTAATCCTGTATTGTATGCCTGAGACGTGTATTGGAAGCCCTGAACCGAATGGAGCACGGCTTCCAATGTACGTCTCTTTTTCTTGTCCACTTCGTAACCGTATCCAACACGAGTTGAACATCGTTACGTTCTGACAATTGCAAAGTGACAATCTCGTTGTTGAATAGATCTTGTATGACGGATAAGTAATGAAAGTTAGTTCCGTCCGAAATATAGGTAATATCCGTTACCATTTTTTGCTGTGGTGCTGTGGTGCTGTGGCATGAAATTTACGTTTTAAGCGATTCGGGAAAACGATAGAAAGGGTATAACTAGACTGTCTTCGATTCTTTCGAATGATAGATTTGATCGATAGTTCTTTCATGATTCGCCATACTTTCTTGTGATTCACGTTGAAGCCTGCCTCCTACATGGCAGTCGAAATGCGAGGATAGCCTAAATCTGGATGCGAAAAATGAATGGCCATCATGTGTTCCTTGATCTCTTGATTTTTGTCATTCCTGGCTCTGACGCTTAGGCTATGTAGCTAGCCATTTGTAGTAACTGGTCCGTGATATCCCTGCAATCGCTATGAGGTCTGTAATATGATGCGGGTAGCGTAGTTCTCTCGCTGCCTGGGAGCTTCTCCTTTATTAGATTTGGATACCGCTTTTTTAAATATCCACCTGCGCTTTCAGGTAGTCACTTTCTTGTTCGACACTACCAAAGGACGTGCGAGAGCGACCTTTCCTAGGATTCATCTCTTTTTCCTCATTTTTACGTTCATCGAAAGAATCTCCGTTTTTCCATTTTCTCACCCAAACCTTCAATTGCGTGCAACTACGGATACCTTGTTGTTCAGCTATGATCGTATAGCTAGATGATCCATCTAAGTAGGTTCTAACCGCCTTTAATTTAAATGCTTCTGTATACATCTGAAATGTTTGTCCTTTTTTCGCCATAAAAATATCCCCTCCAAGTGTTACTCGAATCTCCATGATAACATGTAGTTTTTTTCGAGTGTCTACTTGAAGGGGATAATACCACTGTTCAATAAAACGGAAGTTTTATTTGTTCTTGTTCTCTTTATCTTTTCAATTACCGATTTTTTCGGATGAAGCTGTTCAATTTTTTATAGTGATGCGAAATGGTCATACAAAAAATTCGGCTACAGACTGATTCCAAGATCTATCATTCAGGAGATTTTACTCATAATACCATTGACAACCATTTGTTAATAAAAATTTAAGATCTACACACCTAGATTTTTAAGGTGTTCAATCTATAATTTGTACCAAGAAGAATAGGTATAAAATGGAAGTTGAGAAAATTGGTGATAAATTAAAGTTATACGAAAGATTAAGTCAGTTGAAATAAACGATAAAATGTAGAATTACATATAAAAAATGGAGGTGTCTTAGTGAAAAAAATCTTAATGTTTGTATTAACTATAACCATTTTGATTGGAGGAAGCCTCTACTTCCAAAATCAAAGCAGCTACTCAGAATATGCAAGCATACAGGATGATAAAACCATCTCAGAGGATTTAATTACCTTAGATAATAATCCGAAGGATGTAAAGTCAGAGAATAAGAATCCGGGCAATGAGGAATCTCCAAAGGATGCAACGCTAGATGATAAAAGGACTTTTGAGGATATTGCTTTGGACAAACGTCTTGATGAAGGGAGGAAAAAAAATGAAAGAACTTATCGGGAGCAAGGAAGAAAAGAGTCTTCAATTAGGCCAACAATAGAAGTTCCATCTCTTTCTATCGAGGATATAACAGGCATCTACAAAACAGTTGATGCATACATGAGAGAAAATTCAGATCGGTTTCCCGAACCAGCGGACAATGGCACTAGGGGAAACACTGATGATCCGAGAATCCAAAATATTCTATACAAGGAAGAAAAAACAGGTATCATAGCAGGATTCGAAAATGAAAATCTGTTCGCATGGGAAGTGAAAAAGCTGGACGGAGAATATACCAACCTCCTGTTAGGTAGAAAGTCTACGGGAGAAGAATGGCAAGTTCTCTCGGAAGGAGACGTATATCAATTGAGAGAGGAAATTAGCGATGGAAATTAAAGCGGAGAATTTAACAAGAACATTTGGAATGAAACGGGCAATCAGTGAACTAAATTTTACATTGCCTGAAGGTGTGTATGGGCTTTTGGGAGATAATGGGGCAGGGAAAAGCACCTTGATGAGAATCCTTGTGGCAATTGACCATCAAACTAGTGGTAAGGTTACCTTTAACGGCAAGGATATCTTCCATATGAACGACGACTACCGGAATCTTGTGGGATATATTCCCCAGGATTTCGAGGTTTATTCCGCGTTTACAGCAACAGAATATCTGGAATATATGGGAGCACTGAAGGGGTTGTCAAAAAAAGAACTGATGCACAAAGTTCCAGAGGTATTACAGTTTGTCAACCTGGAGAATGTTGCTAATAAAAAGGTCAAAACCTTTTCCGGAGGGATGAAAAGGCGGGTGGGCATTGCCCAAGCCATTATTAACGATCCGAAGATATTAATTTTTGACGAGCCCACCGCTGGGCTTGACCCCCATGAGCGAATCCGTTTTTCAAACATCATAAGCGAAATGGGACAGGACAAGATCATCTTGTTTTCTACCCACATTATTTCGGATATCGAAGCAATTACCACCAATGTGATCATCCTAAATCAGGGGAAAATTAAAGAGCAAGGTAATGTGCAAAAGATGTTATCCGGGATTAAAGGAAAAGTATTTACTGAGGAGATGGACAGAGAGCGACTGGCCTCCTTTAAAAAGGAGCACCTGATCGTACGGATCCGGCAGGAAGAAAACGTTGTTAATGTCCGTTACTTGGGAGAAAAGGAATCAGGCGCAATCGTATGCGAGCCCACGCTGGAAGATTACTACATCTACTTAGGGAGTGGGAGCCATGCGTAATTTCATTCCATTAGAACTGAAAAAAATATTAAATAAAAATACAGTAATTATCAGCCTACTCTTTCTCACTATTATTCTGATCCCCTGGATTCAAACCGCCAAGAGTATAGATGTCTTGGATGATGAGGGAACCATACATAGCGGTCTTGGAGGCTGGAAAATTTTAAGGGAGCGCACGGTTGAGGGCACGATGACGACGGATTATTTATTACAAATGAAACAAAACTACGAAAACAGCGTGGACAAACCTTATATTGAAGGCGAAGTAGATACAGATCGCAAGTTGGGAAAAAGATTAACTTTTCCTCACGATGCGCTGAACTGGGAACTGAACTTTCCATATATAAAGTACCGTGTTCTCGATAACAGCTTAAATTTAACGGATGAGCAGCTCTCCAATTTTTATGTAGATTGGAAGGGCAGTTTTACCGAATATTTATCCACTGAACAAAATCTATTTCCTTATACAGAGAAACAAATCGAAATCATATCCCAGAAAATGCAAAAAGTACCCACCCCATTTTTATTCAAATACGATAGTGGCTGGGAGTACCTGAAAATAGGTTTATTAAATACGATCTACCTTTTCTTTATGTTCTTGGCCTTTATCCTATGCGAAGGATTCTCCAAAAACAGCAGCAAAGGAATTGACAAGGTGACCTTATCCACCAAGGAGAGCAGGAGGAGGCTGCTCAGCTACAAGCTTGGTGCCGCTTGTGTGTTTTCTACGATAGCCTATTTTGTGTATATTGCGATCATACTGCTATTTATTACCGCAGTGTATACGCTGCACGGCTGGGACTCTTCGGTTCAAATCGGAACAATTACATTTTATTCTATGAATCAGCTTCAAGAGGGGTTACTCTATATTTCCATGGGATACTTTTCCACACTTGTCGTGACGCATCTTATCCTGTTTTTGTCCGTGGTTTTTAAAAGAGGGAAACTGGTATTAGCACTTTCACTGATTTATTTTTATCTCGTAAATACTTATCAGATGGGGAGGGGGGCGCTGATTGAAAAAGTGATGGTCTTCATGCCCCAGAACTTTATCAATAATCTTATAGGCATAGAGAAATTATATTTTGTGGGTAATACTGTATTTCCTTATGTTTTTGTCGCCCTGTTTCTGGGTACTGTGTACATTCTCTTATCTCGAATCGGTATCTCTATATGGATGAGAAGATATTATTTACAGTAGAGGAAGGTAGGTGAAATCATGAGCTATTTATCAAAAGTAAACAGAAGTAAAATCCTAAACATAAACATATTCGGTTTTTTGTTGGCATTGTTTCTGATACTTACCTTTTACAACTTAGACACCATCAAAACAGGTTATTTAAATCAGGCAAGATATGAGGTAACAGATGGGACGGAATACCGGTATTTCTATCAACCGGAGGTATTGGATGAAGTTGAGATTAATAAAATTTTGGAAAAATACAGAGAACTTAGCCTACCAGAAGACAGGAATAAAGCGGATGTTGCAGATTTGCCAGCCTTGGATATAATTATCCAAGTGTATGGCTGGAACTGGACTGGAATACGGGATGTCTCAGCAGAACAATTTTATCAGGACAGGGCAGACATCATCAAAAGTGCACAGAAGGAAGCGGGGAGTTCTAGGGAAGGAATCAGCAACGGGAATTTTGCAGCGGCTTCTCTCTCCGAACCTATCCGGATGGGTTATGCCGAGGGATGGAAGAACGTTAACTCAGGGATGAGCCAGTGTGTTTTTATTGTCCTGGTTCTCATTTCCATTCTACTGGTCCCAATTTTTAATGAAGACGAGACCTTGGGCGTGGACGGACTGGTCAAATCCACGAGGTTTGGAAAACGTAAGCTGAGTAGGATACGGATTATCAACGCCTTCCAGCTCTCTTTATTGCTTTATCTGACGGCGGTAGCGATTTACATTACGCCTATATTCTTTATGTACGGTTTACAAGGAGCGGATTTGCCTATACAAAGTAGTCCACAATTTTTTTTATCAATGGTTGCGGTGAATTATTTCGAGCAGTTTTTAATCAACCTGGTTATTGGATATGTGGCAATCTCACTGATGACAGGGATTACTTTATTGATCAGCGTATTAGTCACACAGATTTATACTGGCTACGCCCTGTTACTATTCACCATAGCCATATCTTACGCCATTCAGATGAGCGAGGTATTCTTTCTGAAACATTATGTGGGCAATTTTCTGCCCATGCAGATAGCCAAGTTCAATAGCTATTACACAAGTTTTGAACCCTATGGAGGTATTTCTAGAATTATTGCCGTTCCTTCCATTACTGTTGCAGTTTTATTTATACTCCTACTATTTTTGCCAAGATGGATTAATAAAATGAGGTTTACTTCTTAGATTGAGCATTACGCATAAAGTTAAAACACATCAAGGATAAAAAAATGAAGTGAAGTTCGGAAAGAAGGTAGATGATGTATTCATTTTTTATTTTATGCGAAGCTGGATCAGAAAAAGATGGTATTAGCAACAACGGTTTAGCTCACGTTCTAGAGCACTTTGTTATACTGGCGATGCTCAAAGATTTTTTCACAGAGAAAGAAAGTAATTTGAGAGGACAAACAAGTTACTGCTATTGCTTATATAGTTGGAGCAATGCGAAGTACCAAGTAGGTTTAAACCTTATCTTTGAATTTGAAAACTATGTGAGGAGGATATTAGATAATAAAAATGAATATTATGACTTAATGTTAATGGCCATTAGAGAGGTCGAGGAAGAAATACTATCGAAACACAATGAGGTGGCAAAGATCAATGTAATGATTCATTTTTTAAATAAAGATATTGTTTCTCGACCAATAGGCCTACTTGAGGACGTAAAAAGTTTGAACGTTGACCAATTATTTGAGACTTTAAGTAGTATTTATGTAGCAGGAAATTTAAGATATTTCATTTTTAATCATGAAAAAAATGAGTTTGTTATTTCTGACTTGCCTCAAAAAACAAAGCGAAAAGGTTGTGTGGAAAAGCAAGAATTCCATGACAAAGAACTGGAACGGATAGCATCTAATTTAAATATAGATGTACAAATATTTAAATTATTTTGTAATAGTGATAAAAAAGTTGCACTTTCTAGTACTTATTTTTCTAAGATTTTTAACAAAGAACAAACGATTCTCAATGAATTGTACTTGATAAGTATTTGCAAATTATTAGATAAAGCTTATGGTGTCAAAAATAACTGTAAATTTGAAATTATATTTTTTAGTAATGAGGACTCTACTAGAATTTACTATATATTTGAATTAACGAGCAGCAATGATATTTACGAGACTCCAAATAAGATAACCATAGATGTGGAACAGATAATAAATTTCATGCTTGAAAGTGTAAATTTCCACGAGTTAAAAGAGGAGTTAAGGATAAATGTATACAGTAATAGATTTAGTCCAATAAGTCGAAGTGAATGCGAAGCAGAGATATTGAATAAAGTTTACTTTAATAATTTTCAAGTAATAAAAGATTATGAAGATTTTGCTGATATTTTACGGAATGTTACGATTGATAAATTCAAAGGATTCTTGTATTTTGCGTTAGGGGAGATAGATGACTTAATTATTTTTGAATAACGTAAAAGACAGGCCGACAGTTTTCCTCGCTTTGGAGTCTAGAGTCCATTTTCATTGATCAAAATAAACTTGCCGGATGACTGACTTCTATGATACACCACACTTTCACTAGACGAATGGTTTCATTATATAAATTGGTACGGGTGTAGCACCTGGTCATCAAGTCGCCCTCAATGCGAATATGTGGATTGATTCGCTTCTTTACCTTCACAATGATCTGAGCAGTTGAGTGCTACCAAAGCATTGATATTGAGTAAGCCAAGTGTTGCTAGGAATCAGGTCAATGTTACCTTGAGAATGAATGCACTCATCGGGCGATGGAAGCGGTTCGTCCGTCATCATCGCGTTCTTGATGTTGAACATAGAGTAAGGGAGTTTATCAGGTTGTTCGATACCAAAGTACATCGTTAGATTCCCTTGAGGATCAAAATCAATCAGTAATATCTTTTTTCCTTCATTATATAAGGCGTAAGCCAGGTTATAAGCGGTGGTGGTTTTACCTGTACTGCCTTTTTGATTAGCGATAGTGTTTTACTGTTGTTTTGCTCATATCAATTCCCCTCCCTGAAGCCAAAGCTTCGATATTATCTGTCAATGATAGGGAGCGGGCTGATCTGTTATAGTTCTCTCCGAGTTCTCTCATTTGTGCAAAAGCGACTACTATTTGAGAAGATTCCCGGAAGCCTTGCGGCGTTTAAATCTAACGAAAGAACCTGCAAAAAAACTTGATCTTACAAGGATTTTCGCGGGCTTTAGATTCCTTTTCTTTGACTTAGTTTCTGCTATCTTCCCGATAGCATGAGCGACTCAAAATCGAGAGGGAATCCGTGGAGGTTCGAGTCCTCTCACCGGTACCAACTAAATCAACTCAAAGTTCATTAGATACTATATCTGATGAACTTTTTTGTTTGTTTTTTTACAATTCAGTTCATGCCTGTGCCGGAAAACTTTTGATACATCCTTCAAGTGTGAATAAGAAATTGTACTTAGTGGTACTGAGGAAGATTAATGTAAGCGGATATGTGAATGAGATAGAGGCATTCCTGAGGAAGCTCCATTTCGAAAGCTATAAGCAATCATGATACTAAACAGCGATTGACAAAATAGAGGAACTACCTAATACTAATTGATAATCATTATCATTTATTGTGAAATATAATTAATTCAAATAGATTGTGGAGCAGATCGGAGTGTATTGCAAAGATGAGGCTGGAAGATCATATTTTCGCATGGAATTATGCCGCTGTTAAAGTACTTGATATTCGACATGCTGTGATGAAGCCTGGGGACAAGCTGCAAGGCTATGTATTACCAGCATGTGGATTTATCTACTGTGTGCGGGGTACGGCCAGCTTGAATCTCAACGGCATAGATTACGAGGCAGACCGTCACTTTATTGTACATGGTGGTAAGGGTATGAGACTAAGTATAGAGACAGGGAAGTTGTTTGAGTACTATTTATTATTCTATAGAGCCTCCTTGCCAGGAAGAAAGGATTTAGCAAGACTTTTAGAACGCAGCAATCCATTTCGGATGCAGTATAGCTTCGAGTCTTTGGAGCCATTACCACTGCACTATCAACTAATGGCAATGGAACAACTTTGGGCACAAGGAAGCCAATTGGAAAGAATTCAAGTTAAAGGCTTGTTCTATCAGTTTATACATGAATTATTAAAGCAGTTTACAAAGGATGGAATTAACCTCAGGCAACCGGATGTCATTGGGCAGGTTGTCCGTTATATTGAGGAGCATTATCGTCATAATTTATCACTAGAATCTATAGCGGAGCAATTTAATTATAGCCCTCGTCATTTATCAACCCGCTTTAAAGGGGAGACAGGGTTTAGCTTGATTGAATATTTGATACGATTCCGGCTTAAACATGCAGAAGAGCTATTACGATGTACCGATGCTCCACTTCGCGATATTGCAGAAGAAGTTGGATATAACGATGTATATTACTTCAGTCGCATGTTCAGTAAATACAATGGTCAATCTCCCATCCGGTTCCGCAAGGAAAGCAGGCAGGTGAGCTCATCGGACAATCGTCCATTTACCACCGCCAAATTCTCCATTGGCGAGCACATATCCTCCCGATATAATGTTATTGAGTATGATAATCATTATCATTACTATTACCATAATGAAATAACCGGAGGGTCTTCACCTATGAGATTAACAAAGACGTCAAGTTTTATTGTAGCGATGCTGCTTAGCTTTACCTTGCTATTAAGTGCATGTGGATCTGCAAGTGTTGGTTCTAATGCCACAAATTCTAATGGATCCAAAGCTTCTGAAGTTACATCATCACCAGCAAATAATTCAACTCCAGCTGACAATGCCAATAAGGAGGCTCAGACAAGAACTATCTCTACAATAAAGGGAGATATTGTTGTTCCAGCTAATCCAAAGAGGGTTGTCGTGTTATACCTTCAAGGGGATCTTGTGGCCCTCGGCATTAAGCCAGTAGGGACTTCGAGTGTCTTTGAAGGAGCGGCCTTTGCAGAAGAGCTTGGGGGGATTGAAGATCTAGGTTCATGGTATGAGCCTAATCCAGAGGCTATTATGGCAGTAAAGCCGGACTTGATCATAGCTGCTTCTGAAGAAACTTACGAAATCCTTAAGGATATTGCACCGACCGTTCCAATCCCTTATGAAAAAATGGCGACGGATGAACGTGTAATGAAGATTGGCGAGGTATTTGGCAAGGAGCAGGAGGCACAAGCTCTATTAGATAATTTCCACGAGAAGTTGGAGAAGAGCAAGCAGCAGCTTGATGAACTTGGAATTTTGGATAAGACAGTAACCATTATCGAAGGCGGCAAAAAAGAGATGGCGGTGATCGATAGCAAGCTTTATGGAAGGGGCTCTCAGATCATTTATGAATATTTAGGGCTAAAAGCACCAGAGATTCTTCAGAAAAAGATTGATGGCAGAGAGAAGGCTACTGGAGGGTTTGTTTCCTTAGAGGTGTTACCTGAGTATATAGGAGACTTCGTGTTCCGCTCTGTATGGGATGGGGCTGATGATTTGTCAGACAATCCAATTTGGAACAGCATTCCAGCAATTAAAGAAGGTAGATTGATCGAAATTGGGTTTGATTTTTCATATTATTCCGATATCTACTCTCTTG
This sequence comes from Paenibacillus sp. FSL H7-0690, assembly GCF_037980415.1. Taxonomy (NCBI): domain Bacteria; kingdom Bacillati; phylum Bacillota; class Bacilli; order Caryophanales; family Paenibacillaceae; genus Paenibacillus; species Paenibacillus sp. FSL H7-0690. The sequence goes on along the minus strand of NZ_CP150281.1, from coordinate 5,494,590 downwards.
ATAAGCAGCTAGATTTTGTAGTTGAGAAGCTAGTGTCAGCGTATGAAAAAAAATAGAAAGCTAGATGATAGAACAACCGTTATCCCTGATTTAAGAGGGAAATCGTATTTCGGTCTGTTTCTACTCCTAGGGATACTGCTGCTGCTACTTTCAGTAGCAGCTTCTATCTCATTTGGCTCTGCTTCCATGAGCCTGAAAATGGCATGGACAGCGATTTTTAATTTTGATCCTGAACTGACCGAGCATCAGATTATTCATGCCCTTCGTATTCCGCGTACAGCAGCTGATATTATTGCAGGTATGTGTCTCGCGGTAGCAGGAGCGGTTATGCAGGGCTATACGCGAAATCCCTTAGCAGATTCCGGATTAATGGGAGTAAATGCAGGAGCAGCTCTTGCAATGGCCGTTACACTGGTTTTTCTTCCAGGACAACTGCAGACAACAACCTTGCTGGTTAGCTTTATTGGCGCAGGACTTGGAGCAGGATTAACGTATCTTGCCGCTTCATTGAATCGTTCAGGAATGACACCTCAACGACTGGTGCTAGCTGGAATATCAATTACAATGCTATTTGGAGCTGTGGGGTCATTTATCTCATTAAACTATGGAATTGGTCGTGCCCTTGCTTATTGGACTTCGGGTAGTGTGGCTGGAGCAACATGGGTGGAAATTAGGCTAGTTATACCTTGGTTCTTAGGTGGACTGGCTTTGTCACTATTCATTGCACGCTCTATCACTGTTTTAAACTTGGGGGAAGAGATTGCGAAAGGCTTCGGGCAACGGATCGTTCTCGTTAAGATGATAGCTACGCTTGCGGTCCTTTTACTAGCGGGTGTAGCTGTTGCACTTGTAGGGCCAATCGGCTTTGTAGGGTTGATTATTCCGCATATTATGCGTTTTTTTGTAGGTGTAGATTATCGTTATATTATTCCGGCATCAGCCATTTACGGCGGCGCACTTATGGTTGTAGCGGATATCGCAGGAAGGCTGATTAATCGTCCGGCAGAGACAGCACTGGGCATTATTTTTGCAATGATTGGTGTTCCTTTCTTCTTGCTAATTGCGAGCAAAGAGAGGAGAGCCTTCAAATGAAAGTTGTTAAATCGCATAAGGCTACAATATGGATTCTATCTCTTTTAATACTGCTTATTGCAGGAGCTATTCTTAGTCTTAATATGGGAAAGGTGTCCCTCAATCCACTTGAAGTATTTCAAGTATTGCTTGGACAAGGTCCAGAGGAGCATAATCTCGTTGTTTATAAGTTTCGTCTTCCTCGGATCGTATTAGCGATACTTGTTGGATTTGGGATGGCACTGGCAGGTGCAGTTATGCAGGCTTTGCTGCGCAATGATCTGGCTGATCCCGGCATGCTTGGTATTAGCTCAGGTTCAGGTCTTATGGTGTTGCTGATTATCTCAACGGTAAGCATTCAAGGCGCCGCTATAACATTATTACTGCCGTCTATGGCATTCTTAGGTGGTCTGCTGGCAGCAGCTCTGATCTATGTTCTAGCCTATAGAAAACGTCGTATGATTTCTTCTACACGACTTGTCTTGACTGGTGTTGCGATCAATATGGGGTTTAGTGCGCTATCGCTATTCCTGACTTTAAAGCTTGATGACCAGAAGTATGAGTTTGCGCAGCGTTGGCAAGCAGGATATTTATGGGGTGACAAGTGGTCTTATATCAGCTTGTTGGCACCTTGGGTATTGCTGCTATTCGCATATATTCTTTCTAATTTCAGGACATTGAACGTCTTGGTGCTAGGCAACGAAATTTCGATAGGATTAGGAGTCGCTGTAAAGAAGAAATTTTTGCGCTTGGCGATTGCGGCTGTAGGCATAGCTTCTGGCTGTGTAGCGCTCGGGGGCTCGATCTTCTTTATTGGATTGATTAGTCCGCATGTGGCTCGCAAGCTGGTAGGTCACGACTACAAAGTGCTTCTACCTACTTCAGCGCTTATTGGTGCGCTATTGCTGCTTGTAGCGGATACGATTGCTCGAACGGTCAGCTTTAAGTCAGATATTCCCGCAGGAATTATTGTAACAATGCTGAGTGTGCCTTATTTTCTATATCTATTAATGCGTTCAAAATAAATATCGATAGGTTCGAGCCTCTCACCGTATACTAAAAAGGTCTATAAGATTGCTTAATAAGCGATTTTATAGACCTTTTTCATTTTCAGAGCTTATTGAATTTCTAATAGGAGCATTAGATTTTCCTCTACTACTACTTCTGAATTACCCTATTTCCAAAGTTCTAGTATATACCGTTAGCTTCGCATTCGATGATTTAGCATTGATACTATAAGGTGCAAACCTTTTCCTACTTTTCAACGTCTCTAATTTATAGAAACAAAAGAAAAGATCACTTGCATTTTATTTATACAGTTGTATAATAAAAGCAGTTATACAACTGTATAATATGGAGGTTGATTCATGATTAATGAAATTAAGAAGCTACCTGATGCAGAGTTAGAAATTATGCTTGTCATTTGGAAAACTGGGAATCCAGTGAGTTCTTCCTACATATCGGATCAATTACGTAATAAACGAAATTGGGCTTTGGCTACTTTAATGACGGTGCTTTCGCGACTCGTTGATAAGGGATTTTTGTATTGTGAAAAGGAGGGACGGAGCAATAGTTATCGTGCAGCCATCTCAGAAACGGATTATAAGGAATGTGAAGGAAAATCTACTCTTGAAAAACTATTCGGTAATTCTATTCAAGATATGGTGATGTCGCTGTACAATGGCAAGGCTATCGATAGAAATGATCTTGCAGAACTGCGTGAAATGCTTGACCGGGTAGAAAGAGAGGAATCCTGATAATGACCAGCCTTTTTTCGGATTTTTTAATAATTTCAGTAACGACAAGTCTAATGATTTTCGTTTTAATGTTCTTGTCTCCATGGTTAAGCAAAAACTATTCGGCAAAATGGAAATATTGGATATGGATGATTTTGACTATACGCTTGCTACTTCCGTTTAACATTTCGTTTGCCAATAATGTCGTACGGATTCCGCTTCCTGATAGCTCAAAGATAAGTACAGTGTTTCAAGACATTCCTTCCAACAGCATACAAATTGATATGTCAGGGATTTCTCATCCTGTTCAGCAGGCCGCATCGTTAAATCATATACCATCTCTTATGGACATCTTAACTTGGCTCTGGTTTTCCGGGTTCGTACTTTTTTTGCTTTATCATTTTACCAGTTACTACTTTTTCAGAAAACAGTCTCTTCGTTGGAGTAATTCTCTTTTAAGTGACCAGATGGTATTGAAAATAAACCAAGTTTATAAAGAAATGAAAATGAAATTATCCATCACCGTTTTAATTAGTGAAAAGGTTCCAAATCCAATGTTAGTTGGTTTTTACAAGCCGATTCTCTTCTTGCCGCATGATCAATATAACGATGAAGAGCTTGAATTTATCTTCAAGCATGAGTTAGTTCATTATAAGAGACATGACATTATATACAAGATACTCCTCTTAATTGTACATGCAATTCATTGGTTTAATCCTTTCGTGTGGTTCATGGTACGCCAAGCAGGACGTGAAATTGAAATTTACTGTGATGAGACGGTAGTGGGTACACGAAGCTTATCTTACCGTAAAAAATATTGTGAGGCTATCTTATCTGTCATGCAGAATTCGGATCCCCGCTTTTTGGCTTTATCAACTAACTTTTCAGGAGGGGGAATTTCTATGAAAGAGCGATTTATATCTATTCTTAATACGAAGAAAAAACGAAACGGCATCACTCTATTTTATACCGTCCTGCTTTTGATCGGGGTAATCAGCGTGTTGGCGGCGTGCACTAATATAAAAGGCAGCGAATTCATCAAACCCGGCACGATCTATTCCATTGGCTTTGATGGGGAGCAAGTTGTTGTTAATGATGCTGGCAATTCGTACTCCATAGATGCAGAGGGGAACGTTTCTGTTTCATATCGGAATGGAGATGTTAAAGCAAATGTGCCATTAAAATTGGATACGACCGGAGGGGTTCTGGGAATGGGGCAAGAGAACACCGGTTATTTTATATCCGAGGATAAAACAGCTATTGTTTATGGTTTTGCAGATGGAAAATCATTGCCGCTGCATGTTTTAATCAGTAATGATAAGGGACAGACATGGAATGACTATCCTATTCCTGGAGCAATGGGATATGAAACAAAATTTATCGGTTTCACGAATAAAAATGATGGTTGGCTGGTCAGTGGTGCTTCACAAGGAGTTGGGAGTGCGCTGAATTACGTATATCAAACCTCTGACGGAGGTAAGACGTGGAAAGAGATAGGCAATCCAAATGATATATATTCGGAACATTTGACCGGCGTGGGGTTTTCTAGTTCGGATATCGGGTTTTTAGGGTACAGATATTATATGGATGAGGGTCCTGTAATTTATTGGACCAAAGATCAGGGGCAAACTTGGGAAAGGCTTGCTGTATCGCTTCCAGAAAAGTTTGATAAATATAAAAAAAATCCCCTTTCTCCTATCTTTAATAGAAAGGAAGGACTGTTCCCTATCTCGTTAATTGATCAAGATACCGGTGTGGCAGGAACTATATATCTTACCAGTAAAGATGAAGGAATCACTTGGGTTTATGATGAAGCTTATGATAAGCTTCTAAATCCTTAAAAAAAGCGGCCATTGGAATGGCCGCTTTTTGATTGTCCAATGGGATCTCAGATAATGGGAAAATAGATACGATGAATACTAATTCCCGAACTAAAGTCAAAAAGGCTTCTATCCTAAAGTATGCCTAAGGATAGAAGCCTATGAGAGAAATATTCGAAAAGAGTATTAGCGAATTGTAAGGGATCCAATTTTGCAACGTTCATTGATTAAAAAATAACATGAATCCAATGAATTAATATGTTGTGTTACAGATGCAACTTCTTATAGGATATTATAAGGTATCTAGCGGTACATGCAGCAGTGAGAAAATTCGGAGGCTAAAGGATCCCTTCTATTTGTTTCTCAATTTGAATAAAATAGGTTACTATTTCCAACCCCCTCCTCCATGAGAAGATGACTCTACGTAATCAATCTTAATCTGACCGTTGCCTGAGCCAAGCGTGGTGTTAAAATTATATTGAGTTAAGTTCCAATCATTGAAAGTCCCTGCCCAGCTATTATCGACGATAAAAGTATAACGTGTCGTAGCTGAGAAGGAGCCGCGGATGTAGGCACAAACAGCTCTTGAACCGTAGATTCCCACTTTATAACCGTTAGGATTTTGAGTGCTGCTGTTTAGAACTGACATTATCCCTTGGAAATAAGGCACAACATTTCCAGTAATTTGAGTAGTGGTCATATCGCGATCCACGGCGAAATAAATCGGAGTGGCATTCGTTTGTCCGAAGTCATTTGCCAATTCTACAGCATCTTTCGCATCACTAACACCCTGTGCATTCGTAAAGTAACTGACAGTTGTTCCACCTTTGTTTTCATAAAGGGATACTATGAACAGCCCAGCATTAGAAATTCGTGTAATCTCAGCATCTGTAAGCCCGTCATGAGAACCTTCTACACGGTTCAGGTATCGTCCAACAAATGTAAAGTTATTATTTTGAAGTGTCATCAATCTTGCTGAAGTAACGTTTGTTGCAGTATCACAACCCAGTGCCAATGTGGTTTCCTTCTTTCAAATTATTAGATAGATTTCTTTAAACTGCATTCATAAGACCTCTATGAGAAAGATTGGCGCCAACCTAAAATAGTATATGAGAAATAGTTCACAAGTTCTTGGGGGAATAATTTAGTAGATATAAAAGAGGCAATTGACTTTAGTTAGTTGGATATGAGGTTCAACCGTGCTAGATTCATTGTTTGAGGAGTAACTAGCATATTTATAAATCTAATCTAGAAAAAGAAGAACAGATCTGCATTTTTATTGAGATTTTTATTAAATTTCGCTTAAGTTTGTTAGGGGAGAGTTGGTTTTCTCGTAGTGCATTTCGTTCTCTTTCTAATGTCCAACTGTGGGAGTTTTGTATCCTTATGACTTTTTGTGAATGCGGAAAAAGCCGCGAAAAAGCTTCATTGTACAAGAATTTTTTTGGCTTTTTAGATTTCTATTCTTAGACTTATATTTCGGTATCCTCACAATAATATGTTTACTCAAAATCGAGAGGAAAACTGTGGAGGTTCGATTTATCTCACTGTTAACTAAAAAAGAACACCCTATTGTACTTACGATAGGCTGTTCCTTTTTTTACAGGGGACCATAAAAAGAACAATTTCGACTTGAAATAGATTATTGTTATATGAAATATCTACTAAACCATTACTATCCTCAACGACCTTCTGGATACTTTTTAAGCCTATACCATGACCGGATTTATTAGTTTTTGTGGAGCAGATGTCGCCAAAACGATTCGTATGAATTTCATTCACATAAGGATTCTGAATCCGGATGAACAAGCTTTCATTAAGATAATGCATATGTATGGTGATATAGCACTCTTCATTTCTTTTATCGCAACAAGCTTCAATGGCATTGTCCAGTGCATTTCCTAAAATCACACTGATAACTGTGGTGTCGAGCGTCAGCTGTACAGGGATGTTCAAGTCTAACTTGAAGGGGATCTGATGCTTCTCAGCGACCTGCTGCTTGTAGTTGATAATGGAATCAATAATCGTATTCCCGCTATTGCTGACGCCTATTGGATTGTCTATTTGCCCCAGTAAGTTGTCCAACTCATTCAGATTGGCATCTTCACCGGATTGTACCTTTGCGCGTAAACCTATGAGAATATTTTTAATATCATGCTGGAACTTAAAAGATTCTTCCTGTATTTCTTTTGTCAAAAGATATTGATTTACATAGTAAGCATTTTGTTGCTCAAGTAAGTAACTTTGGTTCTGTGCAGATTGGATAACTAACATACGGTCGCATAAGATAAATATCAATAAATTTATAATGAGTAGTCCTGTGGATAGGATTGGAACAAGGGTAGGGAAGGACTGCATATAAAGACTGGATGCGAAGCTGTAGATCCCTAGTGTGCTTATAGAAGGGCAAATAAATAATAGAACCCAATACCATTTAGATAACCCGCCATTTCCAAAGGCTTTAGCTACGCGCACGGATACAAAAGCTAATATAAACATCAGCAGCTTGGAAAGAAACTGGTTCAGAATATATCCCTTTGTCGAGTAAAATAGGGGTAGTGATAACTCACTAAGCGTAATAAGCGCAACCAGAAAAAGAGCGGCAACGATCCGCCATTTGATATTTCCATTGTAAAAAAAAGATAAGAGAGCAATCAGGCCAATATTGAGTGTGAGTAGGATTGAGCCTGGCAGTGAGCTATAGTGCAGAAAGACAATACAGAGGAAATATAGAGAGTACACGATAACAAGATTGGCTTTGGTGGTAAGTCGGCTAACGAAACAATGGCTGTAGAAGTAATGAATGATGATAGGTAAAAGTGGAAGCGTTACTAGATAAAATAACTCCTCCAGAAAGATATTATCCAACAAGACTCCCCCTGAATTTCAGATATTTTTTCTTAAAATCGGCACTGTATTTTGCACTAATGGGTAAGGCTTCGCCATTAAGGAGAATTACTCCCTGGTTACTGATTTCTTTAATAAAGTAAAAGTTAACGATGTAGGATTGATGGATTCGGACAAAATCGCTCACAGGAAGCTTCTGCTCTTCCTCGTTTAGTGTACTGTAGTAGTCGAGTTGATCGTTGCAGGAATAAAGAATAATTCTCCGCCGGTTGCTTTCCAGATAGATGATATTTCGATAGGGGATTAGAATTTCTTTTCCTTTTTGCTGTAGTGATAAGAAGTTTTTTTTGCCTTGCTGCAGCTTGCGAATTACTTTTTCAATCGTAGAAATCAGTTTTTGCTTAAATATCTCTGAATCGATAGGTTTCTTTATAAATCCCGAGGGCTGAACATCGAAGAGTTGCAGATGATATTCATCATGACTAGAGACATAGATAAGCTGCACTAGATCATTTTCATCATTTCCCCGCAGTACATACCCAGCTTTTATTCCATCCATATCCGCCATTTCAATGTCCATAAAAATAATATCAAACGCGCAGGCCTCTTGAATGGTCTTAGTGAAGCTTTCTCCGGAATAAAAGATCGACACCTCTATTTTCCTTGTGAAATTCCTTTGAGTCTCCAGAATAAGTCTCTCTATTAATTCAGTAGTGGGAAAGTCATCATCACAGACAGCAATACGTATCACTTTATCATTCCTTTCGACAAGAATTGTCCAAAATATCCGGGAATTTGTCGACCATATAAGTCACATTATACAAATCCTTCTTAATAATTACATTAACTAACTTGATTATTACAGTTTGAATGTAGTGTCCATGACAACATGTTAGGATGTGGAAAAGTGAGAAGAGGAGTGTTTGATTTGACTCAAACGATCTTTGAGGCCAGAGGTTTAAGCAAACAATACGGAGAGTCTTTTGCGCTTCAGGATGTCTATATGACGATTGGGGTAGGAGATATTTATGGGTTTGTTGGCGAAAATGGGGCAGGTAAAACTACATTAATGAAAATAATAGGCGGATTGGTACATCCGACACATGGCGAAATCTCTCTTTTTGAAAAAAAGGACACAAAAGCTGTTCACGAGGCGAGGCGAAAGGTTGGATTTCTAATTGAAAGGCCAGCGCTTTATCCTAATCTAAATGCGAAGCAAAATCTTACGTTTTATTGCCGTGCGTTTGGGATTAAGGATAAGAGCAGAATTGCGGAAGTATTGCAGGCAGTTTCTCTGGCAGATGCCGGTTCTAAGCTAACCTCAGAATACTCCCTTGGGATGAAACAACGTTTAGGTCTGGCTATTGCTCTACTTAACGATCCCAAATTTCTGGTATTGGACGAGCCTATTAATGGTCTTGATCCGTCAGGCATTGTAGAAGTGCGAAAGATCCTGGAGAAGCTATCCAAAGAGCAAGGAGTGACTATACTAATATCCAGTCATATTTTAAGTGAGTTGCAGCTACTTGCGACCCAATACGGTTTTATTCATAAAGGAAGGTTAATCAAAGAAGCTTCTGCGGAGGAACTCTTACATACGGCGGAAACAAAGATCTGTATTCGAACGGCTGATCCCGCAGCGACACTTCAGATTTTGAAAAGTGAACTCCAACTAGAAACCATTACGATCAGCGAAGCTGGAGAAATTCAAATTCCTAAAGAGAGTACAAATCTGGAAGAGCTGATGTCTTTTTTTCTAAAGCGGGGCATCCATATTGAAGGGATTAACCTGTCGGCACCAAATCTTGAGAACTATTATATGGATCTAATTGCTGGAGGTAACGAATGAGGAATTTTCTTAAGGCTGAAGCTTATTATGTAACCAAGGATCCCATGTTCAAGGGGATAAGTCTTCTTTTGCTGTTTGGAAGTGCCTTATTACTGGTTTGGATGGGGGTACAAGTAGGATTTGATATAGACAGTCCTTTAGAGCCTTTAATCACTAGCATTCAGTTATCTTTTTTTCTGTATTTTATCATCCCGATTTACGTTTGTTTTTTTGCTACCGAGGGATTTGAGTATGGGTCGGTTCAAATCATTATCGCTTCGGGTCAGAGCAGGTCATTATATTTACTGGGAAAATATCTGACCGAATTAAAAGTTGTATTATGGTGGGTAATTCAATTTTTTGGTCTTTTTTATGTATTGTATATGCTGGCAGCGCTTGTTACGGGTTCCCATATCGGAAATGAAAGCTTAGAGGGGAAGTTTATCGTTGCTATGGGGGCTATTGGATTCAATATTTTGTATCTCGCAGCTTATTCCGCTGTCGTGCTGTTGTTAGGAGTATTGATGAAAAAATCGGCTACCGCTGTTATTGCCACGTTTGTTTTTGTATTTGGCGATTTTCTGCTCAGTGGTTATCTGAAAGACTCTTCGTATGTATATCTGAGAGTGATTTCTGAAAATACGCTAACGACGCAAATTTTTAAATTCTCTGCTGTAAATTCACATGAAATATATACCCTAAACGAGGGTGTTCGTATGATCCTAATCCCTGTTGTAATCATAGGAGTTTGCTTGAGCGTTGCTTTAATTTCTTTTGAAAAGAGAGATGTGCATCTATAGGAAGGAAGGATGGATTATGAAAAAGGATAACAAAAGATTCACTATGATCTTAAGTATTTCGGTAGTAGTTATTATTTTTTGTGTTCTTTTTGTGAGTATACGAATATCTTGACGCTGTCTATCTAGTTTTACTAGAACGTGAGGATTGAATCGCTCTCTGGTAAAAAAGCCACGGCGTACGTTAATAACGTACCTCGTGGCTTTAGGTGTTTATGGAAGGACATTGCCGGCAGCACGGTAGATTTCATACCATTCTTGCCGAGTGAGAGTAATATCGGAAGCTTTGGCAATATCACGCAAGCGCTGCGTATTAGTTGTGCCAACGACAGGCTGCATATTTGCCGGATGTCTGAGAATCCATGCGATGGCAATCGCTGTATTGGTTACGTCTTTTTCAGCTGCTAAGCGGTTAATGACCTCGTTCAATTCAGGGAACTTATCGTTATCTAAGAATACGCCTTCAAAGAAGCAATATTGGAAAGGCGACCAAGGCTGAATGGTCATGTCATGCAGGCGACTGTACTCCAAAATCCCGCCATCATGAACAACTGAACCGGAGTTAGTCATATTCACATTGAAACCTGTATCAATCATGCCAGTGACCATAATGCTCAATTGCAGCTGGTTGAACAGCAGCGGTTGCTTTACACTTTTTTTAAGCAGCTCGATTTGCAACGGGTTCTGATTGCTGACACCAAAGTGTTTGACCATACCTTTGCTTTCCAGAATATCAAAAGCCTCAGCGACTTCTTCTGGCTCGAATAGCGTATCAGGACGGTGAAGCAGTAGGACGTCGATATAGTCTGTTTTCAAGCGCTTAAGGCTGCCTTCCACGGATTGCAGGATATGTTCCTTGGAGAAATCAAAAAAACCGTTGCGGATTCCGCATTTGGTTTGGATCATCATTTTATCACGCATACCCGGATTGTTCTCCAGTACACCTGCGAATACTTCCTCGGCTTTGCCAGCTGCGTAGATGTCGGCGTGGTCAAAAAAGTCTATTCCGAGCTCGAGGGCACTATGTACATGTGTATCTGCTTCTTTTGCAGATAAATCAGCAATCCGCATACAGCCAAGCGAAATTTGTGACACCTCAAGTGCGCCGTTTGCTACACTAATTTTTTTAACCAAAAGTGACTCACTCCTTCGAATGTTAGTAGAACATGCAGTATTCAATCAAACCATATCATAAAGAGGGGAGGTAAGCCAATGTCTATCTAAAAGAGAAAGAGGTTATCTCATCAGTAGAATTCACTACTTCAGAGATAACCTCATTTGTCTATAAATCAGTTATTAATACATATTTGGAATGTCGACATTAGGATCAATGTCAGCTTCGTAGTCTACACCCTCTGTTCTAAAACCAAACAGGTTAAAGAAATCTTGGCGGTAGCCTTCAAGATCAGCAAGCTCACCTGCATTGTCGGTTGTCAGCTCGTCCCAACGTTTCATAACCTCAGTCTGAACATCCTCACGCATTTCCCAGTCATCAATTCGGATCAAGCAGCCTCCGTCAGCAGTAGCTTCGCCCCCACTGTAAAGATGCTCAGAGAATAAACGGTACATTTGTTCAATACAGTTCTCGTGCAGCCCTTTTTCCTTCATTACTTCATACAATGCAGAAATATAAAGAGGGACTACAGGAATCGCGGAGCTGGATTGGGTTACCAGAGCTTTGTTCACGGAAACAAAAGCACGTCCACCTTGAGTGGACAGGCGATCATTCAGTTGGACCGCTGTTTGTTCCAGATCATGTTTGGCTTGACCAATCGTTCCGTCGCGATAGATAGGGTGAGTGATTTCAGGCCCGATGTAGGAGTAAGCAACGGTTGTAGCTCCCTCGGCAAGCACGCCAGCTGCTTGAAGCTGATCGATCCACATTCTCCAATCTTCGCCGCCCATAACTGCGATGGTCTGACGTACTTCCTCTTCTGAAGCAGGCTCAATAGTGGTCATGGAAACTTCACCTGTGTGGAAGTTCAAGGTTTTGTTTGAATAAGCGGTTCCCACCGGTTTAATGACGGAGGAGAAGGTTTCTCCTGTTACCGGATGAGTGCGGCGTGGTGAAGCGACACTATAGACAACTAAATCAACTGTGCCATATTCAGCTTTAATCAATTCAATGGTCTTCTCTTTGATAGCATCGGAGAAGGCATCGCCAACTATGCTGTGAGATTTAAGTCCAAGCTGCGCTGCTTGTTGTTCAAAAGCTGCGGAGTTGTACCAGCCAGCAGAAGCTGTACGTTGACCTTCAGCAGCTTTATCAAAGAAAACACCAATAGTGTTGGCGCCAGCACCGAAAGCGGCTGAAATTCTGGAAGCTAGTCCGTATCCGGTAGAAGCGCCAATGACTAGTACATTAGCAGGTCCCTCAATTTTCTTTTGTGCTTTTACATATTCAATTTGTTGTTGTATTTGTTTGGCGCATCCCTCTGGATGGGCTGTTGTACATATAAATCCGCGAGTTTTAGGTTGAATAATCATCAAGGAATTCCCCTTTTTATAAAAATTAAAGTCCAATGTTACTTCAGAGAAAGTATAGCAAACAATATTTACTAATACAAAGAATTTAGGATATTGGAGAAGAATGACTGCTCTCCACTACGATCGACTGCCATCCGCTGCCGCTTACGGACCCAGATGACGTTATATGCAAATTTATCGCCTTTTCAGCAGGGTTTCGGACCCCAGAGACGTTATTGCTTAGAAAAAGGTTCATATTAGGTGTATTTTGTGCCAATAGAGGCTATGAGGTCCGTTGGAATTCCAAATGTGCAATAATGCTGCGTTAAGGGTCAACTGTGTCCGATAGGGGCATTGTGCGGGGAGCTGTGATAGGTCGACCGAACGTACGAAGGAAATAAAACGAACGAATGACGAATCTTACGAATCGTGGCAATCGAACTATCTAACCCGAATCATCCGATGAACCCAAGCACAAAAGGGGCTGCCCCAGCAGCCATTTCGTGGCCATGGGACAACCCCTTAATCTAATGAGGCTAGATTACGCCTTAAATATGGAATCTATAGTTTTGATCTCTTCTGGTGTCAGCCGCACCTTCAGCGTCTCTAAGTTGGAAACGATCTGCTCAGGACGTTTGGCGCCCGGAATAAGCGCATCGATGGAAGGTACGGTCAAATACCAGGCAAGTACGACATGTGCGACTTCGACACCTTTAGCATTGGCAATCTGACGAACCTTGTCCACCTTCTCCAGATTCTTGGCAAAGGTCTCCCCTTGAAATAGCGGGTCATTTTTTCTAATGTCGCTGAATGTATCGCCTTGCTTATATTTGCCGCCCAGCAGGCCCGACGCAAGTGGGAAATAGGGCACGAAAGAAATGCCATGCTCCTGCGTATAAGGCAGCAAATCTTGTTCCGCATCACGATGCAGCAGATTGTAGTGGGATTGAAGAACATCCACATGACCATCTTTGTTGGCTTCTTTCAGCTGATCAATGGAGAAGTTAGACACCCCGATGGCTCTAATCTTCCCTTCATCTTTCAGCTTCTTAAGTTCACCTACAGCTTCGTCCTTAGGTGTGCTTTCATCAGGGAAATGAATATAGTAAAGATCAATATAATCGGTCTGGAGGCGTTTCAAGCTGTCTTCTACAGACTGTCTTAGAAAAGCTGGAGAGTTGTCGAGTGTAATCTTGTCACCGGTAATCACGTGAGCGCCTTTAGTAGCAATGACCACATTGTCGCGGCCGCCTCTTTCCTTCAGCACTTCGCCAATCAGTTCCTCGGATCTTCCTGGTCCATAAATAAAGGCGGAATCAATAAAATTAATCCCATGATCCAGAGCGCTGCGCACAATATTTCTGCCGGTTTCATCATTTAAACCCGGAAATAAATTATGCCCGCCAACAGCATTGGCACCCAGACCCAGCGGGAGAACCTGCAGATTGGTTTTTCCTAAAGTTATTTTATTAGCCATAATCAATAGTCAGCTCCTTAAAATATAATACGTACTATATTAAGTATAGAGAATAACTCGGGTCAGGACAAATTTTGCCTTCCAGCTTTATACATGAATATTTAAACCGGATAAGTTATGATAGTAAGAAAAATTTTATATTCGCGTTCGTGCAATCATGATGAGGAGAAGGAGGTCCGTCTTATGCTAGTCATTAATCAAAATGAAGTGGCCGAACTGTTAGCTATGGAATCTTGCATCTCCGTTATGGAATCTGTTTTGAAGGCTCTTTCCGCTGGACAAGCGGTACAAAGCTTAAGACAAGTGCTTCCTTTACAAAAGAGCAATCTGCTCGGCTTAATGCCGGGTTATTTGCAGCATGAAGAGGTAGCTGGTGCCAAAATCATCAGTGTATTTCCCAGCAATCATGGTTCAGGCCTGCCTTCTCATCAAGGTCTTGTTACCCTATTCGATTCATCTACGGGTGTTCTGAAAGCTATAGTGGATGGACAAAAGATTACAGCCATTCGTACGGCGGCAGTCAGTGCAGCAGCAACCCGATATCTGGCCAGAGAGGATGCCGAAATCCTTGCTCTTCTTGGAACTGGGGAACAAGCAAAAAGTCATCTGGAAGCGATGTTGCGGGTTCGACCCATCCGCGAGGTAAAAGTATGGAGCAGGACACTCGCAAAGGCACAGGATTTTCAAATGGAGATGAGCCAAAAATATGATGTGCAGATCATTGTTGCCGAGACAGTTCAAGCGGCAGTCAGCGCAGCGGATATCATTTGTACCGTGACAGCATCCACCGAACCTGTGCTCAAGGGAGAATGGCTGAAACCGGGTGTACATATCAATGCTGTTGGCGCATGTAGACCAAATGATCGTGAGCTGGATTCGGAGACCGTCCAATTAGCTAAGTTATATGTAGATCGGCTGGAATCCGCTCAGAATGAATCTGGGGATTATTTAATCCCGCTGAACGAAGGCAAAATCACAGCAGATCATATTGTCGGGGAGATTGGTGAGCTGATCAGTGGCACTATCGAGGGCAGAAGGTCCGCGGCTGAAATAACTCTTTTTAAAGGATTAGGGCTGGCCATAGAGGATTTAGCAGCAGCTAATTTTATATATAATGAAGCTGTTAGATTACATAAAGGCACTGAAATTGCATTCTAAGGAGCGACTACACGATGAGCACTTATGAAGGCCTGTATGATTTCAAGTTGACGGAGCAAGAGGAGGAGCGGGCTAAACGCTTGCATGAGCAGAACATTATTATCGATCTGCTGTTTCAAGGTCCCTTATCTCCAAGCGCGATTCCAGACTCTATCTCTGACAGAATCAAAGAATTATGTGAGCCTTATAAAGATGAGCCAATGGTATACAGCAGTATGCCTGCAAAAATCATCACAAAGCTATCTGCGAGCGGAGAGATCCCTGAGTATAAAGAAGAGTGGTACAAGTCTGGAATTACAGCAGGGAACCGCGAACTTCATTTGGAATCCTTAGACAGCATCATTACAAGCATGGCAGAGGTACAGCTGCAATTTGATTCTGCAGATTGGTTAATCAAAGCCTTAACTGCCGAAGACATACGTGCTGCCAAGCGTAATGGTTATAAAGCGGGCATTATCACAGCACAAGAAACGGATGGTCTGGGCACGAATCTCGATCAATTAGATGTACTTTATAACTTCGGATTAAGAATTCTACAATTGACCTACAACAATCAGAACCAGATTGGGGCGGGTTGTGCAGAACAATCAAACGCCGGGGTCACTAATTTCGGAAAAAGATTCATTGCACGCTTGAACAAGCTGGGGATCATTGTAGATACGGGGCATTGCGGGAAACAGACTACGTTAGATGCCTGCGCTTATTCCACAACTCCGGTGATTGCTTCACATACGGGTGTAGAGGCGATCTATCCGCATATGCGCTGTAAAAGTGATGAGGAGATTATCGCGATAGCCAAGACGGGTGGAGTTATTGGTATTTTTGCTATGCCTTGGTTTGTTCATGAAGATCCTAAACATACAACTATTGACCATGTGCTGGATCATATCGAATATGTAATCCGGCTTGTAGGCGTGGATCATGTCGGAATTGGAACGGATTGGCCGATGAGCGATGTGCTCTGGTCATTGGTTTATTTTAAAGAACATATCGCACCCAAGCTTGGATTCGCCAAAGGAGACGGACCTTCTACAGAAACCGTTGCTGGACTTGAGAAATATAGTTATTTTATTAACTTTACTAGAGGTTTGGTTGTCCGCGGTTATGCGGATGCAGATATTGCTAAGATCATGGGCGGCAACTGGCTGCGCGTATTTGAAGAAATTTGCGGATAGGGGATAAACAGATGACAACCTACTTACACACATCTACATTTAACGTCTACTTTTCTGGTGTTTATACAGGAAAAATTCATTTTACAGAGCAACAGATCATGCTAGCTAAGGTCGATCCGCGCAGAAGAACGCAAATGCAGGACAATGTGCTGGATGGACAGTTCAAGACCGTACTCCCGCTTCAAAAAATCCATAAACATTTGGATGCTTATGCTAATGCAGAATGGGCAGAAGACGAGGTAGTGCTGAGTAATGGCGATATCTATCAAAAGCATATCCAGTATCAGGCGCAGATTGAAGGCCGCGAACTGACCTCACAAGTATGGGCGCTGCGCAAAGAGACGGCTCTGGACATTGTGACTTTGGACGGGGAAATTATCGCTTTTTTAACGCCGAATCGGTATGGTATTGAGCTTATGGTTAAAGCAGGTTATGAGAAGCTGACTCCGTTAGTGGTCTACGACGATCCTCTTCTATCCAAGGCAGAATATGGTGTGAACGATTTGGGTACTGATCTGATTCCGATGCGCGATGGGGTGAAGTTGGCGACAGATGTTTTTTTACCAGAGGGCATTAAGCCGGGAACTAAGCTGCCGACAATTCTCGTAAGAACATGTTATGACCGCAACGGAAAAAAAGAGATTTTTATGAGATGGGCCAATAAAGGTTATGCAGTAGTATCGCAGGATGTTAGAGGTCGGGCAGATTCGGAAGGCGAACTGATTCCTTTTTATAATGAACGGGATGACGGTTATGATACGATTGACTGGATTATTGCTCAGGAATGGTCGGATGGCAACGTCGGCATGTGGGGCGCATCCTATCTAGGTTTTGTTGTTGTGGCGGCGGCCACCAGTGGGCACCCGAATCTGAAGGCGGTTGTGGATGAAGTGAACGTGGGCTCTCCATTTGTTGATACCGTTCGCAAAGGGGGAACCCTTTGTTCTTGGCCATTGCTCTCTTGGACTCTTGCTCAATCTGTGGGTACTCGGACGGATTTTGATATCTTTGGAGGCATTACGGTGAATCCGGAAGCAGCCGTTGATGCAAGACCGATTAAAGAGATCCCTCAGCAAATGATTGGCAAAACATCAGGTCCATGGGATCTGTGGAGCCAGCATCCGGAGTATGATGATTTCTGGAAAAACTGTACTTTTACCGAGCGCGGTGATCAGGTGCAGGTGCCTATGTATGTTATCTCAGGCTGGTATGACGGCGACAGCGCCGGCGTATCGGAAACATGGAGAATGCTAACAGAACATGATGTGCCAAATCGAAAAATCCGTCTGGGCGCTTGGGAGCACGGGCCGAACAGAGCTAGAGACTACGAAGGCGTGAGCTTCGGCAATGATGCCGTAGTCTATGATTACGATGTTTCTGTGCTGCGCTGGTTCGACCGCTTCCTCAAAGGCATTCCAAATGGAATAGATCAGGAGCCTAGAGCCTCTTATTATGTTGTTGGTGAAAATCAGTGGAGAACGTCCGCGGATTGGACACCTGCTGATGCCACAACTTCTTCCTTCTACCTTTCCAGCGGCGGGCGAGCGAATTCAGGACAAGGGGATGGGCAACTGCTTGCAGCGCCTGAGGAACATTCTCCTGAAGATACTTATATCTATAATCCTCATGATCCTATGAATGATAGCGGTGAACGAGAGCCTGAGAATTTGCGAAAATACGAGCTGCGCAATGATATCCTTGTCTACACTAGTGATATTCTGACGGATGAGCTGACTGTGGCCGGAGAATTGTCTGCGGTTATCTATGCTGCCAGCACTGGCAAAGATACGGATTGGGTTGTTACGCTTAGTGACGTGAATGAACAAGGGGACTCTATCCGGTTATCCAATTATATTGTCAGAGCTAAATACCGTCATGGATTGGAAGTGCCTGAGCTGCTGATTCCCGGGCAGGTGGAGAAATATGATATTTTCATGCCGAATATTGCTCATAGATTTGCTGTGGGGCACCGAATTCGGTTCTCGATTACTTCGTCCAGTAAATTCGTTGCTTTCCCTAATACAAATACAGGCAGTAATCCGTATGAAGATTCAGAAGCGATTACTGTGCTGCAGACTGTTTACCATAATCATGAGTATCCGAGCCATGTGAAGCTGCCGGTGGTTCCTAACGCTTAAATGTGACTTTAATATGAAGAAGGGGCTGAACAAAGGTAAAGGGAATTAACACTTAAAGCTGAAGCAGCATTTGATGACAAATGATGCTTCAAGTGACGTACCGAGAGAGTACTGAGTGAACACCGAGTGCGGCCTAGGTGAAACAAAAAGTGAAGAATGAGCTTATGCTTCAATTGAAGCGAAAAGTAAAACTCTTATAGAGCGATTAGGGAATTTCTCCCTGAAATTCTTAGGATTCTGGTCGTCAGGCATATAATTGAGGAAAAACTCCCTAATTTTATGTCTGATTCCCCGGAAATAAGGAAAACAGCCTATTTATTAGGGAGGAATTCCCTGGTTTCGTTCATTTAGAGCAAATTTCTCCTACTTTCAGGGAGTTTTTCCCTAATTAGTTTTAGATCCACTCCGCACAACGCGCAAACGCAGAACACATACTCCCAGCACCAGAACGCATTCCCCAGCACGCAAACGCAGAACGCCTACATCGCCACCATCCCAAACGCCCAATCCAATGGCATAGCACACTAAGAACTAATAGTCTATTGGTTATACCATAAATCTTGAACTATACTGCAAGGTCAACCTTGTATTTTTGGAGAAATGTCGATTATTCACAGAAAAGCGCATAAATGCTCCCTTCTTAGGTCACAATAGGGAAAAACCAGAATGAAGGGATTAACGTGAACGCGTTTCGCTTAAAAAAACAACTTTGGCGGCGATGGAGACGTTGGAAAAAGGCGCTTTGGGTAGGAGCTGCTTGTATAGCTTTTACTGTACTGGCTTGGCGCAGTATGCAGGTACCTGAGGAAATCAGTGGACTGCTGACGAATTCTAGCTGGGCGGATAGTGCCGATAGTGAGCTGGCCGCAGCTGTCTTTAAAGTAGGCGAGGACAGTGATGAGGCAAAAGAGAAGGGCACTTTAAATAATGAACAACTGCTGCAAACCATCACCCAAAGTGGGCTCAGCAGAACCGTTCATTTAAAAACAACCTATGTGTCCGGAGAAGAGATTCAGACGTTGCCGGGCGTAAAGAATCCGCTGCAGCTGAAGACTATAATCAATGAACACACTGAATGGAGCGGTTGGATTAGTTCAGAAGGGGATTTGTGGCTGGAACAAAAAGTGAATGATTTATCGACAATGATAAAAAATGAAGCTTACATTGGTGTAGATGCGTTTGGGAATTTGACCTTGTTTAAAGGTCCGCCAGTTCAGGAGAAGGTACTGAAGACTTTTTTTCAAATGGATATGGGTTCCCTGAAATCCTCATTGCCGGAAAATATTTGGAAAGAGCTTCATGAGGGGATTCGTGTTCAGGATATTGAAGAGTACAACAGTGTGCTGTCTACCTTCAGTGATTATGCCCGCGAAGCTGCTGAGCATGTCATGCAGAACAAGCAATAGCTTTGATAAAGCTGTCCTAAAGTCATTATTAATGGCTGAGGGCAGCTTTTTTGTGTGAAATGAAACGGGGAAGAGTCTTAGCTGTAGGCCTAAAGTTGCCATTTCGCTGCAAACAGTAAACTTTTTTTCTCCCGCAAGGGCGATTTTTGCTATAATGGTTAGAAGGAATACATATGTTCGCTTCATGGCGGAGGAATGGATGAAAACGGTGGAATAATCTGCCTGTTATAGAGGAGAGATCGTGTTTGCGTATTTTGGGAATTGATCCGGGGCTGGCGATCGTCGGCTTTGGCTTTGTGGATAAGGAAGGACATAAACTGACCCCCGTCCAATATGGTTGTATTCAGACTGAGGCTCATACGCCTGAAGAAGAACGACTGCTGCATGTCTATGAAGGCATGGGTCAGCTCATTGATAAATATAAACCCGATGCTGTGGCGATAGAAAAGCTGTTTTTCGCTCGCAACGTTACTACAGCATTGCCAGTGGCGCAGGCCCGCGGTGTGACTATATTAGCTGCAGTACAGCGGGGTCTCCCCGTCTCGGAATATACACCTATGATGGTAAAGCAGGCTGTTGTGGGTTATGGTAAGGCTGAGAAACGGCAGGTCCAGGAAATGGTGAAGCTGCTGCTGAAGCTATCGGCGATTCCGAAACCCGATGATGTGGCGGATGCGCTGGCGGTAGCGGTATGCCATGCCCATTCGAGCAGTCTTAATTCTAAATTAAATGAGGTATTGCGAAAATGATAGATTTCTTAAGAGGACCCGTCGTTCATTTGGAGTCGGAATATGTGGTGCTGGATGTGCAGGGAGTAGGATACCGGGTATTCTGCCCGAATCCTTATGCTTTTGCTAAAGTAGAAGGACCTGTAACGATCTATATTCATTACCAAACACGTGAGGACGCTACGCTATTATTTGGGTTCCCGACTCGTGAGGAACAAAAATTGTTCCGCAAGCTGATAGAGGTATCTGGCATCGGTCCTAGGGTTGCGCTTGGAATCCTGACAGGTGGAACACCGGATCAGTTGATTTCAGCGATTTATCAAGAGAATATAACGTTCTTAACGAAATTACCGGGCATTGGCAAAAAGACGGCACAGCGTATGATCCTTGATTTGAAGGACAAGCTGGACGGACTCAGTATGGCTTCAATGCAAACGGGATTGTTTGCAGTGCCAACGGAAGAAGCAACGGATGGATTGGCCTGGCAAGAGGCGCGGGATGCGCTTAAGGGGCTGGGTTATACCGAAAGCGAATTGGACCGCGTGTGGCTCGCGTTGAAGAAAGAGGGAGCAGAGACAGGCACTGTAGATGTGCTGATGAAGAAAGCACTAGGGCTGCTATATATAGCTAAGTAAAGCCGTACACATCCTAAAGAAAGGGAGCGATAGGAAATGGATGACCGGATTATATCCGCGAATTTGATGATGGATGAGCAGGCGGTAGAACTAAGCTTGCGTCCTCGTTATCTGGGAGAATATATCGGCCAGACTCAGGTGAAAGAAAACCTGAAGGTATATATAGAAGCGGCCAAAATGAGAAGCGAAGCGCTGGATCATGTACTGCTGTACGGACCTCCGGGTCTGGGCAAAACAACGCTCGCTAATATTATCGCCAATGAGCTGGGTGTGAACCTGCGAACAACTTCCGGCCCTGCGATAGAGCGTCCAGGCGATCTTGCCGCTCTGCTGACGAATCTGCAGGAAGGCGACGTGCTTTTCATCGATGAGATTCACCGTTTACACCGCACGGTTGAGGAGGTTATGTATCCTGCGATGGAGGATTTCGCGCTGGATATCATGATCGGCAAAGGGCCAAGTGCCCGTTCGGTACGATTGGATTTGCCGCCGTTCACACTGATAGGTGCCACAACCCGGGCAGGACTACTGTCTGCACCACTGCGTGATCGTTTCGGAGTGGTCAGTCGCCTGGAATTCTATAACATAGATGAGCTGAGTTACATTGTTTCTCGAAATGCGGATCTTTTAGGCATTGAGATTGTTGGCGATGCAGCAGAAGAGATCGCGCTTCGTTCGCGGGGCACGCCGCGGATTGCTAACCGCTTATTGAAGCGGGTCCGTGATTTTGCTCAAGTGCGCGGAGATGGAATTATAACTCCTGAAATTTCTGGGGAAGCATTGAAGATGCTTCAGGTGGACCCACGTGGGCTGGACAGTATTGACCACAAGATGTTAAGTGCTATGATTTCAAGCTTTCGCGGCGGTCCTGTAGGACTGGATACGATTGCAGCTACGATTGGTGAGGAAAGTCAGACGATTGAGGACGTATATGAGCCGTACCTGCTGCAGATAGGTTTCTTGCAGCGGAGTCCGCGTGGAAGAATTGTAACCCCGGCCGCTTATCATCATTTAGGGCTTCCGCTCCCTCCGGAGCAGCACTAGTTCGTCACTACAATTATAAAGGAGGATGCTGGATGAAGCATACGAAGAGGAAATGGAGAGGGGTCGCCCCGCTAAGCAAAGGATTGCTTGCGGCTGCGCTTGCTGTAGGAAGTTTCCTGATCCCTGCGGGTGCCAGTCATGCCGATTCTAATAGCACGATACGAGTTGCTCTTTATGCTGATATTGGAAGTAAATATAAATCCACTGTGCCAGCAGTAACACTGCTATCAACGCAAAGCTTTACTTTGCTGTCGGATCAAGCAGGAAGTGCTCCTTTGGTGTCTGTCCCAGCACAGAAGCAAATTCGTGTAAGTCTGGACGGATATAGAGTTAAGGTGATGGAGGTTTCAAGCTGGCAGACAGCAGCGGATGCAGCTAAAAAGCTCCAATCCACCTCCGATAAACCGCAGATTTTTGCAATCTCCAGAAATGGAGCGACTGTGTATCAGTTGTACACGGGCGTCTATGCTAGTGAAGCAGCTGCCAAGGATGGGCTTACCCGTGTAGTCAAAGCAGGGTTGAGCATTCCTGCTGACCAAACCCCAGCAGTGAAAGGTAATAAACATTTATCAGCTGGCCGCTATTCTTCGGAGCAGGAAGCAGATGTGGCGCTTAATAGCCTCACCGCAGCTGGTTTGGATGCTTGGAAGGTGTTTCTGACAGGAAACGATGGCAGTGCACAAGTAGAGGTATGGGTAGGCGAAGCTGCCAACGATAGTGATTTAACAGCTGTTCAGGCCGCTGTGTCTACGGCGGCACCACAATTTACGGTTTCGGTGGCGACCTCGCCCGGATTAATACTGCGTAAGGATGCCGGACTGGATTTTAGCAGTGAAACTCAAGCCGATCATTATCTGGTTTCTGGAAGCAATGCTAAATTTCTTGCTGCAGGCAGCGAGGTTGGGATTCAGTTAGTGGAAAGATCCAAGCGTACATATCGCGGAAATTTGGAACTGAGCAATTTGAGCGGATCGCTGGCTGTAATTAATGTAGTGCCGCTGGAGCAATATTTGTATGCCGTAGTTGGAGGAGAGGTTTCCTCCAGCTGGCCAGAAGAAGCGCTAAAAGCTCAGGCTGTCGCCGCCCGCAGCTATGCGCTGTCCCAAGGCAACCGTTTTGATGTAGCGAATGTAGTAGATACCACTCTTAGTCAGGTATATAACGGAATCGGGTCTGAAGCTCCCTCCATTATCAAAGCTGTAGATACTACTGCTGGTGAAGTGCTGATGAGTGGTGGTAAAGTTGTTGAGGCTGTATTTTCATCCAATAGTGGTGGTATGACAGCTGACCCTTCAGAGGTTTGGGCGAATGGTGGCGATGTATTTGCTAGTGTTCCAAGCGTTGAAGATGTTTCGGCAGCTGCTGCTAAGAAGTGGTATTATGTTCTGCTTGCGAATGGTACCTCTGGTTATGCACGTGAAGATAATATTAAATTGACGGGCAGCAAAACCGCTGCCGGACTCGATATAGTTACCGCTACAACCAAAGATGTGAATATACGTCCTCTGCCAGTTATTGAGAGCAGTGTTAGTGCAGTCGGAAAGCTGAATCCGGGTGAGAACGCTGTGGCTCTGGATAAAGTATATGAGTCTGGCAGCTATAGCTGGATCAAAGGGCCGTATACCTCTGCTGAACTTCTAAAAAGCCTGCAGGGTAAAACAACAAGCACGCTCCCTTCCAGCATCTCTAACCTGCAGGTCACCCAGCGCGGTCCTTCTGGAAGAGCGATTCAGGTGAAAGCTAATGGTCAGGCTCTGAATGTGAAATATCCTGATATGTTCCGCTCCGCGTTTAATGGATTACCTAGTACATTGTTTGATATTGTGGCACCCGGAAGTTATACTGTATTAGGCGCTGACGACGCTACCGCCACAATTAGCAGCTCGCAGAGTGCTGGCGTGCTTTCCGCATCGGGGAAGGTTAATGTGAATGGCAGTGGAACTGTAGTGATGGGCGGAGATTCTGCGGCCAGAGTGATCACTAACAGCTCGGGCTTTCTGTTCATTGGACAAGGCAACGGCCATGGTCTAGGCATGTCGCAGTGGGGCGTGAAAGGCATGGCGGACAGCGGGTATGATTACAAGCAAATATTGCAACACTATTATAAGAACGTTACTATAGTTAAGGAATGAAGACAGACCATGAATGTAGATGCTTATGATTTTCATTTGCCGGAAGAATTGATTGCCCAGACACCTCTCGCTGATCGCAGTGCTTCTAGACTGCTTCTAGTGAATAAGGAGGATGGAGAGCTGGCTCACCGGCATTTTACCGATATTATTGATTATTTTAATCCCGGAGACACGCTTGTTCTAAATGATACGAGAGTCATTCCAGCGAGATTGTTTGGAGTGAAAGAAGATACTGGTGCTAAGGCGGAAGTGCTTCTCCTAAAGAATCTTGGGGATGATCGCTGGGAAGCACTTGTAAAGCCAGGGAAAAAGCTCAAGACAGGCGCGGTGATTATCTTTAGTGATGAGCTTCGTGCCGTTATCGAGGACGAAGCTGATATGGGCGGCCGTACGCTTCGTTTCATATATCAGGGTATTTTTCAGGAGATTCTGGACAGGCTGGGAACGATGCCGTTGCCACCTTATATTAAGGAAACACTGGATGATCGTGAACGATATCAGACTGTGTATGCTCGGCATGAGGGATCGGCCGCTGCGCCTACCGCAGGGCTTCATTTTACCCAAGAATTGCTGAAACAGATTGAGGCTAAGGGTGTAAATATCGCTTATATCACCCTTCATGTAGGTCTCGGTACTTTTCGTCCGATGTCTGTAGAGAAGGTTGAAGAGCATGTTATGCATTCTGAGTATTTCGTAATGTCTCAAGAAACGGCAGATACCATAAATGCTACTAAGGCACGAGGCGGCCGTATTATTGCAGTTGGCACAACGTCTTGTCGGACACTTGAAACGGTCGGAAGACAATGTGAAGGTGGTCCGCTTGTGGAATGCAGCGGCTGGACGGATATTTTTATCTATCCAGGGTATAAGTTCAGTGTAGTAAATGCGCTAATTACTAATTTCCACCTGCCAAAGTCTACTTTGGTTATGTTGGTTAGCGCTTTGGCAGGTCGGGAACATATTCTAGCTGCTTATGAAGAAGCGATAGAGCAGAAGTACCGATTCTTTAGCTTTGGAGATGCAATGTTTATTTATTAAGGTAAGAGGATGGGTTAACTTATGGCAGCAATTACTTATGAGCACATCAAAACGTGCAAACAATCCGGAGCCAGACTTGGAAGAGTCCACACTCCACATGGTGTGATTGAGACACCAGCATTTATGCCAGTCGGCACACAAGCTACAGTTAAGACCATGAGTCC
The DNA here is from genome assembly GCF_037980415.1 of Paenibacillus sp. FSL H7-0690. Lineage (NCBI taxonomy): Bacteria > Bacillati > Bacillota > Bacilli > Caryophanales > Paenibacillaceae > Paenibacillus > Paenibacillus sp. FSL H7-0690. Next base: position 5,468,930 of record NZ_CP150281.1, on the reverse strand, counting down.
TGAAGAGCTGAAAGAGATGGATGCCCATATTATTTTGAGCAATACTTACCATCTGTTTCTAAGACCAGGCCATGATATTGTTCGTGAAGCTGGTGGACTGCACAAGTTCATGAACTGGGATCGCCCGATTCTGACAGACAGCGGCGGGTTTCAAGTATTCTCGTTAAGCGACATGCGCAAGATTACGGAAGAAGGAGTTCATTTCCGTTCCCATTTAAATGGGGATAAGAAATTCCTGTCTCCGGAAGTAGCGATGGAGGTTCAGAACTCTCTGGGTTCAGATATAATGATGGCATTTGATGAATGTCCTCCATTCCCGGCTGAATATGATTATGTGAAAAAATCCCTAGAGCGCACCACGCGCTGGGCAGAACGTTGCCTGAAAAGTCATGCTCGTCCTAACGATCAGGGTCTTTTTGCTATCGTGCAAGGGGGCATGTATGAAGATCTGCGCCGTCAGAGCGCGGCTGATTTGACTTCCATGGATTTCCCGGGGTATGCTATTGGAGGGCTCAGCGTCGGAGAGTCCAAGCAGCTAATGTATGAAGTGCTGGATTATACAGTTCCCCTGCTGCCACAAGGCAAACCTCGCTATTTGATGGGCGTGGGTTCACCGGATGCGCTGCTGGAAGGATCAATCCGAGGAGTAGACATGTTCGATTGTGTCTTGCCTACTCGTATTGCCCGTAATGGAACAACGATGACCAGTCAGGGAAGACTCGTTGTACGCAACGCTAAGTATGCCCGTGATTTTGGGCCGCTTGATCCGGAGTGTAATTGCTATACATGCCGGAATTATTCCCGCGCTTATTTGCGCCATCTAATCAAAGCCGATGAAACCTTCGGACTTCGATTGACGACATACCACAATTTGCACTTCTTGTTGGATTTAATGCGTAAAGTGCGTGAAGCCATCAAAGAAGATCGGCTGCTTGATTTTCGCGATGAGTTTTTTGCCAAATACGGATTATATGATAATCTTAAAGGCTTTTAGGGTTTGATTTAAGAGTCATGCTTTAATGTACTTTGAAAGGGGGGAGAAATATGATTCAATCGTTTCAATATGCAACTGGCGCAGGTGGTGGAGGTAGTATACTAGGCCTGGTAGGTCCCTTTGTCCTTATGTTTGTAGTATTCTACTTCTTGCTGATTCGTCCGCAACAAAAGAAGACCAAAACTCGTAACGCAATGTTGAAAGCTCTGAAAAAGGGCGATAAAATCGTTACTATTGGAGGACTTCACGGTACGATCATGGAGATTTCCGATGATATCGTGGTTCTGCGGGTCAACGATGTAACTAAGCTGACTTTTGATCGCGGTTCCATCAGCCACGCTGTGGCGACGGATGTCGAAGAGAAAGTATAGAGTTATTTAAGTACATAAAAAGCGGTGTCTTCTCATTGGAGAGGACACCGCTTTTTTGATCTTTAAGGTTATTAAGATTTAGCAGTTTAACTTTAACGTACATTTGTTACGCGGCTCGGAACGGTAAGCGACTCTTCACGTCCCCGCAAAGTTAATTTGGCGAGTTGAACGCCAACTGTAGAGGCTAGTACAGCTAGCAAGGTTCCACCAATCATATCTGTAAGCCAATGAATGCCCAGATAGAAAATTCCAAAGACGATTACAACTGCGGAAATACTAGTGATGGCCATCCAGCGGCGGTTCCCTGAACGGAAGGCCAGAAGTGCCATTGTAACAGATATGGACGTATGTAGACTCGGGAAGCAGTTATTGAGACCGGATAGCGGTCTATATTCCTGTTCGAATTTCGGAAATACATCCAGCATAGTAAATTTGACGCCCGCTGGCAGATAGGACCAAACCTCGTTTACCGGGAAGTAAAGATAGAATGGAATCGCCAAGGCATAGTTGATAATAATAGCATAGCAGGTGGCATATAACATCACCCGGTTTTTATCTAACAGATAGACTCCTAATGATGCTGCTAGAACAGACTGAAGCATGAAAATGTAGAAAAAGACGATGATCGGTGTTAACCATGGACTGTAGAATATATCCTGAACGGCTTGGACAAAATGACCCTCTAGACCAAATATAAACGGCGTATAATCAGAGGTAAGATGCATTTTTTGTTCAATTTGCAGTTCATATTTATTTATGGCTAATACGCCAAACATTCCTGCAATCAGCAACAAAAACTTATAGGATCGCAGCATCTCTTTCCCAATTTCAACCAATGCCATGAGTGGATTACGTTTAGCGCCAATCCATACTAATATCACTACTAATGCAACTGTGTACAAAACAATATGGTTCATTGATTGGTAAAACAAAGCAATCGAAGCCTCCTTGATCTCTTAATGAAGTCAGATGATCACAGTTTAACATATTTTCAAGGAATGTTTCGAATTTAATGGAATTATAATTTTAGCTTTTTTGTAAATTAACGCCAAACATTCCGCCGAGAGCGCCAATTGCTGCGGCTGCCAGAACCCATAGCAGATCCACACCAGAGGGTGCGCTGTCCAGTGCCAAAAAACCGATCAACAGAACGATAATCCCATAAAATGCGCCTGTAAGACTTCCTTGATACCAGCCTTTGCTCGTGGCTCTGCGACCGGCGGTTAGTCCTCCGAATGCTGCAGCTATGCCGTGTACAATGTACGTGTACATTGAGAGATCCTGCTCCTTCAGACTGCTGCCCCATAACAAAAGTGAGAGGACAAACGCACCCATCAGCATCCAAAGGAATGATCGACATAGGCCAGATAACACAGGATTGGCTATTCTCCACGAGAACATGCGCCGGATTAAATACATGGTACAACCTCCTAAAGTTTTTTTGAGGAAAAAGAATCAACATAGTTATTATTCATTGTATGGGATGGCTTGCCCCAATAGTACAAGAAAGGGCATTGCAGCCTTTTTACCATTAATTAATATGCCGGCTTCCGAATGTTCCCTGCACAGAGCGGTCAGAATAGGGTTACATTAATCCACCCGAGGAAACAAGTCTGCGGGTGAGAATGGAGGGGAGCGAAGCTATATGTTCCAGCATATCTCTACCCATATTTTCTTGACCGTGCTGATGTATTTCTTCATATTCCTGTGTATGCGCATCATGGGGAAGAGGGAAATAGGTAAGCTGTCTGTATTTGATCTAACGATCTCCATCATGATTGCTGAGATTGCTGTTTTTGTGCTTGAGGATATTAATCGGCCGATCTATGAAGGAGTCGTTCCGATGGCAACATTGGTGTTGATACAGGTAATTGTGGCTCAGCTCAGTCTTAAGAGCAGAAAGCTCAGACTTTTAATGGACGGCAAACCGAGCATACTCATTTCTGGCGGCAAGCTGCACCGGGGTGAAATGCGTAGGCAGAGATATAATATCGATGATCTGCTACAGCAATTGCGTGGACAGAACATCGCCAGTCCTGCTGACGTGGAATTTGCAATCCTGGAGCCTAGTGGACAGCTAACGGTATTCGAGAAAGAGAAGGGGAGTTCATCCTCTAACCCATCAGGCAATAGCAGTGCAACTGCTGAGCATAAAAAGAGTGACGATAATAAAGGAAATAAGAACCGTAAGATAGAGCTGCCGAAGAATAAGATCAGATATGAAGGACTTCCAATCCCTCTGATTATGGATGGCAAGGTGCAGGATCAGAATTTAGAGATGATTGGAAAAACCAGATTTTGGTTAAGAACTCAAATTCGTCAAAAAGGAGTATCTGATTTCAAAAATGTATTTCTATGCTCCATAGATCATAAGGGCAGAATTTATGTCGACCGTTTGGACAACAGATAGCTTTTTAGAGCCTGCGTTTGATAAACGGCAGACGGTCCAAATCACGAATTGAGATAAGGCCAGCTAACAGACTGATTCCGAAATACAGGACCATTCCTATCGCAGAGGCAAATATAAATTGAATCCATTGTACATCTGCAATGGGAATGGAAGTGTATACATAATGCACGCCCGCTCCCATAATGACCATTGCACATAAGGTTTTTATGGTTTCGGTTACTCTTAAAGATAATGAAATAAGACTGACCACACTGTATCCGTGAAGCATCGTAACCAGAATGCTGTTCACAATAATGGCTATGATGGCGCCGTAAATTCCATATTCAGGTTGCGATGCCAGTATTACGATCAGAATGATTTTGACTACTGCTCCAATTAAGGTATTGATGAGTGCCCTGCCCGGTCGATCCATAGCTTGCAGCGCAGCTTGTAAGGGAGCTTGAACATAAATGAACAAGGCGAATGGAGCCATGAGCTTCAGCATAGGAGCTGTATCCGCGTTACCATATAACAAATTGCATAGCGGAACCGCCAGGATATACATAAGAACAGCAAAAGGAGCCCCTGTTACCAGCGCAAGCCGCAACGCTTGATGCATACGCTTGTGAATGGTGGGCAAGTCCTTTCTTGCCGCAGCTTCTGATATGGAAGGAACCAGAGACACAGCAAGTGAAGAGGTTAATGCCCCGGGCAGCAGCAATAAAGGAACAACCATCCCTTGTAAAGACCCGTACTGAGCTGTAGCGGCAGCAGCGGCTATACCTGCCAAGGCGAGACTGCGCACAGTAATAATAGATTCCAGCAGATAAGAAAAAGAGCCTACAAGCCGACTTGCCGTAACGGGAATGGATATGCCTAGTAACCGCCGTAATATGGGGGAGTTGGCTTTCACACCTTGTGTATCAGATGGGATAACCTCCGGCTCGAGAGCGGGTTGCTCTGGAGTCGGATTTGTCTGCTTTTTATCTTTTTTAGTAATGACATAATATTGCCACAGAATCGCTAACATTCCGCCAATTTCTCCTACCGTCACACCTAACATCGCTCCAGCCGCCGCCATAGCAATACCCTTAGGAAGCAACAACCAGGAGAACCAGAGCATAAAGAATATTCGAACTAAAGATTCGAAGATGGAGGAGAGCGCCGATGGTATCATGTTCTGCTTGCCTTGGAAATAACCGCGGTAAATTGCAGATACGGCGACAATCCCAATCATTGGGATCATGGCAATAAACGTATAATAAACTCGATGGTCTGTTAAGATAACATTGGAGACCCATGAGGCACTTACCAAAGCAACCAATGTAAAGAAGATTGCAAGTCCAATACTAAGAGCAAGTCCAGTACGTAAAATCAGCCGTGATTTTTCAGGCCGATTCTCTCCTTCTGCTTCCGCCACCATCTTGGCTATCGCCAGTGGAATCCCGCCTGTAATGACAGTAACCAGCACAAGAAAAAAAGGATACGCGAGCTGATACAGACCCACACCTTCTGCTCCGATAATACGGGGTAAAGCAATCCGGGGAATAAATCCAAGCATCCGATTAATGATGCCGGCGGCTAGCAAGATTAAAGTTCCTTGTATAAAGCTCTGTTTCTTCAAAGGTCACGCCTTCTTCCCAAAATGAAATAAAACGCTGGCGAACTTGTCTATTCTTATGGATATGCTGTACCCCTATCTCGGCATGCCTTGTTTTAGTGGCATTAACTTTTTGTGACGGAAGAAGGAAAGCGAAGAACAAGAGTCGAATATCTATGGTGAGCATACGAACATGAGCGATCTTTGGAGGTGTCAACACGTGGAATCGGAACAGTGGAATCATGATCAACATAGTGAAGAAATCGAAGCCATGTGCCGCAGCAAAGCTGAAGAATTCCGGCTCCTCGGCTATGAGTATGTAACCAGCAAGGATATTTGGGATTGCATCAGCCGTAATTATGATAAGGAAGGCTTGCCTCCCCTACATAAGCTGGTAAACGACATTTATTCCTTGAAAGCCAATAGTTACATGAATTATTTGACTATTGCGGCCTATCGGGGGTTGAACTGAACAATAAACCACATATTTCTTTTTGCGAACTGCCTGATAAAGCAGTAAAGTAAGAGAATAATAACTCCACATCTCCTATTAAAACGGATGTCTTGCTGATTTAAGCAGGGGCGGCCGTTTCTTTGTGTGAGTATAGCTCTATCAATGCTGTGAATTGACGGTCATTTCGCGTGTAGCTATAATAGGAATATTGAGTTAATGAAAGGGGAACTAGCTAGAGCATGAAGAGACTAATGGGCTTTTTTATTACCGTGCTCGTTTTGACAGGCGTTATGGCATTTACTACTCCTGGACTGCTGGACAAGGTTAGACTTGGTCTTGACCTGAAAGGCGGATTTGAGATTTTGTATCATGCTGAGCCTATGGAAGCGGGAGCAGCATTGTCCCGAGCTTCTCTGCTGAAGACAGCGGAAAGCTTAGAAAAACGGGCGAATGCGCTCGGAACAAGTGAACCAGAGGTAACTACTGAAGGTACGGACCGTATCCGTTTGAAAATTGCGGGCGTAACGGATGAAGCCGAGGTTCGTAAAAAAATGAAGGAACCTGCAGTTCTGACTTTCCGTAGTGCTGCTGAAGGTGACGCTGAGGGAACTTACAGCAAAATCGAACTGGTAGGTAGTGATTTTGTTGAAGGTGCTGCAGAAGTTGGACGGGATAACCTGAATCAGCCAATCATCAGCATCAAGATTAAGGACAAGGACAAATTTGCAGAGATTACTAAACGTCTCTTGGGAAAGAATCTCGCAATTTACTTGGATGAGAACAAACTATCTGACCCTACGGTACAAGCAGTACTTACCGATGGCAGTGCTTCTATTTCTGGTAACTATACAATTAAGGAAGCGCGCGAACTTGCAGACACGATTAACCTAGGTGCATTGCCACTGAAGCTGACGGAGAAATATTCCCAAAGTGTGGGTGCTACCCTGGGTAAGCAATCGCTTGATCAAACGATTCGAGCAGGTCTGCTGGCTTCTGTGATTATCCTTATTTTCATGATCGGAATGTATCGTTTGCCAGGTCTTTTGGCTAGTTTTGCCTTGCTCTTGCATACATGGGCGCTAATTGCGGTCTTCGTCTTCGCGGACTTCACCTTGACGCTGCCTGGTATAGCCGCATTTATTCTGGGTATAGGTATGGCGGTCGATGCCAATATCATTACCAACGAACGGATAAGGGAAGAAATGCGCAGTGGAAAAAGTATACTGTCCTCCGTTAAGGCAGGGAATAAATCCTCTTTCCGGACAGTAATGGACTCCAATGTGACTACTATTATTGTGGCAGCAGTTATGTTTGCCTTCGGTACAGGTGCGGTCAAAGGCTTTGCATTGGTGCTGATTGTAGAAATCGTGCTGAGTATCGCCACGAATCTTTATTTCTCCCACTGGTTGCTTAGCCAGCTTGTCAAAGCGGGTAAGCTGAACAAACCGAAGAGCTTCGGTGTTAAGGAGAGTGAAATCCGTGCGCTTTAAGAAAGAGCTTGATTTCGTACATTTGAGTAAATATTTCTATATTTTCTCTATCGCATTGACAGTAGCAGGATTGATTTTCCTGGCAACATTTGGCCTGAATTACAGCGTTGACTTTAAAGCTGGATCTAATGTGGACATCTCCCTATCCAAGAATTTGAACTTGGATCAGGTTAAGACTGCAACTAGTGCAATCGATGTCGATCATGAACCGACGATTTCGTTTGGTGATCAGCGTGTGAATATTCGTTATGACGAAGTTCTTGATGAGGCTCAAGATGAAGCCCTAAAAGCTGAAATCCTTAAGCTGGATGACAAAGCATCATTTGAAATTAACACCGTGGACACTGAAATGGCTAAAGAATTGGCACGTAATGCTATTTATGCAGTTCTGATTTCTTGTCTGGGGATTATTATTTATGTAAGTATTCGTTTTGAATGGCGTTTCGCCGTGGCATCGATTGTGGCCTTGCTCCATGATGCCTTTATCGTAGTCGCGCTCTTCTCTATCTTCCGCTTGGAAGTGGATTTGACGTTCATTGTAGCGGTGCTTACGATCATCGGTTATTCCATCAATGATACGATCGTTATCTTTGACCGTATCCGTGAGAATTTACGTTTTGGTAAACAGAAAACTTATGAAGACTTGAAACACCTTGTGAACAAAAGTGTGGCTCAAACGCTCATGCGTTCTCTCTATACTGCATTTACCGTATTTATTGCGGCGTTCTTCCTGTTATTGTTCGGAGGCGAGTCGATTAAGATGTTCTCGCTTGCGATGGTAATCGGTTTGCTCTTCGGAGCTTACTCTTCCATCTTTATTGCAAGTCCACTCTGGTTAGTGCTTAAAAAGCGTGAGAAGGTTAAAGTGAAGAGCAGCCCGAATAAAGGTTAGAAGAAATTAGCATCGAAGTTCTACTTTTCTTATACGTTTAAGAAAGCCGCGTCAAATGCGACGCGGCTTTCGAAATCTTTAGGGTCATGTCATGTGTATTGAATCATCATGAGATTACTTGCTATTGGTAAGGAGGGCCTCGTATGAATAAAGAACGATCACCGCAAAGCGAGACGGTTGCTTGGACAGGGATCATTAGCGATGTTACTTTGGCAGTAGCTAAGGGGAGTTTTGGCTATATTTCAGGGAGCAAGGCATTAATGGGGGATGCTTTGTATTCCGGAGCAGATGCAGCAGCTAAACTGGCGGATATTCTTCCGTGGCGCTCTGAGCAAGGGAGAAAGAGTAAGCAACGGATCGAAGAACGGCGGGGCACTAAGGAGCCGCTGCTGGCTATACTATTTTCGGTATTTATTCTTATGGGGGGACTGCAGATCGCATTCTCTGCAATCCGCGACTTAACAGATGGAAAATCATCTACACACGGACAGCTGGCGTTTGTAACCGTCTTAGTATCTATTGTGTTTAAAGAAGCTGTTTTTCAATATCAATATCGCTACTTTAAAAAAATAGGTGATGGCAGTCATGCTGCATATGTTAATAGTCATCGTTTCAGCTTATATACATCTATCACAGTATTAGTCGGAATTTCGTTATCCATGGGTGGTACCTATTGGCATCCTCTATCTTATATGGATCCTATTGCTGCACTCTTAACCGGAGTTTTAATTCTTCGTAAAGGCTATTCACTCATTGCTAGCTCTATTAACACTAAAAATGCGCAGGAGCTTCCTTCGGAGGAAGCCGCTAATTTTATTGAAACAGTGCAACGTGTTCATGGCGTCATTCGCGTAGAATATTTGAAGGCACTTGAGCAAGGGAATTATGTGAATCTTCAAGTGAAAATCAGTGTAAATCCGCGGATTACGGTGATGGAAGCACAGGATATTTCGGAATGCGCTAGGAAGCTGCTGCAGCACCGGTTTGTTCATGTCGGTGAGGTGCATATGGACGTTGTTCCTTATGATCCCGGCTATCCGTACAAAAGCAATTATGAATTGCCGGATAATGATATTCCTACGTTGCTTCAGTAGTTTGCAAGGTGAGAGAAAGGTGAGTTCTATTGCTTTATTCAAAAACAAGATGGCAATCTCCGGCAGCCAATCCCGACACAGTTAGGGATATGGCCCGGAGCCTTTCTATTTCTCCACTCTTATCCTCACTATTAGTAAATAGAGGAATGAACACGCCTCATGAAGCTCTAAGCTTCATGGATGGCAGTGAGGAAGAACAGCATGATCCGTTCCTACTCAAAGGAATGGCTGAAGCGGTTCCTAGAATTAGAAAGGCTTTAAAAGATGAAGAACATATTCTTATTTATGGCGATTATGATGCCGACGGGGTGTCCAGCACAGCACTTATGATTCATCTGCTGCGCTATTTAGGCGCTTCCTTTGATATTTATATCCCACACCGCTCTAACGAGGGTTATGGGCTGCATAATCATGCCCTGGATTGGGCTTTACAGCAAGGTGTCTCCTTAATCATTACAGTAGATACTGGCATTAGCGCTTATCATCAGGTTGCTTACGCTAATGAACTGGGGATCGATGTGATCGTTACGGATCACCATGAACCTCCTGAGCTTTTGCCAGAGGCCTATACGCTTATTAATCCCAAGCTGCCAGATTGCCCTTATCCGTTCAAAGGATTAGCGGGTGTAGGTGTGGCTTATAAGCTTGCTCAGGCTATTCTAGGGGAAGAGACTCCCACAGAATGGGCAGAGATTGCAGCGATAGGAACGGTTGCGGATTTAATGCCGCTGCTTGGCGAGAACCGTGAGATTGTTAGAAATGGCTTGGAAAGTATGCGGCATTCAAGTTTCCCGGGGATTCGTGCCTTACTCGCTGTCAGCGGTGTGAACATGAGCACTGTGAGTGCGGTCAATATCGCTTTTGGCATGGCGCCGCGCATCAATGCCAGTGGTCGCCTGGATCATGCTGGACGGGCTGTGTCCCTCCTCACTACCGAGCATGCGGCTGAGGCAGAGCAGCTAGCTGGAGAGCTTGACCTGCTTAACAAAGAACGCCAATTGGTGGTAGAAAGAATTGTTGTTGAGGCCACTGCCAAGCTGGAGCAGATGACACAGGGTGGCGAAATCCCAGACATCATTGTTCTTGCTGATCATGGCTGGAATGTAGGTGTGGTAGGTATAGTGGCTTCCAAACTACTGGAGCGTTATTATCGGCCTGTGATCATTCTGGATATACATCCAGAGACCGGAATGTGCAAAGGTTCTGCTCGCTCCATACCTGGACTTGATATCTACGCTGCACTTTCTTCTTGTTCTGATTTAATGGATCATTTTGGAGGTCATCCAGCCGCTGCGGGAATGAGCCTGCATCGGGATGGATTAGAAGCCTTTGCTGCAGCATTAAATGAATATGCGTCCGGGGTGTTAACGCCAGAGCATTTCGTTCCTGTTGCTTCCGCTGATGCAGAGGTGTCAATCTCGGATTTATCACTGCAGACCGCGCTAGAATTGGAAAGGCTTGCACCTTTCGGAATGTCTAATCCGTTGCCGAAGTTTATTATTCGTGGGGCTACCGTGAAAGAGACACGTACAATGGGTCAAGATGGAAAACACCTGAAGATTGTATTGCAGCAGGGGAAAAACAGCATTGAAGCCTTGGCGTTTGGTAAAGGCGCTTTATCCAGGCTGCTACCGGCGGGTACTACGATCAACGTGTTAGCTGAGCTGTCGATCAATGAATGGAATGGCTCACGCAAATCACAGCTGATGCTGCAGGATTTATCTGTGCAGGATGCCCAGTTATTCGATCTTCGTGGTGCTGCTGACGCCGTACGGCAAGCCGCACATATTAGAGAACTACTTCTTCCTTATAGTGGTGCGGGTCCGTATCGAGCTGCTGCAGTGTTTCAGAACGGACGTAGTACGCCTGCAAGTGAATTGATAGGAATGTCTTTATGGGTATATGATAAAGAAGCTGGCATTAGCGCTGCTGTTAAGGATGAGCCCCTTCAGGAGTCAGGGCATGTCTCTCTGTTATGCATACTGGATATGCCGGAGACTCCTGAACAACTGGATGCGCTGCTCCAAACCTTCCCTAATGCTGATAATATTGCGTTATTGCATTCTATCAAGGATGGCCGAGAACGACTTATTACTCCGACGCGGGATCATTTCAAAATACTATATAAACTGTTGGCTTCGATCACCTCAGTTGCAACGCCTGAGAACGAAGTTTTGCTGCGGTTAAGCCGCCAGTCCTCGTTAAGTATCCGCATGCTTAACAACATGCTTGATGTGTTTGAGGAGCTTGATTTTATTAAAAGAAGTCAGGGAAGTGTGGCGTTTATTACTCAGCCAGTAGCTAAAAGTCTGACAGCATCGAGTCATTTTGTTAGACTGGGACAGATGGCGGAGATGGAGCAATACTTCATGGAGGGCAGCCTGTCAGAGTTACAGGACTGGATGTTATCGCGTCGTTTAGGCGTATCATAATCCATGCAAATATGAGCTGCTGAGCTTACCCAATGGTGTATAAAAATGCAACGCTCATATAACAAAGCGAATGCTTACGAAGCAAGTTTTGCCGATCTGAAATCACTGTAGCTTATGCTTACAAAACTTATAGGAGATGATAAATTTGGATTTTAAAGATAGTATTCGTGTGATTCCTGATTTCCCTAAAGAAGGTATTAGTTTTAAAGATATCACCACATTGCTTAAAGACGGTGAGGCTTACCGCCAAGCGATTGACGCGTTGAAAGCTCTCGTAGCGCATTTGGAAATCGACGTTATCGCTGGACCAGAAGCACGTGGCTTCGTAGTTGGAGCACCTCTTGCTTATGCGATGGGAGTAGGTTTTGTGCCGATTCGTAAAAGCGGCAAGCTTCCATATGAGACTATAGAGGTAGGTTATGATCTTGAGTATGGCAAGGACACCCTTGCTGTTCACACAGATGCCATCAAGCCTGGTCAAAAAGTATTGATCGCTGATGATTTATTGGCTACTGGTGGAACCATTGCTACTTCGGTTAACCTTGTAGAACAGCTTGGCGGTAAAGTGGTAGGTGCTGCTTTTCTGATTGAGCTGGTTGAGCTTGCTGGGCGTAATAAGCTTTCTGGAGTTGAAGTTCTTTCCTTGGTGAATTACGAGGATTAATCTTGTAAAGTTTGTCTTTTCCCGGGAAATAAACGGGGATTCGGCGCTCGAATTATGCTGAAAAGTGCAAAGATTAGCGCGTGACGCAAAGTGTGGAAGTTAAACATTAATTGGAAAATGTAAGATAATAACAGCAGCTGTCTGCCTTGTGGCGGAGAGTTGCTGTTTTGTATCTGCGTTAATAAAAAAAGCTGCCCAAGTCCATAAATGGATGTTGGAGCAGCTTTTTTAAAATTCTATTTTTACAATCGATTAATGGGCAGTTTTATCACTTTCTCCGCCATCATTAGACAGTCCAAGCACTTCAATGAGTTTGAAGAACAATGCCAATACGATACCAACAATTGTAGCCAGCGCCATACCACTTAGTTTAACGTTGCCCATAGTAAGGGTTGTACCACTGATTCCGACAACGAGTACCAACGTAGCCATGATCATGTTCGTAGCCTTGGAAAAATCAACTTTTTGCTCAACGAAAATACGTAATCCGGAAGCCGCAATTACACCAAACAGCAACAGGGATACACCACCCATTACAGGGGTTGGAATATTAGCGATGACGGAGGAGAAAGTACCAGAGAAAGAAAGCAGAATAGCAATCACCGCTGCGCCGCCGATTACATATACCGAATATACTTTAGTCAACGCCATAACCCCGATATTTTCACCGTAGGTTGTATTTGGAGTAGAACCGATAAAACCGGAGATAATTGTAGATATCCCGTTCCCCATCAGAGAGCGGTCAAGTCCAGGATCTTTTGCCAAGTCTCTGCCGACAATATTGCTTGTAACAAGTAAATGTCCAATATGCTCAACAATAACAACTAATGATACCGGGATAATAGTGAATATTACATTCCAATCAAATGAAGGAGTAACAATGGAAGGATGCGCTAAAAATTTTGCATTAGAGATAGCAGCGGTATCCACCATTTTCAAAATATATGCTAAACCATAACCAGTGACGATACCAATAAGGATGTGAATGATTTTTGGAAAACCGCGGAAGAGTACAGCTCCAATTACAGTTACACCAAGTGTCACCATAGAAAGTGCGATTGTTTTGCCATCTGGAGTCCAGTCTGCAACTGCAACGCCTTCAGGAGCAATAAGTCCTGCCATTCGTGCGGCAACAGGTACAAGTTCAAGTCCGATCGTAGCTACGATAGCTCCCATTACTGCCGGAGGGAAAACAACATCAATCCATTTGGTTCCTGCATAACGAATGATCAATGCCACGAGCACGAATATAATACCAGTGACGATAAAAGCACCCAAAGCAAGCGAGTATCCTTTCATGTGATCATTTGGGTAACGACTGAGTACTGACAATACCGGTGCAATAAAGGCAAAGCTGGAACCAAGGTACGCAGGGATTTTACCACGACAGATCCAAATGTACAGCAATGTACCGATACCATTCATAAGCAAAATCATTCCAGGGTCGACCCCGAACAAGTTAGGCACTAGCACTGTACTGCCAAACATGGCAAACAAATGCTGGAGACTTAATAGAAAGCCTGGGCCCCATGGAAGTTTTTCGTTAACTTGAATTTCGCGTTGCAATGGAGTTCACTCCTCTTTCTTATCTGATATTAGGTTGTCCGGCGAAAATCCGCCTTTACTAGATTAAATAGAACTTGGCTTTTTTACAACAACATTTTCACAAGTGTTATTAATTTGTCCGAATTTAATTACTTTTACTTCTGGAATACCATGAGATGGCAAGTGTTGACGTAATCCTCCTTAAGCCTCATAATTATAGACAACTTTGAATAAGGGCGTAAGTAAGCTTGGACAAATGAAATGATTGGAACCTGCAGATTTTTGAACAGTTGCGGGTTCATTTTATTATAGAAAGGAATCGGATACGACGAGAATGGGCATTGAGCGATTAATTGATAAGGCTGGCGCCTATATAAAAGATAAAGATCTTCTCCGCATCCGGGAAGCTTATGAATTTGCCGATCAGGCTCATCACGGGCAGATCCGCAAGTCGGGGGAGCCATACATTCTGCATCCGCTGGCGGTGGCAGATATTGTCGTCAATATGCAAATGGATGTTATATCTATTGTTGCAGCGCTTTTGCATGATGTGGTGGAAGATACGACGGTCTCACTGGAACAAATCCGCGCTAAATTTGGCGATACCTGCGCAATGCTTGTTGACGGCTTAACGAAGCTGGAACGCATTCGCTTTCGCTCAAAGGAAGAGCAGCAGAACGAGAATTACCGCAAAATGTTTATTGCTATGGCCCAGGATATCCGGGTCATTGTCATTAAACTGGCGGACCGTCTGCATAATATGCGAACGTTAAAATACCAATCTGAAGAGAGCCAGCGCCGTATTTCTTATGAGACGTTGGAGATCTTCTGTCCTGTAGCTGACCGGCTGGGGATTTCCGCGATTAAGTGGGAGATGGAGGATATTGCGCTTCGTTACTTGAACCCGCAGCAGTATTACCGGATTGCTAATCTGGTGCATAAGAAGCGGGCTGAACGTGAGCAATTTATCGACAGCGTAATTGGCCGTATTCGTGCCAAGCTGGATGAAATGGGCATTGAAGGTGATCTTTCCGGTCGCCCGAAGCATATTTACAGTGTTTATAACAAAATGAGCACAAAAAACAAGCAGTTTAATGAAATTTATGACCTGCTGGCCATTCGTATCATTGTGGATAATATTAAGGACTGTTATGCAACCCTTGGAATTATTCATACCTTATGGAAGCCAATGCCGGGGCGTTTTAAAGATTATATAGCTATGCCAAAAGCCAATATGTATCAATCTCTGCATACTACTGTGGTAGGACCAGGCGGAGAGCCTACTGAGGTGCAAATTCGCACCTGGGAAATGCACCGCACGGCAGAATACGGGATAGCCGCACACTGGGCATACAAAGAAGGCAGCAGTAATAATGCTAATCCGGAGAATCGGATGCCTTTCTTTCGCGAAATATTGGAGCTGCAGCATGAAGCTAAGGATGCCGAAGAGTTCGTAAAATCACTAAAAATGGATTTTTTCTCAGACCTCGTGTTTGTATTTACTCCTAAAGGTGAGGTTATCGAGCTTCCTGCCGGTTCTGTGCCTCTTGACTTCGCGTTCCGCATTCATACAGAAGTGGGCAATCGTACAATTGGTTCCAAGGTGAATGGGCGGATCGTGCCGCTTGATCACAAGCTGAAGACGGGTGATATTGTTGAGATTTTGACGTCTAAGCATTCTTACGGACCTAGCCGTGACTGGCTCAAAATTGCACAATCCTCTCACGCAAGAAGCAAAATTAAACAATGGTTCAAAAAAGAAAAACGTGAGGAAAATGTCGAAAAAGGTCGCGAAGCGATTGAACGTGAGCTGAAGCGCCTGAATGTTGAAGTTTCCGAGTGGATTTCTGATGAAAAACTGTTGGAAGCTGCGAAAAAATTTGCTTTTAATGATGTAGAGGATATGTTGTCTGCCGTTGGTTTTGGTGGGATTACCGCTTCGCAGATTGCCTCCCGTTTGACGGAGAAGCTGCGCAAGGAGCAGGAAGAAGCTGCTAACCACTTGGAGCTTACTTCAGAGATGAAGGAGATCAAGTCTTCCGGCGAGAGACGAAATCAACCCACCAATGGCGTTAGTGTAAAAGGAATTGAAAACTTACTTGTTCGTTTTGCACGATGTTGCAACCCGGTTCCGGGTGACGACATTGTAGGTTATGTTACACGGGGCCGGGGCGTATCTGTGCACCGCCAGGATTGTCCTAACATTCCGGGTGAAGGTGACGGAGAAGAAGCAGCTAGAGTGATTGAAGTGGAATGGGAAGGCACGATGGAAGCAAACTATAGTGTGGATATTGAGATTACAGGCCATGATCGCAATGGACTGCTCAATGAAGTACTGCAGGCTGTGTCCGAGAGCAAAACGAACATTTCAGCGGTCACTGGGCGCTCTGACAAGAATAAGATGGCAATGATTCATATGACCATCCTTATTCGTAATACGGAGCATCTGCAATCCGTTGTAGATAAAGTGAAACGAGTCAAGGATGTATATACAGTGAATCGGATCATGCAATAAGGCAAGGAGCGAAGTAGTGCGATGAGAGTTGTAGTACAGCGTTGTAAGGACGCCAAAGTAACCGTGGATGAGACAGTGACCGGAGCGATTGGCAATGGCCTGATGCTGCTTGTCGGCGTTACCCATGAAGATACAGAGAAGGATGCCAAATATTTAGCGGATAAAATAGCTGGACTGCGTATTTTTGAAGATGATGCTGGCAAAATGAACTATAGTGTCACGGATACTAACGGGGCTATTCTTTCAGTGTCCCAGTTTACTTTATACGGAGATTGCCGTAAGGGAAGACGGCCGAATTTCATGGGAGCTGCAGCTCCTGCGGAGGCCGAGCGTCTTTATGATTACTTTAATCAAGAGCTTAGAGCTGGAGGTCTTCAGGTGGAGACGGGCATATTTGGAGCGATGATGGATGTGTCGCTGACCAATTGGGGCCCAGTTACTCTCATTCTGGATAGCCGCAGCTAACGAAATAGAGGATGTCGAAGATTGCTTCTGGCCGGAGCTAACTTTCGACATCTTTTTTTTATGCGGATAGAGCTTCTTTGGGCTGGATAAACTAAATGCAGGCAGATATCACGCATAAGGCAGGGAGTTTAAGAATGAGACAATCACAGAAGGCATGGGTATGGAGAAGTATCCCGGCACTACCGACTGGGAGTCCTATGGAAGCCTGTGCATTAGCCAAAAAGCTAGACGGCGAGACCGAACCACTAGTGATGAAAGGAAGAAGCCGCAATCTCTTGCCGCGTACCTGAAGCGGGTGGAAAATGCGGCTTTTTCGGTGTTGTGAAGGAAGCCTTTTTTCCGATTAAAGGTTAGAAAGCATCCTCATAAGGGTAATAGACCACAAGAAAGAATAATTAGAACATCATTAATTGCTAAAGACAGAGAGGAGAAACTATTACATGAGTAACGTTGCTTTCTTACTGGCTAATGATTTTGAAGATTCTGAAATGAAGGTTCCTTATGATGAAATTATAAAGGCAGGACATCAAGCTGACATTATTGGTTTGAAAAAAGGGGAGACCTTGCTAGGTAAAAAGAAAGAAGTCTCCTACGCAGCAGACAAGGCGATCGCCGATGTTCAAGCAAGTGATTATGACGCGATTGTCATCCCGGGTGGTTCTTCCCCCGAGAATTTACGGCAAAATGCTGATATTTTGAAGTTTGTAAAAGAAGCAAATGAAGCAGGCAAGCCTATCGCCTCTATTTGCCACGGACCACAAATTCTGATCAGTGCAGACTTGCTTAAGGGACGCACCATTACCTCTTATCCTCCGCTGAAGGATGATGTTGTGAATGCCGGCGCGGAGTTTAAGGATGAGGAAGTTGTGGTTGATCGCAATTACATTACTTCGCGTACACCAAAAGATGAGCCTGCATTTGTTCGTGAAATATTGAAGGTCCTGAAATAAATAAGCAATATTTAAATTAGAGTCTTATAATCCAAGGAGGTAATGGCAATGAGCAGAAAAATCCAAGCGTATTTCAGAACTGAAAATGAAGCAGAAGGCGCAAAAACAGCATTGATTAGCTATAAGGTGGATGGCTTGGAGGTTTGGCCACTCACAGACCCTATCGGCAATGATCGTAATATTCTGTTTCCAATCATTCCACTGGATAGTGCATCTGTAGTCGCAGGCACAACTGGAACGCTTGGAACGGCTAGCACACCTGCAGCTGGAGCTATGCTGGTCCCTGGCATTGCCGCTTCTGACACTCGGGCTGACCCTGAAACACATTATAGTGTGAATGAAGATCAGGTTAGTGCGAACGTGGCAGAAGGAGATCTCGAAGATGGGGATTTAAGTGAACTTCGTTATGTGATGGAGCTAAGTATAGCAGAAGAGAATTATAATGAAGTTGTGGAAATCCTTCGGGGCAAAGGGGCCTATGTTGAACAATTCGAATAGTATTCTATTAAAAATAAACCGCTTTCATGGAATGTAATATAATCGTAATATTACGTACATGATTCCTTAATATAGCGTGTTTATAATAAAGGCATGACCCCCTTTTTAATAATATATGATGATGGACCTGCAGCATTCGGCTGCAGGTCATTTTTTTTGTTACAATATAATTGCTGAATAAAAAACTCGGAAACTGTCAAAATTTATACCAGGCATCCTTTTTACTTCCTTGACTTTAATGCAGTAGTTCAGTAGAATATTAACAATATACGATTTTATCATATGGTTTTGATGACGGGACCAAGTAATTCGAGAACCCACAACTCCAGAGAAGAATCCCTTGTCGATTCGGATGACATCTACTTAAGTGGATGATGAACCGGTATCGCTTGGCTGCAAGGATTCTGTTGATGAGCGAATGAATGACCTCCCCGAGAACGTACGGCGAAAGTGGGCAGTATTGATTGCCGCGATCAGTAGCCGTTACGCGTAGGCGGGCGTTAACCGCTTTGAGCGGCTTCAGTATATTTTTACTGATCCGGAATGTGGGTGGTACCACGTGGTGTATTATTGGTTATGATAATCCCTCGTCCCTGTTTTTTTATAAAACAGGGCGAGGGATTTTTTGCTTTTTCTGCAATAGAAACAGATGAAGAGAACAGCTCTAGAGGGGTTATTTTTTAGGAGGGATAGACTGTGGCTAAAGAAAGATTCGAGAAACCAACAGGAACGCAGGACGTGCTTCCGGGTGCTGTGGAGAAATGGCAGTATATTGAGGGGAAGGCCAGAGATTTATGCCGCCGTTTTAACTACCGGGAAATTCGCACACCTATGTTTGAGCACACAGGGTTATTCGAACGTGGAGTAGGCGAAACAACGGATATTGTGGAAGGCGAAATGTATACGTTCAAGGACAAAGGCGACCGTGATTTGGCTCTTCGTCCAGAAGGAACGGCTGGTGTCGTGCGGGCTTACGTTCAGAACAAGCTATACGGTGAACCTGATGTAAGCAAGCTGTATTATATCGGACCTATGTTCCGTTATGAGCGTCCGCAGGCCGGAAGATATCGCCAGTTCCATCAGTTTGGGATTGAGGCGTTTGGGGCCGTGGATCCGGCTATTGATGCAGAAGTAATCTCTATGGGCTATCAATTCTATAAGGATCTAGGTCTTAAGGATGTAAGAGTGGAGCTTAATTCCGTGGGTAATGCACCAAGCCGTGCGGCTTACCGGGAGAAGCTGCTGGGATTCCTTAGACCGATGAAGGATAACCTCTGCAGTGACTGTCAGCGTCGAATCGAGCGTAATCCGCTTCGTGTGCTGGATTGCAAGGTGGATCAGGATAAATTTACAGATGCGCCTTCCATTTTGGACAGTTTGGATGATGAATGCATAACTCATTTTGAGAAGGTTAAGATGCATCTCGACATCATGGGTGTGGAGTTCACGATTAATCCTCGTCTTGTACGTGGTTTGGATTATTACACGCATACTGCGTTTGAATATAAAGCAGCTGGCATTGGCTCTATTGATACCGTAGGCGGCGGAGGCCGTTACAACGGTTTGGTTGAAGAAATCGGTGGACCGGATCAACCGGGTATTGGTTTTGGGATCGGGCTGGAGCGTATTCTTCTTATTCTGGAAGATCAGAAGGTAGCACTGGAGACTGCAAAGCCACTGGATGTGTATTTTGTAGCTCTTGGCGAAGAGGCTGACATTGAAATTTCCAAGCAGCTATACTTTCTGCGTAGCCAAGGGTTCTCGGCAGAACGCGACTACCTCGGCAGGAAGATGAAGGCACAGATGAAGTCAGCTGACCGTATGTCGGCACGTTATACTGCGATTCTTGGCGAAGACGAGCTGAAGAATGGTGTAATTGCGCTGAAGTCGATGAGCACAGGGGAACAGCAGACTGTGAAGCTCGAAGAGCTGGCTCAGGCGTTGGTATAGAAGAAGACTTTTTAAATAGAAACTTATTTTTAACTAAAAAGGGGAATGGTGAATTATGCAAAGAAGTCATAACTGTGGGCAATTAACACCAGAACATATTGGACAAACGGTAACCTTGAACGGATGGGTCCAGACCCGCCGCGACCTTGGGGGCGTACTTTTTATTGACCTGCGTGACAGAAGCGGTATTGTGCAAGTTGTATTCAACCCGGACTACTCCGGCGAAGCACTGCAAATTGCGGATAAGGTTCGCAGTGAGTATGTTTTGGCTGTCAAAGGAAAAGTGGTTAAACGTGATGAAGAAACCATTAACCGCAATCTGCCAACAGGTGAGATTGAAGTTCAAATTACAGACATCGAAGTGCTGAACGCTGCTAAGACTCCTCCATTCTTCATCGAAGATGGAGTGGAAGTAGACGAATCTCTTCGCCTGAAATATCGTTACCTGGATCTGCGTCGTCCAGAAATGCAAAAAACGCTGTTGCTACGCTCGAAAGCTTCTAAGATTTTCCGCGACTTTCTTGACAGTGAAGGATTTATTGATGTAGAAACACCAATCCTAACTAAGAGCTCACCGGAAGGTGCTCGTGATTATTTGGTGCCAAGCCGTGTGCATGAAGGCGAATTTTTCGCATTGCCGCAATCTCCACAAATCTACAAGCAGCTATTGATGGTGGGTGGCGTTGAACGCTATTATCAAATTGCTCGTTGTTTCCGTGATGAAGATTTGCGTGCTGACCGCCAGCCGGAATTTACACAAGTGGACATCGAGACTTCATTCCTGTCTCAGGATGAGCTGCTTGGCATGATGGAGAACCTGATGCAGCGTTTGTTTAAAGAAACTGTAGGAGCGGATATTCAGCTTCCATTCCAACGTTTGACTTATGCTGAGGCTATGGGCAAATACGGTTCAGACAAACCTGACCTGCGTTTTGGATTAGAGCTTGTAGAAATGAACGATATTGTTGCCACAAGTGGCGTAAAGGTATTCGCTTCCGTGATCGAAAAAGGCGGAGAAGTGAAATGTCTAAATGCTAAAGGCTGTGGGACTTGGACTCGTAAAGAAATCGATGATCTCGGACCTTATGCTGCGCGTTATGGAGCGAAAGGTTTGGCTTGGATTCAAGTGAAAGACGGCGAGTTCAAAGGACCGATTGTCAAATTCTTCACTGAAGAAGAAATTGCAGCTGTGAAGGAGCGTACAGGCGCTGAAGAAGGTGACCTACTGTTGTTCTCCGCTGATACCAAAAAGGTTGTAGCGGACGTTCTAGGCGCCCTTCGTGTCAAAATCGGACGTCAGCTGGGTCTGATCGACGATAATGTGTTCAAGTTCGCTTGGGTGACTGACTTCCCATTGCTTGGTTATGATGAAGATCAGAAACGTTATGTAGCAGAACACCATCCGTTCACTCGTCCACGTGAAGAGGATCTGCATCTGTTCGACACAGATCCAGGTGCAATTCGTGCACAAGCCTACGATATCGTTCTGAACGGTTATGAAGTAGGCGGCGGCTCCATGCGGATTTACAAACGTGAAGTACAGGAAAAAATGTTCCAAGCTCTCGGCTTCTCAGATGAGGTTGCTTACGAGAAATTTGGTTACCTGATGGATGCGTTCGAATATGGTACACCTCCACATGGTGGTATTGCCTTCGGTTTAGATCGTCTAATTATGCTGCTGGCGGGTCGTACAAATCTACGCGAAACCATCGCATTCCCGAAAACGGCAAGTGCAACGGACCTGCTTATGGATGCACCTGCACCAGTAGACGGTTCACAATTGGAGCAACTGCATATTAAGCTGGCTCTTAAACCAAAGAAAGAAAAAGAAAAAGAATAATTAAATAAAGCGGGCGAGGCAGATTTCTGCTTCGCCATAGCTTTTGAAGGAGGCTGACCTCATGCTGCATCAGTTCTCACGTACGGAACTGGCGATCGGACCGGAAGGTCTGGAGATTATGAAGAACAGCACAGTAGCGGTACTTGGTATCGGCGGTGTTGGCGGTATGGCTGTTGAGGCATTGGCTCGTAGCGGGATCGGCAGACTGATTCTGATTGATAAGGATTCCGTCGACATTACCAATGTAAATCGGCAGATCCACGCACTTACTACAACGGTTGGGCAAAAGAAGGCCGAACTGATGGTAGACCGTGTGAAGCTGATTAATCCGGAATGTGAAGCGATTGCGCTGAACATGTTCTATACGGAAGAAACCTATGAGGAACTGTTCAAGCTGAAACCGGATTATGTGATTGATGCCTCGGATACGATTATCTACAAGGTCCATTTGATTAAAGAATGTCTGGCACGTGGAATTCCTATGATCTCAAGCATGGGCGCTGCCAACAAAATGGATCCTACAAGATTCCAGGTAGCGGACATTTCCAAAACAACGTATGATCCGATTGCCCGGGTCATTCGCCAGAAGCTGCGTAAGGATGGGATTAAGAAAGGCGTGAAGGTGGTTTTCTCTACGGAGCCGCCAATGAAGCCACGTCAGGATGTTACGGACAAGATTGTTCCGGAGAATGCGCCGGATCGACGTAAAGCGAAACAACCGCCAGCCAGCAATTCATTTGTTCCACCGGTAGCCGGCCTAATTATGGTCAGCGTTGCCGTGCGTGACTTGCTTGAGGCTGGAGGCGTCAGCTTGTAAGTGAATCGCTGAGCTGAGGCTGTTTCAATTATAGTTATAGGATTAGAGTAATGGACAAAAGGGCGAGTAGCTGGAATCCGGCTGCGTACGCCCTTTTGTTGTCGTTAAACAGGCGGGTTCTGCAAGAAGCAGGCCACAAATAGGCATAATAGCTGAACCGGGATGAACGGCTGATTATTAGATTTATAATCCGGGTAATATCCGCCTGCGGAACTTAATATCAGTGGAGGTTTTTGTACATGAAATCGAATTTTTGGCGAAATAGTGTGGGGCTTGCGCCTGAGAATGACTGGAAACGGGAATGGGCTGCAGGGATTCTCTCCTATTTTGCTTCAGTTTATATTGTTATGGTGAATGCGACGATTCTCCATGACGCGGGGATGCCGCTTAGACCGGCAATGGTGGCTACACTGTTGACCGCAATTACCGGCTGTCTGCTGATGGCTTTTGGCGGGAAGACGCCTATCATCGTGGTTCCCGGGATGGGGATTAACGCATTTTTCACTTATACGCTTGTTCATTCCATGAAACTGGACTGGAGAGAGGCGCTTACTGTAGTCGTTATAACAGGCGTGTTATTCGCTATCGTGGCCTTTACATCACTTTATCGTATTCTTAGTGAGGCAATTCCCCAAAACCTGCAGCATGCCATTACAGTCGGTATAGGGCTGTTTCTGACCTTTATAGGGCTGCAAAAGAGTGGGATAGTGATTGCCCATCAGACTACTTTTGTTGCCATAGGACATTTTAGTGATCCTGCAGTTATTACATCCTGTGTGACTTTATTGCTGGCTTTAGTGTTATTTATCCGGGGAACTAACGGAGGCCTGCTGATAAGTATGCTGGTCGGTACAGGACTTGCCTACCTGCTGGGAGCTGCACATGCACCGGAAAAACAGGCCTCAGGGCATGTATTCTCAGGTTATGGCGGCCTATTTTTCGGAATGGACTGGAGCGGCATTGTGAGCCTGGTGTTCTGGATTGCTGTATTCCTGTTATTGTTAATCGTTGTATTTGAAAATATCGGTCTTGTAGCCTCGCAGACGATGATGGCAGGCCGTCCAGAACGCTTCAAAAGCAGCCTGCGTGCGCTCTCGCTTGCTAATATCGCCGCGGGTCTTTTCGGAAGCAGTCCGGTTGTGGCCGCTGCAGAATCTAATGCAGGAATAGCTGCGGGCGGGCGTTCGGGTCTCACCTCGCTGGTGACAGGGCTTCTATTCGGGGCGACCTTCTTATTCCTACCGCTGTTATCCTATATTCCCGATAGTGCGATCGCACCGATCCTGATTGTGATCGGCGGACTAATGGTACAAAATGTGCGTGAGATGGACTTAAGTGATTTGACCGAGCTGTTCCCGTCTTTTCTAATCATGGTTATGATTCCATTCACCTATAGCATCGTGGACGGTATGGCTTTTGGTTTTATTACCTACCCAATTGTGAAGCTGGCGCTGGGCAAAGGGAAGGAAGTGCCACCTGCGTTGTATGGAATTGCTGGTTTGTTTGTGGCTAACTTTATTTTGCAGGCTGTGCTATAGAGCGGCATCCAGTTTCTTTGATTGCGAGGGACCTGTTGCACACTAATCAGCTCTATTAGCCAGCGTTGAAATTAAAGAGGTAAATGCCGTTGTGCCGCTGATTGGAGCCAAATGTGCGTAGACGTCGAAAAGAAAGGGATAAATACCGTTGACTGGAGCTAAATGCGTGTAGACGACGAAATCTAAGGGATAAATACCGATGAATGGGGCTAAATGTGCGTAGACGTAGAAAACAAAGGTATAAATACCGTTGATTGGGGCTAAATGCGCGTAGACGACGAAAACAAAGGTATAAATACCGTTGATTGGGGCTAAATGCGTGGAAGCGTCGAAAACAGAGGCGAAAATGCCTCTGATGCGAGCTAAATGTGCCTGGACGTCGAAATCAAAGGCAAAAATGCCTCTGATTGGAGCGAAATGCGAGCGAACGCCGAAAACAGAGGCAAAAATGCCTCTGATGCGAGCTAAATGTGAGCGAACGCTGAAATTAAAGGCAAAAATGCCTCAGATTCGAGCTAAACGTGTGCGAACGTCGAAAACAGAGGCAAAAAAGCCTCTGATCGGAGCTAAATGCGTGCGAACGCCGAAACCAAAGGCAAAAAAGCCTTTGGTTTGTCCCAAACATTCTGCGCTTGTGCGAGCTAAGGAGCACCAAAGTGCTTTAGGTTGGAGAACAACTTATAAGTTTAGTCAAATCATTTGAAAGATTTGGTATTTAAGTGCTGATTGTGCTACAATGGGTATCCTTTTGCGTGAGAAATGGGCGTAGGAGCATGAAAATTTAAGCTCGATAAACTTTTAGGAGGTAACTGAAATTGGAAGACAACTTTCAAAGTGCCTATCAAGAGGAAGAAGACAGGCTGAATCAAGCGCTTACTGAAATTGACACTTTGCTGGAGAAGCTCCAGCAGACACCAGTGTACACGGGACATGACTATACGGAACAGGTGCTGGAAGCGAACCGTGATCAGAAGCGCAAAGATCTTGCTAAGCTTAGGCAGGAGCCTTATTTCGGACGGCTTGATTTTCAAGGCAATGATGAGAATGAACGGAAGGCACTCTATATAGGCAAAATCGGCGTAGACCGCGAGCAGGTAAGCGACCGTCCGCTAGTCATCGACTGGCGCGCACCGGTAGCAAGCCTGTTCTATTCGTTTACCGGCGGTACGGAGCCAGCCTCCTATGAAGCTCCTGAGGGACTAATAGAGGGGCTGGTATACCTCAAACGCAACGTGGTGATTCGGAAGCAAATTCTGGAGCGGGTCGCGGATACGTACAATCGGGAAAGCGATGCACCGATTGTATCAGATGAGTTTCTCGTCTATCGACTTGGGGAGAACAAGGATAATCGTCTACGGGATATCGTATCGACCATTCAAGAGGAGCAGGACAAGATTATCCGTGCTGCCAAAAATACAGCGCTAATCATTCAGGGCGTGGCAGGAAGCGGTAAAACAACCGTTGCACTGCACAGGCTTGCTTTTCTGCTGTATCAATACAAGGATCAGGTTTCTGCGGAAAAAATGATCATTTTTGCACCAAACCGGATGTTTTTGGATTACATCTCGGACGTATTGCCTGAGCTCGGGGTAGGTAATATTGCTCAAAGTACATTTCCGGATTGGGCGGCTAATGTACTAGGACTGGAATTGCCGGAACAGGATGCGACAGAGACGATGAACCGCTGGTTCGAAACCCCTGGCGGCATGCCGGTAATTACAGAAGAGACGCCGGGGCGCTTCAAGGGTTCCACGGTGCTGATGGGAATCATAGAGTCCAGCATCAAGCTATTGGAAAGCAGCTCTGTACCTGAGGGTGATTTTAGCCCGTGGGAGGGTGCGGTGCTACGCCGTTCTATGATTTTGCGCTGGCATAATGAGGAGTATGCTCCCTATCCTCCAGCCAAGCGCAAGGAACGGGTAATGGCGCGGATTCATCGTTGGATTGAGATGGAACTGAAGAAGAGTCCGTCAGCTGCTGCTATGAAGGATCGCAAGAAAAAAGGCGCGCAGCGAGAGAAGGCTTATAGTGCCAAATGGCCTAAATATGATCCATTAACGATCTATAAGCAAATTTTCCGAGCAGCTAAACTTCCTGAGGATTGGCCGGTTGAACCGCCTGAGGAAATTCCGGCAGCTGTACTGAAGGAAACGGCAAAAGAGCTGAAAAAAGGCATCATACGTGAAGAGGATTTACCTCCGCTGCTGTATATCCATTATCTTTTGAATGGTGATGAGGGCGTTACTCGCTTTGACCATGTAGTAATCGATGAGGCTCAGGATTTTTCACCTTTCCAAATTGCCGTTCTGGATTTATATGTGCGAGGCCATTCCTTTACGATCCTGGGTGATCTCTCGCAGGGCATACATGCCTATAAAGGCGTACACGCGTGGGAAGAGATGCAGACGTTGTTTGCACCTGAGAACACGGCTTATCACGCGCTGACACGCAGCTATCGTTCTACTATGGAAATTATAGACTTCGCTAATGGAATTCTATCTTCAGGTGTGGAGAGCTCATTGCTGGCTGTTCCTGTGTTTCGTAGTGGAGATCCCGTGCGTATGATCGCCTATGGCGAGGATGCCGGGGAACTGGTGGCTGATGAGCAGGCTCGCTTGCGGACAATAACCTCTGCACTGAAGTCTCTGTCAGGAAGGGAATACCGTACGGTGGCTGTCCTAACAAGAAATCTTCATGAGGCTGCAGAACTATATGCGGAGCTGGCACAGCATTTTGAAGATATTCATCTGATTGATGGCAGTATGACGCAATATCAGGGCGGGTTATCGGTGCTGCCTGTCTATTTATCAAAAGGTTTGGAGTTCGATGCGGTGATCTTAGCAGATGCCGATCAAGACCATTA
The DNA here is from genome assembly GCF_037980415.1 of Paenibacillus sp. FSL H7-0690. NCBI lineage: Bacteria > Bacillati > Bacillota > Bacilli > Caryophanales > Paenibacillaceae > Paenibacillus > Paenibacillus sp. FSL H7-0690. The sequence continues at coordinate 5,441,569 of NZ_CP150281.1, read as the reverse complement.
TGGAGCGACGGCTTGGGACGCGAAGCTGATGTATGTCGGCTGTACACGTGCTCTCCATGAGCTGTGGCTGCTCCATAATGGGGAAGTTCCTTCCTATGTGCAAACGGCGGCTGGAAGCGATTCTGAGGGAGAATAAGACTGGTGGAGAATGGTTATAACTGTTCTTGGTCTTGTAACTCCCCCATAGGTATGGCTTAATAATAAGTGTCCGGCCGGGCAAGAACACTTCTGGAAGGAGGCTGATTGAAATGATTTCAGTATACGAGGTGGTTTCCGTTTAAGACGGAAACCTGCTTAAAGCGAGGAGGCCTTACGGCCTCCTTATTACTAACATAAGAAGTACCACACTTATCCATAAGAACGAAATTTATGAAATCGAATGTAGACGCTACCAAAAGGTTTTTATATAATGAAATTACGGATTTTTCCAAATATGAGGAGAAGAAAGGAGGCAGGTGACGTGATTATAACTAAAAACTTAGTTGACCGACGCATAGGGACACACCTGTTGAAGGAGGAAATGCAAGTTGAGTTATGTAAATGGGAAGGATGTGCTCCCCCCTGGCTTGCTCGAAGAGCTTCAGGGATACATCCAAGGTGAACTGCTCTACATCCCTAAGAAGACGGAAGAGCGGGTTCGATGGGGCGAGAACAGCGGTTCGAGGAAAGAAATAGCGAACCGGAACAAGGAAATTTTCAGTTGTCATCGAAGCGGTGATTCCGTAGCGGAACTTCAGAAGAAGTACCATCTATCGGAAGAAAGCATTCGTAAAATCATATCAAAAATGCGGCTGGCAGTAAATTGCTAGCTTGCAATTCAAGCATAAACGCCTCTGGTGTCCTTATAAGGACGGTAAGCGTTATGCGAGAAATCATAAGGATAAAGTGTAGTGTGAAACCTATACTTTCTTATATTTTGAAAAAAGAGCATGGCTCCCGCCTTTCTAAGACGAGATCATGCTCTTTTTATTTTGGCGTAAAATAAGTCTATGCTGATACTGTTACCTTGAACCGGCAGGACATCCTAATCCTTCCCTGTGATATGGTATGATAGAGAGGGATTTACATTGAGCTTTTACAAGAATATAGCAAGGAAGTGGAGTTATGGATTTATTTTCTTTCGGAGAGGACACCGGGGGCGGACGGCTGCTTGCGGACCGGATGAGACCGGAGAATCTTGATGAATATATTGGTCAAGAGCATATCATAGGTCGGGGGAAGCTGCTGCGAAGAGCGATTGAGGCGGATCAAGTCTCTTCGATTTTGCTCTATGGCCCCCCGGGATGCGGCAAGACGACACTCGCGCATATTATTTCTCATCACACGCAAGGAGAGTTCGTACGTCTGAATGCGGTGGAAGCTACCGTGAAGGATGTACGGGAGGTTATTGAGCGAGCTCAGAACAATCAAACATTGTACGGCACTAAGACGATCCTGTTCCTGGACGAGGTGCATCGATTTAATAGCTCACGCCAGGATGCGCTTTTGCCAGCAGTAGAAAAAGGGACTATTACCTTCATTGGAGCGACTACAGAGAACCCGTTCCATTATGTTAATGGGGCGCTTATGAGCCGATCCACCTTATTTCAGCTGGAGGCATTAACGAGTGAACACAGCTTGATCGCGATGCGCAGAGCCTTGGCGGACAAAGAGAAAGGTCTTGGATTTATGGAGCTTCAGGTTGATGAGGAGGCTTTGTTGCATATTGCAACAATGGCTAATGGAGACATCCGGCGGGCACTAAATGCGCTGGAGCTTGCAGCCCTGACTACCGCGCCGCAAGTTGATGGAAGTGTTCATATCACGCTGGAGGTGGCGGAAGAATCCATTCGGCGCCCCATTGTGAAGGCTGATGAATCTACGCAGTATGATGTGCTATCCGCTTTTCATAAAAGTATTCGCGGTTCCAGCGACGCCGCGTTGTTTTGGTTTCTGTATGCGGTAGAAAAGCTTGGAATGGACCCTATGACTTTTATTCGGCGCCTGATTGCAGCCAGCAGTGAGGATATCGGCTTGGCTAATCCCCAAGCTATGGTTCAAGCGGTGAGTGCGCTGGATGCGTATCGAAACAATGGTTGGCCAGAGGCGAAGCTGAACATTGCCCAAGCTATTCTTTTTGCAGTGGAAAGTCCGAAGTCTAATGCTGTGGTTATGGCTATTTCCAATGCAATGGCAAGTATGGATGAGATCAAATCAGCGGAGGTACCGCTGCATCTGCGTGATACGCACTATAAAGGTGCAACTGCGTTAGGGCATGAAGGATATCAATATCCGCACAATTTTCCGGGGCATTATGTGAAGCAAGAGTATTTACCTAAGGAGATTTCTCAGCGTGTTTTTTATCAAGCTACTGAGCAAGGAAATGAGATTAAGATTCGTCATAATCAAAAGCTTCGACGGGAGCAGTAAGCAGCTAGCGACTGTAATACCTTCCAATTTCATGCTGGAAAGCCAAAGATTTTAACTTTCAGTCGAACTAAATAATTCCCAAAAAAAGGCGGCCTAGAGCCGTTTTTTTGTTGCCTACGTTACTTTTAATCACATCGATTGAAAATTTTTTATAGGAAAAGATTGATAATTTACCATAAGTTAATTAAAATGAACTACAAAGTTACGAGATGTTCATTTTTATTTCCGATTGAACTACTGGTAGTATTCTTAACAGTGTTAATTATCATCACATTGGTTATTTCAAAATGTTTCATGAAAATCAACACTATTTATATCAAAATTTACATAATATTTTCATTGTGTTAATTTTGAAATCCTTGTCGTTAGGGTGATGAATATGGGCGAAGAACTACTAGAAATCAAAAATTTGTCGACATCGTTCAGAATTGCAGACGACTATTATGCTGCGGTTGATGATGTTACCCTGTCTGTTCGCAAAAATGAAATTCTGGCTATCGTTGGAGAATCTGGTTCAGGAAAAAGTGCGCTCGCCTTTTCCATTATGGGGCTGCATACCAGAGCCAGAATTGACGGACAAATCAAATACAAGGGCCAGGACATCGTTACTATGTCTCCTGCTGCACTAAACAAGCTGCGCGGGCAAGAAATGTCTATGATTTTTCAAGATCCTTTATCCGCTTTAAACCCGCTAATGATCATCGGTTCACAGATTGAAGAAGTACTTATCCTACATGATTCCAAGCTTTCTAAGAAACAGCGAAAAGAGAAGGTCATTGATCTTTTGACCAAGGTTGGAATTTCCCGTCCCGAGCATACATATCAGCAATACCCCCACGAATTATCCGGTGGCATGAGGCAGCGGGTGGTTATCGCCATTGCGATAGCCAATGGACCCAAGCTTTTGATCGCCGACGAGCCTACCACAGCACTAGATGTGACTATCCAATTACAAATCCTTGAACTTATTAAAAAATTAAAAAACGATATGGAAGCAGGCATTATCTTAATCACTCATGACTTAGGGGTTGTAAGCGAAATGGCTGACCGTGTTGCGGTGATGTATGCCGGACAAATCGTCGAAATCGCAGATATTTTTACGTTGACGTCTAATCCGAAACATCCATATACGAGATCCTTATTAAACTCCATTCCAACGGCAAAAGAAGAAAAATCCAGGTTGCATGTGATTCAGGGGATTGTTCCACCACTGCAAAACCTTCCGCGTAAGGGCTGCCGTTTCTCGGCACGGACGCCTTGGATTCCTGAATCGGAGCATGAGGAGAACCCACAGCTGCATGAAGTCGCACCCGGACATTTCGTTCGCTGCACCTGTTATAACAATTTCCATTTCCCTGATACTAACGAGGAGGCAATCCACAATGGGACTTCTTGAGGTTAAAAATTTAGCAGTACATTTTCCGATCCACGGCGGTGTTTTTCGAAGGGAAGTTGGCGTAGTTAAGGCTGTCGATAATGTTAATTTTACCATTGAAGCTGGGCAAACCTATGGTCTGGTTGGTGAATCTGGTTCCGGAAAGACGACAACGGGTCGCGCGATTATAGGTCTTAATTCTATTACTAGCGGCAGCGTGATTTTTGAAGGGCAAGATTTGGCCTTGAGGGGTGTACGAAAGCAAAGAAATGTCCGCAAAGACATTCAGATGATCTTTCAGGATCCGTACTCTTCCTTAAATCCTAAGAAGCGTGTACTCGATATTATTGCAGAACCGTTGCGTAATTTCGAAAAAATGTCTCCAGGGGAAGAAAAACGCCGGGTGCAGGAATTGCTTTTACAAGTAGGCTTAAGTCCTGAGAACATCCTGAAATATCCGCATGAATTTTCTGGCGGCCAGCGGCAGCGGATCGGAATTGCCAGAGCAATTGCACTCAAGCCAAAACTTATTATTGCTGACGAGCCGGTATCTGCGCTAGATGTCTCAGTACAGGCACAGGTGCTTAACTTCATGCAGGACATTCAAAAAGAGCTGAATCTTACTTTTCTATTTATCAGTCATGATCTCGGGATCATCAGGCATATGTGCGATCACATAGGGATTATGTATAAAGGACGACATGTGGAGCAAGGGACTGCTAAAGATATTTTTGACAATCCTCAGCATATTTATACCAAACGACTCATTGCCGCCATTCCTGATATTGATCCGAAACAGAGAGAAAAGCAGACGGAATTCAGAAAATCAGTAAGCAAGGAATATGAACAAGCGCACCGGAATTATTTTGATGAAGAAGGCATGGCTTATCCATTAAAATCAATTTCCGAGACTCATCTGGTAGCCTTGCCTGAGAAAGGTTGAGAATATGTGGAAGATTATCGTTCGTAGAATTCTTATAATGATCCCTCAAGTAGTTCTATTAAGTATTCTTGTTTTTCTTATGGCGAAGGCGATGCCTGGTGACGCACTCTCAGGAATGCTCGATCCGAATATTGATCCGGCGGCCATTGATGCGATGAGAGAAAAGCTCGGTCTAAATGATCCATGGTACATCCAGTACTGGGATTGGATCACTAAAGCGATACAAGGGGATTTCGGCCAGTCCTTCCGTTTCAAAATGCCGGTCTCAGAACTAATCGGACAACGCCTGATGAACACACTTTGGCTGGCCATTGTTACGCTGATTCTTACATACCTTATTGCTATCCCGCTTGGTATTACCAGCGGACGTTATAACGATTCGTGGCTGGATCGCTTGATAACTGGCTATACCTATATTGGATTTGCTGCACCGTTGTTTATTTTTGCACTTTTAATGGTATGGGTTTTCGGATTTCATTTTCATTGGTTTCCTACCAGCGGCAGTGTCAGTCCCGGGGAAGTTCCAGGTACACTAAGTCACTTCTGGAGTAAATTCTACCATCTGCTTCTGCCTGCGTTATCTATGGCGCTAATTGCAACGGTTGGGACCGTCCAATATCTGAGAAATGAGATCATTGATACGAAGCAAAAAGATTTCATTCTCACTGCTAGAGCTAAAGGGGCTTCGGAGTCACGCGTATACAATCGTCATATTTTGAGAAACTCCTTGCTGCCGATCGCTGCATTTTTTGGATATGAGATCACTGGGTTAATCGGTGGTACGGTGTTCGTTGAAACGATCTTCAGCTATCCAGGAATGGGTTTGCTGTTTCTAAGTTCGATAACGATTCGGGATTTCAGCGTGGTAACAGCCCTCGTTCTTCTGTATGGGGTTGCTTCCATCGTCGGTGCGTTGTTATCAGACATTATTTTAAGTATCGTAGATCCTCGTATCCGGATTAAATAAGAAGATGAACACTTTGGGGTGAATGAAATGGCAAAGACGAGCGCAGAGATAGCTCTGCTGCAGGAAACTGATAAAAGTCCATCGGGCTTCAAAATTGTTTGGCGGGAGATGGTGCGGGATAAGCTGGCACTGGTCTCGTTGATTTTCCTATTTACGATTATTGCTGCTGTATATGGGATCTCCTTATTTTTAGATCAGAAAGAAATTGTCACGGTTGACTTGTTCGCCCTATATGAGAAGCCTTCGGCTGTGCATTGGCTGGGGACTGATTATGGAGGACGGGATGTATTCGGTCAATTAATTATAGGAACACGAAATTCCATGTCTATTGCCTTTATGGTTACATTTTTTACGGGAATTATCGGTATTCTGGTAGGTTTAGTCTCAGGTTACTTTGGGGGAACGGTAGATAATGTCGCGATGCGTATTGTGGATTTCTTCATGATTCTACCTTTTCTAATGATTGTTATAGCTTTTGTCAGCGCAGTTCCTAAATACAATACGTTGACCTTCTCCTTTATCATGACAGCATTTCTTTGGATGGGGATTGCCAGGCTAATTCGTTCCAAGACATTACAAGAGAAGGAATTGGATTATGTTCAGGCATCTAAGACCCTAGGCTCCTCCAATCTAAAAATTATGTTTACGCAAGTTCTGCCGAACTTAAGCTCAATCATTATCGTAACAATGACCTTGAATCTGGCAGCTAATATTGGATTGGAATCAGGCCTATCCTTTCTAGGTTTTGGTTTTCCAGAAAGTACACCCAGTCTGGGTACTCTAGTAAGCTATGCGAGAAATCCGCAGACTCTTGAGTTCAGATGGTGGATCTGGTTACCCGCATCATTGCTGATCCTGGTATTGATGTTGAGTATAAATAATGTAGGTCAAGCGCTAAAACGTGCGACCGACGCAAGACAAAGAAAAGGATAATAAGGGAGGAAATGATTAAATGAGAAAAGCCATTCGTTCAAAAGCTTTACTAGTTTCATTAATGTTTGTAATGTTGTTCGCTCTTGCGGCTTGCGGCTCCAAGAACAACAACGAAGCGGCTGAATCAACAGCAGCTCCTAACGCCAGCGCACCTGCGGCAACCGCAGAAGCAACGGCCGCGCCTGAGGCAGAAGACGGACTTTATAACATTAAAGATTTCAGTAACGTTAAGACTAACCAAGGTGAAGCTATTGACGGAGGGACAATTACATTTGGACTTGTTTCCGATAGTCCATTTGAAGGCACTTTGAACTGGAACTTCTATTCTGGAGATCCAGATGCTCAAGTTCTGAACTGGTTTGATGAAGGTTTGTTAACTTGGGATAAAGACTATGTTTATACTAATGATGGTGCGGCTACTTATGAAGTTGCAGAAGATGGACGTACCTTTACCTTTACGATTCGCGACAATGTAAACTGGCAGGATGGTAAGCCAGTAACGGCTGAAGACTGGTTGTTCGCCCATGAAGTTATTGGTAATCCTGCTTATGATGGTCCTCGTTACGGTTCTGACTTCACTAATATTGAAGGCATGGATGAGTACCATTCCGGTAAGGCCAAGACCATATCCGGGATTAAAGTGCTGGGTGATAAGAAACTGCAAATTACTTATAAGCAATCTACACCTTCCTTGTTAACGGGTAGCGTATGGATTTATCCATTAGCCAAACATATCTTTGGCGGCATGGATGTTGCCAAAATCTCCTCTTCCCCTGAAGTCCGCCAAAAGCCAATTGGCTTCGGAGCTTTTAAAGTAGAGAGTATCGTTCCTGGTGAGTCTGTAGTATTTGTTAAGAATGAAGATTACTGGCGTGGAGCCCCTAAACTGGATAAAGTAATTTTGAAGGTTATCAACCCAACAACGATTGTACAAGAACTGAAATCTGGTGGAGTTGACTTGGTGGATTCCTTCCCTATTGATCAATTCCCTGATAATGCGAAGCTATCAAATGTTGAGTATCTCGGGGCTGTTGACCGTGCGTATACGTATATTGGATTTAAGCTTGGCAAATGGGATGCAACGAAAAAAGAGGTTGTTACCGATCCTAAAGCTAAAATGGCGGATGTGAATCTTCGTAAAGCAATGTGGGCTGCGGTTGACAATGATACTGTTGGTAAAAAGTTCTATAATGGTCTGCGTTGGAATGCGACTACCTTGATTCCACCGTCCCATCCAGAATTCCATGATACTACCAATCCGGGCGTAGCTTTTGATCCAGAAGCAGCTAAAAAGATCCTGGATGACGCTGGTTACAAATTAAACGGTGAATTTAGAACGAATCCAGATGGCAGCGAGCTGAAGATTAATTTCATTTCGATGACTGGTGGAGACATTGCTGAGCCGCTGGCTCAATATTATGTACAATCCTGGAAAGCGATTGGTCTGAATGTAACTTTGGAAATGGTAGAGTTTAATACCTTCTATGATCGCATAGGTCAAAATGGTGAGGATGATCCTACTGTTGATGTGTACCAAGGTGCTTGGGGGGTAGGGATTGACGTTGACCCATCAGGCCTGTACGGTAAAGATGCAATCTATAACTTCCCACGTTACTCCAGTGCAGAGAACGATCGTTTGCTCGCCGAAGGGATCTCTGAGGCTGCATTTGATGTAGACAAACGTAAAGAAATCTATAAAGAGTGGCAACAATTTATGGTTGATGAGATTCCAGTATTCCCAACACTTTATCGTGCTGTGATTGTGCCGGTTAATAACCGTGTTCTAAACTTTGCAATTGGTGATGGAACCGGACTCTATTATAACGACATTGCGGTTTCTGCAGATAAAGCTGCGGTGGCTCAGTAAGAGGGGATTAATGAACAGCAGTTCAAGGAGAAATCCTGAGCTGCTGTTTTTTATTTTCCGTTAAATTAACAATTATTCCTATATTTTGTGCATTATTTACTGTAAAAATATAGTGTTTTAATGAAAGATATGGTATATTTTGGGTGAGAGCGAAACTTTCGCTTAAATATAGCTCTTAGAGTGAGGTGAGTGGATGATCGCAATGACAGGTACCTGATTCAAGTGAGGGAGGTGTTACGGGACTGAGGTGTAATCTTTCTTGTGGCATTCACTGAAGAGAGGGGCAGTAGAAATGATCAAGAGGTATAGGAAACAAGGACTGGTGTTCAGTTTGTTGTTTACGCTTACATTTTGTTCAAATGCTGCATTTCAACCGGCGATAGCAGAGGCAGCGGCCGGAGACTACAACTATGCGGAGGTTCTACAAAAATCTATTTATTTCTACGAAACCCAGCGGTCTGGTGAATTGCCAGATAACAATCGGGTGGAATGGCGGGGCGATTCCGGTCTTTTGGACGGGGCGGATGTGGGACATGATCTGACTGGTGGTTGGTACGATGCCGGTGATCACGTTAAATTCGGTTTGCCTATGGCTTATTCTACAACGATGCTGGCATGGTCAGTTTATGAGTACAAGCAAGGATATGAGGGGTCTGGGCAGCTGGAGGAAATTTTAGACAATATTCGCTGGGCAACCGATTATTTTGTGAAAGCTCATACCGCTCCTAACGAGCTGTGGGGACAAGTTGGTAACGGAACAACCGATCATAATTGGTGGGGACCCGCAGAAGTCATGCAGATGCAGAGACCTTCCTACAAAATTGATGCCACTCATCCCGGATCAGATCTTGCCGCAGAAACAGCTGCAGCGTTAGCTTCAGCATCCATTATTTTCAGGGATACGGATGCCGTATACGCGGACAAGCTGCTGCTGCATGCTAAACAGCTTTACAATTTTGCAGACACTTATCGCGGCTCCTATTCCGACAGCATTACCGACGTCAAACAATATTATAATTCTTGGAGCGGTTACGCGGATGAATTGAGCTGGGGGGCTGTCTGGTTGTATTTGGCGACTAACGATCAGCAGTATCTCAATAAGGCTATTGCAGCAAGCGATCAATGGGGAACGAATCAGGCTGGAAACTGGGGGTATCAGTGGACACAGTCTTGGGACGACAAGCATTATGGCGCTCAATTACTGTTGGCACGAATCACCGGGCAGACCAAGTTCATTCAATCCACTGAACGGAATATGCAGTATTGGACGACTGGAGTGGGTGGAACAAGTGACCGTGTTGCCTATACACCTGGCGGACTAGCCCATCTGGATCAATGGGGCGCATTGCGTTATGCAGCCAATCAGGCTTTTATGGCCTTCGTTTACTCAGACTGGGTGAGCGATCCGGTGAAGAAAGATACGGCGCGCTCTTTCGCGGAGAGACAAATTACGTATATGCTTGGCGACAATCCACGAAACAGCAGTTATGTTATCGGTTTTGGTAACAATTCTCCTCAGCATCCCCATCATCGAACCTCACATGGATCATGGAATGATAGTCAGAGCGTTCCGGTAAATCATCGCCATGTCTTGTACGGAGCGCTAGTTGGAGGCCCGTCCAAAACAGACAGTTACACCGACTCCATTAACGATTATGTCTCGAATGAAGTTGCAACCGATTACAATGCAGCTTTTACAGGAGCTATTGCAAAAATGGTGCTGCTGCATGGACAAGGGCAACAGCCCCTTGCACAATTTCCACCTGCAGAGACACGTGAAGATGAGATGTTTGTCGAAGCCTCTGTGAATGCTAGTGGCAGCAACTTTGTAGAGATTCGAGCATTGCTGAATAACCGTACGGGCTGGCCGGCAAGGGCCAGTAAAGAGATGTCTTTTAACTATTATGTGGATCTTAGTGAAGCGATAGCGGCTGGTTATGGTCCTGAGGATATTACGGTTACAGCGGGAGGCTACAATCAGGGTGGAACGGTGTCTGCACTTCAGCCTTACGATGCAGCTAACCATATCTACTATACTAAGGTTGATTTTACAGGTACTTTGATTTATCCGGGTGGACAATCTGCTCATCGTAAGGAGATTCAATTCCGAATTGCAGCTCCGCTGAACACTAACTTCTGGAATAATGCTAATGATTTTTCATTCCAAGGGGTGGCAGCTCAAGGAGTAACTCCTGTAAAAACAGCGAACATTCCGGTGTTTGAAGCAGGTGTGCACATGTATGGAGAACTTCCAGCGGGTGGCGGACAACCTGGAGAACCTCAAGTCCCTGCACGTCCGACTAATGTTCAGGCTGTAGCAGGTAATGGGACTGTCCATTTGACTTGGAATGCGATTAGCGGGGTCAGTGAATATACCGTTAAACGCAGTGAAGTGAGTGGAGGCCCGTATACGGTGCTTGAGAATGTCACGGGAACGGATTACATGGATAGTGGACGGGTGAACGGAACCACTTATTATTATGTGATCACTGCCACGAATAGTGTAGGGGAGAGCTTGCCATCTATACAGGTTAGTGCTAAACCCCAAGAACCGACACAGCCCACAACGGGAAATTTGAAGGTGCAATATCGTACGAATGATACGAATGCCAGTGATGGACAGCTGCGCCCTCAGTTCCGAATTATGAATACAGGAACCGAGTCTGTGGCACTTAGCGGCTTGAAGCTGCGTTATTATTTCACTGTGGATGGGGATAAACCACAACAGTTTCATTGTGATTATGCTGTAGTGGGCAGTGGTAATTTAAGCGGCAGTTTTGTTAAGCTGAATCCCGCCAGTACGGGCGCGGATTATTATCTGGAGATTTCTTTTGGTGCAGGGGCTGGAAGTATAGCGCCTGGTGGAGATAGCGGCGAGATTCAGGCTCGCACCAATAAGACGGACTGGACGGCTTATAATGAAACGGATGATTATTCCTACAGCGCGGTTCAGCAGACATTTGCCGATTGGAATAAGGTTACACTTTATCAAGGTGAAACACTTGTATGGGGCTTAGAACCATAAATATATCCAAGAGAGGGAGCTTGCCTAAGATGATGAAATTGAGCTTAATAAAGAAGCCTGTTTCTGTAATAATGGCCGCAGTCCTGTTTCTCTCACTCATGACCGGTCTATTTAATTTTAGACCTCAGACTGCTCACGCTTCAACTACGGAGCAGACGCGATTTCTGCAATTATATGCGCAGCTAAAAGACCCCGCAAATGGTTATTTCTCTGCCGAAGGAGTACCTTATCATGCGGTAGAGACCTTGATGAGTGAAGCCCCTGATTACGGACATATGACGACCTCAGAAGCTTACAGTTATTGGATGTGGCTTGAGGTACTCTATGGTTATCACACAGGGGACTGGACTAAGCTGGAATCCGCTTGGGACAACATGGAGAAGTATATCATCCCTATTAACGAAGGTGATGGCAAGGAAGAGCAGCCAACCATGAGTTATTACAATCCGAACAGCCCGGCTACGTATGCAGCGGAGCATGCTCAGCCGGATCAGTATCCAAGTCAGCTAGGTGGCCAGTATACAGCAGGTAAAGATCCGCTAGATGCTGAATTGAAGGCGACGTATGGCAACAACCAGACCTACTTGATGCACTGGCTGGTAGACGTGGACAACTGGTACGGCTTCGGCAACTTGCTGAATCCTACGCATACAGCCGCTTATGTAAATACATTCCAACGGGGTGAACAAGAGTCCGTTTGGGAGGCGGTCCCTCACCCTTCTCAAGATGACAAAACGTTCGGAAAAGCAAACGAAGGCTTCATGAGTCTGTTCACAAAAGAAGCTAACGTGCCTTCCGCTCAATGGCGTTACACGAATGCTACAGATGCCGATGCACGGGCAGTACAAGCAATGTACTGGGCTAAAGAGCTCGGCTACAACAATACAGTGTATTTGAATAAAGCTAAGAAAATGGGCGATTTCCTGCGTTACGGTATGTATGATAAATACTTCCAAAAAGTAGGAAGTGCTGCTACTGACGGCACCCCTGATGCCGGGACTGGCAAAGATTCCAATCAATATCTTCTGGCTTGGTATACCGCATGGGGCGGTGGACTTGGAGCAACAGGAAACTGGGCTTGGAGAATCGGTGCGAGCCATGCCCACCAAGGGTATCAGAATGTCGTGGCTGCCTACGCACTTTCTGATTCGGATGGTGGTCTGATTCCGTCATCAGCTACAGCTGGGCAGGATTGGGAAAACTCTCTGAAACGTCAATTGGAATTTTATACTTGGCTGCAGTCCTCTGAAGGGGCAATTGCCGGTGGAGCGACCAATAGTTATCAAGGCGCCTACAAGGCTTATCCAGCTGGAACCAGTACTTTTTATGGCATGGCCTATGACGAAGCTCCAGTCTACCACGATCCTCCATCCAATAACTGGTTCGGAATGCAGGCATGGAGTGTGGAGCGGGTAGCGGAGCTGTACTATATCCTTGCTTCTAACGGAGACACTACATCTGAAAACTTCCAAATGGCAAAACAAGTTATAGAAAATTGGGTAGATTGGTCTAAAGATTATGCCTTTGCCAACAAACGTCCAGTTACGGATGCAGAAGGTTACTATCTGAACAGCCAAGGAAATCGAATTCTTGGAGGCGCCAATCCACAAGTGGCTACAGTCTCTGCACCAGGAGAATTCTGGATTCCAGGTAATGTGGAATGGACAGGACAACCTAATACGTGGAATGGCTTCAGTGGTTCTGCCGCAAACAGTAACCTGAAAGCCGTAACTAAGAGTCCAAGCCAAGATACAGGTGTACTGGGCAGCTATATTAAGGCACTTACCTTCTATGCGGCTGGCACCAAAGCTGAACATGGCAGCTACAGTACTCTGGGAGGAGAAGCTCAGGTACTGGCTAAATCTTTGTTAGACACGGCATGGGGTTATAACGATGGAATTGGTATTGCAACTACCGAAAGCCGTGCAGATTATTCTCGCTATTTCACTAAAGAAGTCTATTTCCCAAGCGGCTGGACAGGTACATTCGGCCAAGGAAATACGATCCCTGGTACATCAACAGTGCCTTCCGATCCTGCTAAAGGCGGAAATGGGGTATATGCAAGCTATACCGATATCCGTCCAAATATCGTAAATGACTCCAAGTGGCAATATCTGCTGGACAAATACAATACTTCTTTTAATAAAGTGACTAAAACTTGGGACAATGGAGCCCCTGAATTTACCTACCATCGCTTCTGGTCGCAAGTAGATATGGCAACTGCTTATGCAGAATACGATCGACTGATCAACAGCAGCGTGCCTACTGAGCCAGTAGCTCCAAAAGCACCTTCTAAACCAAGTGCGGTCGCTGGTAACCAAGTTGTAGATCTTAGTTGGAACAACGTAACTGGAGCTACAAGCTATACTGTGAAAAGAGCTGCAACAACTGGCGGTCCTTATAGCGATGTGGCTGTTGTCACTCAAGCTACTTACAGTGATGCTTCCGTGGTTAACGGTACGGATTATTACTATGTAGTTAGTGCTTCCAACGTGGTTGGGGAGAGTCCGAATTCCCCTGAGGCACACGCCAAGCCTATGGATGTACCGATTCCGGCACAAGGAGATTTGGTGGTGAAGTATCGGACAAGTGATACCAATCCGGGAGATAATCAGTTCCGCCCGCAGCTGCAAATTGTTAACAATGGGGATACGGCTGTAGCGCTTAGCGATGTAAAGCTGCGGTATTATTACACGATTGATGGCGATAAACCTCAACAATTTAATGTTGACTATGCTAACATCGGTGGAAGTAATATACAGGGAACATTCGTGAAGGTAGACCCTGCCAAAACTGGAGCGGACTATTATTTAGAAATCTCCTTCGGCGCAGGTGCAGGCAGTCTTGCACCGGGAGCCAACACGGGTGATATCCAGATCCGGGTCAACAAAACGGACTGGAGTAATTACAACGAGGTTGGAGACTACTCTTATGACCCTACCAAAACATCGTACACGGAATGGAATCATGTGCCGTTGTACTTGAATGGTGCTCTAGCATGGGGACTTGAGCCTTAAAGTCTAAATGAGGGAAGCCCTAGCCATTTGGCTGGGGCTTTTTTTGTTATTGGCTGGTTAGCGACTGCACTTCGACTAATTGTGGCTTCATGTCCATTTTAATTGTATTTCCTACAACTAAAATGGGCTCTAGCCGCGCCAACGTAATTTAATTGCACTTCATACAACTATTTATCAGTATATGGATACTTATTGAGATATAAGCTCAGTTTAACTGTACAATGTGCAACTAAAACCCAAAAAGAAATAAAAAAGCACGAAATAGCTGTATTAAATACAACTATTTCGTGCTTTTGGTATGTTAGTTAGATATTGTGAGTTACTACGAATACTTGTAGATCAAGCTTTTATAGAAGCTTGGTTTACATTCACACTTGTGCTGAAGGAACAACCTTCTCCGCGTATTCTATCGTTCCGCCGCCGAGACATTGCTCGCCGAGATAGAAGACAACGGCTTGACCAGGGGTGATCGCTTTTTGTGGAACATCAAAGGCTACATTTATTGTTCCATCTTCCCGCGCTGTAAGGGTTACGCCTTGATCTGGCTGGCGATACCGGAATTTGGCGGTGCATTTCAGCGGCTCTTGCCCAAGCGCTTGACCGTCAATCCAGTTAACACCGGAAGCAATCAGGCTAGTGGAGTACAGGCTGTGGTGCTTGTCTCCTTGTACTACATAAAGAATGTTGCGGCTAAGATCTTTTTCAGCTACAAACCACGGTTCGCCGTTGCCAGAGCCACCAATACCAAGGCCTTGGCGTTGGCCTAACGTGTAATACATAAGTCCGTCGTGGCGGCCTTTGATCTCTCCAGTTACTATGTCAACCATATCGCCAGCTTGTGCCGGGAGATATTGGCTGAGGAATTCGCGGAAGTTGCGCTCGCCGATAAAGCAGACGCCTGTGCTATCTTTTTTCTTGGCAGTGTAAAGTCCTGCTTCTTCAGCAATTCTCCGCACTTCAGGTTTCGGCAGATGTCCAATAGGGAACATTGTTTTAGAGAGTTGATGTTGCCCCAGTGCATTCAGGAAATAGGTTTGATCCTTATTGTTGTCTACGCCGCGGAGCAGCTTGTACACACCATCTTCTTCTATAACACGTGCGTAATGTCCAGTTGCGACATAATCGGCACCAAGCTGAAGAGCTTTGTTCAAAAATTCTCCAAACTTAATCTCGCGGTTGCACATGACGTCAGGATTTGGCGTCCGGCCGGCCTTATATTCATCGAGAAAATAAGAAAATACCTTATCAAAGTATTCCTTCTCGAAATTAACGGTATAGTAAGGAATATCAATCTGCTCGCATACGCGGCGAACATCCTCTGCATCGCTTTCGGCCGTACATACTCCGAATTCGTCGGTATCGTCCCAGTTCTTCATGAAGATGCCGATGACGTCATAGCCCTGCTGCTTGAGCAGAAGCGCCGTGACGGAGGAATCGACCCCTCCGGACATGCCGACGACGACACGGGTGTCTTGTTTTGCTTTTGTCATCGTAATCACCATTTCTGTACCCAAAATACCGGTCATTCATGGAACACCCGGCTCAAAATGTATTATAACATACCTGTCTACTCTAAACCTCTGAAATAAGAGACTGGAAACAACAAAATGTCCACCTGGGGTGAACATTCTCGTAAAATGTTTTGTTTTCCATTTCATTTGTGACTTCGGATATGATAACATAAACTGAGAGTAATTATCGGAATACCTTGATATGACAATCCAAATGACTTGCCGAATCAATAGTATACAATAATCAGACATTAAACTGAAAGAGGTGCCCCTTTGAAAATATCAACTAAAGGTCGTTACGGACTAACAATTATGATGGAGCTTGCACTGAAATTTGGTGAAGGACCAACTTCACTTAAGAGTATCGCTGAGAAAAATGGTCTTTCCGAGCATTATCTGGAGCAACTAATTGCTCCTCTGCGCAATGCAGGACTTGTAAAAAGTATTCGTGGAGCATATGGCGGATACATTTTGTCGCGTGAGGCGAATGCTATCACTGCCGGTGATATCATCCGTGTGCTGGAGGGCCCTATCTCTCCTGTAGACTTCACGGAAGAGGACGATGCAGCGAAACGGGATTTATGGTTGCGTATTCGCGACAGTATTGCCGATGTGCTGGATTCCACAACACTTTATGATTTGATTAACTACAAAGAAGAGAGTTTGGCTGACAATTACATGTTTTATATTTAGATCTCCAATGAAAGATAACTCAACAGTATTATGAATCAACCTTTAGGCTCCCATTTGGGAGTCTTTTTTTATCTTTTATTATCTGTGATTCTATTTGTTCTTACGTTTATTAAGGAGCGCAATCCAGCAGCAAAAGGCTCCGATGAACGCTGCGAGAATCGGTATCCATTGATTAGTAGTCAAGTAAGCACCTCTACAGTACTTATAATTCTTTCGTCATAAAAACACTATAGGGGTCTTCAATGTAATCTGCAAACGGACTACAGTATTCAAACCCATATTGTTCATATAGTTTTCTAGCCGCTTCGAACCCTTCAGTGGATCCGGTTTCCAAGCTCAGCCGCCGATAGCCTTGTTGCTTAGCTTCTTTAATAATATGGGCAAGCATTTTAGATGCAATGCCCTTCCTAAGATGCTTGGTAGAAGTACGCATGGATTTGATTTCACCATGATGGCTACCCATGTCTTTAAGAGCACCGCAACCTAAGAGTTCGCCCTGCTCCCAGGCACTCCAGAAGGTGATTTCAGGTGTTTTTAATTTATCTAAATTCAACGCATGTACACTCTCTGGGGGAGATTGCTCAAACATGCTCTGAAGATGTTCACTGATCAATGCTATGATTTCGGTTCCGGTTAAGTTATCGATTCTAATCTCCAAATTATTCACTCCCAATGATAAGATTATGGTTTGTTGTATAAATCAAGTTTCTTTAGCGGAGTTCGCTATTAATGTTGTAGCAATCGGTCCAAGACTTTCTGTGTAAGTGGCATAAAGTAATTAAGAATTAATCCGCCTAAACAAATGGTAAGTAGAGTGCCAATCCCAATAGGCCCATTGAAAATAATGGCGGCAAATAAGAAAACAAGATAAATGATTGTTCTAGTAAATAGTATACTAAGCCTAGTTATCGTTTGCAGTACTAATGTTAGCCGGTCCACTGGAATCGGTGCGAAATTTGCGTATAAATAAATGGATGTACCTAATCCAATTGCGATTAAGCCTAAACCATAAAAAGCAATTTTACTGATCCACAGATTAGGCTCGATCAGATGGTTAAACAAAAAAAGCCACATATCAATACCTAAGCCTGCTATGAATGCAGTTACCAGCCCTAATAATTCCGGTCTTTGCTTGGATAAACATGAATTACATCCAATCAATAGGCATGCGATCAGCACTTCCCAACTGCCTACTGTAAGACCGACATTTTTGGATAGACCCACTAAAAGTGCATCAAAAGGTGATGCTCCAAGGTCAGAGATTATTGTTAGTGAAACGCCTAGGGTTAAGATGAAAATCCCGCAAGTGAAAATGGAAAACGTAGTTACACTAAACTTCTTCATTCTTTTGAAGCAGAAAGATCTTTAGTCATTAAAAGATGAGGGATGCCATCCTCCATAAATTCAGTAGATGAAGCCCGATAACCAAGTTTTTTATAGAAGCCCTCCGCCTGAGTTTGCCCGTGCAATTTAACTTTTTGATGCCCCTTTTCCACCACGATCTCTTCTAATGCCGAAATGATTTTTTTCCCAATTCCAAATTTACGATAAGGTTCTAGGATGCAAATACGCTCTAACTTACCTATACCATCAAGAACGCGGATCCTTCCTGTGGCAACTGGTTGCCCATCATAATAGGCCAGGACATGTTCACATTCTCCATTCAGTGTATCGAATTCATCAAATTCATCATTAAGGGGAACGCCTTGTTCCTCAACAAATACTTTTTTTCTGATTGAAAATGCAGCTTCAAGTTCCTCGATTAGTGTAATTCTTTTAAGATTCATTCTTGCTTACTCCATTCTGTATTTGTTTTTTTTAGGAAAAACGTCATAATGAATTAACGACAATTATAAGTATATATACAATCAATATTGTTGTAAATACAACATTATTGGAACTGGTAGGTGATTGAATGAAAGAGATCCTTCGTGAAGTTGGAATGATAGCGAGGGCATTAGATTCCATAAGTAATATAGAGTTCAAGGAATTAGAGCTTACAAAGGGGCAGTATTTATATCTGGTCCGGATATATGAGAATCCGGGCATTATTCAAGAAAAGCTGTCGGAAATGATAAAGGTGGACCGAACAACAGCAGCACGTGCGATTCAGAAGCTTGAAATCCAAGGTTTTATTGAAAAGAAAGACGATGAAACGAACAAAAAAATAAAAAGGTTATTCACAACTGAAAAAGGCAAACAAGCCTACTCTTTTCTGAAGAGAGAAGGGGACCATACCGACTTGGTTGCGTTAGCAGGATTATCTGAAAAAGAAACGGAAGTCTTGTTTCGACTTTTGCAAAGAGTTAGGAAAAATGTTGAGGTTGAGTGGGAATACGTAAAGAAGGGAAATAAAAGAGAGTACTAAAATCAGAAATTGTTATTGAACTAACCCAACACGATCGCAAGAAAAAATGCCTTGCTAGTGATTATACTGGCAGGGCATTTTAATGAGATGATTCATATATCAACGGAGCCGTGGAACGTGAGGAGCGGAGAATAAAAAAAGAACACCCTAAAGTGTTCATTAAGGTTAATTAATGTTAATTATTGTGCTGCGGGGGTATTTCCCATTGCAATAGAAATTCTGTTCCAACTGTTGATTTGATTAATAATCAGCACAAGATCAACATATTGTTTCTCATCGTAATGTTCACGTACTTGCTTATATAGATCATCCGGAACTCTTTTGGAAGGGATTAGCGTAATATGCTCAGCTAGTTCTAGAGCAACCTTCTCTTCAGGTGTATAAAAAGTACATTCCTCCCAAACATTTAAACAATAAATTCGTTGTTCAGTTTCACCCATTTTACGAGCTTCGGATGTATGCATATCTATACAGAAAGCACATCCGTTAATTTGAGAAACTCTGATTTTGATAAGTTCTCTTGTAGTCCGATTAATCGTAGATTTTTTGGTGTACATCTCCATATCCATCATGATTTTCATACCCTCAGGTGCAACTTCATTGTAAGCAACTCTTTGACTCATTAGGCAAGACTCCTTAGGCTTTAGTTTAGGAATAGTATAACTTTATTTTAACACTATTATTCTTTATATGCGAACATTTGTACTTATTTTTGTTTATAAGAAGGCAGAAATCACCCGCCGACATATCCTCAAAGCGGAACGGAAATGATATCAATATAATCTTCTACCTGTCTAATTGGCTGTTATTCCACGAGTTTCCCCTTCCTCTTGCCTCACAACTATCGGCTTCCTGGTGAATAAGTTGATAGAAACCAAAAGGAGGAGTGAGGAAATGCCTTATACAACAGGTCTTATTACAAATACAAGAGCAACTGGTACTGCAGCAAGTAATGTAGTAGTCAGTGTTCGTAACACAAGTAATGCGAGTGCAATGATGATCGTCGAAGTTTTTGGTGTTCCATATTCGATGCCAGCTCTTACTCCGCTTTATGTCACAGGGTATTACGTTCCTGCAAAGAGTTCTGATATTAGAGAGTTTTTCATTGGGGGCAATTTGGCTTACGAGGTACAAATTAGTAGTCCTTTTCCTTTGGCAGAAGTAGTTACCTCCGTGTATGGGCTGGACGAATTCGGAAATCTAGTTACTGATCAGCGAGTGCTTCAATCTGAATTGACGCAGATTACCGCATTATCTATCCCTATATAATAGTAACGTTTAGACCATTAAGCAGCAGTCGCTGAAAGAAATAGGGCGATTGCTGCTTTTTTAGGCGCAATAAAGTATTTTAGGGGCATTCACACAATCAGATGAGAGGAATCAAAATATACTGATTTTATACTCCAATGTAGAGAGAGGTAAAAATCATGGCGGATGTAGGAGTAGTTATGCCTGTGTATACCCAAAAGCCGGAGTTTCTGCGGCAAGCTCTGCAGTCTGTTCTACACCAATCTTTTACCAATTTTCGGCTGGTTGTTGTGATCGATGGAGCACCAGATATGGAACCGCTCGTGAGATCCATTATTGTCGAAGATCCGAGGGTAACGGTTATCTCTTACGCACAGAACAGGGGTATAGCACATGCACTGAATACTGGCTTTGATCTTTTGTTTAGTGAGCCCAGTATTCAATATTTGAGTTGGGTTTCCAGCGACAATGTTTATGAACCCCGTTTCCTCGAAATCCTTCGGGGGGCGCTAGTTAGAGGTCCACAGGAGTTAGGCATCGTGTTCAGTTCTTTTCAAAGCATCGATAACGAGGGAAAGTTTCTTCACAACGAACATCAATTGGCTACGCAGCGTAATTATCAGTCACAGCCCAAAGAGAGATTGCTGGATTATTCGCTCATTGGCGTATCTTTTATGTACAAAACACAGATTGCGAAGTTTGTTGGAGCTTATGGAATGGAACCGGTGGAAGATTATGATTACTGGCTGAGACTGGCTGAACATTGTGAGATTCGCTTTATACCGGTGGAACTGGTGAATTATCGTGTGGATTCTACCTTTAGTGTATCTGCCCAGTTACATTCGGTTGAAAATCATCGTAGATGGAGATATGCCTATCATTTGACCCGCCATCAGGCGCGGTTTCGCAGAGGGATTCCGGCGATGATTACCGTTTTATATCCTGTAGTTAATGCTTGTGCGGATGAAATAACGAGGATAGAGAATCTGTACGAACAAACGTATAGCAATTATGAATGCCGGGTGCTGGATTTATCAACTACACGTCAGCCATCAGCTCTATTGGAAACCATACCTCATCCTGCGACAGCGTTCGCTTGGCTGCCTGGGGCTGTGGAGTCACACGCGATTTGCAGTGCTATTGAGCAGCTATCCACCCCATTTACGATAGTTTTAGGTCCAAAGGTTTTTATAGGAGCGCTCGATATTGAGTACATGCTGGAAGCTTTGATTACTACGGGTGGGGATACGATTTCCAACTACTACACGGATGATCATAGCTTGATTGGATTTCGACACAGACATGTCCCCTCGACCAAAAGCCACTATTATAATGAGCTGTTTCGCAGCGCAGATTTGTATGATTTGTTGAAGACCTCTTTTACCTAAAATAATTTGCGAATGAGTGATCATGATGAAGATTTTGTTCACTTTTTATAACCCGAGTGGTGGTATGCAAACTCTGAACCGAGTTCGCTGCCAAGCGTTATATGCTCGCGGTGTAGAGTGCCATTTACTGTATACACACCATGGAAAAGGACAGCAGAATATCCGTAACATTCAAACGCATATTACCAATAGTGATGACGAGATCAGGGCAATGCTTGCTCGGGAAGCTTTTGACTTAATTGTAGTGTGTACGGATATTAACTTAGCAGAGCGGATTCGAGAGTTTGGGTATAAAGGGGCGCTTGTTTTTGAAGTGCAGGGTTTAGGTACCTTAGATGAAGCTGAGCAGGTCGTTAATAATTTTACAGAGCGCATTTACAGGCTCACCGATGCACTGCTGTATCCGGAAACAACCCATTTGCAGGCGCTTTTCAAAGGCGGATTTCCAACCATTCCACAATATTGTTTTGATGATCCGATCGATTGCGATCAGTTTGGATATACCAATTATCCCGCGAAAAGTTTCCCTATCCTCGGTTGGGTAGGACGCATTCAAACGAATAAGAATTGGCGGGAATTTCTGCAAATCGGGCAAAGGCTGCTGGCGATCCATCCCGAGCTTTATTTATGGATTTTTCAGGATGATACGTTGTTTGATCCAGAGCAAAAAGAAAGCTTTGATCAATTTGTAGCTGAGACAGGGATTTCTTCACGATTAATTTCGTATTCCAATATTCCTCATGAGCAAATGGCAGATTATATGAGCATTATTGGTGATTCGGGAGGTTTGCTCCTTTCGACCTCGATTTTGGAAGGATTTGGATATGCGGTTGCTGAGGCGATGTTGTGCCGTTGTCCTGTACTTACTACAGATTCTGACGGCGTTCGAAGACTCGTCATTAACAATCACACTGGAAAAATATACACGAGAGGGCAGCTGGATGAAGCTGTGAATGCTGCTCTATCCTTAATGGATGATCCGGCACTGCGGGCCAGAATCAGGATGAATGGAGAATGGCATATCCGGACTAACCTGTCCTCCGAGCTGTATGCAGACAGATTTCTACAGATGTATCATCAATTGATGGGACGTAGAATTCAAATTGAGCGGCGCTGGTCTTAACTCTGCGGTTAATCTGCAGGGTTAAGATGTTTTTTCATGGATTAACAACGAGGTCAGAATTAGTGTCAATAAAAGGGTGACAATCATTCCCACCATTTGAATAATATTGTTATAGGGATCAGGGAGAGTGACATAAGAAAAGATAACCTCTTTTAATATAAAGAACAGAATTCTAAATAAACTCAGAAATACTAACCCTGCTACGATCCACTTTTTTAAATGTGTTTTATAAATATGACTTCCTCCTGTCTATATCTCATTGATTAATTCCTTCGTATTATTCCGGACATTTCCCACTGCAGTGGAAACCGGATAGGCTCTCATTTGATGCTGATCATAGGGTTTAAGAAGCTTTATTAACGAAGTTGCGTCCTGATTGCTCCGGCTTAGCCATTCAGGCTCATCCTCAGGCTTCAAAATAACTGGCATACGGTTGTGGATTTCAGCCATAAGTTCATTTGGGGTAGTCGTTATAATCGTGCAGGTACTTAATTTATTACCTTCAGGGTCCATCCAAATATCATACAATCCGGCCATTGAAAAAATACCCCCATCGCGCATCACGATTCGCATGGGCTGTTTACTGCTGCCCTGTGCCTTCCATTCATAGAAACCATCAGAAGGGATGATGCAGCGGCGGGAGCTTACTAATCGCTTGAAAGAAGGCTTCTCAAGGAGTGACTCTGCCCGGGCATTGATCATTTTACTGCCGATTTTATCATCTTTGGCCCAAGAAGGAACCAGACCCCAGCGCAGTTCCCCAAGTTTATTGCTGGACCCTGTGTTAATGACTGCCGGAATTTGCTGCATGGGTGCTGCGTTATATGTTGGAGCATAGTGGATAATGGTAGAATCATTGGCAAAATATCTGACCATCAGCTCTTCCATGGTGACTGTTATTGTATATCGTCCGCACATTTTATACACTTCCCATTCGGTCGTTTTTGAGGCTAGATTTGTTTACAGCTTGTAATCAGCATGTTATGCTCGAAATATTTCTTAGCTTGAACGGCTGTTGAGGGTTGTATCTTATTATAAACGAAGCACAATGAATGAAGAAAGCGGTGCATATAGGTGATTTTGGTAAGCTCTTGTTTAGCTGGCATGAAGGTAAGATATAATGGTACGGATTGTTTGGATGAGAAAATTCAGAAGCTTTTGAATGAGAATCAGGCTATTGCTGTGTGTCCGGAATTATTAGGGGGATTCTCTACGCCTAGAGAGCCAGCTGAAATTGTCGGCGGGGATGGTGAGGATGTGCTTGCAGGAACGGCAAAAGTAGTGGACCGGTCGGGAACAGATGTAACAGAACTATATTTAAAAGGGGCCTATATTACGCTTGAAAAAGCTCAAGAGGTTTCAGCCACGATGGTAGTCCTCAAGGAAAACAGTCCTTCTTGCGGCAGCACCATGATTTATAACGGAGAGTTCAAAGGGAAGAAGATCGCTGGCAACGGCGTGACTGCGGCTTTACTTAGAAAAAACGGCATAGAAGTTACCTCTGAAGAGAATTGGCTGTCATTATCCTAGCCTATACAGGGAATTGATTACAATATTGTGTTCTTTAGTTTGTGGAAAACTAACTTCTCGCGCGGTATAATTTAATAGTTCTTAAAAACGAACTATTGTCCTATACCCTAGAAGTGGAGAAATGAATGATGAAAACCATCTATTTGGACCACGCCGCATCAACTCCGGTTCATCCCGAGGTGGCCAAGGTCATGCTGAATATAATGACAGAACAATATGGAAATGCGTCCAGTGTACATCAGTTCGGACGTTCAGCCAAGAAAATATTAAATGGGGCGCGCGATACTATCGCCGCCTTTTTAGGCTGCTCGCCGGAAGAGTGGGTGTTCACTGGCGGCGGAACCGAAAGCGACAATCTAGCCCTCTATGGAGCTGTCGCTGCTGTTGCCCAGAAAGGCAATCATATTATCACCTCTGCGATAGAGCATCATGCAGTGCTACATACCTGCGAAGAGCTGGAGAAGGAAGGCTTTAAGGTTACTTATCTTCCTGTGGATTCTACAGGCCGAGTATCCGTTGCAGACGTAGAAGCAGCGGTGCAGGAAGACACGGTGCTAATCAGTGTAATGTATGCCAATAATGAGGTAGGAACCGTTCAGCCGATTCAGGAAATTGGCCAGCTTGCCAGAGAGCGGGGAATTCTGTTCCATGTTGATGCTGTACAAGCTCTTGGTGCCTTACCGATCACACTGCGGGAGCTTCCGGTAGATTACATGAGCTTTACAGCTCACAAAATCAATGGACCTGGGGGGATCGGTGGCCTTTATGTGCGGAGTGGAGCACCGCTGCATCCAAGACTTCACGGTGGCCTTCAGGAGCGCGGCAGACGAGCCGGAACAGAAAATCTAGCAGGTACTGCTGGATTTGCCAAGGCTGTTGAGATAGCAGTTACAGGTCTATCAGAACGTCGACAAAAAGTGCAGCTCCTGCGCAATAGACTACTTGAAGAGCTGGATACGCTGATTGGACGGGAAAGTTATTCGATTAACGGCAATACCGAGCATTTTTTGCCAAGTATACTGAATTTGAGCTTCCCGGGAGCTAGAACAGATGTTATGCTGATGAACCTGGATATGGACGGGATTGCGGCGGCAAGCGGTTCAGCCTGCACGTCAGGATCACTGGAAATATCCCATGTTCTGAGAGCAATGGAGCTTCCAGAAAATATTTTAGGGTCCGCGATTCGATTTAGCATGGGTTTGGGTAATACTACTGAAGAAATTGAGTACGTTGCTCGAAAAGTTGAAACCATTCTGAATCGGCTGCGTATCAGAGACTAGTTACTTCTAGGCTATGATAGGTATCCTGATCATTCGGGCTTTCACTTTTTGAGAACTCGTAATTACACTCAAAGTGAGGAGACCGAGCAGCCATGAAACTTCAAGATCTGATCGGCTTGGCTGTATATGAAGTTGAAGAGGGTAACGCAATCGGCAAAATTGTCGATATTTTGCTCGATTCAAACTGGAATATTACGGGTATTGAACTGGAAAGCAAATCTTTTTTTGGTGGCCATGTGAAATTTGTGGCATGGGAAGATATTGTGGCCTACGGCGAGGATGCTGTCATGATTCGTAGTAAAGAGTCGATTGATAAGATAGATGCCGATCATATACCTTGTACTTTTCTACTTGGAAAGAACAAACTTAAGGATTTAAAAGTGCTAACTACAACTGGAACTATACTCGGACGAATATCTGATGTTTATTTTGACCAAAAGTTGGGAAACACAATAGGAGCGCTGGAAATTAGTGACGGGCTTGTCACTGATTTGATCGAAGGCCGCAAATGGCTGCCTTGTTCTGACGAGATGTCCATTGGTGAGAATGCATTAATGGTTCCTGCGATGAGCGAAGAACGGCTACAAAAAGCCATTAATATTGTTAACGGATAGGTGGAATGTATTATATGAAGTGTCCAAACTGCAACTCCAAAGATATCGGAAAGATCGGTTCCCACCAGTTTTATTGCTGGGGCTGTTTCATCGAATTGACGGTAAATGGCGAAAAAATGTCGGTTTATCAAGTTGAAGAAGACGGCACACTAAGCTCACTGGACGACCTGTTCTCCGGGGATGATATGACTCAGGATTTCCCGCAAATTCATGCGTCGTCTTAACTATGAATCTTGCTTTGTAAGCAAGACTGCTCTATGTACTTAAGCGTCAATTTCCTTTCAGCTGAAATCAGTTGCAAGGTTGTTGACGCTTTTTTGTGTGTTTGATGGTTATTTTGCTGCGGCCATACATATACTTATTTACGAAGCTAGTCCAGGCTCTACCGCAGGAGGGTACTCTCATGGAACAATGGTCCCAAAGTAAATGGTTCCGCTGGATGATCGGAGTGCTGCTATCCCTGATCATTTTGTATTTTGTTTGGTTGCTTCGTCCGATGCTGCAGGGGATTTTTGTATTTTTAAAGGCAATCCTCGCTCCATTTCTGGCAGCTATGATTATTTCCTATGTGCTGAATCCCGTGGTTAGTATGCTGGCCGGACGGAAGATGCCGCGTAGCGTAGCTGTTCTACTTATATATGCAGTGTTTCTAACGGCGATTACCGTGATCGCCATCAACCTTATCCCGATGTTTATTGAGCAGCTTGAAGAGTTAAATGAACATCTGCCTGAGATCACACTGCAAGCCCAAGGCCTGATGAGCCATATGAATACAAGGCTAATACCACCTGGGGTTGAAATGGGGATGAACAACTGGTTTTTTCAACTGGAGAATCGTCTGGCCGAAGGGATTTCTCATTTTCTCGATAACATAGGGACAACGATTAACTTGCTGTTCAATGCTTTTATCGTGCCGTTTCTGGTGTTCTATATTCTGAAGGATTTTGACGTATTTGAACGGACGGTGGTCTCTTGTCTGCCCCGCGCACGCCGCAAGTCTATTGTTACTTTGTTAAAAGATATTGATGCCGCGCTCGGCAATTACATTCGCGGACAATTTCTGGTCTGCATCATTATAGGTGTGCTCGCCTATATCGGCTATGCTATCGTCGGAATGCCTTATGCCTTACTGTTCGCCAGTGTGGTGGCAGTATTCAATATTGTTCCGTATATGGGTCCTTTTCTAGGGGCTGCACCTGCTATTGTGATGGCTTCGACCGTCTCTTTTCGATTAGTTCTACTGGTTGCTGTGGTAAACACTTTATGCCAAATTGTGGAGAGCAATATTATTTCTCCACAGGTAGTAGGCAGGACGCTACATTTGCATCCGCTGCTTATTATCTTTGCATTGCTGGTAGGTGGTGAGCTGGCAGGGATGATTGGACTGATCCTTGCTGTACCGTTCTTTGCAGCTGCAAAAGTCGTTATTCAACACTTTATGGCGTTTTTAATCAAACGAAAGCCTGTATAAAGGGATAATCATTGACTATTGATAACAGTTTTGTATATAATGTTGGGGAATATTACTGATGACTCAGTATATAGTTGTTCGATGATGAGGATTATTAATTCTATACCGTTATTGCAGAGAGCCGGCACTAAGGTGCGAGTCGGTTAACGGAACAGAGTGAACTCACCTCGGAGTAACGGTGCAAGTTTACAGGATATCCATAAGAGATAATGGATGTCATGAATGAACCGCCGTCGCCTCACCCCCGCTAAAGGGTGCAAAGTGAGTGGCAGAATAAAGTATATTCAGCCGCTAACTAGGGTGGTACCACGGGAATTATAACCTCTCGTCCCTAGCGATAATACGCTAGGGATGGGAGGTTTTTTTGTAAATATAAGAGAGTATACGTTTCACGCAATACTTCATGTCTTATATTTCCCGCATAAATGCTTACTGTCCTTATAAGGACACCGAGGGCGTATATGCTTGGTTAAGAAATAAGAAATCTAAGAAGTAACACTCCAAGGAGGAGCAGACAATGAGCGACAATCAAACAAATAGCATACCCGCTACTGGTTACCGGGCGCAGGCTATTGAGCCGAAATGGCAAAAGTTCTGGGATGAGAACAAAAGCTTTAAGACAGGAGAAGATCCTGAAAAACCCAATTTTTATGCACTGGATATGTTTCCGTATCCTTCAGGTGCAGGACTGCACGTAGGTCATCCAGAGGGTTACACAGCGACGGATATCGTTTCTCGCTACAAACGGATGCGAGGTTTCAACGTATTGCATCCGATGGGCTGGGATGCTTTTGGACTTCCGGCAGAGCAGTATGCGATGGATACCGGCCAGCATCCACGTGATTTTACCGATAAGAACATCGATAATTTCCGTCGTCAGATCAAATCGCTGGGTTTCTCCTACGATTGGGACCGCGAGATCAGTACGACAGATCCGGATTATTATAAATGGACACAATGGATTTTTATCCAGTTGTATAACAAAGGCCTGGCTTATGTAGCAGAAGTACCTGTTAACTGGTGTGAGGCACTGGGTACGGTACTTGCCAACGAAGAGGTTATCGATGGTAAAAGTGAGCGCGGAGGTCACCCTGTCGTGCGCAAACCGATGCGTCAATGGATTCTGAGAATTACAGAGTACGCTGAGCGTTTGCTGGAGGATCTGGAAGAGCTGGATTGGTCCGAAAGCATCAAGGATATGCAGCGCAACTGGATCGGGAAATCAACAGGTGCAGAAGTGAACTTTAACATTGAAGGTCACGAAGCTAACCTGACCGTGTTTACTACACGTCCAGATACACTGTTCGGAGCAAGTTACTGCGTATTGGCACCAGAGCATGAGCTTGTTGATGTGATTACAACTGAAGCACAGCTTGCTGCTGTGGCAGAATATCGTGAAAAAGCTTCACGTAAGAGCGATCTGGAGCGTACGGATTTGGCGAAAGAGAAGAGCGGTGTCTTCACAGGCGCATATGCAATTAATCCTGTGAATGGTGCGAAGGTGCCAATCTGGATTGCAGATTATGTGCTTGCTGGTTACGGAACGGGAGCAATTATGGCAGTTCCGGGTCACGATACTCGCGACTGGGAATTTGCTAAACAATTCGGCCTGAATATCGTGGAAGTCGTTCAAGGCGGCAACGTTGAAGAAGAGGTTTATTCCGGAGATGGTCCGCATGTCAATTCTGATTTCCTGAATGGACTCAAGAATGAAGAAGCGATTGCTAAGATGATTGCTTGGTTGGAAGAGAAGGGCGTAGGTAAAGGCAAAGTAACCTATCGTCTGCGTGACTGGCTGTTCAGCCGTCAACGCTACTGGGGAGAGCCCATTCCAATTCTGCATTTGGAAGACGGCACAATGAAGACTGTTCCGGTGGATCAGCTGCCGCTGGTACTGCCAGATGTAGAGGCAATCAAACCTTCGGGTACAGGGGAATCTCCACTTGCGAATGTAACAGAGTGGGTGGAAACTATCGATCCTGAGACTGGCATGAAGGCTCGCCGTGAGACGAACACCATGCCGCAATGGGCGGGCAGCTGCTGGTATTACCTGCGTTATATTGATCCGAAAAACGATCAAGAGCTTTGCTCCCCTGAGAAGCAAAAAGCATGGCTTCCAGTAGATCTGTATATTGGTGGAGCAGAGCATGCCGTGCTTCACTTGCTCTATGCACGTTTCTGGCACAAGGTGCTTTATGATCTCGGCGTAGTTGAAACAAAAGAACCTTTCCATAAGCTGGTTAACCAAGGTATGATTCTTGGAAATAATAATGAAAAAATGAGTAAATCACGCGGAAATGTCATCAACCCTGATGAGATTGTAGAAGCATTTGGTGCAGATACGCTGCGTGTGTATGAAATGTTTATGGGCCCTCTGGAAGCAACCAAACCTTGGAATGAAAAGGGTGTAGAAGGAGTTCACCGTTTCTTGTCCCGTGTATGGCGCCTGTTCGTGAGTGAAGATGGTAAGCTGAGCACCAAAATCACAGCAGACGGTGGCACTGACGAGTTCAAACGCACTTGGCACAAGACCATTAAGAAGGTCACTGATGATTTCGAGCATCTGCGTTTCAATACCTCAATTAGCCAATTGATGATTTTTATTAACGATGCTTATAAGCAAGAAACTTTGTCCCAAGAAGCTGCTGAACACTTCGTACAAATGTTGTCACCACTGGCGCCTCACATCGCTGAAGAGCTGTGGCAGCTGCTCGGTCACGAAGGAAGTATCAGCTACGTGGCTTGGCCAACGTATGATGAAGCATGGACGGTGGATGCTGAGGTTGAAATCGTTATTCAGGTAAATGGTAAAATCGTACAACGCGCATTGATCCCGCAGGATATGGGTCAAGAAGAGATGCAAGCTCATGCGTTGTCACTCCCGAATGTGAGTGCAGCAGTAGAAGGTAAAACCGTACGCAAGATCATTGCGGTTCCTGGCAAGCTTGTAAATATCGTAGTGGGTTAAGCGAAGAACGCAATATTGCCCGCAGCAACGGAGAATTCCGTGCTGCGGGTTTTATTGTTTTCTAACGGTCTACGGGACTTTGAATAATACCGTCATGCCCAAATAACGCATCCAGCTTGGTAACATCCTCATCGTATTTATCATGGGTAGTCATGATGAGACGTTCGAATACGCCCTCAAGGCTAATGCGAAGATGGTTCAGTGCCTCTGCGGTAATCCCACCACGGACAGCTACACGTTCTTGAAGCTCTTGCGGGGTGAATTCTCCTTCTGTTAGCAGCTTGCCTGTTCCAAGCAGCATTTCACCTGCAAGCCGGCTGATTAACGTCTCTTCAATCCCGGTAACTTCCACCGCAGCTTCAATCCAGCGTTCAATGAAATAGCTCAAGAACGCAGGTCCGCAGCTGGAGAAATCAGAAGCGATTCGGGTATGGGCCTCTTGAATTTCCAAAGGAACACCTATGAAAGACAACAGCTGCAGCAGCACGAGCCTGTCTTCTTTATTAAGCCTGCTGCCAAATATGCACAGTGATGTCCCACTTTTGACACAGTGTGTAATGCTGGGGATGATCTTGGCTATTTTGGACGGCAAAGCGGATTCCAGATGTTGCAATTGAACGGGACTTGTAATGGATACGACGATTTGATCGCTACGGAGATAAGGGCCGATCTCATCTGTTAAGGTTTTGAATTCCAGCGGTTTTACACATAAAAAAACAATGTCACTTCCAGTCGCTGTTTCACTATTGCTTCCGCATAAGTTTATGCCGGGATGACGATCTTCTAGCTCCAGCAGTTTATTCAGACTGCGGTTGCTGGCGAGTACATCGCACGGATTCAGGGCTCCGGAAGAAAGAAAGGCGTCAATCAGCAGGCTGCCCATGCTGCCTGTTCCGATAAATCCAACTTTCACCTGTGGTTCCTCCTTTCTAGCGTTGCTTATTTACTAACTGACATGAATGCTCTTCGTTATATGTATGCAGGATAGACTTGGACAGATGACAGGTTTTGTATGAATAATTAAAGGAGTTTCCAGCCGCAGGAATGTATGAAGATTCACAAAAAGGCATAAGAAGAATTTTTGTGAGGAGGAAAGTAATATGAATAAAGGAAGTATCGTACTCGGAGTGGCTGCTGCTGTAATAGGAAGTGGGCTTTTATGGGCGGCAGGGAGCAAGGGCGATTCCGGGATTGCCGGGTGGGAGACTTTGAATGTTGGTATGGAGCAAGCGGTTGGAATCGCTGAGTCTGGTGCCGCTCCAGCTGCTGGGGGCAGTGAGGGAGGTCATCAGACGAAGGGAAATAAGCTACATTTAGAGAAAGATGCAGGGCAGGCTGAAGCTGCTGGGAATGCTGAAGAAGGTGAGAAGGTTAAGGAGGCAGCGCGAGCAGAACAAGCTGATCAAACTTCGGCAGCTGAAAAAGCTTCGACAGCAGTTGCGGGGGAGAGAGCAGAAGGAGCGGGCCAAACGCCAATGGCAGAAGGCCAAACACCAGCAGGGGCAGAAGTTCAAACGCCAAACATTGCAGGGAAGCAAACGCCTGCAGGGGATAAAGTTGTTGCGGCTAAGGAGACGACTGAGCTTTCCATATCAGCAGCTTCACAGGAAGGTAAAGTAAATGTGAATACTGCGGGTGTTAAGGAGCTGATGGATCTTCCGGGCATCGGAGAAAAGAAGGCTCAGGCAATTATGGATTACCGCAACCGTGCAGGGACCTTTCGCAGCCTGTCTGATCTGGGGAAGGTAAAGGGGATAGGACCTAAAATGCTGGAGAAGTTAAAAGCTTTAGTAATATTTTGAAGATAATAAGAAATGAAGATCGTTGGAAGTGCCACAACCGTTGTCCTAGTGAAAACTTGCGGGGATGTGCTACAATAGTTAACAACTATTTAGAAGGATATGGAGATTGATTATGACTACTGCCTATCGTAAAGACTGGGATACTTATTTCATGGACATTGCCTGTATGGTCTCAACTCGTTCACGCTGCTCACGACGACATGTAGGTGCAGTACTGGTGCAAGGCAAGAAGCTGCTTGGTACCGCGTACAACGGGGCGCCAATGGGCGTACCTGATTGCTCAGAGGCAGGTTGTATGCTCTCGGAGCAATATGAGATGGAGATCGTGGATGGCGTAGAGACTATGGTGAAGAAACAGCGCTGCATTCGCACGATTCATGCCGAACAGAATCTTTTGCTATTCACAGACCGGATTGACCGGGAAGGCAGTACCGTCTACGTGACGGATGAGCCTTGCTGGACCTGTGCAAATATGCTGGCTAATAGCGGTATTGTGGAGATTGTGTATTATCGTCCTTACCGTAAGGATATGGAAAAGGTAGAAGCAATGATGGCTGCCAAAGGCATCGTATTTCGCCAATTGGAGAACTATGAGCCGCCAAGTGAAACGATGATTAAAGTAGCGGAGTAGCTGTATTGTACAACCCTAATTGAATAAGATGGCTTGAGGAAGAACCTCTCGTGCGCTTTTATGGCGTATGCAGAGGTTCTTTTTTTTGTTAAATCTTGCGAAAGGAGGAGAGTGGAGGCATGAAGGAGAGACCCTTATTAAGTTTTACAGTGTGCTGGATTGCTGGAAGCGCAGCAGCGTGTTTATTCTCAGGGATTAGCTTATGGTTGGCGTGGGCTGGATTACTATTTTTACTGGTTAGTATGAGAGTTTGGGTGAACATGAGCTGGAAACAGCTGGCGATATTTTGTTTGGCGATTAGTTTATCCGCTGGATATTGGGAATGGAATGAAGGCCGTAATTTAAGTCACCTGCCTGAAGCGCTAGGGAGATTATTGTCGGAGTTGAATGAGACTGCCGTGGAGGCTAAGGGGACGATAGTTTCCGTGGTGGAACGGGACGGGGACCGGGTTGATTTCACGATGAAGCTCTCAGAGTTATTGTTGATTACTGAGGAAGATGCCGCTTCACCTGATCCGCGGGATGAACAAGATAAAAGAGTGCATGGGGAGTTAATTATGGTGCAGATCAAACTACTTGCCGAGCAAGAAATCGCTATTGCTGCGGAGTGGCGCAGAGGGGATCAGGTGTCGCTAAACGGTGTACTTGAAGAGCCAGCGACAGCGCGGAATTACGGAGGGTTTGATTATCGGGCCTATTTGCATACGCAGAAGATTCACTGGCTTCTAAAGAGTCAAGGTGCAGAGAATGTGCAAGCAACTGCTCCAGATTCATGGAATCCGTTAATGATCTTACGCTGGAATGATAAAGCGCGGGCAGTTCTTGGAGCGGAGACGGATCGGCTGTTTCAAGCGCGCCACTCTGGATATATGAAGGGTTTGGTGATTGGGATGCAGGATGATCTCGATCCGGATACCTTTAAGCAGTTCTCACAACTTGGTTTGACACATATCCTCGCCATTTCAGGTATGCATGTTGCGGTGTATGTTGGTGTTCTTTTATTTATATTCAGGCGCTTACGGATGACAAAAGAAACCACGCTAACAGTCACCTTAGTGCTCGTTCCTGTATACGTCCTGTTGACAGGTGCGGGTCCGTCTATCGTGCGTGCGGGATTAATGAGTATGATTGCATTGCTCGCTGCACGAGTTGGCATGCTGAAGGATGGACTGAATATTTTGGCTGCAGCGGCACTGGTTATGCTGATTTGGAATCCTTACATGCTGCTCAGTGTCAGTTTCCAGTTGTCGTTTCTGGTGACCTTAGGATTAATGGTCTACGTTCCGCTTATGGACCCTCTGCTGAGCGCACTGCCACGCTGGCTTAAAAGCGCCGTCTCTGTGACTCTAGTTGCCCAGTTAGTCTCATTTCCATTGACGATTTATTATTTTAATCAATTTTCTCTCCTGTCTTTAGTGGCTAATCTGGTTTTTGTGCCCTTTATTACTTTTATCGTATTGCCGTTAGGAACGCTTGCGCTACTGCTTGGACGATTGTGGGGAGATGCCGCGATTTTTTTGGCACATATTACGGAGCTGCTGAATAACGTTACTTTTTATGCGGTTGAATGGATTAATGGTTTTGCTGGTGGAGTTCTGATTTGGCGCTCGCCTTCACTGCTGTGGATTGGAGTGTATTATGTCTTATTGTGTGGGCTGTTGTATGCTGCCAGGCTAAGAGTAGAAGCCCGCGCAACACCTCAGTATATGGAGGATGAGACGAGGCCGTTAGCTGAGATTGGTTTATCTGTGAACAAGCACGGCGGGTTTGGGGGAACGGGGAGCGCACAGTATTTTTTGGATGAACCTAAGATTGTACGTTGGAGCGGAGCGATTGTTCTACTATCTGCGGTTGGACTGGGCCTAATGCTGTACAAGGGTTATCAGTCAGAACGTCAGGCGGGTAAAGGGACGATTAGTTACCTGGATATCGGGCAAGGCGACAGTATCCTCATCACTACACCAAAAGGAGCTCATATTCTTGTAGATGGTGGAGGAACGTTAAATTTTGGGCAAAAAGAAGAATGGCGCATTCGCCGCAGCCCGTTCGAGGTAGGGGCTAAAGTGTTGGTGCCTTTGCTTAAAAAACGTGGGATCCACCGTCTGGACGCGATTATTTTGACTCATGGGGATCAGGATCATGCCGGGGGACTCCAAGCCGTTATGGAGGCAATTCCGGTTTCGGCACTGCTTTTTAATGGCACACTCGCTGACCGTGAATCTTATATGGAGATGATGCGGACTGCGCTGGAGAACAATGTTCAACTGTATGCCGTACATCAGGGAATGAGGCTTTCCCCGGATGATAAGACGGAGCTGTCCTTTTTATGGCCGGAAGAACAAGATAGAGAGGGAGCAGCGTCAGGTTCTTCTATGCTGAATAGCATCCCACTGTTGGAGGATCAGAACCACGATTCTGTAGTTTTTCGTCTAGAGATGAACGGAAGAAATTTTCTATTTACCGGAGATATGGATCTGGAAGCCGAGGAGGAGATTGTGCAGCAAGCCCTGCAAAAGGGCATTAACGCAGGACCTGCCATTGACGTTTTAAAAGTAGCTCACCATGGGAGCAAAACTTCAACAGGCGAGTCTTGGCTGCAGTTTTGGCACCCAGCCGCTGCGGTGATTTCTGCGGGAGTAAATAATCTATATGGTCATCCGAAAGCTGAGGTATTGGAACGTTTGAAAGCTAATCAAGCTGCTATTTATAGAACGGATCAGCAGGGAGAGATCCAGATGCGTGTGCGGGCCGACGGGATTATTGTGCGTCATAAGTTGGCGGAGGGAGCGGATTAGGGAGGTAGTTGAGTAATGTGATTGAGCGCTGGGTGGTGTATGTTAATTTTCGCAGACTCTATAAAGTCCCTTTAAAGCTCCTTTAAGGCCCCTTTAAAGCTCCTTTCGTGGTCTTTTACACCACTATAAAACTAAAACCTTGTTTAGTTGCACTTTGTGCAATAGATCGCAATTTAAAGTAGCTGGTTCTTCATTTAGTTGCACTTTGTACACTTAAAATCTGAAAAAACGCCTATTTTTCTAAATTTGAGCAGAAATAGTTGCATGAAGTGCAACTAAATCACTTTATGAGCTGGAAAGATCTTTTTTAGTTGCACTAAGTGCAACTAAACGCTCCATATGAACATATCAAAGCACCTCAATTACATATTATCGTTGTAGCGATACTAACTTTCACATAAGTTCCTGTTACTTGCTGATGATCCCAGTCCATTTGTTCTAGCACCTGCTGTTCTAAGTATGTAACTGTTGTCCCTGTCTAGCACCAGCTGCTCTAATGCTAGTATCTGTTGTCCTATCTAGCACCAACTGCTCTAATCCAGTAGCTCCAGTAGCTCCAGTAGCCGTCGTCCTCCTCCAGTAATTATTACGTACGCATGCACAATATATGTAAACGCTTTATAATAGAGATAGAAGATTCTGGTAAACTCTATGCCTACTTAAACTATGTTGCAAAGTGCGGTGGTGAGAAGCTTGTGTCCTCCGTGTTTTGTAGCGAATTAGGAGATGAAGCGATAGTGAATACATATGCAGAATTTAGAGTCACAACGGAAAGTGTATATGATGTTCAAGTGGAACGCAGTAATCCAATTGGATATGCTTGGCGGATGATCGCCAGGGATCATGAGCAGGTGTTCGGAAAAGCTCCGGTACAAGGAGCAGCAGCTACTGTAATTATTCGTTATGCGACAGAGGATGATGGCTGCCCGGAATGGGCGGAGGGTTTTTGTTTGCGTTTTACAGGTAGTGAAGAGGATCGGATCTTGCATATTATCGGCCGCGATGAATTGGGCATTATTTATGGGATGCTTCATTATAGCCGCCACGTGCTTGGTGTCGATCCCTTCTGGTTCTGGGCGGAGCTTCCTCCTGTTAAGAAAGATGCGATCAATTTACCTATTTCTGATTACAACAGCATTCAGCCAAAGGTGCGTTACCGAGGTTGGTTCGTGAATGATGAAGTGTGTCTTATCGGCTGGAAGGAGGATTATCCTCCGACGGCGGAGGTATGGGAGCCTGTTTTTGAAGCGCTGCTGCGCTGTGGTGGAAATATGGTAATCCCCGGGACGGATTTGCCGAGAAACGGAATTCATCATCAGCTTGCGGTGGATATGGGACTGTGGATCACACATCATCATGCGGAACCGCTTGGCGCGCAAATGTTCCTACGTGCTTTTCCGGGCAAGCAGGCTAGCTATAAAGAATATCCAGAATTGTTTGAACAGCTGTGGAGAGAAGCCATCGAGCGGCAAAAAGATGAAAAAACACTCTGGGTGCTTTCCTTCCGCGGACAGGGTGATAAACCTTTTTGGGAGAATGATCCCTCTTTTGATACTCCGGAGAAACGGGGCGATTTGATCTCATTTGTAGTTCGCAAGCAATACGATATGATCTGTGAATATGTGGACCAGCCTGTGTGCTGTATGGCGATGTACGGAGAAATTGCAGAGCTGTATAAACAAGGAAA
This sequence comes from Paenibacillus sp. FSL H7-0690, assembly GCF_037980415.1. Lineage (NCBI taxonomy): Bacteria > Bacillati > Bacillota > Bacilli > Caryophanales > Paenibacillaceae > Paenibacillus > Paenibacillus sp. FSL H7-0690. The sequence goes on along the minus strand of NZ_CP150281.1, from coordinate 5,403,924 downwards.
GATCGAAGTGCCAGAAGGTGTTATTAAAATATGGGCGGATAACGGATACGGTAAAATGGTGTCGCGACGACATGGCCATCTGAATCTGCGCGTGCCTGCTCTACCCGAGGCAGGAGATCAAGGCAAAAACGGGGTATATTACCACGTCACCTTCCACGACTTGCAGGCCTCCAATCATCTAACACAATTCCCAACGGATCCGTCCTTTATAGTGGAGGAATTACAGGGGGCATTTGCGGCAGGGGCTAGTGAATATCTGCTAGTGAATTCAGGGAATATTTTGCCTCATCTCTATACATTAGATCTGACAGCAAAGTTGTGGATGGATGGAACAGCAGATGCTGATGAACAGCTTCAGACCTTCGTTAACCGTTTCTACACAGCGCAGCAGGGGCGAATTGCACAATTGTACAAAAGCTACTTCAAAAACACCATAGTATATGGTCCTAATGCTGACGACCGCGCAGGCGATGAATTCTATCATCATCCGGCAAGGCAGATTATAGGGCATTGGCTGCAAAATAAGACGGAGAGCGATGAGCGACTGCGCTGGGCCGCAGGGGATGTTCCTTTTGTAGAGCAGGTTCGATGGTTCAGGGATCGAGCTGAGCGAGTTGTACTAGTCTGGTATCTGCTGCGAAAGCAGTGCCTAGAGGTGATGGAACTTTTACCCGAAAAAGAGCGAAACAGGCTGCATGTTCAACTGCTAGTTCAAATTGAGCTGCATTGGAGCGGGTGCAGAGGATTATCCTCTCTTTGCCAGGCGTATATGTGTTACCAAGAAGAGCGATTTCCAGAGGCGTTTATCGAAGCTTCTCATGCGGTTTGGGATTATAAGGAGGGCCAGCAGGCTCTTTTACGGGCAGAGATCGGCCAGTGGAAGCATTTTTATCGGGCTGATTGGTTGACCAATATTGCCAACACTATAGATCATGTAGAAACGGCCCGTAAATTTTTGCGGATTCAGGGGGATAGTCCGGATATGTTTCTATGGTATAAGGAATATTTGATGCCCGAGACCGAAAAACATATCTATCTGGAAAATACGCATCGTAATCCGTTACCGGACGATGAGCTTGCACGGCGGCTGGAGGAGAAATTCAGCTCTCTTTAAAAAATATCCACACACCACTAGTGAACGCTTAAACGTTCATCGGTGGTGTTTTTTAATAAATGACCTATTTTTTATTTTAGAGGGAACTTTTTCAAGTTTGGAAAGTCTTATTAGGCAAGAGGTGAGGCGAAACATGCTAAGCGAAGATATACCATATACAGCAGCGTATGCGCCCGCAATGAGTTTGCGGGAAATGATGGAGGCGTATGGCTCGGATGTGTGGAATTATGCTTTTTTCTTAACTAGAAGTCGAGAGCAGGCAAATGATATCAGCCAAGAAGTGTTTTTGAAGGCGTACAAGAATGTTGGGAAATACCGGGGGCAATCTTCGATGAAAACCTGGCTGCTTACGATTACCAGAAATACGGCCTTCAGTTGGAGCAAAAATAGCTTTTGGCGCAGATTCATAGCTTTGGGTGATCAACCTACTGCTGTTAATGCACCTTCTGCGGAAAAAGAAGCCCTTGGCAATCAGTATGCGAACCGGATCTGGGAAATTATTATGACCCTTCCAGAGAAGAACAGAGAGGTGCTTGTGCTAGATATTCAACATGGATTATCCATTGCCGAAATGTCAGATTTGCTGAATGTAGCACAAGGAACCGTGAAATCTCGGCTCGCGCGGGCGAGAGAGAAGGTTAAAGAGGCTATCCAGAAGGAGGAGAGGGAATGAAACGCAACGCCGATGATAGTAATCCAGTGATGATCGGGCAGACGGATTGGTATGCGCAAGCAGGCAAAAATCCTTTCATTGAAGATGGTTTTACGCCTGAGTTAATGATGCGGATCGAACAGGCTGCTGCGAATAAAAGTTCAGCTTACAAACGTTATTGGATAAATAAAAATGTGGTGTTGACCAGTCTGGCTACGATTTTGTTGATAGGTGCGCTTACCTTCCCTATGGGCATATGGAAAAACACAGGGCCAATCCATTCGTCATCCGTTCAGTCACAAGGCGCAGGCATACTGCCTTCTTCTAGTCCTGCAACTAATGATAAAGCGATAGAGCCTCCGACAAGTCCAGTAGAATTTGAGATTAGCGGTAAGAAATACTACATGCCTTTGCCAATGAACAGAGATAAGAGTAAAGCGTATGCCGTTGAGACAACAGCGGGAATCCTTTGGTCGCCGCCACCCCCGATGGTGGACTACAAGAAGCCAAAGTACACACATCCTACAGAACCGTTCACTCTTTACCTGAGCTCGAAGGACCAGACGGAATTATCGGCTTCTTCAGCTACTAGGATTTATACTTTACCTCTTTTTGCAGGAGGGGCAAGTACTTATCAATATTTGAGTGGATTTTTTGGAGCGGGCGATTACGCTCTGCTATTTACCTATACGAAGACTATAGGTTCAGGCATTATGGAGAATGGTAGATTTTTTATTCTAAATGTTAAAAAAGCAGCGACAGGAGAATCAGTGGTACCGAAAGAGCTTACGTCCTTTGATTGGGAGCTATTAGAATATAAGTCAATAATCGCAGTGGATAAGGAGCATGACCAGATCGTATTTAGTTACCTAGAATACCCGGTAGATAAGACATACCAAGACAAAACAGTGCTTTATGATATGGAGACCTTAAGCATTCAAACACCTGCATCGACCATTGGATTTAGAGACATTAATGGACAATCGTTAACCATGGAATATGAGATGAATGGAGAACTTTATAAAGCTGATATTCTTACGAAAGGTGGACCAGGGTGGTTAGATGAAGATTGGGCATTTTTATCAGAAGAGCGACAAAATGAGCTGTATCAGGAATTTTACAGTCAGACTCCCTAGTAGATAAATCACTAAATAAAAGCTATACTTTTTGATAAAGTATTTTCTTTTGAGAAGAGTGGAGCCGAAGCGATGAAGAAGTTAACGATTGATGATGTGGCTCAAAAAGCGGGAGTTTCGAAAAGTACGGTCTCCCAATTTTTGAACAAACGTTTTAAATATATGAGCGAAGCGACGAAAAACCGGATTGAGGCCGTAATTGAGGAGCTTAATTATCAGCCAAATGGTCTGGCACGCAGTCTGAAGCAGAACCGGACGCATATGGTCGGGATCATCGTAGCTAATATTGACTACACGCTGTCAATCCAATGTATCCGGGCGATTGAGAATGAGCTGCAGCATCACGGAATCCAAGTGATCATATGCAACGCAGATGAGAATGCGGAGAAAGAAAGCAAATATGTAGAAACCTTAATCGCTCGTCAGGTGGATGGGCTGATTATTTTTCCTACAGGGAATAACCCGTCTGCCTATAGCAAGCTGGTAGAGGCTGATTTCCCGCTAGTCTTTATGGATCGTCTGGTAGATGGAATCACCACGCAGAGTCTATTGCTGGATAATGAAATGGCGGCAAAGATAGGCGTAGGGCAGCTAATTCAGCAAGGCCATGAGCGGATTGCTCTGGTGTCCCTTCCAATTGGGGAGCATGCGATTACCCCTCGGAAAGAGCGGATTAGTGGCTACAAAAAAGCGATGGAAGAAGCGGGCATAACGCTGCGTGAGGAGTATATTTGCAGTGTATCCAAAGAGGAATTAGCTTCGGGGCTGGAACACTTATTAGCACTGCCGGAGCCGCCAACTGCACTGCTGGCTACGAACGACATCACACTAGCGGAAATTCTGAAATATGCGAATCGAAATGCCATCTCTATTCCAGAACAGTTGTCGGTCATCGGGATAGATGATGCGGAATTCGCGCAAATTTATAATCCGGTCATTACGACAATCCGTCAGCCTGCTTACGAGATGGGGATGCAGGCTGCCAAGATTATACTCTCTTGTATCGAGGATAAGGGAGCTTCTGTTCCAATTACATATCGTTTCCCGCCGACCTTGCAGCAAGGGCAGTCGGTGAAGTCTTACAAATAAGTTTGAACTATAAAAAGGGGAGTGCCCAGCAGCTATTTCTTAGCTTGTTGGGCACTCCCCCTTTTATTGGACCTAAGTTTATCTAAACACTAAACTTGGGTTTGATTGGGTAATATTTTCGCGTAGGAAGTCACTATCGGACTCAGCTGACCTTATATGCGGTATAATCCCATATTTGGAGTACTATCGGACCCCATCGCAGCTATCGGCATGGAAAACATGCTAAATGCCCTTTTTCATAAGGAATAGTGTCACTGGAGTCCGAAACTACGCCGCAAAGGTAAAAAAATTGCAAATAGCGTCTTTTGGGTCCGAAAGCCCTGAGGTACGTGATTACACTGCTGAAGCATAGCAATAGCAATAGCAAAAGCTTAACATAGCAAAGCCAAAGCCAAAGCCAAAGCTAAAGCCAAAGCTAAAGCCAAAGCCAAAGCCAAAGCCATAGCATAGCAATAGCAGCCAATCAGCAACCCAAAAAGCAGAGCAGCGCTCCTCCAATAACGGAGAATCGCTGCTCTGTGTCTTTTTGCGATTATTAGACTTCTTGTTGCATAAACTTCGCAAGTTCCTCACGGGTGGGAAGTCCGTCCATATCGCCTGGCGACATGACGGCTAACGCACCGATCGCATTGCCGCGTTTGACGGCCTCAGCAATCGGAAGCTTTTCCAGCATCGCACTGATTACGCCAACCGCAAATCCATCACCTGCACCCACCGTATCAACAACCTGCTCCACCTTGAATCCGTCCACGTAACCTTCCCCAGCAGAGGATTTATAGTAAGCGCCTTCAGGGCCAAGCTTGATGACGACTAAGCTTACGCCACGCTCCAGGTAATAGTCTGCAATCTCTTCGGGTGTGCTCAGTCCGGTAAGGATTTTACCTTCACCGAGTCCCGGCAGGAACCAGTCGCAGCGTGTAGCCAGATCATTGATGGTACTCACCATTGTTTCTGTATCCGGCCATAAGCTAGGACGCAGATTAGGATCCAGAGAGATCGTCTTTCCTTTACTCTTCATAAATTCCATAGCGTGAATAGAAAATTCAAGACAGCTCTTGGACAAAGCGGCGGAGATACTTGTAACATGCAGATGTCCTGCGGAATTGAAGTAGGCCTCGTCGAAATCCTCCAGACTAAGCGTGGAGGCCGCGGAGTTTTTGCGGAAGTATTCGACCTTTGGATCGCCGGTAACCACTTTCGATTTGATAAGCATGCCTGTTGAATACTCTTTAGTAAAAGTAATATTGTCCGTATTAATGTTCTCATTCTTCATCGCCTGAGCAATGAATGTGCCAAAGTTATCTTCGCCGAGCTTCGTAACATAACCTGTAGGATGATTCAAACGCGACAAGCCTGTAGCCACGTTGCTTTCTGCACCTGCTAATGCTTTGGAGAACGAAAATACTTCATGCAGAGGACCAGCCTCATTCGCATAAAACATCGCCATCGGCTCCCCGAAAGTGACGGCATCCAGCTGTTTACTCATTTTTAGTTCCTCCTAGGGTAATGATTTTATCCCAGTATAATGATTTGTAATTTGAAATTATCACATAAATCGGTTTTGTACAATAAAAGAATGATTGTTAACCAAAAAACTTTTTTCGTAAAAAGAAAATAATGTTTCCATAAACCCTTGTTTTATAAAGGTTTTACTTAGAATTTATTACTTATTTCCACCTGATGTAATAAAAATGTATTGACTGTTAATCGTATTGTTATTACTATTTCCTTATAGAACAAAACGCAATAATTAGTAAATTTAATAAAAAAGTTTATCTAAAAAAGTATTTCCTGTTTATCTATGATCGTACCAAGAGAAAGGGAGTCTACTGATGAAGAAAATGAAAGTATTGCAGAATGTGGCATCCGTCGGGGTTGTAGCGGTTATTCGAGCAGATAGTGCTGAGGAAGCTTTTAAGATGTCCGTTGCTTGTATAGAAGGCGGTCTAAATAATATTGAGGTAACTTTTACTACACCAGACGCGGATGTGGCGATTAAGAGATTGGTTGCAGAGTACGGAAGTCGTGCGGTGATTGGCGCCGGAACTGTCTTGGACCCCTTAACAGCTAGAATAGCCATTCTTGCAGGTTCAGAGTTTGTGGTTAGTCCCTCTTTTGAAGTGGAGACAGCTAAGATGTGTAATCTTTATGGCATTCCCTATATGCCTGGTTGCATGACATTAAATGAAATGAAGGAAGCGCTGAAGTACGGCGTGGATGTGCTTAAATTGTTCCCTGGCAGTGCTTTCGGTCCGGATTATGTAAAAGCGGTTAAAGGTCCTATGCCACATGTGAATATTATGCCGACCGGTGGCGTGGATTTGAACAATATGGAGAAGTGGATTGCAAACGGCTGCATGGCTGTGGGCATTGGGGGGAATTTGACTGCACCGGCGAAGAATGGCCGATACGATCAGATTACTGATCTTGCTGCCCAATATGTGGCGAAGTTTAAAGAGATAAAAGGGATTTAATGTATTCGAACGGAGATTAAAATCCGGATTCGCGTTTTTATTTATAGGCTGTGTGGCTGACAGACGTTGGCCATGCAGCCTTTTTATGTTGATTTTCTTTGAGCTGTCCATATTCCTTTTATTCTATGCTTTTTAGAAAGTATAGAATCGGGATAAAGATAATAAACTATATAATAGAAGAGTAGTGATACATGGACTGAACGTCAGGATTTATTATCCAGCCGGGAGTGAGTATATGCCTGCTTATAATGATAAAAAGCTGTATCAAGCAGCGGATGAAGATGATGCTGAGTACGTAGAAATTGAGTCGGCATTCCATGGTTGTAAGGTGACGGAAGGGCAGATCTACAGATTAGAGCGCAATTACAATAACCCTCAATTATTTGAGAATGGAGAAGCCTATGTGGTGGATGATGAGACTAGGGAAAACTACGCGGTCTTCATGCTCTGCAAAATTGCGCTCTATAAATAGAGTTTCTTGCTCGATACCGGAGGGTAATATTTAAGACAGACGGCTTCATTTCCGACAAGGGGATAGGCCGTTTCTTTTGATGTCATTTTTGTTACTAAGATAGTGAAAAAGAGTATTTGAATGATTGTTGTTTCCCCTGTATGCTTAGTAGGAATTATTGGCTGTGCAATGCGGGATAGCGCGTTGTAACGGCTGGCTTAACATGACGTTCTAAGAAAAGTTTGGTATTCTAAAAATATTAATTACACGGTTGCAACAAATTCGCAGTCTTGCGCGTCAGTAAGATTGCATAGAGAGGGGGAACCTTCGTGGTGGAGCAGGGACTCATCAGAGCCGCTCAAGCGGGCGATCGCGACGCTCTAATCACCCTATTGCGAGAAATTGAAGGACATGTATATAAAACGGCCTTCTACATTTTGCATAATGAACAAGATGCGCTAGATGCATCTCAGGAAGCCTTGATCCGGGTTTATACAAAAATCGGCTCATATGAGGAGAAGGCCCAGTTCAAAACGTGGGTTCAGCGAATCGTCACTAACATTTGCATTGATAAATTCAGAAGAACTAAACCTACAGTTTCTATTGATGAACATGAAATGGTGTTTCAGGATAAACACAATGTGGAACGTGAGGTTCTATCCTCTTATTTAGCTGAGGATATACGCGAAGCGATTGATCAATTGCCCGAGCATCATCGGACAGTCATCGTCCTGCGCTATTTACAGGATTTTTCTTACAACGAGATTGCAGATTGTCTGGATTTGCCCTTGAATACAGTGAAATCATACTTATTTCGGGCTAGACAGCAACTGCAGAATAGACTTCAGGAGTACCAGAAAGGTGGTGTATCGGGATGAAATGCGCGGAGGTGATGGAATGGATGCACCGCTATTTAGACAAAGATTTGAGTCAAGATGAGATTGTTGAGATGTTCCGTCATATCGATAATTGTCCTTCCTGCGCGGAAGTCTTTGAGCGCCTGACACTTCTCTCCAATGAATTGGAGCAGTTGCCAGACGTGAAACCCCCGTTTAGTCTGGTTGACTCTATTTTACCTCAGCTTGCAGAATTGGATCGAAGCAGTCGTGAACAAAGTGCTGTGAGATCTGAGGAGCCGGTTGTTGTTCCATTTTCACGTGAAAGCTCCCGCGGTAAACCTTCCAAGGGAACCTCTATAGCAACACGGACAGGCATTGGAGCTATTGCAGCTGCCGTTCTATTAGGGATCGCAATATTTAATATGCCCGATAAAATGCCTGGGGCAGAAGTAGAACAAAGGATGCAGGATAGTGCTAAAACAGCCAGCGATGATACTAAGGATACAGCAATGGAATCACAAGCTTCTATTACTGCTAACTCTGATGGAGCTTCACCTGCAGCTGGTGGAGAGAACGAGGGCGCTGCCCAGTATAAGACGGATGCAACAGAGATGAACGAAGATAACGCCGCTTTAGATAGAGCGACGGGACCAGTGGACCCTACCACGATGCCAAGTGCACCGGCGGATGCAGCTGATGCGGGAGCTGGAGCTGGAGGGCGGTCGATCACCGAACCGCCTCAAAGCGCAGATCCTAAGCCTACAGAGAAAATTGTTTCGCCAAAGCAGGATGTCGCCACGAAATCTCATAATTCAGATTCTAGCAACGCCAGTAGCAATCAGCTAAAGGTGGATAATAAGGAGCAAACTGCTGATATGAATTCAGACAGCGCAGCCGATTCTGCTCCGCTGATGGAGGATTCTTTAAAGATTCCTTATGACTATGGACGGGAAGTTATGAGCTTAAGCAGTTCTGATGAATCTAATGTGCAGACCTGGACTTCCCCTGATGGTCAGTATGCTATAGAATTTATTGGATTGCAGCTTGTGATTTATAAGAAGTCGCCAGCGGGCTCAACGGAAGAACGGTTAGCCGTAAACTCTTATCCGCTGGAAGGAAATTGGATTTCTGGTGAATGGTCTGCGGACAGCTCGAAGTTTACGTACGTGACTGAAAAAGATGGTGTGAATGTAACCAAGGTGTACACTGTACAGGAAGCAGTTTCTTCAAGTCCGGCTGCATCCCCTGGGGCGACACCAACGAACACTCCAACCTCATCTTCAACAAATTAAAGTGGGGTTGGAACTTTTTTCGAAGTTTCTGAATATACTATATCAACAGGACAGGAACTAGAAAGTATAGGTTTTGCAGAACATCGGTATGACCGCCGGATGCGGAGTTTCTAGAGCTTCGCACTCCGTCGTTTATATAGATGCGCCGCTTAAACGGAGAGGCTTTGGCCATGGCTGCCAGAGTTTCTCCGTTTTTGCATGCATTTTTGTAGTTTTTTTTGCTACAATAGAACTCTGGACAAAATGGGCTAGATGAATGGAAAAGGAAGTGGCGGGATGGATGCCAAAACGGCGATAAAAGAAATCAAACAAGGGAAGATCTCACCGTTATATGTTTTATATGGCAGTGAGAAATTTCGAATGAATGAATTCACGGCACTGCTGGAAGAACAGCTGATTGCTAAAGAGGATCGTGATTTCGCAGTTATTCCCTTTGATCTCTCTGAGACGCCGGTGCAGGCTGTGGTAGAAGAAGCGGAGACTGTGCCATTTATGGTAGAACGTAAATTATTGCTGGTGCGGGATGCCTCGTTATTTACAGCGGGCAAAGAAAATGCCAAACTGGAGCATCGTATAGATCTTTTAAGTGACTATTTGCAGCATCCTGTAGACTTCAGTGTAATCGTCTTTATGGTGAATAATGATAAGCTGGATGAGCGTAAAAAAATTGTGAAGACTGTCAAATCAGTGGGCACAGTATTAGCCTTTAATCCGCTGGGGGCAGAAGAGCTGCTGCGCTGGGTGGAAAAAGGAATTCGTGAGCGGGGTTGTGTAATGGCACCTGGCACGGCAGAAATTCTTATAACGAATGCAGGCACAGGCTTGCAAGGTTTATCTGCAGAGATGGACAAGCTTTGTTTATTCGCTGGTAAGGGCGGCACAGTGGATGCGGGGGCCGTAGAGAGTCTGGTACACCGTGGTACAGAACAAAATGTGTTTACGCTTGTTGAGGATATCGCTAATCTGCGTCTTGATAAGGCGCTTGATACATTATATGAGCTGCTGAAGCAGCGTGAGGAACCGATCAAGATCGCAGCGTTGGTTGCGCGGCAGTTCCGCATTATTTTGCAGGTTAAGGATTTATCAGCACATAGTTATTCGCAGGGACAGATTGCGTCACAGATCGGATTGCATCCATATGCGGTTAAACTTGCTGGGGAGCAGGCCCATAAGTTCTCCAGTGAACGATTACGGCAAATCTTAAGTGCATTGGCGGATCTGGATTATAAAATGAAAACAGGGGCTATAGACAAAGTGCTAGGGCTGGAGCTGTTCATGCTGCGTTTAGGTGTCTGAGCTAAGAAGGGGAAAAAGTATTGGAGATGATCTGACTATGAAAAGAATATTTCAATATTCGGCACTGCTGTTACTCGTTCTATTAATTAGTTCCTGTGGCAAAACGGATACTAATTCACCGTCAGGTTCAGCTTCTGAGTCGCCTGCGAATTCGAATACCTCTGCAGATGCACCTTCTTATTTTGGGGAATGGAGTGTACAAGGTCTAGTAGGTTCTACACCTGTCTCGGCAGCGGAGGATGAAAAGCTTATTGGCATGCGGGTAACTTATTCGCAAGAAAAGGCATCTTTTGATAAAGATGAAATTATGAACCCTGAATATAAGGAAGAGAACATAACAAAGGATGACTTTTTTAACGAATACAGAAATGAATTAAGCGACCTTGGCATCGAAACGGAATCGGTTATGACGGTATCTATAAATAATTGGACGAATCCCGGCAGCAGTTTTATTGTTAAAGACGATCAAACGATGATTTTTTTATGGGATGGTAACTATTATGAAATGAAAAAAGAGAATAAATAAATGAAAGAAGACCGTCTCTCTGAGGGGGTCTTCTTTCATTTAATAAACATCTCTTAAACACTACTTATTATTAATTAATAGACACAAAAAAACCTAACCGTATGAAGCATAGCGGTCAGGTTCTTCAATTGCTCATTATGAATGTCGTCTTAGGCTTGAGCCGTAAGAGCGTTCAATTTCTTCGCCAAGCGGGATTTTTTGCGGGCAGCCGCATTTTTATGAACCAGACCTTTACTTACGGCCTTGTCCAGCTTTTTGGAAGCAGCTAGGAAAGCAGCTTGAGCAGTTTCTACTTCCGTACCAGTCAGAGCTACATCAGCAGTTTTCACAGCTGTACGAAGCGCGGATTTTTGGGAAGCATTCAGTGCACGGCGTTTTTCGTTCGTGTTTACGCGTTTAACCGCGGATTTAATATTTGGCATTGCATTCACCTCCTGTAAGACATTCGAAATCATTATCAAATGATTCACAACTTAAAATAGTTTAGCATGACCGGTAGCAAAAAGCAATACTTAAAGCTTTCAAATTAAACCTCCGTATCCTGCATAAACATTGGCTTTCTCTCGCACACTATCGACAAAAGAGCATAGGCAGAAGCTTGCCGAATGAGGATGAACTCATGGAAGTGTATGCTTACAAAACTTTTAGGAGGCTGGTACACAATGGAACCGGATCTGCAGCTATATTCTGTGCGCACCGATTTGGCATTAGAGGCAAAGGAAATGGCTCAAGGCCCACAACGAACGCCGATCCCTGGTGTGAACGAAGAAGTGGAAGAGTCTGATGGGATTAAAGTGACCCGTCTTGGTGTAGCTAATGCTGCCGGATCACAGGCAATAGGACGCGCAATTGGTAACTATGTAACCCTTGAGGTACCCGCTCTGCGTGGCGGAGATACAGGCTTGCAGCAAAAGGTGGCAGAAGTTTTTGCCCGCGAATTTGAGGACTTTTTGATCAGAATTGGGATTGGCAAGGATGCATCTGTGTTGATTGTTGGTCTTGGTAACTGGAATGTTACACCGGATTCACTGGGTCCGTTGGTGGTGGAGAACTCACTCATTACGCGGCAGTTCTATGAGCTGGTTCCGGATCAGATCTCCCCTGGTTATCGTAAGGTGAGCGCTATTGCTCCTGGAGTGCTTGGGCTGACTGGGATTGAGTCGAGTGAAGTCGTGCAGGGAATCGTGGATCGGACGAAACCTGAGCTTATTATTGCCATAGATGCGTTGGCATCCCGGTCACTGGAGCGTATCAATACGACGATTCAAATTGCCGACATTGGGATCCATCCCGGTTCGGGGATTGGCAACAAGCGACGTGGATTAACCCAAGAAATTCTGGGTGTTCCTTGTATCGCAATCGGAGTGCCCACTGTCTGCTATGCCTCAACTATTGTAAATAATGTGCTGGAGATGATGAAAAATCACTTCGGGCAAGGAGCAAACCATACGAAGGAAATCATGGGGATGCTGGACGATATCTCTGAGCAGGAACGCTTGTCATTAGTGAAGGAAGTGCTTGAACCTCTGGGGCACGATTTGATTGTCACTCCCAAGGAAATCGATGAATTTATTGAAGGGATCGCGAATATTGTGGCCAGTGGTCTGAATGCGGCTTTACATGATGCGGTTGATCCTGAGAATGTTGGCGCGTATACCCACTAACTGAATTATGGTTTGTTTAGCCCGGCGGGATGCTGAATTAAGGTATCCTGTACGGGCTTTATGTCTATTCTCTCATTTTCGGTTCTAGTATTGCTCTTGCGCTCATAGATTTGGAGTATAAGAGATTACAGAGGGCTGGAGGAGGACATAACTACAATGAATAAAAAATGGTTTCAGCTTTGGAACATCGGCCGTTTAAGGGGAAAAATGCTGGATGTTTTATCGCTGGGGAGAACGATGCTGCTGTTGGCCGGAGGTTCGCTAGTATTTTTTATGCTGCTTGGAGCCGGTGGATTGGCCGGGCAGAAGCTTAGCTCTTCACCCATTCCTTCAATGAAGGGGCTTGCTGCCTCTCTGTCTAGTGGTTTTTTCATGGAGCTGCTGGGGATGGAGGTGCCGCATTTACCTCAGGGTAAAGAGCCTTCCGCTTTTTCAGGTGAAAAGGTAACTTCTTTCGTATTTCAGTTGCTAACCAGTGTGAATCCAGGTGACCCTAAGAGTCTAGTCTCTCGTGAAGTGCCGGGGATGGCGGCGGATGATCCATTTCTTTTGCGGAAAGGTTCAGGTGGATCTACAGGAGCACCAGTGGATTATCATCCTGGGACTGATGAACTGGCTGAGGGTGGTGAAGATGCAGAAACTTCTGTTCCGGACGAAGGGGACAAGCATGGAGATACTACAACACAGCAGCCTGAAGCGACGGTTGCACCATCCCCTGAACCATCAGCGGAGGAAGGGACGGATAAGAGTGATCCGCAAAGCGGCACAGACAGCACTAAGGATACCTCCATCAAACGGATTCTAATCTATCATTCACATCCTAGAGAGGCCTACAATCCTCTGTTAGGGGCAGCAAATGAAAATCCCAGCTCCGGAGTTTCAACTAAAAATGTAATGCTGGTAGGATCATATATTACGAAAAGACTGGAACAGCTCGGGATTGGTACGGTTCATGCCAAAGAAGATTTTCCAACCAAAATCACCGACTATAACTGGAACTTTTCCTATAAATATTCCCGGATCTTGGTTAAATCAGCACTCAGCGCAAATGAGGAAATGGATAGTTTTATCGACATTCACCGCGATTCGCAGCGTCATAGCAAAACAACAGCTGTTATTGACGGGAAAAGCTATGCACAGGTCTATTTTATCATTGGACATGCAAATAAAGACTGGAAGAAGAACGAAGAGTTTGCCAATAAGATTCATCAACAGCTTGAAAAGAATTACCCGGGAATATCTCGTGGGATATGGGGAAAAGCTGCGGGTAAAGGAAATAACGGGGAGTACAATCAGACCCTCTCTCCTAATAGTGTTTTGATTGAAGTGGGCGGAATTGATAATTCGGCTGAGGAATTAAAGCGTACGGCTGATATTTTGGCGGATGCTATCGCTGATGTTTACTGGAGCAGTCATGACGCTGAGAAGGTGAACGCACCTGAAAAAGTGGCGAATCCCACTACAACACCAAAGAAATCAAACGGAGCTTCTTAAAATAAATTACCAAGGATTAAAAAGGAGTGGTGTACATGTCGCGTTTCGGAAAAAAACTGGTTATGGTCGGGATTTGGGCAGGGATTGGCATCCTCTTAGGGATGCAGTTCGGCGGAAGTGGGGGGTCAACAGTCTCTAAGATTCTGCCCGGCTGGAATGCCAGCCCGACTACACCGACCAGTCAAGTAACAGGCATGCAGCCACAGCCACAACTGCAAAAGAATGGTGTGGCACAGGGTGGGCAGACTTATGTATATGTGCCAATGGTGATCGATCCTGTCACAGGTGCTTATACGGCCGTCTCTCCTTTGCCTCAAAATAGCAATACAACGCCAGCCGCAGATCCTCCTCAACAAGTTGTGGATGATTATAGTACGAAATCTCCGGAGCAAATTCTAATTCCTGAGGAGCAAAAGCCTACAGTCGATGTTCTGGCAGATAAGACGGCAGGTCTCTTGCAGCAGGCTTCCCAGAAGGGAATCCGCTGGGTAGTTTCATTGTTCGCTTCGGCAGAAAATTAACAGCAAATTTAGAAGAAACGGTTATTTCACGGGATCGTGTATAGCTGTTTCTTTTGTTTTGGGCCAGCGCGGGATTGATGGAGTAAGCTTGTACTGTTATAATAAGTGGATTAATATCAGGCTGTCTGTGGGGGTAAGGAATGACTGACGTTCAGAAAAGACAACAACAAATTCGCAATTTCTCGATTATTGCACATATAGACCATGGTAAATCGACACTAGCTGACCGCATTTTGGAATACACGGGGGCACTAACCACGCGTGAAATGCAGGAACAGGTACTCGATCAGATGGATCTGGAGCGCGAACGTGGTATCACAATAAAGCTGCAAGCCGTGCGTTTAACCTATCGTGCAGACGATGGTGTAGAGTATTATCTCAACTTGATTGATACACCGGGGCACGTCGATTTCACCTATGAAGTTTCCCGCAGTCTTGCAGCATGTGAAGGCGCACTGCTGGTTGTGGATGCGGCTCAAGGAATTGAAGCACAGACGCTGGCCAATGTGTATTTAGCACTGGATAATAACCTGGAAATCCTACCTGTGCTCAACAAAATTGATTTGCCAAACGCTGACCCTGACCGGGTAAAGCAGGAGATCGAGGATGTTATCGGGCTGGATACCAGTGAAGCGGTTATGGCATCTGCCAAAGCCGGTATCGGAATCAAGGAAATTCTGGAGCAGGTGGTGAAGCAGGTTCCTGCGCCATCTGGTAATTCAGAAGAGCCGCTTAAAGCATTGATCTTTGACTCTCACTACGATCCTTACAAAGGCGTTATCGTCTATGTGCGCGTAATGGACGGGAAGATCCGTGCAGGTTCGAAGATTAAGATGATGGCAACTGAGAAGACCTTCGAGGTCATTGAAGTTGGCGCATTTATGCCGCGTATGACCATTGTCGATGAATTGAACATCGGTGATGTTGGCTTTATCGTAGCTGGGATCAAGCATGTTGGAGATACCCGTGTCGGTGATACTGTCACTGACGCAAAGAATCCTACTGCTGAGCCGCTTCCAGGTTACCGTAAGATCAACCCGATGGTATATTGCGGGTTGTATCCGATTGAGACCTCCGATTATAACGATCTTCGTGAGGCGCTGGAGAAGCTCCAGCTGAATGATGCTTCGCTAAGCTTTGAGCCGGAAAGTTCAAGCGCACTTGGATTTGGTTTCCGTTGTGGTTTCCTTGGACTCTTGCATATGGAGATTATTCAAGAGCGGATTGAGCGCGAGTTCAATTTGCCGCTAATCACAACAGCGCCGAGTGTTATTTACCGAATTATGCTGACCAATGGCGAAATGATCCAAATCGACAACCCGTCACATTATCCGGAGATCGGTACGATTGACTATATTGAAGAGCCGTATGTTAAAGCAGCGATCATTGTGCCTAACGACTTCGTGGGTACTGTAATGGAGCTGTGCCAGAACAAACGCGGCGAGTTCGTAAATATGGAATATCTAGATACTAATCGTGTAACGATTACGTACGAGATTCCGCTGTCAGAGATCGTTTATGATTTCTTTGATCAGTTGAAATCCGGTACGAAAGGTTATGCTTCTTACGACTATGAAATTTGCGGATACCGTCGTTCGAATCTGGTCAAGATGGATATCTTGCTTAACAATGAGCAGGTCGATGCCTTGTCCTTTATCGTTCACCGCGATCGTGCCTACAACCGCGGACGTATCATTTGTGAGAAGCTGCGGGGGATTATCCCGCGTCAAATGTTCGAAGTGCCGATTCAAGCCTCTGTGGGTACGAAGGTGGTTGCGCGTGAAACCGTTAAGGCGATGCGCAAAAACGTACTTGCTAAATGTTACGGCGGCGATATTTCCCGTAAACGGAAGCTGCTGGAGAAGCAAAAAGAAGGTAAGAAACGCATGAAGCAAGTGGGTAGTGTAGAAGTACCACAAGAAGCGTTTATGGCAGTACTGAAGATCGATGAGTAGAAAATAGGTAGAGCCGGGAGAATATCCCGGCTCTATTTTTTTAAGCAGGAGCAGATTACAATAGGGGGAAGGATTGTAAGCACATACAAAGTGAGGGGAGTCCTCGTGAAGCGATTATATTTGAAACTTACGCCAAGTACCTTTAAGAATCGGATTTTGTTAGCCTTCTTGCTGTTGGTACTAACACCCATTGCCATACTCGTTCTATATAACTTTAAAGAGACAGAACAAATGCTGCAGGATAATGCGGAAACGAAGAACATAGAGCAGCTTATTGGTATTAAGAATGGTTTTGTTGATCTCATGAGTCTCGTGATGAAAACAGGGTCATTACTCGAACAAGATACGACGATTTTATCGATAATGAAGAATCCCGAGCAATCTGATGAAATCACGAGAAAAAAACTCGTTGAAAACAAGTTTGGAGCGATTGAAAATACATTCTTTATGAGTGGAGCGACGGTGTATTATACATTAATCGACCTTCATGGAAACGCATACACTTCCTTTATGCCAAAGGAAACTTTGAGCTACGACGAAATCCAATCAGAGGATTGGGTTCAAGCATTGAAGCGAGAAGGAACGAATCGATATATATGGAATCCGAATGACAAGAATAATGTGGTCCGGGAAAGTACAACAAGTAAGAAAATGCTTAGTCTTTATGAGGTTATGCGTGATAATGGTTTGAATATTTATGCCTATGCAAGATTAAGTATCGATTATGAGGAGTGGTTTACCAGATCAACGTTAGGGAGTAAACAGGAAGGGGCTTTATTTCTACTCGATGCCTTGGGGGGTGTGATGCTTAATCCGCTTAAGGATGAGACTTTTTCCCCTGATATTGCGCAGAGTATTGTGAAGAGTGCCAACCAGCGGCAGACGGGGCGTGCTGCATCCATTGTCGATCCGAAGGAGGAAAGTTTATACACATACAGCTACATCGAGGAGTTAAATGGCTATGTTGTTAAAAAGGTGCAGCTAGCACAGCTATTTCTTGAGGTAGACAAGCAGAAACGACGGTTTTTTGGTGGATTTGGAATCATTCTGCTGCTATTTGTTCTATTAACTTATTTCATATCATCGACGATTACAGTACCGCTTAAGAAGCTACAGAAGAAGATGGAAATGACCGCTAAGACGAATCTCAAAATGAAATTACCCGAGCAAGGGCGGGGAGAGATTCTTGCCCTGACTCAGAGTTTCAATATCATGATCCATGATTTAAATGAGCTGTTGCAGCGACTTCAGCTTGAAGAAAAACAGAAGCAATTCGTTCGATTTCAGGTATTACTTTCGCAGATGAACCCGCATTTTCTACTAAATACATTGAATACGATAAAGAGCATTGCCTTAGATAAAGATGATGATGAAATTTATGGAATTTGTGTTGCACTAGGAAAAATATTGGAGACAACCTTAAATACTGAAGTCGATTTGATCCTGTTAAAGGATGAAATCGTACTAATAGAATCTTACATGGAGATACAGCGGCAACGTTTTGGACATGGGATTGAAATTCAATATGATATCAACGAGGAACTGCAATACGCATTAATCCCTAAATTTTGTCTGCAGCCCTTAATTGAAAATAGCTTGATTCACGGCTTCGGTCAGTCTGTAAAACAAGGGAGAATTGATATCTCCGCTAAAGTGACTGAGCAACAGCTGTATCTGCAGGTTAGAGATAACGGCATGGGGATAGAAAGAGCACAGCTGAATAAGGCTACACGGAAACGTAAAGGAATCGGTGTTCAGAATATTAGGGAGAGCTTAGAGCTGTTGTTTAAGAATCAACGGACAGGTATGGACATTGTATCTTCGGATACAGGAACTGAAGTGATCATCCATTTTCCATTCCTTATTTCAAAACCTTACGATGGAGGTAAGCTCACATGTGGAGAACGTTAATTGTGGATGATGAACAACCTGCGGTTAAAAGTATACGAAAGCTATTCTTAAAGGCTGGAATCCCGTTTGAAATTATAGGTGAGGCGGAGAATGGAGAAGTAGGCTTGCAAATGATTCGTGAGCTGCAGCCTGATGTGGTAGTGACGGATATCAATATGCCAGTGATGGATGGGGTGAAGCTTCTTCAAATTGCGCGAGAGGAAGGCTTCGACTGCCGATTTGTAATGTTGACCGCATTGAGTGAATTTGAATACGCCCGGCAGGCGCTCGTATTTGGGGCTTCGGACTACATTTTGAAGTTATCTTTAGATCTCCAAGGCTTGAAGCAGACTATGGGTAAGGTCCAGGCCGAGCTGGAGCGAATGGTGAAGATGAAGAAGGCCGATAAATGGTTTCCTGAGAAGCAACAAACGGGACCGACAGATCATGTGGAGATGAACAAAATTATAGCTTATATTGAAGAACATTATGCTGAGGACATCTCGCTCAAATCCATGTCAGAGTTGATCCGGATGGATGCCAGCTATATAAGTGACTTATTCAAGAAAAAGACAGGGAAAACGTTGACCAATTATATTCAAGAGCGTCGGATTCAGGCTGGGAAAATGCTGCTTGCAGAAACGAAGCTAACAATTAGCGAGATTGGGCAGCAAGTAGGATTTGAGAACGATAATTATTTTATAAAAATCTTCAAAAAGTGGTGTGGTGTCACGCCAAATGAATTCCGTAAAGAACCAAAAAACGTTCTATAAGTTCCCAAATGTAGTTCATCCCCCAGAATCCGCTCTGATGATAAAGTTATAGATGTAGAGCACAACACATAATCCTTCCAAGGGGGAAGCTATCTATGAAGAAAAAGTGGTATCCTGCAGTGCTTTCTGTCTTATTAGCAGGTACGATGCTGGCTGGTTGTGGGAGTGGTGGAAGTAATGAATCGCAGGGCAGCACAAATGGAGAACCAGCAAAGGAGAAAATAAAGCTTACGATGTGGGGGGCAGTTCCTGCAGAAGCCGGGCCTCAAGCTGTAGTTGATAACTGGAATAAAGATCATCCAGATATTCAAGTCGAGTATATCCGTAATGTAAATGACGATGCAGGCAACTTAAAGCTGGACACTGCTTTGATGACCAATCAAAACATAGACCTTTTCATGAACTACGATCTTGCTCATTTACAGAAACGTATGGATGCAGGCGTTGCCTTGGATCTAAGCACGAAAACAGATTATGATATCGACAGCCAGATCGGCGAGGACGCAGCGATGTGGAAAATCAATGATAAATACTATGGGATTCCTACAAAGAAAAACATGGCGTTTGTATGGTTGAACAAAGATATGCTGGATGCAGCAGGATTACCGATTCCTGCGGTGGACTGGACTTGGTCAGATCTTGAGGAGTATGCGAAGAAGCTAACGAAACCTGGTGTGTACGGATTATTGCAGGCAGATTCCTCCTTCGCAACAACGATGGACGGTACGCTTGCTGGAATGGGTGTGAAACAGGCGGATGGTACTTCAAACTTTGGAAATGATCTCTGGAAACAGCAACTGGAAATATTGCATAACATGATGTTCGTGGACAAATCCACACCGGAATATGGGGAGCAGCTGACCAGTAAAATGCCGGTTGATACCATGTTCCTGCAAGGCAAAGCGGCAATGCTGGCAGCAGGTGAGTTTATTTTCCGCAATGCGAACAACTTGAAGGACTATCCGCATGATTTCAAAACCGCGTTCGCCGCTATTCCAAAAGTGAATAAAGATCAAAAGGATTATAAATATTCGGGCGGTGTGGGCGACATGCTTGCTCTTAATGCAAAGTCCAAGAACCTGGATGCGGCTTGGGAGTTCGCAAAATGGTATGCGGATGGCGGTATGCTGCCAATGGCAAGCGGGGGTCGTATTCCAGCCTCTAAGAGTGTGGACAGTAAGGAAGCGATGAGCCTTCTCTTGAATGGTGTAGAAGACAAATATGATACAGATTCAATGAATAATATTGTATTCGGCAAATTCCCATCCTTCCAGCTAAATGTACCTCAACAAGCCATTGATGCACGTAAAGAAGAGTATGAAAAATACTTCTTAAATAAGCAAGATATTGATACCACGATGAAAAATATGCAAACCCGTTCGCAAGAGTTAATGAAATAAAGAAATAGCTGGCACAAAAGAGAAGGAGGAAGAATTCTTCGTTCTTCTCTTTCGTGTACCCATTTTTCAGCATACGAAAGGCGGCGATACCGTGAAGCGGAGAAGCTGGATGGACAGACAAGGCTGGATCGGCATGACTTTTATTCTCCCGAATATGATTGGTATTCTCTTATTCTTTGTGATTCCTGCAATCTTTTCCTTTGTCCTGATGTTTACGAATTATCAATTTTCAAATCCGAATTGGCAATTTACCGGGCTGGATAATCTCAAACGGTTGTTCCATGACGATAATTTCTATGCCTCGATCAAATATACGGTGATATTCCTGATATCGGTTCCAGTATCGATGGTGCTCGCTTTTATTGTGGCGCTATTTCTAAACCGCAGTGTGTATCTTAAAGGATTATTGCGTGGAATGTTTTTCCTGCCGTATATCTCTAGTGGAGTAGCCGTTGCATTTGTCTGGATGCTGCTATTTCAGCCTTCACAGGGACCCATCAATGAACTGCTTCGCTGGATTGGCATAACATCGCCGCCAGGGTGGTTTGCGGATACGGAAACCGCAATGTATGCCATTGATATCGTACAGATCTGGCTGATGCTTGGCTACAATATGATCATATATTTAGCAGCACTACAGGAAATTTCGACAGAACAGCTGGAAGCTGCCCGGATCGATGGTGCAAGCACATTCAAAACAACATGGAAAATTGTATGGCCTCTTGTTAGTCCAACAACTTTTTTATTAATGATTACCGGATTAATTATGACGATGAAATCGTTCTCGATTATTCAAGCCATTACGGCTGGAGGACCTAGCGGAAGTACGACGGTCTTATCACTATTCGTTTATAAAACAGCATTCAGTTATTACGATATGGGATATGCTTCAGTCATTTCATGGTTCTTGTTCGCCGTCATTCTCGTCATTACAGTCATTCAGTGGATCGGCCAAAAGCGCTGGGTTCATTACTAATTAAACCCACAAAGTGGAGCTTTGCGGGAGGCCCCGAAACCATAAATTAAAGGAGCAGGCGGTATGAATGAAAAAGCAGGAAACATGAAGGTGAAGCTGCCAGTGACGATCATCATGTTTGTTCTAGGACTATTTATGATTGTGCCTTTTCTATGGATGCTCAGCACATCTTTTCAGACACCTGCCGAGGTGTTTAACGAATGGCTGCCTTCATCTCTCAACTGGAGCAATCATATTCGGGTGTGGACAGGAAGTTATGATTTTGTTCCGTATTATTTAAATTCACTTAAGATATCGATTATTGGGACTGCGGGAGCTGTGTTTCTATCTGCCCTTGCCGCTTACGGATTTTCACGTACTTCGTTTAAAGGGCGGGATGGCCTATTTGTCATATATCTATCCATGATGATGGTTCCACCGCAGGTGCTTTTTGTTCCTAAGTTTATCATGTTTAACTGGGTTGGGATTTACAATACGCATTTGGCCCTAATCCTTCCAGCCATGTTCTCGATCTTCGGTGTATTTATGCTTCGGCAGTTCTTCATGGGCATTCCTAAGGAAATCACGGAATCTGCTTTTCTGGATGGAGCCGGGCATTACAAAATATTTTTCCGCTTAATTCTGCCATTAGCGAAGCCGGCAATCGCTACGTTTGCTATTCTTGATTTCTCCTGGCAATGGAATGATTATGAGAATGCGCTTGTATTTTTGCAGAGCCCTAAGCTATATACCATTCCGCTTGGATTGCAGAATTTTATTCTTGAGAACAATGTGGATTACAACGGGATGATGGCCGCTTCGTCGGCTGCGATCATTCCAATGATTGTTATCTTCTTCATAGGTCAGAAATATATTATTCAAGGGATTTCTAGCTCGGCTGTGAAAGGCTAACTATAGGAGGGATACTGACATGAGAACAGAAACGGTTAAATCCGATGTGACAGTGGTCGGGGGTGGACTTGCAGGGATGAACGCGGCGATTGCTGCAGCACGTCTTGGGTTAAAGGTAGCACTGGTACAGAATCGTCCTGTACTTGGTGGTAACTCGAGTTCAGAGGTTCGGGTATGGGTATGTGGTGCAACAGGACATGGTGTAAATCGCTATGCACGGGAGACAGGCATTATGGGTGAGCTGTTCATCGAGAATCAATACCGGAACCCGGAAGGGAATCCATATCTATGGGATCTAACCTTGCTCGAAGCGGTGAAGGCAGAATCGAATATCAGCTTGTTCCTAAATACCGATGTACGTGAAGTGGAAGCGGAAGGTGAGGCAGAGGAGCGTACGATTCAGAGTGTGACCGGCTGGATGATGGGATCTGAGCGTTTAATCACGTTCGAGAGCGATGCTTTCATCGATTGTACGGGTGATGGTTTAGTGGGCTTCCTAGCAGGAGCGGATTTTCGATTAGGACGTGAAGCCCGTCATGAATTTAATGAGGAATGGGCACCAGAAGTGCCTGATAATATTACATTAGGCAGTACATTATTATTCTATACACAGGATACTGGAAAACCGGTACGTTATGTTGCACCCTCATTCGCGAAGGATATTACAACAACGTCTATCCCGATCCGCCGGGTCATTCGGAGTGGGGATTCAGGCTGTCACTATTGGTGGATTGAGTGGGGCGGCGAGCTTGATACGGTGGATGAGAATGAACGTATACGTGATGAACTATCCTCTGTTATTTATGGGATTTGGGATTACATTAAAAACTCAGGTCATTTTGATGCCGAAAATATGACGCTGGAGTGGGTTGGCTCAATTCCGGGTAAACGTGAATACAGACGGTTTGTTGGCGATACGATCTTAACGCAAAATGATATTCTTGCGCAGCGTGAATTTGCAGACCGGATTGGATTCGGAGGATGGTCGATTGATCTGCATCCACCGCAAGGGATGTACGCAGAAGAGAGTGGCTCCAAGCATCTGCATGCGGACGGGATCTACCATATTCCATTTGGTTCGCTATATTCGAAGAATGTGCGGAATCTATTCTTCGCGGGTCGTAATATCAGTGCATCTCATGTGGCTTTTGGAACAACACGCGTTATGGCAACCTGTGCGATCATGGGTGAAGCAGCTGGAGCAGGTGCCGCTTTATCCGTCATCAAAGGTGTGACTCCACGTGTAATTCGCGAGCATCATATGCATGAATTACAACAGGTGATGTTGAAGCAAGATGCTTCGATTATTGGATTACGTAACGAAGATCCACTGGACCTCGCCAGAAAAAGCGAGATTCATGCATCCAGCACGTTGAATGGTATCCTGCTGGATCGTCCAGCCGAAGCTTATGAGCTTTCTCATGATGTAGGGATTTTGTTTCCGGTTGAAGGAAGTATCCGTGGGTTAAGGCTGCTTGTGTCAGCAACTATTCAGACGCAGCTGACCGTGGAGATCTGGACGACTGGACGCGCGGAAAATTACGTGCCGGCGGAGTGCAAACAGGTTGATTTTATAACAGTAAAGGCTGGAGAGCAGCAATGGATTGAAGTTCCGATACAAGAGGAGAAATGTAGTCTTATCGGCGAATGTAATATCTTCGCTATTATTCGAGCTAATGAACACCTTCAATTGCATATTTCAGAAACCCCAATCACAGGTGTCATTACATTTGAGCGCGGTGCTAAATCCGTTGTTGATTCAGCGCTGGAAGATCATCAGCCAGATCAGCCGGTGATAGAGTGGAGCATGAAACAACTTGTACGCAGGCATTTCTGCTTTGCAGTAGAAACATCGGCATATGCTGCATCTAAAGTCATTGATGGGTATGTTCGACCTTTCGCAGGACCGCATAGCTGGGTTTCTGAGCCGATGACCGCGGGTAGATCGGAGTGGGTAGAGGCGCGTCTCCCTGATGCTGTTCCAGTCTCCGAAATCCATTTCACCTTTAATGATGATGTCAATGAAGATCTCATCAACTTACATCACCATGAAACGCCATTTCTAGTGATTCCTGAACTGGTAAAGAACTATGATGTAGAGCTGCTCATTGATGGCGCGTGGCAAGTCATGCTCCGTGTCAAAGATAACCATCGCCGGAAAAATGTTCATCGATTAGAGAAGCCTGTCCTTACAGATGCTGTCCGGATCGTTATTCATGAAACTAACGGTGGAGTACATGCCGAACTTGTGGAAATGCGGATTTATCAAGAAGCAACGGCTTTGCCGTCCTTATAGGGACGGTATCCGTTTCTGCGGGAAATACAAAATATATAGGATAACGTAAAACTTATACTTTCTTATATTATAAAATAGAGTTCATTTATAAATGAACGCCCTCGGAGGGAAGCCGTCAGGCTTCCCTTTTCTTGTTTTTTAGATTACACTATTCAAACGATATTTTTATATAAAGGAGACAGCTAATGACAACGAAGACTAATGGCCGTCCCCCTGAGGCTGTATACATTCATATCCCTTTTTGTACCAATAAGTGCTTTTATTGTGATTTCAATTCCTATGTACTCAAGGATCAGCCAGTTATGGATTATCTCGAAGCTTTGGATCGAGAGATGGAGCAGACCGTCAAGAACACCCCTCCGGGTGTTATCAAAACGATCTTCGTCGGCGGAGGCACACCCACTGTTTTAAAACCTGATGAAATGGCTTATTTCTTAAAGTCTGTTCGCACGCATTTCCCCAACTGGGATAAAGATATTGAGTTTTCTATGGAAGCTAACCCTGGAACAACGGATCTGGACAAGCTGACGGTTATGAAAGAAGGCGGCGTGAACCGGGTGAGCTTTGGTGTTCAAGCATTTCAGAACGAGCTGCTCACAGGCATCGGCCGGATTCATAATGTAGATGATGTATACCGGAGCCTAGAGAATGCACGTGCAGTTGGACTAAATAATCTTTCGGTTGACCTGATGTTTGGGCTGCCTAATCAAACTGTTGAGATGTTGGGCGAAAGTATCCGCAAGGCGTTGGAGCTGGATCTACCCCACTATTCTATTTACAGCTTGAAGGTGGAGGAGAATACTCTTTTTCACACGCTGTTTAATAAGAACAAGCTTCCTCTTCCTAATGAAGAAGATGAATTGCAAATGTACCTCCTGTTGATGTCCTCTATGAAGGAAGCGGGTTACAATCAATACGAGATCAGTAACTTCGCGAAACCAGGAATGGAGAGCCGCCATAATATCACCTACTGGCGTAATGAAGATTATTATGGTCTAGGAGCAGGAGCGCATGGATATGTGGGACGTCAGCGGCATATTAATGTTAAGGGCGTAAATCCATATGTAGAAGCCACACGTAAAGGGCTGCCACGACTGGATGCATACCCAATCTCAGAAGCAGAAGCGATGGAAGACTTTATGATGGTCGGCTTGCGTATGCATGAGGGCGTCTCTAATGAAGCTTTTCAGGCGCAATTCGGGCGTTCAATAGAGGAAGTATTCGAAAAATCCTTGCATAAAATGCTGCATGCAGGGCTGTTGGAACAAGAAGCAGGGGTTTACCGACTCAGCAAGCAAGGAATCTTGTTTGGGAACGATGTTTTTGCTGAATTTGTAGGCGCCCTGACAGAAGTTTAATTTTAAAATACCCCTTGAATTGTAATTCACTCTGTTGTATATTTATTCATATTATCAACAGAGGGGTGAACCAAAGTGCTTGCCAAGACGGAAATGATTCGCCATTCGTCTCCAGCGGGAGACGCACAGGTAATTTGTAGAAATGCTGTGGTAGAAGACGTTGAGCCATTGTATCTAATGATAGAAGAGTATGCCCAGCGCGGCATCATGTTGCCCCGTTCCCGGCAGGCGCTGACACGCCAGATCGATCAATTCGTAGTTGCTGAAATCGAAGGCAGATTCGTAGGCTGTGGTTCACTTTTCAAGCTCGGGAATGATCTCGTAGAGATTCGTTCAATTGGATTGAATGATGAAGGCAAGGGTAAAGGCGTAGGCTCCATGATATTGGCGAAGCTGGTCGAGGAAGCTAGGAACCAGAAAATCCCAAAGGTTATGGCACTAACCTATGCTGTTGATTTTTTTCTTAGAAATGGATTTGAAGTCGTCCAGAAAGAGATTTTCCCTGAAAAAGTATGGACAGATTGCGTGAATTGTAAAAAGCAGCATGCCTGCGATGAAATAGCAGTGCTTAAGATACTGAACTGACTTGACAATGTCAATGTCAGTTTGGTATTTTTGTATTAGTGGTTAGCACTCATCTGAGTCGAGTGCTAACGAATCGGAGCCACAGCCGATAGGAGGGAATAACATGTTAACTGATCGCCAGAGAATGATACTAAATGCAATTGTGGATGATTATATTTCATCGGCAGAGCCAGTAGGATCTCGCAGCATTTCTAAACGGGGAGATGTAGGATACAGTCCGGCTACGATTCGAAATGAAATGGCTGACCTAGAGGATTTAGGTTATCTCGAGCAGCCTCATACATCGGCGGGAAGAATTCCTTCCCATAAAGGATACCGATATTATGTGGATCATTTGGTACCGTGGAATTCCGCCGAAACGGCAGAAATGGGCACGATCCGCGCTTTTTTTGCCGAGAAGCTAAATGCAATGGAGCAGGTAATCCAACATGCGGCGATGATTCTTTCCAATATGACGAATTATACTTCCATCCTGCTGGGACCGGAGGTTTTTCATACTTCATTGCGTCATTTTCAGTTGTTACCACTAGATGATACAACCGCTGTGGCCATTATCGTCACAAGTACGGGGCAAGTTGAGAATCGTACGGTGAACATTCCGCCGGAGATTTCTGTTTCCGAGATGGAGAAAGTGGTTAACCTACTGAATAGTAAACTGGTCAATGTACCACTCTATAAGCTGAAGACTCGGCTCTATTCCGAGCTTGGCGAAGAAATGCAGCGTCACATCTCACATTATGAAGAATTAATGCAGGTGCTGGACACCGCGCTGGAAAGCGATCAAGAGCAGCGCATCTATCTCAGCGGAGCAACGAATATGCTGACACAGCCCGAGTTCAAAGACGTAGACAAGGTGAAGAGTATTCTTGATCTGCTGGAAGAGACACCGACACTGCTCAAAATGCTGGCCCCTACAGTGGGTGGCACAGGTATTCAAGTACGAATAGGAACAGAAAACAATCACGAAGCGTTCGCTAACTGTAGTCTGATCACCGCCACTTATTCACTTGATGGGCAGGCACTAGGAAGCATTGGGATCCTTGGGCCGACCCGTATGGAATATGCAAGAGTGATGGGGATCTTGGGCATTTTATCCCGAGATTTGACAGCGATGCTGGCGCACTGGTATAAGTGAACAGAGTCAACATGATTTCGTGAATGATTTTAAGGAGGTGAAGACAACTTGAAAAAGGAACAAGTTCAAGATTCTAATGAATTCAAAGAGGAATTGATCAATGAGGAGCCTGTGGCTGAAGTAGTCTCAGATGCCGACTCATTTACAGCTGAAAACGTTAGTGAAGGTGCTTCAGATACAGGTGCTGAGGTGAAACGCCTACAGGATCTTGCTGATGAATATCAAGGTCGTGCACTGCGTGCACAAGCTGATTTTGATAACTTCCGTCGTCGTACCCAGAAGGAAAAAGAAGAGTTGGCTCAATATGCTACCTCCAAGCTCCTGACGGAATTGCTTTCCGTGCTGGACAATTTCGAGCGTGCGTTAGTCACTACTCCAGCTAATCCTGAATCCGAAGCTTTCGCGAAGGGCGTTAATATGATTTTCCGTCAGCTGGATGGGGTATTGAAGGCTGAGGGGCTTACAGCTATGGAAACAGTAGGACAGCCTTTTAATCCTGAATACCATCAGGCTATTATGCAGGTTGAGAGCGAGGAGTACGAAGAGGGTATCGTTACAGAAGAGGTTCAAAAGGGATATCTTCTGAAAGATAGAGTTCTTCGTCCGGCCATGGTCAAAGTCAGCATGTAGTCTGTCTATATAGGACGGGCAGTTTCTGCTCGCCATAAAGCAGCAGTGCTTTTGCCTACTATTTATCCGATTGCAGGCTGTTGCCCGGATAGTTTATTATCAATCGAATTTTTTTGATATTTTTATAAATTTATTGAGCTTAGGCTCCATATAACTTTAGAGGAGGCAAATTATTGTGAGTAAAGTTATCGGTATTGACTTAGGAACCACGAACTCTTGCGTTGCCGTTATGGAAGGCGGCGAAGCCGTAGTAATTCCAAACCCAGAAGGCGCGCGTACAACCCCTTCGGTTGTAGGCTTTAAGAAAGACGGCGAGCGTATCGTCGGTGAAACGGCTAAACGCCAAGCAATTACTAACCCTGATCGTACGATCAGCTCTGTTAAACGTCACATGGGTACTAACCACAAAGAAAGCATTGATGGTAAAGACTACTCCCCACAAGAAATTTCGGCAATGATTCTGCAAAAGCTGAAATCCGATGCAGAGGCTTATCTTGGCCAAACTGTTACTCAAGCAGTTATCACTGTTCCTGCTTATTTTAATGACAGCCAACGTCAAGCTACCAAAGATGCAGGTAAAATTGCAGGTTTGGAAGTTCTGCGTATTGTGAACGAGCCAACAGCAGCAGCTTTGGCATATGGTCTGGAGAAATCCGAAGATCAAACCATTCTAGTCTATGACCTTGGTGGCGGTACTTTTGACGTATCCATCCTTGAACTTGGTGATGGCTTCTTCGAAGTAAAAGCTACAAGCGGCGACAACAAGCTGGGTGGCGACGACTTTGACCAAGTGGTTATGGATTACCTGGTATCCGAATTCAAAAAAGAGCAAGGCATTGATCTGAGCAAAGATAAATCTGCTGTGCAACGTTTGAAAGATGCAGCTGAAAAAGCGAAAAAAGAATTGTCAGGCGTACTGACAACAACTGTATCGCTTCCGTTCATCACTGTGGTTGACGGCGTACCTCAGCACTTAGAGATCAACTTGACTCGTGCGAAATTTGATGAACTGACTGCTGGTCTGGTAGAACGTACATTGGGACCAACTCGTCAAGCATTGTCTGATGCTGGCATGACCCCTGCAGACCTTACTAGAATCGTTCTGGTTGGTGGTTCTACACGTATCCCAGCTGTACAAGATGCTATCAAAAAGCTTACTGGCAAAGAACCACACAAAGGTGTGAATCCGGATGAAGTAGTAGCTCTTGGTGCTGCTGTTCAAGCGGGTGTATTGACTGGTGATGTTAAAGACGTTGTATTGCTTGACGTAACTCCGCTTTCCCTGGGTATTGAAACTGCAGGTGGCGTGTTCACGAAGATGATCGAGCGTAATACTACGATTCCTACAAGCAAATCCCAAGTATTCTCAACCTTTGCTGACAACCAACCTAGCGTAGAGATTCACGTGCTGCAAGGTGAGCGTCAAATGGCAAATGGCAACAAGACACTGGGACGTTTCATGCTGAACGAGATTCCACCAGCACCACGTGGCGTGCCACAAATCGAAGTTTCTTTCGATATTGATGCCAACGGTATCGTAAATGTATCTGCGACAGATAAAGGCACGAACAAGAGCCAAAAAATCACTATCACTTCTTCCAGCGGCCTGAGCGACGCAGAAGTAGAACAAATGATGAAGGATGCCGAGCTTCACGCTGAGGAAGACCGTAAGCGTAAAGAACTGGTAGAAGCGAAGAACGGTGCTGACCAACTCGTGTATTCTACTGAAAAAGTAATTAAAGACCTTGGCGATAAAGCTGATGCTTCTGATGTTGAAAAAGCAAATGAAGCTAAAGATAAAGTTAAAGCAGCACTTGAAACTGACAATCTTGAAGAAATCAATGCAGCTACAGAAGCATTGACTGAGATTGTACAACAGTTGTCCATGAAGCTGTACGAACAAGCTGCTCAAGCTGAGCAAGGTGCTGAAGGTGGCGCTGGAGCCGCTGAAGGCGCTCCTAAAAAAGATAATGTAGTTGACGCTGACTATGAGGTTGTTGACGAAGATAAGAATCAAGGGTAACCTTATACGATAAGTGTAATAGGAAACTGATAAATTCTTATATAGTTAAGAAGGGAAGGTCAAAACCGGGTCATCCCGTGTTTTGACTTTCCTTTTGTAATATCAGATTGCACACTCTTTGCGAATGCGCCTTCTGATATTGTAAGAATAAACATCGCTGAATCTGGATGGTCAGATCCTGAGGTTTTATCGTATAATGGTTTGTTTGACAGGTAATAAGGAATTTGAGTATGTATGCACGGAGGTGAAAGCAGTGGCAGATAAACGCGATTATTATGAAGTGCTTGGCCTTAGTAGAGATGCTTCAGACGATGAGGTGAAAAAAGCGTACCGGAAATTAGCGCGCCAATATCACCCAGACGTGAATAAAGCAGATGACGCTGAAGCTAAGTTTAAGGAAGTAAAAGAAGCTTATGATGTTCTTAGTGATGGACAACAGCGAGCTAGATATGACCAATATGGCCATATTGACCCTAACCAAGGTATGGGCGGCTTCGGAGGCGGCGGTGGTGGCGACTTCGGAGGACTTGGCGATATCTTTGATATGTTCTTTGGAGGCGGCGGACGCCGTGATCCTAACGCACCGCAGCGCGGTGGGGATTTGCAGTATACCATGACCATTGAATTCAAGGAAGCGGTATTCGGCAAAGAAACCGATATTACTATTCCACGTACAGAAACTTGCGATACCTGCTACGGCTCCGGGGCTAAACCGGGCACTAAACCAGAGACTTGTTCCGTATGTCATGGTAGTGGACAACAGGAATTCGTACAGAATACACCGCTTGGACAGATGCGTAATCGTCGTCCTTGTTCACATTGCAGTGGTACAGGTAAGATTATTAAGGAAAAATGTACGACTTGCGCCGGACAGGGTAAGGTTAAAAAGCAACGCAAGATCCATGTGCGCATCCCGGCCGGTGTTGATGACGGTGCACAGCTGCGCATGACTGGCGAAGGCGAAGGCGGCTTACGCGGCGGTCCTGCTGGAGACTTGTATATTGTTATCCGTGTTAAATCGCATGATTTCTTCGTGCGTGAGAACGATGATATTATGTGCGAGGTTCCGCTTACGTTTGCACAGGCAGCACTTGGTGATGAGATTGAAATTCCAACCTTAACCGAAAAAGTGAAGCTGAAGATTCCTGCCGGAACGCAAACAGGCACTTTCTTCCGCCTCAAAGGTAAAGGTGTTCCACGTCTGCGTGGATCTGGCCAAGGTGATCAGCATGTACGGGTAATTGTTGTGACACCTAGCAAGCTCAATGAAGAGCAAAAAGAATTGCTACGCCAGTTCGCTTCTCTGAACGGAGAAAACACACATGAGCACGAGCAGTCCTTCTTTGATCGTGTGAAACGTGCGTTTCGCGGGGACTGATATCCTAACTCATTCATTCAGTAAATGAATAGAAAAATGACAGCAGAGCAGCGACCTCCCGTTATTGGGGGATCGCTGCTCTGCGTTTTTGTCCAGGCATGAGATTAGGGCAGGGCCAGTTAACTAACCTCATGCAAATCTTTGGAGGAGCTGTGATGCTTGAACCTGCGAAATTCTGCGTGTTTGGCTAACTCGGCCAATCCCGTAACCTCGGTAAACCTGGTAACCCCGGTAAATTCGGTAACCCCGGCAACCGCGAACCGCGAACCGCGAACCGCGAACCGCGAACCGCGAACCGCGAACCGCGAACCCTGTAACCTTGAAACCCCCGACTGGTCTCCAGCTTTTTTAAACACACTATATGCTTTGAATTATCTAGGTGGGCTTGCGGACTCAGCTGACGCTATTTGTACATTTTTCTCCTTTTGAGCGAAGTTTCGGACTCCAGTGCAGCTATTGCCCAGAAAAGCGCTCGTATTTGGTGTTTTTCGTGCTAATAGCGACTATGAGGTCCGTTGGTATGGCAAATGTCGCATAATTCAGCGTTTAAGTGTAACTGTGTCCGATAGTGCCGAGCATAATCTTCTGCGTGGATAGGACCCAGAAGAATCTGGAGGCTTACGGACCCAGATGACGCTATTTGCAAATTTTTCTCCTTTTGAGCGAAGTTTCGGACTCCAGTGCAGCTATTGCCTAGAAAAGTGCTCATATTTGGTGTTTTACGTGCTAATAACGACTATGGGATCCGTTGGCATGGCAAATGTCGCATAAATCAGCGTTTAAGTGCAACGGTGTCCGATAGTGCCGAGCATAATCTTCTGCGTGGATAGGACCCGGAAGACGCTGGAGGCATACGGACCCAGTTGACGCTATTTGCAAATTTATCGCCTTTTGAGCGAAGTTTCGGACTCCAGTGCAGCTATTGCTCAGAAAAGTGCTCATATTTGGTGTCTTTCGTGCTAATAGCGACTATGGGGTCCGTTGGCATGGCAAAAGTCGCATAAATCAGCGTTTAAGTGCAACGGTGTCCGATAGTGCCGAGCATAATCTTCTGCGTGGATAGGACCCGGAAGACGCTGGAGGCATACGGACCCAGATGACGCTATTTGCAAATTTATCGCCTTTTGAGCGAAGTTTCGGACTTCAGTGCAGCTATTGCCTAGAAAAGTGCTCATGATTGGTGTTTTTCGTGCTAATAGCGACTATGGGGTCCGTTGGCATGGCAAAAGTCGCATAATTCAGCGTGTAAGTGCAACTGTGTCCGATAGCGCTGAGAATAATCATCTGAGTGGATAGGACCCAGAAGACGCTGGAGGCATACGGACCCAGCTGACGCTGGAGGCATACGGACCCAGCTGACGCTATTTGCAAATTTATCGCCTTTTGTGCGAAGTCGGACTCAGCTGATGCAATTAGCACATTTTTCTCCTTTTGAGCGAAGTTTCGGACTCCAGTGCAGCTATTGCCTAGTAACACGCTCATATTTGGTGTCTTTCGTGCAAATAGCGACTATGGGGTCCGTTGGCATGGCAAAAGTCGCATAATTCAGTGTTTAAGTGCAACTGTGTCCGATAGTTGTCTCGTATGCGCCCAGATGTGACCTTAAGACGAGAAAGCCCCAGCAGCCAAATGGCTGCTGGGGCTTTCTTTGAGAGTTCAACTAGATACTGTTTAAGAACGTAGGTCCTCAAACACACGGCTCAGAATCGTTGCTGCTTGTGCACGAGTCAGAGTGCCTTGTGGATTGAAGTTGTCCGCACCAACGCCCTTGAGATAACCTTTGCTTACAGCATAGGCTACGGCGTTACGTGCTTCTGCAGCGATGTTGTCGGCATCCTTAAAGCTCAAAGGAGTCTTAGCTACTGTAAGATCAGCGCCTAGGGCCTCAGCTATGATAAGGGCTGCTTCTTCGCGAGTCAGCACATCGCGTGAACCACTTTGTTTGATACGAGTATTCCATGTGTCACCTTTTCCGAGTAGACGGTCGAAGAGCGTTAACAGTTCCGCTTGATTTAAGGTGTCAGCAGGTTTGAAGCTGCCATCGGTTCCTTTGCCGGCAATGATGCCATGAGCAGCAAGAACTTCGATATCGCCTTTAGCCCAGTGTGTGCCGATATCCTTGAAGCTTACATTACGGGATGCAACGCTATATGAGCCGTCGCCAGTAACTGTAAACTGTAGAATACCTTCTTTAGAGAAAGATCCAGGTTGCAGATAGGACCATTTATGATCCTTTGTTTCTGCATAGGCGGCAGTTTTTCGAGCATCACGTAGACTGCTGTCTTTTAGATTAAGCTGAAGGGTAACCGGCTTTCCGGTTGTCCAACCATTTTTGATGGTAAGAATGGAAGAACCAATATTGATCGCAGCTGAGCTTCCTGATAACACTGCTGCATCACTAGCATCAGCCAGACTTATCGTAAGCAACAAACCACTGCTGCTAATGAAATCCGGAAGGGTTGCCGCTGGAATAAGAACATTGAATCCATTACCGTTAAGGCTGAGTGCATTCTCCGATTTCTTCAACTGTTCAGCTTGCGCCGGGGTAAGCGTAATAACGACTTGGCTATACTTATTGAAATTCACATCGCTAAGATCAAGTACAGAAGTCTTATCTTTTGCATTCTGAATCGAATTTGTTAATGCAGTATCTAAGATATTAAACACCGCTGAAGCTTTACCACCAGCTGGATCGGCTGTCTCTACTAGCTTCCCGGATTTCGAAGAAGGTCCAGGAGTGGGAGTGCTGGTTGCTGTAGGTACATACGACTCAGAAGATGGAGGCGATGTAGGCGATGGTGTTGGTGTCGGTGTTGGTGTTTCTGTTGGATCTGGCGTTGGCGTTGGCGTTGGTGTCGGTGTCGGCGTTGGTGTAGGTTTTTCAGGTGTGTTTACAGTTACACTTACTGTTCTCAAACCAGATGGGATAGTTGATGTTGTGGCATCATTCCAAATCTGGACATCATATAGCTCAAAGGAATAATCTCCTGCTGTTGCTGGTTCGAAGGTTATTTGGGCTAGTGAGCCAGAGCCGTGATAAGCACCTCCTGACAGATTGACACTATATTGTGTCAGTTTGTGGCCGTCTCCAAGATCATACGTTTGTGAATATTCTGTAAGTGGAACACTAGAGAAATGCTCCTCTTGATACGTAACCAGCTGTACGCTTGGCTGGATTACTGGTGTTTCAAGGGAATCATCGTATATGACACCGAATGAAGCCCCATAGACGCCATAAACCTCATCTGTCACGGAATAATCTAAATCAACGGTCACAGATTGTCCTACTTCAATGGTGGATGCAGAAAGAGCCGGAGTTACTGTGAAAGTACCGTCCCCTGTGCTATAAAGCAGCCGCTGAACGTAATCATCGTCGTCTGCACCATTGCCAACTTTATCGACCACATGGACTTTGTACTCATTTAGCCCCTCGTTAACAGGAACATCAATGGTAAAGGCACCGTTATTTGCAATCACACCGCCAAATTTATAAGCATTCCCATCATAATGTTTGCCTTCGGCATATACGGTAAACCAGTTTCCAATAGGGTTTGTATTAGAAATATAATAGGCCATTAGGTCATCATCAATGAAACCACTAATTTGTGCCACGCCAGGATCGGTTGGCGCTTCGCGTTCATACTCCTCAATGGTGATGCCGGAAACTAGCGGCTTCTCGGTATCAATTGTGAACTCGGCCTTTTGTTTCTCGAGCAGTTGCCCATTGGGAAGCACAGGAATGATGTAGTAGTGACCATCTGCTAAAGTAGACTTGGCGGAGGTCTCCAGGTCTGTTAATGTTCCATCCCAATTTGGAACTTCGTATACACCACGATAGATCTTCTCATCGATCGCATAAACTTCACCTAAAACTGTTGCGGGAGCATCTTTTGAAGAGGCAACGAAACTTATGCCTTCCAGCTCTTCATTGACAGAAAAGGTAAAGGTGGTGTCGTCTGAGCGACCATCACCATTAGGTGAAATTTGTGGACTTTCAAAAGAGAGCTGATTAATAGGTGCTACATTAAATTGGTCACCTACAACAACATTAAATGGCAGACGAAGGGTTTCTGTATCAGAGGTAAGTAACAGGATGCCTTCATATGCGCCCTCTTTTGCTGTTTTAGATACATTGAGTGTAAATTGTGCATATTGATCTGCCCCTGAGGTAACGCTGTTTGGTGCAAAATCAATACTAATATCAGTAGGAGCTTCTGTCAGCCATTTGGTGGACAGGGTGTATGTTTCTCCGTTTCCTTTAAAGTCCTCTACATAGACAGCTTTCGTTACAGTAACACCCTTTGGCTGTAAGCCGAAGGATAAGGAACCTGTGTAATAAGGGATTTCAACAGTACCCGGAAGACCGCTGTTAAGGATCTCACCGACTTTAGCAATGGATTTAGCGTTTATCGACTTCTCCAGATTAATTAAACCTGCACCTTGTTGGTACAAGGAGTAAGAATTCCCATCACGGTTAAAAATAGGATCAGCATTGTTCATCAACAGAGCTTTAATTTCATTTGGCTTCAGATCAGAGTTTTTACTCAGTAACAAAGCCACAGCTCCTACAACATGTGGGGTTGCCATGCTAGTGCCATTTTTTAAGCCGAAAGCATGGTCATAGTTCCCATCCCAGCTAGGGATCGTCGAGTTGATATTGACTCCGGGCGCTACAACATCAGGTTTTATTAGATAATCGGGCATCCCTGGACCCATAGAACTGAAGTTTGCTAACTGATTTACTTCAAGCGCTATATAGTAACTGATTATATCTTTAGCAGCAGCCATCTGAGTTTTTATTTTTTTGCCATCGGCTTGACTGATTCCGTAGGTAGGAATGTAATCCCCAGGCGCACCAAGGGTGGGGCTGATTTCACCAGGCTCATTATTGGCAATCAGCAGAAGCTTCGCACCAGCAGCTTTGGCATTAAGAGATTTGTCTGAGAAGCTCAGCGAGCCCCGATCAACAAGCACTACCTTATCTTTGACATCCAGATTTTTGTAATCGGAAGGACTCCCAAGACCAGCGAAAACGATCTTACTGCCAGCAATATTATCGATTAAATCTGGGGAGTAACTGGCTAATGTCCCGGGAATCTTTTTAACATCGCCAATATCAAAGA
This sequence comes from Paenibacillus sp. FSL H7-0690, assembly GCF_037980415.1. Taxonomy (NCBI): domain Bacteria; kingdom Bacillati; phylum Bacillota; class Bacilli; order Caryophanales; family Paenibacillaceae; genus Paenibacillus; species Paenibacillus sp. FSL H7-0690. The sequence goes on along the minus strand of NZ_CP150281.1, from coordinate 5,366,963 downwards.
AAGGGGTATTTATCGGAGTAGTAGAAGCTCCAACACTAAGCGCGAGTTGGGCACCAGCGGGTTCGCCCAGTGTTCCTGCATCCGGTCCAGCGTTACCGGCGGCAACAATAACATTCACGCCCGATTTTACGGTATTGTCTATCGCGATTGAACTCGCGGAATAGCTTTGGTTGACACTAGAGCCTAGAGAAAGGTTAATCACATCTGCTCCGTCATCGACTGCTTTCTCAATACCCGCAATTACATCTGCTGTGGAACCAGATCCATAGGGACCAAGTACGCGATACGCATACAATTCTACCTCAGGTGCCACATCTAAAATTGTCCCGGCAACGTGTGTACCATGCGAGGTTTCGTAAGGAGTACCTGCTCTTGGAGGGAAGTTAGCATCAGGGGCTGTTTCAGCCGGATCATCATCCTGATCATATACATCATAGCCACCCTTATAATTATCTTTTAACAAAGGGTGATTCTTATCAATACCAGTATCAACAACAGCTACCTGTATATCTTTGCCTGTGTAACCTAAATCATGTAGTTTGTCCGCGCCTATTAGCTTGCCGCTGTCTGAATAGGAACGTGTAACAGGTAATGTCGCTACTTCAACACTGTCTGCTAGTGCATGTACTTCTTCATTTGGATAGATAGCCGCAACGCCTGGAAGCTCTAACAGCTTGTTTACTTGATTGGCTGGCAGCGTAATGGAATACCCGTTAAAAATCTCACTGTATTCAAAACCGATATCGGCATCGATTTTCTGTGTTGAGGAAATAAAGCTTTTATGCTCTGAGATAATTTTACTGCGTTGTGAGGAGACTGAGGATCGTAAAGAATAAGTTTTTGCCTCATTTACATACACACTGACTGGTTTATTAGTCAATTCCACAATTACTGAAACTGGTGCTGAACCTTTGAGTACTCCAGCATAGTTATGAGGGGTCACACTTTGAGATTGTACATCCGTAACCAGGGTTGAAGATTCAAGGGATGAGTTCGCAAATGCAGCTGATGGAAAAAGAACAGACACAGCCAGTCCGAAGCTTGCCGCTCCAATACCAAATCTTTGAATAGAGTGTTTAAAGGTACGTTTCAAATAAGTTCATCCTCCCAAATGAATTTTTTTGTATTGCAATGTGTCTGTGGTTCTCCTCCTCAATATAAAATGTAAAAAATTATGAAAATTAAATTTATTCTACAGCTATAACTTCAAATCGAATATACAACTTTAGTACCATATTGCAGCGAAGTGTTGAGGAAAATGTCGAATTCCCAGTAGATAAGTGGAATATAAGAAAATCAGAGCATAAAACAAGTGAAATTAAGACAATATAAATGAATGCAACAGATATCTGAATTTCAAGCGAGAGCGGGGATAAGATGTCGGAAAGATATATTTTGGCATATTTTAAAAGTCCAGAGGAAGCCGAAGGCGTCGCGCGCAAGCTTCGTGCACTTCGGGCCATTGAAGTTTCCATCGATCGCTTCAGTAGATATGGAGGTACCAGCTTTAGCTCAGGGGTAAATCCGGTGACAGGCAATGTGGCCAGAATGGACTCCATGACTGCTGAGTACGCACACACAGGCATACTTGCAGCTGCGGACACCAGCTCTAGCGGAATGAGTCATGGTGGTAACGGAGGTCCAACGGGGAGAGATATTTTGCTTACGGTTATTGTGCATACGGAGTCCTACGATCAGGCTCTGCGCTTAATTGAAGAAGCAGGCGGGATGGTCTGATCAGGCACTCATTAATAAGAAGGAAGGAGACAAATAATGGATAGAGAGAACTCACAAATCTTCTCCAAGACGGAGAAATTGAAAATGTTATACGAAGCTAAAGCGGAGGATGTAGAATTCTCGGCGGCGGAAGCCGATCTTGATGATATTGAAGCTCAGGATCGCGCACAAGAAGCGGACAAACGTCAGCTGAATGAGATTATGAAGAAAGAATAGCAGCTAAAAAAGCTAAGGCGGATACCTCACTTTGTGGGGTATTTTTGCGTTTGGGCATGTATAATTAGGGCGAAGAGCTTAAGTGTGGGGGGAAAAGATGGATAACGTTATTTTGTGGACAGGATTAGCCTTATTGATCGCATTATTAACCTATTTGAACCAGAAGCAGTTGTACTCTCCAAAAGTAAAACGGGCCTATCGTGAGTTGCGGGAGCTGACAGAGAAGGTTCGTATGGAGCGCTCTGAGGCGAGCGATTTGTATCGATGGGAAGCAGAATTAACCGAACTAGAGAATCATCCGAACGAACTGAATAAATTGGATGCTGAAATTAGGTTTCATCACGCATTTTTGTTATATCTTGAACGTCACTACCCTTCAGACCCAAGGATTATTGGTTTGAAGCAAGCTGACGCATATCAGAAGGATATGGTTTTGGGGATTAAGATAAAAGATTATAAATCCAATAAGTAAGATAATTTTGAATGTGTGTACAATGGGAGAAGGAAAATATTCGTACAGGTCGCAGACAACTGTTGCATGAAGGCGAGGGTAGGCGTGGCTTGCTGCGCCGCAGTCTGGCTGGAGTGCATTTGAAAACGGAGGAACTTCCATACTTTGCTACAAGGGGATTGAGAATGATAGGAATTTTGAAAATGAAATTGAGAGTTTGAACCCTAGCTGATATTTGCAGCTGGGGTTTTTGGTAATGGATCAGTAAAAATGAATGAACTAAGTTAGGGCAAGCTTTTAGCTTATAAGTAAGGCTAATGCTAAGAAGAATTTGGGGGTCTCATAGTCGACGTAGCTGTAGATATTTTTCTGTTGGAAAATGAAATTAGGGAAAACCTCCCTCTATTTTTCTCTAAATGCTCGAAAAAAAGAGATTTTAGGGAAAACCTCCCTGAAAATCCCCTGAAAAGATAGAAAAAGACCTGATTTCATGAGTTTTTGGGGAGTATTTCCCAAAAAGATAGATGAACATTCGAATCTTGCACATCATTAGGGATGTTTTCCCTAATTATCATCATTTCGAGTATATTAACGTCTGCAGAAGTTATAAATATTTTAAGTAATATAGCTAATATCACACTACAGATTAAGGATGTATAATTGTTCGAATATACTAACTACGACCTATCAACTATTGAATTTTTCAGGGGGAATTAGAATGGGGCTGGTACACTCTCAAGGAGTTACTGATGAGCTTGTTGTTAGATCTTTAGAAAGAAATTTAGCTATTATCCGGTTTGACCTTGATCGCCGGGTAGCTTATGTGAATGAAGTTTTTGCAAATTCCATGGGATATAAAAAAGATGAAATGTACGGAATGCATCATAAAGAGTTCTGTTTTCCACATTTCGCAGATAGCCCAGGTTACGAACGGTTTTGGCAGGATCTTTTTACAGGGAAGAGTTTTCAGGATAAGATCGAACGAATGGATTCGAAAGGAAATGCGGTTTGGCTTGAAGCTACCTACATGCCAGTATTTGATGAAAGCAATGAACAAGTCATCGGAGTATCTAAAATAGCAACTAATATCACCCAAAGACAAAACAACCTGAGTAATGTTGTGCAACGGATGCAAGAGATGGCAGACAGCTTGAATCAAAGAGCAGATTTAGGTATTGAGCGCAGTCAAGAATTATTACGAAGCATCAACAAAATCGCCGAAGTATCGATAGAAAATACACATACTCTAGCTAATCTTGAAAAGCAAGCTGTATCGATTCATAGCATCGTGCAAACGATTCGCGATATTGCTTCGCAAACGCAATTATTAGCCCTAAATGCTGCTATTGAGGCAGCGCATGCCGGGGAGTATGGGCGAGGTTTTGACGTAGTGGCAAAAGAAGTAAGAAAATTATCTTCTATGGTACAAGATTCGATCATAAAGGTACGGGATAGTGTGGATGCGATCACGCTGGAAATTGGAAAGATCTCTATAGGAACAAATCAAGTACAAGAAAGTATAGAAGATAGTCAGCAGCAGGTTCTGGTGGCGTTGGAGGATTTTTCGAAGATTGCTTCTTCTGCACAAAATCTCGACACACAAGCGCGCGAGGTTATGGATATCCTTTAATTGTTAATATGTATGTTGATAGATTGAATATCAGCAAAAAAGGGTCGGTCTCCTACTTGAAAGAGATGGACCCTTTTATTGTTGGTATTATCCGATTTTGTTAACAATCAAGGTAGGAATCATATATCTATGATTTGTGATGACTCCGTCTACAGTAACACTAACCTTAGTAACTCCGGTGTCCCCAATCGCCCCATCAGAGCCAGTCCCACCTTTAGCCCCCCCGTCACCCCAGTCGCTCCAGTTGCGCCAGTTGCGCCAGTTGCCCCATCATATCCAAGTAATTCTGCTGTAGCTAATCGATGCTGGGCTACTAATTTCTCTGCACTGTCTTTACCCCAAAATGAGATTTGGATTGGATGGTCTGGCAAACTAGCAGTTGTGAAAAAAAATTCGAAGGTATCAAAATCCGCAAAATAATTTTTAGTTATTACCTGATTTGGCATCACATCTAGCAGATCGCCTACATATTGAATTCTTTCTTCATTCATGTAGTAGCCTTCGATCAGAACTGTGGAAGCAATCTGACCGCTACCATTAGCAATTTTGACAGTGACCTGTTGTGTAAGTCTTGTGTTGTTTTCTGAGTTAACATTGTTTTCTACGGACCAGTAGTTAAAAGAGTCATTGTCCTTCCTCCATTTGCTTCATTCAGATTATTAAGCCTGTTTGATTTTCTCTATGTCTTTAAGAGTAGCGATAGTTTATGCTCAGAAAAACGAACCTTTTCCAAGGATTGGTTGTCATATAGATATCTCAGTCAAGAAAGGAGGGCGCAAAATTTGGAGAGTAACCGAGAGTTATTTGAAACCTACAATAAAGATGTATACCGGACTTGCTACTATATGGTGCATGACGCGGCGGATGCAGAGGATTTGACTCAGGATGTCTTTATTACCGTATTTCGCAGTAATCGTGAGCACGTGGAGCATATCAAGGCTTGGATTATGAAAATAACGGTCAACCATTGCCTCAATCATTTGAAACGAAAACGGACTTTACAACAGAAGATTACGGACAACCTTCATTTCTTTAATAAAACGGCAGAAACAGCTGTGGAGCAGCAGATTGAGCAGCGTGAGACGGAGGTCGAGTGGGCGCAATATATGAGCCAGGTCCCTATCAAACTTAGGATGGTGCTCACACTTAGGTATATGCATGATTTCAGTCTGGCTGAAATTTCGGATTTGCTGTCCATTCCACTCGGAACGACCAAATCTAGACTGCATAAAGGGCTAACGGTAATGAGGAGAATCCTGCAGGAGGCTGGGGTTCAACTTGAACTAAAGGAGGGCGAAGCTTTTGAAAAAGTTAGAAAATATGCTGGAGCATCGTTTAAATGAAGATAAAGGCGTGCCTTATCCAGATTTTGAACGCATGTGGGGACGTTTAGAGCAAGAAAACAGTACAATGACTCCCCTACAACTTCGTATGGCGAATGGTAGCGGGAACAGAGGGAGAAACTGGAGTAAAATAGCTGTGGTGGCTTCATTTTCAGTACTTATTGCAGCGGCACCCGTATATGCAGCAGTGCATTATGATTGGGATAATTTGCTCCATGGGAGAGGAGGCGTTCAAGCAGCGCTGGCCCAAAATCTCGGACAACAACTGAACCAGTCAGTGACGCAGGATGGAGTAACTCTGAAGCTACATACAGCGATTGTGGATGAGAATCGGACGGTTATCTTATTCACTTTGGATGTAGGAAAACGCTTGGAAAATGAAAATTGGAATGTTAATGGAATGACTTTGAAGGGCGTAGATGGGGCGAATGGTCCTAGTGAGTTCAGTTATGTGTTATGGGATGAGAAAAATCAACATTACAACGGATATTTCGAGAGTGATTGGACACCGAAAAAGGATACTGTGAATGTGCAACTAGTTGCAGATAATCTGCAAGCCTTTAGCACACAGGAGTTAGATTTACCGCTGGATATCCAATCGCAGGAGACACAAAAGTTTCCTATTGGACAGGAAGGAATGCGCAGCATAGAGGTGAAACCATTTACCCAAGGACAAGAAAAAATATTATTCTCTTCAGCGATCATTTTTGATCAGCCAGAAACAAAAAAATGGGCCTTTCCAAATATAGTCGCTTACAAAAACGGAACGCTCATAAATTCGCTGGCTGGAGGTGCTTTCGGTACACCGGGAGAAAACGGGGAATATACGTCCCAGCAATATTTTAAGGCGGCTGATATTTCCAGTGGAGAAGTGAATTACAAGCTGCAGTACATGAAACAAGAAAAAAAGGTTGAGGGGCCCCTAGCTTTTGATCTTCAATTAAGCAAAAAGCAGATGGAGAGCGGAACCATAAATACCTCATTGAATCTGCCGCTAGAAGAGGGCGAACCTAATTACACGCTGGAGAAAATGGTAGTGACGCCTACTCAAATTCGAATCGCTATTAGAAGTAAAGAGAAAGGCAACAATTTCCCGTATCAAAAGTCTACTCTTGAAGTAGCAGGCAAGACGCTGGAGGGCAATTTCTGGAGATCTCCAGAAGGTGAGCCGGAATTAACAGTGCTTCGTTTTGAGCGGCCAGTTGACCTTGAAATCACAGAAGAGACGCCAATTACCTTTGTTGCTAAATACAAGGTGACTCAGCACGGCAGCTATAAAATTAACAAAGACGAAAAAACACCGCTTCTGTTGACGAATATATCTGATAAGAAACAGACGCTTATCCAGCAGCTTAGCGGATACCCGGTAAAATGGACGTACTATATGCAGGGTGCCGATCTTTATGTAGAGACTGAAAGTGAAGATGCTCGCTTCGGTGGAATTAACCAGACCCATATCGGACTGGGGAAAGAGCGTATTTTAGGGAAACCTCTGACCGTTAATTTCACTGGGGATGGAAACAATAAGGCCATTGATGTTTACAAGGGTTTCAAAGGTACAGAAGCTTCTATTTATATATTCTTCTATACGACTGACGATCCGGATAAAGAAACAAGAGTGCAGCTGCGGCCATAGAAAATCTTTTTTAGGGAGGAACCTTGTGTTCTTCCCTTTTTTTCGTTTACAGTGAGTAGATGCTGAGTGGACTTAGCGAGGATTAGCGTAAAGGAGAGAAAAGGATGGAAATCACTCGCTGTGCTTGGGTTAATGAGGATCCTTTATATATCGCATACCATGATGAAGAGTGGGGCAAACCTCTGTATGATGACCGGAAGCTGTTTGAATTACTCATGCTTGAAGGCATGCAGGCAGGGTTAAGCTGGTACACCGTCTTAAAAAAGCGGGCACATTACAGAGAGGTATTTGATGGATTTGATCCGCAAAAGATTGTGCATTATGATGAGCCGAAAATTGCTGAGTTGATGAACGATCCCGGGATTATTAGAAATCGCTTAAAGATTGATTCTATCATTCGTAATGCAAAAGTATATTTGCAAATTAGTGCGGAAACAGGCAGCTTTTCAGATTATCTCTGGAGCTTTGTGGGGGGCGCGCCTACGCTTAATCATTGGAAGACACGTGCGGATGTCCCTGCTTCAACGGCTCAGTCTGACGCAATGAGTAAAGCATTAAAAAAGCGAGGCATGAAGTTTGTCGGCTCTACCATATGTTATGCTTTCATGCAGGCATCGGGGATGGTAGATGATCATTCGCTCGATTGCTTTTGCAGGAGCAGCCCGGGCATGGCAGAGCGTTGATCTGTAGTTTGGCGTTACCCCAAGAAGAAATGTTATACTATGAAGCGAATGCTCACAAAACTAAGTCTATGCTTACGAAGCCAGTTTTGCACGAAGTTAATCAATGAAGCTAACGCTCACAAAACTTTAGGAGGATCACATAAAGATGTTATGGCATGAAGTGACGATACATACAACAGAAGATGCACAAGAAATGATTTCGAATTTTTTATATGAAGCAGGAGCGGGTGGGGTTTCTATTGAAGAATCCGGAACACTCAGTAAAGAGCGGAATACGCGTTACGGTGAATTATATGACCAACCCTTGAATGATATCCCAGAAGGGGAAGCGGTAATCAAAGGTTATTATGCCGATTCCACGGATATGGATGCTGTTATAGAAGAACTGACTCCACGGGTAGCAGAATTGCGTGAGTACGGTATTGATCCGGGCAAATCGCTGATTTCTTGGAAAACCGTAGATGAAGACGAATGGGCGCATGCTTGGAAGCAATATTTTAAACCACTCAGGGTATCGGAGCGTCTCACGATTAAACCAACTTGGGAGGAATATACGCCTGAGAGCCCCGATGAGGCAATCATTGAGCTGGACCCTGGTATGGCATTTGGTACAGGGACTCACCCTACAACAGCTTTGTGCCTGCGTGCGCTCGAGAAGAATATTAGCGGCGGCGAAGAAGTAATCGATGTTGGTACGGGTTCAGGAATATTGGCTGTAGGTGCAATGCTGCTCGGTGCGAAATCCGTGCTGGCGTTAGATTTGGACCCTGTAGCTGTTGAAAGTGCGCGCGAGAATGTAGCACTGAACAAACTTGAGAAGTTCATTTCGGTAAAAGAAAGCGACCTGCTCTCCTTGCTAGGTGGTGAAGGTGTAGCTGACACGGCTGCTGGAGAAATGTGGCCATCCGCTAGACCGGGTCACACTCTTGAGGGAACACCTGCGGAGCAAGTAACAGAGGATAGCCTCGGCGTTACACTCCCGGTGAAGATTGTAGTTGCGAATATTTTGGCAGAAATCATCGTATTGTTTACGGATGATGTGTATCGTGCACTTCAGCCAGGAGGCTTGTATATTACCTCTGGTATTTATAAGGATAAAGAAGGACTTGTGGCTAACGCACTACAAGAGTCCGGCTTTGAGATTATGGAAGTATCCCGTGAAGAAGATTGGGTGGCATTTACAGCCGGAAAGAGGTAAAAATGGATATATTGCAAAGTATAATACGTGTAGATCTGGATCAGCTTCCTTTTCTGCTCATTACGATTTTAATTGCTTTTACAGTACATGAATTCAGTCATGCTTATTTCGCAAATAAGTTCGGTGACCCTACCGCTAGATTATTAGGACGCATGACGCTTAACCCTGCTGTACACTTCGATTTTTTTGGTATTTTACTGCTGCTGGTTGCTGGTTTCGGGTGGGCACGTCCAGTTCCTGTAAACCGTGATAACTTTAGCCGCCCCCGTCTGATGGGAGTCATTGTGTCTGCTGCGGGCCCAATCAGTAACCTGTTACTAGGGATTATTGGTGCTTTAATATATGGGGTGCTTGCGGCAACCGGTGTATTAGAGTCGATCTCCAATGATCGCGTTTTAGAGGCAGTGTATCTGTTCTTTGGCACCTTTATTCAATGGAACTTCTTTTTATTCTTGTTCAATCTGATTCCATTGCCTCCGCTGGATGGCTACCGGATTGTGGAGGATATTGCTCCTCACTCCATTCGGGGCAGATTACAGCAATTTGAGCAATGGGCTGTATTTATCTTTTTATTAATTCTGTTTATTCCAGGGTTACGAACCTATACCATCGATCCTCTTGGCCACTGGGCTAGTGAAATGTCGAGAACATTTGTGCAGCTATTCCTAAGAATGTTTGGCAGCTAAGGTAGGGACTGAAGTCTGGTCAACCCTGCTTAAACATTGTATTATGTAATTTGTTGAAAAATAGGATAGTTAAATTTCGCCTGATCCATAGTTATATTTCTCTAAGAAACGGGTGACGTCTTTATTAAGGCGTCTTTACCGTTTCTTCTTACTGAATTCATGAACAGGATGATGAAGAGATGCAGCGATATTTTGTTACACCGGAGCAGTTTGGTGCAGATAACGTTAGAATTGACGGGGAAGATGCAAGGCATATTGCCAAAGTCATGCGCGGTAAGGTTGGGGACAAGCTTATTGTCAGCGATGGCGTCTCCCGTGAAGCGTTAGTTGAGATTGCTCAGATCGAAATAGGGGAAGTGACAGTGAATATCCTGGAAACCCTGGAGATGACGCATGAACCGCGGATAAAAATCACAGTGGCTCAGAGCTTACCCAAGGCCGATAAGATGGAAACTGTCATTCAAAAGTGTACAGAAATTGGAGCCGTTGGTTTTATTCCTTTTCTGTCGGAGCGCACGATTGTACAATACGATGAACGCAAGGAAAGTAAGCGGCTGGACCGCTGGCGTAAAATTTGTAAAGAAGCTGCCGAGCAGGCACACCGGAACATCGTTCCGGCTGTAGGCTCACCGTTATCCTGGAAGCAGCTGCTACAGACTTTTAGTGAGTATGATGCTGTTTATTTCTGTTATGAAAAAGAAGAAGGCTTGCAGCTTCGCAGCAGTGTTGCCCCTTGGTTATCCTCGCTTTCACCGCAGGCTGGTGGGAAGGTACTGATTGTGGTAGGTCCTGAAGGGGGCTTTACACCAGAGGAATGCCAAAAGGCAGAAGAAGCTGGTGCGGTTTCCGTAGGACTAGGACGGCGTATTCTGCGCTGTGAGACAGCGGGTATGGTTGCCGCTGCTTGTATTTTATATGAATCGGGAGAAATGGGAGGAGCTTAAGAGATGCCATCCGTAGCATTTTATACTTTAGGTTGTAAAGTGAATTTTTATGACACCGAAGCCATCTGGCAGCTATTCAAAAATGAAGGTTACGAGCAGGTCGATTTCGAGGGACCCGCCGATGTATATCTGATTAATACTTGTACTGTAACTAATACAGGTGACAAAAAAAGCCGTCAAATGATTCGTCGTGCCGTTCGCCGCAATCCGGAAGCTATCGTGGCGGTTACTGGCTGCTATGCGCAGACCTCTCCTGGTGAGATTCTTGATATTCCTGGTGTCGATCTTGTTATTGGTAACCAGGACCGCGATCAGATCATGACGCATGTGAAAAACATTGAAGCCTCACGTCAGCCGGTCAACGCTGTTCGTAATATTATGAAGACACGTGAATTCGAAGAGATGGATGTACCTGGCTTTGCGGATCGGACGCGTGCTTTTATGAAGATTCAGGATGGCTGCAACAACTTCTGCACATTCTGCATCATTCCATGGTCGCGTGGACTTTCCCGCAGCCGTGATCCCAAAAGTATCGTAACCCAGGCACATCAATTAGTAGAAGCAGGGTATAAGGAATTTGTGCTCACGGGTATTCATACCGGCGGTTACGGTGATGATCTTGATAATTACCGTCTAGCCGATTTGCTGTGGGATCTAGATAAGGTGGATGGACTGGAGCGGGTACGTATCAGTTCTATCGAAGCTAGCCAGATCGATGAGAAGCTGCTGGAGGTGCTGAACCGTTCCTCTAAAATGTGCCGTCATCTGCATATCCCGCTGCAAGCCGGACATAATGATGTGCTGAAAGCGATGCGCCGTAAATATACGACAGAAGAATATTACGCCAAAATGCAGCTGATCCGTCAGGCGATGCCGGATGTCGGAATTACTACGGATGTTATCGTTGGATTCCCGGGGGAGACCGATGAAATGTTCCGTGCCGGCTACGACTTCATGAAAGCTATTAATTACTCCGAGATGCACGTATTCCCTTACTCCAAGCGGACGGGCACTCCAGCAGCGCGGATGGAGAATCAGATCGACGAAGAAATCAAAAATGTACGCGTGCAGGAATTGATTGATCTTTCGGAAGAAATGCAAATAGCTTATGCTCGCAAATTTGTAGGTCAGACATTAAGTGTTATTCCGGAAAGAGCCGCAAAAGGGGCACCGGGGCGCAATATCCAGCATGGATTTAGCGACAACTATTTGCAGGTGTTCTTTGATGGAGAAGATTCACTCCAAGGAGAACTTTGTCAGGTGAAGATAACGGAAGCTGGCGTGAACGAATGCCGCGGTGAGTTGGTCGGGGTTAGTCAGACTGTGCTTCAGCAGGCTGTCCGTTAAGCAATAGATATTAGTAAAAGACAACAGAGCAGCCATTTTCCCGTTAGCGGGGAAGGGCTGCTCTGTTTTTAAGTTGTTGCTGTCTAGACCACCAATTCATAACAATCTCATGATGCTTTCGGACCCAGCTGGCGTTATTTGTATTTTTTTTGCCTTTTATGCTTAGTTTCGGACTCCAGTGCAGCTATTCCTCAGAAAGTAGTTCATAATAGGTGTTTTTCATGACTATAGCGACTATGGTGTCCGTTAGTGTTCCAAAAGTGGGATAATGCTGCGAATAAGGTCAGCTGTGTCCGATAGTGACTTCATACGCGTAGAAGTGGATCAAAAAAACATCCGTAGAATCATGATTGAAACAATCCCCGCCAGTACAGTGCCTAGCAAGCTCCGGGTTTTTATCGCAACCAAAAAAGTAGGCAATGCCGCAAAAAGCTCAATGTTATTAGCTAAAGACGAAAATTTCCCATCATTCAAAAATATCTCCTGACCTATTAATGCTGCCATAACAGAGATAGGAACATAATTTAACCAGCGCATTCCCCATTCTGGCAATTCAAACCGGCTAAGGATCATGAGTGGAACCACCCTGGGAATGAAGGTCACAAAAGCTGCTCCTAGAATGATCAGAAATACATCCCATCTTACTTCCATTTTTCAAACACCATCCCTATCGTTGACGCAATGACTGTAGCGATAATCACTCCAACACTGCTGGAGAATAGGAAGGAGCTTCCTACTGCTATGATCACGGCAAGGATTGCGACAACCAAATCTAGTTTGATTTTATTACGGTCAATCATGGAAATTACAAGAATGCCAATAAACATCGCAGGTAAGGCAAACTGTAAACCGAATTGATCAGGGTCTGAGATCCACTGGGCTAAAAAAGCTCCCGCTACATTCGCAAGAAACCAATTTAAATAAGCGGTGAGATTTAGACCGTGCATCCATTTTTCACTGATTTGCTGCTTATTCAAAGCTTGATTGATGGCAACTCCGAAGGTCTCATCAGTCAATAAAGAACCAACCAGCATATTTCTCAGTGGGGAAAGATGGCGGAAATAAGGTGAAAGAGCTGCACTAAGCAAAATATGGCGAAGATTCACGATAAATATCGTAATAATAATGGCCGCAGGCGAGCTGCTAACAGCTATCATTCCAGCAGCTATAAACTGAGCTGAGCCCGCGTAAAGAATCAAGCTGATTAAGGCAATCTCAGCAATGCTGAGCCCGGCTGTCTTTTGAACAACACCTGCTGCAAGTCCGATGCTTAAGTAGCCTAGTAGTGTGGGAATACAATCTTTTACCCCTTTAAGGAAGCTATCTTCCTGTTTAGGAGACGGGATTGCTTCTAGTTGGACGTTCTCTGCACTCATCGTAGCCCCCTTGTTTCAAGAAAGAATGTAGTAGTTAGCATATTACTTCCTAATATTTTGATCAACCTTTACCGTATTATCTAGTCTGAAAGTCCCGAATTTCGCTTTATAGAGCCAGGGGGTAAACACTTAGGGTACAATTGTCGATATAAGTAAAAGAGTGTGGGGATAAACCACCGAACGACATTATAGCCTAAGGGAGAGAACAAATGACTGTGTACAGGAAAATGACGAAAATGCTCCTCATCATGATATTGTTAGCTACTGCGGTTTTTCCGGTAAGTGTCTTTGCAGCGACCGGCGATATCAACTCGATTGAATTCGAAAGCTCCGCTAAAGTAGAGCTTACGGTTGGACAAACGCCAAAGCAACTTAAGGTATATGCGAATGTGGAAGGGTCCTCATCTAAAAGAGATGTGACAGGTGCAGTTGTATGGAATTCTTCTAACACAAACGCTGTAAAGGTAGTAAATGGCCTATTGACTCCGATTGACAGTGGAAAAGCTATTATTACAGCGACTTATAATCATGCACTTGCTACCATTGAAGTTGAGGTAGCCCATCCTGTTAAAGAACTGAAGCTCGAATATAGTTCTGAAGGGAACTACAAATTGGGTGATGATGAGGATAAACTGCTGGTCAAAGCCAATGCGATTGGTGGAGAAACAGCGACTTCTGCTAAGGATGTAACGGCTGATACTACTTGGAGCAGCTCCAACACAAGCGTGTTGACCATTGCAGAAGGTAAGATCACTTTGGCTGGTGAAGGTACAGCAACGATCACTGCCAAATACAAGACCTTAACAGCAACCTTTAAGGCTGTAGTGAAATTGCCTTATTCTGAAATTGAGCTTAAACATGACGACAAAATCGTTAAAGAACTAGAGATGCTAGTCGGAGATGCACCTTTGAAGTTGGTTGCAGAGACTAAAGAAACTACAAAATCCAGCGCAAATGATATTTCAGAGAAAGCAGAATGGTCCTCTTCTAGTGCTAGTGTAGCTACAGTAGACAAAGGCGAGATCAAAGTATTGTCTGCTGGTAAAGCTGTAATTACAGTGTCCTATCTGGGGATTACACAAACAGTAGACGTATATGTACGTGCTCCTTATGAAGCGCTACTACTTACTCCTACAGGAGATCAATTCCTGTTTATGGGCGAAACCCTGAACGTTAAGGCTGAGGTTCGCGATGCTGCGAATTCTACTCCGAACATTTCAGGCAGCGCAGTATGGACTTCGGATAATCAATTGGCGGCAACCGTTACGCCTGGTAGCGATACTGCGGCAGTGACTGCTAAAGCAGTGGGAACTTCGGTTATTAAAGCAGAGTACAGAGGAATTAATAAAAGCTTTAAGCTGACAGTTTATCCTACGATCACAGAACTGGCAGCCGACAAGACGGAATTGGAGCTTTACACAGATGACACCGTAAGCCTTCCAAAAGTAAATGGTACAAAGCTTGACGGTACAAAGCTAGATCTTAGCAGTGATATTGAGTGGACCTCTGCGGATGATGAGATTGCCACCATTAAAGACGGCAAGATTGTAGCTGAATCGGCAGGTATTGTGAAGGTTATCGGTAAAATAAAATCAGAAAACCCAACGACTTCAAAAACTGCTGTAAGAGAAAAAAGTGTTGAAGTAAAGGTTACAGTGAAAGATAAAGTCCTTGTCTTGCTTGGACCAGAAGAAAACCTGGTGATTGTTACTGGTGAAGAGAAGGCTGTTCCTGAAGTAAAAGCTGTGATGGAAAACGGCAGTGAACTTGATGCTACTGCAACTATGGAATGGGAGCTTACCGGTACGAATGCGATTATCAAGACAACAACTTCCGGTAAGGTAATCAAAGGACTGGTGAAGGGTTCTGCTACTTTAAAGGGAACTTACGCTAATAAAACCATCAGTATCCCAGTTACCATTGAACAAAAGGTTACTAAGCTAGTTGTAGAACCTACTGCTATCGAAATGAACATTAAAGGCTCTAAAGCGATAAAGGTAACGGCTTATTATTCTAATGGTAAGACAGGGAATGTCTCCAGCAGTATGAATTGGGAGTCCTCAAACGAGGCGGTTGCTACGGTTAAAGCTACAACCGTTAAAGCAGTAACAGAAGGTACTGCTACGTTGACAGGATCTTACCAAGGGATTGCTGCTAGTGTCAAAATTACTGTAGTTCCTAAATTAACAAAGCTGACCGTTAATGAGAGCAGACTGAAAATGGCTCCGGGAGCCGTTCAGAATGTAGTCGTGACTGCACAGTATGATACTGGTAAGACTGCTGTTGTTACTGGAAGTGCGGTATGGACCAGCTCCAAGCCTTCTGTAGCGAGAGTATCTGCAAGTGGTCAGATTGTAGCTGTGAGTAAAGGAACGACATCCATTAAAGGAAAGCTAGGCGGCAAAACAGTTACAGTATCAGTGACAGTGAAGTAATAGAGAATAAGATCTGAATTATCAACTATGAATCTGCAAAGCCAACATTATGTTGCTTTGCAGATTTTTTTATTTGGATTCTATAGTAATTCCGACTATTCCGATGTATAATCACATAAAACATAATAGATGCGTTGGGGGAGATGAAAACATGGCAAAACAAAAGGTGTTGTCGATCAAGACGATAGTAGCGATTGGTATTGGTTCTGCTTTATTCGTTATATTGGGGAGATTCGGCTCGATTCCTTCGGGTATTCCAAACACTAACATCGAGACTACATACGCATTACTGGCATTGTTCTCCCTATTGTACGGCCCGTTTGCCGGATTATTTATAGGCCTGATCGGGCATACCCTGAAGGATACGATATCTTATGGATCGCCATGGTTCAGTTGGGTCATATCATCAGGAATTGTAGGGCTGGTTATTGGCTTGTTAGTAGCTAGAATCGCTATTCATGACGGGGAATTCGGACGGAAGGAAATAATACGCTTTAATCTGGCTCAGATTGCAGCGAATGCTGTAGCTTGGTTCCTTGTAGCCCCAGTGTTGGATATTCTGATCTATGCAGAACCCGCTAATAAAGTATTTACGCAAGGACTGACCGCAGGTGCATTAAATATAGCTTCGGTGGCAGTGATCGGATCTTTACTAGCCATTGCGTATGCTAAGACAAGAACGAAACAGGGCAGCTTGACTAGAGAAGCTTGAGTGGAATACATATCCAAGCTAAAAAGCCGGTGGAAATCACCGGCTTTTTTCTCTTCACATTAACCCAGAGGAAGGTCTCAGATGAAAAAAGTAATGATTGAATTTAAGGATTTCAGCTTTCAATATCGGGCGCAGCAGGAACCCACACTACAGGGGATTAACTTAACGATTGTTGAAGGGGAGAAGGTGCTTATCGTGGGACCCTCAGGTTCTGGGAAAAGTACACTGGCTCATTGCATTAATGGTCTCATCCCTTTTGCTTACAGAGGGGAAATATCAGGTTCATTACGGATTATAGGCCAGGAGCAGAAGGATCTGAGTATCACAGAGCTGTCCAATCAGGTAGGTACCGTATTGCAGGACCCGGATGGACAATTTGTAGGTTTAACGGTTGGCGAGGATATCGCCTTCAGTCTAGAGAACCATGTGGTTCAGCAGACAGAAATGAATAGCAAAGTGGCGGCTGCCGCAAGAGCGGTGGATATCCACGAATTTCTGGCCTCTTCTCCTCAGGAGTTATCGGGTGGACAAAAGCAAAAAACGTCCTTGGCAGGTGTTCTGGTAGGTGATGTGGACATCCTGCTCTTTGATGAACCGCTGGCAAGCTTAGATCCTTATACCGGTACAAAAGCGATTGAGCTTATTGATCGAGTGCATAAAGAGACAGGTAAAACCGTTATTATGATCGAGCATCGTCTTGAAGAGGTGCTGCATCGGGCGGTGGACCGTATTATTGTGATCCATGAAGGACGTATTGCGGCGGATATGCCGGCTGCAGAACTGTTGAGCACAACGTTGCTTTCAGAATTTGGCATTCGGGAACCTCTCTATTTAACGGCTTTGAAGTATGCCGGATGTTCGATTACAGCAAATATGAATCCGCAACATGTGAACGATATAGAGTTGGAGGCGTGTTCTAATAAACTTAAGATCTGGTATGAGTGCAATCAGTCGCGCCAGGATAAGCTGGAGAGCCCACCCATCCTTGAACTGCAAGATATTTCTTTTGGATACGAAAAAAATCAGCAGGTGCTGGATAAGCTCAATCTCTGTATTCATAAAGGAGAGATGGTCTGTATAGCGGGGCGAAATGGGGCTGGGAAATCTACAGTTTCTAAGCTGATTTGTGGCTTCTATAAACCTACTTCCGGATCAATACGGATGCATGGGCGTGATATTGCTCAGGACACGATTAAGGAGCGGGCAGAGCGGATTGGTTTTGTTATGCAAAATCCCAATCATATGATTTCAAAGACACTTTTATATGATGAGGTTGCCCTAGGACTAAGACTCCGAGGTTGCCCTGAGGAGCTCGTTCGTGAACGCGTCCATCAAGTCTTGAAGGTGTGCGGACTTTATGTTTTTCGCAGCTGGCCGATCTCGGCGCTCAGTTACGGCCAAAAGAAACGGGTCACGATTGCCGCCATTCTGGTACTGGAGCCGGAAGTGATCATTTTGGATGAACCGACTGCTGCTCAGGATTACAGGCATTATAACGAAATGATGGAGTTTCTCTTGACGCTGCGGGGGCAGGGGATGACGGTCATTATGATTACGCATGATATGCACTTGATGCTGGAATATGCCGATAGAGCTATAGTGTTAGCTGATGGCGTGAAGCTTGCGGATGATAGCCCTGAGCGAATATTAACGAATACTGATGTGGTGAAAAAAGCGAACTTGAAAGAAACCTCGCTTTTTGCCCTAGCTATAAAAGCTGGATTGAAACAACCGGAGGAGTTCGTTAGAAGGTTTATTGCGTATGATAGGAGGAGCCGAGGCGGATGAAGGCCAAAATGTTAACTTTTACGAAGCAGGATTCACCTATTCACCGTCTTACCGGCGCTACGAAGTTGATTTTATTTGTAGTGTGGTCTGTGACGGGGATGATTACATATGATACAAGATGTCTAATTGTGATGCTGTTATTTAGTTTGCTTGCCTTTAGAATTTCCAAAGTTCAATTTCAGGATTATGCTTTCGTATTATATTTTATTTTGATTTTCTTTTTGCTTAATCATATAGCTATCTTTATTTTTTCTCCTTTGGAGGGCGTACGTGTTTACGGGACACGTCATGATATTATGCATATTGCAGGCCGGTATACGGTAACTTGGGAGCAGCTATTTTATCAATTCAATATTGCCCTGAAATATGCGGTGGTCATTCCTATGGCATTATTATTTCTTCTAACGACCAATCCCAGTGAATTTGCAGCATCCTTAAATAGAGTTGGAGTGAACTATAAAATTGCATATTCTGTATCGCTGGCACTGCGGTACATTCCGGATATTCAACGAGATTATGAGAATATATCGTTCTCTGCTCAAGCAAGGGGAATAGATATTTCTAGAAAAGAAAAGCTGCCTAAGCGGCTAAAAAATATCATTTCGATTCTGATGCCCCTAATTCTGACTAGTATCGAGCGGATTGAAAATATCAGTACCGCTATGGAGCTGCGCGGCTTTGGCACTGAGACCAAACGAACTTGGTATAGCCGTCGCCCGTTCACAAGAGACGATTATTTTGCATTGGCTTTGTTTGCGCTGATTGGAATTTTCTCGACGGTGATCACTTTTTACGACGGTTCGCGGTTTTATAATATTTTCGATTGAAGTATAATAGTACAGTTGTGGAAAACTGGGATTATATTAACGGCACCTTTTTGTTAAGACTGAAGACGTTTCTCCAGTTTTGACCATATAGGCAGGTAGCATAATGGCAGTGCTAGAAGTGAGCAGACTACGTTGAAAATGGTCTGGGCGTGGGCGATTTGTGAAGCAGGACCTCCACCAATCCATGCAGCACTTGCTTGTAGCAGCCCGATCATGGGCAAGAATAATAGTGCACCACCTACATTAAGCGCAACATGGGACCAAGCGACGAAGACGCCGGATGGCGTGCCGCCGATGGAAGCGATGACCGCTGTAACACAGGTGCCTACGTTGGCACCCAGCACAATGGCTATACCTAGCTCAGGCGGCATGGCACCCGAGGCGGCAATGCTCATAGCCATAGCTATGACAGCAGCGCTGCTATGGAGCATGGCTGTTAGGCACGCTCCAGCGGCGAGCCCCCATAAGGCACTAGTAGCGGCATGGTTTAGGAACCAGAGGAATAAGCCACTTTCCTGAAGTATTCCGCCGATAGACTGCATGACAGCGATGCCCCATAGGACGAGGGCGAAGCCTGATACAGCCAGACTGATAAATTGCAGCGGCGGGGATATTTTGTGGCAGAGCTCTGCCACTCGCGATGTAGGCGGCAGTTCGCCTGCAATAACTGCCGCTGCCCACAGACTGAGCGAGGCTGCCAGCAAGGGCGTGGCCATGGTATTGATCTGAAGTCCGATCAATTCTGTAGTTAATGTGGTGCCGATGTTGCTGCCCAGGATAATGCCAAGTGTGCGGGCATAGGTAAGCAGGCCGGCATTGACCATGCCGATAGTCAACACCGTTACAGCAGTACTGCTCTGGAGTAAGGCGGACAACAGGCTGCTGGCAATCATTCCTTTAATAGGTGTTGAGGTAGCTCTATTTAGGCTTGTAGTTAATAGAGGGCCTGCTAGCTTGGACAACGCCGTTTCCATCAGCTTCATGCCGGCTAGAAAGATAACAAGACCATATATGATAGGGAACAGCAAATCACTGAACATAGGGCATACTCCTTTGGACGAGGGTTGTACACCAATATATGAATGTATTGCATGGGACATGTATAAAAACATTTTTAGAAAAACAGGGAGTTGAAGTCATTGCCATCGGTTATTTTAGAACGCAATCGCAAAAAAAGACTGGAACAGGGCCATCCATGGGTCTATGCAGGTGAAGTCGCATCGGTAGAAGGAAATCCGGAAGCGGGGGGTTTAGTAGATGTCCTTAATCATCAGGGCCGATTTTTGGCCGTGGGATATTACAATCCAGCGTCACAAATTCGGGTAAGAATTGTATCGCAGGGACCCCTTGCGATCATGGATACAGCCTTTTTTGCAGAACGGTTTGCGAATTGTCTGCAACACAGAAACCGGTTCCTTCCGGGTGCGGATGCTTATCGCTTGGTTTATGGTGAAGCGGACTTTTTGCCGGGGCTTATTGTAGATCGATTCGGAGATATTTTGGTTGTGCAGCTGCTTACCCTCGGAATGGACAAGCGGCGTGCAGAAATCGTCGAAGCATTGGTGCAGGTTATGGCACCGCGCGGAATCTATGAGCGCAGTGATGTTAGTGTGCGCGAGCTTGAAGGTATGGAGCAGACAACGGGTGTGCTGTACGGGGAATGTCCAAGGCATGTAACCGTGAGCGAGAATGGCCTGAAGCTGGTCGTTGATATTGAAGAGGGCCAGAAGACAGGTTACTTCTTTGACCAACGTGAGAATAGAGCTTCCATTGCTCCGCTCATGAAAGGCTGGGGAGGACGAAGCGGCATTACGCTACAGGAAATTGAAACTGAGGATGGTTCACTACAGACCTTACCAGTTAATAAGAGCGGCAAACATGTAACGTTCCCTTATTGGGACGGTGCGACAGTGCTGGAATGCTTCTCGCATACGGGCAGCTTCACGCTGCATGCCTGCAAGTATGGCGCGAAAAAAGTAACCTGCCTTGACGTTTCAGCACACGCCATTGAGAGTGCCAAAGTGAATGTGGAGCTGAACGGCTTTAGCGATCGTGTTGAATTCGTAGTGGATGATGCTTTTGCATATCTACGGAATCAGGTTAAAGGACTAGAGGAACGTTCTGAACGGGCGACAGTTGCCAGTGGAACAGATACGGCAGCAGCTGCTGCAAATCCTAAATCCGGAGGCAAAACAGCCAAAACCGACACATCCAAGCCGATGACGGCAGGTGGAGGAAGAACTTGGGATGTAGTCATCCTAGACCCTCCGGCGTTTGCCAAAACCAAAAGTGCAGTAGCTGGCGCTTGCCGTGGTTACAAGGATATCAATCTGCACGGGATGAAGCTGGTGAACGAAGGCGGCTATTTGGTTACCGCAAGCTGTTCTTACCATATGCAGCCAGATCTGTTCCTCGAAACGATTGCCGATGCTGCTAAAGATGCTGGCAAGGTGTTGAGACTTGTAGAATGGCGGGCCGCAGGCAAAGACCACCCACAAATACTTGGCGTTAACGAAGGACACTATCTGAAGTTTGCGATTTTTGAAGTGCGGAGTAAAAAATAAGCCTGAAGGTCAAAAAAGGTTTACAGTGCCAAGTAACAAATAAGATAAAAGGGCTGGTCGTAGGGTGGCCGTGAGTCGGCTGTAAGGCAAGGAGTTGCCAACGGACTCAGATGACTCTATTTAGTGTAAACAGCCCATTATTGAATTCTTACGGACCCTAAAGGCGCTATTGCCCCAATAACATCCGTAATGCAGCACATTTTCGAAGAATAGCGTCAGTGGGGTCCGAAAAGTTGCCATAACAGCACTGAATCCACGAATAACGGCTTCTGGGTCCCTAAGTAATTAATGAAACAAGCCTAGCCGAAATGTTGAGTGTTAAATTCGGAATACTAAATAGTAAACAACGAATGATGCTTATTGAATTATGATATGCGGAATGCGGATTACAAAACGATCGGCGTAGAGTGCTAATGTTGAGTGCGGGGTGTTGAGTATTGAACGCTGAACGCTGAACGCTGAACGCCAACAGTCTAACATTGACCCTACGCTCCGACATTGGCAGCTCCTATCTAACGTTGCACAACTGGCATTAAAAGCAAACTAAACACTCTAAAAAGCAAGCCGCCAAAATCCGGAGGTTTGCTTTTTTTATTTGTACTCATAGCTGTTTATCCTTTGTAAAACATTAGAAAATACTAGCAAACACATGTTCCGATTAGTGTGGTTATGATATACTGAGGGGACGAGGAATCACTGAACTTTTTTAATTGGAGTGTAATCAACGGGTGGATATTTCACCCTGTATTCTATATATTTTCTCCGCTACGGAAGGAGTCTATCATTTATGCCGGTAACCTTTTTACTAGGCCGCTCGGGCAGTGGCAAGACAACAAAAATATGGGAATCTATCTCTTCTTCCTTAGAAAAGGAACCGCTTGGTGCGCCGATTATTATTCTTGTGCCAGAGCAAGGTTCTTTTGGAGCAGAACGGGGGCTTCTGACCGTAGGGAATGTGAAGGGAAGCCTTCGGGCGCAGACACTGAGTTTTTCGCGGCTTGCCTATCGTGTGAAGCAGGAAACTGGTGGCAGTGCAAGTCTGCCAATCAGTGAAGAAGGTAAGAAAATGTTAATTTACAAAATCATCAGTCGCCGCAAAGAGGAACTGAAATTATTCGGTGCCTCAGCAGACAGACCGGGTTTTGTGGAACGTCTGAACCAACTGCACACGGAGATGAAACGTTGCTGTTTGGGTTCCACTGATTTAGAGGAACAGCTGTCCGCTATGCGAGGAGCTATTGCAAGAAGTCCTATTCTTGAGGGTAAGCTGGATGATTTGCAGCTGGTATTTAGGGATTTAGAGAAGGAAATGTCCCGTCTTTATATCGATGAAGAGGATCGTTTAGCAGAACTGGCTGAGCATATTCCAGATTCCTCCTACATTCGCGGGGCAGAGATTTGGGTAGATGGGTTCCATGGATTTACTCCGCAGGAATTCGTAGTGCTTCGAGAATTGATGCAGCAAGCTTCGAAGCTGACGGTTTCGCTTACAATTGATCGTCCTTACCCCTATGGAGATCAGTTGAATGAGCTTGAATTGTTTCACCCAACTGCGGTTACTTACATTAAACTGCGAGGAATTGCTGAAGAGCTGGGCATTGATGTATGGGACGAGCTGCTGGAGCTAACGGTTCTTCCGCGTTTTGAGGAAAGTCCAGTACTTGCTCACCTTGAACGGGGATATGATCGCCGGAAGGCTTGGATAGGTGCGGATGAACTGGCAAGAGAGGCTATATCCATAGGCGCCGCAGTTTCGCACAGAGCAGAGGTTGAGGGAGCCCTGCGCGAAATGACTAGACTGGCGCGGGATGAAGGTGCAAAATATGGCGAAATGGCCGTATTGATGCGCAATATTGGCGATTACGAGCAGCTGGTTCAGCCGTTGTTCCAAGATTATGGAGTGCCATTTTTTCTGGACCAGAAGGTGAATGAGCTGCATCATCCGCTAGTGGAGTTTATACGTTCCGCATTGGATGTAGTGCGTCGTCGCTGGCGTTATGAGGATGTATTCCGTTGCGTAAAGACGGAGCTTCTGCTTCCGCTAGACGGTAGTATTACGCGTGATGATATGGATGCTTTAGAAAACTATGTGCTGGCTTGTGGGATTCAGGGGTACCGCTGGACAGATGGCCGCTCCTGGAAAGGTATTCCTAGCTTGTCGCTGGAAGGCGGCAGACAGATGGATGATGAACTGCTTGCTACTATGGAACGATGCCGTGCTAGTATAACAGGTCCATTATTTGCTTTTGAGAAAAGAATCCAGAAAAGTCGTAGCGGTCTTGAACTTTGTACGGCATTGTACAAGCTGCTTGAAGAGACGGATGTTGCGCGAAAGCTGGAGAAACTCAGTGTTAAGTCTATGGAGAAGGGCCAACCCGAGAAGGCTAGGGAACATAGCCAGTTGTGGGGTGCGGTACTTGATCTGTTAGATCAGATAGTAGAAATGATGGGCAATGAAAGACTTGAGTTTGAAGTGTTCACTGGAGTTCTAGAGACAGGTCTTGCTGAACTTAAAATGGGACTAGTTCCGCCCGCACTGGATCAAGTATTGGTCGGCAATATGGATCGGACTCGCCCAACGGGGGTTAAATACGCTTTTTTGCTTGGATTTAATGAAGGTGTTGTGCCTGCGCAGTTTAAGGAAGATGGAATTCTCTCGGAAGGTGAACGCTCCGTACTAGAGAATGCTGGAATGGAGCTTGCTCCCGGCGCTTCTCGTAAACTGCTGGACGAGCGGTTTCTGATCTATAATGCACTAACGACAGGAAGCCGAAAGCTCTGGATTAGCTACGCTACAGCGGATGATGAGGGCAAAGCTCTCCTTCCCTCTGAGGTTATCCGGCATTTGCATAGAATGTTCCCAAGGGTTCAAGAGCACAGCTTGTCAGCACTTCCCCCTTCGGGACTACCTATAGAAGTCGAAAATCCTATCCATCTCGGTTTCATTGGTCAACCAGAACAGAGTCTTCGCGCATTGATTATGCAGCTGCGGCAGTGGCGCCAAGGAACAGAAATTCCGGAGCTATGGTGGGATGTGTATAACTGGTTTACTAAGAACGAAGATCGTAAATTTCAACTGGAACGTTTGCTAAGTTCACTGTTCTATCGTAATGAGGGAACGAAGCTAAAGCGTGGCACAAGCCTCAGATTGTATGGTGGCTCAACACTGCGGGGCAGTGTGTCCCGGATGGAGAAATTTGTTGCGTGCTCATTTTCCCATTTTGCGTCCTACGGACTAAGACTGAAAGAGCGCCAGTTATATAAGCTGCAAGCACCTGATATTGGACAGCTGTTCCATGCTGCGCTAAGTGATATGGCGATAAGACTGAAACAAGAGGGACGGGGCTGGGGCAGCTTGTCTCCGGATGAATGTCGGCGTGAGGCCAGTGAGACAGTAGAACGGCTATCTCCGATGTTGCAGGGTGAAATTCTAATGAGCTCCAAACGTTACGGGTACATCTCCCGTAAGCTTAAGAATATTGTTGGACGTGCTTCTGTGATTCTGGGCGAGCACGCCCGCCGGGGCAGCTTTGAGCCAGTAGGGCTGGAGCTGGATTTTGGACCGGATAAGGAGTTGCCGCCTTTAAGAATTACGCTGCCGAATGGCTGTGTGATGGAGGTCGTTGGCCGGATTGACCGTGTAGACATAGCTCGTGGAGAGAACGGTATTCTTCTGCGGGTAATTGATTATAAATCGAGCCAAAAGGATCTCAAGCTGCATGAGGTGTATTATGGATTGTCGCTGCAAATGCTGACTTATTTGGATGTGCTGCTGACATATTCGGAGCAATGGCTGGGGCAGCCGGCACTTCCAGCAGGCACACTTTATTTCCATGTGCATGATCCGTTGTTAACTTCATCCAACGGGATGAACAAGGAACAGGCTGAGCAAGAGCTGTTGAAACGCTTCAAGATGAAAGGACTGCTTACAGCAGATCGTGAGGTTGTCTCCCTAATGGATACCACTTTAGACAAAGGGTATTCTTCTATCGTGCCTGTAGCAGTAAAAGCTGACGGCAGCTTTTATAGCAGTGCTTCAGTAGCTACACCAGAGCAGTGGAGCCATCTATTATCCTCCGTTAGAGGGACGATCTCGGATATCGGGACACGGATTACAGAGGGTGATGTGGCGATTGAGCCGTACCGAATTGGGCAGGAGACTGCCTGCACATTCTGTTCCTTTAGGCCTGTCTGCCAGTTCGATGAAGCTGTGGAAGGTAACAGCTATAACAATCTGGGTAAGCCAGGGAAGGACGTTATATGGGATCTGCTGTCCCGCAAAGGAGGAACTACACCTTGAGTATGAAGGCTGAAATAGAAGCGAAACCGGAAGGAAGTATATGGAGTGATGACCAGTGGCGCGCCATTGCGGAGAGCGGTGATGACATCCTCGTTGCTGCGGCAGCAGGTTCCGGCAAGACGGCGGTGCTGGTAGAACGGATTATTCGAAAGATCAGTAAGGAAGAGAACGGCTTCAGTGTAGACAGGCTACTAGTAGCCACGTTTACCAAAGCTGCGGCTGCCGAAATGCGGCAGCGGATCAGGGAAGCCCTTGATCGGGAGCTGGAGGAGAACGGGGAGAACAACCATTTGCGCCGTCAGCTATCCCTGCTGGGCAAAGCTTCGATTACAACGTTGCACTCCTTCTGTCTGGAAGTGATCCGGCGTTATTATCAAATGATTCCGATTGATCCGGGTTTCCGCATATTAAATGAGCATGAAGCGGAGATGATGCGGCAGGAGCTGCTCGAAGAGTTGCTGGAGGAAAAGTACGGTGAGGTAGGTGCGGATGGCGAGGATAGCATATTTGTGCAGCTCGCTGATTGGTTCAGTGGTGAACGCAGTGATGATGCAGTGCATGCGCTCATACAGCGATTGCATGATTACGCCCGCAGCCATCCTTGGCCAGCGCAATGGCTCCGTGATACTGCAGCTGATTTCTCATTGCCAGACACCGAAAGTCTGGGTGGAACGCCATGGGTGCTGAGCATTCTTGAAGAAGCGAAGCTGACACTTGCGGGTGCAGCCAGTCAGCTGATGCAAGGCCGGGAGATTGCACTACAACCGGGTGGTCCGGCACCCTATGCTGAGAATTTAACCACTGATCTTGAGATGGTAAATGCACTGCAGGATGCCGTTAACGAACGACCTTGGGCAGAATTATATGATATTTTTATGGAAGTATATTTTGGAAAATTAAAGGCTTGTAAGAAGGATTCGACAGATCCTGGACTGCAGGAGATGGTGAAGGAACTGCGCGACAGTGTGAAGAAGAGTATTTTAGATCTTCAGAAAGCATTGTTTGGCCGTCCGCCTGAGGTTTTTTTGAAAGAGCTGAACGAAGCGGCTCCACTGATGGCAGAGCTTGCAGAGACAGTGATAGCATTCGGTGAACGTTATAGAATTGAAAAAGCAGGAAGAGGTCTAGTCGACTTCAGTGATTTGGAGCATTATTGTCTGCAAATTCTACGCCATCCGGACTCTACGCCCGGTCATTCCCTGCCTTCT
Organism: Paenibacillus sp. FSL H7-0690; assembly: GCF_037980415.1. Taxonomy (NCBI): domain Bacteria; kingdom Bacillati; phylum Bacillota; class Bacilli; order Caryophanales; family Paenibacillaceae; genus Paenibacillus; species Paenibacillus sp. FSL H7-0690. The sequence continues at coordinate 5,339,882 of NZ_CP150281.1, read as the reverse complement.
GATGCAGCTATGGAATACCGTGCTCAATTCGATGAGGTTCTGCTGGATGAGTATCAGGATACGAATAGTGTGCAAGAGGAGATTGTGCGGCTAATATCCCGTGAAACACCCGGTAACCGGTTTATGGTCGGAGATATGAAGCAAAGTATCTATCGATTCCGTCTGGCGGAGCCGGGGCTATTCCTGGATAAATACCGCAGCTTTGGCTCACACCCAATCGATGATCCATCTGAAATTACTAATGAATCGTCTAGCGGTTCGGTTATCGATCTGGCCCGTAATTTTCGCAGTCGCATGGAGGTTGTGAATGCCGTTAATATGATCTTCCGGCAGATTATGAATGAGACGGTAGCGGAGATTAATTATGACGAACGCGCTGAGCTTGTTTACGGAGCGAATTTCCCAGGTGCAGCAGAGAAGGGCCCTGATACCTTTTTTGCACCGGAGTTATTATTGATAGATCGTGGTTCAACAGCAGGGAAGTCAGAAGAGACTTCTGAAGACGGTGAGGCGCCACTTCAGGAGAGTGAAGCCATTGAGAGCGAGACGGCGCAGCTGGAAGCACGGGCAATTGCCCGGCGTATTTCACAAATGACGGGGATGACCGGTGGATCGCCGCTGCTTATCTACGATAAGGGACTCAAGATTATGCGCCCGGTTATTTACGGTGATATCGTAATCCTGCTTCGCTCGGCAAGAATCTGGACCCCTCTAATCATCGAAGAGCTTCGGATGGAAGGAATCCCTGCTTATGGTGATCTGAATAAAGGTTATTTTGAAGCTACAGAAGTGGAAATTGCACTCTCCCTCTTAAAAATAGTTGATAATCCTCAGCAGGACATTCCGCTGGCTGGCGTACTTCGTTCACCTGTGGTCGGATTAACGGAAGAAGAATTGGCTACGGTGCGTATGTGTAGTCAGGGTCCTTATTTTCAAGCAGTACAGATGGCGGTGGATATGCAATATGCAAAAGAGGCTGAAGAAGAGTATGACCTCTTCTCGGCTCATGTGATTGAATCCGCAAGCACCGTCGAGAATAATGTTTTACCTGATAAAGATCTGCCGCAGATCAGTCCAGAACTGAAGCGCAAGCTTAGACATTTCCTAGAACAGCTGGAAAGCTGGAGAAATGCGGCTAGACAAGGTAGTCTCAGTGAGCTGATCTGGCGTATCTATGGGGAGAGCGGCTATCTGGAATGGGTTGGAGGACTGCCTGGAGGCTCGCAGCGCCAGAACAATCTTAAAGCTTTGTATGATCGGGCTGTGCAATTTGAGAATGACACCGCAGCGCGTGGATTGTTCCGTTTTCTGGTGTTCATTTCACGGCTTCGTGAGAACGGCGGAGATCTGGGTGTAGCTGGCGGTGGCGGTGAAGAAGGCAATGGCGTCAGAATCATGACCATCCATAAATCCAAAGGGCTGGAGTTCCCTGTTGTTTTTGTAGCCGGGATGGCAAAACAGTTCAATCGACAAGATTTGCATTCGCCATTTCTTATGCACAAAGAGCTTGGCTTTGGGCCGCGTTTTGTGGAACGGGAAACGCGAGTTAGCTACCCAACACTTCCTTATCTGGCTATTAACCGGCGTACACGGCTTGAATTATTAGCGGAGGAGATGCGTGTATTATATGTAGCGTTAACTCGTCCGAGAGATAAAATGATTCTAGTAGGCACTGTAAGAGATTTGCCGCGCAAAATCGCTAGCTGGAGCAGCGTACAGAACCGGGATGAGCTGCTGCTTGCAGATCATCTGCTGGCCCGAGGGCGCAGCTATTTGGACTGGGTTGGACCGGCATTGATCCGGCACCCTGCGGCGGCGATTCTTCGTAAGCTGGGCGGTTCAGAAGGTACCGTCTCCACGGTGCTGCACAACGATGTCTCCAACTGGAGCATCAGTGTGCAAAATGCTTCCGAACTTAATTCTGGGGCGTTCCTGCCAACGGATCAGACTGAGGAGAAGGTAGAGGAACGGCAAGCTGTACTCGAAGCACTGCATAAGGGTGAAGCTGTAAATATATATGAAACAGAGACTAGCGATGAAATTGCTAGAAGACTGGAATGGAATTATCCGTATGCGGCAGCCTCAGGTATTCCGGCTAAAACTTCTGTTACGGAGTTAAAAGCGTTGTTGTCGTTGCAGGAGCAGCCCTCTTTTGATCTGCTGGAAGAAGGCAATTCTACAACCTCAATAGAAACCGATAAACGTCCAAGTGTTGCAGGTGCGGACAGTCTTCATTTGCGGCGTCCGAAATTTATGGAAAAACGCAGTCTAACCCCAGCGGAACGCGGGACAGCATACCATACAGTCATGCAGCATATTCCGCTGGAGGGTTCAGTTGATCCTAGGGTTGTGGAAGAAACCTTAGCCCGACTCCAGAGAGTGGCTATTCTAACTGCTGAGCAGGTGGAGGCTGTAGCTCCCGATCAGATAGAAGCTTTTTATACTAATGAACTGGGACGTAGATTAATAGCTTCTTCTTGGAAGCTTAGAGAAATGCCGTTCAGTTATATGGTTCCCGCAGGTGAGGCTTATCGAGGGCTCGATTATATGAATGAGGCCGTCTCGGAGCTTTCCCCTGAGAACAATAAGGAAGGCTTTAGTGAGGCTGTGCTAATTCAAGGGGTCATTGACTGCCTGTTCCGTGAAGAGGACCGGATTATTCTGCTAGACTATAAGACGGACTCTGTATTAGAACATCAGGGCGGCTTAGAGGCACTTAAGGAAAAATATCGTTTTCAGCTAGAGTTATACAGCAAGGCATTACATGATATTTTGGGAGAACCGATCGGCGAGATTTGGCTGTACTTTTTTGACGGCGATCATGCTGTGAAATTATAAATTATTCATTGCCGCATAGGAGCGGGGAAAGAGGACGAAGATGCGGATATTGCATACGGGGGATTGGCACTTGGGCCGTACGCTGGAGGGAAGAAGCCGCCAGAAGGAGCAAGAGCAGTTCATAGATGAATTGGTGGAGATCGCCGATTTTCATAAGGCGGATTTGATTATGATGGCGGGAGATGTGTACGATTCCGTTAATCCGCCAGCGGCTTCGGAGCAATTATTCTATGAGGCTGCTGCCAGGCTGACTTCAGGGGGCAGGCCCCTTGTGGTGATTGCCGGCAATCATGACCAACCGGAGCGCGTATCTTCAGTCTCCCCGCTTGTATTAAGGCAGGGGATTACCTTGGTAGGACTTCCAACCTCAGAGCCAGTGACAGTTCATGCTGCGCGGACAGGTGAGATTGCCAAAATCGCAGCCCTTCCCTATCCCTCTGAGGCACGTCTCGGTGAGTTGCTTGCTGGGGACAGCGGGGAAGAGGAGCTTCGACTAGCTTACAGCGCACGGGTAGGCAAACTTATGCAACTGTTGGGACGGGAATTTACGCCACAAACCGTGAATTTGGCGATGAGCCATATTTATGTGCTTGGAGGTGTAGAGAGTGATTCGGAACGCCCGATTCAGGTGGGCGGGGCTTACACTGTAGACCCTTCTGCTTTATCCTGTGGAGCGCAATATACTGCACTAGGCCATCTTCATCGCGCTCAGCGTGTAAAAGGGGAAGGGATGATCCGTTATAGCGGATCCCCGCTGGCATATAGCTTTTCGGAAGCAGGACAAGCCAAGTCGGTGACGCTGATTGATGTTGCGCCGGGCGGTGAGCCGACCTTCGAAGAAATCTATCTTCGCTGTGGGCGTCCACTTGTAAGATGGAGCTCTACGGGGGGATTGCAAGAGGTATATAACTGGTTGGATGAATGTAGAGATGCTACCGCTTTTATAGATTTGGAGATTCGGCTCAGTGAAGCTATGTCGATGAATGATATTCAGCGCCTGCGTAAATCACGTGAGGGGATCATTCATATTCGTCCGATTTATCCGCAAATGGAGCTGGAGCTCGAACAAATTTCCCGTTCACGTATGCCTGTACAAGAATTGTTCCGTAAATTCTATCAGCGCCAGACGGGCGGGGCGGAGCCGGAGGATCGTTTGATTGAGCTGTTCTTACAGCTAACCGAAGAAGAACGGCAGCAGCCGGAGGAAGGAGAGGAGAACTAAGGTGAAGCCTATTTTATTAAAAGTGGCAGGATTGCAGAGTTATAGAGAAATGCAGGAAATAGATTTTGAAAGTCTGTGTGAGACCGGGCTGTTTGGGATTTTTGGACCTACGGGCAGCGGCAAGTCCAGTTTGCTGGATGCTATTACTTTGGCAATGTACGGCAAAGTGGAGCGCGCCGTTAATGGAACACAGGGGATTATGAATCACTCTGAGGATTCACTCAGCGTGGCGTTTACCTTTGAGCTCACTTCTTCCGCTGGGGCACATCGTTATCGCGTTGAACGTAAGTTCAAGCGGACAGGTGAGCAAACAGTTAGTAACACCATTAGCCGTTTCATTGAAGTTACACCTGACGGGGATAACGTTATGGCGGATAAACTCGCAGATGTTACACGTTGTGTGGAAGAGCATATTGGGCTCAAAATGGATGACTTCACGCGAGCAGTTGTATTGCCGCAGGGGAAATTCGCCGAATTCTTATCGCTTCGGGGCGTAGACCGCCGACAAATGCTGCAGCGCCTGTTCCATTTGGAACAGTATGGCGATCAGCTTGCGTTGAAGCTTAGCCGACGGGTGAAGGAGAATGAGGCTGCGCTCCGCGCATTCGAAGCGGAGCAGCAGGGGCTTGGCAGCGCAGGCAAAGAGGATGTAAAGGCAGCGGCGGAGCGCCTCGAACAAGCAGCCCAGCATGCTGCGGAATGCCGCCGCAAGCTGGAGGCGGCGCTGCAGGTCGCGGAGCGTTTCACGCGCATTCGCGAGCTGCAAGAGGAACGGACCCGCCGCGAATTGCAGCGGCAGGGACTGCTCTCCAAGGAGGAGGAGATTCTCCTCCTTGAACGGAAGCTCGGCCAAGCTGACGAGGCCGAGGCTAGGCTTCCCGCGCTGAAAGCATGGCGAAGCGCGGAAGACGCCTTCAAGAGCCGATTGACCCGCGCGGAGGGTCAAGAGGTGCTGGCCGCCGCTGCCGAGCAGGAGGCGGCGCATGCCGCTGCGGCCGCGGCTGCTGCGCAGGCCGCGCTTGCGGCGGAAGAGCCGGCCCTCCGGCAAGGGGCCGACACCTACCGCCGCGCGCTCGAGCTCGAGTCCGAGCTCGGCGCCCTGCGGCGCGAACTCGCGGCTCTGCGCGAGCGCCGCGAAGAGGCCTCCCGCAAGCTGACGGAGCTGCGGGAGGGCATGGCCCGGGAGCGTGAGCTTTTGGCCAAGGGCCAAAAGCGCCAGCAAGAGCTGCAGCAGAGCTTGCAGCCGCTCGGTGTCCGCTCCCAGGAGCGGCAGTCTCTGCAAGAAGCGATGCAGAGACTGCAAGGGCTGCACTCCGCCGAATCCCAGTGGGATAAGGCGGAGAAGGAGCGCCGCGAGCGTGCCGCTGCACTCGCGGCTGCGCAGGCGCGCCTCGCGGAGGCCGAGGGCCGTCGCGAGCAGCAGGAAGCTTCTCGCGGGCAGCTGATCCGCGAGGCGGCGATGCATCAAGAGAAGCTGCTGGCGACAGAAGAAGCTGCGTGCACCGCAGCAGAAAGTCTGGAGCAACATATCAGTTCTTTGGAAGCGGCCCTCAAGGGGCATGAGTTGCACAGACTGTCGCTTGGATTGGCTAAAGAATTGGAAGCAGGACAACCTTGCCCTGTATGTGGCAGCGAACACCACCCGGCCCCTGCTGTATTGCAGGATAACTTAGAGCAACAGGAACTGGAGATAAAGCTTCAACAGGCTCGGGTGTTGTCCAGACGTGCTTTGGAAGCACGCCATATGTTCCGTGGTCTGCGGGAGCAGGACCTGGTTTGGCTGGAGCAGGTGTTTGGTGATGGAGCTTTTGATACGGTAAATCATCCTGCAGCGGCAGGCTCAGAAGTCAGCACTGCCGAGGTTTCCTCTACCGATAAGTCCATTCCAGATGAAAAGGCTTTGGCAGAACTTGATGCTGCATTTTTAGCATTAAAAAGCCAGTCTGGAGAACTGCGCCGTACAGCGATACAGTGGCAGCAATCAATGCAGGAAGTTCAGCAGCTATGCCTCAAAGAAGCAGCGGGTGCCGAAGGTGAGCGAAGCTGGGTAGAAGGCCTAACCGCCAAAGCCGAGGAACTGAGTGGCCAACTAGCCGCATTGCGGCAGAACTGGGTACAGCAGTTCCCTGATTTGGCACCGGAAGAGGTAGAAAAAGCTTATCGTGAGCTGTTAGCCAAGGATGCTCAAGCTGAGGAAATTAGATCCCGACTGGAAATCAGTGTCAAGTTTCTGGATGAGAAAAGCGCTTCGGTGCAGAATCTTCAGGAGACCATCACCGGACTCGATAAAGAGCTTACTCAGTGGAATACACAGATGGAAGGCAAAGAAGAATTGCAGCGTGAAAAAGAACGGCGTCTTTTAGAGTGGACTAATGGCCGCGCTGCTGCCCCTCTTCTAGCAGAGTGTGAGCGTCGTCTGCAGGAATTGTTAGCAGCTGTGGAGACCAGCCAACGATTACATCTCACGGCAGCGGAAAAAGCGCAGCATGAGATCAAGGAGGCAGCGATTACCCGCCAGGCTGCAGAATCTGCTCGAGAGCATTATGTGACTTCAAGCCATCTGTGGGAGCAAAGCTTAACCTCTTCACCTTTTAGTTCCGCCGCTGAGGTTGAAGGAGCAGCTCTCGCACCTGAAGAGCGGGAAATTTCTTCTTCTCGGGTACGTGCCCATCGTGCGGAAGAAGCTGAAGTTTCATTGCAGCTGCGCAATATTGAAGAGAAGCTTGACGGAGCCAGCTTAAGTGAAGAGGAGTGGCAAGTTAGCCAGGAGAGCTTAAGCGTGTGTAAGTCAGAGGATGAAATGTCGCTGCAAGCAAGAGCGCGCGCAGAGCGAGATCTGGAGGATCTGCGGCATCGGCATATTCGCTGGATGGAGCTCGAAGCCCAGCGGCTAGAACATGCTTCTCTACAGGATCATTTGTCCAAATTGCAGACGGTTTTACGTGGAAATGCTTTTGTTGAGTATATTGCGGAGGAACAATTGATGCAGGTATGCCAGTCTGCTTCACAGCGGCTTCGTTTCCTGAGCAAACAGCGTTATGCGCTGGAGGTTGATTCGGGTGGTGGCTTTGTAATCCGTGATGATGGAAACGGTGGTGTAAGAAGACCGGTCTCCACGCTTTCCGGCGGAGAGACGTTCTTAACTTCCTTGTCACTTGCACTTGCACTTTCGGCACAGATTCAGCTGCGGGGGCAGTATCCATTGCAATTTTTCTTTTTGGACGAAGGCTTTGGTACGCTGGATCCGGAATTGCTCGATACGGTAATCACCTCACTGGAAAGACTGCATAACGACCAACTGTCTGTCGGCATTATCAGCCATGTTCCAGAGCTTCGGGCACGACTGCCACGCAAGCTGGTAGTAGTACCTGCTGAGCAGGGTGGAGGGGGATCTCGGATCCTTTTGGAAAAAATGTGAAGATCTACAATGTGTGTGATTCTTATCACAGATACAGTATCAACGCGCTGTTATAATACAGCTAAGCCGACATTACTTTAGAAACACCTCGGCGGACGTATGGCAGGGAATGAACTCCTTTTCATACGTCCGCCGCCGAATCAGCTTTATAAGCTGTGAAGGGTGTTTCTCTTTTTTTTGTCTTTTTTAGGCCTAACGGTGTTGATATATTTATTTAATGGTTCATTCTGTAACAGATACAGTTTAGGGCAGATTATGCTGAGTTTGCTTGCTGCTTTCGTAATTGATGATTATCCTGTATGATTATCTTATGATGAAGTGGAATTTCACCAATTTTTAGGAGGCAAGCACTCTATGGAGACCGTGTTTAGCAAAATTATTGAGGGTACTATTCCTTCCAAAAAAGTATTTGAGAATGAACGTATTCTTGCATTTTACGACATCGAGCCGGCTGCACCGGTACATGTGTTGATCATTCCCAAGAAGTTCATTGCTTCAATGAATGATGTTACACCTGAGGATCTTCCGCTAATTGCTGAAATCCACAGTGTAGCCCAACAGATCGCCAAAGACCTTGGAATTGCTGAGTCTGGTTATCGTTTAATCAATAATTGCGGACCTGATAGTGGACAAGCTGTGCCTCATCTTCATTATCACCTGCTGGGTGGAGCCAAGCTGGGTGCGCTCACTGGAAACTCAGCTTCGCACGCATAGCATAATCATTTAATGTTGAAGAACTTGCCAGAAAAAAGAATAGCACGAAGGTTGACACGTTATTTCCGTTTGACCTATAATGGAGTTTGATAAACCGTGTTATGCTCTTGGACGGTATGGTCGGAGGGAGGGGAAACCTGTGTCTGAAACGAAAGTTCGCAAAAACGAGACAATTGATGCTGCACTTCGTCGCTTTAAACGTTCCATCGCAAAAGATGGTGTCTTGGCTGAGGTGAAGAAACGCAAACATTACGAAAAGCCGAGCGTTAAGAAAAAGCTGAAGTCTGAGGCTGCTCGTAAGAGAAAGTTTTAGGAGGATTACCCACGCATGAATCTTAGCGAGAGATTGAACGAAGATATGAAGCAAGCGATGAAGAGTAAGGACAAGTTCACGCTCTCCACGATTCGAATGGTTCGTTCTACAATAAAGTATCTTGAAATAGATCTGAAGAGAACATTGGACGACAACGAAGTGCTTGATATCCTTAGTCGTGAAATCAAACAGCGCAAAGATGCCCTCCAAGAATTTGAATCAGCGGGTCGCGACGAGCTTGCCGCGAGTACAAAAGCAGAAATCGAGATTATTATTAAATATCTTCCCGAGCAACTTTCCGAAGAAGAAATTAAAGTAATTGTACAGCAGACCATCCAGGAAACCGGTGCTTCTTCGAAGAGCGAAATGGGGAAGGTCATGAGCGCACTGATGCCTAAGGTCAAAGGTCGCGCTGATGGTAAACTCGTGAACCAGGCGGTTCTGCAATTTCTGCAATAATATAGCACTAGCACCCCTTGCAAAAGGGGTGCTTTTCTATGTTATGAAACGTAAATCCAATTTCAGCGTATTAAAGGTTATGAGTTCTGGGTCAAGCTAAAGAAGGGAGGTAAAATCATTGAGAAGATTACGGAAAATACTGTTAGCTAGCATTCCTGTGGTCCTGCTGTTACTCCTCCTGACACCCTTTGCAACGAATGTAAGCGCTGACGGGACAGCCCCGAAAACACCGGGGGTTACGAACAGTGAGCTGAAAAAAGGTCCCGTGTTTATTATTCCGGTAGATCAAAAGATTGAACGGGGTTTGCAAAGCTTTTTGGAAAGAGGATTTGAAGAAGCCGCTAATTATGGAGCAGTCCTTATTCTACTAGAGGTCGATACACCTGGAGGGCTGGTGAAATCGGCAGAAGAGATTGGGACGATGGTAAGAGAGAGTGAAATACCAACAGCTGCCTATATTAAAGGTGATGCCGCTTCTGCAGGCAGTTACATAGCACTTAATGCAGGTGCAATAATCATGAAGCCGGGCAGTATGATCGGCTCCGCTTCCTTGGTAGACATGAATGGTCAAAAAGTCGATGATGCCAAAATGATATCCTACTGGAGATCTAAAATGATCGGCGCTGCTGCTCTGAATGATCGTGATCCAGACATTGCTGCTGGAATGGTGGATAGTAATTTGGTCGTGGATAAGCCAGAGCTTGGAGTGACTAAGACACAGGGAGAAATCATTGCCTTGTCTAGTGAAGAAGCTTTAAAAGCTGGTTACGCTGATCAAATTACAGATACCCCTGAAGAGGCAATTCAGTGGCTTGGATATACTACAGACGACATCTTTCGCGTAGAGCATACCGGTGCGGAAAAAATGTCGCAATTTCTGACCAATCCGATTATTATGACGATTCTGCTGTTCATTGGGATTACAGGCGTTGTCATTGAACTGATTGTTCCAGGCTTTGGTGCGCCAGGAATTATCGGGACGTTGGCTTTTGTGTTATATTTCTTCGGCAACTATGTTGCAGGATTCGCCGGAGCGGAAACTTGGCTCTTGTTTATCATTGGGCTTGTCATGCTTGTGCTGGAGCTCTTTGTGCCTAGCTTCGGAATATTGGGGCTCCTAGGTTCTGTCAGCCTTGTAGCAGGTGTTGTACGAGCTGCTTACAGCTATAAGCATGCACTGCTCAGTCTAGGTATCTCTTTCGTAGCTGCGACTATAGTTGTAGTAATTGTTGCGGTCATTTTTAAAGAACGAGGGATATGGAACAGATTTATTTTGAAGGAAAGCCTTACTAAAGATCAGGGATTTGTGCCTGTAGAAGAGAAGCTTAGCTTATTAGGCACTACAGGAACCAGTATTACTCCACTTCGTCCCTCAGGAACAGCTATGATAGGCGGCGAACGTGTGGATGTTGTTACGGAAGGTAGTTTTATTAGTGCTAATGCACCGGTCTCTGTTATTAAAGTAGAGGGCGGACGGATTGTTGTGAAAGAAATCAAGGAATAAGGTAAACACTGGAACCAATAATAGTTCTACAACAAATTTACGGAGGTTATATAGTATGGGTGAAGCATCTTTGATTCCTATTCTGTTCATCGCGGTAGTGGTGATTATTGTATTGAGCGTGTTTTTAAGTTTCTTCCCGGTTATGCTCTGGATTTCAGCATTAGCATCGGGCGTTAGAATCAGTATTATTACGCTGGTGGCGATGAGACTGCGTCGTGTAACCCCAAGTCGTATCGTTAACCCAATGATTAAAGCGACTAAGGCAGGTCTTGGACTGAACATTAATCAACTGGAGAGTCACTATCTCGCAGGTGGTAACGTAGACCGTGTTGTTAATGCGCTTATTGCAGCACAACGTGCAGATATTCCTTTGGAATTTACTCGCGCAGCAGCCATTGATCTTGCAGGACGTGATGTGCTGCAGGCTGTGCAAATGAGCGTTAACCCTCGTGTAATTGAGACACCGGTTGTTGCGGCTGTTGCTAAGAACGGGATTGAAGTTAAGGTAAAAGCGCGCGTAACTGTTCGTGCCAATATCGACCGCCTCGTGGGTGGTGCGGGTGAAGAAACGATTATTGCCCGTGTTGGTGAAGGGATTGTAACGACAGTAGGTTCGAGTGATTCCCATAAAGATGTCCTTGAGAACCCGGATTTGATTTCGCGGACGGTATTGTCCAAAGGGCTTGACTCAGGTACTGCTTTTGAGATCCTCTCCATTGATATTGCGGATATCGATGTAGGCAAGAACATCGGTGCTTATCTACAAACCGAGCAAGCAGAAGCAGATAAACGCATTGCCCAAGCCAAAGCGGAAGAACGCAGAGCGATGGCTGTCGCTCACGAGCAAGAGATGAAGGCGCGCGTAGTAGAGATGAAGGCGCTTGTTGTGGAAGCTGAATCTCAGGTGCCTATGGCAATGGCTGAGGCGCTCAGAAATGGCCAAATCGGCGTGATGGATTATATGAATATCAAAAACATCGAGGCAGATACCCAAATGCGGGGCTCTCTCGGCAAAATGAATGATCAGGACGATAATAACCGTCCTAACAATAATAAATAAAAGGGGATGTGAATCTCCATGAGCTGGATCTATATTATTGCGGTTATTATATTCGCGATCGTATCCAATGTGAATAAAGCAACTAAAAACAAGCCCAAAGGAGCTCCTCGCGGGGGAATGCCTACTTTTGGGGGCGGAGAGGATTCTCCGCTCCGCCGGGTAAAACGCCCGGATATCGATGGAGGGCGCCAAGCGGAGTCTGGCAGTGGATTTCCTGCTCCTGTTAGCACCTCTTCCCGGCAGTCGAGGTCAGAGGATAACCGGGAGTATGATGCCTCTCCTGCCTTTCCAGAACCCGCGTATATACCAACTCCAGATTATTCTACTGGAGAAGGAATGTCTTTGGAGCATGCCGATGACGGAGTTGAATTACGCACACAAAGAATGCAAGAAGAGGTACGGCGCCTTCAATCTGCTTTTGACGGGATAGCGGGTGCAGATACCAAAAGATCAAATAAGACTAAGAACACAAACTCACCCTCTGCGGGAGACCAGACACATGGAACAGGGAGTCGTGACGACCTGCGCAATGGTGTAGTCTGGGCAGAGATTCTGGGACCACCGCGTTCTCGTCAGCCGCATTCCACCCGAAGATAATATTTACGGATCATAGTAACAATAAAGCCTCGGTTTCCTATCTTTACGATAGGTTGCCGGGGCTTTTTTTGCTTTTTTCACACTAGAAGGGTCCTCCTTTGTTACTTCTTCTCATAAAAAAAAGCGTTGCCGCATAAGGTGTACAGAAGGCAGGAAGGGGGAACGTCTACTTATGACCCGTATTGGCCGCAGGCTGCGGGGATGGACAAACGGGGTACTGGATCTACCACAGGACTTATTACAGGAAATGCCCCGGATCACCCTGATCGGCAATAAGGAACTGCATATTGAGAATCATCGCGGCGTGCTGCATTTTTCCTCTGGTCAGCTTAAGCTCGCGTTAGCTAAAGGATCGCTTGAAATCACGGGCGAGGGACTTGTCATCCGAAATATTCTAGGCCAGGAATTGGCTGTAGAAGGCGTTATCGGGGAGATCAGATATAACGAAAGCGAGGAGAGATCATGAAGGAGCCACCTCTGTCATCACTGCGGGGGTTCGTTACACTGCATGTGACGGGACCTCAGGTGGAGCGATTTATTAATTTCATTTCTGAAGCAGGAATCATGATTTGGGATGTGAGGCCCGCTGAGGGCGGCGCTTCCCTTAAGCTGCTTCTGGATGATTTTTATGTCCTCCGGCCGATTTTAAAAAAGACAGGCTGTCGTATGCACGTTACCGGTAGAAGCGGACTTCCATTTCTTATGGCGCGGCTGTGGAAAAGGAAATTTTTTGGCATAGGTATTTTGATGTTTGGAATTACACTTTTTATGTTATCTACGATGGTATGGAGTATTAGAGTCGAAGGGAATGAAAAAATTGCTTCTGAGGATATATTGGCTGCCGCTCGCCAGGAGGGTGTGTATCCTTTTCAGTGGATATGGCGTCTGGAGGAGCCGGACAAGCTCTCTAAGGGGCTGCTGGCCCATTTACCGGGTGTTTCTTGGATAGGGCTGCAACGGACGGGGACGAGCATCAAAATTCAGGTTGTAGAGGCTAAACAGCCCGATATCAAACCTTTGCTTAGCCAACGGCATTTAATTAGCCGAACAGATGCGGTGGTAACAGAAATATATGCGGAGCAGGGCAGACCGGTAGTAGCGCGTAATTCGCGTGTGAAAAAAGGGGATATCCTGATTTCCGGTGCTCTTGGAGACGAAGAAAATGTAGAGTATGTGGTAGCCAAGGGTGAGGTTAAGGGGTTGGTTTGGCATGAGTACAATATCGAGGTTCCGCTTGAGACAACCAATAGCACCTACACTGGGGAGCGTAAGGATCGCACCTATCTCGTGTTGGGGAAATGGGCTATTCAGCTGTGGGGTTATGGCAAATCCTCCTTTGAGAATTCAAAGACGCTCACAGAGCATGATCCGCTGTCTTGGCGCTCTATTGAGCTGCCGCTGGGCCTGATGACTGAGAAAGAAATGGAGATCAATGAAACAAAGGATACGATAACTCCAGAAGCTGGAGTTGCGAGGGGAATTGAGCGGGCGAAGAATGATATTTTAGCTCGATATGGTGTTGATAGCGTCATCAAAAGTCAAAAAGTTTTGCATGAGAAGAAAGAGAATGGTAAAGTTTATATGAAAGTGATCTTTGAAGTAGAAGAAAAAATTTCCGAAGAACTGCCAATAGTAAACAATTGAGGAGAATGAGGCTACTTGTCAGAACAGACTGCAAGCATTCGTATATCTTTGCAAAATGCGGGAGAAGCGCAATCGCTGTTTGGCCCGCAGGATGGATTCTTAAAAATCATCGAGAGTGAAATTCCCGCCATTATTGATTCGCGTGAAGCAGAGCTAACGATTCGTGGAGCTGAGCGGGAAGTAGACATGCTGGGGCAATTGTTTAATGTGCTACTGTCCCTCATTCGGAGCGGTTACATACTTACTGAACGTGATGTGCAGTACGCTGTGGAACTGGCGAAAGATTTTCGTGCTGATCAATTGCTCGATTTGTTCAAAGGAGAAATTACTACAACTTTTCGCGGAAAGCCTATCCGTGTCAAAACGGTCGGCCAGAAGCATTATGTGACAACGATCAAGAAGCGTGATATTGTATTCGGAATCGGTCCTGCAGGAACGGGGAAGACCTACTTGGCAGTGGTGCTTGCAGTTACGGCACTGAAAGAAGGTTCGGTTAAGCGTATTGTTCTTACGCGTCCCGCAGTAGAAGCAGGAGAGAGTCTAGGATTCCTTCCAGGGGATTTGCAAGAAAAGGTAGATCCATATCTGCGTCCGCTTTATGATGCATTATACGACGTTATGGGGCCCGATCAGGTGGCTAAGGCACTTGAACGGGGATTGATTGAGATTGCTCCGCTGGCTTATATGCGCGGACGTACATTGGATGATTCATTTATCATCTTGGATGAAGCGCAGAATACAACACCTGAGCAAATGAAAATGTTCCTGACTCGACTCGGCTTCGGGTCCAAAATGGTGATTACAGGTGACGTTACCCAGATTGACCTGCCCCGCGGCAAGAAATCCGGTTTGATTGAAGCCAAAGCGATTTTATCCGGCATAGAAGAACTTGGCTTTGTCTACTTCGCGGAACAGGATGTAGTACGGCATTCCCTGGTGCAGAAAATTATCGTTGCCTATGACCGCTCTGCCGAAAACCTCCAATAAAGGGGATTGTCTTCATGGCTTCAAAGCAACCATCTAAATTAAGCGGATTTGTATATACGAACAACGGATGGAAGTATAGCGCAGTGACACGCTATGCTCTTTTCCTGTTACTCGGACTAGTGTTCTACTTCAGCTTGTCGCCAGAATTGCTACCTAAGAAATATGATATTAAAGAGAATACTTACAGTGCAAAGGAAATAACGGCACCGAAACAAATTAAGGACACCAAAGCTACGTTAAAAGCAGCTGAGGAAGCGGCCGAAAGCGTATCTCCCAAGTACAAAATTATCCCGATGAGGGCAGACAACCTAGTGACCTCGCTGCTGGACCGGATAGATCGCCTCAATCAGGATGATCTGATCTCGCAAAGCGATAAGACGGGGATTTATCGTGATGAAATCCCGCAGAGAGCCAGCGATTTCATCTTGAATTTCGTAGCTTCCAATCGGGGCAGCGCTACATATTCAGATCACCTCTTGGATGAAATGCAATCTGTCATCAAAGAGCAGACCTATGTCATTCCGGAAGAGACTTACATTAAGATTCCGCGCCTGACCTCTCAGGACATTATCGAGATGAAGCCTGTCGCCCGAGATATTGTAACTAGGCTGATGAATGATCAGATTACAGATGCGCAGACCGCTCGCGCCAAGGTAGCGGAACAGGTCAGTATTAGTTCTCTAAGCCAGCGTACAGCGCGTGAGGTTGTTCAGGAGCTTGTGCGTCTTGTGATCACAAGTAACAAGTTCTACGATGAGGATGCTACCAAGGAAGCGAAGGTACAAGCCCGGGAGAACACACCTGATGTATTCATTGAGCAAGGGGACACGCTTGTTGCTAAGGGGCAGCTAATTACTCCAGAGCTCTACACTCTTTTGGATGAGAATGGACTACTAAGCAATGAGGTGAATTACTGGCCACAGTTAGGCCTATTGATTCTCTCTGCGATGCTCTCCGTCGGTTTGCTTGCGTTCATTCGTTATTCAGGCGGCACCTCAGGCTTTAAGTACAACAATTCTCAGCTATTGATGCTGGTGCTTGTATTTGTTATAACTATTATCTCTATGCGGCTGGCCGCTGTTTTGCAGACCGATGTCCGATCTTATATCGGATTCCTGGCACCGGTGGCGATTGGCGCAATGTTAATTGCAATGCTTCTGGACATGCCTTTGGCCTATTTCTGCTCCATTCTATTCAGTGTACTGGCGAGTGTTATTTTGAATGTGCAGCAGAACTCAATCTTTGATTTTAACTTTGGTTTCTTTGCTATCGTGGTTTCGTACGTGGCTATCTTTGCGACTCACCGTGCGGGTCAACGCTCCACGCTCCTTAAAGGCGGGATTATGGTATCGCTTTTTGGCTGTCTGACAGTCTTTATGCAGATACTGTTAGGTGGAGGAGCATGGAAAGAGGTAGGTACCTTGTATTCGGTTGGTTTTGCTTTTGCAGGGGGACTATTGACGGCTGTACTTGTGATTGGGCTAATGCCTTTTTTCGAGGCAACCTTTGGTATTCTATCGGCATTGAAGCTGGTAGAATTGTCTAATCCAAACCACCCGCTGCTGCGCAAACTGCTTACCGAAACGCCGGGAACCTATCACCATAGTGTAATGGTAGGTAACCTGTCAGAAGCTGCCGCGGAAGCGATTGGAGCAGATGGCTTATTATGCCGGGTTGGATCGTATTATCATGATATTGGTAAAACAAAACGTCCGTTTTATTTTATCGAGAATCAAAATAATATGGAAAATCCACATGACTCTATTGAACCGAAGCTTAGTAAATCTATCATCGTTGCCCACGCCCGTGACGGGGTGGAAATGCAACGAGAATATAAGCTGCCAAAACCAATCCGTGATATTGCGGAGCAGCATCATGGAACAACGTTCCTGCATTATTTTTACCATAAGGCACTGAAGCTGGCGGAAGAAAAAGGTGTCGAGCCTGATTTTACCGAGGAAGATTTCCGTTACCCTGGACCGAAAGCCCAGTCGAAGGAAGCGGCTGTAGTGGGAATTGCCGACAGTGTCGAGGCTGCAGTGAGATCATTGCGTAAGCCAACTGTTCTGCAGGTGGAAACGATGATTGAGAAGATTATTAAAAGTCGACTGGATGATCATCAGTTTGACGAATGTGATTTGACGATTAAAGAATTGGATATTATTGCACGGACTCTGAAGGAGACGGTTATGGGGATTTTCCATTCACGGATCGAATATCCAGAGGATGTGCGTAAGCCAAAAAAAGAGGAAGGGGCACCTAACCCATGAGTTTGGAGATCGTTTGGGATAACGAGCAGGAAGAATACGAGATAAAGGACGATCTCATTACGCTGCTGGAGAGTATTTTGCAAAAAGCAGGTGAAGCGGAAGGGATCGATCGGGGCGAGGTAGCTCTTACTTTTGTCGATAACGTTCGTATACATGAGTTGAATTTGGAATATCGGGGCATTGACCGTCCGACGGACGTGCTTTCTTTTGCTATGAATGAAAGCGGAGAGGACGAGCTGGACATTATATACGAGGTAGAGGAAGGCGAGGCGCTGGAAGATGTTCCAGACGTACTTGGGGATATAATCATTTCCGTAACTCGTGCGCAGGAGCAGGCGCTGGAATATGGCCATTCACTGGAACGAGAGCTTGGTTTTCTTTTCGTTCACGGATTTCTGCATTTGTTAGGATATGATCATCAAGATGAAGCTTCAGAAGCAGAGATGATGTCCAAGCAAGAAAAAGTACTATCTCAGGTTGGGTTGACGCGCTAATGGTGAAGAACACGGCGGTAGGGCACAAGAAGTTCTGGCACTCTTTTCGGTTTGCATCGCAAGGCTTAGTGTCGGCATTCAAATCCGAGCTTAACATGAAGGTGCATTGCTGTTTAGCGGTGGTTGTGCTAATAGCCGCTGCCGTGTTCAGACTTCCGCTGGCCAGTTGGATGTTGCTGCTGTTCTCGATCACGCTTGTCCTAACTGCCGAATTGCTCAATACGGCGATTGAAGCGACGGTTGATCTGATCTCGCCAGAGATTCATCCACTGGCTAAGAGAGCAAAAGATACCGCCGCAGGAGCTGTGCTTCTCACGGCGGTGTTTGCTGTCTTAGTTGGGATCTATGTTTTTTATCACCCTGTGATGGACTGGATTAGCGGACTTATGTCATAATCAGGATACAAAATCAATTCAGGGGAGAGGCGGACCCGCGTTTTGCGATTCCGCCTCTTTCGTTACTGAATAATTTGAAGTGAGTTATGTACCCGAATATATCTCATGAAGTACACTGATAAAATTTAGCGCACGCTGAAAAAATAACGATAAACGAAACTAATTAGATGTTTACGAAGTAAGTTTTGTGAGAAGAAAAATCAATGAAGTCAATACTCACAAAACTTTAGGAGGTCAAAATATGGATTCTACTCTTCTTATGCAAGAGGCGATTAAAGCACGAGCAAAAGCTTACATTCCATATTCCCGATTCGGAGTGGGAGCTGCCCTTCTTGATCAGGATGGTCATATTCACCACGGCTGTAATGTGGAAAATGCTGCTTTTGGGCCAACCAACTGTGCGGAACGGACAGCACTATTCCGTGCGATTGCGGATGGACACGCTGTTGGTTCTTTTAAAGCAATTGCCGTAGTAGCTGACTCTGACGGCCCCGTTTCACCTTGCGGTGTGTGCCGGCAAGTAATGATTGAGTTGTGTTCGCCGGATATGAAGGTTATTCTTGGGAACATGAAGGGTGATATCGTTGAGACTACGGTGGGAGAATTGCTTCCAGGCGCTTTTGGTCCCGTAGATCTGAAGCAAGGACAAGCTCCAGAATAAAATGAGGTTTTGATTTAATGCCTGTGCCTGTTTAAGGGCAAATCAGGCATAGTTAGACGAAGGTTGCTACTTTAATTGCACAATGTACAGTTAAATTGCTACTCTTTCGCGACAAAAATGAATTTAGTTGCAGATAGTACAATTAAATTTATGATAAAGCCCATATTTGGCTCTTAAGACAGGATTTAATTGCACAAAATACAACTAAAACACCAAAAACATAAACTCAACCTAAAATTAGTTGTACAAAGTACAATTAAAAGTGTTCTATCTACCAAGTTAGGCTAAACTGGTGCAAACTATGTGTTTTTAGAGTAACATTACGAGGTAAGCGCCACGGCAAAAGCCGTCAGCGATTTTAATTACGTAAGGTTACTTGTAACACAGCCTAAAGCCAATCATCTCAGTAATCTTTATTCATGGTGAGGGCAATGCGAACCGTGTGAATAAGCGACAGTGAAGCGTGTCCCCGATAGGGGAGGAAAGCGCTCATGCACCATAGTCCCTCTAATCCAGCCTAACGTTGCAGTTACGCCCATTTCCGGGTGTCCAGAGGGCCGGGGCCCTTGGGGTCCCCCTTGGCTAAGGGGGATTTAGGGGGATCGAAAAAGATCTTAAAAGATTTTCAAACGCAAATTTAGAAGGTAAGTATGGAAGGAAGATAATATGAAATTCAAATCAGGCTTTGTCGCAATTATCGGCAGACCAAACGTAGGTAAATCAACACTCATGAACCAGGTCATTGGCCAGAAGATTGCCATTATGTCGGATAAGCCACAGACAACCAGAAACAAAATCCATG
The DNA here is from genome assembly GCF_037980415.1 of Paenibacillus sp. FSL H7-0690. NCBI lineage: Bacteria > Bacillati > Bacillota > Bacilli > Caryophanales > Paenibacillaceae > Paenibacillus > Paenibacillus sp. FSL H7-0690. The sequence continues at coordinate 5,320,504 of NZ_CP150281.1, read as the reverse complement.
GTGTTTACACAACAAACACTTCACAAATCGTATTCCTGGATACACCGGGGATTCATAAAAGACAGTCCAAGCTAGGCGACTACATGAACCAGACTGCAATGAGTACACTGGGTGAAGTAGAAGCTGTGTTATTCCTTGTGGATGCGTCAGAGGGCTTGGGCGGTGGAGACCGTTACATTGCCGAGCAATTAAATGGTCTGAAGACACCGGTGATTCTAGTGCTCAACAAGATCGATAAAATAGAGCCGGAAGCTCTGCTCCCGCTTATGGCTCAATATAACAAGCTGCATGATTTTGCCGAAATTATTCCGATTTCTGCGAAGATGGGCAGCAATGTTAACACGCTGTTAGAGCAAGTTGCCAAGTACTTGCCGGAAGGCCCTCAGTATTATCCGGAAGATCAAATCACGGATCACCCCGAGCAATTTGTCTGCGCGGAATTAATCCGGGAGAAAATTCTGCATTTGACTCGTGAAGAAGTGCCGCACTCTATTGCTGTAGCCATCGAAGATATGAAGGTTGAGCCTAATGGAGTGGTGCATGTTTCAGCTGTTATTTTTGTTGAGCGTGATTCGCAAAAGGGAATTATTATCGGCAAGCAAGGGGCAATGCTGAAAGAGGTCGGCAGACGGGCTCGGACAGATATTGAGAACCTGCTGGGTTCGAAGATTTTTCTGGAGCTATGGGTAAAAGTGAAAAAAGATTGGCGCAATCAGGACCGCGTTCTGCGGGATTTGGGCTTCCATAAAGACCTTTAAGTTAATTCCGTTATTCCTCGTTTGGTAGGAATTGCAAGGATAGAACCTGCTCCATCGCACCATCCTAATTCTTGATAAGAGACATCGTCTTTCCCAAGAAAGGATGAATACGAATGCGAAACTTTTCGTGGAAGTATTTTGCAATGACAGGAGACGTCGATGCTTACCTGCTGTATAAGGAAGCTGGCCATCCGCTTGAAGATAGTGGATTACAGCTAGTGGAGGAAGAGAAGGCCTGTGATGAAGAAGCGCAATAAGGACTGGTTGCTTGCCGAATGGTTGGGGGAAGAGGCATGCTACACAGGGTGGAAGGGATCGTCATCCGCAGCATGGACTACGGCGAGGGGAACGCAATTATTACGCTTTGCACCGAGAACGCGGGAAAAGTAGGGGTTCTGGTGCGTGGCGCAAAGAAGGTCAAAAGCCGCCATGCTGCATTGATCCAACTGTTCACCGTTGGGGAATTTGTTTTTTTTAGAAATAATGGAGGACTTGGGACACTGAATTCTGGCGAAATTACGAAGTCGCACCATCCGCTGCGTGAGGATTTGATCAAAGCTGCTTATGCGTCTTATGCGTGTGAACTGCTTGATCGTGTTCTGCATGATGAGGAAACGGGAAGCTTCTGGTTTCGCCAGCTTACGGCCTGTCTTAATGCACTTGAAGAGGACAAGGAACCCGGCGTTATCATAAATGTCTTTGAAATGAAAATCTTACAGGCAGCCGGTTATGGTCCTGAATTTGATTCTTGTGTAATTTGTGGTGCCGAGAAGCCGGATGATCAACTGCTGGTCAGCCCTCGCCTTGGTGGAGCACTGTGCCGCAGTTGTAAACATAATGACCCTCCAGCCATGGAGATCTCTGCTCGTGCGTTGAAGCTGCTGCGATTATTCGCCAGACTTGACCTGACTAGACTAGGCAATGTGGATGTAAAGGAAAGCAGCCGGGATGAGCTGAAAAAAATTATGCGGGCCTTTATGGATGTGCAACTCGGATTAAAGCTGAAGTCACAAAGTTTCCTAGACCAGCTCGACAAGTACAAGATTTGACGAAAGCTGATTTTTCCGTTACTATAGGATCAGTTTATTATATGATCGTCGTTATGCTCCAAATGGGGAGAGGCGTGCATTGATCGGGAAAGTAGTGGACTGTATTGTCGTTATTCAGCGAGCTGGGGGCAGTGGAAGCCTAGCGGGACAACGTTCATGAACATGGCACCCGGGAGTACGAATGCGGCGAATGAAAGTGGATTTCGTTCTTGTTTTGGCAGCAAACTTGCTTATACAAGGTATGAAATCAAGTAGGGTGGAACCGCGGGAGAATAAGTTAAGCTCTCGTCCCTATGTCTGTTAATCAGGCATGGGGGCGGGGGCTTTTTGTTGCTGTCAGGAGCTAAAAGTGCCGCCTCCATGGTAGAAAGTTTTAGGCAAGCTGTTGTAAAAAACTTGTAAAGCGAAGGAGACGGTATTATGAACTTCCAGCAGATGATTTTGACACTGCAGCAGTTCTGGGCTGAACAGAACTGTATCATCGTACAGCCTTATGACACAGAAAAAGGCGCCGGCACGATGAACCCTATGACTTTTTTACGCTCACTAGGTCCTGAGCCTTGGAGAGTGGCTTACGTAGAGCCTTCACGTCGTCCCTCCGATGGTCGTTACGGAGAGAACCCGAACCGTCTGTATCAGCATCACCAATTTCAAGTAATCATCAAACCCTCACCAGATAACATTCAAGAGATCTATTTGGATAGCTTGAAAGCACTCGGTATTGATCCGCTCTTGCATGACATCCGTTTTGTAGAGGATAACTGGGAGAATCCGTCACTGGGCTGTGCGGGTCTGGGATGGGAAGTATGGCTGGACGGTATGGAGATCACTCAATTTACTTACTTCCAGCAGGTAGGTGGCATCGAAGCTAACCCTGTTGCTGTAGAAATCACTTACGGGATGGAGCGCTTAGCCTCTTACATTCAGGATAAAGAAAATGTGTTCGATCTTGAATGGGTAAGCGGTATGACTTATGGTGATGTTTTTCATCAGCCGGAGTTCGAGCATTCTACCTACACTTTTGAAGTATCGGATGTAAAAATGTTATTCTCGCTGTTCAACATGTATGAAGAGGAAGCACGTAGAGCGATGGAGAAACATCTTGTGTTTCCAGCCTACGATTATGTGTTGAAATGCTCACATAGCTTTAATCTACTCGATGCGCGTGGGGCAATTAGTGTAACTGAACGGACTGGATTTATTACCCGAGTGCGTAATCTTGCCCGCTCCGTAGCGGCAACATATCTTGAGGAACGCGAGAAGCTTGGCTTCCCGCTGCTGAAGAAAGAAGGTGCTGACCGTGTCTAAAGATATCCTGTTTGAGATCGGTCTGGAGGAAATTCCTGCACGTTTTATCCGTGCTGCGATGGAACAGCTGCAAGATAGAATGTCCAAGTGGTTGGATTCTGCACGTATAAACCATGCTGGAGTTACTGCATATGCGACGCCACGTCGTCTCGCTGTATTTGTTAAGGACGCGGCTGAGAAGCAAGAGGATATTAGCGAAGAGGTCAAAGGACCTTCACGCAAAATTGCGTTGGATGCTAACGGTGACTGGAGTAAAGCTGCACTAGGATTTGCCCGCAGTCAAGGTGTATCTCCAGAGCAATTTACATTTAAAGAGCTAGCTGGCGTGGAATATATTTATGCCACAAAAAATAGTGCGGGTGTAGAGACTGCTTCTTTGCTCACAGAAGGACTTCTGGGTATTGTAAATGCAATGACTTTCCCGAAGAACATGCGCTGGGGAGCTTACGATTTTAAATTCGTTCGTCCGATTCGCTGGATGGTTGCTCTTTTTGGTAAAGAGATCATTGATTTGGAAATTACGGATGTAAAAGCGGGTAATGTGAGCCGTGGACATCGTTTTTTGGGTACAGAGACTGTAATCTCGGAGCCTGCACAATATGTGGAGAGCATGCGTGCGCAGCATGTACTTGTGGATGTGAAGGAACGGGAAACGCTTATCCTGGATCAAATCAACAAATTGGCTGAAGAGAAAAGCTGGACGATTGCGATTAAAGAAGATCTTTTGGAAGAAGTACTGTTCTTGGTAGAAACACCAACCGTGCTCTTTGGAACCTTTGATCCATCTTTCTTAGAGATTCCTCAGGATGTGCTGATTACCTCGATGCGTGAGCATCAGCGTTATTTCCCTGTTTTTGATGCAGCTGGCAAGCTACTGCCATTCTTTGTAACTGTACGTAACGGGAATGCAGAATCCTTGGATGTTATCGCTAAGGGAAATGAAAAAGTGCTTCGTGCTCGTCTATCAGATGCCAAATTCTTCTATCAAGAAGATCAAAAGATGAAGATTGACGATGCGTTAGCCAAGCTTGAGAACATTGTTTACCATGAAGATTTGGGCAGCGTAGGGGATAAGGTGCGCCGTATTCGCCAAATCTCTGATCGTCTGGCTGTGAAGCTTGGACTGTCAGCTACTGCTGTGTCCGAAGTAAGTCGCACTGCGGATATTTGTAAATTCGACCTTGTAACACAAATGGTTTATGAATTTCCTGAGCTGCAAGGAACAATGGGTGAAGATTATGCACGTAAAGCAGGCGAGCCTGAAACTGTGGCAAAAGCGATCTTCGAGCATTATCAGCCACGATTTGCAGGAGATGCTGTACCTTCAACAGAAGCAGGTTCAGTTGTCAGCATAGCGGACAAAATCGATACGATTGTTGGCTGCTTCTCCATCGGCATCATTCCGACAGGATCTCAAGATCCATATGCCCTGCGCCGTCAGGCTGCAGGTATTGTCCAAATTGTGCTTGAGCATAAATTGCCAATTACGCTGCGCGAAATTTTTGAAGCGGCGATTGAAATTCATGAAAATTCAGGAAATACGAAACATTCTGGAGATGAACTACGTATAAACCTGTACGAGTTCTTCGGTCTGCGTGTAAAACGTCTTTTATCTGACAATGTACGCTATGATGTTGTGGACGCTGTTACAGCGGCTGGTTTTGACGACGTGGTAGATGTTGTGGGCAGAAGCCGTGCTCTTATGGCTGCTGTGTCCGACCAAGCAGATTTCAAGATTACCGTAGATTCGCTTACTCGTGTCAGTAATTTGGCAAGTAAAGCAACCAGTGAAGTGATTGATCCTGCTTTACTTAAAGAAGATGCTGAATTGCAGCTTTTTAATACATGGCAGGAGCTTCACGCACCTTACCTTGAAGCTATGGCGGCAAAAAATGCCGAAGAAGCACTTCGGATTCTTTCGGGTCTAAAAGACGCCGTTACAACATTTTTTGATTCCGTTATGGTTATGGCGGAGGACGAGCAAGTGCGTGCTAACCGTTTGGCTCTGCTTGCGGGTATTGATGCTGACTCCAAGTCGTTCGCTGATTTTGCGAAGCTTGTCTGGTAATTTTAATCAAGAAAATTTGAATCTTATGGTATAGAATGTTGGTTTGGGGTATAAATATACGGAACGGTGCCAATGCGTCATTTGACATCCGTTCCGTATTTATGCTTAGAAAGAAGGATTTCTTGCGGAGAGGGCGTATATATATTACACGGGAAATTGGTGATGATCATGGAGAAGTCCCAGTCTAGAACGATAGTGGTGGATGGGGATGCTTGTCCGGTCAAAAAAGAGATCGCTGAGGTAGGTCGCACCTTTGGTGTTCCGGTACTTATGGTATCTTCTTATGACCATGCACTGAAAGCTGAAGAGGGTGTAACGGTTGTGCAGGTGGATCGAGGAGATCAGAGTGCCGATCTATATATTGCCAATCATATTACTGCTGGAGATGTGGTATTGACTCAAGATTATGGTCTTGCGGCACTTGCATTAGGTAAACGGTGCAGTGTGCTTTCATTTCGTGGTCAGGAATACGACAATTTCAAGATGGATTTTATGTTGGAGGGTAGACATGCCAGGGCTGTGGAACGAAGACGGGGACATTATTCCAAGGGTCCAAAACCCATAACGGCAGAAGAAAAAACTTATTTTCAACATAAACTGACAAAACTTTTAATACTTTTGCAGGAGAATGTGGAGCAATAGCGAATTATATTTATTTGTTAAGAGATGAAGGTGGTTGAAGTGGCTAGCGGACACGGCAATATTCCGGAAGAGGTTATCGAAAGCGTGCTTGCGCGTCATGATATAGTCGATACAGTCGGTAAGGTTGTTCATTTGTCCAAGCAGGGGAAATATTTATGGGGCCTCTGCCCGTTCCATTCGGAGAAAACCCCTTCCTTTACTGTTACCCCCGACCGGGGAGTATTTCATTGCTTTGGCTGCGGTATGGGTGGAAATGCCATCAAATTTAGGATGGAAATCGAAGGATTAACCTTCCCCGAAGCTGTCAGAATAATGGCTGAAGAAAGTGATATTCCCGTTCCAGAAGGTAAGGGAGGTATGATGTCTCCTCCTGATCCGGAACGCGACCGGTTGATTCAAGCTTATGAATGGTCGGCAAAGTTCTATCATTACTTGCTGAAGAACACGGAACACGGCAAAGCCGCTATGGACTATTTAAGAGGCCGGAACTTCAGTGATAAAATGATTGATCAGTTTCAGATCGGATATGCTCCGGACCGCTGGGATACTTTGCTGCAGTTTTTGGAGAAACGAAATTTTGATCTTGCGGAAATGGAGAAAGGCGGACTTCTGTCAGCCCGCGGTGAGGGCAAAGGCTATTTGGATCGTTTCCGTGGCCGGATTATCTTTCCGATTGCCAACCGTACAGGCAAGGTAATCGCATTCGCCGGAAGAATACTTGGAGAGGGTCAACCTAAGTATTTAAATTCTCCGGAGAGTAGATTGTTTAACAAAAGCCGGATATTGTACAATTTGCACCAGTCCAAAGCATCCATTCGCAAAACTCGACAAATCGTCCTGTTTGAAGGATACGGAGATGTCATCTCATCCTGGGAAGCGGGTGTGCATAACGGCGTAGCAACGATGGGAACGTCCTTGACGGAGGGTCATGTGGCACTGATGAAAAGCCTGGCTGATGAAATTATACTGTCTTACGACGGTGACCGGGCGGGACAAGCAGCAGCCATGAAGGCCATTCCGATGCTTGAAGACAGCGGCCTGCGTGTAAAGATCGCCTTACTGCCAAGCGGGGTGGATCCGGATGAATTTATCTCCAAGCATGGAGGAGAAAGATTTAAAGATCAGGTTATTGATTCAGCAGTTTCATCCATAAAATTTAAGCTTATATATCTGAAAAAAAACCATATACTCCTAGAGGAAGATGGCAAAATCGCCTATGTCAAGGAAGCCTTAGAAGTTATTGCTTCACTGCATTCCTCAACAGAGCGAGAGGTTTATCTGAAGGAAATCGCTGCTGAACTCGAACTTTCATATGATAGTTTGAAGCAGGATTGTAATTTACTTAGGGCATCGATGCAAAAAAACATCCCTGAAGGGGATAATAACGACAAAAGGTGGAATAATGGTAGGCATAAAAAAGGGCAGGTGCAGACACCGACCTTACTACCCGCTTATCATGTCGCGGAACGGCGTCTATTGTCCTTTATGATTCAGGACCCGGAAGCCGCCACGTATGTGGGCGAACGCCTCGGAGAAGATTTCAACATCGTTGATCATGCGGCAATTGCTGCTTATCTATATGCCTATTACGCGCAAGGCAAACCACCCGGCATTAGTCGGTTTCTATCATCACTTCAGGATGATCGTCTGGAGAAAACTGCGACATCAATATCCATGATGGATACCCCTCCGGACTGGAATATGCAGGTTCTAGATGATTGTATTCGTGAAGTGCGGAAATACCCACTGCAACGCAAAATGGAACAGAAGCGTGAAGAGATGATTCAGGCTGAAAAGTCAGGTGACTTTTTGCGTGCGGCACAAATAGCAAGTGAGATTATAGCCCTAGAGAGACAATGACATGTTGACAGGATGTACCTAGGGAGGAGGGAGTCGAATTATGGCGAACGATCAGCATACTGAATTGGAAGCAGAATTTACTTTGGATCAGGTTAAGGATCAGCTCATTGAGCAAGGTAAGAAAAGATCATCATTAAATTACAAAGATATTATGGAGAAATTATCGCCGTTTGATCAAGACCCCGAGCAAATGGAGGAGTTCTACGAGCAACTCAGTGATTTGGGAATTGAGGTTGTAAACGAGAACGATGAAGAGGTTAACAGCCTCCGACCAAGTGAGGATAATGAGGATAAAGACAGCGATGATTTCAGCTTTGATGACGATCTGTCGCTGCCACCAGGGATCAAGATTAATGACCCTGTCCGTATGTATCTAAAAGAAATCGGACGCGTTCCTTTGTTGTCGGCTGACGATGAAGTTGAGCTTGCTATGCGGATTAAGAATGGCGATGAAGAAGCTAAACGCCGTCTTGCAGAAGCGAACCTGCGTCTCGTAGTAAGTATCGCGAAACGTTATGTCGGACGCGGTATGCTGTTCCTGGATCTGATTCAGGAAGGTAATATGGGTCTGATCAAAGCAGTAGAGAAATTTGACCATAACAAGGGATTCAAATTTAGTACGTATGCGACTTGGTGGATTCGCCAGGCAATCACTCGTGCGATTGCGGATCAGGCGCGTACCATTCGTATTCCTGTACACATGGTGGAAACGATCAACAAGCTGATTCGGGTTTCTCGCCAATTGCTGCAAGAACTGGGACGCGAACCTTCCCCAGAGGAAATTGCGGCTGAGATGGAACTGACGGTGGAGAAAGTTAGAGAGATCATGAAGATTGCCCAAGAACCTGTATCCTTGGAAACACCAATTGGTGAAGAAGATGACTCTCATCTAGGAGACTTCATTGAGGATCAGGAAGCATTGGCTCCTGCGGATGCAGCGGCTTATGAACTCCTGAAGGAACAGCTGGAGGATGTGCTGGACACGCTCACGGAGCGTGAAGAGAATGTACTTCGTCTGCGTTTTGGCCTTGATGATGGACGGACAAGAACGCTTGAAGAAGTCGGCAAGGTGTTTGGTGTTACCCGGGAACGGATCCGCCAGATCGAAGCCAAGGCATTGCGCAAACTTCGTCACCCTAGCCGCAGTAAACGGCTTAAGGATTTCCTTGAATAGTATTTCATGAACTGGACCTTCTGCTGCTCAGTGGCAGGAGGTTCTTTTATTTGAATTTACGCTGGTAAAAAATGTGTTGACCTTGTGTACCTGGAAAGAAGGATGAGCCAGTGAATTTGGAAAAACGCGACATCATTATAAAAGAGATTCAGTATTGGAGAAAAAGCCGGTTGCTGCCAGAGCAGTATTGCGATTTCTTAACCAATCTGTATAACGATGAGGATGCGAATAAGGATAACAATCCAATTTCGCTGAGAAATTTACAGCAGGGAAGCATCAAAATTTGGCTGTTTTCTTTTGGAATTATTTCCTTGATTTTCTTGATTAGTCTTTATTTTAGCGTTTTTCCCTGGCCTTTGCAACTTGCAACCGCACTATCTGTATTAATTATTTGTTATGGATACTCCGCCGTTTATAAGGACCGGAACAATGTTATCAGTCTTATCCTAGCGGGGCTGGGCAGCGTTTTAACGCTTGGTTTTGGGCTATGGCTGATTGATTTGCATGATCTGGATCCTCAGCTCTGGAGGCCTATTCTAATTGGGTGCTGCGGCTTGTTATGGTGTATTTTGGGATTTTTACTCCGGATAGGTTTGTTGCAGTACTGTGGTTTTGCTTTTTGGGCATTACTGTATGCAGGGTTCTTCGGTGGAAGAAGCCCGGAGGCCTCTATATTTGAACTGGAGTTCCTATGGCTGCCATTGTGTGTGCTGATGGTATGGTTAAGCTGGCTTTTGCATCATAAGGTAAGAGGTGTTGCCAGTGTTTATTTTGCAGTGGGAGTATCGCTTTGGATCATGCCAGAGCTTGACGCTCTTTTATTAAGACAGGATTATCCGCAGTGGATTTCATTGATGCTGATCCTAAAGATTGCAGCAGGGTTAGCTTTGTTGTTTGGGTTTCGAAAAAAATGGATAACGTGGGTGGCAACATGAACAATGTGAAATTATCAGATCGGCTTCAGCAATTGCTGGAGCAAATTCCACAAGGAAGCAGATTAGCAGATATCGGTTCCGATCATGCCTTGCTTCCTGTGGCCGCTGTCGAAAGCGGTAAGGCTGTGTTTGCAATTGCAGGTGAAGTAAACCCGGGTCCCTTTGATGCTGCTTGTAAGGGCGTTGCAGAGGCTGGACTAGGGAAGGTGATCTCGGTGCGCCGTGGAGACGGCCTTGAGGTTCTGGAACCTGGTGAAGTCAATTGTATCACGATTGCTGGCATGGGAGGCGCATTAATTGCCGCGATTCTGGACCGGGGTCAAAGCCAGGGTAAGCTAAAAGAGGTTACAACCCTTTTGCTTCAACCGAATGTAGGCGAGGATATTTTGCGCCGCTGGTTATTAAATAATAAATGGGTACTCGTAGCTGAGAGAATTTTGGAAGAAGACGGGAAGCTATATGAAGTATTGACGGCTGTACCAGAAAATACGGAAGCTGGAATTACAAATGAAAGTGTATATCGTGAATTAACCTTGGGGGATTCCGCTAAAGTCCTTGGGCAAGAGGCCTTGCTTCAAATGGGACCATGGCTGCTTCAAGCACCAAATGCTGTGTTTTTTGCTAAGTGGCAGGGTGAGATTCAGAAATTGGAAGGCATTTTAACATCGTTGTCACGTTCAGAACTCGAATCTGCTGAGCATAAACGGAAACAGATTCAAGGTCAGATCAGGGAAATTACGGAGGTGCTACAATGTTTGCCAAGGGACAAACAGTAATTCAGTATATGGAGCAACTGGCTCCTAAGCATTTAGCTGAGGATTGGGATAAAATTGGTCTTCAACTGGGCACGCTGCAAAAAGAAATCACTAATGTATTAGTTGCTTTAGATGTGAATGATGAGGTAGTTGAAGAAGCGATTCGTCTAGGCTGCAATTTGATTATTGCGCATCATGCGATTATTTTCCGTCCATTGCAAGGAATCCAGACAGACACACCGACGGGCAAAATGTATGAAAAATTAATTAAGAATGACATTGCGGTGTACATCAGCCACACGAATCTGGATGTCACCGAAGGTGGAATGAATGATTGGATGGCTGAAGCTCTTGGCATAGAAAACGGAGTACCCATCAAAGACATTCACTCCGAGCAATTATCAAAGCTGGTAGTATTTGTGCCGAAGGATCATCATCAGAAGGTTCTGGATGCTATTCTGAATGCTGGAGCAGGGGCAATTGGCAACTATAGTCATTGCAGCTTCAATATCGAGGGATACGGTACTTTTATTCCAGGAGAAGGCACGGATCCTTATATCGGGGAAAAAGGTAAGATGGAACGTGCCGAGGAAATTCGTATTGAGACGATCGTCCCGCACTCCATCCGCAATAAAGTGGTGCAGGCTATGCTTAAGGCCCATCCTTATGAAGAGGTTGCCTATGATTTGTACTCAATGGATCTTAAAGGCCGCAGCTTAGGACTTGGGCGGGTAGGAAAGCTCAAAGAGCCTACAACCCTTGGACAATTCGTGGAGACGGTAAAAAAAGGCCTGAAGGTAGACCATGTACGGGTTGTTGGTGATTTGGACCGTCCGATTCGTAAAGCTGCCGTTCTCGGCGGCTCGGGTGGAAAGTATTATAACAGTGCTATTTTCCGCGGTGCGGATGTCCTGGTTACTGGGGATCTGGATTATCATACAGTTCAGGATGCTGCGCTCGCCGGAATCACTCTGATTGATCCGGGACATAATGCGGAGAAGATCATGAAAGAGAAAGTAGCGGAGTGGATGGCTGGAAAATTGGCCGAGCATAAGTATGATACAGCTGTCCATGCTTCGCAGGTGAATACGGAGCCATTTAAGTTCCTATAAAATTGCCATTTAATAATGCTTGTGCCAGACATGTGATGTCTGTATAATATATAATGTTGTTCGGAAAGTTTGACAGACAATCGCCGGTGACGTGAAGACGTCACGGGAGGAAAGTCCGGGCTCCATAAGGCAGGATGCTGGATAACGTCCAGTCGGCGCGAGCTGAAGGATAGTGCCACAGAAATGGACCGCCGATGGCCGCCTTAGGGCGGCACAGGCAAGGATGGAACCGAGGTGTAAGAGACCCCGAGGAACGCTGGTGACTTCGTTCCTGGTAAACCCCATCTGGAGCAAGACCTAATGAGACGCAGCTGAATAAGCAGCCTTAGCCTGAGGCGCGTCTAGGTTGGTCGCTGGAGCTGTGCAGTAATGTATGGCCTAGATAGATGATTGTCGCTTATGGTGGGAGGGTAGTTCCCGATCGAACCACGACGAGCACAGAACCCGGCTTACGGCAAACTTTCCTAACTGCAACGTTATAATAACAACACCATACAAACGGCGACGTATCCCGGTAACCCGGCTTACGCCGCCTTTTTTGTTGCAAACAAATGCGGATACGGCAAATATATATAAAGCGGTGAATGAGATAACATGCAGGGATTTGGAACGTGATATGCAGAAATTAGACTTTTTAGAAGAATTGCTAGCGGCTGATGGGCTGATGGGCTGATGAGCAGATGGCTGGTGGTTGATGAGCAGATGGCTGGTGGTTGATGAGCAGATGGCTGGTGGTTGATGAATAGATGGCTGGTGGTTGATGAATAGATGGCTGATGGGCTGATGAGCAGATGGCTGATGGCTGATGAGCAGATGGCTGGTGGTTGATGAATAGATGGCTGGTGGTTGATGGATGATGGTTGATGGTTTGATGAGCTGATATGCTAACGGACCGAGATGCAGCTATTTGTGTATTTTATGCCTTTTTGGAGGAGTTTCGGACTGGAGAGCCGTTATTCGGCATAAATAGGGTGGATATCGGGCGTTTTGGATCGAATAGTGACTATGGGGTCCGATAGCAAACCAAATGAGCGGAATTGATGCAAATAAGAGCGCTGGGGTCCGATACAAACCTCCAGAACTCCAGAACTCAGAACTCTAGAACTCTAGAACTCCAGAACTCAGAACTCTAGACTCCAGAACTCCAGAACTCCAGAACTCCAGAACTCCAGAACTCCAGAACTCCAGAACTCCAGAATTCCAGAACTCCAGAATTCCAGAACTCCAGAACTCAGAACTCCAGAATTCAGAACTCCCGAACTTCCGAACGCCATGGTTACTTTGACGCCAGAATTAGACTAGTAGCTAGCAAACTGTAACAATGCGGAGCTTGGCTAATCTTCTGCGGGAAGATTGGAGTTAGTAGCGAAATATCAATTGTAACCTCTGGCTGTAACTTCCTGTGAAATCGGAGTTAATTGAGTGGTAGATGTGTTGAGTAACTAGAGGATGTTTGGTGATGCGGAAAGCGAAATGTGGGAAATGGGATATATGACGTGCAAATTTGCTGAATGCGAAATGAGATGTGTAGAAATGCGAATGTGAAAATGCGAAATGAGATGTGCAGGAACGCTGAAATGTGGAAATACGAAATAAGCTGTACAGAGGCGCTGAATAATGGCAATTCGAAATGTGAAGAGCAAAAATTGCTGAATGTGAAATGTGAAGATACGAAATGAGCTGAGCAGAAACGCTCAATGTGGAATTGCGAAATGTGATGTGCAAAAACACTAAAAGTAAAAATACAAAAATGAGATGTGCAGAAATGCGTAAAGGTCACATTCTGCAAATGCGCAAAAGTGAAAGCTCAGAAATCTGCTCACAAAAAACGGTTTCCCCGTCCAATAAAGGATGGAGAAGCCGTTTTATTTTGCCATCGTAGGTATTGATTACGAGCAGTTGTTTACGACCGAACGATGTTTTGATTTTGCTGCCATTGTACCAATGCTTTCTCTAGACGCTGGACAGCAACAGGAACTTGCTCTGGTGGCGTGTGTGTGAAGTTAAGGCGCATTTTGTTTTTGTGAGGCTCCGCTGAATAGAATACCTCTCCGGGTACGAACGCTACTCCGTTTTCCACTGCCAGCGGGAGTAATTCCTTAGTATTGATCTCTTTGGAAAGGGTAAGCCATAGGAACATGCCGCCTCTTGGCTCGAGGAAATGTGCTCCTTTCCAGTTATGTGATCTGAGTTCCGCGGACAGGAGCTTCATACGCGAATGATACTCTCTTGAGATGAGGCGGATATGCTGCTCAATATCAAAATGCAACAGCAGTTCATCTAAAGCACGCTGGTCGATGGTGCTGGAATGCAGATCGGCTGCTTGCTTTGCCTTGGCGATGGTCTTGATTAGTTCGGAATCGCCGATAATCCAGCCGGTGCGTAGGGCAGGGGCGACGATCTTGGAGAAGGTCCCTGTGTAGACTACACAATGATCCCCGCCGAAGCTTCTATCGATGGAGGCTAATGAGGGTGGATATAGAGTTTTATCTTCATCAAAGGTTATTTCTCCATAGGGATTGTCCTCTAGAATAAGAACACCGTAACGGCGGCAGATTTCAACCACCTTCTCGCGGCGTTCTTTACTCCAGGTTGCTCCAGACGGATTGTTGAAGGTCGGAACTGCGTATAGCAGTTTTGGCCGATGTATCCGAATCTGCTCTTCCAACTGATCCGGCAGAATGCCATGTTCATCATTTGGTATCGAATGTATAGCAGCCCGGTAAGAACCGAGCACTTGTAGTGCTGCCAGATAGGTGGGCGCTTCCACAAAAACTGCATCGCCGGGATCCAGCAATATTTTGCATAACAGATCTATAGCTTGCTGTGAGCCTGTAGTCAATACCATCTCAGAGGCTGTAACCGGGATGCCTTGCCGGGTAAGCCTTTCAGCGATTTTGTCACGTAGTGGAGTAAAACCCTCGGTAAGCCCATATTGAAGCGCTGAGGTGTCGCTGGAGAGCACACGATTATAGGCATCACGTACGGCCTCCAAGGGAAACAAATCCTCCCCAGGCAGCCCGCCTGCAAGTGAAATAATGTCATTGCCTTGTGTAACTTTTAGAATCTCCCGAACTGCTGATGATCCTAGATGATTGGCTGCCGTTGAGTATTTGATATCCATAAATTAGTTCTCCACCTTTCGATTTGATGCTATCATAATAGGAGTGCTGTATAACAGTAAAGCGTTGAATATAACAGTGGAGGTGAAGGGTTCATGCATATCGATTTGAATCGCAGCGGCAGCAAAACTCTGCCCCATCAAATTAGTGAAACCCTCAGTCAGCGGATCTCATCAGGACTGCTTCAGCAAGGTGTCCGGCTGCCCTCCGTTAGAAGTCTAGCTATAACCTTGAACGTGAGTCAGGTTACAGTAAGCAAGGCTTACGATATGCTTGAGAAACGAGGACTTATTTACTGCAGACAGGGTAAAGGCTGCTTTGTAGCCGATCCAACCCATAATAGACGTCAAGAAGAGGGTTGCTGGCAGGATTTATATGATGATTATTTGCCGCGGGCTCAGCTTTGGCGGAATTTTGATGTTTCAGAAGTGAAATATCCCTTTCATTTAGCCGCCATCCACAGTGAGCTGCTGCCACTTCAAGATATTGGTGACACCTATGCATCCTTGGTCAAAGAGCAACCGGAGCTTATGGCAACCTACGGGAATTTTCAGGGAGATCTTGAGCTGCGGAATGTCATGAGAGAACATTTGAAATCGCGTGGGGTTTCACTCACTTCTTCCGATTTGATGATAACCAGCGGGACCCAGCAAGGCATTGATCTGGTGGCTCGTACATTTGTTGGTCCTGGAGATACAGTCTATCTTGAGGCGCCTAGCTATACTGGTGCTATTGATGTTTTTGCGGGACGAGGTGCAGAGATGATTTTTGTGCCTACGGATAGTGAAGGGATGCGAGTGGATGTTCTTACAAAAATGTGTGATCAAAGACCGCCAAAGCTAATTTATACCATCCCTACTTTTCAAAATCCAAGCGGCGTAACTATGAGCATCACAAGAAGACAACGACTGCTGGAATTAGCGCGCAGCTACCGTTGCCTCATTGTTGAGGATGACCCATTTAGTGATTTATATTTCCATGCACCACCACCTAGGGCGATTAAATCAATGGATCCCGATGGACATGTAGTCTATATGAAAAGCTTTAGCAAAGTACTTGCACCTGGTTGCCGAATCGCCTGTGTGGCTGCAGAAGGAAATATTCTGTCCCGGCTGATCGCCGCTAAATCTGCGAGTGATCTAGGAAGTCCCTTGCTGACACAGAAGGCCGTATTACCCTTCATCGCTGAAAAATACGACGCCTACGCAGCACAGCTACGAATTACACTCCGTGGTCGTATGGAAAAGGCGGCGAAGCTTCTGAAGCTGTACGCGCCGCCTGGAGTGAACTATATTCTACCAGAGGGAGGACTTAATCTCTGGCTGGAGCTGCCCCCTTCTCCTGATATCGCAAGCCTGCATGACTTGGCGGAGCAGGAGAGCATTTCTTTTTTACCCGGTGATGTATGTTACTCTGCGGAAACGCCTTCCCGCCACATCCGTCTTTGCTATTCGCAAATGAAGGAACTCGAAATGGAGGAAGGGTTACAGCGGTTTCTGCGCTTACTTGGCCGGTTTTTGCAATGATACGGTTATGGGGTGTTATTTGTTCTTTGTTTTAATTGATTCATTTGCTGGCGTACATGTTGCGGAAAAAGCTGCAATGGAACTTGATTGCCGCTTGCCGCTTGTAGCGTTTTATAAATATCGACCTGACCCCAGCCAAAGTATTTATCATGGCCGGAAGTTCCCAGATCAACAGCGTTTTTGGTCATAAGGTCCATAACTTCCTTATTCGTCAGATTAGGATTCAGTGAACGTACCAGACCCGCCAGCGCAGCGACATGGGGACTGGCCATCGACGTGCCGGATAAAGCGGCATACTGGCTGTCCGGATAGGTGCTTGCGATGCTTTCTCCGGGTGCAGCGACATCAATATAATCGCCGTAGTTGGAGAAGGAGGCTTTTTCCCCTGAAGCATTTGTAGCAGCCACTGCAATCACTTCGGGATAAGCTGCAGGGTATCCAGGCCGTTCTGTATTATCATTGCCTGCTGCAGACACAAGCACGATGTCCCGGTCATAGGCGTATTTAATCGCATCATGGAGGAACTGCGAGTCGGCATAATTCCCTAAACTTAAGTTAATAACCTTTGCGCCATTGTCAGCTGCCCATATGATACCTTCTGCTACGGAATAAGTCGTTCCGGCACCTGAGTTATCTAGCGCTTTTACAGGGAGGATCTTATTGTACCAGCTGATGCCAGCTACACCTTCCCCGTTGTTAACAAGTGCGCCAATGATTCCAGATACATGTGTACCGTGACCTACATCATCCTCGGGTGTGGAACCATTGGTAATGGCATTGTAACCAGTCAAAAGCTTACCTTGTAAATCAGGATGATTAATCTGTACTCCCGTATCGACTACGGCTACAACCACTTCTTTGCTGCCTTTGGAAAGATTCCAACCTAGCTCAGTTTCAATCGCCGGGAGGTTCCATTGGTAAGTGGAGAATAACATGTCGTTAGGCGTGACAGTTCCTTCAGCGTTTTTAGTGATGGTATCATTGGTTAAATACATATAGTGAGGTTCCGTATACTCGGGATGCCATTTGTTGGTGAAATAGGATTTCAGCTGATAATAGGTCATCTTCTCAGAGCGAAAGATATAGGCATATCCCAGCTTGCGTGGCTGCTTGCAGTGGATATCGGCGGTTATCGTCTGGAGCTGTCCCTGAGTCGGAGCATTTCCCTTAAAACGGACTACAATTTCATTCTCATAAAAATGGCTGGCATTTTCGTTATCATGGCCGGTCTTGACTGTAATGTCCTTTAAGTTATCGGTATGGACTGATTCCACATGGTATTTGCCTTCCTTAGGATACGGAATGAGACGCAGGTTCTTCAGCTGATGGTCTGCCACACGCCCAAGCACCTTTTGGTTAATAAGAGCAATAATCCCTACATTTTTCTGTTTGTTCCGCTGAGCGATAAAGTAATATTTTTCTTTACCGATTGTAAACGTTGGAGATTCATAGGATTGATGACCGTGGATTGCTGATTTTGCCGTATTGAGATATTTTAGAAGCTGTTTGTTCTCCTGTTCGGTTCCTTTTGGAAAAGACGACTTAAAGGTCTCAGTCTTTTGTGTGCGGAAATCGATCCACATCAGCATGGAGATAAACCCGTGGTCTTGCTGCAATCGTTTCGCATACACTGATTTATCATGAATCGAAGACATCCCGTCTGTTTCAGACAGGAGTTTAGTTAAGTGTCTACTGACATCGACTCTATTCAGATGATCTGTCGCCTCCACATCCTGGCTTAAGGAGGTTTTCTTTAATGTTTTTTCCTGAGAGGGATTTGGAGGTGAATGCAAAGCTGAAGTTGGAGCCGGATTCTGAACAGCGACTTTTGCGACATCTCTGGTCGTCCCATTAGTGGCAGGGCGCAGGGCAAAGGTAAGTAACCCAACTGTAAAAGCTGCTGTAACCAAACCTGCAACTGTTAGATTTTTTCGTGACATGATTTCCGCTCCTCTATGCAATGTAATGTCTATAGGTTTAGAAGAGAGCGTATCTTTTATGCATCTTAGAAAAGGATACCTTCCTAACGTTTTTTATGATAATATCAGAGAGAATAAGTATCTCGAATTGTCTTCTTGATTTTGTAAGAGATACCTCATTAGATGTTGTTCTTAATAATTGTTCAGAAGGTTAGACTTCTCTGTGTTCACATCCTGATATTGCAAGAATAAAGAGATACGTCTTTAGGGCGGTTTCTTTCAGAGGATTAACTTTATTGACTACAAGAGCAGGGAATAATAAGGAGGAGCAACCGCTATGTCAGCAGCCAATGTGCAGAAATTATGTGAATCGACGAGAGATAAACTTAAAGTGGTAATCGACAAAATGGAAGTATTTCTAAATGAGCATGCATTGCCTCAGCTTGTAGTTGAGGGAGATGAGGAAACCGTACAATTTTACCAAGGTTTTCTGTCCGATCTTCGTCACCTATTAGTGTTCTCGGAAATGTCATATGAGAAATTAGGCGTTGCGCTGCGTCGTGCGACATTCGATGAATCTTTTGCACAGAAAGCGCTTTATAATGTATATCACTATGGCGTGAACAACTTCTTTTATCCGAAAAATGAAAGCTATTCTGAAGATGGCCGTTACGCTTATACTGGTCAGGATGCAATCCGTTTCCGCAAAAAGCCAGTACGTCCCGCACGTGATATCATCCTAGAAATCACCAAAACGTATGAAGATCTTCGCGATGATCTCATTTATTATGAGAACGACTATTTGACCGAGAAACGTATGCAAAATCAGGTTTAACTTCTAAATAGTGATCTAAAGGGATCAGCACTTTGTCATTTTGTAATGACAATGAGCTGGTCCTTTTTTGCGTGGATTAAAAGCCCTGTCTCGATACATCAACTGGAAACCACTCTGTCGAATAGCGGGTAAATGGAGCGGACATAATGAAGCCGAGGTGATAATTATGTCGAGTGAAAAACCATTAGTAAAATGTAGCGTGAGCAATTGTCATTATTGGGGCGAGCATAATTTATGCCGGGCTGAAGAAATTGTCATCGAGATCGATAAGCACGTAGGCAATGGTTATAAGGAAGAATATGCTGAAGAAATGACAAATGAAGGTCACCGCGATCATGCCAGTACATCATCTGCAACATGTTGTCTGACGTTTAAGCCGAACGCTTAGGAGGCCGCCAGAATGGACACAGAAAAGGATAATGAATCAAGCTCATCACGGGAACAATCTGGTCCGAGAAAAGTCATTCTTCGTCCGCGGAGAGTGGACTATCCTCGTCGGGACAGAGAGCATCGCGAAGAATACGCTGCTGAGGTAAATCCGGTTCCAATGCAGGTTCGGGATGCCCCGCGGATAGTGGAAGAACGCAAGGACAGTGAAGCGGAATATAGTGGAAGCCGGGTAATGGGGTATGTTGGACTGGGGATGGGGATCGCCTCATTGTTCATCTGGTCCTTTATTCTCGGACCCATCGCTGCCGTAGTTGGTTATTATTCCTATGTTAAAGAGCAAAAAACGCTTGGGGCATGGGCAATGGGCTTAGGGATTGTTGCGACACTAAGTTACTTCGTGATGATTCCCTTTGCGCGCTAAAAAGAACTGAATGGCTTTGATCTAAACAGGCTTTTAGACCTAAATATCAGGGTCTGAAGTCTGTTTTTTCATTCCAACATATAGCAATAATCTCAGATAAAATGTAAGATTAAGCCGTAATTCATCGAAATTTCAACGCGAAACCTTATATATGATTCGAGTAGGACAAAAAAGGAGTGCGCCAGCATGCAGATCAATCCCGCTGTAACCGACGGGTTAGGGCAGCTTAAATGGATCAACCTTAAGGCTACAACCGAAAAAACTAGCTCCGCGAATGGAAATGAACGGTCAACGGGAGTTTCAGCTTCTGGATTTGCGACAATGCTTCAGGCAATGTCAACGAGTAGTGAAAGTTCAAGCTATTTGACTTCTCTCCCGGATGCAACTTCAGTCAGCAGCTTGTTATGGCAGCAGATAGGCGGGACAACAGAAACCTTCAATAACATAATTTCCGGGGAAATAACGGGTTCCACACCTACGAGCTATGATGATCTCATCCAGAAGGCGAGTGCTAAATATGGCGTGCCGATTGATCTGATCAAAGCAGTGATTGATACTGAATCTTCGTTTAATCCTAATGTGGTCTCTTCGGCAGGGGCTAAAGGTTTAATGCAGCTTATGGATGGGACCGCGAGCGGCTTAGGGGTTACTGATTCGTTCGATCCGGCGCAAAACATTGATGGCGGCGTACGTTATTTATCTTATCAACTGAAACGCTTTGGCGGAGAGGAAAAGATGGCACTTGCAGCTTACAACGCAGGGCCGGGACGGGTAACAGATCTGGGAGTAACCAATGATCAGGAATTATTGGAGAAACTTAGCCTGCTTCCAAAAGAGACACAATCTTATATCTTTAAAATAGAACGCGCTCGCGCTCAATACGCGGTATAATAAAAAGGATCAAACGGGAAACACCGTTTGATCCTTTTTCGATAATAAGTTCACTCAACGAAGTAAAGGAGACATTTGACATATGCTTTACTGGGATTATGCCGCCGCTACACCGCCCTATGAAGAAGTGGTGCAGACGATGGAACAAATTATGAAGCTGCATTATGCGAACCCTTCCTCTTTGCACCGTGCGGGCAGTGAAGCGGGTAAGCTGATCAGACGGTCGCGTGAAGTATGCGCTACTGCTTTATCTGTACAACCGCAGGAGATTCTATTCACTTCTGGTGCAACGGAAAGCAATAATTTGGCGATAAAAGGCGCTGCTCTGCAATATCAGACTAGAGGTCGCCATTTGGTAACTACAAAAATAGAGCATCCCTCTGTATATGAGAGTTTCCTGCAATTGCAGCGAATGGGCTGGGAGGTTACTTTTGTAGCACCCGATAGCACTGGCGTTGTTGATCCTGAGCGCGTAGCTGCTGCTGTCCGGCGCGACACAGTGCTTGTTAGTGTGATGCATGTCAATAACGAGATTGGAACGATACAACCGCTTAAAGAGATGGGGAAGCTGATTAAAGCTGTGAATCCGCGAACCTTATTTCATGTAGATGGTGTTCAGGGATATGGTAAGCTTGCAGTTGACTTAAAGGATTGGCAGGTGGATCTTTATAGCCTGTCTCCTCATAAGCTTCGAGGCCCACGTGGAGTGGGATTACTGTATATCAAAGAGGGAATTAAGCTATTCCCATTGCTTACAGGGGGCTCTCATGAAGAAGGACAACGCGCTGGAACTGAAAATGTACCTGCGATTGTCGCATCCTCCAAAGCTATCCGCATGAGTGGTGAGCAGCGCGAAACCTTCGTTGCCCAGTTGGTTCCACTCCGAGATCGATTATTACGCTTCTTGCGCACCGTTCCTGAATTTGTTATAAACAGCAGAGAGGATGGAGCTCCCCATATTGTGCATTTCTCTTACCCTGGCATGAAGGGAGAGGTATTCGCCCGCAAGCTAGAGGAACTGGGGATGGCTGTCTCCACCCGTTCGGCCTGCTCCTCACGACTGGCTGAGCCTAGTCGTGTATTATTGTCTATGGGTAAAGATGTCTCCAGTGCTTCAGGTGGGATTCGTATTAGCCTTGGCGACAGTCATACAGATGAGGATGTCGCTGCGCTTGAGCAAGCATTAACCACTGCGGTACAAGCTTTAAAGATTGCTGAAGGAGGAATGAAGTAACAAATGAGCATGATGAACAAGGAATCTGCAGAAGGCAGAGCCCATAGTATAGAATACGCTGATATGCTGCTCCTGCGTTTTGGAGAGTTTACTTTAAAGGGCAAAAATCGTACCCGATTTGAAAAAACCGTACTGCGTCATGTGAAGGAATTGATTAAGCCTTATCCAAACGTAGTTCTGAGCAAGGAATTCGGAAGAATTTACGTGGAATTGAACGGGGAATCTGCGATTGAATTGGTACAAGCACTGAAGAATGTATTTGGCATTGCTTCAGTTAGTCCAGTGAAGGTTTCTAAGTCAGAGCTTGAGGATATTGTAGCGGTCAGCCGTCAATTTTTGGAGATAATCGCGCCTGCTCCGGGCACCAGATTTAAGGTTAATGCTCGGCGGGTATGGAAAGAGTTCCCTTACGGCTCCATTGAGATGAATAAACGGATCGCGACACCACTATTGCAAGGATATCCTGGCCTCACCGTAGACGTTAAATCGCCTGAATTAGAGCTGAGGGTCGAAATTCGTCAGGGACATACTTATATTTTCTGTGAAAATATTGCCGGTGTAGGTGGATTTCCATTAGGCACTAACGGAAAAGCGATGTTATTGCTGTCCGGTGGCATTGATAGTCCCGTAGCAGGCTGGTCATCCATGCGGCGCGGACTTGAAGTGGAGTGCGTGCACTTCTACAGTTATCCTTATACAAGCGAGCTTGCTAGACAAAAAGTTGTGGATCTTGCGCGGGTATTGTCACGTTATGCGGGTGTAATCAAGCTGCATCTGGTACCCTTTACTGAAGTGCAGACTTCCTTTACCGGCATCGGCCAGGATAATCTGATTATTACACTGATGCGGCGGGCAATGCTGAGAATTACTACCCAGCTTGCTGAGCGCGAAGGTGCATTGGCGATTGTAACCGGGGATAGTCTGGGACAAGTCGCTAGCCAGACCTTGCCAAGCATGAACGTGATTGGCCGGGCGACAACCCTGCCCCTTCTGCGTCCGCTGGTAATGATGGACAAAAGTGATATTGTGGACCTGTCGAAGAACATCGGTACCTATGATTTGTCTATCCTTCCTTATGAGGATTGCTGTACTTTATTTGTTCCAAAATCACCTACAACAAATCCGAATTTACGGATTGTGGATAAGATAGAGGCTACGCTTCCGGGATATTCTGAACTTCTGGAAGCGGCGATTGAAGCCACAGAGACCGTGTTAATCACTCCCTATGGAGATGAGAAGCCTAGTGATGTTGTAAGTGTCGAGGCTGGATTACAGGAAGAATGGTTCTAAAATAATAAACCAAAAAACTGCCTTGAAGCGTAGTGAAATCTACGTTCTGAGGCAGTTTTTTTGTGGTTTAGACGATTGTGCCCTCCTGAGGCTCTTCTGGTTTTGATTGGCGTTTCCAATGTCCCGCTGCCAAAATACCTATAATGATCACGATTATAAACAGATATTTGAGCAGCGGATGATGATCAAAAAATGGCGCAAGCTGATGTTCATCCGTAATCATACTTGAAGCAGTGAAACCTAAGACAGCAGAACCAATATAAATGATCCATGGATATTTGTTGATTAATTTAATAAAAAGGGTACTTCCCCACACAACGATGGGGACACTGATCAGCAGTCCTATGATAACCAGTGAGATATTATGCTTGGCAGCTCCGGCAATGGCGATCACATTATCAAGGCCCATGGCAGCATCAGCTAAAATGATTGTCCCTACAGCGGACCACAAGCTTTGACCTGCCTTGATATCTGTTGAAGTGTTCTCACTGGTTAACAGCTTATAGGCAATCAGAATGAGTAAAATCCCTCCGGCAAGCAGTAACCAGGGGATTTTCAACAGCCATACGACCAGAATCGTTGCGAAGATCCGCAACACTACAGCACCTGCTGTTCCAAATACGATAGCCTTCTTTTGCGTGTCTGACGGTAAATTACGCGCCGCAAGACCGATCACAATGGCATTATCTCCCGCCAAAATAAGATCTAGAAAAATAATGTTGAGCAGCGATAATATAAACTCCCAAATGGATGTATTCAAAGCAAAGTCACTCCCAAGTTTGTTAGATTGAGCTTCAAAATATGCTTAGTTTTGTATACGCAAAAAAAGGAGCCAACATGCGTTCACGCTCAAAAAAAGTTGGACAGGAAGCATAGCTTGTCATTTCCGAACATACAAGTAGTTACATGTGACTCGGGGAGGTAAGTGCGAATGGATTCATTATTGCTCCTTGGTGAAATATTGATGATTAATCTGGTGCTGAGCGGAGATAATGCAATGGTTATCGCAATGGCCAGCAAGGATCTTTCGGCGAAGCACCGAAAGACTGCAGTATGGTGGGGCTCAGCAGGCGCAGTTGTTCTGCGGTGTTTGCTTACTTTTGTTGCGGTATTGCTATTAAAAATCCCTTATATTCAGGCTGGAGGGGGAATGCTGCTGCTATGGATAGCGTTCAAGCTGCTTTTGGAGGAAGAGGAGGATCTCAGAGTAAGGGAATCATCCTCAGTCTGGAAAGCAATCCGAACGATTCTTGTAGCAGACTTCATTATGAGCCTGGATAATGTACTAGCTATTGCAGGAGTAGCTAAAGGAGATTTGGCTTTAATTGTCATCGGGATTGCCCTTAGCATTCCGATAGTAGTGTGGGGAAGCGGCATTATTGTAGGCTGGCTACACCGGTTTCCAGTGCTCGTATTTATCGGTGCTTATATATTGGCGTTTACAGCAGGGGATATGTTGCTTCAGGATGCAAAATTAGGGACGATGCTCTCCTTTTTGTTCCCTTCCTCACATTCCTATTTGCCCATTGCCTTAGGAATATTAGTTGTCGTTACGGGAGCAATAAAACGCAGAAAAACATCTGCAGGTTAATAAATTGCAATAAAAGGCAATACTAAACGGACATCTCCATAAATTGGAATTGTCCGTTTTTTTTGCGTGATCAGAAGCGGTTATCGACACTGATTAATCACAGGGAGTGATGGCATTTTGTGTATGTTTCGGATAATATATGAGTAAGAATCCTGTCGCTTTCAGGCTATAAGGTGACGAGGAAATGAGGTAGACGTGAAATTGAAGGGATGGGTGAAGGATGTCTTCAAAGAAAGATATACAGCTAGGAATTTTTATTGTTGCTGCTGGCATCGTGATTTTATTAGGTAAGCTGGGCGTCTTCGGATTTTTGGGGCGCGCGCTTTGGCCTCTAGTGATTTTAATTCCAGGAATAGTACTACACATGTTATTTTTCAGCCGTCGTGCTTCGGCCTCGGTATTGGTTCCTGCCGGGATATTAACGGTGTATGGTTTGTTGTTTGGCCTCTGCAATATTTGGGGATGGGGGCTTATGAGCAGCTTATGGCCTGTGCTGTTGCTTGGTCTTGCCGTGGGCTTGTATGAATACTCCATCTATGAACCTAGACGGACGGGTGGCCTGTCAGCAATTGCTGTAACATTAGGCTTACTAAGCCTTGCGCTTTGTATTTTCAGCCTTATGGGCACCGGCGCGATCTACCTGATCGGGATTGTATTAATAGCTGTAGGAATTTGGCTGATTACCGGTCGAGGCAGAGCACGTGGCCGGAATAGATGGTATCGAAGCTAATTGCTGTAGGATCTTGTGAAAAAAAACGGAAATTGGTAACTGTTTTTTCATAAAAAGACTTGCTTTTCATGGTACTTTCACTATAATATTAATGTTATGTTGAAGCGTCGGCTTTCTGCCTGGCGCTTCTTTTGTGAGACTGCCGTGACATGCTATGAATTTTAACAGTTTTAATTTGATAAATGAGAGGATTTGGATACAAATCATGCATTCAAGAAAAGATATTCGCAACATTGCGATCATTGCCCACGTTGACCATGGCAAAACAACACTCGTCGATCAGCTCCTTCAACAATCGGGGATCTTCAGCGCCCATGAGCACTTGCAAGAACGTGCTATGGACTCTAATGATATCGAACGGGAACGTGGAATTACAATCCTAGCTAAAAATACAGCAATTACTTATAAAGAGTTTTTGATCAACATTGTGGATACACCTGGACATGCTGACTTTGGTGGCGAAGTAGAACGGATCATGAAAATGGTTGACGGTGTATTGCTGGTTGTTGATGCTTATGAAGGCTGCATGCCGCAAACGAAATTCGTTCTGCGTAAAGCATTGGAACAAAAACTTACACCGATCGTTGTCGTGAACAAGATTGACCGTCCAGCTGCTCGTCCTAAGGAAGTTATTGATGAAGTGCTCGATTTGTTCATCGAACTTGAAGCAAATGACGAACAATTGGAATTCCCGGTTGTTTATGCATCTGCTCTTAATGGTACATCAAGCATGGTTCCTGAGAAACAAGATGAAACGATGCTTTCGCTCTACGAAACCATTGTTGAACATATTCCAGCTCCAACCGAAAGTGTTGAAGAACCACTTCAATTCCTCGTAACGTTGATGGATTATAACGAATACTTGGGTCGTATTGCGATTGGACGTGTTAACCGCGGTGTGATCAAACAAGGTCAATCTGTAACAGTTATTATGCGTGATGGTAAGAGCAAAACTGCACGTATCGAGAAATTGTTCGGCTTCCAAGGTTTGAAACGTATTGAAACAGAGCAAGCGGGCGCAGGGGATATCGTTGCTATTGCAGGGATCAAGGACATCAATATTGGTGAGACCATTGCTGATCCTGCAAACCCTGAAGCACTTCCGGTTCTGAAGATTGACGAACCAACCATGCAAATGACATTCCTAGTGAATAACAGTCCTTTTGCTGGTAAAGAAGGTAAATGGGTAACTTCCCGTAAACTACGTGAGCGTCTATTTAAAGAACTTGAAACAGACGTGAGTTTGCGTGTGGAAGAAACTGATAGTCCTGATGCATTTATCGTTTCTGGACGCGGTGAGCTTCACCTTGGTATTCTGATCGAGAATATGCGTCGTGAAGGTTATGAAATGCAAGTTTCTAAACCACAAGTAATCATTAAAGAAATCGACGGTGTCAAAATGGAGCCGCTTGAGCGTCTAATGATTGATATTCCAGAAGAGAGCATGGGTTCTGTTATGGAGAGTCTGGGTACTCGTAAAGCCGAAATGGTCAATATGATTAACAACGGTACGGGTCAAGTACGTCTGGAGTTCCTGATTCCTGCACGTGGATTGATTGGTTACAACACTTACTTCTTGACTTTGACACGCGGTTACGGCGTTATGAACCATGCTTTTGACAGCTACGCTCCACTGGTTGCTGGTCAAGTTGGCGGACGTCATCAAGGTGTGCTTGTAGCAAGTGAGACTGGATCAACAACTCAATATGGAATCGTGGGTGTTGAGGATCGTGGTATTCTCTTCTTGGATGCAGGTACAGAAATTTATGAAGGTATGATCGTAGGCGAGCATACCCGTGATAACGATATTATCGTTAACATCTGTAAGGAAAAAGCACTTACCAACATGCGTACCTCAGGCAAAGATGATACTGTAAAAATGAAGACACCACGCACCTTCTCTTTGGAAGGCGCACTTGAATATTTGAACGATGATGAATATTGTGAAATTACACCTAAATCCATTCGTTTGCGTAAAAAGATTCTGAACAAAGGCGAACGCGAACGTGTAGAGAAACAACGTAAAACAGCACAAGCCAACGCGTAAACACATGCTTATGAATAAGACCGCCGGATTATTGCATCCGGCGGCTTTTTTTAATATAAGAAACAAAAAATTCCCCTACTGATGATATAATGTAAACGTATCTTAAATTTGGGAGGAGTGCGGTTATCTATGCAGGTGTGGTTCGCTGAGCATCCAATCGTCGCTTATATTGTTATCTTTATATTGCTTACTTTTGTTTATAATCAAGTCTTTCGTGTGAATCAAAAGTTATCGATTGGCAAGGAAATCATGCTCTACATAATGATGGCGGTTGGCTCTGGCATGCTCCTCATTTTCCAACATGATAAGCTTCCGATTATCCAGTGTCTGTTGGTTGCTGTCGGATTAATGCTGATGGTACGGATACGTTATATAGTAGAAGCTCGACAGAAGAGAAAGGCTGCGGCAGCAGCGAAGAGATCGTAATCGCAACTTTTGTACCTTAAGGATCGTCTAATTAATGTAGCAATTCTAATTCTAAATGAAATGAAAAGGACTTTATTCTATTATGAGTACAAGAAACAGCGGTTTACCTCCAAGAGCAAACGGGCAACAACCTACTAATAGAAAACAGCCTGTGAAGGGTGCTTCTAAGAAAAAAACGAAAAAGAAAGTGAAAAAGAGAGGTTTTTTTGGCAGATTAGTTAGAGTATTGTTAACTTTGCTAATTATTGCGATCCTCGGCGTGCTGGGTTATGGCGGTTATCTGTATTGGAAGCTTGAGCATGGCGTATTTAATGCAGGGGTTGAGGGTACGGTTGCTCCAGGGCATTCCGCTTCAGAAAAACCACTGACGATGCTTATACTGGGAACGGATAACAGACCTAAACACGAGTCTTATTTGACTGACGTAATCATGGTTGCAGCACTTAATCCTAAGACTAAATCAGCGACTATTGTTTCGCTTCCTCGTGATACCTATGTGGAGCTAAGCGGCTATAAGAAAACGAAAATTAATGAATTTTATGCTCGCTTCAAGGGTAAGGAGAAATCCTCTGGTCTACTGGCTGAAGATGAGATGAAGACGATGATGGGTAAGTATTTGGGTATTGATGTAGATTATACAACGATTCTTGATTTTCAGGGCTTCCGTGATGTAGTGGACGAGCTTGGGGGAGTCGAAGTAAATATTAGTGAAAATATGTGTTATACAGACACTGTGGATGGCACGAATATCAATCTGAAAAAGGGTCCGGCAGAGCTGGATGGAAAAAATGCACTGGACTATGTGCGGTATCGTAAATCCAATTGCAAGCCTAAGACCAACGCATCAGATGATTTTGATCGCAACAAACGCCAGAACGAAGTTCTGAACAGTCTGGTGGATCAGATGCAATCGCTTGGTGGCGTATTAAAAATCGGCAAGGTGCTTGATGCAGTGGACAGTAACATGAAGACAGATATCGAAAATTCGCAAATCAAAGATATGATTGCGACGTATTGGAAGATTTCCAAAGAGAATATCGAATTCAAGCCGGTTACTGGAACGTGGCGAAGTCCATATGTATATATTAATGATGAGGAGTTTGAGGCCGCTAAGAAAAGCTTGCAGGATCGAATTGCAGGAATTTCCACTGGAGCTGATTCGACAGCTGCTGAGACGCCTTGAGGACCTTAATATCTTCCATAGCTAAAATTGAATGCAAGTTTCAGCCTGTGCTATAATATAATAAATCGAATGAATTAACGTCGCATAGGGGGCCAGTACTTATGTCCGAAGCCGTTGCTCAGCTGAATGAAACTTTGCTATCGATGCTGCAATCGGAAACCTTTGTTCTTCTAAACACAGTTGATGCGGAGACAGGCGGTCCTACATCCACAGCTATTTCGTGGCTTTATGCTGTTAGTCCTAGTACTGTGCGTTTGGCTATTGATCATCGTTCAAGACTTGTGAATAATATGAAGGTTAATCCATTAATAACTATAACTGTGTTTGGTGAAGGAACTGTATATGCCATTAACGGTAGTGCTGCTGTAAGGCAGGACCCGCTAGAAGATGTTCCTTTTAAGATGTGCTGTTTTGATGTTGAAATTCAAGCGGTCCGCAACGCGCTTTTTTACGGCGCTCAGCTTGACTCCGCCCCAAGATATGCGAAAGTTTATGATGGACGTGCCGCTGAGAAGTTGGACGGACAAGTATTTGCTGCCATGAAAAAAGCCTAGTGAAAATATCACTGGGCTTTTTTTGAACTCAAAGAACATCTTTTGTTCTTAATCTCTACTGTGCATTTTTTTGCCGCTTGGTATCCTCTGGCAGCTGTGGCATGATTCGTCCGATAATATCGGCCAGCTCGGATGAGAATCCGGATATCGGATGTCCCTTGGAGATATGGCGGCTCATTTCCGCTAATCTGCTGGAGAGATCCATATCCGCAGTGACAAGCGCCCGTACACTTCTTGGGTCTTTGCGGATGGCTTCCGCTACAGAATATTTGATGCTTCCTACACGTGAACGGCCCAGAGAACCTTCTACATCAAGACCAACTATGGCAACTTTGTTCATGACTACACAGTGTGCGCCATTTACACCGGGAACTCTTTTGGCCAACTGTTCAAAATGATCCTTAAGTGCAATTTCACTTTCTCCATTAACATTGACGGCTTGACCAGCTTTTGAGGTGGCTTTAGGATTAGTCGCACCATCATTGGACAATTGCCGAACTTCATGGTTCCCCGTACCCTTTACAGCATTCGCAGATTGTTTATTCTGAGGAGAGGGTGATGTCTTTTTATTAGCGATACCGCAGCTTGTCAGTAGCAGCAGTACCAGCAACAGACATATTGATTTTCTCATATGTGATTACTCCTTTCAGCCAAAGAATCGTTTCTGTACCATATCTTTTCCCTTGGCGGAAAGAGTTATGTATGATCAATCAAACCAGGCGCTGTGGAGGGGATAATATGAACAAGATATTTGTGCTAGATACCAACGTGCTTTTGCACGACCCCAATTCAATTTTCTCTTTCAAGGAGCATGAGGTGGTTATTCCGGCTGTTGTGCTGGAAGAAATCGACTCCAAGAAGCGCAATGCTGACGAAATCGGTCGGAATGCCCGTACGGTATCCCGATTGCTTGATGGACTCCGGGAACTAGGTCATTTGCATAGTGGTGTGGAACTGGAGCATGGAGGCAAGCTGAAGGTAGAACTTAACCATCGCAGTTTTGTGAAGGTACAGGAAATGTTTGGCGAGGTGTCTAACGACAATCGGATTTTGGCTGTTGCTCTCAATTATTTGAATGAAGAGAATGAGAAGCCCGATCCGCGTCCCGTTGTGCTTGTGAGCAAGGATGTACTGGTTCGTATTAAAGCGGATGTACTGGGAATTACGCCAGAGGATTATTTGTCAGATCGTACTGGAGACTTAAATGAACTATACACTGGTTACCAATCTCTGCAGGTTCATCCCGCATTGATTGATGAATATTACAGTCACCGCTCTCTGACGGTAAAACAGCTTGCGTTGTCGTATCCGTTGTACCCTCATGAATTTGTGATTCTCAAGGATGAGATTGGCACTGGCAAATCAGCTCTTCTCAAAGTGAATAGTGATGCCACACGTCTGGAGCCACTCTATCTGGGCAATGATTCGGTTTGGGGGATTAGCGCCCGTAATGCTCAACAACGAATGGCACTGGAGCTGCTGCTAAATGATGAAATCCCACTCGTAACGATCACGGGTAAGGCTGGGACAGGGAAGACGTTATTGGCGCTTGCAGCCGGACTATTCAAAGTGGAGGATGAACATAAATACAAAAAATTGCTTATCGCCCGTCCGGTCGTTCCTATGGGTAAAGACATTGGGTATTTGCCCGGTGAGAAGGATGAGAAGCTTAGACCCTGGATGCAGCCTATTTATGATAATCTGGAATTCCTGTTCGATACCAAAAAAGCTGGCGATATCGATAAAATCTTAATGGGGTTAGGAAGTATACAGGTAGAAGCCTTAACCTATATTCGCGGCCGTTCAATCCCATCACAGTTCATTATTATTGATGAGGCGCAGAACCTTTCCCGTCATGAGGTGAAGACCATTGTCTCCAGAGCGGGAGAAGGAAGTAAAGTCATTCTAATGGGCGATCCGGAGCAAATCGATCATCCATATCTGGATGCTGCGAGCAACGGACTGAGCTATATCGTCGAGAAGTTTAAACAGCAAGGGATTAGCGGACATATTACTTTGGAAAAAGGTGAGCGTTCCCGCTTGGCGCAATTGGCCGCGGATCTACTCTAACGGTTCATCAATCCTATTTTCAGCCGGGAGAAGCAAACACTCCCGGCTTTTTCCTGCCCGCCCGGAAACGGCAGAGGAATTTAAAGTTGGTTGTGGTGATTAGAGCCATGGAAAGAAAGTCTGGAACTGTAGAAGCGAAGCGTTCGCCTTTATCCTCGGATTTTAACCGCATGATGCGGTAATTAAATCAGGAAATCTGAGGATAACAGCGATCGGAAGTCCAAAGCTTTCTTGTAATGGCGGTCAGATCACCTTCCTATTTTTAATGCCTCTGGCGTTTCACCCATATAATAGAAAGAGAACGGTTTCACAAACTAAAGACAAGCACCGGAGGGTTTGGTAAAATAGGGGAGACCAATCAAAAGGGAAGGTGGGAAATCGTGCTGAAACGCAAAAATTATTGGCTGCTTTTTGCAATTTTACTACTATCGCTGACAAGCCTGTCGCCCAGTATGGAATTAAGTACCAGTAACGATCCACGTCCTATGAAAAGACCACAAAGTCAGTCGACTCATCCCTCTTCCGGAGATGAGGGAACTATAGATAGCTTACACATAAGAGTATCTTTAAATAGCGAAGAATTTAGTGAACTGGAGCTCCTTAGCAACCGTTATACCTTAGAAAGTGGAGTAAAGATTATTTTAAGCAATGTGGATATGGAGGATGCCGATGAGGTATTGAAGCATGATTTAACGATCGGGGACAGCCCGGATATTGTCATGGCAGATGGAAGAAGCATTCTGGACTGGGCCACACGTGGATATTTATTGCCTATGGATGTGTATCAGAGCGTTCCGGGGAGTGCGCCGTTAACACAGTTGATCCCCTGGATGCAGTGGAATGGATATAATTGGGGAGTCCCGTTAGATATAGATCCTTACGTGCTTGTTTATTCCCCACAACGGCTGGCGGAGCTGGGTTTTAATGCATTACCCAAAAGCCTCGAAGAGTGGAATATCCTGCTTCAGAATGTGCTTAAAGAGCAAGGGAAATATTTACTCGCGATGGATACCCGTAATCCTTATGGATTGTCAGCGGTAATGGAGAGCATGAATAGCAGCTTGTTAGCAGATAACCAAGAAGTGTTGAATTGGACTCAGAACGCCCGCAGTTATTTTTATCTCACCAGCCGCTACAATAAAGATGTCTGGGATATGCTACAAGGAGGTAGTGTCGCCGTTGCTTCATTACCGTTATCCGAGTGGCAGAAGTATGGAAATTCATCCCTTGCTGCTGTACCGGCCCTGACTGCTAATAATGGGGGTGGGTTTGAATCCTGTTACAGTCGATCTTTTGCCCTTCCAGCTCAATCTCAAAGTCCAAAGGAAGCTGTGAATTGGCTGACCTTTATCACCTCAGAGGATGCTCAGCTGGATTGGTTGGAGAATACGGGGAGCTTGCCGGCGCTTGATGTTCTTTATCGTTCGGAGCATGCTTTTAAATACAAGCTTCCCTTCGATGTTGAGCTATTGCTGACAGAAGAAACCGCCCCGGAGGATGAGTCACAGGGCGGCTGGAGTAAGGTTGTTGAAGCTGTATCGTTACTATTAACAGGGCAGATAGATGCGGAAGGCTACAAAGAATTTCTAAAAGAAGGCCTAAAATGAAATGGAAAGCTTAACATGCAAGACGCCCTCTTGGCTATCTACTGCCGTGGCACGAAGGAAAGATACTATTTTGCCTGGATAAAAGCCTAAGTCAAATTCTTCTTCCAACGTTTTTCTTGTTGTGTCAGGCAATTCAAGACCGTTAAATACAATATGATCGACTTGGAATATAAGGCCGTTGATCGGTTCTTCCTGAATGGTATAGTGACCGGTCAGTGAAAGGGCTAGCGCTCCGCTTTTTCCAGTGGCAGTAATCGATCCGTCATTGAAATGAAAGGCGAAGTCTTTAAACAGCGAATTCTGCGATTGCAAAAATTCATTCAGATCCTCTTCCTTCAGGTTTAGCTCATAAGTCATTCCTTTACGGGTCAGTACACCCTCTCGATTCTGAACAAACTGTGGTAGTTTATTCATTGCGGAGGATAACGCCTTGAAATAGGTTTTTACCTCGTGCAGGCCGATATTCTCCCAATATAATGTGAATTCTTTAAGTAGAGTACTCATATTTTCAGGATCGCTGCTATTTTTAATCCCACCCTCAATATCCTTGTTGAGCGCGTTTACCCGAACTTGCTGTTCCTCCAGAGCCGTACGCAATCGGGCGAGCTCTTCCGAGTTTCGCTTCGCAGTCTGAAGGGTATCCTTCAAATCCTTATATTGTTCTTCATATTGTGAGAGAATATCGCGGTCATTTCCAATAATAATCTCATAATAATCGAACAGAGCCAGGAATCTGCTGATACTTTTTGCTGAAAAAAACGCGGCCAGAAGATTATCTCTATCCCCCATATAATAAGAACGCACAACTGCACCTGCCCGTTCCTGTTGGTCCGCAATGGCTGTTTTTTTCTGGGTAGCTTGTCTGTTCAGGCTTTCTACCTTTTGTTCAAGCGCTTTTTGTTCGGCTGTAATCTTGATGATTTCACGTTCAATTTCTGCAGAAGACAAGGTCTGTTCAAGTAGTTTACGGGTTTCTTCATTATCTGGTATAGCAGAATTGAAAAAATCACCGCTAGGATCGGCAGACAAGTACTTCACAGGTTGTAACGGAAACAAAGTACAGCAGAAGAGAATTAGTATGGTTGCAATCATGCGGCTTTGTAAATTGCGGGAGCGCACCACACCACCACCTTTTTTTGAAATGATATATGTATGTACTAATAATATGTTTAACCCTTCTAAAATAGCATACAAACAAAAAAACGGAAGTGATCCTTATAAGATAAGGACCTCATCCGCTCCAAAAGAGTACTGCAATTTATAGTGGAAGACCCATTTGAAAGATCGTCCAATAACTAAATCCGGTGAAAGTCAGAATCATGTATGCCCAGAAGAGAAGAACATAAGTTTTTTCAGTAAATTTCATATAGCCAAGTATTACGAAAAATGCAGTTTGTAAAAAGAAAAGCAAGGCCATTTCTGTTAGACCTCCGGCGAAAGCCATCAATCCAATAGCTAATGTGAAAAAACCTAATACCCGAAACATGCGGTCCAAGAGAGAGTCCCCCTTCCAGTATGTATCTCACGAATATTCCTTCGATTTATTATACCCTCAACATAATTATGTGTAAACGAATTCATTGAAAAAAATGCACTAATCTTCAAAAAATGTGATTTTTATAATTGACCTGAGTGATTAGTGCTTTAAAAAAGAGAATTTATAGTTTTATGCGTATGATGTACGCAGATAATGGAAATACAAATTAGTATCAAATAGATTCTATGAACTCTATGAGAAGCATAGAAATGGAGTAAGCAGCTTTTATCCCTATTCACTACCCGGCAGAACTGCCGGTTATGGAGATGGTTATTTCATGACGTTGTTAGGAGGTTTGGCTTTATGACAGCCGTTAGACAGGACGCTTGGAGTGCAGAAGATGATCTAATATTGGCAGAAGTAACTTTGCGACACATTCGGGAGGGCAGCACACAGCTTGCCGCTTTTGAAGAGGTGGGTGAAAAAATCGGCAGAACTTCGGCCGCTTGCGGATTCCGCTGGAACAGTTGTGTTCGGAAAAGTTATGAAGGTGCAATCGGTATTGCTAAAGGGCAACGTCAAAAGCGTAGCTACCTGAAAAAGCAGCCGTCAGTAAGAGGAGCGCAAGTAGCTGGTCTCATTCTGGGTGATGTCGATGAGGAATTTGGGCGCGGTGAGGGATTAAGTGAAAACACATTATCCATTGATGCGGTCATTCGTTTCTTAAGACAATGGAAGGGTACGATCCAGGAAGCAGGACGTCAGCTGAAAATGCTGGAAAGAGACCTGCGCGAGAAGGAAGATGAATTAACAGAATTACGATCTGAGAATGAACGGTTGTCTAAAGAGGTTAATCTTGCTCAAAGCGACTACCGGGTAGTCAACGATGATTACAAAGCTTTAATTCAGATTATGGATCGTGCTCGCAGGCTTGCTTTCTTAAATGAAGAAGAAGAAGAAATGAAGACTCGTTTCAAAATGGATGGTAACGGAAATTTAGAACGCATTGAATAAACGATAGGTTAACTAACAATCCCGCAAGTGGTCTGCTTTTTAAGCACCACTTGCGGGGTTTTTGGTATACTTAGAAAAATTGTGCTTAAGATCAGCAGGAGGGTTATATGAAAATTGATATAATTGGTGCAGGTTCACTCGGGCTGCTGCTGGCAGGGAGACTGATCCAAGCCGGGAATGATGTGAGGCTATGGTGCCGAGGGATAGAACAATGCCAACGATTAGGGCGTGATGGCTTAACGGTTACCTACGAGGATGAACGCGAGCCGATAACAATTTCGGAAGATCAGTTTGTATCCGCGCCAATAGGGGAGTTCGCAGGTGCTTATCTAGAAGAGCCGAGTGATTGGATCGTGGTGACGGTTAAACAGAATACTCTACATAATGATTTGCCTGAATTTCTATCCCTACTTAAGGAAGAGCAAGTACATATGATTTGTTTTCAGAATGGTACAGGACATATGGAGATGTTAGGAGGCATGTTGCCAAACGCCAATTTATATGTAGCTGTGACTACGGAGGCTGCGAAGCGCAAATCATTAACTGAAGTCATTCATGCAGGAGCAGGGGAGGTGTGGATAGGAAAATGGAGCTTAGGGGATGGACAAGCTCATAGCATACATAATGATTTAAAAGCGAATAATTTAATAGAAGTTCTCATAATGGCAGGATTCGCAGCCTTTTTGTCGAATGAAGTGGATACCATGATTTACCGGAAGCTCTTGATCAATGCCGTTATAAATCCACTCACGGCGATTTGGCGTATTCCAAATGGGGAGCTGTTGTCTTCAGAGCAACGCCTCCAATTAATGAAGGAAGTTTTTGAAGAAGCAATAATGGTGTATGATTTCTGTGAAATTACTTATGATAAGGATGCTTGGGATAACATCCTTCAGGTGTGCCGGTTAACGTCTGGCAATATTTCATCTATGCTGGCAGATGTACTTGCTTCAAGAACCACAGAAATTCGTTGGATCAATGGAAGTCTTGTAGAAATGGCAGAACGATCTGGAGTGTCGGCACCATTAAATCGCTGGCTCTGCCAATTAGTAGAAGGTATTGGGGTATGATCTCTGGGGAGAGGTGAAGCTATGGGACTGCTGATGGATTCGGTTATTACTTTAAGCGTTATTCCGATTGTGCCGTTTTTGATTGTTTTTTTCATTGGAAAGGGCTTAAAAAAAGATAAAAAGAAAACTTTTATGCTCGCTATGGACGTGACCACATTTTTTTTATTATTGTCGGTCTCCGCATTGTTTAATAACATCTTTAATTCCGGTTTTGGGTTTTACCTTATACTAATTATTGTATTAATATCCGCTGGACTGATTGGCGGAGCTCAAAATCGGATGAAAGGAAAGGTAGATGGGAAGCGGTTATTTCGGGCAGTTTGGAGACTTTCGTTCTTTTTTATGAGCTTCGGATATTTATTATTTATGTTTGTTGGGCTAATTACCTACATATCACAAGCGATGTAACGTTCCACTGCTTCGGTGAAGCGTCAACGTCACAAAAGTTTAAAGTTTTAAAAAAAAAATATTTTCTGAAAACATTGCACTAGATTTTTTTGACCACTGGTTGTATAATCATAAACCATATACCACATTCTATTTAGGGGGAACTGCTAGATGAAGAAGAGTAAAAGTCTATTGCTAATGATTGCATTAGTACTTGTTATCGGCACAGTGCTTGCTGGCTGCGGCGGAAACAATGCAAACAGCGGCAATAAAGGTAACAATGCTAACACTGGTAACACGGCAACTGGTAATGCAGCTACAGAAGAAAAATTGGCTGCTGACCAAACATTGAGAATTAACCTTAGTTCTGAGCCTCCAACATTTGACCCAGGATTGGCTCAAGATAGCCAAGCTCACACTGTCCTGACAACAATGTACGAAGGTCTGACTCGCATGAATGCTGAATCTGGTCAAGCTGAACCAGGTGTTGCTGAAAGCTGGGAAGTTTCCGCTGACGGTCTGGTATATACTTTCAAACTCCGTGATTCACAATGGAGTAATGGCGATCCTGTAACAACAGAAGACTTCGTTCGCGCTTGGAAACGCGTGCTCGATCCTGCTGCTGCATCCGCTGCACCTTACGCTTATCAATTGTACTACATCAAAAATGCTCAAAAGTTCTACAACAAGGAAATTACCGATTTCAGTCAAGTAGGTGTCAAAGCGGTTGATGAGAAAACTCTTGAAGTTACTCTTGAAGCCCCAACTCCTTACTTCCTTGGATTGCTTTCCTTCTACACTTATTACCCTGTACACAAATCCATTGATAGTAATCCTAAATGGGCAACAAGCAAAGATACTATGATCGTTAACGGTGCTTTCACTCTTACAGAGTGGACTACAGGTCAAACACTTGTTGTAACTAAAAACGATAAATATTGGGATAAAGATTCCATTAAACTTAACAAAATCGACTTCTCCCTTGTAAACAGCGGTGCAACTGAGCTGCTCAGCTACAAGAACGGTGAATACGATCGTGCCGGTGGACCAACTGGTGAAATTCCATCAGAACAAATTCCAATCGTGCAAAAAGAACTTCCTAACGAATTCAGCCGTAAAGGTATTGCTTCCGTATACTACTACGAATTCAATATCACTGAAAAACCTTTCACAAACGCTAAAATCCGTAAGGCTCTTGCAATGTCCATTAACCGTCAAGCTTTGATTGACAATGTAGTACAAGGTGGACAATTCCCAGCATACGGTTATGTACCTCCGGGTATCGCTGGTGCTGATGGTGAATACCGTACAGCAGTTAAAGATAGCTACTTCACTGAAGATCTAGAACAAGCTAAAACATTGCTTGCTGAAGGTCTGAAAGAAGAAGGTATGGATAAACTGCCTACATTCTCCCTGACTTACAACACAAGTGAAGGTCACAAGAAAATCGCTTTGGCGATTGCTGATATGTGGAAAAACAATCTTGGTATCGACGTACAAACCGTTAACCAAGAGTGGGCTGTATTTATTGAAAACCGTCAAAACCTGAACTACCAAGTTGCTCGTGCTGGTTGGACTGCGGATTACAATGATCCAATGACTTTCCTTGATATGTGGGTAACAGGTGGCGGTAACAATGATACTGGTTACGCTAACCCTGAGTATGACAAATTGATCAGCGAAGCTAAAACAAGCACTGACTTGGCAGTACGTCAAGAAAAGTTTGCTGCAGCTGAGAAATTGCTCATTGAGCAAGATATGGTTCTGATTCCTTTGTACTACTACACTAACAACTCCCTGACTAAAGAGTACCTTAAAGGTGTTACTCTTGACTTTAGTGGTGCAATTGACTTGACTCGCGGATACTTGCTTGAGCACTAAGATATTGCTTTAGTAATTACAACAGAATAGTTAGTTGACTGAAGTTGCAGAATACTTCGGGATATATATGTGGAATTCCATATATATCCCTTTTTTTTGTATTCCTGTCTATTTGTTAATTAATGTTATTAATAACATATATAGAAAATAGACAAAAATCCGTTTTTTTCATAAAATCATTATTATGTGTATCAAAAATTGTCGGAGGAGGTGTGATGGGGATGGTTCGTTATGTCGCAAATAAGTTTTTCTATATGTTGGTTTCTCTATTTGTATTGATTTCAGCTACCTTTTTCTTGATGAAAGCTATTCCGGGGGATCCGTTTACTTCTGAAAAGAAGGTACCGCCAGAAATTAAAGCACGTCTGATGGAACAATATGGTCTGGACAAGCCGCTCTCTCATCAGTATTTTAAGTATTTAGGTGATATTATCCAAGGTGACCTAGGTGTCTCAATGAAACGCCTAAATCAAGATGTATCACATTTGATCAGTCAAACCTTTTCAGCGTCGCTGAAGCTGGGACTCGTCGCAATCGTTGTGGCGGTTATTGTCGGAGTATTTCTCGGCATGTTGGCGGCACTCTATCACAGAAAGTTTATTGACAGCGCAGCTATGGTGCTGGCAGTTCTGGGGATTGCGGTTCCGAGCTTTGTAGTCGCGTCATTACTGCAGTATGTATTTGCTTTCAAACTGGGTTGGGTACCGGTTTCAGGTTTTAAAGGGCCAATCTATTATTTCTTACCCGTGGCCGCGCTCTCGGCACAGCCGATCGCCTTTATCGCCCGCTTGACCCGTTCAAGTATGCTTGAAGTTTTGAATGCGGATTATATCAAAACGGCTAAAGCAAAGGGATTGAGCTGGATGGCTATTCTGAGCCGCCATGTACTTCGTAACGGAATTCTACCTGTTGTTACTTATATGGGTCCAATGACAGCTAACATCGTAACTGGTTCGGTTGTTATCGAGCAGATCTTTGGTGTTGGGGGTATTGGTAAACAGTTCGTGGAAGCGATTGGTGTCCGTGACTATACCGTTATTATGGGGATAACCATTTTCTATGGTGTATTACTCATGGTTGCCCGCTTTATTACGGATATTGCTTATGTATTAATTGACCCACGTATGAAATTAAGTGGAGGAAAGGAGGGCTAAATAGTGGCTACTGAAAATAACTTGCTAAATCTAAAACCGGAAGATTTTCAAAAAGTCGGTGTAGATGAAAAAGAAGCCGAAGTTATCCAGCGTGAGAGTCTCTCTGCTTGGAAAGACTCTTGGCAACGGTTGCGTCAAAATAAAATGGCGATGACTGCGCTCGGTATCCTGGGTTTGATTGTACTTGCAGCGATTTTTGCACCTTTTATCTCGAAATATAACTATTATTCTAATGATTTGATGAGCACCAATAAGCCCCCTTCCTCCGATCACTGGTTTGGAACGGATGATCTTGGTCGTGATATCTTTGTTCGTACTTGGTACGGTGCACGGATTTCCTTGATCGTTGGTCTTGCTGCGGCAGCCATCGACTTGTTCATCGGTGTTATCTACGGAGGCATTATGGGCTTCTTCGGCGGCCGTGTAGATAATATTATGAATAAATTCTCTGAAATTTTGTATTCTATTCCTTATTTGCTGGTTGTAATCTTGCTCTTGGTCGTTCTTGAGCCAAGTCTTGGAACAATCATCCTAGCTCTAACCATTACAGGCTGGATTACGATGTCGTGGATTGTGCGTGGAGAAATTATGCAGCTCAAGAATCGTGAATTCGTATTGGCGTCCCGTTCCATGGGTGCTGGTTCTGCGAGACTGTTGTTCAAGCACCTTCTGCCGAATGCGGTTGGTCCGATTATCGTAACCATTACACTGTCTGTACCAAATGCTATCTTTGCTGAGGCCTTCCTAAGCTTCTTGGGTCTTGGTGTACAAGCTCCTGTTGCTTCACTTGGATCGATGATCAATGACTCACTCACCGGCTGGTTGTACTATCCATGGCGCTTCTTGTTCCCTGCGATCCTAATCAGCTTAACAATGCTTTCTTTCAACATTTTCGGTGATGGTCTTCGTGACGCGCTTGATCCTAAGCTGAAGAAATAGGAGGAATATGGATGGAACCTATTTTACAAGTCAAAGATTTGCATATTTCCTTTTTTGTTAAGGGCGGAGAAGTACAAGCTGTCCGTGGTATGAATTTTGAAGTTGGCAAAGGCGAAACGGTTGCCATCGTCGGCGAGTCCGGCAGCGGTAAGAGTGTAACTGCTCAATCGATTATGCGTTTGATCCCTTCCCCACCTTCTAAAGTGAAAAAGGGAGAGATTATTTTTCAAGGACAGAATCTGCTAGACAAAAGCATGAAAGAAATGGAATCTATTCGCGGTAAAGATATTGGCATGATTTTTCAAGACCCGATGACTTCTCTGAACCCAACCATCAAAGTGGGCAAACAGATCACTGAAGTTTTGATTAAACATCAGAAAATGTCAGCGGCCGAAGCGAAAAAGCAAGGTATGGAGATGTTGAAATTAGTAGGCATCAAAAATGCGGAGGCTCGCTTTAACCAATATCCCCACGAATTCTCAGGCGGTATGCGCCAGCGTGTAATGATCGCAATCGCGTTAGCTTGCCGTCCGGCTTTGCTGATAGCAGATGAGCCTACAACAGCTCTAGATGTAACCATTCAGGCGCAGATCATGGAAGTTATGAGAGAGATGCAGCAAAAACTAGGTACCTCCATTATTCTGATTACACATGATCTGGGCGTAGTTGCTGGCATGTGTGATCGGGTGATTGTAATGTATGCAGGTGAGGTTGTGGAGACCGGAACAAGATGGGAAATCTTTAAAAATCCACAACATCCATACACCAAAGGTCTGCTGCGCTCAATGCCGCGTCTGGACCAAAAGAAAGGCGAGCCGCTTATTCCGATCATCGGCACACCGCCAGATCTGATCAAGCCGCCGATCGGCTGTCCGTTCACTGCTCGTTGCAATGAAGCGATGCATGTGTGCGAACAAATCGATCCCGGCGCCACAGAATTCAGCGAAACGCATATGGCGCGTTGCTGGAATCTGCATTCGATGGCCAAGGAGGTGCAGTACTCTTGAGTAAGAACCTAATAGAGGTAGAAGGTCTTAAGAAATATTTTAATGTAGGTAAAGGTAAGGTTCTTAAGGCTGTAGATAATATTAACTTCACGATCCGTGAGGGCGAGACACTTGGGATGGTAGGTGAGTCCGGTTGTGGTAAGACTACTGCTGGACGTACGATTCTTCGCTTGTATGAGCCAACTGCTGGAAGTGTGAAATATAATGGTACAGACATTTATAAATTGCCTGGAAATCAAATGAAGGCTATGCGCCGTGACATGCAAATGATTTTCCAAGATCCGTACGCATCGCTTAACCCGCGGTTTACGGTTTCTGATATCATCGGCGAGGCACTGGACATTCACGGAATGGCTGGCAGCCGTGCAGAACGTAAGAAACGGATTGAAGAACTGCTGGATATGGTTGGTCTTAACCATGACCATGCAACCCGTTATCCGCATGAATTCTCCGGTGGACAACGTCAACGTATCGGGATTGCCCGTTCGTTAGCGGTTAATCCTAAGTTCATCGTTTGTGATGAGCCGATTTCCGCACTTGACGTATCCATTCAAGCTCAGGTCGTTAACTTGCTTAAAGAATTGCAAGATCGTCTTGGATTGACTTATCTTTTCATCGCGCATGATCTGTCCATGGTTAAACATATCAGTGATCGCGTAGCAGTTATGTACTTGGGTAAAATGGTTGAGTTGGCGGAAAGTGAAGAGCTTTATGCAAATCCTATCCACCCTTATACTAAATCCCTATTGTCGGCTATTCCAGTTCCGGATCCGGAAATTGAAGTCAACAAAAAACGTATTCACTTGCATGATGAGCTTGGCAGCCCTATTTATTCTGCTAACGATAAGACCAATGACAGTGACTTTGAATTAGTAGAAGTATCTAAAGGCCACTTTGTCAGCAAAAAATTCGCATAATTTATACTTAGGTTTTCAAAGGCGGGAGCATTATGCTCTCGCCTCTTGTATGTATTTAGGATATTATTTAATGAATTTATAGTATAATTGAACAGTTGGCTGTACCTGTGTTGCTGATATCAAGACATGTTTTACTTTGACGCGGCTCCTGACTTTGGATACAATCATAGAGAGTTTTTACGAACTTGGATTTACATATAACTGCTTAGTAGAACTGGAGGCACTAGCAAATGAATATTGTAACGGAACCGCTCAAGGGTGGATCTGCACTCTCGCGCGACTATATAGATCATTTTGAAAAGGTTAGTCATTTGTACGGTGGGGATTTCCGCAATAAAGAAAGTAGAAGTAGAAGGGCAGAGTGGCTAGACGGCAGAGAAAGCCTTCGTGCCGACCGGACTCAGATTGCTGAGTGTCTGCGTCAATATAATGAAAAGCATAACTCGCATGATGCGGTGATGGCTTCGCTGGCGCTCTTAGAGCAGCCGGGGACATTAGTGGTGACAGGTGGGCAGCAAAGCGGACTATTTACTGGACCCCTGTTAGTGGTATATAAAGCTGCAACTACCATTATGGCGGCAAAAGAAGCAGCTGAACAACTCGGCCGACCAGTAGTTCCTTTATTCTGGATTGCAGGTGAAGATCATGACTGGGATGAAGTGAATCATACGTATGTACTGAATCGTACGCAGGAGAT
The DNA here is from genome assembly GCF_037980415.1 of Paenibacillus sp. FSL H7-0690. NCBI lineage: Bacteria > Bacillati > Bacillota > Bacilli > Caryophanales > Paenibacillaceae > Paenibacillus > Paenibacillus sp. FSL H7-0690. Next base: position 5,276,464 of record NZ_CP150281.1, on the reverse strand, counting down.
TACTAAGATTAAGATAGAAAAGTCAGAAGAGAAACGCTCCTCAGTAAGTGATATTCGTGTAGAAGAGGAAAGCTGGCAGCAGGTAGTGGAACAGTTAGACGGTCTGCTTCAGGAAAGCGACTTTAAGCCGCAGATTATGGAATTCATTCGCACTTCTTCTTTTAGAGCAGATAGTATGACGGATGCATTTGCCAAGCTGATGGGTTCATTATTTGGTAAATTTGGTCTAATTCTGCTTGATTCTGCTGATCCCAACTTACGTAAGTTAGAACAGCCATTTTTCACTTCGCTAATTATGCAGAATGATGCACTGGAAACAGCGTATATGAATTCTGCTTCTGATATTGTGGGCGCCGGATATGAGCTTCAGGCTGATGTTACAGCTGGCAATGCCAACCTCTTTTATATTCATGAAGGTACACGGCTTCTGCTTCACAAGAAGGACGGAATCTTTACGGATCGCAAGGGACAGGTATCCTTTTCCCGTGATGAATTACTTGAGGAGGTGCAGGCACATCCGGAACGCTTTAGCAATAATGTGCTGACACGTCCACTTATGCAGGATTATGTGTTGCCTGTTCTGGCAACGGTGCTGGGTCAAGGTGAGATTGCTTACTGGGCCATTCCGCGTCGTGCGTTTGAGACCATTGGGGGAGAAATGCCGTTAATTATCCCTAGAATGTCTTTTACAGTCGTAGAAGGTACGCTGCACAAGCATATGGATAAATATCAACTTAGCTTTGAGGATGTAAGACAAGGACTGGATCATAAAAGACATGAATGGCTGGCCGCACAGGATGAGCTGGGGATAGAACGTCGTTTTGAAGAAACCAAGACCTCATTCGCCGCTATGTACGAACCGCTTATTGAGCAGCTTGGAACGGTTCAGGCAGGTCTGCTTAAGCTGGGGAATAACAATAAAGAGAAGATTCTAGATCAAATTACTTTTTTACAGGCGAAAGCCCAAGATGCAATGGCAAAACAGAACGAAGCTGCAATCCGGCAATGGGAGCGAATCGAGCTGTCGTTAATGCCACTGGGTAAACTGCAGGAAAGAGTGTACAATATCATGTATTACTTGAACCGGTACGGACTTGCTTGGCTGGATGAGTTAATGACGGTTGAACCGGATTACAGTGGAACACATCGCATCATTTATATGTAATGGAAGTATCGCTTCATAAAACTAAGCTTATGCTTACGAAGTGAGTTTTGTACGAAGCAGATTCAATGTAGTAACGCTCACAAAACAAAGCGTATGCTTACGGAGCAAGTTTTATTGCGAAGTGGATCATAGAAGTATAGCTCCATAAAACTTTTAGGAGGTTTCATAATGAGTTCATCTAAACAAAATAGTATCGTGGCTGATATGTCACTCGCACCGGAAGGGCATTTGAAAATCGACTGGGTTCGCCAGCATATGCCGGTACTGAACCGTATTCGTGAGCAGTTTGAAGCAGAACAGCCATTTAAAGGTCTGAAAGTATCGATCACATTGCATTTGGAAGCTAAAACCGCTTATTTGGCGAAGGTTGTCAAAGCTGGTGGTGCAGATGTAACCATTACAGGTTCGAATCCACTATCTACACAGGATGATGTATGTGCAGCGCTTGTGGAGGATGGAATCACAGTATTTGCTAAATACAATCCGTCTCCTGAAGAATTTAAAGCCCTTAATATCAAAGCACTGGAGAGCAAACCGGACTTGATTATTGATGACGGTGGGGATTTTGCTACATTGCTGCATTCGGAGCGTCCTGATCTGATGGAGAATATTCGCGGGGGTGCTGAAGAAACAACTACCGGGATTATTCGTCTAAAAGCTCTGCAAAAGCAAGGCGTATTGAAGTTCCCAATGGTCGCGGTTAATGATGCCTACTGCAAATATTTGTTTGATAACCGTTATGGCACTGGCCAATCGGCATGGGATGGAATTATTCGCACAACCAACCTTATCGTAGCGGGCAAAACAGTAGTTGTTGTCGGTTATGGCTGGTGTGGTAAAGGTGTTGCCATGCGCGCCAAAGGACTTGGAGCAAAAGTGGTTGTCACAGAAGTTGATGCGATTAAAGCCGTTGAAGCACATATGGACGGTTTTGAAGTAATGCCAATGCTGGAAGCAGCTAAGGTTGGTGATTTCTTCGTTACAGTAACTGGTAACCGTTATGTAATTCGCGGTGAACATTATGATGTGATGAAGGATGGAGCAATCATGTGCAACGCGGGCCATTTCGACGTTGAAGTGAATAAGCCTGAGCTGTCGGAAAGATCCGTATCCCAACGTACCGTTCGCAAAAATATCGAAGAGTACCAGCTTCGTGACGGACGTAAATTATATCTGCTTGCCGAAGGCAGACTTGTAAATCTGGGTGCTGCTGATGGTCACCCTGCTGAAATTATGGATACAACCTTTGCACTCCAGGCGCTGTCGCTGAAATATGTAAATGATAATTATAAGAGCATTGGCGTAAAAGTTGAAAATGTTCCTTATGAGCTGGATGAGCAAGTAGCACGTTATAAGCTGGAAAGTCTGGGCATTAACATCGATAGCCTCACTCCGGCACAAGTGGATTATTTGGACAGCTGGAATTTGAACGATTAATAACCGAACGCATAACAATAAAGTGTATTAACCAGTGTACCTTGAACTGAAGCAACTTTTTTAACAAAGCCATGCAACGGACAAGATTCCGATTGTATGGCTTTTTTCTGTGGAGAAATGTTTTTCGGGAAACGAGCTATCTGATTTAGGAAAAATTTCCTTGGCCAGAAAAAGGTTTTTGATTTTTAATGGCGAATCTATTATGCTTAAGTGGTGAAAAGTGGGGTAAAGTGGGGATTCAGGGATTAGGGGTGGGAAAAAGGATGTTCATGGGAGAGTATCAACACAGCATTGACGACAAAGGCCGAATCATTATTCCGGCTAAACTCCGTGAATTGCTCGGAACCTCCTTCGTGACGACCCGCGGCCTAGACTCCTGCCTGTTTGTTTATCCCATGGAAGAATGGGCAATCATGGAACAAAAGCTTAAAAGCCTTTCGCTGATGAAATCAGATGCCCGCGCATTTAGCCGCTTTTTTTTCTCAGGTGCAACTGAATGTGTTTGGGATAAGCAGGGAAGGGTAAATCTGCCGGCCAATTTACGGCAGTATGCCAAACTGGACAAAGACTGTGTCATTCTGGGCGTTTCGAACCGGGTGGAAATCTGGAACAAAGAGCTTTGGGAACAGTACTTCGAACAGTCCGAGGAATCGTTCAACGAAATCGCTGAGAAATTGGTGGATTTCAATTTTGATCTATAAAACACAATAACGAATACTGTCCTGGAGGGATGCAGCTTGTTTCACCACATCACGGTGCTTAAGGAAGAAGCGACAGAAGGGCTGCACATCAAAAAAGACGGAATCTATGTAGATTGCACTCTCGGTGGAGCGGGTCACAGCTCACTTATCGCTTCCAAGCTTAGCGGCGAAGGCCGTTTAATCTGTTTGGATCAAGATGATTGGGCTTTGGAGAACGCCAAAGAAAGATTAGCGGAATACGGAGACAAGGTTGTGACTATTAAGACTAACTTCCGTGATCTGGAGAGTGTACTTAAGGATGTGCCCTTTGTGCCACAAACAGATGGTATTCCCCAAGTAGATGGAGTGCTCTTTGATCTTGGCGTATCCTCTCCCCAGTTTGACGAAGGGGAACGAGGCTTTAGTTACAATCATGATGCTCCGCTGGACATGCGCATGGATCAGTCAGCACTTTTGACGGCTGCTGAAATTGTGAATACATGGTCCGAGCAGGAGATTGCCCGTGTTCTTTTCCAATATGGAGAAGAGAAATTCTCGCGGAGAATCGCTAGAAAAATTGTAGACAGAAGAGAAGAAGCTCCTATTGAGACAACAGGAGAATTAGCAGAACTGATCAAGGAAGGTATCCCGGCAGCTGCTCGAAGAACAGGAGGGCATCCCGCTAAACGTAGCTTTCAAGGATTAAGGATTGCTGTGAATGACGAATTGGGTGCTTTTGAAGAAGGGCTACATAGTGCAGTACGTTGCCTTGCACCAGGAGGCAGAGTATCCGTCATCACCTTTCATTCGCTCGAAGACCGAATTTGCAAGCAAATTTTTAGCAGCTATTTAAGCAGATGTACATGCCCGCCTGACTTTCCGTTTTGCGTATGCGGCGCGAAAGGCACGCTTAAGTTAATCAATCGTAAACCGCTTGTGCCTTCTGAAGAAGAGCTTGAGCTTAATACCCGAGCCCGCTCAGCTAAGCTGCGCATTGCAGAAAAATTGTAATTGACGATAAAGGAGAGTCAGAGATGGCCTATACCCGCGGCAATTTAGCAGTTCAGCCCAAAAGAAAAGAAGAGGTAAACCCCCTTTACCGCGAGAAGACAAAAGTAGTTACCAGACGAAGAGTACTTCCGCTGCAAGAGAAACTTTTGTATATGCTGACGCTAGGAGTATGCGTTCTGGTGGCGATCACCCTGATTTCACGTTACGTCCAAATTTATGATTTGAACTTGCAGGCTCAGAAATTAGATCAGGATATTGCAACAGCCAAGAAGCAGATTTCTACGTATCAGATGGAAAAGCAGAATCTAGAGCAGAAAGTCGCCCAAAAAGCACGGGATCTTGGTTATGTGTCCCCGGATGAGAATGCAACAATCTATATTCCGGCAAGCTCGGCAACGACTCCGGGTGATAATTAGTGAGCGATTGGCAAGATCGCAATAAAAAAAGTTGTGAGGTTCGCTTATGCTGAAAAGAATAAAACTTCGCACGCTGTTTATAGGAGGGTGTATTACCCTCTTTTTTCTTGTTTTGATCGTTAGAGTGTTCTGGATTCAAGTTATGCAAGGTGAGGAATGGCAGGAAAAGGCCGCCACACTTTGGGCGCATTCCTCAACTATCAAAGCGGAGCGAGGTACGATTTCTGACCGTAACGGGAGTGTGCTCGCTAGCGATGTCCCTGCTTATACCGTGGTGGTGAATCCTGAAGTGATTCAACAACAAGGCATCGGGGAAGAGGTCATCACAGGATTACACGAATTGCTCGGCAAACCAGAGGATGAGCTGCGTAAGCTGGTTGAAGCCAAGGACGAAAAGACGGGTGCTTACCTCAAGAACCGTGAGATTCGTAATGAAGGCTGGAAGATTGATCAGGAGCTTGCCGATAAGGTGAAAGAATTTTATGTAGCCCTAGGTAAAGAACATAAAATTCAAGAGACCGGTATTGGGCTTGTTAGAGAGCAGAAACGATATTATCCAAAAGATGAATTAGCTGCACATATCTTAGGTTATACAGATAGGGACGGCAATGCTATCATGGGACTGGAAAAATACTTTGATACGGAGCTTAAGGGTGCCGATGGCAAGCTGCTTTATCAAAGTGACGGTCAAGGGGTAAAATTGCCGGATTCACAAGATACCTATAAGCCAGTAGTAAATGGAAGTAATTTCAAGCTTACAATCGATAGTACGATCCAGCATTATATAGAAGAGGCCATGCAAAAGGCGTATGCGCAATATAAGCCAAAAAGTATGAGTGTCATTGCTGCTGATCCGAACACGATGGAGATTTTGGGATTAGCCAATATGCCTACCTATAATCCAAATGAATTTTGGAAGACCGGGGCCGATGGGGCGGGATTCTATAATCATGCTATTAAATCTAAATACGAGCCTGGTTCCACTTTCAAAATTGTAACGCTTGCCGCCGCAGTAGAAGAGAAGCTTTTTGATCCTGTTGCGACATTTTTGTCCGGGTCCATCCGGATAAAGGGATATAGTAAAGCACTGCATGATATTAATCATGCTGGATGGGGGCAAATCAGTTTTCTTGAAGGTGTGAAACGTTCTAGTAACGTTCTATTCGTTAAGCTATATGAAATGCTCGGACAGGACAAGCTATTACAGTATATCAATGATTTTGGCTTCAATGAGAAAACGGGAATCGATCTGCCAGGAGAAGTAAGCGGGGTAGTTAACCCTAACCTTGGACGTCCTATAGAAATTGCGACACTCGCATATGGACACGGTAAAGTGCTAGTAACCCCACTTCAACAGCTAGTTGCCGTATCTGCTATAGCTAATGGGGGGAAGTTGATGACTCCGTATGTAGTTAAGGAGGTCACAAACCCTAACACTGGTGAGACAAAGGTTACTCAGCCTAGTGTAGTGCGTCAGGTGATTGATGAGGAAAGCGCCAAGAAAACGGGTGAATATTTGGAGCAGGTTGTTGCTGACCAAGTAAAAGGAACAGGCCGCAACGCTTATATTGACGGCTATCGCGTGGCAGGTAAGACAGGAACGGCTATCAAGGTTGAAGGTAAGGATTATGTGAAATCCAAAGTACTTGTCTCCTTTATTGGTTATGCTCCTGTTGATGATCCAAAGATCGCTGTTATTGTCATTATTGACGAACCGAACGTTGAGGTTGGCGGCGGTAAGGCAGCTGCTCCAGTATTTAAAGAGATTGTATCCCAGTCTCTGCAATACATGGGAGTACCTAAGCTGGCGTCTGAGGCTAGTGATAGCAGCAGTAAAAAGCCGGCTAAGACTGAAACAGTCGCACTTCGGACTACACCAGATCTAACAGACAAGACGATGAAGGAAGCAAGAGAAGCACTTTTGGATCAAGGCTTCGATTATGTAGTGGTCGGTGAAGGATCTACTGTAGAGAGTCAATATCCTGAGGCAGGTACTAAGCTTGCTACAGGGCAACGGATCTATTTATTAAGTCCGCAGGGGGCTCAGCCTACCATTCCAGATTTAAAAGGGGAATCCCTGCGTGATGCACTTGAAATTCTAACTCTACTAAAAGTAGAGATTGCGGTAGACGGTGAAGGTTACGTCTCAGAACAGATTGTAGGAACGCAAAATGGCAAGACCTTGGTCACTTTGAAAATGAAGCCATTAAATGATTATGGCGAAGATATTCCCGTGGCCCCGCCTGCTGATGAGGGGACAGATTCCGAGAGCGGAACATAGCTTGTTCTAACCCCTGTTTGTCCCGAATAGTCATGAAGATAAGAGCTCATGTCTATTGTTGAAAGTGGGGGAGAACGGAATGAAGGTTTCCAAAGTCGTAACACGGCGGAGAATGCTGTGGACATTGCTGGGACTGGCAGTGTTATTCGGTTCGCTGGTCGTGCGTCTTGCGTATGTGCAATTATCTCAAGGAGAGGAATTGACTGCGAAGGTAGAAGATTCCTTGCGCCGCAATATTCCTTTTACCGCTAAACGTGGTGAAATTATGGATCGTGAAGGTGTGCCGCTCGTTTCTAATATCACCACACCTACAGTGTATGCAGTACCGGTGCAGGTAAAAGAGAAGCAAAAGACAGCACAGCAATTAGCTCCACTGCTTGGGATGACTGAGGAGAAGCTGATGACATTGCTGTCCAAAAAAGAAATGTCGGTGAAACTTCAGCCCGGCGGCCGCAAAATTACGATGGATCTTGCCGCGAGCATCCGTGATTTGCAGCTGCCGGGCATCGTTGTCGCTGAGGATAGCAAAAGGTATTACCCTTACGGCGATTTAGCCGCGCATATTCTAGGCTTCACAGGTATAGATAACCAGGGTATTACAGGAGTAGAGAGTATATATGACAATCTGCTCAAAGGTATAGCCGGCAATATTTCTTATTTGTCTGATGCGGGCGGAAGACTTATGCCTGGCTCATCTGAGAAATATTCTGCCCCTCAAGACGGACTTAATCTGGAGCTGACGATTGATAAACAGATCCAGTCTATTATGGAACGTGAGCTTGATCAGGCTATGGTAAAATATCAGGCGCAGGGTGCTTGGGCTATAGCTATGAATCCGAAGAATGGTGAGATACTAGCCATGGCTAGCAGACCGGGGTATGAACCAGCATCATACAAGGAATATGATGCGCAGATTTACAACCGGAATCTGCCTATCTGGATGACCTATGAACCTGGTTCAACGTTCAAAATCATCACTCTGGCTGCTGCGCTGCAGGAAGGTAAAGTAGATCTTCAGAACGATCATTTCTATGATCCGGGTTTTATCGAGGTGGCGGGCGCAAAGCTGCGCTGCTGGAAAAAGGGCGGTCATGGTAGTCAAACCTTTCTACAGGTAGTTGAGAACTCTTGTAACCCTGGGTTTGTCGCCTTAGGGCAACGGCTGGGAAAAGAATCACTTTTCAAATATATTAGGGATTTTGGTTTTGGGAGCAAAACGGGAATTGATCTGAATGGGGAAGCTAATGGTATTCTGTTCAAGCTTAATCAAGTAGGTCCGGTAGAGCTTTCGACTACAGCCTTTGGTCAAGGGGTTTCGGTTACGCCTATTCAGCAGATTGCTGCGGTATCCGCGGCTATCAACGGCGGTAATCTCTATAAACCTCATGTAACAAAAGCATGGGTTAACCCGGTTACTGGAGAGACTGTATCAGAGGTGAAGCCAGAGCTTGTGCGGCAGGTCATTTCGGAGGAAACATCCAAGAAGGTGCGGGCAGCACTTGAGAGCGTGGTTGCCAAAGGCACAGGACGGCCGGCTTTTATTGACGGCTATCGTGTAGGTGGCAAGACGGGTACTGCACAGAAGGTTGTAAATGGACGTTATTCTCCAACAGAGCACATTGTTTCTTTTATTGGCTTTGCGCCAGCGGATGATCCTCAGATCGTTGTGTACACTGCCGTGGATAATCCGAAAGGGATTCAATTTGGGGGTGTGGTTGCAGCTCCAATCGTGCAAAATATTTTGGAAGACTCGCTGCACTATATGAAGATTCCGGAGCGCAGTGATCAGCTTCCCAAAACTTATAAGTATGGCGAAACTCCGATAGTGACCGTACCTGATCTTACCGGAGCAACGGTGCAGGATATCTATGAGGATTTAAATATGAATTTTAATCTTGCACGTTCAGGCACAGGAAATACGGTCATCAATCAAGCTCCTAAGGCTGGGGCCAGAGTAGAACAGGGCTCAACCATCAGGATTTATATGGGAGCATCTAGTGAATAATGATTAAGGTATAAGGTTTCAGCTCGTATCCGAAAATGTAGAGTGAGGGATTACTATGAAAGTTAACGAATTATCTGCTTGTCTTGCTACTTCGCAACTATACGGGGATGGAGATGTGGAGATTACTGATCTTCAGACGGATTCCCGCCGTGTAGGCCCGGGAGATCTATTCATTTGTTTGCCTGGCCACACCGTGGACGGGCACAAATATGCGCCGCAAGCAGTAGCCTCCGGAGCGGCGGCTATTGTATGTGAGCACAAGCTGGAGCTTGATATCCCGCAGATTGTTGTAGATGACTGCCGGTTTGCGATGTCTGTCATGTCGAATGCATTCTTTGGCTCACCTAGCAGCCGGATGAGAATGATCGGGGTGACGGGCACAAACGGCAAAACAACAACGACTTATCTCATTGAGCGGATTATGCAGGATCAGAATATGAAGACAGGTCTGATTGGAACAATTCAAATGCGCTATGACGGCAAAAGCTACCCTATGTCAGGCACAACTCCAGAATCGCTAGATCTGCAGCGTTCCCTTCATGATATGGCTTCCAAAGGTGTGGAATGTTGTGTAATGGAAGTATCCTCTCACGCACTTCAGCAAGGACGTGTGAAGGGTGCGGACTTCCGTACGGCAATTTTTACGAACTTAACCCAAGATCATCTGGATTATCATCATACAATGGAGGAGTATCGGGCGGTTAAAGGGCTCTTTTTCTCCAGATTGGGAAATGTGATCTCTCCGTGGAAGGAAGAACGCAAATATGCGGTGTTGAACGCGGATGATGAAGCCAGTCAATATTTTGCAGCCCAAACTGCGGCGGAAGTGATTACATATGGCATTGATAACAACGCTAATGTCCGAGCTTCGCAAATATCGATCACCGCAAAAGGAACTTTTTTCCATGTAGATACGTTTAAGGGGAAGACGGACATTTCGCTCCGTATGGTTGGTAAGTTCAATGTCTACAATGCACTCGCGGCGATTACAGCTGCTTTATTGGAAGATGTCTCTCTGGCTGATATCAAGACTAGTCTTGAGGCAATCGATGGTGTAGCTGGACGGGTGGAGTCAGTGGATGAAGGTCAGGAATTTGCTGTTATCGTTGACTACGCACATACACCAGACGGGCTAGAGAATGTATTAAAAACGGTCTGCGAATTTGCTACCGGCAAAGTGCTTACAGTGTTTGGCTGTGGCGGTGACAGAGACCGGACGAAACGTCCATTAATGGGGAAGATCGCTGCACGATATAGCGACATGGTATTCGTAACTTCTGACAACCCTCGGACGGAGGACCCTCAACTAATCTTGAAGGATATAGAAGCAGGACTAGTAGAGGATGGAGTCACCTCTGACCGGTATCATATGATTGTTGATCGCCGAGAAGCTATCGGGAAGGCTATTGAAATGGCAAGCCCTGGCGATGTAGTATTGATTGCGGGGAAAGGTCATGAGACCTATCAACTGATTGGCGGAGTGGTTCATGATTTCGATGACCGCATCGTCGCTAAAGAAGTTATAAGGGGCCGAAACTATTGATTACAAGAACGCTTGAAAATATTGCTGCCATGTGCGCAGGGGAACCTGCTGCTGTCGAAGCTATGAATACAACCCTTACGGGAGTCGTTACCGACTCCCGTAAGATCACACCCGGTTGCCTGTTTGTGCCTCTATCTGGAGACAAATTCGATGGTCACCACTATGCTGCCGCAGCACTGGCTGCTGGTGCGGGTGCAACCTTGTGGCAACGCGATAAAGGACCGGTACCTGAAGGTGGCGGAGTTATTATTGTTGAAGATACACTAGAGGCTCTTCAGAAGTTGTCCGCTGCTTATCTGAAGGAAGTGGCTCCGCAGGTTGTCGCTGTTACGGGCAGCAACGGGAAAACAACAACAAAAGATATCATTATGTCTCTGCTTGAAGTGCAGTTCAAAGTGCATAAGACAGCAGGGAATTTCAATAATCATATCGGTCTTCCGCTTACTATTTTATCCATGGCTGAGGATACAGAGATCGCTGTACTTGAAATGGGGATGAGCTCGCGGGGAGAAATTGCTCTGCTGGCTTCTTTGGCTGAACCAGACGTAGCGGTAATTACTAATGTAGGCGAGTCGCATTTACTGCAGCTGGGGTCACGTAAAGAAATAGCCCGCGCCAAGCTGGAGATTGCTGAAGGGCTGAAGCCGGGGGGATTACTGATTTATAATGGTGACGAACCGCTGCTGACTGAGGTAATGCAAGAGTCCACTTTTAAGGCTCCAGAAGGGATGAGAACCTTCCGATTTGGTCTAAATGAGGATAATGATGATTATCCAACAGGGATGATGTCCCATACTGGTGGCATGACGTTCACGTCAAGCCGTCATAAGGAACATGCTTTTACATTACCGCTGCCAGGTCAGCATAACGTTGTTAACGCTCTGGCTGCACTAGCGGTTGCTCGTCATTTTGGGGTTACGGAGCAGAATATGAAGGAGGGTCTCAGCAGGCTCAAGTTGACGGGCATGCGGATTGAAGTGATTCGGACTTCCTCCGGACTTACGCTTTTAAACGATGCTTATAATGCCAGCCCTACTTCTATGAAGGCGGCTATAGATGTCCTGCAATCTATGAAATGCAGTGGCAATAAAATCGCTGTGCTCGGGGACATGCTGGAACTTGGGCCGGAGGAAGTAGAATTTCATCAAGAAATAGGCTACTACCTTGACCCTTCATTAACTGATTTTGTATGTACTTACGGACCATTATCCGTTCATATTGCCAAAGCAGCAGAAGAGAAATTCGGCAAAGAGCGCGTAAAAGCTTTTACAGATAAAGCGGAACTAGCCGCTGTCCTTCTAGAGAAATGCAGTGCTAAGGATATTGTTCTATTTAAAGGATCAAGAGGGATGAAGCTCGAGGAAGTGCTTCAGAGCCTAAATAAAGATATTCAACAGACCTAAATCATTGGAGGGGGTGTACCCATGGATTATCAACTATTGTTATTGACTATTGCTGTTTCCTTTATCCTTGCGGTCATTGCCGCTCCGCTCTTCATTCCGCTTCTGCGCAGGATGAAATTCGGACAGCAGGTGCGAGATGACGGACCGCAAACCCATTTGAAGAAGGCGGGAACGCCGACTATGGGCGGTATCGTGATTATCGTAGCTTTTACCTTGTCTTATCTGAAATTTTCTGTGGTGAATACAGATTTTTACGTACTGCTCGTAGCTACGCTTGGTTTTGGATTGATCGGGTTTTTGGATGACTATATCAAAATTGTATTTAAGCGTTCCTTAGGGCTCACAGCACGTCAAAAGTTATTTGGACAGCTGCTGGTTGGTGCTCTGATGTGCGGTCTTCTGATTTATGCCGGACACAGTACAAGTATCAGCGTACCAGGTACTGATTTCAGCTTTGATTGGGGTGGCTGGTTCTATTATCCATTCATCATTATTATGATGATGGCAGTGACGAATGCCGTTAACTTTACAGATGGAGTCGATGGACTGTTGTCCGGGGTTAGTGCCATTGCTTTGGCCGCATACGCGGTGGTGGCAATGCAGGCTACGTCTATTGCGGCAGGTGTATGTGCTGCGGCCATGATTGGTGCTGTACTTGGCTTTCTTGTGTTTAATGCCCACCCTGCTAAAGTATTTATGGGGGATACGGGTTCGTTTGGTATTGGTGGCGCGATAGGTGCTATTGCTATTGTCACGAAGAGTGAGCTGCTGTTTCTCATCATTGGCGGTGTTTTTGTAATTGAAATGTTGTCCGTTGTGATTCAAGTCGTTTCATTTAAAACCCGTGGCAAACGTGTATTCAGAATGAGCCCGATTCACCATCATTTTGAGCTTGGTGGCTGGTCGGAGTGGCGTGTGGTAATTTCGTTCTGGGCGGTTAGCTTGGTGTTGGCTGCTGTGGGACTATTTATTAGCAAGGGGTTGTAGAGAATGAAACATCCAGATAAGTATCGTGGTGAAGAAGTTGTGGTTCTTGGGCTTGCTAAAAGCGGTGTCCAGGTGGCTAAAGTGCTGCATGAACGCGGCGCTGTAGTTACGGTGAATGATAAAAAGGAAAGAGATCAAAGTCCCGAAGCTTCCGAATTGGAATCTTTGGGAATTTGTGTTATATGCGGTGGGCATCCGGAAGGTCTTATTCATGAAGGTGTAAGTCTGGTAATCAAGAATCCAGGCATTCCTTATTCTGCGCCCCCTGTACAAAAGGCAATTGAGCTTGGAATTGAAGTGGTCACAGAGGTAGAGGTGGCATATCGACTTTGTGCAGCGCCGATGATCGGGATCACGGGTTCCAATGGTAAGACGACAACGACGACCTGGGTAGGCCATATGCTGGAAGCTGCGGGAATGAACCCTATAATTGCGGGCAACATTGGTACGCCTCTCTGTCAGGCTGCACAAGAGGCTACCGAGGATAACTGGATGGTAGTTGAGCTTAGCAGCTTTCAACTTAAAGGTACGGAGACCTTCCGCCCTAAGATAGGCTGTCTGCTGAATATTGCAGAGACCCATCTGGATTATCATGGAAGCATGAAAGATTATGTGGATTCCAAAACCAAGCTGTTCGCTAATCAATTAGCTACGGATACAGCAGTGCTGAACTGGGATGATCCTGTCTGCCGGGAACTTGTACCCTATATGAAGGCTTCGATTCTTCCATTCTCCTTGTTTGAGGAGCTGCCTCATGGAGTATTTGTTAGCCCGTCCTACATTACGGGGCAAGATGATGAGCTGAAGCGCCACATTATCTATCGCGAATCTGCGGACAAGGAAACGATAATCGCGGATGTGGATTCCATCGCCCTTCCGGGTCGCTTTAATGTGGGGAATGCGCTGGCTGCCTGTGGAATTGCTATTGCCGCTGGAGCGGACCCCTCTCTATTAAGCAAAGTGCTTTCTTCTTTTCGCGGTGTGGAGCACCGCCTGGAGTATGTAGCTGATAAGGCTGGAGCCGCTTATTATAACAATTCCAAAGCAACGAACTCCAAAGCGACAATTACGGCTTTGACATCGTTTCAGCGGCCGGTGGTATTGATCGCTGGCGGATTAGACCGTGGCTCCGATTATATGGAGCTGCTGCCTGTCCTGAGCGGACGCGTCAAAGCTTTGGTGGCGTTAGGACAAACCAAGGTCAAGCTAATAAATGTAGCACAGCTGGCAGGATTAAAGCAGATTATCTCCGTCGATAATGGGGAGAGCGCCGCCGCCGTGCTGCAAGCAGCTGTGCGGGAAGCTTCCGCTCTGGCGGAAGAAGGAGATATCGTTCTCCTGTCTCCTGCATGTGCTAGTTGGGATATGTTTACATCCTATGAAGAGCGCGGGTGTATTTTTAAAGAGGCGGTGCATAACCTTTAAGTAGGGGGGTGGATAAGCCCCTACTACGGATGCAAGAGGTGTGCTCCTGATGAACAAAACTCGTCATGCTCCCGATATTTGGTTGCTGATTCCCATTCTTTCTCTGCTGGTGATCGGCATGGTGATGGTATACAGCGCCGGATCTGTTTTAGGCTTCCGCAATTATGGAGATTCGTTTTACTTTGTAAAGAGGCAGCTTTTGTTTGCAGGACTGGGACTTGTTGCAATGTTTGTTACAGCGAATACAGACTACAAAGTGTTAAAAAAGCTGGCTAAGCCGGCACTGATTGTCTGCTTTATCCTGCTCGTTATGGTGCTTATTCCCGGCATTGGTGTAGTTCGCGGGGGAGCGCGCAGCTGGCTCGGAATCAGCTCCTTCGGGATTCAGCCCTCCGAGTTCATGAAGATGGGGATGATTCTATTTCTGGCGAATTGGCTGGGAAAAGAAGAGTATGATATCACCTCCTTCACTCGTGGCTTACTTCCCCCGTTAGCGCTTATCGGATCAGCTTTTGCACTGATTATGCTCCAGCCGGATCTGGGCACAGGTACCGTTATGTTTGGCGCAGCCTTAATGATGGTCTTTACAGCTGGGGCAAGAATGAAACATCTACTCTCACTAGGAGTAGCTGGGGTGGCTGGGTTTGTTGCTTTGGTTGCCGCAGCACCTTACCGGTTGCAGCGGATCACCGCTTTTCTTGATCCTTGGTCCGATCCCCTCGGTGCAGGCTACCAGATTATTCAGTCGCTATACGCGATTGGGCCTGGAGGGCTCGGGGGTCTCGGACTTGGAATGAGCCGGCAGAAGTACAGTTATGTACCTGAGCCGCAGACCGATTTTATTTTTTCTATATTGGCCGAGGAACTGGGGTTTATCGGTGGTTTGGCTGTGTTGATCTTGTTTCTTATTCTAATCTGGCGCGGAATGAAGGTGGCGATGAGTCTGCCTGACCGTTTTGGAAGCTATTTGGCCGTTGGCATCGTCTGTATGGTGGCTGTGCAAGTCATTATTAATATTGGTGTGGTCATCGGTCTAATGCCTGTAACAGGCATCACACTTCCTCTGATTAGCTATGGAGGTTCTTCACTTACACTGATGTTAACCTCCCTGGGCATTCTATTGAACTTATCCCGTTATGCGAGGTGAAAGACATGCGTATCGTATTAAGCGGCGGAGGCACGGGTGGTCATATCTATCCCGCAGTCGCTGTTGCTAGACAACTGGAATCAGAAGATAGTGAATCTACCTTCCTGTATATTGGTGGAACGCGTGGCTTAGAGAGCAAGCTTGTTCCCCAAGAGAATATCCCTTTCAAATCTATCGACATCACTGGCTTTCGGCGCAAGCTGTCCATGGACAACGTCAAGACGGTGATGCGTTTTTTAAAGGGCGTTAAGGCTTCCAAAGAAATGTTAAGAGAGTTTAAGCCTGATGTTGTAATTGGTACAGGCGGTTATGTATGTGGTCCAGTCGTTTACGCTGCATCCCGGCTGGGCATCCCAACCTTGATCCATGAGCAAAATGCTATCCCTGGTTTAACAAATCGTTTTCTAAGTCGTTACGCGAGTACAGTGGCCGTAAGCTTTGAAGGGACAGAATCTGCTTTTCCGGGGAGCAAGCACGTAATCTACACAGGTAATCCTCGGGCAACGACGGTTACTACGGCTAGTCCACAACGGGGGTTTGCCTCGCTGGGCATTCCGGATAACAGCACGGTTGTTTTGGTTGTTGGCGGCAGTCAAGGGGCTAAGGCAATTAATAAAGCCATGATTGAAATGGCCCCATTTGTGGGTAAGGGTAATGGTGTTCATTATGTTTACGTTACAGGTGAGCCTTATTTTGAGGATACCCGTGCTGAATTGCGTCAGAAGCTGGGTAGCACACCGAACTGGCTGCATGTCCTACCTTATGTTCACAATATGCCGGAGGTCTTGGCTTGTACCTCCTTAATCGTAAATCGGGCGGGGGCATCCTTTCTCGCTGAGATTACAGCGCTGGGTATTCCTTCTGTACTTATCCCTTCTCCTAATGTGACGAACAATCACCAAGAGGCGAATGCAAGACAGCTGGAACGCGAAGGGGCCGCTGTGGTGCTGCTTGAGAAGGATTTGAATGGTAAGGCGCTTTATGAAGCTGTGCAAGCAATCATTGGAACTGAAGCTGTACGCCAAAAAATGTCCGAGGCTTCCAAACGACTGGGCAAAAGGGATTCTGCTGCCATTGTCACTAACGAACTCCGAAGACTAGCCGGTAAACAGTCTTAAGCCATTAACCTTTGAGAGGTTTTTCCTTATTGGCAGCTCTCTGTCACACACTTGGAGGAACGAACATAGGATAATCCTATAATCGTGACAATCACCCAGGACACTTCCTAACCTGAAAGGTAGTGCAGGATAATCTTGTACATTTCATATGACCTTGTATCGGAAGTGTTTGTGGTGGGTGAGCGGTAATCTCGGAGGTGATACATTGGACAAATTGGTGATTGAGGGTGGAAGTCCCCTGTCAGGCACCATTCGTATCCATGGAGCAAAAAATGCGGCGCTGCCGATTCTAGCGGCAAGCCTGCTGGCCGAAGGAGTTCACTCACTGCATAATGTGCCGAAGCTGCTGGACATCGAGACTATGCTAGACATCTTGGATCGGCTGGGCTGCAGGTGCGTGCATCAAGAGGATACGGTGACGATAGATACGTCAGCCGTGGGGACATCTCATGTACCTGAGGATTTGATGCGGCAGATGAGATCTTCCATTTTTTTAATGGGACCGCTGTTATCCAGATTTGGTGAGGTAACGATCTATCAGCCTGGTGGCTGTGCGATCGGGGAGCGTAAAATCGATCTTCATTTGCAGGGTCTTAAAGCACTGGGGGCGGAGATCGAGGAAAGCAACGGACGAATATCCTGTCGGGGCTCAAAGCTTGTAGGGAGTGATATTCATCTCGACTATCCAAGTGTTGGAGCCACGGAGAATATTATGATGGCTGCCGCCAAGGCAGAGGGGACAACGACGATATCGGGAGCAGCAAGAGAGCCGGAAATACAGGATCTACAGCAATTTTTGAATAGTATGGGTGCTCAGATTATCGGTGCAGGCACGGATACCATTACGATCCAGGGTGTCAAAAACTTATATCCCTGTACGTACGAGGTAATCCCAGACCGGATAGTGGCTGGAACTGTAATGATTGCTGCGGCAGCTACACGTGGGAATGTGACCTTGACACATACGAACGCCGGGCATCTGACTTCGCTTATTCATGTGCTTAAGCGGGCTGGTGTTCAAATCACAGTATGCAATGATATAATTAATGTCAGCTGCATGGGGCGTCCGCGTGCGGTTGAGAGAATTGTAACCTCTCCTTATCCTTCTTTCCCGACGGATCTGCAATCTCAGGTCATGGTGCTGCTGTCGCTCGCTGATGGTTTTAGTGTGATCAAGGAGACGGTGTTTGAGGGACGGTTCAAACATGTGGAAGAAATGGCCCGGATGGGTGCTGACATTTCTATCGATTTGAATCGTGCGTTTATTCGCGGCGTTCAGAGATTGTATGGTGCTACTGTGGAAGCTACTGATTTGCGGGCGGGTGCAGCTCTGGTCATTGCCGGGCTTGCTGCACAAGGGACTACGGTCGTTGAGCAAGCGCATCACATTGACCGTGGTTATGATGGAATAGAGAAGCTGTTTCAGAAGCTTGGCGCGCGTATAAGCCGTAAGGTGCCTGTAACGGATCCACTTGATTTGGCCAATTAAAGCTCCCTGTCTCCTTCCAGATCTCCCAGAGAAGGAGACAGGGCCTTATTACGGAGAATATGAGAATGACTACAACCCGATTACCTCTTCTTAAAGAGGACAAGCCTAAGAAAAAAATGAGCCGTAAGATTACGGCGATCCTGCTGCTGCTGTTCACTGCGCTTCTTGCTGTGATTTTTTTTAGATCGTCTATTAGCCATATTACAGTGATAGATTTTCAAGGTAGTAAGTATTCTACTAGTGAAGAGCTACTCTCACAAAGTGGAATTAAAATAGGTGGGCAATTCTTTGCTGTATCAACGAAAGATGTGGAAGAATCTCTGCTGAAGCTTAAGACGATTAAAGACGTCAGCGTGCAGAAGGATTTCCCCGGGGTGATCACAGTGAAGATTGAGGAATTTCCAGCGGTAGCCTATGAACTGGAACAGGGAGGCCTCTTAAAGGCGATTCTGTCCAGTGGAGCTGCAGTGCCTGTTAATGAGACTGGAATTGCTGTTGAGAAACCTATATTAACGAACTGGGACCCGGAAGATCCGAATAAGGCTAAGCTTTGTCAAGCATTAGCAAGCATTCCTAATGAATTGACAAGTGATATCTCTGAGATTGTTCCCTCACCGACCTTGTCTTTTCCAGACCGGATCAAGCTCTATACTAGATCCCGTTTTGAGGTGATTACAGCCATCTCTTTGCTAAAGAGCAAGGTGTCCTATTTGAATCAGATTATAGAGACTGAACAGCCTGGACTGATTAAAATGCTAGAAGCCGATTCATATGTTCCCTTTCAGGTTGTAAGCGATGAAGAAGATGTTGCGCAAGAGTAGTGTGGAGGTAAATAGTCCCTACTAATAGAGTTAAAAAAATGCTACAATCGGAGTTACGGGCAATAAGCTATATCCCTCTTTTTTCTTCGATTTTTTTGAGATATAGTACTATATTTGGTTGAAATGACCAATTAGGCCGATATTTCTTGTGATAATTGCTATTTTTACAATAACATATGAGTAACTATTCACATTTGGGGATGTTGGAATATTATTCCGTTCAAAAAATTTGTAGAAAAAAGAGGGAAAGGATTAGGTATGTTGAATATGTACAGAGAAGTTTCCCGGGACCGGGATAAGGTAATGCAATTAATTATGATTATAACAGGAGGTGCCATAGGACTTGAGCAACAATGACATCATTGTTAGTTTGGACATCGGTACATCCAAAGTTCGGGCAATAATTGGGGAAGTTACCAATGGAACCTTTAATATTATTGGCGTTGGATCTGCCGATTCGGAAGGAATACGTAAAGGCGCGATTGTAGATATCGACCAAACTGTGCAATCGATCAAAAGTGCTATAGATCATGCAGAGCAGATGGTGGGTATTCAAATATCAGAGGTTTATGTAGGCATTTCCGGTAATCATATTGGCCTGCAATCCAGCCACGGTGTTGTGGCCGTTCAGAATGAGGATCGTGAAATCGGCGATGATGATATCGATCGCGTAATTAAAGCTGCGGAAGTCATTGCTATGCCTCCGGAGCGTGAAGTGATTGATGTTGTTCCCAAACAATTTATCGTCGATGGTCTTGAAGGAATTCAAGACCCGCGCGGAATGATTGGTGTTCGTCTGGAAGTTGAGGCAACAATCATTACGGGTGCTAAGACGCCAATACATAATCTACTACGCTGTGTTGAGAAATCAGGGCTGAAGGTAAAGGATCTTGTGCTGATGTCTCTTGGAGCTGGTGGATTGGCGCTGTCCAAGGACGAGAAATCGATGGGATCTGTTCTGGTTGATATCGGTGCGGGCTCAACAACAATAGCCATATACGAAGAGGGTTCTCTTAGTGCAACCTCCACGATTCCGATCGGAGGAGAATTCGTAACCAATGATATTGCCTACGGACTTCGGACACTTACTGATCAAGCGGAGAAGGTAAAACTTAAATATGGTTGTGCTTGGATTGACGATGCAGCCTCAGACGTTGTCTTCAAGGTATTGCGCATTGGCAGTAACGTGGAGAAGGAATTTAACCAAGAGGATCTGGCGGCCATTATCGAGCCAAGGGTGCAAGAAATATTCCACCTGATTCGTCAAGAAGTTAAACGGCTTGGTTACAGTGAACTGCCTGGAGGTTATATACTAACAGGTGGGACTGTCTCGATGCCGGGTGTATTGAAGGCTGCTCAGACTGAGCTGGCTGCATCTGTACGCATCGCCGTGCCGGATTATATCGGTGTACGGGACCCTGGGTTTACCGGCGGTGTCGGTATTCTGCATAATGTTGTCCGTAGTTTCCGTGGAAGAAACAGTGGTGGAAGCAGCAACAAAAAGACGGTCAACCGGAGCAAGCAGAACGCCACTCCGAGTCAGGAAACTGTTCAGAAGCCCGGATTTGTGGAGCGTCTAAAAAATATGTTTAGCGAGTTTATATAAGTGTAAGTCCAGATATACTTGGACCGGCCATCCAAGCACATTGAGGGGGAGATGGAACAATATGTTAGAATTTGATTTTGAAATGGAGAGCTTGGCGCAAATAAAAGTCATCGGCGTGGGCGGCGGAGGTAGTAATGCTGTCAACCGGATGATTGAAAACGGCGTTCAGGGTGTAGAATTTATTACGGTTAATACAGACGCCCAAGCGTTGCATATGGCCAAATCGGAGCACAAGCTGCAGATTGGGGACAAGCTGACCCGCGGTTTGGGTGCAGGCGCCAACCCTGAAGTCGGTAAGAAAGCAGCGGAGGAATCCCGTGATCTGATTTCGAATACCCTTAAAGGTGCAGATATGGTATTTGTTACTGCAGGAATGGGTGGCGGTACAGGTACAGGTGCGGCGCCAGTTATAGCTGAAATTGCTAGAGAGTGTGGAGCCCTGACTGTGGGTGTAGTGACTCGCCCGTTCACATTTGAAGGAAGAAAACGTTATAACCAGGCAATGCTTGGAATCGAAGCTTTGAAAGAAAAAGTCGACACACTAATCGTCATTCCAAATGACCGTTTGCTTGAAATTGTTGATAAGAAAACACCGATGTTGGAAGCTTTCCGTGAAGCAGATAATGTTCTCCGGCAGGCTGTTCAAGGTATCTCTGACCTAATTAAGGTTCCTGGTCTGATTAACCTTGACTTTGCGGATGTAAAGACGATCATGACAGAGCGCGGTTCAGCGCTTATGGGTATTGGTATTGCAAATGGTGAGAACCGTGCGTCTGAAGCAGCACGTAAAGCCATCATGAGCCCACTCTTGGAAACGTCTATTGAAGGCGCCCGCGGCGTAATCATGAACATTACGGGAGGATCTAACCTCTCTCTATACGAAGTCAATGAAGCGGCTGAGATTGTTACATCCGCCTCTGATCCTGAAGTGAATATGATCTTTGGTGCGATAATTGATGAAGGCCTGAAGGATGATATCAAAGTAACAGTAATTGCTACTGGCTTTGAACATAAACCATCGCCTGAAGCTCCAGGACGCCGTCCGGTCTCGACGAATAACGAGCCAGCGGCAGCACCGGATAAGAACGCTGCTAATCTGCGTCCGTTCGGGAATCAGAACACGTCAGATCAGTTAGATATTCCGACGTTCCTGCGTAACCGTAATCGTGGCAACAATGACTAATTAAATATTTTTATTAAGAGATATGAAGCACCGTATTCCCCAGCTAATAGAGCTAGGGCAATGCGGTGCTTTTTTTTATGTGAAATGCTGTTCAGTAGGAATAAAACCCTCCCGCGCTATAACTCGACAAAAAAACCTTAAGAATGCCCCCCAAGTTTAGACAGACTTTGAATGCGAGACTTTTTATACTAATCATATCGTCCAAAAAAACAGAGCCTGATCCATTTTGGCTACAGGATAGATTCCGCCATAGTAAGCAGGTGAATGCACTGGTTGTTTATATTGACTTGATATTCGCCGCCAATCTAGTGATCGACGGAATTCTTTTGTGGCTGACAGGCTGGATGGTCAAGCTGAGGATATCATGGTGGCGCTTAGTCCTCTCAGCTCTGGTTGGTGCGCTGTATGTGGTGATGATGTTTGTGCCGGAGTTGTCTTTCATGTATACCTTCCTCATTAAGTTTGGCTTGTCGGTGGTTATGCTATGGATTGCCTTTGGTTTTGGGAGTCTGCAAAGCTACCTTCGCACTATGGGAGCTTTTTATATTATCAATTTCGCAGCAGCTGGTGGGATTGTAGGTATTCACTATTTGCTGCAGAGCTCCGGTGATATTTGGAATGGTATTATGTTCACTGCTTCAGGAGGGCATGCTTACCGCCTAAAGATTGGCTTTTGGTTTGTAATTGCAGTATTTCCCCTGGTGTTAATCTGCTTCAAGGCAGTGCACTCCTCACGAATCAGAAGGGAGCAGCTTGAAACCTATATCGGTGAGGTGGTAGTAGAAATTGATGGAGTGACTGTTTCCTGTCCCGGCCTGCTAGACACAGGTAACCGGCTTTGTGATCCTTTGACCCGCATACCGGTGATGGTTATGGAATCTTCGCTCTGGGAGGGACATCTGCCTGAAACATGGAAAGGTAGACTCACTCAGGACGGAGCGGACAAACTTTTACTAGAAACGGACGGGCAGTCGTTTGCTTGGCAGGACAGGATGCGACTGGTGCCTTACAGGGGAGTTAACCGGGGGGCATCATTTATGCTCGCACTGAAGCCTGATCAGGTGACGATAAAGCTTGGTGAAGATATCTTTTATTGTAAAAGAGTCTTGATTGGGCTGGATGGTGGGACATTGTCGGGGGATGGAGCCTATCGGGCTGTAATACATCCTGATTTGACTCAAAAAGAGAGCGCTACTGTTGCAGCACTGCCTTCCTAATCTTTAAAGCTAGCTGAACCAAACTTCTGATGGCTGAAAGCGGGATTTGAAAGCTTCACACGCGAACCGTGCACTTCTTGGAGGAGGAACAAATAATGGTCAAATGGAAAATTGCTCTGCAGCTGCAATATTACCGCATGCTGTTTCTACTAGGGCTGAAGAGTCAGGAAATCTATTATATTGGCGGGAGTGAGGCACTTCCTCCACCGCTGACACGGGAAGAAGAAGAATATCTGCTTCAGCGGCTGTCTAGCGGCGATGCAGCTGTTCGTGCGATGTTGATTGAGCGCAATCTTCGCTTGGTAGTATATATCGCTCGTAAATTTGAGAATACCGGCATCAATATCGAGGATCTGGTTTCGATTGGCGCTATTGGCTTAATTAAGGCTGTGAACACTTTTGATCCTGAGAAAAAAATAAAACTGGCTACTTATGCATCCCGCTGCATAGAGAATGAAATCTTGATGTATCTGCGGCGGAACAGCAAGACACGGAGTGAGGTTTCTTTTGATGAGCCGCTTAATATTGATTGGGATGGCAATGAATTATTGCTTTCTGACGTATTAGGAACGGAAAATGATACCATTTATCGGAACATAGAAGAACAGGTTGATCGCAAGCTGCTGCAAAAGGCACTGGAAAAGCTGAGTGATCGAGAAAGACTCATTATGGAGCTGAGATTTGGCCTGCGCGGAGGCGAAGAAAAGACACAAAAAGATGTGGCTGATCTGCTTGGCATCTCCCAATCTTATATTTCGCGGCTGGAGAAAAGAATTATCAAGCGGCTGCGCAAGGAGTTTAACAAGATGGTGTAAGGTGAAATTAGCAAGGAATAAAATGGCGAGCCCGGGAGATAATGTACAGTAATGTTTCTCCTTGGGAGGTAAATCATCATGACCCGTAATAAAGTCGAGATTTGCGGTGTGGATACTGCTAAGCTGCCTGTTCTAACGAATGTGGAAATGCGGCAACTGTTCACTTCGCTGCAGCAGCAGGGCGAGCGATCCGCCAGAGAGAAATTGGTAAACGGTAATCTTAGACTTGTTCTAAGCGTTATCCAGAGGTTCAATAATAGGGGAGAATTTGTTGACGATTTGTTCCAGGTGGGTTGCATCGGTCTGATGAAAGCCATCGATAATTTCGATTTATCACAAAACGTTAAATTCTCCACATATGCAGTTCCGATGATTATCGGTGAGATTCGGCGTTACCTGCGTGATAACAACCCGATTCGGGTATCACGTTCTCTCAGAGATATCGCCTACAAGGCGCTCCAGGTACGTGATAGTCTGACCAATCAGAACTCACGGGAACCGACGATATTCGAAATATCAGAAGCGCTGGGTGTGCCGAAGGAAGATGTTGTTTTTGCTCTTGATGCCATTCAGGATCCAGTGTCCTTATTCGAGCCGATCTATCATGACGGCGGCGATCCTATTTATGTAATGGACCAGATTAGCGACGATAAGAATAAGGATGTGTCGTGGATCGAAGAAATTGCATTACGTGAAGCGATGCGTAAGTTAGGACAAAGGGAGAAACGAATTTTATCCATGCGGTTTTTCGAAGGGAAAACACAGATGGAGGTCGCAGATGAGATTGGCATTTCACAGGCACAGGTCTCACGTCTGGAGAAATCTGCGATTCAGCAAATGCAAAAACACGTGAAATCTTAGAGCAGTAGCCATGAGGAGATATTCCAGAATCCGGGTTAAGGATTTTGGGTTGTCTCCTCTTTTTAATGCATGTTGACAAGCTTCCGGATCATATATTGGACTATAGGTCGGATTGTACAGGGGTGGTGAGATGAACGAGGATTATCAAGGGTCTGCCAAAAAAATGAAAATCTCAGATTTTCAGACGAAGGATGTTATCAACATTGTAGATGGCAAGCGGCTGGGGCAGATTAGTGATCTGGAGCTTGATTTGCGCCGTGGTGTCATTGATGCCATCGTTATACCCGGATACACTCGGTTTATGGGATTGTTCGGAGGCGGGACAGATCTGATTATTCCATGGCGGAATATAGTTAAGATCGGGTCCGATGTAGTACTCGTGAAGATTGAAGAGTCGCGGATGTCTCCGGGACAGGAAGAGCGTGAAACGATGTATCTGGAACGGGGAGATCGCAGCGAACGGCGCACTTATTAATTAGGTGCGTTTTTTGTTTTTTTATTTAAGAATTTAGGCGATCAGGCTTAACCGTCACTTTGTACGGGTATTTACATGTGGTACACTAAGGCGGAGGTGAGGAAATGGAACCGTTTGTGCAGGGGAAAGAAATGCTTATGCTGCTCCATCTGGAGCCTTGGCGAGTGGAGCATAACGAAATTACAGCGGGGTTTACTGGTAGACAGGGAGGGGCTAGCAAGGCGCCCTATGACAGCCTGAATTGTGCGTTTCACGTTGGGGATGCTCCTGAAGATGTCCTGAGCAATCGGAGAGCGCTTGCCGAAGCTCTTGATTTCAAGCCGGAAGCATGGACCTGTGGAGAACAAACTCATGGGGCAGAGATAGCTGTAGTAAGGGAAGTAGACCGTGGGCGGGGACAACAGGACAGAGCATCGGCATTTCAAGCTACGGATGGTCTGCTGACGGATGTGCCTGGGGTTTTGTTGACTTCTTTTTATGCGGATTGTGTGCCCCTTTATTTTTATGATCCCGTGCGTAGAGTCGTCGGTCTTGCGCATGCAGGCTGGAAAGGAACGGTGGCTCAGATTGCCGCAGCTATGGTGAGTAAGCTGCAAACGGTATACGGCAGCCATCCACATGATATTGTGGCAGCGATCGGTCCATCCATTGGCGACTGCTGTTATGAGGTGGATGATTATGTGATGGAGCATGTTCGGCAGCTGGAGGGCAGCTTGAATGAGGGGATAGAAACTTTCGATGCTGTGGAGCTTTACAGAGCCTCAGAGACTGATCAGAGTAAATACTTGCTAAACTTGAAAGAAATGAATCGACGCATTATGATAAAAGCAGGAATATTGCCGACTCATATCGAATGTACAACATGGTGTACAAGCTGTAATCGTGATTTGTTTTTTTCTTATCGCAAAGAAAACGGTATTACAGGCAGAATGACGAGCTGGATCGGAATAAAGGAGAGTTGAAAGTTGTCTTTAACACTGCAGGAGAGGATTGCTGAGGTAGAGGAACGTGTAGCACGTGCCTGCGCGGCAAGCGGCCGGGATCGTAATGACGTCAAGGTAATTGCAGTGACGAAATATGTTTCTCTGGAAATGGTATCCTCCGTATTGGAGGCAGGCCTAGAGCATGTTGCTGAGAGTCGCTGGCAGGATGCTGAGCACAAATGGAAGGTTTTAGGGGACAAAGGGACATGGCATTTTATCGGGCATTTGCAAACCAATAAGGTTAAAGACGTTATTGGCAAATTTCAATATATACACTCTTTGGACCGGATGTCTCTGGCGCAAGAATTACACAAAAAGGCGCTTGCTGCTGATCAGGAAGTGAATGTGTTTCTTCAAGTGAATATCTCTGGCGAAGATACGAAGTTTGGTCTGTCACCTGAGGCAGTACCTGGATTTTTACGTGAAATCGCTAGTTTGGACCGCGTTAAGGTAATTGGACTTATGACGATGGCACCTTTAGAAGGTGATCCGGAGCTTACCCGTCCTGTATTTCGCGGACTTCGTGAGCTGCGCGATGAGCTTAATCAACTTGCTTTGACACCTGAGCCGATTACGGAGCTGTCCATGGGAATGTCGAATGATTTTGAAGTGGCGATACAGGAAGGAGCCACCTGGGTACGCCTGGGTACGGTGTTAGTAGGCCATTAGGAGGGATCGTGATGAGCGTTATGAACCGATTTATGAGTTTTTTGGGCTTGCAGGAGGAAGAGGAAGTTGTGGAGCGGGAGCAAATCCACGAAGAGGATGAGTATGAGCCGGCCCCTGTAGAAACCCGCAAAAATCAGAGGGGCAACGTTGTCAGTATCCATTCGCAAAAAAATGTCAAGGTTGTATTATATGAACCACGTTCATATGATGAGGCACAGGAGATTGCTGATCATCTCCGTTCGCATCGGACGGTAGTAATTAACCTGCAGCGTGTTCGCAATGATCAAGCAATGCGAATTATTGATTTTCTCAGCGGAACTGTTTATGCCCTTGGGGGAGGAATCTCTAAAATTGGGGGCAATATATTTATGTGCACTCCAGATACTGTTGAAATTCAAGGCTCCATTACAGAAATCCTAGGTGACGATCAAGACTATAACAGAATGAGGTGAATGGGCTTTGCTTCAAATTGATTACATTATCGATATTTTGTTTAACATTTATTTTTACATGATTATTTTCTATGTGCTAATGTCCTGGTTACCCAACGTTCGTGATAACTTCATTGGAGAACTGCTAAGCAAACTCGTAGAGCCGTATTTAACACCTTTCAGACGGTTTATTCCACCGCTCTTCGGTACACTTGATATCTCTCCAATTATTGCATTACTTGTCTTGGAATTCGCTGCAGGCGGACTTAAATCTATCCTGCATTTGATTTTTTAGGCAATTGTGATGAAGAACGAAGTTTACGGGCATTTTCATCCCGATGAACGTCAATTTGTGGACAAGGCCTTCGAATGGGTTACCAACGCTGGAGAATATCATGAGACTAAATTAACTGAATTTCTCGATCCCCGCCAAGGTTTTATTCTGCAAACTTTAGTTAACCGCCATCCTGATGTGATTGTTAAATGGGAAGGTGGACATGCTGAGGCAGAGCGGAAGCGAGCGCTTGTCGCTCCTGATTATCGTGACCTGGATCAGGAAGACATGGAGCTGAAGGTGCTTGCAATAACCTCAGGGGAGCAGAAGTTTCTGGCTCTGGAGCATGGGGACTACATGGGTTCTATTCTGGGGCTGGGCGTTAAACGAGGCAAAATCGGTGATATTCATGTTCTGGACGATGGTTGTCATGTTGTAGTCGCTGCTGATATTGCAGATTATTTAGCTATGAATTTAACTGGAGTGCACCGGATACAGGTAAGTACGGAAGTATTACCCCTTTCCGCCTTGCGTAATAGTGAGGTTAAGCTGGAATTGATGGATTTGACTGTAGCATCCCTGCGATTGGATGGCATTGCCGCAGATGTAACACGGCTTAGCCGAAGCAAAATTCTTGCTCCCATCAAGGCTGGACGTGTTCGGGTAAACTGGAAAGTGGAGGAAGACCCATCCTGCGGTCTTAAGGATGGTGACATGGTATCTATTCAAGGCTTTGGTCGCTTCAAGGTTCTAGAGGTCGGCAGTTTGACGAAAAAGGGCCGATACCGTGTTCAGATTGGTAAATTTGTGTGAATCCCTTGCAGGAATACGGTCTTACTTGTCGAAATTGATTATTTCGAGGGAATCAAACATTTTTTAAGCTGGACGCCGATACTTTTAAGAAGAGGCGGACCATGAATGGCAGGCGGAACACAGGAACACCTTCTGCCTTTACTTGAAGTACAGTCTTTCTTCTTTGTCTGCCGCTTAGTTGCGATTTAGAGATAAAGAAGGTCCGAAATTTCTAGGAGGTGCACAGCATGCCATTAACACCGCTCGATATACATAACAAGGAGTTTTCTCGGAGACTTCGCGGTTATGATGAGGACGAGGTCAACGAATTTCTGGATCAAGTGATCAAGGATTACGAAAGCGTCATCCGTGAGAACAAGGAACTGCAGAATCAGCTTTTGTCTATTCAAGAGCGTCTGGATCATTTTGTGAATATTGAAGAAAGTTTATCGAAGACGATCTTAGTCGCTCAGGAAGCGGCGGATGATGTGAAGAACAACTCCAAGAAGGAATCCCAGCTCATTATCAAGGAAGCGGAGAAAAACGCCGATCGTATTATTAACGAAGCGTTATCCAAATCCCGTAAGGTTGCTATTGAGACTGAAGAATTGCGCAAGCAAGCTTCGATCTATCGCACTCGTTTCCGGACATTAGTGGAAGCTCAGCTGGAGCTGTTATCACAGGATGACTGGAATGCCTTAGAGAGTCGTGAGGCGAGCGAGAACGTAGCTTTCAAGGATGATGTTCTTCATCGCATCTAAAGGTTTCAGACGATAATTGGCTAAATAGAGGGAGCTATTCCCTCTATTTTTATTTTCCGATAAAATAGACCATAATAAAGTGAACTCCATGTGCAAGTACGCTCATAATAGCTAGATTGGGCGAATGGTTGTTGACATTTAGATTCAAAAAGTCTATAAATAGAACATATCTGTATAATGTTTATATGTATTCGATGACGGGACAAGTACGACAAGGTAACGTTCTCCAGAGAGTCGGCGATTGCTGCGAGCCGATTGTTCGAACCCTGCCGGAAGATCTTCCCCTAGAAGTTAAGCTGAAGCGTTGATCGTGCGTAAGCCTAACCGTCTGCCGGACGTTACACCGGACCTGTGCACAAGATTTACGCGCAGGACTGAGATTGTGCTGAATACACTCCCCTTAAGGATGTGCTCATGCGCAGAATTAGGGTGGTATCGCGAGCGTCGTCTCGCCCCTTTGGGGGTGGGATGACGCTTATTTTGTTGTTCCGGGGCGGCCATCCCCCTAAATCCCCCTTTCTAAGGGGGACCCCAAGGGCTGCTGCCCTCTGGACACCCGCAAAGTAAAGCCTCGTGCAAACTAGGTACGGTGGTGGAAACGAACGGATTCATGTGGCTGAAGGAGCGGCCCTTCTTAGGCTCCCCTGGCGGGTTCGCCTGCGGGGCCTTTACGGCAAGAGCGGTGAGCGACAAGCTGCGCAAGGTCGCCCATTGGCGCCCCGAGCAATTGCTGCCCTGCGGGATCGCGGCTCGGGTGCCCGGGCAAGAGCGGTGCGCGACCAGCTGCGCAAGGTCGCGTATGGCGCCCCGAGCGATTGCTGCCCTTCGGGATCGCGGCTCGGGAGCCAGGGCAAGAGCGGTGAGCGACCAGCTGCGCAAGGTCGCGTATGGCGCCCCGAGCGATTGCTGCCCTAACGGGATCGCGGCTCGGGAGCCCGGGCAAGAGCGGTGAGCGCCCAGCTGCGCAAGGTCGCGTATGGCGCCCCGAGCGATTGCTGCCCTACGGGATCGCGGCTCGGGTGCCAGGGCAAGAGCGGTGCGCCCAGCTGCGCAAGGTCGCCCATTGGCGCCCCGAGCGATTGCTGCCCTGCGGGATCGCGGCTCGGGAGCCAGGGCAAGAGCGGTGAGCGACCAGCTGCGCAAGGTCGCGTATGGCGCCCCGAGCAATTGCTGCCCTGCGGGATCGCGGCTCGGGAGCCAGGGCAAGAGCGGTGAGCGACCAGCTGCGCAAGGTCGCGTATGGCGCCCTGAGCGATTGCTGCCCTACGGGAACGCGGCTCGGGAGCCAGGGCAAGAGCGGTGAGCGACCAGCTGCGCAAGGTCGCCCAAAGATCGAAAAGAGCTTTATAGACTAATCCATGAAAGGATTGACCATCACATGCAAAAAGTAGATGTCAGAGAAAAGGCGCGGGCAAGAGATGTCCGCATATTAAAGAAATGGAGCGACGAAAATACGTTCCGCAAGTCCATGGAGAACCGTGAGGGACGTCCAAATTATGTATTCTATGAAGGTCCGCCTACAGCAAACGGTGCGCCGCATATCGGACACGTGCTGGGACGGGTAATCAAGGATTTCATCGGTCGTTACCAGACGATGAAAGGTTACCGCGTGGTACGTAAAGCGGGCTGGGATACACACGGTCTGCCAGTAGAACTAGGCGTACAAAAGAAGCTTGGCATCTCCGGCAAACAAGAGATCGAGGAATATGGCGTAGAAAAATTCATCCAGGAATGTAAAGACAGCGTCTTCGGTTATGAGAAGCAATGGCGTGAATTTACAGAAGCAATTGGATACTGGACGGATTTAGATAATCCTTACGTAACCTTGGATAACACCTATATCGAAAGTGTATGGAACATCTTGGCTACAGTGCATGAGAACGGGTTGCTTTACCGCGGACACCGTGTTAGCCCGTATTGCCCGAGCTGCCAGACTACACTAAGCTCACATGAAGTTGCTCAAGGCTACAAAACCGTTAAGGATCTCAGTGCGACCGCGAAGTTCAAGCTGGATGACAGCGGAGACTACGTATTGGCTTGGACGACAACACCTTGGACCTTGCCAGCCCATATGGCGCTAGCTATGAACCCGGACATGGATTATGTACGTGTGCAACAAGAAGATGGTGTGTACATCGTTGCTAAAAACTTGGTCGAAGAAGTAATGAAAGGTGAGCACACAGTCCTTTCTACACATAAAGGTTCCGAGTTTATCGGTAAAACTTACGCACCTCCATTCGGATATATTAAGGCAGAGAAAAGCAATGTTATCGTAGGCGCTTCTTTCGTTACAGATTCCAGTGGTACAGGGATCGTACACATGGCACCAGCACATGGTGAAGATGACTACAAGACTTGCCGTGAGAATGGCATCAGCTTCGTAAATGTGGTTGATAATTCCGGTAAGTATACGGATGTAGTCTCTGATTTTGCGGGACGTTTTGTTAAGGATTGCGATCTGGATATCATTAAGGTTTTGTCTGAAAAAGGATTGCTTTACGGTAAAGAGAAATACGAGCACAGCTATCCGTTCTGCTGGCGTTGTGATACCCCACTTTTGTATTACGCAACAGACAGCTGGTTCATCAACACTACAGCGATCAAAGATCAGCTGATTGCTAACAACAACAGTGTAACTTGGTACCCTGAGCATGTACGAGAAGGCCGTTTCGGGAAGTTCTTGGATGAACTGGTTGACTGGAATATCAGCCGTAACCGTTATTGGGGTACACCCCTCAATGTCTGGGTATGTCAAGAAACGGGCAAAGAGTTTGCTCCACACAGCATTGAAGAGCTAAGAGCGATGGCGATTGGTGATGTTCCGGAAGATATCGAACTGCATAAACCTTTCGTGGATAAGATCAAGCTGCGCAGTCCGTTTAGCGAAGGTGCAGAGATGGTTCGTACATCGGAAGTGATCGACGTATGGTTCGATAGTGGCTCGATGCCTTTTGCACAAAGCCATTATCCGTTTGAGAACGAGGATAAGCTGGATGATCAGTACCCGGCAGATATGATCTGTGAAGGGATCGACCAGACCCGTGGATGGTTCTACAGCTTGCTTGCAGTATCCACCTTGTTCAAGGGTAAAGCTCCATATAAAGCAGTTATTGCTCACGGTCATATCCTCGATGAGAATGGTCAAAAAATGTCTAAATCCAAAGGTAATGTTATTGATCCTTGGGAAATCATGAACGATTACGGCACGGATGCATTCCGTTGGGCTATTTTGTCCGACAGTGCACCGTGGAATAATAAACGTTTCTCGCGTGGTCTTGTAGGTGAGACGAAATCTAAAGTAGTGGATACGCTGGTAAATACACATGCCTTCTTGACGCTGTATGCGGGCATTGATGGTTACGATCCAGCCGATCATCCTTTTAAAGTATCAAAACATAAGCTGGACCGCTGGATTCTGTCCCGTCTGAACAGCTTGATTCTTTTGGTGGATAAAGGGCTTGCGGTAAATGACTTCGTGAATACGTCTAGAGCTATTGAGAACTTTGTGGATGAGCTGAGTAACTGGTATATCCGTCGTTCCCGTGACCGTTTCTGGGGGAGTGGCCTAGGTGAAGATAAACTGGATGCTTACCGTACGTTGACTCATGTGCTTTTGGCGACAGCAACTTTGATGGCTCCATTTACACCGATGTTGTCCGAAGATATCTTCACGAACCTTGGCGGCGGAGAAAGTGTGCATTTGGCAGACTACCCGGTTGCTGACGAGAACTTGATCGATAAAGAGCTGGAAGAGGATATGGAAAGTGCAAGACAGATCGTTGAGTTGGCGCGTAACGTACGTAACGAAACAGGCATTAAGAATCGTCAACCGCTGTCCGAGCTGATCGTTTCGATGAACCGTGACTTCCATTTGGCTGAGTATGAAGAGATCATCAAAGATGAGATCAACATCAAGAACATCGTGCTGGAGAACAGTGACAGCGGATTTGTTGATTTCACACTCAAGCTGAATCTTAAGGTAGCCGGTAAAAAATACGGTAAAAATGTAGGCTTCCTGCAAGGCTTCCTGAAAAGCCTCGACAGTGATTCTACCCGCAAAGCGGTACAGGACGGTAAAATTGCAATTGCGACACCTGAAGGTGAAGAGCTTGTAATCACTTCTGAAGAGCTGCTTGTTGAAAAACAAGCCAAAGCAGGTTTCGCCGCAGCTTCCGGATATGGAGTTACGGTTGCGCTCAATACCGAAATCACGCCTGAGCTTGAACAAGAAGGCTGGGTTCGTGAGATCATTCGTGCGGTTCAAGATTACCGTAAACGTCTGGATCTGCCGATCGAGAAACGGATCGCACTCACTTTGAAGTTAGACGATGAGCTAAAAGCAGCTGTTACAGCATTTGACAATGTATTGCGAGACAATGTTCTTGTGACTACGGTTGATTTTGATGGAGAACATGCTTTTGAGACGGTAGAAGTCGGTGACAAATCCATCGGTATCCATATCGAAGCATAATTCTGCATTACCTGTCCCAAAACAGCATATACTAGCGGCATAAGTGTAAACGGAGATCTTCCGTTTATGCGGGAAATATAGTCTTTATATTTCGGCGCAAAACTAACGAGTCCCGAGCTTAAGGAGATGAATTCTCTTTGGCCGGGCTCGTTTACTTTGTAGCGAAGGAAAGACATATGAGAGGAGCCGTAGCTGTGGAGGGAAATAAGAGGAGAATCTCCATTAAGACATCCGGCAATAAGAATAACCCAGACAAGGAAAAGGAGAATAAGGCTTTTCCTGAAGTTAATCCTGAGTATCTAACAGCAGATCCGCGTAATCCCGAGGATATTCCGCTGGAAGAAAAAATGAATACGATGTACCGTTTGACCTTTGAGTGGGCTCATATTTTGGAAAAATCCCGAATTTATCAATATACGGATCTGCTATATTCACCTTGGCGGTTGATTTGGAGAAATATTTTATTTGGAGCAGCTCGGGGAGTTGGGATTGCACTGGGTTTTACTTTTTTTGCGGCAACGATTATTTATATCCTTCAGGGACTAGGCGCGCTCAATCTACCGATCATTGGTGATTATATTGCGGATATTGTGCGGATCGTACAACGTCAGCTAGAGTTCAAATAGCCATCGAAACGTTAAGATTAAAAACAGCGAACCATTCCTCAAAACTGGAACAGTACGCTGTTTAAATGTTTTTGTGTTGAGGACATCTGTGTTTAGTCTTCGTCGAGAGGATCTAGGCTATGGGTTGCCTCGTCACTGTCCAAATAACGCTGGTAGCTCCGTCCAGGTACTACAATTAGATTGTTGCCCGTGATATCAGTGGCGATAAAGTTCTCCCAAGGCTCTACGCAGCCTTCCAGCTCATCGGCTTCAATCTCCATATCATTATAAGAATCAATATTGTTGCCCTCCGCCATGGCGGGAGAATTCGAGGTACCCCAGCTTTCCACAATCTGCCAGGCATCCTCGCCGTCAAAACCGTTTTGATCGTCGCGCTCATCCAGACTGGTGCGTCCAAAAGGTGGAGATAACAGCTCCTCTTCTACTGGTCGAGTGAAAGGTGCGTTTTGCCGCGGGTTGTGCTCTTTACAATAAAGTGTGGAAGGGATGGCAGATAAACGTTCAAAAGGGATCGGCTCACCACTAGCCTTGCATATCCCATAGGTGCCATTATCCATAGCAGATAAAGCAGCTTCAATATCGTCCAGCTCATGCTCGTCCCGCTCTAACAGTGAAATGTCCATGGAGCGATTATACAAATCGGTGGCTGCATCTCCTGGATGGTTGTCATTCTCGGAAAGTTCTCCGGAGCCATCCCGCATGGATTCATCTAAGCCGTAATGTTCATTATTCTGAAGCCTGTGCTGAATCGTATCCCGATCTTTTTCCAATCGTGCGCGTAGCTCTGAGAGCTGCTGTACTGTCAGGTGCGTCATAATGAGAAAGCTCCTTTCTGTACCTTTTATAAGAATCATTCCGACTTGCCGGATAACACCGGATGGTTCTTCTGTTAGGTTGACCGGAGAGCAGGGATTTTAGCGCTGGAAAATAGTCCCCAAGATTGAACTTAGCGGATGTCCCGCAATAGACGATTCTTTAAGGGCTGTGCTACAATATACAAGTCTTTAAACAGTATTCGTACCGCATTTAGCGGGAAAAATAAGAACGGAGTGACAACTTCTGTGGTGTACTATTTGATTGCTCTTATTGTATTTTTGGTGGATCAAGGGACAAAGTATCTCATTGCTACACGTCTGGAGATCGGAGAACAGATTTCTGTTATCGGAGATTTTTTCCTGATTACCTCTCATCGCAATCGCGGGGCTGCTTTTGGGATTCTCGAAGGTCAGCAATGGTTCTTCTTTCTAGTTACGGTTGTAGTGGTTAGTGGTATCGTTTGGTATTTGAACAAGACTAGACACTCGCGGAAGCTGTTATCTGTTGCCCTAGGGCTTGTACTGGGTGGAGCTATCGGTAACTTCCTGGACCGGATAATCAATGGTGAGGTTGTTGATTTCCTTCTGTTCAATTTTGGGAGCTATAGCTTCCCGATTTTTAACGTGGCGGATTCTTGTATTGTCATTGGGGTTGGATTGATTCTTCTGGATTCTTTTCGTGACCTTAAGAATGGCGAAGAAATTACGGAAATAAAAGAAGTGAAAGAAGCAAAGGAAGTAAGAGAAGGGAATGAATGATTTGAATAAAGACGTCAATCACCAAGCGGCATCTACGAGCGAAGAAGAGAGGGACGTCACGGAATGGACCGTTTCGGCAGAGAACGCGCGGGAGCGAATCGATAAATATATTACGGAATCATGGGAAGAAGAAATTTCCCGTTCTCAGGTGCAGCTGTGGATCAGCGGCGGTAACGTTACGGTTAATGGCAAGCCAGTGAAAGCCAACTATAAGTTATCGGAAGGCGACGTGGTTAGCATTGTTGTCCCTGAAGCAGAAGTAACGGATTTGATCGCGGAGAACATTCCTCTTGAAGTTGTATATGAAGACAGCGATGTCATTGTGATTAATAAACCCCGGGGCATGGTTGTGCACCCAGCTGCGGGACATCCGTCAGGCACCTTAGTAAATGCGCTGATGTATCACTGTAAGGATCTGTCCGGCATTAACGGTGAGATTCGTCCAGGTATTGTCCATCGGATCGATAAGGATACCTCTGGTCTTATCATGGTGGCTAAGAATGATGCCAGTCATGCCTCGCTTGCCGCACAGCTTAAAGAGCATAGTGTTACGCGCCGATATATTGCAGTCGTACACGGCAACTTGTCGCATGATAAGGGAACTGTTGACGCACCGATTGGCAGAGATCCACATGATCGCAAGCTATACACAGTAACCGAAAAGAACAGCAAGAAATCCGTAACCCATTTTACAGTAATGGAACGTTTCGGAGATTGTACACTGCTGGAGCTGCAGCTGGAGACTGGCCGCACGCATCAAATCAGGGTACATATGAAGTTCATTGGCCATCCACTTGTAGGTGATCCGATATATGGACGCAGCAAGGGCACTACGATGAATGGACAAGCGTTGCATGCGGCGGTGCTTGGATTTGTTCATCCTACCACAGGTGAATATAAAGAATTCAGCAGACCTATTCCAGAGGATATGGAAGAAGTGCTGTTCACACTACGCAGCAGATAAGTACAAATGAAGTGATAATTAGTCTATGGTATTGAACACTACTTTACGGCATATTTAAAAACATAAGGATAAAGAAAGGGTAATGCCTTATTCTTTATCCTTATTTTTATAATGAAACGGATATCCGGAAACATACGCCATCCAAGGGACGGCGAAGCCGTTTCTTTTAAAAGTAGAATAGATATTCAGGAGATGAGATGACAGTATGAGTATTGAACAATACCAAGATAGCTTCATTCAGACTAATTTTGCAGACCGCATCGGCGGTGCCAATTATGGCAAAGACACTTCGATTTATAAATTCGAGAAAATCAAACGTGCTAAAGCATCCGCAAAACAGGATTTTCCTAACATTGAACTAATTGATATGGGCGTAGGCGAGCCGGATGAGATGGCTGATGCGGGTATCGTAGCTAAGCTTGCTGAAGAAGCAGCGAAGGAAGAAAACCGAGGATATGCGGACAATGGAATTGCCGAATTCAAGACTGCTGCTGCTGAATATTTGCGGGAAGTTTTCCGGGTGGAAGGAATTGATCCAGACACGGAGGTAGTTCACTCCATCGGATCGAAGCCTGCGCTGGCTATGTTGCCATCTTGTTTCATCAATCCAGGTGATATCACGATTATGACCGTGCCGGGTTATCCAGTCTTGGGTACACATACTAAATATTTGGGTGGACAAGTATTTACAGTGGAGCTGAAGAAGGAGAACAAATTCCTTCCAGATCTGAATGAAATTCCGGAAGACATTGCTCGTAAAGCTAAGCTTCTTTATCTAAACTATCCAAACAATCCAACGGGCGCTAGTGCCACTCCTGAGTTTTTTGCTGAGGTCGTTGCATGGGCGAAAAAATACGATGTAGTGGTTATTCATGACGCACCTTATGCTGCCTTGACCTATGACGGTTTGAAGCCACTTAGCTTCCTCTCCGTTCCAGGTGCAAAGGATGTGGGTGTAGAGCTGCATTCTCTTTCTAAGTCTTACAATATGACGGGCTGGAGAATTGGTTTTGTGGCTGGTAATCCGCTAGTGGTTAAAGCCTTCAGCGATGTGAAGGATAACAACGATTCCGGCCAATTTATCGCGATTCAAAAAGCAGCGGCTTATGGTCTTGCTCATCCGGAGATTACTGAAGCGATAGCGGATAAATACTCCCGTCGTCACAACCTGCTGGTTGATGCACTGAACAGTCTCGGCTTTAAAGCTGAGAAGCCAAAAGGTTCCTTCTTCCTGTATGTCGCTGCACCTAAGGGAATCAAAGACGGCCGTCGCTTTGAATCCGGTGAAGATTTCTCCCAATTCCTCATTCGTGAGAAGCTGATCTCCACTGTGCCTTGGGATGATGCAGGTCCGTTTGTTCGTTTCTCCGTTACCTTTATTGCTAAAGGTGAAGAGGAAGAGAGACGTGTCATCTCTGAAATTCAAAGACGTCTTAGTGATGTGGAATTTGAGTTTTAAGCATTGTTATTGAAATTAATGAGGCTGTCCCAAAAGTAGTGAATTCTACTTGGGGGCAGCTTCTTTTTTATGGAATAGGAAATGTTGTTGATGTTACTGTGCCGTATGACTATATGCCACGTGTTGTGTATTGTAGTGCATTTTAGTGTAGTGTTCTGTTATTCGGGTGGGTGGTGGTTGACTGCAATATTTGATTTTCGTACAGCTTGCAGTAGATGATTTGTGGTAGCTGTGACGGTGGAATTTGTGCAGTGGACTTTCTGCGGTGGGCTTGTGTGGTGAGCGATATGCGTTCTGTGTTTGTGCGAAGTAAAGAGTGGGTTTTAAACTAATTAGGGAAAAACTCCCTGAAATTAGCCGATCTTCGCTCTAAATGTACGAAATCAGGGAAAAACTCCCTAATAATTAGGTGGTTTTCTATATTAATCACTGAATCGGCCAACAATTAGGGAAGTTATCCCTAATAACAAGTCTGATGAACAGAAATCACTGAATTTCAGGGAGAAATTCCTTAATTACTATATAAGTACCTCACCGATTGCATCATTTTCAGCATTACTAGGTGCGCCTTTTAATCATTTGGACATTAAGTAGTGTTAAGAACATAAACGAGGCTGTCCAAAAAGCGATGAAAGGCTATTTGGGACCAGCCTCGTTTTTTATGCAGATATACTGAGTACCGCCTCCCCCTTGTTGTTAATAGAAGTAAGGAAGAGAAGTGCAAAAGTTTAGGCAGAGAAAGTTGACATGAGGGGGTTGTTCTGTCATAATTCTTGTTAAATGAATAGCGCCTTTAATTCAGTCCTGTGAGGCTGGCAAGGTAACGTGAATCGAGGTTCGCGACTCTTAGAAAGGTATCCGTGTGTAAATACGGAACTGTCTTTTTATGCGCGCGGCCGTCATCTTCCTCATCTGCGGATTTCACTCCTTGCCTGTTATAGGCAAGGAGTTTTTTGATTTCCGGGAACTTGAATAGGCGAACAAGCTGGAGGGTGACAAGATTATGGTTACTGAGAAAAATGTCATTATGGATGAAACGGCGATCCGCCGGGCCTTATCCCGTATTGCTCATGAGATTTTGGAGAAGAACAAAGGTATCGAGAATTGTCTGCTGGTCGGCATTCGGACACGAGGTGTGTATCTGGCACAGCGTATCGCTGAGCGCATCAAGGAGATTGAAGGTGTCGAGATTCCATACGGTGAGCTGGATATCACACATTACCGGGATGACCGTGAAGTGGAAGGCAGTGAAGCAGTAGTGAAGAGCAACGTCGTTATTACTTCAGGAAGTGCTGGCATCCATGATCAGAAAGTCATTTTGTTCGATGATGTACTTTACACCGGACGCACCATCCGCGCGGCGATGGACGCTTTGATGGATTGCGGACGCCCACGAATGATTCAACTGGCAGTACTGGCTGACCGCGGACACCGCGAGCTGCCGATCCGGCCGGACTACATCGGTAAGAATGTACCTACCTCAAAGCACGAGCAGATTGAAGTGGCGCTGAAGGAATACGACGGCAAAGATGAGGTCTACATTATTTCAAACCGGGAGGAACGAT
Organism: Paenibacillus sp. FSL H7-0690; assembly: GCF_037980415.1. NCBI lineage: Bacteria > Bacillati > Bacillota > Bacilli > Caryophanales > Paenibacillaceae > Paenibacillus > Paenibacillus sp. FSL H7-0690. Next base: position 5,236,810 of record NZ_CP150281.1, on the reverse strand, counting down.
AACATCATGACACTTACCAAGGTAAAGGAACGTAGTCTGCTGGGAATCAAAGAGCTTGACCGGTCGGAAATTATCCAACTGCTTGACAGAACAGCATTTTGGGACAATCAAAGTGAAAAGCTAACGCCCATCTTGAACTCCCATTTTATTTCTAACATGTTTTTTGAGAACAGCACACGCACACGCTTCTCTTTCGAGATGGCAGAGAAACGACTAGGTGCGCAAGTACTTAATTTTACGGCTGCAGCTTCTAGTGTAGAAAAAGGGGAGTCGATCTACGATACAGTGCGCACACTGGAATCGATGGGGATCGATGCCGGAGTTGTGCGTTTGAAGCCTGCAGGTGTGCTGCAGCAGTTAGCTGAGAAGGTGTCCATACCGCTTATCAATGCGGGCGACGGCAACAATGAACATCCTACGCAGGCGCTGCTTGATTTATACACCATGACCAAAACCTTTGGGGAACTAAAGGGCCTGACAGTCTCCATCATTGGGGACATTATGCATAGCCGCGTAGCGCGCTCTAATCTCTGGGGGCTTACGAAAATGGGAGCCAAGGTGCAGTTCTGCGCACCGGATAATATGAAGGCTCCTGAGCTTATGGAGTATGCGCCTTACGTAACTATGGAAGAAGCTCTTAAAGCGGATGTAGTAATGATGCTTCGAGTACAGCTTGAGCGCCATACTTCCGGCATTAAGCTGTCTGCTGAAGATTACCGTAGCCACTATGGTCTAACAGAAGAGCGGGCAGCTAAGCTGGCCAAAGACACAATCATTATGCATCCAGCTCCGGTTAACCGGAATCTAGAGATTGATGATGCAGTAGTTGAGTGCAGTCAATCGCGGATTTTCCCGCAAATGTCTAATGGCGTACCGGTCCGGATGGCGGTTCTCGAAAGAGCTTTACTATAAGCTTACAGAATGCTAACGTATAGAGACTAATAAATATACACAAATATGAATTTTTATTATATAATAACGAGAGGGCCCGCAGCTGTGATCTGAGGGTAAAGGTAGAATCATGACAGTGATTATTAGAAACGCCAGCGTATTGAATAAGGAAGGCTTGCTTGAGCGCAAACACATCGAACTTCAGGAGGGTGTGATCTCGGCTATAATCGACGGAAATGAAGCTATCGGAGAAGCCACGGAGATCATTGATGCTGAAGGTAAGCTGCTCATTCCGGGACTCATTGATATGCATGTGCACTTGCGTGAACCGGGATTTGAACACAAGGAAACAGTGGAAACCGGAAGTCGCTCAGCTGCTAAAGGCGGATTTACAACCATTGCATGTATGCCAAATACTCGTCCGGTGACAGATAGCCCGGAGATCGTGCAATTTGTGAAAGACAAGGCGCGTGAAGCAGGACTAGTTAAAGTGCTTCCTTATGCAGCCATTACGAAAAATGAGCTCGGACGTGAGTTGACGGATTTTGCGGCGCTCAAAGAAGCTGGAGCTATTGGTTATACAGACGACGGTGTGGGCGTACAAAGTGCTCAAATGATGAAAGATGCAATGAACATCGCAGCATCGCTCGATATGCCAGTCATTGCCCACTGCGAAGATAATTCGCTGGTTGAAGGCTGCTGTGTAGCTGAAGGTGAGTTCGCTAAGAAGCATGGCCTCAAAGGAATTCCGAATGAGTCAGAAGCGATCCATGTTGGACGCGATATTTTGCTGGCAGAAGCGACAGGCGTTCATTACCATGTATGCCATGTCAGTACTGAACAGTCGGTGCGGCTGATTCGCCAAGCAAAAGAGATCGGCATTAAAGTAACTGCTGAGGTATGTCCGCATCACTTGCTTCTTGCTGAAGACGATATTCCAGGCCTGGATGCCAATTGGAAAATGAACCCGCCGCTGCGCTCCCGCCGCGATGTTGAAGCGTGTATCGAAGGGTTGCTTGATGGCACACTAGATATGATTGTTACAGATCATGCGCCACATAGTGAGGAAGAGAAAGCTAAAGGAATGCAGTTGGCACCTTTTGGTATCGTTGGATTCGAGACAGCTTTCCCACTCTTATACACGGCGTTTGTAGAAACCGGAAAATGGGATTTATCCTTACTTGTACAAAGAATGACTGCCGATCCTGCACGGGTATTCAGATTGAACACCGGGGTTATGGAGATCGGAGCTCCTGCAGATTTGACACTGATCGATCTGGAGCAGGAAAAAGAAGTAGACCCAAGTTCCTTCGCAAGCAAAGGACGTAACACTCCTTTTGGCGGCTGGAAGCTTAAGGGTTGGCCAGTAAAAACTTGGGTGGACGGCAAAGCCGTATGGACTGAGAATAACTAGCGGACTGGTGAGGCGAAATTGCTGATCTTTACAGATCAGCAATTTGAGCGCGTACACTCCGGAAGGCATGCAAGGCATACGTATCAGACTACAGAACATGAAGGAGTGGAAGGGAATGCAGGCGAGATTGCTGCTTCAAGACGGAACTTTATTTACAGGTACCGCATTTGGCGCTGAAGGTGAAAAGACAGGCGAGGTTGTTTTTAACACAGGAATTACAGGATATCAAGAGGTGCTGTCTGACCCTTCATATTGCGGACAAATCGTTACCATGACGTACCCATTGATCGGGAACTACGGGATTACGCGGGATGATTTCGAATCTGTTCGACCTTTCGTACACGGTTTTGTAGTGCGTCGTCATGAAGAAGTTCCAAGTAACTGGCGCGCAGAATACAGTGTGGACGACCTGCTGAAAGAATATGATATTCCTGGAATCAGCGAGATTGATACCCGGATGTTGACGCGGATTATTCGCCACTACGGAACAATGAAGGCGATCCTGACTACCTCTAACAAACGTGTAGAGGAATTGATGGAAATGATGGGCGACACCTCAATTGAAGAATTGCGCAATCAGGTAGCTCGCACATCTACTCCAAGCATGTACAATAGCCCAGGAACTAAAGAACGCATCGTGCTTGTAGATTACGGTGCGAAGGCTGGTATCTTGCGCGAGTTGAACAATCGCGGTTGTGACGTTGTAGTTGTACCTCATGACGTAACCGCTGATGAGATTCGTCGCCTCAATCCAGATGGTATCCAGCTGTCCAACGGCCCTGGGGACCCGAAAGACGTCCCACACGCAGTGAAGACGATCTCGGAATTGCTTGGTGAATACCCAATCTTCGGCATCTGCTTAGGTCACCAGCTGTTTGCACTGGCTTGTGGCGCGGATACAGAGAAGCTGAAATTCGGGCACCGTGGCGGTAACCATCCGGTTAAAGAATTGGAGAGCGGACGTTGCTTCATTACTTCTCAGAACCATGGCTACACAGTGAATGAAGATTCTGTGAAGAGCACGGATCTAGAAGTTACTCACATTAATAATAATGATAAGACCGTTGAAGGACTTAAACATACCCGTTACCCTGCATTTTCAGTACAGTACCATCCAGAAGCAGCACCGGGACCTCATGACAGCAGCTATTTATTCGATCGTTTCTTACAGATGATCGCTGACCATAAAGCTAACACACCTGTAAGCTCGCGCCAGGCGCAGCTTGCGGCAAACGCCAGAATCACGGCGCCAAAACCTACAGTAAAACAGCTTGAAGCCGTGAAAGGAGCTCTATAACATGCCTAAGAATGAAAAGCTTAAAAAAATATTAGTAATTGGTTCTGGACCGATTGTTATCGGGCAAGCCGCAGAATTTGACTACGCCGGAACTCAGGCCTGTCAGGCCCTGAAAGAAGAAGGCGTGGAAGTTGTGCTGATCAACAGTAACCCAGCGACTATCATGACTGACACCAATATGGCTGATAAAGTTTATATCGAGCCGATTACCCTTGAATTCGTAACTGGCATCATCCGCCAGGAGCGCCCGGATGGCTTGTTGCCAACTTTGGGAGGACAGACAGGTCTTAATATGGCTGTAGAATTGGCTCGTGCAGGAGTACTAGAACAAGAGAATGTTAAGCTTCTAGGTACCCAGCTTGAATCCATCGAAAAAGCAGAGGATCGCGATTTGTTCCGCGATTTGATGCGCGAATTGGAACAGCCTGTACCAGAGAGCACTATTATTACCACAGTAGATGAAGCGATGAAATTCGCTGAGGAAATTGGTTTCCCACTGATTGTACGCCCAGCCTATACGCTTGGCGGCACCGGCGGCGGGATCTGCGACAACGAAGAAGAGCTGCTTGAGACTGTCAAAGCAGGTATTCGTTATAGTCCAATTGGACAATGTTTGGTGGAGAAAAGTATTGCCGGCATGAAGGAAGTTGAATACGAGGTTATGCGTGATGCGAATGACAACTGTATCGTTGTCTGCAACATGGAGAACTTTGACCCGGTAGGTGTGCATACGGGTGATAGTATCGTTGTGGCACCTAGCCAAACGTTATCCGATCGTGAATATCAAATGCTGCGCAGCGCTTCACTCAAAATCATTCGTGCGCTGAATATCGAGGGTGGCTGCAACGTGCAGTTCGCACTGGATCCGCAAAGCTATCAATATTATGTAATCGAAGTAAATCCACGTGTCAGCCGCTCTTCGGCTTTGGCTTCGAAAGCAACCGGTTATCCGATTGCCAAAATGGCTGCCAAAATCGCGCTTGGTTACACACTCGATGAAATCGTCAATCCAGTTACTGGACAGACCTATGCTTGCTTCGAGCCTACACTTGACTATATCGTAAGCAAAATCCCACGCTGGCCGTTCGACAAATTCATTCATGCGAACCGTAAGCTGGGCACACAAATGAAAGCAACTGGAGAAGTTATGGCCATCGGTCGTACCTTTGAAGAGTCCATTCATAAAGCAATTCGTTCCCTGGAAATCGGTGTACACCGTTTCCGTCTGCCGGGCGCTGAGGATCTGGAAGAAAGCGTCCTGCGTGAACGTCTGGCAAAACCTGATGATGAGCGATTGTTCTTGATCGCTGAAGCTTTCCGCCGCGGATTTGGCTTGCAAGAGATTCAAGACATTACTAACGTAGACTGGTGGTTCCTGTCCAAAATCGAGGGACTGATCAACTTTGAAGAGGTCATCCGTGGGGATGAAAGCTTATCAGAAGAAACCTTGTATCAAGCTAAACGCAGAGGTTTTACAGACCGTGCGATTGCTGAGATACGTGCAGAAGGACAAGCGAACGGTAAATACACCAAAGAAGCTGATGTACGCGCGCTTCGTTTAGAGCGAGGATTAACGCCTGTATTCAAAATGGTAGATACCTGTGCAGCTGAGTTCGAAGCTTCTACACCTTACTACTACTCTACTTATGAGACTGAAAATGAGGTCATTCATTCCGATAAACAAAAGGTTATCGTGCTTGGATCGGGTCCAATCCGGATCGGCCAAGGGATTGAGTTCGATTACTCCACTGTGCATGCAGTGTGGGCGATTCAGAAGGCAGGTTATGAAGCAGTTATTATCAATAATAACCCTGAGACTGTATCTACGGATTTTAATACTTCGGACCGGTTGTATTTCGAACCGTTATTCTTTGAAGATGTAATGAACGTAATTGCGCAAGAGAATCCGATTGGGGTTATCGTACAGTTCGGAGGCCAAACAGCCATTAACCTTGCTGCACCACTAAGTGCGGCTGGCGTTAAGATTCTCGGAACTAGCCTAGACAGTATTGACGAAGCTGAAGACCGGAAGAAATTCGAAGCTTTGTTGGCTCGTCTGGATATTGCCCAACCAAAAGGGAAGACGGTTATCAACGTAGATCAAGCAGTAGAAACTGCACAATCGCTTGGATATCCGGTGCTGGTACGTCCTTCCTATGTACTTGGTGGACGCGCAATGGAAATTGTATATAATGATGCGGAATTGCTTAGCTATATGGTAGAAGCGGTTAAGGTAAATCCGGAGCATCCGGTATTGATTGACCGTTACATGTTAGGTAAAGAGGTTGAGGTAGACGCAATTTGTGACGGTGAGACGGTAGTTATTCCAGGGATCATGGAGCATGTTGAGCGTGCAGGCGTTCACTCCGGTGACTCCATCGCTGTATATCCTCCGCAATATCTGGATGAAGGTCTGAAAGCAAAAATTGCTGAGATCACAATCAAGATTGCTAAGGAATTGAAAACGATTGGTCTGGTCAACATCCAGTTCGTTATCTATCAGAATGAAGTGTACGTAATTGAAGTAAATCCACGTTCATCGCGTACGGTTCCATTCTTGAGTAAAGTAACTGGAATTCCAATGGCGCATCTGGCAACCAAAATCATTCTCGGCGGCAAGCTGAAAGATGACGGTTATACAGAAGGTCTATGGCCGGAAAGTGATTATGTATCGGTTAAAGTGCCGGTGTTCTCTTTTGCCAAGCTGCGTAGAGTAGAACCAACGCTCGGACCTGAAATGAAATCGACGGGTGAGGTTATGGGCCGCGATAAATTGTATGCAAAAGCTTTGTATAAAGGTCTAATCGGAGCAGGAATGAAAATTCCAGCAACCGGCGCTATCATCGTTACAGTGGCAGATAAAGATAAAGCAGAAGCTGTAGAGCTTATGAAAGGCTTCCACTCGCTGGGTTACAAGATCATTGCTACCGGAGGCACCGCTCAAGCGCTTGAAGAAGCAGGTCTCAACGTAATGAACGTGAACAAGCTGGATGAAGGTGCGCCGAACATACTCGACTTGATTCGTGGTGGGCAAGCCAACTTCGTCTTTAATACACTGACTAAAGGGAAAACACCAGAGCGTGATGGATTCCGTATCCGTCGTGAAGCGGTTGAGAATGGCGTCGTATGTATGACATCACTCGATACAGTAACGGCACTGCTCAGAATGCTGCAGACGATCAACTTCTCGTCACAGTCCATGCCTGCTTTTGTCGGTCAATTAAACTAATCTCATAAAGATGTATAGGGCGGTTTGCGTTTACGCAGACCGTTCCGCTATGCCTAGGGGCTAATAAATGAAGAGTGTGGATTTAAGTCTGCACTGGATGGGAGAACGGTTATGGGACAGGGAGATGCGAAGTGGAATGAAATGGCGAATCGCTTGATGATCGCCTTAGATTACCCTGATGTTGCTGGGGCAAGAACCTTGATTGACAAGCTGGAAGGGATTCCTTGTTATATGAAAGTGGGAATGCAGCTTTTTTATGCAGCCGGACCGGAATTCATTAATGAACTGAAATCTCGGGGGTATTCTGTATTTGCAGATGTCAAAATGCATGATATTCCTAACACGGTAAAAGGCGGGGCAGAAAGCCTTACGAACCTCGGTGTGGATATGTTTAACGTACATGCCGCAGGAGGCTCAGCGATGATGGCTGCAGCCCGGGAAGGCGCTGCTTCAGTAGTTAATGCGAATGCTGCACTTAAAATGCCTTTGATTATCGCAGTTACACAGCTGACCAGCACGAGCCAAGAAGTGATGAATAACGAAATTGGAATCGCAGGAGAAGTAGAAGATACTGTGGTCAGATACGCTAAGCTGGCAGCCGCTGCAGGTCTGGATGGGGTAGTGGCTTCACCGCAAGAGTCTTCAGCGATCGCAGAGGCTTGTGGGCCCGCATTTTGTACAGTTACACCTGGTATCCGGCCAGCAGGTGCATCCCTAGGTGACCAGTCCCGGGTGATGACGCCGGGCAAAGCCATTCAGCAAGGCAGCCACTTTCTGGTGGTGGGCCGTCCTGTTACAACTGCGGCTGATCCACGTCAAGCAGCACTAAATATTATTGAGGAGATGACCCTAGCATGAGTACATTAAATAGAAGTGAACAAGTAGCAAGTTATCTGCTTACGATAGGAGCAGTGGCACTGCGTCCGCAGGAGCCTTTTACCTGGACCTCTGGTATTAAATCCCCGATCTATTGCGATAACCGTCTGACTATGGCTTACCCAGAGGTACGTAACTATATTGCTGATGCCTTCGCTGAGCTTATTAAAAGCCAGTATCCAGACGCAGAGGTGATCGCAGGTACAGCAACCGCAGGCATTCCTCACGCAGCTTGGGTAGCTGATAAACTTAATCTGCCAATGGCTTATATCCGCGATAAAGCTAAAGGTCACGGCAAGCAGAACCAGATCGAAGGACTGATTAAGCCGGGGCAAAAGGTAGTCGTTATCGAAGACCTGATCTCCACTGGCGGAAGCTCCATCAAAGCAGCTCAAGCTGTGCAAGAAGCAGGCGCAGAAGCGTTGGCTGTATTGGCAATCTTCAGCTACGAGCTGGACCGTGCGTTGGAGGCTTTTGCCGCAACTGAAATGCCATTACAAAGCTTATCCAACTATAGCACATTGATTGATGTGGCTCTTACACAAGGCAAGATCGCAGCTACAGATGTGGAACTGCTGAAATCTTGGAGAAAAGATCCTTCCGCATTTGGCGTTTAAACTAAATATCTGATTATAGTTTGGACGGGCCTCTCACATTTTGGTGGGAGGCTTTTCTTTTTAACTACACTGAGTGTAATAAAAAGGAAAGCTTAAAGCACACTCTGCTGTATAGGTGCATGAAGTACGTTGTTATTTATTGCAGAAAGATGCAATGATCCAGCCGCGGCAGGTGTAAACTCTGACACTCGGCATTCTGAAACTCTGCTGCTATGCGCTATCGCTCTATGATCTGGCTCTGAACACTCTGAACACTCTGAACACTCTGAACACTCTGAACACTCTGACGCTCTGACGCTCTGCTGCTATGCGCTGTCGCTCTATGCTCTGGCTCTGAACACTCTGATACTCTGCTGCTATGCGCTATCGCTCTGCGCTATGAACGCTCTGACACTCTGGAATACTATACTCTGCCCGGTGATTCCATCGCGTTGTCGTCTTAAACGCCGAATAGTTGCAGTTTGTGCACTTAAACTAACCTTCCTTAGAGGATCTGGCGATATAGTTGTACTTTGTACAATTACATCCGCCAGAAATCCGCCGAAAGCACCTAATAACGTTTTTTAACTGCACATAGTGCAATTAAAAGGAGAAGCACAACACACTCCGCTTTAATAGTTGCACAAAGTACAATTATCCTGTCGTAGAAGGGCGATTTGTGCCGGTCACAGGAAAGCTGCAGGTTAGTTAGTAGGGAAGGCGAATGCTGTATTGGTAAAAGGAAAAGTAGAGTGGAGAGTAGGGTTTTGGTGTTTGTATTTACATTCACATTACATTTACAATCAATTTCTGACACTTGGCTGACCTGCGCTCTGTCGTTCTGGTATATTGCGTTCTGTTGCTCTGGTATATTGCGTCTCTGACACTCGGGATTCTGAAACTCTGCTGCTATGCGCTATCGCTCTATGATCTGGCTCTGAACACTCTGATACTCTGAAACTCTGCTGCTATGCGCTATCGCTCTACGCTCTGAACGCTCTGACACCCGGTGATTCCATTGCGCTGTCGTCTCAAACGCAGAATAGTTGTAGTTTCTGCACTTAAACTAACCTTCCTTAGAGGATCTGGCGATATAGTTGCACTTTGTGCAATTAAATCAGCCTGAAATCCGCTGAAAGCACCTAATAACGTTTTTTAACTGCACATAGTGCAATTAAAAGGAGAAGCACAACACACTCAGCTGTAATAGTTGCACAAAGTGCAATTATCCTGTCGCAGAAGGGCATTTCAGTATCCTTAGGAAACTCGCGGAACGTTTTTTATAGAAATAATATGAAGAAATCGTAGCATAACTTTAAACAGCCTGTAACTTCCCCTCCTGAATAAAGCTATATACTGTTACTAGAATTATGGGTAATTATTCATAAGGTGGATGGATTGAGTATTTTATGGGAGGGTTCAAGAATGAATCATATAAATAATAATAGAAGGCTATGGCGGCGCTGGTTAAGCTTTGGAATATGTGCAGCACTCCTATTGCCTTTAATTTCTGAAAGCAGGCATACAGCTTGGGCGGAGGCTTCTAAGCCATCTACAGAACAGCGCGTGTTACGTATTGGCAGCCTCTGGTCTGGAGAGGACGATTCTTCTTTTCGTCAGCAGTTTACAGATATGTATGAATTGCAGCATCCTGAAATCAAACTTGAGATTATTCCAGCCATCAATATGAATGAGCTTCGTTTTGACAGCACCTATCCAGAGGTTAACCCAGATAATCTGGAGAATATCCGAGATATTATGGGCGGTGCAGAGCCAGTTGATGTAATCGTCGGTGATAGTACATTGGTGAAGAGTTTGGTGGAACATAATCTGGTGCAACCGCTGGAGCCGCTTATCGCACGAGATCAATATGATTTAAGCAATATGGCGCCTACGATGCTAAGTGGAGTTCGTGAGCTGGGTGGAGGAAGTCTTTACGCGTTAGCGCCGACTTTTATGTCGAGTGCGTTATATTTTAACAAAGGTATTTTTGATGCTGCTGGTGTAGGTTATCCGACAGATGGGATGACTTGGGATGAAGTGTTCGCGCTGGCCGAAAAGGTGACCAAGAAATCGACAAATAAAGATAAGCGTATATATGGCTTTTCGATGAACCGTTATATGAGCGATCCTTTCTGGGATATGCAGACCTATGTCTCACCGCTGGAGCTTGCTATGTATGACAACAAGGGACATAAGATGGAGGTAAACCAAACACAGTGGAGTCAAGCTTGGACGACCTACAGCCAATTGGTGAAAAAGCAAATTACACCTGGGTTAAACGGTATGGATTTTATAGAAACAGAACGGAGTACCTATAGTCCTGTCCAAGGGGATCTCTTCCTTACCGGAAAAGCTGCAATGGTAATTGGAGAATACGATTATCTTAATGAGCTTGCAGGTGTGAGCCGCAATGCAGCAAAAATTAAAAATTATAATCCTGTCGATTGGGGTTTCGTTACCGTACCTACTTTTAAGGAGAAACCAGGAGTGGCTGTAGGTACTTGGGTAGGTAATATGATGGCTATCAACACTATGGCTGCTAATAAGGAAGATGCGTGGGATTTGATCAAATTCGTCAACAGTAATGAAGTAGCAAAAATTAAAGCCCATACCCGCGGGGAACTAACTTCCCGTAAGGATTACATTACCACGAAAGTACCTTCAGTAAATCTGGAGTCCTTCTATACGCTTAAACCATTACCAGCCAATGATCCTTTGATGAACGTCCTACAAACACAGAAGCCTGGAATTAGCCGTATTAACGATGTTGGGCGTCAACTGTTCACAGAAGTTTATCAGGGCAAGAGAACGGTCGAGAGTGCACTTAAAGCTTGGGAGAAGCAAGGGAATACGATGCTGGGTACGCTCGAAAAAGATCCCACATATTATTTTGACTCCATAGGGGATTGAGTTTTGGAATATGTAGAAGCCACCGGATTTCCGGTGGCTTATTTTGTGGAACTTGGGCATGATAAGTTCAGAGCAGCGTAAGATTAATTTGCGAAAAGGAGAAGAGGGCATCATGAATTGGATATACTTCGCGAAACTGTTCAGAACGAGATTTCAAGCAGGCTGTTTGGCAAAAAGACTGGAGCAAGATGGCTGGATTTATGGCTATCATGACCCAAGTTTTGTGGAGATTTATCGATCCCGCAAAGGAAGATATGGGGTTAGATTTTTGCCTTGAGAACTTTTACAAATTCATCCTTGACGTAGACCCATTTTGTACTGTATATTATTTATTGTCGCTGTTTGAATATTATTTCTGACGCGGGGTGGAGCAGCCCGGTAGCTCGTCGGGCTCATAACCCGAAGGTCGCAGGTTCAAATCCTGCCCCCGCAACCAATTTTATTACAACAGCAATTGTACATTCGGATATTTTTAGATCCGGGCCCTTAGCTCAGTTGGTTAGAGCGGTCGGCTCATAACCGATTGGTCGGGGGTTCGAGTCCCTCAGGGCCCACTTATCAAAAACCCTTACCTTGTAAGGGTTTTTTGCTGTCTATAGGCTCCTTGTAAGTAGAAGTGGAAGAGTTGGAAAAGCGACAAAATAGAAAATGATCACATTTTGGTCACGGCGTTGTTAGATCCACTGGTTTTATCATAGATCATCTGGAAAACGGTAAAAAGTATGTATTCTGTGGAACTGCCCTACTCTTGTAGAGGAAAGGGGACAGTCATGACATATAGACTATTAAGTAGCAAGCACCATACGCCGTAGATTTTGATTGAATTAAAAGCATGTCCAATACGCTGAAATTGATGATTTCTTTGAAAAGGTTAATGCTGAATTTTGATAAGAAGCAATAGAGGATGCCGCATATTCGCTCGGCATCCTTTATTGCAAGTAGATATACTAACTTAACAGCCTTTTAATTTATCATCAGAAGTTGATTAATAGCTTATTGATTATCCCCAAACCAGATGTTCTCTGTACCGGTCCGCGTGTCTGTCCATACGCTCACTAGACGGCCTGTTTGAGGGACGATGGCATTACCGATGTAGTCCCCAATTAGGGGGATGCCGGTGACGTCAAAGGAAGTTGTTGTTATCCGGGTGTTTGTATAAGTCATACCGCCATCTCTAGATGTTGCTAGATAAACATCAAGGTTGAGGGGGTTGACTCGATTAGTGTAATAGGTAACGAATATTGCACCATCCGCAGGGGATACGGTGATGGCTGGGAAAAAGTTTTGGGAGCCCACCGGACTACCTGTAATGGATATTGGTGCCCCCCAATCCACACCAAAATTAGTGGAGATAGCAAGAAAAATATCAGAATAACCTTCTCGAAAATCTTGCCATACAGCATAGACATTCCCTCGCGTCGTCGGTGCATTAGAAATATCTGCTGCGAGGGAAGGGTATGTCAGACATCTAAATGTATATCCCGGCAATGGATCTGGTGGGACTACAACGCTGGCGACCATGGTTTCAGGAGTAAAAGTGACCCCACCGTCTGAGGATGTGCGAATTTTAAGATCAGTATTACCGGGAGGCTGATTGATCCATCCCACGATAACAATCCCATTTAATGTAATTGCTATACCGGGGAATTCTTCGAATTCTTCGACCGAAGACAGCAGGGAGGGACTGGAATAGGTACTACCGTTATCTAGGGAACGATTGAAGAATATCGTATTTCCCGGTATGAATTGTGTGTTGTAATCATGCGTATAACCAGTATATACATTTCCAAAAAAAGGACTTGATCCAGCTTTGTCGGTGACAACGACCACCTGATCATCATTTACAAACTGCCCAAACCCTTGATTCACGATGACTGGCGGTCCGAATGAAGAGGCATTGTCGGCAGATGTATAGGAGACGATCGACCCGCTGAGACCGTCTGAATCGAAGGCGTGGGCTAATACTACGAAAGTGGTCGGGAAAATATAATCAATATGTGGTGCTTCGATGCCTGCAAATCCTGTCGGTAACGGCAATAACGTTGTTGTCCAAGTGGCACCTGCGTCAATAGATTTGTATAAACCTATATTAGGAGGGCCTAATCGAAGATCTACAGCTACGGCAACCATAACTGAAGGATTAAGCCAATTTACCGCGATGGTGGGCTCAAACTGAACGCTTGCGCTCGGTGAAAGTTGAATATTAACCATGCAAAGCTCCTTTCGTCATAGAGTTTTTGGTACTTACGGGTTCAGCTGAGCTATGAAAGTAAGTTCGGATTGCAGCACTCTTTGATGGGGGATGACGTTTCCTGACGAATCCGTTCCGAACACCGTGATAATCGTGTCTGCCGGTGCGTTTCCAGTTACGAGAAATTGGACTTCATAAGCTGAATTGCCTGCGATATTAAAACTGAGAAACTGGCTGGTGTTAGCATTAACATTTAATGAGTTGGAGTAGACTAAACCTTTACTAACCAAGGTATTCCATACGTAAACGTGATAGACTACGTTAGATGAAAAACTAAGGTTGTCATTATCGATATTAATGACCACGTTGGATGCTGGGGTAGTCCCTGTGTTCGTAATAATGCCTGTTGTTGTTGCCATGAGCTTCACCTCTTTATTAGTTTGCTATATATATATGAATTGAGATTCATTGTGTTTGGACAAGGGAATCAGAAAAATCGCGGAAATGATACTGAGGGGTCTTATTAGGTGGGGAAATACATATAAAATTTCAGCATGATCTGAAGGTAACTTGATTATAAGTTGAACAGCAATAGACGATTTTTACGTGCTACTATGAGGGTGTAGAAAACAGGTTAGAGTCGCACGGCCGAAGCAATGGCGATTTACCGGGGCGTAACTCTTGGATGGGATTTCGGGATTTGGTGTCTTACGTTTGGAATGAAAAAGCCGCTGAACGTGGAGTAACTATTCGCTATCCGCAGGAGAATTTTAAGAATTTTGAATAGAAGGTCTGACATTCATTTTAAATAAATGTTATAATTATTAAATCAGTGTGTAGAGATATTGGTCTTTTTTATTGGGCCAAAAATATATGTCTCATGATACGTCTGCCATCTGAAATATTATTCACGGAGATGACAAACATGCATGGAGACACAAGACTGCCCAGAAACGGAAAAGAAGGTATACTATTTTTACTCATTATTTCAATCATTTCAGTTAACACTATTGCCCCTATTATTGTGGGGTTGGAACGCGGCTTCAGTAAGGAAGTGTATATAGATACACTAAAGGTTATTCCGTTTATGTGGATGATCGTAGTTTTATCCGTAAGATTAGTTGCAGGACCGATTGTTGGAAAAGTGATGCCGAAATTCACGGGACAAACCGATGGATTTAATGCAAGGATTCTGTTGAATACTTTATTGAATGTCACAGTGTTATCTATTTTACTATCAATTATCGGCACATGGGTTGGGACGAAACAAATAAGCCTGGATCCACTTAAAAACTTCCTTCACATCTGGCCGAGAAACTTTGGAATAGCATTTTGGATTGAACTGTTGGTTGCGCAGCCGATCGCAAGATTTGCAATGAAAACATTACACGCAAGACAGGATCGTAAAACAGAAAGTGTAAATGCGTAACTAGCTAGAGTGTAGTAGACTAATAAGAAATTCAAGGAGCGTCCATGGTGGGCGTTCCTTTTTTGCAGCAATCGGAAGTATCGAGAGAGACCCTGTGTTCCTTTGAAATTTGATTCCATAACAATTACGTGAACGATGCTTCTCCTGTCGGACACAGCTGACCCTTAAAGCGGTTTTTTTCCACATTTGCAATTCTAACGGACTCCATAGTCGCTATTGGCATAAAAAGTACCGCATGTGAGCCTCTTTCTAGGCATTAGCGTCCATGGAGTCCGAAACCATGCTCTTAAGGCTGAAAATCAGCAAATAGCGACATCTGGGTCCGATAGCTCGAGGTGGAGGAGGTTAGTTCGTTTATTCGTTAGCTCGTTAGTGCCGTGCTCCTCACAGATTTAGTTGCAGAAATTATAATGAGAAGCAGCTTTTAAAGGAACAATCAGTAGTCTCACCTCTACAACCAGCATATCTAGTATGCGAGTTCATAAACCATTCAGTAAAGCACAAAACGGCACTGCTCCAAACCATGAAATGGTTTTGAAGCAGCGCCGTTTTTGTTAACAGCCAGCTAAATTGTCCAATGGAGAGCAGGGTGACCGAAACGTTGTCCCTAATTTCTTCCGATTGCAGTCCCGATCGCAGTCCAACCGCAGTCTCGATCACAGTCCCGATCGCAGTCCCGATCGAGTCCCGATCGCAGTCCTGATCGCAGTCCCGATCACAGTCTCGATCGCAGTCCCGATCGCAGTCCCGATCGCAGTTCTGATTGCAGTCCCGATCGCAGTCCCGATCGCAGTCCCAACCGCTATCCCTGGGTTTCCACCAGCATTCCTAAAGTTTCATGCTGTTCCACAGCTGCTGGAATGCCCCGGATTCGACCTCGAAGAATACCGGTGCTTGACCGTAGCGTACAAGTCCTTGACCGAACAGCGTCAGCTCTACTCGGGCGTTGTCTTCCAGCTGCAAATAGATGATCTTGCGGTCTTCGCTGTCGTAGATGCCTTGCTCGATCAGCGGCTCTGCTGCCAGCGGTTTGGCAGCTTGGAGGGCTGTCAGGAAGCCATCAAGCGCCTCGCTATTGGCGATTGGCGCCTGCTGCTGGAGGCCGTTGTTCCAGCTGTTGAAGCTTTCCCATTGAGCAGAAGTAACTCGGCCTTCAAGATTCAGCTTGCCGAACAGGTCGGCGCCGCTGTTTATGGTGATGCCGTTGGTGTGCTCATACAGTTCGGCGAATACCTCGCCGTTGATTTCCGAATAGGACATAATCAGAAAGCTGGAGTCATAGCCCTTCACGGAATAGAGATCCGTTTCGCCGATGTTCGAGGCTAACTCAATATATTCGTCGTTACCGCTCCATTCGTTGATGCCGCCTGTAGTGCGTCCCAACTTATCACCGCGCAGAGCAGCAGCATCGGCAGCGTCAATGCGAGTCGCTGACTGTGTATAAATATTATTTTTATACACGACCAAGGCGATCATATCTGCCTTCACGCCAGACTCCTTATCTGGCAGTTTCAGCTTGGGAATGACAATGCTGCCGGATGTAGCTGTGCCTGAATTGCCAGCATTGCTTGCACCCGGAGTTACCTGGGCAACCTGCCCCGGGGAGGTCTGACTGTTCAACTGCTGCCATATACTAGGCCCAGCCAGACCGATTCCTGCGGCGAGCACGACACTTGCTGCGATATAAACGGTTTTGCGCGGACGCTTCCGCTCCTGCCGCTGCTCTATTTTATTGAACAATTCTTTTTTCATCTCTTCACCTGGTTTCATCGAATCCACCGCTTTCTTATATGTTGTTCGAAACTGATCTTCCTTCACTGTGGTTCCGCTCCTTCCAGCTCCAGTTTTAACAGTTGCCGTCCCCGCTGAAGTCTCATCTTCACGGCAGACTGACTAATCTGCAGAATCTTGCTGATCTCCTGGATGGGATAGTCCTCGTAATAATAAAGATGGATTACGGTTTTATACTTCATGGGCATCGCCATAACTAACTGCAGCAGAGCCCAATCCTCGGGGCTGTCTGCCGCAATTGGCTCAGCGCTCTCCAGCTTAACCTCGCGCTTGCGCCAGCCTCTGCCCAGTAGTGTTTTACAATGGTTGGTGATTACCCGGATCAGCCATGCCTTCTGATGTTCGGCATCTTTGAACTCCGGCGCTTTTTCTATTAGCTTGATGAAGGTATCCTGAGTGGCTTCTTCGGCATCTTGCCGGCTGCCTAGATGGACCAAAGCGATCCGGAACAGCATATCTGCGTAGATTTCGTAACTCTTCATCACATGATTTCCCGGCCGGGTCATGGATCGCTGCATGATACTGTGCCCCCCTTTACCTATAACACCATTTAGGATGGCATTAGGTCACATTTTGTTCCTGAGAAAATTCTTTGTGTTTGAGCGTAAAGAATACCTATTCATAAATTATCTCCAGAGGCTTACGGACTCAGAAGTCGTTATTTGCATATTTATAGGCTTTTGAGCAGGTTCGCGGACTCCAGTGACGCTATTCCTTAAAAAGGAGGTCTTATATGGTGTTTTTCATGCCAATAAAGGCTATGGGGTCCGCTACACTTTGAAATGGAGGGTTATACCGCGCATAAGATCAACTGTGTCCGATAGCTGCTAAGAACCACGCCAATGTTATCTGTAGTCAGTGGACCTAATGTATAAAAAGGGGCTTCGTTACAAGTTTCAAGTTGCTTATCCATACTCTCTTTAATCAAGTGCATCGGCACATGTCCTGAACCCTCTACCATCACCTGTCTACGCAAACGATGTTTACCTATTTAGAGCAGGGAAGATCAAAAAAACACGTTTGCCCAAGCAGCCAAGTGCTGACTGCTGGGCAAACGCGTCTTTTTTATAGGGCAACTCCTTCACGGGAGATTCTCCTCGATATGTTTATATGTATAGCTCGGATTATTACCTTTAACAGGAGCCCTGCTGTATTGAAAGATCCTTCCATTTTCTTTTCGATAAAAGTATCTTGCGTAGGGTTCGTCTGCAAAAATCACCGTGGTACTTACGAGGGGAGCTTTGGCAATCTGGGTGTATACTTTATCAAAATCTTCTTTCTTATAATTTCTCGTCTCTACTAGATAATGAATGACTTCTCTGTTCATATGATTTTGGAAGTAGTGGAAGGCTAAGGATGTTATTCCATAGATTAAAAGGATTAGAACGATGAAGATTAGTTTTGTTTTTTTCTTCATTAATTCCCTCCATATAAATAATTTGTATATAGTATAAGATAATATACTGAGACTGGTATGTCATTCATAGATATATGACGCAGGAGGAAGAGAAAATACTGGAGCTGGAGCAGCAAATTAAGATGCTGGAGGACCAGGCAAGTCCGAGGCTGCCGGGGGTGAAAATCTTTTAGTTTTTAATATGGGGTTTTGTAGGTGTATTCGTTATTCTAATTCTTATTGGTGTGATACAGTTTGTATTTGCATAACAGATTATACAAAAAGGCAGCAAATACTGATAGTAATCCAGGCGTAAGCGAAAGAAGAATTGCCGGGACATACTATATTTGCTGCCTTTTAACTTATGAAGAATAATGATTCTCTTTTAGTCCTCTTTGGGTTCTTGTAATAAAATGGAGAAGGTCCCCGTTTCGTGATCCACCTCAATCGTCTCAATGCCCACGAAATCCGGGATTTCGGGGTGTACTGCATCTACATTATAATCCGGATGAGTCAGTAATAATTCAATTACTTTAATGGCTTCCATGTCGTTCCCCCTCACGAGAAATTCCACCATAAATGAATATGCAGAGCACTATTGCAACTAAGCTTATTATCTCCGTGATCCGTTGCGAATATGTGTCAGTCGTTCTTCGTTTCTTCCCATCACGGCCAATAATTGCCCTTGGAACACACGTCTTTGGATCTGATCAATCCGCTGTAAGGCCAGCTCGGCAGGAACTTGAAATTCTGCTGCGAGATAGGAGATGGCATCCTCCCGTTGCTCAGGCAATGTCATGCGGGAGATCATGGAGTAAGGCATCGCCGCATACAAGATAAAACGCTCGGATTCATCCTCCTGTGCCCGCGTGAAATGCTCTGGCATCAAGGTCTGATTATCACTGCCATGGCGAAGGAGGTGACACAGTTCATGAAGAAACTCTAGCCGTTGAAGATTGGCTGGAAGGCGGTTGTCGATAAACAGGCTGTACATCCCTGCAGACGCTTCAATGCTCTTGCTTCTCACATCCAAATAATGAACCCAGATATTAAGCCGCTCTGCAATATACGATATTGAAATTTGTGAGGGCTGATGAAGATTTAATCGCTTGTATAAATCCTCCGTCCATTTCTCAAGCACAGTCATTTGATAATATGATTTCATGTTCTCCAACTTATTCACCTCGTTTAAAATCACTAATAAATCACTAATGGGATCGTATGTTCGCATAAATGCGCAAAAGAAAAGCCCGAAGGGCTATGTAGAGTAAAAAAATGCTAAGGATACACAGGAACATTCGTTCTCATGTATCCTTAGCATAAAGCAATTACACACTAATATCAAGTGTTTTTCCCAAATTAGGAGCAACGCTTTTGCCCAGCATTTCCACCATGGTTTGGCTCTGGGTTTCAGCCTGATTCTTGGCAATATTCATGACCTGTATCCCAACATTTTGAGCTAAGGATGCTTGGCTCATTGCCATTGATAATGCAGCTATATCCATATTGCACCTCCTTTGTGTATATCCTGTTTATCGACTGTCCACCTTCAATTCATTAGGTGATTGGCATTTGTTTGCCAATTCGCCCAAACGGCTTATCTCCTTTTTACATATCTTGTGCTGTAGTCATTAATCATTAGGAGGAATTGAAAATGGGAATGGAACATGGTTGTGGTTGTAACGTAGGTCCGGTAGTAAGTCCAGCATCAGTAGGTCCGGTGTGTAGTCCTTGGACTTCAACAGGAGCAATTCTGGTACTTTTCATCTTGCTGGTTATCATCACTAAAGCTTGCTTATTCTAAGTTAGCTGATGTGCAGTGTAGCCCCATCTGGCGAATGCCAGGTGGGGCTATTCTGTTGCCTGGGGCTGGTCAGACAGACCGTTATTTAAACATAAATTCTACCCGCGTTCCGTCTGCATAATCCTCCAGCTGATTGCCAACCCAGCTTCCTGCCCCGCGGTTATCGCTTGGCGTTATGTATTCAATGTCGGCACCAATGCCGCCTTCCTTACACATAGCCATTGGCCATTCATCCCGGTCATACCCCTTTTTAGTGGGGATCCCTTTTAAGGACTCTTTACGGTTCTCTTCAGCCTGCTCTCGGTTAATCGTACATGTGGCGGATTCACCTTTCGCAATGGCATCCTGAATATGTTTGGCGGTCTCAGGATAGCGGTCTGATGGGAAGGTTAGCTGAACAACACTCGAATCGGATGGAGACGAGGGGTCTGTAGGCTCTCCGTTTTGTTCAAACCAGTAACTAGCCAAAGCAAGTAATGCAACAATGATGAGACTGGAGATCCATTTTTTTACTTTCAATTCTGCTCCTCCTTTTTTGGCACTTAAAATAGTATATCTTATATCATAATTCAGTGCGATTTAATATAATTAGGTAAAATAAAGGAGGACGGAACTGGATATGGAGTACATAATTACCATTGAGGATCAGACGCTTATTACGGCTGCCGAAGATATAATTACCAGGCGTTATGAATGGGGACGGCACCATGTGGGTGCAGCGCTTCGTACTAAAACAGGAGAGATTTTTACAGCGGTACATGTGGAAGCCAGCATGGGGAGGATTACAGTCTGTGCAGAGGCGATGGTGATTGGCAAAGCGATATCAGAAGGTTATAAGGAATTTGATACGATTGTTGCGGTAAGGCATTCTGATCCAGACAGCGAGGAAAAAGAGATTAAAGTAGTCTCTCCCTGCGGCATGTGCCGAGAGTTAATTGCGGATTACGGAATAGACTGCAAGATAATTGTATCGGAGGATGACCGATTAGCTAAATATGAAATCACTGAGCTATTGCCTTTAAGGTACACGAGATAAGAAAAAAAGTAATGAGGAGCCGCGGAGCTCCTTTTTTTGTTGAGCCGTGAATTTATTCAGCAGTTCCTTATATCGTCCCAACTTATTTTACAACTTCATGTCCATTCGCTGAGTTCATGTCATTATTGTCCCCATACTATAACTTAAAAAGATTTAAAAGGATGGTGAGAATAGATGGAACAGCGGATTATTCGTCAGATGGTTGATTCAGCATCAAGGTTCGTGGGCGATGTGCAGTGGCAGATGGCTTTTCGCAGATTACAAATGGCTCCCGCGGATTCGGGGCTGTCGTCCTCGGCTCAGCTATTGCTGAATACCCTCTATTACTTGCAGGGAAAGGGTGTGATAAGCGGCCAACATGATTATTTGGAAAGTGCAGACGAGCTCATGGAGAAGCTTAAAAATAGCAGCGGGCAATATGCTGCGCTTCATGGCTACGAGCTGGGCGCAATCAATAATCAGTCACAGGCTCTAATTGACAATCAACGGAATTGGGTCGTCAGCAGTGCGATACGCTGGTCTAGGGCCGGCGGGATCGTAACGATGTGTTATCACGCTGCATTACCGGGGACAGCGCCAACTTGGGGGAATGTAAATACGAGCCTAAACAATGCTGATTTTGATAAATATATAACCCCAAGTACCACCCAGTATAATGCTCTGTTAGCTGATCTGGATAAGATAGCCCTGTCGCTGAAAAAGCTTAATGACGCAGGGGTTCCTGTACTTTGGCGGCCGTATCATGAAATGAATGGTGGATGGTTTTGGTGGGGGCAAAAGAGCAATTACGCTGCATTGTGGAACCTTATGTTCGATCGTTTTACCAATTATCATAAGCTGCATAATTTATTGTGGGTTTGGAGTCCAAATGCAAAAAATCAGTGGTGTGATGAGCCGGCAGAATACTATCCGGGCAGTGATAAGGTAGATGTGCTGGCGCTCGACATTTATGACGCGGATTTCAAGATTAGTCATTATGATAATTTATGGGATCTGGGTCGTGGCAAGCTGATTGCGATTGGTGAGAATGGAGAGCTTCCGTCTGCTGAACTGTTGTCCAAAACACAGCCCAAATGGTCTTATCAGCTGACCTGGGGGAAACTCCTCTATGAGAAGAATACCGATGCTGTGATAAAAGCTTTTATGAACGATAAAATGGTATTCACACGAGAGGAGTATGCTGCTGAGGCCGCCGCTTTCGCTGCTATCGGGGATAGTGTGCTGGAGAGTGGACTCTGTGGCCAATATTACAATAACATGACGCTTAGCGGCACGCCTGCACTGTTGCGTACGGATGCCAATATTAACTTTTCATGGAGACAAGGTTCGCCTGATCCTGCCATTCGTGTAGATGCGTTCTCTGTGCGGTGGAGTGGGAAGCTGACGGCTGCTTTTAGCGAGGTGTATACCATTTATTCCTACTCTGATGATGGGATACGGGTATGGATTGATGGCGGGCTAGTCATTGATAGTTGGGTGAATCAGAGCGGCCAGGAACGAAAAGGGAGCATAAACCTGATTGCAGGTAAGCCGTATGAAATAAAGGTGGAGTATTATGAGAATGCGGGCGACGCCCGGGTTGTTTTGCAGTGGGAGAGTCCGAGCCAGATCAAGGGGGTTATCCCAGCGGGGGCATTTTATCTTCCATAAAAAGAGTACTTCAAGTGTGCAAGCGCAAGCAAAAAGCCCCGGTTTTCCGGGGCCTTTTTACGTATGAACGTCTTAAATTTGCTCGCGGTAGCTAATGTTGTTGGCGATCTTCTCGTCACGAACGGCTTTGCGCAGAACATCTTTGACGGTTTGGGCATCATGGATTTTTCGAAAAAGAAGCTGAGGCGCTGAGGCATCATCAGAAAATACAGTTAATGATCCAATGCCAAGCATCCGGTCCATGATAGACTGTTTTACGGATAAATCGCGTACGCGCAGCAATTCGATTTCTTCAACATTTTTACCGATAAGTCCGGTCTTTACCATAATACGCTGACTTGTAATGGTATATGAAGTTGTGTTAAGTCCTACGATTCCTTTGAGTCGATCCGAGATGCCGGCAGGTTTGCCTTTCCAGAGGACAACTTCTTGAATGACATGATTATCTACTGCGGGTCGATGAGCGGTTACTGGAGCAGTACCGTCAAGGCTGGTTCCACATTCTCCACAAAATTTAGCGCCCTGCTTGTATTCCGCTCCACAGGTGGTGCAATAAGGCATAAATACTCTCCTTTCCTGATCACAATTAAAATAATTATAACATAACAGTCATTTTACATATATTTCATTTGCGCTTTACACAAACCGACATTATCCTGTTAAGTGGAGGGATAAATAATGAAAAAAGCTTTACTAATAGGAATGCTGATGATGACTGTCATCCTTAGCGCCTGCAGCAATAATTCAACTTCATCGGCACCTGCCACGGAGGAAGAAGTGCAGGAGACCGTGCAAAACTTCTACAATGAAATGTCTAAACTTGAAGAGTCAGGAAAAACTTCTTTAGCGGAGTTCAACGAAGCCATTGCTGGTTATTCAGCAGGAGAACTCACGGACAAGCAGTTGGAGAAGAAAATTAAGCAATTCCAGAGTACCGCAACTGATTTATCGAATCAAGCCGAGAAAGTAAAAATTTCCTCCAGCTTGCCTGAAGACATTCGTAAGTTGCTCGAAGAGTCTAAAGTTGCCTTTGAAAGTGCTTATTCTTTAAAAGAAGAGGCCTCTCAAGGTGCTGATTCCGCAAACGTTACGGCTGAGCAATTTAATGAATTGAATCAGAACGCTGATGTAGCGATGTTATTCGGTATTTCCAAGCTTAACGAGGCAAGAGAAGCAACAGGGCTTATAGACTCCGAAGGTCAGGCTACCTCAGAGTCTGGGGACGTTGTTCAAGAATAAATCAAATCAGGCGCTGCGCAGTTTATCTGTCAGCGTCTTTTTGCTGCGAATTTTAGCTTGGATAGATATACATTAATATACATCTTTTGAATAAAGAGTGACCCTTAAAAAGGTATCTTTTTCCTGATTATTGATTAATATGCGAAGATGCGGATATAATACAAACATACGTTCGTGTTCAGAGGAATAGATATATAATTAAGGAGGGGTTACCATGGGCAAAAAGCTGGAGAAAAACGGGCTGTGGGAAAGCAGCCGCATGATGCTGCCGGAGCATAAGATACGAATTATAAGAGATGAACGGGAAACGCTGCGCCGCATCAAGCCTATTCTGGATGAGCAGAAGCTGGAGGAGATTGAATGTACACTGGCTTTGTCGTTGCGGAGTCATGTACGAGTGACAGTTGTTCTTTTTGACCCTTTTGAAAATACTATGTTAAGTGGTTTTGTGACTTCCATTCACACCCACTCGCGTGAGTTTAAGCTGCAGTGGGCGGAGGAATGGAAGTGGATCGATGTGGATGATATTGTCGAGGTCTACATCGTTTAATGCTGAGAGCCGTTGCCTTCGCTTTTCTCATAAGCGATTAAGGTAACGGTAGGATTACCGGTCAGATGTGCAATGGAAGCTTCAGCATTCCGAATAATTTCCAGTGCTTCTTCCTGTTCACTAAGGGCTGCAACTTTATAGCTATCGCTATGAATATCCATATGTCTCCCACCTTTCGTTAAATATTTTGTCCTTTTTTGTGGAAATCATCCTAAAGGGGACAGGGGTACAGGCAAATAGGGCAGCGTCATCATTGAATATACCAAAGGGGTGATTCTATGCTGACTTTGGAGCAATTGAGGGAAAAATCCGCGGCGCGTCTGGTCGGGCTTCATCCTGTCTTGGCGGCAGGTGCGAATGTTTTGATTCAGCAAAGCCATGCGAGAGGAGTCCCTATCGTTATTACTCAGGGTCTACGGACCATTGCTGAGCAAAATGCTTTGTATGCGCAGGGTAGAAGCAAACCAGGACCGATAGTTACCAACGCTAAAGGCGGTACCAGCTATCATAATTATGGTCTTGCGTTTGATTTTGCGCTTTTGCTGCCGAATGGCACTAGCCTTTCTTGGGATATCAATCGTGATGGTGATAAGGATAAGACAGCAGATTGGCAAGAGGTTGTACAGGAGGCTAAGCGGCTTGGTTTAGAATGGGGCGGGGACTGGACCTCTTTTAAAGATTATTCACATCTGCAAATGACTTTCGGTTTAACTATAGATCAACTTCGGGCAGGTAAACGTCCAACGACGGACCAAGCCAAAGAGGCTTTAAAAAAGATTACCGGAGGGGATGATCAGGTGAACAAAGACGTTACAGTGACCATTAACCTAAACGGCCGCAAGCTTACCGATGGCGTTCTCGATACCGGAACAACCTATGTACCCATACGTGCGCTGGCTGAGGCGCTTGGAGCAAAGGTTACTTATGATGCTGTGACTAAGGCAGTTAATGTAGTAAAAGAGTAAAACCACCATGCATAGACAGTGCCGTCCAAGGGGAAATTATCAGTGATAACTAACCTTAAAGGGAGGCATAACACTGTGAACAAGCTGATAACAAGCCTTGCATGCGGTACTGTATTATCAATGAGTCTAATGGGAGCTAGCTATGCATCAAATGCCGTGGGATCAGCAGCATTGGGCGGTATCCCCGCCGCGAATACCGGGATGGATGGGACTGCGGAACACACTCGGATGATGAATACGGAAGGCAATTTAATGAACGGCACCACGGGAACAATGAATCAGCATGAGAGCATTATGAAAGATAAGATCCGCATCGATGATAATTACAGACCTAACAACTACAACACCAATAACTACAATGACACCCGGAACAACTACAGAACCAACAGCATTGTCAACCCGGCAACCAACACCACACAGACCGGCAAATACCGTGCAACTAGTACAACAACGAATGCTGCAACTAACAAAGGATCTAATTGGGGCTGGCTCGGTCTGCTTGGACTTTTGGGTCTTGCCGGAATGAGAAGCAGAAGTGACGAGCGTAGATAATCCGCGTTTATAATAACCCGTATCGGTTCTGGCTGAACGGGTTATTTTTATTGTGAATAAAATTTTTTCGAAAAAGGATTGCGCGTTATCGATATTCATGATATTATATTTCTTGTCGCGTTATATGTGAACAACGTATGAAGCTTCAACACATAATATGCCGGGGTGGCGGAACAGGCAGACGCACAGGACTTAAAATCCTGCGGTACGTGAGTACCGTACGGGTTCGACCCCCGTCCTCGGCACTAGAACAACAAGGGTTTCAGCTCATTAGAGCTGGAACCCTTGTTTGTTTTTAAGATGGTTTGCTAACATTTTGCTAACGGTGCCTCTTTTTTGGTGTGGATTCGAGGTTTCCGGTACGCTCGGAATGATGCTTGTACCGACTTCACGACGAAGGGTTCTAGCTCATGCTTTGCGTTCGAGA
This sequence comes from Paenibacillus sp. FSL H7-0690, assembly GCF_037980415.1. Lineage (NCBI taxonomy): Bacteria > Bacillati > Bacillota > Bacilli > Caryophanales > Paenibacillaceae > Paenibacillus > Paenibacillus sp. FSL H7-0690. Next base: position 5,210,564 of record NZ_CP150281.1, on the reverse strand, counting down.
ATTCTGTCACGCTCCATTCTCAGTCGCTGGATTTCTGCTCTAATGACTTCTTTACGGCAAGATAAAGTATTTTTGTCGCTGTACTCCAAAGCAAGCTTTACGTGGAGTATGGCAATGTCCAGCAGCGCAGAATTGACCGCCTCATTATCTAAAGCTCTCCAAGTTTTGTACTTCATTGAGCTGCTTCCTTTGTTTTCTTAGAAAATAGATCGTTGATCTTTTGTGCTGTATCTTTTTTAGTCTCCATATCAATGTGAGTATAGGTATTGGCTGTAATGCTGATAGTTGAATGCCCCAGCCATACCTGGATTTCTTTCAGGCTTACGCCATGCTTAATCAAGTAGCTGGCTGTCGAGTGCCTGAGATCATGAAATCTGATGTGCGGCAATTCGTTCTTTGCCAGTATGTCCTTGAATTTGTGGTTCAGATATTCTGTCTTCATGGGACTGCCATCAGGCCAGCAGCATACAAGACCACTATCGACGTAATCTTTGCCGTATTGCTGTTTGTTTTTCTTCCGCAGTTTCTTTAGATGTAATAAGTAATCCTCGAGTTTCTCCATCAAAGGAAGAATGCGCTGGCTGCTCTCGCTTTTTGGTTTCTTTATGACAACTTTTTTGCCGATCTTTACACGAACTTCTCTAATTGATATAGTCTTTTCTTCAAAATTGATGCAATCCCACTTTAGCCCAAGTACCTCGGAACGTCGAAGTCCATAATGAGCCGCGAGATAGACTGCCGATTCTATCGGTGTACCAAAACAGACTTCAAATAACCTTTCGAGCTGTTCGACAGTATAATAGCTGGCATTAAATTTCTCCTGTTTTGGAAGTACGATTCGATCAGCGGGATTAAACGGAATCAAGTTCATTCGCACTCCGAATTTCAATGCACTCCTGATATTGGCATGGTGTCTTCGTAGCGTTTTAGCGGATAAGCCTTTTACGCCTGTTGTTGGATCGTCTTGATGCTTTGTCTCGTAATATTTTTGCAGATGCATGGGTTGTAATTCTTGGAGCAGAATATCATTCTTACTCTTAAAGTAGGGGATGATATGCTTTGTTACAATCATCTCATAACCTTCCCAAGTCGTTTCCTCAACCTCGCTTTTAATAACGTTATTAAGCCAATCCAGCATGAAGTCGATGAATTTGAGTTTTCGCTGTGGAAGGACAAAACTGTTGTTGTCCATCTTCGTAAGCGTTTCTCTCAGGAATTTCTCGGCATCTGATTTCTTTTCGCATTTAGTATTAATCCACTTTTGCTTCCGGTTCCCGGACTCGTCCTTTGTTTCAACAATGATGTACCAGTATTGATTGCGTTTACGTAAGCTACCTTTCATGTGCTTCGACCTCCAATGATTTATTTGGATATGAAAAAGACAGGAGCGTAATTGCCCCTGTCTGCGAAACTGCCATTTGATTACATGTATTTAGATAAGTCCATTCGTGCTTTGCTTAGAATATATTCTTTTACACTTAGTATGGGAATTCTGTACGTATGTCCAATTTTTATGGACTTAATTTCGCCGGATTTCAGTAGTCTATAGGCAGAGTTTCTGCCAATTAACAATATGTCTAAAAGCTCTTCGACGGTAATAACTTCTGGATAATCTTGCAGCATCAATGCTAATCACCTCCTGTTCGTGGTAATAATATATATTTGACTGCTACGACAGTACGGTTCTGAAATCGTTATCCCGTACCTTATGTTATCTGTTCATGCCTCACGTTGTTATTTTTCACCTTTCTCGGTTATTGTCTGTATGTCATGGACTTCAAAAACATATCAAGTTATAGTAAAAATACGGATTCCCAAAAATCCCAAGTATCCCGGAATTCCCAAAAGTATTTGAGCCCTAGTTATTGCTGTAAAATGTATACGATAATATGCTTACAAACATAAATCTTATTTGATTATCTCAATGTAAATGGATAAATTATTTATTACTCACGACGATAAAAGGGTGACATTATGGTTAATGACGTAGGTATTCATTGCTCTGAGAAATACGTGCATTATATCAATCGGAAAAAGAATCCCAGAGGATTTGAACGGATAGAAGAAACTATAGCTGAGATGAATGCTGTTTTCTCAGAAATGTCCGAGGATTTTCTTATTGAAGACCACAAGATGATGAAAGTGGCGCGAAAAAGAATTAATCAAGCAAAGGGTGAAATAGAGAGCGAGGAAACAAAATGGGCTGAAAAGCGAGAAGGAAAGGAAACAGCACGAGGTGCATTCATTTGCAACTTCTTTGTTGTTCCAATAAACCGTCTTCGCGTTTACGATTTGCAGAAGCAGAAGACTACAGAAGTAGGGCTTAATGTTAAAGTCTACACCCGAATCAACAAAAAAGAATATAAGTGTATCGAACTTGACTTACTTAACGAAACGTTAGCTAATTCCAAATGGATTGACCCTAATTTTCTTGACTATGACTTATATCTTTACAGAGAGAATTTATACGCCTACTTATTAAGAGCGATCAGGCTTGCAACACGATTGTTGGAAGACGATGATGAGAAGGTGATCTTTAATGACGAAATAGGATGGGTCAATTATTTTTGGGGCGTAGATGAGGACGGTTATGTTTGTTATATGAAAGAAAAGCAGCCTTTAAAGTGGAAGGAGTCAGAGATTAAGGAAATAGAAATTGACCCCATGAAGGTTAATGCTATTACCTTTTTGAAAGTAGTTCAAAAACTTATAGATGACTCCAAATTCCAACCAATGAATGATTCATCAAAGCTTAAAGATGGCATTATTGGATGGGAGAGTACTGTAAGTTGGGCAATTAAATTTGACGAGCTTAAGTCCTATGTAAAAGAAGCAGTGAAGAGAAGTAGCAGGAATTTTAAAATCGACAAAAAGCTGTATGCTTTCCTGAATAATCAAGGAATACTTACTATTGAGGGGCATGTGGAGGAGAGATTTCGACCTGACACGAAATTCGGCAAAGGTAACGAACGGGCATTCGTGTTGGATAAAAAACGGTTTAAGGAGTATTTAGACGAAAACAAAGATACTACAGAATATCAATTAAGTACATGAGCCATCGGCTGCTCATGTACTTTTTTATTAGAATACAAACATCACTTTGACACTTAAATAATATACCCTCTCCGGCAGTTACTCCTCTTAGAACTGGCTTCGGCATTGGTGGGTGGTGGATAAGGTGATGTTTTTATGACTATAGATAAGTTATACCTTGTATATGAGATGACGGAATCAGAATATCGTGACACTTCCACAAAACTGAAAGCCTATTTTAAAGGTTCTCGGCATGAACTGCGGCGAGATAAATGGGATAAATCTGTGTATGTGACTAATGGATTAAACAAATATGGTTTTCAAGAAATACGATTACGCCGGGTATGGAAGTATCGCTCTATTGAAATACGTTTGCGCCCGGAGCTACTTGAAATAATTGACGATTCAAATTACTATGGGCTGACTCGCATCAGTGCCTTTGGAGAGGTTGGAACGAAGTTTGACTACATCATGAAAGATATTATTGGCCTTAGTGTGCCACCCTTCTTTGAATGGACTGCAAAGAGAGTTGAATATACCGTTGACTTATGTGTTGGAGAGGCGCTTATTCCTAAATTATTATTCCTGTATAAAAAAGGAAATATACCGCATTATATGCTAAACAATAAAGTCACACATAAATACTTCGACTCGGAAACAAATATGTACCTGAATGCTACTACGGTAACGGTACATTGGTATGATAGGTTCAAGACCCTACAGGAGAAAGAGAAGAAGTCAAAGAAGCCATACAAGGATTACAGCGGAACGAAGGGGATTATGCGGTTTGAAGTTCAATGCAAGGACGGTAATGAAAAAGTCCAAGATGTGTTGTCCGTGGATCGCTGTCAACAGCGGTTGTACTTCTTTTACTATTCAATTATTGGGTCAGGGGATTATTATACACTTGATAAAGCAAAAGAGATCATCCAGGAGAAAGTTAAGAATGCTAAAAAGAGAATGTCTCTAATCCGATTTCTTGAGTTGATCAATCAATGCGGTAGCGTATGTGACGCTAAATCTCAGTTTCCAAACCAATTGGAGTTTTCGAGCGGCACACAGAGTCAGAAGCAAATCATGGACAGGTTCAGTAGCAGACTTTGTAAATTGCGGAAGCTGGGTATCAATCCGGTATGTCTTCCTCCTGAATGGGGTATTAGTATGCTCCCGAATTTGGATAGCAAGATACACGAATACTTTGAAGATCAGTACTGTGATAGAAAAAAAGAAGGAAGCTTATAGCCTCCTTCCCAATGTACTGTCTATTTACAACTTCTGCCTTAACTCTCTGGGTAAATCTTTTTTTGAATAAAATGAAGCCCGCCATAAATTAATTTACGGGCTTCAAGTGACTAGTTTTCGTTATTCTTCTTCTCTATACTTATCGTACAAATCTTGTGCAGTTTCGACCACATCGAATTTGTTTTCAATCGTTTGGTTCACTGCATCTACAGCAGACTCTGCTACACGTTCCCAAAAATCACTCATCGTCTCATTCCTCCAATAATTTATTTTGATTAAAGTTTCCAAGCTTTAAGGCTGCTGAGTGTTCCATATCCAACACCAAAGAAATAACCAACGGCTGTTCCTGCACCGGGGAAAATTGCTGTGCCAAGCGCAGCTCCTACTCCTCCTCCAATTAATGCACCTGCTGCGGTCAGTGCTGACTTCCCGGCAGTTTCAATTGCTTTATCCATGAATCTCACCTCCTCTCAGGGATTAACACAAAATAAACGGGAAGAGCTAATGCTCCCCCCCTCTACTGATGATTCTATTTTGTTTGCTGCTTATTGCTTAAAGGTGGTTTGAACACTCGAACTAACTTTAATAGATACCCGATCAAGTAAAACGGCGTTACTGCCCAGCCAACAAATACAGACAAGATGACTTTGTAAACGATATAATTAGAGATTGTTGTAAATACAGTGATGTTACGTTGTAGCTTGCTTATGAATTTCCAACCAAACGGTATAGAAAGAAGAACGTATATTTCAATCATGGCTTTAGATCCTCCAATACAATCTGAATTATGTCTTTTGAAGAATAGTACCTTCTTGTTTTTTGAAGGATAGAGTTGCTGAATTAACAGCATTCTGAACAATAGGGTTGGCATTATAGGCATGTATGTATTCTTTGATACCTGGATTATGCCGATTAGTAATCATACTCTTTTTCTTGAATTTTGAAATGACAGAATACGTCTGTTTTTTCTCGTCAATCCAGATTGTATGCACAGTCTTATTTTTAAATACAAAGCGAACACGCCCCCTCCCTTTTTCAACTGAGAAATCAGGATGGGCGAAAGTACCCAACCGCTCGTATAACTGTTCATTTGTAATCAGTGCCGACATAGGATGATTTGCGAAGTTTAACTTCAATAACCTCACTCCGGCCATTCCGTTTACAATCATATAGGCCAAAGCCCATCCAATAATGAAACCAATAAACAAACCAAATCCCAGACCTCCGATTATCATAAAAGCAATGCATGATACAGGAATTAAGCCGTAGTACCATTTTCTATAGCCCTTAATAGGATTCTCTAAGACTATAGGTTCTTGGGCAAATGTAAGCTTGCCTGAAGCACTGTTCATCATTATATTTCCTCCAATATGATTGATATGCTATTTTTCAATAACTAAAAGACCAACTTCCCTTTAAGTTTCTTTCTTGTTTTCAATAATCATGTTTGTGTTGTCCATCAATACTTCCAGTAGACACTGCTTAATGGTTTCAGGGGTTATAGTTAAAGCTGACGGATGGCAACCGCTTCTCACACCTCCCTTCGGATCATACAAAGTTAATAAATCAACTAAGGTGATCTCCAGAGCAACTGAGATTTGTTCTAATATTTTGATCGTAGGATTCTTTTCTCCACGTTCGATCTGCCCAATGTAAGATGTGTTTACCCCTGCACTTAGTGCAAGCTGCTCCTGACTGAAACCATTTTTCAACCGTAAAATCCTAATGTTTTCCCCAATAGATTCGATGCTATTCATTTCCCTTCACCCCTAATCAAACGATAGAATTTTTTGGAAGGAGGCTCAACAGGATATAGTGCGGATTTCAATGCCTATAGTAGAGAATTGATACGCAGTGTGGTTAAACCGTGGATAAAAGCACTTAAGAGAGGTCTTTACATCTGATTATTTGAGGAATATACAAAGGAGTTAATGTATTTTTATAAATGATCATGCTCCTTCAAACTATAGAAACGGTTGCCACCAATAATTATATGATCAAGGACTTCTATTCCAATGATTTCCCCAGCGGCTATGAGTCGTTTTGTCAGATTAACGTCCTCGATGGACGGCTCCGGATCTCCGCTCGGGTGGTTGTGAGCGCAAATGAGTGAGGCGCTACAGCGTTTAATTGCGGTCCTGAATACTTCTCTAGGATGCACAATAGCGGCGTTTAAAGAGCCTATTGATATAATCTCCTTAGAAATCACACGGTTTTTTGTATTGAGGAACAGACAGGTGAAGTATTCTTTTGTAGAATATCTGAAATCAGGCTCAAGCAGTTCAAATGCATCTTTAGGACTACGTATTTTAACTTGTTCTTGCGATGCTGGAATTGTGAGCAGTCTGGCCAACTTTAACATTGCGGTAAGCTGTCGAGCTTTTCCCATACCGATCCCTTTTATTCTCATTAATTGTTGTTCAGATACATCCATTAATTCTGTTGTCGTGGGGAATTCTTGAAATAGTCGCTGTATAGCATAGCTGTCAGGCCGTTCTCTTAAGGACTCGGATATCAGTTTCTTTAGTTCTTCATTGTTATGGTGATTCATAATAACGCCTCCTGATAATATTTTGGGGAAATAAAGAGTCGGACACATTTAATTGTGTCCGACTCTTGTATTAGTTTAGCCTCTCGCGAGGGCTACCTATCAAGCATAGGTATCAGGGATATAATATAGAATTGAATTTGTTCGATGTACGCTTGATTTGTTAATAATTTCAAAGTATAAAATAATCATCATCAAAAAAGGGAAATGGAGGAAATTGTCGAATTTTAATTCTAATAGCATCTAGTACCTTGACCGGATTAGATTTAAGTTATGAAGACTCTCAATTACTTATGTAACAGCAATACATAGAACTTGAAACAAACCTTAAATTTTATGAGGTCAAGGTACTAGTAGCATTTGTTGTTCTCATGATATTGTGCTTGGAAGGAGTGGATACAGTGCAAAGAGGTGCTACGGATTTATTAGAGGATGAGTCCGATGGAGGGTATTACGCTATAAAAGGATTCCTTTACCAATTTGATTCGACTTTAATGACCATATTGATTAATCCGAAAAGCGATATTAACTTTGAACAAGTTCAGGATATTGCTTACGAAGATTATGTGATACAAGTTAAACATAAGGAAACTCAAACCTACTCTGAGAGCAAAGTTAGAAAACCGATAATTCAGTTAATGAACTTATTTCAAAAGAATAACCAAAAAAAATATTCTTTATATTGTTATTTTAAGGATATGCCCTTACAAGATAAGGTACTGAAACTTAGTGAATTAGACAGAATTTTAGGAGCAGAGAAGTCAATCTACAATCGTACCTTTAAAATTAACTTTTTAAGAAACTTTATCATCAAATTTACTAATGACTATAGCACACAGTTTCAAGAAACCATAGGCTTAATAAATAAAACATTTGGTTGTAAAAACATGGAAACAGCCGTATACTATCATTCAATTTTTCGTTCAAAACTTTTAGAGATGGCAATACAAAATAGAAGTGAAAGAAAATTAAATATCGGATCGCTTCATTCTTATTTAAAAGATGTTAAGTATGTTATATTCCATGCAGCATATGCCGATTTCCTTAGCAAAGAAAAGTATGAATTGACTGTGAAAAAGAGTTTTTTTACTATGAAAAAATTAAATATTGATAATTACGAAAGACTGTTTATTATACCTGTCGATGATCGATGCGATGAATTTGTCTTGCTGACAATAGTAGGAAGAATATTTCAAAAATTTCATCGTCCTGATAAATCCCCCCCACCTTATGTTGTTTTTAAAGATATCTGTAATGATAAATTGAACTTAATAAAGCAGACATTGATTGATAGAAAAATAATGTTCAATGATGGAACGTATTTTAATGGTGATAAATTCAGAATTGAAAAATTAACTGCAATCGAAAAGAACACGATGGTCAAGATAGTGGAATATAAATCTCTGGAAGAAATCATGTCAACTATTTCTTTTCAAGAGGTCTATCATTTTTACTTAGATACAGCCGCATTATTAAATGTAGAAAAGTTATTGAAATCCAGACATTATCAAATACAAATTGATGAAGTTGAGCAGATAGCTAGAATGATTACTTAGGAGGGCTACATTATGGGGAATTTTGAAACAGAAAAAAAATTAGCAAGGGTCATTTCGGTACTTCCTAACAAAATTAAAATTGAAGTTAGTGATATTGAAAGGTTTAAGCTAGAAAGTGATAAGTTTTCAGTTGGTACTTATCTAAGAGTATCTGATAGCGAAGACTGTGCATTAATTTGTATTATTGAGAATTTTTCAATTCAAAAAAATGAGAATGAAAAGAATGAATATATTTTGGAAGCAATGCCGATCGGGTTCCTGGATTCGGATGGTGTTTTTACAAGAGGAGGAAATAATATAGCAATACCTCCGACTGATGTTGAGCCTGCTAAGATGACGGAAATTCAAGGGATTTATGAGAATATTGAAACTGAGAAGAGATTCTGTTTTTCTTCATTGTCTCAAGATGTGAGTATTAAAGTGCCTGTGAACGGTAATAAGTTCTTTAATAAGCATATTGCGGTTGTTGGTTCAACTGGATCAGGAAAATCACACACTGTAGCAAAAATATTGCAGAATGCTATTCTTGAAAAAGATGGATGTGAATTCCAGGGGTTGAATAACTCGCATATTGTCCTGTTTGATATTCATTCAGAGTATTTATCAGCATTTCCAAAAGCTAATTACATCGATATTGAAAATTTAGTTCTTCCATATTGGCTAATGAATAGTGAAGAACTTCAAGAATTATTTATTGACACGGAGGCTAACGATCATAATCAGCGGAATGTATTTAAAGAGGCTGTGGTACTTAACAAAAGAAAACATAATCCTGCCGTAAATCCAAAGCATATTACATACGATGCTCCTTATAAATTCAGCATCAATGAAGTTTTAACCTATATTCAAAACAAAAACAATAATCGGAAAAACAAATCCAACAAAATCGTTTGGAAAGGCCATGACGAAAAAGAACTTGAGATAAATCAAGACAATATCAGCCTAATGTTTGAAGGCTTATTAGAACCAGCTTCTAGTGCCAGTTCTAATGGGCCTAATCATGGTGATTTTTTGAACTTTATCTCAAGGATGGAGAACAAGCTTAATGATGAAAGGTTAGCTTTTCTATTAAAAGACAAGGCTGAGACAATTGGATTTAGAGAGGCAATCACTCAATTTTTGGGATATAATGTTAAAAATGATTCGGGTATACAAAATCATAATATAACAATCATTGATTTAAGTGGAGTTCCTTTTGAAGTCTTGAGTATTACTGTATCATTAATCTCTCGATTGTTATTTGAATATGGTTATCATTTCAAAAAAAGTTTCAGTGAAGATTTTGACAAAACACCATTACTACTTGTTTATGAAGAAGCACATAAATATGTTCCGAAAATTCAATCTGCAAAGTACAATTCTTGCCGGGTTTCAATTGAACGTATAGCAAAAGAAGGTAGGAAGTATGGAGTTTCTGCAATGATAGTTAGTCAGAGACCGTCTGAGATATCAGAAACAATTTTTTCTCAATGTAATAATTTTATTGCTATGCGGCTAACCAATCCTGACGATCAAAACTATGTTAAACGTTTGTTGCCGGATAACTTAGGGCCGCTTACAGATTCGCTTTCAACCCTAAAAGAAGGGGAGGCGATATTAATTGGTGATTCGATTGTAATGCCTTCACTGGTTATTATAGATAAGTGTGAGATGACTCCTTCATCAAATGACATAAATTATCTGCAGGAATGGAAAAAACCTTGGGCTAACGTGCATTTTGAAATATTGGAAAGAAATTGGATAAAGTGAGGGGATGCAAAAATGGATGGGATAATTAGGGAGCTAATTCCTTTGTTTGAGAAAGCCAATACAAGGTTTCTCTTAGAACAAGATAAATTAATCCTCAGTGGTGTATCCGAACGAACTTTATGTGGATCGTTAATGATTTATCTTCAAGAGGCGCTAAAAGCAACTACTTATTCAGAATACTATGTAGATGTTGAATACAACAGAAACAATGGAAAAGTAAAGACTATAATAAATGAGAACATTGAAGCTATACCTATTAATTGTGACATCATAATCCATAGTAGAGGCGAGAATATATATCAAGATAATTTAATCGCATTAGAGATGAAAAAATCATCAAATAGGAAATCTGCAAAAATTAAGGATAAGAACAGATTAATTGCCCTAACTAAAGATAGATTCGATGATGTCTGGTCATTTGATGGTACAAGTCATCCTGATCATGTTTGTAGATACGGGTTAGGCGTATATTATGAAATTAATGCGGCAAAGAAGGAAGTGTACACTGAGTATTACTTAAGGGGAAAGCTAACACATACAGAAGTGCTTACTTTTTGATCTGGTCTTAGATCACTTAATTTCATTTAACTTTACTAGAGGTGGTAGAGAATTTGATAGATACAGAGTATATGTTAAAGCGATTGAGTGGAGGAGAATTACAGCGGCTTGCATTTGAGTTGTTACCTAGAATGAATCATGAATGGGATGGGCTTATTCATAGTGGAGCAGTTGAGGGTACTTACAAAACTAGAAAGGGTACACCTGATATGTGGAAGGAGTCTGACGAAGGTGATCTTATTTATGTTCAAGTGACGACTGATTCTAAATTCGGAAAAGTTTATGAGGATATCGCTAAAAGTATTGAGCAGCTTTTGGAGCTGCAAAGAGCTGAAGGAGCACTGTGTATAGCATTTGTAAATACTGAACCTCAGTCTAATGAAATACTTCGATGTAAAGCGGTATGCCAGCAGAATGGCTGCCGATTTGAAATTTTTCATAATAGTAAAATTGCAAAAGCGTTGGACCAAGTGTTTAACTATGATTTACGAGAAAAGTTTTTGAATATAGCACCGGATACAAAAAAGAATGAGAAAGTGGTTTTAATTACTCCAGTACAGAAGAGTGAGTCAACTTCAGAGCCTCAAATTTTTATTTTCATAGGAATGATTCTAAGCGTCATTACAATGGTGATCTATTTAAGATATCAATCTCTTATCTTCTGGACAGGAACTATCTTTTTTGTTGCAATGGCTTTACTTGCTGCGCATCGAATATACAACCTTAAAAAGAAAAATATATTTAAGAAATTAGATTTCAAATATAAAAGAGCACTTTGGACTCCTGTATTTTGTTGGGTAGGGGCTATAGGGGCTATAAGTGTTACGAATTTTCCCATTTATAATTCTGAAGGAATTGGATTAGTTAAAGAGCAAATAATCCAAAATGGAATGAATGGCATTGTGTCACGTATCATGGAGTTGTCCTTTCAAAATACAATGGATTTAGTATTCCTTTTAGGACAAGCACTATCCTTATTGTTTCTTTCCTTTTTATCTTTGCTTCTGCTTACTTTTGAAGTCTTTCATACAACACATCTAATTTTGAACAAAAGTAAACGCTCGAAGAGTTTTGTTTTTAAATTTCTTGGTTGGATCAATAAACGAACATCATTTTCGCAGTCACTGATTTTCTTAAACGTCTATTTGATCGTAGTGAGTATATTATTCGGGAGTGGTCTTTTTGCAATTATCATTCAGGGATTTCAAAATTCTACTACCTCAGTTTTAAATCAAGCGATTGGCTTAAAATAAATCGAAGCTGATGTGAAATTCCTTGAAGAAAGAGTGATATTATGACTTTTAAAGAAACTATTGAACTTTTTATGAACCAGGTATCAGATAGCTCATATGAAATATATGGTTTTTATAAGTTCTTATTTTCTGAAAAAGGGATAAATGATAATCTTATAAATAGCTATTAGCCTACTCTGATTAATTCAAATATATAGATAACTACTAATAATCAGGAAGATGAGGGGGATTATTACATGGGTAGTGATAATATGGATAGAAAAGACCTTATTGATATTTCTGCCAACAAAATAAACAAAGAGCTATATGATGTATTTAATGGCTCTGATGATAATACTGTTCGCAGATGGATTTGGGAGCTGATTCAAAATGCTTGTGACACTTCCAGCACTCCGGTTGATATCTATGTCCAACATGATATCGAAAAAAAGATGGTCTCATTTTCTCATACGGGTGATCCTTTTGATAATGAATCGCTTAGAGGCTTAATTCTACAAAAATCATCTAAAACCGAAGATATTGAAAAAGGTGGTCAGTTTGGTACGGGCTTTATTACCACGCATTTATTGTCAAAAAAAATTAATATTACAGGGACTTTCATTAATAAAAATAAAGAACGCATACCTTTGGATTTCAATTTAGATAGAAGTAATTGGGAAAATAGTCTTGTATATAAAGAAGCCATACCAATACTCAAAGCTCATATTTCTGAAGCACTAGAAGAGTTGGATAAGATAGATGAAACTCCGGCTTCGGACGGTAATCTTGCTAATATTACAACTTTCAGATATGCTTTGGAATCTTTAGCAGAACATCATGACGAAAATAAATCTCCTGTTGTACAAGGAATTATGGATTTAGAAAAAAATATCCCGCTATTATTATCTTTTAGCCGTAAAATAAAGTCTATTGAAATAAATGGCGTTAAATATATCCGTAATCGTGATGATGATTACTCTAAAAATGAATTTGTTAGCTTTAGTAAAGTTCGGATCAATGAGAATCCAGAAGAAATTCTTTTGATTAAGCATTTGAAAATGAATTTTGAGATAGCAGTTATTTATAAGAATAAAACAATAATGAGATATCCTGAAAATAGTTCGCGCATTTACTGCCGATACCCTTTGATAGGAAGTGAATACTTTGGGTTACCGTTTGTAATAAATGCTGAATCGTTTCAAGTCACAGATCACCGTGATTCTTTACAAATACATAATACAAACAACATTATTTTGGATGAAGCTATTCTTTTATACGGTCGAATTATCGATTTTTTGATTTCCGATTCTTTTAGGGATATACATAATCTCTGTTATATGGAAGAAAAAAATAACACAGATAAGCTTAGTCAAAAGTATTGTCTCGAATCGAAAAATATATATTGTAAGAAACCTATTATCGAAACTGCCAATGGCGGAATGAAATCGATGCAGGAAATTAAGTTTCCATTCATTTTTAACGTTAATTTCAATGATGAAATAAAACAAGAAATGGATACTGGCATTAGGAAAAATTTCATAAAAGACTGTCAGAAAGATTTCTATGATTTGATGATGTATTGCAGCAATATTGATTTACCAAAGTATGAACTCTGTGAATCACTTTATAAGATTTATAAGGAATCACATCTTTCTATACAAAAGGTCATAGAACTTATTTTGCCAATTAATAACGGACTACTCAATAATTTAAAAGTGAATGCCTTCGAATGGCTGAATCAATTTATTGATTTATTACAAAAGTTAGAAATTTCTATTTGGAAGGATGAAAAAATATTTGTTAATCAAAAAAATCTCCTTTGCACCCTAAGCAATCGTTTTATTGACGAAATTGATGTAACGCTAAGAGGTGTATATACGGGTTTATTAAATGAAACTGAAATTAAGGCTGGCGATTTGGAAAATAAATTAATTCATAAAAATTTAGATTTATCAAAATCTATTTTTAAAGATTTAATTGGTAAATTCGGTAATAAGGATATTGCAGTACAAATTACAGATATCATAACGAAAAAACTATCTGAGGAAAAATCAAGAGGCAGTCTTGAAAGAGAAAAAACACTTCAAGATACATATGACAAATTATTTTTTTGGATGTTAGAACATGAAGAAGATTCTAAAAATATATTCCCTGTACTATTTGGAATGAGAATGGACCTGTGTTCAAATAGCGAGCATATAGATAACTACTTTGCAAGACTTGAAAAAGATAAGTTCTTAGAGGAAACGAACAGTGATTCATTAGACGCTGCAAAGTCCAAAATTATAGATTTGAAAAAAGAATTAAATGAAATGCAAGAAAAAATAAATGGATTGGAAAAGACAGTAGAAATTGAAAAAAATATTGATTTAAAATTAATAAATGAATTTGAAGGTATGGATGTTACCGAAATATTTGAAAATCTGGCTAAGCTGTCAATTTATAATGAAACCGATATGCAACGATATCTAGATTATACAAAACAAACCCCTGAAAGAAAAAGGGCATTTCTAAAATATATTAGTACTGGGCTCTCCGAGTATTATCAAAAAATTCAAGAGATGTTGAGCATATCCGAACAAAGAGTTTCGAGTTATTTAATATCAAACGGATATAAATTAGAGAGTAAGAGGAAAATTGCACCAACTGCCTACGACACCATTAAAAATAAAGATGGCGATAATATTATCTTGATTATCCGCCCAAGCAATAAGAAAAAAGTGATTTTTTATTATGACAGCGAACCTAATTTTTTAAGAACTAATAGTGAATTATGGGTTGTTGACACTGATAATCCGACGGATATTCCGAGACAATTAACTTTAGGAGATATATTGTTAGTTACACAAATAAAAGTTATACCCTTGAAAAATTTATTTGTATAAAGGAGAATCGATATGTTTTACATGGATGATATTTTTAAAGAGAAAATCCAGAAAAAGGAAACTAAAAATGTTAAATACTATTTTACAGTGCAACCCGCTGATAAAATGGCAGAAGAGATGGTCGCATTTGCTAATACGGATGGTGGTTACATATTTTGGGGGATAAACTTTAAGACCGAATTTGAATTAGTCGGAATTACAGGGGTATGGCTTGAAGAAAGATTGCAAGAAATTATTAATCGAATCCCTAAAGAATTAAATTATTGCATGAGCGAGTTTAATGTGGAAGGAAAAGTGATATTTGGAATTAGAATTTTTAAATCAAAGGATTGCTTGAAGTTTAACGGGAAAAAATATATTATGAATAGTAATATTAGCGAGCAAGTTAACTCTAAAATATTTATCAGCCATTCATCTAAAGATGAGAAGTATGGTGCTGCTCTTGTGGGCCTTCTCGAGGACATAGGCGTTAAAAGTAAAGATATTATTTTTACAAGTGATGATGAACATGGTGTTCCTTTGGCAGCAAATATTCCTGACTATTTAAAAAATCAACTTGATAATAACTGTTTTATGATTTATTTATTATCTGACAATTATTTTGATAGCCCAGCTTGTTTAAATGAAATGGGCGCAGCTTGGGTAAAAACAAATGACTACATAAGTATTGGTGTTCCGAGTTTCTCTTTTGGAAATGATAAATTTAATGGCGCTTTTATCGATACAAGAAAATTGGGTTTAAACATGGACAATAGAACTAAACTAGTGAGTTTTAGAAATTTAATTCAAAATAAATTTAGTATCGAAAAGATGGATGATGAAAGATGGAGTAGAAAACTAGAAGAGTATCTTAAAAAAATTGAGGATTAACTTAACTTTGTTGGTAACAACTGAAAATAAAAGGCAAGCTATAACGAAGTTTTTAACCTCTTGCCACACGAGGCTTCACGTCTTAAACCTAATAAATTCATAGAATCTCGGAACCTATGCCCGTTGGCTGGGTTCTTATTCCATTCTTGAAAGTGAGGCATTTTGTCACATGTATTGAGGTAGTCGGCTGTAGAAACATAAATTTTGTGATTCCTTGTTCTTAAATTCCTACTTTTGTATTTTTGTAAGCGTACAAACCATTTTTGTCACACTATCAGGAATGAAGAGCAATATTATACCAAGGGGAGTAGAAGTACATTGCTTTTGCTTGGAAAATTGCTAACATTTTTGCTAACATGGCTGCATATCCGATTCTCTGAACGCAGAGAGTATGGAACACAAAAAAGCACTCTAACCCGCATGGTTAAAGGCTTTATGCTCGATCTTTCCGTAGCATAGAAAAGGGTCTACTAAGACCGTTTCAAGACTTAAAATCCTGCGGTACGTGAGTACCGTACGGGTTCGACCCCCGTCCTCGGCATCACAGTGAAAACCTTGAGAAATCAAGGTTTTTTTGTTTTTCTTGAGTAAAGCTTCCATCAAAAGCTAAGGTTCTGTATATCTGGTAATCACATTCAAACACACAGGACTCAGGGTAATAACACTCCTTTTCAGTGCTTGTCTAATCACAAGCTCTGGAGAGGAGTTTTTTTAATATGGAAGATTTCATGAACCGCCGTATATCAAACGGTAAACACAGTGGTATGAGAGATCCGAGCCTTTTGATTACTGTCGAATAACATCTTAATTTGTTGTATTATTGATTAAGCTAGTTTTCAAGAACCAAGGAGGGTTAAGGTTTGCTTACACTGAGAAGAGCTGAGCCGTGTCAAAGTAAAAAGCTCAGTCTCACATCGCTGCTTACGGGCTTGGTCACGCTGGTGGTTCTACTAACCTCAAGCATTCTTCTGATTGGCTCTTACGAGTCCAAAAAACAGTCCTTGATGGAGACTACACTCCATCTGAATTACTACAACGCTGACCGAATGACCAAAACAATGGATTCCTTATTTCAGTCCATGCGCAGCAGTTTGGAATACAGTGCTGACACACTCTCCGATGACGAAACCTCAACGCCGAAGCAAGTGGATGATAATTTGGAACTGATGCGCAATAGTAGCAATTACTTCAATTCTATCGCCGTGCTCGATGCCGACGGGCTGATCCGCAATGTAGTACCGACTAGTTTGGGGTCAGCAGGAAACCATATTACTTCTAAGGTCGGTTTGGAAGCTCTGGCGTTAAAAAAACCTTACATATCCTCCCCCTACATGACCCAAACCACAAAGAGACTAATCGTTTTTATGAGTCAGCCGATTTTTAGCAAGAATGGTACATATCGCGGTATTTTGAGCGGCACATTTTATCTGCAGGAGAACAATATTTTGTCTATGATTTTTGGCGACAATAACGTGGACGATTCTGGCTCCTATTATTATATTGTGGATTCAAGCGGGCATCTGTTGTACCACCCGGATAAGCAGCTCATTGGGGAGGATGTCAGCAATAACAAGGTTGTGCAGAAACTCATGAATGGGGAGAGTGGGGAACAGCAAGTGCGTAACACCCGTGACGTTGAAATGCTTGCCGGATACTCCAGCGTTCCAGCCAACGGATGGGGAATTGTGGTCGTTTCGCCGATTAGTGTCATCCATCATCAACTGATGGGGCACCTTCGGACCATTCTCTGGTATTCGTTGTTTCCGTTCATTATCCTCCTGATGGGCGTCATTCTCGTAGCACGCAAGCTGGCCCGGCCTTTTGTGTACCTGGCAAATCTGGTGAGCAGGATGGGCAAGGAAAAGATTGAATTGCCAGAAGCGAAGCCGCAATGGAGCCGAGAGGCAGATCTGCTGACCAAGGCTGTGTTGCTTGCCGTGACGGATATTCAGAAGCAGACGGATCAACTGACCCAAGAGGCTACGACGGATGCTCTGACCGGTTTAATGAACCGGAGATCGTTAGAGTATACGATGAGTCAGTGGATGGACTCAGGACAACCGTTTTCGCTCATTGTACTGGATGTAGACAAATTCAAACTCGTGAACGACACTTACGGTCATCTCATCGGCGACGAAGTGCTGAAACATGTAGCCAAAGTTATAGTTACCTCGGTTCGTCCAGACGATGTTTGCTACCGCTACGGCGGTGAAGAGTTCATCATCTTGCTAGCCCACACAAGACCTGAGGAAGCTTTCATCATAGCTGAAAGAGTCCGGCGGGCAATGGAACAAAGCAAGGGGCCAATCGAGACACAGGTTACAATCTCTCTAGGAATCGCCCATTATCCTTTTCATACATTGGAGCGGGAGGGGCTGCTGGAGAAGGCGGATCAGGCGTTATACTTGGCCAAGAGCAGGGGAAGAAACCAGACGATGGTCGCTGATGTTTGAAACAATGGCTACGCAGACCTGCCATATGTGGGCTGACCGAATGCTGCATATCAGCACGGGTGGCACGAAGTCAGCGGGCAGCAAAGGACGAAAGTGTAACCTTCCAAGCTGAACAAGGAAAATGTTATTCGCTATTATGAATGTTCGGAGCGGAAACAGTATTTCATCTTTGATGAAATACTGTTTTTTGTGCGGATGTTAATTATGTTCAACACGTTGCAATAATTCCTTTAAAGCCTTCATCTGCCGGCCTTGAAGTTCTCCCTCTACAATCGAATTCCGTATAGATTCTACATCCTGAGCCTTCACTTTACCCCCATGATGGAAACGATTGAATGCTTGATAATCTAGCGGCAGCATATCTTGTTCCATTTTGAGATGTATTTTTGCTGTCATGCGTGGCCCCATCACAAAACTCATAATCTTACCGATTAGACCATGCTTGGGCAGGGATGCTATTTCACCCTGAGCACGGCAAGCGAGCTGCCAAAGATCTTTATTTGCAATAACGGCTGAGAATTTAGGCCAACCTACGATATCACAAGCAGCGTATACAGGAAAACCTATACTAGAGTAAATATTGAACATCGCCGGACTTACTTGACCACAGCGTGAGACCCCAGAGTTATTGTACAGTGCGCTAAATTGTTTGGCAGCTGATTTATTATTGTTCTCGACCTGGAAACCGACCTTGTTCGCCGGATGTTTGTAACAGACAATGGCTTGGTTAATGAGTTTGGGGTCTGTTGGTGCATGCACAGGCAAATCAGCCTTGGATTGATGACTTAACGTACCCAGTATTCCTCTTAACAGCTGGTCTTCCGGAATTCTCATGTACTGAATGTAATGTTCACGAATCCCGCTTCCAAACGCACTCATAATCACCGTAGTTTTAGAATTACGAACGACATCTCCCAATTTGGATAACGTAGCTACGCCTTCTGGTGAACGGCTCACATTTCCGTCCAATGTAATAATAATAAATTGATACTGCTGAGGTTCTATTTCTTCTATATCTTCTATGACATTAAAGTTGCTAAAATCTTTCAATGTAGCATCGTCATAGCAATATAGTTTCTGAGGAGGAGCGAAGTCTGCTTTTCGTCCTTTTCGTACAAGAAAGGTAACATCGGTGCCTGATAAGTGTAGATGGTAACCTACAGAGAAACCTACTGCTCCTGCACCTACTATAAGAATGTTTGTTTTATCTGAAGTGATTGTCATTGTTAGTTCATCTCCTTGTATTATATAAAAATAGATTTTGGCTTATTAATTCCTCATTAAGTGGACATGTGTTGATTTAATGTCGTGTTGTCAGTATAATCTATACGTCTGAACAATCACAATAATCAATACCTTTGTAAATGTTATGAAGTAAACAGATTACATCTATTATGTTGAAAGGATAGAACAGGAGGAGCATATGGTTGGAACCAAGAATAACAGAAGAACTAAATATACGATTAATCTCATTAAAGAGAGCTTCCTGGTTTTATTAGAAACTAAAAAGTTACCTCAAATAACGGTCACTGAAATATGTAACTACGCTGATATCAACCGTGGCACCTTTTATTTGCACTACAAAGATCCTTTTGAATTATTTGAAGTGATGCAGAATGAATTTAATAAAGAATTGGTGGAAGCATTACAAGAAGGAGGCAGTCCTTGCACATCTGAAGAATCCATGGTCAAACTGTTAAACATTATTCAAGATAAGAAAACCATGTATCAGCTTCTAATTTCAGAGAGTGGAAAAAGTGAATTTTTAACACGAGTTTTACTTGAACAAAATTGGAACGAACCCTTTCTAAGGGACTATTCTTTCACTTACAAGGTTTATGGATCTATTGGTGTCATTAATCAGTGGCTCGAGTCAAACGGGGGAGAAAGTCCGCAAACCATTGCCAATATAATTTATTCTTTAGGTCATCAGAACAAATAGTTTGAAAAATACACACTAAGAGTGGCATTTTAGGAAGCTATATAATAATTACTGCAATAATGTACTATTTATCAACAACTTTAAGCTGTAATATTATCGTTACATTATCGGACCAGCATAAATCCTGTACAAAAAATGAGTATACGTAGAGGGGAATTATGTGATCTATAGGAGCGTGTTACTATTTCAAAATTCGTCGAAATTGGTTACCCAATTTATGAAGGAATGCCTATTTTTCCAGGATTACCAGAAGTGAAATTAGATCCTAGAGAGCGCTTGATTAAAGGAGATGAATGGAACGGAAGTGTGTTAAGCATTTATCTTCATGCTGGTACCCATGTCGATGCACCATGGCATCATTTGAATAACGGTAAGGGGATAGATGCTGTTCCTATAGAAGACTTCATCTACAGAAGCCCACTATTAATTGACTGCCCGCTTGGCCCAAACGGCTTTATCACAATCAACATGCTTGAGGAATATGAAGAACTTAATGAAGCGGATATTCTAATCTTCAACACGAGCTATTGGAAACACAGAGATACGGATTTCGAAAAATACGCCAATAATTTTCCTGCTGTCTCTTCGGAAGCTGCCGAATACATCCGGACGAAGCTCCCAAACTGCAAAGCAGTAGCTATTGATACCTTGAGCATTGAAAATTTGGCAGAAGCAAAAAGAAACGGCTATTTTGTCCATCATGCCTTTTTAGATCATGAGAAATATAAAGAGCCGACAATGCTCATTTATGAAGATATTAACCCAGCTCCATTAGTTGGCAAAAAACTCATTTCTGCCTTCGCAGCACCACTTCGTATTAAAGACCATGATGCTTCTATCATTAATGTAATCGTTGAAATAGAAGATTAAAGGCTATTCAGTAATAGTTGTTTCTCCTGTGATTATATCTGCAACATCATCTCGGACTGTTCCTGTACCGTAGGGGTTCTATCCCCGTCTTATCATCCTTGACCAGAAGATCGCATGACTCTCATGAAATATTGAGGTCATGCGATTTTTTTATTTTAAAAATCAGAGCATTACAGATCGTCGCTGCCGAAGATAATTTGGAGTTGAATTCTGAATAAATTAATAGTTGACAAGGAACTTATCATACCGTTCCTAAAATCAGTGAGCAAGGGGATTTGAGACAAGGATTTGCCCAAATTGCCAGTGCGCCGTTGGAGGGAATCATCAATGCTGCTGATGTCGTCGCCTTCGTCCTAATTGTAGGGGGAGCTTTTAGAATTATTCTGCAGACGGGGGCGATTGACCGGGCACTGATGGCTTTAGCCGGAAGACTCAAAAGTGATTCCGATAGCCATGGTGATTTTCAGCGGTATTCCAAAATGATATTCTAAACCGCCATCACTTCATCAAGGAGAACGATGGGATAGAAGTAAGTTTCTCGAATCGGGATAAATTAATTATTGGCGGCTTCATCTTTACCTTGGGGCTTATTGTCTGGGGAATACTGAGCAAAGGCTGGTATATGACTGAGATCGGAGCGCTTTTCTTTGCACTTGGTATTTTTTCAGGGATTGTCACCCGGATGAGTCAAAAGGAAATTGCCGAGAATTTTGTTAAAGGTTGCGGAGAATTTATCTACGTGTGAGTTGTAATTCATCTTGTCAGCGTTTGTAACGATTTTTGGCACAAGTATCTTAGTCCTGATGGTCAAGAAACCCTTGATTTATCAGGGCTTTTTTAATGGTTTTCCTTGAGTATTATTAAAGATACTCTAAATGGCTAAAACTGATTTTAGGTTCAAAAGCTCGTGGATCAATTGTTGGCACAAATCGTAGTGTGGAGGCGGTTAAATGAACACTATTGGGGCAAATATTAAACAACTACGAAAAATACATAATCTTAATCAAACGGATTTTGCTAATAAAATCGGTGTTTCTCAAGGCAGCCTTAGTGATTTGGAATCTGGAAAAGGAAGCCGGCAATAGAGACGGTTTTCTCAATTTGCTCTGAGTTCGGTTGTTCTTATGAATGGCTTTTAACCGGGAAGGAGCATTCAACTATTGGTGAATTAAGTGGTACAGTAGTGGAGTTATTGCAGACTGTTAAGGGGCTTAACCCTAGAGAACAGCTAGAACTGTGACAGATCGCAAAAATTAAGCGTGATTTACTGTAAAGATGATCAAGCGGAAATAAAAACGTAAAATTGAAATTTTGACGTAGTTTTTACATCTTCACATCCAGATGTCGAAGCAGCAAATGGAAGCAGTATATTGTTACCAGACCTATACATGGAATACCACATGAAGCAGACCAGATTGCCCGCCGCCATAATAAGTGAACACTGCGTTGCCGCCAGTATTCAGTTGGGGCAGGACTTCGCTCAACGTTCCCCCCATCTCTGTTTCATGCTTCATAGAATCGCCCTTGAAACCGTCAGTTTGGCTAATTGTATTATTTTTTACGTATGAGGCAACAAAATCAGTGAGCTCTGCTACTGTTGGATCGTTCAACATTTGCCGCAGAAAGGCATCAAACGGAATGGACTGACCGTCACAAGCATAATTACTCAATCGCGCAGCTTCCCGTCAACTTGAGCCATGATTAGTGAATCCGCACCATGTTATGCGGAGGGCCCCCTGCCTATTGATAATAAGGGACGGAATCCGCTAAATAATCATGCCCTGTCTTGACACCGGACTGGAGCAGCCATATGGTACAAGTGACAAGAACATACAAACATAGGGAGATACATGCTCAAGAAGGGGGAACTATGAATACATTCACAGCCTATGGCCGTAAGATCCGGCAGCAGATCGCCGGCAGGTATTACCGGATATCCATCAAACAGAGGATTCTGTTCTCGTTCATCGTGCTGATTACGCTGTCCATCGGTGCAATGGGCAGCTTCTCGTATTGGATTGCCGCGCAGGAGATCGAGGATAATGCCTACGCCGGCAGCCGGGAGACCGTAAGCAAGACGGCACAGCTGCTGGATTCCCGCCTGAATGATGTGGCGCTGTCTGTGCAGTCCCTGATGCTGAGCGATGCGTACCGCAAGATGATGCTCGATGTGTTCAGCCATGATGTGTCGAATTACTATGTCCATCTGTCGGATCTGCAATATGTGCTCTCCCAGGTAACGTTCAATCAGCCGATCATCGAAAACGTGCTGATCGTTACCCCGATTGGCGATTTCTATTCCACTACGCAGATCCGGGCGCAGGACAACTCGTTCTACGGCTCGGAATTATATGATCTGAGCAAGGAGCGGCCGGGCGGCTACTGGGCCAAAGGACATTATGACCGGTTGTTCACGGGCAGCCAGCGGGTGGTCTCCTTCGTAGTCCGGGGGATTTATGAATACCCTTACACGCCGATCAGCAATGTATTTATTGTGGTCAATATCAGGGAGAGCCGGATAGATGAGCTGCTGAATACAGGCGGAGAACAAGCAGGGAGAAATTATTATCTGGTGAGCGGGGAAGGAGAGGCGGTGGTGGAGTCCCGCTGGCCGTTCCGGGGCAGGTTCCCCTGGAAGCCGGTGCTTGCCGAAGCCGGGAAAGCGGCCGATCCGCAGGACCACTACTACAGCTATGGCGGCAAGAAGTATCTGGTTAATTATACAAGCTCAGCGGTATCACCCGACTGGATCATCTCCGGCATGCAGTCGCGGGACCAGCTGCTGGGCAAGCTGCAGCGGGTGCAGCGCATTACCCTCTATGTCATCGTTGTTTTCCTGCTGGCCACCTGGCTGATCTCCAACCAGCTGACATC
The DNA here is from genome assembly GCF_037980415.1 of Paenibacillus sp. FSL H7-0690. Lineage (NCBI taxonomy): Bacteria > Bacillati > Bacillota > Bacilli > Caryophanales > Paenibacillaceae > Paenibacillus > Paenibacillus sp. FSL H7-0690. The sequence continues at coordinate 5,186,752 of NZ_CP150281.1, read as the reverse complement.
TGTGCTGCTGAAGCCCCTGTTCAAGCTGCGGCGGCTGATGCGCAGAGTCGAAGAGAACCAGCTCAGCGTGGTGTATGAGAGCCGTTATGAGGACGAGGTTGCCCAGGTCGGCTTTCAGTTCAACCGGATGATGTCAGAGATTAAGACGCTGATCGCGGATGTGAAGACCAAGGAGGAGGACAAGCGGCATGCAGAGATCCGCGCGCTTACGGCCCAGATGGAGCCGCACTTTCTGTACAATACACTCAATACCATCTATTGCAAATCGGTCATGGGGGAGAATGACGATGTAAATGAGATGATCCTGTCGTTGTCGCAGATGTTCCAGATCGGGCTCAGCGGCGGCAAGGATCTGATTACCCTTGCGGATGAGCTGTCCCACGTGCGGCAGTATTTCGCTATTCAGCAGAAATGCTATGAAGGTCTGTTCGAATACACGGTGACGGTAGAGGATGAGGCACTGCTTACCTGTCTGATGCCCAAGATTATCCTGCAGCCGGTGGTGGAGAACAGCATCCAGCATGGATTCAGCGACCGGACTTTAGGAGGCAGGATAGACATCACGGTCAGCCGGGAGCAGGGGCTGCTGCATATTTGCATTACCGACAATGGACGGGGACTTGATGCTGTACGGGTCAAGCAGGGGATGCTCAGTGCTCCGCAGTCGAGGAAAGGTTATGCCCTGTTCAACATCAGGCACCGGCTGGCGCTGTATTACGGGGACGAAGCCCGTATGGATGTGGGCGGCGAACCAAGTAAGGGATCACGGACGGATCTGTGGATTCCCTCAGAAGAGGAGAGATGAAGGATGGACCGGAAGCTGGAGCTGGAAAGGTTCAAATTATGTGTAATCGACGATATTAAAAGTGTGGTGGAGATGGTCTCGAGCAAGCCGCCATGGCAGGAGCACGGTATTGAGGTAGTCGGTACAGCGCTGGACGGTGAAGCGGGGCTGCAGATTATCCGCGAGACCCGGCCGGACATTGTGCTGACTGATATCCGGATGCCAAGAATGGACGGCCTGCAGATGACCCGGGCGATTCTGGAGGAACTGCCGGACTGCAAGATTATTATCCTCAGCGCCTACTCGGAGTTCTCTTATGCCCAGGAAGCCATCCGACTAGGGGCGCTTGATTTCGTCAAGAAGCCCTTTTCCCTGAACGAGATTGTGCAGGCTGTGCTGAAGGCCAGGGAGTTGTGCCGGGAGGAGCGTCAGGAGACCACCAGACTTGCTGTGATGGAGGCCAAAATTAGAGAAAGTCTGCCTATTCTCCGCCAAGAATATCTCATCTTCCTGCTGCACCACCAGACGACAGAATCGGATGCACGTTCCCGCTGGGCCTATCTCGATATCCCTCTGGACCAGCATGATTTCTTCGTGTTTGTCGCCGAAATCGATCATTTCACGGAGAAGCTGAGCGGCCAGCCTGTGCAGGAGGTCGAGCTGCTGCGGTTCAGCCTGCATAATATTCTCGAAGAGACGATTTCCGCCTGGACCCGCGGCGTTATCATCCGGGAGGCGACAGACCGGTACGTCTGCATCATGAACGGCTCGGACCCGGATACGGCCGCGCTGGTTACGGAGGCCTGTTGCACGAATGTAAGCCGATTCTCCCGGCATACACTTTCCATTGGCGTGGGGCTGGGCGCAGCGGCGATTCAGGAGCTGGGCACAGCGTACAGGCAGGCGATTAGCGCGCTGGGTTATCATTTCTACACCGGAGGAAACGGGGTCTACATTTACAGCAATGTCGAGAATAAACCGCTCGCACTTCACAGCTACTCCGCCGCCGTCGAGCAGGAGCTGCTGTTCGCCCTGCGTTCCGGCAATTCTGCCAAAAGCCTGCAGATGCTCGATCAGCTATTCGCGGAGCTGCTGGACAGCGGGCTTTTGCCTGAGCCGCGTTATGTGGAAAGCGTCGGCTATGAGCTGGGCTACAGGATCTGCCGGGTCCTGCTGGAGCAGTTCCCCTACGGGCAGGTGGAGCCGCTGGAGCGCAGGATTGCCGTCATGAAGAACCGGGTGCATCCTTCCCTGCAGGATATCCGGGACCTGCTGTCCGGGCTGTGCCGGGAGGCCTGTGCGCTGGTTACGGAGGTCCGTTCCCTGGAGTCCACACGGATTATCCGCCAGGCCGCCGCTTATATCGATAGCCATCTGGATACGGGGCTGTCGCTGGAGCAGGTGGCGAAGCAGATTAACCTCAGCCAGGGGTATTTCTCCAACCTGTTCAAGAAGGTGCAGGGGATTTCGTTTCAGCAGTATGTGATGCACGAGAAGATGGAGAAGGCTAAGGCGATGCTGATCAGCGGCCGGCAGGTTCAGGAGATCGCCCAGGATCTCGGGTATGAGCACAGGCGCTATTTCAGCGAGGTGTTCAAGAAATATACCGGAATGACCCCGTCCGAGTTCAAACTGCATTATCTTGGAAAAGAATAAAAATGCGCAGGGGAGGCATGTCCGCAGGGCGGAGGTGGCCTCCCTTCACTGTATAAAGCTCCTGCAGAAATCTGCCCTTAAAGTGGGCTTACCCGCCTTATCCGGATGCGCCAATCCGTCTATAATCAGGTTGTAAGCGAATACAACAGGGATATATAAGGGGGAACTACCAATGATGAAGCGTATGCTAATAACATCTCTGAGCCTGGTCCTGGCACTTGGCCTGACAGCCTGCGGCAACGGTAACGGTGGCAATGCTGCAGAAGGTAAGGGAGACGGGAAGACAGGCGGCTCGGGGGACAAGACCAAAATCAGCTACTGGACCGGCGACCGTCATGATGCGGATTTCGTGAAGGACAAGGTAGCCGAGTTCAACGCAACCAATACTGACGGGATTGAGGTGGAGCTGGTCGTCAAGGGCGACGACTTCGATACCGCACTCGATCTGTCCTTCCAGACCTCCGATGCGCCGGATGTAATCCGGGTGAAGGAGAATACCATCCAGACCTTCTACAAAAAAGGCTTTCTCGCTCCCATTGACGAGTTCCTCACCGATGAGCTGAAGACGAAATTCCCGGTCATGCCGGATCTGAATGAATTTGACGGCAAGCGTTACAGTCTGCCGAATTATGGAACAACCATGCGTCTAGTATACAACAAGGATCTGTTCGCCAAAGCAGGCGTTGAGCATCCGCCAGCTACCCTGCAGGAGCTGGTGGATACCGCCAAAAAATTGACGGAAGCCGGTAAAGCGGACGGCGCTTACGGCTTCGCCCAGAACTTCAAAAGCCCCGGAAGCGCGTTTGCGCGTTCGGCGCGGGTGATTGCGGAGATGAGCGGCTACGGCGGTTTCGGGTATGATTTCAAGACGGCCCGCTACGATTTCAGCGGCTTCGAATCGATCATCAATGCCTTTAAGCAGATCCGGGACAACGGCAGCATGCTGCCGGGTGTGGAATCGCTGGATATTGATCCGCTGCGGGCGCAGTTTGCAGAGGGCAAAATCGGAATGTATATGTCCTACTCCTCGGAGCCGGGCGTCTACAAGAATCAGTTCCCGGCCAAGATTGACTGGGCAGCCGCTCCGGTTCCGACCATCGACGGCACCGTGAAGGGGGCTTCGGGCTTCCTCGGGGGCCAGTGGCTGGCGCTGAGCTCGAAGTCGGAGCACAAAGGAGCAGCCTGGAAGTTCATGGAGTTCATGTACGGCGATCAGGTGCTGACGGATTATCAGGAAAAAGGCTTTGGTATCTCCATGGTTCCATCCGTCAGCGCAGTAGCCAAGACACCGGATGTGAACGGCATTGAAGGCTTCCTGCCGAACAAGCACGATGGAGTGTGGCCGGTCTATCCGTCTGTAGCACCGGAAGGGATGAAATCGGATGACGCCTTCTTCAAGTATATGCTGAACGGCGGCGATCTGAAGGCAATTATCGCCGATCTGAACAAACGCTATAACACTGCACTGGACAGCGTGATTGCGAATGATGGCGTGAAGGCCGAGCCGGATGCCGGCTTTGACCCCGCCGCATTGGGCGGCAAGTTCGCCAAGTAGATGGAAGGTCAGGGATAGAGATATAGGCCAAAGCAGAGGGATGAGGAAGCAGCTTTCCCATCCCTCTGCTCTGGCCGCAAGGGAGAGGAGCCGGAAGAAACCAGATGAACAAAACAAAACAAGCCTTATTTTCATACAGCTTTATCTTTCCAAGTGCCTTGCTCACGTTGGTCCTCGGGATTTATCCGATTGCCTGGGCGTTCCGCTATATGTTCTATGATTACAAAGGGTTCGGAACGGCCCGGTTTACCGGGCTGGCCAATTTCAGCCGCATCCTGAAGGATACCCAGTTCTGGGATTCGGTGGTGAACACGTTTGTCTATGCAGGCGGCAAGCTGCTGATCACTATTCCGCTGGCTCTGCTGCTGGCCTCCATATTGAATCGGGGGCTGCGGGGCAGACAGCTGCTGCGGGGGATTTTCTTCATGCCGACCGTCATCAGTACCGCCGTAATGGCCGTAGTCTTCTTCACGATCTTTAACTCGTATAACGGGATTCTCAACCAGTTCCTGATCCGTTCGGGCCTTTCCGATTCCGGTGTGGACTGGCTGGGGCCGAAATATGCCATGCTCACCGTCATTTTGGTTGCGGCTTGGGGGGCGGTCGGCAATTACATGCTGCTCTTCCTCGCCGGTCTGCAGAATATCCCGGAGGATGTTTATGAAGCCTCTTCCCTGGACGGAGCAGGCAGACTCCAGCAGTTCCGCTATGTCACCCTGCCGATGCTCGGGCCTGTCATGCAGATGGTCATTATGCTGGCGATCATTACAGCTTTGAAGGGATACGAGAGCATTATGGTGCTGACCGAAGGCGGTCCTGTAGGCAAGACAGAGGTGATGTTCCTGTATTTGTACAAATTATTTTTCCCTGTCGGCGGAGGCAGCGCGGCGGTCCAGGTCCAAGAGTTCGGATACGGCAGTGCGGTCGCCTTCGTGTCTGCGGTCATCGTCGGGATCATATCGCTCATTTATTTCTACGCATCCAGACGTATGAATCAGACCGATTGAGGAGAGAGGCTATTATGAGAATAAGAACCATACTGGGCAATATCATCCTGTGGATTTTTTTGCTGGCATTTGCTTTTATCACCCTGATTCCGGTTGTTATCACCATTCTCGGCTCCTTCAAGACAAATGCCGAACTGACTGCGGGAGCCACCTTCCTGCCGGATAGCTGGCACTTCTCGAACTATGCCGAAGCCTGGGCGCAGGCGAATTTCTCCAGATATACGCTGAACAGCCTGATTGTCTCTCTGGCGGCGGTGGTTGGCACGCTGCTGGTATCATCCATGGCGGCTTATGTGGTGGACCGGATGGATTTTGCAGGCAAGAAACTGTATATCGGCCTGCAATCCTTCACTATGTTCGTGGCAGTAGGGGCGGTCGTGCTGCGTCCGCAGTTTGATCTGATGGTCAAGCTTCATCTGCACAGCAGCCTGTGGGGGGTCATATTGATTCTGATCTCCGCCCATGCTTCGATCTTCTTCATTCTGTCCAGCTTCATGAAGGGGATTCCCCGTGAGCTGGATGAGGCGGCGCTGATGGACGGCAGCTCCCCCGGCCGCACCTTCTGGCGGATTATTCTGCCGCTGCTCGGACCTGGACTCGGCGTAGGTGCGCTGTTCACCTTCCGCGGCGCGTGGAATGAATATCTGCTGCCACTCGTGTTCACGATGACGAAGCCGGAGCTGCAGACGCTGACTGTCGGGCTGGCGAACCTGAAATACGGGATTTCGGCCGCTTCCCAGACCCACTATATGATGGCAGGCGCCTGCTTGTCCATTCTGCCGATTCTCGTAGCCTATCTGTTCGCCAACAAATCCTTCATGCAGATGACAGCCGGTTCCCTCAAAGGGTAGCGGTCCGGCCCTGCGCAACCCATATTCCATATTTAACATTCAAGGAGGTACATCCCATGACTCAACACGCTCCGGCAATTCTGCAATCTGCCCCGTTCATCCGGCGGTATCCGGGCAATCCTGTGCTGGATGCAACGAAGGTTCCTTACCCCACCGCACTGGTATTCAATGCCGGTGTAACGAAATTTAACGGCAAGTATGTGATGATCTTCCGTAATGATTACGGCTCACTGGTAGATCAGACGCTTGAGCCGCACCACACCACGGATCTCGGCATTGCTTACAGTGACGACGGGCTGAGCTGGACCGCCGGCCCGAAGCCAGTGTTCAAAATTCATGACGAGGAAATTATCCGCGCCTACGACCCGCGCCTGACCGTGATCGGCGGCCGTTGTTATATGTGTTTTGCCGTGGATACGCACCATGGCATCCGCGGCGGAATTGCCGTTACCGATGATCTGGAACACTTCGAGGTGCTCAGCCTGTCTACACCGGACCTGCGCAATATGGTACTGTTTCCCGAGTTGATCGGCGGCAAGTATGTCCGGCTGGAGCGTCCCTTCACGGTATACAGCCGCGGCGGCCGGGACCGCTTCGATGCCTGGATCTCCGAGTCGCCGGACCTGAAGCATTGGGGCAACTCCAGCCTACTGCTCGCCGTCGAGCAGGTGCCGTTTGCCAATGACAAGGTTGGCCCGGCCGCACCTCCGGTCCGGACGGATAAGGGCTGGCTGACCACCTTCCATGCGGTGGATGTGGACCCGGCCAGAGGCAAGCAAGGTTGGGAGGACACCTGGAAGAAGCGCTATACCGCCGGAATTATGCTGCTGGATCTGGAGGACCCCCGCAAGGTGATCGGCATGAGCAGGCAGCCCCTGCTGGTACCGGAGACAGACTATGAGATTGGCGGGGGATTCCGCAATCATGTGATTTTTCCGGGAGGGATGATTCTGGAGGAAGACGGCGAGGTCAAGATCTATTACGGCTCTGCGGATACGGTGGAATGTCTGGCAACGGCCCATGTGGACGATCTGCTCCGGCTCTGTCTGGAGCCGGAGCATAGATAAGATTGGAAGCAGGCTGAGGGCGGAAATGCGGAGTAACAGTAGGGCCATGTGCCATGATTGGAGCGGCTTGCGCGGAGATTGTGCATAAAATGCAACAATACAGCTCAGTAGTAGCGACCAACGCAGAAATCCTGCACAAGGTGAACAAAACCGGGGCCGTATTTTAAAAGGAAACTTTGCTGATGCAGAAAAGGTTAGTATTACTCTGCCACTTCCGAAGCTGAACAGGAATATGTCGACTTTATGAAAAGAGTAATAGAGCATCACTGGTGAAATCATTATTCACTGATGACAGAGTATTTTCTGAAGATATGAAAGAGGTGTTTATTTATGCTAAAAAGGTTAAAACTATTAAGTTTAATTGTTTGTATGCTCGCCAGTCTTTTAGCTGTCGTTCCTTTGACAGCAAGAGCGGCGGGCACAATTGTAAGCTATCCATTACCGTCGATCTATACCACGACCAGTCAATACACGGTAACAGCAGACTCTACAAATATACCGGTAATCGACACTTCGGCGGTATTTGTAAACTATAATTATTGTAATTTCTCTTTTTCAGGTACTACTACAATCACAATAACAGCAAGCGAGACAATCAATACCTATAATATTTCTCCCAAAGCTTTGGGAATCACTGCAACAAAGAGCGGAAATACACTTACATTTACACTTTCATCACCAACATATCTTATAGTTAAAATCAATAACCTGAAAGATCTGGTTATTGCTGCAGATGCTCTTGAAACCAATGTTCCGGCTTCATCCGGTACAGGTATATACAATGTTAAAACCGGGTACGGTGCCGACAGTACCGGTGCCGCTATGGCTACAACTGCAATACAAAACGCCATAAATGCGGCTAACGCAGCAGGTGGCGGTATAGTATACGTTCCAGCCGGTGTTTATAAGTGCGGAAACCTTGTTTTAAAAAGCAATGTTTCGGTTTATCTGGAGGGTGGTTCTGTTATAAGGGGTTCAGGAAATCCAAGCGATTACACTACCCATTTTCATAAGAATTCTCTGGGTAAGGATGGAACATGGTTTATTTATACTGAAACAAATGCAAACAATATTAAGATATACGGCAGGGGGACTATTGACGGCAATGGCCATTATATGAGAAATACAAACAATTATTTGAACAATATTCTTGTACCCTTGCAGTGCAGCAACTTCACGGTTGACGGCATAACAATAAGAGACAGCGGTGGCTGGGCTACAATAGTTACAAGATCTAATAACGTAACATTCCAGAATACAAAGCACTTCAACAACAATGAACTTGATTATGAAAATGATGCAATCGACATTCAAGAGAGCCAGAATGTACTCATAAAGCACACTGTAGCAGTATCGGAGGATGACACATACTCATTTAAGACATGGGATGTAGAAACTACGGATATAGCTGCAAACTGGCCTGGAAGTCCTGAAAGCCAGTCAAATGTAGTTGTGGATGATGCTTTGGCTTGGAGCAGATGTGGAGCATTTAAGGTTGGAGATGGAGTGAAACAGCTTCAGGATGGCATAGTTGTTAAAAACTCTTATGTATACCGGTGCTGGCGTGCTTTAGCAGTAGGTCATCTTTATGGAACTCCAGCAGCACAAAACATCATATTTGACAATATAGATGTAGAAGGCTTCTGGCCAAGATCCGGTGTTCACTCCAGATGGTTTGATCTTTCTGCGAAAACCGGTCCGATAAAAAATGTGGTCTATAATAATATAAATTTACGCGCTTTAGGTGAAGTTTCAATAATGAAGGGTTGGAGTGACACATCTACTGTCTCCGGAGTTACATTAAACAATGTTCGCGTCGGTGGAGTTGCGGCAACTACATTGGCAGAATTGAAAATAACAGATACTAACAGCTATGCTGCAGCTCCAAAATTCAACACATTGAAATTTGAAGCGGAAGGCTATAACCTTAGTTCAGGTGTTATTTCCTATGAGGCAAGCACTGATGGTGGGCTGGATGTTGGTGGAGGGAGTAATGGCGACTATATAGCATTTAAAAATGTAGATTTTGGTAGTACAGCTAAAACAAGTATTGATTTGAAGGTTGCATCCGCTAATTCCGGCGGAAGAATAGAATTCCACTTGGACAGTCCTACGGGCACTATGCTGGGTTATTGGACAGCAGAAAGCACAGGCGGATGGCAGACATGGTCAGTCAAGAATATCCCGCTTAATGCCGGGACCGCTGTAGGGACCCATACCGTATATGTAACTTTTGTTAAGTCAGATTCAACCACAGTTGCAAATTTAACCTGGTTCCAGTTCAAATAGAATGGAAACGGTTTGATTTAATTGCAATAAGATGGATCTAGCTATTGTTGTGGCAGAATCGCCGAATTGAGGCCTTTTTAATGCCAAGATGAAATATAACTCACACTACGCTGCTGTGATCATCGGTTTGGCCCGGGGGATCCTCGTCGTTGCAGAGAACGGGATGATTATCGATACCATTTTGAATGGCCTGGCTACTATGCTTAAGGGTTTGCCGAATTACTTGTTCACCACCATTATGCTGGTCGTGCATAATATTATTACGTTCTTGGTTCCTTCTTCATCCGGAGAGGCGGCCTTGACGATGCCTGTGCTTGCACCATTAGGCGATCTTGTGGGTGTTAACCGCGAAGCGGTAGTAACCGCATACCAATTTGGAAATGGATTAACGAATCTCATTTCGCCAACAGGTGGTGTGCTGCTGGCAGGTTTGGCCATCGCCCGGATCAATTTTGGACAATGGTTAAAGGTAATACTCAAGCTGTTTCCGATTCTTTGGCTGGTGGCGGCAATCTTTGCTGCAGTTTCCTCAGCTGTGGGCATGTAGTGGATAAAATATTGCAAAGCCATGCGTGATTTCCTGCAGAAGATAATCAAAATCCCAAGGTCATACTGACCTTGGGATTTTTGATTAGTAAAAGATACTTCTGGTTCCAACCTACATATTGATCCTATTCCCCTCACATCACACTCTCCTCGTTGTTGTATATTTCCTCCTGATTTGTGGCCACAAATAATGTATGCTAAGAATTTAATCCGTTATTTACCTATCCGTCAGTTTCTGCCGTTCCAAACAGCAGAATACAAACTGTTCAGAAGATAACGCTTCCACGTATGATGTATTCATAACCAGCTGAGTGCTTCATCCGATACTAGTATCACAAATGAGGGAATTTAAGGTGAGAGAATATACGATTGTTAATATTTTATATACCCGCAAGAGTCCTGTGCGCATGAGTGAGCTGATTGCCGAAGTGGGGTTGTCCGAACGGACTCTCCGTGACGTGATCCGTGCACTCGACAAAACAGGAGAGGCGAATGGTTTCGGTATCCGTATGATCCGCGGCCAGGGTTATCTACTGGAGATTGGCGATGAAGCCAAATTCAGTAGCTACCAGGAAAAAGGAATGCTGCAGCTGGATCAGGTGGATCTCGATAATAAGCAATCACGCCAGCAGTATTTACTATTCTATCTCTTGCAGAACGATAACTATCAGTCTATGGATAACATGGCGGAAGAAATCGGCGTTAGCCGTTCTACTATTATTTCCGATCTGAAGGAAGTAGAGCAGCGACTTGCCGCTTTCCGGCTTAGCTTGAAACGTCGGGCTCATTATGGCATGAAAATCGAGGGGGAAGAGCAAGACTTCCGTAAAGCCTTTTCTTACTTTATCTTGCAATCGGGTCATACGCTGCAGCATACGGAGGATTTTCATGCTTTTAGTCAGGACTTTGATGCTGAGCAGCTTAAGGGATTTCTACTGCAAATCCTCAAGGAAAAAGAACTGAAGATCTCGGATGTGTTTCTGGATAATATCTTGACCCATCTGTTCATTCTTCTTTACCGGGTTTCCAAGCACAATTTCATTGTGGCTGGACAAGCCTTGCAGGGAACACCTGAGCCGCTGTATCAGGATATTGCCGGGAGTATTGCAGATTTCATCTCCTCTCAATACCAGATTAAGCTTCCGGCGGATGAGATTGATTATTTGGCGCTGCACATTTCTGGCAAGACCATTATGGAACGGATGTCGGAAGAGACCAAATCACATCTGCGGGAGGGAATCACGGCTATTCTGGAGCGCTTGGACCGCGAGTTCCTTACTGGATTCACGCAAGATCAAGAGCTGCGCGAAGCACTGCTATTGCATATGTTCCCGCTGCTGAACCGGTTGTATTACAATCTTCAGCTCGGCAACCCATTGGTGGAGGATGTTTACAGCCAGTATGCCAATGTGTTCGTCATTTCCTTCCGCTTCGCTGAGATTGTAGAGGAGCAGTACGGGTTTCGGATGTCGCGCGATGAGGCAGGGTATGTCGCGTTGCATTTTGCCACCCATCTGGAACGGATGCAGCAGCGCAATCTGGAGAAGTTCAAGCGGATTGCCGTGATCTGCTCGACGGGAGGGGGCAGTGCCCAGTTAATCCGGCTGAAGCTGGAAGCGGTATTCCCTAAAGCGTCGGTGATCACAGCCTCCATCACGGAGGTGGAGAAGATCAGCAGCAAGCCTGTGGATCTGATCCTCTCTACTGTGCCGCTGGCAACAGAGATTAAGGAAAAACCGGTGATCCATATCAAACAGCTGCTGGATGATCAAGAGATTCAGCGGATCAAAGAAATATTGTCTTTGCAGATTAATCGCACAGAACCATCCTACAAGCTGATGGATTTCAAGGATTTGTTCCGCAGGGAGCTGTTTCATCTGTCTGGTTCGGACGAAGATTACATGGAGCTGTTAAAGCAGCGCTGCCGGGAGATCGTGGGCAATCATTATGCAGCTGACGATTTTCCCGAACAAGTGTTGCTCAGAGAGCAGAAATTCACCACCATTTACAAAAATGGGGTGGCCGGCCCGCATCCGATGCGGATGAGCGCGATCCGCGACTGTATCAGTGTAACCGTGTTGAAGAAACCGCTGATCTATGAGGGGAAGCCGGTCCAATTGATTTTTCTGATCAATCTGGGTCCGGGGCAGTTATTCCTGCACAAAGAGATCAGCAAGCTGCTACTGGTTCTAATGGAGAAGGAAGACAGCCGCAATCGGCTGCTAAACACGAATAGTTATGAGCAATTTATGAATGAGATAGAGAACCTACTATAAATAAAATGACGATACGGAGTGGAGAACCCATGGATTATGAACAAACGATTATGCAGATTATTGCCAGCAGCGGAGAGGCAAGAAGCCTTAGCTTAAAAGCGGTAAGAACCGCGCGCGCCGGAAACCTGGAAGAAGCGGGCGAGATGATTAAGAACGCCAAGACCAGCTTGACCAAAGCACATAAAGTACAAACGGGGCTGATCCAGGCTGAAGGCCGGGGCGAAAAGACAGAAATTACGCTGCTGATGATTCACGCGCAGGATCATTTGATGAATGCCCTGACGGTTAGAGAACTGGCTGTGGAACTGATCGAAGAAATCAAAGAACGCAAAGCGCTCGAACTAGAATTGAAAGGATCGGTGAACTAAGATGAAAAAAATATTGCTCGCCTGTGCAGGCGGATTCTCGACAAGTATGCTGGTGGAACGGATGAAAGAATCGGCACGGACACAAGGGGTTGAAGTGGTTATTGATGCGGTGGCGGAGAGTGACATCGCCGATCAAAAGCCTTTTGACATCATTATGCTTGGACCACAAATGGGACATGCCGAAGGCGATCTGGCCGCAGAATATCCGAACATTCCAGTAACTACGATCGATATGATGGACTATGGCATGATGGATGGGGACAAGGTGCTGGCTACAGCACTTGAACTGATGGAGAAGGGGGCTTAAGTCATGGCAGGCGGCGCAGAATGGAGAGCCAAGATCCAGAAAGTCAGCACGAAAATCCAAAAAAATACCTATATCAGCGCTATTTCCAACGGTCTGATGGCCTTGATGCCAATTTTGATTCTGGGCGCTATTTTTTCCCTGATTAATGCACTCAAGCTTGATCCTTATCAGAATTTCCTGGAAAGCACTGGACTCAAAACTTATACTTCGATTCCGGCAACCGTAACCACTGATTTGATCGCACTCTACGCGGTGTTCTCCATCGCTTACAATTTCGCTACCCAACATAAGCAGCAAGGTTTTTCGGCAGGGATTTTGGCACTGATGAGTTTCTTGCTAGTTACACCAAAAGGACTGCTGGATGACGGTGTGACCAAAGCATTTGGTTACTCCTGGTTGGGCGCCAAAGGATTGTTCGTGGCAATCATCCTGGCACTGCTGGTAGGTAAGATCTATACCTTTGTATTGGAAAAGAAATTCTATATCAAAATGCCGAAGGGTGTTCCGCCCACGGTTGAGAAATCTTTTGCCGCGCTTACGCCTGGTTTTATCGTAGCGGTTCTGATGCTGGTGCTGACGGCGATTTTCGCCGCAACGAAATATGGCAATATGCACGAGTTTGTCTTCTCGATTATCCAGCTGCCACTGACTAGTCTGGGGGGTACCTGGTGGGCGATGCTGATCTGCATCTTCGTAATTCACCTGCTGTGGTTCTTTGGAGTTCACGGCACCTTGGTAGTCTATTCCGTTGTCGGCCCGATTTGGGTGGCTTTGGGACTTGAGAATCTGGACGCTTACCAAAGAGGTGTGGAAGGTACGCATATCATTGGTTCACCGTTCTTCCCGGTTTATGTACTGATCGGTGGTGCGGGGGCAACGTTAGGTCTCATTATTGCGATGTTGTTCGCCAAATCTACACGTTATAAGACACTTGGTAAACTGGCAATTATTCCAAGTCTGATCGGTGTCAATGAGCCGGTGATTTTCGGGATGCCATTGGTGCTGAATGTTCGGTTTATGATTCCGTTTATCCTGACTCCGCTGGTGAGTAGTGGTCTGGCGATTCTTCTGACGACTCTGGGTATCCTTCCTGTGCTGCACGGGATTCAGGTGCCGCTGGGCATTCCGGTGCTGGTTAATGGCTGGATGAACGGGGGCTGGCGCGTAAGTGCGTTCCAGCTGGTTATGATTGGTGCAAGCTTCATGATCTACTATCCATTCTTTAAAAAAGCCGATGCCGAAGCGCTGGAGCAAGAACAGCAGGCTGAAGCTAAAGCGGCAGCAACCGCTGCCACCCATTAATAAAAGGAGGCTCAACCGATGACTTATCCATTTCCGGAAAACTTCCTGTGGGGCGGTGCGGTAGCCGCCAATCAGGTCGAAGGCGCGTATAATGAGGGCGGCAAGGGTTTGTCCACTGCTGATGTAGTCAAATATTGTCCTCCTAAGGAACGGCAGAGCCTGGAACAGCTATTGTCCATGTCCGGTCCACAGCTAGAAGAGGCCATACAGGATGATAATCTGGGGAATTACCCCAAACGCAGAGGGATTGATTTCTACCACCGCTACAAAGAAGATATCGCCTTGTTCGCTGAGATGGGTTTTAAGGTATTCCGTATGTCCATCTCCTGGCCTCGTATTTATCCGAATGGCGATGAGCAGGTACCTAACGAGGCAGGACTGCGATTCTACGACGATGTTTTTGATGAGTTGCGTAAATATAATATCGAGCCGCTGGTCACCATTTCCCATTATGAAATGCCGGTGCACCTAGTCACCAAATACAACGGCTGGGAATCCAGAGAACTGGTTGAACTGTTCGTCCGTTATGCGGAGACTGTGTTCACCCGTTACCGGGATAAGGTGAAGTATTGGCTGACTTTCAACGAAATCAACTGTACACTCAAAGCGCCGTTTCTGGGCGCAGGGATTATTCTGGATGGCAAGTCAAATGAGAAGCAGGTTGCTTTTCAGGCTTTGCATCACCAGTTCGTAGCCAGTGCGCTTGCGATTAAGCGGGGCCGGGAGATCAATCCGCAGTTCCAGATCGGCTGCATGCTGGCCCGCAAGCTGCTCTACCCATATTCCTGTCATCCCGGTGATGTACTGAAAGCACAAGCTGAGAACCAAATGGCAATGTTCTGCTCCGATGTTCAGGTTAGAGGCTATTATCCTTCTTATATCCGCCGGCATTTGGAGCAGCATGGAGTGACAATAACCATGTTGCCGGGGGACGAAGCTTTGCTGCGGGACAATCTTGTAGATTTTCTTTCCTTTAGTTACTACATGTCCTCAGTAGTCAGTGTGGATGAGAGTATCACGGCTACGACGGAAGGTAATCTGTCCTCAGGGCTGAAGAATCCCTTCCTGAAAACCTCCGACTGGGGCTGGCAGATCGATCCAAAGGGGCTGCGGTTTGTGCTCAAGGAGATGCATGACCGCTACCAGCTTCCTCTGTTCGTAGTAGAGAATGGTCTGGGTGCTGCAGATGTGCTCGAACTGGATGGCACGATCCGTGATCCATACCGGATAGAGTATCTGGCCCAGCATATTGAGCAGATGGCGGAAGCCATTGCCGATGGCGTGGAGATGATGGGCTACACCAGCTGGGGCTGTATTGATCTGATCTCGGCTTCCACCTCAGAGATGCGCAAGCGGTACGGCTTCATTTATGTTGATCAGGATGATGCAGGCAATGGAACGCTGCTGCGTCTGCGTAAGGACAGCTTTTACTGGTACAAAAAGGTCATAACCTCTAACGGTGCAGATTTAAGCTATTAGTGCGGGGTTATAGTTCTTGTTCATTTTTTACGAAAACCTTGAGAAATCAAGGTTTTTTTGTTTTTTTAATAGGGAATAGAGATCGTGTGTGCTTCTTCTTATAACGAAGTTTTATCCGGGAAGGCATTACAGACAAGGCGATCTCGATTGCCCAAACGTACATGTACTTTCGTACATTACCAACATGTAGGTTAAATCTTTATAATAGAGGAGAAGGAGGGTCAGCCAAGTGAAAGAAAAAAAAGCCGGACTATTGTTCATCGATGAATTGTTTGCGTCCAGATTGCCGCTTTTGATCTGGGTATCCATTGTATATATTGGCACTATATTGCTGCAGTTTCTTAAGGACCCTCAAATATTATCCAGTTCGATATTTACAGGCTTATTCACGGTCCATATTCTGCTGCACTGGAACTCCTATCGAATCACTAATAAGCAATTTTGGTTTTATTTTTCGGCACAAGCAATTTTAATTTACCTTTGTGCGATTTTGATGCCACAGGGGTATCAAGCAGTGTTGATGGGATTGCTTCCGGTCCTGATTGCCCAAAGCCTTGGTTTTTCATTTCGGATAAAAAGAATCGTTTTTGTTGCCCTTATTAGTATAATTTTGTTTTTTGATTCGTCGCTCACCGTGGGCGATACCGATGAATTGATCGTATTTATGCCATTATTTGTTCTGATGCTTGTGATCGTTTTAGCGTATACATTATTGTTTTTTCAACAGGTTCGCGAGCGTCTCAGAATTCAGAATTTTTTGCATGATCTAAAAGAGGCCCATAAAAAGGTAGAGGAGCTGACATTGGCAAATGAACGCCAGCGAATGGCTCGGGATCTGCATGATACATTGGCGCAGGGAGTGGCCGGATTAATTATGCAGCTCGAAGCCGCGGATGCTCATATGACCAAGGGCAACACAGAGCGCTCTCAAGAAATTGTCAGACAGTCTATGAAGCAGGCTCGCACAACCTTAGCTGAAGCTCGTAGAGCAATTGACAATTTGCGGGCAAAATCAGCTTCAGAGATTGATTTTAGGGAAGCGGTCGATTATGAAACACAGCATTTTGGTGAAGCTACAGGTATCGTTGTAACCATGGATTTTAAGCTTACCAGACGTTTGTCTAGAGTAATGATGGAACATAGTTTGCACATTATAAAAGAAGGTCTGACCAATATCGCCCGTCATGCCCGGGCTGACAAGGTGTGGATTACCCTGTCCGATCAAAATGAGCGGCTTTTTATAGAAATCAGAGACAATGGTTTGGGATTTAACACAGACGCCATCGGCAAGGATGCCGGACACTACGGTTTACTCGGGATTCAGGAGCGGGTAAGGCTGATTGGAGGAGAATTGAAGGTGCGCAGCAGTTCGGCTGGAACAAGCATTCAGGTTGAGACATCATTAAGTGAGGGAGACCCTACATGACGCAAGTGAAAATTCTGATCGTAGATGATCATTTTGTTGTTCGGGAAGGCTTGAAGCTGATCCTGGAGACGGATGAACAGTTTCAAATTGTTGGAGAAGCGGTAAATGGGCAGGAAGCTATAACCCTTATAGATGAAGTGCGACCGGACGTGATCCTGATGGATTTGAATATGCCGGTCATGAGCGGACTGGAAGCCATGAAGGTATTGAGGGAGAAGAACAACTCCGTTCCAGTTATTATTTTGACGACTTACAACGAAGATGAATTAATGATTAATGGACTGGCCTTGGGTGCGAGAGGTTACTTATTAAAGGATACGAACCGGGAAAATTTGTTCAGGAATATTGAATCGGCGATAAGAGGAGAAACCTTGCTCTCAGCAGAAATCATGGAGAGAGTGATTTCTGCTCGCGAGCAGCAGAAGGCTTCGGCTCCGATTCATAAAGAAGTATCCTTGTTATCCGATAAAGAAACTCAAATTCTGCAAAGTGTAGCGCAGGGCTTCAAAAGTAAAGAAATCGCCTTTGATTTGGGAATCTCAGAACGTACTGTAAAAGCTCATCTGACGAATGTTTACAACAAGCTAGGGGTAGATTCGCGATCGCAGGCAGTGGCGGCCGCTTTGGAACGGGGGATTTTACATATGTAATTTTGAACATGCGAAAGAAATCTTTCGCATGTTTTTTTTGCGGACTAATGGGCTGCCCGAAAGGGCAGAGCGTGTCCGCCCCTTTGGACGATGTTAGCAAGACTTCTCTTCTATAAGATAAAGGCATAGAGAAAAACATTAGTATAGAGGAGACGATACTGAAATGGCCAAATTATTGTACCGGCTTGGGTTCTGGTCGGCGAGCAACCGCATTAAAGTCATTCTAGGAAGCATTGCCATCCTGCTGATCTCGGCAATCGTAGCTCTTTCGATGGGGCCTAAGCTTCATGAGGGAACTACTATCCCTGGACTGGAGTCCATAAAAACGATGGAACAGATGTATCAGGAATTTCCCTCCATGGTGGATAACAGCGGCAAAATTCAGTTGGTGATGAAATCACTAACGGATGAAACCTTATCCTCAGAAACAACTAAGCAATTAATTGGTGCACAGTTAGAGGAAGTGGCTAAGGATCCGGCGGTCACAGCAGTAGTAAGTCCTTATGACAATCATTCGGTAAGTGCAGATGGCAAAATTGGCTATGCCACCATCTCATACAATACTCCAGGTAGTGATGTTACAGAAACATCAAAGGAACGTGTGCTTGATGTGGCAGGTATTTTGCGTGATGCCGGCTTACAAGCTGAATTAACTGGCTCTGGTTATGTGAAAATGGAGATCGGCGGCGTTACAGAAGGGATAGGGGTGCTCATTGCGCTTCTTGTTCTCACCGTTGCTTTTGGATCCGTTCTGACGGGGATCTTACCGATTCTTACGGCAGTCATTGGTCTTGGTACCGGCGTGATGTTGATCATCATCGGCTCGAATTTCTTCGACACCCCTTCTTTTGCTCTATCCCTGGCCAGCATGATTGGTCTGGCAGTGGGGATCGATTACGCGTTGTTTATTATCTCAAGATATCGGCAACAGCTTGCCGAAGGTTATGAGAGAAAAGAAGCAATTGCGATTGCGAACGGCACGGCAGGGAGTGCGGTTGTCTTTGCAGGCATAACGGTTATTATCGGTCTTGCGGGAATGTCGGTGATTGGTATTCCTTTTCTTACCGCAATGGGTTTAGCCGCTGCGCTTTGCATTTTCGTGGCTGTTCTCATCGCTATTTTTATGGTTCCTGCTATCCTCGAAGCGATGGGAGGCTTGATCAAAGCCAAATCGAAAAAAAGATCCAAAGGTTCAACCCGCAACAAAAAGAACGAGACTCGAGGTAATTTATGGGGGAGTTTTGTTACCGGGCGCCCATGGTTGGCTGTGATCCTTGGGGTAGCATTGCTGGGCACTATTGCAATACCTTTCTTCAACATGGAGACAGGCACCATGGATGATGCGCAAAAATCGCCGGAATTAACTGAGCGGCGGGCATACGATCTGATGACAGAGGCATACGGTGTTGGGTATCATAGTCCGCTCGTTATCCTAGCCGAAACTGATGGTGGACAAGATGCTGCAGCCAATCTGTCTGGGGCGCTGGAACAACTTAGAACCTATCCTAACATTGGTACGATTGCTCCTGCTGTTCCTGGTCCTTCCGGAAAGATTTCTTTGATTCATGTGATTCCGGCTACCGGTCCTGCAGATAATAAAACGGTAGATCTGGTTAAACAAATTCGCAGTCAAGCAGCAGAAATCGAGAGTCAAAATCATGTGAAACTGAAAGTAACCGGGAGCACAGCCGTAAATATCGATATCTCTCAGAAGCTGAACGAGGCGCTGCCTGAATTCTGTATCATCATCGTTGGCTTGGCTTTTGTTCTTCTAGTGATGGTATTCCGGTCCATCCTGGTTCCCATCAAAGCGGTCCTGGGATTTATTCTTTCTTTGGGGGCTACATTAGGTTTCATTACCTTCGTCATACAGGATGGACATTTGCAAAATGTGTTCCATTTTAATGGGCAAGCTCCCATACTCAATTTTCTCCCAATCATGGTCGTCGGCATTTTGTTCGGACTTGCCATGGACTACGAAGTTTTCCTCGTCAGTAGAATGCGGGAAGAATTTAAGAAAAGTGGGGATGCCAAAAAGTCCGTTCTGGCCGGTATTCATCACAGCGGCGGGGTAGTTACAGCTGCAGGACTGATCATGATCTCTGTTTTCACGGGATTCATGCTGGCAGAAGATCCGAACATCAGGGTGATGAGCTTTGCACTTCTCTTTGGGGTTTTGTTCGATGCTTTTGTTGTCCGGATGCTCATCGTTCCCGGTGTAATGACTTTGCTGGGAAAATCAGCGTGGTATTTGCCGAAGTGGCTCGATCGCTTGCTTCCTAACCTGGATGTAGAAGGTGAGGAAGTGATGAAGGCGGTTGAGAAAAAACAATTAAGACTAGTGAGGGATCCTAAAACCAACCTCTCTACTGAACTCCTAAAATAAGTGGATAGTGAGGTGTTGCTCGATGACTCACCTTTCCGTGGTCGTACCTATTTTTAATGAAGAGGAAAATATATACGATCTTTACTTAAGTATTACTGAAGCATTAAGAGGGAGAATTGAGCATTACGAAATCGTACTGGTGAATGATGGAAGTAGGGATCGTAGTGCCGTGCTGTTAAATGAAATCGCACAGATGGATCAAGCGGTAAAGGTCATTCATTTTGAAAAAAACTACGGGCAAACGGCAGCCATTTGGGCGGGGATGAAAAATTCCCAGGGCGAACTGATCGCCCTTATGGATGCAGCGCTACAGACAGATCCACGGAACATCTTTAGATTAATGCCTTTCATCAAGAAAAGAGATTTTGTAAATGGAAAATGGGCAGATCATAAAGATACGTGGTTTAAGAAAGTTTCTTCAGGTTTCGCGAAAAAAATCCGTAATTGGATTATTGGAGGTTCAATTTATGATATAGGCTGTCCTATGAAGCTCTTCAAAAGGGAGGTAGCTGACAGTTTCTATTTATATAATGGAATGCACCGCTTTTTGCCCACGGTGGCTAAGATGAACGGCTTTTCAGTTATTGAAGTTACGGTAACCCATCAAGCGAGGAAACACGGAAACTCTAAATATGGGGAAATCAATCGTGGCGGTATGGGTTTCATGGATGCCATATTGATTGGCTGGCTCAAAAAGAGAGTCATTCTGTATCGGATTAAGAGATAATTGGATTTAGAGAACGTTATGTAAATTGAACAAGAGACATCACGGAGAATTCCATACGATGTCTCTTTGTTTGTTTTAAGGCAGTAAGCTGCCTTTTAGCTGACTATTTCTTTAAATATTCCGAGAAATTCTCCTGAAAATCCAGTGAATGAATATCTTCCCGGAGATGGTGGTGGATTAGCGGGCCGATTTTGGCGGTTTCTTTTTGCACCATAAGCTCAAGAATGGATTGGTGTTCGTTCCAGATTTCTTCCAGCTTGTCGGTCTTAAGCATGTGCAGTCTGCGGTACCTGAGATAATGTACATTCGACTGCTGGATCAGAGTCCACAGATACTCACGTCCAGCAAGCCTGTACAAGGCCCGGTGAAACTCGTCATCTAAATTAAGGAAAGAATCTACAGCATTCTCCTGCCCGATGACCTCTTTCTGTTTCTTAAGAATTTCTTTAAGCTCGTGCACTCCTGGTAGTAAAAGCTGTGCAGAAAGATCCTTGAGGATCTCCTTTTCCAGTGTGCAACGCAAGTATGTGATTTGTTCAACAGATTCAAGATCAATAAAGGAGACAATATTACCTTTTTTCGGATAGATATCGGTATAAGATTCCAGTGCAAGCTGTTTGAGAACATCACGCAACGGCGTACGTGAAATCTGAAACCGCTCAGACAAGGCTGTTTCACTCAGAATGGTGCCTGGCTTTAACGCCAGCGTGAGGATTTCTTGCTTCAGTGTGTTTAGAATTTCAGCTTTAATTGACATTTCTGTTCCTGCTTTCAATTGTTAATGACAGATACAGTACTAGTATACATGATAAGTTCGTTCATTAAAATCATTGGGATGAAAATAGGGTGGATATTCCTTGATTTCAGGATAAAATTCCTGATAAAATTGTGATTGACAAAGAATTGTTCTTATTCTATGATCAAGTAAATCTTGTATACAAGATAGTTGAAAACGAATTCACAGGAGGGTTTATCAATGAACATGACGTGGAGATGGTATGGCGAGGGCAATGACAATATCACGCTGGATCATATTCGGCAGATTCCGGGTGTTATGGGGATTGTCTGGTCTTTGCATGAGAAAGTAGCCGGAGAAGTGTGGGAAATGGAACGGATCCAAGAAGTGGCGGATCAAATCACCAGCAAGGGTTTCAGCACGGCTGTAGTAGAAAGCGTCAACGTTCATGATGATATCAAAATCGGCTTGCCGACCCGTGATAAATATATCGATATTTATATCGACACCATTCGTAAACTCGCCAAGGTTGGCGTTAAGGTGATCTGCTATAATTTTATGCCTGTTTTCGATTGGACCCGCACAGAGCTGTATAAAGAGTTGCCTGATGGCTCGAATGCTCTCTTTTATGAAAAGGCTGCCATTACCGATAATCCGCGTGAGATGGTGGACCGGATTCTGAAGGGAGCTGGAAAGTTCACGATGCCGGGCTGGGAGCCGGAGCGGCTGGAAAAGCTGGATGAGCTGTTTGCGGCTTATGCGGATGTGACGGAAGATAAACTGTTCGACAACCTCCAGTATTTCCTGGAACGCATTATTCCAGTATGCGAGGAAGTGGACATCAAGATGGCTATCCATCCCGATGATCCGGCTTGGCCGATCTTTGGACTGCCGCGTATTATCCGCAATCGGGATATGATCCGCCGTTTTCTGGATTTGGTGGACAGCCCGTACAACGGTTTGACTTTCTGCACAGGGTCACTCGGCACGAATCCGGATAACGATCTGCCAGCGATGATCCGCGAGTTCCATGATCGTATTCATTTTGCCCATATCCGCAATGTGAAGGTATTTGAGAACGGTGATTTCATTGAGGTGTCGCACCGTGGGCGTGACGGAAGCGTTGATGTGGCCGAGGTGGTCAAAGCCTATCATGAGAACGGATACATTGGTTATGTGCGTCCGGATCACGGGCGGCATCTGTGGGGGGAAGAGAAGAACTGCCGACCGGGTTATGGCTTGTATGATAGAGCTATGGGCATCATGTATTTGCTTGGTGTTTGGGATAGCTTGGATAATGTCAAGGAGGCAAAATAAATGCTGCATCTGACCAGAAGCAGTATCCAAGGGGAAAAAGCAGCTTGGAAAGCTGCTGGAGTGGAGCTTCCGCAGTTCGACTATGAGCAGATAGCAAACAATACACAGCTTAAACCGGAATGGATTCATTTCGGTGCAGGTAATATTTTCAGAGGATTCGTGGCAAATGCTCATCAGAAGCTGCTGGATGGCAGGAAGTCGGATACAGGTATTATTGCGGTGGAAACCTTTGATTTCGAAATGATTGATAAAGTCTACAAGCCCTACGACAATCTGACCCTTTTAGTGCTGATGAATGCTCGTGGTGATTTCCAGAAAAGAGTAGTCAGTAGTATTGTGGAGGGAATCGCAGCGGAAAAAAACCGCGAAGCGGAGTACCGTCGATTGATCGAGGTGTTCGAGAATCCCAGCCTGCAAATGGCCAGCTTCACCATCACGGAGAAGGGATACTCGTTGACGGATCCGCACGATAAATATCTTGGCATTGTGGAAAAGGATATTGTGAGCGGACCGGAGCATCCTGTTCATGTCATGAGCATTGTTGCTTCGCTTGCTTATCGAAGATATCTGAAAGGCCAATATCCGATGACCTTTGTCAGCATGGACAACTGCTCACACAATGGCGACAAGCTGAAGAACGGAGTTGTGTCCATCGCTAAGGAATGGGCCCAAAGAGGACTTGTTATAGAAGACTTCGTGCGTTATCTGGAAGATGAACGAGTAATAACCTTTCCATTGTCCATGATCGATAAAATCACACCACGTCCTTCGGAGAGTGTACAGGCAGCGCTTCTGGAACAGGGAATTGGTGATATGGATGTGATCATTACCTCCAAAAACACATATACCGCTCCTTTCGTAAATGCTGAGATCAGCGAATATCTTGTAGTGGAGGATAACTTTACGAACGGACGTCCACCACTAGAGGAAGCCGGAATTATTTTTACGGACCGGGAGACAGTCAACAAGGTGGAGACGATGAAAGTAACGACCTGCCTTAATCCGCTGCATACGGCGCTTGCTGTTTCCGGTTGCCTGCTTGGCTACACCTTGATCGCGGATGAGATGAAGGACGATACTTTGCGGAGGTTTGTGGAGATAATCGGTTACAAAGAAGGTCTGCCCGTCGTAGTGGACCCGGGGATTCTCAGTCCAAAGCAGTTCCTGGACGAAGTCCTTACGGAGCGTTTTGCCAATCCATTTATCCCCGATACTCCGCAGCGGATTGCTACAGACACTTCGCAGAAGGTAGGTATACGGTTTGGTGAAACTATTAAATCCTATATTCGACGGGAGGATCTCGATCCAGCGCAGCTAACGGCGATTCCACTGGCTATCGCTGTGTGGTGTCGTTACTTACTTGGAGTGAATGATGCTGGAGAAGTCTTCACATTGAGTTCAGATCCGTTACTAGAAACACTGCAAGGTTACCTGCAGGGAGTTTCGCTTGGAGACCAAACTGCAAGTGTGCGCCCCATTCTTGAAGATGAGCGACTTTTTGGGGTTCCGTTGTACGAGATTGGTCTAGGTGATAAGATTGAGATTATGTTCCAGGAAATGATGGCAGGCCCAGGAGCGGTACGGAGAACATTAGAGAACTATTTAAAGTGAAAGCTAGGCAGTTAAGTAGATTTGAATTAATATAGGAGAAAATAAAGCTAAAAAAGTCCCGAGGCAATCAATCGGGGCTTTTTTTTGTATGATTTTAAAAAATCCAAACAAAGTGTGAAAAGAATCTTATGTAAAATGAGAAGGACGAAAGTTAAACTAAACACATGACGAATAACCGGTGTTCGTCAACTGAGCGACGAATTTTGAGGGGGTTCAACACCATGTTCAAAAGAAAAAAAAGCTGGGCACTTGTCATGGCTTCGGTCATGTTGGCTGGAGGCGTGTTAAGTGGTTGCGGAAGCAGTAACAATAACAACAACTCGTCGAATGCCAGTCCCCAGCCAAGCAGCTCGACTAGCGACAGTGGTACTGAAACGAAAGATTCCGGCAAGAAGACAACGCTTACGTTCTGGGCTGCGGCTACTACACCGGACCGTGATGTATTCTGGCAAAAAGTTACGAAGGAGTTCATGGCTGAGCATCCGAATATTAAAATCGAATACTTGGGCGTGCCTGGAGATTTGAACGGTTATATACAAAAGCTGAATGTCGCTATTGCTGCTGGACAAGGGCCGGACCTGATCAATAACTTTACGTCCGACTTTATTGCACGCGATGTGCTTGAGCCAATCGATTCTTATTTCGATAGCTGGGAAGGAAAGGACAAGATCACAACGGGTTCGGTTACCTCAATGAGAGCAGCGGATCCGGTTGACAAGAAGTTATATGGATTGCCTTATGGCGTTCTGCCTTGGATGGAATGGATTCGTTCGGATTGGCTGAAGGAATCAAATCTACCGAATCCGGACAC
This sequence comes from Paenibacillus sp. FSL H7-0690, assembly GCF_037980415.1. Lineage (NCBI taxonomy): Bacteria > Bacillati > Bacillota > Bacilli > Caryophanales > Paenibacillaceae > Paenibacillus > Paenibacillus sp. FSL H7-0690. The sequence continues at coordinate 5,161,601 of NZ_CP150281.1, read as the reverse complement.
ATGGGATCAATTCTTTGACAACGCACAGAAGTTGACTGACAAGTCCAAGGATCGTTACGGATACTCTATACGGGGTGGAGCCGGAAGTGCAACCTCGCTGGAATATCTTATGTATTCATACTCGGGAATTACGAACTATTTCACGCCAGAAGGCAAAGCCACGATCAACGATCCACTGAATGTAGAGTTTCTGGAGAAATACTTGAGCGGTTATAATGTCAATACACCTGAAGATGACTTGAACAAAGGTTGGACGGAATTGGCTGCTTCGTTCCAGTCCGGCAAGGTAGGTATGATTTTCCATAACCTTGGTTCCGCAAGCGCTCACAGTAAAGCATTCAATGACGATTTAACCAAGTTTACAGCTGTTCCATTCCCTATGGGTGCCAAAGGCTATCGCGTTCACCCCGGCGTTACACCATCGGTGATGATGATGACAAAGAACTCCGAGAATAAGGAAGCAGCATGGGAATTCATGACGTATTTCGTAACGCACAATGATAGTGAGTACGGAGAGCTCTATGGCGAAATTCCGACTTATCTTGATGCTTTGGATGCTGATTGGATTGTAAACGTGCCTTACGTGAAGACGGGCGCAGACCTGATGAGCTCACCGGACACGAAGTTTACCGATAATCCCGTTTATCTGCCGGGCTATAACAAGGTTCAGACGAATATGGAGCCTATGATCCAGAAGGTAATGGCCAAAAAGATGAGTGCCAAAGAACTATTGGATGAATGGGCAAAGCAGCTTGAAAAAGAAAAAGCAAGTTTTGACTCTTCGAAATAAAACAGTTAATATCCCCGAACAATAAATAATCTCAGCAGGCGGGCTCTTGACGATACTTGGGCCGCCTGTCTTTTGAATGACAACTCCCTAATGATTAATGCCACTAATTGACAGCGTTTTCATCACCTGCAAATGAACAGGAGGTAAGTTATGAAAAGAATTAAGAGTGTCCTTATTGCATTATGCGCTTTATTGCTCATCCCGATCGTACCTGAAATCGCCTTTGCCGGAGAGACCAACACGGCTTATGCCGCTGCGAACATTAATGATTCCTTATCGGCTAATATTTACTCCCCGACGGATTTACGAATGGCACCTGCCTCTAATACGGATACAACCGTAGTGTTAGCATGGGAGAAACCGCTATTTTATTCCAACATTACTAAGTACAATATTTATGACAGTGATGGAACCCGGGTTGGTTCGACGGACAAAACTTACTATAAGTTTTTAGGATTAACTCCAGAGAGGACATATACCTACACGGTACGAGCCCAGGATACATCTGGCAACGAATCTTTAGATAGCAATACGGTCCAAATCACAACTAAAAAGACGGGCATCAGGTTTAATGTTAAGGATTATGGAGCATCCGGAGATGGCAACACATTGGATACCGTGGCAATTCAAACCGCGATTGACGCGGTTACTCCAGGAGACACTTTATACTTTCCACCCGGGAAGTATGTGACTGGCGGATTGTTCCTGCACAGCAATATGACTGTATTTGTAGATGCAGGGGCTCAAGTGATGCCTAGTTCACACAAGGCTGACTTCTTGCCGTTCGTAACGGCCAGACACAGTATTGAGGAACCCGAGGCTTATCAAAGTTTATTTAACGCCGGAGTTATGGATCATGACAAGTACGATGATTATAGTGTAACTGATATTACATTCCTTGGACCCGGAACAATTGGTGACGAGGAGAGCGGCTTGAAGCTGCGTGAGGAATACGATAACGACAAGGTTGAAGTTGGAACAACCTACGGTGGTGGACATCTGCTATCTTTTAATAACGCACACAATGTCTATATCGATGGATTGAAAATCCGCAATGGAATGATGTGGACCGTAGTACCTGTATACAGCAAAGACATCACCGCCTATAACCTCGATATTAACACCACGCAACATAATGGAGACGGCTTTAATCCGAATTCTTCCGAGAGCGTTTACATTTTGAATTCTACCTTTCAAACCGGGGACGACGGCAGTGCAATTAAATCCGGGATCAATCAAGAAGGCCGGGATATCGGCAGACCCTCCAGATTTATTTATTATCGCGGAGATACCTTTAGTGGTGGACACGGCGGGGTCGTTATTGGAAGCGAGATGTCTGGCGGAATAAGCGATATCTACGTGGAAGACTGCAATCTGATTCCCCTCGACGTCAAGTCGAACACTGTGGCACCGGGCTTTAAGATCAAAACAAGCACATCCCGGGGCGGCTACATTCGGAACATTCAAGTGAGGGATTCGCTTATCAACAAGATTGATCTGAATTCCAACTATGACAAGCTTCCTGTTCCTGATATTTACCCACCGGACATGAGTAATTTCCGGTTTACCAACCTGCGGAACAACGATATCTCTGGAACGGATAACATTATTTCGTTGACAGGGGCAGCCTCCACTTCAACAGCTGATAACGCTTTGAAGAATTTGCAGTTCATTAATTGTGCTTTTGCTAAAGCTCAATTAGCCTACACGGAGAATATCTTTTTCACCAATAGCAGCTTGCCCAAAGGAATTAGCGCTACGAACAGTGCGAATATCGTTCAGGATGGTGTGGTCGTAACTGATAAAGCCTTCCCGGTTCACGAGGATTTCACTGAATATAAAGCCGGGGATACGCCGGGCGGATATTGGAGTGCTTCGAGCTATGCCCCGGGTCTGATCACTATTGCGGCGGACGGAGATTTGAATCCGAACAGTATTTTCCTTAATGACCAGGATAGCGGTTATGTAAGTGCATCCCGTGGTTTTGGTTCGCAGACGGGAACCTTATCGGCAGAAGTGCATATGAAGTTCCCGGCCCCTCCCAACTTAACGAACGGTGTGCCGAACGGTACTTATGCGAACAAACCTACCTCGAATAATCGGGTATTTCAGCTGCTCGGATCGAATGGTAAAGTAGCCGTCTGGTTAAACACTGAGAATTCGGGAGCATTAAGTTATGTCATCAACGGAAAAACATCTCCTATCATCATTCCTGCGATCCCGCTTGATAAGTGGTTTACAGTCAAGACTGTGGTAGATTTTCCAAACAAGCTTGTGGATGTTTATTACAACGGAACGAAGGTGTTAAGCAAACAGCCATTCTATGATTCAACCCTGGCGATGGCGGATATTAGCACCTTCAAATCCATAGGGCCTAATAATAATACGACAGTGGCATCTCAAGTTTACTTGGATAATCTGTACATTAGTGCTTCTGAGGAAGCTACCAGCGGTTATGGAATCCAGCTAACACACTCAGGTTCGACGAATTCAATCTCCGATAAAGGAGGGCGTTTAACCTTTAGTGCCACCAAAACTACGGGAGAAACTTCGCAGGTTACATGGGCTGTCTATAATAGTGATCTGACCCCTACAGATGTGGCTACAATCGACGATAATGGAGTACTGACCGCTAATAGCAATGGTAAAGTCATCGTCGCAGCGACGATGAATGACGGAACAGCGATTATCGGATTGATGCCAATCACCATAACAGGACAAGAAACAGTTGTTGGCTATAAGTCCTTACAGGTAACGACCGCATTAGGCACGAAGCCTAATCTGCCGAATCAGATGCCGATTTTGAGAGAGGATGGAGCGGTAAGTTATGCTCCGGTAATCTGGGATTTAGTTCCGGCGTCTGAATATCAGCAGATAGGAGCATTCACTTTACAGGGTACAGTAACGGGATATTCTGCAAGAGCTGAAATTCAAGTGGAAGTGGTTTCGGCTGGCATGACCGGTTATCGGCCTGTCATCGCGACAACTGCGAAGGGCATCGCACCGAGTTTGCCAGATCACGTAACGGCGATCTTCAATGATCAAATGACCAAATCTCTGCCAGTGTCCTGGGAACCCATCTCTCCAGACTTGTATGCGGATACAAATATTGACGGGTTCAAGGTTATGGGTACGGTACAAGGGTCGGACCTACCGGTTACTGCGCATGTATATGTTCTGTCTGATATCGCTCCAGACGCGAAGGTTATCGTCGTTGCTGCAGATGGAAGCGGAGATTATAAAAGTATCCAAGCTGCTGTCGATGCAGTCCCGGACCAGAACCGCAATCGCATCATTATTTTTGTGAAAAACGGCTTGTATTATGAGAAAGTTCTTATTCCAGATACCAAGCCTTACATCTCTTTAATGGGTGAGAGCAAGGATGGAACGATTCTCACCTACGATGATAATCCGAAAAAAACGGCCCCGGATGGTACCTCGTTAGGTTTGGGCACTTATACGGATTATACGCTCATGATTAAAGGCCATGATTTCTATGCCAAGGATCTAACGGTCATTAATTCCTCGGGCTCCGGAGCAGGTCAATCCGTTGCCGTCGACGTATATGCGGATAAAGCTTTTTTCGAAAATTGCAACATCATCGGTTATCAGGATACACTGTTAACCCGCAATCTGACCGATAACGCGGATCCTAACAACTATGCCAATAATGCAACCATTCAATCCTATCGTTCCTACTTCAAGGATTGTTTCATCTCGGGTTCGGTAGACTTTATCTTTGGTCCGGGTATTGCTGTTTTTGATAACAGCGAGATTCATTCCAGATTGGCTGGGCATGTGACGGCAGCTTCCACTCCTGAGGGACAGGAGTATGGCTATGTATTCTTGAACAGCAAAGTGACCGGCGAAGCGTTGCTTTCGTCTATATCCGCTGTTGATTTGGGAAGACCATGGCGTCCATATGCGAAGACTGTATATCTGAACAGCTACATGGGAGATCACATTGCTCCAAGTGGCTGGAACAACTTCGGCAATTCAAAAAATGAAGCAACCGCATATTACGGTGAATATCAAAGCTTTGGTCCGGGAGCAAATCCGCAGGCTAGAATGAACTGGACCCATCAATTAACGGACACGGAAGCCGAAGTGTATACATTGCACAGTATTTTCAGCGCAACGAGTGCGATCAACGGGAAAGAGGATTGGGATCCTACCCAGCTCGCTTCCGACAATCCAATCGAATCGCTTCTGCCAGTTCATGTTGAGACACCAGTAGGTGTGGCTCCTATTTTGCCAACAGTTGTAGGCGCTGTTTATGCAGATGAAACAGTGAAGCAAGTGCCTGTCGTTTGGGAAGCTATCAACCCTGAGTTATATGCGGTAGAAGGGCGATTTACAGTTACGGGCGCTGTCTATGGCACGGAGTTAAAGGCCGAAGCCAAAGTTACTGTTCGATCGGGAAGTTTTTTAACCGGACCGGGCTCTGTGGAGAAGGGGCAGTCCTTTGAAGTCGTATATGGCATGTCTCGTGTTACAAGTGATGTATATGGCTTGGATTTGACGCTGAACTACGATCCTGAGCAAATTCAGTTCGTGGCAGCGGAATCCTTGCTGGATGGAATTCGTGTCATCGATTCCTTTGATAATGAGGGACAAACACGGATTCTCATGGCAAGCACAACCCCAGGGGTTGGCATGAGCGGCGATTTGCCGAGAATTCTTCAACTTCACTTCACTGCAAAAGATGTAACGGAAGCGACGGTTGCTTCATTAGAAGCGACCCGCATTATTATGAGCGATGGCGAAGGTAATGAATCTTCTGTGGAAGGCACTGCTTATCAGGTTAACATTACTGTGACTGATACAGGTTCGGGAGATGTCATTAGAACAGCACTCCAGTCTATCCTTCACGAAGCCGCCAGCACTTTGGCGTCGGCATCGATGGGTACACTTTGGGGGCAATATTCGCAGTCAGCTATTGCTATCTTTAAGGATGCCATTGCGAACGCAACCGTTGTCTTAAACGACAGCGATGCTACACAAGAGGAAGTGAATCTAGCGGCTCAAGATTTGTCTACTGCACTTCAAAAGCTCGCTACAGCGATGAATCTCGAGGCCGGCATGGATGATCTTCTTCTTCTGAGCTCCAAATATGGCATCACTTCAAGTGATAACGGTTGGAGTGAGGTAAGTAGGTATGATCTGAATAAAGACCAGCAGATCGACATCGTCGATCTGGCTGGAATGGCCCGTAAAATCACTTCAAATTAAGTTTGCTAAATCTGGAGGGCGCTGACTCAACGGCAGCGGCGCTCTCTCCTATCTTGCTATTGAAAGGGTGGATGAATCGAAATGGCTAAACTCAGAATCGCGGTGCTTATGCTCCTTGTCTTTTTTCTAGCGAGACCTGTGGTAACGCAGGCTAATAGTGAACCCAACTTCCAAACTGTGTTATCAAAAGAAAGTCCTATCCTCAACAGTACCTTTACTGTTGAGATTGCAGCGAACCTAATGACGGATTTGTACGCGTACGAGTTGAATCTGACCTATGATCGCTCAAAGCTGGAGTTCGTGAGTTACACAGCAGGCGAGGGCGGTTTCAACATTGACGCCCTATTGACGAATAACGGCGTGCGGCTAGCGCATACAGAGCTTGAGAAGAAATCTGGCAAGAACGGAGATCTAAAACTGGCCACAGTTACTTTCAAAGCGCTTGAGAGTGGCGATGTCAAAATCGTTCTATCCCGTGTGAAGTTAGTAGATTCGCAACTGTCTGCGGTTAACTATACCCCTGATGCATCGGCGATCGCGCATATTGTTAGTATCGATGACAACAACGGAAACAACGGAAACAACGGCAATAACGGTAATAATGGAAACAACAGTAACAACGGAGCGGAAGGAAACGGCAGTTCGATCCAGCCTACAACTCCGAGTAATGTCAACGGTTCTACGATCAAACCGGTGATTCGTTATGACGCAGCTGCACAATCGGTACAATCAACCGTGGATCTAGAATCACTGCAGAAAGCTCTTAACCAAACTACCGCCAACGACAAAGGAGTAAAAAAAGTAATCATTGAAGTCGAGTCGAAGCCCGGGGCAAAAGAGTACGTTCAGACGATTCCAACTTCGGCTATATCCAATGATGTCAAAAAGGCGGAAATTGAAATTGTAACACCACTGGCTAACCTCACTCTCCCTGATAATATGCTGCAAGCTGGGGTTACCTCCAATGAACAAATAAGTCTTCATATCACAAGTGTTGATCCTAAATCCTTGCAGCCGTCCGTGCAAAACCAAATCGGCAACCATCCCGTCATTCAAGTAACTTTAACGTCGGGTGGCAAGATCATAACCTGGGATAATCGCCAAGCTCCGGTCACAGTCAGCATCCCCTACGTTCCTACTGCACAAGAGCTGCTTAATCCAGAGCATATCGTTGTGTGGTATGTAGACAGTCAAGGGAAACTTACTTCGGTTCCTAGTGGTAGATATGATGCGAAGTCCGGTCGCGTCAGCTTTAAGACTACACATTTCAGCATGTATGCAATTGGTTATACGAATAAATCCTTTAAGGATCTTGAGTCTGTGGCTTGGGCTAAAAATCCGATCGAGGATATGGCTTCCAAGGGAATTATTAGTGGTGTGTCCGATACAGAATTCCGCCCATCTCAAGCTGTTACTAGAGCCGACTTTTTGGTATTGCTCGTTAGGACGCTAGAACTGAGCGGAAAAGCTGGAGATACCTTCGCGGACGTCCCATCCCAAGCTTATTATTACGAGGCCGTTGGCATTGCTCGGGCACTTGGCATTGCGGAAGGCTCAGGAGACAACTTGTTCAAACCGCTTGAGCCAATCACCCGTGAGGACATGATGGTCCTAACCGCCAGAGCCTTGAAGGCGTCAGGTCAACAGGTTACAGGTGGAGATACATCCGTGCTTCAACCGTTCAGCGATGTTGCGAAGATTTCTGCCTATGCGTCTGAATCTGTCGCAAGTCTAGTGAAAGCGGGTTTGATTCACGGGAATGGCCGCCAAATCGAGCCTAAGTCTACGACGACACGAGCGGAAGCAGCTGTGTTAATGTACAACATATATAACCTCTGATAGTATTCGTGCACTTCTATTCTAAGGAGGAAGAAGATATGAACAGGACCGCACCCTGGGGGCAAGAAGACACCATAAGCCGAAAAGTAACGGCTATAGCCATAATCGTGGCGATGATAATGAGTCTTTTATATGGTTATTCTCCGCGAACCGCTGCGGCCGCTGCTGCCAGCTGGCAGGCGAATACCACTTATACGATCAACGATTGGGTCATCTATAATGATCTGGAATATCAGTGTATACAAGCACACACCTCGGAGGAAGGGCTGAAACCTTCAATTGCGGTGGCGTATTGGGCGAAGAATGGCAAGCCGATTCCGGGCAAGCTTGAAGCCGAGAACTGGGACAGCATGCAAGGGGTTCAGAACGAGGCAACCACGGATACTGGAGCCGGTTTAGATGTGGGCAATATTGAAGCCGGAGATTGGCTGGAATACAAGGTAAATGTGGCTTCCGCAGGAATCTACACCGTAGATTTTCGTCTTGCTACGAAGTATTCAGATAAGGAGCTTCAATTGCAAGATAGCAGAGGAACTGTTCTGGCAGCGGTTTATGTGCCAAATACGACCGGTTGGCAAAAATGGACGACCGTAAGCGTGTCGGCAAATCTGAGTGCGGGTCCGCAAACCCTGCGCATCACGACGAATACCGGCAACTTCAATATTAACTGGATGATGTTCACTGATGTATTATCAGCCTCGACCCCGACAGGAGTAACCGGCAAGGCTGGTGATACACAAGCGATGCTTAATTGGCCGGCGGTTACCGGAGCGATTTCGTATAATGTGAAGCGTAGTGAAACAACTGGCGGGCCCTACGAGCTGATTAAGAACATGGATTCCAACCGGTATGTAGATAGCAAATTGATGAACGATAAAACCTATTATTATGTCGTCAGTGCAGTAACCGATTCCGGCGAAAGCCCAAATTCCATGGAAGTAGACATCACGCCAATTCTGCTACCCGACATACCAGCTGCTCCGACAGGGTTGACGGGAATAGCAAGGGACAGCCAAGTGACCCTGAAATGGGAGTCTGTCGAAGGTGCGGAGCAATACCATTTGCTCAGAAGGGATGACGGAGGGACTAAGTATTCGGTCATCGCGTCGGATTTGACGGCAACCCAATATAACGACGCCGGATTGACTGACGGAACGGTATATGAATACACCGTTCAAGCTCAAAATGCGGGTGGCTTAAGCGAAAATTCGGTCTCCGCTAAGATTTCTCCAGTTGCCCCTTTAGCGAAACCAGCTGGATTGATTGCTGTTCCTGGTGATGCCCGCGTGGATATAACATGGAACCCTGTGCCGGGAGCCTCCTCGTACTCAGTGAAGCGAAGTGTAATATCGGGGAGAACGTATTCGGTCGTGGCTAGCAACCTGACCGCTCCGGAATTTACTGATAGCACCGTACACAACGGAACGAATTATTATTATGTTGTATCTGCCTTAAGTGCTCAGACGGAAAGTATGAATTCCGATCAAGCACGCGTATCTCCGGTTCATTTCCAGCAGGGGGTACCTTCTTCGCCGAATGAAGTAACAGCACAAGCGGGAGTTAGCAAGGTTAACTTGCAGTGGACCGAGGTTGCTGAGGCTGATTCATACCTCGTTAAACGGGCGGCTTCGTTGGCGGGACCCTTTACAACGATCGCTAGCGTAACCCAAACAAACTATCTGGACAACAGCATAACAAACGGTCTGACCTATTATTATGTTGTATCTGCTGTTAATGCGAGGGGCTCGGGAGCAGACAGCCTGATCCAAATCGCCACTCCAGCTAAAGTAATTGTAGTTGCGAAGGATGGAACGGGAGATTATACGACCGTTACGGATGCTCTGAATTCGATTCCAACTGGGAATTCGACCCGGCGGGTGATCTATATCCAAGACGGTATCTATCATGAAAAGGTAGCCGTTCCGAATTCTAAGCCATTAGTTAGTTTAGTTGGTGAAAGCAGAGACGGAACGATTTTGACCTATGACGATTATGCTAATTCCGGAATAGGTACTGGAAACAGCCACACGTTGTTAGTTTCTGCCAGCGACTTTACGGCAGAAAATATGACGATTCGCAATACTTCGTTTGAGAGAGGAAATGTAGGTCCCACAGTCGCACTTAATGTAACGGGCGACAGAGCAATTTTTACGAACGTTTATCTGGCAGGGTTCCAAGATACCTTGTACGCAAACGGCGGGCGACAGTACTTTAACCGATGCATAATTGAAGGGGACGTCGACTGGATCTTTGGGAATGCTGCGGCTTATTTCTACGATTCGGAGATTAAGTTCGTTGGTGGCTTTGGCGGTCATATGACGGCAGCCTCTACGGATGAGAAAGCTGAGTTTGGCTATGTTTTCATGAACTCGCGATTGACCCGCGGTACTTCTTCTTTGAAGGAATCGGTGACTCATGATCCTTGGAGACCGGAATGGGATATCGACACTAAGCTGGCTGCTACTAACGGTTCGCTAGATCTGGGTAGACCTTGGAGAGCTAACGCCAACGTGAAGTACATTAATACCTGGATGGATGCGCATATCAAAGCAGTAGGTTGGGATAATTGGGGAAATCCTTCTAACGAATCGACGGCGCGGTATGGTGAATACAACTCTTCGGGACCAGGTGCCAATGCGAAGGGCCGCTATCGCTGGTCGAGCCAATTGACATCTGACGAAGCCAATCAATACACCGTTCAGAATGTGCTGAAAGGAGCGGATGGGTGGGATCCTACGCTGTTCGGCACGCTTCCTGGGCATGAACAGAATGAACAGCAACCTGCTTCTCCAACCGGACTGAGTGTGACTTTCCCGAGCGGTGTTGATGCGACATTAGGCGATTCTCCCGTAGCTCTGTCGTGGAACACGGTTGAAGGAGCAAGTTCTTATCGTGTCTATCGCGGAAGCGAAGCGGGTGGTCCTTACTTGCCGATTGCATCCGATCTGATTCCGTCATCCACTTCCCCGCTGGCAACGATCCAAGGTGAGGATTGGACAGCGATGTACGGTGTCAAAACTCAGAATACGAGTGATGAAGGCGGAGGTCTAAATGTCAGTTATATCGATCCGGGAGATTGGATGGATTACGCGATACAGGTTTCTGCGGGTGGATTCTACACCTTGGATCTGCGCGTCTCTGCTCCGGACAGCGGTAAACAGCTTCAATTAAAGAGTGGGAATGGCAGCGTGCTGAGCACCCTAGATATTCCGCAAACCGGTGATTGGCAGAGCTGGACAACGGTCAGTGTGAATGTCAATCTTCCCGCTGGGAATCAAACTTTACGCCTTTATTCCGTAACGGGGAGCTACAACTTGAACTGGCTCCGCTTGACGGAGGGAGTGAAAGATAAGGTTCAATATTCGGATATGGTTGTGAACACAGGAGCTCCTTTTTATTATGTAGTAACTGCTGTGAATGCCAATGGAGAGAGCGTCTATTCAACTGAAGTATCTTTGTCTTCAGCTCCGGTGAAATTTGATCGTAATCATGTGAATCAAGCGAATCTGTCTGTATCCGTTAAACGCTCGGGAGACACAATGACGGGAATTATGCTCGGAACCCATGCACTGAATAAGGGGACCGATTACACTGCCAATGGAAGTATTTATACTCTTCGTGATGTCTTCTTGTCTCAGTTGCCGATTGGAAAAAATACACTAACTTTCACTTTCGCTTCCGGTACTAAAATTCTGTTAGCCATAGAAGTTGTGAATTCCACCACGCTGCCGGGACAGACCCTATCGAACATACCGACACTGGAGCTTTATAGCCTTGAGGGGGTAGCTCCATTTTTGCCAAGCATCGTTCCCGTTCAATTTACGGATGGATCGGAGAAAGCATTGGCTGTCGTGTGGAGTTCAATCGATCCAGCTAAGTATGCATCTGTGGGGAACTTCACTGTGCAGGGAACTGTAACGGGCACCGATGTAAAGGCGACTGCGAAGGTTAGCGTCAAATCCGCGGATTCCGTGGGGTTTGTAACGGGCGGGGATGACTTGCAAACGTATCAAAAAGATCTGCCATTCGATATGCCAGCGATTACGCTTCCAACATTTCCAAACGTAGATTTTAATATTGAAGATTATGGCGCTGTTGGAGATGGTATAACCAAAAATACGGCGGCATTCGCAAAGGCAATTGAGGCGGCTACACTGGCAGGTGGAGGGCGTGTCGTCGTACCTGCTGGTGTATGGCTGACAGGAAGTATCCAAATGGCAAGTAATATTGATCTGCATGTAGAGGCTGGTGCACTCATTCAATTTAGTCCCGACTATGATGACTACAATTTGGTGAATGCAAAATATCAACCGATGCTGGCGGCATCGGGGCTCAGCAACATCGCGATCACAGGAAAAGGTGTTATCGATGGCAATGGGCAATATTGGCGTTATGTGAAGAAGGGCAAGGTCACAACCACGCAGTGGAATTATCTGTTGTCCTTGGGCGGAGTGTTGACCGATAACGGCAGTGTTTGGTATCCGTCTCAACAAGCTGTTGGGGTATATCGTCCTATCATGGTCGACATCTATAATAGCAGCAATGTGTTAGTCGATGGACCTACCTTTATGAATTCACCACAATTTGCGACTAGCTTTACGAAGATTCGGAATCTGGTAATCCGTAATTCAACGGTCAATAACGACGCTTGGTACCAGAACGGAGACGGTCTTGATGTCACTTCTTCGCAGAATGTTGTTTTATATCACAACACGGTGAATGCCGGAGATGATGGAATCGGGATGAAGGCCAGCTATGACCCGAGTCCGACAAACGCTTTGTCCGAAGTCGTAATTGCCGACAACATTGTTTTTCGTGGCCATGGCGGATTGTCTATCGGAAGTAACACATCCGGAGGCATTCATAACCTTGCGGTTCGCAACAATCAATATATCGGAACGGATAATGGGATCAATATTAAAAGCTTTGTTGGTGGTGGTGGTCCTATCGAGAATATCTATATCGATGGTCTCCATATGCAGAATATTGGTTATACGGCATTATCCATTAATGATTTCTATACTGGGCACAGCGAAGCAGTGGATAATGCGCAGCTGGGAGTCGATAACCGGGTTCCAGAGGTTAAAAATATCCACATTCGTAACGTTACGGTGGACGGAGCTTCGGAAGCAGTGTCCATCGATGCACTGGCCAATGTGCCTCTGCGTAATGTGGAGTTGACCAATGTAAAAATGTCGACTCAAACTGGATTCGTGTCCAGTAATACGACTGATATTCAATTCAATCATGTTCAGATCGTTCCGGCGAACGGAACCCTCTATACCATGAACAATGCAGCCGATATTTTATTAAATGACGTTCTTTGTCCGCCTGGCACAAGCACCTTTATCCATTTGAAGGGATTCGCGAGTAATATCCTATTGCAGGATACGGATTTTTCGCAGGCGGGGATACCGTTTCACTTGGATTCAGGCATAAGTCCTTCAGTTATTACGGTCTCTAATCCGGGTTCCATTCAGATTCCTAAAGCACCCGCAAACGTAAGTGCAACTACGGGCAGGGCCGAAATCTTGCTACGCTGGGATGAGGTTGCCGGAGCTGATTATTATGCAGTGAAGCGAAGCGTAAATAGCTCAGAGGGGTATGTAACCATTGCTTCCAATGTCACGGACAGCACTTATTTGGACAATGCCGATCTTACTGCTGGTAATTATTATTATGTGATTACGGCAGTTAATGTTGGAGGTGAGAGCGATAACTCTAACGAGGTCAGCGCGGTTGTAAATGCTCCGTCCTTAAGTCTTCCCTATGCTACGGTTATGGGAGAAGGAACAACGTTTGCCGGCCAACAATTTGGTTTGGTTTATGGCTTAAATAATGATTACGTTACAGAAAGTGTCAGCACTGCTGTTTATGGTCAAGAGTTGACGTTTGAGTATGACCCGGACCTAATTCTTTACGATTCGGTAGAATGCTTAGCGGATGAATGGGGAGTGGAATCCGTCGATAAGGATGAGGTGAATGGAAAAATCACAATCAAGCTCGCAAGCACTGGAGCTGGTATCCTTCCAAGCGGAGACATGCTCAAGATGCTCTGGCATTCATCAAACCTGAACTATGCCGGCGATACGACGGCCTATCTTCATTTGCACCCCGTTTTGATTGCCGATGGGAGCGAAACGGTATCAAAGCTATCTAATACGATCTATGGCATGAAGATCATGATAGACAAAACGGTCCTGGCCAGCAGGGTTGATGTAGCGAAGAGCCTTACGGCAGATCAATACAATCCATCCACTTGGTTAATCTTGCAAACCTATCTAACCTCTGCGAAAGTGATTCTTGCTGGATCGCAAGCTACACAGAATCAGGTGAATGCAGCTGCCTCGAACTTGCAGTTGGCTATGGATGGGTTAGACGGCGCCTCGGACAAATCGGCTCTGGCATTAAAGATTGCTATAGCACAAGCAACATCCGATTACGCCACTATTGGCAGTAAATGGGGGCAATATACGAAGACGGTAGTGAATGAGCTTAATAATGCAATCGGTAAAGCTATGCAGGTCGTGAATAATCCGAACGCAACTAAGGTTTCTGTGGAGCAGGCAATCATTGATCTGGATGCGGCGCTGGCAACTTTCTTGAGCTCGGCCAATCCAGCAAGTATCGGTGATTTGGCTATTCTGTCCGCTCATTACGGTATAAGCTCCGCACATACGGATTGGATCCGATATCAGATTTATGATCTGAATAAAGATGGTCTTTTGGATATTGTGGATCTTGCGGCGTTAGCCCAGCTTATTCTACATCCATAAAGTAGCCAAAGACGAGTCCCAATCAGGGGCTCGTCTTTTTTTTGAGAAATTGAATAAAAACAAACAAGGTTTGATAAAAAACAAACCCATCTCTTCGAGCTAGGAGTTATTATAAGAGGAGAATCCGAAACGACTTCATTTGGGGGAAATACATGTTCTCGTATCTTTCTAGAAGCCCAATCAAAATTAAGCTGCTTATCTATTTTTTGCCTATTCTTGTGTCATCCGTTGCGCTTACCGGTTTTTTTTCCTATTTCACTGCCGTTAAGCAGCTCGAACAAAACGCTTATTATTTGCTAAGCGATACGACCGAGCAAACGGGCTTTTTTCTTAACGACAAGCTTTATACGATCTTCGAACAGCTGGTGTCAATCGAGAACAATTCGGCTTTTCAATATATTTTATTAGATAATGGACAAGACGAAGGAGAACATCGCTACGATGATATCATCGATCTTCATAAACAGTTCGAGGAAGCCTACCGGAATCATTTGCAAGTCATCGACTCAATTTTTGTCACGTTTAATAATGGCCGGACCTTCAACATACAGAAGGACTTTATTCCCCGGCATGTCGGTGTGAATCTTAATGAATGGCTGGCCCGATACAACCAAAAGGATGCAGAAAGCAGTTATTACTGGTTGAATACGCATGAGGATCAAGTGTTTACTACTGTCACGAAACGTAATGTTGTAAGCGTATTTAAAATTATCGGAAATCTTGATTCCGAGGTCAGTGGCATGGCTCTCATTAATATGAAGGAATCCTATCTGCTCGACATTTTACAGAATGTCAATATTAGTCCCAATGGCTCGCTGGCTCTGATCAGTCCAGATGGGGTGATGTATTCCAAGCCGTTATCCAAAGAGTACGCTATCGGCGATGAGATCGTGAACGATATCCGTAATAACGCTAATCACCAGGGAGATTTAAGGGCGGCCAGCAAGTCGGACCAACGTATGATGATTCACTTTACAACGTTATCGCTGAACGGGTGGAAGCTCGCCGCCATTGTTCCTGAAAGCGATATCTTAGCCAAGGCAAGCCAGATTAAATCGATAACGCTTACAATCGTAGCTGTTATTCTCGTAGTTTTTATTATTATGGCAACCTATTTTGCGAGCAGCCTGACGAATCCCATCCGTTATTTGTCCAAACAAGTGAAGAGTTTTAGACAAGGGAACCTAAATGTTAACTTTCAGCTGAAAGAGCAAAATGAAATTGGTGTATTAGCCAGTGGGTTGGAGAATTTGGTCGATTCGGTTCGCCAATTGCTGGAGCAAGTTAAGGATGAACAGGAACAGAAGCGGCAAATGGAGTTATTAGCATTGCAGTCGCAAATTCAACCACATTTTCTATACAACACTCTCGGATCTATCAAACATATGATTGATTTGGGTGAGAAGGAAAAGGCATCGACTATGGTTAGTGCGCTGGCCCACTTTTTTCGGATCGGCATTAGCAGAGGGCGGGAGGTCATAACGCTTAGAGAAGAGATTGAGCATGTTCAAAGCTACTTGCAAATTCAAAATATCCGTTACCAGAAAGATTTTGAATTTGAGATTCAAGTTGAAGAGAGCATTATGCATCTTCCTATCATGAAACTGACCTTGCAGCCTATTGTCGAGAATGCCATCTATCATGGCATCAAAAACAAGAAGGGAAAAGGGATCATCAGAATAACAGGAAGGCCAAGCGGGGATGCAGCAATAATTGAAGTCTTCGACGATGGTGCAGGGATGGATGTAGAGAAGGTACAGGAGATGAATACTTCTATTCAAGCGCAGAATGTTCAAGAGGCTCCAGTGACATTCGGGCTGCGTAATGTTCACCGACGGCTGGCGCTGCAATTCGGCTACGGGTTCGGGATTCGGCTGGATAGTGAAGAAGGGGTTTATACCATAGTGACTGTAAGGATTCCATATACGATAAATGAGGTGACGAATCGTGCATAAGCTGGTCATTGCAGACGATGATGAATGGATTAGGGAAGGGCTTCGCAGGAATATCCATTGGGATCAGGGAAACATTCAGGTGGCAGGAGTTGCAGTGGACGGGAAGGAAGCTTGGGAACTTATCCAAAGGGAGAAGCCGGATCTACTGCTCTCGGATATTCGCATGCCTTTCATGGATGGACTGAAGCTTGCCGCCCAAGTGAAGGAGAATGGTTTGGATTTGAAGATTGTCTTCTTAACGGGGTATGATGATTTTT
This sequence comes from Paenibacillus sp. FSL H7-0690, assembly GCF_037980415.1. Taxonomy (NCBI): domain Bacteria; kingdom Bacillati; phylum Bacillota; class Bacilli; order Caryophanales; family Paenibacillaceae; genus Paenibacillus; species Paenibacillus sp. FSL H7-0690. The sequence goes on along the minus strand of NZ_CP150281.1, from coordinate 5,144,752 downwards.
CTTATGCTAAGGAGGCGCTACAGCTTCAAGCGTTTGATTACATATTAAAGTATGAAGATAACGATAAAATCCTGCGGACAATCATGAATGCGTCTGAGGCACTGGAGGAAGAGCGGAGAAAACGTGAGAAGGATATAAAAAGCCATGGTCTTATCGTGAACCAATTTTTTAGCGAGTTGATCTCTGGGTCGGGGAATGAGGAAGCGATTGATAGGGAGGCGAAGCTGCTCGATTTAACGTTTTGCGGCTCGGTGTTCGTGATGGCTGTTCTGAGCTTGGATGGTGTCGGAAGGTTTCTTAAACCCAATAAACCCGTCGATCTGGAGCTATTATTGTTCACTCTCAAAAACCTTTGCAATGAGGTGCTAGAATCTGCAATTTGCGACGGGGTTCAGGTGTATGCGATTCAATATAACCACCGGATCAATCTGTTGTTCAACTACCGAAACGAGGGTGTGGAGAAGCTGAAGCAGGATACCGAGCTTATTGCCCGCCGCTTAACAGTGATGATTGAGCAATATCTCAAAGTTCACGCCAAGATCGGTATAGGCAGTATTGGTGAAGGGTTTAAACATATTGGCGTCTCCTACGAGGAAGCATTGATTGCGACACAGATGAAGGATGTCCGGATGGATCAATCGATTATTTTCTATGATCAGGTCAAATATTCAAGCAATTCGCATCAAGCTATTCTTCGCACAATTATGGATTATATCGCAAATCATTATCAGAATGAGAATCTGGACTTAAAAGAAGTAGCGGAGACGGTCCACATTACACCATCGTACGTCAGTACTTTGTTTAAAAAGTATACGGATGTTAATTTTTGTGAGTATATTGTCCAAGTGCGAATAGATAAAGCTACTGAACTGCTTGTGCATACCGATTTAAAAGTATATGAGGTTGCTGAGAAAATTGGGTATGTGAATACCCAGTATTTTAGTGTTTTGTTCAAGCGGCATACAGGGTTTACCCCGATGGAGTATAGACAGCAGCATAGCTCGTAATAGTTGGAAAGCGTTCACAAACAGCCTTATTCCAGTCAATGATTGGGATGAGGTTGTTTTTTTGCTGCTATTTTTTATTTTCAAAAAAACAAACAAACTTTGCAAGATATATTATTTAGCTAGCTTCATGCATAGCCTATTATTCTTATTGAGGTGATTATTTCATGAAGGTGAAACAACAATTAGCAACAGGACAAGTGACGGGAACGTCCAAGAGAAAAAACAAGATGATCGGCAGCGACAGGATATTTCCTTACGTTCTGATTATCCCGACTGTCGTTCTCATGGCGGTCATTATGTTCTACCCTATTTTACAAGTCTTCCAACTAAGCTTTCAGAACTATGACTTGACTCGGCCGATGGATGACGGTTTTGCCGGGTGGAGTAACTTTAAGCAGATTTTATTCCATGACGATCTGTTCCCAAGCTCGCTATGGATAACCATCAAGTGGGTGGTTATTGAAGTCGTTCTTCAGCTCGTGTTCGGCTTAGGTGTGGCCCTGCTGCTTAATCAGGCCTTCCGGTTTAGAGGCGTTATACGTTCGCTCGTGCTGATTCCTTGGGCGGTATCAGGCGTTCTTACGACAATGCTGTGGTCGCTCATGTACAACCAGCATATCGGAGTCATTAACGATCTTTTGAAGAGGTTAGGGATTATTCACGAGAATATCGCTTGGCTGTCGAACACCCATACCGTATTCGGTTCGGTTGTACTGGCCGAGTTGTGGAGAGGGATCCCGTTCTTTGCAGTCGCACTACTTGCTTCCTTGCAGTCTATTCCGAAAGAAGTCTACGAGTCCTGCGAAGTCGACGGTTGCGGAAAGGCAAGAAAGTTATTTTCCATTACCCTGCCTTATCTTAAGGAAAGTATTATTTTCACTACGATGCTAAGAGCCATCTGGGAGTTCAACTCTATCGATATGATCTTCACGATGACAAACGGCGGTCCAATGAATATGACAACCACTCTCCCGATTTATATGTTCCAGACGGCAATTTTGAACGGGAATTATGGCTATAGTTCGGCTATGGGGGTCCTTTCCTTCGCTGTTCTAATGATTTTCGTGGTCGTCTATATGAAATTAAGCAGAGGTGGTCAAAATGAGTAAGCTTAAACGTTTTTTAACCACTTTGTGTTTGTTCTATATTCCTATGACTGTTACGTTGTTGTTTGTCCTACTGCCTTTTCTTTGGGACATCTCAACTTCCCTTAAACATGAGAATGATATTATCAGCTCCACGATTCGTTACCTTCCGCATCCAATTACGTTTGATAATTTCATAAAGGTGTGGAGTGTCAACAATTTTTCGAGATTTTTTGTAAACAGTCTTTTCATCTGTACGGTGTCGGTGATTTTTATTACATTGCTGTCGATTTTTAACGGCTATGCTTTGAGCAGATTTAAATTTGTTGGAAAAAATGCTTTTATGCTTATGATGCTGGGCACTCAGATGCTTCCGGTTATCTTATTCGTCATCCCGTTGTTCCTGATTTTTAAGAGCATGGGGATTATGAATACGCCTTTTGCGATCATATTGTTCTATATCGTTTCACAGGTTGCGTTCAACTCGCTGTTGATGCAAGGATTTGTATCTGGTATTCCGAAGGAAATTGACGAAGCGGCTATGGTCGACGGAGCAGGAAGATTCCGGGTCTTGTTCACGATCATTACGCCAGTGATTCTACCGGGGATCGTAGCGACTGCTCTGTTCGCCTTTATCGGCTGCTGGAATGAGTTCTTGGTTGCTTTCTCATTCCTGACAGATGCGTCCAAATTTACGATCCCAATCGGACTGAAGTATTTAATCGGCCAGTACAGTGTAGAGTATGGATCGCTCGCAGCAGGCAGCATTATTGGATTGATACCGCCTATTGTGCTCTTTATGTTTATTCAGCGTTATCTGATTCAAGGTCTGACAGGCGGTTCGGTCAAAGGATAAAAAGGAAAAGGACGTGGGGAGGATTACTACATGAATCTTGGAGAATACGCAGAGCCTTGGATTTCAGATCAGGGAGACGGAACTTATATCAATCCAATCCTGCATGCGGACTATTCGGACCCGGACGTAATTCGCGTCGGTGATGACTTTTATATGACCGCTTCTAGCTTCGGGCACATTCCCGGATTGCCGATCCTGCATTCGAAGGACTTAGTCAATTGGGCAATCATCAATCATGCTGTGCTGGAGATGAACTTGGAGGGATATGACCGTCCGCAGCATGGCAATGGCATTTGGGCACCTAGCCTGAGATTCCATGGCGGGAAGTTCTGGATCTTCTATGGCGATCCAGATGTCGGCATCATGATGACTTCGGCGGTGGACCCTGCCGGAGAATGGACGCCACTGCATCTGGTTCAGGCAGGCAAAGGCTTAATTGATGCTTGTCCCTTCTGGGACGAGGACGGACAGGCGTATTTGATTCATGCCTATGCGAAGAGCCGCAGCGGCATTAAGCACAAGCTGCGGCTGTGCCGAATGTCCGCTGACGGTAAAGGGCTGCTGGACGAAGGCCGGATTATCTATGATGGAACCGAAAATCATCCGACTCTGGAAGGACCAAAGTTATACCAGCGCAACGGATATTATTATATCCTTGCTCCGGCAGGGGGCGTGGCAACCGGATGGCAGACAGTGTTCCGTTCCCGAAACATCTGGGGCCCTTACGAGGACCGAATCGTTCTGCAACAAGGGCAGACCTCAGTAAACGGCCCGCATCAAGGCGGACTAGTGGAGCTGGATTCGGGCGAATCGTGGTTTATCCATTTCCAGGATAAAGGACCTTATGGCCGGGTCGTTCATTTGCAGCCGGTCAGTTGGGTAGATGACTGGCCTTTGATGGGAGAGCTTCAAGCAAGCGATGGAGCTGGAGTGCCAGTGATACGTTACCGAAAGCCTGAGGTCGGGAAGGCATACGCAGTGTCAGTGCCTGCAACTTCTGACGATTTCGAGTCTTCAACGCTTGGATTGCAGTGGCAGTGGCAGTCTAACCCCAAATCGTCTTGGTATAGTCTCGAGGCAAGAGAGAGCTATCTTCGGTTAAATGCTGAACATAAACCCGTAGACAACAAAGGGCTATACCATAGTCCGCAGCTCTTGCTGCAGAAATTCCCAGCACTTTCGTTTACAGCAGCCTGCAAGGTTGACCCTTCGGGCCTGGGAATAGGGGAGTCCGGAGGTTTGATGATTTTTGGTTATCGTTATTGTTGCTTGGTGGTACGAAGATTAGAGGATCAAGAACTGAAGGGGATGCTAGCCCTATCGCTTATGCAAGGAGATGATACGGGAGAGACAGAAATGTGGTCATATCCTTTGATAGACACGGATAATCTCTTCCTGCGGGTCGAGGTATTAGAGGATGCGACTTGCCATTTCGGCTACAGCTTGGAGGGTACAGACTTCACTTCCGTACCTGTAGAGTCATTTCAAGCTATAGAAGGACATTGGGTGGGAGCTAAGACAGGTCTATTTGCCGTAGGTTCCGGCAATGGAGGATATCTTGATATCGGTTGGTTCCGAATCACCAAGTAAGTGAATAACCAAGTAACCGAATAACCCCAAAACAAAGGAGAAGCTTATGCTGAATGTTTCGAAGCGAAATGAGCCTCTGGTAAAACATATTTACACTGCTGATCCGTCGGCTCATGTTTTTGAGGATAAACTATATATTTATGTGTCTCACGATCTTGAAATCAGCGTTCCCAACAACTTAGATGGAGATCATTATGCTATGGAGGATTACCATGTTCTAACTATGGATGATAGGTCAGCAGAATTCGTAGACGATGGTGAAATACTCCATATGAAGGATGTCCCGTGGGTATCCAAGCAAATGTGGGCTCCAGACGCTGGCTTCCGAAACGGCAAATATTATCTTTATTTTCCGGCGCGGGATCTCAGCGGGGTGTTTCGGATTGGTGTGGCGACAGCGGATTCACCGGCGGGACCTTTTACGCCGGAGGCGGATTACATGGAGGGAAGCTTCAGCATTGATCCGGCCGTATTCAACGACGATGACGACGAGGTTTATCTGATCTTAGGAGGGCTTCGCGGGGGGCAGCTGGAGAAGTGGAGTACGGATACCTACATGCCTGATGGCACAGGGCCGGCTCCACACGAACCTGCATTGGGACCTCGCGTGGCAAAGCTAAGCAAGGATATGTTGTCCTTTCAGGACAAATTAATGGAAATCTCCATCATTGATACTGAAGGACGTCCTATTCTGGCAGGCGATGAAGAAAGAAGATTTTTTGAAGGTCCTTGGATGCATAAATACGAGGGGAAATACTACCTCAGTTATTCTACAGGGAACACACATAAAATCGTCTACGCCATTGGAGACAATCCGCTGGGACCCTTTACGTTTCAAGGCACACTTCTGACCCCGGTGATCGGATGGACAACGCATCATTCCATCGTGAACTTTCGGGACAAATGGTATCTATTTTATCATGATAGTTCTTTGTCGGACGGTGTGAGCCATAAGCGCTGTGTGAAGGTTACTGAATTAAAGTATAATGCGGACGGAACGCTGCGAATGATCGATCCAAATTTAGTATAGATAGAATTGTATGGCAACAAGGAATGGTTTTGTAGGATTCCCCTCAGGTAGGCAGTGGAAACAGACCTCATGGTAGATGAGTCTAATCACAGTCAATCGGAGGGGATCTTTTTATATCATAATTGGATGCGCTTTCATTAAAGGGGGTGATCATTCAGGTAGGGTCGTTTCACTAAAATAAGTAGGAGGGATCGGATCAAATGATTAAAAAAGTGCTACGTAGTTTAATGCTGGGAAGTTTATTGGTGACTTTAACTTGTTCTAATCTAGCAGGCAAAGCAGAGGCGGCAGCGGTAAATACAATTCCTAACGCGTCTAAGGTTGAGCAGGGTTATGACAGCAGTTTTTTATCAGTTCCTGGTTTTGCATCATTAGGTGTAAAAGATAGAAGCAGTTATGCAGGTACCTCATATTATCGAACGGTCAGCAGTGGCCGAGAGTTTTTACAAGCAATCTTGGATGCAGGCAGTGGTGCTGTAAAAGTTATTGAAGTTACAGATAATCTAAACTTAGGGTGGACTGAATTAGCACTAAATTCTACTGAAATTTCAAAATATAGCTTTGTTACAAAATATCCTGATCCATCAAACGGATTCACGAACCCACTCTTAATAACCTCCGGTGTATCCAAATTAAGCATAGCCAATATTGATGGATTAACGGTTTTTTCAGCTTCAGGTAAAACTATTAAACACGCAGAATTAAAATTGCAGAGCTCAGTGAATGATATTGTCATTAGAAATCTCAATTTTGATGAAATGTGGCAATGGGATGATACAGGTGAGCACAAAGAGGTAGGCTGGACTTTTATCAAGGTAAATGGCGCAAACAATGTATGGATAGACCACTGTAAGTTTTCGATAGCCGCGGATGGAATGATTGATATGGAAAATGGTTCAACGAATGTAACTTATTCTTGGAACGAATTTGGTCTAGCGGCAGCTCAAAATCCAGCGACTAGTAGCTCTATTTATAAGTCAATTGAATATATGGAGCAAAAATATGCAACAGGATCACTGAACTCCTCCACCAGCCTTTATTATAAAATGCGTAACGAAGGGGCTACCAAAAATCAAATTATGGCTTATGCCGCCTATCACTCCAAAGTTCATTTGGTAGGATCGGGTGACAAGGATTATACGAATTATGTGGGTTCTAACGGTGTGGAAATTAAAGATGGAAATCAAAGACTTCGCTTAACTTTAGCATACAATCGTTATACAAATGTTGGATCGCGTCTGCCAATGATTCGTCAAGGAGTCGGGCATCTATTTAATAATTCTTTTGATAACTCTACACATCAGAATGTACTCGACAGCGTTACTGCAATCTCCAAATACGGCCATGATAAATTATCGCGTGGAATGAACGCCAGAAATGGAGCTTCTATAGCGGGGGACACCAATGTCTATAATGCTTTTAATGAACCGCTGATTGGTGCGGAGCGTCAAGGGGATGATACCGCTAATATGAATGCTCCTTTTGACGTATTGTTTAAGGATGCGATGAACCATAGTTTAATTGTAAATTCTACAGTAACAACTAGTAGCGGAACAACCTATATAGGCAGCAGCTGGGATAATAATGGCGTTAATGCCTTTACTAACGGAATGAATTGGAATAACAAAGCAATCATTGGCCAGTGGGCTTGGTCATCATCAATAGTCGGAATTGAAAATATGAGTAAATCAAACCCGCCATCTACACCTTTTACATTCACTTATGGGTATAACGAGCAATTGCCTTATGCTTATAAAACAGTTCCTCTATCTGGCGTTGTCTCCACAGTAAATCAATATGCCGGGGTCTCAAAAGTTTCTTGGAACACTGCGGAGTGGTTAAAAACAAATTATTATGATGCCTATTCGACGATCGAAGCAGAACGTTATACCAGCATGTCTGGTGTGAAAAATGAAGCGAGTTCCGAAGGCGGTCAGAATGTCGGCTATATAGAGAATGGCGATTATATCGCGTTTAATAATGTTAACTTTGGAAGCGTCGGACCCACAAGTTTCGAAGCAAGAGTAGCGAGCGGTACATCTGGAGGAACTATCGAAATTAGACTGGACAGCTCAACTGGAACTCTGGTTGGAACTTGTCCGGTAGCGGGAACAGGCGGCTGGCAGACCTGGGTGACTAAAACATGTGCAATCAGCGGCGCCACCGGCACGCATAATGTATATCTAAAATTTACCGGCTCTAGCGGATATTTATTGAATCTTAATGGGTTCAAGTTTATTAAGTGATTTTATTAAGCGAGGTTCTGAGGGGGAGTGAAAAAACTTTATGCTGGGGCGGGCAGATAGACCTCGGCTGGAGCAGAAGCGGCGAAAAGGGAGCGGGAGTTGTACCGTAGAATGTGGCGGATGGAGTGGAAGTGGCGAAAAGAGAGGCAAAAATGTCTTAGAATGAGGTGGATGGAGGGGATGTAGCGGAAAGAGAGGCAAAAATGCCTTAGAATGAGGCGGATCGAGCGGAAGTGGTGAAAAGAGAGGCATAAATGCCCTAGAATGAGGCGGATGGAGCGGATGTGGCGAAAAGAGAGGCATAAATGCCTTAGATTGTGGCGGATGGAGCGAATGTGGCAAAAAGAGAGGCAAAAATGCCTTAGAATGAGGTGGATGGAGCGGATGTGGCGAAAAGAACGGTATAAATCCCGCAGAATGCAGCTGATCGGGCAAATGTGGTGAAATGAACGGGATAAATCCCGCAGAATGTACCGGATCGAGCGGATGTGGCGAAAGGAACGGTATAAATCCCGCAGAATGCAGTCGATCGGGCGGATGCGGGGAAATGAACGGGATAAATCCCGCAGAATGTACCGGATCGAGCGGATGTGGCGAAATGAACGGGATAAATCCCGCAGAATGCAGCTGATCGAGCGAATGTGGCGAAATGAACGGGATAAATCCCGCAGAATGTACCGGATCGAGCGGATGTGGCGAAAGGAACGGGATAAATCCCGTAGAATGCAACGGATCGAGCATATACGGAGAATTCTACGGTATAAATCCCGCAGAATGCGGCTGATCGGGCGAATACGGAGAAATCTACGGTATAAATCCCGCAGAATGTAGCTGATCGGGCGAATACGGAGAAATCTACAGTATAAATCCCGCAGAATGTACCGGATCGAGCGGATGTGGCGAAATAAACGGGATAAATCCCGCAGAATGCAGCTGATCGAGCGAATGTGGCGAAATGAGCGGTATAAATCCCGTAGAATGCAGCTGATCGAGCGAATGTGGCGAAAGGAACGGTATAAATCCCGCAGAATGCAGCTGATCGGGCGAATACGGAGAAATCTACGGTATAAATCCCGCAGAATGTAGCTGATCGGGCGAATACGGAGAAATCTACAGTATAAATCCCGCAGAATGTACCGGATCGAGTGAAGGTGGCGAAAAGAGAGGCATAAATGCCCTAGCATGTGGCGGATCGGGCGAATGTGGTGAAAAGAGAGGCATAAATACCTTAGAATGTGGCGGATCGAGCGAATGCAGGGAAAAGAGAGGCAAAAATGCCCTAGAATGTGGCGAATCGAGCGAATGTGGGGAAAAGAGAGGCAAAAATGCCCTAGAATGTGGCGAATCGAGCGAATGTGGGGAAAAGAGAGGCATAAATGCCCTAGAATATGGCGGATCGAGCGAATGTCACCAGATCGAGCATATACGGTGAAATAAACGGTATAAATCCCGCAGAATGCAGCTGATCGAGCGAATGTGGCGAAATGAACGGGATAAATCCCGCAGAATGTTGCGGATCGAGCGGAAGTGGTGAAAAGAGAGGCATAAATGCCTTAGAATGCAGCTGATCGAGCGAATGCGGTGAAATGAGTGGTATAAACCCGCAGAATGCAGCTGATCGAGCGAATGTGGCGAAAAAAGAGGCATAAATGCCTTAGAACGCAGCTAATCGAGCGAATGTCACCAGATCGAGCATATAACGAGAAATCTACGGTATAAATCCCGCAGAATGCACCGTATGGACCGGGACCAATACACCCTAAAGGAGTGATTCCCCCCATTAACCGGAGAACCACTCCTTTTTATAACCAACTTTATAATCCGATCAACGACGACCTCCGTGATGCTTAACTGTGTATTTTGCTGAACTCGATTCGCGAGCTGAAGGACCTGGTAAACTCTTTTTCGATTATTGTTTTCATGATGTTGTGATGCACTTTGAGTTGTGATTGATCGGCGTGGTCTCTAAGGAGTTCAAAGAGCGCTGCTGATTTTTTGAAGCCTGTATCATCGTCTAGCTTGATGCTTAATAACAAGATTTCTAGAATAGTGTTGATTGTATCGTACATATTCTCTTGTTTATAGTAATACATCGCCAGCAAATAAATGTAATCCTCATGGTATTTGATATTCACAATAGTCTCATGTTCTCCTATGTCATCAACATTGATTTTGAATTCCTTCAGAATCCAATCAACGGAATAATCATGTATTATCGAAGATTCTAAGATTGTAATGAGTCCCGGCAATAATTCTTCATCATCACTTTTTCTAATAAACTCAACGTATTTATGTAGCACTCCCATTTTGCCTTCCAGCAGATCGATAACGTATGAATTGGCTTTTGCTATATTGCGGTAATATTCGACTTCATAAATGGCCTCTTCATCTAAACCTACTATCCAGCCCAGGTCAGCATACTTCTGAATACATAGTTTTGCCTCGTCATACTTACCGGACTTTTGTAGTGCTATACCTTTTGCGCAGGAGCTATATCCAAAATAATAGGGGATACTCCGCTTCAGTTTAGGACCTCTTATGAGGTTACTATTGTTTTCATATATGATGGAAATTTGTTCATGTAGCTTGTCTGCAATTTCAATCATGGCATCCCAATTCTCAAATGAAAATGATGCCTTAAGCATCTGAATCAAGGAATCCACATTCAACTCTTCCAAATCCAACTTCAATCCTATCTCCCTTTCTAGAGCATATCATGCATCGATTAAGATAATTGTATTTCATTTCTAAATTATTCATTTATTTTACATTAAATCATGTGATTTCCATCACGTTACATAAGGTCAAAAGGGTCTTTATTAATAATTTTCAAAATACTGTGAAGTCAAAAGCATATGCCCGTTTCGTTGGACTTGATTTCAAGGAAAGAGATGCGATCTTCAGTGATAACTATTTCGACCTGTCAGCTGGCATTTCAAGAATCGTTACAGTTGCCAAAAAAGATCTCGACAAACCAGCTACGGCTGAGGAACTGCGTGCCCAGCTTACTGTACGTTCCGTCTTTGATATTTAAGCAAAAGGTTATTTTCCTACTATATCCTAGGCTACCAATCTCCAAATGACAGTTTGATGATATATATTCTAGTGGTTTAGATCCTGTGTATAGATAGATCAATATTTTACTATAATAGGTATAGATATTAAGATTGTATACCCTTCCATTTCACTCTAAAATAGACTTCGAAGAAGCATTAACTACAAACAATAAACGTTCTATTGAGCTACCTTAAGGAGAGTGCAAACATATTATGGGTATTTATTATGACGACAACCGCAAGGTGTTTCATTTACAGTCAGAGAAATCCAGCTATATTATTGAAATGATCAAAGGTGTTATTCCAGCGCATGTCTACTGGGGCCCAAAATTGGCAGGGAGAGAATTTCAACACCCGTTGAATTTGGTGGAACGTTGCTCTTTTAGTCCAACTTATTTGCAGGAGGATAAAAATATCTCCCTCGACACCTTGCCAAGCGAATTCCCTTCCTATGGAAACGGGGATTTCCGCGAACCGGCACTGGAGGTTCACCTAGTAGATGGCACGACCGTAACGGATTTCCGTTATAAGAGCTACACCATTAATAAAGGAAAACCTGCACTCAAAGGTCTGCCTGCTACTTATGTTGAAAGTGATGAAGAAGCAGAGACCTTGGAAATTATACTGCAAGATGATAAAACAGGATTGATCGCTGCCTTGAGCTATACCGTATTTAACGATCAGGATGTTATAACACGTTCCGTGCGGATTGAGAATCTGGGTAAGGACAATCTGGTTTTGAAAAGAGTATTAAGCGCGAATGTTGACTTCCATGATTCTGACTATGACATGCTGCAATTATCCGGTACTTGGACTAGAGAACGCCATATTCACAAAAGACCACTCGTTCCTGGCATCCAACGGATTGACAGCAAACGCGGCTCCAGTAGCCATCAGCAGAATCCTTTTATGGCCTTGCTTGCAAAAGATGCGACAGAGGACCATGGCGAAGTTTATGGATTCAGCCTTGTGTATAGCGGGAGTTTCCTCGCCCAAGCAGAAGTGGATCAATACGGAATTTCCAGAGTAGGGATCGGTATTCAACCTTTCAATTTTCAGTGGTTGCTTGAACCGGGCGAATCCTTTCAGGCACCTGAAGCAGTATTAGTAAGATCCAGTGAAGGGCTTGGCGGTTTATCGAGAACCTATCACCGTCTGTATCGGACCCGGTTATGCAGAGGTGAATTCCGCGATAGCAAGCGTCCTATTCTGATCAACAACTGGGAAGCGACTTATTTTAATTTTAATGCGGATAAAATCAAAGAAATTGCTAAAGCAGGAAAAGAGCTAGGCCTGGAGCTGTTCGTGCTGGATGACGGCTGGTTCGGCAAACGTGATAACGACGACAGCTCCCTGGGAGATTGGGTAGAGGATCGTCGCAAGCTGCCTGAAGGTCTTGGAAAGCTAGGCGAAGATATCACGGCAATGGGCATGGAATTCGGATTATGGTTCGAGCCAGAAATGGTATCGCCTGAAAGTGATCTTTACCGTGAACATCCAGACTGGTGTCTCCATGTACCTGGGCATAAAAGTTCATTAGCCCGCCAGCAGCTAGTGCTGGATTTATCCCGTAAGGATGTATGTGATTATATCGTCGAGTCAGTTAGCTCGGTATTATCATCCGCTCCGATTACTTATGTGAAATGGGATATGAACCGGAATATGACGGAGATTGGATCAGCGCTTCTTCCAGCCGAACGTCAACGTGAAACGGCACACCGTTATATCCTTGGACTTTATGATGTGCTGGAACGTATCGTTTCCCGTTTCCCTCATATTTTGTTCGAAAGCTGCTCCGGCGGTGGCGGACGATTTGACCCGGGAATGCTGTATTATATGCCACAGACCTGGACTAGCGATGATACGGATGCAGTGGAAAGATTGAAGATCCAATATGGAACAAGTATGGTGTATCCTGCGAGTTCAATGGGTGCCCATGTGTCGGCTGTTCCTAACCATCAGGTACATCGTATTACACCTTTGGAGACACGTGGTCATGTCGCGATGTCGGGTAATTTCGGCTACGAGCTGGATTTGACCAAGCTTACTGAAGCTGAGCGCGAGGATATCCGCAAGCAGGTTTCAGAGTACAAGGAACTGAGAATGCTGATTCAGTACGGTGATTTCTATCGACTGCTTAGTCCTTTTGAAGGAAACGAGACGGCATGGATGTTTGTTTCTGCTGATAAAAAAGAAGCCTTCGCCACCTACTTCCAAGTTTTGGCCGGGCCTAATCCACCGTTGCGCAGATTGCGTCTGAAAGGACTCGACCCTGCGAAATCGTATAAGCTTGAGCTTAACGGCGGAGTATACAGAGGGGATGAGCTGATGCACTTCGGACTCACGCTTCCACAGCTTGAGGGCGATTTCAGAAGCCTACTTTTCGTGCTTAGAGAAGTTTAATCAAAAAAGGAGGGTGCCCCAAAAGCCATTGGCTGCTGAGCACCTTCCTTTTTTTCTCCTTTTTTGAGTTCTTTTGTGACTAGCTGCGCGCCCGAAGCTGTTATTGGATGGGGTGTTTAGCAGAATGTTTACCTAGCCTTAGCCGCGGATAGCGGGCTCGAATAAGGGTGTTTAGCAAGATGCTTTGCTAGCCAGGTGCTGCCGTACGCGAATTAGTGCGCCTTGCAAGTAGCCTGACGCCACTGGAGTTGAGTGTTTATAACTCGAAGTCGGCGGGCTCAAATTGGTGCACCATGCAAGTTACTTACTCAGCCAACACAGTGCTATCGGACTCAGTGGCCGCTAATCGCAGTCTTTTCACACATTTGGAGTTTTATCGGACCGCATAGTCGCTATTGGCTCGAAAAGTACCTAATATGCACCTTTTTCGAAGGAATAGCTGCACTGGAGTCCGAAACAGTACTCAAAAGACGAAAAATTAGCAAATAGCGTCATTGGGATCCGAAAGCGGCGGTAGAGGGGGTGACTCGGTGCTTTCGTACGCGATTTTGGGTGTTTAGCAGGATGTTTACCTAGGCGGGGGCTGCCGTACGCGAATTAGGGTGTTTAGCAAGTTTCTTCCCTAGCCGTGGGCTAGCGTACGCGAATTGGTGCGCCTTGCAAGTTGCTTACCCAGCCAACACGGTGCTATCGGACTCAATGCCGCTAATCGCAGTCTTTTCACACATTTAGAGTTTTATCGGACCGCATAGTCGCTATTGGCTCGAAAAGTACCTAATATGCACCTCTTTCGGAGGAATAGTTGCACTGGAGTCCGAAATTGTGCTCAAAAGACGAAAAATTAGCAAATAGCGTCATCTAAGTCCGAAAGCGGCGGGGGAAGGGGGACTCGGTGCTTTCGTACGCGAATTTGGGTGTTTAGCAGGATGTTTACCTAGGCGGGGGCTGCCGCACGCGAATTAGGGTGTTTAGCAAGTTGCTTCCTTAGCCGTGGGCCGCTGGACGCCAATTAGTGCGCCTTGCAAGTTGCTCACCCATCCAACACAGTGCTATCGGACTCAAATGCCGCTAATCGCAGTCTTTTCACACATTTGGAGTTTTATCGGACCGCATAGTCGCTATTGGCTCGAAAAGTACCTAATATGCACCTTTTTCGAAGGAATAGCTGCACTGGAGTCCGAAACAGTACTCAAAAGACGAAAAATTAGCAAATAGCGTCATTGGGGTCCGAAAGCGGCGGTGGATGGTTATCACTCGGTGCTGCTGTACGCGAATTAGGGTGTTTATCAAGTTGCTTCCTTAGCCGTGGGCCGCCAATTAGTACGACATGTAAGTTGCTTCCCCAGCCAACACGGTGCTATCGGACTCAAATACCGCTAACCGCTCGCTTTTCACACATTTGGAGTTTTATCGGACCGCATAGTCGCTATTGACTCTAAAAGTACCTAATATGCACCTCTTTCGGAGGAATAGCTGCACTGGAGTCCGAAACTGTGCTCAAAAGACGAAAAATTGGCAAATAGCGTCATTGGGGTCCGAAAGCGGCGGTAGAGGGGTGACTCAGTGCTTTCGTACGCGATTTTGGGGGTTTAGCAGGATGTTTACCTAGGCGTGGGCTGCCGTACGCGAATTAGTACGACATGCAAGTTGCATACCCGTCCAACACAGTGCTATCGGACTCAAATGCCGCTAATCGCAGTCTTTTCACACATTTGGAGTTTTATCGGACCGCATAGTCGCTATTGGCTCGAAAAGTACCTAATATGCACCTCTTTCGAAGGAATAGCTGCACTGGAGTCCGAAACTGTGCTCAAAAGACGAAAAACTGGCAAATAGCGTCATCTGGGTCCGAAAGCGCGGTAGAGGGGGTGACTCGGTGCTTTCGTATGCGAATTAAGGTGTTTAGCAGGATGTTTACCTAGGCGGGGGCTGCCGTACGCGAATTAGGGTGTTTAGCAAGTTGCTTCCTTAGCCGTGGGCCGCTGGACGCCAATTAGTGCGCCTTGCAAGTTGCTCACCCATCCAACACAGTGCTATCGGACTCAAATGCCGCTAATCGCAGTCTTTTCACACATTTGGAATTTTATCGGACCGCATAGTCGCTATTGGCTCGAAAAGTACCTAATATGCACCTCTTTCGAAGGAATAGCTGCACTGGAGTCCGAAACTGTGCTCAAAAGACGAAAAATTGGCAAATAGCGTCATTGGGGTCCGAAAGCGGCGGAGGGGGGTTGTGAGTTGGCACCACCAGATCTGAATGGTTACTACTTGCATCCACCGGCCCCGAATTAGCACCCCACGCCTGCCACGCCTGCCACGTCTGCCACACCTGCCACTCAGCTCTATCGAAGCCTAATAGATATGCCTAGCAACATCAATTTTCAAAAAACACATGTTTGGACAGGAACTCTAGGTCCTGCTCGCGGTAAGTGGAGGGGCTAACTCCAAAGTAGGAACGAAAGACTTTGCCGAAATAGCTGGCATTGTCAAACCCGGTGTCCACAGCGATCTGGTAGATCGTCTGATCTGTTGTTTTCAGCATAGATGCTGCCAGCTCGATCCGTCTCCTTCTTAAATACTCAAAGGGCGAGAGATTGATGTTTTTTTGAAATAGCCTGCAAAGATGATGTTTAGAAATTCCAACATGTGCGGCGACATCGTCTAAGCTAAGGTTATTATTGTGCAGATCATTTTTCATGAATTGTATAGCGGCATGGAGTTTGTCATTTTTTATATAGGTGGTTAACAAACTTGGTTTCTTGAGGTATTTCTCCATGGACAATATCCACTGAAAGGCTTTCCCCGTTAGAAAATGCAAATCTCTTTCTTCATCAACCTGGATGTCCTTGAACATACTCCACAATAAATCCATCGGAACCGATTCCTGAGGGAGTTCTATAATAGGACCGCCATGTGCGATCAGTTGGTTCCAGAGTGAAATAGCTAGAGGTCCTCGTACATTCAGCCAAATGAATTCCCAGGGCTCTGTACCTTCCTCCGGATAATAATATCTGTGTATACTGGGGACAGTCACTAGGAAAGCTTTGCCCTTCGTTAATGGGTGAACAACCCCGTCTATTTCAATTCTACCCTCTCCAGATAAGGTGTACTGAAAAATAACACAACTTCTCTCCGTCCGGTTCTGGCCGTTGAATGAATATGCCGGAGTCTCGGCTTGTTCCCAGCCAATAGAATCAAACAGAAGCATAGAAGCTTGTTCTTCCGAGCGAATGGTGTAGGAGGAGCGCAACATTAGCAGGTTTCCTTTCCGTGGTACGTTACTTCATTCAAAGTGTAAACTTTTTTGTTGATCTGTTCAATTTTTGTTTCATTTAATCTGCTGTCTTCGATATTGATAAGGCGTAATGCCATACTGATCTTTGAACAGCTTAATGAAATATTGTGGCTTTTTGTAGCCGACTAGATGTGAAATATCGAGCACATGTAAGTTGGAATCGATTAATAACTTGGAGGCCTTTTCCAAGCGTTTAGAAGAAATGTAGCTCGATAAATTTTCGCCCGTCTCCTGCTTATAAAATTTGGACAGGTAAACAGGATGTAGGTGAACAATTTTCCCTAAGTCCTCCAGGCTCAAGCAATCACTAATATGATTGGAGATATAGGCTTGAATGGTATGAACAATGTTTTGATTGGAAAATTTAGCGTTTCTATCTAATTGGGTGAGGCTCTGCAAGATGGATTGAAGAGCCGTATTTGGCTCTGATAATTGATTGAAAATCCAGTCTGCGACCTCAGCTGATTGGATTTTATCGGTTGTGGAATACAGCAAATTAATGAATTCGAGCAGGTAGAGGAGCTTTTGTTTTTTGACAGTGAGCTTGGCAAAGTTTTTTAAAATGTTTTTTCTGGTTTGTTCCCATTCTCCAAGCTCTAATTTAGGGAGAGCACTAGAGGCACTCAGCATAGTAAAGTCACTGGTCCCAATATTTTCATTAAAAAAGAAATGATAAAAAATATGCCGAACAGCATGCTTTTGAGAAAATTCAAACGGCTCAGAAAAAGAAATGGAATCGACGCTGCTTGCCACAGTTTCGGTATTGGATTCTGGAATAATTCCAGTAATGGCTGATGGAGTGATCCAAATAAAGTCCCGTCCACCATTATGATCTTTTAACATCATTTCATCTTTCCCTCTAGCCCCTGAGACGTGAAAAAAGCAAAAGTGCTCATTCCGTAAAGCAGTATCGAGTGTGCTGTGATCATAACGTAGTGGGGAAGGTCCGCTAATAACAGAAAGCATGTAACCTAGCCCATCTATCTTTTTCTCTGCCACTGGGGTTTTTGGGGGGTTCTCAGCGATACTCTTAATAACTTGAGTCATGGCTTTTTCCATATCCTCTTTATCTACCGGCTTGAGTAAATAATCGAGTGCACCCAAACGAATGGCTTGTTGTGCATAATCAAATTGAGAATAACCGGAAAGGAAAATTACCTTGGTATTGAGCTTTTTCTCATGAACATGATGCAGCAAATCAATGCCGGATACCTCGGGCATACGAATATCTGTAATAAGGATATCTATATGATTCTGATTCAATAGCTCCTTGGCTTCAATCGAATTTGTTGTCGTCTCAATATGCTCAATTCCAAATTTGCTCCAATCCAGCAGGTGTTTTAAATATTCAACGATGTAATGTCCGTCATCAACTATCAATAATCGCATATTGTCCTCCTTCATCCAGCGAGAAATCTATGAATGCCAGCACGGATAAACCACCCCAGTCATTGATGAAGAACCGCAGTCCGCTTAATTCACCATACGCATTTTTGAGGCGATGATGAATGTTCCAAAGACCAATTCCTCTTGATCCTTCAGGAGGGGATTCATTCTCAAGTCTGGCCATTAGCTGGTGTATTTCCTCATTAGATAGCCCCTTACCGTCATCGGCTACAATAATTAACGCTCCAGTATCAAGTTCTTTTACATCTATAGTAACGCGATAAGCCCCTTGCTGTTCTTCAATCCCATGCTGGATTGCGTTCTCGACCATAGGCTGGATAATCAGTGGCATAATCAGATGCTCTCCCAGTTCAGGGGGCAGGTTGATTTCATAAATTATTTTTTTGGAAAGTGACATGATGGATAAAAAATGATCGGCAAGCTGCAATTCAGAAGCCAACGTAACATTATCTGAATTCATTTTTGTTAAATAACGATAGTACTCTGCTAAATGCTTGCTCATCTGCATTACGGCTTCCGGTGAAGTTTTTGCCACAGCCATAATGAAAAACAGATTATTGTAAAGAAAATGTGGATTGATCTGAGCCTGTAGCTGTTTCACTTCGGCGTTTCTGCGCAGCTCGGTTTCTATTTTTAATGAAGCGAATAAAGCCTGTATTTTGGCGACCATGTGGTTAAAGCTTTTAAATAGACTATAAAATTGATTGTCCGGGTTCTCACTAATTCTGGTGCTGTAATTCCCTTGTTCCACTTGGTAGAATTTCTTGTCGAGCAGATATACATTGCGATAATAGTTTCGATAGAACATAAAAATCACGATAAGACCAATGATCAAGATCATTAAGATGCTGACAAAAAACACCTGTTTATTCCGGTTAAGCGGATTCAAAAAATCACTCATTCGCGTATAGGTAACAAGATACGTATCAATCGGCTCAATATACTTTGATAAAACATAATAATCGTCATCGTTGATATGATAGTCAAACTTTAAAATTTCATGTGCATTGGGTGTTATCGTCTCCTTGGCTTTTTCCTCGATTCGAATATCCACCGCTTTATTGCTAATCATTAAACTCTTGTTCACAAGTAAAAAGGCATTGGAGCTCTCGCCGCCACTCACTGCTTTTTCTAAAAGACTTGTTAAATACTCCTTTTTCAGCTTAACGCCCACGATGTACTGAATATTGGCAGGATTCTTAGGTTCATGAATATAAGGATAGATTGAAAAATAATACAAATTGTTATTAACAATCTGCCAGCCTCGCTGCGTGACCTTCTGAAAGGGCTGTTTGGCAAGCGAATCATGACCCGTAAAAATAAAAGTGCCATCCGATTTCCAGTAGATACCGATAGATTCAATCGCCTGACTGGAGAGAAGTGGTGCTGATATGCGGTCATAGATATCGTTTTTTTTCATCTGGGCATCGTAATTGTTCATCTCTTGTATTTTGCTTTGATAGAAACGTACGGAGGTGTCGGCTGTATATTGGATGCCATACAAACTTGCCTCAGAGATGATGCCATCCAGAATGCTTTCCGTATAGGCTAGCTGATTTTTGGAGGAGTTAACCAAGCTCTCTTGAATGGTTTTGGAACCTAGGGAGTTCATTACGAAAAACAAACTTAAGGTAAGTAAAAGGAAAAAAACGAAAAAATATATGAATCGTTTCATATTTACTTTTTTAATCATAAGCATTACTCCTGTCGCTAGGACTCGTGTGAATTCATCATAAGCCATATATTCCAAAAGAAAAAGAGAAGAGCTCTCGCAAAATGAAAGCGTTTATAAAGATGTTTAGCGAATGGTTATGATATTTAATTTGAGACATTTTCGAATGAAAGCGCTTTTGTTAACATTAAACCAGAAAGAAATTAGCAGCCAAGAATGTAAAAGGGGGTAAGCACAATAGCACAGATAATGAATACCCAGCTCAAATGGAGTGAGAAAGCCAACGTTAAAAAAAGTAGAAAGAATCCTTGGAAAAAGGAAATCAGAAAAAATTGGCCATTGTATGTTTTATGTATCCCAGCTTTGGTATTCGTTCTAATTTTTGCCTACGGTCCTATGGTCGGATTAGTGATGGCCTTTCAGGATTACAAGCCCTGGCTTGGAATTACAGGTTCAACTTGGATTGGTTGGGATAACTTCGCAAGAATCTTTCAATATAAAGAGGCAACACAATCCATTATCAACACCCTCATTATTGCTGTAATCAAAATTATAGTCGGAATTATTGTTCCTATCTTTATGGCGATTCTGCTAAGCGAGATTAGAAACATGGGGATTAAAAAGAGTATTCAAACCTTGGTCTATTTACCGCATTTTCTCTCTTGGGTAACCGTTGCCGGAATCATGATTGATATCTTAGGTCTGGATGGGGGCATAAACCATTTTCTTACGAATTTCCTCGGACTGAAACCGATTTTCTTTTTGGGCGATCCTACGCTGTTCAGACCGACGATCATCATCAGTGATTTATGGAAAAACTTCGGATTTGGCATGATTGTCTACTTAGCGGTGATTACAGGGATCGACCCTTCTTATTATGAGGCAGCTGAGATCGACGGCGCGTCACGCCGCCAACAAATAAGACATGTTACCTTACCGAGTATGATGCCGATGATCATCGTAATTGCAACGTTAAGCCTTGGAAATATCCTGGATGCAGGATTTGACCAAATCTTTAACTTATATAATCCACTCGTCTATAGTACGGGGGATATCATCGATACTTATGTTTACCGGTCATCCTTATTAAATGGCCAATACGGTTTTGGTACCGCTGTTGGATTGTTTAAATCCGGCATCAGCTTCATATTAATCGTAATTTCCTATCGAATTGCTTACAAGGTAGCTAACTATAAAATATTTTAAGTCGAAGTTGTTAAGCTTACAAAACTGTTAGGAGGAATGGGAGTGTATTATAAATCCAAGGGATATAGGATATTTTCGATTTTCAATCATATCCTCCTGATTCTAGTAGCCTTATCGTGTTTATTGCCTATGCTTCATTTGCTAGCACAATCATTTAGTAGTAAGACAGCGGTAAATGGGAATTTGGTATCCTTTTGGCCGGTGGACTTTAATATCGAAGCCTATGTGAAAACTTTTAAAAACACGAATTTTACAGGCTCCATGAGAATCTCAGTGGTCCGGACGGTACTGGGGACGTTAATCAGCATGTTCATTATTACAACGGCGGGGTATGCCTTGTCCAAAGATTTCCGTGGGCGTAATGCTTTAATGTGGATTTTTATATTCACGATGTTGTTTTCCGGTGGATTGATTCCTTCTTATATATTGGTTACGAAACTTGGGCTCAAGGACACGATCTGGTCGCTCGTGCTTCCCGGTGCCTTCGGAGCTTATAATTTGATTCTGATTATGAATTTCTTTAAAACAATCCCTAAGGCGCTTGAAGAGGCGGCATTTATCGATGGGGCTTCGTTCTTCGTCATTTTCCGGAAAATCTATCTTCCGCTTTCCCTTCCCGGTCTGGCAACCGTTGGATTGTTTATCATGGTGGGGAGCTGGAACGCATGGTTTGATGGGATTTTGTATATGTCGAATACAACGGACTATCCGTTAGCTTCATTCTTACAGACTGTAGTGGTGCAAGGTTCAGCGCAGAGTATGGCACTTAGTCAATCAGAAGCAGCCGCGTTGTCAGAACAGAGTATCAAAGCTGCGCAAATTTTTATTAGCACACTGCCCATTATCCTTGTGTACCCTTTTCTACAGAAGTATTTTGTCAAAGGCATCGTTCTGGGTGCTGTAAAAGAATAACGTGACCAACATATAAAACTTTAATTCAAAGGAGCTTATTGATGAAAAAAACAGGGGCCTTAATAACGACTACTGTATTGATGGCAGGATTGCTAGCGGGCTGCGGCTCAAACGGTAAAGAATCTACTGCGGCAGAAGCGGTTCTCAAAGACGGCAAATACGATCCTCCTATTACTATCAACATCGCCAAGCAACAAGATGAGAATGCCGGTAAATATATCAACGGGGAGAGCTTAAATGATAATGTGTTGACCCGCTGGGGTGTCGAGAATCTAGGGATTAACATCCAAACTACTCTTTTGGGCGGTGATGCCTCCCAATATAATACGAAACTTCGTTTAGCGCTCACTGGTTCCGAGAAGCTTCCGGATGTTTTGCCAGTGTATGATACCTCATTAGAAAATGATCTGATTCAATCTGGACTTGTAAAAGATATTGCGGAGGACATTAACAAATATATGCCTGAGCGTCTGAAAGAAATATATAAACAATATCCAACAACGTTCAACCCGGTTATCCAGGACGGCAAGGTTTATGGGATGGCGATCTCGCCCAATCTCACTGAAGGTGAGGTCATGCTTATCCGTCAAGATTGGTTAGATAAATTAAATTTAAAAGCGCCAACAAATATAGATGAATTTGAACAGGTAATCGCTGCTTTTACGAATGATGACCCGGACGGTAACGGAAAAAATGATACTTATGGATTTGATTTCTCGGGAAAAGATTCTTACAACACGGGCTGGGTAAGCGACTCTGTAATGATTTTTAGTGCTTATACAGGGAAGAGTCTCCCCGGCCAATGGTATAACGACAATGGTAAACTCACTTACGGTTCCGTCGCTGATGGGACAAAGGATGCGTTAGCTAAACTTCGCGATTGGTACTCCAAAGGGTATTTAAATAAGGAGCTGGCTACACAGGGTGCATGGGATGCACTGGCGGATTTCACTGAAGGTAAAGCAGGGATTATTATTGGCCGTCCTTGGCTGTACGGCAGTGTTAAAGATGTGGAAACTAACGTAAAAGGGGCTAAAATCAAAGCTTACCCAACAATTAATGGTGTAAGTGGGGATCGAACCTACCAATCCGGTCAACAGAACGATGGTGTCTTTATGTTTAATAAAGACTTTAACAATATGGAAGCTTTCTTCTTGTATTATGACAAGCTTTACGATGCAGCATTTGGTACCGGAGATTTCAAATATGGTTATGCTCAGGGATATGATTATGACATCGTAGGCGATGAAGTGGTATTCGATTCCAAAAAATTCAATACGCCTTTGGATGCCGCTCAAGGTGTAGGTAAAATGGCTTTTACCAAAAATACACCTAGTGTTGATGGTCCAGGTAAATCTTTTTATGATCTTTCCAAAGGTGCAAAAGCAGAGAATGGGGTCTTGATCAGATCGGCATCAAATGATGAAACAGCCAAAGAGGGATATGTGATTTCTTATGAGAATAGAGAGTCACTGCTTCCAAATGCATTTAACGGTCCACCTACCAAGACCATGCAGACAACTTGGGAGCAACTGAATACGATGGAAAAGGAAACCTTCACCAAAATTATTTACAGCAAAGAGCCGCTAACTGCGTACGATGACTTCGTGAAGCAATGGCATGACAAAGGCGGTACGAAAATTTCCGAAGAAATCAACGAATGGTATAACAATGCTAGCAAGGTGGATGTGATGTCTCAGATGGGATTGAAATAAGTTCGCAAGAACAGCAGGTTCAGTTAAGGTCATCCTTGGCCGGACCTGCTTTTTTGTCTAAAAATCTGATCCTCTGGAGGTTAATCATGGACGAAAATGCGAGTACAGTCACCCTACTAAATAGCGCTCCACTTCTGGATATGAGCGGAAATCCTGTACATGCACATGGTGGACATATGCTCTATACGGATGGATATTATTACTGGTTTGGTGAGAACCGGATGGATCGGCGGAGAGTGAGCTGCTACCGATCTGTGGATCTAGTGAATTGGGAATGGCGCAATGATGTGCTCACACTCGATTCACCGGTACAGCCGATTTATCATCGCACCACATTAGAGCTTGAACCCTTGGACAGGGAGGGGCGCCCAACGGGTGCGGTAATTGAGCGCCCAAAAGTACTCTACAACAAACTTACAGGGAGATTTGTTATGTGGATGCATTGGGAAAATGGACGCGACTACTCTGATGCGCGCTGCGCGATCGCTGATTGCGGGACGGTAGATGGGGATTATGTTTACCGGGGCAGCTTTAATCCGATAGGTAACATGTCTCGGGACTGCACCTTGTTCCAGGATGACGATGGAACGGCTTATTTTATCTCCGCGGCAAGGGAAAATGCTGATCTTATTATGTATCGTCTGTCACCTGATTACCTCAGCATAGAAGAACAGGTCAAGACCTTGTGGCCCGGACAAGCGCGTGAAGCACCTGCATTAATGAAACGTCAGGGTGTATACTTCCTCATCTCGTCCGCCTGTACGGGCTGGTTGCCTAACCAAGGAACCTATGCCTGGTCCGAGGAATTATTTGGTCGTTGGTCACCCTTGCTGCCTTTGGGCGACATCACTACATACGACAGCCAGCCTGCTTTTATAGTTCCTATTGTAGGAACAGACAATGACCAGTGCTCTTACTTGTATGTTGGGGATCGCTGGGACCCTGCGGATTATTATGCCTCTTCCTATGTATTTCTGCCGCTCAGCTTTCCTTCTGACCGGGAAATGAAGCTTGACTGGGCAGAGCGAACGGTGATTGACCTTAGGAAGGGAATCGTAGCTGTGGAATGCGGCTCTGGTAGTGGTCTGTTCAGATTGAAAAGCTTAGGAATGGGGCTTTATCTGGCGGTGGGAAATCAATCCATTGAACATGAGGAGACCCTGAACGTCGAAGTCCGGACGCTTTCGTATGAAGATCAGCAGCAGAGATGGACGGTTGAATACGGGGAGAAGGGTAGGGCGAGAATTCGAAACAGTGAAAAGGCCTTATCTATTGGCCCGTTGAATTCCTTGCTGCTGGAGCCTATTCGTGACAACGAAGATCAGTTTATATGGTTGCTTACAGAGACAGAAGCAGGTTCACTGACTATTGGGAGCAATGACGGAAGAGTTCTTACCGTAGCAGGAGAACAGCGTGGGGGCTGGGGTTGTGTGTTTCTTGAATCCACACGCTGCCATGATCCCCGTCTAGGTGCAGACCCGCAGCTTTTTCAACTGATTTCAGTAAGGTAAACAGTTTAGAGAAAAGAGGTATACCGATGAGTTTATCTGTCTCCTTCCCTATGGAATGGTTTAAAAGTGACCCCCATACACAACTTACTGCGACTTCCTCTGAGACGTTTCAGTTCATCACTACACCAGAAGGTGGTGGATTTGAGCTTCAGCCAGGGCATCTGGAATCCGCCGCTTGGTGCGATTATGGTTTCGTTAATGCAAAGGTTTACCATGAAAGCCATGACGTTCTGGTACTGTTATTCAGTTTTTATGATCGGGATCATCGCGTCATTACTTATCATGTAGGAATTTTACCTGGTGTGCGCACCGAAATTTGTTTACCCTTGATTCATTTAAATGGTGAGAAGCTGTTCCTTCCCCGTTATCCGGGTGTGATGCAGACAGTACTGAGGGGAGATGCAGGCATCGATCGCAAGCATATCACCCGATTCTCTATCGCTACTCTCCCTTCAACAACAAGTAGAGCTGTGCAAATTAGTGGCTTGGCTCTAAGTCTAATTGAGCCCGTCTTTGAGTATGAACAGCAACCATATATAGATGATCTGGGCCAATTAAAGGGAAGGGGTTGGCCAGGGAAAACGGTTGATGCAGAAGCGTTGACGGATCGGCTGCGCACAGAGCGGCAACTTGCGGCACAAGCTGATCACAATGGAGGTGACCTCAGCAGGTACGGAGGTTGGAAGGCGCTGAGATTCGCGGCAACTGGATATTTCCGCACGGAGTTTGACGGCAGCCGCTGGTGGTTCGTTGATCCAGAGGGTTATGCCCTGTTCAGTACGGGGATGGACTGTGTGGGTCCAGCTTGTTCTATGCATGTAACTGGCATGGAACACTTGATACCCTCATTGCCGGAGCGGGAAGGAATCTATCAAGAAGCTTGGTCACAGGATGGCGAGGAATTCAGCTTCGAGATTGCTAATCTGATCACTGCTTTTGGGGCGGAGTGGCGCTCTAACTGGGTGGCTATGACGGATTTTCGCTTACAACAATGGGGATTCAACACCATTGGTAACTGGTCTAATGATAGATTTATCAACGAATCCCAGCTTCCGTATGTTTATCCTCTAGTGGACTTTCCTATGACGGAGCAGACTATTTTCCGGGATTTCCCCGATGTGTTTAGCCCGGAGTATGAGCGGAATGCCGGGAGCTTTGCGGAGCAGCTTCTTCCATTAAGGGAAGACCAGAGAATGGTCGGTTATTTCATGCGTAATGAGCCGCATTGGGCATTCGTGGATGGGTTGAATTTGACCGGGCAGATGCTGAAATCTCCGGTCCGTTATGCCAGTAAGAAGGAATTCATTCGCTGGCTTGCAGAAAAGTACAAAACAGTGGAACGATTAAACATGGCGTGGGATAGCGTTTTTGAAGAATTCGAGGATTTATACGATGTATCGAATGTGAATGTAACCGGGGATAATCTCACTTCTGCCCGAGAAGTGGATTATAACCAGTTTAACCGGATCATGATTCGACGGTATGTAGAAGTGCCAGCCCGTCTTTGCAAGCAGACGGATCCGAATCATCTGAATTTGGGAATGCGTTATGCCTGGGTTGGCAGTGATGAGGTGCTGGAGGGCTGCGAATGGTTTGATGTATTCTCTATGAACTGCTATCAGTTCAGTCCTGACAAGGAACAGATCGCCCAGATCAGCGGACGACTGAACAAACCAGTCATGATTGGGGAATATCATTTTGGTGCGGCTGAAGGCGGCATGTTGGCTTATGGGATCCGTGCGGTGGCAACCCAGAAGGAGCGCGGTGAGGCTTACCGTTATTATGTGGAGCAGGGGGCAGCTATCCCGCAGCTCATCGGAGTTCATTATTTTCAATGGAATGATCAGCCTGTGCTCGGACGTTATGACGGAGAAAACTATCAAATCGGTGTAGTGGATGTCTGCAACCGTCCATATGAAACTTTCGTGCAAGCAGCGAAAAAGGCCCATGACCAGATGTATCAGGTGCGGACGGGGAGGACAGCACCCTATAATATTATGCCAATGGAGATTCCGAAAACGGGATTCTGATTGCAAATCTTTACAACAAAAAGGCCCCCAGCCAATGGGGGGGCCTTTTTTGTCCTCTCCTCTGCAATGTAGCCTCTTTACAAGCCAAGGCCGGAGGAGGGGAGTGAATCATCACGGGAATAGCGCTTGCGGTATTCGCCCGGAGTTATTCCGGCACAACGTTTGAACATACGGATGAAGGAATTTACGTTCTGATAACCGACCTGAAGCGCGATATCCTGAATCCGCAGTTCCAGATTCATTAGCAGCTCTTTGGCCTGCTCAATCCGCAGATTGTTCAGATATTCACTGAAGTTGATGTTTGTTTTCTCTTTAAAAATGCTGGACAGGTAACCTGGAGTTAAATTTAACTTGTCTGCTACTAGGTTGAGGTTGATGTCCTCGCCGTAATGTTTGTCTAAGTAATCCAGCACAAAGCTGATAATGGGGTCGCGCGACTCCGAGCGGCTACTGATGACCACGAGCACAGGACGAACCAGATCACGCAGCCATTCCTTGTATTGATCCATTGAGTGGAAAGCGTTAAATGGCTCTAGTGGGGGTGGTAAGAGACGCTCCGCTTGGGGCAGATTCAGCCTCGTCACCGTTTTGCTCGTCTGTTCCGCTGCTCCCAAGGCAAATGCCCGAAAATCCGCCGCCGCTGCGTCCTTGTGCTGCAGCTGCTCCAGCTGACGATCCAACCAAGCGAATACAGCCTCCTCATTGGCAGACTGCAGCAGATTGTGCAGCTCCTCTCCGTGTGTCACCTTTAAATGAAAGGATTTGGCGGATGAGGCTCTAGGTTCTACGATAATTTGTGTTTCCCCGTTCAATCTACGCTCATTTAACAACATTGATAGATTATTGTAGGCATCGGTAAATGAGGTTTCGCCTGAATATACCGGACTTACAGCAATAGTCAGATATAAGGATGTCTCCGAATCCAGCAGCTCCTTAAGGGTATCAAGAGCCTGCAGAAAACTGCTCTGCGGTCCGGGATTGAACAGGAGCAGCATGAGCTGATCATGTTCCGGCTGGAGTGCGACGCTTTCGCTTTCACCACCAGTGATCAAGTTTTGAACCAGCTTCCATAACATCAGTGTGTGTTTCTCCAATTCGTCCGGTAAGGTTTTGAAGCTGACCTTGAACAGAATGGAGGCATAGGGCTGTTCGGATTGCCTTACATCTTCAAGCTCCGCGAGGCTTTTACTCAGCGGGATATTTTTCACTTTATGAGTATAGGCATATTGGCGCACCAGTGAGTTCTTATGATCAAGATCGGTCTGGATGAAGCGGTTACTCTCCAAAATGGAGCTCAGGCGGTCGCCGATAATGGCGAATTCCTTCACACTGCTCAATTTTTCAGGCCGGCTGCCTGCCTTACGGTCCAAGGCGGCAATCAGGCGCTGGAGCGGTTGGTTAAGCCGGTGGCTGAAGATTAGGGATGAGAGAACACTGATCAGTACTGCGGCAGAGAGCAATACAGCCAGCAATAGCTGCATCCCCCGCATTTCCGCAGCAATAGCCGCCACCTGGGTCACTCGGATATAGGTGAATCCAGTCTGTTTACCTTTTTCATAGAAGTAATATTGGTCTCCGACCCGCTCATGGGCATTGCCACTTTCCGGAAGCTGGCTTGTTTGCAGTTTACCCTCTGATGTAGAGAACAATAGATTCTTCTGCGCATCCAGGATATAGAACGGGGTATTGCCGGCATCTCCGTAGGCGGCCTGCATCAGCTGCGGATTCAGCATGACAATGCCGTACACTTCCTCATAAGGAATCGCTTTGACCAGCACTGGCATTAACCTTCCGAGCGTACGGGTGGAATGTATGGTTTTCTCGGTAAAGGTTACGGCGGGCATGACTTTTAAAAATTGATTGTCCATCGTTTGCCGGCTCCAGTACTCCGGAGGGTATTCTGCACTGAAGTAGTATTTACCGAACATATCTGCGGCGCTGCTTAGGCCCTCCCTCTCCAGTACATAATTTTCCTTTTTAAAATAAAGAATGAAATTTTCGATATGCAGAAAAGGATTAGCATACAGCGTTGAGAGATCCGATATCACTTCTGCCGGGATATCATATCGTCGGTTCTCTTTGAGGTGGCTTAGAATGCCCAGATTGGCAGTCCATGAATCGGATTGGGTGAGGGCAAGAATCATGTTCTGAGTCAACCGGAAATGATTTTCGTAGCCTTCGACCGTTTGTGCGAGGCCTAGCTCATTTTGCCGGATCATCTCCTTATAGATTTTGCCGCTTAAATACAGATGGGAGAACAGATTAAATGATGCCAAAATCAAGATGACACTGAGGAAGCTTAGCATCAGCTTAACGAACAGGGCATTCAGCGCAAATTTGCCTGTAACGGATCCCTTCATATGTATCCCCCTTTGGATGCACCCGTAAATGAATTGGATTAATTCTATCATAGCGGCAAAAAGCTAACACCAACAATATGCAATTTTGCTGATTTGTACGCTATTCTATGGAAATCCGCAGTTAAGGCGAAATGTTATATAACATGTAGATAGCGCTTTCCAAAGAAATGCAGCTATAATTCGGAGACAAATCCCAGGAAAAAGGGGGAAGTAATCTGACATCTATATGATTTATGATCATTTTAACAAGAGGAGACATGCATATGGCTCAAGCTAGCGTAGTGCAGGACAAAATGCGAAAGAAAGTGCACCGGCGACCCCAACGACCTCAACGCCACAAAGCGGGAATCCTTCGAACTTGGAATAAAAACAAGGCGCTCTGGCTGCTGTTCCTGCCGTGCCTGTTGTATTATTTGATCTTCCGCTATGCACCGATGTTTGGATTAGTTATCACTTTCAAGGATTACAATCTTTTTAAAGGGATTTGGGCCAGTGATTGGGTGGGACTCAAATATTACAGGATGTTTATAGAGAATCCCGATTTTTGGCCGCTGATGAAAAACACTTTTCTGCTTGGTTTATATAAGCTGTTTTTTGGCTTCCCGGCACCCATTCTACTGGCGATTCTGCTTAATGAGGTGCGCAAGGCTGCTTTCAAACGAGTTGTGCAGACCGTCAGCTATCTTCCACATTTTATCTCAAATGTCATTGTAGCCAGTATGGTGATCATGTTTTTATCCCCAACCGGAGGGCTGATTAATAATCTGCTTGGTGCCATAGGGATTGGACCGATCAATTTCATGAATGAACCTGGATTGTTCCGCGGTATTTATGTCCTGTCGGAGATCTGGCAGCATATCGGCTGGGAGACTATTATCTACTTGGCCGCGTTGACCGCTATCGACCCGCAGCTGTATGAAGCTGCTGATATGGACGGAGCCAGCCGCATGCGTAAAATATGGCATGTCACCTTGCCCGGCATTTCACCCGCCATCGTGATCACCTTGATTCTTAATATCGGTAAAGTGCTCGAGATTGGCTTCGAGAAGGTGTTCCTGATGCAGAACCCGGCGATCTACGACACAGCGGATATTATCAGTACTTATGTCTATAGGGTGGGTATGGTGCAGGGGAACTTCAGCTATGGCGCTTCTATTGATCTTTTTATGGGCGTGATTAGCTTGATCTTCATCTATACAGCAAATTACATCAGCCGTCGTGTAAGCGAGACAAGTTTATGGTAGAAAAGAGGTGTGGTGATGAGATCACCCCGTTTATCCTGGTTTAATGTCGTGAGCACTTTTATCCTTCTCGTGGTTGTGGTGGTCACGCTTTATCCGTTCCTGCATATGCTCGCTGTCTCTCTCAGTAGTGATGTGCATGTCATGAAGAATACCGTTTCTTTTTGGCCTAAGGGATTTAACCTGAATATGTATAAGCTTGTACTCGGAGATTCGCAAATCTGGGTGGCTTACAAAAATACACTCATTTACACCGTGCTTGGCACCCTTATCTCGCTGGTAGTCACCTCCACGGGTGCCTATGCACTCTCACGCAGTGATATGGCGCTGCGCAAGAGCTTCACCCTGTTGATTGTGGTGACGATGTTTTTCAGCGGAGGAATGATTCCCACGTTCCTCGTGGTTCGCTCCCTGGATATGGTCGATACCGTATGGGGCATGGTGCTGCCGGGTGCGGTTAGCACTTGGAATCTGATTCTGATGCGGACCTTTTTCTCCGGCATTCCTAAAGAGCTGGAGGAGTCTGGCCGCATCGACGGTCTGAATGATATCGGCATATTTATCCGTATTATTGTTCCGCTTTCCAAGGCTTCCTTCGCCACCATAGCGCTCTTTTACGCGGTTGGCATGTGGAATAACTTTATTTACCCGCTGCTCTACCTGCGCTCACCGGATTTGTTCCCGCTGCAAGTTCTGTTGCGCAATCTGGTGCTGGCTGGCAGTGCTAGCTCGGGAGATGTTACTAGCATTGGAGGTGACAACATGGTGATAGAAGAATCGCTGAAGTACGCGACGATTATGGTCTCGACGCTTCCGATTCTGATTGTGTATCCATTTGTGCAGAAGTACTTCGTTAAGGGGGCCATGATTGGCGCGGTTAAAGGCTGAGGCGGGTGGAACCGTCACAAATTCAGAATAAGGGAGAGATCGTAATGAATAAATGGAAATCTGTACTGCTGCCACTGATGATTGCAGCAACCGTAGTAACTGGCTGCAGCGGAGGGGGCAATGACACCTCGCCGCAGAGTAATACTCAGGGCAGCAGTACCGCTTCACCTGCTGATTCGTCCAAAACGGAAAAAACCTTCACTGCGCTCTTAGACAACAATGCTACGTTCCCTTATTCGAAAAGCTGGCCTATTTGGAGCTGGCTGAAAGAGAAAACCGGTGTCACACTCGAGGTACAGACCCCTTCCGGAAAGCTTGAAGAGAGCTTGAACCTGGCGATTGCCTCGAAGGCAATGCCGGATCTGATGTATATGCCTAACCGCAAAGAATCGAATAAATTCGGGCAACAGGGTGCGTTGGTGGATTTGATGGAGTATATGGACAAAATGCCGAATCTGACCGCCTGGGTAAAGCAGTATCCACAGGAAGCGAAGGCTGCACTGTCTGCTGATGGCAAAATGTATATGTTCCCGAATCAGGGCTTTGGCGAGACGAACCGCATGATCTGGTTATACCGTAAAGACATTTTTGACAAAGAAGGAATCCAGGCACCAGCCACATATGAGGAGCTGCATACAGCTCTAAAAACCTTGAAGGCGAAATATCCAGACAGCTATCCGCTTTCGATCCGCTACGGACAAATTCCCGATGAAATGAATGCCAATATGACAGTGAATTACGGGACGGGTGAAGGGGCTTATTATGATTTTGATAAAAAAGAGTGGCTTTTTGGACCCACGGAAGAGAGTTACAAGGAAATGGTTGGTATGTGGAAAATATTTTATGACGAAGGGCTGATTCCGCCCGACTTTCTATCTCTGCAAACTAAGCAATGGCAGGACATGGTGTCCACGGGCAAATCGTTTGTGACCATTGATTACATCAGCCGGATCGATTTTTTTAACAATGCGATGCAGCAGGAAAATCCGGAGTTCAACATGCAGTTCATGGCTCCTCCAGCGGGCATTGCCGGCGGCAAGCAACTGAACCCGTATTTTCATTATATGGAAGGTGGCCTAACCGTGGCTTCAACCTCGAAGAACATCGATGATGTGATGAGTTATATGGACTTTTTCTATTCCGAAGAGGGACGTACGCTCAGCAGCTGGGGCGTGGAGGGTGAGACATATGTGAAGGAAGGCGACACGATCAAGTTCAAACCAGAGTACAACGATGTGATCGAAATGCGGAAACAGACAGGACTTCAGACTAGCGGAACGTACACCTGGATCGACTTTGGTGCACATCTGTCGTTGTTCTCAGACAATTTGAAGTACGCCTTTGAAGAAGCGACGAAATATGATCCGTCCATGATGCAGCCACGGCCTGCATTTACGGAGAAAGAGAATGAAATTATTGCGATTACCGGCCAGGCGATCCAAAAACACCGCGATGAAAGCTTTGCCAAGTTTGTT
This sequence comes from Paenibacillus sp. FSL H7-0690, assembly GCF_037980415.1. Lineage (NCBI taxonomy): Bacteria > Bacillati > Bacillota > Bacilli > Caryophanales > Paenibacillaceae > Paenibacillus > Paenibacillus sp. FSL H7-0690. The sequence goes on along the minus strand of NZ_CP150281.1, from coordinate 5,111,767 downwards.
ACCGGCTCCCGAAAGCTGGCCGACTGGGACAAATATGTGGAGGAGATGAACAATCTCGGCGTGGATAAGCTGCTGGCTACTTATAGGGAAGCTTACGACCGTGTTCAGAACATTCAGTTAAACGGGAATTAATCTGTCTGGTGCCAAGGACAATAGTTGCCCGGAAAGGATGAGCGGGATGAATGACATCATTAAGCCTTTAGAGACACACAGAGTAGAGCAGATGTCCGTTCAGGTTTACGAAGATCGTAACCTGATGGGCGCTGCGGCGGCATCGCAGGTCGCGCAGAAAATTAGAGCTTTGCTTCAAGATTCTGCGCGTCAGGTCCGAATTGTGTTTGCTGCCGCACCTTCGCAAAATGAACTGTACGAGAGGCTGGTTCGGGAGCAGGGGATGGATTGGTCCCGGGTCAATGCTTTTCATATGGATGAATACATCGGCCTTGCGGCTTCGGCTCCCCAGCGGTTCGGCCGTTTTTTGACAGATCGTCTATACAGTCGGGTTAACCCTGGCCGGGTAGAACTGCTGGATGGTCTCGCCGCTGATGTGGTGCAGGAATGCCAGAGATATTCGGCTTTGTTGAGCGAGGCGCCTATTGATATCGTTTGCCTCGGGATCGGGGAAAACGGGCATATCGCGTTTAATGATCCGCCAGTCGCTAATTTTACCGACCCGCAGCTGGTCAAAGCGGTCGAACTGGAGGAAGCCTGCCGCCGCCAGCAGGTGAATGACGGTTGTTTTACCTCGCTGGACGAGGTGCCAACCCATGCGCTGACGCTTACGGTACCAGCCTTGCTGGCTGGCCGTCACCTGTACGGAATTGTACCGGGAGTGTCCAAACGCAAGGCTTTACACGCGGCACTTCATGATTCGATCAGCACGGCATGTCCAGCTACTATTCTGCGCACCCATCCGGAGATCACGATGTTCACGGATCGGGCTGCCTTCGGCCTATGAACGCGCCAATTAAGGGAAAGCACTATAAAACTGGGCTGCCGGTTGAGGTAAGTGTTGAGCAGGGGCGAATCACTTCGGTCATCGAACTTGCGGAGAGTCCAGCCAGGGCCGATTGGCCCTGGCTGGCACCCGGGTTGGTGGATCTGCAAGTGAACGGGGGCTGGGGGCTGGATCTCAACACGCTGCCTTTACAGCCTGCAACGGTATTGGAACTGTCCCGACTTCTGATAGGAAACGGGGTAACCAGCTATTGTCCAACTCTGATTACTAATGGCAAAGAAGCGCTGGCTCAAGCGGTCTCTGCCATTGCAGAAGCCGCTTCGCTGTATCCGGAAGATGCTGGGGGGATTGTAGGAATTCATTTGGAAGGTCCCTTTCTGTCACCAGAAGAGGGTCCGCGCGGCGCCCATCCAAGGGAACATATTGGCCCGCCGGATTGGGATAGGTTATGCCGCTGGCAAGAAGCGGCTGAAGGGCTTATCCGTATCCTCACCGTCTCCCCGGAATGGCCAAACGCCGCTGCATTTATCGCCCGGTGCAGTGAATCAGGCATCCTTGTTTCTATAGGGCATACGGCAGCTTCCCCCGAGCAGATTAGGGAGGCGGTTGCCGCAGGAGCGGTGATGTCTACGCATCTCGGCAATGGCACACATCTGACGTTGCCCCGTCATCCCAACTATTTGTGGGAGCAGCTGGCGGCGGATGAACTATACGGCTGTATGATTGCAGATGGTCAACATTTACCACCCGCTCTGTTGAAAGTAATCCTACGGATGAAGCGCAGCCGCACCATCTTGGTCAGCGATGCTGTATCACTGAGCGGAATGCCGCCGGGAACTTATCACCTGCACATTGGTGGAGAGGTTGTATTAACAGCAGAAGGGCGGCTGCATCTGGCTGGCAATCAGCAGCTGCTTGCAGGTTCCGCCATGATGCTTCCAGATCAGGTGGCCTATCTTGCGGAGGCTGGATTAGCCCGGCTGGATGAAGCCTGGGATTGTGCTTCTGCTCATCCGGCTACTTTGCTGGGGCTGGAGCAGGCGGCAGGGCTTAGGGCTGGAGCACCTGCCGATCTCGTGAGCTTCTGCTATGACGACAGGACACTTACCGTGCTGGAATGCTGGAAAAAGGGTCATAGCAAGGCTTGCAGTAATTAATTACAGCAAAGATTAGGAGGAGAACGATGCAGAGCTTGATACCGCAACCGAAGCAGATCCAAGTGAAAGAGGGCGAAGCTTTTGAGTTCAGCGAGGATGTAAGCCTGAGCCTCTACATGGAGCAGCATGATCCGAGACTAGTGGTTCATTGCCGCCGCTCGTTTCCGGAGCTGGAATGTACACATGTTATCTCGGGAAAAGGATATTCACTTATTCTTCAGAGTCTCTCGCAGCCAGAAACGAAAGGAGCACAGCCAGATGAAGTGGATCTGAAATTGCTTAACGGCCGGGCGGAAGGGTACAGGCTGGAGGTGTCGGAGCGCCGGGTGGTAATCCGTGCACTGGATGCGCCGGGTCTGTTTTACGGGCTACAAACGTTACTACAACTGCTTAAGTCAGTAGGGGAAGTTCCTGCTGTGTCTATCACGGACTGGCCTGACACTACCTTGCGGGTGATGAACTTTGATCTTCGCCAGACATTTTCCAAGCCAGAGCTGCTGCTATCGTATTTGGCGGATTTTGCCCGGTATAAAACGAATGCAGTTCTGATTGAATACGAAGATAAATTCCCGTTCCAGAAGTACCCGGAATTCGTGCATCCTCAGCATTCGTTAAGCCTCACACAGCTAGAGGAACTGAAACGTACAGCCCATGAATATTTTATTGAGATCATTCCGCTGCAGCAGAGTTTCGGGCATCTGGAGTATGTACTCCGCCACGACGCTTGGCGGCACTTGCGCGAAACGGAGTTATCCCTCGGGGAGATCTGTCCATCGCATCCGGAATCCTTCGAGCTGATTACCGATCTGTTACAGGAGATGATGGATGCTCATCCGGATTCCCGTTATATTCACCTCGGCTGCGACGAGGTGTACAGCTTATGTGAATGCGAACGCTGTAAAACGTTGTTCGGAGGGGTACGGGAGCGGGCTTTTATCGCTTTTTTGAACACTTTGATTGAATTTACAGCCAGCCGTGGTAAAAAAGTGATTTTCTGGCATGACATGCTGGACAAATGCCCGCCGGAGGAACTGGCAAAGCTGGATAAGCGGAGTGCAGCGATGATCTGGATATACAACGGACGTAATATTGAAGCTGAGGTTTCTTCTCTTGCGGATAAATTCAGGTCACTAGGCATCGAGGTTATGGGAGCACCGGCGGTTCGCAGCTTTGACTGGGCTGAACATCAGAATTATCCGGTACTATTGAACCGGACGGATAATCTGCTCCAATGGGCGGAGACAGCGGATAAGCTGGACCTCGGTTGCATCGTCGCCACGAACTGGACAGGGCCGTTCAGCCTTGGTGTTCCTTATGGGATCTTTGAAACGACGTGGTATCCGATGCTGCTGCACGCCGATTTGGCCTGGAACCGTAAAGCGGACTCAGCAACATTTATCGATCGATTCATGGAGCAGTTTCATGGCATCGGTCCTAGAACAGGTCACGCTCAGCTCGGGAATTATCAGCTGGAAGATTATTATGATGTTATCTGGAAGCTGTTGGACAAGGTGAAGGATCATAAGGATGAAGCAGAGCTGATTGCCATTATGCATGATTTTGAAGCGGCGACGGACCGTTCGCGGGCGATCCACAAATATGTCTACCGCTGGGAGCTCTATCCGGGAGACGAAGCGGAAAGGCACTCGCTGCTGAACAATTACATGCGAAATCGCCGCGGACGTGAGAACGTTTTGCCTCGCATGAAAGCGGCTTTGGAGCGTTACCAGCCATCCGATATGGCGGAGCATTTTGTGAAATCCCGCTTCTATCTTCACGATTATCTGGAGCGGACATTATACCGTGAGCTGGGGTTTGCTCAGGTAGAATAAGAGTTTTGAAAAGATCGTAGGGCTATCGTGTAAGCGGGTAGCAGTGCGGTCTTTTTTTAATTCATAGCTGGATGAAGCTACATATTACAACATATTCAGGAACTAAATCCCAGTTTGCAGCGTCTAACTTATAAAGTTCTAGCAAACTACATTGGAGGAGAATGAATATGAGAGCTACACCCATAAACCGGACTATAAGGAAGGTTACACTTACCGCATTATGTATTTTGCTTGTATTGCTGAGTGGCAGGGTAATGGCGGAGCCGTCTCCGGCACAAAAGACAACCGCGGTATTCACAGCGGAGATGCAGAGTGCCTTGGAAGGGGCACAGAATGTGCTGCTGACGATACAGCCATTCCCGGACGAAGCAGCCGTAGGTTTCTTCAAGAATGGGCGCAGTCTGCCCAAGGGATATCTGGAGCAGACTGCCGATAAGATTCTGGAACAGCGGGGCAAGTTCACCAAGGTGGCAGAGCTAACTCGAACAGCGCTGGCTTACAGTGCTGCGGGGGGCAACATCAACAACATCGCTGGTATTGATCTTTATCCATTCCTGATGAATCATGACGGAATTGATTCGGAAGGGGCAGCAGCGGTAGCAGCCGCCTATATTACCTCGAAGAATTCCATTTCAAATTCATTGGAGCGGACAAACCGTTACCCCGATTTGTTGTTTTATCAGCTGCTTGATATGCAGCTAGCGGACGGCAGCTGGCCGCTGGCCGGGCAGAAGCAAGGAGATCTGGTAGCTACTGCCTGGGTACTAACCGCACTTGCTTCGGAAGTGAGTTCAGAACAAACAGCGCAGCCGATCGAGAAGGCTTTGTTGTGGCTTAAGAGCAAGCAGCAGCTAGATGGAGGGTTCGATGGTAAAACTGCGACGACAGCGCAGGTGATTGTTGCTTTATCCTCGCAGGGAGTCGATGCAGCAGATTTCACCAAGGAAGGCGGAGCCTCGCTGCTGGACCATTTGCTAGCGCGGAAGCTCCCGGGTGGCGGCTTTGCGCAGACAGCAGGCGGAGGAAACGATAGTCCCGCAACTGTGCAAGCCTATCTTGCCCTGACTTCCTATAAGCTGCTGTCCAAGCAGGCTGGCATGCTGTATAGCGGACTGCATCATGCTGGACTTGACCGGGCAACAATTCAGGTCGAAGGACCCGGTGGCACCGTTGCCGGGGGGCATATTGTTGGCGGAGATGCTGTGAAGGCAGCGGCAGCTTTTTTACAGGCGAAGGGTCTGGCGTATAAGCTGAATGCGGATGCAGCTAAACCGGCCTTCACAGCTATCGAGGGGATTCAGAACGGGCGATACAATGGACGCGGAGAATGGAAGATTGCTGTATTCAGCGGGGGCAGTGCATGGATGTATCCTGAGAATAGCCCGTACAGACTGACGATAGGCAATGGGGATCAGCTGCTTGTTTACTACGCGGACGATACAGAACTGCTTGACCGGATGGAAGTGAAATGGAAAGATAAAAACGGCCAGGAAATGGGTGGATACGCAAGCGCCAATATGCCGTTTTCCCTCCATATCACCAAGTCAAACGGTCAGCTGGGCGGTCTTCCGGCTTTCGGCGCTACTGTGACACTTCAAGGAAAAAGCGTAGTGGCTGACAGCACGGGAAAGGTGTCATTTGCCGGCATGAAGCCCGGTGTCTATCCTGTGCAAGTCACCAAATACCGTAAAGATGCCGCTCCAGCACTTTCCAAACGGACGTTTGCGCTGCATGTCTCTTCCCCGGAATTGGCCAGCTTTACGGATGCCAATAAAGTCGCAGCTTGGGCACGTTTGGATATCGCAACAGCGCTCAGCAGCGGATATATTCAGGGCGTGAGTGCCAGCGGAAATGTGCTGGCTCCTAAGCAGAAGCTGACCCGGGCTGAATTTCTGACCCTGCTGCTGCGGCTATTGCATGAGTTCCCCGATGCCAAGGCCACTTCTAGCTTTAAGGATGTTCCGGCGGACAAATGGTACAGCCGTACCATCGCCAAGGCTGAGGAGCTGGGCATTATCAGCTCTCCAACCGGTAAGTTCGAGCCGGACCGCGGTATTACGCGGGAAGAAGCGGCGGTTATGGTAACCAAAGCCGCCCGGTTGTCTACGTACGGCAGCCCGGACCGTGTGAAGTTTGCCGATACTTCCAGTTTGTCAGAGGCGAGCCGCCAGGCGATTCAGGCCGTGAATGAACATGAAGTAATGACCGGCAGCGGGGGCCGCTTCGATCCAAAGCAGATTCTGGTGCGTGAGCAGGCAGCGGCAATTTTAGTCAGACTGCAGAAATTAATCCCGGAAGCCTTCTATTAATGGAATAAACGTCCAGGGATATGATAAGCTTCAGATAGAGTTATCACATCCAGTGCAGAGGAGGCAAATCTATGAGCCGCTTGATCACAGGCAATATATATTATGGATTTCAGGTCGTTAATGAGGAATTTATCCGGGAGATCGATTCCGCCGTATTCACGATGGAACATCTGAAGAGCGGCGCCAGGCTGCTTTTCGTGCAGAATCAGGATGACAACAAGGTATTCAGCGTGAGCTTCAGGACCCCGCCTGAAGATAGTACAGGGGTCTTTCATATTTTGGAGCATTCTGTATTATGTGGTTCGGAGAAATATCCGGTGAAGGAACCTTTTGTAGAATTGCTAAAGGGTTCGATGCAGACATTCCTGAACGCATTTACGTTTGGGGATAAGACGATGTATCCGGTGGCGAGCCGGAATGAGCAGGATTTCTCCAATCTGATGGAGGTCTACCTGGATAGTGTTTTTCAGCCGAATATTTATAAGCAAAAGGAGATTTTTGAGCAAGAGGGCTGGCATTACGAGCTTCAGCAAACAGAAGCTGAGCTGATCTATAAAGGCGTGGTTTACAACGAGATGAAGGGTTCCTATTCCTCGCCGTTTACGGTACTGATGGACAGGATCAAAAAGTCGTTGTATCCAGACACGATTTACCGTCATTCTTCAGGTGGAGATCCGCAGGAGATTCCTGCGCTTACGTATGAGCAATTTCTTGAGGCGCACAGCAATTATTATCATCCGTCCAACAGTTATTTTTATCTGTACGGAGACGTCTCTATTGAAGAGAAGCTGCAATTTATAGACCAGGAATACCTTAGCCGTTATGAAAAAAACAGCTTTGATACCTCCATTCCCCTACAACAGCCTACCGGAATGACGGAGCTGGTAGCGGATTATCCGATTCTGGAAGCAGAAACGGCCGACGACAAAACTTATTTGAGTCTGAACTATGTAATTGGAACCTCTACGGATCGGGAACTGAATCTGGCTTTTGATATTTTGAAAAGCATGCTGATGGACAGCAATGCAGCTCCGCTTAAGCAAGCCCTGCTGGAAAGCGGTCTGGGTAAAGATGCCTTTGCTTTTTATTCCGACAGTATGGTTCAGCCGCTGCTTGGCATTACCCTGACACATTCGAACGCCTCCGCCAAAGATGCCTTCGTGGAGCTGGTGAAGACCACATTAAGCAGCTTGGTTAAGAACGGGCTGGATGAGAAGCTGGTGCTGGCGGCGGTCAACAGCAAGGAATTTGAGCTGCGGGAAGCGGACTTTAGCCGATATCCAAAGGGACTTACTTACAATATCGAAGTGATGAAGTCCTGGCTCTATGACGGTCAGCCGTCTACTCATATGCTTTATGAAGAGGTATTCACTACCATTCGGGAAAAGATAACGGATCGTTATTTTGAGAAGCTGATTGAGGTCTACTTACTGAACAGTGATCATTGCAGTCTGGTGGTGCTGAACCCGTCCAAGACGATTGCAGCCGACAAGGAAGCGAGCACCCAGCGTCAATTAAGTGAATACAAATCATCACAGCAACCAGACCAGCTGGAGCAGCTTGTGCAGAGTACACAGCATCTTCTGGCGCGGCAAGGTCGTGCAGATGCAACCGAGGATTTGCAGAAGCTGCCAAGTTTATCTCTACAGGACATTAACCGCAGTGCTGAACCTCAGGTGCCATCCCATGAATATAACCTTGAGGGTCTAAAGCTGATCCACCATGACGTATCTACTCAAAAGATTGCGTACTGCAAGTTTTATTGGGATACGAGTGTTGTGGCTCCTGAGCAAATTCCTTATCTTGTGCTGCTGGCAGAGGTATTGGGCCAAATGGAGACAGCTTCTTACAGCATTGAAGAGCTCACTAGTGAAATTGGGATCAAAACCGGAGGCATTCATTTCAAAAATGAGATCTTTGGCGCTGCAAAAGATACTGGGGCCAGTTATCAGCCTAAATTCACTGCGCAGGTTAAGGTGATGGCGGGGCATATTGGCGAATCGCTGGATCTGCTGCGTGAGATGCTCTATACCAGCGCGCTCGATAACTTGACGAAGCTACAGGAAATCGTCCGGCGGGAAGCCTCACAGATGGAATCCGTCCTGAATCAAAAAGGTAATGAAATCGCGGCCAGCCGCCTGATGTCTTATTTTTCGGACATGGGAGCGTATCAGGAACAACAGGGTGGCGTGGCCTATTACCGCTTTATCCGTGAGCTTGCCGAGAAGATCGATCAGCAGGGAGCTGAGGTGGCAGACACGCTGAAGGATATCTGTACGGTTTTATTCAATAAACAGAATTTAATCATCAGCGTGACGGGTACCCCTGATTTGTATGAAGAATTCGCCGCTAATGTAGCGAAGCTGGATATTCAGGATCGGCCAGTGGTGAATAAACCTAAGATTACGGCGCAGGGGCATGCGGATAATGAAGGTTTTATGTCTTCCAGCCAGGTGCAATATGTGGTTAAAGGCTACGACTTCAACAAGCTAGGATTTACGTATTCCGGCAAAATGCAGGTGCTCAAAAAAATCATGAGCCTCACCTATCTGTGGAATGCCGTGCGCGTGAAGGGCGGAGCTTATGGCGGCAGCCTGATGCTGCGCAGAGATGGGATATTGATGTTCACTTCCTACCGTGATCCCAATTTGCAGGAGACGCTGGAGGTTTATGATCAGGCGTACCGATTCACCGAAGGATATGAAGCGGATGCCGACGAGATGACCAAAGCAATTATCGGCACCCTGTCCATGTTGGACCAGCCGCTGAGCCCAAGCGCTCAGGGACGGCGGGCGGACCGGCATTATTTTGAACAGGTAACCGGGGCCGAGCTGCAGCAGGAACGGGATGAAATCTTGTCGACCACACCGGAAGACATCAGACAGTATGCCGATTTGCTTAAGGCTGTGACGGAACAAAATTATTTCACAGTTGTCGGCAATGAATCCAAGCTGAAATCAACAAAAGTCTTATTTGGAAACCTAGAAGAACTTGTGATGTAATTCTCTCTATAAACTCCTCTTCAGTACCTGTCTACTCGACAAGTGCTGGAGAGGAGTTTTTGTATTTAGTTAGAACCTTGACAGTTAGAGTTCTATCTATTATGATAATGATGTTACTTAGAGTTCTAACTAATCCGCAAGAGGAGGAAATAACAATGAACAAACCCGTGGTAGACACACCATTTTCTAATTTAATACGAGAGATTGGGATAAAAATAAAAGGTACAGCTGACACCAGGTTAAATGAGTTAGGTCTGAACTCACAACAAGGCCGCATGATCGGCTATATTTTTGAGAATCAAGCAGAAGGTGTTATTCAGAAGGATTTAGCGGAGGTCTTTAACAGGAAGGGGGCGAGCATTACCAGTATGCTTCAGGGGTTGGAGAAGAAAGGGTATATCCAGCGTGTCACTCCTGAAAATGATGAACGTCAAAAGAGTATTTTTGTATTGGAAAAAGGTGCTCTTTTAGTGGAAGAGTTCAATGAGATTTTCTCTGAGGTAGAAGCAAGCATTACTAAGGCGCTTAGTCCGGAAGAAACTGCAACCCTAAAGTCTTTACTTCAAAAAGTTAGTTCAAGTTTATAAACGTTCGGAGGTTCACTTATGACAAATGAGTTGTCAAATCAATATTATTTAGAGTCGGCGCCCATGAAAAAAGCGATCGCTCATTTATCGATTCCCATGATGATTGGGATGTCTGTGGGTACTATTTATAATGTAATCAATGCTTACTTCATCGGCTTATTACACAATACCAGTATGCTGACCGCAATCACGCTGGGCCTGCCTATTTTTACCGTTTTAATGGCTTTTGGAAATGTGCTGGGGGTAGGCGGAGGAACATTTATAACTCGCTTGGCGGGGCAAAAAGAGACGGAAAAAGGGAAAAAGGTTGCCGGATATACTTTTTACGGGAGTATTGTAGTGGGGCTTCTTATCGCGCTCATCGCTTGGTTAGCTATTAATCCGATCACGCGAATGCTTGGTGCAGATGCTGCTACCTTAGACTTTACGAAGTCTTATGTGCTCACTCTTTTTGCAGGCGGATTTGCTGTTGTGCTTAATTTTGCTTTGGAACAACTGGTCCGTTCGGAAGGTGCCTCGAAGGAATCGATGTATGGTATTTTTATCAGTACGGCTTTAAGTTTGATTTTTGATCCTTTATTTATTCTCGTGCTGAATTGGCATGTTGCCGGAGCTGCTTTGGCTATGGTTTTAGCAAATTTGGGCTCTGCCATTTATTATATTTACTTTTTGGAAACGAAAAGTGAGCATTTAAGAGGATTTTTGAAGCATTTCAAGATATCTGTACGAGATCAGCTTGAGGTTTATAAAATAGGTACAGCCGAGCTATTGCAAGCCAGTTTTTTAATTGTCAGCACGCTTTTGTTAAATAACTATTCCATTCAATATGGGGAGAGTGTGGTCGCCGGATTTGGTGTGGCTTTAAGAATTGTGCAGATTCCAGAATTTCTATCGATGGGTTTATTTTTGGGATTGATTCCGCTATTTGCTTTTAACTTTGCTAGTAAAAATACGGAGAGACTTAAATCCAGCATCAAATACGCTTTTGCATATATAGGCGGCATTGCAGTTGTTTTTGTAAGTCTAGTATATGTGTTTAGAGGAACGATTCTTCATTGGTTCTCAGGCGATCCTTCTGTGTTAAGCATGGGAACTTATATTTTGGCAGCGATGCTGATCTCCGCTTTATTTAATGGATTTACCGGATTATTTATGAGCATTTTTCAAGCAACAGGGCAAGGCACACCCACTACTATTATGGCGATAAGCCAAGGTGTATTATTTATACCGATGATTATCGTATTGCATTCTATTTTTGGCCTGCATGGTGTGATTTGGTCGATGACTGTGACTGAGGTAATAACGAGTGTGATGGGTGTGGTTTTGTTTATGATTTTTCGGAAAAAGCTGAATAGTGCGGGCGTTGATGGAAAAGGGACTGTAGAGGTTACGCCGGTATAACGCGATTGCTTTATGTAAAACTCAATATGGATTTTGTTTACTGCGGGAGCTTGGCTCGCGCTTTTTTTGCGTTGTGCAAAAGAATTCATAACTAAAGGATCGGTAAAATTCGTTCCAAAATGAACAATTCTAGTTCTTATGAAGACTGCTTACTTTTTCTACAATTATGGATAAGTAAAGGAGGAGAACTATGATACGCAAAAAAAGGTTTCATCTTAACATGGACACACGCGAAGCGATGGCGGGATATCTATTCGTTGCTCCGCTTATGCTTGGGCTGATCATCTTGACGTTGATCCCGGTGCTGGGCTCACTGCTGTTAAGCTTCACGGACTGGAACTTTGTGGCTGGGTTAGGGGGGATTAAGTTCGCGGGCGTGGATAATTTCATCAGGCTGTTTCATGATGATGCTTTTATGAAAAGCTTGCTGAACAATTTGCTCTTTATTATCACAGTACCGGTTACGATCATCGTTGCCCTGCTGCTGGCTATCCTGATTGATAAACAGGTTTTTCTGAAGGATTTGTTTAAAGTGATTTATTTCCTTCCGTACATTTCCAGTGTAGTTGCCATCGCTATGGTTTGGCAGGTTATGTTTCACCCTTCACTGGGACCCGTCAATCAATTCCTGATGTCACTGGGGTGGAACAACCCACCCAAATGGTTAGCGGATATCCATTATGCTCTGCCGTCGCTGATGTTGATTCAAGTCTGGATTCAGCTCGGTTACAACATTATTATTTTTATTGCAGGTTTACAGAGTATTCCTAAGGATCTTTATGAAGCGGCTGATATTGATGGTGCCAACGTCTGGCGCAAATTCCGCAACATCACGGTTCCCTGCATTTCGCCAACTACCTTTTTCCTGCTGGTAACAGGGGTTATCGGCTCATTTAAAATCTTTGATCTGATACAAGTATTGACCCAGGGTGGACCGGCTAACTCCACGACCGTTATCGTCTACGAGTTATATGATACAGCCTTCAATCAGCTGAAGACGGGTTACGCCTCTAGCATGGCACTCGTTCTGTTCCTTATTTGCCTGATCATTACAGCCTTGCAGATGTTGGCGCAAAAAAAATGGGTCAACTATTAAAGGCGGAAAGGAGAAATTACAGTGAAAAAAGAGCTTTTATCCAGAACCTTCTGGACCATCGCCATGGGACTGCTAGGTATCGCATTTCTTTTACCATTCCTATGGATGTTATCCACTTCCTTTAAGCTGGAGAAAGATGTGTTTAACTTTCCGATTCAATGGTTGCCACAGCAGTGGAACCTCATTGAAAATTATAAACAGGTGTGGTCGGGTGACTTTGCTCGCTATTATGGAAATTCCATTTATATTACGCTGGCTACGACTATAATTAATGTGCTGATATGCGCACTTGCTGCTTATGGGTTCTCCAAGCTACGTTTTCCGGGCAGGGATGCGATGTTTATAGTTGTATTGGCACTTTATATGGTTCCTCCGCAGGCATCGTTGGTTCCACAGTTTCTACTGTTTAACTGGCTGAATTTGATTGACACACATTTGGGATTAATCCTGATTAACAGCTTTAGTATTATTGGAGCGTTTATGCTCAAGCAATTTTTTATGGGGGTAAACAACGAGTATCTTGAATCGGCGCGGATGGATGGAGCAGGGCATTTTCGCTCTTTTCTACAGATTGCCTTTCCGCTGATCCGTCCCGCTGTAGCTACTTATGCTATTTTGCGCTTTATTTGGACCTGGAACGACTATCAATATCCACTCATTTTTTTGAAATCCAAGGAGCTGTTCACGATTCAGCTGGGGATCCGGTTGTTCGGGGACCAATACGGGGATGTCTATTCACTCATGATGGCTGGTGCGGTATCTGCAATCCTGCCGTTGCTGATCATTTTTGCACTCGGACAGAAGCAGGTTATTGAGGGAATTGCCCTCGGAGGTGTGAAAGGATAATAAAAGTCAAAATAGTTTCTCTTCGGTAGAATATGAGAACTTTCCTCGTCAATCCTGCATGTTAGGATATTCTTGTAAGCAGTTACATAGTCACTGGTTGTTAAGCGAGTGATGCCCAACACATTTATAGGAGGGTCTAAATGAAAAAGAAATTATTATCTGCATTCATCATCACATCGATGGCGTTATCATTGGCCGCTTGCGGCGGAAATGCGAAAACCAATAATGCAGGAGCGACTAATGCACCCGATGCTGGTGGAAATTCAAAGCCTGCAGCAGAGAAGGTTACCCTGAAGCTGAGCACCTGGCAGACAGAAGCCAAAGCGAAATGGAGCACGATTATCGCGGAGTTTGAGAAGACGCATCCCGATATTCATGTGGAAGTAGATTTGCTGAATGAAAAAGGTGATTCGGTTGCCTCTATGCAGAAGCTGGATTTGATGGCGGCTGCGAGCGATCCGCTGGATATTGTCGAACTGCCTTATACCAACTATTCACAGCGTGCAGATATCGGTTTGTTGGAACCGATGGATGACTATATTCAGAAGGAAGGTTATAAGCTCGCAGATGAATATCTGGTGGACACTACGGTCAATGGCAAAATCTATGCATTACCGTCTTCCATGCAGCGCTGGTTCGTGCTCCTTAACAAAGAAATGTTAGATGAGGCGGGCCTTCCGGTTCCGACCGACTGGACATGGGCGGATTTCGAAGAGTATGCCAAGAAATTGACCAAGGGTGAGGGCGCAACGAAACGTTTTGGCGCATATCTGCATAATTGGCCGGATTATTTCCAGCTCCAGCTGATGAGCAAGTCTACGGATAATACTTTTCTAAAAGCTGATGGAACCTCCAATGCACTTGACCCGCAATTTAAGGCTAATCTGCAGATGATGAAGAAAATGATGTACGAAGATAAGAGTGCCACTCCTTATGAGGATATTATTTCGCAAAAACTAGCCTACCGGAATCAGTATTTTAACGGTTTAGCAGCGATGCTTCCGATGGGCGACTGGATGGTTGCGGAATCGGGTGGAACGGATGCCATTCCGGCAACCTTTGTTACCGCGTTTGCGCCGATCCCCCGTCTTGACAGTGAGAGCAAACACTACTCACCCGTACAGCCGACCTACATGGGAATAGCCGCTAAATCCAAGCATAAGGAGGCTGCCTATACCTTTGTGCGCTGGTATACCTCAGAAGGACTGGAAATCGGTGGACGCGTTTTCTCTGGCTGGGCCAAATCGGATACGAATAAATTAGTGGATACAATTGTGAGTGGTTCTAAGGATTCCTCTAAGATTGATGTCGATTCTCTGAAATATACGATGGAGAACTCGACACCTGGTGCAACGCAGGTTCCGGCTAAATATGCAGATGAAGCTAAGAACAACGTTATTCCAGAAGCGGAGATGTATCTCCTAGGCCAACAGGATCTGGATGTCACAGTTGCCAATATCGATAAAAAAATAACGGAAGTTGTTCAGAACAATAGCGGAAAGTAAGCGGAGGCTGATTGTACGCTTTTCAAAGGGGGCTTATAATGTGGGGGCAGGAAAGCATTTCTGCCTCCTGCTCCAAATTCAAACAGATGTGGGGCCTGTAATCCGTGTTTAGAAAGCATCAATCCCTCCGTAAGAAACTTGTCTGGTCATCGCTGATCTGCGTGCTGATCCCGCTTGTCTGCATTTACATGGTTACTGATTATTTGACCCGGGATCTCATTCTGGAGAAAGCGGTTGGTAGCGCAAGAGAATCTTTAAATGCAGCCAGCGCCAATATGAATGCCATATTTGAACAGACACTGGAACAGTCCAACTTTGTGCTCCAGAACAGCGAGATCAGGCAGATGATGTCTGCCGATTCAGAGTCGCTCCGTGCACCAAAGCAGATCATTCAGTATAACCGTATGTCGCGGATGCTGGATGATATGTTTGTTTTAACAGAATATTTGAAGGTGACGTTAATCGGAAAAAATGGTTTGATTTATACCAGCTATCCTTACAGTGACTTTAACCCGAAAAATTTCTACAACAAAAATTGGACATCGTTGCTGAAACAAATTCAACCCATTTCGACTTATTGGAGAGCGGAGCACGATACGTACTACAATTATTCTGATAAAGGCTCAGCTGATTGGGTAACCATTGCGAGGCCGATTCAATCGACCTCCAGCAGTACCATCGGATATTTAATTATTAATATCAATGAGCGTAAGCTCCGTCCTTATCTAAATAACGATAATGATAAAGAGATGATGCTTTTGGATGACAAGGGAACTGTAGTTTCCCATGCTGACAAGACCCGAATCGGAGAGACGATGACGTGGTTGAAAATGGATGGCGAGCTTGACACTGTGGAAATCGACGGAGAGAAGTTTTTATATGTTGATCAGGAGCTGAGCAGTAACAAATGGCGGATGGTCAGCATTATCCCGCTGAAGGCAGCCTTGTCCAAAAATAAGCAGATTTTATTCATCAGCCTGGCGGTGCAGATTCTTTTTTTTACCTTGTTTTCCGTTCTCTTAACTGTTCTAATCTCAAAGCTGACTCAGCCAATCGTAAAATTAAGCGCTTTTGTAAAGCGAATAGGTCGTGGTCAGTTGGATGAACGTTCGTTCATTCGAGGGAATAATGAGGCAGCACAGCTCGCCCGCACCATTGACCAGATGCTGGATCGGATCGAGTCTATGATTGAACAAATCACTTATGAACAGACGGGAAAAAGAAAAGCCGAACTAGAGATGCTGCAAGCGCAGATCAATCCACATTTTATGTTTAATCTGCTGAATTCGATTCGCTTAAATATCCTGATGCAAGGCGATCGGGAGAATGCTGAGTTGATTGGTTCGCTGTCGTCTTTGCTCCGGATGACCTTTAACAGAGACAATGAGTTTATCCCGCTTCGTGAGGAGACAGATACGATATCGCATTATGTCACTTTAATGAATTTCCGCCATGCCAATCAGGTCAGGCTGGAAATGAATTTAGCGGACGGTAGCGCTGAAGCACTAGTGCCTCGATTTATGATTCAACCCATGATCGAGAATGCCATCATCCATGGCTTCGAGCAGTTTGGTGGCGAGATTTTTATTGAAGCTCGTATTGTTGCAACTACGGGAAGCTTGGTTATCACCATTAAGGATAATGGGATCGGGATGTCGCCGGAAACTTTAACAAGACTTCGTGAAACCGCATACAGCAGCGAACAAATTACAGAGGAGGACAGAAAAGGGTTCTCCGGCATAGGTTTACGCAATGTGGCCCAACGCCTCAGTATGATTTATGGCGCTTCTTTTAAGCTGAATATTCAAAGTGAACCTGATGTGGGCACAGAGATTTGTCTGGAGTTTCCTCTGGATTACGGAAAGGTGGGTGTGGAGAATGCTGACGGCAATATTGGTGGATGATGACTATCCGGTTATCCGTTATTTGTCGCAGGCCGTACCTTGGAGTGAGCTCGGTATTGAACTCATCGGATGTTATTATAGCGGTCTCGAGGCTTGGGAAAAAGCACAGCAGAGTCCACCAGATCTTATTATTACCGATATTGGCATGCCCAAGATGAACGGGCTGGAGATGCTGGAGCTATTCAGAGCTGTGCAGCCCGGAATCCGTGCGATTATTCTCTCCTGCCACAACGAATTCAAATACGCCCAGCAAGCGCTGAAATTAAACGTAGGAGAATATATTTTAAAAGAATCACTGGATATTGAGCAGTTACAGCAAGCGATTAGAACCCTTGTGGCGGAAGTGGGACTGAATAGGCAGCAGCATACGGAGATGCTGGTTTATAAGCAAAAGCAGTCTCAAAATCGCGCCGCGCTGAAGGAAAAGTTTCTAAAAGATACCTTGTATCAATCCTGGGATAAGGGGGCTTGGATCGAGCAGGCCCGATCAAACGGAATTATGATCCATGCCAAAAACTATATCCCGCTGGTTATTGTAATTGATCGTCCAGAGGAAGCTTCAAGGGTGCGCCGGATGAGTGAATATACGATTTCTTTTGCGGTTGAGAATATTATGCAGGAAGTGCTTGAGGCTGATCACAGTCTGTTTATTTCGAGATACAGCCATAAGGAGATTGTCATTCTCTTTTGCAGCGACCAGCCTTCCAAAGATCACCAGGCTATCTATCACTCCATTCAAAATGCAGCCTCTGCGGTTCAAAAATATCTTAAACTCTCTGTCTCTTGCTTATTTGGCGCTGAGGCGCGCAGTCCTGAGGAAATTCGCGGAACATTGCAGCGGATGCTGAGGGAGAAAATACAGCGCTTTTATCTCCCTGCGGCGGGAATCCACCGTTTTGAAGAAGTCTGCTTTTCCGGAGAAGATATTTATGCTGAATATGGAACCTTGTACTCTGTTATCAATGATGATATTGCCTTGAACAGGAACACGGAGCTTCGCGTTCATGTAAAGGAATGGAGGGAATGGGTGGCCTCGCAAAAATTCCATCCGAATGAAGTCAAGGAATGTGTGCTTCGCTTGCTGATGGACTTGCAGATGAAGACGAAACAGCTTCTGCAATCTCCATTGCCTATAACCGAAGAAAAGCTATTTAGCGTGGTTGGTGACATTGAAACTCTGGAGCATTTGGAACAATGGCTGGTGCAGTACTTGGAGGAATTAGCGCGGAAAATAAGTATGTTCTCCATCAAGTCTAAACGGAGTGAGGTCATCAAAGCCCAGCAGTTCGTGATTAGTCATGTGACGGAGAAAATAACGCTGGAGGACATGGCAGGCCGCCTTAACTTAAATGCCAGTTATTTCAGCCGCTTATTCAAACGGGAAACAAACCAGAACTTCATCGAATATGTAAATATGCTAAAGCTTCAGAAGGCAAAGGAGCTGCTTAACCAATCTGAAAAGACAGTGGAAGAGATCTCCGAGTATCTGGGATATGCCAACAAAAGTTATTTCATCAAGCTGTTTAAACGGGAAATGGGCATGAGGCCTAGTGAATATGCCGCTTGGCATTGAGTGTGGACAGGAGGAAACATTGCTGTGGGAATAAAGGGCACTAAAAATGAATTACAGATGTTCCTAAATGAACTATATACTCCACTGGAGCGCAGATTTACCTCTGGTTGTGCAGGAATTAATATGGGCGCTACAGGATCGATATACAATGAAGCTACAGCGCTTATGGAAGCTTTCGCCCGTCCTCTATGGGGCCTTGTTCCCCATGCCAGCGGTGGAGGGGAAAGTGCACTCTGGCCGATGTTTCTGGAAGGGATCATCAACGGAACAGACCCGGAGCATGAAGAATATTGGGGGCAATTTACTACCAAAGATCAGCGTATGGTAGAGCAGGCCGTGTTGGGACTGGGGCTTGCTCTTGCACCACATAAAATGTGGGAGCCGCTGAGTGACACGCAGAAAATAAATGTATATAACTGGCTAAATCAGATTAATCATGTGGATCGTTCCAATCCGAATAACTGGCTGATGTTCACGGTTCTTGTAAATGTGGGCTTCAAGAAAGTCGGATTACCTTATGATCAGAGCATAATGGATGATTATCTAGCGCAGATCGATAATTACTATCTTGGTGACGGTTGGTATTCCGATGGATTGACGGATCAGAGGGACTATTATATTGCTTTTGCTATGCATTATTATACGCTGATATACGCTAAGCTGATGGCGGATGATGATCCTCAGAGAGCTGCTGTTTATCGGGAAAGATCAGTACGATTTGCCGAGGATTTCATTTATTGGTTCGCTGAGGACGGAAGCGCACTTCCTTTTGGTCGTAGCCTGACCTATCGTTTTGCACAGGTTTCATTCTGGAGTGCGCTGGTGTATGCAGATATGGTTCCTTTTTCATATGGCGTTCTTAAAGGAATCATTATGCGCCATTTTCGTTGGTGGTTTGAACAACCTATTATGGGATTAGACGGACTGCTTAGCATCGGATATGCTTATCCGAATCTAGTCATGACAGAGAACTACAACGCCCCCGGATCTCCGTATTGGGCCTTTAAAGCTATGCTTATTCTTGCCTTGCCAGATGATCATCCTTTTTGGCAGGCGGAGGAAGAGCCGTTGCCTATTTTGAAAGAGGTACGGGCTCTCCAAGAGGCGCGAATGCTTGTGAGTCGTCCGGAAGGAAACAGGCAGGTTATTGCCTATACCTCTGGCCAGATGGCTAACTTTGATATGGCCCATAGTGCAGCCAAATATTCTAAATTTGCATATTCCACTCTGTTTGGCTTTAGTGTCCCGAAAGCGGGTTACGGGTTGGTTCAAGGCGCTTACGATTCTACACTCGCACTATGCGAATGTGATGAACACTATCGGGTACGCAGATTCTGCGAGACCTGGGAAATCGGGGACAGCTATGTATATTCCCGCTGGCATCCATGGAGTGATGTACATGTGGAGACATGGATTATTCCGGCAGGTCTATGGCATGTTCGTGTTCACAGCATTCATACTGCCCGGCGGCTGGATGTAGCGGAGGGTGGATTTGCCATTGGCCAGTCAGCTGGCTTCTCGCACAGTGAACGGGAAATTATTAATGTATCAAACACTGCTATTTCGGTACAGCTGCCCTGGGGAATCAGTGCCATACATAGGCTATGCGGCTTTGATCGGGGAGAGTGCGTATATCCCGAGCCGAATACCAATCTGCTGAAGCCGCGGACACTTCTTCCGAGCTTGTGCTCCAGACTGGAACCGGGAGAGCAAGTATTGATATCTGCTGTCTTCGGAGCGACGAATACTCCAGAGAACCAGGCAAGTCTTGCTTCACCGCCGCTTATTCAATGGCACTCGGACGGAAGGGTTGCTGTATACGAACCTAGTAACGATACACTTTTGCATACTGTTGATTTAAGGGGAGGGAGAAACAAAGATGTGGAATAAGGCTATTGAGGATGCGATTCACAAAGTTGGGAGCAATATGGCTAACCATCCGGGCAAACTGCCTCATATCGCTGAGGGGCAACAGTACGAATGGGGAGACAACGACGACTGGATAGAGGGTTTCTATGTTGGGATGATGTGGCTTGCTTATGAATATAGTAAGGATTCATGCTATAAGGAGGCGGCAGCCTCTTGGTTAGGGGACTTCAAGCATCGTCTGGATCAGCACATCGCCCTGGACCATCATGACATTGGTTTCTTGTATACACTGACCGCAGTAGCGGAGTGGAAAATAACGGGCAGCGAAGCGGCGCGAGCTGTCGGTCTGCAAGCTGCGGACACGCTGTGCAAGCGCTGGCGTGAACCAGCAGGGATTCTTCAGGCCTGGGGACTGGAGAGTGACCCGGAGAATGCGGGACGTATCATTATTGACTGCTTGATGAATTTACCTCTATTATTCTGGGCAGCTGAGGAAACAGGAGATAAGCGCTATTATGAAATAGCGCTCGAACATGCGTTTAAGAGCCGGAAATTTCTTGTGCGTGGGGATGCCTCCTCTTACCATACTTTTTATTTTGATCCGGCTACCGGAAATGCAATTCGTGGAGGAACACATCAAGGTTATGAGGACGGATCGACCTGGACACGTGGTCAAGCTTGGGGAATATACGGTTTTGCTCTGGCGTATCGCTATACGCAGAATGAGGATTTTCTTAAGACTTCTAAGAGCCTAGCGGATTATTTTATCAGCCATCTACCGGAGGATAGTGTGGCTTATTGGGATTTCGATGTGATAGTGGGAGCGGAGACCCCTCGCGACAGCTCGGCTTCGGCGATTGCGGCAGCCGGTCTTTTGGAACTGCTCGATCACCTAGGCGTAGACGATCCGGACCGGGCCATTTATGAAGTTGCTTTACACCGTAGTATGAAATCCCTAGTGGAAGATTATGCGACATCTGGAAATCGGGAAGCAGAGGGACTTCTAAAGCATGGTTCTTATCATGTGAGAGGTGGACGTGTGCCTGATGGTCATATGATTTGGGGAGATTATTATTATTTGGAAGCGTTGATCCGCTTGCAGACCGGCATCCGAGGCTATTGGTAGTGGGATGTTAGGGTGGGGCAAGGTTTATCCTATAGGACAAAGAAACTGCTAAGACTAATCTCTTAGCGGTTTTTTTTTGTGGACTACTATACAAGAGTTTTAAAACGTAGTTATTTACTTGGAATAGTATGAATAAAATCATATCACCATGCGTAAGGTTTAATGTAAGATTTTGATAATTATTAGAAATTAAGAAAAGGGGATCGGGTTACTCAGATATGAATTTAGACTGGGAGTTTATCTACGAGAGTTTGCCGCTTTATGGTGAGGCGATGTGGCTGACAGTGAAGCTAGCGTTGTTAGCTATTGTATTCTCACTCCTTATTGGATTACTGTTCAGTATCGTCTTGTACTATAAGGTCAAAATCGTCAGTGATGTTATTAAGATCTACATTGAGCTTTCACGGAACACCCCTTTACTTGTGCAGCTCTTTTTTCTTTACTATGGCTTACCTAAGATCGGAATTCACTTTAGTGAAATGACCTGTGCGATTGTAGGCATGACATTTTTGGGCGGGAGTTATATGACGGAGGCTTTTCGAAGTGGGTTCGAGGCAGTTAGCCAAACGCAGATTGAATCAGGTCAGAGCATTGGACTGTCTAAGCTGCAGCTGGTCAGATATGTTATTTTTCCCCAAGCCTTTGCGATAAGTATTCCTTCTTTAGGGGCAAATGCGATCTTTCTGCTGAAGGAGACCTCTATTGTAGGTGCCATTGCTTTAATGGATTTGATGAATGTGGCAAAAGACTTGATCGGCATGCATTACAAAACAGCGGAGTCTCTGCTCCTTCTGGTACTCGCCTATTTGGTGTTAGTCCTGCCCTTATCGCTTTTATTGACTTGGGTGGAAAGGAAGGTGAGATATGCAGAATTCGGGGATTGAGGTGCTTTTTGAAGGTTCTAATTTCGAACGATTATTAGGGGGCTTACTTGTAACGATTGAAATTTCATTTCTCTCTATTGGAATCGGTACGTTATTAGGGATCGTTATGGGATTGCTCCGGACGCTGGGATCGAGGCCATTAAGGTTTATATTACGTCTTTATTTGGAGACCTTTAGAATTATTCCGATTCTAGTGTGGCTGTATGTAGTACATTTCAGTTTCTCTCCATTACTTCATATCGATATCAGCGGGGAGGCTACCTCTATATTGGTGTTCAGCTTATGGGGAGCTGCGGAGATTGGGGATCTTGTTCGTGGAGCTTTGCAATCTATGCCAAAACATCAGGTGGAATCTGCTAGGGCGCTAGGTCTGAGCAGCAGTCAACTTTATCGGCATATTTTGATCCCGCAGGCTGTACGCAGAATGCTGCCGGGAATGATTAATCTTGCCACACGAATGATCAAGACAACATCACTGGTGGTGCTGATTGGAGTGATTGAGGTGGTAAAGATCGGGCAGCAAATTATTGAACTCGGCGTGATAAAAGCGCCCACCGCTTCATTCTGGGTATACGGCTTTATCTTTATATTATATTTTTCTGTATGTTTTCCGTTATCCAGACTTTCGAAAAAAGTTGAAAGCAGATGGCAAAATTAAGGCTTAGGAAGGAACGGTTGTAATGGCAGATTCCGGAGAACTCCTGCTGGAGGTTACACAATTACACAAATATTTTGGAGAGCGAAAGGTTCTGGACGGCATTGAATTGCAGGTGGAAAAAGGAGAAGTAATCGTTATTCTCGGTCCCTCTGGCTGTGGAAAAAGTACGTTCCTGCGTTGTCTTAACGGTTTGGAACCGGTTCAGGAAGGGGCGATGCAATATCGTGGGCAGAACCTCGCGGGGGCTGCTGTAGATTGGCGTGAAGTTAGGCAGCATATCGGAATGGTCTTTCAAAATTATGAGTTATTCCCGCATATGACGGTTATGGATAACATTCTTCTAGGCCCTCTGAAAGTACAAAAGAGAGAGCTTAAAGAAGCAACGCAGCAAGCGGAACAGCTCTTAGAGCGGGTTGGGCTGCTTGAGCGTAAACTGGACTATCCACGCCAGCTTTCCGGTGGACAAAAGCAGAGAATAGCTATAGTAAGAGCTTTATGTATGAATCCGGAGAT
This sequence comes from Paenibacillus sp. FSL H7-0690, assembly GCF_037980415.1. Lineage (NCBI taxonomy): Bacteria > Bacillati > Bacillota > Bacilli > Caryophanales > Paenibacillaceae > Paenibacillus > Paenibacillus sp. FSL H7-0690. Next base: position 5,088,547 of record NZ_CP150281.1, on the reverse strand, counting down.
TATGTTATTTGATGAAGTGACAGCATCCTTGGATCCGGAAATGGTTCGGGAAGTGCTTGATGTGATCTTAGGGCTTGCTCAGCAAGGAATGACGATGATCATCGTGACTCATGAAATGGGGTTTGCCAAATCGGTTGGGGATCGGATCGTGTTTATGGATCAAGGCAAGATATGTGAGATCGCTACCCCGCAACAATTTTTTACCCACCCTGCGACAGAACGTGCCCAGCATTTTCTGGATATATTTCAGTACGAAAAATTATAGAAATAGGAGAGGAAGAGAAATGAAGAAAAGTTTGAAATGGCTAACGATGCTGGTAGGTGTAAGTATATTATTGATGGGATTGGCTGCTTGCGGAAATAGTTCGAATAACAATGGAAAATCAGCATCTTCTAAATTCACTTCTATTGAACAGCTAAAGAAGAAAGGGAAGATTAAGATCGGCGTATTTGCAGACAAACCACCTTTTGGTTATGTGGACGCTGAGGGTAAAAACCAAGGATTTGATGTGTATATTGCCAAACGCTTTGCCAAGGATCTGCTAGGGGATGAATCGAAGGTTGAATTTGTGTTAGTTGATGCTGCCAGCCGCGTGGCATATCTTGAATCGGGTAAGGTTGATATCATTATGGCTAACTTTACGGTCACCGAGGAAAGAAAAGAAAAAGTGGATTTTGCTAATCCGTACATGAAATTGTCCTTTGGGATCGTATCCCCAGACAGTGCTCCAATCACTTCCATTGATCAATTAAAAGGGAACAAGCAAAAGCTCATTGTAGCTAAAGGTACGACAGCGGAAACCTATTTTACCAAAGAATATCCGGATATTGAATTGCTCAAATTCGATCAGTACACCGAGATTTTTGCAGCGCTTAAAGATGGTCGGGGGGCGGCAATCGCTAACGATAATACAGAACTCATTGCTTGGGCTAAATCAAATCCTGGATTTACGGTCAGCATTCCTGCTTTCGGGGGTCAGGATACAATAGCTCCAGCAGTGGCAAAGGGGAATAAGGAATTGCTGGACTGGATTAATACAGAACTTGATACCCTTGGTAAAGAACAATTTATCCATCAAGCCTACAAAGAAACCTTAAATGAAATTTACGGTGAAGGATATACTGATGAGCTTGTCGTTGAAGGCGGGAAAATCCAGTAACGGATTGGGAATAACATTGCGGGGGCATCTGAGAAGATGCCTTTTCTACAGATAGACTATTGCAATTTCTATAATGCCGAGTATAATACTGGGTATACACAGAATAAGGAGTCGGTGAAAATGTCTGTCGATGATTATCTGGATCTTTTAAACTACGCCAAAGCAATTAACGATGGACAGTGGCAAGCTGACATCATAGATCGTTTGAATAAGCTGAGTAAGAATTCTCATGCTGAGACAACAGAACAAAGTGTGAAAGAGCTGTGGATTCAATTCGACGATATAAATGCAATATTAATGGATTTATTTAATAAGCTGAGGGAAAGTGCGGATCCAGTAGAGCAGTATCGGTGGAAAGAGAAAATCTGGGAGTTAAAGCAGGAACGGATTAATCTATCGAAGAAGATTCAGAGTAGATATATCAGGATATAATTTAAGCTCACATTGTAATAATAAATAGAAAATAAAAAAAGGCATGCAGTTAGTCTGCTCTGCCAAACTTACGATGGTCTATAGGCTACTTAGACATTTGCATTCCTTCGCGCATCATTGTCATACACATAGTCATCATTTCATCGCAGTCCTGCATTTTTTTCATCATCATATCCATGTTCATATCCATCATGCCCATTTCAGACATTTTTTCCATGCCCATCTTCATACAGTTCATCTTAGACATCATATCATCCATACACATGTTCATCATCATTTCCATACACATCTTGTCCATTTTTAATTCCTCCCTTCTTTTAAATTACCTTTCTTCCATAAAATACTATACAATTTAGGAACAATCAACGCTAGATTTGATATTTTACTAACTTATTTTTCTTATTTGTCGTAATTATGTATATCCTTACCATGCGGATGTTATTAATCAGAATACTTATTTGCGGATCGGTGACTATAGGCTAGATTGCCTCAGGTCAGCGTTTTTTTGCGTTCTACAGAGTGAGGAATTAATGTGCCGGATCATTACTCTGGGATAAACGAGAAGACACTGCCATAGGTCCCCGTAAATACGGGCTGACCGAATTTTTGTGTCCATTCCTTGAGTAGTTTATATGAGACCTTTTTGCTCGTAATTACATAATCGGGCTGATCGTATTTAACGATCTCGGGAAGGTATTCAGAGAATCCGTGCATCGAGCGTTCAAAAGCAGTCCAACCCAATACGCCAAGAGAATCTTTTGTCACGAAGGGATCTTGTCTGCCATCACATAACACATCTCCCCCTCGAAACATGACATAGCCGGATGAACCGTAGTGGGCGAGAACTTTGGGACGTGTACCTTCAGATGTATGCTGTAGAATATAGTCCATTTCATCGACAGGATATTTTTTGGCGTCAATAACTGGTGGTACAAGGAATAGATAAGCAATGTTTAGCAGCAGGCCAACTGCCAGTAACCCTCGTAATGTACTTTGTCGGACTAGAATACCTGTTTTGGTGAATTCAGGAAGCGCATCAAAAAATACAGCCGCAAAATAGGGGATGAACAGCCACATAAACAGGTTTTGCTTGAAGTTTGATACACCGAGGTATAGAATCCCAAGCATAAGAAAAAAACGGAACGGTTTACGCTGGAGTGCAAAAGGAAGTGTGCAGGCAAAGAACAAAAGCAATAGTAAGATGGGCAAATTCTCCAAGCTATTGAACCGAATCGGCTGCCATTCATTGATCAGCAGGTTAAAGTTCTTTTTCGTAACTGTCAAAATAAACAAGAGACTTTTTACGCCGCCTGGATTTAGAATGCCAACGAACCAGACGAGACTGAAGACTATGATTTTACGCCCATTCAGCGTTTTTTGGATCAAGGATTCAAGCAGAGCCATCCCTGTAAATACAGCAATTACAAGCCATACTCCTGCATGAAAATTGGCAATGGCAATAGAAAGAGCAATCATCGCAGCGGCATATTTCTTTTGAGAACTCATTTGATATTCACGTAAATATACGAAAAACCAGACAATCATAAACGAAGAGATCATCTGTGGACGGCCTTTGAAATAATTATAATAAATCCAGCAAGAAATTAGCAGCACAAAAGGGAGCAGGAGAACATGGTCTTCTTGAAGTCCCAGTTCTTTGCGTGAAACCTTACCCAGCCGAAGCAATCCGAGCACTAAAAAGAACAAGCATACAGCGGTCAAAATATACACACCCGGCCATCCAAAAGCTGCATAAAGCGGGGCAACGAGCAGCTGGAATCCGAATTCATGAGGGACGTAGGGCAGCTTATCTCCGTAAAAAGTATGTATGGCATGATGTAGAACTTGTCCGTGCCCGATCATATATTGTCCTAGCTCTATATGCCAGAAGGTATCGGGATCATTGTAAGAAAATTTAGGGAACATCAGCAAGATAGCGGCTATAACGAATATGCCATACAAAAATTTGTGTATATTAAATTTCATCATTATTTTGTTTTCCCCCCGTTTTTTGTTCAATTATAACGAGACTTTCTTAAGGAATAGTAAAATTTATGAAGCGGAGTGAACACTCATGCATCAACTATTTACATGGATATCTGAATCCGCGCTTCACCTTGTTAATTCTATGGGCATTTGGGGCATATGGTTAGGGATGATTCTAGAGAGTGCCTGTATCCCCATTCCCAGTGAGGTGATTATGCTCAGCGGTGGCTGGCTGATTGCGCAAGGCTCGCTTACTTTTATGGAAGTTGCTGTTGCTGGGGTATTCGGAAACCTACTGGGTTCCATCATTGCCTATTATATTGGTAAGGCTGGTGGACGCCGGTTATTAGAAAAATACGGAAATTATATTCTCCTAAATGAGCATCATTTGGAGCAATCGGAGCGTTGGTTCGAGCGTTATGGAGAGAGTACCGTATTTTTTACTCGTATGTTGCCCTTTATTCGTACTTTTATCTCACTGCCCGCAGGGGTTGCTGGAATGAAAGCTTGGAGATTCATAACATTTACAGCACTCGGCTGTATCCCGTGGAACTTAGCTTTGATCTATCTGGGATACCGCTTAGGTGACAACTGGGGTATCGTGGAGCAATTTATTCGCCCAATCAGTTATACCATTTGCGGAATCGTGGTGCTTCTTGTGTTGAGGTGGTTAGTACGGAGATTTCGTAACCAGACTTAATGCCAGTTCTTCGGGTGTTTTCTGCTCGGTGAGCCTCCGCAGCTTAATATGGATAAATAAAGGTCAGGAACGTCGAGGCTAGAATTAACTGTTATATGTTGAATGCATTCTATATTCAAGGATAATCTACTTCTGTCTGGGAGGTTTGAAATGAAGGTCAAACGAATCGTCGCCAATATAAACACGAAGGATATCGCGGCAGCTAAATGCTTCTACGAGGATGTGCTCGGTCTTGATTTAATGATGGATCATGGTTGGATTAGAACTTATGGTTTAGACGAGGAGATGAGCATTCAGATTAGTTTTGCCTCACAGGGTGGCTCAGAAACGCCTACGCCTGATCTATCAATTGAAGTCGATGATGTCGATGCTACATTTGAAAGCATGAAGAAAGCTGGATTTCCGATAGAATATGGGCTTGTTGATGAGCCTTGGGGTGTTCGGCGATTCTATGTCCGCGACCCGTTTGGCAAACTTATCAACATCCTTGAGCATAGACATTAGAAGAGTGGTCACAGCGTGCAGAAATCTTGATTGTTAAACTATCGAATAGCGATAGCTAAATGATGACATAAGGCAGCCGGTCAGTGGATCGGCTGTCTTTATTCAATTAACGGGCAGGATAGTTGAACATAATCATGCATAACCGTATTATAAGTAAGTATAAATTCATTGGTGAGGGAAGCGTCATATAAAAATTCAATGTTCTTGGTGATTCTTATATTGAATGATTTTCAGCATTCACTGTGAATTTAATGATTAAATGCAGAGATAAATCATATCGAAAGGATAACTTATGAGAAATTTTATTATCTTCGGAGCAAGTAAAGGATTAGGTGAGGCATTCTTCAAAGGATTGCCAGAAAAAGGTGATCGTGTTTGGGTGGTTTCTAGAACTTATCCTAACAATTTAAATCTTGAAGATGGTGTACAGAAATATTGGATTGAGGCTGATTTAGCGAAATCTGATGCAAGCAAGCTGATTGCGAATACAGTAAATGACGTTACAATAGACGTATTAATATATAATGTAGGGATATGGGAGAGCAAAGGCTTCAGGGATGACTATGATTTTGAAAAAGATGACCCAGCTGAAATCGTCAACATCATTAATGTAAATGTTACTTCAGCTATTACCTGCATACAGAAGCTTTTACCGAATCTAAAAAAGTCGGATAACGCAAAAATTTTCTTAATTGGTTCTACGGCAGGTCTTGAACATAATGATTTTACGCAAGTTTCATTTGTAGCTTCTAAGTTCGGTTTGCGTGGTATTGGAAATTCTATAAGGGAGCATGTAAAAAAGTATGGGATCGGTGTGACTTGTATAAATCCTGGTGAAATTGCAACCCAAATTCCATTGGAAGATGGAATTGAGAAAGTCTTGTCTGCGTATGGCGGTACACAGATTCCTCTTCAAGATATTGTTTCTTTAGTTAAATGCTTAATGAACCTTTCCAAAGCCTCTTGTGTAAAAGAAATAAATATTCCAGCAATGTTGGATACAAATGCGTAGTCGACTCCATTGAGAATGATAGTGCGAAAAAGCGAGGTTCTAAGAAACCACTCCATAGTAAAGGAGTGGTTTTCGCTTTATACATGAATGTGTAAAGTTTGGTCAAACTCTAATTTATGCTTAGATATACTACGGTGAGCCGTATCATAAATAACGGTTGAGCTAACGGGATACGATAGTTGAATAATACATTAAATTGATAAACAAGTGCTTCGGTATCCTGCTCTTTTTATGAAGCTAATAGGCAGACTAGCGTAAACAAAATGATCAAAAGTATTAACCATACGTAGTTAATTACATTTCGGGATTAGCACAATGATTTTCGGCAGCTTCGTTTGGTTAACGGGGGTAGTTCAAGTAAATGTAAATATTTACTTGCGAACTAATGTTCGGTACAATAAACTTGATTCCATTACAAAAAGGAGATGTTGGATATGTATAAACACATTAAAGATTTTGCCGCAACTTGGCAGAATGAAACGGAAGCAACAATGCGGACACTGGAGATGCTGACGGACGAGTCTCTTGGCCAACAGATAACAAGCGATCATAGAACGCTTGGACGTGTTGCATGGCACCTTGTACAGACGTTGCACGAAATGCCATCTCGGACGGGACTGTCTTTCGAAGGACCGGGCGAAGATATGCCGGTGCCAGCTTCGGCAGCAGACATCGCGTCAGTCTATAAGAGGACCTCACAAGCGCTCCTTGATGCTATACAGTCCAGTTGGAAAGATGAGAATCTGCTTATCATGAGCGATATGTATGGTGATCAATGGCCAAACGGCTTAATGCTGGAAATTCTCGTAAAGCATGAGATTCATCATCGTGGTCAGATGACAGTACTGATGCGTCAGGCAGGCCTTCGTGTGCCGGATCTTTACGGCCCGACAAAAGAGCAGTGGGCCGAGTATGGAGCGCTACCTCCAGTAATTTAGAGTAAGATTATATCCGCTTTGGCCGTTTGGCTATAGTGGGATTTATAAGTATTTTATCATAGGATTAAAAGTGGTGGCTTGAATCATAGACAAGAGGATACCATCGGACTGAAACTGTTGATTCTATTGAACTAACGGGAAACAATAGCTTAATCTAAAACGAAGGTAGCTGGTCTATATGAACGGCTACCTTCGTTGCGCTAAAGGACACATTTTCCCTTAATCTATGTAGAATTGAAGATGAGATAGCAGGAAATCTTGCATCAGCTAGGGAATACCAAATTATGGATTTATAAATGTATATGAAAGGTTGATCCTAGTTTATGAATGACCATAATCTCATCTTCGTAGCAAAAGCGAAAATGATGCTTGTATACCCTTTGCTGCTTGCCCTGATCGTTATATTTGTGGTCAGTAGCCTTACTGCCTGCGATAATTCCACCGCAGGCAAGACAGCAAGTAAATCTGCGCAGCCGACTATAGTGACACCTGTGGTAGCGCAAGCATCGGGCAGCATTTATCTGTACGGTGAAGCACACGGCGTAGCCAAGATATTGGACAAGGAATATAAATTGTGGTCTCAATACTACCATAACGAGGGCATGAGGCACTTATTCGTCGAGCTGCCCTATTTTACCGCCGAATACTTGAATCTATGGATGCAGTCGGACAATGATGATATTTTAGAGGAGATTTATGATGATTGGGAACGGACACGTAGTCACAACCCTGATGTCAAAGAGTTCTACAAAAAAATAAAGAGCGAGTGTCCGGAGACGATTTTCCACGGCACAGACATCGGGCATCAATATGAAACTACCGGGAGCCGCTATTTATCTTATCTTGTGGCAAACGATCTGGGAGAATCGGAGAAGTATACTTTAACAATGGAAGCGATCCGGCAAGGCCGTGTTTTTTACAGCAAAGAAGACGGCGTATATCGGGAAGACACGATGACGGAAAACTTTATTCGCGAATTTGAGAAGTTGGGCAATGAGAGCGTTATGGGCATTTACGGCTCAGCGCATACCGGGCTTGATGAAATGGACTATAAGACCCAATCCATCCCTTGTATGGGCAATCAATTACAGGAGCATTATGGCGATAACATTTATTCTGAGAACCTAAGTTGGATTGCTAAAGATATTGAGCCATCCAGAGTAGATTACATCTCCTTACAGGGCAAGGAATATGCAGCATCTTATTTTGGTAAGCAGGATTTGAACGGGTTCAAGGATTACGCCTATCGAGAATTTTGGCGATTGGAGGACGCCTATGAAGATATCAAAGACCTTCCACTGGTGGACAATTATCTTCCTTACGATAACTATCTGATGCCGATAGAAGTAGGCCAGGTCTTTGTGGTCAACAGCACCAAAACAGACGGTTCAGTGCAAAGAGATTACTATCTGTCTAGCGGCCAAGTTGTGGAGGGTGTGAACTCAACACAACAATTCACAGCAGAGTGACGATCAGTAATATGATGATTATCTCAAGTACAACACGCTCGCTCATGCATCGGGCGTTCATAAAAGCTAATTGGGAAAATTGTCACGTGCCGAAAATGAGTGCTCGGTTGATATAAGAGTGGCTCCAAAATTCACAGCTTCAACCAAAGCGGTGAACCGTAAGTAGGGGGAAGCTTTTTACTGATTGCATTACGCTAACGGGAGACGCTAGCTCAAATACGATTAGGCAGCCGTTAGTCAAAGCGATCAGCTGCCTTCATTCAACTACCGGGAAGTTTTGTACAAGAGAAAATGATGAAGTGGAATAAACACGTTCAGTACTGATGGATGAAAAAGGTGAATATATGGATTCAAATGAACTAAAACCTTTAATGAACAACACAAAATGGGAAGAAATAAGACAAGCAATGCTCAACTATGCCTTTCCAACCAAATGGAGGATTAAAGACATTGATACTGGCTATATCAGCCTTTGGGATGGAGATTGGTATTACCATTTTTCAGATGGTGGTTACAAATTTATTGAGTGGTTAGAAATTCATGCTGAAGATGACTCGATAAATGCTGATTTAATTCAAATCTTGAAAAAAATACATGTTCCAGGTGAAGTAACTACCGACTCCATCATAATTTATGGATATAACAAAACTAATGAATTCATTGATTATATATAATACGCTTCACCTCAATGCTTCCAAACACAAAGTACAGTTTGACCATTAAATGTATATCTGTATATAAAAGAAAAAACACTCCTGACAATGGAGTGTTTTATTATTATTCAAATTTATTTGAAGTCCATGTAGCAATTCCATTCATTGGACATGCAACAACTAGCCAGTTATCAGATTCTACTCCCACCTGCCAACATTCATACTTCTCATGAAAACCAATAACAAATAGTATGCTACCTGATTCAAAGCTTATAATTAAATGTGGAGTGCTGTCTCCCAATTGTATATCTATAATCTTTTCACGTCTCACCTTTATGATCTGACTGTATTTTTCTTCCTCAGAAACATCTGCAATTTGGCTTTCATTACTAGGGTATTGAGAGGGAACTGAATCAAATATAGTCCACTTTGATTCAATGTTCAGGTACAGTTGACCAGCTAAATCATCGAAGCCTTCATACTTAGTTAAATAGACTTGAGTAGCACCACTTGATACTCCAAATCTAAGACCATCAATTTTTGCCCCAATACAAAGTTGTTTAAGAACTCGTTCAGCGAAGTCCCTATTTTCTTTATTCATTCCGTTCCCCAGCTCTTTTCATCAACGTATAAGCCCGAATCATTACACCATATCTTGGATTTGTTGGTGTTGGCTTTTCGCTTCAAATTTCGCGTTTTGGCATTTTGCTCTCATCCATGTACAGCAGATTCCAGCGGTGACCGTCCAGGTCGGCAAATCCTGCGCCGTACATCCAGCCGTCAGTCTCACTTGGCTTGCCAAAGATGTTTCCTCCAGCAGCCTCTACTTTTTGGACAAAGGCATCTACTTCTTCTCTGCTTTCAGCACCAATGGAGAAGATTACTTCAGCGCTATGGGAAGTATCTGCGGTTTTTGAACCAGTAAATTTCTCAAACGCCGCATCCGGGAACAGCAGAATTGTTGTTTGACCTATAACAAGCTTAGCTCTCTCGTTACCAACACTCACCGCTTGGAATCCAATCTCATTGAAAAAGGCAGTTGACCTCTCAACATCTTTGACTGGCAGGTTAATCCAAATCTCCTGTGACATGGCTGTAGCCTCCTAATATATTTTCATTCCTACTATACTCTACTTCTGGCAGCAGAAGCGATCTCTTTCGCATCTCACCTTTAGTTGAAATACTCGATAGTTTTCTCAATAAATGCCTTGGCCGATTTTGTCAGAAAACGGTCGGACCGATGAATGATCTCAAAGTGACGATATGGCGGATCGTCTGTAATTCGGATGCAGCGTAATGTTGGTTCATTCATTGCTTGGATCAAACGGTAAGGCAGCAATGTTCCTCCGACATTGGCTTTCACCAAGCTAATAATGGAAGTTGCCGAACTGGTCTCCATGATCGTATCTAAGCTGAATCCATATTTACGACAATAGCCATCAACTAATTCTCTGCCTGTAAATCCTTCGGGGAACATCACAGTTTGGATATTACGCAGTTCCTGGATTCCTATCGTGCTTCGTTCAGCCCAATCATGATTCTCAGAAACGACAAGTACATATTCTTCACTGCACAAGGGAATGCGTACAAGCCGATCATCTGGAGCAGAGGTGATCTCGATCCCGATGTCTACTTCATTATCTAGTACTTGATTCAAGACGTAGAACGAAGAGATAAGCTTCAGCTGCACCTTGGGGAATCGCGTATGAAAATTCACGAGCAATGGGGTGAGCCGATAGTCCAGATCGGAAGGGAGAACACCAATTACCAACCGACCTCGTTGATCATTGCGTAATTCAGCTAACGCATCCTGGGTATTCTGTAAATGCCGAATCATCTGTACACAGTGCTCCAAAAACAGATTTCCTGCTTGAGTCATCACAATCTTTTTGCCGACTCGGTCAAATAAGGGAACTCCGAGTTCATCCTCAAGCGCGCGTATTTGTTGACTCAACGTAGGCTGAGATATGCCAAGCTTCTCAGCTGCTCGTGTAAAATGAAGCTCCTCACACACAGCAATGAAGTTTTCCATCTGACGAATCTCCATATGAATGACCTCTAATCATTGGTTTTAGTAATCATTTTAATAGAAACTATAGTATTGTTCAATCATTCTAATGATTCTATACTTAATCGTGCCCTCCCAAAGATCTGCTATTAACAAATAGGATCATGGGAGAATGCATCGATACTACTACCATGAGGTGATTCATAATGAAACTTTTTTATATCGTCTTGGCGCTTATCCTGGCTTCACTGAATTTACGACCACCCATTACATCCATTTCTCCTCTAATGAGCATCATTCAGAATGATTTGGGTATAAGCGGGATTACCGCCAGTTTGTTAACCGCACTTCCGGTATTATGCATGGGCATATTTGCTCCGTTCTCTGTACGATTAAGCAGAAGGTGGGGAAATGAGGGCGCAATTGTTCTGGCTTTAATCCTCATTGGGGTAGGTACGGGATTACGATGGTTTGTTGGTACAACTCCTTTGATGATGTTCACTTCTTTTCTTTCCGGTGTAGGAATTGCATTGGCAGGGCCGCTGTTGTCCAGCTTCATTAAGCAGTATTTCCCTGACCGAGTGGCATCCATGGTGGGTATTTACTCTACAGCGATGGTGATGGGGGCCAGCATTAGTGTGGGACTATCGGTTCCGCTACAGTATACATTGGGTGGTTCGTGGAGAGGCTCGTTGGCTGTATGGGCATTACTGGCAGTCATTGCATTGCCGATTTGGTTGAGATTAGCCTGGTCTGCGCGCACAGATCGACAATCCGGTAAAATCTCGAGTGTACTTAATGCACCACTTCCGGTGAACAATAGACGTGCCTGGGTGCTGACATTATTCTTCGGGCTGATGGCAGCGATCTTCTATTCGTTGACCGCTTGGCTTGCGCCAGCAATCCAAAGCCAGGGGTATAGCCAAGAGACTGCCGGCAAAATCCAAACTTTATTTACCTTGATATCGCTGCCCTCTACTTTGTTCATTCCGATGCTTGTACATCGTTACCAAAGACGTGTATTCTGGCTTGTCGGGTGTGCAATATTAGAGTTGACGGGTGTCTTGATGCTGAACCTATCCGTTAGCCCCTGGCTCGCGGCGATTCCACTCGGTATTGGAGCGGGTGGGCTGTTCCCGATTGCACTGATGTTGCCCATTGATGAAACAAGTAATGCTCAAGAAGCTAGTAGCTGGTCCGCAATGACCCAATCTGGTGGCTACATTCTCGGAGCGCTTGGGCCGCTAGCGATTGGCTGGCTCCACGATGCAACAGGCAGCTTCGTTCAAGCATTCTATGGTTTGGCTGTAATCATCGTGCTTCAGATTATCGTTCAAATGGCTATAGGAAATAAAAAAAGTTCTCCATCCATTTCTCGTCTCCATTAAAGGTTTCGTGTGATACTTCATGTTGATCAATTAGTGAAGTTGTGCTTGCATGGACCTATGAACGTACGTGGTGTAATTCAACTAGCAGGCAGGATAATGGAAATGAACTGTAGAAAAAAACCTATAAATGAAAGTGACAAAAGTGGAGAATTCTACCGACAGTTGAATAAAGCGCCTATGAAAATTCAACCACCGCTTGATAGGATTGCGTTTGAGGAAATGCTATGCTGTTTTCGACAGTGCGCACTGTACATTTTGTTTTATTGGAGGTATACAATGCTCGACTTGCGTAAAATTGGAGCTTATATTTCGAAGCTTCGTAAAGACCAGGATTTGACCCAATTGGAACTTGCCGATCAACTGAATGTAAGTCATCAAGCGGTATCGAAATGGGAACGGGGTGACTCGCTACCGGATATCGGAACGCTTCCGCAGTTTGCGAGGTTATTCGGCAAAACGGTAGACGACATTTTAAATGCAGGAGACAACTCAGAAAATCGGGAGCACCAGCACCTAGGAACGATCGTTGAGGAGATCGCAGAGAACAGGCCGGACCAAGTTGCAGAGATGGTCAATACCGGTGAGATGAAGGTGGAAGAGCTTGTAGAAGTAGCACCGTTTGTAAAAGCAAGCGCTCTGCATAAGGTTACAGAACGATTAGACAGCAGCGTCCTTAAGTTAGACGTGATCATGCGGCTGGCTCCGTTCCTTGGAACAGATACATTGGATGAACTGGTTCGTCAGGCAGAAGAGGGCGAAATTATGTGGAATGCCATTACTGGACTCGCTCCGTTCGTCAGCAGCGACACATTAAGCCGACTGGTAGATAAATCGATTGACGGTTCCTTAGAAGTGCACAATCTTGTTGGAATTGCCCCGTTTCTTGAAAGAGAACATGTAGATCGGTTGGTTCAACAAGCAGAAGAGGGTAGCTTGAGCTGGCATTTCGTTCAAGGGCTGGCACCCTTTATTAGCAGAGAAACGTTAAGCCGCTTGGTAGACCGGGTTGCAGATGGCACTATTGATGCTAACCGGATCATAAGCCTCGCACCTTTTCTGGACAGGGAAAATCTCGAGAAGTTAATTAGTGGAGTCGAAGCTGAACATCTTAGCCCAGATCTGCTGGCAAGCCTTGCTCCCTTCGTCGATCAAGGGACATTGAGTAGAATGGTGACAAACTTATTAAATAAAGTAAAGTAGACACGTATATCGGAGATTGGTGATGCATAGGCAATGGCGTTAAGCTAACGGGAAACGCTAGTTCCATAAACACGATAAAGGCAGCCCGTCAGTAAATGTGATCGGCTGCCTTTATTCAACTAACGGGCAAGTTACCTTAATAAACTAAGTGGTGGATAAAATATAAATATAAGAGTTCTCTCCCGAACTATTAGAAAAAGTCATGGTACGATGTCCTTATTCGGTTGTTTCAGGGGGAGTGAGGAGAACATGTTAAATACTCATGATGTTGCAATAGAAGCATTAACTTGTTATTCGATTACTTATCAATCAATAGCTCATATTGGCCAAAATGCAAACACCATCTATAAAGTGACAGATAAGGAAAGTAACTACTATAGTTTGCGGATACATCTATCAAAAAATGATTCGATGGAAAGTATTTGGTCTGAGGAAAAAGTCATTCATTCAGAAATGATTTGGCTGGAATCATTAATAAATGATACTGATCTGGTGTTACCGTCACCTATAAAAAATAACATTGGTGAATATGTTACTAAGATAGCTGACATGAACTGTACATTGGTAAAATGGGTAGAGGGTGAACAAAAACAATTTGTTCCAACAGTCAATGATGCCGAGTGCGTAGGTGAATTGATCGGAAAGCTTCATAAACAATCATCTATTTGGAAGGTTCCGCAATCATTTACTAGACCATCCTTTGATAATACTAGAATTTCACAATCATTAGAAAAGCTCAAACAGCTTGCTGACGGTGGTGAGCTCAATAAAAATGATGTGGAAATTCTGCAATTGGCCGGTGAGCGTGCAATTTTAATGATGAACGATATAGAAAGAACACCTGGCAACTGGGGGATAATTCACGCAGACTTGATTCCAAGTAATTATGTGTTTCATAAACAAGAAGCTAGAGCCATTGATTTTGGAGCTTGCGGGTTCGGATATTATTTATTCGATTTAGGTTGGGCACTTTCTTATATCCACCCAGCGTTCAGAAGCCAGTTGCTAGAATCATACGCCAAACAATTCGACCTGCCTCATAACTATGTTCAACAGTTAGAAGGCTTCTTTGTAGCTGCCCAACTCGAAACAATGAATTTTTGGCTTGGGTTGCCTGAATCTAATGAGTGGTTACCCAGTCACATTAGTAGATTAGCAAGTCGGGAATTTAAGTTATATGTAAATAAAAAAGAATTTCTTTTTAGTGGGACTCCTTACTGGGAGTAGTTTGTTCTACTAACGGGAAACGTTGTCTCAAATCACGATCAGCTGCCCTTTGCGCGATCTTGATCGTATCGGACCGTATTGCAGCTATTCCAGCATATGGGTTCATATTGCGAAGGTTTCGGACTGTATAGCTCTTATTGCCCTTGATTTGCGTAGAAAAGAAGTACATTTGAGGGGATAGCTGCAACTGAGTCCGATAGTTTGGCAAAACGAGCTGAATTGTGGAAATAAGAGCAACTGAGTCCGAACAGTTGGTGAAAAGAACGCCGCCTGCCAAATTTGCTCCTAAACGTGCTACCTAGCGCTTAAACTAGCCGTCTATAGCTCAAGCTATCTACACCGTGCGCAGAATTTGTTACCTGTTGCTCAAGCTATCTACACCGTGCGCGGAATTAGCTACCTATAGCTCAAGCTATCTACACCGTGCGCAGAATTTGTTACCTGTTGCTCAAACTAGCCGCCTATGTCTCGAAACTAGCTGCCCTTTGCGCGATCTTGATCGTATCGGACCGTAGTGCAGCTATTTCAGCATATGGGTTCATATTGCGAAGGTTTCGGACTGTATAGCTCTTATTGCCCTTGATTTGCGTAGAAAAGAAGTACATTTGAGCGAATAGCTGCAACTGAGTCCGATAGTGTGGCAAAACGAGCTGAATTATGGAAATAAGAGCAACTGAGTCCGAACAGTTGGTGAAAAGAACGCCGCCTGTCAAATTTGCTCCTAAACGTGCTACCCAGTGTTTAAACTAGCCGCCTATACACCGTGCGCGGAATTAGCTACCTATAGCTCAACCTAGCTGCACCGTGCGCGGAATTAGCTACCTATAGCTCAACCTAGCTGCACCGTGCGCGGAATTAGCTACCTATAGCTCAACCTAGCTGCACCGTGCGCGGAATTAGCTACCTATAGCCCAACCTAGCTACACCGTGCGCAGAATTAGCTAACTACAGCTCAAGCTATCTACACCGTGCGCAGAATTTGTTACCTGTTGCTCAAACTAGCCGCCTATGTCTCGAAACTAGCTGCCTTTTGCTCGATCTTGATCGTATCGGACCGTAGTGCAGCTATTTCAGCATATGGTTACATATTGCGAAGGTTTCGGACTGTATAACTCTTATTGCCCTTGATTTACGTAGAAAAGAAGTACATTTGAGCGAATAGCTGCAACTGAGTCCGATAGTATGGCAAAACGAGCTGAATTGTGGAAATAAGAGCTACTGAGTCCGAACAGTTGGTGAAAAGAACGCCGCCTGCCAAATTTGCTCCTAAACTTGCTACCCAGTGTTTAAACTAGCCGTCTATAGCTCAAGCTATCTACACCGTGCGCGGAATTAGCTACCTTTAGCTCAAGCTATCTACACCGTGCGCGGAATTAGCTACCTATAGCCCAACCTAGCTACTCCGTGCGATAATTTAAGGATGGGCAAAGGTGAAAACGTTTATTGGCTTATAACGCACCAATTAAACCTTGGAAAGAAGCTTAATATAAATAAGAAGGCAGCCGATCAACACGATCAGCTGCTTTTGTTCATCTAAGAGTAATTTCTCAAATAAATAAAAGCATCCTTGACTTTCCCCTGCACGGGAAACTGTATACTCACCTTATGTTATAGATTGGAGATGATATTTTGTTCAAAATCAGTGCATTTTCTAGGCTAAGCAAGGTATCCTTAAAAACACTGCGTTATTACGACCAGATTGGCATACTTAGGCCGAAAAAAGTGGATCAGGATACGTGCTACCGTTACTATTCCGCAGATCAGCTCCTTGAGCTCAACCGAATTTTAATCTATAAGGAATTGGGTTTTACATTGCCTCAAATTAAACAGCTGCTTCAGGAAAATATTTCATTAGAAAATATTCAAGGCATGTTTAAGCTGAAAAGAAGCGAAATCCAGCATATCATCGATACGGAACAAGCTAAACTCGTCAGGATTGAGGAACGTATGCAGCTTATAGAAAAAGAGGGGCAATTCGAAACGGGTCAAGAAATCAGAGTCAAAGCAGAGGGTGCTCAATTGTTTCTTTATCAGAAAGCATGCGGGAAAGAAGAGGACATTCCGGATTTGCTTCGTCAATTTGATCAGTTTATAACGACGGAAAATCGTCAATTCATTCAAGGCCCTCAGGTTGTTTTGTGGAAAGAAGTCGAAGGAAAAGAGGATGAGTTTGAGTTTGAAGTCGGGTATTTTTTAACCTGTGAGCTGCGATCATTTCCAGAACCGTTTCAGCTACGGACTCTTCCTCCTGAACCGATGATGGCCACAATGGCTTTTCATTCAAATACTAGTTTTGATTGTGCGGCCTGTGTTCATTTAGCTAAATGGATTGAGAAAAACAACTATCAGATCAAGGAGAACGAACCGGGCAGGGAGTTATATTTACCGTTATCTCCAGAACGAGATGCACAATTCATAGAAATACAAATTCCCATTATAAATAGATAACAGAAGAAGTGGAGTGGGGGAAATTGAAAAATAAACGGATCATTTATATTCTGGCACTGGCTGTTTTTCTGATTGGAACCATTGAATATATTATTACAGGAGTTATTGAGATGATCGCTGTGGACTTGGGAGTATCTACTTCTGAAGTTGGATTATTGGTGACTGTGTTTGCCCTCTCTGCAGCCATTGTCGCTCCGGTTTTGATTGCATTAACGATCAATGCAGACCGCAAGAAACTACTAATGACCACCCTAGGTGTGTTTATTGCCAGCAACGGACTTATGTTTGTAGATCTTGCTTATGAAACAGTACTATGGATACGTATTATCCAAGGGGCTAGCGGAGGAATCGCTACCGTTGTAGCCATGGCAATAGCGACCCGACTCGTTGAAAAAGAAAAAAGGGGCAATGCCATCGGTATCATTTTGATGGGGCTTAGCAGTTCACTAGTGCTTGGTGTTCCTGTGGGAACATTTTTTAGTGAGCTGTTTGGATGGAGAGTGCTATTTGTTTTAATCGGATTATTAAGTATTTTTCCATTACTTATCATCTATAAAAAGGTACCGGCAATCAAAGAAGAGGAGAAGGTTACCCTCAGAATGCAGCTCTCTATTTTAAAAAATCCAACCATTCTGATGGCCTTGGTTATTACGTTATTTTATGTCGGCGGCTATTCTACACTGTTTACTTATATTACGCCTTTCTTGCAAGCCACGTCCTCTCTTTCCATGACCGAAATTAGCGGTGTTCTGTTCCTGGCGGGCATTTGCAGCTTTGTCGGATCAAGGCTGGGCGGACAACTGGCAGATGCAAAGGGATCGAAATTTACCATTTGTCTCGGGCTTCTGTTACAAGGAGCGACTCTGCTTTTATTTGCTCTAGCCGGAGTCAATCTGTTGGTTTTAATCTTGGTTTTAATGATTTTTATGTTAGCAACGTGGAGTATTTCCCCGGCCCAGCAACTATATCTGGTTACTCTGGCGCCTCGAAATCCGGACATTGCTCTTAGTGTAAATACTTCGTTCATCCAATTTGGCTTTGCACTGGGATCTGGATTAGGCGGGTTAGTCATCAGTCGTACCTCTGTCCTATATTTGAATTGGCTGGGTTTTGCCGCTGTATGCATAGCTTTACTTCTTGCCAGCTTACTATTTAAAAAAATGAGGAGTAGGACTAAAACTACTATGGTTTAAATAAGAAATGGATTGGAGAACGACAAAGAGAACTTTATCGCCGAATTTTTCCAGAGCCATCTGGGACTGAGTATCAGCATTCCAATTTAATGGACAGAGCTGATGTTGAGTGTTTATTTGATTACTGTCAGATATTAGAAGCGATAACCTCGAAGAATTTATTTTTGAAGTCGAATCACATGTCGATTCATTACCTGAACTTTAAGCTAGAGTGAAACGATATCTTAATAAAAACAAGAAGGCAGCCGATCAACACGATCGGCTGCTTTTGTTCATCTAAGAGTAATTTCTCGAATGAATAAAAGCATCATTGACGTTTCTCAGCACGGGAAACTGTATACTCACATTATGTTGTAGATAGGAGATGACACTGCGTTATTACGACCAGATTGGCATATTTAGGACGAGAAAAGTGGATCACGATACGTGCTATCGTTACTATTGGATAGTTCATGGCGAGAAGTTTGTCGGCCAAAAGTATTTTGGTGTTCTTGTCCGCGAGGGGTTCAAGGGTGCCCAGAGCGGCTAGCTTGTAGTAAAAGTACCGGATTCTATATCGTGGAGTCAGGCTGCTGTCAGCTGCCAGCTAAGCTAAGTGTAACTCCATTTACGTTACCGATCCCTAGGAAAGTCCAGCGAGAGAAAGTCACTGCCGCCAACCCCCACCAATGTTGGTCCTGCCTTTATTTGCGGGGCGCTCCTGAAGACCGGCTATGATGACCCGGATGTAATTCTGATTAAGGTCCATGCCGATGCAGTCCAATACTGGAAAAACAGGAACCTGGCTGAGAAGGTGATGCACATGTTCAAGCGGATCACCAACCGGGATTCATCTGTAGGTCTCATTTGCTGTGCAGCCGGAAGAAATAAATGTCACGCCTGAGGCTACTCAAGTGTTATATCTATAGAAACAGAAGAAATAGAAGAAAGGAGACCAACGTGGATTCTATGGAAGAGAAGATTAGGAGAATACAGGCCGGAGATGCCCGCCTGTTCTCAGATGTAATCAAGCTGTACCAGCAGCGGATATACCTCTACTGCTTCCGGATGCTGAACAGCAGGGAAGAGGCGGAGGATGCGGTGCAGGATGTCCTGATTAAGGCCTATCAGAATATCGGGCAATACAAGCCGCAGGCGGATTTCGTATCATGGCTCTACAAGATCGCGTACCACCATTGTCTGAATCAGTTGCGGCGGCAGAAATTTCAGTTTCAATTGCGCAAGCTGCTCCGGCAGGAGGTTGCGGTGAACAGTGCCGAACAAATGGTCGAGGACCGCCTGTTCAGCGAGCCAGTCTCGACCGCCCTGGGGAAGCTGAATGTGGAAGACCGGAATTTGTTGATTCTGCGTATTTATGAAGATAAATCGTTTGCGGAAATCGGCGAAATTCTGGGTGTCAGTACGGCTACCGTACGCAAAAGATATGAACGGACCAAAGGCAAGCTTAAAAAGGTGTTGGAGAGAAAGGAGAAACAACTATGGACAAGAGTGAATTAACCTCGGAGGAGCGGTTTCTGAAGCACGGAGACCGGTCCGCCAATTTCATCCCCGTTGATGTTCATGAACAGGTAATGACAGCGCTCGGGCTTGGCGGGATCTTACCTGCTGCAGAAGAGCAGACCCCTCTGCAGACACTTCCGTCAAACGAAGGGGCTCCTAACGTTATGCGCAGGCTAAAGACAGAAGCCGGAACGGGGCGGAGCCGGAGGAGAATCCTGCGGATTCCGGTGCAGGGCTGGGTGGCGGCACTACTTGTAATGGTCTTGTTGGGCGGCGGTTATACCCAGTATTCCGGTGAACTCCGGCAGGGGGCCCAAATTCAGTACAAGGTGCTGCCCTATAAGCCACTTCTGGCAACGAAATCAGGTGGAATGATAGAGAAGCCGAATGAACCCTTGATTCCCTGGCCGGCCAAAGCGCAGCTGAGCAAAGAGGATGAACTCTACAAGATGAAATATGCAAAGGGCTACAATGCCATTGAGAAGTTGCTGCTTCCTGGAGAGTATGCCACCTATGTTATCAAACGTGAAGACGGGAAAGAAGAATCTCATCTTGGGTTATACTGCCCGCCGATCATAGTCAAGGACTATTCCACTTATAAGACCAGTGTTGAGAAGCACCACGCTCCCGAAGTGAAGCAACCGGGATATATGCCGGATGGGTATACCTTGGACGAGGCGTTTATCAAGCCTTCTTTTATAAAGGTCGAAGATGACAAGCAGTTTAAAGGCGAAAGCGAGATAGACCTAGGAGACAACTTCCGGATGACTTGGAAACGGGAGAAGGCGGAGAATATTGCCTATGATTCTTCTACACTTGTGTACAAGAAGGGGAAGATTCAGGTGAGAATCAGTGCCTCACGTGTTGATGAAAAAGCTACACCGGTAGAAAGCCTGCTGTGGACCAAAACGACAAAGGTGGAGAATATTGATATTGGCGGCAAGCAGCTCATTTATCTCGAACCTTCCAGCAACGAAAAGATTGACCTGGGGTATAAGTATAGACTAGTCTGGTCTGACCCGGAAGCGCAGATCATCTATAATGTGTCGGTTCGCCAGGAGAAATCTGAGTTGACCAAGGATGAGGTCATCCGTATTGCTGCCAGTATGATGAATTAAACGAACACAGATATTACGCTCAGGACTGTTTCGCTATCTATGATAGCGGGACAGCCCTCGAGCGTTTTTTGCATATGCGAAGCACTGCATATTCGTGAGATTTTATAAGAATTCTTGCATTGCTCTCATATGAACTTCCGATTCATATTATTAATGTAGCAATGTAGCAAGATATTGCAGATTATAGCCTCTCGGAATAAGGAGCAGCATGGAGGGGCTAAACCAGAGAAAGTGCATAATTAGAGCTAATAATATCGAAGTTCCGTTAAGCTAACGGGCAGGATTGTTTAGAAAGTCCCTGATTGTATTTACCTATGCTTACTGTTAATCTAAACAATAGAGATGCTAACAAAGGAGCATAAACCTTATCATGTGGAATACTCTGTAAAGATTAACAATTTGAAGGAATGCCTGAAATAGTGATTACACTATTTTATTAGGTGTGCTTTTCTTTAATCTTACAAGGTGTGCAGGGAAAGGTGTATCATATACCCATCCTGCGGATACCTGATGGTATCCGCTTTTATTTGTGGGAAACAGCATCTCTATTGATTCCTACCTGTTTATCCTTCTACTAGCGAGTGGAGGAAATTTATTATGCGATCGAAATTAGTCTTGATTGAGGGAATGCCAGGATCTGGTAAAACAACAACTGCTCAGCTCGTTCATGAAATTCTTACGGAAGTGAACATTACATCCCAGCTATTTTTAGAAGGTAATTTGGAACATCCTGCTGATTATGATGGAGTCGCTTTCTTTAAGAAAACTGAATGGGATGAATTATTGAATACCCATAAAAAGTTTAAAGATTTGTTGAGTAATCTAATGATTCAACAAGATAACGATTACTTCCTAGAATATCGGAAAATAAAAAGTGAAGTCTGGTCAAGTTTTCCAGATGAATTGCATCGCGCAGTTTTTAATCATGATATTTATGAATTGCCGCTAGATCAAAATAGGAAACTGATAACAGAACGATGGACGAAGTTTGCGGATCGTGTTTTGTATGGCGCAGACACCTTTGTTTTTGATTGTTGTTTTATACAAAACCCTGTAACTATAGGCATGATTAAACATGGTGCGGAGAAGGAAGACGTTATAAGTTATGTTATTGAACTGGCAACAATTGTAGAGCGGCTGAATCCATTGTTGATATACGTACAGCAGAATGATCTTGATCATTCTTTCAGAAAGGCTGTAAAGGAAAGACCTCAGGAATGGTCAGAGGGATTTATTGAATATTACACGAACCAGGGGTATGGAAAAACACAAAATTATAAAGGGTTAGATGGAACACTGCAGGTTCTTAAAGCAAGAAGGGAACTAGAAAAAGAGATTTTTACCAGATTAAACATTACCAAGATAAAAGTTGATAACTCTTCTTATAATAAAAACGATTATAAGCAAGTTTTAGAGGGCATTTTATCAGAATATTATAAATCAACAAACTAATGAGAGATTGGATTCTAGGGATTGCAGGCTGAAAAAGAGGCAATCTATAAAGCTTACGGGAAACGATAGCTGAGGTGCATTGCCATGGCAATGCTCCTTTTTTATTTGTTGAAGTAACGGGCAGGATTGCTTCATCCACTGTCGAATCCTTTGCTTGAATATTTCTATAAAGGAGGGGATGGAAATTAAGATACGAGAAGTTGTAGCAAATGATTACACTGAAGTGGTTTTTTTATGGAATGATGTACTTGGTGTTCGCAAGGTTAATATTGAAAATTTTCGAGTTACTATGGAAAACATGAATAAGGCTACAAATTATAAAACATTCGTTGCATTATTTGAAAATGAAGTGGTTGGTTTTGTCACTATAGTTCAGGCGTTATCCGTAGGGTCTTCGAATGGTTATCTACATATTCAAGGGCTTGCCGTTAAAAAGGAATTACAGCATAGTGGGATAGGTACAGAACTACTAAGACACACTGAGAATTATGCTAAAGAAATGGGAATTTCAAGTATTATTTTATGTAGCGGATTTAAGCGAATCGACGCCCATGCTTTCTATGTGCATAATGGCTATGACAAAGATTCATACTGCTTTGATAAGATTATTAAACTTGACTAATTTTGAATTAATTTACCGGGAAACGATAACTCAATAATGACACACAGGCAGGTCAGCGTGGGATTTATGTTGTTTATTCAGGAGGATTTTTGATTGTGGGTTATGAACAGGATTTTAAAAAAAGGGTACATGAAGTTATTAAACAGAAACAACTATGTTCAGTTATGAATGACACTAAGTGGGGAAACTTACAAAGTGATGTACTAAATAAACTACCTTTTACCCCTCCATATCAAGCTAAGTATGTCTTAGACGATATACTTTATCCAGAGAACTTCGAAAACGACGTCTGGTATTTAGGGGATTGGATAGAAGGACTTTCACCTTTTTTTTCTGTAGAATGGATACGGGTTAGACCAAGGTATCAGAAGCACAAGGGGAATCTGCTTCCTCCTGAATTAATTGACATAAGTAAAGAATTTCTTTCGATTTTACATGAATTAAGAATTCCGTATAGAGAAGAAAATAATACATTTTTTATTTATGGATATATATCAAATACAGACTCACTTTTCAAAGGTAATCAATTAAGCTAACAGGAAACGTTAATTTAATAAAAACATGTAAGCAGCCGCTCAAACAACCGGCTGCTTTGTCATTTAAACTTGGTTTGATTTCGGATAAATAAAAGTTGCAAAAAGGAAAAAGATTGCTATACTAAATTTAAACGTTATTTTAAATGTCATTTAAATCAAAGAGAATATACTTGGAGGTTGCGTATGGAGACAGACAAAAAGTTGGAAACAAAAGAGAAGATTATGCGTGCCACACTGGAGTTGACTAAACAAGAAGGCTTTGAAAGGATCACTATAAAAAAAATTGCAGAAGCCTCAAGCACGAATGTCGCTCTAGTTAACTATTACTTTGGGTCCAAAGAAAATTTGTTTAGCGAGTCCATCAAATTGATATTGAACAGCTTTCAGCATACCTTTGCCATACTTGACGATTTCTCTATATCCTCACGAGATAGATTGAGGCAATTTTTACTGGATTATTTGCAAGTGATCCTTCAATATCCCGAATTGCTCTCCAGAATCATCCTGATGGGCAAGACCGTTTTCTCCTCCCAGCATGAATATGGATCATTTTTGAATCTATTGGGGTTTCCTAAGATACAAAATACTTTAAGAGAGTTAACCGATGAACAGCAACCAGAGCACCTGATGACCATGACGATGCAGATTTTTGGAGCGCTTTTTCTACCGGCACTTATGAGTCCTATTCTAGAAACAGGAGCTTCCGTGAAGATTGCACCTATAGAGGAACAGATTGACCTGCTCTTTGCAAGATACTTTCATTAATAAACTCAGATTGAGGTGATTAAATGAATTTTTTAAGAAAATATTGGCAGGATATAGGACTATTCATTGGCATTGTTATATGCATGTATCTTCTAATGAATTGGGAAACAATACCGCGGATAAACAGCATATTATGGTTAAGCTTTGTGGCGATCCTTCTTCATCAATTTGAGGAATACCGCTGGCCAGGGTACTTTCCAGGCATATTCAATATAGCCCTTTTTAAAAGTGAATCCCCTGACAACTATCCATTAAAT
This sequence comes from Paenibacillus sp. FSL H7-0690, assembly GCF_037980415.1. Lineage (NCBI taxonomy): Bacteria > Bacillati > Bacillota > Bacilli > Caryophanales > Paenibacillaceae > Paenibacillus > Paenibacillus sp. FSL H7-0690. The sequence continues at coordinate 5,063,979 of NZ_CP150281.1, read as the reverse complement.
AAACAGTCGGCAATGATTATTAATGTGGTCATCGCCTATGTGTTCTACTTGCTCCCTGTATTCTTCCCGTCAGTAGTATGGCTGGGGATGGCACCTGTTTTAATGGGCTTTTTCCAAATCATTTTCCATGGAGTCGTCATTAATATAAGAGCAAAAAGCATGTATAATCCAGGATTAGTCTCCGCAATTATTGTACATTTGCCGGTGGGGATCTGGTACATCAACTACTTATATGAGCATCATTTAATAACCCTCTCAGACTGGATTTGGAGCGCAATTTATTTTGCCATAGCTGTTTATATTTTAATAGTGAAAGGAAATACATGGATGAAAAACAAAAACTCCATTCACAAATTTTCGCAAAAGCAATTATGGTCTTTTCATAAGTAGCTCCTCATAACCCACCAGAAGGTTCAGTTGGCCTTTAACTAAACACAGAACATTAATCCTATCGTTACTGGAGGTTGATGCACTGTGTTTTTTTCTGCGGATTTCTTCGTTTGCTTCGCGCTATGAAAATGTTGAAGTTAATATTCTTTTGAGGATCTCATCACTATCTGTTTACGATTCAGAGTTAGAGTTAGAGAAGGCCAAGCGAAAAAGGAGCTTTCTCATGAACACAGATCCTAAAGTGCTTATTGTAACTTCGGCATTTGGAGACGGGCATCTCAAAGTAGCAGAAGCGATTGAGCATTCTTTTAGACGTAGAGGGATCAGCCGGATTGTCACCTTGGATCTTTTCGCTACAGTCTACCCTACTCTGAATGAGCTGTCCCGCAGATTCTACCTGAACAGCACAGGTTATACTCAAGAATTTTATGGATTAGTGTACAAGTTGACGAGCAAGATGAACCCAGACCAGTTCATGGGTAGATGGATTCATTCTATGGGCAAGCGGAAAGTGCAAAGGATCATCGACGAGATCGGACCGGATATTATCATTCATACCTTTCCTTATTTGGCCGCTGCAGAGCTTGCATCAACAAAGGGGAGACGGATCCCCCTTTTCACTGTCATGACGGATTATGTGGTTCATGGCAGATGGCTTCATCCACAAACCACAAAGTATTTTATCGCTACGGAAAGCATGAAAGCAGAACTGATGTCATTAGGTATTGCTGAAGAAAAGCTTGTGGTTAGCGGGATTCCGATTCGTGAAGCTTTTGAACAGACTCAGGAACGTGAAGCCCTTTTACGTAAGCATGGACTAGATGGAAATCGGCATTATCTATTACTTGCGGCAGGGGCTTACGGCGTGTTGAGTGATATTAACCATTTAATAATAAGGGCGCTGCAGCAATCAAACTTTGATGTAATGGTATTGTGCGGGAATAATCATAAGCTCCAGAAGGCTACGGAAGAGCTTTTTCAAGAGAATCCTCGGGTTCACATACGGGGTTATACAGAAGAAATGCAGGAGCTAATGTGCATATCCTCCTGTCTGTTGACCAAAGCAGGGGGGATTACCTTGACTGAGGCGATGGCTCTAGCACTTCCTGTAATTGTCTATCGTCCGCTCCCCGGGCAGGAGGCAGGCAATGCAGAATGGTTGTCTGAGCACAATTTAATAGAGATTGCCCGAAACGGGGAGCAGTTAGTAGAGCAGCTTCAGAGATTGGAGCATCTGGGGTACAGGGATGAAAAGGTACACTGCATGAAGAGTTTTTCCCGGAAATCAGCCGCGGATGCTATCGTTACTGAGGCTTTAGAGGTTATCAAGCTGCGGCAGCCGTCTGTTACAGCCGTAAAATCTATGGTTGTTGAAGGGCAGGCGAAGACGATTCATGGATATTATTAGCAAGGTAGAAAGACCACGCGTTGTGGGTCCTCTAATTGGAGGCTGGCTCGGAAGCTCAGGGAATGAATTGCTGCCTTTTCAAGTAAGCGCCTGTTTATTTGATTATAATTATTTATTACCAGATAAAGGGTCGATAAGATGTTATTATTTGTATGGGTGAATTTATTGAAAATGCTGCTTTATTGTCATTGGGGAGGTCAAAATGTACACGAATCAGAAGTTAGAGGATAGTTTGCATGAAATGCTAATCAAGCTTGTGGAAAATGAAAAGTTTCCGGGATTAGCGGCCGGAATCGTAAAGGACAACCAAGTTCTGTTTACTGGTGAATATGGGACGGCAAATTTATCGACGGGTGATCCTGTTGTTCGTGGCACTTTGTTTCACCAAGCCTCTGTCTCCAAAACCTTCGTAGCAACCGCTATTATGCAATTAGTTGAGCGTGGTAAGGTAGAATTGGATGCTCCCATCACTAAATACCTGTCATATTTTAAGTTAGAGGATGAGCGGTATCAAAATATAACAATAAGACAGCTTATGAATCATACCTCCGGTATGCCTGATGAGGAAGATTACGCGTGGGACCGCCCTGAATACGACGAGCAAAGTCTTGAACGATATGTAAAAGGGATAGGTCACCACAAGCTGTTAAGCCAACCGGGAGAGAAATTTGCCTATAGTAATATAGGATATGAGATCTTGGGAGATATGATAGCAAAAGTCAGCGATATGAGCTTCGAGCAGTATATGGAAAAAAATATTCTGAAACCGACAGGAATGCAGTCCAGTTCTTTTCTTAAACAGGAGGTTGAAGCTTATATTGCTGCACCTCATGTGCTTGGAGCTACCCATGAATGTGGTGGCTGCGTTAGTAGTGTTTTTCCATATAACAGGGCTCATGCACCTAGCTCCACTTTATATACCCATGCCGAAGATATGTGCCAATATCTGCTGATGCATCTAAACGGTGGAACAGCCGGGAACGGCAATGAAGTCCTCCAGCCAGGTAGCTATAATGAAATGTGGAAACCTCATGCACAAACGGGCTATGATTCGGAAAATGCACAGATAGGATTGGGCTGGTTTCTAGGAGAATATAAGGGTTCTCGTATTCTCTCACATTCCGGCTGGGATACTGGATTCTTAAGCAATCTGTTCCTGCTTCCTGATAAAAAAATCGCTATTTCTGTTATGAGTAATTGTGACTATGTCAACATGGGCAGTGTATGCTTCCCTATCCTTGATCTGTTGCTTGGCTCCAATATTTAAAACGAGTCTGTAAATGATTTTACAACTTCATAACAAGGGGCTTCGTACTTTATAACATTCGTATCTTAAAGTACATGTAAGTCAAGCCCACTTACACTATGGAGGTTATGAGAAATGAAGAGTAAAGATGTGAAATCAGCCCTCGGGGTGATCGCGATATCCAGTGGTCTGCTAGCCCTCACTGCTTTGGCAGTGCCCACAATCGTCGCTTATACTACAGTGAACCAGAATGTGTCTCAAGCGAACGTTTCCTACACGCAAGAACTCAACCAGAAGCCAGCTGTTCAACTGGCGAGCAGCCAGATCCCGGTACTTAAGGTTGCAACCAAAACACCGGTCTCGACGATCAAGTCGTATTTTGAGCGCACAGTCACTGCTGAAGAAATTAAGCAGATTAATGAGTATGCAGAGAAGGCCAGGCTCACTGGCAAGGATGAGCAGCTTACGCGGCAATTTTCGGACCAGGAGAATAAGCGGCGGATGTTATTGGATGATCAATACAAGTACGATGGCTTACGGCCCAAGCAGAAGCTACCTTTGAAATCAGGGAGTTCCGAATTTTATCTGGATCAAAGCAAATTTACCTATGTAATTCCTAAGCGCGAACTGACTGATGAAGAAATGCTGCAATTGATCGACTGGAATTATCGCTTTAATTATGTGGTAAGCCTCAATCTTGTCGTGGCACAGCCAGATAAGAAGGACATCAGTCAGGATGAAGCCCTACGCAGAGCAGAAGAGAGCGTAAGCCGTCTATTCGGTGTCGATCTCTCAAAGTTGCAGGCTCAGACCTCATATTATAAACCTTTTCCTGATTCGAAAGGGCAATGGTTCGTTAATTTTCTACCTTACCGTGCAGAGACACTGCGGGCTCAGGATAAGTCTTATTTCATGTATAATACGTTCGTGGATGCAAAGAGCGGGACCGTACTTGATACCACGATAGTGGACCTGTCCTATAAGAGAACTCCGATTACAGCCGCTATGAATAAACAGATTAGCCAGGATTCCAGCTGGCTTCAAGCCGCTAAATCCATTGTGGTGGACAAGCAGGGCGAGACCCGTGCGATAACCAGCTCCTCTATCATTAAAGACAGTGCATATGACAAAAGCGGAGTAGTAGCGGTCTTGGTCAAACTGAAAGACGGTAGCTCCTACACGGTAGAGCTGCGCTATCCGGAGAAGACTCTGCGCTGCCTGATCTATACACCGGTTTCCAAGTAATGAAGTGAACCAGCGTTATAAACTACTTTAGTATTTACAACCTACAGCAAGCCCGACTCGGGGCTTGCTGCTCTGCATTTTGAGAGCTGGTGGATGACTATTGTGAGAGCAGGCATGGGTATAGGAATTTCTTTTTACAAGAAGGGATGGTTAGATGCTAGATATTAAATCCTTACAAGAATGTCCTCTTCGCCAAAATGAGCTTATTGAGTATGTCAAAGAACGATGGCCAAAAGTACAACAAGTTGTGCTCCCCAATATACAAGAAAGTTTAATCTCAAAAGATGAGGAGTTTCCTTTTACATTTTTGCTGTTGAAACATGATGTAATCATCGGGTTTTATCAATTAATTGAGCAGGAATTTATAACTCGAAAAGATTTATCACCTTGGATTGCGCCATTGTTTATTGACGAAAGTGAGAGGGGTAAAGCACTGGGAGCCGTTTTGTTGGAGCATGCCAGAAAAATAGCTGGGCAACTAGGTTATGCAAAAGTCTACTTGGCGACGGATCATATTCTTTATTATGAGAAATATGGATTTAAGGAAATAGGTCTGGATAACTTCGAGTGGGGACGGCCCACCAAAATATATGAACATGACACTATTAACGTTTGACCAGAGTGGTCCCATGATAAACTCTATTATGGAAATGAATCCAGATGCGATTTATAGTGCCGAGGCATTAGATCAGGAAAGGAAATTAAGCGGAGCACGAAGTCTTCTACATGGTGTGCCTGTATTATTGAAAGGAAATATTGAAACGAATGATAAAATGCATATAACTGCGGGCGCATTAGCTTTGGAAAACCATGTTAGCTCGAACGATGCTTTTCTTGTCCAAAAACTAAGGGATGCTGGGGCCATTATACTTGCAAAAACAAATATGACGGAATGGGCAAATGGGATGTCATCATCCATGTGGGCTGGGTATAGCTCAATAGGAGGACAAACCAAAAATCCATACGGTGATCATTTTCCGGGAGGTTCCAGTACGGGTTCTGCCGCTTCCGTTGAAAATTACTTATATAACCTTCCGGCTCAACTTCCTGTCCATAACCTAAATGAATGGATGGAATGGAACGAGCGGAATTCGGAAAAGGCTTTGAAATATGGACAAGATATGCTGGACTATCGATCACAGCTAGATAAACCGTTGAATCATTCGGAATATATTGTAGAGTCTATCTCTGGCTTATATTATTCGCAAAATATGGGGATCGATCATGCTTTAGAAAAGTAAGGATTGGATGCAATCCTGTTTCCTGCTTATGTCGGAGCTGATTTAAGTGCTAGAGCAGGTTATCCAACTATAGCAGTGCCCGCAGGCTTTCAAGAGAATGGAAGAGCCTTACTTATTAATAGAAAAAGGTACATTTACAAACGAACGTATGTTTGCTAAAATGTTGATGTGGATAAAAATACCAAAGTGAAGAAAAAAGCGTTTGAGATTAGCAATCCATAAGAAACAACCCAAGTTGAATTCTGCTAAAATGTAGTTAATGTCTAATGTAGATATCCCTCATGAACAAAGGAGAACTGAAAATGAGAAAACTCGTTCTATTTCTTCACGCATCGCTTGACGGTTTTGTAGAAGGGCCGAATGGTGAAATGGACATTGGCTGGGTTTCCTACGATGCTGATCTGGAGAACCATGCGAAAGAAATTCTGAGTACTGCCGACACTGTCATTTGGGGACGTGGGACTTATCAGATGATGCACAGTTACTGGCCATCTGTCCCTTCGGACCCATCAGCTTCGCAGTATGAACGGAATCATGCCGAGTGGATCGAAAAGACAGCCAAAATCGTTTTTTCCACGACGCTGGAGAAAGTCGAATGGAATAATTCCAGACTCGTGAAAGAAGCTGTCGAGAAAGAGATCAATATCCTCAAACAGCAGCCCGGCAAGGATATGGTCATCCTCGGCAGTCCTAGATTCGCACACCACCTTATGCAGCTTGATTTAATTGATGAGTATAAAATTACGGTTTCTCCCGTCCTGATCGGTAAGGGATTGCCATTATTCCAAGGTCTCAAGGAGAAGAGAAATCTTAAGCTAATCGAAAACAAGACCTTTGATTCTGGAGCCATAGGTCTCGTTTACCAGACGGTAAGATAACCTTGTCACTTAAGGTGATTGCTCACGGGGAACGTTATTGGAACGACAACAGCGGCAGTCTAAGACTTTATTTATCAAGTCTTGGTCCGCCGCTGCTTCTTTTAATGGATCCAGTCTAATACTTTATTTTTACCAAACACTAATCAGATGTTGGTTCTTTCATAAACCATGAAATATGGGTGCATCGCTTACAAATAAGGATGGCAGCGTTTTTGTTCGCCCAGTCAAAGCCTAAAAATGATGCGCCGCTTGTGTTAAGCAGTTTATAATCCAGATCAAAAGTATCGTTTTGACAGCAAGGACAGATTATTGGTGCGCCTGCAGCACTGTATCTCATTTTAAAAACCTCCTGTGGATTTGTATAATACTTTAACGTATTTGAGGTTATTCAGGTTTCGTGCACTTGAACTTACTAGTTAATTTGGGGTGAAGTTATGTTTAGCTGGAAAAAAGCTTTGTCAAAGGTATGTGAACTTTATTTTTCATCCAAAATGAATTCGAATTTAGAATGGATCTTGGTTGGCTCGGTCGGTTCGGTTCTTCAGGGCTGTGAAATGACCCCAGGAGACGTTGATATTTATACAAGGAATAAGGAAGGGCTTGACCAATTTGCAGAACTTCTTAAAGAATTTTCCCTTTTGGATAAATGTGAATTTCCTCATGGGGATAACTGGTTATCTTCTTTAGAAGAACCTACATTCACTCAAACCTTTTCTTCGGGATTTTCTTGGACAAAAGGGAGTTGGATAATCGATGGATTTAAGGTGGAGGTTGTTCATATTTCCAATTCAGCTGGAATTCCTGATTCTATGGATGGTGGGGGGATATGGGAAGGTGGACAATTCATTTGGAGCCATTTCAAAAACGTGGAGATCGGACCGTATACTATTCCTACGGTTCCGTTAGAAATACAGTTAGAATCTAATTTAAGACGAAAAAGATCAGATAGGACACAAGCGATTATCGCTGCATTACAAAAAAATGGCTATGATAAAGAACTAATCGATAAAGCCTTATCAAAGGAACACTTATCTTATTTTTATTCCCAAATTGGTTAGGCTGAGAAGGCGAGGGACTGATTTTGACCCATAATATTATTGAATACTGTTTAAAAAAGAACGGAGCAACAAAGGACTATCCTTTCGGATTCGATCCATTGGTGATTAAGATTGCCGGTAAAATGTTCGCGCTTATTTTTGAGAATAAGGGGAATTCTGCTTACATAAATCTAAAATGTGATCCGGTGATTGCAGGGAACTTGCGAGAGCAGCATGAGAGCGTTCGGCCAGGATACCACATGAACAAAAAACACTGGAATACGATTGTTTTGGATGGCTCCTTACCAGAGTCGGATATCTATTTAATGATTGATCATTCTTACGATAGGGTTGTCCAAAATCTTCCCAAGAGCCTCCGACAAACGATCTACTGAATATGGCATTAATTTGTCGTTTAAATGGTAATGAACTGGTATAATATGGTTTATAATCATGGAAAGGAGTTGTTTTTATGTCTGACTTTTTTAATTCAGGACCTAATCCCAATATGACGGACCCTGGAGGCCATAAAGCAAACCATGATGTAAATGCGCAAAAATATCATACTGAAGGCGTTCCTGGATTTTGGAGCGAGGTAACCAATCTGTTGATCGTTGTGGCTATAATTGCCGTCATTTTTTTAGTTATAAGGTTTGTTTTATGATTACCCTGGTTTAGAGTGAAGATATTGACTTTTAGGAGGCGGTTCCATTGGTAACTATCATTAGGTGGACAGAATTTAGAAGGATAACGCCTACTCGTCCATAAACTGCGTATTTCCTTCTTAATGAGGGTACTAGATGCAAGAATATAACATTAGTATAATGAAAGACTTTTCAAAGCATTACATTGACCAAATCCGGATATTAGAACAACTTTGCAAGACGTCCGACAGGTCAAGTTTGAGGGTGGGTATAGAAAGCCTTAAGGAGAGCACCGTCTGAATTCCTCATGGTTTTTAATCGGGCACAAATCGCTGGATGAAGCCACTCCGGTTTAGTTGTGCGATTGGAAGAAGATCAGGATTTAGAGTTCATGGTTAAATGTTCATCACAAGCCTTTGGTGATTCAGAGTCCTGGACTAGGAATTATTTAACTCGTACCAGAGAACCGGCACGGATTACTTACATTGCTGTGGACAACATGATTCCGGTTGGGATGATCAGAGTCAATGATTTAGATACAAATACTGCGGTTATACATGATTTTTGTGTGCTTCCTTCGTGTCAAGGCAGAGGATACGGTCGTGAAATTCTTTCAGAGGTAGTTAAAATCTTGCGAGATCAGAAGAATTCCCAGATTCGTCTTAGCGTGGTCACTCAAAATAGAAATGCATTATCCCTCTATCAGTCGGTTGGGTTCGAGGTGACTGCGGAGTTTAATTACTATGTAATTTCCGTCGATATGATTTGTTAAAGAAGAGGCGCTACTCATGCGCCTCTTTCTTTTTTGGCATGCCCTTCTAATTATCACGCTGAATCTAGCTATAGTTAATACTTATAACCTGCCATAGCGCATTGGTAGATCGGTATAGTCAGTCGGTTATGCTATATTAATTCTAATAATTTGTATACGAGGAGATTAATATATGAGCATTCAGACCAAACCCCAAAAACGAACCGTTACTCCATTTCGATATGATATCGTGGGCAGCTTCCTGCGCCCCCAAGCGTTGAAAGAGGCTAGATTAAAATTCAAGAATGGTGAAATTACTGCCGAGCAGTTGAAGGAAGTAGAGAACGACGAGATCGTTAAGCTCGTGCAGAAACAAAAAGAGGTGGGGCTTCAAGCGGTGACTGATGGTGAATTCCGCCGCTCTTGGTGGCACCTCGACTTCTTCTGGGGACTTGACGGTGTAGAACGGACAATTATTGATCAAGGTTACCAATTTAACGGTGCAGAGTCCAGACCAGAAACAGCCCGACTGACCGGGAAAATAAGCTACAGCAGCCATCCTTTTGTTTCGCATTATGAATTCTTAAAAGATGCTGCTGGTGAGGACGTTGTTGCGCGTCAATCGATTCCTGCGGCTGCACAATTCCTGTTCGAGCTAGATCGGGCGGAAAACAAAGAAAGCACAAATGAATTATACCCGAATCGTGAAGAGCTTATCTCGGATATTGCCAAAGCATACAAAGCATCGATTCTTGCCTTCTATGCAGCGGGCTGCCGCAGTATTCAAATCGACGATTGTACGTGGGGAGCGCTTTGCGACGAACAGTTTATAGCGTTTATGAATCAGATTGGCGTGAACGTAGCTGAATATGCAAGCGAACTGGCAAAATTGAACGAGGAAGTTGTAACGGGTCTGCCGGAAGATCTTGTTGTAACGACCCATGTATGCCGGGGCAATTATGTTTCGACTTATGCTGGAGTAGGTGGAGGTTACGAGCCTATCGCGCAAACGCTTCTTAATATCAATAACTACTCGGGTTATTATCTGGAGTTTGATACCGAACGTGCAGGCGACTTCAAGCCATTGCGCTTCTTGAAAGACAATCAGCAGGTTGTGTTAGGTCTGTTCTCATCCAAATTTGGTGAGCTTGAAAGCAAGGAGGATATTCTGAAGCGTATTGAGGAAGCGAAGCAATACGTTGATCTAAACCGGATTTGCCTTAGCCCGCAATGTGGCTTTGCTTCCACGGAAGAAGGCAACCACCTGACTGAAGAGCAGCAATGGCGTAAGCTTGCTTATATTAAAGAAATTGCTGAAGAGATCTGGAACTAACTTTAATTAAAAATAGACAGAGATAAAGATAATGCACCTTTAGCCATTCGGATGTTTATCCGTACAGTTAAAGGTGTATTTTGTTCTACAGCGATTTTACCGATATACTTGGCTAGTTCTATCTATACCGTGACGGAGGATTAGGGAAAACCTCCCTAATAAAAGTCGATAATTGCTCTAAATGAATGAAATTAAGGAATAACTCCCTAAAAACAGAGCAATATCAAGATTTACAGCCAAATCACTTAAATTTCAGGGAAGAATTCCCTGATTATTAGTCTGATGACCAGAATCCTCTGAATATTAGGGAGGTTTTCCCTGATTATCTCCAGGGCGAGCATATGATTGAGCTTTACGGAGTTTTTGTGCCACGCTCAGTATAAAAGAAATCACCCCCGTTAAATAAATGGGGGTGATTTAGCCTAAGAAGTAAGAGTGGCAGCTTTTAATTGTCTTTAGAGTGTCTTTCGCCAACCTGGAATTCATCGGCATGTTCAAACATATATTTCACGGTCAGAGGGTCTTGACCAGTAAGTTGTTTGAAGTCGTCCGTATAAACATCCATTTTTCCTTCACGAATAGCTTGTCCGAAAGTAACCATACCTTCTGAAGAAAAGGGTGCTTCGGAGCCTTCTTTAAATGCACCATCGGTGGTTCTAGGCACGCCCATTGCTTCGAATACGGCATAATTTTCTTCATCCGTATTTTCTTTGTAGGTGATATGATTGCCCGTTACTTCGTTACCAATCTTAATGAAGTCGGTAATTGTCATCAATTCAAGCCCGTTGATATTTAGAATCGCTTCCTGATAGTTATTGGAGGCTAGGGCATACGCAACGGCTTTTGCGCAATCCTTCCGCGAGATATAAGCCATTTTACCGTCACCTTGATTGTTTGTTAATACCCCGTCACCCTTCACATACGTAAAGTAATTGGTTATCATGGCTTCCGCATATTGGGAATTGCGAAGGAAGATATAATCTAGCCCAACGCTTTGAATATAACGTTCGGTATACACATGGTCAATTTTTTCTACGCTTGGATTGCTTTCATCGGCTGCGTTGACCAAAGAAGTATAAATGATCTGTTTGACTCCAGCTTCTTTGGCAGCATCGACCACATTTTTTTGTGCATTTTGACGTTTCTCTCCAACAAAAGGCATGGAGATTAGTGCGAGTTTATCGGCATGTGCAAAAGCTTCGGCAAGGCCGTCCTTGTTATTAAAGTTGGTCACATGTGTTTCAATCCCTTGTTCCGCATATTCTTTCAAACATGCTGGATCGTAAGCGCAAAAAATGATTTGGTCTTTATCTACCAGCTCCAACAAGTATTCCGCAGCTTGCTTCCCTAGATTTCCATCGACACCAGTCAACAATAATTTACCCATGATCGTTGTCACTCCTTGTGGATATGATTTATACCCTTATAGTATGTGAAAAAAAGAACATAGTCTAACACATAAAACTTATGGTCGATTGCTAAATCCAATTTGGATTTGTTGCAGGAAGGAGGGCAAGGCCGGGTTTGTATTATTTTTGAGATAACCTGCTTCGATTGCAAAGGTATGGTGTGAATCATCTAAAGGAATTAGCCGGACTTCATCTTGAAGATAAGCGAGCTGATAGTTATCCGGGAAAAAGCCAATCAAATTCTCTGTGATGATATAAAACAATTCTGTCTCCACATCGTCTGCGGTTCGAAGAATGTTCGGCTGATAGCCGTCTTCAATTGCATGCTGGATCATTAGATGATAAGAGTTTCCAATAGCTGTTGGATTCAGCATGACTAGCGGATGTTCATATAACTCCTCTTTGGCGATCGATTCATGATGAAACAGGGGATGGTGATGACTCACAGCCGCACAATAACGTCCCTTATATAAGGGATAGGTTACAATGTCCTTTTTTCCCTGAAACTCGGAATCAAAGGCAATAGCCACGTCGTAAATCCCTTTTAGCAAGTATTCTGCAATATCTTTTAGCAATACTTTATTCAGTTCCAGCTTAATATTCGGATGATGATCCTGAAACGAGGGAATCAATTTCAACAAACTTTGGATATCCGTCATCGCCGCATATTCGATACTCAGGGATTGCGTATTATACTTTTGAAAGTTTTCCATGCTCAGCTTCATATGGTTATATTGCTTCCAGAGGATGAGAGCTTCGCCATAGAAAAGCCATCCGGCTTTGCTTGGCTCGATAGGGATCTGCTTTCTGTCAATTAATTGAATGTTGAATTCCTCTTCAAGCGCGGCGATTTGTTGACTAATGGTGGTCTGCGATACATAGTTCTTTTTAGCTGTTTCCGTAAAATTTCTGCATTCTACGAGATCGATAAAATATTTAATCCTTCTTATGTTCATAGTATCCTCCGCCTGCCGCTGTTTGCTTTTATTATAACCCAGAAAGTAAAAAAGAGAGCCTCGTTTAGAGACTCCCTTTGTTGTACTGCTCTTATTTTGTATAGTTATCGAAATAACCTTGGATATAAATCATTGGTGTTCCTTTATCGCCACTACCAGAAGTCAAATCAGATAATGATCCAATCAGGTCAGTTAATCTACGAGGTGTAGTCCCTTGGGCTTCCATCGCACCAACTAGATCATCATTTTTATTCTGGATGTATTTAGAAATGGCTTGTTTTAACTCTTCACCACGAAGATGAGAGAAGTTGTTATCGGCCAAGTATTTCAATTTTACTTCATTTGGTGTTCCATCAAGTCCGGCAGTGTAAGCAGGGGAGACAACTGGATCTGCGAGCTCCCAGATTTTTCCGACTGGATCTTTGAATGCTCCATCGCCATAAACCATAACTTCTACAGTTTTACCTGTAATTTCTTTGATTTTTGCTTGGATACCATCCACGATAGGCTGGCAGTTATTAGGAAATAGCTTAACACTTTCTTCTGTTGCTTTATTTGATCCTAGCAGACCATAGGCTTCGTTAAAGCCGCTGCCATCGATTGATTGTGTAAGAATATCATCCAAGCCAAATACTTTTTCAGCACCGTTGTTTGTGAGAATGCGTTTGGTTCTGAAGCGAGTGTGAATATCGCAAGTTAAAACATTTTTTGTATAGTTTAAAATGGTTTTTGGGTTGTTGGAGAAGATGACTTCACAAGCCACACCTTCAGCTTCAATTAAACCTTTATAATATTCAATATAGTCAACACCTGTGAATGGGTGCTTAATATAGCCGAAAAACTCACGGAACTGAGCTTCTGTTAATACATCTGTCCATGGATTGATACCTTTAGCATCTAGTTCGTCGATGTCTACAAGGTGGTTGCCTACTTCATCAGCTGGATAGCTTAACATTAGGACTACTTTTTGTGCCCCTTTGGCAATACCGCGTAAGCAGTTAGCAAACCGGTTACGGCTAAGGATTGGAAAAATGACCCCTACGGTTTCTTCGCCGAATTTCCCCTTTATATCAGCAGCAATATTGTCAATCGTTGCATAGTTTCCTTGTGCCCGAGCAACAATGGATTCAGTTACGGTCACAATGTCACGATCTTCGATCGAAAAACCCTCGACTGTTGCTGCATTCAATACCGTCTGAACTACGATTTCTTCAATGTTATCCCCATTGTTAATGATAGGTCCGCGAAGTCCACGTACAACTGTTCCAACTACTCTTTCCAATATGATCTCTCCTCTAATAAGGGTATACTCTATATTATTAAAATGGTTTTAAAGCCTATATTACTATACCCTTTTAGAGCGATATAAGTAAAATTAATGTTTATAATATCTAATATAAAAATGATTTATAGTTAAGGAGGATTACAATTGGCGCGTGTGTTATTTATTAATGGTGGATCAGAGGGACATATTAATCCCACGATTGGCGTTGTGGAAGAGCTTATTTCGCGTGGCGAAGAGGTAGTGTATTTTTGTATAGAAGCTTATAGAGAACGTATGGAGATGACGGGGGCTACAGTACGAACATTTGACGATCAGAAATTTATACAAGCTTTTATCTCAGGTGGAAGAAATTATGTACTCGAAAGAATCAACGGTCTTTTACTTACGGCAGATATAGTTATTCCAAGCGTTCTTGAACAGATCAAAGGGGAGCATTTTGATTACATCATCCATGATTCTATGTTTGGTTGTGGACGTTTGTTAGCTCAAATTCTTAGGCTTCCGGCCATTAGCTCCTGTACTTCTTTTGCGCAGACAAAAGCAGCATTCGATGAAATGTTAGAACAATTTTATACTACAGTTCCTGCAGAAGTAACTAATCCTATAAAGGATAAATTCCAAAGCTTGACGCAAATGGTGAAGGGCAAATATGATGTGGACATCCAATCCCCTTATGAAGTGTTTTGTAATCCTGCCCCACTTACTATCGTTTATACAACTAGGGAGTTTCAACCTGAGGGAGAAGCTTTCGACCCGTCTTATATCTTTGTAGGACCCTCCATCTCTTCACGATTAGCTCCAGAAAACTTCGACCTCATGGCAATTAAGGGGAAAAGTCCAATTTACATTTCACTCGGCACAGTTTTTAACCAAGCCATTGAATTCTATAAGCTTTGTATTGAAGCATTGGGGAACACGGAGCACACTATTGTGATGTCAATTGGAGATAAAGTCCAAATCACTGATTTAGGGGGAATTCCGCAAAACTTTTTCGTGAAAAATTATGTTCCACAAACGGATATACTGCAATACACAAAGTTATTTATTACACATGGTGGAATGAACAGTATCAATGAAGGGCTTTATTACGGGGTTCCGCTAATTGTAATTCCACAAAGTGCGGATCAGCCAATAATTGCGGATCAAGTCGTCCATGTCGGAGCAGGCATTAAGTTACAAATGCAAAGTTTAACTGCAACTCAACTACGAGAAGCAGTAGATCATATATTAAGCGATTTATCTTATAAAAAAGCTGTCTCCAATATCAGTGAATCGTTTCGGAACTCGGGTGGGTATCGACGAGCTGTTGATGAGATTGTTCGGGGAGGGGGAGTCGTATGAACAAAATGGACCGGTTGTTAGCTATAGTGCTTGAACTGCAGCGTAACAAAATGTTGCGGGCGGAGGATTTGGCTGCTACGTTTGAAACGAGCGTAAGAACGATCTATCGGGATATTCAGGCACTGAGTGAAGCGGGCGTTTCCATAATAGGAGCGCCAGGGCAGGGTTACTCCTTAATCGAGGGGTATTTCCTGCCACCCGTTAGTTTCACGCTGGACGAAGCAGTGACATTGCTTATAGGAACTGATTTTATCGAGCAGCGGTTTGATGCACACTATGGTAATAAGGCTAGAAGTTCTAAAGCAAAGATAGAAGCCATCCTGCCGGAAGCTATCCGCAGTGAAGCATCACAGATTCGCAAAAGTTTTCGTTTATTTGCATCCGCAGAAGATATAGCACCCATACAAGAGAAGGCATGTTTGGAAGCCATTCGTGGAGCAATATTGGAGGGAAGGAAAATAAGATTTCGTTATTCCAAAAGAATCGCCGAAGCCGATGGGAACCGTCAAAGTATTCGTACGGTTGCTCCTTATGGACTTGTGCTTCATCACGGGTCATGGGTACTCATCGCCTGGTGTGAATTGCGTCAAGACATCCGTCATTTCCGGTTATCCCGAATGAGGGAGCTTATTAATCTGGAAGATGAATTTATACTGCCAGCAGATTTTCATCTGGAGGTATACCAACCTCCTGATGATCGCAACGTTCATGTGCTTATCTTAGTCCAAGCTGACATAGCCGATAAGGTAAGGGAATCAAATAATTTCTATATGGAAACTATTGAGGAGCATGCGGAGGGGGTACTTGTTACTTTTCGCGTTCGCGAGCCAGGGGAATTGCTGCAATGGGTGCTTGGCTGGGGAGGCGGTATGGTTGTGCTGGAGCCCGAATCTTTCCGTGATCAGGTTAGAAATGAAATAGAAATAATGTTAAAACGCTACTGACATAACGCTGTCAGTAGCGTTTTTGTATACTTGGACCATCAATGACTACAGGAGCTGATATATGATGATTACAACAAAAGAAGTCTTACAACGATTTGAAGAAACTGCGACATACTATATTCAAGAATTAGAGCGATTCAATCTGGAGCAGTTGAAGCAAAAGCCGAGTGAAAACGCCTGGTCCATCGGACAGATGTTTCAGCATCTCATTAACTCGGCGCTGTATATGCAGCTTCGTAATATTGATCAATGCCTTGTGCTAGACCAAGATCCCTTAGTAGCTCATGTGGGGAAAACTGAGGATGGTGCGGCTATATTTGCGCAAGGAAGCTTTCCGCCCATTCGTATTCAGGTTCCGCCTTCCGCCCAATATACGCCGGAGCAGCCGGAGAGCAAAGAACAATTAATTCAAGGGTTACGTACAGTCATTCAAAGAATGAGAGAGATCGAACCCTCTCTTGAAAAAGCGTCCAAACAAAATACCGTATCTCACCCGCGATTCGGTGGACTATGCGCGGAGGAATGGTTCCTACTTATTGAAATGCACTATCGTCATCATCTTCTGCAGCTGGAGCGGTTAAACAAAGAGTTGTTGTTTAATTCCATATTTGCACCTAAAGAAGGGTTCATCAATAACATTCAGGTTGTGAAAGGATCATAAAAAGAGGAACCACGTTCCAATAAAAAGAGTTTGAATGGTCTTAATTTCCTGAATCAAGCGTGGCCTGAACGTGATTCTTATACTCACTAGGATTAACACCAAAGTGTTTTTTGAATAACCGGGTGAAATAAAATTGATCGTGTATACCGATTTGCGTGGAAATTTCTTTAATGTATGGATTCCCTTTAAGTATTAATTCTGCAGCTTTTTCCATTTTCACAGTATTAATGTAGTGAATGATGCTTTGTCCCACTTCTTCTTTGAAGATTCTGGACAGATAGTTCTCACTTAAGTTGACATGCTTGGCAATCAGAGATAAGGTCAGCTTCTTCTGATAATGTGTGTTGATATAGTCAATCGCTTGTTTAACATCTCTATTGTGTGTAGTTACGATCTGTTGCTTTTGATGGGAGAATAGTTGGAACACAAGCTCCATTATAGATAGAACGTCAGTGGTACGTTTACTGCTGGCGATATTTTCTATATAGGTCTTCAAAAGCTTCGGATCCTCGACAATGAGATGAGCATCGCATAAGGGAAGATAATGCAGACAATTTACGATGAACTTTTTGGTTTCAGCAGGATTAATTTGCTTGGATTTACAGGTGTCGAGAAATTGCTGAGTTGCTTGATTAACGGCTTCAACCCCTGAAAGCTTCCAGTTCTGAATTAATTGCGTCGAGAAATCATGTACATCCTCGAAGTCCAGCGTATCCTTTAAATGGACATCCGTTGGATCTATAATCGTTATTTCGTTGTAAAATTGGATTTGCAAGGATTCTTTACATTGCTCTAGGGTTCGTTTTGCTTCAGCATATCCCCGTACAGGATCAGAAAAAACAATAGTAGGGGTGATAGAAATATACATTTTGATTAACCGAATGACCCTCTGGATAAAGTCTGTGCGGATAATTTGATGATCGTCTAAGGTATCACAGGAGATTAGAAGCAGCAGCCCATTAGATTCTAGCTGAATAATTTCTAACTGATCTACGGTCTCCAAGATATCCAAGATGATGTTTTCAATAAAGGATACGGAGATGTGATTTTGTCTTTCGTTTTGGGTGGCGTTATTCTGCTCAAAAGTAATGTAGAATAAATAACAGCTGCTTTCGCTGAAAGCGAAACTTATAGCATCATGCTGATCAAGCTGCTGCACATCGTAATAAGGATCGGTGAAATAATCTTTTAGAAGCGCATTTTTCACGCTTTTTAAATTGTGTTGTAATAACTGTGTTTGGGTCTCCTGCTGCTGCCTAGATTGAAGCTGCTCTTGAATTAGCTTCGTAGATTTCTCCAGCAAATGGATCAAATCCCCCGTTTTCATACTAATCTTCAGCATATAATCTATAGCCCCAAGCACTAAGGCTTCACGAACTAACTCATACTCCCCGTGGTTGCTCGCCACCAGAATTTTTCCTGCAAACCCTCTGTTATTCAGTTCTTTTATCAGCTGCAGACCATCCATATTAGGCATTTTGAGATCTGTAATGATGATATGGGGATTAAACTTGTCTACAAGTGTTAAGGCTTCCACTCCGTCAGAGGCAGTAGCACAGATCATGTATCCAAGCTCTTCCCATGGAATCATGGTTCTGAGCGCGACTTTAACAATAGGTTCGTCATCCACTAGCATTACATTATACATAGGATACATAGTATCACCCCTTAAGTTCGTATGTTTGTTTAGGGATAATTAGGCGGCAGCAGGTTCCATGACCCATTGAGCTTGTGATGAACAGCCCGTAACTCTCACCGTATTGAAGTTTAATGCGATCGGCCACATTTGAAATTCCGATACCCGACAGATTGTCAGCTTTTTCAGATTTGGTGGTGTCAA
The DNA here is from genome assembly GCF_037980415.1 of Paenibacillus sp. FSL H7-0690. NCBI lineage: Bacteria > Bacillati > Bacillota > Bacilli > Caryophanales > Paenibacillaceae > Paenibacillus > Paenibacillus sp. FSL H7-0690. The sequence continues at coordinate 5,045,370 of NZ_CP150281.1, read as the reverse complement.
ACCCTTTTCCGTTATCGATGATCTCAATAATAAGGGTGTATTCATTTTTTGCGTATACCTTAATTTGGATTAGAACTTTTCCTCCTATATCTGTAACTCCATGAAGAATCGCGTTCTCTGCGATCGGCTGCAGGATGAGCTTGGGGATCATGCTCTGTAATAAAGACTCATCCAAGTCATATTCAATGTCGAACCTGTCGGCATAACGTATTTTTTGAATGGCAAAATAATGATCCAGATTGTTCAGCTCCTGCTTGATGGTGATTTGCTCATCTTGATCGATAATGGTACTACGCAGCAATTCAGCTAGTGAGGAGATGCCGTCGCTAAGGACGGGAACCTGGTTAATCATCGCCAGCCATCGTAAGGAGTTAAGTGTATTAAAAAGAAAGTGAGGATTAATCTGCGATTGCAGCATTTGCAATTCGAGCGAACGTCTTCTTTTCAGATCTTTCTTTTGATCCTTCATCAGCTGTTCCATTCTACTGACCATGCTGTTAATTCTATTGGCCAACACGCCCATTTCATCGTTGCTGTGATCTTCGATCCGGCTCGATAGATCACCATAAAAAATTTGATTGCAGAAGACGATGATTTGTTTGATTGGTTTTAGGATGCTTTTATACAATACGATAATAATTAGAATACACACGACTACAATGATGCTGACAACAATAAGTAGTCCAGTGGTGATTTTACTTGTCTCTGAATTGATATAAGAGAAGGGCACGGTAGAAATCATGTACCAGCCTAATTGATTATTGTTAATATAGGAGATTTGCTGCATTTTTCCATTGACCATGCCTTGGAAGGAATGGTTTTTCTTTGCCTCTTGTGTCTTGATTTGCTTAAAAAGCTCATCTTTATAATAGGGTTCTCCTAGCGGCGTATCCTTTTGATTCGAGGACATTACTTTTCCCTCTCTATTCATAATAAGGAGACTGGAACCTGTACCTAAATCCACACTGGAAAGAATGACTTTTGAAAATAACTCCCCACCAATAAAAACAAACACATGACCTAAGGGAACGCCAATGTCATCTTGATCAAAAATTTTCCGGCCCAGGACAATGGTATTGTAAGCGCGATAGCTTTTTGCGTAGTTAAGACTGTCATAAGGGGCATTGAGCTCTACTTGTTTCATAATTTCTTCATACTTAGGATTGGGGATGCCATCGTAGCCTAATTCATAAATAGGTTGGTTCTTGGCGTCGATGACCCGAACGTTCTGGACATATCCGGGGTAGATGGTTCTATATAAATTGTCCATGGCATGATTAATGGCAGCATTGCTAGGAGCGGGTTCATTTGGTGCTGCCGATAAACGCTCCTGAATAATACTATTGGTAGAAACAGAGCCTGCAAGATATTGATAGTTGTTAAGTTCACTTAACATCGTTCGATTAAGCAGGGTTAAAGCCTGAAATGTGGATTTACTTAATTTATTGTTAATAGATTTGGAGTAAATGGTGTAGGAGTAGAAACCTATAAAGATGATTGGGATCACGGATACGATTAAGAAAATGACGGTTAAGCGATTTTGAATTTTAACCTTGCGCATGATTTGCGGAGGATTAGGAAAATGCAGCTTCCCTTTGCGTCGACTCAGGTGGATGACCTCCCATTCACTATCTTTTACTTACAAGTTAACATAAAAAGAACAATGGAATATATATGCAGCGGCGAAAAGTGAGAATAATCTATGGAATGGATAATATTATCCATTCCGTTAACGGCTAAGTTTACAGGTTATGTGACCCTGATGAATAAGCTTACACGAGCTCGCATTGGAAGATGGATAAGATAATACATAGGTAGGTTTGTATTGTAAATGTAAATATAGCGTAAATCCTTCTATACTTAGATTATTAAAAAAGCGTTTACAAGAATATCTTAAGGAGGGCGTTTATGAAAAAGACTATGAGTACATTATTAGCAGTAATGCTGCTAGGTGTGGGGTTGCTCGGCTGTGGGAACAGCAATAATAAACCTGCTGCCTCGAATGAATCTGATTCAACGAAAGCTGCGGGCACCGCGCAAGCTACAAGTACAACGAACGCCGGGAAGACTAAAGAAGAACCTGCTAAAGATTTTGATAACAAGGAACTTAGCATTGCTGTATTCCAAGGGGGATATGGTGCGGATTATTGGAATGAAATTGTCAGCAAATTCGAAAGTGCTTATCCAGGTGTGAAAGTGAACATGACGATTAATCCTAAAGTTGGTGAAGTAATCCGGCCGCAGATTGTTGCGGGTAATCCTCCCGACTTCCTATCCGTTACAGATACAGAGCAAAGTGGCATCGTGCTTTCACTGATTAAAGAAAAAGGACTGCTAGATATCAGCGATGTATTTGAAAGCAAAGCGCTTGATAAAGAGGAGACGCTTAAGGATATGATTCTACCGGGGATGCTGGACAGTACAAGATTTCAGCCCTATCAAGATGGAAAGACGTACCTCGCACCTTTTAATGCTGGACCGATGGGCTTGATTTACAATAAAACACTGTTCACAGAAAAAGGCTGGAGTGTTCCTGAGACTTGGGAGGAGTTCTTTGCTTTAGGGGATGAGCTGAACAAAGAGGAGAACTATCTGGTTAATGCAGATGGAACCAAAACGAAGCGGGCTTTATTCACTTACCAAGGCATCTATCCGGATTATTTGGAGGAAATTCTCTACCCGGCCATTGCGAGTGCGGGGGGAAAAGAAACGCTGGATAAAGTCTTTGCTTATGAGGAAGGTTCATTTAAGAACGACACGATCAAAAAAGTACTGGATATTTTCTATAAAATCTCTAAAGACGGTTATCTGATGGACGGCACGGTTGCCTTGAACCATACACAGTCACAGACCGATATGATGATGGGTAAAGCTTTGTTTATCGTAAACGGGAACTGGATGGAAAATGAAATGAAGGATTCACCTAGAGAAAATGGATTTGAATTTGGGATGACAACAGTACCTGTGTTCAATAAAGGCGATCAGAAGTATGTGCTTTCCAGCTACGAGCAATTCTCCATCCCTGCTAAGGCCAAAAATCCTGAGCTCGCTAAGGAATTCTTGAAGTTCCTGTATACCGATGAGTCTGTGAAACTATTCGCGGAAAAAGCGAATGGGGCGTATGCGCTTAACGATGCGAAGGAGCTGTCTAAGCCATTTTTGACTAAAGGTGTCTATGACATGTTTGAGGCTTATAATGGTTCCATTTCTATTCTACAGGGCTGGCAATCATTACCGAAGGGTTCCAAGGTTAGTGTAGTCACTGAAATGTTCAAGAATACGGTCACACCAGTGATGACAGGCCAAATGACCACAGATCAATGGATGGATAATGTGGAAAAAGCTTTTGCACAGATTCGTAAAGAGAAAGCGGCGAGTAAATAATCTATAGTATCTCATGCAAATGCATCCTGTTAGGAATGGATAAGGTTATCTATGAACGGGATGCATTTTGTATGAAGGGGAGTGAGAAAGATGTCTGAAATGCAGCTGGCAGAAGTAGCTCCTAGACAGAGGAAATCAAAGATTAGGACAGCGAAAACCAGAAATCCTAAGCTATTCATAGCGGTATGCACGATTCCAACGCTCCTGTTAACCCTCGTATTTATGATTATTCCAACCTTTAGGGCATTTTTTATGTCTTTTACGGATGCTACCGGGATGAGTGATGAGAACAAGTTTATCTTTTTGGATAACTATAAATATATGTTTCAAGATGAGATGTTCCTCAAAGCTCTGAGCAATACATTTAAACTGATGCTGGTCGTGCCAGTAATTACATTGATTTTTGGGCTGGTGCTTGCTTTTCTATTAACGCAGACGAAGCTGAAGGAAAGAGGATTTTACCGAACCGTATTTTTCTTTCCTAGTATCATCTCTTTGACGGTAGTCGGAATTATCTGGTCCTTTGTGTTTCATCCCAACATGGGCATTTTGAATAATATTCTGGGGAGCATCGGATTAGATCAACTGAGCAGACCCTGGCTTGGAGATAGCCGAACAGCATTGTGGTGTGTAGCCGTTACACTGATCTGGCAAGCGGTTGGTTATTATATGGTCATGTACATCGCTGCGATTGATGGGATTTCTGCGGATGTGTTTGAATCGGCGACTATTGATGGTGCGGGATATTTCCGGAAGCTTACCAGTATTACGATCCCTCTGCTAAAAGATATTATTGGCATTACGTTTGTGTTGTCTCTGGCAGGTACGATCAATTTAAGTTTTATAGTTGTAACTGTAATGACTGGTGGTGGTCCGGCAGGTGGAACTACTGTTTTACTCCACTACATGTACACGCAGGCCTTCCAGAATGCGAACTTTGGTTATGCCATGGCTATAGCTATATTTACGCTGGTGTTCGCCTTTGTGCTTTCTTTTCTGTCCAGACTACTTACAAATCGAGCAGAAGGGTAGGGGAGAAGGATGACGAGCAATCAACAGAGTCTTCTAAAAATGAATATTGCCAACTGGATTACGCGGCTGTTTCTGATTGTAGCCACCATTGTTTTGTTATATCCGTTTGTATGGAATCTCTTAGCGTCATTTAAAAGCAATACGGAATTTCTGACCGACCCCTTCTCCTTTCCACAAGTCTTACACTTTGATAACTATGTACGTGCTTTTCAGAAATCCAAGATGGGGAGTTATTTCCTGAACTCTATCTTTCTTGTGGTGTTATCCACGGCGATTTTAGTTATTTTTGTGGTTCCTATGGCTTACGTCTTAACGAGATTTAAGTTTTGGGGCTCCAAACTAATCCTTAACCTTTATATGGCCTGTATCTTTCTGCAAGCCTCCTACATTATGGTTCCTTTATTTCTACAAGTGAATTCATTCGGGATGTTGGACAATCGCGGAATGCTCAGTTTAATCTATGCTGTTCTGCAGTTTCCCTTTGCCATCTTTGTATTAAGTGGATTTCTGAAGTCCGTCCCTAGAGATTATGAAGAGGCCGCTAAGATTGACGGTTGTGGCAACACGGGAGTGCTCGTCAGAATTGTTGCGCCGCTTGCTAAACCGGGCATTGTGACGGTCTGTATGCTGGCAGCGATGGGCTTTTGGAATGAGTATCCGCTGGCATTGGTCTTAATTCAAAGTGATAGCAAAAAAACATTGCCAGTAGGTTTAGCCAATCTTTTTGAGGTTCAACGTTATGCTACTGATTGGAGTGCACTTTTTGCCGCGCTGATCCTAGTGCTGATTCCAACGATTCTTTTATATGTGATAGGACAAAAGCAATTGCTCCAAGGAATAAGCGCAGGCGGAATTAAGGGCTGAACAACAAAGATATGGAGGGAAGTTACGTGGACAAAGGAAGATTTACACTGCCTGGTGAAACAGGGATGGAAGAGGTCATAGCCGATCTCGTCGAAAGATGGGGTGTAGATGCCGTACGTGACAGTGATGGCACGAATCTATCGCAGGACATTCTCGATATGGGTCTGCAAATTTATTCAACGCTTTGTCTTGTCCGTGAGGACAACGAGTGGGCGAAGCAGCATCCGCAATATAGACAGCAGATTTATCTGATGTCTGCTCCAGTAATAGTAACTTCAAAGGTGAAGGCCATCGATATTATGGCTGATTATTTTGCCGAGCAATTTATTCCTAACACAGATGTGGATATAAAAAAATATTGGCAGGTTGTAAACCGGACTACAGGAGAAGTATTACCTTCTGAATGTTGGAGTTACGCAGAGGGAATTGTCACACTTGAACAGGCGGTACAATTTCACAAGTATACGGTCAGTTTCTTGGCCTACCAGAAATGGGAGCCGGTCTCCATGTACAATCACATCACGAATGATTGGGATGAGGAGCATCGTTTACCGTTGGATGTTCGTTACCCCGAGGCTCAAGGGCATGTTTTGAAGGTGCTGGAGGATTGGCTGAAGAAACATCCCAAGACTGATATCGTACGTTTTACGACCTTCTTTTATAATTTTGATTTGATATTTAACAAGGAAGGTAAGGAGAAACAGGTGAATTGGTTTGGCTATCTGAGTTGTGTGAGTCCACTTGCGTTAGAGCAATTCGAGCAAGCTTATGGGTACCGATTGACTGCGGAAGATTTTGTGGATCAGGGGCGATATAACACACCATTTAAGAACCCGACCCAAAGATATCTGGACTGGATGGACTTCAATCAGAAATTCATCGCAGGTTATGCGAAACAATGTGTAGATATGGTGCATGATTTCGGGAAGAAAGCGATTATGTTCTTCGGGGATCACTGGGCTGGCACAGAGCCTTATGGCAAATATTTTCCGGAGATCGGGCTCGATGCAGTGGTAGGGGCAGCAGGAGATGGCGTTACAACGCGTATGATTGCGGATATACCTATTAAGGATACCGAGGCACGTTTCTATCCTTACTTCTTTCCAGATATCTTTTTTGAAGGGGGAGACCCTGTCGGAGAGTCCATGCCGATCTGGATCAAATGCCGGCGTGCGCTCATGCGTAAACCAGTTGGCAGGATGGGGTATGGCGGATATTTAAGTCTAGCGCATCAATTCCCGGATTTTATAGATCATGTGACAGAGATTGCGAAGCAGTTCAAAGGGATTCATGCCAATGCAGAAGGGACACAGCCTTTTAAAGCTCCTTTTAAAGTGGCGGTTCTGAATACTTGGGGCTCCCTTCGAAGCTGGCAGACACATCAAGTGGCTCATTCATTATGGAATCAAAGATGTTATTCCTACATAGGAGCATTAGAGTCATTGGCGGGCTTGCCGTTCGACATTGAGTTTATAAGCTTTGATGACATCAGGTTAAGTGGGATTGATCCTAGTATCGGTGTGATTATTAACGCGGGTGATGTACACACCTCTTGGAGCGGTGGAGATCAATGGAGCGATCCGCAAGTTGTGGCAACACTTCGTGAGTGGGTGGAGCAAGGGGGCGGTTTTATTGGGATTGGTGATCCATCAGCTTATGAACATCAAGGGGTTCTTTTTCAACTAGCGGATATTCTAGGTGTTCAGAAGGAAATTGGATTTACAGCAAGCATCAATAAGCCCAAGGTAACGCCTGTGCAGGGTCATTTCATAACGGAAGATCTGGAAGGTGAGATTAATTATGGTGAAGGGATGACCATGATTTATCAAGCGGAGGCCGGAGCAGAAATATTGGACGTGCACCAAGGCAGCTGCAATCTTGCCGTGAACTCATTTGGTCAGGGGCGGGGCGTTTATATCGCGGGGCTTCCCTATAGTATTCAGAATACCAGACTACTCAGCCGAGCGATCTTTTGGGCCGCACATCAAGAGGAGCAATTGTATTCATGGTTCTCAGTGAATCCGAATGTTGAATGTCACGCGTATCCTGAGACGGGTCGATATTGTGCCGTAAATAACACTTCCGAGATCCAAAAGACAACGATCCTGATGGATAACGCCGTGATCCAAGAAATAGAGTTGGGTGGGATGGAAAGTGTGTGGTTTCAATTTGAGATCATACATTAAGAGTCAGCCGTAACTACGGCGAATAATTAGACTTCCGGCTGCTGTTATCTCCAACTTTCCTGAATTGTACTGCTTCGATAGAGTGATTGGGGAATTTCTCCCTGAAATTCCGGGATATTTGGTCATCAGACTAATAATCAGGGAAAACCTCCCCAAAGTTTAGCTGATTCGTTAGCAATTATAGTTATTCCTCTTATTATTAGGGAGGAATTCCCTGATTTCGTTCATTTAGAGCGAATATTGGCTATTTTCAGGGAGTTTTTTCCTAATTAGTTTTAGAGCCGTCCCCGCATACTGCATTAACGCAGAAAACACGAACGTTCGCCGCCTCCTTCTTCGATTTTTCAGGGAAGGGGGCTTTTGCCTTTTTGAATCATAAGGAAGAATCCATCACCCTCAATGTTTTTGGGAGTTTTTCTTACTTGGACTGAGATATCTTGAGTTTTCCGTATCTAGAGTATCCGGGACATTTTGCGATAAGCCCGCGGAGAAATTCCCTCATTCGCAGTAAATACCCTGCTGAAATAATGGATATCAGGATAACCAACCTTATCCCCGACCTGTTCAATCGGCCAATCCGTTTCGCGCAGCAGCTTGCGTGCTTCTCGATGCCGGATGGAACGGAGATATTCACCAGGAGGCATGCCAGCCACCTCACGAAATAACTTGGAGAAATGGTCTTCATGCATATTCATGGCACCAGCCATGGATTTATTGCTCCAGCGGTCTGCTAGCTTTGAATCCATCTCATCGATTAAAGCTCTGATCCGCCCGGTATGAACGGAAGATTTGGCTGTATTCCGGGAGCTTTGTGTTCGGAGCAGCGAGGTTAGAACGCCGAGCAGTAACCCCCGACAGACCCATTCATAACCGGCAGGCCGCATCGTAAATTCATGCACGAGCTGTTCCATCGCATGGATACATTCGGGTGGCGGGGTATAAATGGGCTCCTGTGACAATGGCATAAAAGGAGCGGTCACAGCTTCCAAGGCAAACTTCTCGTCCATAACCTCCTCCTCATTGACCAGCATGTCTTCATCGCTTGTAATAATCGATTCCCCAAAAAAATCAAAATGGATCCCAATGAGTTTGGTTTCCGAATCTGAGACAATCGCATTCTGATGATATACCCCGGAAGAAAGAAATATCAGTTGTCCTGAATTCAGGATATATTCCTCCGTATCCATCTTTGTTGATAATTTCCCCTGGCGAACGTATAGCAGCTCGAAATCATACAATCTTCTTCTTGGAAAGAGGCAAGGTGAGAGGGTTTGGAATTGTGCGTAGTGAATGCCAGGCGACCACTCCCGGGAAGGGACCTGTTTTCTTAGGGGATAACGGGTTTCTTTTTCAGCCACGAATAAACCTCCCATACAGTATAAAATGAATTTTTAAATATAGACCGGAATCGTGCAACAAATCTCTTGTTTACCTAAATAAATTCAACTTACAATCTATTATAATATAAATAAATCAAGGATATAAGCGCATTTAGGGAAAAATCTTAAAAAACGGAAAATAACAAATTTGAGGAGGATTCAGATGAAAAAGGGAATAAACATTTGGTCGTTTCGCGAAGGTACTGAGATCGAAGAATGTGCACGTCTGGCTAAAGCGGCAGGTTTCGACGGAATTGAGTTATCTTTGAATGAATCGGGTGAACTTGGCCTGCAAACCACTGAGAAAGAAGCTATTAAGATCAAAAATTCCATTCAGGAGATGGGGTTAGAAATTGCAGGACTGGCGACAGGACTATATTGGTCATATGCCATGACAAGTGAATCCGCGGCGAACCGGACGAAGGCTATCGATGTATGTAAAAAACAATTGGAGCTGGCAGCAACACTTGGCGTAGATACGATTCTTGTCATTCCTGGTGCGGTTGGTGTGGATTTTATTGAGGGCTGTGAAATAGTCGATTATGAAAAAGCTTATGATCGAGCCTTGAAGGCGATCAGTGATCTGGCTCAGGATGCAAAAATGGCGGGTGTTTCTATTGGGATTGAAAATGTGTGGAATAAATTCCTGCTGTCTCCGCTCGAATTACGTTCTTTTATAGATGCTGTAGGCTCCAATTATGTAGGTTCCTATCTGGATGTAGGGAATATCGTTCATTCTGGTTATCCAGAGCAGTGGATACGGATTCTAGGCCATAGAATCAAGAAGGTGCATTTCAAAGATTACCGCCGGGCAGCCGGAGGACTTCATGGATTTGTTGATCTACTTGCTGGGGATGTGGATTATCCTGCTGTTATGGAAGCACTGCAAGAGATCGGCTACAGCAATTATGTTACTGGAGAAATGATACCGCCATATACGCATTATTCGGAGCAAATCATTTTTAATACTTCTGCAGCGATGGATGCTATTTTAGGACGCACTAGTTACTAAGTTTAAGAGAGGTGAAGGCTGTGCTCAGAGTGGGGCTGGTGGGTTTTGGATTTATGGGCCGAATGAACTTTGATCAGTATGTTCAATTGCAGGAAGACGGCCATCCGATTTCTCTGGTTGCCATTTGTGACCCGCAGATTAAAGTCCTTAAACATACTAAATCCGCGGGGAATATGAACACAGCCCACGAGGTATATGATTTATCCCCTTACAGCCTTTATGAGAATTTGGAGCATATGCTCGAAAAAGAAGAACTAGATGCTATTAGCCTTGCAGTACCTACGTACTTGCATGCTGAAATGACTTGTTCGCTGCTGGAACGAGGGTATCATGTGTTCTGTGAAAAGCCGATGGCGAGACATTCCGCAGAAGCTTGGAAGATGGTAGCGGCGGCGCAAAGCAGCGGAAAAAAATTACTGATTGGTCATTGTCTTCGCTTCTGGCCGGGATATGAATATTTGAAGGGGGTTATAGCTAGCGGTGAGTTCGGTGAAGTGACAGAGGCTTATTTTTACCGGGGTTCCGGTGCTCCTAAAGGGTGGTTGGTCAATGATGAGCTAAGTGGCGGCTGTATGCTGGATATGCATGTACACGATACGGACATCATCCATCACTTGTTTGGGAAACCAGATAAAGTATCAACGCTTGGGCGGAAGGTTTTACCGGGAAGTGGCTATGATATCGTCTCCACTCATTATTTTTATCAGGATGGAAAAGTGGTCAATGCCCAAGCGGACTGGACACTGGAAGGCGACTTTGGTTTTTACATGGGCTATCGGATTAATTTTGAACGGGGAAATGTAGTCTTTGATGGCGCGGAAGTTAAGGTAAATCCTAATCGTCAACCGGGGTTCATTGCGAAGCTTTCTTCGCATACCGGATATTACAGAGAGTTGGTATATTTCTTGAAAATCATCCAGAACGATGAGCCAGTGACCCTATGTATGCCCGAAAGTGCTGCCCAGTCCATAGAAATCATTGAGGCTGAAATCCAATCGGCTGATCAGGAAGGGGCCTGGATACGGATACGTTAAGTAACATACTTTTAGTAAAGGAGACTTCACGATGTTGAAAATAGGCTTGATCGGCTTTGGATTTATGGGCCGGATGCATTTTGATAATTATGTGCGCTTAACGGAAGAGGGGCAGCCCATTGCCCTTAAAGCCATCTGTGATTTGCGAATTGAGGAATTAAAGGATGGAAAAGCAGGCGGGAATATGAGCACTGCCCAGGAAGTCTATGATTTGTCAGCTTACAATCTATACGATGATCTGGAGAAAATGATAGCCAGTGAGGAACTGGATATGATCGACATTGCGGTTCCTACTTATCTGCATGCGGAAATGACTTGTTCGCTGCTGGAACGTGGATATCATGTTTTTTGTGAGAAACCGATGGCCAGAACTTCCGTACAAGCGCTGGAGATGGTGGAAACGGCAGCCCGCTGTGGGAAAAAACTGATGATCGGACATTGCCTCCGTTTTTGGCCGGGGTATGAATATTTAAAAGAAGTGATAGAGAGCGGGCAGTTCGGTCAGGTCACGGAAGGGTATTTTTACAGGGGTTCTGGTGCTCCTAAGGATTGGTTTCTTGATGAGACACTAAGCGGTGGAGGCATTATGGATATGCATATTCACGATACGGATATGATTAACTATCTGTTCGGCAGACCGGATAAAGTATCATCCTTAGGACGTAATGTCCTTCCGGGTAGCGGATATGATATCGCATCGACTCACTATTTTTATAAGGATGCAAAAGTAATTAATGCTCAGGTGGATTGGACGCTGGAAGGTGATTTTGGTTTTTACATGGGGTACCGGGTTAATTTTGAACGTGGAAATATAGTGTTTGATGGCAGCGAGGTCAAGGTCAATCCGAATGACGGGGCAGGCTATTTAGCGGAACTTTCACCGGATGTTGGCTACTATAGAGAGCTTGTATATTTTCTGGATGTTATTATCCAGGATAAGCCTATCATTATTTGTACGCCAGAGAGTACAGCGGAGTCTTTAAGAATCGTGGAAGCAGAAATGAAGTCAGCGGATGCTGAAGGCGAATGGATTGTGCTAGATTAGTTGTGTGTAGAGTGAATAAGGACGTGAGCTGGAAGAGGATCATTCACAATGACCTTTTTCCAGTTCACGTCCTTTTGTCATCGCTGAAATTTGGTGTTGTCTCTTGCATAATGGGATACTGATCCGTCATATCTTCTCAGCCGTACTTGTTCGTCAGAGAACAGTTCAACAATTCCTGAAGCAACCTCTGAATACATTCCATCAGGATCAAGCTGTAGCGCAGAAATATAGGTTTGGGATAAGGCAGCTATAAAAAAATCAATATTTTTCACTAGTGTTTGTGGCATGTTATTCCCTCCGGTGACATCTTGTACATGATGATATTTTAACCATAGGAGTTATTTTACCATGATTTATCGTTGAGTTTTAGGAAGAATTCTTTGGTAAAAGTCGAAAATATGAGAAATTTGGTTGAAATTGTATTTAAGATCGTCTTTAATGAAACAAAGAGGGTAATTTTACCACTCTAAATAAATTAAGGGGATTACATAATGAAAGACTATGAAGTGCTGGAAATTAACAAAAAGAGTTTTTTTAAAACAACTATCTATTTTATGATCATTCCTACACTGCTATTGTTTATAGTAGGTCTAGGGATGGTGGTGGTCGGGCTTATCATTAAAGAGACGTTTATTGTTGTTATGGGTATCCCTTATTTGATTATGCCGGTTATTTTGATACTCATTTATGGATTGGTGGGTATGCTGGTAGCGCTGGTATATAACAAGCTGGCGAAGAGATTCGGAGGACTAGAACTGAAAATAGTGGAGAAAACCCCTCCGGTTGAAGCAAACTATTTACCATAACCAGAAGTTATTAAAGGGCAGGTATTGCGATGATTTCGCTACCTGTCCTTTTTTATTTTAATTTGAAAAGAAACCGGGGAATGGATATGATTTGGATAATGAAAGGATGATTGCCAGATGACAGAACCGACACAAAGAGCCAAGGAGCTGTACATTCAGTTTTTGGGTCATTTTTTAAATATGCATAAAGCAGGAGTACTTAAGGAGTACAAAAGTTTTGAAATTCCAAGAGAAGTGGAGCTGGAATGGCTGCAGGAATGGGCTATGGAGCACGTCAAGCAGTTGTCGATACGGGACTGGGATGCGATTACGATACTGGAATCCATCTCGCGGAATTATCAGGATAGCTGGATTGTGGAAAAAGTGGCTTCTTTTGCTTCGCGGAATATTATGAGCGCCGATAGTTTGGTTAGACTGATTTATGCGGAAAAAATGCTTGAAATCATTCGTTCTCATAACCAAGTGATCACAAAAGAACTGTTATTTCAAGGCTGTAAGGTTGCTGTACAAATTCTCGAGGATGTAATCTCACAGCCGCTGGTCATTGATCCTGGACACGAACTTAAAGAACATAACCTTAAAGATAAACGCGCGTTAAACAGTCGAGCCCAACAAGGGATTGAAGAGGTGAAGGTACTTATTAATTCTTAGCTGCCAAAGTTGACATACTGTTGTCAAATTGGGTGTGCTACGATTTCCTGACAGAATCAAGTCTGCTGATCTAAAGAAGAAAATGAGGGATTATCGAATGGCTGAACCTTTAAAAGCAATGTACAACGAACAATTTCTGCGTGAGTTCGGCGAAAAGATTCGTGGCGTACATAATGTCTTCGAGACTGAGGCATTTGTAAGCTCAGCCATGACTGAACCGTGGGAAACGCTTGAGCTGAAGGCTAGAATGCGGCGGATCACCGAGACGTTGGGCAGCCACTTAAAGCTTCCTTATGAGGAAGCGCTGGCTATCCTATTCGCCATTGCTGAAGATTGTGTAGGATTTCCTTATTTGATTTTTCCGGATTTCGTTGAGGTATATGGCCAAGGAGACGAACATTGGGAGTTGTCTATGCAGGCGCTGGAAAGTTTCACAGCGAAATCATCGGCTGAATTTGCAGTTAGGCCGTTTCTCTTTCGGGAACCAGAGCGGATGATGGCTCAAATGCAGATATGGGCGAAGCACCCTGATGAGCATGTACGTAGGCTGGCTAGTGAGGGCTGTCGGCCTCGTCTGCCTTGGGGACAGGCGCTTCCCATGTTCAAGCTTGACCCAGCTCCGGTATTACCTGTACTTGAGCAGCTTAAGGCGGATACATCCCTGTATGTGCGTAAAAGTGTCGCTAATCATTTGAATGATATTGCGAAGGATCATCCGGAAGTGGTGCTCGATACCGCTCGGCGCTGGAAGGGAACACATCCCGATACAGACTGGATTGTGCGGCACGGCTGCCGTTCTTTGATTCGTAAAGCTGAGCCAGAGATTATGGCTTTATTCGGATACGCAGAGCAGACAGACGAAGCTGCTCCACTTATAACGAGTGCCTTCATTCTATTGGAACCTTCAATCCTGACCATTGGCGAAAGCTCTGAATTACAGTATAAGCTTCAAGTTCGTGAGGGAGCTCCGGCACGGATTCGGATTGAATACGGAATCTATTTCGTGAAAGCGGCAGGTCGAACCTCCCGTAAATCTTTTTTGTTATCGGATAAGACCGTACCTGGAGGTACAATTCTGTCAGGTAAACGGACACATCGTTGGGCTGATTTAACAACTCGGCGTCATTATCCAGGAGAGCACCGGATTGTGCTGCTGGTAAATGGGCGAGAAGTGGCGGAAGTGGCGTTAGAACTTAAAGGGAGTGCTAATATATGAAAAAAGAAGTTTTGATGTTTCTATCCAATGGCTACGCTGATTGGGAAAGCGGATATATTAGTGCCGAACTAAATAAGCAGGAAAGTGAATATAAAGTAAGAACAGTTGCTCTAACTAGCGACAATGTCAAATCTATGGGTGGATTTACTGTTGTACCTGACTATACTTTAGAAAGTTTACCTGCTCAGTATGAAATGTTGATTTTAATCGGGAGCACAGGCTGGAAAGATAATTCAGCTATTACTCCAGTGATTGAAAAATGTCTGCAGGAGAGTGTACCTATAGCCGCTATATGTGATGCTACAACTTTTTTGGCTGAACATGGCTATTTAGACAACATACCGCATACCGGAAATTCATTGGATTATTTAAAACAAAATGCTCCTAATTATAAAGGAGAAGCAAATTATATTGAAAAACAGGCAGTTTCGAGTGAATATATTATTACAGCTAATGGCACAGCTTCTTTAGAATTTGCAAGGGAAGTTATGAAGAAGTTAGAGGGTTTCCCAATCGAAACCGTCGAGGGATGGTACAAATTTTTCAAAGATGGTTTTTATCAAGAATAAGGGTGTATATAAAAAAGGTGATCTCAAGTCTTAACGACTTGAGATCACCTTTTTGGGGTTGAAGTTTATTTTTTCACTTCTGTAACACCAGTTACTTTTCCTTGATCGGATGAATTAAAGGTGGATTTATATTGATCGTTTGCGAAGTAAACATTACCTTCAACGGTTGCGTTCACTAGGGTAAATCCATCCGCTTCTACGTATACATCTCCAATAAAAGTGCCGCCTTGGATGCGGGCATTTTTACTCTTGATGGTCAATTTTGGAGCAGTCAGTTTAAAGGAGTTGGTGATGTTGTGATCCGCATCTTGTGTGTATAGAGCAATTTTTCTGGCGGGTTCCTCTTTATTCATGAATTCTCCATCCACCACGAGATCTTCGGTGAAGGTTAAGTCTTTAAGTGTGGCAGCAATCCAGGTTCCTTCTGGACTGATGGCGCGTTTGAAGGCTTCTTCATTATCTACTACGGAAGCTGAGGTTACAGCATCTGTGGTGTTATTTTGATTATTAGCGGTGCCTGTATTATTAGTGGTTCCCGCATTATTCGTGTTCTCAGGAGTGCTTGTTGCAGTAGCATTATTGGCATTGTTTGTTGCATTTCCACATCCGACCATTAACACAAAAGCAAATACCGCAGCAACACTTGCTATCTTTCTCATCTGTATAACCTCCCTAAGTAATTGTACTGATATCCTTCGAGCTTACTATAGAGTGATTAGTTAGTAATTTACCAATCAATCTACAAATGGTAATATAGGCCTGGACATCTCTGGCGTATAGTATGACCTGAAAAATGTGATTTATCCGATGAATTCACGAGCAATATGGATTACAATAAGTACAGGCAGTAGAAAAGGAGCATTATCCATGGCCAAACAGAAATATTATGTAGTCTGGGAAGGTAAACAACCGGGAGTCTATAGCACTTGGGCAGAATGCCAGGCACAGACAGATCATTATACCGGTGCAAAATATAAATCCTATGAATCCAAAGCAGCAGCTGATGCGGCATATAAAGCGGGCTGGAAGGGGAATTGGGGAACAGGGGCAGCTGGTGCAGCAAAGTCTAAGGGGACTAGTTCTTTTAAACGCAGTGCTACAGTAGAGACCTCTGAGGAGATTGATTACAACAGTATTTCAGTAGATGTGGGGACTCGTGGTAATCCGGGGCCTGTTGAATATAAGGGTGTAGATACACAAACGGGAGATATCATTTTCTCCTGTGGTCCGATCAAAAAGGGCACTAATAATTTAGGCGAATTTTTAGCGATTGTTCATGCCTTGGCGTTGTTAAAGAAAGAGGGAAGCGATAAAACGGTCTACAGTGATTCAGTAAATGCAATGAAGTGGGTGAAGCAGAAGAAGGTGGCAACAACCTTGCCGCGCGATTCTTCAACAGAGGAAATTTGGGTGCTTATTGATCGGGCAGAGCGTTGGTTGCAAACCAATACATATGACAATAAGGTGCTCAAGTGGCAGACCAAAGAGTGGGGCGAGATCAAAGCGGATTATGGTCGGAAATAAAAAAGCTATATCGCTATGGTTTCGGTTAAAGGAGGAGTTTGGGGATGTTTGGCAACGATTGGGATGAGGTATTGCAGGATGAAATGCAAAAGCCCTATTTTCTAAAATTAATGGACGCACTAACACAAGAATATAAGGAACATACCGTTTATCCGCCAAAAGAATTATTGTTCACAGCATTGAAATTAACGCCTTATAAGGAGACCCATGTAGTTATTTTAGGTCAAGATCCTTATCATGGTCCCGGACAAGCGCACGGACTAAGCTTCTCTGTCAATCTGGGGGTACGTATCCCTCCGTCACTGCGCAATATTTATGCAGAGCTGAAGGAGGACGTCGGTGTGCCTGTTCCGAACCACGGCTCTTTGCTGCACTTAGCAGAGCAGGGAGTGTTGTTGCTGAACACCGTGCTGACGGTACGTGAAGGTGAGGCTGGTTCGCATAAAGGTCTGGGCTGGGAGACATTCACAGACACTATTATGCAAAAGCTAAATGAAAGATCTACGCCTATGGTGTTTATATTATGGGGAAGTCATGCGCAGAAAAAAGGCGCCTTCATCGATCAAAGCCGGCATAAGGTGCTGCAATCGCCTCATCCAAGCCCACTTTCATCGCATCGTGGATTTTTTGGCAGTCGTCCGTTCTCAAAGGCCAACCAATTTTTAGAGTCGCAGGGGTTGGCAGGAATAGATTGGTTCATTCCGGACTTATAATTTATGGAGTGATGCGAAGGGGAGGTAGCTATGAAGCATTGGGTAGGTAAACCCGTTATAATGTACTGCGGGGAGAAACCTTATACCATTATGAAGGGAATCCTCCGCAAATGGGACCTTTCCGCATCGGTGGCGGTGATTGGCCATCAGGAAATTGCTGTGCCGTTTCGGGATATTGTTGTTATTAAGGCTCTGGCTCCAAAAGAAAGAGCGCTGCCTCCAGTTCTCCATTCCGTAGGTTATGTGATAAGGGATCGGCAGCAATTTGACAATGCAGTGTATTTTAAATCGGCGGTTAGCGTCTGGAAAGAAGATCAGCTTATTGCCTTTAATACGATTATTACCTCACATACGAAAGGTTCAGTTACTCTTCAGAACGGCCAAAACCTGATGAAGGGCAATCACATCTTTGTAGTTCGTTCTTTACGAGGATGATTTCAGGCACCTGTAAAGAATAAAAAAGGGTACGACTCCGAGTGATTGGAGACGTACCCTTTTTTATTTTATAGATAAGCTCCGCCCGTTCACGAAGTAGATTACAACCGTTATAGCTCCTCTTTTTTGATAGGCTCAGTTTCATCTATCCGGTCTGCAATAATAATCTCATACACGCGCAGGAAAACAATTTTTATAATCATATAAACAGGGAGCGCAATAAGAACTCCGATAATACCGTAGAAGTCTCCACCTATAAGGACAAGGATGACCGTAGTCAGTGGATGAACATCCAATGATTTTCCGTAAATAATCGGTGAGAGTACATTATCCTGGATCTGCTGGGCAATGAAGATTACAACCAGGGACCATATGGCCATCGTCGGTGATTCAATGAAACCCACTATAATTACCGGAATCGCTGCTAAGAATGATCCCACATATGGAATGAAGTTAAGGGGCACTGAAATTACGGCGAGCAACAGGGAGTAAGGCAGTCCGATGATAAGGAACCCTATATATAACATAATACCGAGTACGACATTTAGCACCACGCGTGTGACGATGAAGCTGCTTAAGGCGCTGTCGATATCTCCAAACATCTCTTGCCCTTCCTTACGATATTTTCTCGGAATTAAGCCTTGAAGTTTAGGCGATAGCTTATAGTCATCTTTTAGCATGTAGTACAGAATGATGGGCAAAGTTGCGATTAACACTACAATGCTGGAAACAACGCCAATCAAATTGGACATGGAATTGGTAACCCAGGTAATAGTATCGCTAAGAAATTCTGATAAACGGGCTGCGACGTCGGAATCCCCTTTGAAAAAACGCGAAAGTGTCGGATTCTCCCTCAATGCATTGAACTGATCCTGCAAACCTTGCACGAGGTAAGGAGTGTTATCAATAAAGTTCTGAATTTGTTCTTGAAGTGTCGGCCAGACTAGAATCCAGAAGAGAACGAACAAGCCGGCAATCAGAAAATAAATGAGCAGGATGGAGAACGCCCGGTTTAATTTTCTTTTCTCAAGGATTCTTACTAACGGACGCAGCAGGTAGTACATGAACCCTGATAACATCATGGGAACAAGTAATAATTTGAAAATGGCACCCAGTGGGGCGAAGAGAAACATTACTTTGGAGCCTAAGTACAAAATCAGTAAAAAGGCGATAATAGCAAGGCTTGTCCGAAAATACTTCTGTTGTGGCAATAAAAACATCCCCCAAAATTCAAATTTATGTCTATGTAGTTTAATAACCCTAATTTACAAGTATTGATTCAAAAGCGGGCAATTCCTTTTAGGTAGTTCTTGGCATACCCATATAGAGGTTCTAGTTAAAAAGGTTACGCCAAGTAAAAAGTTCGCAATTTAACAAGGGGATATAACTATTTCTCTGCTTTTTCACAGATTATCTTGACTTTCGTCTATGAGATTTTCTAGTGGATAAAGTGAAGATTTCAGGAACTACATCTTCGCCTCCGGTTTCTTTGGTAACTTGTCTTGCTTTAACAAGAGATAAAAAGGAAAAAATCTCACCTAAGGCTACAAGTCCAGCTGCGATGATCTCATAATCCTCAGCGCTAAGTTCTGCGGATTCCACTGGATTATTGTTATTGGTGGTCCCATTCTTATTAGCATTGCTGTTGCCTTTATTTCTCCCGCTGTTTCTTCCATTGGCCATTTCTGATCACCCGCTTTTCCCGGTATGTATTATTAATATGTTATAAATGCCGCATATGAGATAGGCAATTCGGATGTAATTTTGCACTGTCTCTTTTTAGCACTTTACACAGGATGAAAACGCTGTTAAAATCATAAACGAGCACAAACGATCAATAACGGTCACATATAATCAATTAACGGTCAAGAAAATTCATAGATGAGCGCAAGGAATTGCACAGGTCGCGCTGTCACATAAAGGAGCGAGCCACGATGATGTTTGAGGAAGAGAGAAAACAAAAAATCGTGCTTTTTGTGGAAAAGAACTCCAGAGCTTCTGTACAGGAGCTAAGTCAGGAAATGAGCGTATCTGAGTCTACTGTGCGCCGTGATCTGAAGGAGCTGGAAGAAGCCAAGCTATTAAAGCGTACTCATGGCGGAGCGGTTTCCCTGCAGAGCGTCAATTTTGAAGCGGCTTATCCTGATAAGGAAGACCATTTGTTGGATGAGAAGCAACGGATTGCCCGTAAGGCCGTGGAGATGATTCAGGAGGGGGACGCAATACTGCTTGATGCAGGAACAACAACACTGCAGATTGCCAGAGAACTGAAGAACTTTTCGAATATCAAAGTCATTACGAACTCGATTATGGCGCTGAATGAGCTGCGGGATTGCCGCAATATCGAAGTCTCAATTACAGGCGGTATGCTTCGCCCGGATACGATGGCTTTTGTTGGACCGATGACAGAGCGTTCCTTAGATATGGTGAGAGTAGATAAAACTTTTCTTGCCACTAATGGACTGGATTTGCGGGAAGGCATCACAACTCCGAACATGTTAGAGGCAGCTACAAAACGCAAAATGATCGCAGTCGCCAAGCAAGTTATTCTACTGGCAGATCACAGTAAGCTGGGGCAGATATCCTTTAGCAAGGTTGCAGATGTGACGGAAATGGATCATTGCATTATAGATTCAGGAGCGTCTGACAAATTCATCCGTGAGATCACGCAATTGGGTGTGGATTTCACGCTGGTATAAATTTTATATAGGATAAGCAATTATGAATTACCGTGTGATCGTTTGGAGAAATTACAGATGCCGTACTTGTGATCGGTAATCTATGGCTTAGAAAACCAACATAATTGAGGGATAATCATGATCTATACTGTAACGCTTAATCCTTCCATTGATTATATCGTGGAAGTGGAAGATTTGAGACTGGGTGACTTGAACCGGATGAAACGTGATTTGAAGCTTCCGGGAGGGAAAGGAATTAACGTATCCCGAGTGCTTAATCAGCTTGGGGTTCAGAATAAGGCTATGGGATTCCTTGGAGGCTTCACCGGCCGATATATTGAGGATTGGTTACACGAAGAGTCAATTTCAAGCGATTTCGTGTTTGTTTCCGATGATACGCGGATTAATATCAAGCTCAAGCATGGAGAGGAAACGGAGATTAACGGTGTTGGACCCGTCATTCATGATCCTGAAGCCAATGCACTATTGCAAAAGTTGGCTGCTCTGAACGCGGAGGATGTAGTGATTTTGTCGGGAAGCGTTCCCCCATCACTGGGTGCAGATTTCTATGACAAGCTTATAGCTGTGTGCAAACAGAGCGGAGCGGAATTCGTCATTGACACTACTGGTGCTGCACTTCAAAAAGCACTGGCGTATCAGCCATTGCTGGTTAAACCGAACCATCATGAGCTCGCAGAGCTATTCGGCGTAACCATAGATACGAGGGAAGAGATTATTACTTATGGACGCAAGCTGCTGGATGCAGGAGCGAAAAATGTACTGGTTTCCATGGCGGGTGAAGGGGCTTTGTTCATTACGGAGCAAGGGGTATACCACGCCAACGCACCATCAGGTAAAGTGAAAAATTCTGTAGGTGCAGGAGATTCCATGATCGCTGGTTTTGTAGGGACACTGTCTTTGACAGGAGACTTGTTGGAGGCGTTCCGTGCAGGCGTTGCCTCGGGCAGTGCAACCGCATTCTCTGATGACTTAGCGGACAGAGAATTCATTGAACAGCTGAGACCGCTGATCCAAATCTCAGAAGTGTAAGCCGACAGCATTCAAAGTACTTAAGGGAGTTGAGCATGATGAGAATAACGGATTTAATGATAAAAGAAACGATGATCATGGATCTAAAAGCTACAACTAAGGAAGCTGCAATTGATGAATTGATTGCGAGTCTTGCTGCAAGTGGCCGAATTAATGATCCGATCCTTTTTAAAGAGATGATTCTGAAGCGCGAAGAGCAGTCCAGCACTGGGATTGGCGGCGGCATTGCAATGCCGCACGCTAAGACTAAAGCGGTAAATGAAGCGACGGTTGTATTTGCTAAGAGCGCAAGGGGAGTGGAGTTTGAATCCCTTGATGATGAGCCAGCACGTATTTTCTTTATGATTGCCGCTCCAGAAGGAGCAGGCAATATGCATCTTCGTACACTGGCCTCATTGTCCAGACTACTGATCGATAGCGAGTTCATTGAACAGCTTATGAATACTCAGACTCCTGACGAGGTATCAGCTTTGTTTGATGCCAAGCAGGCGGAAGGTGAAGCTAAGGAGAAAGAGAACGAAGCTGCTGAAACTGCCGCGAAGTCAGAGCCTGAACGTGTAATCGTGGGCAACCCGGATTCCCAAGCTTTTGTCGTAGCTGTAACTGCTTGTCCTACAGGCATTGCACACACTTTTATGGCTGAAGATGCCCTTAAGAAAAAAGCTCTGGAAATGGGAGTTAATATCCGTGTAGAGACGAATGGTTCAGAAGGGGCCAAAAACGTACTTACCCCTGATGAGATTCGGCGTGCAAGCGGTGTAATTGTTGCAGCTGATAAAAAGGTGGAAATGGCCCGTTTTGACGGTAAACCTGTACTGCAAAGACCTGTAAGTGATGGCATCCGTAAGCCGGAAGAGCTTATTCGTAAAGCTATGAATGGGGAAGCGCCGATTTATCACAATGAAGGTCGCGGTGGCAATGACGAAGGGTCTAAAGAGAAATCTGGCAGTATCGGCAGTAAAATATATAAGGACTTAATGAATGGGATCTCCCACATGCTCCCGTTTGTAGTCGGTGGCGGTATTCTGCTAGCAATCTCCTTCCTGATTGAACAAGTAGGTGGAGCAGATCATCCGCTGTTCCAGTTACTGCAGACAATTGGTGGTGGAGATGGTGCCTTCCATTTCCTAATTCCAGTCCTTGCTGGATTTATAGCGCTTAGCATTGGTGATCGTCCGGCTCTGATGCCAGGTATGGTTGGGGGTTACATGGCCTTGAATTCCAACGCTGGGTTCCTCGGCGGGCTGGCTGCTGGTTTCTTGGCGGGTTATGTAATTATCGGATTACGTAAAGTATTTGCAGGACTGCCTAAAACACTTGACGGACTGAAGCCGATCCTGTTATATCCGGTATTCGGGCTTCTAATTACCGGTGGATTGATGTATTACCTGTTCGATCCGGTCTTTAGCTGGATCAATGTAGGACTGATTGATTGGCTTAATGATCTTGGAACTGTTAATGCTGTTATTCTGGGTCTGGTTCTCGGTGGCATGATGGCCATAGATATGGGTGGACCTTTCAATAAAGCTGCTTATACTTTTGCCATCGGTGTATTCACTACCAGTGGCAATACCAACGGCTTCATGATGGCTGCTGTAATGGCGGGGGGGATGGTGCCTCCACTTGCAATAGCACTGGCTTCTACTTTCTTTAAGAATAAATTCACGGAAGAAGAACGTAAATCAGGCTTAACGAACTATGTGCTGGGCTTGTCGTTCATTACGGAAGGGGCCATTCCATTCGCCGCAGCCGATCCGCTTCGTGTCCTAACCTCTTGTATTCTTGGTTCGGCCGTTGCTGGAGGTCTTACACAGCTTTGGAATATCAACGTGCCGGCTCCGCATGGCGGGATCTTTGTAGCTGCCCTTTCAAGCCACGCGCTGTTGTTCCTGTTGGCTGTTCTGATCGGTTCGGTCATCTCCGGATTGATGCTCGGATTATGGAAGAAACCGCTTGAAGCAAAGTAACTTTATAAGTAAATTGAACTGCTGGGTGCCAGAATTGTTATTCTGGTGTCCAGCAGTTTTTGCATGGATTTTAATCACCCACCTCCTCGCCCATAGGTAGATTTATCTCCATAAATGAGGTTTAATTTTATATAATTGAAAATATATATAATCAGAAGGAAAAGGAGCGAGCGAGATGATATTACATAAGGGGGAAGTCTTGTTCCGCCAAGGAGACAGCTGTGATTTTTTATTTAAGGTAAAAAGCGGGCTGTTCAAGGTCACAAGACTTCATGAGAATGGGAACATGGTGTTATTCAACATCCTGTATCCCGGTGAGATGGTTCCCCATCATTCACTCATTTCGCCAAAGGAGGCGCATGGAACGGCAGTTGCGATGATGAAGAGCGAGGTGGAGGCAGTTCCATCAGCAGAATGGTATCAACAGTTGCGGGAGGATTCTGGTCAAGCGATGGAAATCGCCAGACTGCTTCAGGAGAAGGTACGGTTTATGCAGACACGGCTGGATCATCTTACTGTAGGTACGCCTGCAGAACGTATGGAATTGCTAACCCGCTGGTTTAATGACTACTCTCATGGCGCAGCGCTAACAGAGTTATTGACCCAGGAAGAAATAGGACAATTGATCGGTGTAAGACGTGAAACAATCAACCGTTTGCTGCGGAGTACAGAGTGATTCCTGCTTTTTTCTGGCAAACTGTTTAGAGTAGGGTGGCTCCGTGGTATAATGTAAACAGAACTTATCAAATTAGAGAAAGGATCAGGATACCATGTGTCCCCGAAGGACGATTCCCCAAAGGACGATTTGGAAACGTTATGATCTGTCTTATACTTAGCTTCCCTGTAGAAGGTGCGTAAACCGTTGTTACTTGACGAACCGCCTCTGCGAGGGGAAGGAGTATATATATGCGAAGGAGCAATACCTCCGGTTTTACCCGTCGTAGAGGTTGGTGGGACGTCTAGCCGCCATATACGATAAGGGGAGACCTGTATGAGGAACCACAATTACGGAGTGAATGTACTGCTCCGATTGACAGTCATTTTGTTTGGAACATTTTTGCTTGCATTTACTTATTATCACATCAATTTTCAGAATCATTTGTCAGAGGGCGGATTCGTAGGATTATCGCTGCTCGGCAAATACGTATTAGGAATTTCACCTTCGATTTCAACTCTGCTTCTAGACGTTCCAGTACTCTTGATAGCATGGATGTTCAAAGGGAAAGCGTTCGTGTGCAACACCTTTGTTTCTGTAGGAGCTTTTACAATCTTCTATGGTCTCATGGAACGTTATTCCGGTTTGGTCATCAACTTGCAGGACAATTTGGCATTAGCAGCTCTTTTGTCCGGCGTACTGACAGGTTTAGGAGCGGGAATTATCCTGCGGAGTGGCGGGGCTAGCGGTGGAGACGATATTTTGTCGTTGCTGGTTAGTGAATGGAAGGGAATCAAAGTAGGTACGGTATTCATCATGATGGATGTAATCGTTCTGGCACTATCACTCTTTTATATGCCTGTTAAAGAAACGATGTATACAGTGATGGCAGTAGTCGTAGCCGGCTATGTGATCACCTTTACAACCTCTTTAGGCAAACCAAAGCTAGTGAAAGCGCCAAAGATTCAATCTACACTGCGTAAACCGCATGATGGTACGGTAATGTGAAGAAGGCTGGTATAAACAGCTTATTCGGGGATATACTACATTTAAGGTCAGCCAGAGTTTCTGGTTGACTTTTTTTTGCTGGATATGACGTAATTTAAAGGGTGTAGTCCTTAGGGTCGTTGCTCGGACGTTTCGCTCATAACAAAAGGTGGCGTACAGTGAAAATCCTGTACGCCACCTTTTAGTTAACTTAAGACTCACTAGTGCTCGTCTTTGAATCGTGTAGAAACATTTGCGGCCAGCTTGTCCTTTTATTTAGCCCACGGCATTCGTGATTGCTTCGCATTCGTCCGAGCAATGACCACTGTGCTGTGTTTCACAGTCCTCACAGCAAATATGCTGAAGATGACAAGCATCGTTAGCACAATTGATAAATTGGTCAGCTGGCTGACCGCAGTGATGGCAACGTCCGACAACGATATCCTCGTCGGTATGATTAATCTGTACGGAAATCCGCTCATCGAAGACATAACATTTTCCATCAAACAGTTGGCCCTGTACCTCAGGGTCTTTACCGTAAGTCACAATGCCGCCATCCAGCTGGTACACCTGTCCAAAACCTTCCTTCATCATAAACCCGCTTAATTTCTCGCAGCGGATCCCGCCTGTACAGTAGGTCAGGATTGGTTTATCCTTAAGGTCGCTCATATTCTCGCGAATCCAGTCCGGGAATTCTTTGAAGCTATCTACTTCGGGGCGGATGGAGCCGCGGAAATGACCAAGATCGAATTCGTAACCGGTACGACCATCCAGAATCACCACATCGTCGCGCTGCATCATTTCATAGAAATCTTTAGGCGCCAGATGCTTTCCGGTAATCACGTTAGGGTCCAGTTCATCCTCGACCCGGAACGTCACGAGTTCTTTTTTATAACGAACGAAGATCTTTTTGAAGGCATGACCCTCAGCCTCATCGATCTTGAAGACGATATCGCTAAACAGAGGGTTTGCGCGCAAATCCTTCATATATTGCTCGGTTTGGGCAACCGTACCTGATAGTGTTCCGTTAATGCCTTCATCTGAGATGAGAATTCGTCCCTTTACATCAAGCTCTTTGCAGTAAGCCAAATGCTCCTGGGCGAATTGTTCTGCATCCGGCACTTTTACAAATTTATAGTATAGCAGAATTGCATATTCCGATTGTGGATTCATTCATTTCACCTTTATCATTAGAATTGGAGTACTAAATAAACATTTAAGTATAAAAAGTATTGTAACATATTATCAAGTATTGACAAGAGATGTGGTACAGTAACCTGAAGAAAGCTGGAATAAATAACATTTTTCAGGGATACCGGATTAAGGTCAGCCAGAACCTCTGGTTGATTTTTTTGCTGAATATAGGCGGTTTTCATGGATAGTTAGGATTAGCGAAACCGTGAATCGCCACGCACGTATATATTTTCATTCATAAGTCACATGTTGACTTTAATTATAAGGAGGAACTGCGGGATGAGTGCTCATGAGATTGATTATGCCATTATGGGTGAGGAAATACAGTGTGTAGAGGTGCAGCTTGACCCAGGAGAGAGTGTAATTGCCGAAGCCGGGAGCTTCATGATGATGGATCAGGAAATAACAATGGAGACGATATTTGGCGACGGCAGCGGAGGCTCGCGAGGAAGTGGCTTGATGGGGAAGCTGATGGGCGCGGGCAAACGTCTGTTGACAGGTGAAAGCTTGTTTATGACTGTCTTTACACACAGTGGTTCTTATGGACGTAAAAGTGTCACCTTTGCTGCTCCGTACCCAGGCAAAATCATCCCGCTCGACCTGCAGCAATACGGTGGAAAAATCATCTGTCAAAAGGATTCATTCCTTTGCGCGGCAAAGGGCGTTTCAATCGGTATTGAATTTCAGCGTAAGCTGGGTACCGGCTTTTTTGGTGGTGAAGGTTTTATTATGCAAAAGCTGGAGGGTGACGGACTTTCATTTGTACACTCTGGCGGTTATGTTATGGAACGCACACTTCAACCGGGAGAGACGCTTAAGCTGGACACTGGCTGTCTAGTCGCTATGACGTCTTCGGTGGATTATAATATTGAGTTTGTAAAAGGGGTCAAAACCGCGCTGTTCGGCGGCGAAGGCCTGTTCTTCGCAACGTTGCGCGGACCCGGCAAGGTGTGGGTACAGTCGCTGCCATTCAGCCGAATGGCCGATCGCATCCTGTCCGCTGCCGGCAACAGCGGTCGGAAAGAAGAAGGAAGCGTGCTTGGCGGGCTCGGCAATCTGCTGGATGGTAGATAAGTCTGCGTGAGCGCATTGCATAGCGTGGAAGTAGAGGATATATAGAATGTGGAGTGAGTGTGTGAAGTGCTGAGTAGGTGAGGCAGAGAGCGTGCGAAATGTGGAGTGAGCGTGGCATTGCTGAGCATATGAGGCAAAAAGCGTGCGAGATGTGGAGTGAGCATGGAAATGCTGAGCATATGAGGCAAAGAGCATACGAAATATGGAGCATACGAGGTATACAACATTACAAGAGGACGCGTTGTTTCAGCGGTAGTGCTATAGGGTGTGGTGAAACAAGGGCAGAAATGCCCTTGTTTTGCTGTAAAGGTTTAGTATCGCGCGAAAGAAGGGCAAAACTGCCTTTAATTTACTCGACACTGTCAAATGTACGGTATAAATCCCGTAGAATGGAGCCGATGGAGCGTATACGGTCAGATGTACGGTATAAATCCCGTAGAATGGAGCCGATAGAGCGTATACGGTCAGATGTACGGTATAAATCCCGTAGAATGGAGCCGATGGAGCATATATAGCCAAATGTACGGTATAAATCCCGTAGAATAGAGCCGATCGAGCGTATACGGTCAGATGTACGGTATAAATCCCGTAGAATGGAGCCGATGGAGCATATATAGCCAAATGTACGGTATAAATCCCGCAGAATGGAGCCGATGGAGCGTATACGGTCAGATGTACGGTATAAATCCCGTAGAATGGAGCCGATAGAGCGTATACGGTCAGATGTACGGTATAAATCCCGCAGAATGGAGCCGATGGAGCACTCCTACAGTCAAATGAGCGGTATAAATCCCGCAGATGAGCTACTCCAACAAGCAATAAGTTACTTATGTTCGATGGGATATCACCGTTCGGCGTCTGCAATATCAACTTTAAATTGTCCTCCACTACCGCTACCACTACTACTGTTACTGCTACCACCACCACTCCTGTATCTTTAAACCAATTTATAGTTTGTTAGAGCCGTAATGTGCTATGCTCATTTACGGTTTTTTATGTTTTTTAAGTAATGGTTGGCCGAAGTAGATGACCACTCAGGTACAATTGGGATAGTTTAATTGATAACTATATAATACCAGCTCATGAGTAGCAGGTTCAGGTATGATGTGTTCAACACTATATCGTACTTTGGAGGAATGTATATTGGTAATGGACGTGGAATTTGGCAAGGAAATTGAGAGTGCCATTAGTTGGGCTAAGGAGCGGCTGGGGTCGCAGGAGTATCCGCTGCGTTGTCTTGCTTTTGTTGAAGATGCATATGAAAGAAGCAATGGGATCGAAATGTGGGGAGGCAGCGATGCACGCGAATCCGCAGAGCTGTACGATGCGCACAAGAATACCGGGGCTCCGCCAGCTGGCGCGTTTGTTTTTTATGCTTGCTCAGGTTTGGTGGACGGTGAGCTTAAGGATTGGGGGCATGTAGCTTTGGCCCTTGGGAATGGCGAGGCCATTCATGCCTGGGATATAGTTAGGATAGATCACTACATGGAAATTTGCCATCTGCAAGCTGCTCCGGGCTGGAGCCAACCAGAACTTATCGGCTGGGCACCTGTAGAGAGAGTTCTTGCCGGGATTCAGAAGAAACAATGGGACTAGTTGATATCCTTAAACCTAACTTATCCAAGAACCTAGAAGGTGCCGTAAACAGGGGCTTCATGGGTTCTTTTTTCTTCCTTCCGATTTGACTAACCCTATGCACGGTGTATATATTATTTGGCAGACCCCCTTATATTGTTAAGGCTGGACCGGAGGCATGATATGTTCAAAATATTTATTATAGAAGATGACCGTGGACTTGTGGCTTTGCTACAGGATTATTTACATAAGTTTGGATATGAAACGCAGGCGGTGAGTGATTTTGAGCGGGTCCGCACTCAGTTTGAGGCGTTCACGCCACATCTGGTACTCCTTGATGTTAATTTGCCAAAATACGATGGTTATTACTGGTGCCGCCAGATTCGCGGAATTTCAACCTGCCCTATTCTTTTTATATCTGCCCGCGATGGCAAAATGGACCAAGTAATGGCGCTGGAAAATGGAGCCGACGATTATATCACTAAGCCTTTTGATTACGAAATCGCGATGGCCAAAATCAAAAGTCAGCTGCGGCGCGCCTACGGCACCTATGCCGGTGGGAATAATGAACGCACACTAAACGTTGCCGGAATGACGCTGGATGTAGAGCGGCTAATCCTTACCCGAGGCGAAGCTAAAGTGGACTTAAGCCACACGGAAGCCAAGATACTAGATGAGCTAATGCAAAAATCAGGCGTCATCGTTACCAGGGACAGGCTGCTCGAAAAAATCTGGGATGATCAAGCCTTCGTGGATGAAAATACCTTAAATGTATATGTTACACGTGTACGCAAAAAACTTGCCGCTCTCGCTATCACAGATGGACTACAAACCGTGCGCGGTCAAGGCTACCGTTTGATTCCGAATTGGGGGGATGAGGAATGAAGTTGTTATTACGGGAACAGTTCCCCCTGATCGTGGTCTATCTAGCCCAGCTAGTCCTGATCACATTAGTGTATCGGCTGGATGGAGGCAGCGGTCTGAATGTAAGTTTATATGCCGCGCTGCTCAGCACTTGTCTACTGATTGGCTACCTCGCTTACCGTTACGTCACCAATCGCACGTTCTATGAACGTTTGGAGACTACGCCCTCCTCTCTCGATGAGGCAGGTGGCCCTACACAGGATTCTCCGCTAGCCGTAAGCTTGCGAGGTTTACTGGGGTCGCAATTCCGCCTCTACAAAAATGATTTGCACAGCTACCGCCACAAATTAGAAGAGCATATTCACTTTATTAATCAATGGGTACATGGCATGAAGACGCCGTTGTCTGTCATTCATCTGATCATTCAGGATAAGGATGGTCCGCCTTTTACGGCAATTGGTGATGAACTGGATCGTCTGAAAAAAGGACTGGATACCGTGCTTTATACGGCCCGTCTGGATACTTTCGAGCACGATTTTTATGTGGAACGGCTGAATTTGGAGACCATCGTACGTGGTGTGACCTCTGAGCAGAAGCGTCTTTTTATTCGAAAAAGAGTATTTCCAGCTATACAAATAGATGAGCAGATTACCGTAACCACGGATGAAAAATGGCTCACTTTTGTCCTTACGCAGCTGATTACGAACGCTGTACGTTATACGACAGAAGAGGGCAAACATGTTTATTTCCAAGGGATGGTCACGGAAGATAAGCAGACTGTGCTTGAGATCCGGGATGAAGGAGTAGGCATACCAGCAGGAGATCTGCCGCGCGTGTTCGATGCTTATTTTACCGGGGTGAATGGACGAACCTTCCAGGAATCTACGGGGATGGGTTTATATCTCGTGAAGCAGATCTGCGGCAAGCTTGGACATGAGGTGAGTATCCGTTCCGAAGAAGGAAGCGGGACCACCGTGCGGATTGTATTTAGGGAGCAGCATATAACAAACCTTACAAATGTGTAAGGGCATTGTAAGTTTCAGAAATAGCAGCCTATGTGTACACTTTGTATAATGAAGGCAATCCAGTCGAAAGAAGGAGAGGTAACACTTGCCCATTCTAGATGTTCATAATTTATCAAAAATATATGAGGGTAAAGTGTCCACTCAGGCGCTGAATCATATCCGCTTTTCTGTAGAAAAGGGGGAGTTTGTTGGCATAATGGGTCCATCCGGGAGCGGGAAAACAACGCTGCTCAACACGATTGCCACCATCGACCAACCGACCTCCGGTCAGATTCTAATCAACGGCCGAGATCCTAATCTGCTTAGCAGAAAAGAAAAGGCGCTTTTTCGCCGTCATGAGCTAGGCTTCGTCTTTCAGCATTTTAATCTACTGGATACGCTCACTGTAGAGGAAAACATCGTATTACCTTTAACGCTTGCAGGTGCTCGTGTCCCAGAGATGGAGAGCAGGCTGAAAGAGGTCACTACCTTGCTTGGCATCGAACATTTGCTGAAGAAGCGCACGTACGAGGTCTCAGGCGGACAAATGCAGCGGGCGGCTATCGCCCGGGCGATGATTCATCGTCCATCGTTAATTTTGGCGGATGAGCCCACAGGCAATCTGGACTCCAAAGCCTCAGGGGAAGTCATGAATATGTTGACAGAGGTGAATAAGGAAGAAGGAGCTACGGTGCTGATGGTCACACATGACGCAGTGGCGGCAAGCTTTTGCAACCGGGTCATCTTTATTAAAGACGGACGTTTCTATAGTGAAATGTACAAGGGCAGTAATAGAGGCGCTTTCTTCCAAAGTATTATTGATATGCTGTCTCTGCTTGGGGGAACCAGCCATGACCTTTCGGCAATTCGCTTATAGGAATGTAACACGTAATAAACGCAAATATGCCGCTTATTTTGTCGTCAGTGCTTTTTCGGTGATGATCTTTTTCGTGTGCGCTTTGTTTATTTACCATCCGGATATTTCAAAGAGCTTAATTTATAGTACGGCGGCTCATACGATGATGGTGGCAGAGGCAATTATTTATGTCTTTTGTTCTTTGTTCGTACTCGTATCCGTTGGATCCTTCCTGCAGTCGCGCAAGATGGAGTTCGGAATTTTATTGATGCATGGAATGACGAAGAGACAGCTGAACACCATGGTTTTTCTGGAAAATATGATGATCGGCACCTCTGCCATCCTGACAGGTACCCTTCTCGGGTTACTTCTGGGCAAATTATTTTTGATGATCGGATCTACTTTTTTGGGAATTCCCCTGTTAACCTTTCATCTCCCATGGCAGGCACTTGTGCTTACGATTTGCAGCTTCGTGTTATTGTTTTTTCTGATATCGCTTTGCACCTTTGTTTTTATCGGCAATGAGTCACTGATGCATCTGTTTCAGGGAGAGCGTAAGGCAGAAGAAGAACCCAAAGTATCCTTTGTATTATCTATTATTTCTGCTGTACTGCTGATCAGTGGTTATTATATGGCGGCTACTGCAAAAGCTGCTTCCGTAGAGAAAGTCATGTTTCCGGTCGTTGCGATTACGGTTATCGGGACGTATCTCTTTTATACCCAGCTAAGTATTTGTTTGGTTAAGCTGCTTAAGGACATTCGGCGCTTGTATTGGCATCGTACGAATATCATCACTTTATCCGGTTTGTCCTACCGCTGGAAAGAGAACGGCCGAATGTTTTTTATGGTGACGATTGTATCCGCAGTCTCCT
The DNA here is from genome assembly GCF_037980415.1 of Paenibacillus sp. FSL H7-0690. NCBI lineage: Bacteria > Bacillati > Bacillota > Bacilli > Caryophanales > Paenibacillaceae > Paenibacillus > Paenibacillus sp. FSL H7-0690. The sequence goes on along the minus strand of NZ_CP150281.1, from coordinate 5,012,744 downwards.
TCACTTCCGTAGGGGTATTTGCATCGATACATACACTTTCCAGAGAGCTGAAATTGGATTATCCCGCAGCAGTGGGTTATGTAGCCAAAGGAAATCAGACGGGTGTACCCTTTGATCAGCATCTGAACGAAATTAAGGAAGAGCTCAAGACGCACGGACTCCCTTATGAAGCGCTTAGTATCCCGATTAAATATGCTGAGGTCGAAGCTCAGACTGGACCCGATCGCACTTTACGCCTTCCCTTGATTGCTTTCAGTGATTATAATCTCGCCCTGCAACGTGCAGGTTTCACAACGGCTGAGCGTGCTCTGGTGGGCAACGAAGGTCTGGTGATGATTGGTTCGCAGCGGGATCGCAGTTTAACAGAAGGCAGAGTAAAAGCGGTCTATTCCTTGCAGCAAGGACTTGCCATTAAAGAAATAGGTTATACCGAGCAAGTCCCCATTGCCGAATATTTATTGCCGGAGCTGGATGGTAGAGATGGCGGGGATTTTAGTGGTGTCGTGATCAGTGACGAGCTTTACAGTGCTATTGATCCCGTGCAGACGGATCTTTATACAGGTTTTTATGTAGAGGATTTTCCGCAGACGGTAGGTATCGCAGCTGATCTTGCCCATAAAGGCAAACAGTCCTATGAAAGTGATTCTCCGTATGCGATTGTGATCAGCGGCACGCTGTTTGAACTTCAGAAAACATTGTATAACACAATGCTTTTTGCTTCCTTGCTGGTGGGTACTGTCTTTTTTATCGCGGCAGGCAGCTTTCTTTACTTCCGGTTATATACCGATCTTGATCATGATCGCAATCAATATTCCACTTTGTCCAAGATGGGACTTACGGATAAAGAACTCAATCGAATAGTTACGATTCAGCTGTCTTTGTTGTTTTTTGTGCCGGTCGGAATAGCTATTTTACACAGTGTGTTTGCCTTTATTGCGCTTCAACGGTTGTTCTACTTATCTATCGCAACGGAGACAGGCGCGGTGTTACTCGGATATTTGGCTGTTCAAGGACTATACTTCTTTTTTATTCGCAGCCGCTATTTACGCAACCTGAAGAAGAACTTGATATGAGAAATGGGGGTAACAAGATGCAAGCATGGATTACAGATTTTATGGAGCAGTTTGGTTACTTCGGTATTTTTCTGATGCTGGCCTTTGAAAATATATTTCCACCAATTCCTTCAGAAGTGATCCTGCCCTTTGGAGGATTTATGACGACTACGACGAGCTTGACGATCCCTGGTGTAATCATTGCTGCCACGGCTGGTTCACTACTGGGTGCAGTAATTCTCTATTATATTGGCCGATTATTGGATGTGAGCCGGTTAGAGAAACTGGTTGAACGCTGGGGTAGCCTAATTAGGGTCAGTAAAAAAGATATCCACAAGGCTGACGCCTGGTTTGATAAATATGGCTACTGGACTGTATTGTTTTGTCGGATGGTTCCGCTGGTCCGCAGTCTGATTTCGATTCCGGCGGGAATGTCGGGCATGAAATTTGGAGTATTTATGATCTTCACAACGATTGGCACATTGGGATGGAATTTGCTGCTTGTGCTTATTGGCGCGGTATTGGGCGAATCCTGGGAAGACATTGCCGTGTACATGGATGTGTACTCCAATGTAGTCTATGTACTAATTGCTGGCGGATTAGTTATTCTTGGGTTTCTGTACTTCCGCAAACGCAGCCGGAGAATGAACACTGAGGGCTAAGCGGGTAGTGGACTGATAATAGAAATGACTATTAAAAAGGAGGGAAACAAATGGAGCTATTAACGATTATTAAAGCCATTATTTTGGGGCTTGTTGAAGGTTTAACCGAATTTGCTCCAGTATCCTCCACGGGTCATATGATTATTGTTGATGATATGTGGCTGAAATCACAGGAGTTATTTGGACAATATACAGCAAATACCTTCAAAGTAGTTATTCAACTGGGTTCAATATTAGCGGTTGTTGTGATCTTTAGAAATCGGTTCATTGATTTGTTAGGCTTAAAGCGTTTCAGCCGTAAGCAGTTGGATCCTGTAACAGAGGAGCTACCGCAGTTGGAGCAGGGCGGGCATCTCAAGCTGACTCAGGTTCTGGTAGGGTTAGTGCCTGCAGGTGTGTTAGGTGTTCTGTTTAATGATTATATTGATGAGCATTTATTCTCTACCTCAACAGTGTTAATTGGTCTAGTGATTGGGGCTATATTAATGATTATTGCCGATCTGTTTGGGCCGAAGAAGATCAGAACTGAGAGTGTAGATCAGATTACATACAAACAGGCACTTGGTGTAGGTCTTGTACAGTGTTTTTCGTTATGGCCTGGATTTTCACGCTCGGGCTCGACGATTTCTGGTGGAGTACTCCTCGGGATGAGCCATCGTGCCGCTGCTGATTTTACGTTTATTATGGCAGTACCCATCATGGCAGGTGCCAGTCTGTTGTCACTGATGAAAAACTGGCAATATTTCACCATGGACGCGTTGCCGTTTTTTATTGCAGGCTTTATTAGTGCCTTCCTATTTGCGCTGTTATCGATGCGTTTCTTCTTAAAACTGATCAATCGTATCAAGCTCTTACCGTTTGCTATATACCGTATAATTCTTGCTGCTGTAGTATATTTCGTATTTTTCTAAGTCCGTTATAAGGAATCGATATAACAGAAGCCCCAGTAATCTATTGCAGATTGCTGGGGCTTTCACGTATGATGACATCAGATTAAGACACTCAAATGATGAATGATATCGGAGACAGGTGCTGACCGGAAAATAGTAATTCGGTAGGCTTAATAGGGAAATTCGGTTCGACGCCGATGCGGTCCCGCCACTGTAACGGAAGAATCTCGAGCAACAGAGGTCACTGGCAATTTACTACTGCTGGGAAGACTGCTCAAGATGTTGACGCCGCTAGCCAGGAGACCTGCCTGTTTCAACAGCACTGCTTCACCTACGGAAGATAGGGAGGTGTTAGACGTTAACCATGGGTATATCATGGGCGTCTTTCCCTTTGACTTTTTTAGGGAAGGGCGCTCTTTTTTATAGGAAAGCAAGTAGCTTTGGAGTTTGAAATAAGAGATGGAAGAGGGAGTGTATCGAGATGACGAATAAAGTAAAAGTAAGTAATCTTGGATATCCGAGAATCGGAAAGAACCGCGAGTGGAAAAAGACACTGGAAGCCTACTGGCAGGGGAAAATAAATGAAGAGCAATTCCGCTCCGAAATGGCAGCAATTCAGCTGCAGCATTTGAAGACCCAGCAAGAGGCAGGAATTGAGCTTATTCCGGTGAATGATTTTACTTTTTATGACCATGTGTTGGATACGGCTGTTATGTTTGGAATTGTACCTCCACGGTACACGTATGATGGCGGCGACATCGGGCTTGATCTTTATTTTGCAATGGCCCGTGGTAATGCTGAGGCTACTGCCTGTGAGATGACCAAATGGTTCAATACGAACTATCACTATATCGTTCCAGAGATCGGCACACAAACACCACGCTTGACTGAAAATAAACCTCTAGCGGCTTATCGTTTTGCTAAATCGCAGGCAGGGATTGAAGGTAAACCGGTACTTTTAGGTCTGTATACCTTCCTTAAGCTGTCCAAAGGTTACGCAGCGGCAGATATCGCCAAGATTGCTGCACGTTTTGTTCCAGTCTATGTTCAACTGCTACAGGAACTGAAGCAAGAAGGGGTAAGCTGGGTACAAATCGATGAGCCAGCGATTGTTACAGGCATAAGTAAAGAAGAATTAACACTGCTTAACTCGATATACACAGAAATTGCCGGCTCCGTGCCGGGCTTGAATATTATTTTACAGACGTATTTCGAAGCTGCTGAACCGTTGGAGGCACTGCTAGAGTTGCCTGTTCAAGGCTTGGGTCTTGACTTTGTGCACGATGGTGGAGCAAATCTGGCTTCTATCGAACGTCTTGGCTGGCCGAAGGACAAATGGCTGGGTGCCGGAATTATTGATGGACGGAACATCTGGCGTTCCGATTTAGACGCTAAGCTGCAACTGGTAGAAAAGCTCAGTGTTCATGTGCCGCTTGATCGTCTTATTCTTCAGCCTTCTTGCAGTCTGCTGCATGTCCCAGTCACCGTTCAAGGTGAGGTGAAGCAGAAGGCGACAGTTAAGAATGCGTTAGCTTTTGCCGATGAGAAGCTTGCAGAGCTTAGTTTGCTCGGAGCAGCCCTCGCAGATAAAGGAGAAGCTTCTAAAGCAGCGCTGGCCGCTAGTCGTGAAGCTATTGCAGCATTCCGCGCACTACCTGAGCGTGGCCGTAAGGATGTGGCGGAGCAAGTGCTTGCACTTGCAGCTTTGCCGGACCAACGCAGTTTGCCTTTTGCTGAACGCTTAAAGGTGCAGCAAGAGAAATGGCAGCTTCCACTTCTGCCAACCACTACAATTGGTAGCTTCCCGCAGACAGTAGAAGTGCGTCAGGCGAGATTGAAATGGCGTAAAGGGGTCTGGAATCAGGAGCGTTATGATGGATTTGTTCGTGAGCAGATCGCGGATGCAATTACCTTCCAAGAAAAGCTAGGTCTGGATGTTCTGGTCCACGGTGAGTTCGAGCGTACAGATATGGTGGAGTTTTTCGGAGAAAAGCTGGACGGATACTTGTTTACTAGTAATGGCTGGGTTCAATCCTACGGTTCCCGTTGCGTTAAGCCACCGGTGATCTACGCGGATGTTGCATTTATACAGCCTATGACTGTTAAAGAAAGTGTCTATGCACAATCGTTGACGAAGCTTCCGGTTAAAGGAATGTTGACGGGTCCTGTAACTATCCTCAATTGGTCATTTGTACGTGATGATCTCAGCCGGGAAGAGGTAGCCAATCAAATTGCTCTTGCCCTTCGCCATGAAGTAAAAGCGTTGGAAGATGCAGGCATCGAAATGATTCAAGTGGATGAGCCGGCTATACGTGAAGGACTTCCGCTTAAGGCAGAAGACCGTGAGCATTACCTGAACTGGGCAGTGAAGTCGTTCCGCGTTGCTACGAACCATGTGAAGGCTACGACACAAATTCATACGCATATGTGCTATAGCGAATTCAATGACATGATCGATTCCATATCGGCTATGGATGCTGATGTAATCTCCATTGAGACTTCACGTAGCCATGGGGAGCTGATTATCAGCTTTGAGGAGCAGGCCTATGATAAAGGAATTGGTCTTGGAGTGTATGACATCCATAGTCCGAGGGTTCCGGCTGTAGAAGAAATGACGGCGAATATCGATCGTGCGCTGCGGGTGCTGGACCCTGAACAGTTCTGGATTAATCCGGATTGCGGTCTGAAAACACGTGGCTGGCAGGAGACAGAGGATGCACTACGTAACATGGTAAGCGCTGCTGCTATTGCGAGGGAAAAGTCAGGGGTTATTGCATCAAAATAGACATAAATAAATTAGAGCCAGGGTAATTTACCCTGGCTTTTTAGTTCACTTATTTTTTTATAATCAGCTACTTGATAATAATTCTCAATCTTGTTAGAATGAAAAAGAAAAAGAAGGAACCGTGGAGGGTCCCTTCAGGCATTTACTTATTTACTTTCGAAAGTTTTGCAATCTGTTTCTTCTGCGCGTTTTGGTTCTTGGGAGCTGTGGAAAGCTACGAAGATCGATTCAGCGCTGCATTTGTTCTCTTCTGCCCAGTGGGTGCAGGAGTTAACTTCACAAACTACGTCTTTTGCCATGAGGGTTCACCTCCCCTTATAGTAATTGATAGTATCATTCAATGAACGGCTCTGTTCAGCAAGGTGGAGCTTGTCTCAACAAAGCCGTGTCACGCCCTCATTCATTATGAATAGAGGGTATTTGGCTTTTTTTACTAGGTTAGACGTGGTAATTGTACCAAATAATGAGTTTGTAAGCAAATGAGTTCTTTAACTTTCGGGTCACCTTCCCACATCAAAAATATGTCCAATAAGAGCCGCAGAAATGCGGCTTTTTGTGTATTCAACAAGAAAAACCAAAAGAAATTTACCGAAATTCCATATTCCAGTGCAACCTTCCAAGTTTTGGGGCGTTATAGAAATGAGAGACGGAAGAGATCTGTACAGAACATGACATTCCGTAACGTTACAATGCTAGGGATAACCACTACACTTTTGGAGGAATGAGAATGCGCAAATGGGGTCTGCATTACTTATGTTTATTAATTCTTGCGGTGGTATTGGCAGGTTGTGGCTCGGGTGATAACAATTCGGCGGCAGACAAATTAGCTGGTGACGGCGGAAATACGAGTAATTCTGCTGCAGCAACCACTGAGCAATCTTCGAAAGCTACATTAGCGGATAAGAGCACCTCAGCAGAAGCTGAGACAGCAGCGGGAGGCAACGAAGCCCCAGTTGAAAAAGGTTTGACATCAGAGAACACGGATCAAGGGAACGCGGGATTCACGGGCAGTGATGTCGTGGAAGGATTGAACAAGAAGCTAATCTATCATGCCAATCTGACTATGGAAGTAGAAGATTACGGTAAAGCTCAGACTGAAATCCGCAACATGGTAACGATGGCTAAAGGATATATTATAGAGTTTAACGAAAACATGTCGCAATATGAGCAAGGAGGGACGTTTATCCTTAAGGTGCCTGCCTCCGGGTTCTCTCCTTTTCTGAATAATTTGGAAAAAGTAAAACACGAATCGCTACAGCGCAGTATTCAAGGTCAGGATGTCTCGGAGGAGTATGTTGATCTGGAGTCGCGTCTAAAGGCAAAGCAGTTAATGGAAGCTCAATACACAGAGTTTATGAAAAAAGCAACGAAATCAAGTGATCTGGTCGCCTTTGCAAACGAGCTTGGTTCGATTCAAGAAACGATTGAGCAGATCAAAGGCAGAATGCGATATATAGATCAGAACGTATCTTTTTCAACGGTAGAGCTTAGAGTGTACCAGACGGATGAGAGCTTAGCCGTGAAGGGAAAGGCAGAGCAAGGTCCATTGCTAGAACGGGCATCGGATGCTTTAAAAGGAAGCCTGAACGCACTATCTGTTATGTTTCAGTGGATTTTTGTAATTCTTGCAGGCGCATTGCCGATTCTAATCGGTGCGGGCATTATTTTAGCCATCGTTTGGTTTGCCCGCAAAAATATCCGTGCACGACGGGAGCAGCAGACCCAGCGGATACGGCAGGAAAATCGGGAACTGAACAAGGAGGTACTCCCTGGACCAGCAGAGCCAAAGGTGACAACCTCAATAAAGGATAAGAAAGCTAACGAGGACGAGAATAAAGAATAAGCTTCTATGAATTAAAAAGCCTCCAATTCATGGTATACCGTGAATTGGAGGCTTTTCTTTTCTGTAAGACAGTACAGTATTTCGCTTTTATCGAAGATTAGGCAGGCTGGAAGAGTACACGATACTCGCCATAGCCCTCTTTCTCCAGATCCTCTTTTGGTATAAAGCGCAGTGCCGCTGAATTAATGCAGTAGCGCAGGCCGTTTTCCCCTGGACCATCGTCGAAGACATGACCTAGATGGGAATCTGCTACTTTGCTGCGCACTTCTGTGCGAACCATCAAATGGCTGAGGTCCGTCTTTTCCTTCACGGCGTAATCGCGAATCGGACGTGTAAAGCTGGGCCAGCCACAACCGGAATCGTATTTATCCTGCGAACTGAATAATGCTTCACCAGATACGATATCTACATAAATGCCTTCTCCGTGGTGATCCCAAAAATCATTTCGGAAAGGTGACTCTGTAGCGCTATTCTGAGTGACTTCATATTGAAGTGGCGTCAGACGTTCTTTCAAGCTTAGTTTGTCTTCTTTATGTGTCCAGTGGGTTTCGATAAAATCCTCTCGTCCGGAACCCTTACGGTAACGTTTGTAGTGGCCCGGGTTCTTACGATGGTAGCCCTGATGATATTCTTCGGCAGGATAGAAGGTTGCTGCCGGGAGGATCGGGGTAACAATCGGGCTAGCGAATCGGCCGCTTTCTTGCAAAGCTGCCTTGGAAGCCTCTGCTTGTTGCTTCTGCTCTTCAGAATGGGTGAAGATAGCCGTTCCGTAAGAGGTGCCGCGATCATGGAATTGTCCACCCGCGTCGGTTGGGTCAATTTGCTGCCAGAATAACTCAAGCAGCTTGCTATAAGGGAAAATTTCTGGATTGAACGTAATTTGTACGGCTTCAACATGTCCTGTAGTTTCGGAGCATACCTCTTCATAGGTAGGATTCACTGTATGCCCGCCAGTATAGCCGGAGACGACACTAATAATGCCTGGCAATTCCTCGAACGGCGAGACCATGCACCAGAAGCATCCACCTGCAAAGGTTGCTTTTTCCGCCTTGGAATTTATATGGTTAGTCTGATGTTCACTCATTAATATCCCTCCATTCATGTATGCAATTAAATAGATCACAATCTAATTATAAAGCAAATAACCACAGCCTGCCAGCTTACGCCAAATAAGCTCTCTGTTACCTAGTATTTTTTTACTTCCTGTGAACTGTAACGAAAGCTTAGTCCGGCTATAATAAGCACAATGGCATAAACAATGATGGCTATAATCGCATTTCCAGGGTTCTGGAACAGTTGATCCCCAAGGAAGGCATACAAGGCGATGCCTGGGATTTTTCCAATAGCTGAGGCAGCAAGATAACTCCAGAAGGGCAGCCCGGCTGCTCCGGCATAGATGTTAACTGCTGTCTGCGGGATAATCGGCAAGAGACGTGCTAAGACAATAGAAGCAAAGGGCCGCCGTTCTATGCCTTTTGTAAATTTTTCGAGTAGGGGAATAGAAGTCAGATAAGCTCTCGCTTGATCTTGAAATAAGAACTTCACTACGCCGAAAAGGAATGCGGCAGCAAGGGTTGTAGCTACCCAGCAAATTAAAGCACCTGCTAAACTTCCGTATGCATAACCAAAAAATCCGATGACCGCTTTGTACGGTACAACTGGAAAGAGAGCCAGTAAAGTTGCGATCCCTATAGAGCTGAAAAGATTATGATCCTCTTTCATCCAGCTAAGGATGTCATATCTGTAGATAAACGCAAGGATTGTGCCCGAAACATAAAGAATAATCGAGAACCATTTTCTCATAGCTAATATACCCTTTCTTCCACTCATTCATCTCATCATACGGGATAAAAAGTAAATATTGAAGTGAAGATCATTGTCGGCGAACGCCAAGCAGGTATAATAGCATTTATAGAGAACAAAGAGAGAGATAAATTCTTGAATTATAAAGAGGGGAGTTAAATCATTGATCGTTTCTGCACGCAAAAGAGTCGCCATCATCGGGATTGGAAATATCGCCCGCAAAGTATATTTGCCACTGCTCTCTCAGCATGGACAAGTTGAGGTGGTGGGGGTTCTCAGTCACTCATCCACAACAGTAGAGCAAGCTGTTAAAGCCTACCGTTTTCCTAAAGGTACGACAAATTTGGACGAGCTGTTGTCTTGGGATCTGGATGCAGTATTTGTGCATAGCCCAACGACGACCCATTATGATATAGTAACAAAATGTCTCGAACATGGGATTTCGGTGTATGTAGATAAGCCGCTGTCCTATGATCTGGAAGAATCCAGAAGGATGGCAGAGCTGGCAGAAAATAAAGGGCTGCTGCTAGGCGTGGGCTTTAATCGACGTTTTGCCCCAATGTATGTCACTGCCAAGAGTTGGCTCGAGGAAGCCGGAGGCATTAGCCATTGCCACGCGATTAAACATCGCACGAAGCTGCAGTTAGGCAGCAGCCGTGAGACTGTGCATGACGACTTGATTCATATGCTTGATCTGCTGTTATGGTTATGTGGAGATCAGTATGAGCTGCTTCGCAGTAATCTTCAATCCAATGGAGAGGGACGACTTGTGCAGGCATCTGGAATGCTGGGTTGGAAGCAAGGCTCAGTGGGGATGTATAGTATGGTTCGTGAGGCGGGTGTTGATTTGGAGAAGCTGGAGCTGCACGGTAATGGACGTTCGGTGGAAGTGGCAGATCTGGACCAAGCCATCCTATATGAAAAAAATGCTTTGCCACGGACCCAGAGCTTTGGAAGCTGGGATACGGTGCTGGATAGAAGAGGTTTTGGTGGAGTGGTAGATCATTTCCTGAACAATATAAATACACCAGAGTTATGCAGTATTGCTGCTTCAGCAGTTCTGCCTAGTCATAGATTGGCAGCTCAGCTTGCTGAATGAGGTCTCTAAGAAAGGAGTAAAATATGGAAGACAACCGTAAATTAGTGGAGGAACAAATCATCGAAAGCTATAAGCGTGAGGAAGAGATGATGATCCTTGTATTCGCCCAGTGGTGCGTGAATCAAGGACTCGACCCGCACAGTTTGTATTTACAGGCGTATCCACAGCAAGAAGGGAATGAAGCCTTGCGAAAAGCGCTTGCCCTAACGGTTTCTGCGGAGGAAGCAGGGGATATTTCCGATGACACAGTTCTGGGCGTACTCTCCTTATTCGGAAATGATGACTTGGCGCAAATCGTGACAGAAGCGATCTCTAAAAGGGAATCTAAAGCACATACAGGGGATTGACAACGAGGATATAATGATAATGTCAGATGAACTTTTTTTAGTAAACGATGTTCATCAGGGATGAAATGTGTTAATATTATATATACTAACTAATAGTAAGTTTCGCTAGTGAGAGGTGAGAACAATGGAAGAACATCAAATTTCGATGTGTCCCAGATTTGAGACAGCCTTCTCTTTCTTAGGCAAACGTTGGAATGGACTTATTATTCAGACATTGATGAGTGGACCGAAGCGGTTTAAAGATATTTCCGGCCTCATTCCTTCAATGAGCGATAAGATGCTGTCCGAGCGGATGAAGGATTTGGAAGGTGAGGGTATTCTGGTTAGACATGTATACCCGGAAACACCTGTGCGTATTGAATATGAACTAACAGACAAAGGCCGTGCGCTGGAGCCTGTTATGCAGCAGATTCAGTCTTGGGCTGAGAGCTGGGTAGAGTAGAAATCAAAGTCGTGTTGTGGCCCTTTTTCCTGAAGAACGGAGGAGGGCTTTTCAATTTTTAAATAAAAACCTTGCACAGATCGAAAAAATCTGTAATATAATAGAAAAAACGTTGTATGTTCCTTGCGTGGAAACGCTTGCAATATTGGTTTTTGCTCAAATCTACTCAGCTGGAGTACAGGCATAGCAAAACTATTAGGAGGCGAGGGAGATGAAGACCACCCTGTTTTCCCGGGAAATAACGTATGGAAAAAAGGATGTTGCTGAGCTGGAGAACGCTTCGATCAAAGTACAGCTCATCTATGACAAGACGTTGTTCATGCTGCATAGCCATCTTCCAGATTCCTTATGGGATGCGTGGATTGGCGTGCCTTACAGCATTATCTCTTCACTCTACAAAGGCAACAATGATAGCGGGACTATTTTTCAAAAATGGATTCAAAGTCCTTCTGGCTGGAAATGTATCGGCTGTGAACGGCATTGCCTGGAGTCGACGGAACCTCTTCAAGAAGTGAATGTGGCGAGTAATCAACGACAATATAAGTTCCATAATGGCATTCGCCAAAGCATGGTGCTACAAGCCCTAATTTGGTCCATGTACGAGAATACCGTATTATTCAAACCCTTTTTAGGGGATGAGCCCTTTTTTGATGAAGATGATTTGCATACGATATCCTCTTATTTCGTGCCAACTTACCTTAATGATCTACGTCTTCTGGAGCAGTCTAAGCCTTGTAAAGAGTACAAAGATCAGAATATACAGATTTATCAGGAATGGATATCCGCCCCTGACCTTGTCCTCAAATGGAACGGAGGCCTAACAGAAGGCAGATGGATGACTGGTGTTTATATGGATCACTCCCGCTTTGCTGGCTTAGGACCTTATTTGAAGGACGCAAAGGGTAAGCGAACGTATATGCAGGCTTATGTTCAATAGAAGATACAGATTTTAGTGTCAGGTCGATTGTGGAGATTTATCTCCATGATTGACCTGTTTTTGTTATCTGCTATTTTCAGGGCAGTAATTAGAATTAAAAAATTAAAAGAAAGGATTTAAAGTAAAATAATGGGAAGTTAAGCCGATATATAGGTTAGATATGCGCTCCTTTTACTTAAGTATTTAAAGATAAAATAGTACATAAAGATCTGGAATGATGAGTCGAAGAGTGTAGCACATTGGATGGTCTAAGTGTAAGAACTGGAGGTCATGAATGGCATCTAACAAAATGGTATTCAAAGAAGACGAAGTTGAACGACTGCAGACAAAAATTAGACAGGTTAGCCAGGACACCAATCGGTTGTACTTGCAACTGAAAGGTCAAATAAATAATTGGGATGGTATCCCGCTGGGATCAAACCAGATAAAAGCCCAAGTGCTTATCAACGAATTGACGGTAGAGGCTGAGAAGCTTGAAGATATTATTCGTTCAGCTGTAAAGGGTGTTCAAGGTGTTCAGGATCAGAATAAACGCCAGATGAATCAACTCTTTCAGCAGTTTGGCGCTTTAGGAAGTATGTTCGGAAGGCTAGGAGGAGACAGCGCAATTGGGCAGTTTTCGATCCCACCAGCAGCTCAGAAGGCGGTCACGAATCTGATCACCTCGATTGCTGCTCTAATGGGAAAGGATGAGCTGGATAGCGATCCTATGGTGAAGAAGCTTCAAACAACTGTTAAGAATTCGGGACTGGGAACGATTGATTCCATTGCCGCACAAAGCAAGCTGAAGGATATCTACCAGGCACGGAATCAAATCGCAAAGGCACAGACCGCCTATGAGGTATATCAGGCGTTTGGAAATCGGACGCAAATGGATGCAATGCATAAGCTGGCGGATGACGCACGTAAGAAGCTGGAATCCTTGGGTATAGGCGAAGTCCAGTACCAGTTGGGTAAGAATTTAAGCGCTAATTTTAAGAGGCCAGCGGTACAGGCGTGTGATTATGATCCATCGATCACGACGTCTAATGTGCCCCTACTCCAAAATGAAGAATACCTCTTACTACTGCGAATGGCGTTGCAAAAGGAAGGTGTTGGGGAGCAGGCCAAGAGTCAATTGGCAGGGAAGCGGCTGGAAATCGAACAAGCAGAGAATCAACTAAAGGGCAAATCAGCCTTTGATTTTAGTGAATATGATAAAAAGTTAATGGGGAATACGTGGGTCCTCAGTAAAAACGGTGTGACAGATCAAAAAGCAGCCCAAGCGAGCATCGCCTATCAGGAAGCTATTAGAAATGGAGATATCCAGCTAGAGCGAGAAGAACCAGGTGTGGATATCATACTGGAACAGACGATAGCGGCAACAGAAGGTTATAATTATTTCACAGGAGAAAAGATATCGAAATTACAGGCGTATTCCATTATTATTAGTGGTATACTCTATAATTTCCAAGGAATTAGCGTTAGCCGTGGGGGGCTGAATAAGAACTTAAAGCTGCCTAAAGGTTCGGTGAAAATTCCTAAGCAAACTGTTAAAACACCCGTGATAGAACTACCGGAAGTTAAGGTTCAACCAAGTGACATACACGTGAAGGCGGTTGAGGGGACTGGAAATGTTAAACCTGTTCAACAAATCAATAATAGGTTTCCAAATGATATTCAAACTGGAAAAGAGTTTTCTTTCAATATCGAAAATGGATACTTGAAAAATAACAGTGGTCTTTCCGAGGTTGATTTTGTTGTAGACATGAATGGCAAACTTCATATTGGGAGAGGGCATTCCTTTTTGGCAAATGGGGAGTCTGTTCAAGCGGCAGGAAAGCTAAAACTTAATAATCAAGGACAGGTCCGAAGCATATCTAACTTATCCGGTCACTATACTCCTTCAATTGAGCAAGCAAAATTATTCTCACAAGTTCTTGAGCAAATAGGGGTGAAAACTAAAAATGCATGGCTTGAAATATACACCATAGAAACAACTCCTTCAGGTTACGTTAATACAAATGAACTTGTTAAGATTTCTAGTATTCAGATAAAGTAGGTGATGAACGTGGAAGAGATAAAACAGATGAATAAAGATATTTTTAAAGGGAATTTATTAAAAACTATTGAGGAAATATCAAGAAAGAAAGGATTGATTTTTACCGATTGTAAATTTGTTATAGAGCCTGTGAAAGAAAAAGACAAGCCGCTAAACGGTGCAGATGATATGATGAGGCTAAACATTTTAAGTGAAGAAAACATTGGGAATAAGCAATTAACGCTGGATAAAACTATAAATATACTTTGTGGACTAGAACCATTAGTACCAATATGGATAGATGTAATCTTCATTGAAATGAATGAAGACACGGCTATTTATAAGTTGCGGTGCAGTTTAAGGTTTAGAAAGCCGACTTTATTAAGAAATGCAGAAACTGGACACGCTCCTTTTAAGGCTGTAACAGAAGAAACTTTTTAAGTATTGCTCAAGCTTCTTCTTTTGGTGGGGCTACCGAGTGCCTAAGTAATCTATTATTCAGCCAATAACACATATAATACCTGTATAAAATTTCGTCATTTCGTTTGTACATACAATAATGCTTGGTAATTTTAACCTAAAGTACGCTAAAGCGTTATGTAAACAGGTTGATTGTGGTCAGAGATCACCATAATTGACCTTTTTCGTTCAACAAAGAGATACAATTTTCGTGAGTACAATCACAAGTCAAAACTCCTTTCAGGGTTAAGGTGAACAGGTAGAAAAGATTTTTCAGAACCTGATCACATATCCCGAGGAGGAACTATTATGGAAACTAAACTACCTAATGATAGAATTTCGGATTTACAGCATAAGCAATCGGTGCAACCTGGATTTACTCCAGATGCCCTGGTAAAAGATATTGTGCTGCAATTCCCAAAAGCTGCGGATTATTTCAAGTCCAAACGGATTGATTTCTGCTGTGGAGGCGCCAAACCTCTTGCTGAAGCAGCTGTAGAGCGTGGACTAGATCAAGAGATGATCATTAGTGATCTCAACAAGCTGTTCGAGGAATATCCGGTACCTCAAGAAGAACTCGCATGGAACACAGCACCTTCTGCAGAGTTAATCGAGCATATCGTGAGTAAACATCACCATTACCTGCGGGAAGAGCTGCCCCTAATTAGCCAAAATGTAACCAAGGTATACCGAGTTCATGGCGGAGATTCCCCCCATTTAGAAGAGTTATATAGTTTGTTTAATGCACTTAAGGAAGATCTGCTTCAGCATACAGCTAAAGAAGAGGAAGATGAGTTTCCAAAATTATTAGCGTATGATGCCAATCCAAGTGAAGAAGGGCTGACCACACTTCGCGAGGCATTAATTGAACTCGAGAGTGAACATGACACAGCAGGCGAACTATTGAGACAAATACGCAAAATAACAGCTGATTTCACCCCACCGGCTCATGCTTGTACAACCTATCGTTTGACTTATGCCCGGCTAGAGGAGCTGGAGAGCATGACTTTTGAACATGTTCATCTGGAGAATAATATATTGTTCCCTAGATTCCAGTAGAAAAAATGAGTTTTCATAGAGTCCCTTAGGGGACTTTTTTTATATTTGAGAACAAAGCTTATTTACGTTATTCTTAAATAGACAGTATGCATAACTTACTACAAGCCTGAGACGCTGTGTGGTCATTAGGCGGGACAAGGCGGTGTCACTATGCCCACGAAATATATGTGGAGGTTGTTACTAGGATTAGTCATCGTATTCATAATAGGTGGGTGTTCCACTCTTGCTGACATTAATAATGAAGGGAATAATGGCTTAGCAGGATCAGACGGGCCTACGCTTTCGCTTATCGTTGCGGGAAATGACTTGCTTACCAACCCTTTGGACAAGCAGCTTAGCGAGAGCTACAGAAAAGGGATAACGATCTTTGACCTACTGAAAGGTAGTGGGAAGGCCACCTTTTCTGAGGATAACACAAGCATTCTAACGGTAAATAATATTTCACTCGGTCCAGGAATGAATTGGGAGCTGCAAATGGATGGGGAGACCATTGGACCTGAGGATTGGGGTCGAACAGTCGGGCATGAATCAAAATTAGTAATTACGGCGATGTCTAAGGAACAAGAGGAACCCCTTCAAATTGTGTTGTTGACCGTGAATGGTGGAAGTGAGCAAGTGAATTTGAATCATTCATATGTTATGGGATTTACTGAAGATTTAACAGTGAGAGGTTTGTTGAAGAACAGCAGTGTGGTGCAGTTGACCGAAGACAACAAAAAGGTGTTATCCATTGGTGATTATACTCCCCTTAGCAATGAAGTTTGGAAGATGAAGGTGAATGGGAAGCAGCTGCTTGAGAATGGAATGGACATGAAGCTTAGGGTGCAGGATGAATTGGAGATTTTATTGGCTATACGTTAAAAAAAAGTACATAAATGCCAGATCAACGGTTGCTCAGAACCCGTGATCTGGCTTTTTTTATTGGAAGTTATAACCTAATAAAGTTGCCTTATTTTTATGTGAAAACATTCACATTTAATGTGACTGTAATCACAATCTCTCTTAAATTTTGAAATGTATAATTCCATTATGTAGAAGAGAAGTTGAAGCAAAGTTCAACAAGAACGGATAAGACTGAGGAGGCACCTAACAATGGCAGCGAAGAGAGAAAAATTAGTATTAGTCGGCAACGGTATGGCAGGCATAGGTACGCTAGAGCAAATATTGAAGCTAGGTGGAGCTTATGACATTACGGTCTTTGGAAGCGAACCTCATCCCAATTATAATCGGATCATGTTGTCCTATGTTCTCGAAGGCAGCAAAACCATCAATGATATCATCCTAAACGACTGGAATTGGTATGAAGATAACAACATTACCTTGCATACAGCAACAACAGTTACACGAATTGACGAGCATTCTAAGCAAGTAATTGCGGATAACGGTATGGCTGTTTCTTACGATAAAGTGATTATTGCAACGGGTTCGAATTCATTTATTTTACCTGTACCTGGTTGTGATAAGGAAGGCGTTGTGGGTTTCCGGGATATTGCAGATTGTGATGCAATGCTGGCTGCGGCTAAACAATACAACAAAGCGGCGGTAATCGGCGGGGGTTTACTTGGCTTGGAAGCGGCAAAGGGTCTTGTGAACCTTGGCATGGACGTTACTGTAGTGCATCTGATGGAAGATCTAATGGAGCGCCAGCTGGATCGTAATGCCTCCTCTATGTTGCAAGCTGAGCTAGAGCGTCAAGGCGTGAAATTTGCCATGGGCAAACAAACAGTAGAATTGACCGGGGAACAGAGAGTAAGTGGATTACAATTTAGTGATGGCACTTCACTTGCGGCTGATTTTGTAGTTATGGCTGTAGGCATCAAACCGAATATAACTGTGGCAAAAGAAAGCGGAATTGCTGTTAATCGTGGGATTGTAGTGGACGATTATCTGCAGACCTCTATGCAAAATGTATATTCCATTGGCGAATGTGCCGAACATCGCGGAGTTTGTTACGGATTAGTAGCGCCGCTCTTTGAGCAGGGGATGGTTCTAGCTAAACATCTCTGCGGAAGCGACACAAACCCATATGAAGGTTCTGTTGTCTCCACCAAATTAAAAATTTCCGGAGTGGATGTATTTTCTGCAGGTGAGTTTATGGATTCTCCTGAACATACTGTAATCTCAAGCAAAGATGAATGGAAGCGAACCTATAAGAAAATTCTGCTCAAAGACAATGTCATTGTTGGTGCAGTCCTGTTCGGGGATGTGACAGAGTCGGCTAACCTGCAAAAGTTAGTAAAACAAGGCGCTGTAATGACCGATGAAATTTATACAGAGGTTATGGGTACCGGCTGCTGCGGAAGTGGAGCCAAAAAGAGCACATCCGTAGAAGCAATGGCGGACGAAGAAATCGTTTGTGGCTGTAACGGGGTTACGAAAAAAGCGATTGTGGATGCGGTCATAGAAAATGGTTTTACTACTGTGGACGAAATAAAAGCATGTACAGGAGCGACGCGCTCTTGCGGAGGTTGTAAACCGGTTGTAGAACAAATTTTACAATTTGTCCTGGGTGATAGTTTTGAGCAGTCTGCCAAGCAAGGAATTTGTAGCTGCACAACGCTTAGCCGGGATGAGATTGTTGCTGAGATTACAGCTAAAGGTCTTAGTACTACTAAAGAGGTTATGCATGTACTGGGTTGGAAACAAGAGGAAGGCTGCTCTAAATGCCGTCCGGCGATTAACTATTATCTGGGGATGATAAATCCGGATACACATCAAGACGAGAAGGAATCACGCTTTGTTAATGAACGTATGGGAGCCAATATTCAGAAAGACGGAACCTATACCGTTATTCCACGTATGTACGGCGGGGTAACGACACCGGAGGATTTGAAGAAAATCGCCGATGTCTCCCTTAAATATGATGTGAAAGTTGTGAAGGTGACGGGTGGGCAACGCCTGGATCTAATCGGGGTGAAAAAAGAGGATCTGCCGAAAGTATGGGAAGAGCTCGATATGCCATCAGGTTATGGTTATGCCAAGTCGCTACGTACCGTTAAGACTTGTGTGGGTTCACAGTTCTGCCGTTTCGGCACACAGGATTCGCTGGGAATGGGCGCGCTCATAGAACGTAAGTATGAACGTCTTGATTTTCCTGCCAAGTTTAAAATAGCTGTCAACGGCTGCCCGCGTAACTGTGCGGAATCCTGTACGAAGGATATTGGCATCGTCGGTAATGATGGCGGTTGGGAAGTGTTTATCGGCGGTAACGGTGGGATCAAGCCACGGATCGCTGACTCCTTCTGCAAAATAAAGACCGATGAAGAGTTGATCGAAGTGTGCTCCGCTGTGATGCAATATTACCGTGAGACCGGCAATTATTTGGAGAGAACCTCCGAGTGGGTTGAGCGTATGGGACTTGAGCAGATTCAAATGGTCATTTTGAATAATGAAGATAACCGCAAAGAGCTGGCCGCACGGATTGACTTTGCTCTGACTCAGGTTACGGATCCTTGGAAAAAAATGCTCAATGACAGCAGCACTCGTACTGCGCTTTTTGAAGAAACAAGAGTCTAACGGATATAACGCACACAGAAGGGGAGAGACCAATGAATAAGACCACACAAACGTATGCAATAGGATCAGTACAGGATTTCCTGCTGCAAATTGGCCGCGTAGTGATTGCTGGAAATGTTGAACTGGCTGTGTTCCGTGCCTCTGACGGAGCCATCTATGCAGTAGAGAATCGCAGTCCTCATCCTAAGGGGGGCCCGCTTGCTGAAGGGATCGTGTCAGGTCACTATCTGTACGATCCACTGTACGATTGGAAAATCGATCTGCGCACGGGTGAGGTGCAGGCACCAGACCAAGGTAGTGTGGTGACTTATCCAGTCACACTGGACGGAGAGAAAGTTACAGTGAGCGTGTAGACACCGAAGATTGTAGTAATAGATTTAATAGAAAACGGTGGGGTGGAGTATTATGTTTACGCAAAGTGTGGAGAGCATCGTAGAGACGGCAGTCAGTAAGCGGGACAAAATGAATGAAAGCTTGCCAAGATATTTTCTAGCAGCCCTATTGGCAGGTGCTTATGTAGGCATTGGGATTATCCTTATTTTCTCCCTAGGAGCACCGCTAGCGGCTGCCAAATCTCCTTTCCAACCGCTTATTATGGGCACATCCTTCGGCATCGCCCTGACGCTTGTAGTATTTGCAGGCTCAGAGCTGTTTACCGGGAATAATATGTTTTTTACTGTAAGTACACTGGCAGGCAGAACTAGTATCTGGGATACCGTTAAGAACTGGATTCTTGTATTCATCGGGAATGTGGTAGGTGCAGTGATTTTAGCACTTTTAATTCGTGGGACTGGGTTGTTCAGTGCTGCGCCGCCGGAGCATTTGATTTTTACAGCCGCTGCTAAAAAAATGAGTCTCCCGTTCTCCGAGCTGTTTTTTCGTGGAATCCTGTGTAACTGGCTGGTCTGTTTAGCGCTATGGATGTCCTCACGCGCTAAAAGTGAATCTGCTAAGCTAATTTTAATCTGGTGGTGTCTGTTCGCCTTTATCGCAAGCGGATATGAGCATAGTGTGGCTAATATGACTCTGCTTAGTGTTGCTGTGTTGCTTCCAAATCATCCGGAAACCATTACGATAGCTGGATGGCTGCATAATATGATCCCTGTAACTTTGGGGAATATCATTGGTGGAGGCGTATTCGTCGGTATGGCCTATTGGGTGATCTCACCAGTGCGTGGTGCTCGCAACAACCGTTAAGATCCATTTTTAATTAACTATATTAGAGCTGAACCGATCTTGGGTTTAGCTCTTTTTTTGTTGAATATAAAAAAAAGACACCTGCATTAGGCGCCTTGGACCACTCTATTTTATATTATGCAGAATAATTGGGTCATGTATGTTTCATTGAGGTGAATAGAGGGTATATTATAACGGAATTAGATCCGGCAGATTTCGTTCGGACACAATTCGCAGTGGCAAATTTCTTGCAGCATGCCAAGATCCTTGATGACAATCATACCGTTCTCATACTCAACAGCATCTTTTTTACGCAGGTCGCTCAGCATCCGGTTAACACTTTCACGAGTGGCACCGATCATGTTGGACAAATCTGTATGCGTAATTTTTTTGTTGATAAGGATATTCTCACCGTCGCTGCTCTTCTCACCGTAGGTGTTGCCAAGACGAATGAGCGTGGAGCAGAGTGCACCTGGTTTGCCGTACATCATTAGATCACGGAATTTAGTTTGGGTGAGACGGTGATGAATACCCATCCATTTCATAAAGTCGATAGCAAAGTCACAATGTTGGCAGATGAGAATTTCTAGATCCTTTTGTTCGATGACGCCAACTTCACTTTCTTCAATCACTTCGGCTGTAAAGCTATGCTTAGTGCTGAAGAATGGATCTGCTTGACCTACCATATCACCAGCTTGATACATATAAAGAATGAGTTCTTTACCTTCATCAGTAGATTTAGTTAATTTCACACGTCCACGTTTGATATAAAACAATTTATCCGAGTAGTCGCCTTCCCAGAATAGATGTGAACCCTCTGGAACTATGCGCTCTTTCATTGTAACTAGAAGTCTGTTGAAATTCTGTTCGGAGAAACAGTTTGTATTTCCGTGGGCTTCGATAACATTGTAATGTTCTTTTAGCATAATCGACATCCCCTTTATTCCCTCAGTTTTTCAGTAAATTTTAAATTAATTATACCTTGAAAATCCCTCGAATTGGTTATAAAAAATCGTTTAAAAGTGTCGAATTTTCAACATTGTGATAAATTTCACTTCTAAAGTGTTCGATGTAATATTCTTTTTAACTAAAAAAGAGTAAGTGATCTCACGTTTATGATATATGAACAGCGGCTATCCATTATTCTCAAATACTGGGTTAATCGCTGTTTTTTTGCGTCCCCGTTAGATTGTAACATATAACACAGTTGAAATTCATGTTCAAGAAATTAGTTTTATCTCAACTCCGTATAAATGCACACATCTTCATTACGGTCGGACATTGGCTCTACTGCTATGCAGCGATATCCTGAAATTGGAGCAAAAATCAGGAGAAGGAGAAATCATATATGGCAAAAGTAGCAGACAAATATCTTAAGGTTGATCCGTGGGCAATTATTGAAGAGGGCTTTGATCCAGAGCGAAATCGGACTTCGGAATCTATTTTTTCATTGGGTAATGAATATATGGGTGTAAGGGGATATGCAGAGGAAGGGTATTCAGGTGACACCCTGCAAGGAAGTTATTTTAATGGATTAAATGAACAATTGGATATTGGCAATCACTACAAAGGGATTATTCGCTCGCTGAGATATATGGTGAATGCGGTGGACTGGCTGTATACACGTCTATCTGTAGATGGTGAACAGCTTGATTTAGCAAAAAGTAACGTAACGGATTATGTGCGTAGGTTGGATCTTCGTAAGGGTACGTATCGGAGAGAGCTTATCTGGCATTTAAACGATGGCAAGTCGCTAAAAGTAGTCTTTACACGTCTGGTCAGCATGACTATGTCTCATTTGGGGTTGCAGCGGGTGGAATTTGAACCCCTTAATTTCTCGGGGAGCGTGGACATTTGTGCAGGTCTTGATTTCGGCATTATTCATGAAGAACGCGGCGAATGTATGTGGAACAGTCTCCGCAGCGGAGTAAGTGGAGCGTCCTCTGCTATTATGGCGAGTACCGTGAATACTGGGAACAAGCTGTTCTCAAGCTTTACCTTACAATCCTCGCAGCCGTTGCAGCTTACTGCTGTCGAGAGTGATAAGTTTGTTGGTCAAAATTTCACCCTGGACCTTACGAAAGGAGAAGTCTCCTATTTTACCAAACTGGTTATGAACTATTCGGATAGTGATTCTGCCCATACAGCTGAAGAGCTGTGGAGCAAAGGTCTGTCTCTTGCTGAAACCGCAAGCCAATTGACGGATACTCAAATAATCGCTGATCAGACAGCTTATTGGAAGGGCATCTGGGAGACAAGTGATATCCGAATTGAGGGCGATCCTGAGAATCAACAGGGTATTCGTTTCTGTATCTTCCAGCTTTATCAGACCTATCATGGCGATCATCCCGGTTTTAATATTGGTGCCAAAGGGCTGACGGGGGAAGTATATCGTGGGTTGGCTTTTTGGGATACAGAATCCTATTGCTTACCGTTCTATATGTTCAATAATCCAAAGGCTGCCCGGAGCTTATTGGAATTCAGATATAAAACATTGCCACAGGCTATGCAGCGCGCTAAAGAGGTGGATTGTGAGGGAGCTTGCTATCCTATTGCTACTATAGATGGAACAGAAAGCTGTGATCTCTGGCAGCACTCTAATCTTCAGCTTCATGTAGGGACTGCTGTTTCTTATGGCATTTGGCATTATGTCAAAAATACCGGTGATAAAAGCTTCCTGCATAGTAAAGGGGCTGAGATGCTGATTCAGATCAGCAGATTCTATGCTACACGTGGTCAATGGGGGCAACGCAGCGGGGAATATGGTTATTTTGGCGTAATGGGTCCTGATGAGTTCCAATTGATGGTCAATAACAACTGTTACATTAATCTGATGGCTCAACAATCTTTTGAATACACCCTAGAGACTCTTCGGGAGATGAAAGAACAAGCTCCTGCTGCTTTTGCAGCTGTGGTAGAGAAAACAGAACTTCATGACGAGGAACTCACCGATTGGGAAAACAAGGCGCAGCATATGCGGATTCCGGTTGACGAAGTGACAGGAGTTTATGAAGAGCATGATGGGTTCTTCGATATGCCACATATTGATATTCATTCGATTCCGGTAACAGAATTCCCATTATATTCGAACTGGTCATATGATCGTTTGTATCGCTATGACATGATTAAGCAGCCGGATGTACTTATGTTTATGTTCTTGTACAGCGGACAATTCTCTAAAGAAGCGAAGCTGGCGAACTATGAATACTACGAGCCTAGATGTATTCATGAGTCTTCGCTGTCACCTTCGATCCACTCCATTTTGGCAAGTGAAATTGGCAAACCCGAGGAAGCATATTCGTTTTTTGAATTCGCTACTCGACTGGATTTAGACAACTATAACCGCAATACCCGTGAAGGGCTGCATACTACCTCAATTGCTGCTGCTTGGATGAATATTGTTTACGGCTTTGGCGGAATGCGATCGGATGGAGCGCGTCTGTCCTTTCAGCCAACCCTGCCAGAACGCTGGGATGAATATAGCTTCCAAGTGTTGTATGAAGGAGTGCTTCTGAGAATTGTGGTCGACAAAAATTCAGTAACAATCACTGCGGTTAATGGTGGAAGTACCGAAATTATAGTGTACGGACAGTCGATTACAGTGGATGCTTCCGGAAAGACGCTTCCACTAGGTGAAGGGATGCTGGCAGGATGAACTGGATCGTAAAGGATAGTTGTTTTGATAAACAGCTTGTGACGACGAACGGTAACAAATATATGTTAGGCAACGGCTACATGGGATATCGCGGCACACTGGAGGAATTCAGTAAAACCGAGCTAGCAGCTGTCACCCTCGCAGGTCTATATGACAGAGCAGGAGACAAATGGAGAGAACCCGTTAATGCCCCTAATGGATTGTTGACCAAAATTTTCTGTAATGATCAGCTCTTAAGTGTGCTTGACCGTGAACCGGTCGCTCATACTCAGGAGTTAAATATCCGAAATGCCATTCATCATCGGAGCACTGAATTTGCTGTATCTGACGGAGGGACGTTGACGTTTACCGCAGATCGTTTCGTAAGCCAGGATAATCTTCACTTGCTCGTTAGTAAATACTCTATTCGCAGCACACAAGACTGTCGAGTAGCCATTGAGACGGGAATTGACGTAGATGTGTGGGATATCAATGGACCTCATCTCTACGGACAAACGGTGCAATTGAAGGACGAGGTGCTGATCTCTTCATCGGTTAGCGGAGAATTGAAGATTCCGGTGGTTGTGGCGGAGAGGGCGGTATTCAGTTTTGGTGAGGAGCTACTGGAAGATGGTGCTGCTGTTCGCCGGATTTCTTTTGATGCCCGTGCGGGTGAGACGTATGAATGGTTTAAGTATGTAGCAGTCTATACTGGACTTGATGCGGATCAGCCGGAGACGGAAGCTTTTAAATCTGTCCATGCTGCTGAGGCGCTGGGTTATGAGGCGTTATTTAAGTCTCACCGTCTGATATGGGATGAGAGATGGTCACACAGTGATGTAATCATCGAAGGTGATGAAGCTGCCCAATTTGCCTTGAGATATAGTATCTATCAGCTGTTAATCATTGCGCCTACAGTTTCGGAGAAGGTGTCTATTCCAGCCCGGGGATTATCGGGTCAGGTATATAAGGGAGCTGTATTTTGGGATACGGAAATGTTTATGTTGCCGTTTTTCCTGCACAGTGATCCTAAGGTAGCGCGGAACTTGATGATGTACCGGATTCATACATTGGATGGTGCTCGCCGTAAGGCAGCGGAATATGGATTTTTGGGCGCATTTTATGCTTGGGAAAGTCAGGATACGGGAGACGATGCCTGTACTTTGTTTAATGTGAATGATGTATTTACAGGCCGGCCGATGCGCACCTATTTCCGCGATAAGCAGGTTCATATCAGTGGTGACGTTGTGCATGGGATCTGGAAATATGTTCAATTCACAGGCGATGAAAGTCTGCTTACTAGTGGAGGAGCAGAGGTCATTTGGGAATGCGCTCGCTTTTTCTACTCTTACGCTTACTATAATTCGGTTAAACAGCGGTTTGAGATTCTGGATGTTACAGGTCCGGATGAATATCATGAGCGTGTGAACAATAATGCTTTTACGAATGCACTGGTTAAAGAGACGCTTGAGATTGCCTTGCGTACGGCAGCTTTGCTGCAAGAGAAGTATCCTGAGGATTACAGTCAATTGTCCGCTCAGTTTAGCTCAGGGCCATTCCTAGAGGAGTTCAAAACGATGCTGGATAGCTTTTATGTTCCACAGCCTGATCCTGCCAATCTTGTTATTGAACAATTCGACCGGTACCTCACCTTGGAGGATGTAGAACTAACAGAACTGAAATCACGTGTGCTTAATAAAAATGAGTATTTTGGCGGCGGCAATGGCTTAGCTACCACCACAACCATACTTAAACAAGCAGATGTTGTGTTGATGCTGAATTTGTTCAAGCACTCCTTTAGCAAGGAAGTGAAACAAGCGAACTGGGAATTTTACGAACCGCGTACGGAACACGGATCAAGCTTAAGCCCTTGTATCTACGCTTTGGTAGCTGCTGATATTGGTTCACCGGATTGGGGTTATCCGTATTTTATGCGTACGGCTACCGTCGATCTCACCGGCGAATCTAAGCAATATGTAGGGGATCTCTACATCGGAGGGACTCATCCGGCTGCGAATGGTGGTGCTTGGATGGCTGCGGTTCTTGGCTTCGCTGGGTTGGACTACGATGGAGGGGTTGTGCACATCAATCCATCTCTGCCGCAACATTGGCAGTCCGTTCAGCTTCCGGTTACCCTGCGCGGCGACACCATCCAACTGCGGATCAGTAAGGATGAAGTCACTGTGATCACAGCTGCTGATTACAGTGGAGACTTGGTATTCTCGGTGCAAGGCGGAGAAGGCAAGTCCTGCTCTGCAGGTGAGATCCTTCGACTGGCCTTTGACGAAACGGGATTATAAATATTAATACACAACGGAGAGGAAGCAAATCAATGTTGGAAAATATGAAAGGCGCCATCTTTGATCTGGATGGCGTGATCGTAGATACAGCCAAATATCATTATTTGGCGTGGGCGAGTCTTGCAGATGAGCTTGGCTTTAAATTCACGGAGGAGGATAACGAACGGCTTAAAGGTGTGAGCCGGATGAGATCACTTGATATCCTGCTGGAAGTGGGTGGCCTGGAATTTAAGGAAGCAGAGAAGCTGGCAATGGCGGAGAAGAAAAACCGCCTGTACGTAGAATACATTTCTCGACTCGAGGAATCGGAGCTGCTGCCTGGAGTGAAAGAATACCTAACAGGATTGAGATCACGTGGGATTGGCATTGCGTTAGGTTCAGCCAGTAAGAACGCTGAGTTTATTTTGAATAAGCTGAACATTACAGACTTATTTGATGCAGTTGTTGACGGCAACAAAGTGTCACTAGCCAAACCGGACCCAGAGGTGTTCCTGATCGCGGCTCAGGAGATAGGCTTGCAGCCGGATGAATGTGTTGTGTTTGAAGATGCTGAGGCAGGCGTTCAAGCAGGTAAAGCTGCTGGGATGAAGGTTGTAGGTATCGGCAAACCTGAGGTGCTGAAGGAAGCTGATCTGGTCGTTAAAGGGTTGTATGAGCTGCTGACAGACTAAAGCTCTAAATGAACATGGGACCGACTCCAAAGTAGCGGATGACTTTGGGGGCGGTCTTTTTTTGTGCAAAGTCTCTGTATTTAGCTAGCTCAGACTGCTATCGGACCTCATAGTCACTATTAGCCATAAATCGGCTCATTTGCGAACCTATCGGACCGCATAGTCGCTATTGGCGCGAAAATCCTTCATATCGCACACGTTTGGAACGAATAATGCCTCTGGGGTCCGTAACTCCCCGTAAAAGCAGGAATTTGTTCAAATAGCTGCATCTGAGTCCGATCGCTCATCGTGAAAAGAGTGTGTGTGGGAATGCAAAACGCCGAATAAGTAGTAAGTCGCACAGTAAATAATTCAGAAGGTTAGTCTCAAGCTCAGGCGGTGATCGGACCCCAAGTCGCTATTAGCCGCATATTAAGTAATTCAGAAAGTTAGTCAAAAGCTCGGACAGTGTATCGGACCGCATAGTCGCTATTAGCCAAAATCCGGCTCATTTGTTATCCTATCGGACCCCATAGTCGCTATTGGCTCGAAAAGCCCTCGTATCGCGCATGTTTGGAACGAATAACGCCTCTGGAGTCCGAACCTCCCTGTAAAAGCCAAAAATCAGCCCAATAGCTGCATCTGAGTCCGATAGCTTATCGTGAAGAGAGTGTGTGTGGGAATGCAAACCGTCGAATAAGTAGCTGAGCTGCACATTAAGTAATTCAGATAGTTAGTCTAAAGCTCAGGCGGTGATCGGATCCCATAGTTGCTATTAGCTGCATATTAAGTAATTGAGAACGTTAGTCAAAAGCTCGGACAGTGTATCGGACCTCATAGTCTCTATAAGTAATAATCCGGCTCATTTGCGATCCTATCGGACCCCATAGTCGCTAATGGCTCGAAAAGCCCTCGTATCGCGCATGTTTGGAACGAATAACGCCTCTGGAGTCCGAACCTCCCCGTAAAAGCAGGAATTTGTTCAAATAGCTGCATCTGAGTCCGATAGCTTATCATGAAAATAGTGTGTGTTGGAATGCAAAACGTCGAATAAGTAGCTGAGCTGCACATTAAGTAATTCAGATAGTTAGTCTAAAGCTCAGACGGAGATCGGACCCCCATAGTCGCTATTAGCCAAAATTACGCTCATTTGAGAAGATATCGGACTCCATAGTCGCTAATGGCTCGAAAAGTCCTCGTATCGCGTATGTTTGGAACGAATAACGCCTCTGGAGTCCGAACCTCCCTGTAAAAGCCAAAAATCAGCCCAATAGCTGCATCTGAGTCCGATCGCTCAACGTGAAGAGGGTGTGTGGGAATGTAAACGCTGAATAAGTAGCTGAGCTGCACATTAAGTAATTCAGATAGTTAGTCTTAAGCTCAGACGGTGATCGGATCCCATAGTCGCTATTAGCCGTATATTAAGTCATTCAGAACGTTAGTCAAAAGCTCAACAGTTTATCGGACCGCATAGTCGCTATAAGTAATAATCCGGCTCATTTGCGATCCTATCGGACCGCATAGTCGCTATTGGCGCGAAAATCCTTCATATCGCACACGTTTGGAACGAATAATGCCTCTGGGGTCCGTAACTCCCCGTAAAAGCCAAAAATCAGCCCAATAGCTGCATCTGAGTCCGATCGCTCATCGTGAAAAGAGTGTGTGTGGGAATGCAAAACGCCGAATAAGTAATAAGTCGCACATCAAGAAACCCAACGCCCACAACGCCCTACAACGCAACCATCGCACATTAAGCAATCCAACGCCCTACAATACCACCATCGCACATCAAGTAATCCAGACGCCCAACAGACAAAGCACATTCAAGTATTGAAGTACTTGAGTGTTCAAGTATTCAAGTGTTCAAGAACATACATCGCACTTCTTCCATTTAGAGTTCATTTCTCCTAGCCCCACGCAGTGTCCTTTACGTTGCCTCCCACTTTTTCTGTTTGCGGTTTTTAAGAGTTCCGTTGATGGAGTTGCGAAGTGGAGGTTTGGAGCTGGAGAAACGCCAGTGGTCGCCTTTATCCTCGGATTTCTACCGCTCAACGGTATAAAATCAGGAAATCTGAGGATAACAGCGATCGTAAGCCCAAACGCTCCACGTAGTGGCGAACATATCATTGTGCTCTTTTTATCCGCCCAACAGAAAAAACTACATACAAATGAACATAAAAAACTTTAAAATAAACATATGTAAGCGTTTATCACTTTGATATAGTTATTGAACCCGGAGGTGTATCTCGATGTTGTCTAGGCTGATTAGGCCGATTTTGAAGCTAAACGTCAAACAACAGCTTATCCTGCTGTTTCTGATTATGATCTCGCCGATTCTGTTTTTGAACATTTACGGGAATATGAAGGCTGAGCAAATTCTGAAGCGCCATGTGACGAATGCTTATGTAGAGCTGAACAAGCAAAACTTCACCATCATTAACCGAGATATTGATACCGTAAATAAAATTACTACCACTGTAATTCAAAATCCTCTGATTCAACAGATTAATATGACGGGTTCGGATACCATTCTGGAGCGGGTTAAACGTTATGAGACGATAGAGAAGCTGTTGGTCAGTTACTCGCAGGGAGCGGAGCGTGGGGACGGCATCTATTATTCCCTTTATATATACGATCCCGAGGATTATTATTTTTTTGCACCCAATTTCCCACAGGTTAAGAAGGCGGGAGTATATTTCTTTTCCAAAGCGGAAGAGCCCTATTGGTTCGAGGAGGTTGTCCAGAAAAAGGGTCGCGGATCTCTAAAATTTACAGGGAAGCTAAGTGCACAAGCGGAAAACTTGAAGACTCTTACCTATATGAGAGCTGTCAATAACATCTCCAGAAAAGCTGAGACCATTGGGGTTTTAGTCATTACCAAAATGGACGCAAAAATCGGAGAATCCCTTAAATCCATATCGTTGCCTGATGGTGATATTTACTTAACAGATCTGGATAATCGTGTACTCGCTTCTACTACGAATAATACTGGTGAGATCATTACGCTGCCGGAGACGGTCGTTGCTGAGGATTTGGAGGGAACCGTGGATGTTATTACCTCGGATTTTATTTATGTGGTCAATAATAACCATGCCTTAGGACAGAAGCTAGTCTACAAAATCGCCGTAAAAGCGCTGCTGCAGCAACAAAACGAAATGAAAAGTGTGATTCAATACATAACTGTGGCCTATGCTGTTTTTGGATTAATCATGATTACTTATTTCTGGCGTTCATTAATGACGCCTTTGCAAAAGTTAGCTTTTTTCGTCCGGAAGTTTGAGCCAGGCAATCGTGTCCCTGAGACGCCAAAAAGAGGGAGTAACGATGAGGTCAGTGTGCTGATTGGCTCTACCTATGACATGGCCCGCAGGCTAAATGGACTAATTACTTATAAATACCAGATGGAGCTAAAACAGAAGGAATCACAGCTTCAACTGCTCTATCAGCAGATCAATCCGCATTTGCTCTACAACACTTTGGAGAGTATTTACTGGAAAAGCTCGCTGGAAGGTAACGTTGAATCCGCCGAGATGATCAAGGAATTATCCAAGCTTATGAAGATTAGCCTCAGTCGGGGAAGGGAGCTGATTAGCCTTGAAGAAGAGCTGGAGCATGCAACGGCCTACATCAAGCTGCAGCAGCACCGGTATGATTATATATTTCGTGTAGTAATGGAGATTCATCCAGATACGAAAAGAAATCTAATTCCTAAAATTACCCTGCAGCCGTTAATTGAGAATGCTATTATTCATGGTGTCAAAAATATGGGCGAGGATGGGGAAATCATCATTAGCGCAGTTTGTGTGGACGATACCGTCGAGATCTCGATTGAAGATAATGGCTATAAGACTGTTGATTATCAGGCCATCGAAGCTGTGCTGAATGACGACAGTCCAAATCCGGCCAGCGGTTACGGGATTCGCAACATTAACCAGCGTATTCATTTACACTTCGGCTCTGATTATGGCATCAGCTATACCCCTCGTAAAGAGGGCGGTACATTGGTGACGGTTAAGCTTCCGAAATCAGAGAATCAGGACTAAGGAAGGGGAGCATACAGATATGTTCAATATATTAGTTGTGGATGACGAACCCTTGATTTGTAAAGGGCTGAGCAATTTATTAGCTTCTTCGGGGTTAAACATAGACCATATTTATACAGCAAACAGTGGTTTTGAAGCGCTGGACTGCATTCGGATGGAGGAAATAGACCTGCTCGTTACTGATATTCAGATGGGTGCAATGAGCGGGATTGATCTAATGCAGCATGCAAAATTGGCCAAACCCTGGGTACAGACCATCGTGATTTCTGCACACGAGACGTTTCAATATGCGCAAATGGCCGTTAGGCTTGGAGCGAAGGATTATTTGATCAAACCTTTGAATAGTGAGCAATTTCTGGATTCGGTGCGAAATGTGCTGCTTAAGATGGGGAAACCATCACCAGAATTGGATATTTTCATGTCAGGAATTAACGAAAGCTTTCGGCTGGAAGAGCCGCTTCCGGAATACAGCAAGTTATTGAATGAGCTGCTCATTGAGCCTGAAGGTGTACTGTGTGATGCAGAACGCTTGCAAAAGCTGGATAACCTGAAGCTGCAAGGGCCGTATTTTTCCGTCTTAAAAATTAAGGTACCTCTTGCTGGAACGAATCAGGAGAAGCACTACACCCTGCGGGACAGACGGCTTCTTTGTTATGCCGCGCTGAATATCGCCAAAGAGCTGATGGATCAGGAGTGGAACTCGACAGCCTTTTACGCAGAGGATGAAGAGATTACGATCATTATTCAGTGGGATGAAAAAAGCTATGAAGATTCGTCTGCCAGCCAAATTAATAGGCTAGATATCCTTGGCCGTAGTCTTCATTTTAATATTCAAAAATATCTGCACTTAAATGCAGTTATCGGCATCAGCCAGATTCTCAAGGGTCTTTCTTTTATGGCTGTATTGAACCGTCAAGCCTCCAAAGCCATTCTCTGGAATAATGAACACAATGACCATTATGTGTTTTACTACGGGGATTTTAATTGGAACAGCTACACAACCGATCCTTCAGTAGAAGAGCTTCATACACGCAGCAATCTGATTGTAGAGAAAGCGAGAGAGTATATTGACGAGAACTATGCGCAAAAAGGATTAACCATCCATGAAGTGGCTAAGAAAAACCATGTCAGCCCCAATTATTTGAGCTATCTGTTTAAGAAAAATACAGGTTACAACCTGTGGGAATATGTAATTAAGCTGCGGATGGAAGAAAGCCGGGAGATGATTTTGAACACAGATCTTCGCAGATACGAAATCGCCGAGCGTGTAGGTTATGAATCACCGGAGCATTTTAGTAAAATTTTCAAAAAATATTATGGGATTAGCCCCAGTGAATTGAAGAAGTAAAAACACATACTACTTCGGTAGATTTAGACATGTTCAGTACAACCCTCATTTTCTACAATTTAAGGTAGGAAGCATTTTGCGAAAAATGCTGAAAGAAAAATGGAATGAGGGAGCCTGATGAATCAAACCGCAGTTGTATCCGAAAATCCGCCGGCGCTGAAGGGTACACCTTACAAGCAAAACCGCTGGAAGAAAAACTTTTGGGGATATATGTTCCTCGTACCTGCTGTGATTATTTTTGTAATGTTCTTGTGGGTGCCAATTTTTAAAGGCTTGTTGTACAGCTTCTACCATGTTGATTTTGTAAAAGGGAATAGCTTTGTTGGCTTTGAGAACTATGCTAGAGCCCTTAGTGATCCGGATGTTTTGACCGCGTTAAAAAATACAGGGTATTACATGCTTCTATGTCTTATTATCGGGTTCTGGGTTCCGATTGCTTTTGCTATTATGATCTCGGAGCTGAGAAGGTTTGGGGGCTTTGTGCGGGTAGCGGCTTACCTACCTTTTGTAATGCCTGGTGTGGTGCTATATGGACTCTGGAGATGGCTTTATGATCCTGTGGGCCCAATCAATGCAGTATTAAGCTCGCTTGGTGTGGACCAGGTTGCCTTCCTGACAGATACAAGGTGGTCGATGATTTCCCTTGTTTTTATGGAGACGTGGCAGCAGTTTGGATCAGGGATGTTAATATACTTGGCTGCTGTACTCAGCATTCCGCGGGATTGGTATGAAGCAGCTGAGATTGATGGGGCGGGTGTGTGGGCACGTATAAAGTACATCACATTGCCTTCGCTACGTAATTTGATCATTTTGATGTTTATATTACAGATTATCGGGACTTCACAAGGGTATCAGTCACAAATGGCGCTGCTTGATGGTGGGCCGAATAATACTACGCTTACCTATGCGCTGCTGATCGTAAAATATGCTTTTACGCGACTCGATTATGGAACAGCGACTGCGCTTGGCATGCTAATGTTCATAGTCCTAGGTGGTTTGGGCATTTTACAGTTCAAGCTTAACAAGGAGGACAACTAAGATGAAGAGCGCAGATAGAGGGATTCTCTCAGAACATGATTTGAAAAAAACAAGCAATAAGATCGTTTATGGCTTGATGTGCGTGGTTATTTTGATTATGGTGTTTAGCATGCTGTATCCGATCTGTATGACGTTATTTAACGGACTGAAATCGAATCAAGAGGTGAACTCATTCCCACCGCATTTTTTCCCGCAGGAATGGCACTTCAGCAACCTTAAAAAAGCGATGAACTACATTGATCTGCTGATGTTCCTTAAGAACACTATTTATATTTTTGTGGGGAATATGGTCGTGACACTAGTCGTATTGGGAATGTCTGCTTTCAGCATTTCTCGTATGAATGTTCCTTACAGAAAGGCAATTTATTTCTTTTTCCTGATGACATTATTTATTCCGGCGACCAGCTACATGATTCCCAACTTTGTCAATCTAAAAGAGCTTGGATTACTGAATCAGTACGCTGCCTTTTGGCTGCCGGCTGGTGCGAATACATTCTATTTTCTACTCTTAAAGAACTTTTTTGATGGGATACATCCTGAAATTTTTGAAGCCGCGCGGATTGACGGCTCCTCTGAGCCGAGAAGCTTTTTCTCCATTGCAGTGCCATTGTCGGTTCCGATATTTGCTACGCTGGCGATCTTTATCTTTTCTACTGCATGGAATGACTGGTTCTGGCCATCTCTGGTTATGCACAGTGAAGAGAAATATACGCTCGCGACAGCAATCTATAAATACGTTATTAATGTAAAGGCACTTAATACGAATATTAAATTCGCTATCCTATTTATCGTATCGTTGCCGCCGATCCTTGTCTTCCTGATCTTCCAAAAGTTCATTATGCGTGGCGTCGCATTATCAGCAGTTAAGGGATAAGCGCGGATCGACGAATTTAGTCACGGATCGTAAACATGCACATGAAAGGAATATAAATGCACCTCGTTTGTAAACGATTTCTCTTTTATGATCGATATGTAAGATAACTATGAATTGAAAAGGGGAGTTTCAATGCGTAAGTACTCTAGCGTGCTACTAAGCCTCCTTGTGGCCGGATCATTGTTAACCGCATGCGGCGGTAACAACAATAACGGAAACACAACAGGAAACAAGGAAGGGGAAGCGACTACTGCGCCAACGAATGCTGCAACAGATAATGCTGGCAGTGCTACAGCAGCGCCAACTGATGATATCACACAAAGAAAAGTGACCATCAAAATTCACTATCCAACCCCTGACCTAACCGAAGTTAGAGCACAGGAAGATGACAAGATCAAACGTTTCCAAGAGGAGTATCCGAATGTTGAAATCGTCAAAGACGATTGGCAGTACAATGTAAGTGAAATCGGCATCAAAATGGCAGCGAATGAAGCTCCAACCTTCTTTAACACTTACGCTACAGAAGCAAAATTCCTAGTTGAAAAAGGCTGGGTAGCTGACATTACGGATCTGTGGAATAAATACGAATTTAAGGATCAAATTAACCCGGTTCTCCAAAATCAATTTATCATTGACGGAAAAGTATTCGGCGTAACTCAAAAGGGTTATGTAACAACCACAATGATCAACAAAAAAATGTTGGATGAAAAAGGCGTTGCTGTTCCATCTATGGATTGGACTTGGGATGATATGCTGAATACCGCGAAAGGTGTAGCTGATACCAAAAAAGGGATTTCCGGTATTGCTCCAATGGGTAAAGGGAATGAAGCAGGCTGGAACTGGACCAACTTCCTGTTCGAAGCTGGCGGTGAAATTCAGAAGATTGAAGGCGGTAAGGTTGTAGCTACTTTTAATTCTGAGGCTGGGATTAAAGCGCTGGATTTCTACAAGAAACTTAGATGGGAAGCAAACGCGATTCCTCAGGACTGGGCACTGGGCTGGGGTGATGCTGTAGGCGCATTCCAACAAAGTCGTACAGCAATGGTAATGGCTGGATCTGACGGTGTTATTGAGCAAGCGTTGAATCAAGGCGGTCTGAAACCAGAAGATGTACTTACGTATCCAATGCCTGCGATGGAAAAAGGCGGAAAACACACTGGGGTACTTGGTGGTGACTACCTTGTAATCAATCCAAATGCAACACCAGACGAGCAAGAAATGGCATTCCGTTATATTACATTTGATTACTTCTCAGATAAAGGTCTAGAAGCACTGGATGCGGTTCTGCAACAACGTACAACGGATGGCAAATATTTTATTCCGCCGCTCTTAGATTACTATTCTGCAGATTCTGACTTCGGCAAGAAAACAAAAGCTGTGTATGATAAATATACTAATGTATATCAATACAGCCCTGATATTTTAGGCTTGCTGGACGGTAAACCGGAAGCGCAATACAATACACAGGACTACTACGCAACCATGTCCAATGTAATTCAAGAACTGTTCTCCAAAAAAGGAACAGATTCCAAGACACAGCTTGAAGCTGCTGCAAAAACAGTGCAGGAGAAATTCTTCGATACAATTAAAGTAGAATAGGCAAGGAAGGACAGAACCGGCTCCATTAGGAGTCGGTTTTTTTATGTTTATATTATTGATATTTTTATAAATCAACACGACGGATGGCTTCCGACTTTTTTTTAGAGGGTCATGAGAAAAATAGAGTGTCAACAAAATTAGATTTGCATTTTTAAAATATTTTTGCGAGCGGAAAGGTAGGAAATGGGTATCGGTTCTTGTCTTTTTAAACATAAACTTTAGATTTAAGGAATAATAAAGCATAAATAATGGTAAAAAACCTATAATATGATCGAATGAAAGCGCTTTGAAAACAAATCAAAAAAACTTTATACTTTGTGAAAGATTTCACTATACAAGGTGGAAATGATGTGATAAGATAAATGTGTAGAGAAAAACAACCTAAAAATTGACAGGAGGACGAGGGAGATGGCAGTTAAGAACGAAGTCGCCGCCCAAGTTAAACAAACTACCGCTGAAGAGTATATTCAGACTTTGGTGGATAAAGCGAAAAAAGCACATGAGGCATTCATGGCGCTGGATCAAGAGCAAGTTGACACAATCGTTCATGCAATGGCGTTGGCTGGACTCGACAAACATATGTACCTCGCTAAATTGGCTGTAGAAGAAACTGGCCGCGGGGTTTACGAAGACAAAATTACTAAAAACATCTTCTCGACAGAATATATCTGGCACGGAATTAAATACGATAAAACAGTAGGCGTTATTGAAGACAATGCTTATGAAAGCTTCCAAAAAATTGCTGAGCCCGTCGGAATTGTAATGGGTATCACACCGGTAACCAACCCTACATCCACCACGATGTTTAAAGCGTTGATTTCGATTAAGACACGGAACCCTATTATATTCGGTTTCCACCCATCTGCGCAAGAGTGTAGTGCAGCAGCTGCTAGAATTCTTCATGATGCGGCTGTAAAAGCTGGCGCACCTGAGAATTGTATCCAATGGATTGAAATGCCAACGATGGACAAAACAAACGCTTTGATGAACAACCCTGACGTTGCACTTATTCTCGCAACAGGCGGTTCTGCAATGGTAAAAGCAGCTTATAGCTGTGGTAAACCAGCTCTTGGCGTAGGTCCTGGTAACGTACCTGCATTCATCGAAAAGAGCGCGGATATCGATCAAGCCGTAACGGACATCATTCTTTCCAAAACATTTGATAATGGTATGATCTGCGCTTCCGAGCAAGCTGTTATTATCGAAGAACCAATCTTCGATCAAGTGAAAAAGAAAATGATCGCTAATGGCTGCTACTTTGTTAACAAAGAAGAAGCTGCCAAACTTACTAGCGGCGCTATGAACGTTGATAAATGTGCGGTTAATCCAGCAATCGTTGGACAATCCGCAGTGAAAATTGCTGAAATGTGCGGCATTCAAGTTCCTGCCGGCACTAAGATTCTGGTAGCAGAACTTGAAGGTGTAGGCACTAAATATCCATTGTCCGCTGAAAAATTGAGTCCTGTGCTTGCTTGCTACAAAGTTAAAAACGCAGATCAAGGTATTGAACGCGCAGCACAAGTTGTTGAATTTGGTGGTATGGGCCATAGTTCGGCTATCCACTCCAACAATGAAGAAGTAATCATGAAGTTCTCTAACCGTCTGCAAACAGGACGTATTCTCGTTAACTCGCCTTCCACTCATGGTGCGATCGGCGATATCTATAACACTAACATCCCTTCGTTGACGCTGGGCTGCGGATCTTATGGTCGTAACTCCGTGTCGCAAAACGTTACAGCAATTAATTTGATCAACGTGAAAAGGGTGAATCGTCGTACCGTGAATATGCAATGGTTTAAAGTACCTGACAAGATCTATTTCGAAAAAGGCGCTACTCAGTACCTGACCAAAATGCCTGATATCACACGTGTCGCAATTATCACTGACCCAATGATGGTTAAGCTTGGATATGTTGAGAGAGTTGAACATTACCTGCGTCAACGCCAAACTCCTGTAGCAATCGAAGTGTTCTCGGAAGTTGAACCAGATCCATCAACAACTACAGTTGAAAAAGGTACTGCAATGATGAACAGATTCCAACCGGACTGCATCATCGCACTTGGCGGTGGTTCCCCAATGGATGCTGCAAAAGGAATGTGGTTATTCTATGAACATCCAGACGCAGACTTTAATGGTCTGAAACAAAAATTCATGGATATCCGTAAACGGGTTTACAAATTCCCTAAACTTGGAAACAAAGCTAAGTTTGTAGCGATTCCAACTACTTCGGGTACAGGTTCGGAAGTAACATCTTTCGCAGTTATTACCGATAAAACAACTGAACAACACACTAAATATCCTTTGGCTGACTACGAGCTAACTCCAGACGTAGCTATCATTGATCCAGAGTTCGTATATAGCTTGCCAAAAACTGCTGTAGCTGATACAGGTATGGACGTATTGACACATGCCATCGAAGCTTATGTATCTGTTATGGCGAGTGACTACACGGATGGTCTGGCAATTAAAGCAATCCAATTGGTATTCCAATACCTTGAAAAATCGGCTCTTGAAGGCGACAGAGTTGCCCGTGAAAAAATGCATAACGCATCAACACTTGCTGGTATGGCCTTTGCTAATGCTTTCCTGGGTATTAACCACAGCTTGGCGCATAAATGGGGCGGTCAATATCACACTGCTCACGGTCGTACTAATGCGATCCTTATGCCACACGTTATTCGTTACAATGCTAAGAAACCTACGAAGTTCGCTTCGTTCCCTAAATATTCACATTTCGTAGCTGACGAGCGTTATGCAGAAATCGCCCGTATTCTGGGATTGCCAGCTCGCACAACTGAAGAAGGTGTAACTAGCCTGATCAATGCTATTCGCGACATGAACAAAAAACTGGGTATCGAAGAATCCTTCCAACAATTGGGCTTTGATCCTAAGGATTTTGAATCCCATGTAGATTACTTGGCTGACCGTGCATTTGAAGATCAATGTACAACTGCCAATCCTAAGCTGCCGCTGGTATCTGAACTCGCAGATGTATATCGTAATGCTTTCTACGGAAGATTTGATAATTAATATTTGGTTAAGTAGATAATAGGATGGTTGTGGATTAGATATAAGTGACAAATATCACCGGAAAGGTGATATTTGTCACAGTCTATTTATAGAAAATAAACTAAAATGTTTATATAAACAACGGTCCCATATATGGAACAATGATTGTGAATTTTCGAACAACCATATTTTTCTTGGGATCACGAGACACGGGATCAACCTTCAAGCCCGCGATCTCTACAAATATAATATAAATATAGATGGAGGGATTTAGCATGTCGGTGATTGAAAAAGATGTACAAGAAGTGAAATCCGGTTGGAGAAGTTTTACAAAAGGTAAATGGTCCAGAAAAGTTGACGTTAACAACTTTATCGCAAGCAACATTAAGCCTTATGAAGGAAACGAAGAATTCCTCGTAGGACCTACTAGTAACACAACTGAACTGTGGAAGATTATTTCCCAATTGAGCAAGGAAGAAAGAGAAAGAGGCGGCGTATGGGATGTTTCCCTAGATACTGTCTCCACAATCACTTCACATGCTCCAGGCTACATTGACAAGGACAAGGAACAAATTGTAGGCGTACAGACTGATGCTCCTTTCAAACGTTCCATCCAGCCATTCGGCGGGATCAAGATGATGGTTGATGCTACGAAGGCTTATGGCTTCGAGCTTCCACAAAACATCGTTGACATGTTTACGAACATTCGCAAAACGCATAACCAAGGCGTATTTGATGCATATACACCAGACATGAGAGCTGTGCGTAAATCCGGCGTAATTACAGGTCTTCCTGATGCTTACGGACGCGGACGCATCATCGGCGACTACCGCCGCATTGCTCTGTAC
The DNA here is from genome assembly GCF_037980415.1 of Paenibacillus sp. FSL H7-0690. Lineage (NCBI taxonomy): Bacteria > Bacillati > Bacillota > Bacilli > Caryophanales > Paenibacillaceae > Paenibacillus > Paenibacillus sp. FSL H7-0690. The sequence continues at coordinate 4,973,311 of NZ_CP150281.1, read as the reverse complement.
GGTATTGATTTCCTCATTAAAGACAAAAAACAACAACAAACTGAGCTTGAAGTAGATTCCATGACTGAAGATATCATTCGTTTGCGTGAGGAGCTGTCCGAGCAAATTCGTGCACTTGGCGAATTGAAAGAAATGGCAGCTGCTCATGGTATGGATATTTCCAGACCGGCGACCAACTTCAAAGAAGCTACTCAATGGGTATACTTCGGATATCTGGCAGCAGTTAAAGAGCAAAATGGTGCGGCGATGTCCCTGGGCCGTGTGTCCTCTTTCCTGGACATCTATGCAGAACGCGATATTGCTGAAGGTACTTTGACTGAAGAACAAGTACAAGAAATCGTCGATCATTTCGTAATGAAACTGCGTATCGTGAAATTCTTGCGTACACCTGACTATAATGATCTGTTCTCCGGCGACCCAACATGGGTAACTGAATCCATCGGTGGTATGGCTGAAGACGGAACAACTCGTGTTACTAAGAACAGCTTCCGTTTCTTGAACACCCTGTACAACTTGGGTCCAGCTCCGGAACCAAACTTAACTGTACTGTGGTCCGAAAAATTGCCTGAAGCCTTCAAAAAATATTGTGCTAAGGTTTCCATCGAAACTAGTGCAATTCAGTATGAAAATGACGATGTAATGCGTCCATACTGGGGTGAAGATTATGCGATTGCTTGCTGCGTATCTCCAATGCGTATCGGTAAACAAATGCAGTTCTTCGGTGCTCGTGCCAACCTGGCAAAAGCATTACTGTATGCTATCAATGGTGGTGTGGATGAAAAATCCGGAGCACAAGTTGGACCGGAATTCCCAGCGATCACTTCTGAATATCTGGATTATGACGAAGTAATGAAACGTTTCAAACCGATGATGGAGTGGTTGGCTAAGACTTATGTTAACACTTTGAACATCATTCACTATATGCATGACAAATATTCTTACGAACGTATCGAAATGGCGCTGCATGACCGTGACATTCTGCGTACGATGGCTTGTGGTATTGCTGGGCTGTCCGTTGCAGCTGACTCACTAAGCGCAATTAAATACGCCAAAGTAAAACCTATTCGTAACGAACAAGGTATTGCGATCGATTTCGAAACAGAAGGCGAATTCCCTTGCTACGGTAACAATGACGATGCTGTTGACAGCATCGCAGTAGAATTGGTTGAAACCTTCATGACTATGATCCGTAAAAACAAAACATATCGTGATTCTGTGCCGACTCAATCGGTACTGACCATTACTTCGAATGTAGTGTACGGTAAGAAGACAGGTACTACACCTGATGGACGTAAGAAAGGTGAACCTTTCGCACCAGGTGCTAACCCAATGCACGGACGTGACAAGAAAGGCGCCTTGGCTTCCCTGAACTCTGTAGCTAAACTGCCTTACTCCGATGCACAAGATGGTATCTCTAATACGTTCTCCATCGTACCTAAGGCACTTGGTAAAGACGAGGATTCCCGTAAGTCTAACCTGGTACACATGATGGATGGATACTTCCATAACAACGCTCAGCATTTGAATGTTAACGTATTTAACCGTGAACAGCTGATGGACGCTATGGAGCACCCAGAGAACTATCCACAATTGACTATCCGTGTATCCGGTTATGCAGTTAACTTCATCAAGCTGACTCGTGAACAACAAATGGATGTAATCAACCGTACATTCCACGGTTCGATGTAATTTGTTCCTGTCATGAAGATCTTTGAATTAGTACTACTATTGAAATAATTGCAAGGAAGATACCGCCCTTGTCTCAAGGGCGGTAATATCTTGTTTGAGAATTGTTAAAATTTTAAATTTTATTGCCGCGATATAGGGATATGACAGTCTCAAGGACAGGGATCTTCATCGTTGAAAAAGGGACTGTTAGTCTGGCGTGGCGAAAGGATGACATCCTATGATTAAAGGTCGCATACATTCTTTGGAAACCTTTGGAACCGTTGATGGACCTGGTATTCGATTTGTCTTATTTATGCAAGGCTGCTTGCTGAAATGTCAGTATTGCCATAACCCTGATACCTGGGCTTTAGATGAAGGTAAAGAAATGACTCTAGAAGAAGTGCTTTCGGAAATCGAGCCATATATAAACTATTATCGTTCATCCGGTGGCGGGTTAACTGTATCCGGTGGAGAACCAACCTTGCAGGCGCAATTTGTAAAGCAGTTATTCACGGAAGTAAAAAAACGTTGGAATTTGCACACCACATTAGACAGTAATGGTTACAACGAAGGTGACAAGATTAATGACTTATTGGATGTAACAGATTTGGTTATGCTTGATCTGAAGCATATTGATGAAGAAGCGCATATCAAATTAACCGGTAAATCCAATGATCGAACTTTGAAGCTTGCACGCTGGCTCTCAGACCATAATCGTAAGATGTGGATCCGACATGTATATGTTCCTGGTATTCATGATCGTGAAGAGGATCTCATTAACTTAGGTCGTTATATTGGAACTTTAAATGGCGTCGAGAAATTCGAAATCTTACCTTATCATCAGATGGGTATCTATAAATGGGAAATGCTCGGCAAGGCTTATGAACTGGATGGAGTACCTTCTCCAACAGAAGAAGAAGTGCAACGGGCATATCGCTTGGTCGAAGAAGGTCGTAAGCAAACGGCATTGGTATAATAGATATCTATTTTTTAGAGAGACCGTACCCTCAGTGGTTGATCATCACTGAAGGTGCGGTTTTTTGTTATGAGGAAGTAAAAAGGGAGGGGTTAAATCTCCTCTGAGGGGGAATTTTATATTATTCCTAATAAAGACATGCTATAGTTACACGTGGTTTATGGGGTAGATAATAAATGAATATGTCAGGTAATATGACTAATTTGATATTTTAATTAAATGTTTTTAAAGAAAAACAAACTTTTGTGATGAGAAAAACAAATGAATAAAGCGATTTAACATTTTTATGTTATAAAATATAACTTATCATGTAGTTGATTCCGCTTACATTAGAGATTTTTATCCCTATAGTGGATGAATCTTAACCTTACGATAATGAAGTCTGTTTTCTATAATAAGAAGTGTAAAGCACATCAATATATAGGGAGGGTCACAAGAAATGAAAAAAAGTATGACTTTGCTATTGTCCCTGATTTTCGTATCATCAGCTTTACTGACTGGTTGCGGAGGCAACAACAATGCGTCTTCTAACAAAGGAGATGGAAACGCTACCGCGACTAACTCAGCCGCTACAAATGCTCCAGCAACAGAAGAACCGGTAAATAACGAGCCATTTGAAATGACGATTCGTCACACTCAAATCGGTGCAGACAAGCAGAAACGTCTGGCTATTCTCGAAGAAGTAGTTAACAAAGTACAAGAGGATGTACCGGGTCTGACCTTTAAACTCGATGGGGTAGATTCAGATGTAAACCGTAAAGAAAAATTGCGTGGTGAAATGGCTGCGGGTAATCCACCGGAAATCTTCGATCTGTTCGGCAGCCCTGACTCCAAGATCTATGCTAAAGAAGGTAAATTACTTGACCTGACTCCAATCCTTGAGGAACTTGGAATTAAGGATAAATTCTCAAATCTTGATCCTTTCACTTATGAAGGAAAAATCTATGGATTGCCAATCGGTGGTTCTGGTGAAGGTTTCTTCTATAACAAAGAATACTATACAAGCAAGGGCTGGAAGGCTCCAACAACATTTGCTGAATTGGAACAACAATTGGCTGATATCAAGGCTGATGGAAAAGTACCTTTGGCTGGTGCATCCAAAGCTGGTTGGGTACCACTTATGTTAGCTAACCACCTGTGGTCACGTTATGCAGGTCCGGATGTAACTGCTAAATTTGCAACAGGCGAAGCTAAATGGTCTGATCCAAATGTAGTAAAAGGATTTGCGAAATACAAAGAATGGGTTGATAAAGGCTACTTCAAAAAAGGCGAACTTGGCTTTGAATATGCTGAATACACAACACAATTCACTAGTGGTGAAGCGATCCTGCTGTATGATGGTACTTGGAAATCTTCCGTATTTAAAACGGGCCAATCTGGCGAAGGTTTGATCGGTAAAGTTGGATTCTTCAACATCCCAGCAGTTGAAGGCGGAGCGGGTGACCAAACTGCATTGATGCGCGATGTGAACAATGGTTATGGTTTCTCTGCATCTGCTGAGAAAGATCCACGTCAATTGGCTGCTGTGAAATCTTTTATTAAAAACTTATTTAATGAAGAAATGCAATTGCGCGGACTTGTTGAAGATGGTGTATTGCCAGCAATGAAGATTGACCAAAACGTATTGAATGAGAATATTACTGATGATCTGATGAGCGAAATCGTAGGTGTACTTAACAACTCACAATCTTCGTTCCCAGCATTTGACTCTCTTGTTCAAGCTGATGTAACTACAGAAATCAGTAACATTCAAATTCAAAAACTGATTGGCGATCAGACGACTCCTGAGAAAATGGGCGAAGCTTTGCAAAAGGTACAAGAAGAAGCAAACGCAGCAGTTGAATAAATAGCTGCAAACTGAATGTACCCTGGTGCTAAATCCAGGGTACATTTTTAAAATCAAAGAAAATATTTGTTTGCACTTGATCTGAAGCATTCACTATTCGCCAGATGTCAAAGCAACCGGAGGTAGTCATGAATAAAGCATTAAGAAATCCAGTGGTATTTTTCCTTTTCGTTCTTCCAGCATTGATATTGTTCACGATGTTTTTCATTTACCCCATTTTTAGTTCTATTTATTACAGCTTTACTAGTTGGAACGGTGTATCGGAGACGGTTAAATCAGCCGGATTAAGTAATTATGAGAAAGCACTAGGAGATGAACGATTCTGGATATCCGTTAAAAACAACGGTTGGTTTATTCTTTTCTCCGTATGTATACAGGTACCGTTGATCGTATTCTTCTCGTTATTAATTTCTAATGTGAAGAAGTTAAAGGGCTTATATAAGACAGCAGTCTTTATGCCTTCCATTATGTCTACAGCGGTTATCGGTATTCTCTGGGGGTTTATCTATGAGCCCAACATTGGACTTTTTAATAAGCTCCTTAGTCTAGTAGGAATTAATCCTATTTACTGGCTGTCAGATGAAAGATTTGCAATGCTTTCTATTTTGTTGACGAATGCTTGGCAGTGGACTGGATTTTATATCGTTATGGTCCTAGCGGCGATTCTAGCTATTCCTGGTGAATTGGATGAAGCTGCAGCCATTGACGGCGCAACTGGATTTCAACGCGCTACTCGTATCACGCTCCCACTAATCGTACCGATCATCTCGGTTGTAATTATGCTATCCATTGCTGGAGCAATGAAAGCTGCGGATATCGTCATCGTTATGACTAAGGGGGGACCTGCAGGTTCAACCGATGTAATGGCAACATACATGATTAAATATGCGATCACGAACTTTAAGTATGGATACGGAAATGCCATCGCTGTCCTGATCTTTGCATTTACACTGGTGGTTACAGTCCTTTATCAGCTGCTGATTGCACGTCGTACAGAAAGGATTGAATACTGATGCCACGCGCCCTGAAAAAGAGTCTGCCACATATTGCCCTTTTATTCTATTTGTTAGTGATCCTGTTTCCTTTCCTATTCGTATTATTCTCATCTGTGAAAAAGGATAATAATGAGATTGCGCTTAATCCTTTTGGCATCCCCAAGGAATTCGTCTTCAATAACTACGTGGAGGCTTGGGTAAATGCCAAGATTAGTACTTACTTTTTCAACAGTTTGTACATTTCGATCCTTGCCTCTGTAGTGTCCATTCTGCTTGCGTCTATGTTTGCTTTTGCGGTTACGCGGATGCGTCAGGGGAAATGGAATACTATTTTGTTCTCACTGGTTTTAGTAGGAATGCTCATCCCGAATAATGCTTTAATGCTGCCGATTTATACGATTGTACGTAAGTTAGGAATACTGAACACCCACTGGGCGTTGATCATTCCTTATATCGCCAATGCGATTCCATTTACCATCATTATTTTAGCAGCATTTATGCGAAATTTACCTAGAGAAATAGAAGAAGCTGCGGTCATGGATGGCTTGAAGGCACCGGGTATCTTTGCTAGAATTATTGTACCTCTAACGGTTCCGGCTATGGTTACTGTATTCATTGTTAATTTCCTGGGAAATTGGAACGAGTTCTTGCTAGCTAACTACTTCCTGTCGAATGACGAGCTGCGAACGCTTCCAGTAGGTATGGTCCAATTCCGGGATCAATACCAGATGAACTATGCACAAATGTCAGCCGGTATCGTCTTCAGCGTACTGCCGGTAATTATCATTTATGCAATTCTTCAGGAGAAGATTATTGAAGGTGTAACAGCGGGCGGCGTAAAAGGATAACTTTATTCACAGTCAGGAGCACTAGCCGATGAATTTGCGCTATAAATTATTTACGGCATTTTTGGGCCTGATTATCATTCCTTTATTTATTCTAGGCATGCTTATGTTTTTTGTGACTTATAATTCTATTGAAAAAAAGTACAGCCAGCAGTCGGAATACTCACTTAAAGCGATTAGTTACAGTATTTCTAATGTATTAAAAGATATGGATAACGTTACAGACAACGGAATTGCTACCTCGGTGTTTCATATGGCCCTTAGTGCAGATGATCCTAACAACCAGGATTTGACTGATGCTGAGCAACTGAATCTGAATGCGAGCCAGCGCAATTTCCGTAGTCTGTTGTTTAATCATCCATCGATCAGTTATGCATTTTTGTACAATTTTAACGGTAGAGGTAACTCTGAAATCGTGTCGCTTTTTAACAAGGAAAATTTCCGAACGCTACCCTATGATACATTCAAAAAAAGTGATCTGTACCAGGAAGTTATGGACTTAAATGGTGTGCCGAAATGGCTGGCTCCTCACGAGTATCCCGAGCTTACGGGTACTGAACCTGTGTTTACACAAATTCGGCTAGTGAAGGAATTGAGCTTCTTTCAGAACATAGGTATCCTAGTTGTGCAGATCAAGAATTGGGAGTTCGAATCCATATTTCGCAATTTAAAAATTGGGGATAGCAATCAGGATGTTTCCTTTATGCTTGTAAATGATGATGGAATGATTCTTTTTGACCCAGATCAAAAGCTGGATGGACAGGACTTCCAGTCTTTCGCGGATAAAGAGATTACCTTTAAAAAAGGGTTTCAGAGTTTCAAAACAGAGTACAACGGGGAGAAAAGCATTCTTTCCATGTATCATTTGAAGGACTATCCATGGAGTCTGGTATCTGTGACTTCTTGGGATACGTTGTCTCATGAAGTTACAGTATTTGCTCGCTGGTTCGTCGCTGTGATTTTCCTTTGCTTATTGGCAGCTGTGATCTTCAATTTATTTTTTATGAACCGGATTACCGGCGGCATCGCTGTCATTGTTCGTTTTATGCGCCGGGTTGAAGACGGAGATCTGACCACTAGGGTAGAAGTTAAAGGGAATGATGAGCTAACGCTGCTTGCTAAGGGTTTTAATGACCTTATGGATAAAATCAATGGGTTGTTTAACAGAATTCATGTGGAGCAGCGTCGCAAGAATCAAGCTGAGATGCGTGTTCTGCAGGCACAGATTAAACCACATTTTTTATTCAATACATTAGAATCAATCAATGTTCTCGCTATACAGAATGAAGGCAAAAAAGTTAGTGAGATGGTCTACAGGCTGGCCAGTATTTTGCGAATCAGCATTCAGGATCGGGAAGAGATTACACTGGATGAAGAAGTTAAACATTTACGCAATTATTTGGATATACAAAAATTCCGCTTTGAAGATTTGTTCGAATACGAGATCGATATTCCGAATGAATTGATGAGTTGCGGTATCCTTAAACTCACGTTACAACCGCTTGTAGAGAACAGCATTCAACATGGATTTGAGGGCATTGATTACAAAGGTCATGTTTCTGTGAAAGTTTGGGAGAAGCAGGGGGATTTGATTTTACGTATTGAAGATAATGGTATTGGTATTACACCTTCTCAGTTGGCTATTTTTCAATATATTGTGAATGATCCTGTGGAGCAAGAAGTTAAGGCTGAACGGGATAACCGGATGAATCTTGAACGCAGAGGTCTTGGTATTCGCAGTGTAGCAGATCGCATCCGCATTGAATACGGTGACAGGTACGGAATATTTATCTGTTCTAGTCCAGGTCATGGTACTATTATCCAATGTGTCATACCTAAATACGAGCAGGGGGAAGATCATTATGCTAAAAGTATTATTGGTTGATGACGAAGCCCCAATTCTGAATAATCTGAACAGGGTGTTGCCTTGGCAGGAGATGGGGATGGAGGTTGTCGGTATGGCGCGAAGCGGAATGGATGCTTTGCGTATTGCCGAGGAGAAACAGCCTGATCTTGTGTTATGTGACATCCGTATGCCAGTGATGGACGGGTTAACTTTTATCGGTAAGTTGCGGGAGATGGGATTGGATAGCGAGGTGCTGCTTCTTACCGGATATCAGGAGTTTGATTATGCACGGGAAGCGATTCGGCTAGGTGTTAAAGAGTATATTTGTAAGCCGATACATTATGAAGAGCTTGGCAATAAGGTACGGGAGATTGGGGCTAAGATCCGTAGTAAGCAGTTTAAGAATAAACTGTATAATAGCATTCCAATTTTTCAGGAAATCCCTGAAGGTGAAGATGATTCTGGCAAAAAAACACCGGATCAGCTGATGAACCAAGCAGCTAAGTACATCACAGAACATCTCCATTCTGATATTGGGATTGAGGAAGTGGCGAATAAGATCGGGATTAGTGGCAGTTATTTCTGTCTCTTATTTAAGAATCGTTTTGCTATGACCTTCGTGGAATACGTGACCCTACAACGAATTGAAGCTGCTAAGTTTATGCTAACTAACAGCGATAAGAGTATTACGATGATTGGCTCGGGAGTTGGCTATCAGGAGCGGCGTTATTTTACCAAGGTATTTCAGAAGCAGACAGGAATGTCGCCTAAGGAGTATCGCGACCGATGCCGGACCGAAGTGCAGTGAGGTTAGCTGCTGAGTGGTGAGGTTAGCGTCGCTCCAAGGAATGTTTGGACTTCCGGTCGCTGTTATCCTCAGATTTCTTGATTAGATACCGCTATTAGCGGTTGAAATCCGAGGATAAAGGCGAACGCTACGCTCCTACAGTTCCAAACTTCCTCTCCGTTCCTTCTCCCTCACCCCTCTTCGTAGTATAGGGGCCGTCCCACACCTGCGGATGTGGGCCTCTCTGGGAACACAAGGACTGATTGCCTAGTTAATTTAAGGCAGGAATTATCAACCAGCCTTTGGCTGTGATAAATGCGATTAAGGTACATAAGCTATGATTAATTAAATTTTTTGCCTCTATATAGAGGCTGAAGAGATGGTTTTCCTCGATTTTCGAGGATAATCGTCTCTTTTTTTATAGAAATATAATATGTTTCCTATACTCCCATAAATTATCATATGTTTTAATTAGAGTGTAAGGAGGATACACAAAACGTTAGGCAAGCAAGAGTAATTGGGGCTTAAGAATGGGATGATGGAGAATGGGGGAACCAAAAATGAGTGTGACGAATCCTTCCGTCAGCTTGTCAGAAGTAAAGAAACCAGGCAGGGGAAGAACGCCGAATTTTCTTAGAGTAATGAAGAAATATTGGGTGTTCTATTTGATGATGTTACCTGCGATAGTGATTCTAATCATCAATAATTACATACCGATGTTAGGGACGGTAATTGCATTTAAGGATATCAATTACCAAAAAGGGATTCTGGGTAGTGATTGGGTCGGGTTAGCGAACTTTAAATATTTAATCTCGACGGAGACGGCCTGGATCATTACGAGGAATACGTTATTGTATAATACAGCGTTTATTATACTGACGCTATTTTTTTCGCTGGCTTTCGCAATTATGTTTAACGAAATGCGCAGCAGATGGCTATCGAAATTCCATCAAAGCGCTATGTTTCTCCCTTATTTTCTCTCTTGGGTCGTCGTAAGTTACTTAGTATACGGCTTTCTGAGTGCAGAGCATGGGTTCATGAACAAGACATTACTCCCGTTCTTTGGGGTAGATCCTATCGAATGGTATTCACAGTCCAAATATTGGCCTGGGATTCTAGTAATCGTGAAGATATGGAAAGAGATTGGGTATACAACGGTTATTTATATGGCCGCTATTATTGGAATAGATAATGAATATTATGAGGCTGCACTAATTGATGGAGCTTCTAAATGGAAGCAGATTCGAAAAATCACACTGCCGCTAATCAGCCCAGTTATTATAGTAATGACGCTGCTGCAGATAGGCAGGATTTTTAACGCAGACTTCGGATTATTCTTTCAGGTTACGAGAAATGCAGGAGCGTTATACTCGACGACGCAGGTTATCGACACATATGTATATCAAACCTTCCTCGCAATCGGTGATATAGGAATGTCTTCAGCCGCGGGTCTCGTTCAATCTGTTGTAGGATTTCTATTGATTTTCTTAGCGAATCTAGCAGTGCGGCGAATCAGTAAAGATGATGCTTTATTCTAAAGGGAGGTGGGAGTGTTGAGCCAGACAGAAACAGCAATAGGGTCGTCACGGCGTACAGGGAAGCGCACAAAACGGCAAAGACAACCCAATGAAATATCTAATATATCTAATTTGCTAATTAATATATTCTTTTGGATATACACAGCGATTTGTGTGGTGCCGCTGATCCTCGTAGTTATTGTATCGTTTTCGGACGAGAATTCCGTTATCCAGAACGGCTACAGCTTTTTTCCTAACAAGTGGGATATTTCTTCTTATGAATTTCTGTTAAAAGATTATTGGCAAATTATCGATGCAGCTTCCGTTTCGTTATTTGTGACTGTGGTGGGCACGATTCTGAGTCTTATCATTATGGCTATGTACGCTTACCCTATCTCACGTGGAGATTTTCCACATCGTAATTTCTTCTCATTTTTTATGTTTTTTACAATGTTGTTTAATGGCGGCCTTGTGCCTTGGTATCTGGTCTACACGCGAATGATGCATATGAAGGATACGTTATGGATTCTAATTATGCCGCTGCTGGTTTCTGCTTTCTTTGTTATCATCTTACGGACCTTTTTTGCCAATACCATACCGCCAGCTTTAATCGAATCTGCTAAGATCGATGGGGCACCAGAATTCCGGATCTTCGTTCAAATTATTTTGCCTTTGTCTATGCCAGTGTTAGCTACAGTAGGTTTGTTTCAGACCCTGGCCTATTGGAATGATTGGTACCTTAGTTTGATCTTTATCTCACCCGAAGGTCATGTCAATTTACAATACCTAATGTATAAGACGATGCTGAATGTTCAATTCCTGACAGCAAGTCCTCAGGCGATGGCTGCCTTGGCTGCACAGGGTGTAGAAATCAATATTCCAACAGAAACGGTAAGAATGGCGATGGCTGTTATTGGTATCGGACCTATCGTGTTTGTATATTCCTTCTTCCAGAAGTATTTTATTAAAGGGCTTACCGTGGGTGCTGTCAAAGGTTAAGGACGATTGTAATGGCTTAATTCGGCCGCTTTATGCTAAGGTGTGAACGGCCGATTCAGCATATATAAATATTTTGAGGGAGGTTATGGTGTATATGAAAGCTGTTAGAAAAAGCGCACTAATGACACTATTGCTAACGATGGTACTGAGTCTTAGTTTAGCAGGCTGCGGTGGGAATAACGGGAATAATGAAGCAGCTTCACCTGCTCCAAGCGAAAATGCAACCGCTACCAATGCTGCTGCTACGGATGAGCCAGCCGCGGATCCTACTGCCGAACCGGCAAAAGAATTGGAGCCTTATACCGTCAAGTTAATTTATGTCGGTGCCGTGCAAAAGGATGAAAAAGCTGTAGAAGATGAAATCAATAAGTTATTGGAACCTAAAATCAACGCCAAATTGGATATCGCACCGATCGATTGGGGTCCATGGGACAATGATGTCAATCTGAAAATTGCGAGTCAGGAAAAATTCGATATCATCTTTACAGCTCAATGGAAGAACTACGTAACGAATGCAGCTAAAGGCGCTTATCTCCCGATTAATGACGATAGCGGCAAATATGGTAATCTCCTAAATGAATACGGCCAAGGAATTCTAAAAAATCTGGATCCACAATTCTTAAAAGGTTCAGCGATCAATGGTGTGAATTATGCTGTTCCTACAAACAAGGAGCTGGCTGCACAAGGTGGGGTTGTCTATCGCTCCGATATTGCGGATGAACTGGGCATCGATATGTCGAATGTGAAATCCATTCAAGATCTGGATGCAGTTCTCAAAGTAGTGAAGGAGAAAAGACCTGACCTGACTCCATTGTATTTCAAACAAGGTGAGACCTTTAACTCACAATACATGGCACAATACGATACCCTTGGTGATGCTGCCATTCCTGGTGTTCTGCTTAAAGATTCCTCAGATACTAAGATTCAATCGATGATTGAGATGGATCGTTATAAAGAAATCATTAAACTTACTCGTGAGTATATGAAAAAAGGTTACATTAACAAAGACGCAGCTGTTGCTACGAATTCGACTCAGGATGCAATGAAGGCTGGCAATGTCTTTATGACAGTGCAATCGCTTAAACCGGGTAAAGATAGTGAGCTGGCTAACGCTACCGGCTTGGTTGGCAAGCTGAAACAAATTGCATTCAATGATCCAACGATTTCTACAAGTGATGCTGCTGGATCGATGCTTGCGATCTCCGCTTCCTCTGGTGATCCGGCTCGGGCCATGATGGTGCTAGATATTCTGCACACAGATAAAGATATCAACAATCTGCTTGTTTTCGGTATAAAAGGTGTGCACTATGAAGTCGTAAGTGGTGATACGATCAAAGCTACAGATAAAACAGCTGATTATAATACGGCTGCAGCTTGGATGCTTGGAAGTCAATTCCTGAACCCCGTGTGGGAAAGTGAAGCTCCAGACAAATGGGAACAATTCAAAGCCTTTAACTCTAAAGGTAAAGCCTCTGTAGCGCTTGGTTTCAACTTCGATGCCTCCTCAATGAAGACTGAAATGGCTGCTTGTAAAGCTGTAATGGATGAATACGACATCAGCTTGGATACGGGTTCTGTTGATCCTGATACCGTACTGACTAAGTATGCTGATAAGCTGAAAAAGGCAGGGCTCGATAAGATTATTGCAGAGAAACAAAAACAGCTGGATGCTTTCCTGGCTGCGCAAAAATAAAGCGAAAATGAATTCAAAAAAGGCTCTCCCCGGCAGGCTGATTTAGCCGGGGAGAGCCTTTTTATGATAGTACTTAGCGGAAGGAGCTGTCTATTCGCTTTGCGGCTTGAACAGCAAGGGTCCAAGCCAGTTCAGGAGTTAGCTCGCCTTTTTCAGCTTTGGTCAAGTATTCGAGCATGCTTGTCTCCACGTCAGCATGATGAGGGCCGTAATAGGTGGGAATTACTGCTTTTGCTGCTGACGAAAGGGTCAGACCAAGCTCTGAATTAGGAAAATAAGGATCATGCAGATCGTGGATTTCTGGGTCATCATAGATTTCGGGGGTGGAAGGGAAAGCCCCTTGTACCTTGAAAGAAACCAATTGCTGCGTTGGTTCGGTTAGCCATTTAATAAGAGCAAAGGATTCATCAGGATGATTACCTGTCTTTGGTAAGGTCAGAACGGAGCCTCCGCGATTAGCGCTGTTTTCTGGGATTTGTGTTACATTCCATAAACCGCTGGCAGTTGGAGCACTGCTCTTGATATGACCAATCATCCAAGCCGGACAGAGCATGACTGCAAAATCTCCGTTGAGCAGGCCTGCACCCCAGCGTTGGGTATCCACTGCAATACTGGCGGACAGATTTAGCTTAAGGGCTTGAATTGAGAAGTCCCAGGCTCGTTTGACCGCTGGATTATTGTCGAGGATCAATTCTTGCGTTGTGGGACTGTAATATTGAAGCTTGGACTGACGTAGAAGGGTGAGATAGAGGTTCTCCAAGTCATTTACAAAAGCTTTTCCTGTTCTCTCCTGTACTTTGGTGCCCGCTTCAAGGAATTGATCCCAAGTTTGGATTTCTTTAGCCACTTCCTCTGGTTTAGTAGGGAGGCCTGATAATGCGAATATATCCGTTCGATATAACATGGCATAGGGTCCAATTTCCGTTGGTAATCCGAAAATAAAATCATTACCCAGCACCTCCTGCCACTTCCAATTCAGAAATTGGTCCTTCAGATTGTCAGCTTCAAAGGTTTTTAGATTATAAAAATAATCAGGAAATTGTTTGAAGCGATCTAAATAGCTAATATCAATGGCAGCCACATCCGGCGAACTATATCCAGCTGCGAACGAGGTCTGTAGCTTGGCTGGAAGCTGCGTGGAGGTGGAGGTCTGAATATGAATCTCTAGCTCGGGATGTTGGGATTGATATTGGTCAATGAGCGACTCAAGACCTGATCCAGCAGTGAGCCAGATGTTCAGCTGTATCGGGTCTTGTAAAGCGGTATCTTCCTTGGAAGGGGAGAGCTGACAACCACTTGTATTAAGTAACAAGCCAAATGTTAATAGGACAGTAATCAACTTACCATTTACATTCAAGAGAAACACACCTCTGCTTTATTTGTTGTGCTTCTGAAATTCCTGAGGAGTCATCCCCATGTATTTCTTGAAAATGAGACTGAAATACGCAGGATCCTTAAAGCCTACTAATTCGCTAACCTCATATACCTTGAGAGTAACATTCTCTAATAATTCAGTAGCTTTTTGAATACGAAGTTTGGTAAGAAAGCTAGAGAAAGGCTCCCCTACATCATCTTTAAACAATCGGCCGAGATACGTTGGATTCATATACAGTTCGTCTGCGATCATTTTGAGGGAGAGATTTTCTTGGAGCCGGGAATTCATAACCTCAATCATCATAGAGATTACCCTGCGCGTTGCCTTTACTTGTAGTTGTTCAGTGAGCTGTGGAGAAGCCGAATGCATGGAGAGGTCTCTGAAAAAGATAACGGATGGCGTACTCTCTTTTTTGACCTGCTGACAAGCTTCCAGACTCTCATGATAGGCGGTTGCGAGCGCCCCCAATTGATAGTGAGGGTTGGAGACCCCTGCACAAAATGGCGATTTCAGAATGCCCGATAGCTTATGCAGCAGCTCTTGTGTCAATACCTCATCAACGCCGTTAGGCTGCTCAAGAGGATAGAATAATAGCATGATGGCTTCCTGCTCCTCTTGAATGCCAACAACGTTGGCGTACAGCGCAAAACATTCTTCTAATATATTTATAACTGCTGCATACATGGCTTGTTCCGACCAGTTCTGAGGCATGCCCACTCCAAGATGGTTTACGGTTACGACTACAAAGGAATGAAAAGGAGGTATAAGTTGTTCTTCAAAATAGGGCAACGGGATGCCGTAAAGAAGATCAGATAAGCGTTTCTCCCGAAGGTTTTTTTCTCTTAGCTGCGTTAATTGCCTCTGCTGTTTCTTCAATTGAAGACGTTCATATACGCCTGTTGCGACTTCAAGAATATGTTCTACTGAATTTGGTTTAACCAAATATTCCTTTACACCATAACGGATGGCTTGACTGGCATAGGTGAAGTCCTGATAACCTGTGAGCAGCACGGTTTCAGTGTCTGGATAACATTCATGGATATGCTTAGCGAGTTCCAGCCCATCCATGCCGGGCATTCGGATATCGGATATCACCAGATCAACCATATGCTCTTTTAACAATTGCACAGCCTCTAAACCGTTCTCTGCCGAGCCAATAATGCTAAAGTTGTGATTCGCACTTCCCAGCATTTCTGACAGAGAACGGCGAACAAAACTTTCATCGTCCACGATTAACACATTCATCGTTGTGCCCCCTTAACTTTGATCATACTGTAATGGAACAGTGACCTTCACAAATAAGCCACCAAGCTCGCTTGTTGATAGCTGTAGACCAAATTCCTGTCCGTAGATTAGCTCTATGCGATGATTTAGATTAGATAGTCCAATTCCGGTATGAAGCAGCTTCTCCGGATTAACCTCACCGCCGACTAATGCGTCTGCCATACTTTCCTCGCTCATGCCGTCCCCGTTGTCTTCTACAGTTAACACCAGAGATGTTCCTTCACTATAGGCGCGTATGCGAATTAGCCATACTTCCCGAAGTGTGGGTTCAAGTCCATGAGTAATGGCATTTTCGACAAGTGGCTGAAGGGTTAATTTCATAAGCTGGCCATTCATAACCTCAGGATTTACAAAAAGATCAATCTGCAATTTGTCCTCGTAGCGCAGCTTCTGGAGAAAAATGAATCGTTCTAATTGCTTTAAATCCTCCTCAACTGTAACGAATTCGGATCCGCGGTCAATACTATAGCGGAGCAGATCACTTAGAGCGAGTACCATTTGGGACTCTTCCTGCATGCGCTTGTTGGCGAGCGACCAATAGATTGTATTCAAAGTGTTATAAAGAAAATGCGGGCGGAATTGCGCTTTGAGTGCTACGATCTGAGCTTGCTTTTCACTAATTTGTTTGCTGGATAGGTCAGCTATAGTATGATCCAGGTTTTGGAGCATCGAATTATAGCTTGAATAAAGGATAGCCATTTCTTTGTTCATGGTTGTTTTTACAAAAGGTAAAGTAGTTCCCCGTTCGACATTGCTCAGCTTGGTTGCCAGATTACGAAGGGGCTTGGATAGGGTCCAAGAGAAAAAGAAAGTGAATAGTAGGGCAGCACCCATCCCCAGCAGGCCAATTAAAATAATATTCCGGCGAATCGTATTTAAATCTTTAACAGCGTCTTTAGAATCAATGTAAGCAAAAACGCTCCACTCGCTATAGTCGGAATAGGCATAGGATACGAACAGATTGCGTGAGTTTATTTTTTGTGGAACGATTCTGGCTTTATGATTGCTGAATTGTTTTAGAAGCCCGTCGTTCATATAGAGTCCAATTTCTTTTGGATCTGTGGAATAGACAATGGTATTAAATGAATCAACAACTTGGATTTTCTCGTTTTTGCCGAGGTGAAATTGGCTGACAGCGTTATGGATAACCTCGACAGGGAGGACAAGAAACAGGGTTCCTAACCGGTTTAGATCATTCCAATCATTAATTTGTCTGGCTCCCATCACCACAGGGATATTACCGTTCTGCCATACATCTACACCGAACCAGACCATTCGGCCTTTATTCTGTGCTATAGCCGGAAACCAATAAGCATCGCGGATTTCCTTTTCGCTGTCCCAGATGACCTTTAAGGAACTGCTGTTGGTATACACCTGATCATCGGACAGACCGAGCAGCTTGAACTGGATGTCAGAGTTTATGGAACGTGTCTGTTGATCTATGTAACGAGTAATTTCCATGGCGTCTGTACGAGGTGAACGTGACAACGCTAAGTCTCCCAAGGTTTCTTGAATCAAGGGACTGAACATGATCGTAGAAGAAAGCTTATCGTTATCCTGAAGAATTGCGTCCATTTTACCTTGAAGTTGCTTGACGGATTCCAGGATATATTGGTTGGAGCGGTTTAGAACAGCTTGAGAGGAAGAGCGGTAGGACAAAAAAATGGTGAATCCTACGATGGTGAAGATGATTAGAGAGAAGCCCATGATTAATTGAACGAGGATGGAGATTTTTTTGGACATGTTATCCCTCGCATGTAAAAGATATTCTTCCATACATTGTAACAAAAGCAAATGAAAGCGAATATAGTCAGACGAAAAATAAACATATTTATAGAAAAAATCTCATTTTTTTCAGGGGAAACAGCGTGGTTGTCCAACAATATTTAATACAGCGTTAATCTTTCTTTACTTAATAATGAAACTTTTTATGGTGGCATGCGTCTAATACTATGTTTGTTATGACGATCGTGGCAAAAGCTTTTTGCCGCCCTACCGTGGGTGGCAGCATTTTGCGGGGAATATAAGAGGAGTATGAAAAAGACAGAGACCTACTTATATTTACAAATAGGAGCAGAGGAGTTATATCATGGATTTGAAAAAGTTAACGTTAGTTGCTGTTTTGGCCGTATCTCAGGCCGCCGCGGCAGTGCCGGCTTTTGCTGAAGCTGTCAATAATACCCCAAGTAATACTACTGTAGTTGGGACAGTTGTTTCAGCTGCGCCGGAGGTAATGCCAGAATCTACTGATCCATTGCCGCCATTGCCGACGGAGACGCCAGGAGGAGTAGTGTCACCGACACCAACACCTACTCCAATTCCTGCAGAGACAGTTGATCCTACGGCTACTGTTGAACCTACAGCAACAATTGCACCTACTGCAACACCGCTTCCGACTGCAACACCTGGAGTTACTACAGAACCTACAACAACAGATGGTGCTCGTGCTGCGGCTAACAGTCAGCTTATTCTTATGATGAACAGCAACAAAATGTATCAGAACGGCCAGGAATATTTAGCTAATCAGCCTATGGCAGTGAAAAACGGCGTATCCTACGTTTCGATCCGGGCTATGGTAGAACGTGTAGGCGTGAAATACGTTTATGATTATAAAACGAAAGAAACCATTGTTACCAAGGGAAGCGACGTTATGCGCTTTAAGACCGACAGCAAGGTCTATACAGTTAATGGTGAGAAGAAGACGATGAAAGGTCCAGCTTACCAATACAAGGGGACTTTCATGGTTCCATTGACATCCATAACTGGAGCACTGGGCATTCCATATACCGTTGATAATGTGCAAAAACGAGTAATCCTTACATTAAACAACAAACCTAAAGCTTCCTTTACAGTGCCAACTGAAATTTACGCCGGTGAACCAGTGACCTTCGTAACCTCCAGCTCGTCACCAAATGGTGTAGCTATTGTGGATGAAAGCTGGGGAGGTAACAAGCAGGATATCTATGATCAACCAGGATATTATGTAGTAACCTATTCCGTAATGGATGCGAATCAACAGTGGAGTGATCCTTACACCATGACCATCACAGTGCTTAAACCTAATACACCTCCAGTTGCTAATTTCACTACAGACAAGGATTCATACAAGATGGGTGAAATGATTACTTATACCGATCTAAGTAGCGATCCTGATGGTGATGAAATTACCGTAACTTGGACGAACAAGGCCGAGGCTTTCTTTACTCCGGGTCCAGCGACAATTGCTGTCCAAGTAAAAGATTCACATGGCGCGATCAGCACGTTTGAGAAAACCGTTAATATTTCGGATGAAATCTTGTACAGTAAAGAAGATTTCAACAGATTATTTGCATCTCCGGGCAGTGTGTTTAGCATCGATGGATCAATGGTTCCGACTTGGCAGCAAGTAGCTTATAATCTTTCTTCCGAGCCTTATAAACTAATTCGCAGCAACAGCCCAGAAACGGTGTATACAGAAGGTGTTACTTACCGTGAGACTTCATTGGGTAAAACCCGCTTCTTGATTCACCACAAGAATAACCTGAATATTAAAGCTAAAGTGTATGTGATTGCTACGAATAACAATTTGTACCCAACGACGCTTACAACCGAATATGTGGGCTTTGCAGGACCAAGCACATATCCTGAAGGTACTGGTAAAATGTCTGTAGAACGTTATTGGAAATCTATGCTTACAAATGAGCATTATAAAACGATTGTTCTGCAACCAGGGGAAAGTGTCTCAATTCTGACTGATCTAAACCAAATTGCTATGAAACCAAGTGAAATTGTTTCACTTCAAGCGGACTTATTTAGTGATTATCCAATCGATTATAATGTCATGTTGATTGATGCGAATAAAGATCCACTGACTACACTTCCAACACTTCCAGTTCTGGATCGAGACGGAGTGCATAATCGGGGAACTTACGAAGATTCTACTCGTATTATCACGGTTACCGATGAGGTAGGAAAAACTCCTGCAAAACTTCTGCTAGGCGATAATTCCAGTGATAAGAACCTGGCTGGCGTAGACCCAATGGCAGGTACGGAAGCATCCAATGCCGGTAATTTCGGGGTATTATACAAGATCAGATTCGAAAATGTTGCACCAAACTCATTGATTACGTTTAATCCACGTGGCGGTAACTATATGGGGCCGGTTATGGTTAATAACCAAATCGTGCATATGCCAAGCGTGGGAAGTCTCTCGAACGCTGACATGAACAGTGTGGTTTATCGTAGTGGTGAGTATGGAGGTTCTGTGGAGATTTTGTTCACAGCAGCTTCAGGCAGTAACTTGCCGGTCAATTTCCTCATCACTCCACTTCCAGCAAAGAAATAACAAATAGGAATATCCCTATAAGCTCTATTGGGGAATTATCTACAATAAAGGCCCGGCTGAATATTCCGTAAGGGAATACGCAGCCGGGCTTTTGTTTAAATATAATAATTCAGAGGTTGCGTAGGGGCGCTTCATGGTGCTTCATTGACGGGGCATTTATTTTGGGGCATTATTAAGAGAGTGAAATATAAATGAACTGATCTTATGGGAGATGAGCGTATGCTGTCGACAGAACAAATATTAGAAGTCATGTCGGGGCAAGGACTGCGAATCACCGACCAACGCAAAACGCTTGCCCAGTTATTCGGCGAGAATAAGGGATATTTGTCAGCGAAGGATGTATATGAGCATATGGGCCGTAAGTATAGCGGACTTAGCTTTGATACGGTGTACCGCAATCTTCGTGTAATGGAAGAGCTTGGTGTGCTTGAACAGATTGTCTTTGAAGACGGAGTGAAGTTCAAGGGAAGCTGCAATCATCAGGATCATCACCATCATATGATCTGCCTTCAATGCCAAAAGACCTACCCGATTAATTTCTGCCCGATGAATTTAACGGATACACCCGATCAATTCCGGGTAGTCAAGCATAAATTTGAGGTGTTCGGTTATTGCAAAGAATGTGAAGAGAACCGGGAAGAAGAATTAGTTGCAGCATCAGATAAACAAAAGGGACTTTAGAAATGGTGACCCTACGCAGAACGATTCAGGCGCCTATTCGGGTGTATCGCAGGTACATTTCCCCTATTAAACCTGCAACCTGCCGCTTCTATCCAACCTGCTCTGCCTATGCCCTGGAAGCCATTGAAGTCCATGGTCCATTGAAAGGCTCATGGCTTGCAGCTAAGCGGATTGCCAGATGTCATCCCTTTCATCCTGGAGGACTTGATCCTGTGCCGCCTCTTCAAGATGAATCTGCTGAGAAGGATTCTGCCCCTGCGACTTGACATGGGGCCTTACCATTGGGTATATTCACAAGTAATAGTATGAATTCCGAAGAACGGATAAGTAAATCGTTACGTCCATTACAGAGAGCCGGAATATGCTGAAATCCGGTATGGAGCGTTAGATTGAATATGGTCCGGGAGGAACTGTGTTCGAGCGGGAACTGCAATTGTGGTTCACGTAAGATAACAGCGTGATCCAGCGTTAATGGACAGTTCCCGCGAGGGAACTGGCGAAGCCTGCGCTCTGTGAAGAGACAGGAAATTTGGGTGGTATCGCGTGAGTTATACTCTCGCCCCATTATGGGGGCGGGAGTTTTTTGTTTTTTAATAAGAAAGGATGATTACTGAATGAGTGAGAAAAAAACGTTTTACCTAACGACACCAATTTATTATCCAAGTGACAAGCTACATATCGGACATGCTTATTCAACCGTGGCAGGAGACGCAATGGCCCGTTACAAACGTCTGCGCGGCTACGAAGTGCGTTATCTAACCGGTACAGACGAACATGGACAAAAGATCGAGCGGAAGGCAGAGGAAGCAGGAAAGACCCCTCAGCAGTTCGTAGACGACATTGTTGTTGGTATTAAGGAGCTATGGCGTAAGCTGGACATTTCGAACGATGACTTCATCCGTACTACGGAAGAGCGTCATAAAAAAGTGGTACAGGATATTTTTGATCGGTTGCTGCAGCAAGGAGACATCTATAAAGGTGAATATGAAGGCTGGTATAGTATCCCAGATGAAACCTTTTACACAGAAACGCAATTAGTTGATATAGTGCGTGATGACAACGGTGTGATTACTGGTGCAAAAAGCCCAGATAGCGGCCACCCGGTTGAGCTGGTGAAGGAAGCAAGTTATTTCTTCCGGATGAGTAAATATGCGGATCGTTTGCTGCAATTTTACGAGGAGAATCCAGAGTTTATTTTGCCGGAATCCCGTAAGAACGAAATGATTAACAATTTCATCAAACCCGGACTGGAAGACCTTGCAGTTTCCCGTACAACCTTTGATTGGGGCGTAAAAGTTAAGGGCGACGAGAAGCATGTCGTGTACGTGTGGATTGATGCTTTGACTAACTATATTACTGCTCTGGGTTATGGTTCCGAGGATCGCACCTTGTATGACAAGTTCTGGCCTGCGGATGTACACATCGTTGGTAAAGAAATCGTTCGTTTCCATACCATTTACTGGCCGATCATTCTGATGGCGCTTGGTGAACCCCTTCCGAAAAAGGTATTTGCCCATGGCTGGTTGCTCATGAAAGATGGAAAAATGTCGAAATCTAAAGGTAACGTAGTTGATCCTGTGACACTGATTGATCGTTATGGCTTGGATGCATTACGTTATTACCTGCTGCGCGAAGTACCGTTTGGTTCGGATGGCACGTTCACACCGGAAAGCTTTGTAGACCGGGTTAACTATGACCTTGCCAACGACCTTGGTAACCTGTTGAACCGTACAGGGGCTATGGTTGAAAAGTATTTTGCAGGCGAGATTCCGGCATATGAAGGAAATGTAACAGCATTTGATGGTGAGCTTCAAGCTGCGGCTGAGAATACTTATGCCAAAGTAGAAGAAGCTATGGAAAAAATGGAGTTCTCCGTGGCGTTGACAGCTATCGGAATATTCATTAGCCGCACCAACAAATATATCGATGAGACACAACCTTGGGTGCTTGCCAAAGATGAAAATAGAACCGCCGAGCTGGCTTCTGTGATGAGACATCTGGTGGAAGGTCTGCGTACCGCTTCAATCCTGCTGCAGCCGTTCTTGACACAAACACCAGCGAAGATCTGGGAACAGCTGGGTATTGAGCCTGGTGAGTTAACGACTTGGGATAGCGGTAAGACCTTTGGCCTGATTCCGGCAGGAACAAAGCTGGTGAAAGGCAATCCAATCTTCCCACGTCTGGATGTGGAGCAAGAGGTAGCTTATATTGCCGAGGCTATGGGCGCTGGTAAAGCTGCGGCTGAAGTGGCGGAATCGGCTGCTCCTGCTGCTGCGGACTCCGAGCCAGTGGAAGAGCATAAAGAGGAAATCGGCATTGACGATTTCGCTAAAGCAGAGCTGCGGGTAGCTCAGGTTATTGCTGCAGAGCCAGTGAAAAAAGCTGACAAGCTGCTGAAGCTGCAACTGGATCTGGGTTATGAACAACGTCAAGTGGTTTCTGGTATCGCGAAATTCTATACACCGGAAGAGCTGGTGGGACGTAAAGTGATTTGTATCGTAAACCTTAAACCGGTGAAGCTGCGTGGGGAGTTGTCCCAAGGGATGATTTTGGCGGCTTCTAAAGATGACCAGCTAACGATCGCTACCGTGCCGGACAGTATGCCAAACGGAGCAGTAGTGAAATAAGACAATACTGTTGTAGAAATTTTTTAATGAGGTTGCTTGAACAAGGGAATGCTCCTTCAGCCGGGTTGGTTGTGGGAGCATTCCTTTTTTATAAAGGACGATACCGTCTTTCTTCTGAGTGAGGTTTCTTTGTTGACTTATCGTAACGATTACTATTATACTACTAATAGTAAAATTTACGATTTGAGGGGTAGATCAATATAATGGCGGCAATGAAATCACGTATAAGTTTGCTCGTCCTTGCACTGGTACTGGTATTTACACTAAGTGCATGCGGACCTAAGAGCAGTGGAAGTATAGTTGAAGGGAAAGTAAATGTAGTTACAACCTTTTATCCTATTTACGAGTTTGCTAAGGAGATTGGCGGGGAAGATATCAATGCTATTAACCTGCTTCCAGTGGGTGTGGAGCCACATGATTGGACACCGCGCAGTCAAGATATTATCAACACTTCTAAGGCACAGCTATTTCTATATAACGGTGCGGGCTTAGAAGGCTGGGTTCCTAACTTTTTAAAAGGCCTTGATAGCAGCAGTAAAGTTAAGGCGGTTGAAGTAAGTCAAGGTATTGATTATATCATGACCGATGAAGATGACGGGCATGATCATGGGGCAAGTGAGGAAGAGTCTCATCAAAATGAGGACACGGATCATAACAGTAATGCCTCTGTAGACAGCCTGCATACAGACCCGCATACTTGGGTAAGTCCAAAATCAGCCATTGTCATGGCTCAGAATATTAAAGAAAGCCTTCAGTCCGTGGATCCTGAGCATAAAGAAGGTTATGAAGAGCGTTACAATAAGCTTGCGGAACGTTTGCAGGCGTTAGACAGTAAATTCAAAGAGGAGCTTGCTAAGCTGCCCAACCATAAGATCGTAGTATCACATCAGGCTTTTTCTTACCTTGCCCGTGATTATGGATTGGATCAGCATGCGATTATGGGACTTTCGCCAGACGCTGAGCCGCGCGGACAGGATTTAGTGAAGCTTGCGAAAATGGTAAAAGATGAAGGGATTAAGTATATCTTTTTTGAAGAGCTTGTCTCCGATAAACTGGCTAAGACTCTGGCCGCCGAAGCGGGCGTTTCCACTATGGTGCTTAATCCGGTAGAGGGACTTACTGCGGAGCAAGAGAAGAACGGCGATAATTACTTCACTCTGATGGAGAAAAATTTGCAAAATCTGATTATGGCCTTACAATAATAAGGAAAGTATAAGGGAAAGGCGGTACTTAAGCATGCAATCGGTATCCTTGGACTGCCATCAGCATATCATCGATATACAGGATCTTTCTTTTTCATATGGGGAACAGAAGGTGATATCGAATCTTAACTATAGTGTAAGAGAACGAGATTTCCTTGGTATCATTGGTTCTAATGGTGCTGGTAAAACAACATTGATGAAAATGATCGTCGGCTTGCTTCCAGCGAGCTCTGGTGAAATTAAATTATTCGGAACGCCTGTCCGCAAGTTTAAAGACTGGGAACGGATCGGATATGTTCCGCAAAAAAATGCCTTCAACCCATTGTTTCCAGCAACGGTGCGTGAAGTAGTTCTGTCAGGTCTATATAATAACAAGAATCTGATCCGCAGAGTATCTAAGGCTCAGCATCGTCAATGTGAGGATGCACTTGAAGTCATGCGGATACAAGATATTGCGGAGAAAAGAGTAGGCCAGCTGTCAGGCGGTCAGCAGCAGCGTGTTTTTCTGGCTCGGGCGCTGATTAACCATCCTGACCTGCTGATTTTGGACGAACCTACCGTGGGTATTGATGCCGAATCACAAGCGGGATTCTTTGAATTAATTACCCATATGCATGCTCATCATCATATGACCTTCCTGATGGTGTCGCATGATATCGACATGATCAAAAATTATTTAGGTCATGAGCCCGTGCAGACGAATGGTAAAATCAACTTTTACTCCCGCCACTCACATGATCTCCAGAATTGCACAGAAGAGAATCTGCAGCACACGCTCTCTTAAGTCATAATTAAACTCTGAGCAGAGGTTTGCCTCTGTTCTCAGTGCATACATAACTTGCGTGTGGAAGTTAGTCAGTAGACAGGGTTTTTACTAGGAGTATTTCGACCTTGTTCCTATTTCTTGTTTTCTCTTATCTAAGCACCGCCAGTCTGCAAGCGTGTCCCTTTAGGGACGAAAGCGATCTTTCCCCAACCTAACTATGTTCAGTAACACTAACTCCTACGCTAGTTGCACTTAACGGGTGTCCAGAGGGCAGAGCCCTTGGGGCCCTCCCTTGGAAGGGAGGGTTTGGGAGGGATCGAAAAAGGTTTGAAAAAGGCTTTAAAATGGTTTGAGTTTTGTATGAAGGAGAGTTTAAGTTGGAAATACTATTTAGCGATTTTTTTCAGCGGGCGCTTGCGGGCGGACTGCTGATTGGTATAACAGCGCCGCTTATAGGCGTTTTTCTTGTGCTTAGACGATTATCCATGATCGGAGATACGCTGGCTCATGTTACTATAGCGGGGGTGGCACTCGGTTTTCTAACAGGATTTTATCCGCTGGGCGCAGGCCTTATCTTTGCAGTGGTAGCGTCCTTCGCGATTGAAAAGCTTCGCAAGGCTTATAAGAGTTATGCGGAGCTGTCGATTGCCATTATAATGTCAGGCGGAGTGGCGTTGGCTTCACTCTTTTTCACCTTAGGAAAAGGGTATAATGCGGACGTAATGAGTTATTTGTTCGGCAGCATTTATACGCTCGATAATACCGATTTGATCGTTGTAGGCATAGTGACTATAGCTGTTGTAGTGGTAGTTTCGATGTTCTTTAAAGAGTTCTTTTTGCTTAGCTTTGAAGAGGATGCAGCAAGTGTAAGTGGGCTTCCGGTGAAACTGCTTAACATGCTGATCACCATTCTGACAGCACTTGTGATTAGCACAGCCATCAAGATCGTAGGCTCGCTGTTGGTATCTGCTTTGTTGACTATTCCGGTCGCAATCAGCTTATTGCTATCCCGTAGCTTTAAATCCTCGGTCATCCTGGCGGTTATTATTTCGGAGATTGCCGTTGTAGGCGGACTAGTGGTAGCTGGAGTCTGGAATTTGGCTCCCGGTGCAACTATTGTGCTTTTGCTCATATCATTATTGGTATTAACCTTGATCGGTAAAAAGGGATTGCCAGCATAAACAGCGAATTAAGTAATCGGTATCACATTAGGCAAGCATAAACGCCTTCGGTGTCCTTGTAAGGACGATAAGCGAAAAAAAGGAGCCATAAACAGCTCCATGAAGTGACTCGAATGCCGGAAGGAGAGCCGCTATTTTGTCTAATATCAATGCAGGAATTGCTTTAGCCGCAGGGGTGGCATCGTTTATATCGCCATGCTGTTTACCGCTGTACCCCTCTTATTTATCGTACATTACCGGGTTATCCGTTCAACAATTAAAATCAGGCAGCAACTCTAAAGAGGTTCGTGTACGCACCCTAACTCATACATTGGCATTTATATTAGGTTTTTCTGCAGTTTTTTACACACTTGGTTTTGGGGCTGGGTTATTCGGGCAATTCTTTAATGGCCAGCGTGATCTGATCCGGCAATTGTCGGCGATTCTAATTATTGTAATGGGTTTGTTTTTGCTTGGGATTTTTCAGCCGCAGTTTTTACTTCGTGAACGTAAGCTTGATTTAAAATGGAAACCGGCGGGTTATGTGGGCTCCTTTATTTTCGGAATTGGTTTTTCTGCGGGTTGGTCACCCTGTATCGGGCCGATTTTGACGGCAATTATTGCTCTTTCGGCAAGCGACCCAGGCACTTGGTTTACATTGATTACCGCGTATAGCATCGGATTTGCTTTGCCATTTTTTCTTTTAGCCTTTTTCCTAGGCGGAGTGAAGCGTATCCTCAAGTATTCGAATCTGCTGATGAAGATTGGCGGCGTCCTTATGGTATTTATGGGTATTTTGCTGTTCACGGATCAAATGTTCAGGATCACAGTGTGGCTACAAGGAATAACGCCGGATTGGCTGATTTTTTAGGTGAAGTAATCAATACCTGCTTCCGGAAAATGCTCGAAAATCCGCTCTGTGATAAATTCTCGCAGGGCGGTTTGCTGTTCATCCGGATAGACATATTTGTTCTGTCCCCAGCGGCCCCATTTCTTTTTGCGTTTCTCCATGTCCATTTCTAGTTTAGATTTCGGGTAACGTTTCTCAATTACAGTCTTGGCTGTTTTGGTGAATCGGTGCTGAATCATTTCAAAGGTTAGACCTTTTCCGATTTCTGGCGGAAGGGTCTTGGCTAATTTGGCCAGTAGCTCCGCATAGCCTTCCTGCCAGCCGTCATACCAAATAATTGGGGCAATGATGAAGCCCAGTGGATAGCCGGCGCGGGCAACCTTTCCAGCCGCTTCAATTCGCTCTTCAAACCGCGAGGTAGCAGGCTCGAAATTTTTGATCACATAGTCAGCATTCACGCTAAAACGAATTCTGGTATGTCCGTTATGCTGCAAATCGAGTAGGGGTTCAACATGTTGGTATTTGGTCACAAAGCGCAGGCGGCCAAGGGGCTCCGCTGCCATGAATGTGATGAGTTCTGACAGAGACCCGGTAATATGCTCCAGTCCTAACGGATCTGAGGTACAGGCTGCTTCAAAAGTCGTGATTTCAGGGCTGCGCTCCTCGATATATTTTTTTGCGGCGTCAATGATGTCATCGGTGTTTACATATACACGAATGTAAGGCTTTGCCCCTAAAGTAGTCTGCAAATAACAATAATGGCAGTGGCCCATGCAGCCAGTTGCGATCGGAATTGCATAATCTGCGGAGGGTTTGGATTGGTCAAACTTTAAGGTTTTGCGCAGGCCGACTACAAGTGTTCTTTTGGCAATTTTATATTGCTCGACCTCTGTGTCACCCGGGAAATTCATTATACGGTTATGCGATGTAGTCATGCGATAGGGAATATTGTTAGCCTTCACCCATTCCATAATTCGTTCACCTTTCGGGTAATTTAAAGCATCCGGCTCGAAGAAAACAAGCTCGGGGACAAAAAGGGCTGTAGCTTTTCTGGTTCTCTTTACGGGAGGGGTCTCAGGTGTCACTATAGTCATGAATTCACGCTCCTTCTGAAAGATGAGTAAGTTTATTATGCCTAACTGAGTCTCATTAGAAGCATGGCAATCATGGGTAACTCCGCAGTATGTTCTCTTGAAGGACTTGCCAAGGGGCGTTAGAAACATGTATCATTGTTAGAGCAAGGTTTGGCTCGGCGCCAGGTTCATTATAGAAAAGAGGTAAATTTTAATGCCAACACCCAGCATGGAGGATTATTTGGAGCGCATATATAAGCTCATTGATGAGAAAGGTTATGCGCGGGTCTCGGATATTGCCGAGGGACTGGAAGTACACCCCTCCTCTGTGACCAAGATGATCCAAAAACTGGATAAGGACGAATATCTCATCTATGAGAAATATCGTGGGCTTGTCCTAACCAACAAAGGGAAAAAAGTAGGGAAACGTCTTGTTGATCGTCATCAACTATTGGAAGAATTCCTCGGTTTGATCGGAGTACAGCAGGAATTTATCTATAATGATGTTGAAGGGATCGAGCACCACCTGAGTTGGGATTCGATTACACGTATCGAAACGTTGGTGGAATATTTCCGCCGCGATGAAGAACGTCTGCAGACTTTATATGCTATTCACAATGAACTGGCAAGCGATTCTTGAAATGTTTTTTCCCGAAACGGATACCGTCCTTAAAGTTATGCCCAGCAAGGCTTTGGTGAGCATAAACTACTAGATGGTATAGCCGTTTCTATTTTGTTTAGTGCAACCTTTCCCAGTTTTTAGCGTCAAAACGGATAAGTCCTTTTTCTGGCTGAGACTGATACCGCTCTTTTGAAGGGTGGAATCGGTACATCAACTTGGAGGATTGATCCGTTTTTTCTTTTTTTATAGGATACA
Source organism: Paenibacillus sp. FSL H7-0690 (assembly GCF_037980415.1). NCBI lineage: Bacteria > Bacillati > Bacillota > Bacilli > Caryophanales > Paenibacillaceae > Paenibacillus > Paenibacillus sp. FSL H7-0690. The sequence continues at coordinate 4,943,920 of NZ_CP150281.1, read as the reverse complement.
TATTATTTAGATTTGGGGAGGAATTATGAATTATCGTAAATGGATGTTGGGATTGTTAGTATTAGTATTGTTTCTGCCTTTATGGTCTCCTGGGGCACGTGCGGCAGCTGTGCAGATTACCATTGAACTGGATGGCGAGGCGCTGGCAAGCGATGTGCCGCCGTATATCACAGCTTCGAATGTAACGATGGTGCCAATTAGCGTCATTAGTAAAGGGTTGAGTGCTGGAGTAGTTTGGAATCAAAGCAGTAAGACAGTTACAATCACGCAAGGAGATACAGAGATCAAGCTGACCAGTGGCCAGAAAAGTGCATTAGTTAATAATGCTTCTGTAGCCCTCGACACCTCAGTACAGATTAAGCAGGGACGGGTTATGGTGCCGCTTCGTTTTGTAAGTGAGCAATTGGGGTTACAGGTTATCTGGGATCAGGCAACCAAACATATTTCTTTGTACTCTAATACAGAGCCGCCGCAGGCTGCTGATCCGGAAACACCAGCAGTACCTACAGCGACTCCAGTCGTTACGCCAACGCCGGCCCCAGCCCCTACAGCGACTCCAAAACCGACCTCGCCAACAGTTCCAAGTATCCCTGGTGCGTCGGCTAACAAGGAGATGAAGGGAGCCTGGATCTCTACGGTATTTAATCTGGACTGGCCTTCAGTAGCTTCTGCAGGTAACGAAGCGAAACAAAAACAAGAATTTGATAATCTGCTGGACAAGCTAAAAGCTGTTGGTTTTAATGCTGTTTTTGTACAGGTTAGAACCTCAGCAGACAGTCTGTACCCTTCTGTTCTAGTTCCTTGGTCTAAGGTGCTGACCGGCACCCAAGGAAAAAATCCGGGTTATGACCCGTTGAGCTATATGGTCAGCGCTGCACATTCACGCGGTATGCAGTTCCATGCATGGTTCAACCCATTCCGCGCGACAACGGATGCTTCTACATCCGCATTAGCAAGTAATCATGTGGCTAAGTCAAATCCGGAATGGATTGTAGACGCAGGAGGTAAAAAATACATCAATCCAGGGATCCCAGCAGCCCGCCAGCACATTATCGATACAGTGTTGGAGGTCGTCAAAGGCTATGATGTAGATGGTGTCCATTTGGATGATTATTTCTATCCTTCAGGTGTATCTTTTGCCGATGATACTGCTTATAAGACTTATAACACGAAGAACCTGTCCTCTAAGGCGGATTGGCGCCGCGATAATATTAATGAATTCGTTCGTCAATTGGGAGAACAGATTCATAAGGTGAAACCGAAGGTTTCTTATGGAATTAGTCCGTTTGGTGTATGGCGTAATATCAAAAAAGACAGCACAGGTTCGGATACCACAGCTGGAGTTACCGCTTATGACGATATGTACGCCGATGTTCGGACATGGATCAAGCAAGGCTGGATTGACTATGTCGCACCGCAAATTTATTGGAGTCTGTCCTTTAGTACTGCCCGTTACGATAAGCTAGTAGATTGGTGGGTTAAAGAGGTAGAGAATACGAATGTTAAGCTCTATATTGGACAAGCTGCTTATAAGGTTGGAGCAAGTGACCAGAAAGCAGAATGGCAAAGTGGCGACCAAATCATCAACCAGCTTAAGTATAATGAGAAATATAAAGAGGTTGCAGGCAGTATTATGTTCAGAGCAAATGACATTGTTGTCCGCAATCCGTTTGGATTATCAAATTTGCTGACCTTTTATTTTCAGTCCAAATAAGATAACTGTTCTAGATAAGGAGTCATGAATGCTCCCCCGTGCTCATAGATAAGCAATAGAATCTATGGGAAACGGGGGGTTTTTGTGTATGGAGATTAACGCTGTGTTTGAAGGAGGGGGAGTAAAAGGGATTTCTCTCGCTGGAGCAGTTGAAGCCACGGAAAGGGCGGGGCGAACCTTTAAAAAGGTCGCTGGCACCTCCTCAGGCGCAATTGTAGCGACTTTACTGGCTGCGGGTTATGAAGGTGAGGAAATGAGTCGGATGATCCAAGGAACTTCTTTTTCATCGTTTATGAAGCGAGCTCCCATCTATAATACGGCTTGGGTAGGTCCTGCACTGCGAGTGTTATTGAAGAAGGGATTGTATTCGGGTGAAGCCTTGGAATCGTGGATGAGATCGCTTTTGCTAAAAAAGGGAATTATCACTTTTCGTGATCTGCCTCCAGGCAAACTATCTATAATTGCTTCCGACATTACCAATGGCCGGATATTGGTCTTACCAGATGGGTTAGAACAGTATGGAATCTCTCCTGAACATTTTGAGGTGGCTAAGGCTGTGCGCATGAGCTGCAGTATTCCTTATTTTTTTGATCCAGTGATGCTCAGGTTAAATGGACAATCTGCTAGAGGGAAGTCTTTTATTGAGCAATTTGTATACGTTGTGGATGGAGGGTTATTAAGCAATTTTCCTTTATGGCTATTTGACGGGATGAATGAGAATAGTAAAGTGCCGGGGAGAAGAATCCCTACGGTAGGGTATCAAACAGTAGGTAAAACCGACCCGCAGCCCCACAGGATTAGGGGGCCGTTCAGTATGCTGCAAGCTATGGTAAGCACCATGCTGTCTGCTCATGATGAGAAATATATTGAAGATGATAAATATGTCCGCACGGTAACCATCCCAACGCTTGGTATAGGCACGACCCAATTTAATATTACGAAGATGCAAAGCGACGAATTGTATGCCGCCGGACTGAAGGCAGGGGAAGACTTCTTTAAGGAGTGGCGCCCCAGATAAAAAGCAAGCTTTATAATATCAGAAAAAAAGCATCCCACACGTTATTTTGAAACGTGGAGATGCTTTTTGGTGTTTGTTTTTATTTAGTTAATGGTACTTCGGAAGCTGATCATCGTTTTTCCCTTTATTTCCTTCGATGACTTGGAAGGGATAACTTTTACGTTTGCCCGGTGCTGCTTGTGTCTTGCGAATCCCAGCAACCTTGGTCATGGTTTTCTGCGAAGGTTTGACTTTGATTCTAGATCCATTACTGCTGCGAGCGTATTTCCCTGGTCCCATTTTGTAAGCATAATAGATAATCACTAACAGTACTAAGGGGAGAATCAGCTTCGACAGCGTATAGAAAGGCTCAGTCAAGACTCCAATCACAAAACCGAATATTGCAAGAATTACTGAAATCCAAAAAATTAAAGCATGCCTGATCATAGGACACTCATCCTTTCGCAGGATCCAATATGCCGCCTGACACACTTGCCTCCGTATATCCTCTGGCTTCAATCTCTGCATCAAGCTCACGCATACGATTGAAAGAGGCGATGGATACTTCTACCTGATCATCCTTTGGTTCTTTGGTAGTGAGCAGCTGCAGCCATAGTCCAGGGTATCCCAAGTATTTGAGACCTGGAATTTCTCTTACTGCGTTGGTACCCTTCAGAACCTCAAACGAAACACCGATTACGACAGGCAGCAGAATAATCCGTTGGATCACACGTTCCCAAAGATTATCCCAGGGTACTACGGAGTAAATAATAACGCCGAGGATAATCGTCAGCATCATAAAACTGCTTCCGCAGCGGTAATGCAGACGGCTGTATTTCTGAACGTTCTGGACAGTCAGCTCTTCACCTGCTTCAAAGGCGCTGATGACTTTGTGTTCCGCACCGTGATACTGGAATAGCCGCTTGATCACAGGTGTTTGCGAAATCGCCCATAAATAGACCAGCAAGAGAACCATTTTAATGCCGCCTTCTATGAGGTTGTGCAGTACATAGTTATCAAATGCATTCTTGAATAAAAAATCTTCGACAAATACTGGTACAAGCGTAAAAATGAGCTTTCCGAATAAGAAGGAGAGAATACCCATAACAGCAACGCCAAAAATCATTCCGAGGCTCCAGCCTTCGTCCTTTTTCTTCGGCTTAGCTTTCTCTTTCGCCAGTTCTTCGGGTTCCAATTCATCTTCGGCATAGGATTCAGCCGAATAGTTCAAGTGCTTAGAGCCTTTGGCGCTGGCATCTATAATACTGACAAGGCCGCGAAGCAGCGGAATCTTGCGCAGTTTAGTGACCCAGCTCTTATCGCTTCTTGGCACCTCCAAAAATGTAATCTCCTGATTCTTTCGTCGCACGGCTGTTACATTAATATGCTTGCCGCCGAACATGACGCCTTCAATGACGGCTTGGCCGCCATAGCTGGGAGTTTCCTGGGACAACCAATTCACCTTCCCGTAATTAATATGATTTATATAATACATTGTAACTAATTTTTGAAGACATTACTAGTTGGATCGCCTTTTGCTGCACATACTACCTTATATGGACAAGGAGAGACAAATCGTTATTAAAAATACGGAAAGAGAGGCAATTCTATGAGCAAATCACATCAACAACAATCAGATCATACTAATATTTGGTTTTTTGCGCTCGAATTAGGTTTTTTCGCAGGTTTGATTTGGGGAGGGCTGCACTGGTTAATCTACTGGTTCAGCTTTACCAAGGTTAGTCCCGGTTATTTAGCAGAGCCGTTTTTTAAACATACTTTTCTGACAACAATGTATGGACATCTCGTGGGTTATTTGTTTTTCATCTTATTTTCAGTGATAGCCTCACTGCTATACGTGCTTATTCTGCGCAAGCTGAAGGGACCTTGGCCAGGATTGGTTTATGGTGTTTTGTGGTGGGTAGTTATATTTATTCCCGGCTCGCAAATGTTTCTTATGCAGCCGCCTTTTAAGCTGCCGTGGAACACTGTGATTAGTGAGTTCTGCCTTTTTTTACTTTGGGGGATGTTCATTGGATACACAGCGGCGATTGAGTATACCGACGAACGAAAGCGTGAGCAAGCGACTGCACTTGCCTAACGGCTCGAAAAAACTTCTCAAGGGGATATCCCTATGTTAAAATACAATGTGGCTATTTCGAGAGGAGAATGAAAATGGGTAACGAGCGCGTCTCCAAGCTGCGTAAGGTTTTGCAGGATAAAGGATTGGAAGCAATGTTGATAACCAGCGGTTATAACCGCCGCTATTTAAGTGGATTTACCGGATCGTCCGGTTATGTATTGGTGACAAGTGATGATTGTTATCTGCTAACTGACTTCAGGTACATGACACAGGCTGCGGATCAAGCGGTAGGAGTTAAGGTTGTAGAGCATGGTCCTAAATTTATTGATACAGTACGCGAGTTGCTGCCAACAGGCAGTGAGGTACGTGTTGGTTTCGAACAGGATGATGTCTCATTCAGCGCTTATACCTCATATGCGGAAGCCCTTAAGCCGGCAGTGTTAGTTCCAGTTTCCAAAGCCGTGGAAGACCTCCGTATGTTCAAGGATGCTGAAGAGCTTGCTGTTATGCAACGTGCAGCTGATCTGGCTGATGCTACATTCAATCATATTCTGAATGTGATCAAACCAGGCATGACTGAAAGAGACGTCGATTTGGAAATGGAATTCTATATGCGTACCCACGGGGCAACTGCGTCATCGTTTGATACGATTGTTGCTTCAGGTGAACGTTCGTCCATGCCGCATGGCGTAGCAAGCAGCCGTGTAATTCAAGGTAATGAATTTATTACGCTTGATTTCGGCGCATTACTCGATGGATACTGCTCAGATGTGACTCGTACCATTGCACTCGGAGCTCCAGATCCGAAGCTGAAAGAAATCTATGATATTGTGCTGGAAGCTCAGCTACATACGTTGGCACATATCAAACCGGGTATGACTGGACGGGAATGTGATGCACTGGCACGTGATATCATCGCTAGCTACGGATATGGTGATCAATTTGGACATAGCACGGGTCATGGACTTGGAATGGAAGTTCATGAATGGCCGCGTTTGTCCAAGCTGAGTGACGATATCATGCAGCCGGGAATGGTCGTTACTGTAGAACCAGGTATCTATTTGCCGGGGATTGGCGGAGTACGTATTGAAGACGATATTGTGATCACCGAGAGCGGAATATCGCTGCTGACCCATTCGTCCAAAGAATATACAGTACTGTAAGTAAGAAAAGTAGTAGTTTAATTATCGAATTCAGGAGGGATTTTTAGTGATTTCAGTAAACGATTTTAAGACAGGCTTGACCGTAGAGGTGGACGGTGATATTTTTACCGTTCTTGATTTCCAGCACGTTAAACCAGGTAAAGGTGCTGCGTTCGTTCGCTCTAAGCTGAAAAACCTGCGCAATGGTAACACTGTTGAGCGTACTTTCCGTGCTGGTGAAACTATTGGCCGTGCTATTATTGAGAACCGTGGCGTGCAATATTTGTATGCAAGCGGATCGGAGCATGCTTTCATGGACAACGAAACTTATGACCAATTCGAATTGTCCAGCAAGCAGCTTGAATGGGAATTGAACTTCCTTAAAGAGAACATGACTGTAAACATCATCAGTTACCAAGGTGAAATCCTTGGGATTAACCTGCCTACCAGCGTAGAGCTGAAGGTTGTTGAAACTGAGCCAGGTGTGAAGGGTAATACTGCTCAAGGCGCTACTAAATCGGCCAAGCTTGAAACAGGTCATTCTGTACAAGTTCCTCTGTTCATCAATGAAGGAGATGTGCTGCTTATTGATACTCGCGAAGGTAAATATATCTCCCGCGCGTAGGAAGCATCATACTTGCCGAACTTATAACCAATCAGCCTCCCCCGTTATTACGGTGGGGGGTTTTTGGTATATAAACGAGGATGCATGAGGAACAGTATGGGTGAGAATGTTATACTTACGAATTAAAGGATCAGAAGGAGGCGCATATGAGAAAATTAATTATATCTGAGTTCATATCCCTTGATGGTGTTATGGAAAATCCACAATGGACCTTCTCATTCGGAAGTGAAGAACAGGAGCATTTCAAGTTTGCTGAACTGAAAGCTGCTGACGCTCTAATGTTAGGACGGACAACCTACGAAGGTTTTGCAGAGGCTTGGCCAAATATGGTTGAGCAGACAGGTGAGTACGGTGAAATGATGAATGGATACGCTAAGTACGTAGTCTCCACAACTCTCGAAGAAACAACATGGAGCAATTCAAGCTTGATCAAGGGCGATCTTGCTCAGGAGGTGTCCAAGCTGAAGGAGCAGCCGGGGAGAGATATTCTCGTTTTTGGCAGTCGTACGCTTGCGCAGAGCCTGATGCAGCTTGGCCTTGTCGATGAATATCAGCTTCTGGTCTTCCCGATTCTGCTGGGTAGCGGTCAGCGCCTGTTCGATAACGTTGGTGAAGAGAAGACGTTGGAGCTAGTGGACTCCAAAAGATTCAGTTCTGGAGTGATGGCCCTGACTTATCGACCAGCTTCTCAATAAAAAACTGGAAGACGAGTGAAATGAGGTCAGCTAGTGTCTTGAAGCTGACCTTATCTTTTTGTTAGCTTCTGGAAAATCAATAATTTTTTAATGAAATCATTAACGCATTACGCTATTTTCGTATTATACTGGTTTAAAGCGGGAAACCGATTAGAAGCAACTACATAGACCGATATGGGGAGTGAGTGGGACTTTGTCACTTTATGTTATGAAATTCGGAGGCAGCTCCGTCGGCGACACAGAACGCATGCAACGTGTTGCCAAGCGCATCGCAGACAAGCAGGATGAGGGACATCGCTGCGTTGTAGTTGTATCTGCTATGGGGGATACAACAGATGATTTGATCGATACGGCGAAGCAATTAAACGGGCAGCCGCCTGCACGTGAAATGGATATGCTGATGACAACAGGAGAGCAGATTTCCGTTGCTCTTTTGTCCATAGCTCTTCATGGGATCGGGCGGAATGCAGTATCTTATACAGGATGGCAGGCCGGGTTCCGTACAGACGAAACCCACGGTAGAGCTCGTATCAATGATATTGATCCACACCGTGTAGTAGCGTCTTTGGAACGCGAACAGATCGTTATCGTTGCCGGTTTCCAAGGGATGACTTTGGATGGTGAGATCACTACCCTGGGCCGCGGAGGATCGGACACGACAGCTGTAGCCCTTGCGGCTGCTATTCAAGCAGATGTATGTGAGATTTATACCGACGTTGATGGTATCTATTCTACAGATCCACGCATTGTGAAAACAGCCCGCAAGCTGAACGAAATCTCATACGATGAGATGCTAGAGCTTGCCAATCTGGGAGCGGCGGTACTACATCCGCGTGCAGTGGAGTATGCTAAGCGTCATCAAGTTAAGCTGGTCGTTAGATCGAGCTTTAATCATAATGAAGGTACTGTTGTGAAGGAGGAAGCAAGCATGGAGCAAGGAGTCGTAGTTAGTGGGATTGCTTATGATAAGAATGTAGCACGTGTCAGTATTCTAGGAGTACCTGATGTACCGGGTGTACTCGCTCAAGTCTTCGGCAAGCTGGCTGAAGAAGGCGTAAACGTAGATATCATTGTACAAAGTGGTGTGCAGAATGAGCAGGCTGACTTCTCATTTACAGTTTCACTTGATGAACTGGACCGTGCGAAGGAAGTAATTAAAGAAATCCATAAAACTTTACCTTACCGTGAAGTAACGTCCGAGGATAACCTCGTTAAGGTTTCTATTGTTGGCGCGGGTATGGTTAGCCATCCTGGTGTTGCGGCTCAAATGTTTGATGTGCTCTCCCAAGAGGGCGTAAGCATTAAGATGGTCAGCACGTCTGAGATTAAGGTTTCTTGTGTAATCGAATCCGGTAATTTGCCATCGATCATTCAGGCGCTTCACACCGCTTATAATCTGGATACAACTGAGCAGGCCTTTGTTGGTGGTCCTAAGGATCGTCGTTAAGAGCCGTTCAATCAATAAAAAGGGAGATCCTACAGCTATTTAGCTACGGGGTCTCCTTTTTGGGCATCAGCAATAAATGAAAAGGAACGCTGCAGGTTTGAATGCAGCGTTCCTTTTTACATCTATATGGGTATTTATCCTAAACGTCTAAACCGGCCTAGAATTTCAACAGTCTCAAGTACATTGACGAAAGAGCTTGGATCCGTCTCAAGGATAGTCTTACGCAGCTCTGACAGCTCATAGCGGGTCGTTACGGTCATCAGCATTGTATTGCCCTCGTGACTGTAACCGCCCTCTGCGTTGACTACTGTGATGCCATGAGGCAGCTCTCTAAGACGATTCAGCATTTTATCCCGTTCCTTGGTAACAATGAAGCAGGTTAGCTTAACATGACGAATATGAATCATATCAACCACTCTGCTTTTCACAAAAATACAGAGCATAGCGTATAAGGCTGAGTCCCAGCTTTTAAAGAAGCCTAAACTCAGAATAACGATCCCATCCATTACGAAGAGTACATTCCCAATAGGAATATCCCGCTTACGTGTAATAATCGAGCCTAATATATCAAATCCTCCAGATGAACCCCCGGCACGGAGAGAAAATCCAACCCCGCCAGCAATAATTACGCCGCCAAAAATACTAGCCAAAATCGGGTCTTTGGTCACTTTCACCGCAGGAATAATTGTCATGAACCAGGTGGTAGCTAAAACGGAAAGCATGCTTAGTAAGATGTACTTTTTCCCCACTGCAATAAATCCCCAGATCAGAACAGGAAGGTTTATCGCAAAATAAATGATTGAGATGTACTTCGGATTAGTTACATACCCGATGACTGAAGCTACCCCTGCTACCCCGCCGCTTAGCAGTTGATGAGGAATTAGAAATAATCTCATCCCTGCGGCGACTAAAAAAGCTGAAAAAATAATGATTGCCGCTTCTCTTACTGGTCTGACTACGGACCGCATGCTGAGCGGTAGCCCGTAATTTCGTACGTGCATGACACAAATCCCCTCTTTTTCTTATGTCTTTTTAGTTTGCCTTTTTTTGAAAATATAAACTCACTATATTTCCAATTAAAAAGGATACCACAGATGAAGGCGTTCGTAAAAATTATTTTATCGTACTGATTATATTTATTTATGAACCCACTCACTATGAATTCTTTCACAGTCTGATCTGCAAATCTGTCATTTCTCATTGTCTAAAGTGAAAAAGCCACGCATATCCATGAATAATAGAAAGCTAAACAAGCCTCAGATCTCTTTTGGTATGAATGAATTAGTAAAAGGAGTGGAGTAGATTGGACAAGTATGTAAGCTGGATGGCGACTCTGCGGTTGTTCTCGGGCAGTGCAGAGATTATAGCTGCGCTGATAATGCTCAGATTAAATCAGGTCGATAAGGCGCTGGCTGTCAATTCTGGACTGGCTTTGGTAGGCCCGACCATATTGATATTGACGACAGCTATTGGTCTGACTGGGATGGCACAGCAGCTGTCATGGAGCAAATTAGGCTGGGTGGGCTGCGGTGTAGCCTTTCTCTTAATCGGGATTTTGAAAAAATGATAGATGATAGGCATATTGGGCGCGTACAAGCATAAATATGGAATAAAGCAATTAAGTAGAGGACAGCTTGGGGGTACTTTGTATGGCAGATGATTGGCTGCAATTGTTTCCTGAAAAAGTAAGAGCGCTGTTAAAGTGCCTTCCCCTTCCGCTGCTAGGAATGGTGGAGGAGATTCGTGTCCGTGAAGGTCGTCCGCTGGAAATTAACTACTCTGGTAAATATCACTTTCTAAGAGTGAATGGCAGTTTGACGCAGAGGCCTGAAGAAGCTTACAAGCCGGATCGGGAAGACACTCATCGACTGCTAGACCTGATCAGCAACCATTCGCTATATACGATGGAAGAAGAGCTGAGAAAAGGATTTATTACGATTCCCGGCGGTCATCGGATAGGACTTGCTGGTCGGACAGTACTGAGTGGCGGAGGTGTAGAGCATCTTCGTGATATCACTGGCTTTAATGTCCGTATTGCTCGAGAAGTACCTGGAATCGCAGATGGAGTGCTGCCTTATTTACTGGACAAGGGGCGGCAGCGAATGATGCACACCTTGATTCTCTCCCCTCCACAACATGGCAAGACTACCCTGCTCCGCGATCTTGCAAGACAAATCTCCTTAGGGGAATTGGGCAAGCGCGAAGGGATTAGACCGGGGCTGAAGGTGGGAATTGTTGACGAACGGTCTGAAATTGCTGGCAGCCGGCGTGGTGTTCCCGCTTTTGACGTGGGTCCGCGGACTGATGTTCTTGATGGCTGTCCCAAGGCAGAAGGCATGATGATGATGATCCGGTCGCTATCGCCAGATGTATTAATCGCGGATGAGATTGGGCGTCCTGAAGATGCCGAAGCAGTTACCGAGGCCCTGCATGCCGGAATATCTGTCATTGCTTCCGCTCACGGAAAAGATGTAACAGAGTTGGCTCGTAGGCCGGGTCTTGGAGGACTGCTGGAACAAAAGATGTTCGAGAGATATGTCATACTCCATCGTTCAGAAGCAGGCCTCACGTTTCGTATTCTGGATGGCCAGAAAAGAGGAATGCTGCTTATCTCTCCCGGGGATCGACTAGGTGGTGATTTGCATGCTTAAGCTGTTCGGTGCTGTGCTCATTGTGGTGGCTGGTACGCTTGCAGGTCTCCAGTTTGCTCGTCAATATGCAGACAGGCCCAGACATATCAGAGGTTTAATAGCAGCACTACAGCGGTTGGAAACAGAGATCATGTACGGCTTCACCCCACTGCCGGAAGCCATGCGGCGGATTGGGAATCAGTCGAAGGACCCGCTGAAATCGTTGTTTGTCAAAACAGCGGAGGAGATGAGCCCTCCCTATGACAGAAGCGCCCAGGATGCCATCCAGCGGGCGATGGAAGCATATTGGAAGTCTACCGCTATGAAGGGGACAGAAAGAGAGATTCTTCGCCAGCTCAGCTGTACTCTCGGCACAAGCGATAGGTCGAATCAGAGCACTCATATCGCGTTAGCATTGCAGCAATTGAAGCAGGAGGAGTCGGTGGCCAGAGAGGATCAAGGCAAATATGAAAAGTTAAGTAAAAGCCTGGGTCTGCTGCTTGGAGTACTGATCGTCATTTTGATCTTTTAGCGAGGTGCCAGGAATGAATATTGAAGTCAATGCGATTTTTCAAATTGCCGGCATTGGCATAATTATCGCCATGATACACACGGTGCTCAAACAGATGGGAAAAGAGGATTTCGCACATTGGGTCACCGTGATCGGGTTCGTAGTCGTGCTGTTCATGGTGATTCGTATGCTGGACGGGTTGCTGCAGGAAATAAAAACGATCTTTCTTTTTCAATAGGCGTGCCATGGAGATTATTCAAGTTGTTGGGGTTGGGCTGATATCGACCATATTGATTCTCGTACTGAAGGAACAAAAACCGATGTTCGCCTTCCTTCTTGCTACTACAACAGGAATTCTAATTTTTATGTTTCTCATCGGCAAGATCGGAATGATCCTCTCTACACTGGAGCGGGTGGCTGAGTCATCGGGGATGGAAATGATTTATTTGAAGACTGTTTTCAAAATCATCGGCATTTCCTATATCGCGGAGTTCGGTGCACAGATTGTACGAGATGCCGGTCAGGAATCGATTGCTTCCAAAATAGAACTCGCCGGCAAAGTGCTAATTATGGTACTAGCCGTACCCATCATCAGCATCATTATCGAAACCGTCATGAAACTACTGCCTGCTTAAAGCAATCGTAAAGAGAGCTGAGCAACGAATCGGAAGGAGAAATTATGCAAGAGCGCAGTGTTTTCCGTCCTCCAAAACTAAAAATAATACTGCTGCTGCTTCCATTCTTTTTCATTCTATGGTTTGCAGGTACAGCTCAGAGTGTGCAAGCTTCCTCAACACCAGAATCCGGCAGTTCCTCCCCGGTAGACCAGTGGGTCAAGAGCCAGGTGAATAATTTGCCAAAAGATAAAGTCGAGTCGTACTGGGATCAGCTGATGAAGGATTATGGTGGTTTTTTCCCGGACGGGGCCACACCCACGCTAATGGACATGCTGCTTCCAGGAGATAAGGGGCTCAGCTTGAAGGGTGTGTTATCTGGGCTTCTAGGCTTTATGTGGCATGAGGTGCTGTACAACGGAAAGCTGCTCGTGACGATTGTGATGATCAGTGTGCTCAGCATGATTCTGGAGACGCTGCAAACCGCTTTTGAGCGAAAAACGGTCAGTAAGGTCGCTTATACGCTCTGTTATATGGTGGTGCTGGTAATTGCCGTGAACAGCTTCAATATCGCTATTGGTTATGCAAAGGATGCTATCGATCGGATGATCGATTTCATGATGGCGATGATTCCACTGCTGTTCGCGCTGCTGGCTTCGATGGGGAATATCGTTACGGTCTCTGTCACCCATCCGTTAATTGTTTTTATGATTCATACGGTTGGCACCATGATCCACACCCTTGTTTTTCCGCTTCTTTTCTTCTCGGCAGTGCTGCATCTGGTCAGCGCATTGTCAGAGAAATATAAACTAACCCAGCTGGCTAACCTGCTGCGAAACATCGGTGCTGGACTGTTAGGTGTACTGCTAACTGTGTTCCTAGGTGTAATTTCCGTGCGAGGGATAACAAGCTCAGTAACGGATGGGGTCACCATTAGGGCCGCTAAATATATTACAGGGAATTTTGTTCCGGTCATCGGCAAAATGTTCGCGGATGCCACAGACACAGTAATCTCAGCTTCACTGCTGGTGAAGAATGCGATCGGGTTATCGGGTGTCATTATCATATTGTTCCTGTGTGCTTTTCCGGCAATCAAAATCCTGGTGCTTGCCCTTATCTACAACATAGCCGCCGCTGTGATGCAGCCGCTGGGAGAGACACCGATTGTAGTCTGTCTCCAGACGATTGGAAAAAGCATGGTGTACGTATTCGCTGCTTTGGCTGCTGTTTCCTTAATGTTTTTTATGGCGGTTACGATCATGCTGACTGCGGGCAATTTGACCGTAATGATGAGGTGAAGCAACAAAACCTTTAGGAGGGAAACCATGAGCTGGTTAGGCGGTTGGCTGCGGGAGATCATCCTGGTTGTGCTGTTGGCGTCATTTGTTGAATTGCTGCTCCCAAGCAAATCCATGGAGCGTTATGCAAGATTGGTGCTAAGTCTCCTAATCCTGCTCACGATGCTCAGCCCTATCGTCTCTCTCCTGAAAGGTGATGCAATCTCCGAACTGAGTGTCGCTATGGGACAGCAAGAGAAAGAGGGCGGTTTGTTCACTGGCGGAGGGAAGGGAGACCCATCCTTGGAACAGATTCTGGCAGATGGGCAAAAGCTTGCACAAGGCCGTCAGGAACAGAGTCTGCAGCTCGCTGCCGAAGAGGTGGCGGGTCAGATGAAAGAGCAGATTATCAGTGAGACCGGCAAACGCGGGGTTAATGTCACCGTAACGCTGGGCATGGGGAAGTCTGGCGGCACTGGTAACGAAGACGTTCCTGTCATTTCCAATGTAAGGGTCTCTATGCCTCAGACAACGGCTAACTCCCCGGGTACTTCCGGAGCTTCCAGCACAGCGACTACAGCACCCATTACAATCTCTCCTGTAGCATCTGTAGAAGTTAAAATTGGCGCTAATCCGGCAGATAACGTAGGGAGTGAAGCAACATCATCAGCTGAACCTAATAAAGCAGTGAACGGAACTGTAGCTGAAGACAGCGCGTCCTCGAGTGAAATGGAGTCCATTGTAAAGCTGCTGGAACTGAAGTGGGATTTGGATCCCAAAGTCATTCAGGTGGATGGCAGCGTGGCTAGTAACGTCAAATCATGAGCTTGATGTTTCTAAGAAACTATAATTTTTAGGAGGGATGGGAGTGAGCAATTGGCTGAAAAAGCTTGAGCAGTGGGCTGGGGGTGGGGCCGGCAGTCCGAAGAGAAGCCATACCTTTCGCTGGCTGATCATTCTGGGTCTGCTGGGCGCAGCGATCATGCTATTCAATTCCTTCGTCAATGTGAAGAGGATTGATAACGAGAATACAGGGCGTGAGCCGCCGGTGAATCAGTCCTCTCAAACGGCGCTGGTGCAGAGTGATCCAACCACAACGACCAATTCGTTCGACAGCATCGAACTAGCGATGGAGAACCGGATGAAGGAAATTTTGGAGAAAATCGTTGGCGTCGGTACAGTCGATATCATGGTTACAGTGGAGTCTACAGAAGAAATTGTCGTGGTGCGTAATATGAATGACTCCCAACAGCTTAGTGAAGAGACGGATGCCAGTGGGGGGAAACGTCATACGACACAATATACGAGGGATGGCGAAATCGTAACCTACTCGCAATCAGGGGACGAGACACCCATCGTGACGAAGCGGATCAAACCTCAGGTACGCGGCGTACTGGTAGTTGCCAAAGGGGCAGAGAACAAGGTTGTTCGTGGACTTGTCGAGCAGGCTATAGAAAAAGGCTTGAACGTCCCAATCCAGCGCATTTCAGTAGTACCACGCAAACAAGAGTAGCAGGAGAAAGTCAATAAGTGAGTGCTTCCGAAGCAGCCACTAGATTAAATTTTAGGAGGAATTAGGAATGAACGGCAAAAGACAAACGATATGGTTGGTTTCTATGCTCAGCTTGATGGTGGTCCTCTCTGCATATTATTTATTCACTGAAGACTCAGGTGCTTCGATTCCAAAAGACACGGCTGGCACAATGCAGGTTGATTCCCTGAAAGACACAGCAGGTGCAGCGTTGCCAACGGTTGGCGACAAAGGTGTTGTTGTGAACGAAGTTGTTAGTCAAGGCGATGTTGTTGCCGATGAAGGCGTTGTAGATAGCACTACTGGCGCCGCTACTACGGACGACAGCGCTACTGCCGCCAAAACGGATGACAGTGCTGCTACCGCTAAAACGGATGATAGCACTACTACTGCTAAAACGGACGAAAGTACAACTACAGCTGCTAAGGACGATAGCAGTAAAGCTGCCGCAAATAGCAGTGACTCAGAGAAGGCAACAACCGACACTGCTGCTAAAGATGCCGCGAAAACAGATACATCTGCTAAAGATACAGCCGCAAATACAACAACCAAGACTCCAGCTAAAAATGACAAAGAAATTCTCGATGAAGTAGCTTCTCAAAGTGTATCGGCGAGCAGCATGTTCACTAACTACCTTTATGAACGTGAGCAAAAGAATCTTAAGAACCAACAAGACTTGCTTGCTTTGATTAATGACATGGACAAAACACCTGCTGATAACGCAGTCGCTCAAGAACAACTTCTTAATCTTGAAGAAAAAGAATCCAAAATTACCGGTATCGAAGAACAGCTTCAACAAAAATATGGCGAAGCGATTGTAAAGGAAGAAGCTGGAGACAGCTATAAAGTAGTCGTTCTCAGCGACAAACTGGATGTAAAGCAAGCGGTCAGCATCGTGGATCTCGTAATGAAGGAACTGAGTGTATCTCAAGATAAAATTAGTGTACAATACGTTTCTGAGCAATAATAAGCTGTATAATTAAAAGAAAAATGACGAAAGAGCTCGGGTTGCCCCGGGCTCTTTCCATTTTTACCGATTGTGATATAATACATAAAGTTATCTTGTCCGCTTAAGAAGTGGCTTCGAGAGAAAGCTGAAGGAGTGAACTGATATATGTTCAAGTTGAGCGAAATTAAGGAATTGATTAAATTGCTGGACCAGACCTCCTCTGTACATGAGTTGGAGATCGAAAGCGAAGGAATGAAGCTTGCAATTCGCAAACCGGATCGCCCTGAAGCTGATGGAACAGCAGTACAGGCGACTCCTTATGCTGCCTATCCCTTTACGCCTGCCCCGCAGCCGCAGAGCGTACCGCAAGTATCCTATCCGGTAGTAGGTGAAGTTCCTCCAGCGCAGCAGCCACAAGCAGCTGCAGAAGGCAAACTACATAAAATTGTGTCTCCAATGGTGGGGACCTTTTATAGTGCCGCTTCTCCGGAAACGCCTTCGTTTGTTAATGTTGGAGACCGTGTAAGTGAAAAATCAACGGTTTGCATTATTGAGGCGATGAAACTGATGAATGAGCTGGAAGCGGAGATCAAAGGTGAAATCGTGTCTGTGCTTGCTGAGAACGGTCAGCTTGTAGAATACGGTCAACCACTATTCTTGGTTAAACCGGAATAAATACCGCAGACTACTTAAGGAGCGGAAGCTTCGCAAAACTTTGGGAGGAAACGCATGAACATTCAAAAAGTGTTGATTGCCAACCGCGGCGAAATCGCGGTCCGCATTATTAGGGCCTGCCGTGAACTGGGCATTTCCACCGTCGCGGTCTATTCGGAACCCGACCGGGATTCACTGCATGTCCGGTTGGCTGATGAAGCTTACTGCATCGGTCCGATGCCGGCCAAGGACAGCTATCTGAACTTTACAAATATTATGAGTGTAGCCACCTTAACGGAATGTGATGCCATCCATCCTGGCTATGGATTTTTAGCTGAAAATGCGGATTTTGCAGAGATTTGTGAATCTTGCAATATTATCTTCATAGGACCTTCTCCAGATGCCATAAACCGTATGGGTGACAAGGCTGTGGCGAAGGAAACCATGAAACTGGCTGGAGTTCCGATTATCCCGGGCTCAGATGGTCTTGTAGGCGATGTAGAGGAAGCTGTCATGCTGGGCCGCGATATTGGGTACCCAATCATCGTTAAGGCGACTGCAGGTGGCGGAGGTAAGGGAATACGGATTGCTGAGGACGAGGAATCTTTAGTGAAGCAGATTACTGCTGCACAACAGGAAGCACAAAAGGCGTTTGGTAACGCTGGTGTATATCTGGAGAAATTCCTAACAGGCATGAAGCATGTGGAGATTCAGATTATTGCAGATAAACATGGCAATGTAGTGCATTTAGGTGAACGGGACTGCTCCGTGCAGCGTCGTCGCCAAAAGCTGATTGAAGAGGCACCTTGTTCAGTGCTCACACCGGAAATTCGGGAAGCAATGGGTAATGCAGCAGTTCGAGCAGCACTTGCCGTGAATTATTCGGGAGCCGGAACACTTGAATTCCTGCTTGGACCGGACGGACAGTTCTACTTCATGGAGATGAATACCCGTATTCAGGTTGAACATCCAGTAACAGAAATGGTTACAGGTGTGGATTTGATTAAGGAAATGATCTCTGTAGCAGAAGGCAATCCGCTGTCATTCACTCAGGAAGATATCGTGATTAATGGCTGGTCCATTGAATGCCGTATAAATGCTGAAGATCCTGAGCGTAATTTCATGCCTTCACCAGGAAAAATCGGCTTTTATTTGCCACCAGGAGGCCTTGGCGTTCGTGTGGATAGTGCGGCGTACCCAGGATATACGATTTCCCCTTTCTATGATTCTATGATTGCAAAACTGATTGTATGGGCTCCTACACGTCAGGAAGCGATTGCGAAGATGAAGCGCGCCTTGGCTGAATTCGCCGTGGAAGGCATTCATACCACCATCCCTTTCCATCAGAAACTGTTGGAGCATCCTGTATTTTTGGATGGTAACTTTGACATTAAGTTTCTTGAAGAGTATGAAATTTAGGACGACTTCGGTTTGTTTGTCATAAAGTTCGTCAAATGATATAGTATGTTTAATAAGAGACGTGCTTTACGCTTGAAATCATGAACAATCTTTCTTGAAAGGTGTGAAGTCTAAAATGAGTACATTGCCGACAGAATACGAACGGACGGAAATCGGTGAAATCCAGATTGCTCCTGAAGTAATCGAGGTTATTGCAGGTCTGGCGACCGTTGAGGTTAAAGGTGTAGCAGGTATGAGCGGCGGATTCGCCGGTGGTATTGTTGAACTTCTTGGACGTAAGAATCTGTCCAAAGGAGTTAAAGTAGAGGTTGGACAACGTGAAGCTGCGGTGGATGTTTCTGTAATTATTGAATATGGCAATCGCCTTCCTGAAGTGGCTGCTGAAATTCAACGTAATGTTAAGCGCTCCATCGAGACTATGACTGGTCTGACTGTTGTGGAAGTGAATGTGCATATTCATGATGTGCAATTCAAGAACAACAACACTGTAGACAAGAACGAAGAAACAGAAACGATTCTTCGTGTGAAATAGCAGTCATCGTTCTTCCATAAACCCCCGACAGCAAAGTCGAGGGTTTACTCTAATTTAAGGAGGTTATGAGACTCGTGGCAAAAATTTTGGACAGACTTTTGCTGTTTGTCTACAGCTTAAGTATCGGAATACTATCTGTTATTGCCATCCTCCTCTTAAGCGGTGCGATTCCTAGAACTTTGGAGATTGAGAATGGACCAGCAGCTTATATTACAGCAATAATAGTAGCAGTTGTCTTGTTCCTTCTGAGCATCCGATTTTTCTACATCTCTCTGCGCCGTGATCGCGCTTCATTGCCTTCGGTCGATCAGCGTACAGAGTATGGGGATATCCAGATTTCAATGGAAACTATTGAGAATCTGAGTCTTAAGGCTGCCGGTAAAGTGAAGGGAATCAGAGATCTCAAGTCACGTATTCGTGTCTCGCAGGCTGGCCTTGAAATTACAATTCGTGCAGTAGTGGACGGTGAGCATTCATTACCGCTGCTTACCACAGAAGTACAACGTCAGGTGCATGATTTCGTGCAGGAGACAACCGGCATTCCGGTTGCTGATGTGTCTGTATATATTGCTAACCTCACGCAGTCTCCAAGCTTCAAAAGTCGAGTGGAATAGAGGTGAGTTTCCCTTATGTCTTGGAAAGAAGTATGGGAAAGTCACGGGGGTAGAATCGCCGGAGTGACTTTCGGCATTGGTCTGGGTTTGATTTATTTAATTTGCGGTTTTTGGGATATGCTGTTCTTTGCACTGGTAGTGTTCATCGGATATACGCTCGGCAAAAGAAAGGATACCGCGCAAGCGCCCCTGTTTCAATGGCAGGAGTTGGTTTCGCGATTATCCGGACGCTGGCGTCCCTTTAAGTGAACCGCGATAGTCTTTTTCCCGGAGCAGGAAACCGTAAGTTTGTGTTGTCCGTTGCCCCCGGAAGAAAGGCTTTGCGGTTTTTTTGCGACAAGGGATAGGTATATTTGCGAGCTTCCTCTGAAGGTATCTTCGCTTTGTGCAATAATCCTCACAGGAATAGGGAAAGAATGAATAAGTGTGAAGCGATATTTGGGTCGTAGACGTTGTTGCAGTACAAGTGAATATTTTAATGCGATATAAGATTTTAGGAGGAACACATGAAAAGACGTATAGCTAGAGAGATTATTGTCCAAAGCCTGTATCAGATGGAAATGAACGATGTGGAAAGCGCGGAAGCTGTAGAAATGCTGCTCGAGGAAGCCTCAGAAGAGAATGAAACCGAACGTGTAATCACGGACGAGATTCAGCTTAAACACTATGTGGTAGAGCATGTGAATGGGGTATGGGAGCACAAGGTAGCGATCGACGATATACTTGAACATTACCTGAAGGGCTGGCAAATGAGCCGTCTGTCACGTGTGGATCGTCAGATTCTACGTTTAGCAGCGTATGAAATGGTGTTCGCCAATGATGTGCCTGCGAAGGTTGCGGTGAATGAAGCGATCGATTTGGCCAAGCATTTTGGAACGGATGATTCCGGGAAGTTTGTTAACGGAGTACTCGGCAAGATGATCCAAGAGATAGATACTATTAAAGCTGACCATTCTTAATTTATAAACCATAGTAAAGTATATAAAAGGGGAGAGACTAACATGACAGCAGCAATCATCAGTGGTAAACAAGTATCCGAGGAAATTCGTATTAGCATTGCCCAAGAGGTTGCTGAACTGGCGAAACGCGGCGTAAAGCCCGGTTTGGCTGTTATTCTAGTAGGTGAAGACCCGGGATCTCAGGTTTATGTTCGCAATAAGGAGAAATCTTGTATCAGCTTAGGATTCCATTCGGAAGTGCATAAATTGGATGAATCCACTTCTCAAGAAGAACTTCTGGCACTGGTAGCAGAGCTAAACGGACGCGATGATATCGACGGAATTCTGGTTCAACTCCCATTGCCTAAGCATATCGAGGAGAAGGCTGTTATTGATGCAATCTCCGTGGAAAAGGATGTAGACGGCTTTCACCCTGTCAATGTAGGCAACCTGGTCATCGGTGCCGACAGTCTTCTTCCATGTACTCCTGCAGGAGTAATCGAACTGATCAAACGTACAGGAACAGGTATGGCAGGTAAACATGCCGTTGTAATTGGTCGTAGCAATATTGTAGGAAAGCCAGTTTCCCTCTTGTTGCAACGCGAAAATGCTACCGTAACTATGTGCCATTCCCGTACAGCTAATATGCAAGAGATTAGCCGTCAAGCGGAT
Source organism: Paenibacillus sp. FSL H7-0690 (assembly GCF_037980415.1). Taxonomy (NCBI): domain Bacteria; kingdom Bacillati; phylum Bacillota; class Bacilli; order Caryophanales; family Paenibacillaceae; genus Paenibacillus; species Paenibacillus sp. FSL H7-0690. The sequence goes on along the minus strand of NZ_CP150281.1, from coordinate 4,922,876 downwards.
ATTTTGGTTGTAGCGATCGGACGAGCTAATTTCATTGATGCTTCCTATGTGAAGCCGGGTGCTGTTGTCATTGATGTGGGCATGAACCGTCTGGATAACGGTAAACTCGCAGGTGACGTTGATTATGAAAGTGCAAAAGAAGTTGCCGGATACATCACGCCTGTTCCAGGCGGGGTTGGTCCGATGACTATTACAATGCTGATGAGCAACACGCTGATTGCGGCTAAACGCCGTCACGGCCTGGAATAGGGGTAAGATTCATGGCGGCAGAGCGGCAGGTTTATTCGATCAAAGAACTCAACCGTTATATCCGCATGAAGCTAGACTCGGATAATTTACTTTCGGATGTGTGGATTCGCGGAGAGATTTCCAACTTTACACATCATGGCAGCGGGCATATGTATTTCACACTTAAGGACGAGAGCAGCCGCATTAAAGCGATTATGTTCGCTTCTCATAACCAGCGGCTGCCCTTTATTCCGAAAGAAGGCGCTCGGGTAATTGCCAGAGGTAATGTGACCGTCTATGAACGGGATGGGCAATATCAGTTCTACGCCACACATATGCAGCCTGATGGGATTGGCAGTTTATATCTGGCCTATGAGCAGCTGAAGAGCAAGCTTGAAAAAGAAGGCCTTTTTGCAGAAGCTCGTAAGCGTTCGTTGCCGCGGTTCCCGAAGTGTATTGGTGTGATTACTTCCCCAACAGGAGCAGCTGTACGAGATATTGTAATTACGCTTCAGCGGCGGTTTCCGCAGGTAGCTATTGTAATCTATCCCGTACTGGTGCAAGGCAAAGGCGCTGCGCCTTCGATAGTGAAGGCGATTGGTGCGCTGAACGCCATGGGTGAAGCCGACGTGCTTATCGTCGGCCGCGGCGGCGGTTCGCTGGAGGAGCTGTGGGCGTTCAACGAGGAGGAAGTCGCGCGAGCGATATCGGCATCAAGGATTCCGGTCATCTCGGCCGTCGGCCACGAGACCGATTTCACGATTGCCGATTTCGCCGCCGACCTCCGCGCGGCTACGCCCACAGCGGCCGCTGAGCTGGCCGTGCCTCATGCCGGCGAGCTAGCTGCGCAGCTTCTCCAGCTGCAGCAGCGGCTGCGCCAGGCGCTGCAACAACGCGCCCAGCGTGGACGCGAGCGCCACTCGGTGCTGCAGCGCTCGCTGGCGCTGGCAGGGCCGCGCCGCACGCTGATTCAGCACACGCAGCGGCTGGACATGCTGCGTGAGCGGCTCCAGCGCTCGGCGGATGCACGGCTCAGCCGTTCCCGCGAGCGCAAGGCGGTGCTGCATCACAGTCTGCAGCGGTTCCATCCGCGCGACAGTGTTGCCGCAGCACGTCAGCTCACAGACAGTCTGCGCCGTGAGTTAATGGGCGCTATGCAGGCTCGTTTGCAGGAGAAGCGATCTCGCTATGTGGCGGAGATCCGCCATTTGGATGCGCTTAGCCCGCTTAAAGTAATGTCACGAGGCTACAGCTTAGTGTATGACGAGGCGGAAGAACATTTAATCAAATCGCTGACTGAAGTACAGCTTGGCGATCTTGTGGTGATAAAGATGAATGACGGACAGCTGAACTGCCAAGTATGGGGGATGAAGGAGGATGGCAAAGACGATGACGAAGGAAGCGGAACTTGATTTTGAAGGCGCTATGGACCGACTGGAGGAAATCGTTCGTGAGCTTGAACACGGCGACGTTCCTCTGGAGAAGGCCATCGATTTATTTCAGCAGGGCATGAAGCTGTCGCAGCTTTGCGGCAGCAAGCTGGAACAAGTAGAGCGTAAGATCGAAATGATTACCCAAGAGGACGGAGAACTGCGCAAAAAGCCGTTTGGTGCACGTCTGGAAGGGGACGCCGATGAATCGCTTTGAGAATGATCTGGAGGGAAGCTCCGCAAGTGAAAGCATGCGGCAGCCGCTGGAGGATTACATCGCATCGATAAGTGATTTGCTCTCACATGAGCTTGAGACTATTCTTCCCGCAGCGTGGACGGTTCCAGAAAATTTACAGCAAGCGATGAAGTATTCGCTAATGGCAGGGGGCAAACGCCTCCGGCCGTTACTTGTGATCGCTGCTTGTGAATCACTGGGAGGCAGCCGTGAAGCAGCCTTGCCTGTTGCAGCTGCGATTGAGATGGTACATACCTACTCGTTGATTCATGATGATCTGCCTGCCATGGATAATGATGATTATCGGCGCGGCAAGCTGACGAATCATAAAGTCTTTGGTGAAGCATCGGCTATTCTTGCGGGTGATGCGCTTTTGACCCATGCTTTTTATAGTGTGGTACAAGCCTCCCGTAAATTTGGCATTCCTGCTGATAATGTTTTATCCATAGTGGAGGATCTGGCGGAAATGGCAGGTCCACGCGGCATGGTCGGCGGTCAGATTGCAGATATGGAAGGCGAGCAAGGACTAACAGATCTTGCGCAGTTGAAGTATATTCATCTGCATAAAACCGGAGATTTAATTATCTTTTCGCTGTTAGCCGGCGGACGTATCGCAGGGGCAACAGAGAAGCAGCTTGAAGCTCTGCGTGATTTTGGTACAAGCATCGGACTAGCTTTTCAAATCCAGGATGATATTCTTGATTTGGTTGGTGATGAAGGCAAGCTTGGCAAAAAAACAGGCAGCGATATCAAGCAGCAGAAGGTAACCTACCCTTATTTTATTGGGTTGGAGGAATCTCGTGCTGAGGTGAAGCAGCTTACAGAAGCAGCCCGAAATGCTGTGCTGAATGGCGGTTTTTACGACAACCAGCGCCTGCTGGAAATTGCAGATTATTTAATGGCACGTGATCACTAAGTATGAACTTTCGAAGCGGCTGTATTTCGACAGCCGTTTCGTTTGTGTTATAATGGTTTTTATATATTTTACAACATCTAGGAAAGCGGGGAACTATTCGTGCTGCTTCCACAAATAAATGATCCACAACAACTGAAATCACTGTCAGTCGAAGAATTAACTACTCTAGCAGAGGAGATTCGACGATTTCTGATTGAGAAGCTTACAGCAACCGGCGGGCACCTCGGTTCTAATCTGGGGGTGGTGGAGCTCACGCTGGCCTTACATTATTGCTACAACAGTCCTCGTGACAAAATGATCTACGACGTTGGCCACCAAGCCTATGTCCACAAAATACTGACCGGCCGTCAAGATCGCTTTGATACCCTGCGCAAATATCAGGGATTGTGCGGCTTTGTTAAGCGCTCTGAAAGCGAACATGATGTGTGGGAGGCTGGACATAGCAGCACCTCTTTGTCGGCAGCGATGGGGATGGCTATGGCTCGTGATCTAAAAGGCGAAGACAACAAGGTGATTGCCGTGATTGGTGACGGTGCGCTTACCGGCGGGATGGCTTTTGAAGCGCTTAACCACATTGGCCATGAGAAGCGTAAGCTGATGGTTATTTTGAACGATAATGAAATGTCGATTGCTCCGAATGTAGGGGCGATGCACAATTATTTAAGCAAAATTCGTTCGGACCGTCATTATTTGCGTGCCAAAGACGAGGTTGAAGGGCTGCTTAAGAAGATTCCGGCCATCGGTGGACGATTAGCGAAAACCGCTGAACAATTAAAAAACAGTCTTAAATATATGATGGTTCCTGGAGTATTGTTTGAAGAACTTGGCTTTACGTATCTTGGGCCAGTGGATGGACATGATCTGGAGAAAATGATCGACACCTTCCATCAAGCAGATAACGTGGCGGGTCCTGTGCTTGTGCATGTGCTGACGACCAAAGGCAAGGGCTATAAACCGGCTGAGACTGATTTTTATAAATCGCATGCTATTTCCCCTTACAAAATTGAGTCAGGTCAGGCACTTAAAGCTGTAGGTCCTCCAATGTACACCGAAGTATTTGGTAGTACACTGATTGAGCTAGGACGTGAAGATTCGCGTCTGATTGCAGTTACCCCTGCGATGCCAGGCGGTTCAGGTTTGTTTCCTTTTGCGAAGGAATTCCCGGATCGTATGATTGACGTGGGGATTGCAGAGCAGCATGCAGCAACCTTGTGTGCAGCTTTGGCTATGGAAGGGATGAAGCCGGTATACGCCGTGTATTCTACCTTCATGCAGCGTGCCTATGATCAGATCGTCCATGATATTTGCCGCCATAATGCCAATGTTATGTTCGCCATTGACCGTGCTGGATTTGTGGGTGCGGATGGTGAGACTCATCAGGGTGTGTACGATGTTGCTTTTATGCGCCATATCCCTAATATGGTTATGATGATGCCAAAAGACGAAAATGAGCTGCGTCATATGATGAAGACGGCACTTGAATATAATGACGGTCCAATTGCTTACCGCTATCCGCGTATTAACGGAACAGGTGTGGCATTGGACGCTGAACTGCATACCCTTCCTATAGGATCATGGGAACGACTGCGTACAGGAGAAGGATATGCTGTAGTGGCATGTGGTCCTATGGTTCAAGTGGCTGAAGAAGCCGCTGATTTGCTGAAGCGGGAAGGGATTCAGGTGGGCGTTGTGAATGCGCGTTTCCTGAAGCCGCTTGATAATTCCATGCTTCTGGATTTGGCTCATGCTGGAACCAATATGGTTGTTATTGAAGAGGCTTGCCAAGCGGGAAGTCTCGGCAGTGCGGTATTGGAGTTCTACGCGGAGCATGAAATTTATGACGCTCGTGTACATCTGATGGGTGTGCCCGACATCTTCGTGGAGCATGGCTCCATTAAAGAACAACGTCAGCAAACAGGTCTTACCGTAGAAGCGTTATGTGCACGTATCAAGTCCATGATGGCTCTAAGTGCTTATAATTACAAAACGACTTCGTCTTCCTAAGTGGAAGCCGGAAATTAGTAACCCTTGAACGATCGGGAGATGACCATGGAACACCGTAAAGAACGGATTGATGTACTGCTTGTGGAGCAAGGTTTTTATGAAAGCCGGGAGAAAGCTAAAGCTGCTATTATGGCAGGGTTGGTGCTCGCGGATGAGGAACGTATTGAAAAAGCTGGCATGAAGGTCTCGCGGGAGTCTACCCTTAAGGTTAAAGGCTCTGTGCATCCGTATGTCAGTCGTGGAGGCCTAAAGCTGGAGAAGGCTCTTCGCCAATTTAATATTGATCTTACCGGTCGGAACATGCTGGACATTGGTGCTTCCACTGGCGGCTTCACAGATTGTGCGCTTCAGAATGGTGTAAGCCATGTGTACGCCATTGATGTTGGCTATAACCAGCTGGATTGGTCACTGCGGAATGATGAGCGAGTGAGCGTTATGGAGCGTACGAACTTCCGGTATATGACACCTACAGATTTGCAGGGTCCTGTTCCGGACTTTGCCAGTATTGATGTATCTTTTATATCCTTAAAAATAATTCTCCCACCCCTCAAAGCCTTGCTGCAACGTCCAGCAGATATCGCTGCACTCATCAAGCCGCAATTTGAGGCTGGACGTGAGAAGGTTGGAAAATCAGGTGTGATTCGTGATTCCGCTGTCCATAAAGAGGTTTTGATTAATGTACTGACTATGGCTGCAGAGTTAGGATTCGGTCTCCATGGATTGACTTTTTCGCCAATTACAGGCGGGGAAGGCAATATTGAGTTTCTTGCTCATTGGAGACTGACGCCAGAAGTGGCAGAAGGCGAAGAATCATCCGTACAGCCGGCAGCTGCTGTTGCAGCAGTCATTCCAGTGGAGGACTTTCCATCCCTTGCTGATGAAGTGATTAAGCAGGCTACGGGTACTTTTAATGTGAGTTCTACTCATGGAAACCCCGCGCGCCGTTAGAGCTTTATGAACACCCCGTCAACCTCAAATGGTCAGCGGGGTGTTTTTTTTGAGCGGGAAGTCTGAAGAGTTCAACCTTGAAAATTCCTCTTCATCTGTTAAGATTGAGGGAGCAGATTTGCTCAAAGGGATTGAATTTATTAAAATAAAGACCCGGTATAAAATCCGGGTCTTTATATTTTGAATCTTTTTTTGGATTTACTGTGCTCGTTGTAATTGTAAATTGCTGAATTAGCGAATAATATCAATTATGCGGAAAGCTTATAAAAAGACAGCTTAGAAGCAGGATTTACCAGGGCTTCACGCGAATAAATCACCGAGGTGATTGATAGTGGCGGGTAGCTCTGACAAGGTCGTTATGGCGTTTATTGGGGTAGCATTATCGATTTTTATAATATATCGGATATATGTATGGCTGCAGAGTTCTCCGCGTTCTTTTATGAAGGATCAAATTCCTTTCAATAAAGTGATTATTCCACATCCCTCTATTGATATACTTGAGGATGAAGGATATGAGGTCGTTGGAGGGAAATTAAAAATCCCCTTGTCTTTCAACGTAAATGGGGCGCAGATGTATAGCCGGTTATTTATAGATTATGTGGCGACAAAAGAGGAAGGATCTTTATATTTAGTTATCCTTTCCAGACCACGCAAGCCTTTGGATTTCACTGGCAGTGGCTTACGTGATACCTTGCTTCCCTACCTGCTGATCTATCCGGAATGCAGCGGCGTTCTATATGTTAATGTAGCAACAGCATCGATCCATGTCATTAAGCTTGGCAAAGACGACGGAGAATCAAACTGAATCCATATTTTTTATATACCAGGAGGCAACAATGAAGGGACAACGACATATTAAAATTCGTGAAATTATTACACAAAAGGATATCGAGACACAGGACGAGCTTGTGGAAGCCTTGCGGGAATCAGGTTTTCAAGTTACTCAAGCCACAGTATCTCGAGATATAAAAGAGCTGTTGCTCATCAAGGTACCCATGGATGATGGAAGATATAAATATTCACTTCCAACGGATCAACGGTACAATCCCATTCAGAAGCTTAAGCGCGTTCTTGTGGATAATTTTGTGCAGATCGATTCCTCGGCTAATCTTGTGGTGATGAAATGTTTACCAGGTACGGCTAACTCTGTCGCTGCTTTAATTGATAATATTGACTGGCCGCAAATTATGGGAACCCTTTCTGGTGATGATACAATCCTTATCATTTGCCGTTTACCTGAGGACAGCAAGACCGTAATTTCACAAATCATGGGTTATATTTCTTAATTATAATTAATCAGATGCCTGTCATCTTCTCGGAGGTGCTCTATTAGTGTTAGAAACCTTGTCTATACGCAATCTTGCCGTCGTTGAGGCGGTAGATGTGCATTTTTATCCTGGCTTCCACGTGCTTACGGGGGAGACCGGGGCAGGTAAATCCATTATTATTGATGCGCTTGGATTGATTGTTGGAGGCCGCGGTTCTGCGGATTCCATTCGTTATGGTTGTGAAAAAGCGGAGATGGAGGCGCTCTTCAGTCTTCCCAGCGGTCATCCCGTTTGGGAGACTTTGGAGCGTCTTGGCATTGAGGCCCAGCGCGAGGAGCATCTTATTATACGACGCGAGCTTACCTCTCAAGGTAAAAGTACATCACGTGTAAATGGGCAGATGGTCAATCTTACCATGCTTCGCGAGATCGGCGAGCAGCTGGTTAATATACACGGCCAGCATGAGCACCAGAACTTGCTTAAGGCGGAACGGCATCTGGGACTGCTGGATACATACGGAGAACCGATTATTGGTCCGCTAAAGGCAGTTTTTCAGGAAAGGTATTCTGCCTTCGCGAAGGTGGAGAAAGAGCTGCGAGAGCTGCAGGAATCCAGCCAGAAGGCATACCAAATGCTTGACTTATATCGTTTTCAGCTTGAAGAAATTTCATCCGCCGGATTAAAACCGGGAGAAGATGAATTACTTACCGAAGAACGGGTCAAACTATCCCACAGTGAGAAAATGATGGATTCCGTATCGGGTGCATATGAGCTACTTTACGACAGACAAGGCTTGGAATCGATCGGTAATGTTATTTCCAGACTTGAGGATGCAGTTCGTTACGATGAGAAGGGTCTGCGAACAGTGCTCGAACAGCTGCAGTCCTCATATTACCAGCTAGAGGATGCTGCTTTTCAGCTTCGTGATTACCGGGAAAATATCGAGTTCAATCCGATGCGACTTGAAGAAATAGAGAATCGTTTGGATTTGATCACTGGACTCCGACGTAAATATGGAGAAAGTGTAGAACAGATTTTGGCTTATTATGAACAAATTCACCGGGAAACTGATTTGCTTGAGAATAAAGATGAATATCTGGAGAAACTGACGGCGAAGCGCGATTCGTTGCTGTCTGTATTAATGGAAGCAGCTACGGAATTAAGTGAAGCACGAAAGCTTTGTGCTGCTGATCTGGCCACCCAAGTGGAGGGTGAGCTCAAAGACCTTCAAATGGAAAGAACCTCGTTGCAGGTCAAATTGGACAGGCTGGAGGACCCGCGTGGAGTCGAATACAATGGTCGGCGTATTCGCCTCACAAGACAAGGGATAGACAGCGCAGAATTTATGATATCCCCTAACCCGGGCGAACCCCTGAGACCTCTTGGCAAAATTGCCTCTGGTGGTGAGCTGTCGCGTATTATGCTGGCAATGAAAAGTATTTTTGCGCGCCATGATGCAATTCCAGTTCTAATTTTTGACGAAGTGGATACTGGTGTCAGCGGCAGAGCTGCTCAGTCCATCGCAGATAAGCTGTTTAAGCTGTCCTCTACCTGTCAGGTGTTCTCCATTACTCACTTGCCGCAGGTGGCTTGTATGGCTGACCATCAGTACTTAATCCGCAAAAAGGTTGAGGATGGAAGAACCATGACTGAAGTGGAATCCCTAACGAACGATGGACGTGTAATGGAGCTGGCCAGGATGCTGGGTGGCGTAGAAATTACCGAAAAAACATTGCACCACTCGCAGGAAATGCTTAATCTGGCCGAGGCAAGTAAGGCTGCAACAAGCTAAGCGGAGCAATGATTGACAGTAATAAAAGCCTGGGGGCAAGGTTATCTTATAGGTACGCAATTGGCGACCACCTTTTTCGTCAAGCGAAAGAAGCAAAAGGGAGCGTGACAGCCATTGAAGCCTAACCTCAGGAAGTTAATGCCAGGCCTTTTATTTGCCTTCTTTCTTAGTTTATCGGGCATAACGGGAACAAACCTAAGTTCTGCTGCACCACTGCAAGGTGAACCAGCCAAGGTGACTGCACAAGGAATTCATTCCGAGCTTAAGGTGATCCCGGGAGGTCAAACGATCGGTGTGAAAGTGAAATCAGCAGGTGTTTTGGTTGTTGGTCATCATCTGATTGAAGTATCCGAGAAAACTAAGCTTTCCCCAGGAGAGGTCAGCGGTTTAGTGCCGGGTGATCTGATGATCTCCATGAATGGTGAGAAATTGGACGAGTTGTCCAAGGTGGCCAAGCTGGTGGATCGTGCTGGTAAAGCGAATAACCCCTTGACCATTGTCTTCAAACGCGGAGGTAAAGAGCATACAGCTAAGTTAAAGCCCGCGTATGACATTCATGACAAAGTGTGGCGGTTAGGCCTGTACATTCGTGATTCAGCAGCGGGTGTTGGCACATTAACTTTTTATGCTCCAGAGCAAGGTGTATATGGAGCTTTGGGACATGTGATTACAGACATGAATACCGGTACTCCAATTGTTGTAGGCAGTGGTCATATCGTTCAGTCCAGTGTCACCTCCATATCCAAAAGCCAGGATGGCGATCCGGGCGAGAAACGAGCGCATTTTTTGAAAGAAAGCCAAGTGCTTGGAAATGTGGAGAGCAATACTGACTTCGGCATCTTCGGTAAAATGAGCTCCAATCCCGAGCACAGTCTTTACAAAGAACCTATCCCCGTGGCGATGAGCGATCAAGTCAAGGAAGGTCCAGCTGAGATCCTAACTGTAGTTGACGGACAGCAGGTGGAACGGTTTAAGGTTGAGATCATTCATGTAGCACATCAGCAAACGCCAGCCACTAAAGGAATGGTGCTGCGGATCACCGATCCACGTCTTATCGATAAGACAGGCGGTATCGTTCAAGGCATGAGCGGAAGTCCTATCGTACAGGATGGCCGTCTCATCGGAGCCGTAACTCATGTATTTGTAAATGATCCTAAGTCCGGTTATGGATGCTTCATCGAATGGATGCTTCAAGATTCAGGTGTGACCAAACAGGAGAATAGGTATTCATTAAATCTTAAGGCGGTTTAGCCTTAAGATTTTTTGTCGAACGATTACGAAGAACCTCGAACATTGAGATAAAATATTTAATTATAATCCAACGCAGAAAAAAAATAAAGAAAAATAATTTTCGACAGAAGGGAATTCGATCTCCATGTCGAAAACGTAAGAGACAAGAAAAAAATGTTATTTTCGAATAGCAGATATAATTAAGGAGGAAGCAGCCAGTGCAGAATATTGAAGTGTTGTTGGCCGATGATAACAGGGAATTTACGAATTTGCTTTCCGAGTACATTTCTGAGCAAGAAGATATGACCGTAACGGGTATCGCCTACAATGGTGAAGAAGTGCTTCAAATGCTTAGCGAAGCGCGTAAAATTCCCGATGTTCTTATTCTTGATATCATCATGCCGCATTTAGACGGCCTAGGTGTATTGGAACGTCTACGTGATATGGATCTGAATCCTCAACCGAAGATCATCATGCTGACTGCTTTTGGTCAGGAGAACATCACTCAAAGAGCTGTACAGCTTGGTGCATCCTATTATATTTTGAAACCGTTCGATATGGAGGTCCTGGCAAATCGTGTACGTCAGCTTGTCGGCTCTCAAGGCAGCATGAGCTCCTCCTCCAACATGTACAATTATTCGTCGACGTCCAGATCGAATGTAGTGCCGCTCTCTAAGGGCAAGAACCTCGACGCTAACATTACCTCGATCATCCATGAAATCGGTGTCCCAGCGCATATCAAGGGCTATCAGTACCTGCGTGAAGCGATCACCATGGTATATAACAATATCGAGATCCTTGGTGCGATTACGAAGACACTCTACCCAGCAATCGCTGAGAAGTTCAAAACCACGCCTTCACGCGTAGAACGCGCGATCCGCCATGCGATTGAAGTCGCTTGGACACGTGGCAACATTGACTCCATCAGCCATTTATTCGGCTACACTATTAATATCTCCAAATCTAAGCCTACTAACTCGGAATTTATTGCCATGGTAGCGGACAAGCTGCGGATTGAGCATAAGGTTAGTTGAAAGGGTTAGGGGCAGTGCGTGGTAAGGGATTTTGAATTGTTGGAAGGTGTTTACAGTCAGTATATAAAAACCGATAAACTTGTTTTGAAGCCGATAAACTTTTTCCATCTCACCCGATAAACCTATATGGTTTATTGGGTTTTGTTTTTGTAGGTAAAGAGACGGAGGAATTGTATGAAGTTATCGGATTTGGAGTTTTTCTTAGAAGACTTTTTAGCATATTGTCAGAATAAAAATTTATCACGTAAGACCATTAACTCTTATGAACAATCTTTGAAGTTATTTGTTGCTTATTTAAAGAATCAGCATGATGTGGATAAGGTGAGAGAAGTACGTGTTGGACACATTAGGCAATATATTGCTTATATACAAGAAAGAGGTAAATATACAGTAGTAAATCGTGAGTCTTCCAAATTGGTCAATTTTCCAGAAAAGAGAATGGATTTTAAAAAAGAGGTTTCATCAATCACAATTAATAACTACATTCGAAACATAAAGGTTTTCTTTAATTGGTTGAAACAAGAAGGAGAGTTACTTAAAAATCCTGTTGAGAATATCTCACAAATAAAAACTGTAAGGAGACAGAAAAAGGGAATAAGCCAAGAAGATTTTAATGGATTGATTGAAAAATTTGATTACACCAAGTTTCATGGATATCGAAATAAAATCATCGTGTTATTGTTGCAAGATACTGGCATGAGAATTGGTGAATGCTTAGAAGTAACAGTAGATGCTATCGACTTTAAGAGTAAAATGATTCTATTGACTAAAACTAAAGGTAAAATAGAACGGTATGTTTATTTTTCCAATGTGATGCAGAGGGAATTAAAGCAATATCTAAAATTTAAAGACCGATACACAGAATCTGAATTACTTTTTCCAACAACAAAAGGAACTCCTTTAAGTATTCAATCATTCGAGAAGCAATTAAAAGATGTTAGCAGAATGGCTGGGTTAGATGTTCACCCTCACATGATTCGGAATAATTTCGCAAGGCATTATTTGTTGAACGGCGGGGATTTCTATACGTTATCTCGTATTCTTGGTCATAGCTCAGTCACGGTTACAGAGCAAGCCTATATGGATTTAACCCGTGAAGAAATAGCTAAGAAGTATCAAAATCATTCTCCACTTAGTAAGTGGAAGCTACAAAGGTAACAATCATGTCGTGAAAAAAAGAAAAGACTAAAGAAGTTGTGAATCGTCTAATACATGAAATCATAATTTGTTAGATGAGCATAAGTTTGATTGATGGAGTTGATCGCAAAAGGTTAAACTACATCTTAGAAAAATTAAACGGGGGAAATACTTGTGTCATCTTAATTTGAATATCTTATTTGTTATCCTTTTAAAGGATAGAAAGTTGTTCCTAGAGTTTGATAATGGTGAATGTCGGTTGTTAGATATGGAAATGTCGTAAAACATACAGTATTATATTCTGTTCTTCTCTGCCAATATTGATTAACTATTTCAGTCGTAATTACTTTTATAGTTAGAAGATAATTTGAGGGGGAATACAGATGGAATTTAATATGAGTATCAGACAGGGGTATCAATTATTACGAAAACAGAAAAAGATTAAGTTGAAAGACCTTTCTGTAATAGTAGGTGTTTCAGTGCCTATGTTATCAATGTACGAAAATGAGAATGTCAATCTTCATAAAGAAAAAGAAAAGAAGTATCGTGAGTTCATTATCAGTTCTTCTAAAAGAGGGATAAAGTAGAGTGGGATTTTAACAAAAAGAATATTTCCAGTGTTATTTAGACCCTTGTTCACGTTTTTGATATGGACAAGGGTCTTTTTTTTATGTAACTAAAAATTGTTTTGGAAATAATTTAAATAGGAGTGATGTTATGAGCAATGCCACTGTTGTACAGACCAATGATAATATATTTATAGGTTCAGATTCAGCAACATCAGCAATGTTAGATGGACAATTATATAGGGTAGATCAAAAAGCGACCAAGTTATATCATTTTGATAACTTGGTTTTATTTTGTTCTGGGAACTTAAACTATTGCTACGATTTAGTGGAGGAATTTTCAAAAGAAAAATTCAAAGATGCTACTGTTATCAGGAACTTATTGATCACAAGTCACAATGGAGAAGAAGTTGATATTTTGCTGTGTGAATTTAAAGATAATAAGTCGTTTGTATATCAAGTATCTCCTTATAATGATTTTGAAATTGTTTGTTTTTCAGATATCCCTATTGGTGGGGTAAATGTTGTGACAGCAGGGATAAAAACAAAAGAGTCCTACAAACTAGCATATGAAAATTTACTCCAAGGGAAGAGTGTTTCCGATGTATATAAGTCGATATTTGATGGTATCTCGTATGAAGGAATTGGTGGAACATTAACAGTGTACAGGCTAAATAAAAGTGGAGTCAGTAAGTATCTTACTCATGAGATTACAGAAAAAGTAAAGTTTAAAACACTAACTATAAGTGATGTCTTAAATCAATTTCATATGCAGTTAATCGTAGGAGAAAGGGTATATGGTAAGCTTTTTACAGGTGTTAACCTTGCTCTAGAAGATGAAGATGGTATTATGCTGACACAAGGTAGTAAGACGCAAATCTTTGATCGGAATGGCGAACTAGTTATGAAACTCGGACTAGTTGATGAGGAGCCTGATGTATTTGGGCTTTGGTCATTCAACGATGTCACTAGAGTTAAGCTGGATAGCACAGAAGGCTTTGTTATTGATAGAGCAAGCAAAGACACTGCTACTTATTCAGATGGATGGGAGAAGATAATGTGGGCTGACCCTTCGGATGGTACGCTCTACACGAAGGGTTTAGTAGCTGAGAATATTAAAATTGTTAATAAGGTTGGAAAAGTCATTCTGGACGCTGAGAATAACTATCTGAGCATTGGTGACTTCAACACTATAGTAATGGACAATAAGCTTACTTCAATGGAAAAAATGCAAATCATCACAGAGTTATACAAGATCAATTCTGGCTATCACAGAATGCTTAAACAAGCAGAAGGATATCAACGTTCTCAGCGTGATGATATTTTTGATATGGATGCACAATTCTTTGCCAAGACTCCAAGCATAATTGACTTGTATTCAACAACCCCTTTGACAGATGCGTATTTCGCGTTAATGACTTATATCTCTCAGTATATCGAAATCATCACAAAGGATAGTCCATTAAACATCAATGTGAATTCTCCTATGACAGATCAAACGAGTGAGATTCCAGACAGAGCAGAGTTCATCTTGAAATTTAGGACATACTACGACGAAGAAATTAACATTCGTAACAAAATTGAAGATGCTCTGTTCTATTCAGGACTTAACATGGGTCAGTACTATAATAATGTTGTTATTGGTCAATTTGGATTCATTGCTTTGCGTGATGATGGAAAATACCGCTCAGTTCTTAATGCAACGAATGGATTGGCGTTGCAGAAGTGGGAGAATAATAAGTGGACTAATAAAGTGTATGCTTCTATTGGTAATTCTTCATATGAAGATGGAACGCTTATTGCAGAGGATTTAGTAGCGAAACGATTACGAATCGAAACTAAGCAAGGAAAAGTATTGCTGGATGCCGCTGCGCTCAACTTCGACTTCTCTGTGTTGGATTCGATTATCCTCGATGATGTGATTATGTCAACAGAAAAGATAACATTAATCAATCAATACAAGAGTATTACAAAACAATACATTACTCTTGAAGAACAGTTGGATAGGTATGCAACGACTATTTATAGTGACAGGGATTCTACTTACTCAGGTCTTGATGTTGCGAAAACTAGATTGGTTTCAGCAGGAGAAGATTTGACGAATACGTTTAATGCCCTGACATCATATATGGCTCCTGTATGGGCTGACATGAACGCTAAGACTCATATTGTTGATGACCTACACTCTACAAGGGATATCTTCCACGCCAAGTGGGAGGACTTCTACAAGGCGTATGAGTATGGAAGAAGTATGCTTGCAGACTTCCTTGAGAAGAGTTCATTACAATTAGGAAGAAACTATAACAATACTGTTATAGATGCTTTGAATGGCGTTGTAGTTACCAGAGGTAACATGAAGAATAAGACTACTTTGAATGCAACATATGGAATTAAGATTGAGCGTAATGATGGAACTGCACAATCTCCAAGTTGGTATAAAACATTCTATGTTGATGTTGATGGAAACTTATTTGCAGAAGATATGAGTACAAGAAGATTGCGTATTCTTGATGCTAATCTAGGCGATGCGATTATATTTGATTGGCAGGATGGAATTACGATTAATGGTAAGCGTGGCGAAGTAATCAGATTAAATGCAAATGAAGGAATTGACATTAAGGTCAATGGAGAAAAAAGATTTTGGGTTCATAATGATGGAACGCTTCGGGCGAGAAAGCTGATTATCGAACCAGACATAGATGGGGAATTAGTACTTGATGAAGAGACTAATGGATATATCTCTGATCTGATGGTAAACAGCTTGAAAGCAGTAGAAAGAAACGGAGAAAAGCAGGATTATGTGTATATACGTAATAACTTCTTAAAGTTGAACACAGGCAATTCATCAAAAAGTGATATAACGAAATTTATGTTACTTTTAAATAAAGAAGACTCGAATTCGGATTACAGCTATCCAGAAATGATTTGGGGTCAAGGTAATGGTGTAGGTGGAAACATTGGTTATATTAGAAAACTTCCAAGTGCAATGCAATTCCAATACACTAATGACGCAGGAAATATGAGAGCGTTAGAGTTAAATGCAGCACAAGGCAGTGCTGTAAAAATGTATGCAGTTGGTGGAGAGGTAGTAGTGGAGTCTGATACAAATATTACTCTTAGATGTGGTTCCAGTTCCATTACATTAACACCTAATGGAGTTAAGATAGTAGGTTCCAGAATAGATTTGAACTAAGCATCTGTGAAAGAGGGAAATACCCCTAACCCCTAATCTTTTTAATAAGATTAGGGGTATTTTTTTTAAAAATCACAATTGATTTATCCCCATCTGAGATAGAGGTTTTATGCTGCTCTTAAGTGTGAAAATTTGTTTTATTCCATCTTTTTTTCTCCTCTGATACTCTAAATAAAATGTAGATTCAGTTTAGACTGAGTACTGAGGTTCAGAATAAAGAAGATTCCTCATTATTATTGAAGTTTATGAGCACCAAAAACTTGTCTGTGATGATAACTGTCAGATAACCATTCTAGCATTGGTGAGTATATTCATCGATAGATTGGGAGGAATACTTTCAAATATCTCATTATTGTACTGGCTACGATCTTTTTGGTTTTTCATAACATTATCTACAAAGTCAAAATTTTATTTTATGATTAGTCCTGCTTCTGATAATCTTTTTTTCAAATAGTCAATATCGCTCCATCTCTCATTAGAAGAGACTCTCATAAAAATGTAATTCCTCTCTTTGGCTAACTCTTCTTTCAGTTTATCATTCTGCCTATCCCTTAAATATCTCTCAGTTCCCCCGAAATTTGGAACAGGAGTACGATGTTGTTTTCCATCAAACTCAACAATGAGATTAATTTTCTCGAAATAACCATCACAATATAAGTGTTTGCCTCGTATACCAATAAAGCCAAGACCATGTTTTTTCTCTTTGATATTTACAATTCACTATTTCTTTAATTATTTCTAAAAATATTTTCTCGGATATCTTTTTTTCCATTATTTTATATCCATAGTGGTTTGGGACTTCGCTCCATTTTAGATTTAGTCGTTCACAAATTATTCTATAACTAAATTTGGAATGTTTATTAAATAGTCTTCTTGTTGGGTGAGTGCCGTATTTTTTTAGAAACAAATCAAAGACTCTCTTAAAATCATCTTCTAGTTCTGACATTGGAATGAGACTTTCCTCCTTAAACTTTTTCATGGCAAGGATGGATTTTTCCTTGTATGACAAACTTCTCTTTTTAAAGTACATATTTAGTTCATTTTCATCATCTATCATTCTCCTAAGTACCTCGTCCCAATATTGATTTTGAATTCCGTAGTAATCGCAATAAATACTAGGCAATATTTTTCCATGGACTAAAAATTCCGAAACTGAGGGGATAGTTCCTATTTGTTTCTTAACATTGAAAAAATGATTTCTTAATATTGAATCATTGTAATTTCCTTTGTAATGCTCATTGATGAAACCTGATCTTTCTCTTACGATCGCTATGTCTAAAACATCAGAAAAAACATATTGCTTTAAATAAGGATGTTCCCTCGTAAACTTTGTGGAATCTGATTTACCATTGTTAAATGCGTGTAACTGATATTCTTGTACAGCATAATCATAAAGAGCATTTAATTGATTATATTCAACTAATAATTCCTTCCATGTTTTTTTCAAACCCTTGATGATACCCATACTAGGAATTTTGCTAATCTCATCAAAACCTTTCCTCGTAAGATACTTACCAGACTGAGATATTACAGTTAGAAACTCACGTATATATTCTTCATCAGACCATTTTCGTATCTTTGACAAATAATATCGTTTGAAGTATTCCTTGCTAGCAGTAGTAATGTGTACTACCTCCTTATCTGAGTTGCAAATCTTGTTGTAAGGGGAGTATATTATGATGGGTTCGAAAATGTAAATGGAAAGAATTTCTGTTAATTAATGTCAAATAAAGTACTGTCCTATTATTATAGTGATAGCAAGATAAAAAATCTAATGTTATCAAGGTTCTGCTATGATAAATGTTTTGTATGAGTGTAAATCGGATGCTGAAATTACATTTTATTACCGTTTTTTTTAAGACTTTGCGGAAAAATGTAATATTGCTATGATTAAGTGAAACATGGTGGATTGCTAGAATAATTGATCTATAAACATACACACATATTCATAAGAAACGGAATGGGGAAGATAGAAAATATGCTTGATGAAATATCTAAGGAAGATATGGCTCTTAATGAAAACGTGATAGATAATTACGCAAGGGTTTATGGTTCGCTCTATACAGATAAAATTAATGAATTAAAAAATGTTATTAATTCAAAACACTCTTTATCAGATAGTTTTAATGTATTTGCATTGGAAGCGGGATTAGGGAAAAGTAAGGCAATTATAGAAGTGATTAATGAGAATTTAGATGATTGGGATAATAAACAATCGTACTTGATAGTTAGAAGATTCACGATTGATATTCAACAAAGTCAGAAATATCTTGAACATCATAATAATCCGTTACTTACAAAGGTATTAGGAATTACGTCTGACAATTGGAATGAGTGGCAATACAAAATAGATAAACTGAAAGATATTCGTGTTCTAATTATCAGCCACCAACGCTACATCAACCTCTGTCTGGATGATACAGTGAGGCAAGCATTTATGGTAAACAGGAAAGTACTTGTGATTGACGAAAAAGTAAATTTCCCTATTTATACTTTTTCAAAAAAAACTTATGACGAAGTTCGTTCTCTACTCCATACAAGTATTCAGCCAGAATATGATAAGGTTTGCCAAAAGCTTTTAAAAGAACTCCAAAAACAGGAAGTCCAGAAGAGCATTAACAAAGTATTACGCTGTGAACCAAAGATTCATCCTGCAACACTAGTGAATTTTCAGAAAGTCATGGAAGTGAACATTGAAAATGAGAAAGATAATAAAACCAGAAATACGCTAAAGCATTTTATGGCTGGGCTTGATCAGTGGTACAGTACCAAATGTGTTTACAATAGCGGAAACATCTCCACATACAATCGAAAACACAAGTTGTGGGGACTGAAAAATAACATCATCCTTGATGCAAGTGCAGGAATAGATGGGATCTACAATCTTGGTAACTTCAAACTCATTGGTCAGAAGAGGATTGTAGATCACAGCAACTCGATTTTCAGAATTTTTAATTTTAATTCAAGTAAAAGCCACTTACGAAATAATCATAGTGAATTCTATCCTGAGATTTGTGAGAAGATTAAAGCTAATCATAAGACTGACGACAAGACATTAATTATCTGCCACAAGGACAATCACAAAGCCATCTTGGAACTATTATACCAAGCAGAAATATCTAGAATTGGGATTGGTGATGAATACAATGGAGAAAAATTCGCTATCAATTGGTTTGGTAACTTGATTGGTAAAAATGAATATTCTAATTTCACACAATGTTGGATTATTGGAACACCCAACATTCCATATGAGCAGTATCTAGTTCAATACATGATGCACAAGCAAGATGATTTGGGGAAGAAGTCAATTGATATTGTGCGTGGCAGATTCAAAAACGATGAATTTAGGGCTGTCCAGTTAGGCTATATTGCTTCTGAAATTTATCAGAGTATCAAACGTATCCAACGAAATGCAATGCCACATGGCGAGTTTTTTATTGTCAATAGTGACGAACAGATTATGAAAATGGTGTTAAGCCAAATCAAGGGTACTGACAATGTCGAAATTACCGATATGGACTTCCAGCAGAAGAAAAAAGGATTGAAAAAAGTAGATAACGTTGACAGAATTGTTGATTACTTATATAAATTATCAAAGGGAGAGTACCCCAAGAAAGATGTGTTTCTAGCTTTAGGCATAACAACGAACTTCAATAGAATTTTAACGGACGCAAGGGTAAAAGCCTTACTCGCTACGGATACTGGTCTAGGTATCATAAATGTACATAACAAGTTGATTGAGAAACTGACTGACCCTATCGATCCTGCTGATGAATAATAGAAGTTTTTATATGTATTAATAGTAAGAAGTACGCAATCAATCAATTCTATTTATTATATAGAAGTAATGATGACTTGGTTGAAAAACCTAATTATATCAAGGGATTTATAAAATGATATTCGGAAAAGTTATGTCATAGTTTTGGGCAAATATGGCTATCTAGTATAAGAACAAGAATTTTAATGTGAACGATGACTGTTAAACTTATTGTTAATTAGCAATTCGCTGTCGCTCATTGCGGGCTAACGCGGACACCGCTTCGCTCCTGTCCTTGTTTATGATTCGAATCGCTTCGCTCTTTCGAATCATTTAGTGACACTCTAGGTAAGTATATTAAGGAGAAATCAAACGATAATTCTAATTATGTAGGTGGAGAAACAAAATGATACTTTTAAGACGTATCACAACGAAGTTGTGGTACGGCAAAAAGTATCATTTTGTTCGCCACTATGTTCTTGTTACTTGTTAAGAAGCAGATTTAAGGAAGAATATTAAATAGAATTCTTGTAACGCACATAGTACACATCCAGCCCGAAATCTATATTAATTATTGCGCGATACGATAACATAAGAGGATCACATTGCCTTGTTATTCATTAACTATAAGTGTCAATGATAGGCTTCAACTGATGTACTCTTAGCTTCCAGGAACAGGATAAGAAAGCATTTTGGGCTTTACGTAGAAATGCAAATATGGATTGGTTAGCTATGGTGGGGATTCAGTTAAACGGAGTATAAGGCAAAAGGCTAAGGAGCCATCAGTTAATCTGTTTGATCTCTTTGTCGCTCATGGCGCAGAGAAGGATATGATATAGAAAGCAAGACACCTATCTCATTATGAAGTGGGTATCTTTGTTTGTAACTCATATTATTGAACTATCGTGTCCCGTTAGTTTAATTGATTACCTTTGAAAAGTGAGAAGTATTTGAAATGTATCCATAAATGAAAAATGTATTGTTTTCTTCTCTATACGGAATTCTTAATTCATGTAAAATCGAAAGAAATTCTTTACTTATGTCAATTAATTCAGGAGGAAGCAGATTCCCCTTGTGCTTCTGATACCTTGGTCTAACCCGTATCCATTCTACAGAAAAAAAGGTGAAAGTCCTTCTATCCAATCCCCTAAATACCAGACGTCGGTTTCAAAGTTCTCTGGATAAAGTACATCATCTAATACATACTTAGCTTGATATGGCGGGGTAAAAGGGAGTTTATTTATTACATCACTTTGTAAGTTTCCCCACTTAGTGTCATTCATAACTGAACATAATTGTTTCTGTGTAATAACTTCATGTACCCTTTTTTTAAAATCCAGTTCATAACCCACAATAAAAAACCCTCCTGAATAAACAACATAAATCCCACGCTGATCTGCCCGTGTGTCGTTATTGAGTTATCGTGTCCCGTTAGCTTAATCAGAAATGCCTCATGTGGACCGAGGAGCGAATGCCCCGAAGCATGGATTCGCTTTTAGATGAACTACCCTATTCATCGAAATTAACCTGCAAGTTATTAATAATCATCCCATAAATGTCCTCTTTCACGATATCCAGCATAGTTGTAATGACAAATATTCATTCCAAGCGGTTCTTTGCAAATATTAATTTTGAGTAAAAAATCAATTATTTCATCTGGTAGCTTTGGATGATAATAAGGTAGTTCTGAATTTTTTATTTTCATAAGTTTTGGTAACAATGGTTTATTTGGTCCTGCTTGTCCTTCAGAATTAGAGACAACAATCGTTTCCTTTGAATCAATATCATAACGCACATCATTTCTACAGAACATTTGTATTGAGTAATGATTTAGAAAAGTTCCATCTGCTTTTTCATATGAGATTATCAAATAACCAATTGGGGTAATATTTCTTCCTCCAGATTCATTCGTTAGAAAATGATTAATCTTTATAATTGTTGTTCTATCGCTCTGATTTGTTATATTCAATTCATACTGGTTTAAGATGAATGTTTCCATTTTTCTTCTCCTCTTTTTCGCGAACTTCGAAGAATCGCCTTGCCTAAGGTATTCGTGAAGTGATTACGATATCCTGCCCGTTAGCGTAACGATAGACTGCCTAGCGACAGCCCTTCTCAGTGTTGAACTATAGTGTCTCGTTAGTTTAGCGAGCAAGACAAATACGATTAGCGTAATGGTTCGCCGTAGATTACATGAAAATGAAGATGTTTTGAGTCTTGGTACTTTCCCAAATTAGTCGACACCCTGCAAGCTCCATACTCAGACTGCACTTGCGATGCAACTTTTTTAACAACGTCCATCAACTCAATTAAGAGCTCATTGTCGCTTTGTTCCAGTGTCAGAAGAGATGAGATATGCTTCTTCGGAATCGTAACAATGTGAACGGGATAAAAAGGACGAGTGTGATGATATGCAAGAACGTTATCAGTTTCAAATACTTTTTGTACAGATGTACGACCACTTAATACCTCATCGCAATAAAAATCCTCAGTCAAACTTATCCCTCCACGTCTTGTTTTTCTTATTTTAACATTCGGTATATTTTGTCAGTATCCTGCCCTTTAGCGCAGCAAGGCTGCCAATCGTGCTAGCAGCATTATCATGGTTGAACTATCTTGTTTAACGTAATAAGTTTATTTTCTATCATTTACAAAACTACCTACTATTGAAATGATTAAACCAACAAATGACATTCCAAGACCAATTACTGATGCTGATCCACTTGATACCAATATCATTGCAATACCAAAAAGGATAATTGCGATTCCTAAGAGAATAATTTTCATAAACTTCCTCCATTTTCATCAATCAAAACCCTTTTATCTCATACTACTATATCAATTTGAATTATATATATAGTTTTATTTGTTATATTATTCTGCCCGCTAGTTAAATAAAGGCAATCGATCACGCAGCTGCCAAATCGTATTTATTGAGCTATCGTGTCCCGTTAGTTGAACGAGCACGCTTTCTTTTATTACACAATATCTTCGTACTGTGCAACAATCACTATGTCTCTCTACGAAAAAGATTAATTAAGATAACTGAAAGGATAGTTTAATCATTTGCCGAATACCTTAGACAGGGCGAATTTACGAATTTAGTAAAAATTGGAACACCACCTTTTATTTTCCTCAAACTTTCTAATTACGATTTAAAAAGGAGATCTATAATGAAACATCTTTGGTGGAAAATTTCATTTTATTTCGTCTTGTTCGTGGTGGTCTTATTCATGACAATCAATGACTATTCACGAGTCTTGATAGTAGGAACTGCTGTGATGGCTACCCTGATTTTTTTCATAATCCAATTCATTTATCCGTTAACTTTGGAAAAACGTGTGGATCGAGTGGAATCCTTTTTACGCAGCCAAAAAAACATGCCTGGACTCTATATTAATTATGTTTTTGCTAACAGACTTGAGGATGAAGCAAAAACGATTATGGAGCAGCTTATGAACAAATATAAGAAGGCAGCAGCACAGGCATCGTACAAGGCGGCATACGGCCTTTATCGCAAAGATATGACTGCAGTTCAAGAAGCCGTACCGTATATCCGCTATTCTGATTACCGAGCATATTACGAAACGATTCTACTGTCGGAGGACGGGGAGAATGCTCAGGCGCGAAAACATCTTGAATCCATCAAGAAGCCTTGGATGAGATCAGCACTACTCGCGGAAATTGAACTCAAAACTGGCTGCATCGAAACTGCGGTCAAGCACGCTAGGGAAGCCCTTAACTCTTCGAGAGGCGTTCAGCATTATGTGTTACATAAGGAATACGAAAGGAAATTACCACAGGCTGTTGAACTCGTATCGTAAATTCAGACGTGGCTACACCGCCCCACTTAGTAAAGCCATACCATAGATGACAGATCCTCATTCCGTTAAGGGGAACGTTAGTTAAAAAAACAGCGGCAGTCTTGACTTTGGTTTTTAGTTCAGAGCTGCCGCGATAAGCGAGTTTTCTCACCGTACTATCCCTCCCTTACTGTGCAGTATGCGTCAAATGTGACATAAAACCTCCACTTATTTTGTTCAACTAAACTGCCCGTTAGCTTAATGAACAATAACAGAGTTACGTGGATGATACTCAATGATAATAGTTCCACCCAGCAAGAGCATACTAATTATAAGCGATACGATACGGCTTAGAACATCATAATGTAATATATTAGTTGTCAATTACCCATTAATTGGGGGTTCGTAAGTGGAGATAACGATGTTAGTGAATGCCTGTGAATATAATGTGTAATTTTATATGCTTGAAAATTACCGATAGAGTATCAATACATCTACGAAAAGGATAAATAGTGTTCAACTACAGCTACTATGCTTGGTGTAGTTGAAATAACGGTTTCTAGTGAGGATTAATGTAATTGACGATCGTACTCTTTAATTTGACGATAGAATGTATTAGGCTTCATTTCATCCCTTTGCACCTGATTAAGAATAGGATCATTTAGACATATAATAGCTCATAATGGAATCGAGAGCGTTATCCCAAATAAGTAGACTCTCTTGGGACATAATGGACTCTCAGTGTTATCAACGGTTTACAATGTCCCATATACATGTTTCAAAAATGATGCTACAATATGGTTAATTAATACATATTGGGACG
Source organism: Paenibacillus sp. FSL H7-0690 (assembly GCF_037980415.1). Taxonomy (NCBI): domain Bacteria; kingdom Bacillati; phylum Bacillota; class Bacilli; order Caryophanales; family Paenibacillaceae; genus Paenibacillus; species Paenibacillus sp. FSL H7-0690. The sequence continues at coordinate 4,898,512 of NZ_CP150281.1, read as the reverse complement.
AGGTAGATACAGATGAAATATGGATATGCGAGAGTAAGCAGCGTTGGTCAGAATTTGGATGTTCAGTTTAAGCAATTACAAGACTATGGTTGTGGAAAAATATTTAAAGAGAAAGTTAGTGGTAGGACTAAGGAGCGTAAGGAGCTACAAGCGATGTTGAAATTAGCAACTAAAGGAGACACAATTGTAGTTCCAAAGCTTGATCGTCTGGCACGAAGTACAAGAGACGCACTCACAATCATAGATGATCTTAATAACCGAGAGATTGCCCTAGTCATATTAAATATGGGTGGAGACGTTGTGAATACGTCAACTGCTATTGGAAAGCTTCTTATAACAGTACTCAGCGGTATTGCAGAGTTTGAGGCTGATATGACCAAGGAACGACAAACTGAAGGTATTGCTGAAGCGAAATTGAGAGGTGTCTATAAGGGTCGTCCTAAGAAATACACAGGGAAACATAGCGGTTTAAACCATGCTGTAGATTTATTTGTGAATAGAGATACTAATAAATACACCGTAAAGCAGATATGCGAAATTACCAAAATAGGACGCAGTACACTTTATCGAGAGTTACAGGAACGTGGACTACAAGAAGCAGTGATTTGAATAGGAATATAACATGTTAATGTATCACTCGAAAGATAAGGATCATGAATGTTATGCGAAAGGCAATCCTTGCGAGGAAGGCTTCTGTTCGTATTAGCTGCTAGGTGAATAGATATACATGCTGTTTATTCTGGAGCCATGTTCAGCGGATATGATTCTACGTTACAGTGTGCCAAGTGAAGAAGATAAGCATAAGGCTGTAAAAGCAATATATAAGGATCTGCCACTCAATATGAGTGTTTTTTTGTATTTGTATCAAATTACATAAAGGTTAATTGACACATTTCATTTGTGGGTATGTATTATTCATATTTGCCGTGGACAACATGACGCTAAAACTGACTTAGAGTGTGTCTACGGTTGAGCGAAAGGGAATTTTGTAATTTTAAAATGCTGATAATATAATTAAAGTGGATTAAAACTTCATCTTTTAGTTGTTAACCGAACTTTGTCGAGCAATAAAAAAAAAGTAGTTGCCGTTTCCTTGGTGGGGAGTTAGGCGATTACTTTTTTGTTTTCTCCATATCGGATATAGTATATTTGAAATAGAAATTTTATATGGATCTCCGAGGAGTGAAATTATGAAGCCCAAAAAGTTTGAATCTTTAGATGAAGAGTTTCTGAAGTATAAACGCCAAGTTGTAAAACCTGCATCCTATGAGAAAATCAGAAAAGCAATAGGTTCATTGACGAAAGAAGAGGCTGATGCACTCAGAGAAGATGTTCGGCGTTCGAGAGAGGAAGACTGGAGATAATTCAAGTGCAGATATGTATTAAGGTATTCGATCCAATTGAAGAAGATAAGCAGTAAGTAGTTGAACATATATACAATGATTAGCCACTCTATATAAGTGGCTTTTTTGTTATGGAAAATCGGGAGGGGGATGGTTTACAGTTGAAACTAGACTTGTATATGGGAAAATGGCAGATACACATACAGCCAATAATTTGATGATGAGTTGGAGTGATCAGTAAAGACAATCTGACGTATTACCCATTTTCATTTTGAAATGATCGCTTCGATAATGATATAGGTCGTTAGAATAGGCTCTATAAAAATATAATCATCAATGTTAAATTGATCTAGCTTTTTCATTTGCTTCAAAATGTAAATTGTCCTTCAAGAATCTCACAATGAACCTTCTGCACGCAAGTTATTGACAGTGTTGTGCAGGTCGAGGATGGAACGTGATAGGCGTTCTATCTTGGATACGACAAGCGAAGCACTTTTGACATTGTTCTTATAGTTGCTTAGTCTAAAACGTTTATTTGTGGATGTTCCAGTTACTTGCTCATGATAGATGTTAGCACATCCTGCTTCTTTAAGAAGTTGCTTCTGAGTCTCTAGTCCATTGTCCTGCCCAACTGTCGATGTTCTAGCGTATCCGTACATTGTCATTGTAATTACTCCATTCGTCTAAATGTTAAATAACTTCTGCACCCTCTATTCCAGACTATCTTCTGGACTGTTACAAGTACAAATGTTTCAGACTTCTAAACTGTTTTCACCCTATGACAAAAGTCGAAACTTCTAGACGACTATGTAAGATTGTTGGTTTTCAACTAAAAGAAAAACCGCCTCATGATAAAGGGGCTAATTGAACTATCGTTCTTCCGCTAGCGTAATATCTTACCTGTCATCTATGATAAGGTTCACCGTACAGTATCTAACACAAAGTATTATTTGAATAGAAAATTTACATTTCAATTTAATTAAAATGACCACTTCAATTATGAAGTGGTCATTCTGACATTCTGTTATATAAATTAATTCTCATATTTTCTAACTTTATCAAATAGTTCGAACCCCACATTTCTTTATAACCTTCTGCTTCAGCCAAACTAATTGTTGTATACTTCTTTAAATGGTATAATTTATAAAACATCATTTCAAGGAGATTTCTTGTGATTATCAACCATAATATTTCATCATTAAATACATTAAATAAATTAAATAAAAACAACAAAAAAACGGCATCATCTATGGAAAAGTTAGCTTCTGGATTACGAATTAACAAAGCCAGTGATGATTCAGCAGGATTAGCCATAAGTGAAAAGATGAGAGCCCAAATAAGAGGACTGCAACAAGCTGAACGTAATATACAAGACGGGATATCTCTAATTCAAACTGCTGAGGGTGGTCTTTCTGAAATTCAAGACCCTAACCTACTAAGACTACGGGAGTTGGCTATTCAATCTGCTAATGATACTTTGACCAATGAGGATAGACAACAAATACAAGAAGAGGTTCAACAAATTAAAGAGGGTATTGATGAGATTGCTAATAATACTAAATTTAATGAAAATAATTTATTGAATACAGAAGGCACAACCATAACTACAACAACTACAACAACTGTAACTAACTTGGTACCTCAAACTGTAAGTATATTATCCACAGGGGCTGTTTATTACACTGAATTTCTACAAAATCCAACTGGAACTGAAGTTTTTGGTCTTGGATATTTCCCACAAACAACTGGAGATGGAAGAATTGTTTTTACCTTTACAAATCCACCATCCAATCCAGATGATATATACACTCCTATTGGTGCAGATTTAAAAGAGACTTTAAATAATATTAAGATTACTTTCGAGTCTATTAAGCTTGGTTCTAGCGGTACATCGGCACAACAGAATACGATACTCTCAAAGAATATGAAGCTTCAAATATATGAAAATCATTTGGTCCTCATTGCGGACGCAAATATGGAATCTACAATTGGTGGAGGTGCAGGAGGAACAAATAATGGAGGACATTATTTCGGGACGGGAACTACTGCGCATATTAATTACAATTCCGAAGTTACTACAACCATTACTAATACGACGACGACGACAACTCCAGAGAGTATAATATTACAAATCGGTGCTAACTCTGGAGAATCATACTCACTTCAACTTACTGATGCTAGAATAAATGCACTTGGAATTGATAATATTGACCTTTCAACAAGACAAGGTGCGGAATCTGCAATATCAAAGATAGATAAGGCAATTGAAAAAGTTTCATCTGAGCGTGGTAAATTTGCTTCTTCTCAAAACAGGTTAGAACACGCATTAAATAATGCTTCCAACTATGAAATAAATCTAACTGCTTCTGAATCTCGTATTCGTGATGTGGATATGGCTAAAGAAATGATGGAATTAACTAAGAATCAAATATTATTTCAAGCTTCACAAGCAATGTTGGCTCAAACAAACCAACAACCACAAAATGTTTTACAACTATTAAAATAAGCAAATATCATTAGATGATTCTGCTTATTTTATTTTTGATTAACTCAATAAAACTTAATCCCAACCAGAAGCCCTAGGAGTCAATCTTAGGGCTGTTTGACCTTTTAACAATGAGTCCTCAGTGACAATGTTAATGCCTTATACATGCGTTTCAGCGTCTTAAATTGGGCATAAGAAGAGCCCAAGGATGCTTCCTTGGACTATTTCATAACCGATGCTTTCAGATTTCCTAAATCATATCATCCCCAGAAACTATTACCTGTCTGAGGAACACCATTAGATAATCTATACCAAAATTGAATAGACCAATGACTGCTTGTGATTTGTATTTGTTGTTATGATGATTTCTTGACTATCATTGAAAGAGATTGAGGAACTAACGGGAGTGAAGAGAGCGACTTTATATAGGGCTATTGCAAAAAAAAATGAAAGTTAGAGGCATTCTTGTGATGCTTCTTTAATTTTATGGTGGGTTAGTTATAGCATTCAAGAATAATTTCGATAGTCTGGAGGGTACTGTGGTTTTGCATTCAGAAAGCGTCTTTTCACTTTTCCTTCATAGTGAAGTCATAGATGATAGATACTTCAATTTATTCGGAGTTCTACAAACAATAAACCCTCTAAAACCTAGTCATTTAACACAGACTATTTAATTCTACGAATGATAAATTAGGAGGGGATAGTTAAATTTAAATGTATTATCCAGAAAGAAAGTAGTACTTTCTTGGATGTACACATATATGAAAATTGAGAAAACGAACTTGGGATATTGATTATTGTATGATCCGATAATAAGAAAGCGCGCTTAATTATTTCTATTCACGACAAAATATGGTATACATAATTAAGATAAATATCTCTACTATAAATGAGGGGTTTTATGAGTGAAAGAAAACTCATTGAAAGAATAAGGCTAATTCCTGATGACAGAAGCGGTGACCACGCACAAGATGGTTTTGACTATCAATTCTCTACAGCGATACATTTGATGTTAAGTCATCTAAAAGATAAAAAAGACTTCGCGTTTATGTATGAAAAGGTAGATGACTATGTTTTTGTAAGTGATAAACTAAAGCTAGTTAACTTATATCAGTCAAAAAGCACTTCTCGTTCATTAACGGAAAACGAATTGGTAAAAAGAGAACCAGTTAAAACTAAGAAAGCTAAAGTTAAGAAAAGTAAAATTAAAACAACAGATAATACCGATACAACAGATCAAAATTTAACAGGATTATCCATAATAGAGAAGATTCAAAATAATTTAGATACTGTTAAAAAACATATGAGTGAATGTGAGGTTAGAGGACACTTACTTTGGAACAGTGATTATGATTTTGGTGCAAATTTGGTTAAAGATAGTAGTGTTACAATTAAGTCTGACGCTTTTATTTTAGACAATTTATCTAGCAAGGTTAAAAGTAATTTGGTAGCTAAGACAAGCAAATCTAATTTTGATTGGGAAATGATAGAGGTTAATAGATTGTTGTCAAAAACGCATCATTTTAAATTAACTTGTCAACATATAGAAGAAGTTATTCATTCCCTAATTGGAGATAATAATTCATACAGTAAAGCATTTTATAATAGTTTGTTTAATAAAATTAAAGAAATAAGAGTTAATAAAGAGGAACTCACTAGTGATTTTCTACTACAACAAATACAAACTATCAGTACGCTAAAATCAAACAAAATAGCAAAAGAAGATTATAGACATTTGATAAGTGAGGATGACTATAGAAACAACTTATTGCATATTGCAGTTAATGAGTTGAATTCTATGAAAAATTTATCTGGATACCCTAAAAAAGAAGCCTATGATTTGATTTATGAGTATGTTGATATTAACTATTCCAACATCAAGTATCCTCATGAGATATTTGATGAGATTTCTGTAATGGAAAGATATTCAGAGATATTTCTTATAAATTCTGAAGAAAATGTAAAAGCAATGATAGTTCTTGCATTTCTTGAAAAGGAGGTATGACTTGTGGAGTTGATATATAAGGACTTTGCAATTCTTTCGCCACACGATAAAAAAGCATTTGAAATTAATTTTACTAGTGGAGTGAATCTTGTATATGGACAAAAGGATTCAGGAAAGTCAACTATATCAAGGGCTATGATGTATACCTTTGGTTGTGATGTGAAGAATTTTTCATTAAATGAAAGTCATCCTAATAATATATACATACTTAGATTCACTATACAGGAGGATGTATATATCTTACTTAGAAAGAAATTAAAGAGCGGTAAAGGCAAAAACTTTTTTAAAATTTATAAGAACGAAGACTATATTGGTTCATTTTATAGTACAAAAGAATTTACTAATTATCTTAATCAAATTTTTAATATTTCTGTTGTGACTATGGACAATGAATCAAACGAAACCAAATTATACCCTAATCACATCTTCTCGCTTTTTTATACTGACCAAGATAATAGTTGGCAAAATTACTTATCATCAACATTCTCGAATTTGGCTTTCATTAAGCAATACAGAAAGATAATATTGGAATATTTTACTGGTAGTAGAACTAATGAATATTACGACTTGAGATTAAATCAGCAAAAAAAGGAAGTGGAAATAAATCAAATTAAAGCATTATTGGATAGTAAGAAATTAATTTTCAAGGAAAATCAAAATAATATTAAAATTATTGAGAATGTTAATGAAGATGAGTTTATTAAACAGTATGAATTAGTATTGAGAATACATCAAAACATAATCAATACTGAACATGAACTTAAAAAGAATATTAATAAGAGACTCTATCAGAAAAATAAATATATCGAGACATATGAAGTGCTTACAACTAATATTAATGACTATATAGAACCTGAAATAGATGATGAATGCCCAAACTGTCACCAGCATATAGTAAGAGGATTTCAAAATGATTATGAGTTGTTTGTTGCTCGAGAAAACCTTATTAATGAACGTGATAAAGTAAGGATGTTTTTGGAGGAAATTAATAAAGAGTTAGAAAAAGAAAAAAAAGAGTTAAGAGAACTGAAAAAAGAAGATGTTAATATAAGAAGTAAATTGGATGCGGATGGTTCATTATTACAATTAAGTGAAAGAGCAGATAGTTATGCTCTTAATAGAATTAATATGAATCTTGAAAAAGAAATAGATGTATTAAAAAATCAGTTAGATGAATTAAAAGAAAGTAAGAAAATAATTGATAGTAAAGTACGAAAGCAAAAGGATATAGATCTTTCACAAAAGTATAAAGAATTAATGAAGGAGAGCTTCGATTTATTATCTATTGAATTTTCATATAAGTCATTTTATGATAATAACTTTGAATCAGTGAAAATATCGCTTTCAGGAACAACAAAAGTGCAGGCTTTTATTGTTCAATACCTAACAATTTATAAATTAATGAAAAAAAATAAAGGTATTATTAAAATACCTATGATTATTGATTCCTATCTTAAAGACCATTTTAGTGAGCATGACGCTGATATAACAACTAAATATATTTTTGATACCTTAATTGAAAATTCTCATCAAGCTTTCGTTTTTATAACTGATAACGAACAGACTAAGCAATCAATAAATTTCGAGGAAATTAACACTATTAAACTTAATGAAGTTAGAGGGCTTCTAACAGATAACTACGATAAAGTATATCAAGAATATGGAAAATATGTTGAAGGCGAACTGGATTGACTTTAAGGAAATATTTTTCACAGTTTTTTATTAATAATCTATATATTTAGATGTGTTACAGTCATTACTAAGTGCAAAGAAACATAAGCTAGTTGGGAGTTGTATAAGCAATATAGCAAAGAAGAAAATTTTTCGATGAGTCAGTAGGCGAGTCCTGTATTAGACTTACATATTTCTTTAGAAAAGAGGCAGTCTTTGACTGTCTCTTTTGATATGTCGAAAAATCCAATAATTTGATTTATTTCCAAGGAAGATATGGTATGATTTTACTAGTCTATATTGGAGGTAGCCCTAATGATCTATGTTTTAACTGCATCAATAGTTGTAGTGATTGTTGTGTTAAGTTTGTTGATCTTGAGTTTCCAACGTAAACAAAAGAAATTAGCAGTTTTTACTGAAGAGAATTACGATTTAAAAGCTATCACAATAGCGGATATCGACAGAATGGAAGATGGTTCAGGCTTTGAAATATACCTATATAGGCTGTTCATGGAACTTGGCTATTCAGGAGTCTACAAAACTGTAGGGAGCCGCGATTTCGGAGCTGATGTGGTATTTACTGATAGTGAAGGGGTCAGGAATGTCGTCCAAGCAAAGCGGTATCGCATTGACAATCCAGTTGGCATCAGTGCTGTACAGGAGGTCTTCTCTTGCATGCGGTACTACAAAGCTAAAAAAGCCATCGTTGTCGCTACAGCAAAGTTTACGGAACCATGTGAGACGCTTGCTGGTATAAACTATGTGAAGCTGCTTGATCGAACTGACTTGATAAACGTGATTGAGGCGTTTAAAGGAGATGATATTAAAGTAGCTAGAGATATCATTGAAGGAGAGCCAAGAATGATACTGGAGTCATGGAGTGAAGCGAATAACGGTGTGCTTCATGAGGTGCGCAAGGATTATAAAACTGAGAGGTTCGTTAAGCAAGTTATGGGAAAGTAAGATTGATATTAGTATAGCTGGAAAAGGGTGAGGTTAAATGAAGATTCCACAAAAGTTAGTAAGAGAAAATATCATTGAAATAACATTAATATTAAGTGATAAAGAATATTCAAAGTACAAGGAGTTGGGAATGGAAAAATCTAATGTCTATTCACTTAACCAAACCCAAAAAGAAGGGTATATAGGATATTTAGGTAAAGGTGAATTAGATTCAAAAATGTTTCAAGGTAACGGTGTGACATATATAGTCAATGAACCAAGCAATGGTACAATTATCTATACAATATTATTTATCCGTATAAATGACATACAATATCCAGTTATAGCCTCTAATATGAAGTTGAAGTATGAATATCTTTATAAAACAAAAAGTGCAAAAAACTCTACCTTTTTTAAATGGATTCGAGAGCTTGCTAAAGAAGGTTTGTTGAATTTCACTAGTGGACAACATTTACAATCACAAAAAGACATTAATAATCAAGTGGTCACACAAGATCAAATAAATGAAGGCAACAGTGAGCTTGTAGAAGGAATCGATGCAGGAAATGAATATCCTGAGGGTGAGGTCGCATTTGCAATACATAGAACGATCGAGAGGGATTACAGATTAATAAAAGATGCAAAAGAAAAATTTCTCGAAAATCATGGACGTTTGTACTGCGAAGCATGTGGATTCGATTTTGAACATTTTTATGGTAATAGAGGTTCAAAATTTATTGAAGGTCATCATACGAAATTAGTGTCTGAAATGAATGGGAATTACAAGAGTAAAATCGAAGATATAGCAATGCTTTGTAGTAATTGTCACAGTATGATACATCGTAAGCCTCTACTTAGTGTTAAAAGGTTAAAACAATTAATAGATATTCGTAAATAAAACTGAACAAAGTGTTATAAGGCGCAGACTCAGAATTTAAAGGAGACCTCGATGGAGATACTTTCGGAAAAATTATATTGCAAACGATGCAAAAGACACACTAATCATAAAGTTCTAAGCAATGACAACATTCCTTTATCTTACACTATCAGTGCTTCAGGCTTTGATGATTATAACTTTCATGACGAGTACCACATTGTTCAATGTATGGGTTGCGATAATGTTTGTTTTGCAAACGTATATTCAGGTGATGATTGTCAAGAAGTTGATGAAGATGGATACTTATTCTATGACACTGTCTATACAGTGTACCCTGAAGAACCGAAACCAGTAGCTATTAAGAGAATATTCTATCAAGTTTCTAATTTTACTAATGTACCTAGTTTCATTAATCAAGTCTATCATGAAGTTGTCTCGTCTTTTAATACCGAGGCTAACTTGTTACCAGCAGTGGGTTTGAGAACAATAGTTGAAGCAATCTGTAAGGAGGTAAAAGTTATAGATGGTTTTGTATATAAGGAAGACGGAACACAAGTAGTAAATAAAGAAGGAAATCCTTTACGATCAGATAATCTTCAAGGTAAGATCAATGGTTTGCATGAAATGGGAATCATCACTCTTCCACAACGAAATATCTTGCATCAAATAAGATTGTTGGGGAATTATGCAGTTCATGAAATTGAATTTCCTAAACGTAAGACAATTCGTTTAGGAATTGAAATAATTGAAAAGACACTAGAGAATATTTACGAGCTTGATAAATATGATCTGAATATTAAATAGTATAAAAAGGAATGCAAACTAGTATTTATTATAAAATTGATACGACTTTTTAGTTATTCTTGTATAAGTGAATATTATGTCGCTTTAATGTCTCTTGCTATTATACTATCAGTTCAACATCCTCCAACTTACGGTTAGAGAGAAGTGTGTATAGAACGAGTAATTCACAAGAATTTCTTTTTTGGTTTATAGGCTTTGAACTTGTGTTCATATATAACTCATAATACAATATTCACAGACCAATAAATCATGGTCATTAAACCTATAAATACCTAGTGAGATGGGAAAAGTATATGGTTTGAAATACCTTGGAAACCCTTACGGCTCTAGATGGCAACATCGATTCCATCAGTCATTTATTCGGCTACACCATTAATATCTCCAAATCTAAGCCTACTAACTCGGAATTTATTGCCATGGTAGCAGACAAGCTGCGGATTGAGCATAAGGTTAGTTGAAAGGGTTAGGGGCAGTGCGGGGTACAGTCAGTATAAAATCGATAAACTTGTTTTGAACCGATAAACTTTTTTAAATCTCGCCCGATAAACCTAAATGGTTTATTGGGTTTTGTTTTTATTTAAAGATTAGCCATCTTATAAATGGTGAAACTCAAGCAGGGGCTTAGAACAATCGGGCAAAATAGTTAGATAAACCAATTCTTCTATCAAGATATAGAACTACATTTGTGAGTTAAGTCGGAGGAATTTTCATGAATTATTACGAATCAGGTGTTGAAAGAATTAAGAATATTGATGCGAATTTATACATTGGAATTTCAAAAAAAAGATACGAAGAAGTAAGATCTAGAGGTGAATATGAAGCAGATGCTAATTTGATTGCAGAGTATTACCGTAGAGTCGGCGTGTTTTTACAGTTTATCTCTAAGGAAGCAGCAAGTATATACATAGGTATGGATATGTTATTAGGTTTTAAGATGGAGGAAAATGAGTGGGACATTTTCTTAGAAACGTGTCCGAATTTTAATAAAATTGATATTATGCTTATGAAATTAATAAGTATACATTATTTACGCTGGTGCTCTTTGCTTGATGCGCGCGACAATATCGCATTACAGTTTCCGGATATATATGAACCGATGATCAAATTATTTGAGAGAGGTGGGGGACGGATTAATACCCATCACCACGAACTGGTTGGTGGATTTGGAGCTTTTTCACGCTCTATTTATGCAAATAGAGGAGATATGACCCCTTTTGATATAAGCGATGTTGCTCTAGAAAATATAATTAAGGAAGTAGAACTAGCAGAAGGTTACTTAGCGGACTACAAGAACGGAAATTTATCAGAAAATAATTGTATCCGCTGTGGTAACAAATTATTGATCCTACCAAACTTATCGGATTATGGTTATCAATGGTATAAAATTATATGCGAGACCAAAGACTGTTTTGATAAAAATTTCTCATGATACTTCATTATAGTTATATCAACCAGAGAGATGAAGAGAGGTTTGGCAAAAAATGTGTTGAAAAAGATTTTTATTGATAAGTGACCACTGTCCGTGGCAAGAGCTATCAATAAAATCAATGCAGTAAAAAGACACTGAGATCTATTCATCAGTGTCTTTAATGTGGATACTTTTCCACCAACATTTTATTTCATCGTTCTTGTAATCATTTCATTCAGAAGGTTGGAATTTAAAGTAACTTAATCAGCTCTTCTAGCTCGTCAACCATACCTTTCGCAAGTTCAAAATTATTGTCTTTTAAAGCTAATTCTATTTTCATTTCAACTGCTTTTTTATTTTGTTCATTTTCTAAATAATCTTTATCAAAATGACTGGCATAAATCATCTTTCTGAATTTTCGCATACTCATTTTTCTAATCGTCTTCTCGTCAATGATTAGTACATAATCCATCCCATTTACTACAGAATAGAAATCATGAGAAATCATGAGAATCGCACCTTTATAATCTTCAATGGCTTTCTCCAGTGCGATTTGTGTATAGGTGTCTAAATGGCTTGTTGGTTCATCAAGAAGCAATAAGTTTGCTTTGCTAGCAGAAACTTTTGCCAATTGCAGTATATTTTTTTCGCCACCAGATAAAGATTCTATCTTTTGAGTAAGAATTTCTCCTTCAAAGCCATAGTTTGAAAGATGTGCTCTAATCTCGTCATAAGTTGCAAACCCAGCATCGATGAAGTCTTCTAGTATGGTATTAGAATCCTTTAGCACTTCGTCTTGAAGCTGAGAAAGATAAGCCACTTTAATATCAGCATTTATTTCAATTGAATCATGATTATTTTTAAAGATATCTCGGAGTAAAGTCGTTTTCCCGGTACCGTTTGGACCGATAAGGGCTACTTTATCTGTAGGTTTCATCTCAAAGTTAACATTTTCTAAAATCAACTCATCAAAGGAAACACTATAATTATTCACATTTAAAACAGTGATGTCTTCTTCAAATTCATTGTCCACACCAAAACTGATTTTTGGTTGCTTAATATCAACGAATGGCGCTTTAATTTTTCGCGCTTCCAATCTTTCTTGAAACTTAACCCTAGCTTTTAACGCTCTCCCTCTAGATGCTTCTGAATTATAGGTTGCGATCGCTCTAAGATTATCAATAATGTTATCGTATCTCTCTATTTCTTCTTGTTCAGCGACTGCGATTTCTTGTAACTCAATTTTCGTCTGAAGTAATGAGAAGTTATACTCAATATATCGCCCATCGAACTCTTGGATCTCCATGTTTTCAAGGTGTATAATTTTGTTAAAACAATGATTCAATAGATAACGGTTATGCGTAACAACTAGCAATATTCCTTTGTGAGCATTAATCAGATTTTTAAGTGCATTTAGGTTTTCAAAATCTAAAAATACATCGGGCTCATCCATAATCATTAAGTCTGGACTAGTCAGCATTTCCTTCATCACTTGAATAAGTTTGAATTCCCCACCACTTAGGTCGGATACCCTAACATCTTTTAGCTTCAAGAGGTTGGCTAAATTTAGTTTCTTATTAATATTGCTTTCAAAATCATTTCCATCCATTAAATCAAAGGCATCTAGAGCTAATTGATACTTTTCGAGTAATGAATCAATATCTGATGATGTTTCCATTTCAGTGAGAATCGCTGTTATTTCATTTTGTATCTTAATAAATTCTTCTCCTATATATTCAAAAACGGTTGTTTCTTTAGATTTGTCTAGTTGCGAAAACTGACTTACATATCCAATTTTGCAGGTGGGGTCCATCTCTAGCTTGCCTTCGAACAAATATTTTTCTGGATCCATCAGTATATCGATCAGTGTACTTTTACCACTGCCGCTTGTTCCTATAAAAGCGCAATGTTGTGCTTCTTCAAGCGTAAATGAAATGTTTTTATATAGTTCTTTTTGCGGGAATGCGAAGGATAAGTTATCAACTTTTATCATAGTGTTACCTTTCTTAACTAAAAATAGTGACTATTATAAGATGTATTGAAGAGTACAGATTTTGAGTTTACCGTTGATAGAGTAACACTGTTTACAAGCAACTTCAATCATTTCGCATTAAAGGTATCAAAATCATCTGATAATACAATCTTACAGACTAATAAATTATGGTCATAAAACCTATAAATACCTAATGGCTACAACTCGGAATTGATTGCCTTGGTAGAAGATAAGCATATTCCATTTAATGTTATAGTGGAGTTAGTAGGGTAAATCCTTTGTTATTTTAGATACGTACATGCTTGAATTTATTAAGGCTTGCCCTATATTTATATTTATCGTAGTGCTTCTGACTATACTAAATCTACGGCTATGATACGAGATGAGATAGCTATTGGTGGTTTAGAGAAAGGTTCAATTGGCCTTGTAATTAATAATACGCAAGTTTTAAAAGATGCTAAAACATTTTCAGTGGTGATTGACAGTAAGACTCGTGAGTATGAATATACAGGTGGGAAATATCTAATTATAAAAGATAGTAGGATTTGGAATCCGACTGCTCAATTAAAAATTATTTTCTCAAATGATAAAAACGAAACAATATTTGAATCAGATTATTAAAGAAGATTTATTGGTGTTTACTACTATTTACATATTCTTATTTTGCTGATTTTCTATTACATGAGTATCACTTGAAAATACATATAAGAACCTTCTTTGCGTATAGCCTTCATGCGTAATCAACAATGTTTACGTAGATTATGATGATACTTATCTTCAAAGTTAAATTGGTAAACAAATAAGGAGAACTCTTTATGACAATCCCATCAGGAATAACACGTGAACACGTAATCAGTGGTAAAATATTCCTTGGCTATCTTTGTTTATGTTTATAAGAACAAGAGTCATATAAAGTGAATTTGAAAGTGGGAGAATAGTTTATGGATTTAAAGAAAATTAATTCTTTAACAAAGTACCCAAGCATTCTTACATATCATCAATTAGGTGAACGAGGTCGGTTAAATGATGTTTTAACGGAGTCAAGAGGCTTCGCAGAATTAGATGATGTTTTTGTTTACGAAAAAGTAGATGGTGAAAATTCAAGGATCATTTTATTAAAAAATGATGATAACGAAGTTGATTATCTAATTGGTTCCAGAGAAGAATTGTTATATGCAAAAGGAGATAGAATCGGTAATCCTTATGGGAACATTGCGGAATTTCTTAAGCCGTTAGCAGAAAAAGTAATTGCAGATATCCTTCCTGAGGGTGACTGGGCATTAACCGTAATTTATCAGGAATCTTATGGAGGGAAAACTAAAGCATCCAAGAACTATTCTGACAGAAAAACTCAAGGGTATCGTGTATTTGATGTGTTCTCCTTGAATAAGGATGAATTATATAGACTTCTTGAGTTATCGCAGGAGAAAATTGCGGTGTGGCGTGATCACGGAAATCAACCATTTTATGATGAAATTGAGAAGAAGAGATTTATTGAAAGTATTGATTTGCAGTCTGCACCACTTCTTGAAACCACAAAGGGTTCCGAGTTTCCAATTTCTCTTGAGAGTACTTATTCTTATTTAAAAAGATTCGAAAACACGCAAGTAGGCATCGACGCATCAGGCAAATCAGAAGGAATCATTGTTAGAACAACGGATCGTAAACAAATTAGAAAAATACGGTTTGAAGATTATGAAAGAACGTTTAGAAAGTAATAGTTGGAATTATTATCAATGCTGATACTTTCAGAATTTAGCATGAGGTTCCCTAAGCAATGGGGTTTGTGAACAGCCCCCAAAATACTGCTTATTCATTGGTCCAAAACCAATAAATATGCGGTATTTTTTTGTGCAGTTTTGAACTCCAATTAGATAAATCCCTATCGACTATAACTAATACCATGTTCTTGCCATTCGCAAAACCTCCCCACTTCACAAAACATACACCCATTTGGCAAATAATGTTTGACATGTGAGGAATGTCACTGATAAGATGATGTAAATTAAACCTAGTTGAATAATCGGATAAGGTTCTTTAGAGGATTTCATTATTTTTTTACTCTGAATACCTATTAAATACATAAGTATAGTTTAGTTTAAATTTATCGGAAAGGGTGAATGGAGTGTCGAAGGAAACACTGGTTATCGAACATTTGAATAAAGTATTCGCCGCGCCTGCAGGTGATGTTATCGCATTAAGTAATATTCAGCTGAAGGTGAAAAAAGGCGAGTTGATTACGATTATAGGTCCCAGCGGCTGCGGAAAAAGTACCTTGCTAAAAATTGTGGCAGGACTGGATACGGGCTATAGCGGCACGGTTCTACTGAATGGCAAACAGATCGACGGTCCGAGTATTGAGAAGGGATTTATTTTTCAAGAACCAAGACTTTTTCCGTGGTTGACGGTGGAGCATAATATTGCAGCAAATTTATCGCTTAAAAATCCAGAGGTTCGCAAAAAAGTAGATGAATTGATTGAACTTGTACGATTAAAGGGTTTTGAGAAATCCTATCCACGTGAGCTGTCAGGCGGGATGGCCCAACGAGTATCTATTGCTAGGGCGTTGCTCCGTAATCCGGATGTATTATTGCTCGATGAACCTTTTGGCGCACTAGACGCTTTTACTAGATCACATCTGCAAGAGGTACTTCTTGATATTTGGCAGAGCAATAAGACGACTATGTTATTTGTGACTCATGATCTGGATGAAGCTGTATTCCTGGGTGAGCGGGTAGTCATTATGAATCCCCGACCTGGGCATATTCGCAATATTCTTCCCATCGATTTACCGTTTCCGCGAAAAAGATCCAGTACTTCTTTCCAAGAATTACGTCGACTGGTTCTGAGTGAGTTTGAGAAAGTAGAAGAACCGGCAATCGATGTTGGAGCTGGTATCTAGATAAAGAGAGTCCATTTTTTTATAAAAAGGGGAGAGATGATCCATGAAATTATTTCGTAATTCACTACTTCTTATGCTTGTTTTGACTGTATTTGCAACAGGTTGTGCATCGAATGAAAAGAGTGCGGGAAAGAACGACGCCAACAAATATGAAGGTGTGACCATTAAGATTGGCGTGCAGGGCAGCGGTGGGATGTTTGGTAAGGCCCGTGAGGAAAAATGGTATGAGCAAGAATTTGATAAGCTGGGCGTAAAAGTAGAATGGACGGAATTTCAAAGTGGGCCCCCAATGACAGAAGCGATCGCTTCTAATAAGTTGGACATAGCGACTCTTGGTAACATGCCGGTGATTGCAGCCCAAGCTGCGGGCATTCCTATTAAGATTATCTCACAAGTATTAGAAGGTACGAATAACGTTGCTCTTCTTGTACCTGGTAGTAGTACTGCTCAGAAACTGGAGGATCTGAAAGGCAAGAAGATAGCTGTTACAAAAGGCAGCAATGCTTACAACTTCCTTTATCGCGGTATTGAGGAATCAGGTCTTAAAGAAGCAGATTTTGAGATTATCCAGCTACAGCCTGATGAAGCACAACCTGCATTTGAAACCGGTGGCGTTGATGCATGGGCTACATGGGATCCATATATTACTCTAAATGCATTGACCGGTAAAGGGAAGGTTTTGACGGATGGTGAGCAATTGGGTGTCTTATCTCCTTCTTTTGTGATCTCCCGTTCAGCGTTCGCAGAGAAATATCCAGAACTAGTTACGCTTTATTTAAAAGTAACCAACAAAGCTATAGCTTGGGAGACAGATAATCGCGCTGAAGCGACTGAAAGATATGCAGCTGAGCGGAACATTCCGGCAGCGGTAATCGAAGGTACGTTTGAACGTTCCCAGATGATCAACATTCCAATTAGCGATGCTGTTGTTGAAGAATTGCAGAAGACAGCCGATTTTCAATTTAATATTAAGAACATCCGTAAAGAGATTGAAGTTTCTAAAATAACAGACAATCAATATATTGAAGCAGCACTGAAGGAACCTTTGAAGTAACGGATGAAACCACAGATGTAGAAAAGAGGTTGTTTACATGCAATTCAGTGCTGAAAAAGCTGTGATCTCGCCACTAATTCATAAGAAGAATCCAGTAAAGAAGCGCGGATTTTCCATCCAAACGACGAATGTATTGCTTGGACTTATCTTACCAATTGCTTTACTCCTGATTTGGGAGATAGCCGGAGCGATGGGAAAGTTAAATCCTATATTGCTGCCAAGGCCAAGTGAAATATGGCGGGAACTGGTTAGCTTGACCGCGTCCGGTGAGCTGGCGAAACATTTAGGCATATCTGCTTGGCGGGCACTGCTTGGTTTCTTAATTGGGGGAGGGCTTGGCTTAGCGGCTGGTTTGTGGGTAGGCTTTTCATACAAAACAGAACGTTTGCTGGATCCGTCGCTGCAAATGCTGCGCACGCTACCCCATTTAGCAATCGCTCCACTATTTATTTTGTGGTTCGGATTCGGTGAAACCTCAAAAATATTGTTGATTGCCAAAGGTTCATTTTTCCCATTATACGTGAACACATTTCTAGGGATCCGTTCGGTGGACAACAAGTTGTTTGATGTTGGGAGAGTACTGCAATTCAGTAAATGGCAGATGGTGAGTAAGTTAATTATTCCAGCCTCACTGCCCAACATCTTTTTAGGTATCCGTTTGTCTGTGGGCATAGCTTGGCTTGGACTTGTCGTAGCGGAGATGATGGGCTCTAGCTCAGGTGTTGGCTATCTAATCAATGACGCGCGATCGTTTTCTTTGACCACAGTGGTATTTGTTGGGATCATCGTGTTTGCTGTAGTAGGTAAACTGTCAGATTCATTAGTGAAGCTGTTGGAATCGAGATTGCTAAGATGGCAGGACAGTTATAGAGGAGATAAAGGATCATGAGCAATCACCTATCCAGTAATAAAATAGAGCGTCACGACGATGGTTTAAGCTGGATTCCAAAAAAACTGCATGGTTGGATTGTACCTCTAGCTCTAGTGGTGATTTGGGAAGTGGCAGCTGCGCTCCATCTAGTCTCTGCGACGACATTGCCTGCTCCATCTACGATTATTGCGCAGTTCTTTTCTTTAATAGCTAGCGGTGAGCTGTTTCGACATCTGGGGATTAGCGCCTATCGGGCAGGGCTTGGCTTTTTATTGGGATCTGCTACTGGACTGCTGCTTGGCTTATCTACAGGACTTGGGAAGTTGGTAGAGCGTACACTGGATCCATCTTTACAGATGCTTCGAACGATTCCATTACTTGCCCTTATTCCGTTATTCATTTTGTGGTTTGGTGTAGGTGAATTTTCTAAAATACTAATGATTTCATTAGGTGCTTTTTTTCCAGTTTATCTGAACACTTTCCTAGGAATTCGTAATGTTGATATCAAGCTTGTTGAAGTATCCCGTATTTTCCAATATACAAGATGGCAGCTGCTTAGCAAAATGATTATTCCGGCTGCAATGCCTAATATTCTACTTGGTATTCGCTTATCACTTGGTGCATCGTGGCTTGTACTCGTCGTAGCGGAGATGATGGGAACAAGTGCGGGGATAGGCTATATGATTCAGGATGCCAGAGCTTATTCGCAAACAGATATAGTATTCGTTGGAATTTCAATCTTTGCAGTGATAGGAAAACTTTCGGATTCCGCAATTCGATTGCTGGAGAGAAGATGGCTGCATTGGCGTGATACATTCAAAGGTTAACGAACTCTAGAATTCGAAAGGCAGGGTCATTATGGGAACCAGAAAAGATCAGCTACATTTAGGTGCATTTATTTATTATTCAGGACATCATCATTATGGCTGGCGTCATCCGGAATCGGGAGCGGATAAGATCTTCAATTATAAATTTTATCGCGAATTGGCAAAAACCGCCGAGCGTGGGAAGTTCGATATGATGTTTTTGGCGGATTTGTTGTATGTGATGGGTGCGGATCAAGCAGCTTCGGGTATGCTGGACCCATTGACGCTGTTGTCAGCCCTTTCGACAGAAACAGAAAAACTCGGATTAACGGCTACCGTATCGACCACGTATAACGAACCTTATAATGTGGCTCGCAAATTTGCTTCTTTAGATCATATTAGTGAAGGCCGAGCGGGTTGGAATATTGTTACCTCCCAGCTTGATGTGGAAGCTTATAACTATGGGAAGCCGGAGCATCCAGAGCACGGACTTCGGTATAAAATGGCACGTGAATTTGTTGAGGTGGCAACGCTTCTCTGGGACAGCTGGGAGGATGACTCTTTAATCGTCAACCGCGAAGAGGGACAATTTGCTGACGCGAAGAAGATCAAAGAAGTGGAATACAAAGGGGAGTGGTATTCTACAAAAGGAACCCTCAATGTTCCTCGCTCACCTCAAGGGTATCCTGTACTTATTCAAGCCGGATCTTCTGGTCCAGGACAAGATTTTGCAGCTAGTTTTGGAGAGGTGATCTTTACGGCACAGCAGTCGCTTGAAGCGGCTAAGGCCTTCTATGAAAGCGTCAATTCCAAATTAGCAGATTATGGCCGTGAACGTGGTAGCTTAAAAATTATGCCGGGCTTATCTCCGATCATTGGAGCGACCGAAGAGGAAGCCCAAAGTAAATATAAAGAACTGCAGGAGTTGATTCCTCCTGCCGCTGTTGTTGGTATGTTGTCTGGCATGTTGAGGTTTGACCTGTCCGAATACCCAGTAGATGGACAGCTGCCTGAGATTCCTGATCCAGTAGAAGCATCAAATGGAATGAAAAGCCGGGTTCAGCTGATTATGGATATGGCTCGTAAGGACAAATTATCGATATTAGAATTAGGCCGCCGTTTGCTTGGTGCACGAGGACATATGCAGTTTGTTGGAACCTATGAACAATTGGCAGATTTAATGCAATTGTGGTTCGAAGAGTACGGCTGCGATGGATTTAATATTATGCCACCAGTACTGCCGGGCAACTTGGATGAATTCGTGGATCATGTTGTGCCCATCTTGCAAGCACGCGGCTTGTTCCGCACTGAGTATACGGGGAGTACCCTTCGTGAACATCTAGGATTGGAGCGTCCGGATATCCATCATTTCCAGAATCGTAGAGTGGCTGAAGTAGGGGCTGGTAAATAAGGTTGGATTCACTCCTTTATCGGTTTTTGAAGAACCAATAGAGGAGTGTTTTTGTTATAATAGAATAATCTGAATTGTAAAAAATCATTCTATAAATGCCACATTTTAAATGTTTACCGCCCTACAATAAGGTTTATATATGGTAAATATTGTGATAGACTTAAATAGTATTAGAGCACAACTACAGTGTTTGCAGCTGCATTGGTATACTGGTCTAAACCATACCAAAGACGGATATGCTTAAACCAAGCAATAAAATGCTTGGGAGGTGTCATTCTAAAATGTGTGAGAAGGAGGAGGAAAATGGTATGAGTCTTGTACAAAAGAAAAAAAATATCCCTAACTCATTGTCTGAACATCCTAACTTCAAATCGAAAGTACCGCGTTTGAATGTAGTTGATGGAAAGGCTAAAATTGACTCTGATAACCGTCTCCAACAAAAATGGTTTGAGGAATTTAAGAAGTAATAGATGAATCTAAAAGCCGGGCAAGTTTTTTGGTATGAAGTAGATTATCCAAAAACAGGAGAAACCGAAATAAGACCAGTCGCAATAGTGGAAATTATTGATGGATTACCAATTTTTGTTGTTTTCGTTGCATTGACCCACTCTAAAATAAAAAATTTTGAAGGAAAGTATGATAAGTGGAAAATTCCATTATTTAAAGGAAGAGACTGCGGATTAGGGGAAAGTTCATTTGCAAAAGTGAATTGCGTAGCCCAAGCGGAGGCCTCCTCCTTTAATTCATCTGATTACATCGGTCAACTAAACCCAATCGATTTAAAGAACGTTAAGAAAAAATTAATGGAATTCCTCGATTCAGGGGATGGATTTTGGTAAATTATACATAATTTTTTGAAGAACACTTCTTCAACGAAGTGTTTTTTTGTACCATAAAGCTGGAGGATACTGTTCACTAGATAAGGACGTCATGAAGAAATGAGGTTCGATATGATAAATGTTTATCTTGATGACTTACGAGACTGTCCAGAAGGGTTTACCTTGGCAAGAACATTTGAAGACGCTGTTAAACTTTTCGAAAATAATGAAGTGAACATCCTTACGCTTGATCATGATTTAGGTGAAGACGCCGAGGGAATTGAACTAAAGAACGGGTATGATTTTGTGAAATACTTTTGTGAGCATGGTTTAAGGGCGAATAAGATTTATCATCATACGGATAATCCTGTAGGCAGAAGGAATATGTACGAGACCTTATTGGCAGCTCAACGCAGAGGTTTTATAAAGAAGGATATAGAAATTTACTATTATCCCATAACAGTCAATAAGTATAGTGGAGATTGATGGGACTAAGAGATGTGTTAATCTTTACATAACTTTATACCAAAAAGCGAGGCGTAAGGAAATGAATGCAGCAGAGTTTCAACAGTATGTTAAGGAGTTCAGTGAAATCAAAGGGTTTGATACCAGCACCATTGAGCAGAGAATGCTGTACTTAATGACTGAGGTTGGGGAGTTGTCCAAAGAGGTTTTGTCGGTATCTTTTCATCCAGATGCGGAGCGGAAAGAAAACTTGGGATACGAGATGTACGATGTGGTGTGGAATATTTTTGATCTGGCCAATAAACTTGGTATTGATCTGGAGCAGGCGTTTAAACGTAAGCTGGAGATTAATGAACAGAGGACTTGGGAGTAGGGTGTATCTATTGAATACTTTTAAAAAAATCCAAGGACCTCCCTCGAGGGAAGCCTTGGATTTTTTTCACCCTATACTTTATTTAAATGAAGCATAACCTTCATCAGCCATTACAACACTACCGTTAATTGCACTAGCTTCTGGTAAGGAGAGCAAGTATACAGTGTCTGCAACTTGTTCAGGTAATGTTAGTTTGTTACCCATTACTTTGCTCTTCATTTGGTCAACCATTCCTTGATCTTTATATCCTTGGATAATTGGCGTATCTACAGCGCCTGGAGCAACGGCAAGCACGCGGATGCCATGAACCGAAAGTTCAAGTGCTGCGGATTTAGTCATCATAATGACCGCACCTTTGGAAGCGTGATATGCGAATGTACCTGGGGAAGCTAGGAATCCAAATACAGAAGCTGTATTGATGATCACACCTTTGATGCCGAGCTCACGCATTTTTTTACCAGCAGCGATAATCCCATGGGCTACACCATGCTGATTGACATTAATGACACTGTGATAATCCTTAAGGTCTTGGTCTAGTACAGGAGTGACGCGGCCGATCCCGGCATTGTTGAACATAACGTCAATTCTTCCATAAGTATCTACAGTTTTTTGAACCAGCGCTTCGACATCTTCATATTTGGAAACATCTGTTTTGACGAAAATTGCTTCGCCACCCTCTTTAATAATTTGTGCTACCGTTTCTTCACCTAATTGTTGATTGAAATCGGCAACGACAACTTGATCACCTTTACTTGCAAATTTAATGGCGGTTTGTTTCCCGATTCCACTGGCTCCACCTGTTATTACGGCTACTCTTTTGTCTGTCATTTGAGTTTCCTCCTCAAGAAATATAGTTATACTAGAAATGAAAGTTGATATAGTAAAAATGGTTACTTACTAACTTATTTACATTGTAACACTTGTCTAAATTAATTAAAATTTAAGTAAATTTAATAGTTATTAAGTAAAGATTAACTTAAGGGGTGATTCAAATGAATTTAGAGCAATGCGAGAATATTGTAGAAGTCGCAAAGATTGGTTCTTTAACCAAAGCAGCTCAGAATCGTCATATCACTCTATCCGCAATGAGTCAGTCCATTACCATGCTGGAGGCTGAGCTGGGAGTTACTTTGTTCATCCGTTCGCGCGGGCAAAAGGCGGTTCCCACAGCAGAAGGAAATACCATTATTAGCAAAGCAAATGAAGTCCTGATGAAAGTAAATGAATTAAAAGAAGAGGCACAGATTTACAGCGATACGTTAAGTGGTCATTTGAAAATTGCTACGATACCTGGACCCATGCATCTGATGGTGAAGGTAATCTCTAGTTTTAAGGCAGATTTTCCAAATGTGAAAATAGAGATTTTTGAAAAAGGACCCAAAGAAATTCTGGATAATGTACTTCAGGATGAAATGGACATTGGACTTATGGTCTCACCGGAGGGAATGCCTGACACATATAAGGGGGTTAAGTTTGAACGGTTAATGGAAGGAAAAATTGTAGTTGGTGTACATCCACAGTCACCGCTAGCCCTGAATTCAATCCTTACACCGGATCAGTTAGTGGGGCAGACGTTAGTTTTATACGATGATCCTTACATTAAGGACTATGTAGAGCGATATTTATCTGGCTATGGGCCGATCAATTTGCTTTTTGTAAGTAACAACACACGGGCGATTGAGAATGCAGTTGCAGAAGGACTGGCCATCACAATTGGTCTGGATTATTCGTTTCTAAAAATATCAGAGATGACTTCTGCCTTCATGAAAACCATCGAGTTACGATCACCAGATACCCGTGCGAAATATTCAGGAGCTATTGTCTCTGCTTCCAAACAGACCTCCCAGACCGCCCGAAGATTTATCAACAGGCTAAAGCATGAATTTGATGAAATGATTAGACGAAGTTAACAGTATGCCTTGGTAAATTTTATCTAACCTTTACGCTTCCTAGTTAATATTAACCCTATGATGTTGTCCAAGCTCAGATCGATATTAGGACAGCCAAGTGGGGAGGATGTCAACACAGTGAGAAGGTATCTAAGGCAAATTAATGTTGTTGTTATCTTTGTTTTGTTGATTTCGTTGTTACAACCGGGGGCAATTGTTCGCGCTTCCATCTCTGAATTACCAGCAACAGACTACGGAACCGTTATTGATGTTCGCCAAACGGAGCTTGCACCTGGGGCGATGTATACCTGGATAGATCTCCAGAATGATCGTGGTTTACAAAAGATACATGCAGTGGAGTTCTACCCGCAACAAGGAAATTTGGAGCTGCGGGCAGGTACGAAGGATGGAAAGGTATACGGTATGAAAGGCGTTACAGAAATGGCCACGTATGCGGATTCACCTGGAAACCGAGTGATCGCAGGGATTAACGGTGATTTTTATGAAATCTCCGGTTTTGCTACGGGTGTTCCTAATGGGTTATTTATGGATGAGGGTGTAATCCTGAACAGTTCGATTTCAGCTTTTACTTTCGGTTTAAAAGAAGATGGCAGCTCGATTTATGGGGTGCCGAAGCTGACCAAAAACGTAACGATTAATGGAAAAACAACCAATCTGACCAGCATCAACCGATACCGAAATACAAATGAGCTGGTTCTTTATACGGAAGATTATAATACAACTACAAAGTCAACCAATGAGGGTGACGAGGTTGTTCTAGATATTGTCGAGGGTGAAGTGAAAAGCGGCCAGACCTTGAAGCTGAAGGTATCTGAAATCCGCAACAATCAAGGCAATACGCCGCTTTCCCAAGGAAAAGTGGTTTTATCTGCCCAGGGTACGTCCCGTGCTGTTCTGCAAGGGTTATCGGTTGGCGATAACGTTACTGCCAGCTTTGCGCTCAGCGGAGAATGGAATGATGTGAAGGTAGCTATTGGCGGCGAAGGGCCGCTGGTAAAAGACGGAGTAGTTCAACAAGGTGTAGGGCCTTTAGGAATTCATCCGCGGACAGCCATTGGGACAAAAGCGGATGGAAGTCTCGTTTTATTCGAAGTGGATGGAAGATCGCCAGGTTTTAGTGAGGGCGTAGATACCGATGAGCTTGGCAACATTCTGAAGGATATGGGCGTAGTGAACGCCATGAATCTGGATGGTGGCGGTTCTTCTACTTTTGTGGCCAGAATGCCGGGTACATCTGGTGTCCGAATGATGAATCAGGGCTCAGATGGTTACGAGCGTAAAACCGGTAACGGTTTATTGCTTGTCAATACAGCCCCTGAGCAACCTTCGGCTTCTAAGCTGGTTGTGCAGCCGAATACGGAACGTATTTTGCAAGGCTCCAGCTTTATATTCAAAGCGGCAGGAGTGGACGAGAACGGCCATCCGGCGCCTTATTCGGGTACGCTGAATTGGCAGGTGGACGCTAACCTTGGTACTGTCGATGCGAACGGAGTCTTCACCGGAGGAATCACTGCCGGCACAGGAACTGTAATTGTAGAGGCTGGGGCAGTCAAAGGCAGTGCTGAAATTGAGGTTGTAGATAAGCTTACAGAGCTTAGGTTTCCTGATGAGATCAAAACTTATTCTTCAGGTGCTGCTGCACAATTAACTGTGAAGGCGCTACGTAATGGACAAGTGATTCAAGCTGACAACCCTAGCTTCGAATGGCGGGTTGAGGGCGAGATCGGAACCGTGGACGAGAAGGGTCTGTTTCAGGCGACGAGTGAGAACGGGAAAAACGGAAAGATTTATGCTAAATACAGGGACGTTGAGACCTCTTTTGAAGTAAATGTGGGGTTACCGCCTGTAATGCTGGAGGATTTTGAGAATGGCATTGATAAATATATAGCCTCTAGTGCAGCAGCTAACAGCGTGGCGATTCAGGAAGTGTCGGATCTGGATTTTGTCCGCAACGGGGACAAAGCCTTGAAGCTGGAATATGATTTTGTTAATAAAACAGGCACATCCGGTGCTTATTTAGCCGCAAGCTCAACCGCCAATCGGATTCAGATTCCGGGGTATCCTGAAAAGATCAGTATGTGGATCTACGGAGATGGCAAAAAGCACTGGCTGCGGGGACAGATTCGGGATGGCAATAATGCGGCAGTGCCTGTGGATTTTACTGATCAGGTAAATGGTGTGAACTGGACGGGGTGGAAATACGTCGAAGTATCCGTTCCTAAGGGGAAAACCACCCCGTTAACGATGGATATGCCTGTCCGCTATATGGAGACAAGCAATCTTAATAAGAGTGCGGGAGCTATTTACGTTGATGATATTCGTGCCATTTATGGCCCGCTAGAGGAGGACAGAATACCTCCTATTCTTAAAGATGCATATCCTGGCGTGAACGAAATTGTCAAAACAGCTACACCGACCCTTTCCGTCAATGGTGAGGATGATGGTTATGATCCAGTGGTGCATCCGGGAACGACCTTAATCGATCCTGACAAAACACGAGTATATGTGGACGATCAATTAGTGGAGCATGGCTTTTATCCTCCAAAAGGTCAGATCACTTATAAACCAAAGGTTCCACTGACAGAAGGCCGTCATAAAGTAAAAGTTGCCATTCGCGATTTGAGCGGTAACCAGACGATAAAAGAATGGTATTTTACAGTAAATTTGGGCTCTCCGTTCTATGTGTACAAAACACCAGAAGTAGTATATGCCGGCAACACCTACACTTTGGACGTAACGGCAGAGAAAGCGAGCAAGCTGAAGGAAGGACATCTTACGTTTGCTTTTAATCCGGCTGCAGTTAAAGATTTGCAGGTAATTCGGGGGAATAAGGTATCAGAAACGCAAGTGGAGTCCATCATTGATCCGGCATTGGGCACTGTGCGTCTTAACTTAACGAATATCAATTCCTCCAATCTGGGAGATACGGATCTCATCGGGCAAATTCAATATACAGTTCGAAATGATTTTGTGGGTCTCTACACTCAGGAGCAGTTGGCTGGAGATATTAGCAAAGCTTTTGTAATTGAAAATACATCCGGATCGGTAACTTCTACAGAGGGTACTGGGGTTCCTATTTCTTTTATTGGAGCAGCTGTTGAATCTGTTGTGAAGACACAGTTGATGCTCACTTGGAACCATTATGATCTTGCGAAGGGCTTTGATGCATCTTTTGCGGTAAAAGATCTGAATGGAAGTGTCGTTGAAGGAGCAAAGCTGCTGTTCGATGGAGTGGAGGTACAAGGTGTTGCTTCAGGGGCAAGTGGAACACTAACTACTGACTTTGTCACTTCAGCAGAAGGAACTTTTAAATTGCAGGCGGTAAAAGGAAATACCTATAGTCCTGTAATGACATTCAAGGTTGCTCCATATGACGCTACTGCAGCTCCGCGTAATGTTAATGTTACGATGGGCCAAGATGCAGCAACTTCTCGCCAGTTCACTTGGCAGACAGAACCGTTGACCATGGATACTGTAGTAGAACTTGTGAAAAAAGCGGAGTTTACAAGCTTTCAAGCTGCGAATGTAATAAAAATTACCGGCAGCAGTTCAATTTACAACACCAACAATGACGGAACGATGCGAGTTCATAAAGCGGAGGCCACTGCGCTTACCCCCGGAACGGAATATGTATATCGTGTGGGTGATGGCGAGTCAAATGTAAGTGAGCAAGGAGCTTTTGTTACAAGTGGTGGTGAGGACACTTCTACAAAATTCCTGTTTATCGGAGATTCCCAAGCAGATTCTAAGGCTGGTTTTGGTCTTTGGGGAGATACGATTGAAGCGGCTTACGCGTATATGCCGGATGCGGAAATGCTGGTTCATGCTGGAGATATGGTGGATAAGGGCTTTGAACAAGAGCAGTGGAACTGGTGGTTTGATGCAGCTCAAAAGCAGCTGATGAATACCACACTTGTTCCGATTATCGGGAACCATGAAGTGATGGGAACCAATGGAGATGGGGATTATCTAGCGCAATTCAATAACCCGCAAAACGGTGCGGCGAGCGTAAAAGGTACGAATTATTCTTTTGATATTAAGGATACGCACTTTGTGGTTATGAATACAGAGCATTCAGGTAGTCCGTTTACTGAACAGGCCGAGTGGTTGGATCAGGATCTTTCCGCTACAGATAAAAAGTGGAAGGTGATTTTTTTCCATCAAGGACCGTACGGCAGCATCTATTCGAATGAGCAGGTACAAGCGAAGTGGGTTCCGGTCTTTGATAAGCACAACGTAGATTTGGTCATGAACGGTCATGATCATATCTATTTGCGAACTTTTCCGATGAAGGAGGGTAAACAGGTTGCAGAAGGCGAAGGCACTCGGTATGTTATCGGCGGTTCCTCGGGTCCTAAGTTCTATGCGCTGACACCACGTTTTTGGCAGGAAAAAATATATGACGAAGATGAGCAAATCTATACGGCTGTTGAGATTGAGAAGAACGAGATTACGGTTACCGCAAGAACAGTAGACGGGGTTGAGATTGACCGTTTAGTAATCGGCAAATTGGTTCCGGAATCCATTGCGCTGGATCAAACTGCTGTAGAGCTTGAGCCTGGGGCTAGCCTGCAATTGCAAGCTAAGGTGGGGCCGGATGAGGCTAATCATCTGACAAAGCTTTGGACCATCGTTCCTGATACGGCAGAATCAGTTGTTACTGTAAATGAATATGGCTTGGTTACAGCATTGAAGCCAGGGACAGCTAAGATAAGAGTCACAGTGGCAGGTTACCCGAATATTTTTGCCGAAAGTACGATAACTGTAGATGCGCTGCAAGCAATTAAGCTTCAGGGAAAGAGACAGCTTAAACCGGAAGAAGCCGACCAATCTGTAACAGAAGCTGTCTACGCATCTGGGAAACGTACCGCAATATCAGATGGACTTCATTATTCCAGCTTGAATGAACATATTGCTACGATCAATGATCAGGGTTTAGTTCAGGCTCATCAGGAAGGCTCCACTGTGATTTCAGTAACCTATAGGGAGTTCGCCTCGGAGTATAACCTTGTCGTAACAAATGATGAGACACCTATTCTTACAGAAATAACGATGAATGGGCCGGATTCGCTGGAACAAGGAAGTAAAGGCTCCGTTGTTGTTCAGGCGGTATACAGTGACGGCAGCAAGCAAGAATTGTTCGAGGGAGTAATCTTTGATACATCTGATCATTCCATTGCAATGATTAGTGAGGCTGGAGAACTTCATGCTTTGAGTGCTGGTACAACAAAAGTCAGCGCTGTTTATAACGGTTTGAGCACTGAATATATTCTGATAGTGACTGAGGGCTCGCCGGGTACGACACCAAGCCCAGAGCCAACACCAACGCCGACACCGACACCAACACCAAGTCCAGAGCCAACATCAACGCCGGGTGCTTGGGTGCCGGGACCTGCGGTGACACTAACGCCAACCGCTACACCAACTCCGTCGGCATCAGCACAAACGGGCGTAGTCACCATAACGGCTTCTCAACTGTCAGAGAGCAAGAATGCTCAAGGTGAAGTTGTGGTTTCTGTTAATGGGGCGATTACGGAATTACTTCTGCCAGGCAATGCAGCAGAGCTGCTTGGACACGCACCGCTTAGAGTGGTTATGCAGGATTTATCCGTTACGATTCCTGCTACAGTTCTGGCAGAACTAAGTAAGCTAATCTCAGCTGAGGCTCTTGCCAAGAGTACGATTTCGCTACGGCTGAAACCTGTAGCTGATAATACAGCAGTGGACCTGTTGACTCGTGCAAGTGCACTTGCGGGTGCACAATTGCGGGCGAAAAGTGATCTGCGGGAATGGTCGCTTAGCATATTCACACAAAATGATCAGTCCTTCTCGTTAAGACAGTTTGCAGAGCCGATTATGATTTCATATAAGGTCGGTGCAGATGTAGATCGAAGCTTATTAGGTATTTATTTTATCGAAGACGTGGGTAAATTAGAGTATATGAGCAGTACATGGACGAATGGTTATCTATCTGCTGCCATCAGTCATTTTAGTAAATACATTGTTTTAGAAGTTGATAAAACATTCAAAGATTTGAAGTCCGATCACTGGGCTTACCTTGCTGTGAAGCAGCTTGCGGCAAAACAACTTGTACAAGGTGTTGCTGCGGACCAATTTGATCCGAACCGTGCGGTTACACGGGCGGAGTTCACAGCGATGTTAGTTCGTGCGCTTGGCTTGAAAGGTCAAGCGGAACCTGCTTTCGCTGATGTACCTGCAGATAAATGGTATGCAGAAGCAGTAGGGTTAGCCAAACAAGCTGGAGTGATTAACGGCCAGACTGCTTCACAGTTTGAACCGGAGGCGAAGATCTCCCGCCAGGAGATGGCTGCAATGCTGGCTCGTGCATATGCTTACGCGAAGAGTAATGTATCTGTAGCTAGCCGTAACATTTCGGCATTCAACGATATTGGTTATGCTCCACAGTGGGCTCAAGAGGCAATCAGCGAAGTGTACAGACTTGGTTTGATGCAAGGACGGGCTGAAGGACAATTTGCACCGAACCAAAACGGAACACGTGCTGAAAGTGCACAGATGATCCTCAACCTGCTGAGTGTTATGGAGTAATGATTGTGGCCAGTCTCAGGTTGATGGGGACTGTCTGTTTTTTTGATAATTGGATTAGTTGGATATGTGCAGGGTACGCACGCATGTACACAGAGGGGGAAAGCGAATTAAAAGTAAAACAGGTGGTGAGACACAAAGGATTGGAGAAGGGAAAATGGAGAACGGAAAGTTAAGGCACGCTCGCTGAGGCAGGCTAAAGTACGCTTGCTGAGGTACGCTAAAGCTAAAGTACGCTCGCTGAGGTACGGCTAAACCTAAGACACGCTCGCTGAGGAACGCTAAAGCTAAAGTACGCCAACAGCGATGCACACTTGGTAAGTTCGGCTCGGACGAGCTACTTTTATCAAGAAAGTTTGTTTTAACAGATAGCCTCGATGGTTTGGGATCGTAACGGACTGTATTGCCGCTATTTTAACTTTTTGGTCCATTTTTCCAAATTTTCGGACTCCATAGCTCTTATTGTCATACTTTTGCCCGGAATCGTAATATATTTTAATGAATAGCTGCATCTGAGTCCGATAGATGAGCAGAATGGCTGAAATCAGCTTAATAAGGTCTCCTCGGTCCGATGAGGTAGAATTGAGTGAGCTAGGTGAGTTAGTTGAGTCAGGTGAGCCAAGTGGAGCTAGGTGAGTCAGGTGAGCTAGTTGAGCTAGTTGAGCTAGGTAAGCAAGGTGAGCTAGTTGAGCTAGTTGAGTTAGGTGAGTCAGGTGAGTCAGGTGAGTCAGGTGAGCTAGTTGAGCCAAGTGAGCCAGGTGAGTAAAGTGAGTAAAGTGAGCAGAAAGTGGAAGGTAAGACCAAGAAGATGGATGGGGCTTAAGCAGAAAGTAAAACTGAGGCGAGTAACGAGCATATTCCAAATCCTTACAGACGGGCGCCGAGTCTTTTTCCGGTATTTTGTAAAGATAGGGTTATATTGGGCGTGGAATACTGGGAATTACTCTTCAGAGGCAAGTAAAAACAAGGAATAATTGTTATTAGCCAACACAAATTGTTATGTTGTGTTATGATAGTAGGGAGGTGACTCCCATGAATGATTTTGAGAACTATCCCGATGAGCTGGGTAATTTCATTCGGCACATCAGAAAGACGAGAGGGTTAACCTTAAGAGGACTGGAAGAAAAGAGCGGTATAAGTTACTCACAGCTTAGCAAAATCGAACGTGGAGAGAGCATTCCGCTTAAAGACAATCTGGACAAGATCATTGAAGCGCTTGGAACGGATCTGAAGAATCGGATGTACCATTTGGCAGATTATATGCCAGATATTGAATATATCAAGACCTTGAAGCAAGGATATGAGCTGCCACAGCTCAAACAGTCTCAAGATTACATCTACGAGACAGCCTTTAACAAGCTTAAGGAATTCAGAGCGAAGGAAGGGAAAGAAACATCGTACGTTTCCTTTGATTCGAATGAAGTTATAGTTTACGAAACGGAATATGGGGCAGGAATGGTAATAGAGAAGATTGAGAAATACAATCTGACCGATGTCCTGAACGATAAGTTTGAGGGTAACCTCGACTCCTTAAGAAAGAGCCCCCGTAAAGGGCGTCAAGCCTTTCTATTTGGCGAGTGGCTACGGGAGTGCGTTTATGAACTGAAGGAAGAGGAACAGGATCAGGTCATACAAGCACTTAAAGAATTTACTCAGTTTAAAGTACAACAAATAAAGGGTGCTTATAAATAATGTATGCCTTTTGCTAATGATCTCAAAAATGAATGAATGTTGCCCTTTCTTGCAGCCATCTATTCATCTTGATCCATAAACTAACAACTAAAAATGGTTTGACAGAAAAGGGGATATTAATAATGAAAATTAACATGAAGTTTACCAGCAAGGGCAAAGTCGCTATAGAGAATTTTAATAACGAGGAATTGCTGGAGATCTTCGCACGTTACATCAAGACATTATCCAAAAAGTATGACATCGAAGTTGATGTTCCTCTTGAAGCGAATCAAAACATTGTTGGTGATGGTGCGGTAATCGCAACTGCAAAAAATGTGAAATGTGATGTTGAAACTTTCTTTAAAGAATTGGGCAGAGATATTAAAGTTCCCTTGAAGAAAAGACTCGGCGGCAAATTGGAAAATGTTTTCAAAACAGAAATTACAGAATAGAGCATTATTTTTATCTGAGATTAACCATCATATGTGCATATAAAAAAGGTAGGGCCGCGGAGGCTCTACCTTTTTTATGTTAATGTAGTTGACTTAAGGCGACCTAAGGAGCTTATTGTTGGTTGAAGCTGAAGAAAAATGTGTACCATGCGTCAGTGTGAATTTAATGGGGAAGGGGATGTTATATATTTTCAGAATCTATGAGATTTCTACTTCTCATGATCTCTTTAATAATTTCAATGAAATCCGGTAACGCATGGGCATCAATCGCTAGCTCATAGATTCTTAGTAAATCCTCGTCAGATATAGATTCCAGAGATGAGGGCCGTGGAGAGGGATGAAAATAGTAATTCATTATGATCCTCCATCATTAATTGTTTTTATTATAGGTTTATCTATATGGTATCATTTGGAATAGGATCCGTCTCCTGTCATTCATCCTACGAATTTATCTTTACATTTGAGGATTATTATGGCATAATGTGCGATTTTGAGGAAATTGCTAAAAAGTTTCAAATTTTAATAAAATAATCCCGGCATGCGTGAACATGCCGGGATTATTAAAAAACTGAATTTTATTCTGACGGTTTTTTCTTTTGTGAAGCAAGATACTTCTTAAGGCGAGGTTCATTGGATTCCGAAACAGTAGTGAACTGCGTACCTTGATTAAAGCATACAATCTTCCGCCCGGGATCATAGCCTTCTATGTTGTTGATATTGACGACATTGCTGCGGTCAAGGCGTTCGAATCCCTTACCCTCATACGCTACGGAAAGATCGGAAAGCGTGGTGGGGAGAATAAATTCGCCTTCTTTCGTATGGACGAATATTGTATTCTTATAATTCGAGAAATACAATATATCTTCCTCTAGAATATCACTAGAGGAACCGTCTTTCTGTAAGACACGCATCGTTTCCCCATCCTTGTTTAATTACTTGCGCAGTTCTTTTGGAATCTCAGGGCTGTGAGCAAATGGTTTCAGAATTGTTGCAAAAACAGTAGCAGAAGTACCTAAAATGTTAGAAGCATAACGAGCTAAGTTTTTTTTCATCTGATTGTCCTCCTTTGTAATGGGATTATGACTGTAAAGGATTGAACTAAAAATGCCAATCCAATGACAGGCGAATGGAGCCGAAAATTTAAAAAAACCAGAATTATGGAAAGTAGCTTTAAACCCAAATACCATTCTTTGGGGATTTGGGCATTAGCATCAGGATTCGGAGCACATAAGATCATTACAAGTAAAGAAAAAAGATTAATCCAAATCAAATGGTTATGTATTAGATAAGTTATATGAGGGATCAGTGAACAGATAAAGATAGATACAATATTGCAGGCTCTTGCGGATTTTAAATGCACACCACCAGATGACATTCTTAGGAGCATGAAGCTGAATAAGGCTAAGAATGTTTCCTTTAGCTGTCCAGTGAGCCCGCCAATGCATAAAGAAGTCATAATAATGAATAAAGTATTCAGAATAATGCTAAGGGCATAATGCATGATTTCAATTGAATGCGATTGCTCTGGATTACTTTTCTTAATGACCTCAACAATTTTAAGTGCTAAATGACTCATAGTTATTTCTGTCCTTTTTGTATGAGAAATATAGATATCCCCATAGTATTACCCCATAGAAAATTGGGATCAAGAAAAAGAAATTAGATTCAATAAAGTAGGTGAATAAAGTAACGACAATTACTGTAGGAAGATTAAGAGCGAATAATATTTTTTCACTAGTTGTTGGTTTGACTTTTACATCGGGTTTATCAGGTACAAAGTCAAATCCAATACGTTTATAGCCCACATACATACCAATGAGAATCGCGGCTAATGCTGATAAAATCTGCATTGTCATTATGTTATTTGTAATCGGGTCCGAAGTATTTAGAGGCATGGACATTACAGAGTTTAATAGATACACAATACTGGCTTGAATCACCGAGTAAGCTTGATAGGCCATCCCGGTTAATATTGAAGCGTAGAAGGGATGAATCCGGAATAACATCCACATAAAACAAAACATTAGTGCAAATTGTGAGAAAATATCTAATGGAAAAATCCCATAGTTGATCCTAATTGTATAAGAACAAAAGCCCATAATAAAACTAGCAAACACCATCTCTTTATGATATAGATCAATTTTGAAGATTTTGAAAGCCAGAAAAAACATTGCATAAGTCTCTAGTATTGAAAATATCATAAAAAGAATAAAATCTAGCATGCCGACACTCCCGATGACTTCTAGTTTAACTAACCCTATTATTGCAAGTATCGTATAAAATGAGCTAAAATACAACAACTACAGTATAATTTTCCTCCTATTTTTTCAAAAAAATTCAAAATGAGAGGGGTTTAGACATGGATCGACGTCCAGAAAGCAGTGAGTATCTCAAAGAATTATCAAAATATGTCGATTTAGTGCCAGCTGAAGGAGACATGATTACTATTTTTAGAGAGCAGACGGATGAGATTTGCACTTTTATTTCGAATCTTACGGAAGAACAAGGGGACTATCGTTACGCTCCGGAGAAATGGAGTATCAAGGAAATGGTCGGACATCTGGCTGATACCGGAAGAATCATGTCCTACCGTTTATTGTGCATCGCCAGAGGGGATACGACTCCACTGCCGGGTTTTGAAGAGAAAGACTATGTACTTACCGCCAATTTCGAAGCGCACACTTTAAAAGCATTGCTGGCCCACTACAAGCTTGTTCGAGAATCGACATTACTCCTAATGGAAACTCTGCCGGAGGAAGCATGGATCCGGAAGGGAATAGTTAACGAGGCTACTCTTTCTGCGAGAGCTCAGGCCTGCATTATGATTGGACATGACCATCATCATTTGAATATTCTTAAAGAAAGATATTTAGGGTAATATCTTCTTAATCAAAAAAGCATTCCAATAGCCTTTATGGCTTTGGGATGCTTTTTATACACGGCTATAGCGGTGGATTCTTGTGACATTTGCGGCATACCGGATAGTAAGCTTCATTGCCACCAATCTGGATTTGCTTGCCGCTATATACGGGCTTGCCGTTTTCTACTCGTAGAGCCATAGTAGCTTTGCGCTCGCAGAACCAGCAGATCGTCTTCATTTCCTCAATTTTATCAGCGTAGATCAGCATATATTTGCTGCCTTCAAATAACTGATTCTGAAAATCATTTTTAAGTCCGAAGGCCATTACCGGAATGCCCAGCTCATCAACGATACGCACTAGCTGGAGAATACATTCCTTGCTTAGAAATTGACATTCATCAATAAGTACACAGTGTGGTTTAGGTTGGTTACTGCTGACGATATTATAAATATCTGTGTTCTCATCGATGGGGATTGCTTGTTTCCGAAGCCCAATACGAGAAGAAATAAAACCAACCTCGTCCCGGTCGTCTATGGATGGAGTGAAAATGAGCACCGATTTCCCCTGCTCTTCATAATTATGTGCAACCTTGAGTATCTCAATAGATTTACCACTGTTCATTGCTCCGTATTTGAAAAACAATTGTGCCACTTCCATCTATCCTTTCGTAAAAAACATTGATTATATCTTAAAAATGCGACCATATTAGAGTATCATATTCGGATCAGATGTATCCAGTGAAAACATTGCGATTGATTGGATGTGGTATGATAAGAGGTAATAAGAGATGGGAAAGGAAGTAATAAGTGTGACTGAAAGATTAGACGAATATAAGGAACGGTTAGCTCTTTTGCAGCAGAATGGAGATTTATCCAGTGACACTGAAAGCTTGCTGGAAGAAATGATGGCGGATTTGGTGGAATTGAATCGGAGTAATAAAGCACTGCGTCGAGCAATACTGAAAACTGGACAGGCTTCCACGATGTCAACTCGGTTAAGGGATGCACTGTACGAATAGAAAAAGAGGGTATGCGAATGGCTTTGATTTTCTCTTTTCTCAAAAAATATAAGGTAGCTGCAATAGCTGCCCTTGTAATGATGCTCATTGAATTGACGGTAGAATTATCACAGCCTTTGATCATTTCCAAAATCATTGACTTGGGGATCCGAGAAAAAGATACCTCTGTAGTATGGCTGTGGGGCAGTGTATTGATCGGCAGCGCGGTAGTTGCGTTTACAGCCGGGGTACTCAGTTCTTTTTTTGCTGCCCATGCAAGTCAGAGCTTTGCGTTCGATCTTAGGGACAAATTGTACGAAAAGGTACAGTCTTTTACGTATGAAGTATTTAATCGTTTTGCTACTTCGTCACTGATTACCCGTCTGACTGGCGATGTATCACAGCTGCAGGATACTATTTTTATGAGCTTGCGCTTTATGACACGGGTGCCACTTGTTGTGGTAGGCAGTGTGATTATGGCGTTAGTTGTTCATGTGAAGCTGGGATTACTGCTGACGGTGGCGTTACCTTTGTTGATTTTTTTCCTCTACTGGATTATGAGAAAAGCTTCCTTGTTATTTCGTACGGTCCAGCAGCGTTTAGACGGAGTTAATGGCGTGATTCAGGAGAATCTTACGGGTATTCGCTTGATCCGCGTATTTGTGCGTATGGGGTATGAGATTGAACGTTTCACGGTATTTAGCGGGAATTTGATGAGATCAACAGTGTCTGCCTTGCGTTTGACTGAGACGACGATGCCTTTTGTTATGCTTATTGTGAATGCGGCGATTTTGGCGATTTTATGGTTTGGACGGATAGCCATTTCCAACGGGGATGCTACTTTGGGTCAGACTGTTGCTGTTATTAATTACTCCTTGCGAACAATTGGGGCGTTATCAGCTATCTCTGGTCTTGTTGTAACGTTTTCCCGCGCTCGTGCCTCCTCTCAGCGTGTTTCAGAAGTTATGGAAGCGGGAGCTGGAGTTCGTGAAGGCGGGACTTTGCAAGGCGAGCCGATTCAGGGCCACGTTAAATTTGAAGGCGTTTGCTTTAAGTATCCTAATAGTGATATCTCTGTCCTGGAGGACATTCATTTTGAAGTAGCTGCTGGTGAGCGAGTAGCGATTATGGGGGCGACCGGATCAGGAAAATCCTCACTCGTGAGTTTGATTCCGCGCTTGTATGAAGAGACAGACGGCACCATTTGGATTGACGGTGAAAAAAGTGCTGATATCGATATTTCCAGACTGCGGAAATCGATAGGTTATGTGCCTCAGGAATTGCAGCTTTTCAGCGGATCAATTCGCGATAATATTGCATGGGGCAATGAACACGCCACACTGGAACAAATCCAACAAGCAGCGGGAGCTGCACAAATTCACGAGACGGTAAAAGGCTTGCCAGATGGTTATGACACGATGCTTGGTCAACGAGGGGTTAATCTCTCCGGCGGACAAAAGCAGCGGTTAACGATTGCCCGTGCACTTGTTAGAAAACCGGCTATGTTGATCCTTGATGACAGCACCAGTGCTCTTGATGCGGTTACGGAAGGGCTTTTGCTGGAGGCGTTAAAGGATATCTCCTGTACAACCTTTTTGATTACTCAGAAAATCAGTTCAACGGCATCAGCCGATTTGATCCTGTTGCTGGATGAGGGACGATTAATTGGCAAAGGCTCGCATAAGGAGCTTATGGCAAGCTCCGAGCTGTACCGCAAGATTTATGAATCACAGGTAGAGGAGGCGAAGCAGCATGTTCAAAGCATTAATTGAACCTTTTCGTCATCCTAAACCGAATTTTGAACTTGGCGTGGGACGAAGTCTAGGGACAGCATCTGGCGGCAAACCCAAAGCAAAGGCGAAGGATTGGTCAGGGACGCTGATCCGGATCTGGAGTTATCTAGCTGAGCGTAAAGCCAAGCTTATTCTTGTACTGATCATGGTTGTCTTCAGCTCAGCGCTAGCGCTGCTGGGGCCATACATGATTGGCAGAGCGGTGGATAATTATCTGGAAGGTACCGGCGGGCGATCATGGGTTGTTTTTCTGACAAGCCTTGCTTGTGTGTACATTTTTTATTCTCTGACTTCTTGGCTGCAAAACATATGGATGATCGAAATTGCTCAAGAAACTGTATTACGGATGCGTACGGAGCTATTCTCCCATTTACACCGTCTGCCTATTTCCTTTTTTAATCGGAGACAGCAGGGGGAAATTATGAGCCGTCTTACCAATGATATCGAGAACGTCAGCTCTACGTTGAATAGCTCGGCTATTCAGATATTTTCAAGTGTCTTAACCTTGCTAGGAACCGTAGGGGTTATGCTGTGGCTTAGTCCCTTGTTGACGCTGCTCACATTCCTCGTAGTGCCTTTGATGTTGTTAGGCATGCGCTGGATTACACGCCGTACAGGCCCACTATTTAAAGAACGTCAGCGCAATGTAGGGGAGCTTAACGGTTATATTGAGGAGACCTTATCCGGACAACGGATTATCAAGGCTTTTTCACAAGAGGAACGCGTCATCTCTGGTTTTCATGAACGCAACAAGCGAATTATGCTGTCAGGCTACTGGGCGCAGTCCATTTCTGGTTTCATCCCCAAGCTTATGAATGGTCTTAATAATCTCAGCTTCGCCATAGTTGCAGGAATTGGTGGTCTGCTTGCGATCCGTGGGTCGATTACAGTGGGTGTGATCATCGTATTCGTGGAATATACCCGCCAGTTTACTCGTCCGCTTAATGATTTAGCGAATCAGTGGAATACCTTGCTCTCAGCGGTGGCAGGGGCCGAGCGGGTGTTTGAAGTGCTGGACGAAGAGACCGAGGCTAAAGATGAAGGTGCAGCCAAATCACTTGAAACTGTACAGGGTGCGGTGAAGTTTGAAAATGTAGCTTTTTCTTATGATGGAGGTTCTAACACGCTGCAGGATATCAGCTTTGTAGCGAAGCCTGGCGAGATGATCGCTTTAGTTGGACCTACCGGTGCAGGCAAAACAACGCTAATTGGGCTGTTATCCCGTTTCTATGATCCTAATCAGGGGAAAATCACGCTGGATGGCTTAGATATCACTTCGATTCGGCGGGAAAGCTTGAGAAGTCATATGGCCTTTGTATTGCAGGATTCCTTTTTGTTCAAAGGGAGTATCCGCGATAACATCCGATACGGGAGGCTGGATGCGTCCGATGAAGAGGTTGAAGAGGCGGCTAAGCTGGCCAATGCCCATTCTTTTATTATGCGAATGCCCGAAGGTTATGAACGGATGCTCTCGGCGGATGGCAGCGGTATAAGCCAAGGGCAGAAGCAGCTGCTCTCCATTGCGAGAGCGATTCTTGCTAACCCCTCTATGCTTGTGCTTGATGAAGCAACCAGCAGTATTGATACAGTGACCGAGATCAAGATTCAGGAAGGGCTGCAGGCGCTGATGAAAGGGCGAACGAGCTTCGTCATTGCTCATAGACTTGGCACGATACGTGCAGCTGATCGAATTCTTGTGCTTCAGGGCGGCAGATTATTGCAGCAAGGCTCTCATGAAGAGCTGCTGAAGCAAGGCGGACTGTACAGCGAGTTGGTACAGGGGCGGCGGAAAGAGGCGCTTGATAAGGCGGGTATTTAAGAAAAAGGCGGGAATTTTCAGGGAGCGCAGATTGCGTCCATGAAGTTCTCGCCTTTATGTTATTTATGATAGATAACGAGCACCAGATCGGGTGAGCTGGGAGGGTTTGAAATATGGGGGAATCTATTGTACAAATTACAATCAGCAGGGTAATAAGGCTTGATTGTGTGCGATTCGAGATTCAGATGATCAGGTGAATAAATGATGAGATGAAAAAGCTGATCCTAAGTTTAGCATAGCCTCTTAAGAGATCGTTTCCTGCGTTCCGGCTTGTTTCGCCTTTTGCTTCTCCTTGAACCTTGGACCTACGTAATTCTTCTTACGGTCCCTAGCCAGAATCCAGCCACCAAGGAAAGTCATGCCAGCTGCGAAGAGCAGCAATCCACCACCGAAATGCAGCCAAGCAAAGTGGGGCACTACAGAATCATCACCATGCATGGATATGTAATCAAAAATATCATCCTTCATCATGAGGAAGCCCTTCATTGCTATTAAGCCCGGAAACACAAGAATAAGGATGGCGATGAAGCGTGAAATTAACAGTTTCATAAGTGTCTCCTACCCCTCTTAGCCCTTTAGATTCACCCATATGATAACGCTT
Organism: Paenibacillus sp. FSL H7-0690; assembly: GCF_037980415.1. Taxonomy (NCBI): domain Bacteria; kingdom Bacillati; phylum Bacillota; class Bacilli; order Caryophanales; family Paenibacillaceae; genus Paenibacillus; species Paenibacillus sp. FSL H7-0690. The sequence goes on along the minus strand of NZ_CP150281.1, from coordinate 4,857,616 downwards.
TAGCAAGAAAAAGTCCATTTGCATATGACGTTTATAAGTTTTGTAATAGAGCAAAAAGAGAGTACAATATACTAAGTAAAATGAACTTACGTGTAATGACTGGAGGATACATATCATGACAATTTCATGTGACGTGGCCATACTTGGCGGAGGTACTGGAGGGTATGTGGCGGCTATTCGCGCTGCACAGCTTGGAAAGTCCGTTGTCGTCATCGAAATGGACAAACTGGGAGGAACCTGTCTGCATCGGGGCTGCATTCCTAGTAAATCGCTGCTCCGTAGTGCAGAGGTATATGCTGAAATCAATGAGAGCGAGAGCTATGGCATTGAGACAAGCGGTGTACAGCTGGTATTCCCAAAGGTACAGAAACGCAAAGAAGCTGTAGTTGAGCAACTTCATCAAGGCGTACAATATTTGATGCGCAAAAATAAAATACAAGTTGTCAAAGGTAAAGGGCGCGTAACGGGTCCTTCTATTTTTTCTCCGCGCAGCGGTGCTGTAGCTGTGGAACTGGAAGATGGGGAGATGGAAACAGTAGTTTCCAGCCATCTTATTATCGCTACGGGCTCACGCCCACGAGTATTGCCTGGTCTCGAACCAGACGGGAAAGTGATTCTTAGCAGTGATGAAGCGCTCATGCTCGAAGAGCTGCCATCCTCTATCATCATTGTGGGCGGTGGTGTAATTGGGGTCGAATGGGCTTCAATGCTGGCTGATTTTGGAGTGCAGGTGACTGTGGTTGAAGCGGCAGGTCAGCTACTGCCTCAAGAGGATGAAGAGATAGCTAAGGAACTGCAACGTTTGTTGAAAAAGCGTGGGGTTAAGGTACTGACTGAAACTACAGTGGATGCTGCAACCTGCCAGGTAACGGAGGACGGAATTTCGATCGAGGCCCGTAAGGGAGAGCAAAGTCAAAGCCTAACGGCAGAAAAATTGCTTGTATCCGTAGGCAGAGTGGCCAACATCGAGAATATTGGTCTGGAAAACACAGACATTCGCTTTGACAAAGGGATTATTGCTGTAAACGCTAGTATGCAGACGGCAGAGCCGCATATTTATGCCATTGGCGACTGCATCGGTGGGCTTCAATTGGCTCATGCAGCCAGTCATGAAGGGATAATGGCGGTTAACCATCTATCTGGTGAGAAGCTACATCCTTATCATACACATTTAGTACCACGTTGTGTCTATACTCGGCCTGAGGTAGCAAGTGTGGGTTACACCGAGAAGGAAGCTAAAGAGCTTGGACATGATGTAGTGATTGGCAAGTTCCCATTCTCGGCCATTGGTAAGGCAATTGTATATGGCCAGAAGGACGGATTTGTCAAAGTTGTAGCGGATCGTAGCAGTGGAGATATTCTTGGTGTGCAGATGATTGGTCCTCATGTGACGGATCTAATTGGAGAAGCGGCCTTGGCACAGCTTCTGGATGCAACACCTTGGGAGATTGGTGAAGCTATACATGCTCACCCTACCCTTTCGGAGATTATCGGAGAAGCAATGTTAGCTGTGGATGGAAGATCTATTGGATTTTAGTTTTTCTTAGCTTTTCTTTTTGGGTAGAAAGGGATTATAATATACTCAAGTCAAGTCTTAGTACCAGGTTTTAAGATCAGGGCACAATTGGTCTTAATTCCTGTAAGACTTCAGGCTTTATGAATAAGGAGGTATCTCTTTATGGAATCCCAAGGTACTGTAGAAACGATTAACAGACATAAGCAGCTTGGACTTAGTGACGGCCAGGTCATCGATATGTACAGATATATGTCGCTCGCTCGTAAATACGATGAGCGCAGTCTGCTGCTACAGCGCGCTGGCAAGATCAACTTTCATGTCTCCGGTATAGGCCAGGAGGCGGGTCAGGTGGCGGCGGCGTTCGCGCTGGACCGGCAAAATGATTATTTTTTACCTTATTACCGCGATTATGCTTTCGTGCTCTCAGTGGGTATGACTACACGCGAACTTATGTTGTCCGTATTCGCTAAGGCAGAAGATCCAAACAGTGGTGGGCGGCAAATGCCGGGTCACTTTGGCAGTAAACGTCTGCGTATTGTGACAGGGTCAAGCCCTGTAACCACGCAGGTCCCTCATGCGGTTGGCTTTGCTCTGGCGGCCAAAATGCAGAAGAAGAAATTCGTCTCCTTTGTAACCTTCGGTGAAGGTTCCAGCAATCAGGGGGATTTTCATGAAGCTTGTAACTTTGCCGGAGTGAATAAGCTGCCGGTTATTATCATGTGCCAGAACAATCAGTACGCAATCTCTGTTCCTGTTCATAAACAGTTAGGCGGCAAGGTTAGCGACCGTGCACTGGGTTATGGATTTCCTGGTGTGCGTGTAGACGGAAACGATCCGCTTGAGGTTTATCGTGTCGTTAAGGAAGCGCGGGAAAGAGCCCTCGCGGGTGAAGGTCCTACGCTGATTGAAGCGATGATGTACCGTTTGTCTCCACACTCCACCTCAGATAATGATCTGGCTTACCGGACCAAAGAAGAGGTTGATGAGAACTGGAAGAAGGACGGTGTAGCAGGATTCCGTAATTACTTGATCGGTCTGGGATTGTGGAGTGACGAGCAAGAACAAGATCTTGCTGCTGAATGCAATCTTGAGCTTAAAGCGGCTATCGAGTATGCCGATAATGCTCCGTTCCCGAAACCGGAAGACACACTGCTGCATGTATACAGTGATTCCGACCTCAAAGGAGGGGCATAAACCATGGCTATAATGGAATATATCGATGCCATCAGGCTCGCGATGAAGGAAGAAATGGAGCGCGATGATTCCGTGTTCGTGCTTGGTGAGGACGTTGGTCTCAAAGGCGGCGTATTTACCACAACTAAAGGTCTACAGGAACAGTTTGGCGAAGAGCGGGTTATGGATACACCCCTCGCTGAATCAGCGATTGCTGGCGTAGCCATCGGAGCAGCTATGTACGGAATGAAACCAATTGCTGAAATGCAATACTCCGACTTTATGCTTCCGGCGACGAATCAAATTATCAGTGAAGCGGCTAAAATCCGCTATCGTTCAAATAACGATTGGAGTTGCCCGGTTGTCATTCGTGCCCCTATTGGTGGCGGGGTGTTCGGCGGTTTGTATCATTCACAGTGTCCAGAATCGATTTTCTTTGGAACACCTGGATTGAAGATTGTAGCGCCTTACTCCGCTTATGATGCTAAAGGATTGTTGAAAGCAGCCGTACGTGATCCTGATCCGGTGCTTTTCTTTGAGAACAAAAAGTGTTACAAGCTGATCAAGGAAGAAGTACCGGAAGGGGATTACACCGTTCCAATTGGCGAAGCTAATCTGCTGCGTGAGGGAACGGATATTACGGTGATTGGCTACAGTCTCCCGCTGCATTTTGCTATGCAGGCTGCGGAAGAATTGGAACGCGAGGAAGGAATTACAGCACATATTCTTGATCTGCGTACCTTGCAACCGCTGGATCGTGATGCGATTATTGCTGCTGCCCGTCAGACCGGTAAGGTATTGATTGTGCATGAAGATAATAAAACAGGCGGAATTGGCGGCGAAGTGGCGGCCATTATCGCTGAGCATTGTCTGTTCGAGCTGGATGCACCAATCTTCCGTCTTTGTGGTCCCGATGTTCCGGCGATGCCAATCAGCCCGCCAATGGAGAAGTTTTTCATGCTAAGTAAAGAAAAAGTGAAGGCGGAAATGCTCCGGCTGGCACAATATTAATTTGTTGAGTAGATGCGAAGCTTCCTAAAACTCAGGTGATGCTGACGAAGCTTCGTAAAACTTTAAGAATATGCTTACGAAGCAAGTTTTACTATGTAGTCTTTCTAAGAGTCAATGCTTCGTAAAACTTTTAAGGAGTGAAAAGATGTCTGACAACCAAAAGTTGACTGACGTGATCATGCCGCAGCTGGCGGAATCGCTAGTATCGGCGACGATCGGCAAATGGCTGAAGAAACCGGGCGATCCGGTAGAGCAATACGAACCAATATGTGAGCTTATTACAGATAAAGTAAATGCTGAATTACCTTCAACGATAGATGGAGTTATGGGTGAACTATTGGCGGAAGAAGGCCAGGTTGTCAATGTCGGCGAAGTCATTTGTCGTATAGCCGTGCCTGTGACTGCATCTGCTGCTGCAAACGTGACTAACACTAACACAGTTGCAGCTAATTCCTCTAATAATGCTGCAGGACAAAGTGCGACTTCAACTGCTGGCGATATGATGCGTGCACGCTATTCTCCTGCGGTACAGACTTTGGCTGCTGAACATAACATCGATCTGACTTTAGTTGCTGGTACTGGTATGGGTGGTCGGATTACCCGTAAGGATGTGCTGACCTTCCTCGAAAGCGGCGGAGCTAGATCTGCTGCTTCGATTTCTGCTAGCCAGCCTGCCCCAATGGCGTCACAACCGCCTGCTCCACAGTTCGTTCAAGCCCAAGAGAAGAAGGCAGAAGAGCCACTTCGCCATTCGGGTCTACACTTGAGCGAATCTCCTCGTATTCCAACAATTGAAGTTGAGGGTGGCAGAGGCAGCAGTTCTGAATACCTGATTGATGTAACGCCAATCCGGAATACAATTGCTACAAGAATGCGTCAAAGTGTCTCTGAGATTCCGCATGCTTGGACAATGATTGAGGTAGACGTGACTAATCTGGTCGCACTGCGCAATAAACATAAGGATGAGTTCAAGCGTAAAGAAGGTATCAATCTAACCTATCTGGCTTTCATGATGAAGGCTGTTGTGAGTGCGATTAAGGATTACCCGATTATGAACTCTGTCTGGGCTGTAGACAAAATTATTGTCAAACGTGATATCAATATCTCGTTAGCGGTAGGTACAGAAGATTCGGTTATCACTCCAGTGATTAAGAAGGCTGATCAGAAAAATGTCGCTGGGTTGGCTCGTGAGATTGATGAATTGGCACAAAAAACACGCGAAGGCAAACTGAGCCTGGAAGATTTGCAGGGAGGGACTTTCACTGTAAATAATACAGGCTCGTTTGGCTCCATTCTTTCTTATCCAATCATTAACTATCCACAGGCAGCGATTTTAACATTTGAATCGATTGTAAAAAGACCTGTGGTCATTAACGATATGATAGGTGTGCGATCAATGGCTAATATTTGTCTGTCGCTCGATCATCGGATTCTGGACGGAGTCATTTGTGGTCGTTTCTTGCAACGCGTCAAGGATAATATTGAAGGATATACCCCGGATACGAAACTTTACTAAAATAATAACGAGCCAAACTGTGCAGGCATGAGACTGAAAAAGGGGACCTGACGGTATGAATAATTCGGATATTCGTAAGCTGCAGATTTCATATGACCCTATTATGGAGTATGGGACGGCCTGGGAGCTGCAAAAAGAAAGTGTGCATGCCATTGATTCTGGCGAGCAGCCGGAGAGACTTATTCTTTTGCAGCATCCGCCTACCTATACTATTGGTTCACAAAATCATCCTGAACATCTTCTCTTGGATCAAAAGCAGCTCGAAGAAAAAGGAATCGCGCTGTTTGAAATCGATCGCGGAGGAGATATTACATATCACGGACCCGGTCAGCTTGTAGGTTATCCGATCCTTAAGCTCGGAGAAGATGGCAAAGTGGATTTGCATGGGTACTTGCGCAGTCTGGAGGCTGTTATTATTGATTATTTGGCATCCTACGGTATTGCCGGAGATCGTAAACCGGAGTACACCGGAGTATGGGTTGGCGATGAGAAGATCTGTGCTATTGGTGTGAAGTTTAATAAGAGTAAATTTAGAAGAGGTTTTATTACCAGTCATGGTTTTGCTTTTAACATTTCTGAGGGGATTGCGGCGCGCGGGTTTCAAGGGATTATTCCATGCGGGATCACCGATTTTGGGATAACTTCTCTAGAGGAATGTGCAGGTCGTCGATTTGAGCTTCAAGAGGTGGCTAGAGAGCTGGTTCCATATTTCTTGAAACATTTTCCATATAAAGAGTTGATGGATACTTTCTGTGATATGGCAAAGGCTGATTAAGAACAAACGTGCAGGCCAAATAGCGGCAAGGTGTTCCTAGCCGCTATTATTAATGCTTCCTGAGCAATGTTTAACCTGCAAGGAACGGCTCGATAACCATAAAGAGCGTAGAGGCAATCATGGCAAACAACATGACGTAGATGAAGATCTTGAACCATTTATTACGTTGCATGGGTAACTCCTTTAGATTTAGTTTAAGTTATTAACATGAAGATGGTAATGCCGTACAACCATTGTACCGTATTCACGAAAGAGAGGGAAGTCCAGTGATTTCACAAGACCGATTGATTCAGGAGTTTATGGAACTTGTCCAAGTTGATAGTGAAACAAGAAATGAACGGCAGATTGCTGATGTTCTTAAGAGTAAGTTTAACGAACTGGGTTTAGAAGTGCTCGAAGACGATTCCCAGGAAAGAACCGGACATGGAGCAGGTAATCTATTCATTACCTGGCCAGCTGAGAATGGAGGAGCTGCTCCAAAGCTTCTGTTCACTTGCCATATGGATACGGTTGTTCCCGGACAAAATATCAAGCCTACACTTGGTTCAGATGGATGGATTACAAGTGATGGCACTACGATTCTTGGAGCTGATGACAAAGCAGGGCTTGCGGCATTGTTCGAAGCCATTCGCGTGATCCAAGAGCAAAAGCTTCCGCATGGTCAGATTCAATTCGTGATTACAGCGGGTGAAGAATCTGGATTGCTGGGCGCACGTTCGATGGATCCAAGCAACTTGGATGCAGACTTCGGCTTTGCGCTTGATTCCAATGGTGAAGTTGGAGCGATTGCGGTGGCAGCACCGACACAGGCTAAAATCACGATGCAAATCTTTGGGAAATCGGCTCATGCTGGCGTGAACCCAGAGGACGGCATCAGCGCAATTCAAGTCGCTAGCAAAGCGATTGCAGCCATGAAGCTGGGTCGTATTGATAACGAAACCACAGCGAATATTGGAAAGTTCGCTGGCGGCGGCCCAACGAATGTAGTGTGCGATCACGTCCAGCTGGATGCAGAAGCACGCAGTATTGTGCAGGAGAAGGTTGGCGATCAAATCGCTTCGATGCGCGAAGCACTCGAGACAACTGTGCGGGAATACGGCGCAGAATGCGAATTCCGCAGTGAAATCATCTACCCTGCTTTTAGCTTTAATGAACATGATCCGGTAGTGCAGCTTGCACAGCGGGCCATTACTTCTATGGGGCTTACTCCACGTCTGTTCCACTCTGGCGGAGGTAGTGACGCTAACGTGTTCAACGGTCTAGATGTTCCGACTGTTAACCTTGCAGTGGGTTATGAACATATCCATACTACCAAGGAACGGATTAAAGCCGAAGATATCGTTAAAGTGGCTGAACTCGTTGTGAATATTGTAAAAGAGAGCGTAAAGGGCTAACCACCTTATAAAACAGCAGAGCAGCGATTCTACCGTAACGGAGGATTGCTGCTCTGTATTTTTTTTATGGGGAGTTTAGTGCAGCTATATTTAGGGTAATCCCAAAAAAGTCATGCGACCTCTAATGCCGCTTTTGGCGAGTCTCGAAGTAGAGATTTTCAGAATTCCCGGATGCCACCCCTCTCTTGAGGCGAAAGGACCCAGATGACGCTATAAGCAAAATTATCGCCATTTGAGCAGAGTTTCGGACACCAGCGCAGCTATTCCATAAGAAGAGGAGCATATAGTGTGTTTTTTGTGCTGATAGCTGCAATGGGGTCCGATAGCAAAGCAAAAGTGCGGAAAAGGTGGGTTTAAGTGCAACTGTGTCCGATAGCGCCAAGTCCGCCCCCTCTTTTGAGGCGAAAGGACCCAGATGACGCTAAAAGCAAAATTATCGCCAATTGAGCAGAGTTTCGGACACGAGCGCAGCTATTCCTTAATAAGAGGAGCATATAGTGTGTTTTTCGTGCCGATAGCGTCACTGGGGTCCGATAGCATAGCAAAAGTGGGGAAAAGGTGTGTTTAAGTGCAGCTGTGTCCGATAGCGCGAGTCACACACAGCAAAGAGTCACATTCGATAACACAGAGACACATTACACAGCGCAGAGTCAGCAACGAGTCACATTCGATAGTACTGAGACACATCACATAGCACAGAGACACAACCGATAGCGCCAAGTCCGCCCCCTCTCTTGAGGCGAAAGGACCCAGATGACGCTAAAAGCAAAATTATCGCCAATTGAGCAGAGTTTCGGACACGAGCGCAGCTATTCCTTAATAAGAGGAGCATATAGTGTGTTTTTCGTGCTGATAGCGTCACTGGGGTCCGATAGCATAGCAAAAGTGGGGAAAAGGTGTGTTTAAGGTCAACTGAGTCCGAAAGCGCGAGTCACTTCCAATGGGCAGAGAGCGACAGCACCAAGTCCGCCCCCTCTCTTGAGGCGAAAGGACCCAGATGACGCTAAAAGCAAAATAATCGCCATTGAGAGGAGTTTCGGACACGAGCGCAGTTATTCCATAAGAAGAGTAGCATATAGTGTGTTTTTCTTGCTGATAGCATCACTGGGGTCCGATAGCATCGTAAAAGTGGGGAAAAGGTGTGTTTAAGGGCAACTGAGTCCAAAAGCGCGAGTCACTTCCAATGGGCAGAGAGCGACAGCGCCAAGTCCGCCCCCTCTGTTGAGGCGAAAGGACCCAGATGACGCTAAAAGCCAAATTATCGCCATTTGAGCAGAGTATCGGACACGAGCGCAGCTATTCCATAAGAAGAGGAGCATAAAGTGTGTTTTTCGTGCCGATAGCGTCACTGGGGTCCGATAGCATCGTAAAAGTGGGGAAAAGGTGTGTTTAAGGGCAACTGAGTCCGATAGCGTACAAAGGTAGGCGCAATAGCAACCTAATCAAACAACTTGTGCTAGATATCAGCATCGTGAGCGATCAACAAGTTGTGTCTGACGCCAGCATCGTGAGCGATCAACAAGTTGTGTCTGACGCCAGCATCGTGAGCGATCAACAAGTTGTGTCTGACGCCAGCATCGTGAGCGACCAACAAGTTGTGTCTGACGCCAGCATCGTGAGCGACCAACAAGTTGTGTCACATGCCAGCATCGTAAGCCCATTAGTTGCTTAATCAATCAACCTGTGCCCAATACCAGCGGCCTAAGCGCAATTCCCCCTAATCGGGGCGACGCAAAAAGACTGGGGTGCCCCAGCAGCCATTTCATGGCTTTTGAGACACCCCTATAGTTGTGTGAACATGTATGGCTAAGTCCCAAAGGAGAGGATGAATTCATCCTGCCTTGGACGGAAGGATTGCGGATTGATCGTGCAGGGAAAGAATGTATGCCAAGGGCATATCGCGCCCATACTGCTGGATCCATCCAGCCAAGATGGCCTTTATTTCCTCCGGCTTACCTACCATCATAACTGCGGATGAGCTTGTACGGCTGAAGATTTCATTCATCTGAAATTCCTTCTTTCCCTTTAAGTTTGCTATAATACACCGTATGCACAATAGAGAAAAAGGAGACCAGAAACTTTATGGGAGAACAACATTTGCACAGCAAACCCGAGCTTGATGAAGTGACATTGTCTACACAGCCTGTTTTTGATGGGAAGATTATATCTTTGCAGGTGGACACAGTGAGACTGCCTGATGGAAATACTGCGACACGTGAAGTTGTGAAGCATCCCGGCGCTGTAGCGGTGCTTGCTTTAAATAACAATAAAATGCTTGTTGTAGAGCAATACCGTCAGCCCATGCAACGCACTGAGGTGGAAATTCCTGCTGGGAAGCTGGATAAAGGTGAAGATCCATTAGTTGCGGCTGGTCGTGAACTTCAGGAAGAGACTGGATTTCACAGTGGAGATCTGAAATTGCTTAAATCTTTCTATACTTCTCCCGGCTTCGCCGATGAGATTATTCATTTGTATGTGACTACTAACGCTCAACCAGGGGACATGTCACTGGACGAGGATGAATTTCTAGAGGTTTCGGAGCTTACCCTGGAGGAAGCGTATCAATATATGGCTGACGGGCGCATCGCGGATGCAAAAACGATGATGGCAGTGTACGCTTGGCATCTATACACGCTGACAGGCCAATGGAATTAACAACTGAACTGAAGAGTTTCTATTGCGATTTGCATGTTCATATTGGGCGAACGTCGGAAGGTCAGGCTGTCAAAATTAGCGGCAGCCGCGAGCTTACCTTTGCGGGCATTGCCAAAGAAGCTGCAGAGCGCAAAGGACTAGAAATGATCGGTATTATAGATAGTCATTCACCTGGCGTCCTGCGGGATATTCAGCGGTCTTTGGAATCTGGAGAGATGACATTAGCTGAAGGTGGAGGCATTGCTTACCGAGGGACTACGATCATTCTGGGAACAGAGATTGAAATCCGCGAGCCTGGGCGAAAAGAGTGCCATGTGCTCGCTTACATGCCGGACGTGGAACGCATGACTGACTTTAGTGCGTGGATGAGCCGCTATATGCGGAACGTGAATCTAAGTTCCCAGCGCCTGTATGCTCCGGCTAGGGAGCTTCAGGATGAGATTTACGGGCGGGGAGGCATTCTTATCCCTGCACATATTTTCACGCCTCACAAGGGCTTGTACGGCTGTGCTGCCGAGCGTATGGCGGACATCTTTGATCTGGAACGCATAGCTGCGGTTGAACTTGGGCTGAGTGCAGATTCCGAAATGGCTGGATATCTCTCTGAACTGGATGATTTCACGTTTCTAACCAACTCAGATGCGCATTCACTGGGTAAGTTAGGGCGTGAGTATAATGTGATGGAGCTGGCACAGCCTTCGTTCGCTGAACTACGGCTTGCACTGGAACGTAAAGATGGGCGGAAGGTAAGTGCTAATTTCGGACTTAATCCGCGGCTTGGCAAATACCACCGGAGCTATTGCGGGGGCTGTGGAAGTATTATTGATGAGGCTTATGTCAACTCGGATCGTTGCCAGTATTGCGGCAGTCTTAAGCTGGTTAGAGGTGTATTTGACCGGATCCTAGATATTGCAGACCGCAAGACGCCGCTGGTACCTGCTGACCGCCCATCCTATCATTATCAGGTTCCGCTTGAATTTATCCCGGGGTTAGGGAAGGCGAAGATGAACGCGTTACTGCAAGCGTTTGGAACTGAGATGAACATTTTACATGGTTGTGGTGAAGCGGAGATTGCCAGCGTTGTAGGTGCGGATTTGGCGTCGATGATCGTCCAGGCCCGCTCAGGAATTTTGGAGCTATCAGCAGGCGGTGGCGGGACGTACGGTAAAGTGGTACAGCCCAGAAAGTAGAGGCATTACCTGAAGGACAAGTCATATCGCGGGACGTTTTCTCATATGGTGTAACATGTAACCGGAAAGGGGAACGTCCCAAATGCGTAATTTACGGCTGATGATGAAGGAACAGACGCCTCTGTATATTTTTGTCGGCGTATTATTTCTGGTAGGTGTTGTGTTTGGAGCTCTTATCGTTAGTGCGCTTACGATGGATCAGCAGCAGGAGCTGGGGGATTATCTGGGGAATTTCTTTGTTACGGTTGATCAGCAAGGTCTGCCAGCCGCACCTGATTCGTACTGGAGTATAGCGGCCTTGAATCTGAAATGGATCGGACTGATCTGGATTCTTGGGTTGTCGGTCATTGGGCTGCCGGGAATTTTGATTCTTGATTTTTTAAAAGGGGTACTGATCGGTTTTACGGTTGGCTGTCTGGTCAGTCAATATTCTTGGCATGGGATGTTGTTCGCGTTAGTCTCTGTGGCTCCACATAATCTGGTGCTGATCCCTGTGTTGCTGGTTAGCAGTGCAGCTGCGATAGCTTTTTCCTTGCAGATGATCCGCAGCCGGGTGATGGGACAGCGCCGGACGCCAGTGACTCGTCCTTTTACCATGTACACTATATTGTCATTTGTGATGGCGCTTTTGATCCTGGGTATTTCATGTTTTGAGACCTGGGTTACACCAACCATGATGCGTTGGGTCACGCCTTCACTTGTACAAGCGGTGACGACCTTGACTGTGCAGTAAAAGCGTTTGACTTCTGAAAGCGACACCCCCTATAATGGAAGAAGTGGTTTGAAGACCGGTGCGGTAATTATCCAAGGGGGAGGGAGACAGGTGGAAGCACGGATAGACAAGATTAAGCAACAGTTACAATCCCAAGGATACAAGCTTACACCCCAACGGGAAGCGACCTTAAGAGTGCTGCTGGAGAATGAGGAAGATCATCTTAGCGCGGAAGACGTATTTATGCTCGTGAAGGAGAAAGCTCCCGAGATCGGTCTTGCGACTGTGTATCGTACCCTCGAACTTCTCAGTGAGCTTCATGTCGTAGAAAAGATCAATTTCGGCGACGGTGTAGCCCGGTATGATTTGCGAACAGATACTGCGAAGCATCATCATCATCACTTAATTTGTGTGCAATGCGGCAGTATGGATGAGATTCGCGAGGATTGGCTCGGTCCGCTGGAAGAGCGACTGGAGAAAGAGTTTAATTTCACAGTGCTTGATCATAGACTTGATTTCCATGGGATTTGCTACCGCTGTACTGATAAGAACAATACAGACGGAAATCCATCCTAAAGTTATCTTATATTAAGAATTAACTTCACAAGTCCTCCCCGGTTCCTATACCGGAGGGGGCTTTTTAAATGATTAGTCTATTAGAGCCATACATATCAGCCTTTTTTGGAGCATAAAATGAAGGACGAGCAGAATTCATTTATATGTAATAGGAGGCGTCCTTATGATTGTTTCTGTGCCCAAAACAGTGCGTAAGCTGTATTTTATGATCATGTTTGTGGCTCTAAGCTATTTACTCTACTATGCTATGAGCTGGCTAGGGGAATGGCTCAGTCCGATAGAGAATTATGGAATTCCTGAAGGCACCGCTGTTCGGGCATTTGATCACGCCGAGGTTGGTGATGATGGTCTGGATGCACGGCAGCGCTTGCGTTTCTATTACTGGTTCGGAGAATGAAAGCTACGCAGGAAGCAGGAACAAGCGAGAAGAATGTCGAAGAAAGCTAGGGTGGATTTATGCAGAGTAAGCGTTGTGTACACATCTGCTAAAGCCTCATGCTGAATGTGCTGCAGGAAGACACTAAGAGTAGCTGCGCCAGGACAGGAGCGTGAAATAATGAAGTCACACTTGCAGCCTTTTTTACATTATTTGTCCGGAGATAAAGGCTTGTCGCCGAATACACTGGAATCTTACGGTAGGGATGTATCGCAGTTTCTAGAGTTTGCTGAAGAGCGGGGGGTTGAGCAGCCTGAAGAAATCCGAAGATCTCATGTGATGTTATATCTTGGCTCCTTACGCGGAGCGGGAAGAGCCACTGCAACGCTCAACAGAAACGCGGTGTCCCTGCGGGCCTTTTTTCATTATTTGCTGAAGGAACGTTTAATTGAGCAGGATCCAACACTGGACATGGAAACTATGAAGCCCGATAAGAAGCCACCTATGGTGCTTGCGGTTTCGGAGGTTGAGCGGCTGCTAGCTGCTCCAGATGTGAGTACAGCACAAGGGATGCGCGATAAGGCTATGCTGGAATTGCTCTACGCAACGGGGATAAAGGTTTCTGAATTAATTTCTCTTAACGTAGACGATGTGCATACAGACATGAAGTTTGCGCGCTGTACAGGGACTTCGGGCAAGGAACGAGTGGTTCCCATCGGAACCATTGCTGCAGAGAGTGTAGCAGCTTACACTTCTCTTATGCGGGACAAGCTGCTTCGTGATCATCAGGAGGAGCCGGCCATGTTCCTGAATAGCCTAGGTGGGCGTTTAACCCGCCAGGGGTTCTGGAAAATCATAAAAAAATACGCTCGGGAAGCAAACATTGAGCAGGATATTACACCGCATACGCTTAGGCATTCCTTTGCCGCCCATTTACTGGAAGGTGGAGCGGATTTGCGTTCCGTACAACAAATGCTGGGTCATGCTGATATTTCGACGACTCAGATTTATAACGGTATCGCGCGTAAGAATATGAAGGAAGTATATGAGAGCCATCATCCCAGAGCTCGCTGATCATGCTTCAAAGATGCTTTTTGTGAGTAAGATAGTTATGATGGAATCATACTTATAGGATAGACTGGGGAATGGGTAATTTTCCACAGGTTATCCTTTGGCAGAAACGGATACCTGACAGGCGATACATTGTATCGCTAGCTACGGAAGCGTCTGACTTCCGGGAGAAGGTACAGCCGTTTCTTCTTGTTGGTGCAAACGAATGAACGAACGATCTATATTAAAAAAGGAGTGAAGACAATATGTCCTCATTTAAACGAATTGGTTTTATTGTTTTGGATAGTGTAGGTATCGGAGAAGCTCCAGATGCTGCGAATTTTGGTGATGCAGGGTCGCATACGCTTGGCCATATTTTGAACCGTGTTCCCGGATTAAAACTGCCTAACCTTCAGCAGTTAGGATTAGCTAATATTGCTCCGCTGCCGCCGCTTGAACCTGTAGCTTCACCAACTGGATATTATGGCAAGATGCAGGAAGTATCTGTAGGTAAGGATACGATGACCGGGCACTGGGAGCTGATGGGGCTGAAAATTGAGGTTCCATTCAATACGTATCCGGATGGATTTCCGGCAGAATTGATTGAGAAATTCGAAGCAGCAACTGGCCGGAAAGTGATCGGTAATAAACCGGCTTCCGGTACGGAAATTTTAGTTGAATATGGCGAAGAGCAGATGAAGACCGGAGCTTGGATTGTGTACACCTCTGCGGACAGTGTATTCCAGCTTGCGGCACATGAAGATATCATTCCACTGGAAGAGCTATACAGCGCGTGTAAAATCGCCCGTGAGCTAACTATGGCTCCTGAATTCTCCGTAGGGCGCGTTATTGCTCGTCCATATGTTGGCGAACCAGGAAAGTTCGTACGGACCTCGAATCGCCATGATTATGCCGTGAAACCACCGGAACCAACGGTAATGAATTCGCTGGCTGATATCGGAAAAGATGTTATCGCGGTAGGAAAGATCAACGATATTTTCACAGGTGAAGGGGTTACAGCTTCTTACCCTACGAAGAGCAATGAACATGGTATCGAAGTTACCATTGAGCAGCTTCGCCAACCGTTCAACGGGTTGCTGTTCACGAATCTGGTGGATTTTGACTCTTTATATGGACACCGTCGCGATCCGGAAGGATACGGTCATGCACTGGAAGTATTCGATCAGGCGTTGCCTGAAATTCTATCCACGCTTGGTGAAGATGACCTGTTGATTATTTCAGCAGATCATGGGAATGATCCAATCCATAGTGGAACAGATCATACTCGTGAATATGTGCCGCTGCTTATTTACAGCCCACGCCTTAAGCATCCAGATAGCTTGGGTATTCGTGAGACCTTCTCGGATGTTGCTGCAACCATTGCTGATAATTTCGGTGCGAAGGCGCCGCAGTATGGGACAAGCTTTTTAGCGAAACTGCAATAAAAGAATGTGGGTTGCGCCACAACATTCATTAAGGAGGATCATCCATAGCATGTTAACTCAAAAAGAAATTCAAGAAGCAGCCATTTATATAAAAGACAAATGTCCGGTGGCTCCGGAAATTGGATTGATCCTTGGTTCAGGACTCGGTGTGCTTGCAGATCTGATCACCGATGGAATCAGCATTCCATATGATGAGATTCCTCACTTCCCTGTGTCCACTGTAGAAGGGCATGAGGGAGAACTGCTGATCGGTATGATTGAAGGACGCCGTGTCGTGATGATGAAGGGCCGCTTTCATATGTATGAGGGTTATGGACCGGAGGTTACGGCATTCCCTGTTCGGGTTATGAAAGAACTTGGTATAGCCAGCCTATTAGTAACTAATGCTGCTGGTGGAGTGAACACAGATTTCACGCCGGGCGATCTTATGCTCCTTACGGATCATCTGAATATGACGGGACGGAACCCGTTAATAGGACCTAATGATCCTGCACTGGGCGTGCGCTTCCCGGATATGTCAACCGCTTATAGCCGCCGCCTGATCAAGGTAGCGAAGGAAACGGCAGCGCAGCAGAATTTCGAATTCAAAGAAGGCGTATATGCAGGTCTGCTGGGACCTTGCTACGAAACACCTGCTGAAATCGTAATGCTTCGTCATCTAGGGGCTGACGCTGTGGGCATGTCTACTGTGTCGGAAACCATTGTTGCCCGGCATGCAGGTATCGAGGTATTGGGTATCTCCTGTATTACTAACATGGCTGCGGGAATTCTGGATCAACCGCTCAACCATGAAGAGGTTATGGAAACTGCAGATCGTGTGCGTGAGCGTTTCCTGAAGCTGGTGTTGGGCTTTATTCCGAAAATGTAATTTCGGGTACTGCATTATGAATTTTTGGGAGGTCCAATATATGACACAAGTGAATGAGCTTGAGCCATTGACGTTTGAACAGATAATGAAGGTAACTAATTTGACTAGACCAAAATTTATCGGACTTGCTCGCGCAATTGTCCGTGAAGTGCAGGTGTAATATGAGAGCTGTCGATATTATTCAGAAAAAAAGAGATGGTGGAGAGCTGAGTCGTGAGGAAATTTCCTTTTTAATACAGGGCTACAGTAAAGGTGAAGTGCCTGATTATCAGCTCTCTGCATGGGCAATGGCTGTTTATTTCCAAGGCATGAACGCGCGGGAAACCGGCGATCTAACGATGGAAATGGCGATGTCCGGCGATCAAGTAGATCTTAGCCCAATTGCAGGCATTAAGGTTGATAAACACTCCACAGGCGGAGTGGGCGATAAAACAACTGTAGTACTGGCACCCTTGGTAGCTTCTGCTGGAGTACCGGTAGCGAAGATGTCCGGCCGCGGACTTGGGCACACTGGAGGCACGCTCGATAAGCTGGAGTCCATCAGTGGTTTCTCTATCGAGATGGCTCGTGAGCGTTTCTTTGACCAAGTAGGGGAGATCGGGGCTGCCGTGATCGGCCAGTCGGGCAACATTACACCCGCAGACAAAAAGCTGTACGCCCTTCGGGATGTAACTGCAACAGTTGAATCCATCCCCCTTATTGCAAGCTCTGTGATGAGCAAGAAGATTGCAGCAGGTGCAGATGCGATCGTGTTGGATGTCAAAACAGGCAGCGGTGCTTTTATGAAGACGCTGGATGATTCTATAGCACTCGCTCAGGCGATGGTTGACATTGGAACGCATCTGGGTCGGAATACCGTTGCGATTATCAGTGATATGGACCAGCCGCTTGGTTACGGGATCGGAAATGCGTTGGAAATTAAGGAAGGAATCGAGACCTTGAAGGGTCACGGTCCGAAGGATCTGCAGGAGGTCTGTCTTATTCTGGGCAGCCAGATGCTTGTTCTTGGCGGCAAAGCCAAGGATGAAACGGAGGCACGTTCGATTCTTATGACGCATATTGAAGATGGCAGTGCGCTAGAGAAGTTCAAACAAATCGTAAAGGCACAAGGTGGAGATGTATCGCAAATTGATTCTCCGGAGAAGCTCCCTACGGCTAAGCGATTCATTGAAGTGAAAGCAAAAAGCAAAGGATTCATAGAAGGTATTCAGGCCGAGGAAATTGGCGTTGCAGCTATGCTGCTTGGAGCTGGACGTGAAACTAAGGAATCCGTAATCGATCTGGCTGTGGGGATTCAACTTTCTAAAAAGGTTGGAGATGCTGTAGAGATCGGCGAGACGCTTGCAGTCTTGCATATCAATGATGCCAGTGAGAAGAAAGTAGAGGAAGCTGAAGGTAAGGTGTTAGAAGCCTACCGTATCACTTCTGAACCTGTTCCTGCCCAACCTCTGGTATTTGCACTTGTTACTAAAGATGGGGTAACACGGTACTAGTCAAGGCAACATAAATATTGTCATGGCTATGGCCGTAAACAGACAACAAAGCAGCGATCCTCCCATATCGGGAAGGTCGCTGCTTTGCGTTTTGTTCAATGGTGCAATATTTATAACTGATTATTGATCTTATTGAAAATCTGCGAAGCCCCGCTGCTTATATTACATAATACGACTACAGTCTCGCCACTAGCTGGATAGATAGCCGACCGGAAGGAAACACCGGGATCATAGCCCATAATGTGAAATTTGAACACTTTTTCTTCGCGGAGGGTAATCCATACACCATAACCATAATAGCCTTCGCCATCCACATGTACATGGGGAGTAAGCAATAATGAAGTGAGTACTGGACTCAATAATGTATGGTTCATTAACCCGCTCCAGAATAGCTGCATGTCGGGGGCAGTGACGAAAGCACCACCGTCAGCGCCTCCCTTTACCGGGATTGAGTAGATGTTGGTTCTCCAGTTACCGTTCTCTTCCTCTATGTATCCTAGTGCACAGTTGGCAGGTAAGGCATCTAACGTAAAGTAACCGGATTGCTCCATTCCGCAAGGCTTAAAGATGTGCTGCTCTACATACTCGGAAAAAGTCATTCCACTCAATTCCTCCACCAGAAGGCCTAGCACGATATAGCCGGCATTGTTGTAGTGGAAACGTTCGCCAGGAGTCCACATCATGGGAAGGGTTCGGAACATCGGCACAAAATCCTCAAGCTGTCGCAAGGTGTACATAGGCCGTGCCTTCCACAGATCCTCGAAATCATCCATAATTGTTTCATCAAAATAATCCGGAATACCAGAGCTATGCGTAAGCAGCTGATGTATGGTGATGTCGGGACTAAAGAGAGGGAACTCTACCTTTTTCAGATAATCTAATAGTCTACTTTCAAAAGAAATCAATCCCTGATCGACCAGCTGGCAGACAGCGATCGCGGTAAATATTTTACACCCGGAAGCAATGCCGAACCGAGTATGAATATTGTTTTCGCGCTTATCCGACTTATTGGCATAACCGTAACAACTGCTGATGACTTTTTTATCAGGTTGTTGTACCAGCACTACACCAGAGAAATTGTTCTGTTTAGCTTCTGCTTCAATACAATCTGCAAGGTGGTTCATCTGTATATTCACTCCTCTATAAGCAGTTAAGTTCTTAAATACCATTCGTTAAAATATTACATTTTCCTTTAAAGGGGGGTTAAATGAGTACGGAAAAATTGGAAATACTTAAAAATTGAATTAACTTTTGATCTCCCCTATAATAAAAATGCTCTGCAACTGCTGCTGGGCTTTTTTTTATTGACAACATCATTACTTCTTGCGATAAATTATTATAGTTATTTACTTGGAAATGGAATAATTTCCACCCTTTCTGACGAAACTGGAACACAGTACCTGTGATATGAAGGTTAACGTTCAGGAGGGGAACCATTGTGAGAAAAATGCGTTTTGCTGTGCTTGTGCTCTGTATCGTTGTGTCGGTTCTAGGACCGATGTCAGGTGCTTATGCTGAGGAAAAAAGCAAGAATTCTGGCAGTAATGCTGCCGCTGTAGATCTTGCGCCTGGTGCGCGTTCAGCGATTTTGATGGATGCAGGCACTGGCACTATTATTTATGAAAAGAACAGCCATGATAAGCTGCCTCCCGCAAGTATTACGAAGATTATGACGATGCTGCTTACGGTGGAAGCACTGGATGAAGGAAGACTGCAACTGACGGATAAGGTGCGCACGAGTGAATATGCCGCATCGATGGGCGGATCGCAAATTTTCCTGGAGCCTGGTGAAGAAATGTCGGTGGATGAGATGCTCAAAGGCATCGCTATGGCCTCCGGTAATGATGCATCTGTGGCAATGGCAGAGAAAATAGCGGGTTCGGAGAGCGCTTTTGTCGATCTGATGAATAAAAGAGCGGAAGAGCTGGGTCTGAAAGATACCCACTTTGCCAATTGCAACGGTCTTCCAGCTGCTAATCACTATTCCTCAGCCTACGATATTGCGGTAATTAGCCGGGAGCTTTTAAAGCATGATAGAATTATCAAATATACCGGTTCCTATCAGGATTATCTGCGTAAGGATTCCACCAAACCATTCTGGTTGGTAAACACGAACAAGCTTGTACGTTTCTATACAGGCGCTGATGGACTGAAAACAGGATATACCGCTGAAGCAAAATTCTGCTTATCCGCTACGGCTGCAAGAGACGGTCTGCGTGCTGTTGCTGTTGTGCTGGGTGAGCCGAACACGA
This sequence comes from Paenibacillus sp. FSL H7-0690, assembly GCF_037980415.1. Classification (NCBI taxonomy): domain Bacteria; kingdom Bacillati; phylum Bacillota; class Bacilli; order Caryophanales; family Paenibacillaceae; genus Paenibacillus; species Paenibacillus sp. FSL H7-0690. The sequence goes on along the minus strand of NZ_CP150281.1, from coordinate 4,837,614 downwards.
AGACACGGAACAGTGAAGTGTCGGGCATGTTTGACTATCTCTTTTCGCAATATAAGATCCACACTATTCACAAAGAAGGGGACGCTATCGGTACCCTTAAGATTGAGAAGGGTGTGAAGTCCGAGCTGCCGATTACGGCGAAAGAGACGTATAGTGTTCTTTTGAAAAAAGGTGTGACGCAAGAAGGCATTCGTCACGAACTAGTACTTCCAGAAAGCGTGAAGGCACCAGTGGCTGAAGGCCAGTCCATAGGCAAGCTGGTTGTCTACCAAGGAACCCAAGTGATTAAAGAGTATGAACTTAAAGCAGGGGAAGCTGTGGCAAAAGCAGGCTGGTGGAAGCTCTTTAAACGTACAACAGGCTCGATGTTCGGCATGGATTAAAAAGAGCTTTTTTGTAGATTGCGCCCATGTGCTTTGTAGATTCATAGGGGTTTTCTTCTAGTTTTGTCGTGAGGCAGGATTCCTGATTTGCCACGTAGAAACCTTGTCCTTGAAGAGAATGGGTACTGTCTCTTAAGGCCAAGTTTTCAAAGCAACGAAGAGGAGAGTGGCAAGCATGAATTCTAATGTGGAAATGGAGCATCACAGGGGTGTGCTGATTGTCCGTTTATCTGGGGAACTCGATCATCATGCCGCCGATTTTGTAAGAATGGATATGGATGAAGCGATTATGCGGGGTCAGGTATCGCATTTGATCCTTAGCCTTAAGCATCTGCAGTTTATGGACAGTTCGGGTCTCGGCGTAATTCTGGGAAGGTATAAACTGATCCATAGTAAAGGCGGCAAAATGGTGGTGTGTGATGCAACGGCACCTGTGAAGCGACTTCTGGAAATGTCAGGCCTGTTCAAGATCATGCCCCTATATGACGACGAGAGCACTGCACTCTCGGATTTGGAGGTTGCGTTATGACAAATGGTAAGGCTGGTAACTTCATGAACGTGCAGTTCGCTGCACTCTCGGAGAACGAATCATTCGCGCGTGTAGTTGTAGCGGCGTTCGTTTCTAGGCTTGATCCTACAATGGACGAGCTGAATGATCTGAAGACAGTCGTGTCGGAGGCGGTCACCAATTGTATTATTCATGGGTATGATAGTGATCCGGAAGGTATTGTGACTATTTCAGCTTCGCTGGACAACGAAACGGTACATTTAACCATTGAGGATCAGGGACGGGGCATTGAGGATTTGGAGTTGGCACAACAGCCGCTATATACCTCAAAGCCAGAGCTGGAGCGGTCGGGCATGGGCTTTACCATTATGGAGAATTTCATGGATGAATTTGAAGTCACTAGTGAACCGGGACACGGCACTTCGATCTCAATGAAGAAAACCATCGTTTCGAAAAAAGCTTTATACAATTAGGGGTTGGAGCCATGGATGCAGAGTCAAAAAAAGCTCCGCCGACCTATTTGGACGATGCGGAGGTCAAACGTCTTATCGCGCTCAGTCAGGCCGGAGATAATCTTGCCCGAGACACACTAGTTAGCTGCAATATCCGGTTGGTCTGGTCGGTAGTGCAGCGGTTTATGAACCGCGGGTATGAACCTGACGATTTGTTCCAGATCGGTTGCATCGGGCTCTTGAAGTCCGTTGATAAGTTCGACCTCAGCTATGAGGTCAAATTCTCCACTTATGCCGTGCCGATGATCATTGGCGAGATTCAGCGTTTCCTTCGCGACGATGGAACCTTGAAAGTTAGCCGTTCTCTTAAGGAGATGGCTAATAAGGTCCGCAAGATGAAGGATGAAATGTCTAAGACGCTGGACCGTCTGCCTACCATCGGTGAAGTTGCTGAGGCACTGGGGGTTACCCCTGAAGAAGTGGTATTTGCTCAGGAAGCTAACAAGCCACCGACCTCGATTCATGAGACGGTGTTCGAGAATGATGGCGACCCGATCACACTGATTGATCAAATCGCTGATGAATCACAGGAACGCTGGTTTGATAAGCTGGCACTGAATGAGGCTATCGGAGGTCTCAGCGAGCGTGAACGGCTGATTGTTTATCTTCGATATTACCGTGACCAAACGCAGTCAGAGGTTGCCAGTCGCCTTGGGATTTCTCAAGTCCAGGTATCCCGGCTGGAGAAGAAAATATTGCAGAATATCCGCGAGCAGATTGCTCAGTAGATAATGGCTAAAATGTAAAGACGCTTGCGAAATAGCGAATAGGAAGAAAAAGCCGCCCCGAAAAGGGGGGGCTTTTTATGTGGAGGGAATCTCAATATGCATTCACTTGGCGACAAGGATATGACCTCATGGTCTATTGACATGGAAGCGAATTTGCTGACAATGTCGAATGTTTTGGAGAAATGGGTGGACTGTTCAGATCATGCTTTAACGCATAACCCCAATTTTTTACGTGAATATGTGTACGGTGAGGATCTTGAACGCTTTGATGCGTATATAGATAAATTATACTCTGGTCACCTATGTAATCTTGAGTATCGTATGCAGTTACCTGCAAAAGCGCTGAAGTGGGTTCAAAGTATAGGCACGCCCGTTTTTAATCAAGAGCATAAGGTTTGTCGAATAGATGGCGTCATCATAGATATCACGGAACAAAAAAATGCTCAAGCCCAGTTAGAGAGTAGCTTTTCTCTGTATCAGCAGATGTTTGCTACGATCGATGTGGCGATTTGGTCATACGACTACGTATCACGGAAAATGTTATTCATATCGGATGCCATTCTCAATATCACGGGATATTCAGCAGAACAGGCGAAGGAAGATGACTTTTGGCTAAGAATTGCTCCTAAAGAAGAGCGGCCTTTAATTCAAGAGATTATAACTACAGTGGGGCAAGGAATAAGCAATCTCAGTGAATATCGGATCATCCATGCCAGCGGTGAACTCCGATGGGTCCAAGTCAGGATCATTCCCAGTATGGATGAGACAGGGGCAGTGGTACGGCTCAATGGGATCTTAATCGATCATACGGAAAAAAAGCAGATGCAAGAGGTTCTATTAAAAAGTGAGCAGCGCTACAAATCCCTGTTTGACCATAATCCAGATATCGTGTGTGAATTGGATCTGCAGGGCAGCATTGTGGCTATCAATCCAGCGGCAGAGCAAATTACTGGAGAAGCTTTTAATAGATTCGGAGAGAACTTATCCATTGTGAATTTATTTGGCGCAGAGAATTCGCATATGATGTCTGATTATTTTGAGAAAACGGTTGGCGGAGTTCTGCAGCATTACACGGTTACTTCTGTCCGCGAGAATGGATTAGTTAACCATTGGTCGATGAAAAACATCCCTGTACATGAAAACAATCAAATTGTAGGTACCTTTGTTATCGCAAGAGATATCACTGCATCTGTGGAGGTGGAAAAGCGGCTGGCTCAGCGGGAGGCGGAGTACAGGCTTATTACAGAGAATATGGAGGATATGATTGGGGTTCTGGATCAGCAAGGGAACTTCATTATTGCTTCGTCCTCTTGTGAGAAAATTATTGGGCTTCCTGTAGGTTCAATAAAGAACACAACTATTTTGGAGTATATTCATCCTGATGAACAAGAAGTGTTGCGGGAACAGATCTTGGATATTTTTCGGACAAAAGTATGTAAGATGTTTTACAATCGGTTTATTCACATCAAAGGTCACATTATAGACCTGGAATGCTTGGGTACACCTGTTCTTGGTGAGGATGGAGAAGTAGTTAGTATTGTGATCGTAGCGAGAGACATTACAAAAAGGGTCCAGATGGAGAGTGAACTTAGAGAAAGCGAGGAACTCAATCGGCTGCTTATTGATATGTCACCTGAAGCGGTAGTACTCCATAGTGAATATAAATTCCTTTATGTGAATTTTTCCTGTTTAGGATTGTTTGGAGTTTGTAGTGAGGATCAATTGATTGGCACCTCTATTTTTAATTGGGCCCACCCGGACTATATAACGCTGGCTAGAGATCGGATGCGTGAAATCTATTATGGACCCAATCGGATATTAGCTCCTGTTGAACAAAAGGTCGTGCGGTCAGATGGATCTATTATCGATGTAGAAGTAACAGCTAGCTCAATTCTATACAAGGGTAAGGTTGCATGTATCTCTATCTTTAGGGATATCAGTGATCGAAAAAAAATTGAGGTGGAAAGACAGCTTACAGAGCAGATCATTCGGAACAGCGAGGAAAGGTATTTCAACTTACAGATGAGTCTTGATCAATTCTCGCAAGATTTGTTTGGTGCGATGAAGATCAGTCACATGGAACAACGATTACTGAAAGAAGTTAGAGAGGTCTTGCGGGTTACCAATATTTGTATGGTTGAAGTTGAAGATAACCATGATAAAATATGCGAGATTATTGAGACCGAGCGGGGCTATTCACTTAAGATCGGAGAGTTCCGAAGAAAAAGCTATATTCTATCCATTAATGAGAAGTCTATTTTATTAGAAATAAGTTCTGTTCGAGTGTGGCTGAAGACGATTACCCGTTATGTTAGTGTGTTATTTGATAATTTTTTGCTCATAGAAGATCTAACTAAGGACCTTGAGTTAGCGGCTTCCGAGCAAGCTCCGACATGGTTGCTGCGCTTTATGTTTAATTTATCCGAGAATGAACGCAAACGGCTTGCTCAAGATCTACATGATTCAGCCCTTCAAGAACAGATCATCTGGTATCGTAAGCTTGATAATTTTTTAAGTGATAAATCCGTTACGGGGGAACTAAAGGAGCAGCTAGAACAGATCACAGAAGGTTTACTCGATGTTATCTATGAACTGCGGATGATCTGCAATGAGCTTAGGCCACCAGCATTAATCAATGAGGGGCTTGCTTCCTCACTTGAGACGTTGTTTGAATTTGCTCAGCTGCGGAACGACTATCAGATTTATTTTGAGTCAACAGCTTTCAAGCATAAGTTAAAAGACGAGATTCTAATAGGTCTGTACCGTATTGTGCAGGAACTTTTGGCTAACGCAGCTAAACATTCTTGTGCCACAGAAGTACGTATCTCCTTAGCTAGCGAAGGGCAACAGGTGCTTTTGGATTATGAAGATAACGGAATTGGAACGAGCCTTTTAGGAGAGGATTCTCTTAAGAGCATGGGGATTTATGGGATGAAAGAAAGGGTTCGCAGTATGGATGGGACCATACGATTTCTTTCGCCAGAGAATAAGGGATTAGCTGTCTTTATATCCATACCTGCAGATTAATCATGGGGCATAATAAGGGGATAGGGGTGTATTAGGCATGATTCGAATTTTGTTAGTGGACGACCATCCCTCTGTCATGGAAGGGACTAAGATGATACTGGAACAAGAGGGAGATATGGAGGTTACCCTAGCCAATTCAGCCCATGAGGCGCTTAACATGGTGGGTAGCCATACGTTTGACGTGATGCTGTTTGATCTTCATATCGCTGATGGGAATGGGATTGATTTGGCGAAGGAAGTCTTAAAAATAAACGCAGACGCGATTATCTTAATCTACACCGGATACGAAATTACAAACAAATTCAACTTGATGATCGAATCGGGTTTGTTTGGATTTATTTCAAAAACGACCAATAGAGAGCAGTTGGTTGCAGCAGTGCGTTGTGCTTTAAGGGGAGATGTCATTTTGCCTCATACCCTAGTTAAACAGTTAAGAAAAGTATCACCTAAAGGAATGGAGATTAATATTGACCAAGCAAACCCGAAGATAAGCAAAAAAGAGCATGAAATGCTGACAGAGATTGCAAAAGGAAAAAGCAACAAGGAAATAGCAGAGATTGTACTTATGAGTCAACGATCGCTGGAATACAGTTTAACGAGTCTGTTCCAAAAACTAAATGTGAAATCAAGAATTGAAGCGGCAATAAAAGCTAAACGACTGGGCATATTGAAGGAGTCCGATTTCAACAATTCACTATGAAAATTCGTAACAAACAAATAGATCAAAATCCCGTTCACGGTGCTGTGAGGCGGGATTTTTTGGTCTGCGCTTTTTTTGCGGGACGACGCAATATTTTTGCGTGGTCGCGCTATTTTTTTTCGGTTACCTTAATCTGCTTACCGTATATGATGAAATAGTTCCTAAGAATTACTAAAAAATGACTAACGCCAATGAGGGGCTGAGGAAAATGAAGTGGTTTTATAATTTAAGGACAGCAGTGAAGTTAATCTCCGCATTTCTGTTAGTATCCGCAATATTGTGCTTTGTAGGATTCTATGGAATTACGAATTTGAGTAAGATGGACCGCTCTATCGTGGACATGTACGAAAATCGCTTAACACCTATAGCTTATCTGGGAGAAGCGAATGAACTATTTTTAACAAATAGAATCAATATCCGTGATATAAACACGATGGCTAAAACAGCGGCAGAAAAGAAAGAATACGAAGATAAAATACATAAAAACGTTCAAAGTATTGAAGAGATCATGGGTAAATATAGCAAGACTGCGTTGAGGGAAGAAGAATTGGCGATAATGAAAGATTATCCTGAGATCTGGCAACGTTATATCACAAGTCTTGATGATACTATTGAAATTGATAAAACAAATATTAGTAATGAGAAATATACAAATTATTTGCGCGAAAGTGATTTGCAAACAGCCACAACAGAGCTGACTAACTTTCTGAAAAAATTAATAGACATCAATATGAAGCAGGCTCAAGGTTCGATTGTTAATGCCAATGACCTTTATCAGTCCTCTCGTTTGATTACGTTTAGCGTTACTATTGTTGCGCTGCTCATCAGTATTGGTCTGGGTCTACTAATATCGCAGATCATAGCACGGCCTCTAAATCAAGTAATGCGCCTGCTAGGTAAAGTGGCTAATGGTGATTTAAGCGAAACGTCGAATCTGGAATCTAAGGATGAGATTGGAATGCTAGCTTATTCTGTTAATGAAATGGTTCTGAACCTAAGACGCACTGTGAGCGGCATTTCGTCTTCTGCGGAAAGTGTCTCAGCTGCTGCACAGCAAATCTCAGCTAGTACAGAGGAAGTAGCTAGTGGAAGTATGAGTCAAGCTAGTGCAGCACAAACGATGAATGAGTTGTTCCGAGAATTATCTGCGGCGATTAATTCAGTAGCCCAGAGTGCTGAACAGGCTTCTGAGCTTTCAGATCAAACGATGCGTATCGCTCAAGATGGAGGGATCGTGGTTAAGAACTCCGTACAAGGAATGTCAGTACTGGATACACAAATGTCTAGACTTGCGGAAGACTCCGATAAGATTGGTGAGATTATCGCGGTGATTGAAGATATTGCCCAACAAACAAATCTGCTTGCCCTAAACGCAGCGATAGAAGCGGCCCGCGCAGGTGAACAAGGTCGAGGTTTTGCCGTTGTTGCGAATGAAGTAAGAAAGTTAGCTGAGCGGAGCAGTGGGGCTACGAAACAAATCACGGGCATTATCAAAGAAATGCAGAAGAATACGCAGCACAGTGTAAATGCCGTAGTAGAAGGAGTAGCTTTTTCACAAAAAAATGGAGAAGCCTTTGAACATATCCTTACGATGGTGAACGATACCGCTCATAAAGTAACAGAAATTGCAGCTGCCAGTGAAGAACAAGCCGCACAATCGTCTGAGGTGATGTTCTCAATTGAGAGCATATCCGCCGCAACTGAAGAAATGGCGGCAAGCAGCAGTGAAACGGCAACGACCGCCAATGCTTTGGCTCAGCTAGCAGAAGAGTTAAATAGTCTGGTATCTATTTTTAAAGTTAAATAAACAGTGTCAGGGGTATTATCATTGATAGGAGAGGAGAAGTAGTGCAAAAAATAAAGGTGCTCGTTGTAGCTGCTTCAGTAACCATGCGTAAACAGATCTCGAACCTAATTTCGGAGGATTCAAGCCTCGAGGTCATTGGAGTAGCTCGAAATGCATCCGAAGCGATCAGCATGGTTCAAAAACTCAGGCCCGATGTCGTGGCTATAGATATAGAAATGCCGGAATTGAACGGTTTGGTAGCACTCACAAGCATAATGTCTCAGCGGCCAACACCTATACTTATCTTGAGCTCCGCTACAAAGGATGGAATAACAGCAACCATTACTGCTCTACAAAATGGTGCAGTGGATTTCATATCTAAGCCGGCTCAATCTTATGGACCTGGTCTATACAGCATAAAAGATGAGTTATTATTCAAAATTAAGAAAGCCGCTGAAATTCCTTTAAGAACTCTTATTCTTAACAATATAAACATCTCTAAAGTGAAAGCTCGACAAGAGAAACAAAACAACGTTAAGAGTGGATGTACAGAAGTTATTGAGCAGATCGTGGGAATTGGATGCGGAGTAGGGGGGCCGAAGGCATTAGAAATCTTAATTTCCTCGCTCCCGGCGAGCTTCCCGTATCCCCTGCTGGTTGTTCAACATATGCCACCTAAGTACACAAAAGCATTGGCGGAACGACTGAATCGGTTCTCAAGTGTACGGGTGGTGGAAGCCAAGGACAAGCAATCGGTGCTCGGGGGAACCGTCTATATCGCTCCAGGTAATTCTCATATGACCATTATTCAGGAGGGGCAGGATCTCAGAATAAAACTTATGAAAAAGCCTGCAGTGAATGGACACTGTCCTTCGGTAGATATCTTGTTTGAGTCTATATCTGCACTAACTGGTCTACAGCAGCATTTAATCCTAATGACCGGAATGGGAAATGATGGCGCTAAAGGGATGCTGGCTGCCAAACACGCTGGCGCCCAATCAACGCTAGTAGAATCGCAAGAAACTTCTATTGAAAGTGAAATGCCTGAAGCAGCCGCTAAGCTGGGTTGTGTGGATTACGAGCTGCCCTCGCATTTGTTAGCCTCGAAGATTATGGAGATTACGGGGGAGCTGAGATACCGGAGGGATGCATTTCCATCGGTTTGAACGGTCTTATTTTACTACTAAAAAAGCGTTGGCAGGATAAAATCCGCCAATGCTTTTTTGTGTTTCATGTTGACACTTTCAAGTGATAACAATTATCATTTACGGAGCAAGAGTAGAGATTATGTAACTCATCGTATACAAGGAGCGAAGAAGGAGAGTTTTGCGATGACTTTAAATATATTGAATATGGAAATTCATGATCTTTTTGATCAATTTACAGAACGGATAGAGGGGCATGTTGAACATAACCAATGGGAACAACGGCTTACTATTCCTTCACATATTGGTAAGGGAAGCGTCACCCGTACACGGATTCGTCCAGGTATGGAGATTATGTATACGGACATAACTTACGAACAGGATATGAAGCTCCACATTCAAGAAGCTTGTCCGTTGTTTGAACTAAGCTATAATCTAAGCGGAGAAATCTATTGCGAATGGAACGGCAAGGAAAGTTACACGGATAAACAAATGGGCAATGTCCTTTTTCTAGAGGATGTTCAGGTGTATGAAGAGAAAAAAGCAGGTGTCCCCAATCAATTGCTGGAAATACGGTTTGCTCCTAGTGAACTGCTGAATTACGCCGGAGATTTATCGGAGACACAGCAAATGGAAACCTGGCTTAGACATCATCGTGGAAATATTGATCGTTATCCAGATACTGCGGCAATCCGAAAATGTGTCTCCGAAATGATCCACTGTACCTATCATGGAACATTGAGACGTTTATATATGGAGAGCAAAGCCCTTGAATTTATTGCTTTGTTTGGTGAGTCTGATGGTTACGGTTCTATTAGCGATAGTATGACGCTGCGGCATGATGATATTACTAATCTGAAGCGGGTACATGAATTGGTGCAAATCCATTTCGAACAACCGTTATCTATACGTGAGTTGGCTAAGCGGGTAGGTATCAACGAATTCAAGCTGAAAAAAGGCTTCCGCGAATTATTTGGCATGACGATCTTCGAGCTTGTACGTATAAAAAGGATGGAGAAAGCGCTCTGGTATATGGAGGTTGAAGGTTTGAATATAGGGAAAACAGCTGTTTCGGTCGGATATAGCAATGTCAGCAATTTCACGACGACCTTCCGTAAGCATTATGGCTGCAATCCAAGCGAATACTTAAAACGTATCGAACAACAGAGTTTGGAACGAAACAGGCTGTAGGAAGATTTGTAAATGCAGACAGCTTAAAGCTTCAAGTGTTAGAACATAGGGTTCGGAATCGAACGTTATCTTCTGCATGCTTGAGGTTTTTTTGTGTTTGCTCCCTTATCAAGGAGTGAACCTCCCTTAACAGGTAGAGAAAAAGACCACTCTAAATGATAATAATTTCATAGATTGCAGATAAAAAGGTGGTCATACAATGGGACAACAACAAGTAGATTCACGCAGGTGGTATGCGCTGGGGGTTATTTTACTGCCAACATTACTTATTTCATTAAATACTTATATGATTCAAGTTGCGCTTCCATCTATGCAATATAGCTTGAACGCAAGCTTTTCGGAAGCACAGCTTATCGTTACCGGATTTTCGCTAGGATTAGCTGTGGCGTTGATTATTAGCGGAAAGCTTGGGGATATATACGGCAGAAAACGGATGTTGATGATCGGGGTGAGCGGGTTTACGGTCATGGCAGTGTTAGGCGGACTGACCTCAGATCCGGCACTTCTGATTGTTATTCGGATTGTGCAGGGATTGGCTGCGGCGCTTATTCAACCTCAGGTTCTATCTACGCTGCAGGTCAGCTTTCTGCCAAAGGAAAAAGGGCTTGTTTTCGGCATTTACGGCGCAATGATTGGCATTGGATTTGCATTCGGATTCATCCTCGGAGGTACTATTGTGAATTGGAATCCGTTCGATCTCGGTTGGCGGACAGTATTTTTTTTCAATGTGCCATTTGGACTTCTCGTCCTGCTGTTAATGCCGATTGTACCTGCAACACGGGCTGAGCAGGCGCACAGTATTGATTGGACTGGAAGCTTCCTTCTGCTGATCGGTTTGTTCCTGTTGATCTATCCGTTGTCAGAGGGACAAAAACAAGGGTGGCCGTTGTGGATTTTTGGCTGTCTAATGTTAGCTCTTTTCGTGTTGTTTACTTTTATCTGGGTTGAAAATCGAAAGGGAAAGCAGGGGACGTTACCGTTAGTCGATCTGTCTATTTTCAGAGATCGAACATTTAGCGCTGGTCTGGCAACCGTTCTTGTCCTTTATCTAAGTATGTTCTCTTTCTTTTTTATTTTGAGCTATTATATGCAATTTGGTTTGCACTATAGTGTTCAAGATACGAGTATGGTTTTCTTGCCTATAGGGATAGGCTTTTTTATGACTTCCCTAATCTCTTCTCGAATGGTCAAAAGATGGGGGATGAGTGTACTTAAGATAGGAGCGCTGATGATGGGGAGCTGTAGTCTGCTGCTTATGTTAGAGCTAAATGTGGACGTTACGCAGCTGCTAGACCCTCGTAATATCCTACTATTATTGATATATGGTTTCGGTCTTGGAATGGCTACTACGCCCCTAGTTAACGTCACGCTTAGTTCAGTACCCACAAAGATCACGGGCACGGGTTCAGGCTTGATCACTACCTTTATGTATTTTGCGAATTCGTTAGGAGTGGCGTTAATCGGTATTTTATTCTCCGCTTCGCTAAAGCATTCTCTTTTGGAAGCAGATCTAGCGGATTATGTAAGGGCGTTTTCCTTCTCATTAGCAGCAATCGGAGGACTTGCTTTTACTGGTTTTCTTTGCCTTTGTTTTTTGCGGGAGCGGAAATTGTAGAGGAGGTATCCTGCTTTTTTTGCGCTGTGAGCAATCTAACAAACGAACGCCCTTCTTAGCTTTATAGTAATACCGAGTGATTGAATTCCATTTAATGTAACTCACTCCAAACCTATCAATGAGAAGGTGCCAGGATGTCCATACTGCAAGTAGAGAATCTCTCGAAAGAATATAAAGGCAAAGGCAAAACGAATCGGTTTCGAGCGCTGAACGGGATTAGTCTTAGTGTGGATAGCGGCGAGTTTGTGGCGATTATGGGACCCTCGGGGAGCGGGAAAACAACACTTTTAAATATACTAAGCGGAATCGACACGGAGTATAGTGGGGTTGTAAGAATTGCAGATACTAGTATAAGTGAGATGTCCAAGAACGAGCTTGCGATTTTTCGCCGGCAGCGTATGGGATTCGTTTTTCAGGATTACAATCTGCTGGATAGTCTGACCCTACGGGAAAATATCATGGTGCCCATGGTGCTGGATGATCAAGAGGTAGAAGATATCAATGCCAAGACAGATGAGACGTTATCGCTATTCGATCTGGATGAGGTGAAGGACAAATATCCTTATATGGTTTCAGGGGGGCAACAGCAGCGGGCGGCGATCAGCAGGGCGATTATAAATCATCCAGATGTGATTTTTGCGGACGAGCCGACGGGGAATTTGGATTCCAAATCTTCGAGTACGGTGATGAAGACCTTCGCCAAGCTCAACACTCTAAAAGGAGCAACGATAGTGATGGTCACACATGATCCTTTTGCGGCCAGCTATTGTAATCGGGTGCTTTTTATCAAAGATGGGAAGGCTCTACTAGAGATTGCTAGAGAGAATAAAGAGCGCAGAGCATTTTTGGATCTGATTCTGGAGAACCTGGCCTTTATTGGAGGGGGAGAAGATGACCTTTAGGAGAATGGCATTTCAGATATTTAAGGCGAATCTTAGAAGATATTTGTTATTTTTCCTATGCAGCAGCTTTACGGTCATGATCTTTTTTACATTTTATTCGCTGTACAGTAATCCTGATTTTAATGACCCTTATCAAGTGAATGGGATGGTGTCAGGTAATTTATATGCTCCTTTTTTGGTGATAAGGGTGTTTGCTGTTCTGTTTATTGTATATGCTCAAATGGCCTTTTTAAAATTCAGAAAAAGCGACTTTGGGCTATTAATGGTACTTGGAATGACAAGCCACAATATCCGCAAAATCATTTTGTTCGAGAATAGCATGATCGCTTTAGCCTCGATTCTCACTGGTTTAGGTACAGGGACAGTTTTCTCCGGTATTTTTTTCTTGATTGTTTCGCTGTTTGTAAATATTGGGGACAGTGCTTTTATACTGACGCCCGATAGTTATCTGTATACCATTAAATTCTTCGCGGTGATTTACATAGTTGTGATTGCAGTCAATTTGCTACTAACTTTGCGATACAGTATTTTACGTCTTTTAAAAGAGTCCAGAACCGCAGAACGCAACCTGATTCATGGGAAAATCACCGGGGTCATCGGAGTTTTGCTCTTGGGAATCTCCGTTTATAATATGCTCACTCATTACAACCCTTCCGATGCTCGCATGATGTTAATAAATCTGGGAATTAGTATGTTAGGCGTTTATTTGCTGCTGTCAGGACTTGGGGACTGGTTGAAACTTTTTATATCGCGATCAAGCAGAGCATATCACAAGCACCTGCTGTTTAGTTCCAATTTGATCTATACCCTTGGTCGCTCCAAAATAGTGCTTTCTCTTATCACCTTCCTCGTCTTCATCACGATTTCTCTAAGCGGAATTATTTTTTATTTGACCTGGAATGCTGAGGATATTCCGGTTGCAAACAATCCATATGATATTGCCTATTCAGAAGTATTCGGAAAAAATAGCATCTCACCAAAAATACTAAGCGAGATCACGGATCATGGCGCCACGCCGCTGCTTTCACACCAAAAGCTGGAGTATATCGACTTGTTTAATTTCAAAATATTTCTGGACCAGAATATAAACGCATTAATCGGCACTGATTATCATGTGGAGAAAGATCACTTTCTAAATCTGGCCATAGTTGCACAAGGAGAAGAGTGGAAGAATCAAAGACCGGAAATGCCCACCTTTGATCTGATGCTTGCTTCCGGGAAGCATACGCTGTATTCACAAGGTATCCTATTTGACATGGTATTTAACCCTGTGCCGAATCTAATGAATGGTCTTCATATCATTGTAAACGAAGAGGATTATATGGCGCTGAAAGCGGAAAATAAAAAAGCGATCGGTAATCTTCAGCTCCTGAATTTTAAGGATTGGAAAAAAACTGCGGATATAGATGCTAAGTTAAATGCCGCTTTAGCCAAATATAACAAAGACAATACAGAGTCCTGGTATGGCAATGAACGGCAAGAGGCCCTCGTATTCTCTACGAAGTCTAGAATAAGTGACTATCTACAGTTACAGGAGTCTGGCCGATTTGGAATCTTCGTAATTTCATTTGTTGGTTTAATATTTTTCGGCGCCTCCGGGATAGTGCTGCATTTCAGTATTCAGACCGATTTAGAGCGTGAGCGGATCAAATTCAGGAAGCTGAACAAGATTGGAATTACTTCTAAGGACGTGGCCCGCATTATAGGCGGCCCTTTAAAAGTGCTGTTTTTTCTCCCGTATGCATTAGGTATTGCATTGTCTTCTTTTTATGTTGTTAGTTCTTCCAGGGTTGAAATGTCTGCAGCTCTGGAGCCGATGTGGTTTTGTTTGTTAGTAGGCGGAGCGTATCTTTTATTTCAAGTCCTCTTTTATCGTATATACACCAAAATATACACTCGCAATATGCTGGCACATATTCAGCTACTCGATATTCCCTTAATAGACCAAAAAGAGATTTCAATTTAATCCCAAATATGATAATATTGGTGCACAAAACGTGGGGGGATTCCATTTGAAAAAGATTTTTTCCAGAATTGCAGTCGCATTAATGATCTTGACCCTTGTTGCGATAGTCACTTGCTTTTATATTGGTGAATTCACCTATGCGTATGGATTAATTTTGGTGCTGTTTTTCGTATTTGCGGGGATGGGGCAGCTCTATAAGCTTAAAAATGATGAGTATATGTACAAAAAACTAAATAACACCGATGAGTATAATGAATATACTAGATGATATAAATTTAACAGAAACTTCTTATGTATAGCCAAACACCCCACTTTAGACAGTGCCTAAAGAGGGGTGTTTTTGTATGTGCCTATGTTTATTTCTTACCGTTGCGTTCAAGAATCATATCTACGAACAGATCAATCTGTGCGGTAATCGCAATCGGATCATAGCGGTAGTAGGTATCAAAATCATTGTAAAATAGATGATCGTTCTTCGCAGCATCAAGTCCGTTCCAAACTGGAGATTCCTTCAGTTCTTTCAGCTTATCCCCTTTTTTGTCAGGATCATAAGTGGTGAGGAACATGTAGTCAGCAGCATATTCGGGCAATAGCTCCATGGACAGCTGCAACGTTTGGTTGTCGTTGCTGTTCTTAGTAGGCATTTTTAGCTTAAGTGCGTTATAAAGGGCTTGTCCACCCCGGCCAGCATTATTTCCGAAGGTCCATAGCTCCCCTTTATCAGTCAGCTCATAGATTCCAAAAGTATCATTTTCATTTACGACACCTTTAAGCTTCTCGCGGCCTTCAGCAGCCTTTTTCTCAAAGTCAGCAATAAATTGTTCAGCTTTGTCAGGCACACCTACAATGTCACCGAACAGTTTAACAGTTTCATAGATATTTGTAGCGGTTCCGTATGGAATATGAATGGTTGGAGCAATTTTGGATAAAGCATCGTAGTTATCATCGTACATAACGACGATCAGGTCAGGTGTAAGTTCCAGAGCTTTCTCGGCGTTAACCGGAGCACCGACATCTTGTGTGTTTGTGAGCAGGTCTTTCAAGAAGGGATTATCAAAGGTACTAGGTTCGACACCTACAACATTTGCTCCTACGGAGAGCAACTCCCCACCATAATAATCTGTAATAATCCGCTGTGGTTTTACAGGTATCTGTACAGTACCTTTAGTGGTTTCATAGCTACGCATTTCAGCTGCTGAAGCCTCAGGAGCAGCCGTTGGCTCAGTGCTTGGTGCTTTAGTTGCTTCTGTTGTCTTATTAGATGAAGCGTTGTTCGTTCCCCCGCAAGCTGTCACAAATACAGACAATAACATTATGAGTGCCAGGATGGGGAAGAGGGTCTTTCTTTTTAGCATGATAAACCTCCCTATATATATGTACCAACAAATAATAATGAGAATCATTATCACTATTATTTTCAATTTGAACTTTATCAAATCCTAGAATTCCTGTCAATGCAATAAAATAAATGCCTCCTATTAAATCTATCTATTGCCAAACCTAGGAAGGCTCATTTACAATAGCATAGTGATAATGAGAATCAATTTCATAGAAATAGGGTGGCATTCATGAATCAACAGATATCTTCCAAGATTAGACCTAATAAAGGGTCAGCCATACAAGAGTTCCGTTCACGTCCTTGGGCTGCCACGTTAATCTTGGTTGGCGGTCTGGTACTATTAGCACTAGGTATCGCTGTTTCAGTCTCCTTCGGAGCGGCTGATATTAAGCTTTCTGTGGTGTGGGCAGCCGTGTTTCACTTTAATCCGGAGATCATGGATCATCAGATTATTAGAGAATTACGATTACCCCGTGTACTTGGCGGGGCCATGATAGGGGCAAGCTTTGCAGTTGCGGGTGCCATTATGCAGGGGATGACCCGAAATCCACTCGCAGATTCAGGTTTGATGGGCATTAACTCAGGCGCAGGATTTGCGCTGGCGCTTTGTTTTGCATTTTTCCCGAATTTATCGTTTATGTATTTGATCCTATATTCCTTCGTTGGTGCCGGAGTAGGGGCTGGGGTTGTGTATGGGGTCGGATCATTGGCCAAGGGAGGGCTGACTCCTGCTCGTCTGGTGCTGGCGGGTGCTGCTTTTAGTGCACTGCTGTCAGCGCTGAGTGAAGGGGTAGCTTTATATTTTCATATTGGGCAAGATTTGGCTTTCTGGTATGCGGGAGGCGTGGCTGGGACGAAATGGATTCAGCTTAAAGTCATGTTCCCTTGGATAGGAGCGGCGTTAATTGGGGCTATGGTATTATCCCGGTCGATCACAATGCTCAGCCTAGGTGACGATGTTGCTAAAGGGCTTGGCCAGCGCACAGGGCTTGTTAAGCTGGCAGGGACTTTAATTGTATTGATTCTGGCTGGATCATCAGTTGCCGTAGTAGGAGCCGTTGGGTTCATTGGACTAATTATTCCCCATTTGACCCGTTTTTTTGTAGGTGTGGATTACAGATGGATCATTCCATGTTCAGCTATTCTAGGCAGTCTGCTTGCAGTATTTGCAGATTTAACAGCGCGGATGATTAATCCCCCTAATGAAACGCCGCTGGGAGCCATTATTGCACTGATCGGTGTACCGTTCTTCCTTTATCTTGCACGTAAAGAAAGGAGGGAACTGTAATGATAGAGAAAACTTCATTCGATTCCTTCCAAGCCGCCAAAAATAAACGTGGCTTAGTTATAATGATTATTTTAGCTGTACTGATTGTTATTGCTTTTATTATTAGTATGAATACAGGATACATACGTTTGACACCTATGGAGCTGCTTAATACGTTATTCGGTAAAGGGACGGATAAGCAAGAGTTAATCTTGTTTCAATTTCGGTTACCGCGTATTGTGATCTCCGTTCTGATAGGCGCAGGTTTGGCTGTATCCGGAGCTGTGATGCAGGGCGTCTTTCGTAATGCTTTGGCCGACCCCGGCATCTTAGGGATTAACGCTGGCGCAGGAATTATGGTTATGCTGTTAATTTCTTTTTACCCAACGGCAACCGCGGCTCCGGTGTATCTGCTGCCTATGGTAGCGTTTGTTGGTGCGGCAATTACTGCTGCCTTGATTTATGTCTTAGCTTATAAACGGCATGAAGGAATAAAACCCATGCGCCTGTTGCTGACTGGTGTAGCGGTTGCAGCTGGAATGAGTGCAGCGATGATCGTGCTGACTCTTCGGCTGGATCCGGAGAAGTATCAGTTTGTGGCTACTTGGCTTGCCGGGAGTATTTGGGGCACAAGCTGGAAGTTTGTACTTTCTTTACTTCCGTGGATCGTAATTCTCGTGCCGTATGTCATCTATAAAGCAAGGGTAATGAACGTCCTTAATTTGGGTGAACAGACAGCCGTAGGACTTGGGGCTGCTGTAACCAAAGAACAATTCCGGCTTCTTGCGGCTGCGGTTGGTCTAGCTGCGGCAAGTGTTGCTGTGAGTGGCGGGATTGGCTTTGTCGGCCTTGTCGGCCCCCATTTGGCGCGACGGCTAGTTGGACCCAAACATCAGCTCATGCTGCCAACCTCAGCGCTGCTCGGCTCACTGCTAGTCATTATAGCGGATACCATTGGACGCTGGATCTTACAGCCATCTGAGATCCCCACTGGAATCGTTGTTGCTGTAATTGGAGCGCCATACTTTTTGTATTTGCTAGCCCGTACTAAATCTTGATGAAAGAAGATGGTCACTCACCGGAAGGAGCGAATTTTTACAATGTTGCGTCGTTTTTTTGCTTACTATAGACCCTATAAGGGATTGTTTATTCTTGACTTCTCCTGTGCTATTGCTGCTGCACTGCTGGAACTAGTCTTCCCGTTGGCCGTTAACCGGGTAGTGGATGATATGCTGCCAAGTGGGAATTGGAAATGGATTCTCTATTCTTGCCTCGGTTTGCTGGGGATCTATATCGTCAGCGCCTTTATGCATTTTGTCGTCACTTATTGGGGGCATAAGCTGGGGATTAATATCGAGTCGGATATGAGAAAAAAGCTGTTTGATCGTGTACAGAAGCTCTCTTTCAACTTCTTCGATAATAATAAAACAGGCCATTTGGTCTCACGGATGACAAATGATCTGATGGACATCGGTGAGATTGCCCACCATGGTCCTGAAGATTTATTCATAGCAGTGATGACGCTGCTGGGTGTATTCGGTATCATGCTTAGCATTAATTGGAAATTAGCGATTCTGACCTTTGTAATTGTCCCGCTGATGATTTATTTATCCATGTACTTCAGTCGCAAAATGTCCAAAGCGTTCCACATTATGTTCGCGGACATTGCTGACTATAACGCACGCGTAGAGAACAATGTAAGCGGGATCCGTGTTGTGCAAGCTTTTGCTAATGAGAATCATGAAATTTCCCGCTTTGCGGTTAATAACGAACGCTTCCGTATTACGAAGCTAATGACCTACCGAATTATGGCTTGGAATTCATCCTTTAGCTTTGTGCTCATGAAGCTGGTCTCGTTATTCGTTCTTGTGTGCGGAACCTATTTTGTAATCCAGAAGCAGATGACCTACGGTGAATTTATTGCCTTTGTGATGTTGTCTAATGTCTTCTTAGGACCTTTGCAACAGATTAATTCGGTCATTGAGACCTATCCTAAAGGGATCGCTGGTTTCAAACGTTATCTTGAACTGCTGGAGACGGAGCCAGATGTTGATGACGCAAAAGACGCTAAGCCAGTGTCTCATCTGTCAGGGAATATAACCTTCCAGGATGTAGCTTTTGCTTATAGTGATAAGGAAAAGGTGCTAACCAATGTGAACTTATCGATTTCAGCAGGAGAGACCGTTGCGCTTGTGGGTCCATCCGGTGCTGGTAAGACAACACTTTGCAGCTTGCTGCCACGCTTTTACGATGTAAGCGAAGGCAACATCTCTATTGATGGAATAGATATTCGCTCCATGACGTTAGAATCACTTCGTTCCCATATCGGGATTGTACAACAAGATGTATTCCTGTTTGACGGAACTATCCGTGAGAACATTGCTTACGGCAGATTGGGAGCTTCCGATGAAGAAATCTGGGAGGCTGCTGGGCGCGCTCAGCTGGAAGAACTGATTAAATCTCAGCCCGCCGGGCTGGATACAATGATCGGAGAGAGAGGCGTCAAGCTTTCTGGCGGCCAGAAGCAGAGGTTGTCCATCGCCCGGATGTTCTTGAAGAATCCGACGATTCTCATTCTGGACGAAGCTACATCTGCACTGGATACTGAAACGGAGTCCGCTATACAAGAGGCGCTCGCAGAGTTGTCTGAGGGACGCACAACACTTGTTATTGCTCATCGCCTTGCAACGATCAGAAATGCGGACCGGATTGTTGTCGTTGCGGAAGGTGGCATCGCAGAACAAGGTAAGCATGAGGAACTGCTGCAGACTGCCGGAATTTACAGCCGATTGCATGAAGCGCAGTTTGGAGCTTAAGTAGCTGAAGGGATCACTAGAATATAATTTTGGAGGGACACAATGAATAAACAACTGGAATTATACGATGTAACCATTATTGGTGGCGGACCTGCTGGGATGTATACAGCTTTTTATAGCGGAATGAGAGACTTGAAGACAAAGCTAATTGAAGCGAAGGATGAGCTCGGAGGAAGAATGCTTATCTATCCCGAAAAAATGATCTGGGATGTAGGAGGCGTAACCCCAACTCTTTGTCATCAACTAATCGGTCAGCTCAAGGAGCAGGCTCAAACCTTCGATCCGACTATTGTGCTGGGTCAGCAAATTATGAATCAAGAGAGACAAGAGGATGGAACGTACATCCTGACCTCTTCTACTGGGGAACAACATTGGACCCGCACAGTCATTTTGGCCATTGGTTACGGAATTCTGCAGATGGCAAAGCTTGAAATTGAAGGTGCAGATCGTTATGAGGTGACAAATCTTCATTATACCGTTCAAGAGCTGGAGCCGTTCCGCGGTAAAAGAGTGCTAATCTCCGGTGGAGGCAACTCCGCAGTAGATTGGGCGAATGAATTGGAGCCTATCGCTGCAAGTGTGACGATTGCACATCGCCGTGAACAGTTTGGCGGGCATGAGAAAAACATTGTACGGATGAAGGAATCCTCAGTCAATGTCCGTGCGCCATATGCAGTAAGCCAATTACACAGCAGTAATGGTGAAACGATAGATCAGGTTACGATCAGTCATATAGAGACAGGTGAAACAGAGCAGTTTGAAGTGGATGCTGTCATTGTGAATCATGGTCTGAAAAGCGATTTTGGTCCGTTAAAAGAATGGGGCCTTGATATGGGCGAATGGTGTGCGAATGTAACTGATAAGCTAGAGACTAATCTTCCGGGTATATTCGCAGCAGGTGACTTTGTGGATTATGCAAGCAAGGTTCGTTTGATCGCAGGTACTTTCACTGATGCGGCTCTGGCGCTTAATAGCGCTAAGCTGTACATAGACCCAACCGCGGCCAAAGTCGCTTACGTATCTTCTCACAATGAACGGTTCAAAGAGAAGAATAAAGCGCTTGGAGTCGTTGACGACCACTAAGGATAGAGGCTTTTCAAACCATAAAATCTGAAGTTTTATATAAGGCGTATAGGGGATCTTATCCATTTCGAGCGGAGAGGAACCTTATACGCTTGCTTTATATTTTATGAGTTATTAAGTCTAGAAGTCTGGAAGGGAGCAGGAATGAAGCTATCTAATAATAACCCGGTTCATAGAATTTATCTGTTAAAAGAGGCAGGAAAACGCCAATGCGGCGGCGGTCACATTAGTAAACCCCAGATTGCCCAGTCCCCACTCTTCC
Source organism: Paenibacillus sp. FSL H7-0690 (assembly GCF_037980415.1). Classification (NCBI taxonomy): domain Bacteria; kingdom Bacillati; phylum Bacillota; class Bacilli; order Caryophanales; family Paenibacillaceae; genus Paenibacillus; species Paenibacillus sp. FSL H7-0690. Next base: position 4,816,384 of record NZ_CP150281.1, on the reverse strand, counting down.
TGACACCAATAGAAGCTATCGTTCAAATAACCATAGAAGGAGAGACAGTAGCTCTTAAAAATGGTGAAATTCTTTTTCTAAGCGCAGGTGCGACTTATCAAATTAATGCTCCATTAGAGACCGTTATCTCTGTTCTAGCAATCTCCTATGAGGTATATGGGCTAAGTAATAGCACGGAGCAAGAATTGGTCTATGGACTTTGCCGTGAAATTTTTCCGGTCAATGGGATTTTACCTATACGTACGACGAATAAAATAACCCGCTTATTCAGCGAATTGGAAGACGTTGCTGCCAATAATTTAGAAACACAGGCAGATAGAATTCAATCCTTGCTGCATCAGCTACATCAATTGGTCGTAGAGGCTGATGCTGAAGCAGACATTACGGATAGTTCATATTTCAGAATGCTCTCTTTTATCCACCAGAATTTGCAAAGGGAGATTACGCGGGAGATGATGTCTCGAATGATGGGCTTCAATCCTCGTTATTTCTCAGTATGGTTCCGCAAGCAGACGGGTTGGAGCTTCACCGAATATGTAGCGCATTTAAGAGTAAATAAAGCGAAAAAACACTTGATGTCCAGCAAAGCAACCATACAGGAAATTTCGCAAAAAGTAGGCTATACAGATGGACTATATCTGAGCCGCAAATTCAAGCAAGTCACCGGGATGACCCCAACAGAGTTCCGTTTGCGTCCCAAACCAAAGCAGATAGTAGCGTTGCAATTTTTAGGGGATTTACTTGCGCTGGGTGTGAAGCCTGTCGCGGTTGAAGAAGATGTGATGAATTACTCCTTGCTTTTGCTGCCGGAACTGGCGGGTGTACGATCATTTGAGTTGCAGGGATGTCCGGAGGAAGCAGAATGGTCTGGGCTGGAAGCCGATTTAGTTATTGCGCCAACCTATCTGAGCCCCCGTCAGCTTAAATGCATGGAGAAGTTGGGTCCACTAGTTACGGTAGAGTGTGATAAAATGGACCGCCTGGAACAGATTCGTTTATTCGGCAGACTGCTGGGAGAAGAGGAGCGGGCAGAGGCATGGATAAGGCACTATCATTTGAAAATAGATTTGGCCAAGCAGCGCTTGTCCTCACTAATTGAATCTGGTGAAACGGTAGCGGTGTATGAGATCAGGCAAGATAACAGTATTTATATCTGGAATCATACAGCCCGCGGGGTGTACAATCTGTACCCAATGCTGGGGTTAACTCCACCGGACAAGGTAAGGTCAGATGTTCTGGAGCGGAATGATCATTTATGCATCTCACTGTCGGAATTGCCAATATACGCGGCTGACCATATGTTTGTGGTTGTATCAGGACAAGAGGACTGGATGTCGAGGACACGTAAACGGATTAGTAAAAGTGCGGTTTGGCGCAATCTTCCAGCATTCAGGAATGAACGCATATATTACCTGAAGCTTGAGGAATTTTGGGGCAGCGAAGGGCTTGCGCTCGAACGCCAATTGGAGATACAGACAGATTTGTTAACCGGCCATAATTTAAGCTGACAATCGTCCATAGCAAAATTGATGTATTAGCGTGTATATATGTTTTCCTGCGGAGACGGTATATTAAACAAAGATCTAAATGATATTGATTATCAATATCATAATAATATAAAGTCTCAAGGGGGATTTACATTGTACAAAATAATATCGTTAGGAAAAACAAGCATGATAGCCGTTATGCTTACGCTGGTGCTGCTGTTGAGCGCATGCGGACAAGCAGCTAATCAGGGGAATGCTCCAGCTAGCACGTCGGCCGAAGTGGCTAAAAGCACTAATGATTCTGTAGTTGCCAGCTCGGAGCCGGCTGCTGATGCAGAGTACTGGACATACGAAAGCGATAAAGGCCCGGTGCAGATTCCACGCAATCCACAAAGAGTTGTGATCCCGGTACAAGACTTTATTGGCGATCTTCTGACGCTTGGCGTGACGCCCATTGCCGTTGCCGGGAATGACATCTTGAACCATCCATATTTCAAAGAGGCACTGACCGGTGTTGAAGTAGTAGGCGATGACATGACGGTGTCCCTGGAGAAAATAACGAGCCTCGAACCGGACTTGATTATCACTTATCAGGAAGATACCTATGAGCAAATCTCCAAGATTGCTCCAACGGTCTTTATTCCTTGGGGCAAATACGACTATAAGGAACGATTGATCGAGATCGGGAAAATCTTGAACAAGGAGCAGCAGGCTGTAAAGTGGGTGGCGGATTTCAATCAGAAGCTGGAAGCGAAGAAAGCGGAATTGTCTGATCTGATCGCAGCTGACAAAAAGGTGGCGATCTTTGAAATTGCCGGTAAAGAGCTGTATTTATATGGTTCGTCATATGGGCGTGGTGGAGAGATTATATATAACGGATTGGGGCTGCATGCACCTGATCTTGTCCAAGAGGCAGCCTTTAAAGAAGGCTGGGCTTCCCTCTCACTCGAAGCGTTGCCCGAGTACTTAGGAGAAGCTGATTATATCTTCCAAGGCTTCAGCCGTGGTGTGGAGCAGGATAAGCTGGACATTCTGGACAGTGTCTTCTGGCAAAGCCTACCTGCTGTTAAGGCGGGTCATGTATTCACCTACGATCTTAAAACGTATTATCTCTCCGATGCTTATGCGCTGGATAAGCAGCTGGATGAGATAGTTACGTTGCTGAAGTCTCTTCAATAAGTTAATTTCAAAAGAGTATAAGGGGATGTTCGCGGAGCTATAGTAGCTCAAGGACATCCCTTTTGCGTATTCATTTTCCAAGCTAAGGCAGATTACAAATTCCATTAGTTGCATAAAAAAGCAATCAAGAACAAATAGTATGGGCAGGAGGTGTTGATTATGGAACCCTTGAACTCTACTATTTTGGACGATAATCTTAAAGGGCTTCAAGAAAGACTTGGCCATAGCCCTGATATTGTTATTCGTAGAATTAAATCCACCACCACACAGGTTGAGGTAGCTGCCGTATATATTGAGGGATTAATCGAAAAATTGATGGTCAATGAGTTCGTGGAGCATGCGATGTCGTTCGATAAGCTAAGTGAAGAAAACCCAGTGATCACATCGGCTGAGGACATCTTTTTGTATATGAAAGAAGTGGCGAGAGGAATCGGAGAAGAACAGACAGTTAGAGATTGGGATGTGCTTTTTGAGGCTTTATTCTCTGGAGATACCATTCTTTGGATAGACGGGATAAGGGAAGCAATCAGAGGGAATACAAGCGGCGGTGAGGTTAGAACGGTATCGGACGCTACAACTCAAGTAGCCATTCGTGGCTCCAAGGAAGGCTTCACGGAATCTATTGGGACGAATATCTCTCTGGTACGCAGGAAAATAAAAAGCCCTAATCTCTGGGTGGAGTCGATGAAGATAGGTGACGTAACCCAAACGAATGTATCTATTATGTATATCCATGGGATCGTCAATGATAATACCTTACATGAGCTTAGAACTAAGCTGCAAAGTATTGATATAGACGGGATTCTGGAATCTGGATACATTGAGCAATTTTTAGAAGACACTCCCTTTTCCCCATTCCCAACACTATACAATACTGAACGTCCTGACAGTGTGGCTGGAAATCTTTTAGAAGGACGAGTTGCTATTTTTGTGGATGGAACCCCGTTTGTGCTGATTGCACCCACTACCTTTTTTATGTTTTTACATGCAGTTGAAGATTACTACCAGCGTTATGATATTACGACTTTGATTCGAGTATTGAGATTTATTTGCCTTATTATTTCGTTATTTGGCCCAGCACTCTTTATTGCGATTCTGAATTTTCATCAAGAAATGATCCCAACAGCCCTACTTATTAATTTCGCTTCGCAAAGGGAGGGGGTTCCATTTCCGGCCTTTATTGAGGCTATGCTGATGGAATTTACCTTTGAGATTATACGTGAAGCAGGAATTCGTATGCCATCCCCTATAGGTCAAACTGTATCGATTATCGGCGGCTTAGTGTTGGGTCAGGCAGCGGTGCAAGCGGGTATTGTCTCACCTGCAATGGTTATTGTAGTTTCACTTACAGGAATATCCAGCTTTGCTACTCCTGCTTTTAATATGGCTCTTTCCATACGCATCTTGCGTTTCATCATTATGTTTATTGCAGCCTTTATGGGGCTTTATGGAATAACGATCTTTACTTTTATTATGGTTGCTCATATGTGTAGCTTGAAATCGTTGGGATTTCCCTATATGTCTCCGTTTGGCCCTTTTATCGCTGAGAATCAGAAGGATTCCATCCTGCGCGTGCCTTTGAAATATATGAGAACTCGGCCGCGTCTTGTTAGCCAAAAGAATAATACTCGACTTAAGGTGAATGATGGAAAGCCGGGTAGTGGCAAATGAAGATCGGATGGATGATGCGTTCATTTATTTGTATATGCTGCTTAATGTTGCTGACAAGCTGCTGGAACAGTAGGGAATTAAACAATTTAGGCATTGTGACTGGTATAGGCGTGGATAAAGTACCGAATAAAGAGGAATATCATGTTACTTTTCAGATTGTGAATCCATCCTCAACAGCTACAAGTGCAGGAGCTAGCACCGGACAACCCACGGTCACTATTTATTCTTCTACGGACCGTACGATCTTTGGCGCTTTTCGCAAGACTTCAAAAAAGGCGGCAAGACAGATGTTTTTTGCACACACGCAGCTATTAGTTTTAGGCGAATCTACAGTGAAGAGCGGTATTGATGGGATTTTTGACATCTTTGAAAGGTCCCATGAGCTGCGGCTCAACACGAATGTTATTGTAGCCAGAGATACGGAAGCATCCTCTATTCTGAAACTATTACTTCCAGTAGAAAGCCTGCCTGCAATAGGGATTATTAAAAAGAGTAAAAATACCGCTAGAATATATGGAGAAAGCCGGGATATCAATGTTTTTGAGCTAATTAATGGTCTCAGTGGAGAAGGGTCAGTAGTGATATCCGGAGCCAGAATTCTTGGAGACGCTGAAGAAGGAGCTAAAAAATCCGGGATGGAGCAAACTAAAGTAAAAGCACTTGTCACAATGAGCGGGCTTAGCGTATTGAAAAAAGGGGTTCTTCAGGGATGGCTGGATGGACCTCTTGCCCGGGGGGCACTGTGGGTACAGAACGAGATTAATGAAACCAGTATTAATGTAGATTCAGATGAGGTTAAGGATTCGATAGCCGTGAATATTAATCATTCAAAAACAAAAATTAAGATTGAACTCCGCAATAAAGTACCCGTCATTCATGTAAATGTTGTGGAAGAGGGGACACTTAGTGAGGCTCAGAGTTATATTGAGCTAAGTAATAGAGAGGTAATCGTTCAATTGGAACAACAAGTGGCTCTTAAAACTAAACAGGAAATAACCCAAGCCTTACAGGCTGCTCAAACTATGAAATGCGATATTTTCAATTTCGGGAATGAACTGAAGCGTATAAACCCAAAAGCGTGGGAGACCGTTAAGGACAATTGGGAGTCAGTGTTCGCCGAAGCGGAAGTAGACGTTTCTGTGGAAGCATATATTCGCAGTGTAGGAATGAGGTTAGAGCCAAAATTGTTAAAGGAAAAATGACAGGGTTCAGTGAGAAAGGTGGGAGAAGGCCACTTTATGAAAAAAGAAACCATCAGCGCGAGTCAATTATTTGCTTTGATTTTTTTGTTTGAATTGGGAACGGCCCTTGTGGTACCGATTGGACTTGAAAGTGGCCATGCTGTCTGGATTGCTATTCTGTTAGCTTTGCCCGGTGGACTTCTTTTGTATTTAATTTATGTTTATTTATACCGGCAATATCCGGGCATGATTATTAGCGGGTATACAAGAAAGATACTGGGCAATGTTATAGGCTGGCCGTTAAGCTTAACATACATTCCAATCCTTCTCTTCAATGGCTCCCGAAATCTGCATGAATCAGGTGAGTTGTTAATAGCTGCTTCTTACGACAGAACACCCGTGTTCATCATTTATGCAATGATGGTTGTTGCGGTAATTTACATCTTAAATAAGGGGATTGAGGTGTTTGCGCGGGCGGCTGAGATTTATATGCTGATTATAATATTGTTGGGCTTGACCAGTTGCTTTTTGGTTATTGCCGCCGGACTTGTAAAACTAGATAACTTGTTTCCGTTACAGGCCTCGGATTGGAAGAATGCATTAAAATCAGCCTATCTGAATATATGGCTATTTCCGTTCGGGGAGATGGTATGTTTCACTACGATTTTACCTCATATCAAAAAAACCAAGGTAGCAAAAAGAACCGGAATCATCGCAATGACTTTATGCGGATTATTACTCAGTTTTACCCATGCCATCGAAATATCCGTTCTAGGAACAGAAATCTACAGTAGAGCCAATTTTCCGATGTTCACTACGATAACGTTAGTAAACCTGGCCAATTTCATTCAACGTTTGGACGCGCTTGTGCTCTTAACCTTAATCATTGGAGTATTTTTTAAAATGTCAGTATATTGCTATGCTGCAATGGTAGTCACTGCAGATCTATTCAAGGTGCAAGACAGCAGGAAGCTCGCTGTTCCCGTTGGTATTGTTGTTTTGTTCGGGGCTTTTATTAGTTCAGCGAATTATCCGATACATATGGACGAAGGAAGGATATTTCTGAAATATATTTTGCCGTATTTCTGTGCCGCTGTACCTATTCTCTTGTGTATCGTTCATTACATCCGCAGAAAATTAGGAAGCATAGGTTAGTTTATTTTATTTGATGGATTTATTGCTCCTATTTCGGATAGAGGATGTAATTGTATTAACAAAAGGTAAGGAGATAAAAACGAGCATAGTTATTGATTCCTGTATGCTTGTAGCTGCAAAGGAGTCATAGATCGTCCGCATTGAAGTGGTGAGGGTTTCTCCTGATAAAAGGTCGATGATTACTGCCATCAGCAACCCCATAAAAGCAAGCATGAAATATAGTGATAGTAATTTCATAATGATCAACTCCATTTGCTAGATTAATCTTAGGCTAAATGTATTATTACCTCTTGAGTGTTTTTGTAGTCAAAAGAAATAACAAATCCCCTACAGCTCCAACGTTGTTGGAAGCAGTAGGGGATTCTAATTTAAGCGCATTTTATTGTGTAAGCCAAGCAGCCAGCTCTTCGGTCTGGGATAACACGGCAATTGGATCATAGTACCAGGACCGTTCTTCTTTCCATACATAGAGATGGCCATTTTTGACAGCGGGTAGGCTACTCCAGATTGGATCAGCTTTGTAATCAGCTTCTGTACGGTTATTGGAAGTTAAGATAATATAATCTCCTGCGTATTTAGCGAGTGCCTCTGTAGAGATTTCCGCCCATTGCTTCTCCATAATTTCTGCGGCCACAGCTGTAGGGGGCTTGCGACCCAGCGCCTGATAGACAGGCTGTCCGCCTCGGCCAAAGTTATCGCCATAGGCCCAAATGGATTTGCCGCCGTCTTCCATGATGGAAAACGTTGCATCTGCAGGGAGTACTTTGTCTACTTTGGCTTTAGCTTCAGCTATCCGTTTGTCGTAATCTGCAAGCCAGCTTTTGGCTTCCTCTTCTTTACCAAGGAGTTCTCCGAAATAGGTTAATTCGGCATGAGCATCTTTCAGATCACCATATGGCACAACGATGGTTGGAGCAATTTTGCTTAGTGCTTCATAGCTTTCAGCTTGTCCAGAAATAATCAAATCAGGATTAAGTGCGATGATTTTTTCAGGTGACATTTTGCCGTAAGTTCCAGTGTCTGCAACTCCAGTAAGTGCCTCCTTAAAATACATATTCTCCAGTGTTAATCCGGGAGCACCAACAGGGATGGTATCTAGCGCAATCAGACTGCCCAGATATTCCTCAGCGACAATCCTTTTAGGTTGAACAGGAATTTCAATATCACCATTTATAGTAGTGACCTTTTTTAGAGCAGCTGTTTCCGTAGTTTCTGTTGGTTGACTAGTTTCGGTAGGTGCTGTAGTAGCCGATGATGTGTTGCTGGTGTTACTGCCAGTATTCCCCACAGAATTATTGGAATTCCCGCAAGCTGATACGACTAGAATTAATGCCAGCATGAGGGGAAAAAGAAGCCAATGGGATTGTTTGGTGCTATTTTTTCCTGGATTATGCAATTTGTTGTTCCTCCTATGTATATTGATTATCATTCTCAATAAGAACTTTACAAGCTTCACCGGGTATTTACTATGGACGGATATGATCTCAGCTTATGCAAATTTATGATGTCATTACCCGTAGCAATTCTTGAAGCTGTGCCTGTGAGGACAGTGGGTCAAATCCGTAGAACATATCACCTTGGTTCAGAATATATACCCGTCCGTTACGTACTGCATCTAATTGCTTCCAGGCTTTAGAATGTAGTAGGCGAGTAAAACGTTGTCTTCCCTCAGATGATGAAGGGATGCTGGTGATAATAATATGGTCAGCAGGGAACGATACGATATCCTCAATGGATGCCTCTAAGTACCCGGAATCTGTGATCCCTTTTTCAATAATTACGGAGGGGGGCTTGAAGCCAAGATCACCGTATAGAATTTGGCAACCTCTGCCGAAGCTGCTACTGAAACAGTAGGCGGATCGGGAGCTAACCTCCCACACGATAGCCGTACCTCTCTCCATTCCTATTGCATGGTTTAATAACCCGTTGGCGGTAAGACAAAGTCTGTCATAATGACTTAACCATTGTTCAGCACGCTGTCGTCGATTCACAACCTCGGCAATCAGAGCAAATTGCTCTCGCCAACTCATTTGCATAAAGGGCAGCTCAATAACCGGAGCAACAGGAGTCAGAATCTTATTGTCGGGTAGACTGTAGCCGATAATGACGTCTGGTTTTACCGCAGCTACTGAGTCATAGAGTAATGAAAATTTACCTTCGCTCATTTGAAGCTGCTTGGAAGCGGGAACTTGTTCCAAGCTATGCTGCCATTCGGAATAAACCCCGAGTTGAGGCATGATTTCCAGTACTCGCAGGCTAGCGGTGTGATTATAGTTCAAGGCAACGACCCGTTTATTCTTATTCTGGTAGGCTTTAGGTGAAACGCCAACAAGCTGCTTGAATTTTCGGCTCAAATAAGTTCCCTCTTCGTAACCAACCTCATGTGCCAAAGTAGTCAGATTGGGGGAACTGGTGAGAATTCGTTGCTGGGCTTTTCGGATTCTTAATAGTGTAATATAAGCACTGAAGGATAGACCTATTGATTTGCGAAAGGCTCGCGAAAAGTGCTCAGGGCTCACTTCAGCTAAAGCAGCCATTTGATCCCGTGTGATATCTTCATTGTAATGAGCTTCTATATACTCCGTCACTTGCTCCATCCAACTGCTTGATCTTTCTTTACGGGATGTCAGTTCACTATGAAGCTCCACTAGGAACTGGGTGAATAGCTGCTGGACCCTAAACGGCTTTTGCTTATCAGCGTCTATCCAAGCACTGTAAAGCTCACCTGCCAAGGCTGTCAAACGTGTAGAGGCATGGTGGACAGGGGAGTTGTCATTTATAAAAATGTCCTCATCTTTACTCTGGGGTATACAGGAATACTCCATCCATATCCCCTTTAACTGTAATTCAGGTTCCATCTTCAATAAAGAAGAACTACTAAGGGCTATTAAGCTTCCGGCCATGACCTTGTGTAGCTTACCGTCTATTTCAAGAAAACCTTTCCCATCCCAGATCATCATAAGGCTGGAATTAGTAGAAGAAATGTTTGAGGCTGTGTAGTTGGTTATTCCCGATAAGCTGATGACCCGAAGGGGCATATAAAAAGGATGGGATGAATAAGGCATCCCGTCGGATTGGATCTGCATGTAGTAATCCCCTTCTTTTCATTGATAATCATTCTCATTTATAGTATAACAGTCTTTCTTACTATTGACTATAATGATGCTTATGATAGTGTTTAAAATAATCCACGAACGGAATAGGGTTAGCTGATAAGAAGGGGTTGAAGTCATCCATGACGACCTGGAATTTACAAGGAACTGTAAGTCACTTATTAATATGTACCGGTAGCAGCTGCAAGAAACACAAAGGTGAAGAGGTAGCTGAAGCGATAGAAGATGAGATTGAGAAGCAGGGCGCACAAAGTCTTATACATACGACTGTGACCCGTTGTAATGGAAGATGTTCAGATGCTTGTGTGGTGATCGCTTATCCCGAAGGTGTGTGGTACAAAGAGATTACACCTAAGCTGGCGAAATCATTAGTGCGGAAACATTTGCAGGGGGAGAAGCTTGAAGATCACGTGTTATACACCTATGATGGACAATTGATTGCTTCAAATGAAAAGGACGCTAAAGGGAAAAAGAAAAAATAGCAAGGCTTGGGAGTACCTTTTAGTTGCGGTTCTAACCCTGTACAGAGGAATATCTCGTGCAGGGTTATTTATTTATAAACAGGGGAGGATTATGATTGAATCGGATCATGACCAGACTCGTAATAGGACTGTGTGCTTAATTAAGGACATCAAATTTGACTTGCAGGGCTAACGTTGACTATGCTATTAAAAAGTGAATGAAATAACACAGTATATATGATGGTTTATAGGGGAGAGGGTACGATGGAGAGGCTGCAGGTGTGGCCAGAGAAGTTCAAAAAATTTTTTCTGAATAATAAATTTGTAGTAGTGCTGCTCATTATGCTGCTGGTTGGAATTAATATTCTGGTATTCTCCAAAATACCGTTTATTTTTAAGCCGATATCAGTATTGCTGCACACCGTGGCCGCACCATTATTACTGGCAGGTATAGCTTATTATTTGCTGAATCCGTTGGTAGATCGGATGGAGAAAAGATCCCGAATAAAACGTGTATATGCAATAATCATCCTATATTTGTTGATTGCTGGTATCATCACGCTGGTTTTGTTTATGGTCATTCCAATTATACGGACTCAGCTATCAGGATTGATCGACAATTTTCCAAGGTATAGTGAATTAATTCAAGAACGGTTTATGGATCTGACCGGAACGGAGTTCTTTGGGCAAGTTCAAGACAGTATCGGAACGAACCTTAGTGAGATAACATCTAAGATAACAGCGTGGGGCAGTTCTTTTCTGAATAATGCCTTGACGGGTGTTGGCAGCTTTGTAGGAGCCCTTACAGAGATTGTCTTGGCGGTTGTAACGACGCCATTTATTTTGTTCTACTTGCTTCGCGATGGGAAAAAATTGCCGGATTATATTCTGAAGTTTGTACCTACTTCTCTGCAGCCGCAGACTCGTATGGTCATGTCGGAGATGAACAGTCAGGTATCCTCTTACATACGCGGGCAAATTATTGTCAGCTGCTGTATTGGTCTGCTGCTCTATATTGGCTATTTAATCATTGGTTTGGAGTACTCTCTCGTTCTGGCTATTGCTGCTGCTTGTACAGCAGTTGTTCCTTATCTGGGCCCGGCAATCGCGATTACACCTGCCCTAATTGTGGCGATGGTCACTTCTCCATTTATGCTGCTGAAGATGATTATCGTGTGGACGGCTGTTCAGCTGATTGAAGGAAAATTCATCTCACCACAGATCATGGGCAAGACGTTGAAGATTCATCCGATAACCATTATTTTTGTAATTATATTCGCAGGTAAAATGTTTGGGATTCTGGGGATTATCCTTGCAGTTCCGGGTTATGCGGTACTTAAGGTGGTATTTACACATCTTTTTGAATGGTTCCGGTTTCGATCCGGCTTATATAAACAGATTGAAGAGAATAAGGAATAATGTGAAAGGGTGAAATGTAATGGGAGGACCAATAGCAGTAACCTCTTACGGTAAGCTTCAAGGAATACAGGAGGGGGACGTGAACATTTGGCGCGGGATCCCTTTTGCAGCCCCACCTGTTGGAGAACTTCGGTTTCGTGCACCACAGCCACCAGAGGCCTGGGATGGGATTAGAGATGCTTCTGAATTTGGTCCAGTTAGTCATCAGCCAGCGGATACGAGAGGTACTCGGTTCGGTGGCAAGACGCCGCTTCATTCCGAGGATTGTCTGTATTTAAATATTTGGGCGCCAGCAGTTCATGATGAGCCCCTGCCTGTTATGTTCTGGATTCACGGGGGGACGTTTGTGACCGGGGCTGGAAGTCAGCCGCAGTTTGACGGCACAAGCTTCGCTGAGCGCGGCAAAGTAATTTTAGTGACCATTAACTATCGGCTGGGTCCATTTGGATTCCTAAATTTGTCTCCATTTGGCCATGGGCTTGCTTCTAATCAAGGATTATTGGATCAAATTGCTGCGCTGGAATGGGTAAAACTGAATATTGCTGCTTTTGGCGGGGACCCGCAGCGGGTAACTGTATTCGGAGAGTCAGCAGGGAGTATGAGTATCGCAGCCCTTTTGGCTATGCCAGCAGCGAAGGGGTTGTTCGCTGGCGCGATTATGCAAAGTGGGGCTGCTCAGACGCTGCCTAACGAGCAAGGAAAGTACATTGCAGCTGCACTGCTAGCTGAATTAGGGATTGCCCCAGATGGAGATGCCAGTCTTCTGCAAACATTTTCTTCTGAACAAATTATCGATGCAGCCGCAAGAATGACTAAAAAGTTAACGGGTGGCTCAATTGGCATGTTATTTCAGCCTGTCATTGATGGGGATATACTTCCTGTAGAACCTGCACAGGCTGTGGCAGAAGGATCGGCACATGGTATTCCGCTATTGATCGGAACCAATCGTGATGAGGGCAACTTGTTCTTCAGAGAAGAATCACCTGAGGCAGACTTTGACGAATCACTCAAGGCGCTGGAGCAGATGATGGGTACTGGGAGTCTGAAGGAAATTGCTAACCATTATTCTTCCACCTGGGAGGGACAAGCTGAAATTCTAACGGATCTTTACTTCTGGGCAACCTCGGTGTCTCTGGCGGAAAACCAATTGAATTATGCACCAGTCTGGATGTACCGTTTTGACGGCACGATCCCAGGTCATCCTTTGTTAAATAAAGCTGTGCATAGTGCAGAAATCGTTTATGCCTTTAATAATCTATCTCATCTAACCCATCTTAGGGCAGAAATTAATCCAACGATGCAGAAGTTGGCTGAAGTTATGCATGACGCTTGGATTGCTTTCGCTCATCAAGGAAATCCGGCTACAGCAGAGAGGGTATGGCCGAAATACAATCTGGAGGAACGGGCTACCTTGATCTTTGATGAAGATACGCATGTAGCTTATGATCCTGAGTCAGAGAAACGCAAAAGAATTGTCACTATGCTGGCTTAAGAAGTTTGAGAGGCTGAATAAAGATGCAGGTAGAAGGTTTTAACCATGTGACCGTAAATGTCAGTAATTTAGCAAATTCCCTGAATTTCTACACAGGAATTCTGGGCCTTCAGCTAGTTCATAGAGGTAAAACTGATGCTTATCTGGAATGGGGAAGTGCCTGGATATGTCTTCTTGAAAAGCCTGATTATATGGCGATTGCAGATAAAGGGGTCGGGGTAGATCACATCGCTTTTAGTATTGCAGAGGAACATTTTGAGGAAGCCGTCCAAGGATTGCAAACCCAGAATGTGCCCATAATTAGAGGGCCAATCAAACGGGGAATAGGCTGGACGGTCAATTTTCTAGATCCAGATGGTATACAGCTAGAGCTGCATACCTCGAATCTGCGGGAACGAATGAGTGTTTGGAACACTGCTACCGAATAAAGATGGGTGTCCTATCAGCCTAAACGGCTAATGGGACACCCATTTTTTTAACGACCTAAATATTCTTTGATTCCTAAAACTACTGCTTCGGCTATTTTATTTTGGATGTCCGGGGTAAACAGCAATGCTTCATCCTTGGTATTGCTTAAGTAACCACATTCTAATAATATTGCGGGCATTTTGGTTTCTCTTGTTACATGATAGTTTGCTTGACGAACCCCTCGGTCCTGTAGTCCTGTAGCAACTGCGAGATATTTGTGAACGGTTTGAGCGAATAATAAGCTATCATTACGTGTGTAATAGGTCTCTGTGCCACTAGGGTTACTTTTACTGCCCGCCGGAATACTATTGGCATGAACAGAGATAAATAGATCGGCTTTTACATTGTTGGCGAGGTTAGATCTGTCCTGTAGAGTTGGGTATGTATCGCCACTGCGCGTGAGTATAACCTCGATATTTGGTTCTTTCTTTAGTAATTCTGCAATTTTCAGTGCTGTCGGTAAGGTGAAATCTTTCTCTTTAAGCTTGTTAACACTTGAACTCCCTGGATCTTTCCCACCATGTCCTGCATCGATGACGATTATCTTCTTGTCTGTGTTGCCGGTAGAAGGTGGAGGAGTTATAACCGGTACTTCTGGTAAGGTGGTTTCAGGAAGCGTAACGCTAGTCCCATTAAGATCCACAATAATAAGTCCATCATTAGCATTTATCAGACTGTAGCTATTAGCGCTGTTTAGATCAATTACGATCCGAATGGTAGATGGGGAACTGCTGAATAATGAATAGCGAACGGCAGAGACATTAGGATAGTCAGTAACCGTTAACTGTCCGCTTTGGTTCTTTCCTACGGACAGATTCTGATGGAAGTCGGTTCCAAAGCCAGTATTCGGTAAATCCACGACAATTCGGTCTTTGTCTGTCATAGTGAACACGGTAGGTTTTATACTGCCGTTCACTGCAATAACCAGCTGGTTATCGATGAAGCTTAGATTGGTGACTGTAGCTACTGAGCTATTCCCTTCATTTGCTGTATTCCCGTTTGATCCGTTGTCTGAAGGTGCTGTTGGAGTGGGTTGTGGAACCGTAATTTCCGGATCGCTTCCCCCAATCTCAGGTACTGGAGAGGTTAAATATACGGTTTTGGTTACATTGTCCCAACCGACAGTAGTTCCTGTCTGTTCCCCAACAAATCTTAAAGGAACAAGGGTTGTGCTGCCACTGAGAAACGGAGGATTGTCCAGTTTGACTTGTTTCCCTGAAGCTTCTGCCATCGTATTATCCACGATCAGCTTTAAAGTAGTTCCCTTTTGCTCAATGATCGCCGTCTTGGTCACATTATCCCATTTCACGGTATAACCAAGCTGTTCCGCAACAACACGAAGAGGAACCATTACACTGCCATTTACAATTTGTACCTGTGCTTCTTTTGAAATCTTAAGATCGTTGCCGTCTAGGTTGATGTGTGTTTCCGCAGAGCCGGCATAACCAGTTCCTGGATGAACCAGCACCAACAAAAGCAGCAGTAACGCCAAAAAACCAAACTTTTTCATCTGCAATCCCTACCATCCCCGTTTATTGGTCTCTAGCAATTCTTACTTTTTCTTCCTTTGATGCCGTTTAAGGCTCGTATAAAGTATAAACGACAATAGTTTCCAAAAGTTGCGCTCTACAACAGATAAAAAGGAAAATTTTCGGTATAAAAATAGAAAAAGAGCCTTCCCAAACATTTGGGATAGCTCTCATTTGCTAGAGAGATTTTATTTTAACGATGTATAACCTGTTTTCTCTACCAATTTCTGACCTTGAGCAGATTGAATCCAATCCAGAAAGGACTGAATATTAGGGTTGTCGCTTCCCGCGGTCACTGCATAAAATTCTGTTGCCAAAGGGTACTGTCCACTACGAATACTTTCCTTGTCTGGTTGGATACCATCGATGGCCAGCAGGGCTATTTCCCCGTTTTGATTCATTTCTGAGGCATAAAATAAGAAGCTGTAGCCCAGTGCATTTTTATAGTTGCGATAGCTGGAGGTTTGTTGAATGATACCGCTCATAATATCCGCTACGTCTTCTTGAGGCGGCTTCATGAGTGGAGTGTCCTTCATAAACTTTTGCAACATCGTCTGGCTTCCGCTATCTTCAGGTCGTTGAAAAGCACGGATTCGGTTATTAGCTCCGCCTACATCTTTCCAATTTGTGATCTTGCCTGCGTAAATATCTTTAAGTTGAGCGGTGGAAAGTCCGGTTACGTCGTTTCGTTTGTTTACAAAAAATACGAAGGCCTCGCGGCCGATCGGCGTAAGCTTCAGTTCGACACCTTTTCTTTTAGCTTCTTTTTGTTGTGCAATTGACGGAGCCGCTACAAATATAATATCGGTTTCTCCTTCAATTAATCTCTTGTAAGCTTCAGGCGTGCTGCTGCAAATTACTTGACTTGTTTGAAAATCATACGGATTATAATAACCCTCAGGATAAGTAGATTGAACGAAAGCTGAATAGAGTGGATAAAGTGCGGTTGCGCCGTCCAATCTTGGGAGATCGCTATCGATATGATAGGAAGAAGGTTCGTCCAGATTCACTGCTTTGGTCTTCTCAGCAAAGGGTTCATACTGTAGCAGATTAACCTCCCGATCATCGACCATGGCAATTCTGTTGACGTACGCTTGCTTGATCTCATATCCTGCGGTCGCGAGCAGACTAAGTCCGAGGATAGATAACAATACAATATTGCTTGTTCTTCGGGATAATACATTAAATATGATGAGTACAACATAGATGGCTAATACGATCGCTAAGAT